>CAWGAZ010000006.1:0-681649 GCA_963820725.1 uncultured Actinomycetes bacterium | reverse complement strand
TCAGAGCGCGAGTCGCGCTAATCCGGGTGGAGAGGTCAGGCAAGTCCACCGGAGTTCTCTTGCCGCACCCCTTGCACGTGCAGAACACGGTCTTGTTTGCCCGTAGTCCGTCAAGCAGCATCGACTGCATAAGCGAGGCGACCTCGGCCGTTGAAGAGCCCTCACGCAACGCGGCCCGTAGAGACCGAGACCCACGCGGGTCCTCGGCCTCGGCGGGTCCGCGAGCCGGACTCCCCCAATGACGCGGGCGGGAGGACCCGCCGGCACCCCTTCTCGGGAGCCGAAAGGAATCGGACTCGCCCACGGCCGACAACAGCAGCCGCCTCCACAGTCCCCAGGCAGCAGAGGAACCCGCCGCTTCGGCCCCAGCGGCAGCCGCCTTCTTTGCGTGCGGAACGCACAGGCCGCCCTCGATCGCAACGGAGCCGCAAAGACTCCCGTCTTTCAGCGTGGCAGAGCAGCGGGGAAACGCCTTCTTAGGGCGAGGCAAAGCGGACCCTTCAGTCGGGGATGGGAGCGTGGATTGCGTGGTGGGAGGCCCTGCGTTGAGACTCACGACGAATTGTGTTGCGTCCGGGGCGCGGGCCGCTCGTCCACGGCCGGGGTTCGCTTTTGCGGCCGGCATCGCGCGAATGCATTTTGCTCGAGCCCAACGTTGCCAGGGACTGCCCCCTGCCAAGCCCGACGCGGGAGAATCCCGGCCGCAGGAAGGCTCGACGCTGGCGCGCATTGGCGCGCGGCATGCGATTAGCAGGAACTTCTAGGCCGTGGCGGGTTATCGACACCCGCGTCATAACGTCGGCTCTGCGTTCTCCAGCGCCCACAACTCGAGCGCGGACACCGGGACAATACGCTTCCGACCACGCCTAATCCAGCGCAACTCGGCATCAACGTGCTCGGCGGAGAACTCTGCCGAGCAGCCAAGCGCCTCGGCGGCCTCGGCCGGCGTAAGTGCGACGCGAGGAACCTCGCGCGCGCGCGCGGGTGACGCAGCGGTGTCGTGGTGGTTCGTGGTGGTGATACGAAGGTGGCAATCCGCCGAATCTCCGCAGACACAGCTACGCCAGGCTCCGCCCGATGAACGTATCTACTTCGCGCGCTCGATGTCCGACTGAGTGGGAGCGATGGAGGCGATCCGCTCGGCTAGTTCCTTCTGTTGGCGCTGTAGTGCCACGAGCGACTGCTCGAAACAGTCGAGCGCCAAGTCCATAGCTCGAACAGCTCTCGATTGGAGAGGTTGCGCCTATGCCCGTGCTGTTGCGACAACCTCGACCTCCTTCCCTAGTCGTCTCATTACCGGCCTCTCGCGTAGCGGGACTGTGGTCTCGATGGCGCAGAAGTCGGGCGCGATCGTGACACACGGGCGCTCATCGGAACTCCAGTCGTAGTCGTGCCGAGTTCCCGTATCTCGATCTTCGGTACTGGGTAGTCGGTAATCGAGACCGCCCTCTACCTCGATAAGCCCGACGCGCTCTAGATCTACGATCGCCTTTACTGCCGTCCGACGATTGCAGCGCATCATCCGCGCGAACATCGCCACGCTCTTTACGAGCTGCCCATTGCCATCCGCGAACAAAGGCAGTGTCCGCATCGCTCGAATAGCGCGCTTCGTTGCAAAGGCGTCGAGCAGATAGAGCCGACTGTTCGGACGACGGATTGCGCTGCGGATCCCTACCTCGCTACAGGTCTCGCGCTCGAGGACTGCTAGCTCGTCAAGTACACCACCAGCGCGTAGATAGTCGTCCACGCCTTTCAGGTCTCCATACGTGGGGTCATGGATGATCGAGTCGTTGCTAAGCGGGGGCGCCGCCACTACCGCATCGACGCCCTTCCCGCGCAGATGCTCACGGCAGAGCATTGCCTGAGCGATGACGAGCGGATTGCTAACCCAGTCGGCATCGGGGACGATGACGAGCTGCTGGACCGCAGCTTCATGGCGTGGACGAAGAAATCCAGCTCGGGCGCGCCCCAGAGGGTGACACTCGGCACGCCGAACGCGGCCTCGCCTGTGCTCAGAATCGCATCGGTCTTTAGGGATCCCTCGATGACGAAGAAGACGCGCTCTGCGTGGCGTACGCGATCAGGGTCAGGAACATCGAGCCGCTTGGCGTGCTCGGTCCCTGGCGGCAGGATGATTTGGCCGGCCGGGAAGGAGTGAAGTGCAGTCCTTCGACGTTCTCTCCCTCGTGGTGCTTCAGGATGTGCCGCTCGCGTTGCTCGCCGTGAGGTAGCGCACGAACCTTGAACCTCTCACCCTTCTTCGTCGTCCAGTAGGTGTACGTACGGCTCGGGTCGCTTGGGTGATAACTCGGTCTCATGCGGCCATCGACAATGACGGCCGCGTCCGGGCGAAGCTGCGGTGCAACGGGTGCACCCCAGCCCTGACGGACGATTACGAAACCGCCTTCCTGGCCGACGACCGTGCGCGTAAAGCGTCGAATCTTCTCGGCGCAATCAGCGAAGTGAGGCGCGACTTTGTCGTACTCGCCCCGCTCGAAGCGGATATAGCGGCCGGCACTGCCTACGGCCTCACTGATGGCGTGCTCGTGAAGAAAACTCTCAAGTGACGGGACGGCCTCGAGATGGTCAGGCTCGAGACCGTCGCGCCTCTCGTCAAGGAGGCCACGTGCCCGTGGCTTCTCCGCCGCTGCTGGTTCAAGCGACAGCGAACTGGGCGTACCGAAAACGTTCTGATAAGGCATTGACCACTCCTTGACGTTGACCGCGCGTGTCGATAGCAACCGACTCCTACGGAACAGACTTCTCTCACTAAAATGGGTAGTACACGGCGAAGCACCGACGAGCTCGACTGTCGATGCCCAAGCCGTCTACTTAGAGGACATACGCGCAGCGGCTCGCCCGTTGTGGGCTCGCCGACTAACACACATGCAATGGGAAGGCTACGGACAGGCTTCAAGTCGGCATACTGCCGCCAAGAAGCCGACCGGCCGAAAGGCCGTCCGCAGCCGCTGCCCTATGCAAAGGGTGAGGCTAACGGGGTGCTCAGCGTCGTTGACCGAGCACCGGCTATTGCGAGTCCAAACTCGCAACTCTCTCCATGTGTGCACTCTAGGTGTACTTAGAAAGAGGCCGACTATTTCGGTGGCCCTGTTAGGGGAGAGTAGGGTTTAGGACGCTATTGCTACGACCTTTCCGGCCTGGACGCCAGCGAGGTACGCCTCCAGCGTCGCCGCATCTTCTGCGAGCTGCCCCTCGAGTTGGTGCCTGTAGCGGGCCGAGACGCTCGGATTCGCGTGGCCCATGTAACGATCCGCCCGCGCCTCCGAGATCCCAGCGTGGTCCAGCCAGGTCGAGAAGCTATGTCGCGACTCGTGCAGGCCGATCGGCTCGAGGTCGCTGCTTCGACCTTGCAGGAAGGCACCTACGGCTGAAACCGCCCAGCACGCTTCCGCACGGCGGCGGATTGTGTTGGGCACGAAGGGCGCTTCGTCGGAGCCAAACACAAACGCCTGTCCCGGCCTGCCTTCGCAGCGCCGCCCGAGGGCCGACCGCAGCGGATCGATAAGCGGCACGTCCCGAACGCCGGCTTTCGACTTCGGCGCCTTCTCGCCGGTTACCGGATCCCAGCTCCGAGAGACGCTGATCCGGTCCGCCTTCACGTCCTCGACGCGGAGCGCCTGCAACTCCCCACGGCGCAGCCCCGCATAGAAGGCGGCGGCGTACACGTCGCGTGCGTCTCCGTCAAGCGCTGCTAGAAGCTCCTGTGCAGCGAGCGGCGTCGCTGCCCGCTCGCGTCTCGCTCCGGGCTCGGGTAGATCGAGATTGATAGTTGGATCAATCGGCGGCTTGCGCCAGCGGTAGAACGCTTGCAGTGCGACGATCGCGTTGCGGACGGTCTGGCCTGCGTAGCCCTGGCCGTTCATCCGCTCGATGATCGCTTGCACGTCGCTGCGGGTAATGTCGGCGACCGCCAGGTGCGCGAGGTCGGGCAGCACGAAGCGGCTTAGATCGCTCCGGTAGTCGCGGAGCGTGCTCGCGCTGTAGGGGATGCGACGCCGCGAGCGAACTTCACCCCGCTCGCACTTGCCGAGCCACTCCGTCAGCGCGTCCTCGAGCCGCACCTTCCGCTCGAACTTCACCTCGCCACGCGCAGCCTGCGCGTCAGCGTCACGCTTCCATCCTTTTGCTGCGGCCAGCGCGCCCTTACCAGTGAACGTCTTACGGATCTTGACGACGCGCCCTAGTTGGCGCGACTGGCGCGCGTCATAGACGGACGCCTCGTAACTCGGTGCGCAACCGCACTTGCCGCCGTCGCGTGACGGACACGCGCGAGAGTGCCGCTCACGGATGCCGGTGGGAAGCTTCCGCTTCGCCTCGCTACCCTGAGATTGCATCAGGACTCGCCTCCTGTTGCCGTGGCCCGGACGTTCATGCGTCGCGGGCCTTTTGCGTTGCGCGGACTTTAGCAGACTGGCGCGCATACTGGCGCGCACCCGTTCGGTTTCGCCAATTGTGACAACAACAAGACATCTAAAAGCCCCGTTTCCGGGGCTTTTTGTGAGAGGCGCCTACCGGAGTCGAACCGGTGTGCTGGGTTTTGCAGACCCATGCCTAACCACTCGGCCAAGGCGCCGCGCGGCGGTCATCGTATCGGCGACACCTCGGGCGGCTCGAGCACCTCGTCGAGGAACGCGACCGCTCGCTCGAAGACGTCCACGCGGTTCTGAAGCTTCTCGACCATGTGTCCCTCGTCCTCGTAGATCACGAGCTCGCAGCGGATGCCGCGGGCGACGAGCTCGCGGTGGATCGCCTCCGACTCGCCGACCGGCACGCGAGGATCGTTTCGCCCGTGCTCGATGAAGAGCGGCGCCCGGATCTCGTCGAGCCGGCTCCACGGGGAGAGCCGCTCGAGGAGCACGGGATCGGAGAGCGGTCCGTACTCGCGCTCGCGCGCGGCTCGGCGGTACTCGGACGTGTTCTCGAGGAAGGTGCGGAGGTTCGAGATGCCGACGAACTCGATCCCGGCAGCCCACAGGTCCGGCTGGAACGCGAGCGCCGCGAGCACCATGTAGCCACCGTACGAGCGCCCGTAGACGACCGCACGCGAGCCGTCGATCTCCGGCCGCGCGGCCAGCCACGCGTGCAGCGACGCGAGGTCGGCGACCGAGTCGAGGCGCTTCTCGACGTCGTCGAGGTGCTCGAACCGCTTCCCGTAGCCCGACGAGCCGCGCACGTTCGGAGCTGCGACGGCATAGCCGCGCGCGACGAGGTACTGCGTCAGGGCGCCGAAGCCGCTCGAGTACCACGGTTGCCACTGTGCCTCCGGACCCCCGTGGACCGTGACGACGACCGGGAACGGGCCTTCTCCTTCCGGGAGGAACAGGAAGACCGGAATCGACTCGCCGTCGAAGCTCTCGTAGCGGTGGAGCGACGGCTCGACGCCGCCGTCCACCCTGCCGAGGTCGGTGAGCTTCCGCGACTCGCCCGAGGCGAAGTCGTGCACCCAGACCTGCTGCGGCTCGGTCGTCGTCGAGAAGCCGAACGCGACCTGCGAGGCGTCGGGCGAGAAGACGAAGTGGTCCGCGACGCCGTCTCCCGGGAAAGGCAGGTCAGCGCTGCGGGAGTAGCCGTCGTCGTTCTCGACCACGATCACGCGCCGGCCCGCATCGTCGCCGAAGACCCCCAGATCCCACTCCGACTCGTGCTCGACCTCCCAGACGCCGCCGAGCGTGTAGCGGGAGATCGCGAACGTGTTGCGGCCCTCGTTCGTCGCGCAGAGGAAGCCGGACGAGTCGGCGAGCCAGACGGGCTCCACGTACTCGGCCGCGCCCTCGTGGGGTGTCACGTGGACAACCTCGCCGCTTTCGGTGCCGAGCAAGAACAGGTTCGAGTCGCCGCTCAGCTCGCCGAGCTGCCCGGCGACCACCCAACGGCCGTCCGGAGAGAGCTCGCCGGACGCGCACAGGCCGCCGAGCTCGAAGACCCTCTCCTCCCCGCTCCCGAGCTCACGAACGACGATGTCGAAGTCGCGGCCGTTGCGTCGGTTCGTCGCGTAAGCGAGCAGCCGCCCGTCGCGCGAGACGTGGGGCGTCCAGTGGTTGAAGCGCGGATCGCTGACGAGCGGCCCTTCCTCGAGGATGTGGAGCTGCGTCCGCTCGTTTCCGGCCTCGTCGATCTCGACGAGCACGCGCCCGTCCGGAAGGTGAAGCCCGGTCACGGGCTCCGCGTACTCGGTCAGCTGGGTGAGCTCACCCCCCTCGGCGGGGAGCGTGAACAGCTGCCGCGTGCCGGGCAGGTCCGATGCGACGAGGAGAGTCGAGCCGATCGGCGACCACGAGAGCGGGTACGCCTGGCGGAGCTCGAGGAGCTGACGGAGGCTAGGCAGTGATCTCGGAGAATTCGGGGATGATCGAGTCGCCGAACGCCTGCAGCGTCTCCTCCTGACTGTGGGTCATGAGGTAGATGTTGAACTGGTCGACGCCGATCCCCTGGAGTTCCTGCAGCTTCGCCTTCGCCTGTTCCGCCGTCCCGAGGACGCAGAAGCGGTCGCAGATCTCGTCGGTGACGAACTCGCCGTGCTTTGCGCCGACGCGCGAGTGGTCGTTGTAGTCGTAGAACTCGCGGGCCTGGACGTAGTCCGTCAGCGCCTTCGGGACGACCGCTCCGTCGGCGCCGTAGCGGCCGATCAAGTCCACGATGTGGTTCGAGACCATGGCCGGGAACCAGCGCACCTGCTCGCGCGCGTCGGCGAGGTCGTCGGAGATGTGGGCCGGTGCGCCGACGATGCACCGGAGCTCCGCGGGGTCGCGTCCGGCTTCCTCGGCCGCGCGGCGCGCGGTGTCCATGATCCACTGGATGATCTCCGGATCGGCGAGCTGGATGATCACGCCGTCGCCCACCCGTCCGGCGACCGCGAGCGCCTTCGGTCCGTAGCCGGCGACCCACATCGGGATCCGCGGCAGCTCCGGTCGCACCCACTTGAGCTGGAGCTGCTTGTCGTTCCACTCGACCTCGTCGCCGTTCATGAAGGCGCGCACCATCGCGCACGCACGCTCGAACTCCGCGACCTTCATCGGCTGCCGGCCGATGTAGCGCACGGCCGAGTCGCCGCGCCCGACGCCCATCGCCATCCGCCCGTCCGACAGGTCCTGCAGCGTCGCGTACGAGCTGGCGAGCACGGTCGGGTCGCGCGTCGCGGGGTTCGTCACGAAGTGGCCGAGCTTGATCCTGGAGGTCTCGCGCGCGGCAACTGCGAGCATCGGCACCGACTCCTGCCAGAGGACGTGGGAGTCGTACGTCCACGCGTAGCCGAAGCCGTGCCGCTCGGCGAGCTGGATCAGCTCGAGCCAGCGCGAGAAGGGCGGATCCGGGAGAACCGTGACGCCGAAGTCCACGCCTCCGAGACTACCGCGGCTCAGGCGACGAGGTCGTAGCTGCCGGCGACGAGCTCGCGCACGAGGTCGTCGGACGCTGCTCCGCCGCAGGTCACGGTCAGCCAGTGCCGCTTGTTCAGGTGGTAGCCGGGCTCGATCTCGTCGTACGTCCCGCGCAGCTGCTCGCCGAGCGCCGGCTCGCACTTGACGCTCACCTGCAGCGGCTGCCGCTTCAGCTGGGCGAGCGCGAACATCTTCCCGCCGACCTTGAAGACCGAGGTCTCGGGGCCGAACGGGAACGTCTCCTCGGCGCCCGAGAGCTTCAAGCAGAGCCGGCGGAGCTGCGCGGGCGTCACTCCGGTTCGAGCACGACGACGGGGATGCGTCGCTCGGTCTTCGCCTGGTACTCGTCGTAGTGCGGCCAGATGCGATTCATCTGCGTCCAGAGCCGCTCGCGCTCCTCGCCCTCGGCTTCGCGGGCGCGCACCGGGACGTGGCGATCGAGGATCTGGACTTCCGCCTCCGGCGTCTTCACCAGATTCTTGAACCAGCCGGGATGCTCGGGTGCTCCGCCTTTCGAGGCGACGATCACCGGGTTCGCGCCGTCCAGGTCGTAGATGAGCGGCACGGTGCGGTCGAGGCCGGTGCTCCGGCCCTTCGTCGTCAGGAGCAGGATCGTCGAGCCCTCGCGCCAGACGTGTCCTTCCTCGCCGTCGGTCTCCCGGTAGCGCTGCACGTGCTCGTCTCCGAACAGGAAGCTCATGCGAGTGCCTCCAATGTCTTCGTGGTCAGCCTGTCGAGCGCCTGCACGGCGAGCTCGAGGTGCTCGTCCTTCGTGTCCTCGAGCTTCGTGTGCGAGAGCCCCCGCAGGGACTGAACGAAGAGCATCACCGTCGGGATTCCCGCCCGCGCGACCTCGGCGGCGTCGTGGAGCGGGCCTGACGGCAGCCGGTGCGACGAGCCGGCGACCTCGCGCACGGCCTCGTCGGCGAGTTCGAGCAGCCGGTCGTCGAACGGGATCGGCTCGATCGACCAGATCCGCTCCCACTCGACCTCGACGTTCTCCTCTGCCGCGAACCGCTCGCTCGCCTCTCGCGCGAGCTCGAGCAGCCGGGCGAGCTTCGCGCGCGTCGAGGTGCCGCTGGTCGAGGAGCTGCTCGGCGGTCTCGACCACGGAGGTGACGATGCCGGGCCGGCAGACGACACCGCCCGAGGTGCAGACCGCGCCGTCCCCCACCTCCGCCGCGATCGGCCGGATCTCGAGCGCGAGCTTCGCCGCGCCCGCAAGCGCGTCGCGGCGCTGGTCCATCGGCGTGGAGCCGGCGTGGGCGGCCTGGCCGCGCCACGTGACGAGATGACGCTCGACGCCGAAGGTGCCGAGGACGACGCCCAGCGGCAGGTCGAGCGACTCCAGCACCGGCCCCTGCTCGATGTGGAGCTCGAGATACGCCGCCGCACCCTCCAGCTGCCGCCGCGCCTCGAGCGCGCGATCGAGGTCGACCCCGTGCTCGGCAAGCGCGTCGGGGAGCGCGATTCCGTCGGCGTCTCGCCGCTCGCGCAGCTCGTCCTGGTCGCTCATCGAGCCCGCCGCGGCCGAGGAGCCGAAGAGCGAGCGGCCGAAGCGAGCACCCTCCTCGTCGGCCCAGTTGACGAGCCGCATGGTCAGCGGCGGCGTCCCGTCCTCCGCGATCCGCCGCAGCACCTCGACGCCGGCGAGCACGTTGAGACAGCCGTCGAGCCAGCCCCCGTTCGGCACCGAGTCGATGTGGCCCCCGATCAGGAGAGCCCGGTCGGACCCGCCGGGCAGCGTGAACCACTGGTTGCCGGCCTCGTCGATTTCCTCGTCGGCTCCGATCGAGACCGCCTTCTCGCGCAGCCACTGGCGCGCGCGCTCCCACGTCTCGGTCCAGGCGACGCGCTGAGCCCCGTTTTCGTCGCCCGTCAGCTCCTGCAGCTCACGCAGCTCGGCGACGGTCCGTTCCGGTGACAGGCTCACCTCCCGAGCTTAAACTCGGGAGCGATGTCGATCCTGATTCGTGGAGGACGCCTCGTCACCGCCGCCGACGACTTCGTCGCTGACGTCCTCGTCGAGGGCGAACGCGTCGCGCTGATCGGCGCCGAGCTCGACGTCGCGGCCGAGCGGACGATCGACGCGTCCGGCAAGTACCTCCTGCCGGGCTGCATCGATCCGCACACGCATCTCGACATGCCCTTTGGCGGCACGGTCACGATCGACGACTTCGAGTCGGGCCAGGGATCGGCCGCGTGCGGCGGCACCACGTGCCATGTCGACTTCTGCATCCAGGGCCAGGGACAGACGTTCGCGGAGGCGCTCGAGGGCTGGCACGCGAAGGCGAACGGGAAAGCGCTGATCGACTACGGCTTCCACATCGCCGTCACCGATCTCGCCGACGAGGAGCGGCTCGAGGAGCTCGCCGGGCTGCCCGAGCAGGGCATCACGTCGTACAAGCTCTTCATGGCGTACAAGAACGTCCTCCAGGTCGACGACGAGACGCTCTTCCGCGCGATGGAGGTTGCGGCGGCGAGCGGAGCGCTCGTCATGGTGCACGCGGAGAACGGGGACGCGATCGACATCCTCGTCCGCGAGGCGCTCGCCCGCGGCGACACGGCTCCGATCCACCACGCGCTCACGCGGCCGCCCGAGCTCGAAGGCGAGGCGACGAACCGCGCCATCCAGCTCGCGCGCATCGCCGGCAGCCCGCTCTACGTCGTCCACGTCACCTGCCGGCAGGCGGTCGAGCCGATCCGCCGCGCCCGCGAGCAGGGCTGGAACGTGTGGGGGGAGTCCTGCACCCAGTACTTCTTCCGGTCGATCGACGACCTCGCACTGCCCGATTTCGAGGGCGCGAAGTACGTCTACTCGCCGCCGGCCCGCGATGCGGCGAACCACGACGTGCTGTGGGACGCAGTCCGCACGGACGCGCTCTCCGCGATCTCGACCGACCACTGCGCGTTCCTCTGGGACGGGCAGAAGACGCTCGGCAAGGACGACTTCACGAAGATCCCGAACGGCGGCCCCGGCCTCGAGGACCGGCTCAAGATGATCCACCACTTCGGCGTCCGCGAGGGCCGCATCAGCCTCAACCGGATGGTCGACCTGCTCGCGACGCAGCCGGCGAAGCTGTTCGGCCTCTACCCGCGCAAGGGGACGATCGCGGTCGGAGCCGACGCCGATCTCGTCGTCTTCGATCCCGAACGGCGGGAAACGATCTCGGCGTCCACCCACCACTCGCGCTGCGACTACAACCTCTACGAAGGCACCGAGGTCGTCGGCGCACCCGAGCTCGTTCTGCTGCGCGGCTCCGTACTCGTCGAGGACGGCGAGCTCGTGGCCACCCCGGGCACCGGCCGATTCGTCCGCCGCGCCCGGTTCGGCGAGCCGCTCGGGACCGGCGCAGCAGTCCGGTCCTAAGCAGGGCTTTTTTTACCGCGGACGAACAAAACCTGCGCTAGCCTCATGGGAGCTGTGGGGTTCCTCATCGGAGCGCGCCGCGGGCAACTGCTCGCCGGTCTCGCCATCGCGCTGACGGCGCTCCTTGTCGCGAGCGTGTCCGACGCTGCGACGACACGCACGAAGGGCCTCGACGTCTCGAACAACAACGGGGCGATCAACTGGGGCAAGGTCGCGCACGCGGGCTACCGCTTCGCATTCGGCAAGGCGACGGAAGGCTCGGCCTACAACGACAAGACCTACACGACGAACCGGAACGGCAGCGAGGCCGCCGGTCTCGTCTTCGGCGCCTACCACTTCGCTCGACCGGCCGGTGCAAACGTCGCCGCCGCGACCGCGAGCGCGATCAGGCAGGCCAACCATTTCCTCGGCGCCGCCGGGCCGCAGCCGGGAGAGCTGCCGCCCGTGCTCGACCTCGAGGCGACCGGCTCCCTCCCCAAGCCGCGCCTGCTGATCTGGACGCTGGCCTGGCTCGACCAGATCTACGCCCGCACCGGGGTCGAGCCGTTCCTCTACACGTCGCCGGTCTTCTGGCGCGACCACCTCGGCGACTCGACGGCAGCCGCTGCCGCCGGCACGGGGCTCTGGATCGCGCACTGGACGTCCAAGAGCCAGCCGCTGGTGCCCGCACAGGACTGGAACGGCAGCGGCTGGAGCTTCTGGCAGTGGACGAACTGCCTCTCCGTCCCCGGGATCAAGCACTGCGCCGACGGCGACCGGCTGAACGGCACGAGCCTCGCATCCGTGGCCATCGCTCCCTATCCGGTCGGGCCCCCGCTCCTCTCGACCCCGCCCACGATTGCCGGCGCGCCCGTGGCGGGGAAGGTGCTGGCCGCCGTACCCGGGACGTGGGAGGGCGGCAAGCCGATCGCGTTCACGTACCAGTGGAAGCTCTGTGACGCCGCAGGCGTCACCTGCACGGCGATCTCCGGCTCGACGGGCGAGTCGTACAGGCCGGCCAGCAGCGACGTGGGCCACTCGCTCAAGGTCGTCGTGACCGCCGCCTCCACCGGCGGAACCGCCGCCGTCACCTCGGCTGCGTCGGCGCCGGTTGCTCCCGCGGGCACCTCGCCGTCGGCCCGACCGACGAACCTTCGGGCGCCGGTAATCGTCGGTACTGCGCAGAACGGACAGGTCCTGATGACCTCGGTCGGAACGTGGACCGGCTCGCCGACGACGTTCACATATCGCTGGCGGCGCTGCAACGCCAGCGGAACCTCCTGCATCGCGATCCCCCATGCGACGGGGCCGCGCCGGACGCTCACGCCCGACGACATCGGCTCGACGCTTTCGCTCGTCGTGACGGCGACCGGCAAGGGCGGTAGCGCGTCGGCGACCACGACCGCGACCGGGATCGTCGTGGCGGCGCCGCTGCCACCCGTCTCCGTCGGCAGCCAGACGGTGCGGCGCGGGATCGCGGGCAACCTCCAGACCGACGACGGGCGTGCCGTCGTGA
The DNA here is from genome assembly GCA_963820725.1 of uncultured Actinomycetes bacterium. GTDB lineage: Bacteria > Actinomycetota > Thermoleophilia > Gaiellales > Gaiellaceae > Palsa-739. The sequence goes on along the minus strand of CAWGAZ010000006.1, from coordinate 669,387 downwards.
CGTGGCAGCCGGGAGCGGTGCCCGTGGGCAGGACCGTCTCGCTCACCCCGTTCAGCGGCACCCTCAGCAGGGCGGGCAGCGAGGTGGCGCTGTCGGTGCCGGGACTGTCGTCGAAGGGGTTCAGGTGGCCGCTCGACTTCGCCTACGCCCAACCGCAGCCGAGCCGGACGGTGCTCGGCTACTCGACGGACGGCAAGGTCTACCACTCCGTGCCGGCGCTCTCGCCGGCGCAGCTACCGGCCGGAACGGCCGTCGGCTGGTACGTCGACTCGAACAACCTCACCCACGTCCTGACGCGAACGCCGTTCCAGGTCGCGCTGTTCAAGCAGGGCGCCTGGGGCGATCCGAACTACACCGGACCGAACGGCCCCGCGCTCTCCACGCTGACACCCTTCCAGGCGCAGCCCCATCCGTCCGACCACACGGTCCTTCTCACCACACGGCTCACCGTGCACGCGCAGTCACGCGTCTCGGGCACCGTGACCGGCCCGCACGGAACTTCAGTCGTCATTCGGGGCGGGGGCAGCCGCTTCGGCGCCCCGCTCAGGGCCGGGAGCTACCACGTCGTCCAGTCGTACCGGAGGAAGCCGAGCTCGATGCAGATCCGCCTTCGCCTCGACGCGCGCGGGCTACGGCGCGGTTCGTATGCGCTCCGCGTCGTCGCCCTCGATCCCTGGGGGCGACACAGCCGGCTGACGCTGCGCTTCCGCTATCCCTGAGCTGCCAGCGCGCGGAGGCTGAGCAGCTCGTAGGCCACGTTCGCGGCCGCAAGCGCCGTCTGCTGCCCCGGGCCGTCATAGGGCGGTGAGACCTCGACGACGTCGGCGCCGATGAGATCGATGCCGCGCAACGCGCGGACGAAGGCGAGTGCCTCCGCTGTCGAGAGGCCGCCGACCTCCGGCGTGCCGGTCCCCGGAGCGAAGGCCGGGTCGAGAACGTCGATGTCGAAGGAGAGGAAGACCGGGCGCGAGCCCACACGGCTCGCGACCAGGCTCGCGTAACCGTCGGGTCCCAGCGACCGCAGTTCGTCGCAGGAAAGGACGGCGAAGCCGAGCTCGCGCGCCGACTCGAGATCGTCAGGCCCGTAGAGCGAGCCGCGGAGGCCTGCCTGCACCGACGCCGCCGGCTCGATCAGCTCCTCCTCGAGCGCCCGCTTGAACGTCGTGCCGTGGAAGAAGCGCTGGCCGAAGTACTCATCCCACGTGTCGCCGTGGGCATCGAGCTGGACGAGGGCGAGCGGCCCGTGCCGCCGTGCCAGGACGCGCAGCTCCGCGAGCGTGACGGAGTGGTCACCGCCGAGGGCGAGCGGGAAGACGCCGGCGTCGACGAGCGGTGCGAGCGCCTCATCCACCTGACCGTACGTGCGCTCCGTGTTGCCGGGCGAGACCGGCACGTCGCCGTAGTCGACGATCGAGAGGGTCTCGACGACGTCGACGCCGAGAGCGGGGTTGTACGGTCGCAACAGCGCGGAGGCCGAGCGGATCGCCTCCGGCCCGAAGCGTGTCCCCGTCCGGAAGCTGGTCGCCGTGTCGAAAGGGATGCCGTAGACGGCCGCGTCCACGCCCGCCAGATCCGTCGTGTGCGGCGCGCGCATGAACGTCCGGATCCCCGCGAAGCGCGGAATCTCCTTCGCGTCGAGCGGACGGTGGTGCGGCGTCACGCCGTCTCGATCGGCCGGCCGACCGTGAGCGGCTCGCGGAACCCCGGATCGAGCTGCGCGAACTCCGCATCCGGCTGCACCCCGAGCGCGTCCAGCGTCTTCGAGAAGAAGCAGCGGATCGTCGCGGCGAGCACGACGTCGAAGATCTCCTCGTCGCTCAGGCCGTGCCGGCGCAGCTCCTCGACGTCCGTCTCGGTTATGGCCGTCGCATCGACGACGACCTTTTCCGCGAAGACCATGATCGCCCGGTCGGCGTCGTCCAGGCCGTCGGGCAACGCCGGCACCGACTCGAAGTCGTAGAACTGCTCGGCCAGCACCTTGCCGTGCGCGAGCGAGCAGTAGGACGAGCGCAAGCGCCGGGCCGCCGCGAGAGTCGCGAGCTCGTAGCGCCGCTCGTCCGATGTCGCCTTGACCGCGGTGACGAGCTGCCGCCACGCCGCGTAGACCTCGGGGCGGAGCGCGAACGCCCGCTCCATGTTGGTGCCTTCTCCCTCCGCAACCTCGATGAACGGCATCGTCAGCGCGTCTGCGGGAAGCCCAGATCGACCCGCGAGCTGGCGGGGTCGGGCCAGCGCGAGGTGACGACCTTGCCGCGCGTGTAGAAGTCGATCGCCTCGGGCCCGTAGACGTGCCGGTCGCCGAAGAGCGACGACTTCCAGCCCCCGAACGAGTAGTACGCGACCGGCACCGGGATCGGGACGTTGATCCCGACCATCCCGGCCTGGACGTCGAACTGGAACTGTCGCGCGGCGCCGCCGTCTCGGGTGAAGATCGCGACGCCGTTGCCGTACGGGTTCTCGTTCACGAGCCGCACGGCCTCCTCGTATGTCGCGACGCGCGTCACGCCGAGCACCGGCCCGAAGATCTCGTCCACGTAGGCCTTCATCCCGGGCGACACGTCGTCGAGCAGGCTCGGATTGAGGAAGAAGCCCTCATCCGGCACGCCTTCCCTGCCGTCGACGACGACCGTGGCGCCCTCGCCGGGAGCGTTCTCGACGTAGGAGGCGACCCGGTCACGATGCTCGCGGGTCACGAGCGGGCCCATCTCGGACGACGGGTCCATCCCGTCGCCAACCTTCACCTTCGGGATCCGCTCGCGGATCGCGTCGACGAGCGGCTGCGCGATGTCGCCGACGGCGACGACTGCCGAGACAGCCATGCACCGCTCGCCAGCGGAGCCGTAGCCCGCCGAGACGGCGGCGTCCGCGGCGGCGTTCACGTCGGCATCCGGCAGGACGATCATGTGGTTCTTCGCACCGCCGAGCGCCTGACAGCGCTTGCCGGCGGCGGTCGCCTGCTCGTACACGTAGCGCGCGATCGGCGTCGAGCCGACGAACGAGATCGCCGCCACGTTGGGGTGCTCGAGCAGCGTGTCGACGGCCAGGCGGTCTCCCATGACGACGTTGAAGACGCCGTCCGGCAGGCCGGCTTCCGCGAGCAGCTCGGCGACCCAGAGGGAGGCGGACGGATCCTTCTCCGACGGCTTGAGCACGAAGCAGTTGCCGCACGCGATCGCCGGCGCCCACATCCACATGGGCACCATCGCCGGGAAGTTGAACGGGGTGATCCCCGCGACGACGCCGAGCGGCTGCCGGATCGAGTAGACGTCGATGCCGGTCGACGCCTGCTCGGAGTGCTCGCCTTTGATCAGCTGCGGGATGCCGCAGCAGTATTCGACGACCTCGAGCCCGCGCGTCACCTCGCCGAGCGCGTCGTCGAGCACCTTGCCGTGCTCGCGGACGAGGATCTCGGCCAGCTCTTCGCGGCGCGCGTGCAGCAGCTCGCGGATGCGGAAGAAGAGCTCGGCCCGCTTGGCGAGCGACGTCTCGCGCCAGGCCGGGAACGCCTCGCGTGCCGACTGGACGGCCGCGTCGACCTCTTCGGCGGTCGCGAAGTCGACGACGCCCGTCTGGCGGCCGGTCGCCGGGTTGTAGACGGGGCCGCTGCGACCGGAGCCACCTTCGACCCGACGGCCTCCGATCCAATGCGGGATGCGGGTCGCGGTAGGAGCGTCGACCGTTTCCGTCATGTCGGTTAGCCTAGCCCGATGGCGGCGATCGAGCGGAACAGCCGGCTCGGCGAGCAGATCAAGGCCGACGCGACGCGCTACGTCCTCCACTCGTGGTCGGTGCAGGACGCGCTCGACCCGATCCCGGTCGCGGGTGCCGAGGGCCGCTACTTCTGGGACTACGACGGGAACCGGTACCTCGACTTCGCGTCACAGCTCGTCAACGTCTCGATCGGTCATCAGCACCCGAAGCTCGTCGCGGCGATCAAGGAGCAGGCGGAGCAGCTCTGCACGATCGGGCCGCCGATGGCGACCGAGCCGCGATCGACGCTCGCGCGGCTGCTCGCGGAGGTGACGCCGGGCGACATCTCGATGACGTTCTTCACCAACGGCGGGGCCGAGGCGAACGAGAACGCGATCAAGCTCGCGCGCTGGTACACGGGCCGGCACAAGATCATCGCCCGCTATCGCAGCTACCACGGTGCGACCGCGGCCGCGATCACCGCCACCGGCGACCCGCGCCGCTGGCCTGCCGAACCAGGCATTCCGGGTGTCGTGCGGATGCTGGATCCGTTCACCTACCGCTGCCCGGCTGGTCATCCCGATCCGTGCCCGGTGTGCACGGGCGGACCGCATCTCGAGGAGATCCTCCAGTACGAGGGGCCGGAGACGGTCGCGGCGGTGATCCTCGAGACAGTGACGGGTACGAACGGCGTCATCGTCCCGCCGGACGGCTACCTGCAGTCCATCCGCGAGGTCACAGAGCGGCACGGGATCCTGCTCATCGCCGACGAGGTGATGGCCGGCTTCGGCCGCACCGGCACGTGGTTCGCCGTCGACCACTGGGACGTCGTCCCCGACATCCTGACCATGGCGAAGGGGATCAACTCCGGCTACGTCCCGCTCGGCGCGATGTCGATCCGGGAGCCGATCGCCGAGTGGGTGCGGAGCGAGTACTTCGCCGGTGGGCTGACGTACAGCGGTCATCCGCTCGCGTGCGCCGTCGGCGTCGCCTCGATCGAGGCGTTCCGGGAGGAGGGGATCGTCGAGCACGCGGCCGCGATGGGCGCCGCGTTCGAGGCTGCGCTGCACGGGCTTGCGGAGCGGCATCCGTCGATCGGCGAGGTGCGGGGGCTCGGCTGTTTCTGGGGGCTCGAGCTCGTCCGCAACCGGGAGACGCGCGAGCCGCTCGTCCCGTTCAACGCGACCGGGGAGGCGATGGCGCCCGTCGCGCGGTTGGCGAAGGCGGCGCTCGAGCGTGGCCTCTACCTGATGACGCACTGGAACGTCGTCATGGTCTGTCCGCCCCTCACGATCACTCCCGAGGAGCTGGCCGAGGGGATCGCCATACTCGACGACGCCCTTGCAATCGCCGACGAGTACTACGCCGACTAGCGCGCTCCGCCGCGGAGCGACCGAGACCTGCCCGCGCTGCAGCGCGGAGATGGAGTGGCGACACGGGACGTTCCAGTGTCCGAGGTGCCGCCTGAAGATCGGCTGCTGCGAAGGCGAGACGGGTGACTGCCGGGATCCGGGCTAGGCTCGAAGAGCTCGAGCGGTCGGGGCTGCCGCCGCAGTCGGGCGAGCTGCAGGTCGTTCTCTGCTGGCTCGTGCAAGACCAGATCGCAATCGACGACGCCGAGCTGAACGCCGCTCGTCGCCGCGCGATGTTCGTCCTCGCCGCCGGCGGCGACCCCCATCGCGAGGTCGGTTTCGACTCGATCGCGGCCGAGCGCCTGGCAGGCGAGCTCGACACACCGGAGCGGCGCGCACAGCTCGCTACCGCCCTCGACGAGCTGCCGGCCGAAGACCTCGACGTCGTCACGGCCGCCGTGCAGTCGCTGCGCACCGATCCCGAGCTCGCCTGGCGCTCGTTCGCGCTCTCGCTCCTCGCCGACGAGCTCGCGGACGACGACACGTAACGCGCCGCGAAAGCGACTACTCTGGGCGGCAGTTTCGTGGCCATCTCGAGACCGGAACCTCGCCGTCGGTTGAAGCTTCCCCGCAACCTGCAGGGCGGGCGGGGACTCCAGCCGTACTCGCGCGCCGACGCGCCGTACTTCCGCAGCCCCGGCTTCTACGTCCGGGTGGGCGGGCTGGCGATCGTCGTCGTGGCCGGGCTGTCGCTCCTGCTCCTGCGTGCGTGGTCGATCCAGGTGCTGAACGGAAGCAAGTACGCGTCGGAAGCGCATCGCCAGGCGTTCCGGACGGTTCCCCTGCTCGGGGCGCGCGGCGCGATCGTGGACGACAAGGGCCGCCTGCTCGCCGGCACCTCCGGATACGTCGTCATCGACGCCGACGCTGCTTCCCTCGGTTCCCGGAACGCGCACGGGATCTGGAGCCCGAGCCCGGCCGGCGTTCGTGCTCTTCGCCGCCTCGGCCGGATCAGCGGCAGGCGCTGGGGCATTCTCGCCGCACGCATCCGCCACGACGTCCTGCAGGCGCCGTTCGCGCCCGCCATCGTCATCGCCCACCCCGACGCCTCCCTCGCGGCGTACCTGCAAGAGCGGCCGGGGCTGTTTCCCGGATTCAAGGTGGAGGGCGAGGCGTCACGGAGCTATCCGCAGGGCGCGTTCGGCAGCGAGTTCCTCGGTCTGCTCGGGCAGATCAACCGGCAAGAGTTGAAGACCCACGCCTACGGGAACGCCCAGGCGGGCGAGGTGGTCGGCCAGAGCGGCGTCGAGGCGATGTACGACTCGATCCTCAACAAAGGCTTCGTGCGGGCCAGGATCCCAGTCGACTCGCTCGGCCGCATCGCCGGCCCCCTCCGCGTGCCACTGGAGAAGCAGCCGCCCACGCTGCAGCTCTCGATCGACACACGTCTGCAGAAGGCGGCGCAGGACGCGCTCGTCTACGGGATGGAGCAGGCCCGCCTCACCGGCCACTCTCCGACGGGCGCCTCCGCGGTGGCGATCGACCCCTGGACGGGCGCGATCAAGGCGCTCGTCAGCTATCCGACGTTCAACGAGAAGCTGGCGGCCGACAACTCGAACTACCTCAGCCAGCTCTATCGGAACAAGTACTCGACTCCTACGCTCAACCGGGCGATCAGCGGCGTCTATCCGACGGGATCGACGTTCAAGCCGATCATCTCCGAGGCCGCGCTCAGCGGCGGGATCATCACGCCGAGCACGCCGCTGGCCTGCACTGGCTCGTTCACGCTCGGCAACCACACGTTCCTCAATGTCGAGGCCGGCATCAACGAGTTCATGAACCTGCCGACGGCGCTCGAGCAGTCGTGCGACACCTGGTTCTACCGGCTCGGCGCGACGATCTGGGCCCACGATCCCGCCAAGAAGGCGACGCTGATCCAGGCGTGGGCACGCAAGCTCGGTCTCGGCACGACGCCGCCCATCGACCTGACCGGCGCCTTCGCCGGCTACCTCCCGATGCCGGGCAAGCAGTTCGAGCGGATCTCCGGAACCCCGTACACGGAGGGCCAGGCGGTCAACCTCGCGATCGGCCAGGGCGCCCTTCAGGTCAGCCCGCTGCAGCTCGCCGTGGCGTACTCGGCGCTGGTCAACGGCGGCACCGTCGTCCGGCCCCACGTCGGCGAGGCCGTGATCAAGGGCGGCGTGCGGCACCCGCTCCACTTCAAGCCGGTGCGCAAGGTGAAGCTTTCGCCGTACACGTGGGCGATCAAGCAAGGCGTGTACGACGCGGCCAACAATCCTTCCGGCACGTCGTACCCGGTCTTCGCCGGCTTCCCGCTCAAGGTCGCGGGCAAGACGGGCACCGCGGAAGCGCCGCCCCGCGACGACCACTCCTGGTACGCGTCTTGGGCGCCCTACGACCATCCGAAGCTCGTCGTCGTCGCGATGATCGAGCACGGCGGTTTCGGCGTGCAGGCGGCGGCGCCGACGGTGAAGAGGATCTACCAGGCGTACTTCCACCTGAAGAGCTCCTAGACCGCGGAACGAGGGATCTGCGGCTCGGGCTCGGCGGTCGAAAAGGTCGGAGTCGTGACGGTTCAGCTCGCACCGGATGAGCCGCTATCGCCGAAGATCGCCCGCGAACGACAGGCGTGGATGAAGGCGTATCCCTGGCTCCACCAGGCCCTCGACGAGATCGGGCCGGGCGCGTGGGCTGTATCGGACAGCTGGCGGATGCTGATCGAGGAGGAGCTGAAGACGACGCTCGACTTCAAGGTCAGGCCCGACGGCACAGCCACCGTCTGGTGCGGTATGAGCAGCCGCGACTTCCATCACTACCCGACGACGAAGGAGCTGTTCGAAGGCCTCGGCGAGGTCTACCGGCGGGAGCGGGAGCGGCGCAAGCAGGTCGCCGACCGCCCGCGAGAGACGAGCGCCGCCGTGCGCCCTGCCCGGCCGAAAATGCCGCTCCCGGTTCGGGTCTTGCCGCAGCCCATCCAGGACTCGCTCGCCCGGGCCTTCGGAGCCCTACTCGTGACCCGTGTGGAACAGCTCGCGCTGATCCTCCTTTCCATGACGGCGATCACTCTCGCCCTGGCTGTCGTGGCGCTCGCGGTTCGCTGATCCACGCGCGGCCGAAGAGGGCTACCGTGCCGGTCGTGGCCGAATTCGTCCCGCCCGACTTCGAGGTCCCGCTCGGACTCGAGACCTCCGAGTTCGTGCTCGAGCCGCTTGGTCCCGAGCACAACGACTCGGACTACGACGCCTGGACGTCGTCACTAGAGCACATCGCTGCCACGCCGGGTTTCCCGTGGGGCTCCTGGCCCCACGAGATGACACCGGACGAGAACCGTGCGGACCTGGAGCGACACGCCGAGGACTTCCGCACCCGGAAAGGCTTCACGTACACGGTGCTCGACCCGGCGAGCCGCGACGTGATCGGGTGCGTCTACATCTACCCGGCGCGGGACACCGACTACGACGCCCGCGCGCAGTCCTGGGTGAGGGAGAGCAACGCGCACCTAGACAGTCCGCTCTGGCGCGCCGTGAGCGAATGGCTCGCAGCCGACTGGCCGTTCGAGAACGTGCTGTACGCACCAAGAACGTAGATCAGCGCTCTTCGTCGAGCTCCTCGCACTCGACGCAGACCCACTCGCCCTCACGGTTCTCGTCCGCGCTGAGAGCAGCCGGCACCATCGTCACGCCACAGCGCGGGCAGATCGGCGGGCGGTCGTCATCCACACCTGATTCAGACGTCTGCCGACCCCTCACGGTAGATCTTGGCAGCGGTGATCCGGCCGGCCTCGACGCGGTAGAAACCGGCGATGAAATCGGTGCGTTCGACACCTCCGGCCGAGTAGTCCTCCCGCAGCTCGCACGCGACAAGGTCTCCCTCGGAGAGAAGACTCCGCAGCTGCAATTGCGGCGAGAGTCCTTCGAACGCACCGGCAAAGAGCATCCGGACAGCTGCCGCGCCCTCGAAGCGGTCGGCACCGGTGACCCAGGTCACGTCGGCGCTCAAGCAGGCCATGAGCTTGTCGAGGTCGCGTGCGTTGAATGCGCCGATATGTTGGGTCACGACCGCTGCGGGGCCTCGATCAGTCCCTACCGACATCTCAGCCGCCAACGGTATCGGGCGGAATCACAGTCGCATGGGCCAGTGTTCCGGAATGACCCCTGACCGTGGGGGTGTGTGCGGGATCCTTTGGTAGGTTCGGCGTTCGGGTGTTGGTCGATCTTTGGGGTGTTGTGTGTCGGGACCTGTGAGTGTCGAGAACTTCGCTCGCGCTGAGAGCGACCGGATGTTCGCCTCGTTCGCGGCGCAGGCTGGAGCAGTGAATGTGCTGCAGCACAACCGCGCCCCGACGCCGGTCGAGCACCAGCCAGTAATCCGGATGAACCGTGACACCCTGTACAGCGCCGGGATCGTCGACATATCGGAGGGCGCGACGCTCGTGATCCCCGACGGCGGCCGGCGCTACGTCTCGGTGATGGTCGTGAACCAGGACCACTACATCAACCGTGTCTTTCACGAGCCGGGCCGTTACGCGCTGACGGTCGACGAGTTCGACACACCGTGGGTCGCCGTGGCGGCTCGGGTGCTCGTCGACCCTGCCGACGAGGACGACGTCGCTGCCGTCAACGCGCTCCAAGACCAGTTCGACGTTGAGGCCGGCTCTTCGAAGCCGTTCAGCCTGCCGGACTACGACACGGCCAGTCTCGACGCGACCCGCAATGCACTCCTCGAACTCGCCCGCGGCCTACGGGGGTTCGACCACGCCTTCGGCGCAAGGGCCGACGTGGACCCAGTCCGCCACCTGATCGGCACCGCCGCCGGCTGGGGCGGACTACCGGATCGCGAGGCCCGCTACATCGGCGTCGAGCCTCGCCTGCCGGTCAGCGAGTACAGACTCACAGTGCGCGATGTGCCGGTCGACGGCTTCTGGTCAGTCTCGGTCTACAACGCGGACGGCTACTTCGAGCCGAACCAACGCAACGCCTACAGCGTCAACAACGTCACCGCGAAATCGAACGAAGACGGTTCCGTGACCATCCACTTCGGCGGTGACGACAACCGCCCCAACCTGCTTCCCATCATGGACGGCTGGAACTACACCGTCCGTCTGTACCGACCGCGGCCAGAAGTGCTCGACGGATCCTGGACGTTCCCCGAGATCGAACCCGCGTAGGGCGCGCTCGGCCAGTCCTCAGGCGTCCGGTCGCTGGCCTGGGCCAGTGTTCCGGAATGACGTCCGAGGAGACGGTTGAGGCGAGGGCGGGCAGGAGCGGCGGCGGTCCGTCGCCGCTCCTGTCCCGCGCCTCTGGACTCCTCAGTCCTTGTTGTGCTGTCGGAAGCCGTGTCTCGCCACGATCCACGTGCCGAGGAACGCAAAGAAGGTGACGAAGACTGCGGTCGGAATGGTCGAGCTGCTCCCGTCAACGCTGTGGAACTGCGCGTCCGGTCCCCAGATTGCGGTGACGAAGACGGCAACCCACATGGCCGCTATGGCAAGCGATGCCCACATCTCGGGAACGGCCCGCAGCACCGACCAACTTGGCCGTTCGCGGGCAACCGGCGGAGATCCATGCGACATAGTCGACATGTTCCACACTCCTTTCCAAGGCCCATCCTCGCGGCAGGCGTCGCCGGCAGCATCGGGGAAAATCCTGACCCGGCGCCTGCCGCCAGCTCGCCGTCACTCGACTGCGCGAGCGTCCTCTCGCCTGACCTCTCCCGATGGCGGTAGGACCAGAGTCGTAGCTCCAGGCGCCACAGGTCGCAGTTGGTGGTCACAAGGGCCCCCGGAGTCCTCTGACGCCGAGGGAGATCGAAGAGCCGCGGCCTGCTTGGCAGTATGTGGTTCGTGAGCCGTCGGCTCCCTGCGCTGCTGGTCGTGCTGGTTCTCGTTGCAGCCGGCGAAGCGGCCGCTGCGCGGCGTTCCCAGCCGCTTCGCGTCCTGCTCGGCCGCTCCGAGCGCGGCCGCCCGATCGTCGCGTTCCACACGGGCAACCCGCACGGGACCCCCGTCCTCGTCTTCGGCTGCATCCACGGGACCGAGTGCGCCGGGATCGCGATCGCGCGCGCTCTCGAGCGCGTCCACACCGGGGTCGACCTCTGGATCGTCCCGAACCTCAATCCCGACGGATACGCGATCGGCAGGCGCCAGAACGGGCGCGGCGTCGATCTGAACAGGAACTGGTCGTCGGACTGGCCGGGCGGCGGCCGTCCGTGGGACACCTACTACCCCGGGCCGAGGCCGTTCTCGGAGCGGGAGACGCGGATCGCGCGCAACCTGATCCTGCGGATCCGCCCGCGCGCCGCCATCTGGTACCACCAGCACATGGACCTCATCTGGGCCTGGGCGCAGAGCACCCGCGCCGGTCGCATCTACGCCCGAGCGGCGGGCATGCGCTTCTATCACCACGAGAACCTCGGCGGCACCGCGCCCGACTGGCAGAACCACCACCTGTCCGGCACGGCCGCGTTCGTAGTGGAGCTTCCGGCCGGCAGCCTCTCGCCACGGCAGGTGCACCGTCAGGTCCATGCGGTGCTCGCGCTCGGCTCCCGGCTCGCCTCGTCTTCGATTCCGTAGTATCAGAGTCTCCGGCGGCCCCTCCTTCCGTCGATCGCTAGAAGCCGGTACGTCCGGCCCATGGTCGCGCTCAGATCGCCGCTGATAGCGTCGGCCTCGCTCGTCCGGCCCCGGAACGGAGGCGTAGACGCAGCCGCAAGTTCGGGCCAAGCGAGGACGCCTCTACGCGAAGGAGCCGAAGCGCACGGCGAGCCGAACCCGCATAGTGCCCCAATGAACCGAGGGGGTTCGTTCAAGGACGAGGCTGCGCAGCTCGGCCCTCAGTACCGGCGAAATCTCGAGCAGTTGCGGCGAATGGGCTTTATCCGCCGCCGCCGCCGACGCCTCCGCGGCGATTACAGGATCACAGCGGTAGGAGCGGCCTACCTTGACGACGTTGTCCGACGCGATGATGAGGTGCGCTCATGGCTCTCGCGCTACGCCGAAGAGTGGGAGGCCGGCGAGATGACCGAGGTTCAGCGCGAAATGGCGCAGATCGAACTCATCTTCTTCGGGTTATCGAGAGATATGGCTCGTGAGACAGAGGGTCCGTCCGAGTCACTCGATTCAGGCGCGGCGCTGAAGGCTGCGGGGCTGGAAGAGGGATTGCTACGCGATGAGGACTGGGCTGACCTCGACGGCGAGATCTGCCGCGTCACCTCATTCAGCGCCTTCCCTGACGCCGAGGAGAACTGGAGTGTCCCCTACGCAGCGATTCAACTTGAGTCGCCTGTCCTGACTAAACCGACTATCGGATACATCACCAACCGCCTCGACCTCGATCACTTGACGGAGGCGTTCGACTTTCGGGAGGACACCGACGACACGGAGGTCATCGTCGTATGGAGCAAGAGCAAGCTGAATCCTGCTTTCGGCGCTTCCTCACGGGGGATGCCAGGTCTTCTGGTCTGGGTCTGTCCGAAGGATTCCTACGAACTCATGACCGATCAGACTTTCCGGCCAGAGCTTGAGACACAGGAGCGCCTTGATGCAGCCAGCCCCCTCATGAGGCGGGAGCCCGAGGAGTTGCTGTAACGGAAAGCAGCCGAGGCGCACGGCGAGCCGAAACCCCCTTGCGTTTGCTCAGCGGCGTCGAAGACCTAGACGAGGCTACGCCGGAGCAGCGGACGCAGCCCTCGTCGCGAGAGCCTAGGCTTGGAGTAACTACCGAGCCTGGGCGGAAGACGCGCCCGAAGGTCACGAGCCGCTGACGACAGGATCCTGTCGCCGTCGGTCAGGTTGCTACGCACAGGGACGAGGACTACGCATGGGTCTCGCTGGGAGCAGCGTCCTCGATGCGAAACGCGGATCCGGAGGGTGACCCAAAGAAAGAAGTCGTACCCCGACGACCTACTCGTCTTCGCCCGTGAGGAGACGATCCTCCGCGTCGAGATCATGTTGACTCGCGGCCACGAAAAAACCCGCCGTTTCCAGCGGGTTCGGGAGAGCGGATGATGGGACTCGAACCCACGACCTTCTGCATGGCAAGCAGACGCTCTAGCCAACTGAGCTACATCCGCGTGGGAGGGGCATTCTAGCCGAGGTCGGCGGCGGGTCCGGCAGAGTCCAGAGCCTCGTTCACGAGCCGGTCGGCGAGCTCGTTGTGCTCCCGCCGAACTGCGGTGTAGCGCACCTTCCCGACCTGCCGCGCGAGCCGCGCCGCCTCGAGCGAGAGCTCGCGGAGCGCCTCGTTCTTGACGCGGTACTCGCCGGTCATCTGCTTCACGAGCAGCTCCGAGTCGGAGACGACCTCCACTTCCGGCAGCTGCAGCTCGGCCGCCCGCTCGAGGCCGGCGACGAGGCCGCGATACTCGGCGACGTTGTTCGTCGCGACGCCGATCGCCTCTCCGTGCGCGGCGAGCACCGTCCCGTCCTCCGCCTCGAGCACGTAGCCGAACGCTGCCGGGCCGGGATTCCCGCGCGCGCCGCCGTCGGTGAAGAGCCGCGCCTTCACGACACGAGCTCGTACACGTCGAAGGCCGGCTCCTCGTAGGGGTGCGCACGCCGGAGCGCGGCGACCACCTCATCCTGCCGCTCGGCCGGGAAGACCGTCTCGAGCCGCAGCTCCGCCACGCGCTCCTCGCGGCCCGCCCTCCCGACGCTCGGCGAGGTGCCCTCGCCGCCGAGGAACGTCCCGGTTCCCTCCGTGTACCAGGAGCAGCGTTCGTAGTCGCCGATCCGCCCCGCGCCCGCCTCGAAGAGGGCGGCTCGGACCTCGTCCAGCGCCTCACGCGGTACGAACACGACCAGCTTCCGGTTCATGCAAAGACCGCTTCGATCGCCTGAACGGTCTCGTCGTCGAGAACGACGCCCGAGGCGGCGGCGTTGTCGCGCAGCTGATCGGGCCGCGAAGCGCCGACGATCGCGCTCGCGACGTTCGGCTCGCGGAGGACCCAGGCGAGCGCGAGCTGCGCCGTGTTGATCCCGAGACCGTCCGCAATCGGCCCGAGCCGTTGCACTCGCTCGAGCAGGTCGTCCGCGAGGAACTTCGACATGAACCCGTCGCCGCGCGCAGCGGCGCGGGTGCCTGCGGCGAACGACTCTCCGGGGCGGTACTTGCCGCTGAGCACACCCTGCGCGAGGGGCGAGTAGACGATCTGCGAGATGCCGTTCTCGCGGGAGGCCGGGATCACGTCCTCCTCGGGTTCGCGGTGGAGGAGCGAGTACTCGGGCTGTGAGGACACGATCTTCGCGAAGCCCTGCTCGCGCGCGAGCTCGACGGCGCCGCGGATCTGCTCGCCGGTCCAGTTCGAGACGCCGACGAAGCGAACCTTGCCCGCGTCGACGACCTCGGTCAGCGCGCCGAGCGTCTCCTCGACCGGGACGTCGTCGTCGAAGGCATGGCACTGGTAGAGGTCGACGTGATCGAGCTGCAGCCGGCCGAGCGAGGCGTCGATCTGCTTCAGCACCTGCTCGCGCGAGAGGCCGCTGTCGCCGTTCGGCATCTCGCCGAGGAGCTTCGTCGCGACGACGAACGAGTCACGCGGACGACCCGCGAGCGCGCGGCCGAGCACCTCCTCGGAGCGGCCCTCGCTGTAGATGTTCGCCGTGTCGAAGAAGTTGACACCGGCGTCGAACGCCGATTCCACGAGCGCGACGGCAGCGTCCTCGTCGAGGCTCCCGCCGAACGTCGTCCACGTGCCGAGACAGATCTCCGAGACGCGAAGATCGCTGTCGCCGAGCCTGCGGTACTCCACTACTCCTCGGTGTCGATCTGGGCCCGCTGCAGCCGGCCGGAGTAGTCGACGTAGATCGACTTCCACTCGGTGAACACGTCGAGCGCCGCCTGGCCCGCCTCGCGGTGGCCGTTGCCGGTGTCCTTCGTGCCGCCGAACGGAAGGTGCACCTCCGCACCGATCGTGCCGGCGTTGACATACGTGATCCCCGCCTCGAGGTCGCGCATCGCGCGGAACGCCGCGTTCACGTCCTGCGTGAAGATCGACGACGAGAGGCCGAACTTGATCCCGTTCGAGACGCGGATCGCCTCGTCGAGGTCGCTCACCGGGATCAGCGCGGTCGTCGGGCCGAAGATCTCCTCCTGCGCGATCCGCATCTGCGGGTCGACGTCGGCGAAGATCGTGGGCCGGTAGAAGAAGCCCTTGCCGAGGTCGCCGTCGCCCGCGACCTCCCCGCCCGTGAGGAGCTTTGCGCCCTCGTCCTTGCCGATCTCGGTGTAGGAGTCGATCTTGTCGAGCGCCGCGCGGTTGATCACGGGACCGATGTCGGTGTCGTCCTCCCAGCCCGGCCCGAGCCGCAGCTTCTCCACCCGCTCGACCAGCCGCGACTGGAGCTCGCCGTACGCGCCCTTCTGGACGATCACGCGCGACGCCGCGGTGCAGCGCTGCCCGGACGTGCCGAACGCCGACCAGAGGATCCCGTCGACCGCGAGCTCGACGTCGGCGTCGTCGAGCACGAGGATCGCGTTCTTGCCACCGAGCTCGAGGTGGACGTGCGTGAGCGTCTCCGCGGCCGCCTTCAGCACCTCGACCCCGGTCTCGCGGGAGCCGGTCAGCGTGATCACGCGGACGTCGGGATGGCGCACCATCCGGTCGCCGACCGTGCCGCCGCCGCCGTGGACGATGTTGACGACGCCGCTCGGGATCCCGGACTCGGCGAGCAGCTCGACGAAGCGCTCCGCGAGCGCCGGCGTGTCGGTCGCAGGCTTGAGCACGACGGTGTTGCCGCAGACCAGCGCCGGAATGAGCTTCCACGAGGGGATCGCCACGGGGAAGTTCCACGGCGTGATCGCGCCGACGACGCCGATGGGCTGGCGCACGCTCATGTTCCACTTGTCACGCAGCTCCGACGGCGTCGTGTGGCCGAAGAGGCGCCTGCCCTCGCCGGCCATGTAGTACGTGATGTCGATCGCCTCCTGGACGTCGCCGCCCGCCTCGGCCTTCACCTTCCCCATCTCGTGCGTCATCAGGTCGGTGAGGGCAGGCTTCTCCTGCTCGAGCAGGCGCGCCAGGCGGAAGAGGATCTCGCCGCGCTTCGGCGCCGGCACGAGCCGCCAGTCCGCGAACGCCTCCTTGGCCACCGCGACCGCGCGGTCGACGTCCTCGACGCCGGAGCGCGGAAACACGCCGATGGTCTCGCCGTTCGCGGGGCTCGTGCTCTCGAAGGTCTCGCCGGAGGCGGCGTCCACCCACTCGCCGCCGATGAAGTTCTTGAAGTTCGTGCTCGTTGTCGTCGCCATGCCGGCGAGACTAGCGGCGCGTTACTCGGGCGGTGCGTCGACGTCGGGGAACGTGCCCGGGTGCGCGCGGCGGCGGTCACGCACCGTGCGCTGCTCCTTGTCCTCGAGCCGGTCCTCCGACTTGTTGCGGCGGTCGCGTCCCTCGCGGCGGTCGACGATGACCGTGACGTTCGGGTTGTCCTTGTAGTAGTCGACCATCTTGTCGTAGAGCTCGTCGGCGAGCTCGCGGGGAATGACGCAATAGATCATCGCCGCTTGATTGTAGGGCGGAAATCGGCCGATAACACCTCCATGCGCGGGTATAAGGAGGACATGGTGCGCCGGCACATCTGGTGGCTCGCGCCGCTCGCGGGCGCCGCCGTCGCCGGAGGGATCGTCGCGGCGGTGTCGTTCGGCGGCGGCTCGTCCTCGAACAGCGCGCCGACGACGAGTCAGGCGCGTCTCCGTCCGGCCGCGGCCGCGCTCGCGTTCCAGCGGGCCATCACCGCCGTCGTGCACGAGCTCTCGCCGTCCGTCGTCCAGATCCAGACGAGGTCGGGGCTCGGCTCGGGCATCGTCTTCGACTCGAACGGCGACATCGTCACGAACAACCACGTCGTGGGGAACGGCAGCGGGCCGCTCACCGTGACGGCCGGAAGACACTCCTACGGCGCCTCGCTCGTGGGCCGGTTCGCACCCGACGACCTCGCGGTCGTCCGCGTGCACGGCGCGCACCTCACGCCGGCCGCGTTCGCCGACTCGAGCAAGCTCTCCGTCGGAAACTTCGCGATCGCGATCGGGAACCCGCTAGGCCTCCGCTCGAGCGTCACCGACGGGATCGTCAGCGGGATCCGGCAAGGCGTCTCGGAGGGAAACGGCGTCGCGCTGCCCGTCATGATCCAGACGAGCGCCGCGATCAACCCCGGAAACTCCGGCGGCGCGCTCGCCGATCTCCAGGGACGCGTGATCGGCATCCCCACCCTCGCCGCCACCGACCCCGAGCTCGGCGGCACGGCGGCGCCCGGGATCGGTTTCGCGATCCCGAGCAACCTCGTCAAGAACATCGCGACCCAGCTCATCCGCCACGGCCACGTCGTCGACTCGCACCGCGCGTATCTCGGGGTGGGGATCGGGGACACGAACGGCGCGGGTGTCCTCGTCCAGAGCGTCACGACGGGCGGACCGGCCGCGAAAGCGGGACTCGCGAGCGGTGACGTGATCACGTCTGTCAACGGCGAGCAGACCCAGACCGTCGACGATCTGACGAGCGTCGTGTCGGAGCTCAAGCCCGGGACGACCGTCGCACTCGAGGTCGTGACGCAGAACGGCGCGCACAAGACGCTCCATCTGACCCTCGGCGAGTTCCCCGGAACGAGCTAGCAGCGCGTCTAGATCCGGGCGATTGCGGGGACGAGCCTGCCCTCGTCCTCGACCTGTGCGTTCCAGGCCTTGAAGCCGTCGTCGAGCTCGGCGAGCTCGTGGCCGCGCCGCTCGAGCCGCACGGGCTGGCCTGAGTCGGGACTGACCCGGTACTGGTACCAGGAGAGCTCCCAGGCGACGGTCACGGCAAGCTCGCCGGACGTGCCGGAGAGCGGCACGATGCTCGCGTTCGGCTCGCCGAGGCTCTTGGCGATGCCGCCGACGGTGCGTCGGTAGGCGCTGCCGTTGAAGAGGTCCGCGGCCTCGAGGAGCGCGACCTCGCCGTCGGACAGCCTGCGCAGGATCGGCTCCTGCTGCGCCAGCGCCTCCTCTTCGGTGGCGCGCGTGATGCCGAGGAACTCGGTGAGATTGCGCTTGCGCTTGCGACGGCGACCGCCCTCGAGCGTCGGCGTGGTCGGCGCGCCCTCCTTGATCCAGCCCGCCTCGACCGCGAGCTCCTGGCAGAGCGGGCAGACGTCCACGAGCTCGGCGCCCTCCGACGGGGCGAAGCTCACCGCGCGCTCGCCCATCAGGAGCGTCCGCTCGCAGACGGCGCACGACTGCGTCGTTGCGACCTTTGTCACCCTCATCCGGCTTCCGAGTGTAGCCCGCCTTGCGCAGATCCTTCCAGAGCGGCTAATGTTTCTTACATGTGTTTTTTACATGTAGCTGTCCGATGAGAGGGCCGCGTGCCCGCCGTCATCACCACGGCCGCTGGCGCGTGCTCGCGCGGGTGGAGCGGTTCGCCGAGCCGGCGCTCCTGCTGCTCCTGCGCGAGCATCCGGCCCACGGCTACGACCTGCTCGAGCGGCTGCCGGAGCTCACCGGCGAGGCGCGCGTCGAGATGGGGAATCTGTACCGCCTCCTGCGCGGACTCGAGGAGGAGGGTCTCGTCTCGTCCGAGTGGGACGACTCCTCCCCCGGCCCCGCCAAGCGCCGCTACGCCATCACGCCCGCGGGCGAGCAGGTGCTCGACCGCTGGGTCGAGGCACTGCACCGCTCGCAGCAACGAACTGCCCGTTTTCTCGCACGCTACGAGGAGAGGAGGTGAACATCACATGCACCATCATCACCATCGCAGAGGTTGGGGACGTGGTCCCGGCCTGTTCGGTCGGGGCGGCTTCCCTAGTCGGCCCGAGCTGATCGAACGGCTCGAGTCGTTCCAGCGCGACCTGGAACAGCAACTCGCCGACGTGGCTGACGTGCTCGCGCACCTGCGCGACAGCGCAAACGACGCGCCGCAGCAGCCGCAAGTCTGACCTGAGCTTCGGAGGGGGCGAGAGCCTGCAGCCTCGCCTCCCCCACGCTCATCCGCTACCGAGCCTCACTGGACTGCCGGATTTCACTTGGCGCCGGCGACGAACTCGGCGATCGCAGCCGTGAACGCGTGGCGGCTCTCCTCCCACGCGTAGAACATGTGCCCGCCCTCGAAGTGGCGGACGGTCAGCCGGCCGGTCGTGTCCGGATCGAGACGCATCAGGTTGAGCAGCCGGTCGCTGGCGTAGTACGGCGTCGCCATGTCGTAGCGGCCGTGCGTGAGGAAGGCCTTCATGTGCGGGTTGAGCGACATCCCGTAGCGGAACGAGTCGGTCGCACCCTCAGGCGGCGCAAAGAAGTGCCGCTTCGTGTCCTCCTTCCAGGCCTGGTTCACCTCGAGGCTCAGGAGGCGGTACTCGCGGTCCGTCTGGACGCCGATCTCCGAGCGGAGCTGCCGGTTGATCGCCGCCGTGTACGCGGGTCCGATCCCGGCGAGGGTCGGGTCCGGCGTCGCTCCCTGCTCGAGCCGGTCGGGGAAGGGATCGGTACCGGTGATCGTGATGTCGTAGAAGCCCGCGACCTTGCGCTCGTCCCGGAGCAGCTCGCGCGCGAAGAAGAACGGATTGACGCGACCCTCTGCACGCGTGACGAGCTCGAGCGGGAGGCCGAGGAAGTCGGCGAGCCGCTGGAGCGTGCCCTCTCGCTCGGACTCCGCGAGGTCGGCGCCGCGAATGAGGAAGGTCGCATAGTCGCCGCTCGCAAACTCCTCGGCGCCGGCGCGCACTTCGTCGAGCGGCGTCCCGGCGGGGAAAGCGCGCGAGCGCCCGTGGAAGGCCGCGCCTCCCGCCATGGTGGGCAGCAGGTCGACCCACGTCTCCACGCTGTAGTCGCTCGGGGCAAGCGCCGTCAGCTCCATCGCGGGCGAGATCAGGATCGCACCGTTCAGCCCGATGCCGGTGTCCTCCTGCAGCATGCGGACGAGCCGGCCGACCCGGTAGCCCCCGTAGCTCTCGCCGGCGATGAAGACCGGCGAGGCCCAGCGGTCGTTCTCGGACAGCCAGCGGCCCATGAACTCGCACATCGACTCGAGGTCGCGTTTCTGGCCGAAGTACTCGTTCGGATCCTGCTTCTCGCCCTCGCCCGGTTTCTCGTCCTTCTTGGGCTCGTCCTCGATGATGCGGCTGAAGCCGGTACCGACCGGGTCGACGAAGACGAGGTCGGCGAATGCGAGCCACGAGGACTCGTTCTGGACGAGCTTGGGCGGCAACGGGGGCAGCGTCCCGTCGGCCGGAAAGTCGACGCGCTGAGGCCCGACGGCGCCCATGTGCAGGAACGCCGAGGATGCGCCCGGCCCGCCGTTGAAGACGAATGCGACCGGCCTGCTCTGGTCGCCCCCCTCGGCGACGTACGAGACCGAGAAGATCTCCGCGGAGGGCTTCTCCTTCTTCCGCAGCACGAACCACTTCGCGGTCGCCGTGTAGTCGAGCGGCTTCGCGCCGCCCGTCCAGCGCGCCTTCGTCTCGGCGCCAGCCGGCGGCTCGTGGTCCTTCTTCGCGTCGGTCGTCTGCTCTTCGTCCGCCATGACTAGACCTTCGCCTCCTCGCGCTCACGCTTGCGTCTGCTCGATGATCTTCTGCGCGACGTGCGTCGGCACCTCTTCGTAGCGGAGGAAGTGCATCGAGTAGTCGCCGCGCCCGCCCGTCATCGAGGTCAGCGCCTGCGAGTAGGTGAGGATCTCGGCCATCGGCACCTCCGCCTTGATCGTCGTCATCCCGCCCGCGGGTTCCATCCCCTGCAGCCGGCCGCGCCGCGAGTTGAGGTCGCCGTTGACCGCGCCGACGGTGTCGTCGGGCACCGTCACCTCGAGCTCCATGATCGGCTCGAGCAGGACGGGGTCGGCCTGCTGGTAGGCCTCCTTGAACGCCATCGAGCCTGCGATCTTGAAGGCCATCTCCGAGGAGTCGACGTTGTGCTCCATGCCGTCGACGAGCAGGACGCGGACGCCCTGCACGGGCGCACCCGCGAGCTCGCCGTGCTCCATCGCCTCGCGGATCCCCTTGTCGACGGCGGGCCGGTAGCCCTGCGAGATGACGCCGCCGACGATCTTGTCGACGAACTCGTAACCCAGCTCGCCGTCCTCTGCCGGCAGCGGCTCGAGCACGATCGCGCAGTCGCCGAACTGGCCGCGCCCGCCGGTCTGCTTCTTGTACCGGTGCCGGGCGCGCGCCTCTTTGCGGATCGTCTCCTTGTACGGCACGCGCGGCGGGTGGAGCTCGACCTCGACGTGGAAGCGTGTGTTGAGCCGGTCGACCGCCACCTCGACCTGCATCTGCGAGAGCCCCGAGAGCAGCTGCTCGCCGGTCTGCGGGTCGCGATGGAGGCGCAGGGTCGGATCCTCCTCGTGGAGGCGGCGGAGGCCGGTCGCCATCTTCTCCTCGTCGCCCTTCGCCTTCGGCGTCACGGCGAAGCTCATCACGGGCTCGGGGAAGTCGATGTGCGGCGGCTCGACGGTGACCTCGTGGTCGACGAGCACGTCGCCCGTCACCACGTCCTTGAGCTTCGCCACAGCGCCAAGGTCGCCGATGCCGAGCGCGTCGACAGGCTCGGAGTCCTTGCCCTGCATCGTCAGCACCTGGCCGAGCCGTTCCTTCGCGTGCGTGCGCGGGTCGACGAGCGTCGTGTCGCCCGAGACAGGCCCGGCGAGCACGCGGTAGAAGCTGATTCGCCCCGTGAACGGGTCGGCGATCGTCTTGAAGATGAACACGGCCTGCTTCGCGTCGCCGAACTCGATCGTCGTCCCCTTCTTCGCCGGCGACGGAACGCCCTCGACGAGGAGGTCGAGGAGCGCCGTCGTGCCGAGGTTCTTCGTCGCCACACCGCACGCGACCGGGTAGAGCTCGTCGCGCGTCACCGCCTGCTTGAGCGCGTCCGCGACCGCATGCTCGTCGAGCTCCTCTCCTTCGAGGTAGCGGCCCATCAGCTCCTCGTCGGTCTCGACGACCGCGTCGAGGAGCTTCTCGCGGTGCTCCTGCACGAGGTCGGCCATCGAGTCGGGAATCGGCTGCGGGCCGCCCTCGCGCCCGCCGGCGGGATCCAGGTAGGCGCACATGTGGAGGAGGTCGACGATCCCCGTGAGCTCGTGCTCGCTGCCGATCGGGAGCTGGATCGCAACGCAGCGGTCGGAGAGCTGCTGCCGCGCCGCTTCGAGCACCCGGAAGAAGTCCGCCCGCTCGCGGTCGAGCATGTTGACGAAGAGCGACGCGCGAGAGCTCTTGCTGCTCGGCGCGCTGCCAGACGCGCGAGGTGTTGACCTCGACCCCCATGACGCCGCTGAGGACGACGACGGCCCCCTCGACGACGCGCAGCGCCGCGTACGTGTCGGCCTGGAAGCCCGCCTCGCCGGGCGTGTCGACGAGGTTGATCTTGCGTTCTTTCCACTCGAGGTGGCAGAGCGAGCCCGAGAGGGACATCGCCCGCCGTTGCTCGTGCTCGTCCCAGTCCGAGACCGTCGTCCCCTGCTCGACGCTTCCGAGCCGGTTCGTCTTCCCGGACTCGTGGAGCAGCGCCTCGACGAGCGACGTCTTCCCGACCCCGCGGTGTCCGGCGACGGCGATGTTGCGGATCTTCGTGGGCTCGGTGGCAGGCATCGGGGACGTGTCCTCCTCGGTCGTTTCGAGCCCGCATCGTATCGCCGCGTTTCGCGGCGGATGCCCGCTACTTCAGTGCCGCCGGCGCGCCGGCCGAGGCGATGTGCGCCTTGAGCCGGAGGATCGCCTTCGTGTGAAGCTGCGAGACCCGCGACTCGGTGACACCGAGCACCTCGCCGATCTCGCGCAGGGTCAGCTCCTCGTAGTAGTAGAGCGTGACGACGAGCTTTTCGCGCTCGGGAAGCCGGGCAATCGCGTCGGCGAGCGCCTCCTTCTGCTCCGTGACCGAGAGCGTGCCCTGCGGGTCGGGAGCGCTCTCGTCCTCGATCGTGTCGATGAGCGCCACCTGGTCGCCGCCGCCGCCGGTTCCCGAGACGGTCCAGAGCTCGTCGAGGGCGGCGATCGAGGAGCGGGCGATCTCGCCGAGGCTCTCCTCGAGCTCCTCCTCGCTGATCCCGAGCTTCTTCGCGATCTCCTCGTCGGTCGGAGCGCGACCCAGGCGGGCCTCGAGCTCGCCGATCGCCCGCTCGATGTGTCGGGCGCGGGCGCGGACGGAGCGCGGCACCCAGTCCATGGAGCGCAGCTCGTCGATGATCTGGCCCTTGATCCGGGCCATCGCGTACGTCTCGAACTTGACGTCGCGCGCCGGGTCGTAACGCTCGATCGCGCCGATCAGGCCGAGGAGCCCGTACGAGACGAGGTCGCCCTCGTCGACATGGGCGGGAAGCCCGGAGCCGAGCCGGCCGGCGACGTACTTCACGAGCGGCGCGTACGTGAGGATGAGGCGGTCCCGGATCCTCTGGTCGCCGGTCCGCCGGTAGTCGAGCCAGAGCTGCTGCGTTTCATCGGCCCGCGTCACGACCGAGAGAATACGGCGTTCTCCGGCGGACTCCTCAGTCTGTCAACGCCTGCGGCTGCGAAAAGCGCTCACGGAGAGCGTCGCGAGCCAGGCCGCGACGGCGAGGGCGGCGACGCCGACGACGAGGCGGCGTGGTTCGTCTCCATTCGCCAACGCGAAGATCGCGACGGCGCCCAGCGCCGCCGCGAGCACCGCGAAGAGGATTCCGAGCGCGTGCCGCTGCACGTTTCCCGCTCCGACACCGGCTAAGCCGGTGCCTCCGCTCCTGGGCGTGCTCCGTCGAGACTACGCACGCTGCGAGCGTACTGCTCCGCGAAAACGCCCCGGCTACACTCGGTGGCAGCACAGGGGCGTAGCTCAGTTGGTAGAGCGGCGGTCTCCAAAACCGTAGGTCGGGGGTTCGAGTCCCTCCGCCCCTGCTGACTTCCTCGGGCGAGAGGACGCTGGCGCAGGCGAGGCTCTTACGCCAGAAGCTCGGACGCGTGAGCACGGAACAACGTCGGAACATCTGCACCCGGCTCATGGATCGCCTCGATCAGCGTCGCGATCCTGGGCGTCATCACCAGCAGGTACTCCGCCTCTTCATCGCCAGCGTTCCGATAGGTGTGTGGCGTGCCCCGTCGTGCCAGAACCGCTGATCCTGGCCCTGCCTTTAGCTCCGCGTTGCCGAGCCGGAACCCGAGCCTCCCTTGGAGCACGTACCACGCCTCGTCGTCCTCGTAGTGGACGTGTAGCGGAGCGATCCAGTGGTCGCCGACTTCGGCCTTCCACTGCACCATGACGAAATCGTCTCCCGATCCACCGAGTTGAGCGTCCCCCAGCGAGTCGACCAGCACCGCGGGAACCTATCCGCTCAGGCGTCATTCCGGAACACTGGGCCAGCCCAGTGCCCCCTCCTTGAGTGCGTCGCGTCAAGCGACGTGGATCGCGAGCTTGCCCTGCGGGAACGCCGGGGGCATAGTTCACGCGGTCGAGGACGGCGTCGAAGCCGTCGGGATGGTTCTCCTGGGCGGCGTCGGCGAGGTCGGTGTCGCGGGGGAGCAGTTCGCGGACGCCAAGGTCGCGGAGATAAGCCTCGTCTTCGGGGCGGGCCGGGGCGATGACGGTAGCGCCGGCGCGTGAGGCGAGCTGCGCTGCGATGCTGCCGACGCCACCGGTTGCGCCGACGATCAGCACGCTGTTGCCGCTGGAGAGCTGGAGCGCGTCAACGGAGAGCATGGCGGCGATGCCCGCGAGCGGAGCAGCACCAGCCGTGCCGAGGTCGATGGAGTCGGGCAGATGAGCGATCGTGGTGTCTTCGGGGACGGTGACGAGCTCTGCCCAGCTTCCTTCGCGGACGGTCGGGTTCGCGTGGAGCAGGAAGCCGAAGACGTTGTCGCCCACCTCGTAGTTCCTCACGTCGTCTCCGACCTGCTCGACGACACCGGCGTAGTCACGGCCGAGGATGACCGGGAGGTCGTAGTCGACGCCCATCTGCTTGAGCATTCCGGCGGCGATCCCGTTGTCGACTGGGTTGACGGAGGACGCGTGGACGCGCACGAGGACCTCGTTGGGCGCGGGTGTGGGTGCCGGCAGGTCCACTAGGGCGGGCGGTGTATCGAATGCGGTAAGGGCGACGGCCTTCACGGGTCTAATTCCTTCCCGAACGTAGGTTTCAGCTCACACTATGCGTGCCCCCGACCCCGCCCGCCCTCAGGGGTCATTCCGGAAATGCGGGCGCTCTTGCTGCTAGGCTCGATGTACTAGCTGAGCGAGTACCGGCTGCGCGTTGTGCGCTTCCTCTGCCCGTTCCTGCAGTAGCAGAGGAGGTGTTTCATCTATGGCAACCGGAACCGTGAAGTGGTTCAGCGCCGATAAGGGGTATGGGTTTATTACTCCTGACGACGGCGGTGAGGATCTGTTCGTCCATCACAGCGCGATTGTCGGCGAGGGCTTCAAGACGCTCGCTGAGAACGCGAAGGTGCAGTTCGAGGTCGGGCAGGGCCAGAAGGGGCCGCAGGCGACGAACGTCGCCGCGCTGGCGTCCGTCTAGTTTCGAAGTGGTCAGTCTGCGCCGCCGATCGGCGCTACAGCTCGACCGAGAGAAGGGAGCGGACGTTGGCGACGAAAGGGCAGACCCACGCGAAGCGCGATCGCGAGCGTGCGCAGAGAGAGCGCCGCGAACGCAAGCAGGCGAAGAAGGCCGAAGCTGCCGCTCGCCGAGCTGGAGGCGATGCACCTGCAACCGATAGCGGCAGCGCCGAGCCAGGTGCCGAAGGGCAAGGCGGGGCACCGGACGCCGAGTGGGTTCAGTGAGCTCGCCGGGGCGTTACGACGGCGGAATCCCCCGCGGACATGAACGGCTCGTTGCGCCGCCTGGCAGTCGATCGACTGAGGAGGACTTCAGCGGCGCCAACGAGGCGAAGGTGGAGAAGCTGCAACGGAGCAGCCTGCAGCGGCGCGCTCGCACTCGCGGGCTTCAGCTCCGCCAGTCGGACGCTGGCTACGCCCTAGTCGACAGCGCACGCAAGCGTGTCGACGATCGCGACAACATGAGCCTGGACGAGGTCGAGTCATGGCTCGACCAGGCGTCCGGGTGATGAGTACCCGGGCGGCCGAAGCGCGTTCGGCCTCACTCGATGCGTACATCGCACGACGGACTGCGCAAGGCTTCCGCGTCGAGACACGAAGCGGTAACCAAGCCGTGATTGTGCATCGCAATCGGTTGTATTTCTTGCGCCGTTGGATCGCGCGTGGCTCGCCGGAGCAGCGATTCGTGCTCTCGGTCGACCAGGACGGCGAGGTCGACGTTCGTGCGGCAGAGCCTCTTCGCTGGTGACGTGGATGCATCCGGGCGGCTCTCGACCGTACTGCTAACCGCCTGAGCCACCCAACAGCCGCCGAATGTAGACGCCCCCGCGGCTCGTCAATCATCGAAAACACGGCTCGCACCGAGATCGCCAGAGACGGGCACCCGACCCCCCGAACGCAGCGCACTCAGCCTCCCGACGCGCGTATGCTCGCGCCCTAAGGTGCCGCTACTCGCGGCACCGGCGGACGAGAGGAGACGGCATGCCCACAGTGATCGCGCACCACGACGTCAAAGACACCGAGCATTGGCTTGCCTCGCCGAAACGCGAGGAAGTGTTCGGGCCGCTAGGTGTGACCAACATCCGGACGTTCGTGAGTCCCGATGACGCAACGAAGGTTGCGGTTCTGATGGACATCGCTGACATGGATGCAGTGCTGAGCTACATGCAGACGCAGGGGGCGGCAGACGCGATGTCGCACGACGGCGTTCTCCCGGAGACGCTCGTCTTCCTTGTCGAGCAACGACCCGCGTAGCGCACCGAGGGGGAGGCGAGCGTCAGTTGCTGCTTGACGACGCGGCGCTCGTCGCCGCGGACTCGATCCTCTCCCGCCAGCGCTCCGGTACCTGGGTGCTGCGTCCCGCGTCGTAGTCGTAGCCGACGATGACGCTCTTCGCCTCCGCGACGAGGCGCTCGCAGGCCCGCAGCTCGTACTCGAGCTCGAAGCTCTTCGTCCCGAGCCGCGAGGGCCGGACGCCGATCGCGACCGTCTCGCCGAACACGAGCGGTGAGCGGAAGTCGATCTCGGTGCGCGCAAGGATGATGTCGGTCAAGGGCATCGGCTCGTCGTCGGCGAGCTGACCGAACCACGCCAACCGCGCCTGCTCGAGGTAGGTCAGGAAGACGGCGTTGTTGACGTGACCCATCCCGTCGAGGTCGCTGAAGCGCGCGGCTTCCTCGTGCACGAACGGATAACCCTCCACGGTGGCGATGCTAGACCGCGTCCAGCGCCAGCTGACGGAAGTCGGCGAGGCCGGAGACCCCGACGCCGACGAGGCGCAGCGCGCCCGGACGATCGCGGAGGCCACGGTCGAGCTGCCGGCAGGCGAGGTCGCCGATCGTCTCCGGCGCGTCGATCCCGGCGTCGAGCGACGTCGAGCGGCTGCGGATCGAGAAGTCGGCGTAGCGGAGCTTCGTCGTCACCGTCCGTGCGACCTGGCCGCGACCTTGCAACGCCTCCGCCACCTCGACGGCCATCCCGCGCAGCTCGTCGTGAAGCCGCTCGCGATCGGAGATGTCCCGCTCGAACGTGTTCTCGACGCTGATCGAGATCCGCTCGGTGCCGAGCTCGAGCTCGCGCGGGTCGACGCCGCGCGCCCGGTCGCGGAGCATCGCGCCGACGCTGCCGGGGAGCAGGCGACGGAGGTCCTCGTCGGTGAGCGCGGCGAGATCGCCGACCGTCTCGATGCCGGCACTCCGCAGCCGCTCCTCGGCCTTCGGCCCCACACCGGGCAGCCGGCGCACCGCGAGTGGTGCGAGAAAGGCGGCCTCCCGCCCGGACGGGACGACGACGAGCCCGCCCGGCTTGCGCACATCGCTCGCGACCTTGGCGACGACCTTGCACGGCGCGACGCCGAGCGAGCACGTGAGACTCGTCGCCGCCCGCACTGCCGTCTGCACCGCCTCGGCTACGACGCGCGCCGCGAGGAAGTCGTCCGCCACTTCTCCGACGGCGAGATACCCCTCGTCGATCCCGGTCTGCTCGACCGTCGGGACGATGCCGCGCACCGTCTCCCAGACCTCCCGCGAGTGCTCGCGATACAGCGCGTGCCGCGGCCGGACGAAGACGGCCTGCGGGCAGCGCCGGAGCGCTTCAGCCGCGCTCATCGCCGAATGGATGCCGAAGCCGCGGGCAACGTAGTTGGCGGTCGCGACGACGCCGCGCCCGCGCGGGTCGCCGCCCACGACGAGCGGCTGGGCGCGAAGCTCCGGGTTCTCGAGCTCCTCGACGGCCGCGTAGAAGGCGTCGAGGTCCAGATGCGCGACGATCACACGAACAAATGTACGGGGCGCCGCCGACGGCGACGCCCCGCCGGTTCAGGTCAAGCCGTGGTGACAGGAGGCGCGTCGGGCTGCTCCGCTGCGCCCTCCAGGTGCCGCTCAATGTTGCGGTCGGGCCTGGCGATCAGCAGATACAGGCCGCCGACGACGGCGATGATGAAGATGATGAAGAGCGTGATCCAGTCGATGTTGAAGAACGCCCGGGCGCTCGTGAGCCCCGAGGGATAGACCACGTTCACGAACATCGCCGCGAGATAGCCGCCGGCGATGATCAACACCGGCCACGCCCACTTCCCGAGCTTGAACGCGCCCTCCGGCTGCCAGCCGCGGGCCCTCGCGATGATCGCGCCGATCACCGTCAGCAGGAACGACAGGTAGATCCCGCTGACCCCGAACGAGACGAGGGCGACGAGAGCGTTCACGTGCGCCGGGTAGGTCACGAACCAGATGTGGTAGTTGCTGCCCGGGTTGATGTACACGAGCAGCGCGAACAGCAGGGTGATCACCGCTCCCATCAACAGCGCGTTGACCGGAGTCTTGAAGCGCTGGTTGACGCGCGAGATCCAGCCGGATGCAGGCAGCGCACCGTCACGCGCGTAGGAGAAGGCGAGCCGGCTCCCCGCTCCCTGGATCGACGAGCCGCACGAGAAGAACGCGAAGATGATCACGAGGAGCAGGAAGTCCTGCAGCCAACTCGGCAGCTGGGCGAGGATCCCGGGGATCCCGCCGGACACGGTGGTGCCGACCGGATCGTGCTTGGCCGTGGCGAGCAGGAGGCCGGCGGTGAGGATGAACGAGGCGATCCCGCCCCAGATCAGCGCGTGGCGCATCGCTCTCGGGATCTGGCGGCCGGCGTCCTTCGTCTCCTCGGCGATGTCGCCGCAGGACTCGAAGCCGTAGAAGATGTAGACCGGGGCGAGCACCGCGACAAGCGCCGCCGCGAGCCAGCTGCCGTGGAAGTTGAAGCCGTACGCATTGGTCGCTGCATGCTGCGCGCCCTGGGTCGAGAAGAGGAAGCCGAGGCCGTGGTGGAAGCCGTGGATCCCGAGGATGATCGCGATCCCGAGCGTGCCGACAATCTCGACATAGACACCGAACTTCGCGACGTCGGCCATGATCCGGGCGCCGGTGATGTTCACGGTCGACTGGATCGCGAGCAGGATCAGCGTGAGCACGAGGATCGTCCCGTGGCCTGTCGGGTCGAGGCTCCCGAGCCAGGAGTCGCCGAACCAGTTGTGGAGCAGCGCCGTGACGTACGAGACCACCCCTGTGTCGACAGCGGCAACGGTGATGAGCAGCGCGAAGCCGTAGAACCAGCCCACGAACCAGCCGAATCGCGGCCCGACCGAGAACTTGCTGTACTGGAAGAGCGCCCC
The DNA here is from genome assembly GCA_963820725.1 of uncultured Actinomycetes bacterium. Lineage (GTDB taxonomy): Bacteria > Actinomycetota > Thermoleophilia > Gaiellales > Gaiellaceae > Palsa-739. The sequence continues at coordinate 639,691 of CAWGAZ010000006.1, read as the reverse complement.
GGCCACGGGATAGTGGCTCGCGAGCTCACCGAAGACGAGAGCCACGAACAGCATCCCGATCAGGGGGATGAAGGTCAGCCAGATGTACGCCGGCCCGGCGATCCCGAGGCCGAAGACGAAGAGCGAGTAGATCCCGACCATCGGCGACAGGTACGTGAATCCCACCGCGAAGTTCGAGAAGAACGGGAGCACGCGTTTGAGCTGTGGCTTGTAGCCCAGGCTCTCGAGCCGCGCATCCTCGCTCGTACCGACATCGACCGCGCCTGTCGCCTCGCCGTCCATCGATCCTCCCCTGAATCACGTGGACCCCGCTCGCGCGACTCTCCCCGACCCGGGGCGAGGTTGTCAATAGCGGCCGCGCCGCCGTCTAGGCTCCCGGCGTGGCCGTCCTCAGCTCCCAGCTCGACCGCGACGCCGAGGAGTTCGCGCGCCGGCGCGAGCGGATGGAGGAGCTGGTCGCCGAGCTGCGCGACCGAACGGCGCAGGTCGCGCGCGGCGGCGGCGAGAAGGCGACCGAGCGCCACCGCTCCCGCGGCAAGCTGCCGGCGCGGGAGCGGATCGACCGGCTCGTCGACCCCGGCGCCGCCTTCCTCGAGCTGAACGCGCTCGCCGCGGTGGATCTGTACGACGACGGCGCGCCGAGCGCGGGGATCGTCACGGGCATCGGCGTCGTCGAGGGACGCGAATGCGTGATCCTCGCGAACGACGCGACCGTCAAGGGCGGCTCGTACTTCCCGCTCACGGTGAAGAAGCACCTGCGCGCGCAGGAGGTGGCGAAGCAGAACCGGCTCCCGTGCCTCTACCTCGTCGACTCGGGCGGCGCATTCCTCCCGCTCCAGGCAGAGGTGTTCCCCGACCGCGAGCACTTCGGCCGGATCTTCTTCAACCAGGCGCAGATGTCCGCGCAGGGAATCCCGCAGATCGCGGTCGTGATGGGCTCCTGCACCGCCGGAGGCGCCTACGTGCCCGCGATGTCGGACGAGACGGTGATCGTGCGCGGCACCGGGACGATCTTCATCGGCGGGCCGCCGCTCGTGAAGGCCGCGACCGGGCAGGAGGTGACGGCCGAGGAGCTCGGGGGCGCCGACGTCCACACGCGCCGCTCCGGCGTCGCCGACCACTACGCGGTCTCCGACGAGCACGCGCTTGCCATCGCGCGCGGCATCGTGCGGAACCTCGACGCGCCGCAGCCGGACGCGACCTGGGACGTAAGAACGCCCGAGCCGCCGGAGCTCGACCCCTCCGAGCTCTACGGCCTCGTCCCGGAGGACTTCCGCCACCAGGTCGACCCGCGCGAGCTGATCGCGCGCATCGTCGACGGCTCACGCTTCCAGGAGTTCAAGCAGCTCTACGGCGAGACGCTCGTGACCGGCTTCGCGCGGATCGAGGGATTCCATGTCGGGATCCTCGCGAACAACGGCGTGCTCTTCGCCGAGTCGGCGCAGAAGGGCGCGCACTTCATCGAGCTCTGCTGCAAGCGGCGGATCCCGCTCGTCTTCCTCCAGAACATCACGGGCTTCATGGTCGGCACCGAGTACGAGGCCGGCGGGATCGCGCGCGACGGCGCGAAGCTCGTGATGGCCGTGGCAAACGCGCAGGTGCCGAAGTTCACGGTCGTGACGGGAGGCTCGTTCGGCGCGGGCAACTACGCAATGTGCGGCCGCGCCTACGAGCCGCGGCAGCTGTGGATGTGGCCGAACGCCCGCATTTCCGTCATGGGCGGCGAGCAGGCGGCGACGGTGCTCTCGATGGTCGGCGACGTCGACCAGGACGAGATCCGCGCGAAGTACGAGGACGAGGGGAATCCGTACTACTCGACCGCCCGCCTGTGGGACGACGGGATCATCGATCCGCTCGACACGCGCCGCGTGCTCGCGCTCGGGCTCGCGGCGGCGCGCAACGCGCCGATCCCGGACACGACCTTCGGCGTCTTCCGGATGTAGCGATGGTGGCGCGGATCCTGATCTGGAACCTGTTCGAGTCGAAGACGACGCTCGAGGAGCTGCGCGAGCACCTGCCGACGCTGCCGGAGGGCGACGTCTGGATCGCGAACCAGGTACAGGATCGTTTCGGGGTCATCTCCTTCGGCGACGCGCTTCCGGATCTCGGTGACGTGCCGGAGCTGATCGGCGACGAGCCGGCGATCGCCGACGAATTCGACGTCGAGTGAGACGCAGGGGAACGAACTGGGCTGCGGTCGCCGTCGCCGCCGTCCTGTTCGGGCTCTCATTCTACGCGCTGCAGCGCTGGCTCGAGCAAGGCTCTCTCTCCGACGTGCCGCTGTACCAGCACTACGCGACCCTCGTGCGCGGCGGCGCCGTCCCCTATCGCGACTTCACGTTCGAATATCCGCCGGCGTCGCTGCCGACGTTCCTCGTCCCCGCCTACATGAGCTGGAGCTACGCGACCTCGTTCGCGGTCCTGATGGGCGTGTGCGGCGCCGGCTGCATCGCGCTCGTGGCGACGGCGCTGCGAGACCTCGATGCCGGCCCTGCTCGAACGTGGGCCGCCCTGCTGCTGATCGGGATCTCGCCGATCCTCCTGGGCTCGCTCTTCGACACCCGGTTCGATCTCTGGCCGACGCTCCTCGCCGTCGGCGCGCTCGCAGCCCTGGTCCAGGAGCGACCGCTCGTGACCGGCGCGCTGCTCGGCCTCGGCTTCGCCGCGAAGCTCTGGCCCGCCGCCCTGCTGCCGATCGCGTTCGTGTTCCTCTGGCGACGCCGGGGGAGCGGCAGCGCGCTGGCCGCGGTCGCAGCTTTCGTCCTGGTCGCGGCCGCGTGTTTCGTGCCCTTCGCCATCCTCGCTCCGAGCGGCTTGCGCGCGATGTTCGCCGATCAGCTCGACCGGCCGCTCCAGGTCGAGAGCCTCGGCGCGGCGGTGCTCATGGTGGCGCACCACTTCGGCCTCCGTCCCTTCACCACCGTGTCGACGCACGGCGCGCAGGCGCTCAAAGGCCGCGGCGCAGGGCTCGCCGCCGACCTCTCGACCGTGCTGGAGCTCACCACCGTGGTTGCGATCTGGATCGTGTTCGCGCGGCTTCGCCGTCCCCGGACGGAAGACGCGCTCGTCGGGGCCGCCGCGACGCTCTGTGCGCTCGTCGCGTTCGACAAGGTGCTCTCGCCGCAGTACCTGATCTGGCTGGTCCCGATCGTGGCGCTGATCGGCGGAGCGTCGGGCGTCGTGGTCGGCTGCCTGGCCGCCCTAGCACTCGGTCTGACGCAGACCTGGTTCCCGACGCACTACTGGTCGCTCGCGCTCGACTACGCCTCGCCGTGGTCGTGGTACCTGCTCGTGCGGGATCTCGCGCTCGTCGCCCTCGCGGTCGTGCTGACGCTCGAGCTCAACCGCGAACGAGATTTCGCAGGAAGAAGAGGAGATTGGCCGGCCGTTCAGCGAGCCGCCGCATGAGATAGCGGTACCACTCCGGCCCGTATGGCGCGGCGACGAGCACCGCGAAGCCGCGCTGCACGAGCTCGAGCTGCAGACGCGGCCTGACGCCGTAGAGCAGCTGGAACTGGAAGCGCTCCTTCGCAATGCCATGCTCCTCCGCGAACGAGATCGCGTGCTCGATCAGCGTCTCGTCGTGGGTCGCGATCGCCGTGAAGCCCTCGCCGCCGAGAGACGTTTCCATCAGGCTGACGTAGGCGGCGTCGACGTCGCGCTTCTCCGGATACGCGACGTCCGCCGGCTCGAGGTAGGCGCCCTTGACGAGGCGCAGGTTCGGGGCGAGCGGCAGGAGCGCGGAGAGGTCGTCCTCGCTGCGGTAGAGGCACGACTGTAGGACGGCGCCGACGTTCTCGTGGCCGCCGTCGCGAAGGGTGCGGTAGATGCGGAGCGTGGCGTCGACGTGGCGCGACTCCTCCATGTCGATGCGGACGAAGTTGCCGACGCTCGCCGCGTGCTCGACGAGCTCGGCGACGTTGCGCCGCGCGAGGCCCTCGTCGATCGAGAGGCCGAGATGCGTGAGCTTGAGCGCGACGTTCGTCAGCAGGCCCTCGGTGTGGATGCGGTCGAGCACCCCCTTGTAGGCGTCGACGACGCCGCGCGTCTCGGCCTCGTCGCGCACTCCCTCGCCGAGGAGCGTCGTGTTCGTGAGGAGCCCCTGTTCGTTCAGCCGTCGCAGCACCCGGACGGCCGCGTCGAGGCTCTCGCCGGCGACGAAACGGGCCGCCCCCAGCTGGAAGCCGTACCGCTGCACGAAGCGCTGCAGGCGCGGGCTGTCCGCGGCCGCGAGGATCAGGCTGCGGAGCGCGCTCATTGCTGCCAGGCCGCGACGATCCGCTCGACGCCGGCCCGCTCGACGTCGGTGAGTCCGCGCAGCGGCGCGCAAACCTCGGGTGCGACGGGAACGCCGCGCAGGCCGAGCACCGTCTTCGACGCGGCGTGGAAGGGGAAGCGCTGCAACTCGGCCCGCAGCGCGGCCGCTCTCTCGCCCGCTGCGGGCGTCGGCTCGCGCACGAGCGGGACGACGGCGTCCGGGAAGCTCGAGGCGAGGCCGGAGACCGCGCCGGCAGCTCCGGCGGCGAGCCCGCGCTCGAGCAGCGACTCGGCGCCGACGAAGACGTCGAGACCCTCGATGAGATACGGCTCGAGCCGCTCCCACGGGTTGTCCGAGACCTTCATCCCGGCGAGGTTCGGAGCGCGTTCGCGCAGCCGCTCGATCACAGGCAGCGGGATTGCGTACCCGCTGCGCGCCTCGAACTCGTAGAGGTAGAACGGGAGCGGCGCGCAGGCTGCCGCGGCCGCGACGAAGTGCGCGAGCAGCTCCTGCTCGTCGAGAGCGAAGTACGGCGGCGCGATGACGGCGACGGCATCCGCGCCGGCCACGGCCGCGTGCTCCGCGAGCGCCACGGTGTCGTGCGTCGTCTGGGCGCCTGCATGGACGGCGACCTGGATCCTCCCGGCCGCCGCCTCGAGGAACGACTGCGCGATCTCCCTGCGGTGCGCGCGCGGAAACATCACTCCCTCGCCGGTCGTCCCCAACGCGAGCAGCCCGTCGACGCCGTGCCCGACGAGAAAGTCCGCGTAGGGCCCGACCGCGTCGGCATCGAGCCGCCCGTCTCGGAGCGGCGTGACGGCGGCGGCGAGCGCTCCCCGGAGCATGGCGGGACTCTAAGCTCTCGCCTCGTGCCCTCGAACCTGCGCACCGAGCGGGACGGCGACGTCCTGCGGATCACCTTCACCCGCCCCGACCGGCGCAACGCCTTCGACGCGGCGCTGATCGCCGAGCTGGCGGAGGCGTTCGTCGGCGTCGGTCGTGCCCGCGCGGTCGTCCTCGCCGGCGACGGGCCGAGCTTCTCCGCGGGCGCCGACGTCGACTGGATGCGCTCCTCCGTCGACCTCTCGTACGACGAGAACGTCGCCGACGCGAACGCGCTGCGCGCGATGCTCGAGGCGATCGACGGCTGCCCCGTGCCGGTCGTCGCGCGTGTGCAGGGGTATGCGCTCGGCGGCGGAGCCGGTCTCGTCGCAGCCGCCGACATCGCCGTCGCCGCGCCCGACGCAGTGTTCGCCTTCTCGGAGGTGAAGCTCGGGATCATCCCGGCCGTCATCTCCCCCTTCGCGCTCACCCGGATCGGTCCCGGAGCAGCGCGCCGCTACTTCGTGACCGGCGAGCGCTTCGACGCCGAGACCGCGCTCCGGATCGGGCTCGTGCACGAGGTCGCGGACGATCTCGACGCGGCGGTCGAGCGGGTCGTCGGTGAGCTCCTCTCGGCCGGCCCGCAGGCGGCCCGCTGGGCGAAGCGGCTCGTGCGCGAGCGTCCCGACGGGCCTGAGACGGCACGCTGGATCGCCGAGCGGCGCACGAGCGAGGAGGGGCAGGAGGGTCTGCGCGCGTTTCTCGAGAAGCGCCCGGCAAGCTGGCGGGATTGACCTCGTGCCGGCGGTCTGTTAGCAACACGGCGTGCAGAGACTGCTGACCCTCGCGGCGGCCAGCGTGGCTCTGTCGGCGCTCTTCGTGCTCCCTAGTGCGTCCGCGGGCGGCGCATTCTCGTGGTCTCCGCCCGCCGTCGTGGACCACCACCAGCCGAACGAGACCCGCGAGCTCAAGGCTGTCGCGTGCCCGTCCCAGTCTCAATGCACTGCGGTCGACGACACAGGACAGGTGGTCACGTTCGATCCGGCGTCTCCCTCAGGGGCGGCGCCGGTCACGATCGACGGTCAGGCGCTCGAGGACGTCGCGTGCCCCAGCACCGGCCAGTGCACGGCCGTGGACGACCGCGGGCGGGAGATCACCTTCGACCCGTCCTCCCCGCGCTCGAGCACGGCGGTGGCCATCGACGGCAACGCTTCGCTGAGCGGCGTGTCCTGCCCTGCGACGAATCAGTGCACGGCGGTCGACTCGCTCGGTCGCGAGTTGACGTTCGATCCGACGGCGCCGGGAACGCCCAGCGCCGTCAACGTGAGCGCCGGATTTCTGATCGCGTGCCCGACGGTCAACGAATGCTCGTCAGCGGGCCCCGGCGCGGACGGCACAACGCAGGAGGTCACCTTCGACCCGACTGCTCCCGGGACACCCACGCCGGTCTCGCTCACCGGCAACAACCTCTTTGCCGGTGCGGCGATCGCGTGCCCGGCGGCGGACCAGTGCACCGTGGCGGGTGGCGACCTCGGCGGTGGCGGCTATGAGGTGACGTTCGATCCAGCAGCGGCGCAGACCTCCACCGAAGTCCCGATCGCCCCCGGTGCAGGCGCCGGCGGGGAGAGCGGACTCGCCTGTCCGACCAGCCAGCAATGCACGGCCGTGGATCTCGTCGGCGAAGAGGTGACGTTCGATCCCACGGCGCCCGCGACGCCGACTCCGGTCACCGTGGGCACGGCCTTTCTCGCCGTGGCGTGTTCCGCGGCGAGCCGGTGCACTGCGGTCGGCCTTGGCGACGAAGCGACCTTCGATCCGACGTCGCCCGGGGCGCCGACGCCGACGACGATCGACGACACCGGCGAGCTCACCGCGGTCGCCTGCGCCGCGACGACCCAGTGCACCGCAGTCGACGGCAGCGGGCAGGAGGTGACGTTCGATCCCGCGTCCCCCGACCACGCCACGGTCAGGAGCATCGACGCCGCGAGCTCCCCCACCGGCATCGCGTGCCCGACGGTCCGCATCTGCGTCGTGGTCGACTCCGGCGGGAGCGTCGTCGTGTTCGACCCCACAGCGCCGGGCACTCCATCGCCCACGAGCATCGACCGCGCTGCGTCACTGATCGGTGTCGCGTGTCCAGCCGCGACGCAGTGCACGGCAGTCGACGCCGGCGCGAACGAGTTCACCTTCAACCCGTCCTCGCCGGGTAACGCGAAATCGGTCCGGATCAATCAGTCCGCGGTGCTCACCGGCCTTTCGTGCCCGACAACGACGGGGTGCGTGGCGGTCGACATCCAGGGAAAGGCGTTCGCCTTCGATCCGGAGAAGCCGACCGCGCAGAGCCCGATGCCGGTCGACGGATTCCACGGACTCGTCGGGATCGCGTGCCCGGCGGCGAACCAGTGCACGGCTGTCGACCAGGGCAACTACGCGCTGTCGTTCGACCCGAGCTTCCCCCGGCCTACCGGCGCCCTCCCGGTGCCGATCGGGATGCAAGGGGTCACCGGAATCGCCTGCGTGTCCACGAAGCTCTGCATCGCGTTCGGGCGTACGTCCGTCGCCGAGGGCGATCCGACGAGTGGAAGCAACTGGAGCATCCAGTCGATAGCCGGAGCGGCAGCCCTCGGCTCCCTCGCGTGTGTCGGCACCCGCTGTGTCGCCGTCGACGGCAACGGTCAGGAAGCGTACGCGGCCAACCCCGGACCACTGCCCTCGTGCACGTTCAGCGCCGGCAAGCCGCGGCCGCCGCGAGGCGGGCACAAGTTCGGCACTACGGCACTCCGCGTCGGCTGCGCCGAGGCGGCGACCGTGGCGATCACCGGAACGGTCATCCGCAGGGTCGGGAAGCACCAGCGCCGGTTCACGGTTGCGACCCTCCACGCCTCCGCGCAACAGAACCAGACACTCTCGCTGACCGCCAGGGTCTCCGCGAAGGCGTTCGCCCGGGCCAAGGGGTTGCGACTCTCAGGTCGGTTCACGCTGACGGCCACCGACCAGGCCGGGACGACGAAGGTGACGACGACCTCACCCTGAGCCCGAGGTTCGGGCGAGCTAGGGCTGGAACTGCTGCGCGAAGGACGTCACCTTGTCGACCTCGACCGCGAGCCACAGCCCCGAGACGAGCGGCTCGACCAGGTGCGGCGTCTTCGCACCGGCGAAGAGCGCAGCGAGTTGCGCCGCCGACACTCGAGTCGTGTCCGTCTTCCCGCCGCTGATGGTCAGCACCGTGCCCATCGTCTTCGCCGGCAGGACGAAGGTGAGCGTTCTGGCTCCCCGCCGGGACGACGAGCCGGTCGTCCTCCACACCCGGGCACGAAAGCGGCGCGCACTGCTTCCCCTGCTGCTGCGCGAACGCGGTGTTCGCCGTGATCCCGACGAGGTACGACTGGGGCTTGAGCACGAGCAGGTACCGACTCGCGTCGACCTTGCCGACCGAGACCGGCTGGCCGAAGTAGGTGGCGCTCTGCGGCCCGGGCGCGGCGCTCGGCTGCGGCTTCTCCACGGTGGTCGTCGTCGTCACCGTCTTCGTGCCGACTGCGCATCCCGCCAGCGCAAGAGTCACGGTGAGCAACGCCACGATGCGCACGGGACGACCCTAACGGCAGTCGGCGCAGAGGCCGACGATCTCGACGCGATGGTCGGTGGCGACGAAGCCGTGCTGCTTCGCCGCGGCCGCGACCCACTCCTCGAGGCCGCACTCCTGAACCTCGACCACGCGATGGCAGCGCTCGCACAGCAGATGGTGATGATGCTCGTCGCCGCAGAGCCGGTAGCACTGCTCGCCGCCGTGATGCGAGAGAACGTCGACGACGCCCTTGTCGCTCAGCAGCGCGAGCGTCCGGTAGACGGTGGCGAGGCCCGCCCGGGAGTCGCGCTCCCGCAGGCGGCCCCACAGCTGTTGCGCCGTCGCGTCGTCGCGCTCCCGCGCGAGCTCCTCGAGCACGTCGAGCCGGCGCGGAGTCGCCCGAACACCGTGCCGTTCGAGCAGCTCCGAGAGGTGTTGCCGCGTCGCGGGCACGTCCAGTACTCTAGCGAGCGTGGGAATGAGAACCGTTATCGTTCTCGGTGCGCTGGCAGCTGCCCTTTCGGCTTGCGGCAGCTCCCCGACTGCGGGCGGTCCGATCGACGTCGTCGCGGCGGAAAACGTCTACGGGAACATCGCGGCCCAGATCGGCGGGCGCCACGTGACGGTCACCTCGCTCCTCACCAGCCCGAACGCCGACCCGCATCTCTTCGAGCCGGGCACCTCCAGCGGCCTCGCCGTGGCGCGGGCCCGGGTCGTGCTGCAGAACGGGCTCGGCTACGACGCCTTCATGACGAGGCTCGAGAACGCCTCGCCGAACGGGGGGACCCGACTCGTGGTGACCATGGCCGACCGCCTCGGTGTCCACGGCAACGCCGCCAACCCGCACCTCTGGTACGACGTGCCGCGGCTCAACACGATCGCCCGCGGGATCGCCACCGCGTTCATTGCCGAGGATCCGGAGCACAGACTCTCGTACCAAAAAGGTCTCGTGCGCTTCGAGAGCTCCCTGCAACCCCTCCGGCAGGAGGTGACGCGAATCCGCACCCGCTTCCACGGCACGCCGGTCGCGTACACCGAGCCGGTCCCCGGCTATCTCGTCACGGCAGCCGGGCTGAGGAACCTCGCGCCCGACTCGTTCACGCGGCCCATCGAGGAGGGAACCGAACCGTCTCCCTCGGCCGTCGCTGCGATGGACGAGCTCATTGCAAAGCACCGCATCCGTGTCCTCCTCTACAACCACCAGGCCGTCTCCCCCATCACGGCACAACTGCGGGCAGCAGCCCGGAGCGCCGGCATCCCGGTCGTCCCGGTGAGCGAGACTCTGCCGCCGCACCTGACGTTTCAGCAGTGGCAACTCGGCCAGGCCCGCGCGCTGGCGGCCGCACTCGCGAGATGAGCGTCGTCGCAGTCGAAAACCTCGCGCTTCGGTTCGGCGACCGCACGCTGTTCGAGGGGCTCGACTTCAAGCTCGAACCGGGAGAGCTCCTCGCCGTCCTCGGCCCGAACGGCACGGGCAAGACGTCCCTGATCCGCATTCTGCTTGGGCTGCTCGAGCCGAGCGCCGGCAGCGTCACGGTGGAGGGCTGCCCGCCCCAGGAGCGCTGCCGGCGCATCGGCTACGTGCCGCAGCAGCGCGTCTTCGACCGAGACGTCGTCCTGCGCGGCCGTGACCTCGTGCGCCTCGGCCTCGACGGCCACCGCTGGGGCTTCGGGCGCTTCCGGCCGGAGGATCGCGCGCGCGTCGACGCCTCGCTCGCCGAGGTCGGGGCGTCCGCGTACGCAGACGCGCCGATCGGCCGACTCTCGGGCGGCGAGCAGCAGAGGCTGCGCGTGGCGCAAGCGCTCGTCGCCGACCCGGTGCTCATCCTCGCCGACGAGCCCCTGCTCTCCCTCGACCTCGCGCACCAGCGCGGCGTCGTCGATCTCCTCGACGCGCGCCGGCAGAGCTCCGGCACGCCGGTCGTCTTCGTCACCCACGACGTCAACCCGGTGTTGCACACCGTGGACCGCGTGCTGTATCTCGCTCCAGGCTCCTGGGCGATCGGGACGCCAGACGAGGTGTTGACCTCCGAGACGCTTACGCGCCTCTACGGCACGGAGGTCGACGTCCTGCGCGTCCGCGACCGCGTCGTCGTGGTGGGGACGCCCGACGACCAGCACGTCCACCACGTGGAGAACGGCCACTGATGTTCGTCCAGCTGCTCAACCAGCACTTCGTCCACACGGAGCTCTGGGCCGGAGCCGTGGTCGCCGTCGTGTCGGGCACGATCGGCGTCCTCGTCGTGGCGCGTGCGATGAGCTTCGCGGTGCACGCGATCTCGGAGCTCGCCTTTCCCGGCGCCGCGGGAGCGCTCGTGATCGGCATCAACCCCGTGTTCGGGATCCTCGGCGGCTCGCTGCTGGCCGGTCTCGTCCTGGGGCTCCTCTCGCTGCGCGGGCGAGAGCGGGACAGCGCGATCGGAGCCGTACTCGCGTTCGGGCTGGGTCTCGGTGTCCTCTTCCTCTCGCTCTACCAGGGCTACGCGACCGAGGCGACGAACCTCCTCTTCGGCAGCATCACCGGCGTCTCCGACACGCAGCTCCGCAACCTCGTGATCGTGGCGACCATCGTGCTGTTGGGCCTCGGGCTGCTCTACCGGCCGCTGTTCTTCTCGAGTGTCGACCCCGAGATCGCGGCGGCACGCGGAGTCCCTCTGCGCGCGATGTCGGTCGCGATCTTCCTGCTGCTCGCGCTGACAGCCGCCGAGGCGATCCAGGTCGTGGGCGTTCTGCTCGTGCTCGCGCTCGTGATCACGCCGGCGGCGGCTGCCCAGCGCCTGACGGGACGACCGGCGCTCGCCGTAGTGCTCAGCGTCGCGATCGCGCTCGTCTCGACCGAGGGCGGGATCCTGCTTTCGCTCGCCCAGAGCTCCATCTCACCGAACACGCCCTGGCCGACGAGCTTCTTCATCACCACGATCTCGTTCGTAGTCTACGTCGCGGCCCGGATCGTGGACTGGAACCGCGGCCGCCAGAGGCGCTTGATCTCGAGTCCGCCGCGGCGGACGTGGGCGGCGAGGTAGCGGGCGGCGTTACTGAGCGCGCAAGCTCTGGAGCAGACGACGCGTGACGTGGAGCGACGTCTGCGCGGCCGCCAGCTTCCCGGCCGCGACGGTGACCCGGTAGTCGACGGGCTTGAGCGGCAGCGGCGTCCTGAACTTCCCGCTCGAGTCGAGGATCGGATGCGCGACGACGCGCCACCGGCCGCGCACGAGACGCCAGACCGCGACGGACGCGTCCGGCGCCGGCGAGATTTCTCCGGCGAGCACCCGCGGACTCAGCGCCTGCACCTGCACCCGCGGCGCGACCGCCACCGACAGCGACGTGCCGCTCGTCCCGGGCACCACGAGGCGGAACGCGGTGCTCACGCGCGGCTGGAGGGAGATCTGTGCGGGACGCGTGACCTTCCGGATGGTTCGCCAGGCGCCGGTGGGGCTCCGCTGCAGGAGCAGCGCTCCCTTGGCGTCCGGGGCGCGCGCGTCCACCGTGACGCGGCTGCCGTAGAGCACATGGGTGCTGCTCGCGGAGAGCTGCAGCTCACCGATCGAGAACCACGTCGAGAGGAGGTGCAGCGAGCGTGCGACGGCGGCTGCGCTGCGGCTGACCTGGGAGCCGGAGGCGAGCCGGAAAACGGCCGACTCGGCGCGGAAGCTGTTGTCCCGGTCGACCCGCACCGACTCCACGGGGCCGGCGAGGCCGAGCCGCGAGGCAAGCCGTCCGGCGGAGAGCTCATAGGGGCCCCAGTCGTGGTGCGGCGAATAGGTGTCGTAGGGATCCGGTACCGAGCGCAGGTACGGGATCGGCGCCGTGCCGGGCCACGCGTCCTGCACAGCTTCGGTGCGACCGCCGGAGCTCGAGGAGTAGTACGTCCGCGCGACCTGGCCGTCCCAGGTGAGGACCTGGCCGAGCGTCGCGTACACGGCGTGGTCGGAGCTCGGCTTTTCGGCCGAGACGCCGGCGTAGACCTGGTCGGCGGTGGTCGGCACCAGGTCGTACCACGAGCTCGGCCGCAGCTCCGAGACGGCGTAGGAGCGGGCGGCGACCGCCTGTGCCTCCAGCGCGGCGAGGGGCCAGTGCGACGGCGACTCGGACGGAACGACACCTCGGAGGTACGTGTCGAGCGGAACGCCGTTTACGACGGACACGCCTCCGCCCTGACTGCGGAGGGCCAGCGTCCCGTGGTACTCGCGCCCGTCGAAGGTGAGCGGCGCGCGGTCGCACTCGAGCAAGGCGAAGTGCCCGAACGAGAAACCTGCTCCATGCCGCCGCACCGGGAAGACGAGCCGCGACCCGACGCCGTAGGTCCCGGCCGGAAGCGTCCGGGTCAGACGCCGGCCGTCGGTGACGCGCAACCGCGCGGCGCAGCCCACCGTGACGGAGCTCGCCCCGTGCGCGAGCAGGACGCGCACATGCAGCTCGCCGACCCGTCCCATCCTCGTGCCCGGGTAGTAGTGCGAGAGGATCCGCCGGTACTTCCAGCCGTGGAGCGCGTAGCCGTAGGCACCCCACTGGCTCATCCCGACGCCGTGGCCCCAGCCGTGACCGGTGACGATCAAGGCCGTGCCTGCGCGCGCCGTGCCCGCGGTCGCACAGACGACCACGGCCGCCAACACGGCCACCCCCAACCTCAGCCGCGCGGCGATCTCGCTCCACCTCCAGGGCCGTTCAAGCGAGAAAGAGTAAAGGCGATGCCGCAGACTCGCCCGCATCGTTCGGCGGGGCGCAGCCTAGACTCCCGCCCGATGCGCAGGCTGCTCGTTGCGAACCGGGGAGAGATTGCGCTGCGCATCTTCCGCGCCTGCCGCAGCGAGGGCATCGAGACGGTCGCGGTCGCCGCGCCCGACGACCACGGTGCTCTCCACGCCGAGTCCGCAGACGCACTCGTAGAGATCTCGTCGTACCTCGACCCGGCCGAGCACGTCCGCGCCGCCCGCGAAGCCGGAGCCGACGCCGTCCATCCCGGCTACGGGTTCCTCTCCGAGAGCGCCGAGCTCGCCGAGGCCGTGCTCGGGGCGGGGCTGACCTGGGTCGGTCCGCCGCCGGCAGCGCTGCGGGCCGGCGGCGACAAGCTCGCCGCGAAGGAGACGGCGAGCGCGGCCGGCGTCCCCGTCCTGATGAGCGGGACTCCGGAGGAGATCGGCTTTCCGCTCCTCGTCAAGGCGGCGGCGGGCGGAGGCGGCCGAGGCATGCGCGTCGTGCGGGCGCCCGAGGCTCTCGACGAGGCGCTCGCGGCGGCACGCCGCGAGGCGGCTGCTGCCTTCGGCGACGACTCGGTCTTCTGCGAGCGCTATCTCGAGCGGCCGCGCCACGTCGAGATCCAGCTCCTGGCCGACCGGCACGGCAACGTCGCGGCGCTCGGCGAGCGCGACTGCTCGATCCAGCGCCGCCACCAGAAGGTGCTCGAGGAGGCGCCCTCCCCCGCGCTCGACCCCGAGCTGCGGGCGCGGATGAGCGAAGCGGCGATCGCCTTCGCACGCGCGATCGGCTACGAGAGCGCGGGCACGGCCGAGTTCGTCCTCGACGACCGCGACTTCTGGTTCCTCGAGCTCAACGCGCGGATCCAGGTCGAGCATCCCGTGACCGAGCTCGTGACGGGGATCGACATCGTGCGGGAGCAGCTCCGGATCGCGTCCGGGGAGGCCCTGTCCTTCCACGGAGCGGATATGCGGGGGCACGCGGTCGAGGTGCGGCTCTACGCGGAGGACCCGCGCTCGTTCCTGCCCCAAGCCGGCCGGCTCGAGCGGCTGCGACTGCCGGATGGGATCCGCGTCGATTCCGGCGTACGCGAGGGCGACGAGATCGGCACCGCCTACGACCCGATGATCGCGAAGCTCATCGCGGCCGGCGACACACGCGAGGAGGCGTTCGACCGGCTCGCGCGCGCGCTGCACGAGACGGAGATCGGCGGCGTCACGACCAACCTCCCGTTTCTCCGCTGGCTCGTCGGGCATCCGTTGGTCCGCGCGGGTCGCGTCACGACCGCGTTCCTGACCGAGAACCGGCCCCTCTCCGAGCCGCCGGCGGCCGCGCCGGCCGAGGTCTGGAGTGAGCCGTGGCGGCTGAACCTCCCTCCGCCTCCGTCGCGGCCGGCTCCCGACGTCGAGGACTCTTCCGCGGGACACGGCTCCGGCGGGCACGAGCAGTCGAAGATCGTGGCGCCGATGCCGGGCACGGTGATCCGGGTCCTCGTCGAGCCGGGTGCGAAGGTGGCCGCGCGGCAGCCGCTCGTCGTGCTCGAGGCGATGAAGATGGAGACGCCGCTCGTCTCGCCCTTCGAGGCGACGGTGCGCTCGGTCCACGTCGGCGAAGGCGACCGCGTAGCCGGGGGTGCCGTGCTCGTGGAGCTCGACGAGTGACCGAAGTCGCGCGGTTCGACGACGCCGCCGCGTTCCTCGCGGAGGCCGAGCCGCTCCTGCTCGCCGATGAGGCGCGCCACAACCTGATCCTCGGGCTCGTCGGGAATGTTCGCGACGGCGTCTACGAGGACTTCCAACTCTGGCTCGTCCGCGACGGCCGCGCTCCGGTCGGCGCCGCGCTGCAGACGGGGTCGTACAACCTCGTCCTGGCCCGACCGTCCTCGCCACAGGCGCTGGCGGCGCTGGTCGAAGCCGTGACCGGCAGCGAGCTGCCCGGAGTGGTGGGCTCGGTGCCCGAGTCGGAGGAGTTCGCCGCGCTGTGGTCGAGGCGCACGGGACGCCGCGCGCGTACGAGCATGCGGCAGGGCGTCTACGCGCTCGATCGCGTCGAGCTGCCACCTACGGTGCCCGGGTCGGCTCGAGTCGCGACGGCGGACGACCGCGAGCTCGCCGTGCGCTGGTGGATCGCCTTTGCAGAGGAGGTTCACCATGAGGGCGGCCCGGACCGCGACCGGGCTGCGGCGATGATCGACTTCAGGCTCTCGTCCCCGACGGCGGGGATCCTCCTCTGGGAGGACGGCGGTGCGCCGGTCTCCCTCGCGGGCTGGGGCGGCCCGACGCCGAACGGGATCCGCATCGGCCCGGTGTACACGCCGCCGGCGTTGCGCGGCCGCGGCTACGCGACCGCCCTCACCGCGGCGCTGTCGCAACGTCTGCTCGACGGCCGCCTCTTCGCCGGCGGCCGCCGCTTCTGCTTCCTTTACACCGACCTCGCCAACCCGACCTCGAACGCGATCTACGAGCGAATCGGCTACCGGCGCGTCGCCGAATCGGCCGAGATCGTCTTCGGTTAGCCCCGTCTTCGGTCAGCTGGGGAAGAGCTTCTGCAGGCTCATAGCGGCCGTCATGCTGCCCTTGAGCTTGAGCTTGCCCATCATGTAGGCAGCCTGCGGATTCCGCTGGCCCGCGACGATCTCCTCGAAGACCTCCTGGGAGGCGCTGATCGTGGCGTCGGCCGCGTCGTCGATGCCCTCGTGCACGCTGACGCTGCCCTCTGCGACCTTGACCGTCCACTGGCCGGCGCCCTCGATGTCGAAAGCGTATGAGTTGTTCATCCCCTCCGTCTTCGACGTGTCCGCGCGGGACGGAAGCGTCTCGAAGAACTCCTGCACGCTGCCTGGCATCTATCGCTCCTTCTCGGGGTCTCGGCGCGAGTCTACGCGCGGGAGTACGCGCGGCAGCGATACCATCGCGATCCGTGACGAAGGTCGAGATCGCCCTTCCGGGGCAGGCGGGAGCGGACGCGCTCGCCCTTCCGGTAACCCAGCCGCCGGGCGGCGACGGAGCGAAGACCGTCGACGACAAGCTCGGCGGGCGACTCCGGAAGCTCGGCGAAAGCGGCGATCTGCGCGGCGAGCGCGGCGAAGCCGTCCTTCTTCACCTGAACGGCGAGCTCGAGGCGCCTCGGCTGGTCGCTGCGGGGGTCGGGAAGCGCGACGAGGTGGACGCGGACGCGCTGCGGACTGCGGCCGCGGCCACCGCGCAAGCGCTGGCCCGCGTCGGGGGCACACTCGTCTGGCTGCTCGACGAGACGCTGCCCGTGCCGCTGCCCGAGCAAGCCGCGGCGCTCGTCGAGGGAACGATCCTCGGGGCGTATTCGCCGGGCCGCTGGAAGTCCGAGGCCGACACACGCGCGCCCGAGCGGATCGTCGTTGGTCACGCCGACGATCCCGAGCTGCAGGCGGCCGTCGAACGGGCAGCGATCGTCGCCGAGCGGGCGAACCGCGCGCGCGACCTCTCGAACATGCCACCGAACGAGCTGACTCCGCACACGCTGGGCGAGAAGGCGAAGGAGCTCGCGGCCGAGCACGAGCATCTGACGTGCGAAGTCCTCGCGACGAAGGAGCTCGACGACCTCGGCATGGGAGCCCTGACGGCGGTCGGCCGCGGCAGCCGCAACGAGCCGCGTCTGATCGTCCTCCGCTACGACCCGCCGGAGGCTCCGGACGGCCTCGTGCTCGGGCTCGTCGGCAAGTCGATCACCTTCGACGCCGGCGGCATCTCGATCAAGCCCGCCGGCGGGATGCAGGACATGAAGGGCGACATGTCCGGCGGCTCGGGTACCCTGCACGGGATCGGCGCCCTCGCGGCGCTCGGCACTCCCATTCGGGCGATCGCGGCTCTCGCCGCCGCCGAGAACCTGCCAGGCGGCGATGCGTTCCGGCCCGGCGACATCCTCCGCGCAGCGAACGGCAAGACGATCGAGATCATCAACACCGACGCCGAGGGACGGCTCGTCCTCGCCGACGCGCTCTGGTACGTCCGCCGCGAGGGAGCGACGCACGTCCTCGATCTCGCCACGCTCACCGGCGCGATGGAGCTGGCGCTCGGCGACCTCTACGCCGGCGGCTTCGCGAACGACGACGCCTGGGGAGAGACGATCGTCGAGGCCGGCCGACGCAGCGGCGACCTCGTCTGGCCGTTCCCGCTCCACCCGCGCTACCGGCGCTACATCGACTCGGCGTTCGCGGACCTGAAGAACAGCTCGGCCCTGCGCCAGGCCTCCCCCGCGCTCGCCGCCGAGTTCCTCCACGAATTCGCGGGCGACGGGCCCTGGTGCCACGTCGACATGGCGGGTCCGGCATTCCTCGAACGCGGGCGCGGCGACTACCTGCGCGTGCCGGGTGGAACCGGCTACGGCGTCCGGCTCATCGCCGAGCTCGGCAGGATGCTCGCTTGAACTTCGACCTAACGGACGAGCAGCAGCTCATCCGCCGCACCGTCCGCGAGTTCGCGGAGACGAAGGTCGCACCCGTCGCGGCTGAGCTCGACCGCGAGGCGCGCTTCCCGTACGAGCTCGTCGCAGAGCTCGCCGAGCTCGGGCTGATGGGCCTGCCCATCCCGGAGGAATACGGCGGCGCCGGCGGCGACACCGTCTCCTATGCGATCGCGATCGAGGAGCTGACGCGCATCGACTCGTCCGTGGCGATCACCGTCGCGGCGCACACCTCGCTCGGGACGATGCCGATCCTCCTCTTCGGTAACGAGGAGCAGAAGCGCGAGTGGCTGCCGCGGCTCGCGTCGGGCCAGGGCCTCGCGGCCTTCGGGCTGACCGAGCCGGATGCCGGCTCGGATGCGGGCGCGACCCGGACCAAGGCCGAGCTGCGCGACGGCGAGTGGATGATCGACGGCTCGAAGATCTTCATCACGAACGCAGGCACCGACATCAGCGCCTGCGTCACGATCACCGCGCGCACCGGCGAGGACGAGATCTCGAACCTCATCGTCCCGAACGGCACCGCCGGGTACGAGATCTCGCCTCCCATGCACAAGCTGGGCTGGCACGCCTCCGACACCCGTGAGCTCTCGTTCCGGTCCTGCGCGGTGCCGGAGGGGAACCTGCTCGGAGAGCGCGGTCGCGGCTTCGGGCAGTTCATGGAGATCCTCGACGGCGGGCGGATCTCGGTCGCCTCGATGGGTGTCGGGCTCGCGCAGGGCGCCTACGACCTCGCCGCGGCGTACGCAAAGGAGCGGCATCAGTTCGGGAAGCCGATCGCGAGCTTCCAGGCGATCCAGTTCCAGCTCGCCGACATGGCGACCGAGATCGAGGCCGGGAGACAACTCGTCTGCCGCGCGGCGTGGCTCAAGGACGAGGGGCGCCCGTTCGCCCTCGCCGCGGCTCAGGCGAAGCTCTACACGGGAATCCTCTCGAACCGCGTCGTGAACTCCGCGCTCCAGATCCACGGCGGCTACGGGTTCATGGACGAGTTCGCGATCTCACGCCTCTACCGCGACCAGAAGATCCTCGAGATCGGCGAGGGCACGAACGAAGTGCAGCGCATGGTCATCGCGAAGCACCTAGGGCTGTAGGCGATGGCTTTCATCCTGCTCACGGTCGTCGGCAGCGAGTCGGAGGCGGACATGCTCTGCGGGATGCTGCAGGCGAACGGGATCACGTGCTCTCACGAGAAGACCGACGCCGCCGGCGCGATCGGGATGTACACGGGCGCCCAGGGAGGCGCGACCGCAGTTCTCGTCGGCGAGGAGCAGCTCGAAGAGGCTCGGAAGCTGCTACCTGACAGCCGGTAGCGCGCGATCCGAGGCACAATCGGTGGCGTGATTCCGGTCCTCGCCGCCGCCGTCGCGACGCTCCTGTTCGCCCAGGCCGTCGTCCGGCTCCGTCGCCGCGGTCGCGCCGACCTGGCCGGTTGGGACCGGATCGCGCTCTTCGGCGCGGGGCTCGGTGTAACCCTCTTCGCGCTGGTGGGGCCGCTCGACCGGCTCGCCGACGAGAAGCTGCTCTCCGCGCACATGGCCCAGCACGTCCTGATCGGCGATCTCGGGCCGGCGCTGATGATCACCGCGCTGCGCGGGCCGCTCCTCGTCTTCTTCCTCCCCGCCGCGATCCTCGCGCCGCTCGCGCGCAACTCGCGGGTCCGCGCCGTCCTCGGGACACTGCTTCGACCCTACGTCGCCTTCGGCCTCTGGGCGGCAAACCTCGCGATCTGGCACGTCCCGTACATCTACGACCTCGCGCTCCGCCACCAAAGACTCCACGACTTCGAACACGTCTGCTGGATGTTCTGCGGGATCCTCGTCTGGACGCTGCTCATCGACCCGGGCTCGCACCGTCGGCTGACGATGGGCGGACGAGTCGCTCTCGCAGCGGCGATGTTCGCAGCGGGGATGATCCTGTCCGACGTGCTGATCCTCACCTTCACGCCGTTCTACACCTGGTACCACGGCGCATACGGAATCTCGGCGCTCCTCGACCAGCAACTGGCGGGGATCGTGATGACGGTCGAGCAGCTCCTCACGCTCGGGGTATGCGTCGCGCTGCTGCTGCGGCCGCGGTGGAGCCGTCGGGCGCGCGCGGCGCGCCTCGCAGCCGCAACGTGAGCGCGACGTCCTTCAGCTTCGAACCGCTTTTTCTCGTGCTCGCGGGCGCCGCGGCCCTGCTCTACTGGCGCGCGGCGCGCGCGAACCGACCGTCGACCTGGCGCATCGCCTCCTTCGCGACCGGCCTCTTCCTCATCGCCGCCTCGCTCAACTCGCCGCTCGAGACGATCGCGTCTCACTTCCTCCTGCTCATGCACCTACTGCAGAACGGGCTGATCGCCGACCTCGCGCCGCTGCTCGTGCTGCTCGGCCTGACGCCCCGGATGCGGAAGGAGCTGGGCCGCCGAGGCCTCGACCGCCTTCGCGCACGCTGGATCCTCCCCATCTGGCTCGCCGCGTGGTACCTGACGCACCTCGCCGCCTTCTACGACTGGGCGCTCCGCACCGGCTGGGGCCTGAACCTCGAGCACGCGATCTTGATCGCCGCGGGGCTCCTCTTCTGGTGGCCGATTGTGAGTGGCCGGCTCACGGTGCCCGCCGGCCTCGGCTACCTCGCGAGCGCCTTCATCGGCTCGTCGTTCCTCGGCCTGGCCTACATCTTCTCGAGCCGCCCGTTCTACGCGTTCTACGAGCACGCGCCGCGACTGTGGGGACTGTCGCCGGTGCGCGACCAGAACCTCGGCGGAATCCTCATGAACGGCGAGCAGACGCTCGTCTTCCTCCTGGCGATCGGCTGGTTCGTCATGCGGCTGCTCGACGAGGAGCATGCGCGGGAAGAGGTCGCCCCGGCCGCCCGGGCGCCGCTTTCGGATTCATAGCCGCGGCCGGTGGTAGCGTCGCGCCGTGCTGTTCAAGCAGTTCCTGAACGACGATCTGGGCTGCGCCTCGTACCTCGTCGGCGACGAGCACGCCGGCGTCGCGGTCGTCGTCGATCCGCCGTACTACGTCGACCCGGTCCTGGCGGAGGCCGAACGCCGCGACGTCCGGCTCGTCGGCGCCCTCGAGACCCACACGCACGCCGATCACGTCTCCGGTCACGGACGGCTCGCGCTCGAGAACGGAGTCCCGGTCCGCGTGCACCGGGAAGCCGAGGCGACGTTCCCGCACGAACCGCTCGAGGACGGGACGGAGATCGAGGTCGGCGAGGTCGTTCTCCGCACGATCCACACGCCGGGTCACCGGCCCGAGCACTGCTGCTTCGCGGTGATCGACCGCTCCCGGAGCGACGAGCCGTGGCTCGTCCTCACCGGCGACTCGTTGTTCGTCGGCGACGCGGGACGGCCGGATCTTGCAGTGGAGGCGCAGGAGGGCGCCGAGGGGCTCTTCCACAGCCTGCGCCGACTCGTCGAGCTCGGCGACGGCGTCGAGGTCTTCCCCGGTCACGTCGCGGGCTCCCTCTGCGGTGCGGCGATGAGCTCGAAGGCGTCGACGACGATCGGCTTCGAGCGCCGCTTCAACCCTACGCTCCGGCGCGAGCTCGCGGACTTTCTCGCCACCGCGCTCGGGCCGCAGCCGCCGCGGCCGCCGAACATGGAGCGGATCGTCGAGCTGAACCGCGGCGAGCTCCTCGGTGCGCAGCCGCCGCTGTTGCAGGTGGATCCGGGACCAGAGCGGGCGATCGTCCTCGACGTGCGCCCGACGGACGTGTTCGCCGCCGGTCACCGTCCCGGCGCGGTCGGCATCCCGGTCGCGGGGTCGGGCTTCGCGACGAAGGCGGGGTTCGTCCTCCCCGAGCGTCCTCTCGTCATCCACGCCACGGACGAGGAGGAGGCGGTCCGGGCGTCGCGGGGCTTGCAGGCGGTCGGGATCTTCGGGATCGCGGGCTGGCAGGCGGGCGGCGGCTCGGAGCAGCTCGAGCCGGTCTCGCTGGAGGAGCTCGAGCGTCTGCTTGCCGACGACGCGGTCGAGCTGCTCGACGTCCGGGAGGCAGACGAGCGCGACGAGAGCCACATCCCGGGCTCGCGACATCTCCCCTACCGCACGGCGCGAGCCGCGGCAGAGGCCGGACTGCTGAACGGCCGCCCCGTGGTGACGATCTGCGAATCGGGACCTCGCGCGGCAGTCGCCGCGAGCGTGCTGCAGTCGGCCGGCCTGGACGCGCGACCCGTCCTCGACGGTGGCGTCGCGACCTGGCACGGGGAGACGACCTCGTTCCGTCGCTGCGGCGGCTCCTGCAGCTAGCTAGCCGCCTGCGACCCAGCTGGCGAGCGGGATCTCCATCTCGTTGGCCGACAGCCCGCCGTGCTGGCCGTGGAACCGCTGCTCGAAGCGGCCCTGCTCGAGCCAGTAGGCGGCCTCGCCGGCTGCCGGCAGCACGACCAGGTTCGCCAGCCGGGACGTCAGCGCGTCCGTGACGTTCGGCCCGAACAAACCCTCCGCGAGCAACGCCTCGACCTTCCGCACCTCCGCGACATCGGCGAGCAGATCGGCGAGACGTGATTCGACCTCGTCCAGCCGCTCGGGCAGGACGTGCAGGAAGAGGTCGCGGCACGATCCCGCCGGCGCAAGCGGCTTGCCGTCCGCGCCCAGGGCGAGATGCTCCACGAGCTCGGGCCAGACGACGTTCACGTACGTCGTCCGCTCCGGCGAGATCCCTTCCATCCCGTGGTCGGCCGTCAGGAGGACGAGCGTTCCCTCGGGCCACGGCGCGGCCGCGATCGCCGAGAGGTGCTCGTCGATGAGCGTGGCGACCTCGGACGCGTCAGGCCCGGCCATGTGCATGAGCGAGTCCGCGTCGCCGAAGTAGATGGATCCGTAGCCGCGCTCCTCGGCCGCGAGCGCGGCACAGAGGGACGCGAGACCCTCGCCGTTCTCCTCGAACGGAAGCACGGTCGCGTCCTGCAGGAGCACCCTGCTCGTCTGCGAGCGCGCGATCCCGGCCGGCATCGCGACATAGCTCGGAACCGGCAGCAACCGGTGGTAGAGGGTCTGCTCGGGGAAGAGGTCGTGAGCGGTGAAGCCGGCGTCGACGAGCGATCCGGGACGGTCGTCGCCCGCAAAGCAGAACCACAGCGGGGTGACGAGCCGGTTCAGCCGCGGCTCGAAGACATTCCACTCGTAGAGGCCGTGCTCGCCGAGCGTGAGGCCGGAGTGGATCGTGGTCGAGTGCACGGTCGTCGTCGACGGAAAGCAGGCCGACCAGCGCTCGACCGCTGCACCAGCGAAGAGGGGATGGTCGCCGTGACGCTCGAGGAAGCGCCACCCGAACGCGTCGAAGTAGACGAGGACGACCCGAGCATGCGCGGCGAGCTTCGCGTCGATCAGTCCGGGCAGCTCGTCGAAACGCCCGCTCACTCGAGCCGCTCCGCCGGATAGCCCCACTCGCCGAGCTGGGCGACGAGCTGCTCGCAGTGCTCCGGGTCGCGCGTCAGGAGCGTGAGCTCGACCCCGGTGTGGCCGACGGGCACTCCGACGGCTTCGCGCTGGTGCTCGACCTCGACGACGTTCACGCGCTCCTCGGCGAGCAGGCCGAGCAGTTTGGCAAGCTCGCCGGGCCGATCGGGAACGAGGGTGCGGAGCACGAGATAGCGACCGGCGAGCGCGAGCCCACGCCGCATCACCTGCACCATGAGCGAGGCGTCGATGTTGCCGCCGGAAAGAAGCGCGACGACAGGCCCCGAGCCGCCGACGAGCCCGCCGAGCACCGCCGCGACGCTGACCGCACCGGCGCCCTCCACCACGAGCTTCGTCCGCTCGGCGAGGAGGACGATCGCCTCCGCGATCTGCTCGTCCTCCACGGTGACGATGTCGTCGAGCGTCTCGCCGAGGATCCCCATCGTCAGGTCTCCCGGCTCCTTGACGGCGATCCCGTCGGCGATCGTGTAGCCGGAGCCGCCCGGCCGCGTCCCCGCCGCCTGCACCCCGACGAGCCTCAGGCCGGGCCGCACGGCCCGCAGCGCCAGGGAAATGCCGGAGGCGAGCCCTCCGCCGCCGATGGGGAGCACGACCGTGTCGAGCTCGTCCACCTGCTCTGCGAGCTCGAGCCCGATCGTCCCCTGGCCGGCCATCACGAGCGTGTCCTCGTACGGGTGCACGAACGAGGCGCTCGTCTCCTCGACATACGCGACGGCTGTTGCGAGCGTCTCCTCGAACGCCGGCCCCGTCAGCTCGACCTCGGCCCCGTAGTTGCGCGTCGCGTCGACCTTCGCCATCGGCGAGTCCTGCGGCATGAAGATCCGCGCCCGCGCGCCGAGCTCCCGGGCAGCCCAGGCAACGGCCTGACCGTGGTTGCCGGCGCTTGCGGCGACCACCCCGGCTGCGCGTCGCTCGGGCTCGAGGCTCGAGAGCTTGGAGTACGCGCCGCGGATCTTGAACGAGCCCGTTCGCTGCAGGTTCTCGGCCTTGAGAGACACCGACCTGCCCGTGAGCCGCGACAGCGTCTCGGAGGGGAAGACCGGCGTGACGCGCGCGACTCCGTCGAGCCGCTCGCGTGCGCTCCGGATCTCAGGTAGTGCGGGTGCGGTCGCCGTCGCCATCGTGGATCCGAAACACCTTTTCGAGTATCTCCCTTACGGCGGTCAGCGGGTCGAGCTCTCGGGCCTGCACCTCCGCGAGCAGCCGCCGCAGCTCGGCATCGTCGGCGACCCTTCGCTCGAGGTGACGGCTGGCCCGACTCGACGCGACCGCGAACACCTCGCGGGCGAGATTCGCACGACGGCGCTCCTCGAGCTGTCCGCTCTGCTCGAGGAACGCTCGGTGTTCCTCGACCTTCTCCCACAGCTCGGGCACGTGCTCGCCGCGCACGGCCTCGGTGAGGACGATCGGCGGATTCCACTCGCGACTGCGGTCGAGAGCGAGGATCGAGCGCACCTCGTTCAGCAGCGTCTTCGCGGCCGGATTGTCCATCTTGTTGATCGCGATCACGTCCGGGATCTCCATGATCCCGGCCTTCAACGCCTGCACCGCGTCGCCGGAGCCCGGCATGAGGACGAGGAGGACCGTGTCGGCGATGCCGATCACCTCGACCTCGCTCTGGCCTGCGCCGACCGTCTCGAGGAAGACGATGTCCTTGCCGGACGCGTCGAGTAGGAGCAGCGCCTGTAGAGCCGCCTCGGCCAGACCGCCGAGGTGGCCGCGCGTCCCCATCGAGCGGATGAAGACCTCGGGGTCGAGGAAGTGGTCGCTGAGCCGGATCCGGTCGCCGAGCAGCGCGCCGTGCGAGAACGGGCTCGAGGGATCCACCGAGACGACGCCGACCGTGGTGCCACGCTCCCTGACGTGACGGATCAGCGCCGAGACGAGGCTCGACTTGCCGACTCCGGGCGGCCCGGTTACACCGACGGAGTACGCCGAACCGGTCTGCGGATAGAGGTCGGCGACGACGCCGTAGGCGAGCGGGTCGCCGTCCTCCACGAGCGAGATCGCGCGTGCGAGCGCGCGCCGGTCGCCGTCGCGAACGCCGGCCGCCAGATCCTCCCGAGTCCAGTCGCGGCGCCCGGCCACGCGAGGACTCTAGTTGGCTGCTGCCACCGGGGTGGACTCTCGCGGACGCTCGTCCTCTGCGGCCGCCTCGCTCCCGAGATTGCGAGCGAGAAGCAGGCCGGCGAGCGCGGCGACGAGCAATGCACAACCCGAGACGGCCCAGATCCAGCGCGCGCCCGTGTCGTGGACGAGGAACCCGCCGAGCACCTCGCCGACGCCGACGAGCACGTACGTCGCGCTCATCACGAACGTGAGCGCGCGCCCGCGCAGCAGGTCGAACGTGCCGCGCTGGACGAGCAGGGCGTTGCAGACGATCGCGACCCCGTTCCCGAGTCCCGCGACGACACAACAGGTTGCGGCCACCCAGACGTTCGGACTCGCCGCCGTCCCGAGGTACCCCGCAGCCATCAGGGCCATGCTGGCGCCGTAGACCCTCGGGACGCCGTAGCGCGCGAGACTCACCGCACTCACCAGGCTGCCGAGCACAAGACCGGTGCCCATCGCTCCGTAGAGGAGCCCGTAGCCGAAGTTGCCGGCGTGGAACGTGTTCTTGGCGAGGAAGACCTCGGTGACGGACCCCGCTCCGGCGGCGAGCGATGCGACTCCCCAGGCGACGAGCACAGCCCGCATCGACGGCGAGCCGAGCGCGGCGCTGAAGCCGTCGCGGAGATCTCGCCAGTGACCACGCGAGAGGGCGCGCTCGCTCTGCAGCAGGCGCGCCGGGATACGCACCACGAGCACGATCGAGATGACGAACGACACGGCATTGATCGCATAGGCCGCCGAAGGCCCGGCGAGAGCCGTGACGACACCGCCCACGAGCGGGCCGACCGCCCAGCTCACGTTCTCGATCCCCTGGAGGAGCGCGTTCGCCGCAGGGAGGTCGTGCTCGGGAACGAGGTTCGGCACGCCTGCGTACACGGCGGGCCGGAAGAACCCGGTGGCAAGGCCCGCGACGAACGCAAGAGCGACGATCATCGCGGCGCTCGTGGCGAAGGGCAGCGCCACGAAGACGCCGACCCTCAGCGCATCCGCCGCGATCATCAGCGACCGACGCTCGAGCCGGTCGAGCAGCGGCCCCAGCAGGAGCCCGACGAAGATCGTCGGCAGGAACTCGACGATGAGCACGGCGGCGACCCAGACGCCGGAGTAGGGCGACGAGTGCGTCCGGCCCTTGACGTCGATCGCGAGCGCAACCGCCGCGATGAGCGTCCCGAAACTCGAGGCGAACGTCGCGTAGAAGAGGTTGCGGAACCCCTCGATGCGGAGCGGCGCAAACTGGGCGGACGACGGAAGCTTCACGAACCTGCGCCCGAACGTACCACCTTCGCCTGCCGGTTACGAGACGCCCGAAAGGACGTGACCCAATGCGGCCGCGAAGACCTCGTTCTCCTCCGGGGTGCCGACGGTGACACGAATCGCCTCGGGCGCGCCAAAGCTGTCCAGCGGACGGACGATGACGCCCTCGCGCTGAAGTCGCTCGAACAACGCCCGCCCGCCGCCGACGTCCGCGAAGAGGAAGTTGCCCCGCGACGGCCCTGCCGGCTCCACGCCCTGACCGCGCAGGATCTCCGCCAGCCGGTCGCGTCCCGCGGCGTTCAGCTGCCGCCGCCGCGCGATCTCCTGCGATTCGTCGAGGCTCGCGAGCGCCGCCGCCTGCGCCGGCGCTGCCACGTCGAACGCGCGCCGCACCTTGGTCGTGGCGGTGGCGACGTCGGCGGGGGCGACCGCCCAGCCGACGCGCAGGCCGGCGAGGCCGTAGATCTTCGAGAAGGTCCGCAGCACCGCGATGCGGCGGCCCTCGCGGAAGAGGTCGAGCCCGTCGACGTACTCCGGGTCGTCGATGTACTCGAAGTAGGCCTGGTCGAGAACACAGAGGACGTGCTCCGGAAGCCGGTCGAGGAACGCGAGCAGCTCGGCTCTGTTGTTGGCCGTGCCGGTCGGGTTGTTCGGGTGGCAGACGTAGACGAGCTTCGTCCGCGGCCCGATCGCCGCGAGCACGCCGTCGAGGTCGTAGGTGTGGCCGCGGAGAGGGACACGGCGAGCCTCGGCGCCCAGCTTCAGCGCGGTGAGGACGTAGCTCGGGAAGGACGGCCAGCCGCAGACGACGTCGTCGCCCGGGTCGAGCGTGGCTTGCGCGAGCAGGTCGATGATCCCGTCGGCGCCCGCGCCGACGATCAGCTCCTCGAACGCGACGCCGTGCCGCTCCGCGAGCCCGGTGCGGAGCGCCCAGACGCCGCCGTCGGGATAACGGTTGAGCTCGAGCACGGCGCGCTCCATCGCCTCGAGCGCCGCGGCGAACGGCGGGAACGGCCCCTCGTTCGAGGCGAGCTTGACGACGTGCTCCAGCCCGAGCTCGCGCTGCACCGCCTCGACCGGCTTGCCCGGCTCGTACGGCACCAGGCCGTCGATCGAGGAGCGGAAGAGGCTCAAGCGCGCTTCTTGCGGCTCTTGGTGCCGGGCGTTAGTTTGCGGCCGGCCTTCTTCGCCTGCTCGCGGGCGACGATCTTCATCGCCTTCACCGTGAGGAAGCCGATGATCGCGTTGCGTCTGTTGACGATGCTCATGTGCTCCTCCTCTCCTCCCCCGAGCAGCCCTAGGCAGGCGCGGCCGCGCGCGGTTTGCGGTTCGGGATGTGGATCGCGCGCCCGAGCGCGACGAGGCCCGCTTCCTTGATCGCCTCGGAGAGCGTGGGATGCGGCGCGATGCCGTCGGCGACCGTCTCCACCGTCGACTCGGCATCGATCGCAACCACACCGGCCTCGACCATGTCGGTCACGTGCGGGCCGACCATCACGAGCCCGAGCAGCTCGCCGTAGCGGGTCTCGTGAATCGACTTGACCCAGCCGACCGTCTCGTCCTGCATGACGGCGCGCGCGTTCGCGACCCACGGGAACTGGCCGACCGCCACGTCGTCGCCGTACTGCTCTCGTGCCTCGGCCTCGGTCAGCCCGACGGCTGCGATCTCGGGGTCGGTGTAGATCGGCCGCGGGATCGCGCGGTTGTCGAAGACCGCCTCGTGGCCGGTCGCGTTCTCGGCCGCGATCTCGCCCTCGCGGAACGCGGTGTGGGCGAGCTGCCAGTAGCCGGCGCAGTCGCCGACGGCGTATATGTGCGGAACGCTCGTCCTCCGGTGCTCGTCCGTCGTGACGCCGGCGCGACGGTCGTAAGCGACTCCCGCCTCCTCGAGGCCGAT
Source organism: uncultured Actinomycetes bacterium (assembly GCA_963820725.1). Lineage (GTDB taxonomy): Bacteria > Actinomycetota > Thermoleophilia > Gaiellales > Gaiellaceae > Palsa-739. Next base: position 611,234 of record CAWGAZ010000006.1, on the reverse strand, counting down.
CCCCTCCACGAGCGGTCCACGGCCGACCGACACGAGCATCAGGTCGGCCTGCACCGTCTCGCCGTCTCCGTAGTGGACGGTGAGCTGCGTGCCGTCGTCTTCGACCTTCGAGCACTGCTTGCCGAGCTGGAGCGAGATGCCGCGCTTCTCGAACTGCTTCTTCAGCTCCTTCGCGGCGTCCGCGTCCTCCGCCGGGATGAGCGTGTCGAGCATCTCGACGATCGTCACCTGGCTGCCGAAGCGCTGGAAGATCGAGGCGAACTCGCAGCCGATGATGCCGCCGCCGAGGATGACGAGCCGGCCCGGCACCGTCTCCTGTGCGAGCAGCCCCGTCGAGTCGACGCACCGCGGCGAATCGATCCCCTCGATGGGCGGGCGCAGCGGATAGGACCCGGTAGCGACGACCGCCGAGCGGAAGGAGACGTTCTCGCCCCCCTCGACCGCGATCGTGTTCGCGTCGGTGAAGCGGCCGGCGCCTTTGACCCACTCGACGCCGTTCGCCTTGAACAGGCCCGCGACGCCCGACGTCATCTGCTTGACGACGCCGCTCTTCCACGCATTCGAGGCCGCGAAGTCGAGCTTCGCCTCGCCGACGGCGACGCCGAACTTCGCGAAAGATTCTTCCGCCTCCTTGAGCGCGAACGCGGTCTGCACCCAGGCTTTCGTGGGGATGCAGCCGACGCGCAGGCACGTGCCGCCGAGCTCGGGCTCGCGCTCGACGCAGGCGACCTTCGCGCCGAGCTGCGCGGCGCGGATCGCGGCGGTGTAGCCGCCGGGGCCGCCTCCGAGGACGGCGACGTCAACTTCCATGCTCAACTCCCTCTCGTGTTCTGGAGGAGCGTAATCAGAGCTCGGCGACCATCGTCACGGTTCCGTCCTCGCGCCCGACCTCACGGAAGCCGTGTTTCTCGTAGAAGCTGGTCTGCCCGGGCTCGGCGCTGAGGCTGATCCGCCCAAAGCCTTCGGTGCGGGCGAGCTCGAGGAGCGCCTCGAGCAGCTCGGCGCCGGTGCCCTGGCCGCGGTGGCTCGGAACGACCGCGATCGTCAGCTCCGGCGTCTCCTCGTCCACGAAGCCGAACCCGGGCGCCGAAGCCGGGAAGAGCCGGTACCACGCCGCGCCGTAGGCGTTCGGGCCTGCGGATGCGATCACGCCCGCGTCGCCGCGCCGGCCCCAGTTCTTGACGTAGCGGTAGACGGGCAGGTCGGGGTCGCCCATCCGCCAGTGGTAGGCGTGGCGGAGCATGTCGCGGAGAAAGCGCATGTCCATCTGGTCGACCGGGCGCAGCATCAGTCCAGCCGCTCCTGCGCCAACTGCGCCCCGTCGAGGTTGTGGAGGTGGTACCAGGCCGTGGGCGCCATGGACGAGAGTCTTACAGCGCGAGCCCCGGGTCCTCGAGGCTCTCCTTCAGTGTCTGGAGGAAGGCGGCGGCCGGGGCGCCGTCGACGGCGCGATGGTCGAAAGTGCCCGTCAGCGTGACCATCGGCCGCACGACCGTCTCGCCGCCGACCGCGACGACGCGCTCTTCCGTCGCGCCCACCGCCACGATCGCCGCCTGTGGCGGGTTGAGCACCGCGGTGAAGCGCTCGACCGCGTACATGCCGAGGTTCGAGATGGTGAACGTGCCGCCGTCGAGGTCCTCGGCCCGGAGCTTGTTGTCGCGCGCGCGGCCGACGAGATCGGCGCGCACACCGGCGAGCTCGGTCAGCGAGAGTCGCTCGGCGCTGCGGATCACCGGCACGACGAGACCCTGCGGCGCGGCAACTGCCAGGCCGACATTGGCGCTCGGGTGGAGGAGGATCGCGTCCTCCGTGAACTCCGCGTTCACCTCGCGATGGCGGATGAGCGCCTGCGCGCTGACCTTGGTGAGGACGTCGGTGACGGTGATACGCACATCAGGGTCGCGCTCACGGAGCCTCGTCACGAGCGCGTTGACGCGCGTCATGTCGGCGGAAGCCTGAAGCTGGAAGACCGGGATCTGCCACGCCTCGGTGAGACGCCGCGCGATCGTCTTGCGGACGTTCGAGAGCGGAACACGCTCGGCCTCGACCGCAGGAATCGCTTGTAACAGACTGCTACTTGCCTCGGCCACAGCCGGTACGCCGGCCTCGACGTCCTCGGCGACGATGCGGCCCTCCGGCCCGGTGCCGCGCAGCCTGGCGAGGTCGATTCCGCGCTCGCGCGCCAGCCGACGTGCGAGCGGAGATGCCTTGATCCGCCCGTTTCCCGAAGACGGCGTGGCGGGCGCCGGCGTCTCCCTTTGCTTGTAACAGACTGTTACTTGGTGCTTCGGGGGCAGCGGGCGCTGGCGCTTCGGTCGCGACCTCGGGAACGTCCTCGCCTTCTGCGCCGATGAAGGCCACCGTCTGCCCGACGGGCACCTCGCCCTCCGCAATCGCGATCTTGAGCAGAACGCCGGCCGCCTCCGCCTCGACCTCCTGCGTCACCTTGTCGGTGTCGAGCTCGAACAGCGGCTCACCCTTGGCGACCGACTCGCCCTCCGACTTGAGCCAGCGAACGATCGTGCCCGACTCCATGCCCTGGCCGAGCCGGGGCAGGATGACCTCGGTCGCCACCGCTAGCCCTTACCCACCGTTCGCTTGATCGCCGTGAGCACGTCCTCGGCGTGCGGGACGACGAAGGCCTCCATCACGGGCGCGAACGGCAGCGGCGAGAACTTCGCGCCCACGCGCTCGATCGGCGCGTCGAGCCAGTCGAACGCCTGGTACTGGAGGACGGCAGCCACCTCGGCGCCGAACCCCATCCGCGTGACCGCCTCATGCGCGACGACGGCCCGATTCGTCTTCTTGACCGACGAGACGAGCGTCTCCTCGTCGAGGGGCTGCAGCGTGCGCGGGTCGACGACCTCGACCGAGATGCCCGCGCTCTCGGCCTCCTCCGCCGCTTTCAGGCTCTCGTGCACGAGCCGGCCCGTCGCGATCACGGTCACGTCCTCGCCCTCGCGGTGGACACGGGCGCGTCCGATCGGGATCGGCTCGATCTCCTGCGGCACGTCGCCCTTGATCGGGTACAGCGTCCGGTGCTCGAAGAACACGACGGGGTTGTCGTCGTAGATCGCCGACCAGAGGAGGCCACGGACATCTTCCGGCGTGGAGGCGAAGACGACCTTCAGGCCCGGAATGTGCACGAACCACGCCTCCAGCTGCTGCGCGTGCTGCGCGCCGGGCGACCAGCCGGCGCCGCCCTGCGTCCGGAACGTGACCGGGACGGTCAGCTGCCCGCCCGACATGTAGCGGAGCTTCGCCGCCTGGTTGACGACCTGCTCGGCGGCCAGCGTCATGAAGTCCTCGTACATGATCTCCGCGACCGGGCGCATACCCTGCATCGCCGCACCGATCGCGGCGCCCGCGAGCGCCATCTCCGAGATCGGCGTGTTGCGCACGCGCGCCTTGCCGAACTCGTCGAGCATCCCGTGCGTGACGCCCATCGAGCCTCCCATCTCGGCGATGTCCTCACCCATGATGAAGACGTCGTCGTCCTGGCGCATCGCGGTCGAAAGCGCGTCGCGCACGGCCTCGCGGTAGGAGAGCTCAGGCATAGATGTTCTTGAGGGCGTCTTCGGGAGCGGGATCGGTGCCGCGCTTCGCGAACTCGACCGCCGCCTCGACGATCTCCGTCACCTCAGCGTCGAGCTCGGCGAACTCCTCGTCGGCAACGGCGAGCCGCTCGCGCAGGATCTCGATCGGGTCGCGCGTCGCGCGCAGCTCGTTCGCCTCGTCGCGGTCGCGGTAGACCTGCGGATCGCCGATGTAGTGGCCGCTGAAGCGCACCGTGTCGAGGTGCAGGAACACCGGCCCCTTGCCGGAGCGCGCGTGGTCAAGCGCCTGCCGCGTCGCCTTGTACACCTTCTCGACGTCCTGTCCGTCGGCTTTCAGCGCCTTCATCCCGAACGCCTTTGCGCGCTCGGAGAGGTCGCGGACCGGCGAGTGCTGCGACTCGGGCGTCGACTCCGCCCACTTGTTGTCCTCGAGCACGAAGACCGCGGGCACCTGCCAGAGCTGGGCGAGATTGAGCGCCTCGTGAAAGGTGCCGATGTTCGTGGCGCCGTCGCCGAAGAACGCAACCGCGACCCGCGGCTCGCCGCGCAGCTGGAAGGCGAGCGCAGCGCCGGTGATGTGCGGCAGTCCGCCGCCGATGACGGCGTTCGCGCCCATGTTCCCGCGCTCGACGTCGTAGAGGTGCATCGAGCCGCCGTAGCCATGGGAGCATCCCTCCTGCTTGCCGTACAGCTCGGCCATCAGCTCGTTCGGATGCGTGCCCTTCGCGAGCGTGTGGCCGTGCGCGCGGTGCGTCGAGGCGATGACGTCGCCGTCCTCGAGCGCGCGGCAGACGCCGACCGCGCACGCTTCCTGGCCGATCGCGACGTGGAGGAAGCCCGGCAGCTCGCCGGCGCGGAAGCGTTCCTCGACCTTTTCCTCGAAGCGGCGGATGAGGAGCATCTCGCGTAAAACGTCACCGAGCTCGCTCTTTCCGAGGCTCGCTTTGTGCTCCACCTTCGCCACGGGCCGAGTGTACGGTTCCCGCCGTGCCGCTCGTCGAACGCTGGAACGCCGTCGAACGTGGCCTGGATCCCAGGTGGACGGAGGTCACGCTGAGCCTCGCGATCCACGACGACGGCGCCCGATCCCGCGCGGCTGCGCTCCTCGGGCCGGCGGGGCCGGGCGTATCGGCCAGGGAGATCCGCTTCCAGGTCTCGACGCAGGGCCACGGCATCGGACCCGAGGCCGCGCGACGGCTGCTGGGGCGGATCGACGGAGAAGGCATCCGCGGACGGCTCGAACTCGTCGCGTCCGTCGGCGCGCGGCCGGAACCGGTCGAGACGCGAGTCTCGCTCGCGGCCGCGTGGGAGGCGGCGCTCGAGGCGTTGCCGTCGGACTGGAGCGACCTCGTCGCCGAGATCGAGCTCGACTCGAGCGCCGACATCGACCGCGGCGCCGTCCTCTGTGCTCCCATCAACCCGATCCAGACGACGGAACGCCCCGGGTTCCGCTTCCGCTGCGCGAGCGAGCACGGCTACGGCGCCTCTCCGGGAATGGCCGGTCGCTGCCTTGCTCGCCTCGACGAAGCCGGGATCTCCGGCCGACTCCGCATCACCCACACCCTCAGTGACGTGCATCCCGTCGGCACGCAGGGTGCGACCTTCCTGGTCGGCCGCCGCCCGGCCTGACATCAGTTCGGTTACGGTCCGGGCTCAGTGGTAAGGAGGATGACGTGGTTGAAGGACTAGGTCTCTCGGGCGCGACCAAGCGTGTGGCCGAGCACGCGCGCGCATTCGTGCGGCTCGAGCTCGAGCTCGCGACGGCCGAGCTGAAGCGAAAGGCCCAACAGCTCGGCGTGGGCATCGGCCTCATCGTCGGGGCGGCGATCCTCGCCTTCCTGGCGCTGTGGTTCGGCCTGGCGGCGGCGGCAGCGGGTCTCGCGACCACTCTGCCCGTCTGGGCGTCTCTGCTCATCGTGTGCGGCGCCGTCGTCCTGATCGCCGCGATCCTCGGCTATGTCGGCTACGTGATGCTGCAGAAGGGCGCCCAGCCGGTGCCCGAGCAGGCGGTCGAGGAAGCCCGACTGACGACGGAGGCATTGCGCAATGGCGACGGAGTCTGAGCTCCGAGCCGAGCTCGCCGACGAGCGGCGGCAGCTCACGAACGCCGTCGACTCCCTGCGGGAGGAACTCGACCACACGGCCGAGCGCGGGAAGCAGATCGGTGTGGCTGTCGGGGTCGTCGCCGGGGCGGCGCTGGCCTTGCGGACTGCGCTCCGTATCCGGCGCCTGTTGCGGGATTAGAAGGCTTTAGGCCCGGAGCACGGCGTCGAAGCGCGTCGCGAGGGCGTCGACGATCGAGGCGCGCACGGGCGCGACGTCCTCGTCCGTGAGTGTTCCCTCGCTGGAGCCGAAGGCGAGCCGAAACGCGAGTGAGCGCTTCCCCTCGCCGATCGTCTCGGGGTTGCGGTACTCGTCGAAGACCTCGAGCTCGCGCAGAAGCCCGCCCGCCGCTTCGCGGATCGCTGCAAGCACGTCCGCGGCCGGGACGTCTTCGGCGAGGACGAAGGCGAGATCCTGCCGAACCTCGGGGTAGGGGCTCACCTCCTCGAAGGTGACGACGTACGGCGCCGCCGCGGCGAGCGCGTCGAGGTCGAGCTCGAACACTCCCCAGACGCCGTCGAGCACTGCCGGGTGCAGCTCGCCGAGCCAGCCTTCCGTGGTCTTGGCGGCTTTCCCAGGATGGAGATACGGCTCGCTCGTCCGCTCGTACGCGGGCTCGGCGCCGAGCGCCGAATAGATCTGCTCGACGGCCCACTTCGCCTCGGCGAAGCCCCCGTCGGCGATCCCCGCGACGTGCCAGCGCTCCTCGGGAAGGCCGGCGCCGACAGCGCGGTAGACGCGCGCGACCTCGAACAGCGCGACCGCTTCCTCGCCCGTGTCGGCGTTACGCCGCGTTGGCTCGAGCAGTGACGCGTAGAGGACGGTGCGGAGCGCGGCCGCCTCGGCGGATAGGGGCTCCGGTAGCCGCAGGTCCCCTTCGGCGACGAAGGTCGGTGTGTACACCTCCACGTAGCCGGCGCCGACCAGCACGTCCTCGACCTGCCGGCGTAGGCGCTGCTCTCGCGTTAGCCGCCCGAACATCGCCTCGCGGCGCGGCAGCGTGAACGGGATCTCGGGGAGCTTGAACCGCGCGACCTCCTCGATCAGGTCGACCTCGCGGGTCACGTCGCGGGCGCGCCACGTCGGCACGCGAAAGCCGCTCTTGAGCTGCTCGAAGCCGAGCCGGCCGAGGATCTCCGCCTGCTCGGCCTCCGGCACGTCGAGCCCCATCAGGCCGCTCGCGCGCTCGGGCCGGAGCCGGATCACAGCCGACTTCGGGAGGTCGCACTGCACGTCCTCCGCCCCGGTCCAGCGTGCGCCGCTCAGCTCGACGATCAGCTGCGTCGCGTAGGTCGCCGCCTGCCCCGCAACGTACGGGTCGACGCCTTTCTCCCAGCGGTTCGAGCCCTCGGTGCGCAGCGAATGGCGCTCGGAGCTGCGCAGGATCCCGACCGGCTCGAAGTTCGCCGCCTCGAGCAGGACGTTCTTCGTCGAGGAGGAGACCTCGGTCTCCTCGCCGCCCATGATCCCCGCGAGCCCGACCACGCGCTCGCCGTCGGCGATCACGAGATCCTCGGTGCTCAGGGCGCGCTCGACGCCGTCGAGCGTCGTCACCTTCTCGCCCGGCCGCGCACGCCGCGCGACGAGCCCCCCGCGAAGCAGGTCGAGGTCGTACGCGTGGAGCGGGCTGCCGAGCGCGAGCATGACGTAGTTCGTGACGTCGACGACGTTCGAGATCGAGCGCACGCCGGCATGCCGCAGGCGAGCCTTGAGCCACGGCGGCGACTCGCCGAGCCCGACGTCGCGGAAGACACGCCCGACGAAACGAAGGCAGCCCTCGGGATCGTCGATCCCGACTCCGACCGGCTCGTCGCCGTCTCGCCGCGGATCCTCTCCCGGAAGCGGCAAGAGCTCGCCGCCGAGCAGCGCCGCCACCTCGCGCGCCACGCCGTAGACGGCGAGCAGGTCGGACCGGTTGCCGGTCGGCTCGAGGTCGAGCACCTCCTCGACGAGCGGGAGCACGTCGGCGAGGGGCGTCCCCGCCTCGAGAGCGTCGTCCAGGACGATGATGCCGCTGTGGTCGGCGCCGAGGTCGAGTTCCTTCTCGGAGACGATCATCCCCTCCGAAACCTCGCCGCGCAGCTTGCGCCGCTCGAGCGTCAGGCCGTCCGGCAGCGTCGCGCCCGGCAGCGCCACCGCGACCTTCGCGCCCGCGCCGAAGTTCCAGGCGCCGCAGACGATCGAGTACGGCCGGTCCTCCCCCACGTCGACCGACGTGAGCTGGAGCCGGTCCGCGTCGGGATGCTTGGCCGCCTCGAGCACGTGCCCGACGCGGAACAGTCCGAGCTCGCCCTGCACGCCGACGCGCTCGACGCCGTTGACCTCGGCGGTCGAGATCGAGAGCGCGTCGGCGATCTCCGCCGTGGTTGCGTCGGTGCGAACGTACTCGCGCAGCCAGCCGAGCGGGATCTTCACCGGAACTGCCTGAGAAAGCGGAGGTCGTTCTCCCAGAAGGGGCGGATGCCGGCGATGCCATAGCGCAGCTGCGCCGTTCGCTCGATGCCCATGCCGAAGGCGAAGCCCGTGTACTCCTCCGGGCCCCAGCCGACGAACTCGTACAGGTACGGATCGACCATGCCGGAGCCGCCCATCTCGATCCAGCCGGAGTGCTTGCAGACGTGGCAGCCCGCGCCGCCGCAGTTGAAGCACGAGACGTCGGGCTCCATCGACGGCTCCGTGAACGGGAAGTAGTGCGTGCGGAAGCGCAGCTCGCGCTCCGGCCCGTAGAGCTCGCGCATCACGTGGAGCAGCGTTCCCTTGAGATCGGCCAGCGTGATTCCCTGGTCGATGGCCAGTCCCTCGAACTGGTGGAAGATCGGGAAGTGGGTTGCGTCGATCGTGTCGCGCCGGTAGACGCGCCCGATCGAGACCATGTAGATCGGCGGCCGCCGCTCCTCCATCTTGTGGATCTGCGCCGGCGAGGTCTCCGTGCGCAGCACCGTCTCGTCGTCGAGGAAGAGCGAAGCCCGCGGCGAGCGCGCCGGATGCCAGTCGGGGAAGCCGAGAGCGTCGAAGTTGTAGCGCGTCGTCTCGACCTCGCGGCCGTCGACGATCTCGTAGCCGAGGCCGAGGAAGAGGTCTTCGACGTCCCGGCGCACCAGACTCGACGGGTGGAGCGTGCCGCGCTTGCGCAGCTTCGGCGGGCCGAGCAGCTCGGCGGGCAGCGTCACGTCGACCCGCTCGGTGGTCAGCCGTTCCTCGAGCTCGACACGCGCGAGCTCGTCCTCGCGGGCGGCGAGCGCCGACTCGACGGTCTCGCGGACGGCATTGAGCGTCATCCCGGTCTCGCGGTCGCGCACCCCGCGGAGCGCGAGCTTCAGCGCGCTGCTGCGGCCGGCGTAGCGCACGCGAACCTCTGAGAGTGCGGCCAGCGACCGCGCCTCCGCTACTGCGGCGAGCGCCTCCTGCTCGAGGTCGTCGGGATCCACGATGGCGACCTTATCCAACGGTTTCTCCTCCTTTCGCGGGCACGGGAACAGCGGCGACCGACGCCCCGGCTCGTGCTGCGGAGGAGACGACGCCTGCTGCTAGCGCGCCGACACCCCGGCGACGAGCCGGGGCTGCGTAAAGGCGAAGACGCGCGAAGCAGACATCGCCCTCGATACTACCCGCGATGAGCGAGTACGACGCCTGGGCGCCGGTCTACGACGCTTGGGCCTCCGACATGACCGAGGACGTGGCCCATTACGTCTCGCTGGCCCGCGAGGCGGACGGGCCGATCGTCGAACTGATGGTCGGCAGTGGCCGCGTCGCGATCGAGATCGTCCGCGGGACCGGCAAGCCCGTGCTCGGGATCGACTCGTCGCCGGCGATGCTCGAGATCGCGCGCGAGCGTTCGGAGGGTCTGCCGCTCGAGCTGCGGCTGGGAGACGTGCGCGACCTCGCGCTCGAGGAACCGGCGGCGCTGATCTACGTCCCGTTCCGCTCGCTCCTCCACCTCCACGGCTGGCACGAAAAGCGGCAGGTGTTCGAGCGCGTAGCCGGCTCGCTGCAGCCCGGCGGGCGCTTCGCCTTCAACGCCTTCGCCTTCAGCCACCGGGTCGCGGCGCAGCTCGACGGCACGACCCAGGACCAGAACGGCGTCGTCCATACCCTTCGCTACGTCCCGGCGGACAACCGGATCGAGATCGAGCGGGACGACGGGGCAAGGGTCCGCCTCTGGTGGGCGACGAAGGAGGAATGGGAAGGTCTCGTCGACGTCGCCGGGCTCGAAGTCGAGGCGCTCTACGGCTGGTTCGACCGGCGGCCGTTCGACGACGAGTCGCTCGAGTTCGTCTACGTGGTGCGCAAGCCCGCTTGAGCTCGCCGTACGACGCCATCGCCCGCCTCTACGACCCGTGGAGCGCAAGCGTGATCGAGGACGTCTCCTTCTACGTCGACGAGGCACTGGCCGCGGGCGGCGAGATCGTGGAGCTCGGCGTCGGCACCGGCCGGATCGCCATTCCGACGGCCCTCGCGGGTGCGCACGTCATCGGCGTCGACGGTTCCCCAGGGATGCTGGCGGTGTGCGGGGAGCGGGCACGCGAAGCCGGAGTCGCGGAGCGGCTCGACCTGCGGCTCGGCGACCTGCGGCGACCGCCCGTCGACGAGCGCGTCCCGCTCGTGACGTGTCCGTTCCGCTCGTACCTCCACCTGTGCGACGACGACGAGCGACTCGAGGCGCTCCACGCCGCACGCGAACTGCTCCAGCCCGGCGGACGCCTCGTCTTCGACGTCTTCACGCCGTCCCGCGAGGACATCGAGGCGACACACGGGCGCTGGATCGAGCGCGAGCCGGGCATCGACGAGCGGGCAGACTGGGATCTTGCGGCCCAGACGCTGACCCTGTCGGTGCGCGGCAAGCAGGGGTCCTCGACGATGACGCTCTGGTGGGTCGAATCCGAGCGCTGGCACTCACTCCTCGCCGAGGCCGGCTTCGAGGTGCTGGCCTGCTACGGCTGGTTCGACCGGCGCCCGTTCGCCGGCGGCGAGGACAGCGTCTGGATCGCCGGCCGGAAATGATCCGCTCGCAAATTGCGACAAAATCGTTGACAGCGGGTCTTGATCCGGTGACGGCGTTCGCATAGGTTCCTTCTTGCGCCGAGCACGGAACGCAAGTAGGTCGAAACCTCGACCGAGCGGTCGGACGAAGAGGGAGCAATCCCGAGGCGAAGGGCCGGTTGGGCGAGGTGGACGAAAGCGAAACCGGCTCGGCGAATTCTTTGGTCCGGCCCCGCAGGGGGCCGGACTTTTTTCTAGCGCTGGTTGCGCCGCGCGAGCTCGTAGAGGGCGATCGCGCCGGCCATCGCGACGTTGAGCGACTCGCCTCCGCCTGGCTGAGGGATCGACGCGCGCTCATCGCAACGCTCGAGCAACTCGGGCGGCAGTCCCTCTCGTTCCCCGCCGAGCATGAGAACGACGTTGCCGCCGGGATCCAGCTCGGGGAGCGGGATTCCACCGGTCGGCACGAGCGCCACCCGCTTCCCCGTCGGCTCGTCGAAGAGGCTCAACGGCACGCGGAAGAGCGATCCCATCGACGCACGCACCGCCTTGGACCCGGTGGGGTCGGCGCAGCCTTCCGACAGCGCGACACCGGCGCCGAACGCGTCTGCTGCCCGCAACAGCGTGCCCACATTCCCGGGGTCCGAGACGCGCCAGAGCGCAAGCGTCGCCGGCCGCGTACCCCGAGGCAGATCCTCCTCGCGGAAGACGGCGACGACCCGCGGCGGATGCCCAAGTGAGGAGACCTCCGCCAACAACTCGGGCACGACGTCCTCCCCGGCCACGAGAACGTCGGCGGGCTCGAGCCCTGCGCCGAGCCCGGCTTCGAGCAGATCCTCCCCCTCGACCGCGAACAGCCCGAGCTTGTCTCGCCAGCTCCTGTCGTGAAGCTTGCGGACGAGCTTGAGCCGATCGTTGTCGCGCGAGGTGATCACGGCCTGCGACGCTACCTCGCGGAGCGTGAGAGGATCCGCTCGTGGCGAGCTTGAGCGCCGAGGACCGCGCCGCGATCGTAGAGGCGGCCGACGCGTACGTCGCGGCCATGAGGGAAGCGGACTGGGAACGCGTTGCCGGCTCGTTCTCGGAGGACGCCGTGAGGATCCCGCCGAACGACGAGCCGCACCAGGGGCGCCAGGCGATCGAGAACTGGCTCAGCGGGATCGAGGAGCTGACGAGCTACGAGCTCGAACGCGACCAGATCGACGGCGCCGACGGAGTCGCATACATCCGCGGGCGGTACGCCATCACGTTGCGTCCGGTCGGCGCGCCAGCCCCGATCTCGGACCAGGGCGACTTCCTCGAGATCTGGCGACTGGGACGCGACGGCAGGTGGAGCATCACCGAGGCGATCTGGAACACGCGCCTCCCGCTGCCCGGCTGACTTCAGCTCTGCAGCGCGGTCTTGGCCTGCTCGGCGATCGCGCCGAACGCGGCGGGGTCGCTGACCGCGAGGTCGGCGAGCACCTTCCGGTCGAGTTCGATTCCGGCCTTCGAGCAGCCGTGCACGAACTGGTTGTACGAGAGCCCGTTCGCGCGCGCGGCGGCGTTGATCCGCGTGATCCAGAGCTTCCGGAACTCCCGCTTCCGCACCTTGCGGTCGCGGTAGGCGTAGACGAGCGAGTGCTCGACCTGCTCCTTCGCGTAGCGGTAGTGGGTGCTCTTGCGGCCCCAGTAGCCCTTCGCCTGCTCGAGGACCTTGCGGCGCTTCTTGTGCGCGTGGACTGCACGCTTCACCCTCGGCATCGGTCAGCCCATCCCCAGCATCTTCTTGAGCGCGCCACGGTCGGCGCCTGTGACCTGGCGGTCCTTGCGGAAGCCGCGCTTACGCTTCGACGACTTCTTCTCCAGGTTGTGGCTCCGCATCGCCGGCCGGCGCAGGATCTTGCCCGTGCCCGTCACCTTGAACTTCTTCTTCACGGAGCTCCGTGTCTTCATCTTCGGCATCTCGTTTCACTCCTGCGTTCTTCGTCGGGCCGAGCAGCATCACCATGTTGCGTCCGTCCTGGAGTGGCTGGGACTCGATCTGCCCGATCTCCTTGACGTCGTCCGCGAGGCGGAGCAGCAGGTCGCGGCCCCGTTCCGGGTGGGTCTGCTCTCGCCCCCGGAACATGATCGTGACCTTCACCTTCGCGCGCTGGTTGAGGAATCGCTCGACGTGGCCCTTCTTGGTGTTGTAGTCGTGGACGCCGATCTTCGGCCGGAGCTTGATCTCCTTGACCTGGATCTGGCTCTGGTGCTTGCGGGCCTGTTTCGCCTTCTGCTCCTGCTCGTACTTGTACTTGCCGTAGTCCATGACCTTGGCGACGGGCGGGTCGGCCTGGGCCGCGACCTCGACGAGGTCGAGGTTCTTGCCGTAGGCGTACTCGCGCGCCTCGTCCGTGGTCTTGATTCCGAGCTGGGCACCGTCGTCGTCGATCAGCCGGACGCGAGAGACGCGAATCGCATCGTTGATGCGTGTCGTGTCACGTGGCGCCGGGCGGGTCTGGTCGAATGGCCGGCGTCTGGGCCTCAAAGGCAAATCACCAAGTTGGGCTTACTCCTCCTCGTTTCGTGGTCGCAACATGAAAAGCCGCTGCACGCAGCGGCCCGATCCTCGTCAATGTTCCGACTCGGTTGAACCCCCGCGGTCCGTGTGGCCCGGGAGGTGAGGAACGGTCCGCCCCTGCTTTTCAGGCCTCAGAGGGTAGCAAGCCTGGCCACCAGGTCTGAAAGCGACAGGGTCGACTGCTCGCCGCCGCGTTCGCGCACGGCGAGGCTCTCGTCCGACTCTCGGTCGCCGTAGACGATCGTGACGGGGATCTTCTCGAGCTCGGCCGCCCGGATCCGCTTGCCGATCGTCTCCGTCGGCTCCGCGACCTCCACCCGGTAGGGAGCGAGGCGTCGAGCGAGGTCTTCCGCGGCGGCGAAGTGCGCTTCCCCCACCGGCAGCACGCGCACCTGCACAGGTGCGAGCCAGAAGGGCAGGTCGCCGCCGTAGTGCTCGAGCAGGATCCCGATGAAGCGCTCGAGCGAGCCGAAGAGCGCACGGTGGATGACGTACGGCGTGTGCTCGCGGTTGTCGGAGCCCATGTAGGTGCACCCGAGCCGCTCCGGCTGCTGTCCGTCGAGCTGGATCGTCCCCATCTGCCAGGGGCGGCCAAGCGCGTCGTCCATGAAGAAGTCGATCTTCGGTCCGTAGAAGGCGCCCTCGCCCTCGGCGATCTCGTACGGCAGGCCGATCCGCTCGAGCGCGCGCCGCAACACGCCCTCGGTGTGATCCCACTGCTCGTCGGTGCCGAGCTTGTTGTCGGGCCGGGTGGCGAGCTCCGCGTGGGCGAGCTCGCGCACGCCGAACGTGTCGTAGAGGAAGTCGACGTAGTCGAACATCGCGTCGATCTCCTCCTGGATCTGGTCCTCGGTGCAGAAGACGTGCGCGTCGTCCTGGCTGAACTGGCGCGCGCGGGCCAGCCCCTGCAGGCTCCCGGTCGGCTCGTCGCGGTGGAGGACGGCAGCCTCGGCGTAGCGGATCGGCAGGTCGCGGTAGCTGCGCAGCTGCGTGTTGAAGAGGAGCATGTGGCCAGGGCAGTTCATGGGCTTGAGCCCGTACAGCGTCTCGCCCTGCTCGATCCGGAAGAGGTTCTCGCCGTACTTCTCCCAGTGACCCGAGCGCTTCCAGAGCTCGACGTCCCACATGAGCGGCGTCTTCACCTCGGAGTAGCCGCGCTTCGCGTTCTCGCGCCGGCGCAAATCCTCGAGCGCGTTGTAGATCGCCATCCCTCTAGCCGTCCAGAGCGCCGCGCCGGGCGAGTACTCCGACATGTGGAAGAGGTCGAGCTGCGGGCCGAGGCGGCGATGGTCGCGACCCCGGGCGCGCTCGAGCCGTTCCAGATGCGCGTCGAGGTCGTCCTGCGTGTAGAAGGCCGTGCCGTAGATGCGCGTGAGCTGCTGGTTCGCCGAGTCGCCGCGCCAGTAGGCGCCGGCCAGGCCGGTCAGCTTGAGCGCCTTGATCGGCTTCGAGTCCTGCAGGTGAGGCCCACGGCAGAGATCGGTGAAGCGCGCGACGCCGTCGTGGGACTGGGTGTAGAGGGTGATGTCCCCGTCGGCGGTGTCCACGAGCTCGACCTTGTAGGGCTCCTCCTCGGCCTCGAAGCGGGCACGTGCCTCGTCGCGCGAGATCTCGCTGCGCTCCCAGCGCCGTCCCTCCTTCAGCTCGCTCCGGATCTCGTCCTCGATCCGCTCGAGATCCTCCTCGCGGATGGGCTCCGGGAACTCGAAGTCGTAGTAGAACCCCTGCTCGATCGGCGGTCCGATCGCGATCTTCACGCCTGGGTAGAGGTGGCGCACGGCCTCGGCGAGCAAGTGCGCCGAGGAGTGCCGGAGGACGGCGAGCGCGTCGGGATCCTTCCGGTCGCGCGTGGTCAGGAGCTGGATCCTGTCCCCGTCGGCGAGCGGCTGCCGGAGATCCTGCACGTGCCCGTCGACGCGCACGAGCACCGCCTGCTCGGCGAGCTTCGGCCCGATCGCGCGCGCCGCGTCGAGCCCCGTCGCGCCGGCGGGAAGTTCGAGCTCCGAGTTGTCGGGAAGGACCACCTTCATCGCGGAGGCAAGGCTAACCGCGGAACTCCATGAGGATCCAGGGTGCGGTGTGCTCGTCGTCGGCGTCGTGGCGGGACACCTCGACGAAGCCCGCCCGCTCCCAGGCGCGAACGGCGTCCTCGTTCCAGGCATAGGGGTCGACGGTGACTCGCTCGCGGCCGCACGCGTGGACGAGGTGCTCGGTCATCGCGCGCGCGGCGTCGGGGCCGAGGCCCCGGCCACGCGCCGACGGGATCAGGAACATGTCGAGCCCCTCGGGATGGACCTGGAGGAAACCGACGGGCTCCGCCGCCTCTTCAACGATCCACGCCTCGACGTCCTCGCGCGCGAGCCGCTCCTCCGTCTCCCGTCGGGTGAAGGTTTCGCCATCCCAGTAGCGGGCGACCTCGGGATCGGCGTGCCAGGCGACCAGACGCTCGACGTCGTCCGCGACGGCAGGACGCAGCGTCGTCAGTCGTCCGCGTACGAGAACGTCCACTCGACATCCAGCTGCGACGTGCCGCCGGCCCTGCGGTAGAGCGCATTTGCGGGGTCGTTGTCCGGCTCTGTCAGCACGAAGCCGACCCTGATCCCACGGTGGCGCGCGAGCTCGGCGAGCCGGGCCAGGAGCGCCGTCGCGATCCCGCGCCGCTGCTGACTGTCGTCGACCTCGACCTCGTAGACGAAGAGATTCGCCCGGTCGCCGTGCCGCCGCGGCAGCTCGTGAGCGAGGACGAAGCCGACCGCCCGCTCACGATCGAAGGCAACGAGCATCAGCGTCCGCGGGTCGGCGAGCAGCCCCTCCGGATCCCCGCGGCTGTCGTACGTCGCGAGCTTGCGCACGACGTCCTCGTCGCCCGGCGCGAGCAGGCGAATCGAGATTCCAGGCACTTCCGTTGTCTCTTCGTCCATCGCAAGGAGGATCGCATGCCCGGCAAACGACCGACCATCAAGAACGAGAAGCAGTACGAGAAGCTCAAGGAGAAGGGGATGTCGAAGGAGCGCGCGGCGAGGATCGCGAACTCGCCCGGCGCCTCGAGCCGCGGCGGGAAGGCGTCCGGTTCCGGCACCCGGCGCCACGACCCGTCGCAGGGCGGCACGACCGCACAGAAGAAGGCCGCGGGCCGCAAGGGCGGCCGCGCCACCGCACGCAAGAGCTCCTAGGTACGGAGAACGAGCGGGGGCGCCTCGCGACGAGGCGCCCCCGCCACAAGCCGTCTAGCCGACGGGGACGACGTTGCGAGCCTCGGGGCCCTTCTGCCCCTCGGCCGGCTCGAACTCGACGCGCGCGCCCTCGGCGAGCGTCTTGAAGCCCTCGGATTCGATCGCGCTGAAGTGGACGAAGACGTCCTTGCCGCCCTCGTCCGGGGTGATGAAGCCGTACCCCTTTGCGTCGTTGAACCACTTCACGGTTCCGGTTGCCATATGAAACACCTCCCTCCGCGGAAGTTCTGAACGGACAGGAGGCGCGAACGGACGCGCGACCGGTACTCGCTCTAGTTCTAGTGCGACGCGAACGGTAGCGAGAATCACCATGTGATGCGACTGCTGGCAGCTCCCGACAAGTTCCGCGGCACACTCACCGCCCGCGCCGCCGCGGCCGCGATCGCCGCGGGAGCCGAACGGGTCGGCTGGAGCGCGGCTCAGCTGCCGCTCGCGGACGGCGGCGAAGGAACACTCGACGTGCTCGGAGGCGGCAACCGACGGACGGCCGTGACAGGACCGCTCGGGGAGCGGGTCGAGGCTGCGTGGCGACTGGAGGACGACGGCACCGCTCTGATCGACGCCGCTCAGGCGTGCGGGCTCACGCTCGCCGGCGGTCCGGAGGGGAACGATCCCCTGCGCGCGACGAGTCGTGGCGTGGGCGAGCTCGTCGCCGCAGCAGTCGCAGCAGGTGCGCACCGAATCGTCGTCTGCGTAGGCGGCGTCGCCTCGACCGACGGCGGATTAGGCGCCCTCGAGGCGCTGGCGGCACCACTCCCGGTTCCGCTCGAGGTCGCGTGCGACGTCGACGCGCGCTTCCTCGACGCGGCCGACGTCTTTGCCCCGCAGAAGGGCGCTACGCCGGAGCAAGTGCGCATCCTCCGTGACCGACTCGCGCAGCTCGACGTCCCCGATCTCCCCGGCTCCGGTGCAGCGGGAGGACTCGCGGGCGGCCTGGCGGCAATCGGCGGGCGCCTCCTTCCCGGCTTCGACTTCGTTGCCGATCGGCTCGGCCTCGACCAGCGCCTCGCGGAGGCGGATCTCGTCGTGACGGGCGAGGGGCGACTCGACGCGACGTCCTTCACCGGTAAGGTCGTCGGCCGCGTCCTCGAACGCGCCGCAGCCTCGGGAGCGGAAGCGCTTGTCGTCGCAGGAGAGGTCGCAGAAGACAGCCCGCTGGAAGCGGTTTCGCTCGTCGCGCGCTACGGTCCCGAGCGCGCGCTCGCCGAGGCGGCCGAGTGCCTCGCGGGGCTCGTCACCGCGACCCTGGCGGCCCGCGAAAACGGTCCCTAAGCTGCTGCTGCCGGAAGATGCCGAAGCCAGTCGCCAACGCGCCGCACATCGCCTACCGTCCGGGATTGGACGGCCTGCGCGCGCTCGCGGTCGCGGCCGTCTTCCTCTACCACTCGCGGATCGACTGGCTGCCGGGCGGCTTCCTCGGCGTCGACCTCTTCTTCGTCCTCAGCGGCTACCTCATCACCTCGCTGCTGCTCGTCGAGTGGGAGGCGAGAAACCGGATCGACCTGCGCCGCTTCTGGCTGCGGCGCGCACGACGGTTGCTGCCCGCCCTGGTCGTCGTCGTGCTCGCGACGCTCATCCTCGGGGCGATCTTCGCGCGCCAGGACCTCGCCCACACCCGCAGCGACGTGCTCGGCTCGCTCTTCTACTTCGCGAACTGGCACGAGATCGTTGCGAACCGCTCGTACTTCAACGTGATGGGCAACCCGTCACTGCTGCAACACACCTGGTCGCTCGCGGTGGAGGAGCAGTTCTACATCGTCTGGCCGCTGCTGCTCGTGCCGTGCCTCGTCCTCATCGGCCGCAGGCGTCTGCCGATGCTCGTCATCGCCGGCATCGCCGCCTCGGCGGCCCTGATGTGGATCCTCTACAGCCCGAACGACCCCTCGCGCGTCTACTACGGCACCGATACGCGCGCCTTCCTGCTCTTGATGGGGATCGTGATCGCACTCGTCTGGCCGTGGATCATGCGACTCCGGCAGGCGGTGCCGCTGCTCGAGCTGCTCGGCATCGCAGCCCTCGTCGGGACGATTCTTCTCTTCCGGCAGATGCAGGACTTCAGCCCGACGCTGTACCACGGCGGCGACCTTGCGGCTGCGTTCTGCTTCGCCGTGCTCGTCGCCGCAGTCGCCCACCCGGAGACGGGAATCGGCGACGCATTCGGCATCGCGCCGCTGCGCTGGGTCGGCGAGCGCAGCTACGGGATCTATCTCTGGCACTGGCCGATCATCGTGCTGCTCGCCGGTGTGAACGCCCGACCGAGCGCGGGCGTCGTCGCCGCCGAGGCAGCTCTCGTCCTCGTGATCGCCGCCCTTTCGTACAAGTACATCGAGCAGCCGATCCGGACGGGGAGCTTGCAACGCCGCCTCGCGCGGCACCCACGGCGCTACCGCCTCGAGGTGATCGGCGCAGGAGCGGTGGGACTCGTCACGGCGTTCGCAGTCCTCTTCGTGACGCCGTCCTCGCTGAACCCGGTCACGAGCTACGTCAACGCGCCGAACGCGAAGGCGGCACCGACGCATCCGCCCGCCGTGACGGAGCCGCGCCCGTTCATCTCCATCAATCCCGGCGGTCCCAGGCGCGCGAAGCTGCAGCCCCTACCGCCTGGACGGATCCTCGCCCTCGGCGACTCGGTGATGCTCGGCTGCACGCGCGAGCTGAAAGACGCTCTCCAGCACCGGGTGCGGGTCGATGCGACGGTGGGCCGGCAGATCGAGGACGCGGTCAACGAGCTCCAGCGGCTGCGGCGGCACCACAAGCTGACGAAGATCGTCGTGATCCAGGTCGGGAACAACGGGCCGCTCTGGTCCCGCGACCTCATCCGGCTCCGTCGCGCCCTGCACGGAATTTCGGACGTGGTCGTGGTCAACGTCCGCAACACGACAACTTGGCAGAGCGAGTCGAATCACGCGCTCGTCGACTGGGTGCACGACTGGCCCGCCGCACACCTCGCCGACTGGTACGGCAGCTCCACGAACACGATGCTCTCCGACGGCACGCACCCGTGGCCGTACGCGTGCACGATCTACGCCCGCGTCATCGCGGACACGCTCCGCTCCACCTGACACCCCCGGCCGGCAGCGTCCTACCCTGCCGCGAAGATGAGGTGGTGAGGGAGAGCTCTCCCCCGGCGCACGTTGCCGAGGTGATTCGCCGTCTCGAAACGATCGAGGCGTCGGCGCCTTCCTCCGACGGAGTGGTCTGCTTCGCCCGGCTCTACCGTGAGGTGACGGAGGGTGTCGGCGCGGAGCTGACGCAGGAGGGGTTCGCGGACTCCCGCTTCCTCGAGGCGCTCGACGTCCGTTTCGCGGGCCTGTTCTTCTCTGCGCTCGACTCCTACGCCCAGGAGCCGGCGCGAACGCCCCCGGCGTGGGTTCCGTTGTTCGCGCAGCGCTCGGGCCGGGGCATCGCGCCACTCCAGTTCGCGCTCGCAGGAATGAACGCCCACATCAACCGTGACCTACCGGTCGCGCTCGTCACGACCTGCCGTGAGCTGACGCTCGACCTCCGGGAGAGCTCACCCGAGCACGCGGACTTCGAGCGCGTGAACACGCTGCTCGCCCAGGTCGAGGCGCGGGTCAAGAGCTCGTATCTGACCGGCTGGCTGGCCTGGGTCGACCGCCTCGTCCACCGGTTGCGGCGCATCGACGACGTGCTGGCGATGTGGGATGTCGGCCGGGCGCGCGACGCAGCGTGGACGAATGCGCAGGCGCTCTGGGCTCTCGACGGGGAGCCGCCGCTGGCGAGCGACTACCTGCTCGCGCTCGACCGGATGGTCGGACTCGCGAGTCGCGGGCTCCTCATCCCGGCGGACTCGTGGCTGCTCAAGCTCGGGCGCGCACTGTCGCCCTAGACCTTGACGTGCACGGGTCGTGCTTCTACCGTCGCCGGTAGTTCGAGGTGGGAGGGGCACCGCTTCTTGGGCTTGGACGCTGCGTATCGGAAGCTGACGGGGTCGGACGGCCGGCTGTTCGCGGACCCGCAGCCCGCGCCGGACGAGATCGCATTCGAGGTCGACAACACGAGTGCGGCGTACTACGAGAGTGCGTACTACAAGCTGCACCGGAGGGACCTGCAGCCCGTACCGGAGCCGCGGACGGCTCAGCCCCGCGTCGATCTGGCGGACATTCTCGAGCCCGATGTCCTCGACGCGATCACGGCGGCCGAGCAGATCAGCTTTCACGCGGTCGGCGACACCGGAGCGGCCAAGGTGAACAGCTTCCAGACCGCCAGGCAGGCGCTCGAGAACGAGGCGAACGTGGCCGACGCGATGGCGCGGGACGTTCAGGAGGGCGGCGCAACCGGACCCGCGTTCTTCTTCCACCTGGGCGACGTCGTCTACAACTTCGGCGAGGGCCAGTACTACTACGACCAGTTCTACGAGCCGTTCCGCGCCTACGACCGGCCGATCTTCGCGATCCCCGGTAACCACGACGGAATGGTCTTCGGCGACCAGCCCGACCTGCCTCGCGTCCCGACCTTGACCGCCTTCCTGCGCAACTTCTGCGCGGATGAGCCGGGCTCGTCCCCCGATGCCGGCAGCATCGTCCGCTCCACCATGAACCAGCCCGGTGTCTACTTCACGCTCGACGCGCCGTTCGTCTCGATCATCGGTCTCTACACCAACGTCCTCGAGAGCCCCGGCGTCATCTCGAGTCAGAACGGCCACTACCCGACGCTCGCCGGCGACGAGCAGCTCCACTTCCTCCGCTCCGAGCTCACCCGGCTCGCCCCCGCTCGCAAGTCCGGTGAACGCGCCGTGCTCATCGCCTGCCACCACCCGCCCGCCTCGGTCGACTCGAAGCACGGCGGCAGCAAGGGACTCGCCCGGGACATCGATGCCGCTTCGCGGGCGGCCGGCTTCTGGCCCGACGCGGTCCTGTCCGGCCACGCGCATCTCTACCAGCGCTTCACGCGGCGCGTCGACGGACGCGAGATTCCCTACGTCGTCGCCGGCTCGGGCGGCTTCGCCGCGACCCGCCCGGTCGGAGAGCTACCCCAGCCGCCGCTGACCGTGGGCGAGTACACGCTCGACAAGCAGCCGATCGTCGAGTTCGGCTACCTCACGGTGACCGTCGACATGACCGGTCGCGACCACCACCTCACCATCGCGTTCAACGACCGCACCAACACGCACATCCACGACACCACCCACCTCAACCTCCGCACCGGCAAGATCCTCCGCCACTGAGTCGCGCAGCGGCGGGGTTGACAGAAGCCCACGTCGGTGGGACGGTGCGCGCAGGACGCCCGGCCCGGGATGACGGTCTCGACACACGTCCCTGCGGCCCTTCGGCCGGTCGACTCGACCCGTTGGGGAGCGACGGCAAGGAGGGCTTTCGATGCAGAACGGGCGGTTGACCAAGAGAGAGCTGGCTTCGATCCACCATCCGAAGCTCGGGCTGTTCCTCGCTGCCGGCGAGGCGGCCGCTTCCTGGAACACCATGCGCCTCTTCCTGCTGCAGCGCTACGGGGCGCGCGGCGACATCTATCCCGAGGGTCCGCTCGGCGCCTACCGCGACTACGCCGGCCAGGTGAGGTGCAAGAAGCTGTACGGCAGCAACGCCGCAGTGCCGGGCACGAGCAACCACGGGCTCGGGCACGCCGTCGACCTCGCCGACCACTTCATGGCCGGACTGGTCGACCGGCACGGCAGCCTCTTCGGCTGGCATCACTGGGACGCGAAGTGGGAGTGGTGGCACCGCGAGTACGACTGCGGGTTCGACCGCCCCGACCCGGGCCCCGATCAGCAGCGCCCGGTGCTGCGCAAGGGCTCCGGCGGCATCGGACAGGCACCGATCATCCGGCGCGTGCAGCGACGGCTGACCGCGCTCGGCCATCCCGTGTCGGACGACGGCGACTTCGGCGCGAACACGGACGCGGCCGTCCGGGCCTTTCAGCAAACCCGGCGCCTTCGTGCGGACGGCGTAGTCGCCGCGAAGACGTGGCTCGCGCTCGGGCAGGCGACGCCCCCGAAGCCCAAGCCCAGGCCGAAGCCGACCCCCACTCCGAAGCCCAAGCCGAAGCCGAAGCCGACGCTGCTGCGCGGCTTCGACGTGTCCGACGTCCAGGGCGACGTCGACTTCACGAAGGCACACGCTGCGGGGAACGCGTTCGCGATCGTCCGGGTCGCCGACGGCGACGTCCACGACGCGCGGTACGGGCCGGGCCGGATCGCGGCGCTCCGGGAGAGCGGGCTCGCCTGGTTCCCCTACTACTTCGGCCGGGTCGCCTCGCCGCAGAACAACCAGCGCAGCGGCACCGCCGAGGCGGCGATGGCGATCCAACTCGCCCGCAAGGCGGGCTGGGGCAGGAAGAACGACCTGCCGCTCGCCTACGACTTCGAGACCGCCAACGGCCAGCAAGAGGCGAAGTGCGCCCGCCATCTCCTGCAGTTCGTCGACGCCTACCGCCGAGAGCGCGCCCACTACCCCATCGTCTACACGGGACCGGGCTTCTGGACGTGCGTCATGCCCCACCTCACGGCGAAGCAGCTCGACCGCGTGCGACGCTGCCCGCTCTGGCTCGCAGAGTGGGAGGTGCCGAAGCCGCCGGCGCTCGAGCCCTGGGGCGACGAGTGGATGCTGTGGCAGTACTCCGACCACGGCACGGTCGCCGGCGTATCGACCAAGTGCGACACCGACTACTTCCGCGGCAGCGCCGGCGACTTTCCCAGCCTGATCGTGAGCTGATCCGGACGCCTACTCGACCTGCTCGATGACCCAGAAGTCGCGCGCGAGGCTGTGGCTCGTGACGTAGGTCGCCGGCATCCAGAAGTAGCCGTTATCGGCCCAGTCCGGCCCCCAGGAGTTGCGGCACTCGAAGTACAGCTGCCGTCTGATCTGCTTGTACCCGATCGCAACAACGGCGTGCCCGCCGAGCACGCTCTCGTCCGGCCGCGGCATCGGGACGATCCCGTCCGAGCCGACGTCGCTCTCGAACGACTCGTACACCGTGAACCCGAACGAGATCGGGTAGCCGGAAGCGAGCACGCTCTGCAGCCCGATCTCGGTCTGCGGCACCCGCGCGTAGCGGATCGCCTGGTGCTTCAGCGCCTTCCTGTACGCGGTCGCGGACGGCTTCTTCGCGAACTTCGTGATCACGTACGGCCAGGCGGTCTCCGGCGGCGCCCCGAGCTGCGCGACCGACTTGATCCCGTCCCGGATCTCGGCGCCCGAGTCCTGGGTGATCGTCCCCTCCATCGCGCGCTCGTTGTAGTAGATGAACAGGCGGGAGGGCGTCGCGGCGTCACTCTCGTCCTGATTGAGCTCGTTGAACTCGAGGATCGCGCCGATGCTGTTGGCGGTGCACGAGCCGAGCTGTCCCTGGTCGTACACGGGCGGCATCGTCGCGCGCAGGCTCACCGAGCGCCGCAACGCCTTCGCGGGCTCGACCGCGAGCAGGTAGTCCCGCATGTCGGGGCTGTCGGGCCTCCAGCCGTAGCGCTTCTGGGTCCGTACGGCGAGACCTGCCGGTGCGTCACTCATGAGCCGTCTCCTTTCCGGAGGGACGATCGTTTCCCGCTCCGGCACTGCTGCCGGGAGCGGACTTCGACTGGGCGGCGGGCACGACGGAGGTGAGCGTGTCCTGCGCCCAGCGTTCGCTGAACCCGGCGAGGAACGCGAGGACGAGCAGGGCGAGCCGCCGGCTGCTCGTGCCGTCGTGTGGATCGACGGGAAGGTGGAGCAGGCCGCCGTCGAAGGCGAAGGTGATGATCACCGCGAAGGCGGCTCCGATCAGCGGGCGCAGACCGCCGAGGAAGAACGCATAGGGGTCGCCGACGTCGTACTCGAGCTCGAACTTCCCACTGTTGATTCGCTGGACGACGCTGACCATCGCCCCGGCGGCTCCCGCAACGGCGGCGGCGACCGGCGCCGACCACGCAACCGAGAGCCAGACGGTGGCGATGGCGGCGATCACGATGGTGACGGTCGCGATTCCGCCGAAGTAGACGAGCTGCGCCTCTCCGTTCGCCGCGTCGTGGTAGTAGCGGTTGGCGTCCGAGATCGCGGCGTGCTCGTGCCTCAGGGCCGCAGCGGTCGCGGCCTTGTCCTCGCCGCCGGCGCGTTCGTCGACCAGGCTGAGCAGGTTGGCGGCGCTGGCGACGGCGAGCGCGAGGCACATCCGCTGCCGCACTCCCGTCAGCACCGCCTTCGCCCGCATCGCGAGCGCGTCGCAGCGATGCAGCTCCGTGGCCACCGCCGGCGCGTTCTTGGTGGCCCAGTCGCTCTCGCGATGGAACCCGTACACCGGGGCGAGCAGACCCCGGAGCCGTTTCCTCTCGGTCAACGCGACTGCGCTCTCGACGTGCGAGCACCAGTAGGCACGGATGATCTGGCCGTGGCGCGCTTCGAAGGCGGCGAGAGCGGAGTCGTAGGCGGCCTCGACCTCGGGGTCGACCGGCCCGGCCTTACGCGCGCGCCACCAGTCGTGATGGGCGTAGACGAGCTCGGTGAACGTCGTCCGCTGGGCCGCGCTTCCCCTAGATTGCGCCTGCACCTGCCGCACGGGTGAGACGTCGCTCATTGGCTCGATCAGCTCGGTCACCCGAACCTCCGATCCGTGACGGCGGTCTCTCCTTCCCTGACCTTAGGCGCTCAGGCCGGAGCGCACAAGGGGCGGCTCTCTACCGTGGGGTCAGGCGGCTTGCTTGGTCTTGCCGGTCGTCTCGTAGACGGGTTCCGGCGCGTAGAGGACGTAGGAACGACCGTCGAGGACGAAGATGGCAGCGAGCAGGTCGAGCTCGGCGATCAGCTGCTGGGCCTCGCGAAGCAGGAGCGCCAGGCCGTCCGTCTCGTTGCCGAGCTCGGCCGCGAAGAGCCAGATGTCTTCCTCGTCGTGCGACCAGCCGGGCCAGCGGGGCCGCAGACGGACGCGGAAGGCCTGCGCGGCCTCGAACGTCGGGAGCTCGAAGAGCACGACGTCGCTGAGTTGCTGGTCGAGTTCGTCCATGCCGCCAGGATGCTTGCGGCGGGGGTCCGCTGCGGTGACGCGATTGCGTCAATTCGCCATGGCAGGCGACGCGAGGTCGCCTCGCGCGACCGCAACGGCTTCGAGCCTCGAGGAGACGCCGACGGCTCGGAGGAGATGCTTGATGTGGTTGCGGACCGTCTCGCGGCTGAGATGGAGCTCGTCGGCGATCTGGGTCGTCGAGCGCCCGAGCTCGAGCAGGCGCAGGATCTCGGCTTGCCGCGGCGTCAGAGGGAGCTCGGGATGGTCGTGAGGCTCCTCGACCACATCGGAGACCTGGCCGAAGACGCCGATCACGTGCTCGCCCTGGCGAAGGGGCACGGAGCTGATCTCGACAGCGGTGCGGTTTCCCTGCGTGTCGACGACGGTGACCGGCGCGTCGGTCACGTCGGTGTTGCCGAGCAGCTTGCGCGCGAACAGCTCACGCGCGCGGCGCGTGTCCTCCGGCGCGACCACCGAGGTGAACTGCCTGCCGACCTGATCGCCGACGATCCGGCGGCCGGCCTCGTTGATCCAGCGGACGACGCCGGCGTTGTCGATCACGTAGCTCGGGATGTTGACGTGATCGAGCGCCCCCTCGACATCCGCGCCCATCGCCTTCAGCGTCGGGAGAGGCATCGCCCGTCAGTCTGCCAGGTTGACTCACGCGGCAAGGGCGATTAGGTTCGGCCGTAGTAACGAGAAACGACCGGGGAGTTGGGTCGGTTGACCGGTTCCATTTCGTTACTGCGGCAGCCCAGTCGTCGGCGGCGGACGGTGCGATGACCACGGTCGCGAACGGCGCGGACCGGTCCGTGAGCCTCTCGCTGCTCGACGCGTTCGAGCTCCGCTGCGACGGCGAGCCCGTCTCGCTTCCGCCCAGCGCCCAGCGGCTGCTCGCCCTTCTCGCCCTGCACGACCGCCCCCTGCTCCGGCCCCACGTCGCGGGGACGCTCTGGCTCGACACGCCCGAGGAGCGGGCCTCGGCGAACCTGCGCTCCTCGCTCTGGCGGCTCAATCGCCCCGGCCCGAAGCTCGTCGAGGCGACGACCTTCCAGCTGCGTCTCGCACCCGAGGTTCGGGTCGACACGCGCGAGACCGCCGCGCTCGCCCACCGGTTGCTCGCGCGTACGGGGCGGCCGATCGAGAACGAGGCCGATCTCGAACCCGACCCGCACCTCCTCACGGGCGAGCTGCTCCCGGACTGGTACGACGACTGGGTCATGCTCGAGCGCGAGCGGCTGCGCCAGCTCAGCCTCCACGCACTCGAGGCGCTGGGCGAGCGGATGCTCGCCGCGGCGAGGCTCGGCGAGGCACTCGAAGCCGCGCTCGCAGCGATCGCCATGGAGCCGCTGCGCGAGAGCGCGCACCGGCTCCTGATCAGGATCCATCTCGCCGAGGGGAATGCGGCCGAGGCGATCCGGGAGTTCGAGCTCTGCCGCCGCCTCTTCCGCGAGCAGCTCGGCCTCGAGCCCTCTCCGCAGCTGGCACAACTCGTCGAGAATTTGACGAGCTAGAGACGCCGTGGTGACGCGTCCGCGAGACCCTTGGCGCGGTGACGGCGGCGGATCGTGGCGAACGGAGCGGCGTGCTCCTGGTGCGAGCCTGGATCGAAGGCGACCCGCCGCAGCTCAAGGCGAGACTCACCCACTCCGCCGACCTCGCGCGTCGTGACGAGAACACCGTCACCGTCTCGAGCGTGCGCGGGATCCACGACGAGGTCGACCGCTGGCTCGCAGCTCTCCGGCGATGACCCGCCGGTGACGGGGCCGTGACGAGGGCGTGACGGACGGGCGCGAGTCTCCGCCCACCAGCAGGAGGAGGCCCGATGGCGACCGCACCAACCTATCCCGGCGTATACATCGAAGAGATCCCGAGCGGTGTCCACACCATCACGGGCGTGGCGACCTCGATCACGGCATTCGTCGGTTTCGCGGCCCGCGGGCCGGTGAACGACCCGACGCTCGTGCAGAGCTTCTCGGAGTTCACGCGGGTCTTCGGAGGCCTGTCGGCGCAGAGCACGATGAGCTATGCGGTCAACCAGTTCTTCCTGAACGGCGGCCGCGACGCGCTGATCCTGCGGACGGCGCACCTCACCGGAGCCGGCACGAAGGCGAGCAAGGGAACCGCGGACGTCGGCGGATCCGGTGCGAACAAGCTCTCTCTCGAGGCTGCGAACGAAGGCGCGTGGTCGGGAAACCTGCTGATTCGCGTCGACCAGGAGACCTCCGACAAGGACTCGGGCTCACCGAAGCTCTTCAACCTCTCGATCAAGGACACCGCCACGGGAGTGATCGAGGTGCTGCGGAACCTCCCGCCCGACACGTCCGTCGCAGCCCTGATCGAGCAGCAGTCCAACCTGGTGCGCGCGACGGCGACGCCCACCGACCGGCCGGACGCCGACGCAGCCATCAATCCTGGTGACGACCCGTTCGACCCCGCCCACACCGATCGCTACCACGCGATGTCGGCCGGCGACGACGGCGTCCAGACCGAGCCGGATCTCGTGCCCGCCACGGACGACGGGACGGGGGTCTACGCGCTCGCCCGGGCAGATCTGTTCAACCTCCTGTGCATCCCGCCGTTCCTCCCGGCGAGCAACGCCGGTGGAGGCCGGCTGCTGAGCTCCGGCGCGAAGGGACAGGCGGCGCAGTTCTGCTCCGACCACCGCGCGCTCTTCCTCGTGGACCCGCATCCCGACTGGACCGCGCCGTCGCAGATCACCGGCGGCGGGACGAGCCTCGACACGTACCTCGCCGGGATCTCCTCCGACGACCGGAGGAACGCCGCCATCTACTTCCCGTACCTCCGCGCGGCGGACCCCGAGGCGGGCGGTGCGGTCGCCGACTTCCCGCCGTGCGGAGCCGTCGCCGGCGTCATGGCCCGGACCGACGGCTCGCGGGGAGTGTGGAAGGCGCCCGCCGGGCTCGACGCGGGCCTCTCCGGCGTCCAGGAACTGAAGGCGAAGCTGACCGACGACGAGAACGGGATCGTCAACCCGCTCGGCGTCAACTGCCTGCGGACCTTCCCGGCGATCGGCAACGTCGTCTGGGGAGCACGCACCGTCGCGGGCGCGGACATCCTCGCCTCGGAATGGAAGTACGTGCCGGTCCGGCGGCTGGCGCTCTACCTCGAGGAGAGCCTCTATCGCGGGACGCAGTGGGTCGTGTTCGAGCCGAACGACGAGCCGCTGTGGGCGACAGATCCGGCTGAACGTCGGCGCCTTCATGCAGAACCTCTTCCGCCAGGGCGCGTTCCAGGGCGCGTCGCCGCGCGACGCCTACTTCGTCAAGTGCGACGGCGAGACGACGACCCAGAACGACAGTCGACCTCGGCATCGTCAACATCCTCGTCGGCTTCGCCCCGCTGAAGCCGGCCGAGTTCGTGATCATCCAGATCCAGCAGATCGCCGGTCAGGTGACGGCGTGAGGAGGCGTCGTGGCTGAGTTCACCGTCAATGCACAGCGTTTCGACCCGTACAAGAACTTCAAGTTCCGGGTGAAGTGGGACGGCCGCTACGTCGCGGGCGTGAGCAAGGTCAGCGCGCTCAAGCGGACGACCGAGGTCGTCAAGCACCGCGAGGGCGGCGATCCCTCGCAGCAGCCGCAAGTCGCCGGGCCGCACCGAGTACGACCCGATCACGCTCGAGCGCGGCGTCACGCACGACACCGAGTTCGAGGCCTGGGCGAACAAGGTCTGGAACTTCGGCGGCGGGCTGGGCGCCGAGGTCTCGCTGAAGGACTTCCGCAAGGACGTCATCATCGAGATCTACAACGAGGCCGGACAGCTCGTGCTCGCCTACAAGGTGTTCCGCTGCTGGGTCTCCGAGTTCCAGGCCGTGCCCGATCTCGACGCGAACGCGAACGCCGTCGCGATCCAGCACCTCAAGCTCGAGAACGAGGGCTGGGAGCGCGACACGTCGGTGGTCGAGCCTGCCGAGCCCGTTCTGACGACGGTCTGAGCCGGCATGCCGGCGCCCACCGCCGCCGAGCTGCTGGGAGCCTGGGAGCGGTCCGCGACGCTCGGACCGGTGGAGCGCGACGACGTGCTGCTGCGGCTCCTGGAGGCCGACGTCGAGCCGGCAGAGCTCCCCGTCGGCGAGCGAGACGCCCGCCTGCTCGAGCTGCGCGAGCTCCTCTTCGGCAGGGAGCTCGACGGGGTCGCCGACTGCCCACGCTGCGGCGAGCCCGTGGAGTACGCCCTCGAGACAAGCGCTCTCCTCGCCGGACGCCCCGAGGACGGCATCGTCGAACTGGTGGTCGGCGGCCGCAGCGTGCGCGCGCGGCTGCCGACGGGCGGCGACCTCGCCGAGGCGGCTTCGACCGGCGATCTCGACGCGGCCCGTGCGCTGCTTGTCGAGCGCTGCCTCGTCGGGAACCCGACGGTTTCTGCGGACCAGCTCGCCGCGGCGCTCGCGGAGGTCGATCGGCTCGCCGACGCGCAGCTCTCGCTCGCCTGCCCGGAGTGCCGGCACGAGTGGACGCTCGCGTTCGAAGCCGGCGCCTGGTTGTGGAGCGAGCTCGAGGCCTGGGCATGGCGGACGCTGCTCGACGTCCACGCGCTGGCGACCGCCTACGGCTGGAGCGAAGCCGAGATCCTCGCGCTCGGCCCGCGCCGGGAGCTCTACCTCGAGCTCGTGGGCGCATGAGCGACTACCTCGGAGCCATGGCTGCCCGCGCCCTCGGGCTCTCGGCAGTCGCGCACCCGCGCCCGTCGCTCTTCGAGCCGCGGCGAGCTACCCCCGAGCTGCTCCCGTCCGAGCCTGAGGCCGCTCCGACGCCTCTGACGATACGGACGGACGAAGCCCCGCGTGCGCCGGCCCGGAGCGAACGGACCAGGCCCGCGAGGGAGATCGGGCCTCGACGGCGACAACCGACGCCGCCGACCGAGACAGAGCCCGAAGCGCCCGCGGTGCACTCGCTGCCGGAGGAGCCGCCCCCGGCGCGCCGCCGAGCAAGGGCGACGCCGCCTCCCCGAAACGAGCCCGTGGCTGTACCGGCCGCTCGGGAGACGGCAGTGCGCCGTGCGCTCCCACCCCCGGAGCCGGCGGAGACGCCTGGCGACCGACCGATCGAGACGGCGCCTCCCGCGCGGCCGACGAGAGCCGCAACGGAGCCGGACGTCGCCGCCAGGCCGTCGTTCCCGACCCTGGCCCGGCGAGCCCCGCCTGAGCCGATCGTGCGCGTGACAATCGGGCGAATCGACGTCCGTGCGGTCAAGCCGGAAGAGCCGGCGGAGCCGCGCAGGAAGCCGAGGCCGGAGCCGCGCATGTCCCTCGAGGACTACCTCGACCGGACTCGGGGGCGCACCGGATGAGCAACGCGCTCGGAATCGCGGCCGTCAGCGCAGTCCTGCGCGATCTCCTGAACAACGGCCTCGTCGACGCGAGTGTCGGCGACGTGACCGTGACCGCGCAGTCGCCGGACAAGGTCAAGCTCGACGGCGACGAGCAGTCGCAGCTCAACCTCTTCCTCTACCGCGTGACGCCGAACCAGGGCTGGCGCAACGTGAACCTGCCGTCCTTCGACGCGTCCGGAAACCGCGTCGCCAACCCACCGCTCGCGCTCGACCTTCACTACCTCCTGACCGCCTACGGCTCGGCGGACTTCCAGCCCGAGATCCTGCTCGGCTACGGGATGCAGGTGCTGCATGAGAACCCTGTTCTCGACCGGCAGGCGATCCGCAACACGCTGACGCCCGGACCCGTGACGGGCGGGATCCTGCCGGCGGCTCTGCAGACGCTGACCGCCGCGGAGATCGCCGACCAGGTCGAGCAGCTGAAGATCACGCCCGAGACGCTCGGCAGCGACGAGATCTCCAACGTCTGGAACGCAATCGGGGCGCACTACCGGCCGACCACCGCGTATCTCGTCTCGGTCGTGCTGATCGAGAGCCGGAAGACGACCCAGCCCGCCCTACCCGTGCGGCTGCGCCAGCTGTTCGTCCTACCGCTTCGGGATCCGCTGATCGAAAGCGTCGCGGCCGAAGACGGCAAGCCGATCGTCTCGACCAGCACGATCGTCGTCGCGGGCGAGCGCCTGCAGCACGATCCCATGGAGTTGCTCGTGGGCGGCCTGAACGCGACGATCTCCGACGCCGGCGACACACAGCTGGTCGCGTTGCTCCCCACAGGGCTCCGCGCGGGTGTGCAGAGCGCCCAGGTGAAGCACGGCTTGGACTTCGGCACGCCGACCGAGCCGCATCGCGGCTTCGAATCGAACGTCGTCGCCTTCGTGCTCCACCCCGTCTTCGGCGGTTTCGGAACGTTCACGCCGCCGCTGCCCGGAGGCCTGGCGCCGTACACGGGAACGGTGGAGGTCACGGTCACCCCGGTCCCTCAGCGGGACCAGCGCCTCGTCCTGCTGCTCAACCGGACGACGCCGGCCGATCCACCCTCGTACGCATTCACGGCGAACCGGCGAACGAGCGACGGCGATCCGGTCGTCTTCCCTCTCGAGAACCTCGCGCGGGGCGAGTACTTCGTCCGCATCCAGGTCGACGGCGCCGAGAGCCCACTCGACCTCGACCCCGCAAGCGTCGACTTCGGCCCGAGGGTCACGATTTGAACGACGCCGACTGGCAGGAGGCGAACCAGCGCCGGCTCATCGCCCACCTGGACCGCCTGCGCGCCGTGCTCCGGCGGCACGCCGGCGAGCAGGTGGGAGCCGAGCCCGAGACGCCGGAGCCGCCGGCCCTCCGACTCGTCGTCGACGCGTTCGGGCTCTCGGACTTCGAACGCGACGTCCTGCTGCTCTGCGCGGGCTGCGAGCTCGAAGGCGACTTCGCCGGCCTCTGCGCGGCCGCTCAGGGCGATCCGCGACGCACGGCTCCCACCTTCGGTCTCGCCCTCGCGGCGCTGGCGGGCGCTCACTGGACCGCGCTCAGCCCCGACGGTCCGCTTCGCCGCTGGCAGCTCGTCGAGACCGCTCCGGGACAAAGCCTGACCGCCGGGCCGCTCCAGATCGACGAGCGCGTCCTGCACCACCTCGCGGGGATCTCCACGGTGGACGCGCGGCTGTGCGGCGTCGTCAGGAGCATTTCGGCAGCACCACAGCCCGCCTCGCACAACGCCGCGGCGGCAAAGGTCGTCGCGCTGTGGGAAGCCGCAGGCGGCGCGCCGCCCGCCGTGCAGCTGTGCGGCGGCGACGCCTCGACCCGGCGAGCGGTCGCCGCGGCCGCCTGTGCGCGAGTCGGCCTCACGGCGATGACACTCGACGCCGTCGAGCTGCCGGCGTCCTCCGCGGAGCAGGAGACCCTCGCGCGCCTCTGGGAGCGAGAGGCCGCCCTGAGCCACGCAGCGCTCGTGCTCGAGATCGACGAGCTCGACGACTCCGACCGCCGGCGCGCGGCCGCGAGATTCCTGGCGGCGATCGGCGGACACCGGATCGTGAGCACGACCAACCCGCTCCAGCCCCGCGGAGAGCCGCTCCTGCGCGTCGACGTCGAAGCGCTCGGCACGGCCGAGCAGCTCGAGCTCTGGACGGCGGCGCTCAACGGCCACGCCGGCGGCGAAGATCTGGCAGGCGTTGCGCAACAGTTTCGGCTCGGCAGCGAGGGTGTCGCCGCTGCCGCGGCCCGGGTACTCGCCGGAAGCTCCGCCTGGGAGGCCTGCCGCGAGCAGGCTCGTCCCCGGCTCGACGATCTCGCTGCGCGAATCGAGCCCACCGCCGGCTGGGACGACCTCGTGCTGCCGCAGCCGCAGCTCGAGACGCTGCACCAGATCGCCCTCCACGTCCGCCATCGCGCGACGGTCTACGAGGACT
The DNA here is from genome assembly GCA_963820725.1 of uncultured Actinomycetes bacterium. Taxonomy (GTDB): domain Bacteria; phylum Actinomycetota; class Thermoleophilia; order Gaiellales; family Gaiellaceae; genus Palsa-739. The sequence goes on along the minus strand of CAWGAZ010000006.1, from coordinate 578,107 downwards.
GGGGCTTCGCCGCGATGGGCGCACGCGGCCTGGGGATCAATGCACTCTTCGCCGGGCCGAGTGGGACGGGCAAGACGATGGCGGCCGAGGTGCTCGCGAACGAGCTGCGGCTCGACCTCTACCGGATCGATCTCAGCGCCGTCGTCAGCAAGTACATCGGCGAGACGGAGAAGAACCTGCGACGGGTCTTCGATGCGGCGGAAGAGGGCGGGGCGATCCTGCTCTTCGACGAGGCCGACGCCCTCTTCGGCAAGCGCAGCGAGGTCAAGGACAGCCACGACCGCTACGCGAACATCGAGGTCAGCTATCTGCTCCAGCGAATGGAGACGTACCGCGGCCTGGCGATCCTGACGACCAACCTCCGCAGCGCGCTGGACCAGGCCTTTCTCCGCCGGCTCCGCTTCGTCGTGCTCTTCCCGTTCCCCGATGCTGCGCAGCGGGCCGAGATCTGGCGTCGCATCTTCCCGGCCGAGACGCCCGTCGAGCGGCTCGAGCCCAACCGGCTCGCCCAGCTGAACGTCGCAGGCGGCAACATCCGCAACGTCGCGCTCGGGGCCGCCTTCCTCGCCGCCGAGGACCACGGGCCGGTGCGGATGGAGCACCTCGTCCGGGCCGCACGGACCGAGTACGCGAAGCTCGAGAAGCCGCTCTCCGACGCCGAGGTGGCCGGATGGACGTGAGACGCGTCGAGGTCGAGATCGGGGAGCTGGTGCTGCACGGCTTCGATCGGATCGACGGCGACGCGCTGGCCGAGTCGCTTCGATCGACGCTCGGTGCCCGCCTAGCGGCCGAGGGCGCCCTGGGCAAGAGCCGGACGGTCGACCTGGTTCAGCCCCCCGTGCTCGAGCTCGCGCACGGCGTCGGGGCGCCGGCGCTCGGCCGAGCCGTCGCCAAGCGCGTGTACGGGAGCATCCGACCGTGATCGCCGTGCGTGCGACGAAGCAGCCCTCGGCTCCGGTGAGGCGCTGCGCCTGCGGCGGAATCGTCGGGCCGGGCGGAGAGTGCGCCGCCTGCCGGGCAAAGCGGCTCAAACGCGACGCTGCCAACGCGACCCCGAAGGTCGTCCAGGAGGTGGTGCGCTCGCCGGGTCGCGCGCTGGAGTCGGGAGTCAAGGAGCGGATGGAGAAGCACTTCGGGCACGACTTCTCCCGCGTGCGCGTCCACACCGACCCGGGCGCTGCCGAGTCCGCCCGGGCCGTCTCCGCCAACGCCTATGCCGTCGGCGAGCACGTCGCCTTCGCGGCCGGGCGCTACGCGCCGGGGACGCCGGCGGGCGACCGGCTGATCGCGCACGAGCTCGCGCACGTCCGGCAGCAATCGGGCGGGACGCAGCACCTCGAGATCGGGCCGCCCGGAACGGCACTCGAGCGCGAGGCCGCCGCCGCGACCGGCGACCGGACGCGCGCCAGAGCCGTTCGGCCCGTCACACGCCGGCTCGTGCAGCGCGACCTCGCGACCGAGCCTCCAGCCGTCCCGACACTCGGCCGGCCCGATCTGACCGAGGAGCAGATCCAGGAGGCGATCGCCTTCAACCGCGTCCGCTACGACGAGGCCAACACGCGTCTGATCCAGCGCCTGCTCGGAGGACCGGTTACCGGGAGCTGGACGGAGGAGAACATCGTCGCGATCGCCTCGACGCAGGACGAGTACGGCCTGAAGAAGGACGGCAAGGTCGGCCACGAGACGTTCGTCTTCCTCAACCGCGAGCAGCGGCTCGAGGGAATGTCGACGAGGACGCAGGACTGTCTCGTCTCCTTCAGGCTGATCGGGCCGGATCCCGCCACCTTCCGGCGCAACTCGCCGACCCAGTGCCACCTGGGCGGCCACTTCCGCACCGAGGCGGAGTTCTCGAGCCGCTGCAACTGCTCCCAGTTCGAGTACCGGCAGTTCATCCGCGGCCACTTCACCCGGACCCGCGGCGGCGTGACCGAGGACATCGGCCCGTACTTCTCTCGACTCCCGGCCGGCCGCATCAACCCCGGCTTCCAGGAGGACGGCGACACGACCGACGACCCGGTCCACTACGGCCATCGCGACGACCCGGCGGACGACGATCCGGTCGACCACTACTTCGACGGCGCGGGGGACAACCAGGCGGCCGGGTGCCGCTACGAGAACGAGGACAACCCGGGCGGAAACGTCGACGACTGCAGGCCGGGCGACGTCTACGACATCGACGTCAGCTTCCGCGGCGAGATCCAGCGCAACGGCGCACCGGTCGAGACGAAGTTCTGGACCGTCGATCCGACGGGCGCGATGGGCGCCGTGAGAGCGTTCGCCTCTCCCCCCGTCCGCGACCAGACGCCGGCCGAGAGCGTGTTTACCCGGTCGCCGACGAGGCGCGATCACGCCTCGTTCCCGGCCTCGAGCCATCGCTTCTCGAATATCGCGATCGCGCCCCGAGGCGGCGCCGGCAACCCGGAAGCGGCCTCCGCCCCTGCGGAAGCGACGGAACCAGCGCCGGCGTCGGCACCGGCTGCTCCGGAGGCCGCAGCGATTCCGGCGACTCCGGCGACTCCGGCGGCTCCGGCAACCCCGACGGCTCCCGGCGAAGCGGCGGCGCCGGGCAACGTGCCGGCTGCTCCGGCCACTGCGCCTGCCCTCTCGTGGACGTTCATGAAGACGCACACCTGGGACGATCTCTGGTTCTTCTGCGGCGAGCATCCCTCCGGCTTCTCGACGCGGATCCTCCTCCGCGCCGACGGCTACGCCGACCCGACGGCCCTGCGCTGGTCGATCCAGCGCGGTGCGGACAAGGTCGAATTCTCCGGCGCGCCGACCGGCCCGGAGGTGCACGTCGCGGGCAAGGCCGGGAGCGCGAGGCTCGACGACGTCACGGTGCGCGTGACGGAAGGCACCGCAGGCGCCCCGAGCTACGACGGGACGCTCACGGTGCGCAAGCCGCAGCGTCTGCTCCACCGCTTCACCCGCCACCACGCGAACTGCCCGGCCTTCGACGCGACCTGCGCGGCGGGAACTCCGGCGCACTGGACGGAGATCGGCTATCGCATCGTCGACAACGTCGGCGGGACGATCGTCGGCGCGACTGTGAACGAGAACTTCCCCGGAGCGAAGACCAACGACCAGGCGAACAACTGGGCCAATCCGGCCGCGTTCGTGAGCACTCCGGTCTGGCGCAACACGGACGGCACGTTCATCGACTACTGGTGGGTCTGGGGCGGCAACCCGGCGCCGGTCAACCCCGGCGACCCCACTGACAACCAATCCGTCGACCACATGACCCACGAGTTCTACGTCGGCGGCACGTCCGCGGCGAAGGGGTGCCGCGTCCAGACGCACACCGCACACCGGTATCTCGGCCACACTGCGCACGAGAACATCGTCAGTCCGGCACCGTGACGGCCGCGTGACGCGACCGTGACGGTGGTGCGGGACCCTCGGTCCCGTGAGTGCGTTTCCCGGTTCTCCGAAGCTGCTCAAGGGCGCGATCGTCGGCGTCAGCGTGATCGACCCGCTCTCGAGCGTCGTCATCTTCCAGTACAACCCCGACACGCTCACGCGGACGATTCGCGTCAGCGCCGCGAGCCGCGAGGGGGACAAGACAGAGGCTCTGCGCCTGAAGGGGCCGCCAGACGAGACCGTTCGGCTCGACGTGGAGATCGACGCCACCGACCAGCTCGAGCAGGGCGACGAGGCGGCGCAACAGCTCGGCGTCTACCCCGCGCTCTCGCGGCTCGAGCTGCTGCTCTATCCGGGCTCGACGACGGTGATCGCGAACGAGATCCTCGCCGCGGCCGGGGTGATCGAAGTGGTCGCGCCGGAGGCGCCTCTGACCCTGCTCGTCTGGGGGCCGAAACGGGTCCTGCCGGTGCGCATGAACGGCTTCACGATCGCCGAGGAGGCGTTCGATCCGAGCCTGAACCCGATCCGGGCCAAGGTGTCGCTCGACCTGATGGTCCTCAACTACCACGACCTCGGGCTCGTCAGCGTCGGCGGAGCGCTGTTCATGGCACACCAGATCGCGAAGGAGGCGATGGCCAAGGCGGACCAGCCGGCGGGCCTCGCGGCTGCCGGGATGACGACTCTCGGAATCGGCGGCTGATGTGTTCGCGCCCGGCAGCCGCTACTACGGGCTCGAGACGGCGACGCTCTCGACGACCGATCCCGACGGCCTGCCGAGGACGATCGCGTACGTGCGCCGGCGCCTCGTCCCGCCGCTCGCCGACGCGACCCGCGTGGTCGAGCACACCTTCGCCGCCGGCGAGCGTCTCGATACGGTCACCGCCCGCTACCTCGGCGACCCAACGCAGTTCTGGCAGATCTGCGACGCGAACCTCGTGCTCCAGCCGGAGGAGCTCGAGGTGGTCGGCGGCACCGTCCACGTCGCCTTGCCGCGTCTATAGGCCGAGCCCGTGCTGATCGGCACCCTCGGAATCCGGCTGATCATGTGGCTCGGAACGGTCGTGCCCCTGCCGCCGCCGCCTGGTCTGCTCCAGGCCGTGACCGACGTCACGGTCACGAACGACGCCGACGGCGACGACGGCTTCCAGCTCACGCTCAGCATCGGCAAGAACGAGTTGCTCGACTACGGCCTGCTCGCGGGCGGGGCGCTCGACCCGATGAGCCGCGTGATCATCGGCGTGCTGATGGGAGTGGTTCCAGAGGTGCTCCTCGACGGCGTGATCACGCACCACCAGCTCCAGCCGAGCAACGAGCCCGGACAGTCGACGCTGACCGTGACGGGCAAGGGGCTGACGCAGGCGCTCGACCTCGAGGAGCGCAACGAGAAGTACGAGAACCAGCCCGACTCGCTGATCTTCGTCCAGGTCGTCTCGAGGTACGCGCAATACGGCCTCGTGCCGCAGCCGACCCCCACAACGGACGTCCCGATCATGGTGCAGCGCATCCCGCGTCAGCAGGAGACCGACCTCGCGTTCGTGCGTCGTCTCGCGCAGCGCAACGGGTTCGTCTTCTACGTCGAGCCCGCGACGTTCGGAGTCAACCGCGCCTACTTCGGGCCTGAGATCCGGACGACGGCGCCGCAGTCGGCGCTCACGATGAACATGGGTGCCCGGACGAACGTCGAGCGACTCAGCTTCTCGAACGACGCCCTCGCCCCGGTCGGCACCAACGGCACCTTCGTCGATCCGATCTTCAAGCTCCCGATTCCGATCCCGCAGCTGCCGTCGCTGCGAATCCCGCCGCTCTCGAGCTCCCCGGCTCCGACCCTGCGAACGGTGCAGCTCCGCGAGTCCGCGAACGAGAGCGCGGCCACCGCTGCGACCGCGGCCGTGGCGGCCGTGACGAGGGCGCCGGAGGCGATCGGGGCGCAGGGCGAGGTCGACTCGGTCAAGTACGGCAAGGTCCTGCGCGCGCGGAAGCTCGTGGGCGTCCGCGGTGCGGGTACGAGCTACGACGGCTTCTACTACGTCCGCAAGGTGACCCACACGCTGCGGCCGGGCGAGTACCGGCAGAGCTTCACGCTCAGCCGCGAGGGAACCGGCGCGCTCCTGCCCGTGGTGGTGCCGTGAGTGCCAACGCCCCGCGCTTCTACGGCAAGTACCGCGGCATCGTCCAGGACAACGAGGACCCGCTGATGCAGGGACGGATCCAGGCCACGGTCCCGGACGTGATGGGTGCAGCCGAGAGCGGCTGGGCGATGCCCGCAGCGCCGTTCGGCGGCGACCAGATGGGCTTCTTCGCGCTCCCCTCCGTCGGCGCCGGTGTCTGGATCGAGTTCGAGCACGGCGACCCGGACTACCCGATCTGGTCCGGTGCTTGGTGGGGCTCGTCGACGGAGCTGCCCGCGGACCTGCTTGCGCCGCCGTACCAGAAGGTCATGGTGCGGACGAACGGCGGGAACACGATCACGCTCGACGACACACCGGGCGCGGGCGGCATCACACTCGAGACCTCGGCCGGCCAGAAGATCTCGCTCACCGCGACCGGGATCGTGATCGACAACGGCATGGGCGCGAAGATCGAGCTCCAGGGGCCGCAGGTGTCCGTCAACGACGGGGCGCTCCAGGTGATCTGATGGGCTTCGTCCTCCATCAGGGCGCCACCGTCCTCTGCATGCACGGGGGTCAGGCTATGCCGACCGTGCCGAGCCCGCGGGTGCAGGTGGGCGGTCAGCCGGTCACGACGCAGCCCGCCCCGTATACGGTCGCCGGCTGTCCGTTCGTCCCGCCGGCAGCGGGGCCGTGCGTCACCGCCCAGTGGGTCACCGCCTCGCTACGGGTCACGGCGGGAGGGCAGCCCCTTCTCCTTCAGGACAGCGTCGCGGTCTGCGCTCCGACCGGGACGGGACTGCAAGTCGTCGTGACCCAGACCCGGGTGACAGCGCAATGAGCCAGGTCGACTTCCCCTACGGCGTCGATGCGCGCGGGCGCACGGCTTCGACGAGCGACGACGAGCACGTTCGCGACCTGATCGAGCAGGTCCTGTTCACCGCGCCGGGTGAGCGCGTCAACCGTCCGACCTTCGGCAGCGGCCTGCTGCAGCTCGTGTTCGCGCCGAACAGCGACGCGCTCGCCGCCGCGACGCAGGTCGCGGTGCAGGCCGCGCTCCAGGAGTGGCTAGCCGACCGGATCGCGGTGCAGGACGTGACGGTGGAGGCGGTCGATTCCACCCTCACGGCGACTGTCGTCTACGCGGACCGCCTGACGCAGCAGTCGCAGACGGCGACCTTCACGAGGGAGGGCTGATGGCCGTCGGGGCAGCCCAGTACCGCTGCGGCGACGCGCGCCGCCGCCGTTTCGTCCGCGACGCGAGCCCCGCGACGATCAACGGGATCGACTTCCTCGAGGTCGGGCCCGACCAGAAGACCCTCGAGGTCACCTTCCTCCACAACCTGCCCGGAGAGACGGACGGCGTGCCCGCCTCGCCGCCGCTCGGCGTCGGCAACGTCGTCATCGACGGCGGCGTCCGGATCACCAACATCCACGTGACGCAGGTCGCGAGCGCCGACAACGTCCTCACGGTCACCGTCGACGCGTCAGGCGACTTCTCGACCTACGTGCTGCGACTCCGCACCTCGATCACGGACGACTCGCCGCCGGCCAAGTTCGACCCTCAGCTCTCGGCGGTTCCGTTCTCGTTCAAGGTCGACTGCCCCAACGACTTCGACTGCGCTGTTCCAGACGGCTGCCCTCCGGCGGTGCTGCCGGAGCCGGAGATCGACTACCTCGCCAAGGACTACGACAGCTTCCGGCAGCTGATGCTCGATCGGATGGCCGCACTCGCGCCCGACTGGACGGAACGGAACCCGGCCGACGACCACGTCGCGCTCGTCGAGCTGCTCGCGTACGTCGGCGACCACCTCAGCTACTACCAGGACGCGGTTGCGACGGAGAGCTATCTCGGCACCGCCCGACTGCGCGTCTCCGCCCGCCGCCATGCGCGCCTGCTCGACTATCGCGTCCACTCGGGCTGCAACGCCCGGGCGTGGGTCGCCTTCGACGTCGACTCCGGCAGCAGCGCCGACGGGCAGGCGCTCGACGCCGGATCCGTCCTCCTCTCGAGCGGCGATGCCGACGGGACGACCGTTGCGCCGGCGGACCTGCCGAAGCGATTGCTGGCGGAGCAGCCGACGGTGTTCGAGACGATGTACGCGATCACGCTTCGCGCCGCGCACAACGCAATCGGCTTCTATACGTGGAGCGACGACCAGTGCTGCCTGCCGAAGGGCGCGACCCACGCGACGCTGAGAGACGACCCGACCCTCGACCTCGCGGTCGGCGACATCGTCCTCTTCGAGGAGATCCGCAGCCCGACCACCGGGCTCGAGGCCGACGCAGACCCCACGCACCGCCACGCCGTCCGGCTCACGCTCGCGGAGCACGACGTCGACGAGCTCGACGGCACGCCGGTGCTCGAGATCGGCTGGGCCGACGCCGACGCGCTCCCGTTTCCACTCTGCATCTCGGCACTCGTCGGCTCGACGGAGGACGAGATCGCGGTCACGCGTGGCAACGTCGTGCTCGCCGACCACGGGCTCTCGATCGCGACCGAGGCGCTCGTCCCGCAAGAGGTTCCCGCAGAACGTCCCTACCGGCCCGTTCTCGCGGGCGGGCCCCTCACGTTCCAGGCCGCCTTCGACCCGTCGGTGGAAGCGGCAGCGGCGACGGACACCGACCCGCGCGGCGCGCTGCCCGTCGTCGCCGTCACGGGAGAGGACGCTACCTGGGACCCGCAGTTCGACCTTCTGGGCAGTGACCGCTTCGCCACCGACTTCGTGGTCGAGGTCGAGTCCGACGGGATCGCCCACCTACGCTTCGGGGACGACGAGCGCGGACGCCGTCCGGAGGAGGGCTCCCAGTTCGAAGCGACGTACCGCGTCGGGAACGGCCGCCCAGGCAATCTCGGCGCCGAGACGATCACACGGGTCGTCGCGGCCTTCCCCGGCGTCCACCGGGTCCGGAACCCGCTGGCGGCTACGGGAGGAGTCGACCTCGAGCCGCTGGAGCGCATCCGGCTGGACGCGCCGGAGGCCTTCCGGATCCAGGAGCGCGCCGTGACCGAGGCCGACTACGCGGAGGTGGCCGGCCGGTTCGCGGGCGTGCAGCGCGCGGCGGCGCAGTTCCGCTGGACCGGAAGCTGGTACACGGCATTCGTCACGGTCGACCGCCTCGGGGGAACGACGCTCGATCCGACCTTCGAGGGCAACCTCGGCCGGTTCCTCGACCGCTACCGAATGGCGGGACAGGACATCGAGCTCGAGCGGCCGGTGACCGTTCCGCTCGACATCCTGCTCGAGGTCTGCGTCAAGCCGGGCTACTTCCGCACCGACGTCGAGCAGTCGCTGCTCGACCGCTTCTCGAACCGCGTGCTCCCGGACGGCACCCGCGGCTTCTTCCATCCCGACAACTTCACGTTCGGCCAACCCGTCTATCTCAGCCAGGTGTTCGAGACGGCGATGTCGGTCGCAGGGGTCGAGTGGGTGCAGGCCGACACGTTCCAGCGCTTCGGGAAGGAGCCCGCCCAGGAGCTCGAGCAAGAGGTACTGACGCCCGCCCCGCGCGAGGTGATCGCGCTCGACAACGACCCCAACTTCCCGGAGAACGGCCGCCTCCAGCTCGTGATGAAGGGCGGCATGTGAGCGCCGCAACCCCTCAGCTCGACACATGCGGCTGCTGCGAGGGCGTGCAGATCGTGACCCCGCTCGCGGTCACCAACGCGCCGGCGCAGCCGCGGATCGCCTACCGGGCCGGCACGCAGGGGAGCTTCAAGGAGTCGCTCGAGGCGCGGCTGTCCGGCCAGCCCGCGCTGCGCGCATTGACGACCCGCGAGGACGACGACCCGACCATCGCGCTCCTGGACGCCTGGGCGACCGTCCTCGACGTCCTGACCTTCTACCAGGAGCGGATCGCGAACGAGTCGTACCTGCGAACGGCGACCGAGCTCCGGTCGATCCTCGAGCTCGCCCGCGAGATCGGCTACGAGCTCGGCCCCGGAGCCGCAGCCGGCACCGACCTGGTCTTCACCCTCGAGTCCGCTCCGGGCTCCCCGGACTCTGTTCGCCTCGGCACCGGCATCAAGGTGCAGAGCATCCCGGGGCAGGACGAGCTGCCGCAGATCTTCGAGACGGTCGAGGAGATCGAAGGCCGGCCGGTCTGGAACGCGGTGCGGGCTCGGCTGACGCAGCCCGAGCTGCCGGCCCTGGGCGCGACCGAGATCTTCCTCCAGGGGGTCGCGACGAACCTGCGACCCGGCGATCTCGTGGTCTTCGTCGGCAACGAGCGGCTCGCGGACCCAGGCAGCGAGCGCTGGGACGAACGGCGACTGACGGTCGTCGAGCCCGACCGGGCACATGACGTCACGCGCATCGCCTGGGAGGAGGGACTCGGCTACCAGCTCTCCGGGCACGTCATCGAGCCCTCCCAGGACAACGTCAAGGTCTACACCCTCCGGCAGCGTGCCGCGCTCTTCGGCCACAACGCGCCGGACTGGCTCGCGATGCCGGACAGCGTCCACACCAACTACGGAGGCGGCAGCGACTGGCCGCATCTGAGCCTCCAGAAGGTCGGCGCGGGCACCGGCACCAACCCCGTCACCGACATCTTTCTCGACGCCGTCTACCCGCACATCGTCGTCGGCAGCTGGGTCGTGCTCGCGCGGCCCGACCCGGCCTTTCCGACCCGCGGCTACTGGGAGCTCTACCAGGTCACGACGGCGCTGGAGGACTCCCGCACCGACTTCGCGATGTCGGCCAAGACCACGCGGCTCACACTCGCGGGCGAGAACCTGATCTCCGAGTACGGCTCGGCGCTGCGCCAGACCGTCGTGTACGGACAGAGCGAGCAGCTCCCGATCGCGGAGGCGCCGCTCACGGACCCGGTCCAGGGGGACGAGATCGAGTTGCTCGAGCCGACGCCCCGGCTGGCCGCGGGCCGCGCCCTCGTCGTGAGCGGCAAGCGGGCGCGGGTAGCGGTCAGGGAGGACGTGACCGGACTCGTCCTCGTCGGCTCGCCGACGGCCGCCCTCGACCCTGGGGACGTGCTCGAGGTGCTCGCGCCGTTCGTTCCGCAGCCCGACGGCTCCCGACTCTGGGCGCTCGACAACCTCCGCGGCACGCAGGGCACCGTCCAGGCCCCCGCGCACGCCTTCGCCCTCGCGCCCGCCCCGCCGGACGCGGAGACGCTCTGGGAGAGCGCGCAGACCGGCGTGCCGCTCTCCGGCGACGACGAGCAGTCGACGCTCAAGCTCGCGGGTTCGCTCGCCAACGCGTACGACCGCGAGACGTTCCGGATCGCCGCGAACGTCGCTCCCGCGACTCACGGCGAGTCCAAGGCGGAGGTGCTCGGGAGCGGCGACGCGTCGGCTCCGTTCCAGCAGTTCGCGCTCAAGAACGCACCGCTGACCTACGTACCCAGCGCCGATCCGAGCGGCAGCACGACCACGCTGAGCGTGCGCGTGAACGACGTCCTCTGGCAGGAGGTGCGAGCCCTCTACGGCCACGGGCCGCGCGACCGGGTCTACGTGGCGCACACGGAAGCCGACGGCAAGCAGGCGATCGAGTTCGGCGACGGACAGACCGGTGCCCGCCTTCCCACCGGTACCGAGAACGTAAGCGCCTCGTACCGGGTCGGCCTCGGGCTCGCGGGCGAGGTCGAGGCGGGAAGGCTGAGCCTGCTCCTGTCGCAGCCGCTCGGGGTGAAGTCCGTCACGAACCCGTTCGCCGCGACCGGGGCAGCCGACCCCGAGACACTCGACCGGGCCCGCGAACACGCGCCCCTGACGGTTCTCACCTTCGAGCGCATCGTCTCGTTACAGGACTTCGAGGACTTCGCAGCCGCGTTCGCGGGTGTCGGCAAGGCGCAGGCGACCTGGCTCTGGGACGGCGAGTCGCGGCTCGTGCAGCTCACGGTCGCTGCCGACAACGGCGACCCGCTGTCGCCGAGCTCGCTGACCTACCAGAACCTGACCGACGCGATCCGTGCGTCCGGCGACCCGCGTGCGAACGTCCACGTCGATCCGTACGAGCAGCTGACCTTCGCGCTCGAGGCGAACGTCTTCGTCAACGCCGACTACGACCCCTCGAAGGTGCTGGCGGCGGTGACGGCGGAGGTGCTGCAGACGTTCTCGTTCGAGCAGCGCGCGTTCGGGCAGTCGGTCGCCCAGAGCGACGTGATGGCGTCGATCAACCTCGTCGAAGGCGTCGACGCCGTCGAGCTCGTCAGCCTCTACCTCACCGGCGAGACGCCGGTGGTGAACGGGCTCCTGCCGTCGCTCCAGGCGCGGATCGACGGCAGAGTCGTCCACGCGGCGCAGCTCCTGACCGTGGCCACCGACGGCGTGAAGGTGACCCAGGCATGACGACGACAGCGGACCTGTACGACCTCCTGCCATCGATCTACCGGATCAGGGACGCCGAGCAAGGGGGCGCGCTGGAGGCGCTCACCGCGGTGCTGGCGGCGGAGGCCGACGTCGTCGACCGCGACATCGGGGTCCTGTACGACGACCTGTTCATCGAGACCTGCCGACCGTGGGTGGTCCCGTACATCGCCGACCTCCTCGACGTGCGTGGCCTCTACGCGGTCGCGCCCGGGACGGCGAGCCAGCGGGCGTACGTCGCCAACACGATCGGCTACCGGCGGCGCAAGGGGACGCTCGCCGTGCTGGAGCAGCTCGCCTACGACGTCACCGGCTGGCGCGCCAAGGCGGTCGAGTTCTTCCAGCTGCTCGCCACGACGCAGTACGCGAAGCACCTGCGCCTCGGCAACATCCGTCCTGACCTCCGTGACGCCGACGGCCTGGAGCTGCTCGACGGCCCCTTCGAACGGAGCGCGCACTCGGCCGAGGTGCGACGGATTCCAACCGGCCGGGGGCGCTACGACATCCCGAACATCGGGCTCTACCTCTGGCGGCTGCAGAGCTATCCCATCGAGCGCGGGACGGCCGGCGAGATCGGGCCGGCCGCGGACGAGCGCTACACCTTCAACCCGCTCGGGCTCGACGAGCCGCTCTTCAACCGGCCGCAGACGGAGATCGAGAACCTCGCGCAGGAGATCGACGTGCCCGTCGAGCTGCGGCGGCGAGCGCTCTTCGACGAGCTCGAGGCCCGCCGGCAGGAGGAGGTCGAGAGCCGGACGCCTGCCCCGTCGTACTTCCCCTCGGACCAGCCGGTGTTCCGCATCTTCACGCGGGCCACGCCGGCGGCCGCCTTCGTCGAGATTCCGGCCGACGAGATCCTCATCGCCGACCTGAGCCTCTGGCAGCTCCCGCCGACCTCGAAGCAGTACACGCCGGCCGGGAGCGCGACGGCTCAGTCGAAGCCGATCTCGGTCGCGGTCGACCCGAAGCTCGGCCGGATCACCTTCCCCTCGGGAACGAGCCGGAACGCCGTGGAGGTCGACTACGCCTACGGGTTCAGCGGCGACATGGGTGGCGGCCCGTACGACCGGAGCAACCTCGTGGACGCGGCCTTCGCCGCACGCGTCACCTGGCAGGCAGGAGTCGGCAACGACGAGACGCTCGTGCCGCAGCAGATCTTCGCCAACCTCGGCGACGCGCTCACGGCGTGGAGCGGCCAGCCGCCGGGCACCGCCGGTGTGATCGCGGTGCTCGACAGCCGGACGTACGAGGAGAGCCTCGCGATCGACGTTCCGGAAGGAAGCGAGCTGTTGATCGTCGCGGCGGACTGGCCCGTGCGCGACGTGCTCGGCACGCCGACGCGCACGGTCGGGGAGTGGGTACCCCAGGGGCGGCGGCCGCACCTCGCCGGCGACATCACGGTCAACGGGTCGGCGCCCGAGGCGAGCGACGTCCCCGGCAGCCTCGACCTCGAGGGGCTGCTCGTCGGAGGCGACCTGACCGTCGCCCCCGGGAACCTGGGCGCGCTGACCGTCTCCGACTGCACGCTCGTCCCGGCCGAGGGCGGACTGGCCGCGAACAGCACGAACACCTCCGGCAACCGGAACGCCGGCCTCGCCGTCACGCTCGAGCGGAGCATCTGCGGACCGATCGCGCTCGCAGACGCGATTCCCGACCTGACCGTCTCCGACAGCATCGTCGGCGGAGCCGTCGCGGCCGCGGGCGCGACCGCGCGGGTCCAGTCGTCCACGCTCCTCGACACCTGCGCCGTGCACACGTTGCGTGCGGACAACTCGATCTTCGCCGGCCTCGTCACGGCGCAGCGCCGCCAGGTCGGCTGCGTCCGCTTCTGCTTCGTCCCTGCGATTCCCGGGGTCCGGGTCCCGCGGCGCTACCGCTGCCAGCCGGACCTCGCACTCGACGACGTCTCACCGGCCGACCAGCCCGCGATCGTCGCGCGACTCGTCCCGGGCTTCACGTCGACCGTGTACGGCGATCCCGCCTACGGGCAGCTCGCGCGCAGCTGTCCGTCCGAGATCGCAACCGGAGCCGAGGACGGCTCCGAGATGGGCGCCTTCTCGTCCCTGAAACAGCCACAGCGCGCAGCCAACCTGCAAACCGTCGTCGACGAGTACCTGCGCTTCGGCCTCGAAGCAGGCGTCTTCTACGTCACGTGAGGAGGAGCGGTCATGAAAGGTGACTTCACCCGTATGAGCTTTCGCCGAGATCGGCATTACAGCGGCGTCCTCATGCAGCAGGGCCGCGTCCAGCTGGATTCCGACTGGAACGAGCAGGTCGCCATCGAGACGCACCTCGACGAGACGACGCGCTCCGACGTGATCGGCCGCTGCGGGATGCCCGAGGACGACGCCGGGTTCGCGGTCACGCCGTCCCCGGACCAGAGCGACCTCTTGCTCAGTCCCGGCCGCGCGTACGTCGACGGAATCCTGTGCGAGAACGACGGCTCCGCAATCTCGGTCGTCGAGCTCGAGGCGGACCACGCGCAGCTCGCCGCGCTCGTGACCGACGGGCGCTCGTTGACCGACGGCACGTGGATCGCGCTCTCGGCCACCGGCGCCGGCCCGTTCACGGCGCGGATCGAGTCCGTGAACGCCACCGACCTCGCGATCGGCTTCGCTCCGGCGCTCGCGGCCGCCGACCTGACGTCTCTGCATAACGCCGGCGATGCGGTAGTGCGGCGCACGGCCAGCTACCTGACGCAGCCCGATTACCCGGGCGTCCCGCCCGCCGACATCTCCACCGACGACGGGCTGTACCTCGCGTATCTCGACGTCTGGGAGCGTCACATCACGGCGCTGGAGGACGGCGAGATCCGCGAGATCGCTCTCGGCGGGCCCGACACGGCCTCGCGAACGCAGACCGTCTGGCAGGCCAAGCTCCAGCGGCTCGGCAACGCGAACGCGAACGTGACGTGCGCGACCGTTCCCGACTGGGCCACCTTCATCGACGAGAGCACCGCCCTTCTCCGGGCCCGCGCCCAGCCGGAGACGACAACCACGGATCTCTGCACCATCCCGCCTGGCGCGGGCTACCGGCGGCTCGAGAACCAGCTCTACCGCGTCGAGATCCACGACTCCGGCAGCGTCAACAGCGCCACGTTCGTCTGGTCGCGCGAGAACGGCTCGGTCGTGGTCGGCGCGCAGGTCACCGACGTCGACGAGATCACGGTCACGAGCCTCGGCCGCGACGACGTGCTCGGCCTGGCGCCGGGCGACTGGGTCGAGCTGACCGACGACACGCACGAGCTCGCCGGCTCCCCGGGCGAGCTGCTGCGGATCACGAGCATCGCGGGCGACGTCCTCACGGTCGACACCAGCAGCACCGGCTCGCTCGCCGGTACCCAGTTCCCGGCCAGGCCGAAGGTCCGCCGCTGGGACGACCCCAACGGCGCCCGCACGGTGGCCGTCGTGAACACGAACGACGGGTTCGTCTCCCTCGAGGACGGGGTCGAGGTGCGTTTCGAGACCGGACGCCACTACGAGAACGGCGACTACTGGCTCATTCCGGCGCGGACCGCGAGCGGCGACGTCGACTGGCCCGAGAACGGCGCCTCGCCGGTCGCGCCGCTCGCGCGGCCGCCCGAGGGAATCGACCATCACTACTGCAAGCTCGCCCTGCTCAGCCTGACGGACGGGACGTGGGAGATCGTCGAGGACTGCCGCAACCTCTTCCCTCCCCTGACCGACCTGCACGGACTCCAGGCCGAGCCCGGCGTGCACGTCGTGCACATCCGCAGCGGGACGCACGACCCGCTCGCCAACGACACGGACCTGCTCGTGCAGGAACTCGCGCGCTCGGGCATCGAGCTCGACTGCGACCAGGAGGTCGAGCCGAACACGCTCGTCAACAAGCCGACGCTGCTGCTCACGCTCGACTTGCCGTTCCCGCTCGACCCGGCGGGCACGCAGTTCTGGGGCGGGAGCCCGGTCGGCACGATCCCGCTGACGCTCGAGGGGATCGTCCGCGTCGACGGCAAGCAGATCCTCTGGACACCGACGGACGCGGTCGCCGCCTGGCTCCTCGGCCAGCTGCGCAAGGTGATGGAGGCGGCCAAGCTCGACCGCCTGCTCCTCCATCTGACGCTGAAGGGGAACTTCGTCTACGCCGCGGGCGACCCCACGCTCGACGTGGACGCGGAGGGGTTCGGTGTCCTGCAGGGCGGAGCTCTGGACGTCGGGCTGCCGACCGGCGACGGACGCCGCGGAGGCGTGCTCGACCTCTGGTTCTGGCTGCGCCCGAGTGCCGCCGCGACGGTCAACCACGCCGTGCTCGTGGCCCTCGCGGGCGGCAAGTTCCTGACCACCCAGGCGAGGCAGAAGAACGTCCCGCTGGCCCTCGGCATGATTCTCGACCGGACGAAGCTCCAGGCGTCGCTGCCGCCCGGCTTCGTCGTCGATCCCGCCCCGACCATCGATCCCGCAGCCGCGCGGCGGCTGGTCGGCCAGGTGAGGCTCGGACCCGCCACCATCGTGGAGCTGGCGGTCGAGGAGGACCTCGCCGGGGCCGCGGACCTGCTCGTGGCCGAGTTGCGCGACGCCCAGGTCGCGCTCGAGATCCGGGTCACGCCGATCGGCAATGTCGTCGACGCGTTCGACGAGATCGTCCGGGCCGGCTTCGACCTGCTCCTGGCGTCGCAGGAGACCGTCGACGCGATCGCGCAGCTCCACGCGACCGAGCTCCTCAGAGCAACCGAGGTGGCTCTCTAGTCGACGATCGTGCGGCTCTGCTCGCGCGCGAACTGCTGCACGTAGTACGGACCGAGGCCACCCTTTCCGGTCAGGCCGCTCGACTTCCAGCCGCAGAAGGACTGGATGCCCGGCCACGCCCCGGTCGTCGCGCCCGCGCGCCGGTTGACGTAGACCACGCCCGCCTCGATCTCGTCGAGAAAGCGGTCGAGCTCGTCGTCGTCGCGAGAGAACACGCCGGTCGTGAGGCCGTACGGGACGGCGTTCGCCTCGGCGAGCGCGGCGTCGAAGTCAGGGACGCGCACCACCGTGAGGAAGGGCAGGAAGAGCTCCTCGCGCGTCAGCGGATGGCCCGGCTGCAGGCCGGAGACGACGGTCGGCTCGACGAACCACCCGGCGTCGTCACCCCGGGCACCGCCGGCAGCTATGCGCCCGACGCCGCGTGCCGCCTCGACGGAGCGCTCGAACCGCTCGACAGCCCGCCCGTTCACCACGGGGCCGGTGGCGACGTCGGCATCGGCCGGGTCGCCGACGCCGTACGTCGCGGCGATCGCAGCGAGCCTCTCGACGAGCTCGTCGTGCGCTTCGTCGACCACGATCGCGCGCGAGCACGCGCTGCACTTCTGGCCGGAGAAGCCGAAGGCCGCCCTGGCGATGCCCTCGGCCGCCGCCTCGAGGTCCGCGCTCGCGCCGACGATCGCGGCGTTCTTGCCGCCCATCTCCGCGAGCGCCGGCCGCGGGAACGGCCCCTCCGACATGCGGCGCCCGATCTCGCGGCCGACCTCGGCCGAGCCGGTGAACGCGACGCCGTCGACTCCCGAGCCGACGAGCGCCTCGCCGGTCTGCGGGCCGCCGTGCACGAGCGAGATCACTCCGTCCGGGAGCCCTGCCTCGGCCAGCAGGCGCGCCACGGCGCCGCCCGAGTGGGGCGCCTCCTCCGGCGGCTTGAGGATCACAGCGTTGCCCGCAGCGAGCGCCGCGGCCGTCATCCCGAAGCCGAGTGCGAACGGGAAGTTGAAGGGAGCGATCACGCCGAACACGCCGTATGGCCTCAGGACGTCGACGTTGCGCTCGTCGGGGGAAAGTTGGCCGAGCGGGGTCTCGAATCCCTCCGCAGCCTCGACCTGGCAGCAGTACGTCTCGATCAGGTCGATCGCCTCTTCCACCTCGGCGATCGACTCCGTCCGGACCTTCCCCGCCTCCATGCTGATCGCTGCTGCGAGCTCGAGCTTGCGCGCCTCGATCAGCCGCTCGGTCGCGCGCAGGAACAGGAGACGCTCGGCGTGCGGAAGCCGTCGCCACTCTCGCTGCGCGACACGGGCCGCCTCGAGTGCCTCGTCGACCAGCTCGGCGCCCTCGTGCGCCCGGCTCGCGATGTGCTCGCGTCGCGAGGGATCCTCCCTCTCGAAGGAAGCGCCGGCCGAGACGTCGCGCCCGCCGACGAGGTGGGTCAGCGGCTCCGGGTCGCGCTCGCGCGCCTCGGCGAGCGCCGCCTCGAACGCGCGGTCGAGCTCGGCGCTGCGCGTGCCGGTGGTGTACGTCAGCCGAGTCGCCATCGCCGAAACAGCTTACGACCGCCCTTGTCGGTCGCGGTAGAGCCCGAGCACCTTCTCGCGCGGAAGCGCCCGGACGAGCCGCCCCTCCCGCCCGGTCGTGTCCACAGCCGCCCAGAGCGAGCAGAGCACGGCCTCCTCGGTCGCGTCGACCGCTGCCTGGAAGAGCGGATCGAGCTCGCGGTCGCGGAACGACCGCCCGTCGGAGGTCGCGAAGGCAACGAAGATCTCGCCGCTTCCGTGGTGGGCGACCGAGCCGGCTCTCGCGAGGCCGAGGCCCGCCCGTCGTGCGAGGCGCTCGAGCTGCGGCGGCGTGAGCGGCGCATCGGTCGCGACGACCGCGATGCAGCTGCCGCCGGGAGACGGCGCCTCGTCGGGCCGCTCGTCGAGCAGCTCCCCGACGGGAACGCCGTCGACGCGGAGCTGTTCGCGGGAGCCGAAGTTCGTGAGCAGCAGCACCCCGACCGTGTGGGTCGCCGGCCCGCCGGCTCGAGGAGCCGATCCCGCCCTTCCAGTCGAAGCAGCTCATCCCCGCGCCGGCGCCGACCGCGCCCTGCTCGAAGTCGGCCTTCGCCTCGCTCACCGCGCGGCCGACGTCGTCCGGCTGCACGTGGCGGATGCGCGCGTCGGAAAGCCAGCTGTCGTCGCACTCGCCCACGACCGGAATGACGACGTCGTCGACGCCGACCCGCGGGTCCGCGGCCATCGCCACCGACACCGCGCCGTCGTAGACGCGGCCGACCGCGTGCGTGGAGGTGAGGTAGACGGGCGTCTCGAGGAGCCCCCACTCCCGGATCTCGAGCGAGCCGGTCAGCTCGCCGGCGCCGTTGAGAACGGCCGTGCCGGCCGGCAGCGGCAGCGACGGCGGAACCACGGCCGTCACGCCGGTGCGCTCGACCGTGACGTGCCCGACGGTCACGCCCACGTCGGCGATCGAGTTTCGCGGCCCCGGCTCGAGCGTGCCGATGACGATGCCGTCGTCGCGAGGGCCTGACATGGTCCGACCCTAATGCTGCCGCCGTTCGTCTGGAGTGACGACTGCCTGCGCCACGAGCCGCAAGCCGAGGTCTGGGTCGGCGTGCGGACACCGGCGACGGAAGTACCGGCGCGGGCGTCGGCGATCCGCTGGGCGCTGCTCGATGCAGGCGCACAGGAGGTCCCGGCCGTCGCGCACGACGACGCCGCGCTGCTCGCGGTACACGACGCGGCGCTCGTCGAGTATCTGCGCACGGCGTGGGACGAGTGGTCTGCTGCCTCCCTCCCCTCCGACCGCGTCGTCCCCTACGTCTTCGCCCGCGAGGAGCTGACGAGTGGGCGAGCGCCGGCGCCGTCGGCCGCGGTCTGGGCGCGGCCCGGGCTCTTCGCCTACGACACGATGACGCTGATCGGCCCGGGGACCTGGGAGGCCGCTCGCGCCGCGGTCGACGTCGCGCTGACCGCGGTCGACCTCGTCGCCGACGGGGCGCCGGTCGCCTACGCGTGCTGCCGGCCGCCGGGCCACCACGTCACCCGCTCGCTCTACGGCGGCTCCTGCTACCTCAACAACACCGCGATCGCCGCAACCGCGCTGCTCGACCGGCTCGGTGCGCCGGTCGCCGTCGTGGACGTCGACGCCCATCACGGCAACGGGACGCAGGAGCTCTTTCTCGGCCGCACCGACGTCGTCACGGCCTCGGTGCACGTCGACCCGGGAGCCGGCTGGTTCCCGCACTTCCTCGGCTTCGAGCGCGAGAACGACGAGGCGAACCTCAACGTCCCACTCGCTCCGGGCACGGGGGACGACGGCTGGCTCGCGGCGGTCCGAGAGGCGGCGACGTTCGCCGCGCCCGCACGCGCACTCGTCGTCGCCCTCGGCGTCGATGCCGCTGCCGGAGACCCGGAAAGCCCGCTCGAGGTGAGCGCGGCGGGCTACCGCGAGGCGGGCCGGATCCTCGGCCGGCTCGGACTGCCAACCGTCGTCGTCCAGGAGGGCGGCTACGACCTCGCCACCATCGGACCGCTGGTCGTCGAGACCCTGACCGGCCTCGCGCGGTAGAACACGCCGATGAAACCGCTCCCGGACGGAGGCACGATCGGCGTCGGCGCCTTCGCGAGCTCGTACGACATGCGCTCGGAGGTCGAGCGCGGCGTCGAGTGGTGGGAGCGCCGCGGCTACCGCGTCAAGCTCGCGCCGGGCGTGTACGCGCGCGACGACTACGTCGCCGGCGACGCGCGCAGCCGGGCCGACGACCTGCACGCGCTCTTCGCCGATCCGGAAGTGGACGTCGTCCAGACGCTGCAGGGCGGGTTCGGCTCGAGCGAGATGATCCCTCACCTCGACTTCGACCTCATCGGCGCCAATCCCAAGCCGTTCGTCGGTTACTCGGACCTCACCTCGCTGCACGTGCCGATCCGCCAGCGCGCCGGCTTCCCGACCTTCTACGGCTACGGCCTGATGGGCGTCGGGGACAAGGACACGAGCGCTTTCACGCACGAGCGCCTGCTCGCCGTGCTGCGCGGCGACGTCGCGGGCGAGGTGCCCCGCGATCCCGACGACCCCTACGTGCGCGCGATCGCCCCCGGCCGCGCGACGGCACCGCTCGTCGGCGGCTGCCTCTGGCTTCTCCTGCAGACGCTCGGCACGCCGTGGGAGCTCCAGACCGACGGCGCGATCCTCTTCTTCGAGGACACGCACGCGCCGCCGTACTACGTCGACGGGCAGCTGACGCAACTCCGGCACGCCGGGAAGCTCGACGGCCTGCAGGGCGTCGTCGTCGGCGAGATGAACAAGTGCGACTACGGCGACCTGCCGCGCGACGTCTCGGACTGGCGCGCCACGAAGTCGATCGAGGACGTGCTCGACAAGCACCTCCGACCCCTCGGCGTGCCCGTCCTCTACAACCTGCCGCTCGGGCACGGCAAGCACCAGGCTTCCATTCCGCTGGGAGTCCGTTATACGCTCGATGCGGACGCACGCACGCTGACCGTGGACGAGTCGCCATTCGAGGGCTAGAGGGAGGGCACGATGAAGACGAGGTTGCTTGCGGCGCTACTCCTGTTGCTCGGAGCGCTGATGCTGACGGCGACCGGCTGCGGAGGGAGCGGCAGCACCAGCAGTAGCAGCGGCGGCACCTTCCGCCTCGGCACGTCCAACGGCATCGATTCCCTCAACCCATACGTCGCGTTCAACCAGGACGCGTACAGCACGTTCGAGTACATCTATCCGGTCCTCGTCCAGTACGACAGCAACCTCCACTTCGCCCCGTTCTTCGCCACGTCGTGGCACGCCTCGAACGGCGGCAAGACCTGGACGTTCAAGACGCAGCCGAACGCCAAGTGGAGCGACGGGAAGCCGCTCACAGCGGCCGACGCCGCCTGGACGATCAACACGGACGTCAAGTACAAGGACGGCGGCGCCGCGAACGCCGCCGGAACCATCAGCCACATCAAGAACGCGACCGCCCCGAACCCGACGACGCTCGTCGTCAACTACGACGAGGCGGGTAGCCCGACCTGGGTTCTCAGTCAATTCCAGCAGTTCTTCATCCTCCCGCAGCACATCTGGGCGCAGCACACGGGCAACAAGGGCGCCGACCTGAAGACGTTCCCGAACAACGCGCCGGTCGTCGGGTCCGGCCCGTTCAACCTCGTCAAGTACCAGAAGAACAACGTCGCGGTCTTCAAGCGCAACGACTCCTACTGGGGGACGAAGCCGAAGATCGACGAGTTCGGACTGCAGCAATTCTCGGACGACGACGCGATGGTCACCGCGCTGAAGGCGCACAACCTCGACTCGATCGAGGCGGTGCCTGCGACGGCGATGAAGACGCTCAGCAACGCGGGCTTCGAGGTCTCGGACGTGCCGGGCCTCGACCAGACCGACTTCATCATCAACTCGAGCCCACACAAGAAGACGCATCCCGAGCTGTCCAACCCGAAGGTCAGGGAGGCGTTCGACCACGCGATCGACCGCCAGAAGATCGACAACGTCACCTTCCTCGGCGCGGCGCGGCCTGCCGTCTCGATCATCCCCGCGTCCGCCGGCGCCGGCTGGCACAACCCACACTTGAAGGTGGTCAGCTTCGACCTAGCGCTGGCGAACAAGCTGCTCGACCAGGCCGGGTACAAGCGCGGCCCGGGCGGAATCCGTGTCGCGAACGGCCAGAAGATGTCCTACAACGTCATCGCGCCGACCGACGTCCAGAGCATCGGGCGCACGTTCCAGATCCTTCAGACCGACTTCGGGAAGATCGGCGTGCAGTTGAAGGAGCAGGCCCTCGACTCGAGCGCAGCCTTCGCCAAGATGACGAGCCCCAACAACACCTACCAGGGCTTCGACCTGGCGATGTGGGACTGGACCGCTCTCATCGACCCCGACTTCATGCTCTCGGTCGTGACCTGCGCACAGTACGGCGGCTGGAGCGACTCGGGCTACTGCAACAAGACCTACGACACGATGTACTCGGAGCAGCAGGTGGCGCCGACCGAGGCGAAGCGCCGCCAGATCGTCTGGGCCATGCAGGCGATGCTCTACAACCAGCGGCCCTACCTCTGGCTCGCGAACGACGATTCCGTCGCGGCCGTCTCTTCGAAGTGGGCCGACTTCCAGAACACGGCGCAAGGCCCCTTCAACGAGCTGAACATCCAGAGCCTGACGCAAGTGCACCTGAAGTAGGAGGTTCCTCGTGCGGGGAACCGACTACGTCCTGAAGCGGGTCTTCTTTGCGATCGTCACCGTCTGGGTGGCGCTGACGATCAACTTCGTCCTCTTCCGCCTCGCGCCCGGCACCGCCGTCACGAACCTCTCGCGCGTCCCGCACGCGACGCAGCAGCTGCGGCACGCGCTCGAGGTGGAGTTCGGGCTCGACAAGTCGAAGTGGCAGCAGTACGTCATCTACCTGAAGCAGCTGGCCCACGGAAACCTCGGCATCTCGTACGAGAACCAGCAGCCCGTCTCGACGAACCTCCGCATCGCCCTGATCAACACCCTGCCGATGGTCACGCTCGGCACCGTCTTCGCGATCGTGCTCGGCATCTTCACCGGGGTCATCGCCGCCTGGCGGCGACGGACGAAGACCGAGGGCCTGTCGGTCAGCACCGCGCTCGCCTTCTACGCGATGCCCACGCAATGGCTCGGGCTGATGCTGCTCATCATCTTCGCGGGGGTCTTCCCGACCGCGGGGATGACGAACGAGTTCCTGCTCAACCCGCCGTTCTGGACGCACGTGAAGGACCTCGCGTCGCACATGTTCCTGCCGGCGTTGACGCTCGGGCTCACGCTGTACGGCGAGTACACGCTCATCGTGCGCTCGGCGATGCTCGAGACGCTCGGCGAGGACTACGTCCTCACCGCCCGCGCGAAGGGGCTGAAGCCGCGGACGATCGTCAGGAAGCACGCGCTGCGGAACGCGATGCTGCCGATCACCACGCTCATCGCGCTCTCGCTCGGCTACATCGTCGCCGGCGCGATCCTGATCGAGACCGTCTTCTCCTGGCCGGGAATCGGCCTCGCGGTCTATCGACGCGGTGCTGGAGCGCGACTACCCGATGCTGCAGGGAGCCTTCCTCGTGCTGACGCTCTCGGTCATCTTCTTCAACCTCGTCGCCGACCTCCTCTACTTCAGGCTCGACCCGAGGATCACCGAATGAGCGAAGCAACATTCTTCGTCGAGGCGCCGCCGGAGGGAGGCACGACCAAACGAGGCTTCGTGCTCCGGACGCTCCGCCACCAGCGCGTCGCGCTCGGGCGCAGCTCTGTTCCTCGTCGCCTGCGTGGTCATAGCGATCCTCGCGCCGTGGATCGCGCCGTACCCGCTCCACGAGCAGGTCGGGCCGGTCTTCGGCCACCCGTCGTGGCACCACCTGCTCGGCCTCGACGACGGCGGCATCGACATGGTCACGCTCCTGATCTGGGGGATGCGCGTCTCGCTCGTCGTCGGCTTCGCGGCGACCTTCGTCTCGATGGTGATCGGAGGCGCCGTGGGTGTCGTCGCCGGCTACTTCGGCGGCCACACCGACAACGTGCTGATGCGGATCACCGACTACTTCCTCGTCATCCCCGATGTCCCGTTGATGATCGTCGTCGCCGCGATCTGGGGACCGAGCCTCTTCCACATCATCATCGTGATCGGGATCCTGCTCTGGACGAGCACGGCGCGCGTGATTCGCGCGCAGGTGAAGAGCGTGCGGGAGCGCGTGTACGTGAAGCGGGCGCGGGCGCTCGGGGCGGGCCACACGAGGATCGTGCTGCGGCACGTGCTGCCGCAGGTCGCGCCGCTGCTGGTCGCGAGCACCGTCCTGACCATCGCCGTCGCGATCTTCGACGAGACCGCGCTGGCGTTCCTCGGGCTGAGCGATCCGAGCACGGTCTCGCTCGGCACCATCATGGAGCACGGCTTCCAGCGGGCGGCGATCTCCACCGGAGCATGGTGGGCGATCGTCTGGCCGGGCGTGCTCGTCACGCTGCTCATCCTCGCGTGCAGCCTCATCGGCGGAGCGCTGGAGGACGCGCTCAACCCGCGGCTCAGGGTCGCGCACCTGTCGGCGCGCACCTTCCGGCTGCGTCCGCTCGTCGGCCGTGGGAAGGACGCACTGTGACGGCGCGCCGCTGCTGCAGGTCGAGGATCTCCAGGTCTGGTTCGACCTCGAGGGACGTGGAGAGCTCCACGCCGTGCAGGGCGTGAACCTCTCGCTCGAGCCGGGCGAGCGGCTCGGGCTCGTCGGGGAGTCGGGCTGCGGGAAGACGACCACCGCGCTCGCGATCATGGGACTGCTCCCGTCGAGCGCCAGCGTCTCGGGCCGTGTCCTGCTCGAGGGACAAGACATCCTCGCCGGCGGCGAGGCGGCGATGCGGCCGCACCGCTGGGTGGACATCGCGATCGTCTTCCAGGGCGCGATGAACGCGCTGAACCCCGTGTACACGATCGGCATGCAGATCATCGAGGCGCTCGAGCACCACGGGCGCGCCACGGGAGCCACAGCCCGGGCCCGGACCGCGGAGCTGCTCGAAGCGGTCGGAATCCCGGCGGGCCGGGCTGCGCGCTATCCGCACGAGCTGTCGGGCGGCATGCGCCAGCGGGCGGCGATCGCGATGGCGCTCGCCTGCAACCCGAAGGTGCTGATCGCCGACGAGCCCACGACGGCGCTCGACGTGATGGTGCAGGCGCAGATCCTGGAGCTGCTCGACGGGCTCTGCCGCGACTTCGGCCTCGCGCTCATCCTCGTCACGCACGACCTGCCGGTCGTGGCGCAGCTCTGCAACCGCTGTGCCGTGATGTACGCCGGCGAGATCGTCGAGCGCGGCCCGCTCGACGCGATCTACCACGCGCCGGGACATCCCTACAGCCGGATGCTGTTCGCCGCGTCGCCGGATATCGCCGGCCTCGACGAGCCGGTGGTCTCGATCCCGGGCGCGCCGCCGCGACTCGACCGACCGATCGACGGCTGCCCGTTCAGCCCTCGTTGCGACTCAGTCTTCGACGCCTGCGGCGTGCGGCCGCGGCTCGAACGGCTCGCGGAGGATCACGACGCCGCCTGCCACCTCAACTCGCGGGTACCTGCGTGAACGCGGAACCGGAGCCGACGCTGCTCGAGGTCGAGGATCTCGTCGTCCGCTACCCGATCAACCGCGGTCTCGTCGGATCGGCAACCCGTAAGCCGCGTCGCAGCGTGCACGCCGTCGAGGGCGTATCGCTGTCGGTGCGGCGGGGAGAGATGCTCGCCCTCGTCGGCGAGTCGGGCTGCGGCAAGACGACGACCGCCCAGGCGGTGTTGCGGCTCGTCGACCCCGTCTCCGGCTCGATCCGCTTCGACGGCCGCAACCTCGTGCCGCTCGGCCCGCGGGAGCTCCGTCCGCTGCGCCGCCGGATCCAGGTCGTCTATCAGGATCCGTACGAGTCGCTCGACCCGCGGTTCCGCGTCCGCGCTGCGGTCGAGGAGCCGCTCTTGATCCACCGGCTCGGCGGCTCGAAGGCCGAGCGAGCAGCGCGCGTTCGCGATGCGCTCGTCCGGGTCGGGCTCTCGCCGCCCGAGCTCTTCCTCGACCGCTATCCGCACGAGCTCTCGGGGGGCCAGCGCCAGCGGGTCGCGATCGCCGCGGCGCTCGTGCTCGAGCCCGAGGTGCTCGTCGCGGACGAGCCGGTCTCGATGCTCGACGTCTCGGTCCGGGCAGGCGTGCTCAACGTCCTCGACGGCCTGCGCGAGCAGGGTCTCGCGATCCTGATGATCACGCACGACCTCTCCACCGCGGCCCGCTTCGCGCAGCGGATCGCGGTCATGTACCTCGGCCGCATCGTGGAACAAGGACCCGCTGCGGCGGTCGTGAGAAACCCGCAGCACCCGTACACGAAGGCGCTGCTCTCGGTCGTCCCGCGGCGCGACCCGCGCGATCGACGGCGGCCGCAGATCCTCAAGGGTGAGACGCCGGACGCGGTGGCGATCCCTTCCGGCTGCCGCTTCCATCCGCGCTGCCCCGTGATGGTTGAGCAGTGCTCGGTGGAGGATCCGGCGCTCGAGCAGCCGGCCACCGCCGAAGAGGGCCACACGGCCGCCTGCCTCCTCCTGCCCGTCCGCTCCTAGAAGAAAGGAGAGCCGCCAAGAGGCGGCTCTCCACGGTTCCTTTCCTGCGACCCAGGGGCCGCTTTTGCGAAGGGGGTCTCTATCCATATGACCTCGGACGCTCCGGCGCAAGTGGCTGTGGAAACCGTGGAAGCTGTGGATTAGCGACGCTGCAGCGTGAGAACGAACTCCGTACCGCTGCCGGGATCCGCGCGGATGTCGAGCGTCCCGCCCATCCGTTCCGCCAGCTCCCGAGCGATGTACAGCCCCAGACCCGTACCGCTCGGCGCGTGGGCCAGCGCCGGATCGCTGCGATAGAAGCGCTCGAAGATGCGCTCCTGCTCCTCCCGCGGCACCCCCCGGCCCGCATCGCGCACCGCGACCGCCACCGCGTCGCCGGCCGGCGTGACGACGACCTTCACCGGCGGCTCGCCGTACTTGAAGGCATTGTCCAGGAGATTGAGGAGGACCTGCTGCAGCCGGTCGCGGTCGCCGAGCACGTCGAGCTGGTCGGGCGCCGTCACCTCGACCTCGCGTCCGCCTTCCACCAGCTCGAGCGTCTGCCGCACGAGCTCGCGTACCTCCACGGGCTCATGCGAGATGTGCACCCGATCGTGGTCGAGGCTCGCCGTGAGCAAGAGGTCGTCGACGATCTGACTCAGCCGCTCCGCCTGGGTGGCGATCAGCCGGAGCAGTTCACCCCGTTGCGACGCGCTCAGCTCGATGTCGGTACGAAGCAGGGTCTGGGCAGCGCCGTAGACGCCTGTCATCGGTGTCCGTAGCTCGTGCGAGACCGTCGAGACGAAGTCGCGTTTCTCCTCGTCCAGCTGCCGCTCCCCCGTCAGGTCGCGGAGCGCGTAGACGACGCCGTCCGCGCTCTCGACCGCGACGAACGACAGCCAGAGCTCGCGGTCGTTCACCGACACCGGGAGCGTCGTGGTGCGGGTCGCGCCGACGGCCTGCGCGATCGGCACGGCGTCGACGAGCGACTCCCACGCCTCGAACACGTCGGCGGCGCGCCGTCCGCGGAGCTCCAGGCCCGTGACCGCGTCCGCCGCGCCGTTGGAGAACGCAATCACGCCGGCACCGTCGACCAGGATGATCCCGTCGCCCACCAGCTCGAGCACGCGGGCCGCCTGCTCCCGCTCGTCGGCCCGCGCGCGCTCGCCCGCCGCGACTGCCTCGAGACGTGCGCGTTCGACCTGCAGCCGGGCGTTGCGAACCGCTGCGTGCATGAGCCCCACCAGAGCGCTGAAGAACTCGAGGTCGCGCTGCGTGTACGAGCCTCGATCGCGCATCAACTGCACGACGCCGATGACGGCACCGCCCTGCTTGACCGGGACCATCATCGCTGCACTGGTGCGGGAAGGCCCCGCGTCGGGGATCTTCTCGACCCGCCCCGCCCGGTCGACGTTGTAGTACGTCCCACCGGGCTGTTGGACGCGCTCCGCGACGTCGTTCACGAGCAGGGGCTCGCCCGTCACGATCACACGGCTCTGCATTCCACCCTCCGGATTCAGAGGCAACAGCGGCAGAGTCGAGGGCTCCACACGCGAACCCTCGACCCACGCGTACTCGCAGCAGATCAGCCGCTCGGCGGGGTCGAACGACGACACGACCACTCCGTCGTGCGGGACGACCTCCTCCAACAGCTCATGGAAGCTGTCGTAGACACGCTCGGGGTCGAGCGACTCTGACAGCCGTTGCGCAGCAGCGAGCAGAACCTGGGTCAGCTCACCTCCCGCAGCCAGTCCGGCGTCGGCGTCGGCCACACCCCGACCGTACCTCAGGCGGAGGCGATGGATGTCTCCTGGGCTGCCAGCGCCTGCTCGAGGCGAGCCCAGCGTCCGTCGACGTCCGTCTGCTCGAGCTCGTCGAGCTCGGCGGCCGTCTCGGGCCGGCTGCGCTGGAGCGAGGCGAAGCGGTTCTCCTCGGCCAGGAAGTCGCTGACCGGCCGCTTGCGCTTCGAGTCGAGCCGCAGCGGCTTCTCGTTGCGCGGGTCGTAGCGGTAGAGAGGCCAGTAGCCGGTGTCGACTGCGTCCTTCTGATGCAGCATTCCGTGTTCCATCTCGATCCCGTGCTCGATGCAGTGGGCGTAGGCGATCACGAGCGAAGGGCCGGGATACTGCTCGGCCTCCCAGAGGGCGCGTACCGCCTGCGCGTTGTCTCCGCCGAGCGCGACCTGGGCGACGTAGATGTCGCCGTAGCCCATCGCGATCAGGCCGAGATCCTTCTTGCGCGTGCGCTTGCCGGCGGAGGCGAACTTGGCTACCGCGCCCCGCGGAGTTGCCTTCGACGCCTGGCCGCCCGTGTTCGAGTAGACCTCGGTGTCCAGCACGAGCACCTTCACGTTGCGGCCGGAGGCGAGGACGTGGTCGAGGCCGCCGAAGCCGATGTCGTAGGCCCAACCGTCGCCGCCGACGAGCCATACGCTCTTCTCGACGAGGGAGTCCGCGAGCAGTCCGAGTCGGCGCGCTGCAGCATCCTCCCGCTCCGCCAGGAGCGCCTTCAGCTCCTCGACCAGCCCCCGTGCCCGCTGCAGGGCCGCCTCGTCGGGCTGCGGCTCGCGCAGGCCTTCCCGGAGCGAAGCCGGGAGATCGACCTGCTCGAGGAGCGCGAGCGCCTCGCGCCGCTGCTGGTCGAGGCTGAGACGCAGTCCTAGCCCGAACTCGGCGTTGTCCTCGAACAGAGAGTTGGCCCACGCGGGGCCGCGTCCGTCGGCGTTGCAGGCCCAGGGCGTGGTCGGCAGGTTGCCGCCGTAGATCGAGGAGCAGCCGGTGGCGTTCGCGACCACGAGCCGGTCGCCCACGAGCTGGGTCAGCAGCTTGAGGTACGGCGTCTCACCGCAGCCCGAGCAGGCGCCGGAGAACTCGAAGAGCGGCTCGAGCAGCTGCGAGCCCTTGATCGAGGCGGGCTCGACCAGCGTCCGGTCGAGCTCCGGCAGCGAACGGAAGAAGTCCCACCCCGCCAGAGCCTGCTTCTGCTCTTCCTCGGCCGGGCGCATCTCGAGCGAGCAGTGGTCCGGTTCCGTCTTCGAGAAGGCGGGGCAGACGGTGGCACAGAGCTTGCAGCCGGTGCAGTCGAGCGGCGAGACGGCGATCGCCAGCTGCTTGCCGGGCAGGTCCTTGCCGCGCCACGGCTTGCTCTTGAAGCCGTCGGGCGCGTGCGCGAGCAGCTCCGGCTCGCAGACCTTCATCCGGATCGCCGCGTGCGGACAGACGAGCGTGCACTTGGCACAGTCGATGCAGATCGACGGATCCCAGACCGGCAGCTCGTCGGCGAGGGCGCGCCGCTCGTAGTGAGCCGTGCCGGTCGGGAAGACGCCGCCGGGATCGAACGCGGAGACCGGCAGCGCGTCGCCGTGTCCGGTGAGCAGCGCCTGCAGAACGGGAGGCGCGTCCGCGTGCAGGTCGAGCGCTCCCGAGCCGTTCAGCTCGCCCGGCTCGATCTGCTGCAGCGCGGCGAGGGCCCCGTCGACCGCGGCGAAGTTGCGCCTGACCATCTCCTCGCCCTTGCGGCCGTAGGTCTTTTCGATCGCATGCTTGATGGCCGCGATCGCCTCCTCCACGGGCAGCACGCCGGAGAGAGCGAAGAAGCAGGTCTGCAGAATCGTGTTGACACGCCCGGCCAGGCCGGCCTCGCGCGCGGCCCGCTTCGCATCGACGACGTAGAGCTGTAGCTCCTTGTCGATGATCTGCTCCTGAACCGAGCGCGGCAGCCGCTGCCAGCTCTCGCGGCCGTAGGGGCTGGAGAGCAGGAAGGTCGCGCCGCGACGTGCGTGCTCGAGCACGTCGAGCCGCTCGAGCAGCTGGAACTGGTGGCACGCGACGAAGTCCGCCTCCTCGATCAGGTACGGCGCCTCGATCGGGTCGTCGCCGAAGCGCAGATGCGAGACGGTCACAGCTCCCGACTTCTTCGAGTCGTAGACGAAGTACGCCTGCACGTAGCGGCCTGCTTCCTCGGCGATGATCTTGGCCGAGTTCTTGTTCGCGCCGACCGTGCCGTCGGAGCCGAGCCCGTAGAAGAGGCAGCCGACCTCGTGCTGCGGCAGGCGCCAGGCGGGGTCGTAGGCGAGGCTGGTGCCGGAGACGTCGTCGTCGATGCCGACCGTGAAGTGCCGGTGCGGCCGCACGTCGAGGTCGCGGTGCACGTGCTCCAGGTCGTGGCTCTCGGCGCGGGCGAGCTCGTCGAACACCGCGCAGGCCATGGCCGGGGTGAACTCCTTCGAGCCGAGGCCGTAGCGGCCGCCGATCACGGTCCGCGGCAGCCGCTCCTCCTCGTGGAGCGCCGAGACGACGTCTTCGTACAGCGGCTCTCCGACGGCGGCGGAGTCCTTGGCCCGATCGAGCACAGCCACCGCGCGGGTCGAGAACGGCAGCACGGCGGCCAGGTGACGACTGGAGAAGGGCCGGTAGAGACGAACCTTGACGACGCCGACCGCTTCTCCCTCCGCATTCAGGCGCCGCACCGCTGCCTCGACGGTCTCGGTTGCCGAGCCCATGGCGACGATGACGCGGTCGGCCCGCGGATCGCCGCTGTACTCGAACGGCTGGTAGCTGCGGCCGGTCCGACGGGCGAAGCGGAACATCGCCTCTTCGAGCAGGCGCGGCACGGCCGCGTAGAACGGAGTCGCCGCCTCGCGCGCCTGGAAGAACACGTCCGGGTTCTGGGCCGAGCCGCGCAGGCTCGGGTGATCCGGCGAGAGCGCCCTGTGCTTCAGCGCCGCCAGCTGCTCCTCGTCGACCAGCGCACGCAGGTCGTCGTCAGAGAGCCCGTCGATCACGTTGATCTCGTGCGAGGTGCGGAAGCCGTCGAAGAAGTGAAGGAAGGGCACGCGGCTCTCGAGACTCGTCATGAAGGCGAGCGCGGCCATGTCCTGTGCCTCCTGTACCGAGGACGCGGCGAGAATGGCGAAGCCGGTCGGCCGGGCCGCGTAGACGTCGGAGTGGTCGCCGAAGATCGAGAGCGCATGCCCGGCCACGGCGCGGGCCGCGACGTGGAAGACGCACGGCTGCAGCTCGCCGGCGATCTTGAACATGTCCGGCAGCATCAGCAGCAGGCCCTGGCTGGCGGTGAACGTCGTCGCCAGCGCCCCACCCTGCAGCGCGCCGTGGACCGCGCCCGCGGCGCCGGCCTCCGACTGCATCTCGACGATCTCGGGCACCTGACCCCACAGGTTGGGCTCGCCGGCTGCCGACCACGTGTCGGCGAGCTCCCCCATCGGACTCGCCGGCGTGATCGGGTAGATGGCGATCACCTCGGCGAGCTTGTGGGCGACGCGCGCCGCAGCCTCGTTGCCGTCGACGACGAGACGTTGCGACTGAGCCTGCGGGTCCATACCTCGAAGCTAGGCCCGAGCGTGCTCCAGTTCGTCGGGGAAGACGCGGAACCGGTCAGGGAGAACTACTCAGGAAACGGCTGCTGCAACCTTGCCGTAGGGAACGAAGACGACGCTGTTGGGCGCGTATCCCTCCCCTTCGGCGGCGTAGACGAGGCCGGCCGAGTCGATGCGGGCAAGCGGAATCTGGCCGGGGCTCCGCGCGATGGCGCGATCCTTGCCGGTGGAGAGATTGACAGCGTGGATTGCGCTGACGCGGGGCATGCCTCCTCTGACGTAGCGCACGGGCTTGGAGTAGACCGCGATGTTGCCGTAGACGGCAAGGGCCTGCAGTTGCCCGGGGTTTCCCGGCGGAACCTCGTGTTTGGGCAGCACGGCGGGGTGCAGATCGAAGGTTCTGCGCAGAGCACCGGTGCGGGCGTCGTAGAGCGCAAGAGTCCCGGCTCTCTGGAGCACGACGAGGTTGCGGCCACTGATCTCGACCTCCAGCGGCTGCCGCTTCAGCGTCATGTTGGACAGCCGTCTTCCGCTCGACGAGTAGACGTGAAAGGTCTTACTCACGGGGTGCCAGCGCCACTGCCACACCGCCACGCTCCTCGAGTCGGCCGCAACCGCTTCGACCGCTCCGGCTCCGCCGGCAACCGGCGCGAACCGTGTTCCCCTGAGCGCGTACAGACCGCCGTGCGTGATCGCGCCGGTCGTACTGGTCGTCCAGCGATTGACCAGGATCCGATTTCCGGACCCGACGACCCCTCCGAGCCACGTTCCTGCACAGGCCGGCTGGTACCCGCTTTGGCCCGCCCCGCATTGGCCCCCCGAGCGGAGCACCTGGGCAACCTGCCGTTGCTTTGGCCTCAGCAGCGAAGAGGTGTAGAGGTATTGGTCAGCCTCTTCGTTGCCACCCGCGTCGGCAAGCCAGGCCACCCGCGAGCCCGCGATCGCGAGCTCGCTGAGGTGCGTGTCGCCGACGCCACCGATCTTGGTCTGCTTCCCGGTGGCGACGTTCCAGACGACGATTCTCGGACCGTTCCCGAAGGCGACCCGGCTCCGATCGAGGGCGAGCGCCACCACGATTCCATGAGGCCGGATGGCCTTCGTCCCACGCGCGGGCGTTGCCGCCGCGCTCGCTGCGAGCGCCAGGACCGACGCTCCGGCGACCAGGACGATCCAACCTCGAGAAAGCTTCCCTAGCACTTCTCTCACCTCTTCGTCAGCCGTGTCCGACGCCTCGTGGGCGGCCGGGGAGCGGAGTCGTCCCCCGCTCCCCGGCCCAGTCGCGTCACGCCTGGGTGATCGCGACCTGTTTCGCCTTCGCGGTCGGCAGTTTCTGAGTATGCACTTCGAGCACACCCTTGCTGAAGACCGCCTTCACATGCTCGGTGTCGGCCTCCCGGGGGAGGATGAAGCGCCGCTCGAACTCGCGTTCGAGCCGCTCGTGGAGTGCGAACTCCCGCGGCTTCTCCTCCTTGATCTCGATATGCGAACCCTTGACCGAGAGCGTGTGGTCGGAGACCTCGATCGAGAGCTCCTTCTCGTCGTACCCGGGGGCCTCGATCTCGACGACGAACTCGTCGCCGGTCTCGTAGACGTCCGCGGCGGGCGCGAGCCCGGGCGCGAAGCCGATCTCCTCGAAGATGCGCCGCATGCGGCGCTCCATCGAGTCGAGCTCCGTGAAGGGTGTCCACCTGACGATGGCCATGTGTCACCTCCCTTCCGCGCTCATGGTCGCTCGCTGCCGCCCCCGCAGCATCGTGGAACTCACGGATCTGCACTCGGTACGGGATCCGCGGCGCGTGCCTCTGCGACGCGAGCGAGACACATTCCCGCGAGAGCGCGTCGGATCTTCAGGCTCCTGTGCTCACGAGCTGCTCGAAGAGAGCGCCGTACTGCTCGAGGTGCCGGTCGCCGAGGAACTCGTCACGGACCCGCCGGCGGGCGTTCCGCGCCAGCCGGGCGGCCTCGGCGCGGTCGCGCAGGAGCGACTCGACGGCGGCTCCGAACGCCTGCAGGTCGCGTGGATCGTCCACCAGCAAGCCGTGCACACCGTGCTCGATCTGGTCCACGATGCCGCCGACCGCACTGGCGACGACCGGCCTCTCCTTCCACATCGCCTCCGCAACTGTCAGACCGAAGCCTTCGGCGAGGCTCTTCTGGACGACGACCGCTGCGTGTCGCTGGAGTGCGTTGACGATCGCCGCGTTCTCGTCGAGATCCGCCATCGGGATGCAGGCGAGATGGACGCGCCCGCGAGCGCCGTCCGGCAGATCCCGCCACATGCGGACGCACTCGTCGAACACCTCGGCGCCCTCCGGGTCGTCGGCGACGCCCACGACGGGCGGCCCGCAGAGGACGAGATGCCCGCCGAGCGAGGGGTCGACGTGCTGCACGAAGCCGTTCATCACGCCGGCCATGTCCTTGATCCGGTCCCAGCGCGAAACCTGGACGACGAGCGGGGTGTCGGGTGAAGGCGGCCGCCTCGTACGGACGGCATCGACGCGCGACTCGATCCGCCCCTGCGATCCGTCGCGGCGGGTGAACGGGACCGTCGGCGGCGTCTCGGTCGAGCCGTCGAGCAGACCGACGTGGGCAAGTATCAGCCGCGAGTCCTGAACCGAGATCGGCTCGTTCTTGGCCGAGAACGGGTCGATCGAGGGCGGGATCACGTGCACCGTCGCCGGATCCGCCCAGGACGGCGCGAAAGCGGCGCGCGAGACGACCGTCGCATCCGCTTCGACCAGATACGGGCGCAGAAACTCCCACCCGCGCTCGCTCCACTGGTTGGGCCGGTCGAGCCCGACGTGGCAGCGCCAGACGACGAGCGCGCCGGCCCTCTTCGCCGTCGCGACGAGAGCAGCGGGTTGCGGATCGTGGATGACGACGACGTCGCCCGGCCGGATGACTGCGAGCAACCCCTCGGCGTTGTCGCGAAGAACGCGCTCGAAGTGACGATGTTCGGCCGGGCCGAGTTCGCCGCCGTCTCCGGGTGACCCGTAGAGCCCGTTGTGGATCCGTTTGGTAATGGCGAAGAAGGCCGGATCTCCTTCGATCACCAGCCAGCGCGCGTCGATGCCGGCGCCGCGTGTGTAGGAGAGAAGCGTCTGCAGCATTTCGGCCACACCGCCCCCCGCCCCGGTCGAGTTGATGTTCAGCACCGACCTGCCGCCGAGCCTCTCGCGCGCACGCTCGGCCGTGTCCTCGAACCGTGCTATCCGCTCGGAGCCGATCAGCGGCTCCAACCTGGCCACATCGATCGCTTGAACCTCGATCTCGTGCAGCTTCGGTCTCTCGTGGGGAGTCAGGTGCACGGCTCGCCAGCCTAGACAACGGCGCGTTCAGTGCCTAGCGCGCGATGGTTCAGTAGTTCCCCCGATGTCGTCGCATGCATGGACGGCGACGATCGGGCCATGGTCGACGCGGAGCATCTCAGGCAGGACGTGCCGGTCGCCTTCGAGGTGGCCACGGTGAGCGATGCGATGACTCAGGGGGTGATCAGCTGCCCGCCCGAGACGCCGTTGCGTGTGGTTGCGCGAATGATGGCGACGTTCGGCGTACACGCGATCTTCGTCTTCGAGCACATGGAAGAGGACGACGAGGCCCGTCGGCTCTGGGCGGTCGTCTCCGACCTCGATCTCGTCGCAGCGACGCGACTCGACCTCGACGAGCTGACTGCTGGTGCGACCGCTGTGTCACCCCTCGTCACCGTCGCCGCCGACAGCTCGATCGTGGAGGCCGGCAGCTTGATGTCGCAGTACGGGACATCCCATCTGGCAGTGACCGATCCCGCGTCCCGCCGCCCGATCGGCGTCATCTCGACGCTGGACGTCGCCCGGGCGATCGCCGCCGGTCACGGCCCGCGCGAGGTCTTCGCCTCCGCCTGAACTCCCGATCTCGCCGGCATCGCCACACCCGCGTTCACGGCGGCGAGCACGCGCCGCGTTACCGCCGCGAGTCGCGCGGCCTTCTCGGATGTCAGGACGTCGCAGACGAAGTCCCAGTGCAGCGAGACCAGTTCTCCCTGTTGCGGGCGGACGAAGGAGCGACCGCCGTCGCGCCAGCGCACGCGACGGAGCTGCGCCTCGCCGAGCCGCAGTCTCCCGTCCTCCCAGAGCAGCGGCTCGGCGAGGACGTCGGCGCTCTCGCCCTCGACGGCGAGCACCAGAGCCGGCGTCGTCCGGCACTGGTCGAGGACGTGGAGGGACTCGTCGACGATCCCGCTGCGGAGGAGCCCGAGCCACGGGTACAGAGCGAAGACGTGGAAGCAGTGGTGTGGCACCGCGCCGGCCGCGACGACCGAGGGAATCCTCTCGCCGGCGCTGCCGAGCCGGCCGTGGAAGCGATCGCGGACGTGCCGCGCGAGCGTGGCGGGCGGTACCCGCGAGAGGAGTTCGTTGCCGACCCAGTAGGCCTCGACGACCCGCGGGTCGAGCGGATCCTCGATCCGGCTCGACTCCGCGATCAGGGTCAGATACGGCCAAGCTCCTTCGAAGGTTCGAGCAAGCTCCGCGAGACCCATGTCGCTCTCCCCGGCGTCTCCGTACTCGAGCAAGGTTCCAGGAGCGTCTGCGCCGCAGAGGCCGAGCGCGTTCGGCGGGTAGGCATAGCGCGCAAACAGGAGCGCGCCGGCGGCCTCACTCATGCGGGAGCCCCGGTCGGCGGCCGGCGCAGCGCCGACCACGCGATCACGCCGGAGCCGATTGCGACCAGCACCGTCCCACCGACGCCGATCGCCGCACCGTCGATCACCCCGGAGAGGATCGCCGTCACCAACGCCCCGAAGACGAGCACCGCCGTCACGTCGATCGCCTGAGCGCGCGCGAGGGCAGCGAACCACGTCGCGACGTAGGCGGTGAGGAGCAGCCCGGTTAGCAGTGCCCAGCGCCATTGCAGCGCGGAGAGCCCGGTCAGATCGCCCAACTTGCCCGTCAGCGCGAGCCAGCACAGGAGCAGGACCGCCCCGACGGCCATGCGCGCCGCGGCCACGACACTCGGCGGGATCGAGCGCAGCAGGTACTTCACGAAGACGACCTCGACCGACCAGAGGAGCGTCGCCACGAGGATCATCGCCTCGCCCTTGCCGAAAGCGACGTGTCCGAGCGCCCCTGCGAGCCAGACCTGCCCGCCCAGCAGGAAGCCGATCGCGACCGCGTGCAGCCAGCCGAAGCGCTCTTTCAGCAGCGGCACCGCGAGCAGCGCGACCCAGACGATGAGCGTCTTCTGGATGAACGCCGCCTGCGTCGCCGTCGAATCCTTGAGGCCGTCGAAGAAGAGGACGAACGGGACGCTTCCTCCGATCACGGCAACCGCGAGCAGTGCGGGCCAGTGCCGTCGAGTGATCGAGGACACCGAAGCGCGCCCGTGCGAGCCGGGCGCGAGCAGGAGCAGGAGCAGAAGAGCACCTGCGACCACGTTCTTCGCGGTCGTGTACACGGTCGCGTCGGAGAAGTGCGCGACTCCGCGTCCATTCACCCAGATCGAGACGCCGCTGATGCACGCGGTGACGAAGGCGAGAGCGATTCCGGTGCTGCGGCTGGTCATGCTGGAGCTCCTTCCGGCTCGGTGGATTCGGGGACGAGGACCTCGACCGGGACGCCGAGGTGGACGAGCACGACGTCGCCGGCCTCGGCCCCCGGAACGAAGGCAAGTGAGACGACGTGGCCGTCGCCGAGCCGGCCGACGCGGGATCCCCCGTCCTCCCAGACCTCGAGCAGCATGGCCGACGAACCGATGCACATCAGCCCGTCTCCCCCGACTCCGGCACCTCGACCTCGACGCTCTGGAGCACGACCCCGGCCGCGCGCGGATCCTCGAGATCGTTCGCGAGGACGGCGTCGACGGCCGCACCCTCGGCCAGCGTCCCGCGCGAAGCATCGAGGAAGTGCTCGCGGAAGTGCTCCTCGGTGAAGTGGGAAAGCGCGCCGAGGCGCACCGAGACCCGCGTCACACGGGTGGCGCCGTCGGCGAGAGCGACGCCCTCGATCTCCCGCATCAGGTCGGTCATCAGCGCGCGCTCGTGCATCGCTCCTCCTCCAGGTCGGCCAGCACGTCCTTCACGAGGAAGGCGACCGCCGACTCGACGGCCGGCGTGAGCGAACTCCCGGTCTCGAACCCGCCCGCCTCGATGCCGTAG
The DNA here is from genome assembly GCA_963820725.1 of uncultured Actinomycetes bacterium. Classification (GTDB taxonomy): domain Bacteria; phylum Actinomycetota; class Thermoleophilia; order Gaiellales; family Gaiellaceae; genus Palsa-739. The sequence continues at coordinate 540,073 of CAWGAZ010000006.1, read as the reverse complement.
ACGCGGACGCGGCCCGGCAGGCGGCCGAGCGCACGCGCGAGCTCGATCGTGTCCGCGATCCCGATCGCGTGCGTCGACGAGCGGAAAGTCCGCGCTGGTACTGCCTCCTGCCCCGCATCGAAGCGATGGAGCGTTCCGGGCGGCGAGCCCGAGAAAACGGTGTCGACCAGCAGCACACTCTCGGCTCCCTCCCACGCCTCCATCAACCGACTCGGCTCCTCGTCGCAGGCGACGACCTCCACGCCCTCCGGCACCCGAGAGCGAAGCTGCTCGGCGACGACTACCCCGGCCGCGTCGTCACCGCGCAGCCGGTTGCCGATCCCGATCACGACGGTGCGAGTCACCGCCGCTCCACCTGGAGGTCGAGGAAGTGAGTGGCGCACGAGATGCACGGGTCGTAGTTGCGAATCGTCTGCTCGCAGAGGCCGCGCAGCGCGTCGTCGGTGAGACGGGTGTTGCGCGCGACGACATCGCGCAGGTCGTCCTCGATCGCGAGCTGGTTCTGCGAGGTGGGCGGGACGATCTTCGCGTCGAGGATCGTGCCGTCGCCGTCGAGCCGGTATCGGTGATAGAGCAGGCCTCTGGGCGCCTCGCTCACGCCGTAGCCGGTGCCGGCGACCGGCTCGACCGGCTCGGCCGGCCGGTCTGGCTCCTCGTACGCCTCGATCAGCCGGAGCGACTCGTCGCAGGCGTGGACGAGCTCGACGCTACGCACGACGATGCTGCGGAACGGGTCGCGGCACTCCCGGCCGAGTCCCGCCTCGGCCGCAGCGTCGCGCGCCAGCGGCGAGAGGAGCGCCGAGCCGAGCGAGTACCGCGCGAGCGGGCCGCAGAGATACGTGCCGCCGCCGCGCAGCTGTGACTGAAGCGCGTTCGAGCGCTGGACGTGCAGCTCTTCGAAGTGCTCGTCGTACTCCGCGGGCGCGAGGTCGAGGCCGCCGCTCGAGCGGATTCGGCCGCGCTCGATCGCGTACTCCCCCGGCTGCGCCAGGGCGACGAGGTCGCAGTCGACGACGCGTTCCGGGAAGTCGAAGCCCGCCGTCCACGCCACCGTCTCGAGTGCCGCCTCCCTCGCTCGCTCCAGCGGCTCGACGAGAGCGCGCAGCTCGCGGCGGGTCGGCACGCGGTAGAAGCCGCCGATCCGCACGTTGATCGGATGAATCTCGCGACCGCCCACCAGCGTCATCACGTCGTTGCCGGTTCGCTTCAGGGCAAGCCCTCGCTCGACGGCCTCGGGCGCGTCGCGGGCGAGCTCGATGGCGCTCTCGTAGCCGAGGAAGTCAGGCGCGTGGAGCATGTAGACGTGCAGTGCGTGGCTCTCGATCCACTCGCCGCAGTACAGGAGGCGACGAAGCTGACGGATCGGCTCGGGCACGTCGACGCCGCACAGGCTCTCGATCGCGTTGACGGCGCTCGTCTGATAGGCGACCGGGCAGATGCCGCAGATGCGGGCGGTGATGTCCGGCGGCTCGAGGAAGGAGCGGCCGCGCAGAAAGGCTTCGAAGAACCGCGGCGGCTCGAAGATCCGCAGCTCGACGTGCTCGACGCGGTCGCCGTCCAGCTGGACGGTCATCGCTCCCTCGCCCTCGACGCGCGCGAGGTAGTCGGTGACGATCGTCCGCCTAGCCATGCTCCACGGCCTTCCGGAACGGCTCGGCTCCGGCGTTGAAGGTACGGAACAGGCGCTCGACGTCGCGGTCGCTACGACCGAGCCGCCGCAGCAGCGGCAGGAGCGCTCCGGTGTTCGGACTCTCCATCGGCCCGAAGCAGCCGAAGCAGCCGCGGTCGAAGGACGGGCAAAGGGCGTTGCAGCCGGCCTGCGTGACCGGGCCGAGGCACGGAGTGCCGTGGGCGACCATGACGCACACCACGCCCCGCCGTTTGCACTCGGTGCACACGCTCGTCGCGGGAATCCCGGGCCGCCGCCCGGCGAGGAAGGCGGTGACGACCTCGAGCAGCTGGCGCTTGTCGATCGGGCAGCCGCGAAGCTCGAAGTCCACTGTGACGTGCGCGGAGATGGGCGTCGAGGTGGCGAGCGTCGAAATGTACTGCGGCGAGGCGTAGACGATCCGCGTGAACTCCTCGACGTCGGCGAAGTTGCGCAGCGCCTGGATCCCGCCGGACGTGGCGCAGGCGCCGATCGTGACGAGCGCCTTCGAGGCGCGTCGGATCTCCTGGATCCGCTCCGCGTCGTGCGGCGTCGTGATCGAGCCCTCGACGAGCGAGAGGTCGTACGGCCCCTCCGCCACCGCGCTCGTCGCCTCGCGGAAGTCGGCGATGTCGATCGTGGCGGCGAGCGGCAGCAGCTCGTCCTCCATGTCGAGCAGCGTGAGCTGGCAGCCGTCGCAGGAGGCGAACTTCCAGACGGCGAGCGTCGGCCTCACAACTCCCGCACCCCCATGAGCGGCGCGACCTGTGCCTGGCTGTAGACCGGGCCGTCGCGGCAGATCAAGGTCGGGCCGAGCTGGCAATGTCCGCAGAGACCGATGCCGCAGCGCATGTCGCGCTCGAGCGAGAGGAAGATCCGCTCGTCGGGGACGCCGCGCTCCCGCAGCGCCTCGACGGTGAAGTCGATCATCACCTCGGGCCCGCAGACGAATGCGCTCACGGCCTCGGAACGGAAGTCAGCCAGCTCGAGCAGCTTGGGGACGACGCCGACTCTTCCCTTCCACGACGTGTCGGCCGCGTCGACGGTGATCTCCACGGCGAGCTCGTTGCCCCAGTCCGCGAGTTCCTCCGTGTAGAGCAGGTCCCCCGGGGTGCGCGCGCCGTAGAGCACCGACACGGCGCCGAACCGTGTCCGCCGCGCGAGGGTATGGAGGACGACCGGGCGCAGCGGCGCGAGCCCGATTCCGCCGGCGACCACCACCGCGTCCCCGCCTTCCGCCGCCTCGACTGGCCAGCTGTTGCCGAGCGGGCCTCGCAGACCGAGCACCGCGCCGGGCTCCGAGGCGCAGATGGCGTGCGTGACCGCGCCGACGTCCCGCACCGTGAGGACGACGGGCTCGCCGGGCTGCTCGGGAGGGCCGCTGACCGAAATCGGCACCTCCCCCACGCCGAACGCGTACACCATCACGAACTGCCCGGGTGCGACGGCGAAGCCGCGATCCAGCGGGTCGAGCGTGAGCGTCCACGTGTCGACCGTGTCCTGACGGCGATCGGCGACCCGGAACGGCAGCGGGACGAATGCCCCGGCTGCGCTCTGCTCAGCGACCGGCGCCGTCGCCATAGATGTCCAGGAGCCGGAGCCGCGTCCACTGCAGGCGCTCGATCAGCACCTGCGCGAACCGGCTCATCAGGTCGTAGCCGAAGGCGGGATCGGCGGCGCACTTGTCGCGAAGGCAGGCGCCGTCGAATTGCGTCGCACGCACGCCCCTGAGGGCGCGGGCGTCGAAGTGGGAACGGTAGGGCGGGAAGAGCCAGGACCAGCCGAGCAGGTCGCCCGCCTCGAGCGTCTCGATCACGAGCTCGCCGCGGGGCGGGACGAAGTTCCCGACCGCGACGGTTCCGTGGCGAACGACGAAGAACGTGTCCGCGGCGTCGCCCTGCCGGAAGATCGTCTCGCCCGCGTCGAAATGGACGTTGCGGCCGCAGCCGGCGATCAGCGCGATCTCCTCCTCGCCCATACCCCCGAAGAACGGAACGCCTGCAAGGATCTCGTCAAGCTGACGGGGCATCTGCCGCCTCCCCTCCGCGCAGCGCGGCGACCTCCTCGGTGATGTCGATCCCCACCGGGCACCACGTGATGCAGCGGCCGCAGCCGACGCAGCCGGACGTGTCGAACTGGTCGTGCCAGGTGCCGAGCTTGTGGGTCAGCCACTGCCGGTACCGGGAGCGGGCCGAGGCGCGGACGCTCCCGCCGTGGATGTACGAATAGTCGAGCGAGAAGCACGTGTCCCAGACGCGGGTGCGTGCCGTTTCCCCGCCGGAGAGGTCGGTCGTGTCCTCGACCGACGAGCAGAAGCACGTCGGGCAGACCATCGTGCAGTTGCCGCAGGTGAGGCAGCGCTCGGCCACCTCGTCCCAGCGCGGGTGCTCGAGGTTGTCGGCGAGGAGGTCGCGCAGGTCAGCGCTCTCCATCGTGCGTCCCATGCGCGCGGCGGCGGAGTCGACGACCGCTGTCGCGGCGGCGCGATCGGCTTCCTCGGCCGGCCGGGACGAGAGCTCGGCGAGCACCTCCTGACCGGCCGGGCTGCCCGCCTCCACGAGGAAGCGGTGCTCGCCTTCGAGCACCTCGGTCAGCGCGAGGTCGTAGCCCTCACTAACCCGGGGCCCGGCATCCATCGAGACGCAGAAGCAGGTTCCGGCGGGCTCACCGCAGTTGACCGCGACGACGAAGATCCCGCGGCGCCGGGCTGCGTAGTCGCGGTCGACGAACTTGCCGCCGGTGAACACCTTGTCCTGGATCGCGATCGCGTTCAGCTCGCAGGCGCGAACACCGATGAACGCGAGCGGCGTCTCGTCGAGCGGCTCCTCCTCGACGACCGGAGCGCCGCCGTTCGCACGCGCCTGCCACAGACGCAGCCGCGCCGGGAACAGAAACTGCTTCCACGAGTGCGGCCCCACCGCGTAGCCGAAGCGCGCGTCATCGTCGCGACGCTCGAGCCGGTAGGTTCCCGCCTCCTGCCGGTCGGTCCAGCCGACCGGGAGCTCGGCCGCGCTCTCGAGCTCGTCGTACACGATCGCGCCGTCGCGCACCGTTGGGCCGAGCACTCGGAAGCCGCGGCGCCGTAGCGCCCCGATCAGGTCGTCGAGCGCGACGGGTTCGACGACGGCTGTGAGGGTGGCTCTCTCCACGACAGCTTCAGGGTGCTGGGAAACCCGACGACGCGCATCGGTGGGATTGCGTATCTCCGGACGCCGATTCTGCGCCTCTGCACTGCGTTCGCGCAAGGCGGTGCAGCTTCCCGAGGCTACAAGGCGTTGACTTGCCGGCACGACGCGAACGCATTCCGTAAGGTCGCACCCGAAGGTGACCGCGTGCAGGGAGGAGGCCAAGTGGGGACGACGACGATCATCTGGGCGACGGACGGGTCGGACATTGCCGATCACGCACTCGCGGTTGTGTGCGACCTCGCGAAGAGCTGGACGGCGCGTCCGCGCGTCGTTGCCGTTCACGTCGACCAGCGGTGGACGGGACGAGACATGAATGTCTCCAAGCTGGCGGGCGAAGAGGATCTCGTCAGCAAGATTCAGTCACAGATGCAGGAGCTCGAAGCAGAGGGATTCGCGACCGGGTTCGAGTTGCGCCACGCCCACCGCATGGAGGACGAAGCGGGTCTCATCGCCTCGGTCGCCGGCGAGATCAACGCGCAAATGATCGTGGTCGGCACTCGCGGCCATGGACGCTTCGTGGGCGCGCTGCTCGGAAGCGTCGGCCAGGGTCTCCCCCACAGCGCTCCCTGTCCGGTTCTGATCGTCCCACCCGTCGGCGACAAACAGCCGACCGGCGAAGCTGCCGAGAGGTCGGCTGAAGCGCCGGCCTCCGGCTGACGTTCTTGTCCGCACGTATGAGCCTCTGCCCGCCGACGGCGTAGGCCGGGAGCGTGCATCCGGCCGGCGTCGACGCCTTTCCGATCTGCCTCGTGACGAAGGACCCGGACGGTCGTCCGCACCGTGCCGTCGATAGCGCCCGCGTTCGGCGGGATCAACCTCGAGGAAATCTCCGCGCCGCGCTGCTTTGACGCCGAGCGGCTACTCCATAGCCGTCAGGCTGCGCGCTCGAGCAGGTCGGCCAGACCACGAACCGCGATGTCAGCGCCTGCTCGACGAAGCTGCCGCAATTTGTCGGGATCCCCGGTGGGATCGACGGCGACGACGAAGACGAACCCGGCCGCCCGTGCGGCGGCCACGCCGGCCTCGCTCGTCTCGAACGCCGCGGCCCGGTCCGGCTTCACGCGAAGCGTCCGGCACGCTGCGAGCAACCGATCTGGAGCGGGTCGGTTGCGCAGTCGCTCGGTCGCGATCGTCTCGGCGTCGATGCTCCGATCCACGAGCTCGGCGAGGCCACTCAGTTCGAGCATCTCCTCGGTGTGAGCGCTCGCGGAGACGACCGCACACGTCATGCCCGCGTCGTGCGCTAGCTCGAGGTAGTGACGAACCCCGTCGAATGCGCCGACCCCGTGCTGCTCGAGCAACCGGCCCATCCACTCGTTCTTCCGGTTCGCCAGTCCGTGCACCGTCTCCGCTCCGGCAGGATCGTCGGGAGCGCCTTCGGCCAGGCGGATACCGCGACTGGCAAGGAACGTGCGCACCCCCTCGAGCCGCGGCCGGCCCTCGATGTGCTGCGGGTAGTCCGTTCGCGGATCGAACGGCGCGACCAAATCCCCGTAGCTCATGTAGGAGCGAGCGGCGAGGAGCTCGTTGAACGTATGGCCCCAGGCGTCTCGGTGGAGGCCGGCGCTCCCGACGAGCACGTCGTCGAGCTCGAAGACGCACGAGCGAACAGTTTCGGGCAACCCGAGCGCTCGGCGAGCGAGTCCACGAGGCAGGAACGGTTCTGCGAGCTCACTCGGAAGACCCTCGTCGAGCGCGAACCGGCGCAGCTCGGCAGCTGCCGTCTTGTACTCGCCCTGCAGATGGCGCTCGTGCGCATCGAGCTCGTCGGGAGGGAGGACGCCCTCCTCCGCCCGCAGCGCCTCCCGCGCCGCGAGCAACGCCTCCCGCCACTCCGACCGGAGGGTGTCGAGCTCCGCGCGATCGATGTCTCTGCCAGTCACACCCAGAGGTTGCACGCAGACGCTCAACGGCGCATCCGTGGAGACACGGGTGTCGAGCTCAGCGGTTTTCCGGATGCCCGCCGGCGACAGCTCTTGCGAGGATGGAGACCAGAGAGATCGGAGGACAACCATGAACGCCCAGACCCACGAGAACGTCGTCGCCGCATTGCGGCGTGAGGCCTTTGCGCACGCGCGCTACCTGCTGTTCGCCGCGGCGGCACGGAAGCGCGGAGACGTGCGCCTCGCATCGATGTTCGAAGGCATCGCAGCCGTCGAGTTCCAGGAGCACTTCACGGAGCTGGCGGAGCTGGCCGATCTCGTCGGCACCGATGCGGACAACCTTCGCGCCTCGATCCGGGACGAGAACTTCGAGGTCGAGTGGAAGTACCCGCAGTTCGCCGACCAGGCACGAGCGGCCGGCGAGGTCGCGGTCTCGGAGCGCTTCGCAGAGATGGCAGAGGACGAGCGGGAGCACGAGAAGACGCTCGAAGGTGCGCTCGAGGACCTCGAGGTTCCGGCGTAGCGACGCTCAGACGGCCGACCAGCCGGCGTGGTCGCGCGTGTCGAGCGCGACCTCGACGGGCACGGCCTCGTTCGGAGGCTCGGCAAACGTCGTGGCCAGGCCGAGATGCTCCGCGAGAAACGGGCTCAGGTAGCGGCCGACGATCTTGGTCGGGGGCCACCAGAGCGGCTGCGTGTCGACGGCCGAGATCAGGCCTTCGGAGCGGAGGTATCTCGGCGCCAACCCGGTGAGCAAGAGACCGCGCAGCACCGGCACGTACGCGCTCGGCCTCACGGGCGCGCCGGCGTCGGCGGCGATCGCGGTTGCCACCGAGTCGGCTTGCTGAGCCGCGAGACCGCCCTGCTTGATCAGCGACTGCGTCAGGTCGCCGGCGGCGTAGACGTCGCTCAGGCCGGACACCCCGCCGAATTCGTCGGTCGGGACGAAGCCGGACTCGTCCTGCGGAACCCCGGCGATCGGCGGTCCTTCGAGCTCCGGGAGCGCGACCACAGCGTCAGCCGACAACTCGCGGCCGTCGTCGAGAGCAAGGGTTCCGTCGCTCCACGCCTGTGGGGTGCTCGCCGGTTCGACCTGGATCTCGCGGAGCTTCATGAGCTCGGCGATCGCGGTGCTCGACGCGTCCCCGAAGAGTCCGAGTGGCCGCTCCTCGGGAGTCACGAGCAGCACCTCCACGCCGCGCGTCATGTGCTCGGAGAGGTACTCGGAGCTGAGGAAGGCCAGCTCGTAGAGGGGCAGCGGCCAGGTCGCCCCGCTCGGTATGGCAAATGCCAGACGGTGCAGCTCGCCGGCCGTGACCCGTTCGAGCAGGGCTACGAGCTCGGTCAGGTCTTCGGGGCCACGGAAGGTCAGTGCGCCGGGGATCGCCTCGCGTGGCCGGCCCCCGAGCGCGAGCACCAGCATGTCGTAGGCGACCGACTGGCCGTCCCCGAGCTGGGCGCGCTTCTCGTCGGCGTCGACACCCACGAGCGAGCCGTTGCGCAACTCGGCGCCCGCGGCCGTGACAAGCTGGCCGAGCGGAAAGCGGCGCACCTCGCCCATCTGGAACGGCTCGGCGACCGCCAGCGGCCGGTAGGTGAAATCGCGCTCCGGCGAGATCAGCTCGACCGTGACGAACTCGCGGGCGATGGCAGCCAGGGCGAGCGCGGTCTCCAGGCCCGCAACGCCCGCTCCCGCAACGACGACGTGGACACGGTTGTCGTTCACCTGCCCCGCCTCCCCTCTGCTCCGGTTCGCTGGTGTGGTACGCGCTGAGGCAAGGTGAAGCCAACCACCGGCGCGGCACGCGCGAATCCGTAATTCTCCGCCGTCTCGCTCCCCGGGCGTCGCCGGCGCTACACCGGACGCGAATGCATTTCGGCCCAGCGGGCGGACAGCGCCGCTCCGTCGAGCCGTTCGGCGGCGTCGAGCGCTCGTGCGGCCCGCTTCGAGGTCTTGCGGCCGAAGACTCCGGTCGACACCCACTTGCGCGTAAGCCGGACGAGCCGCAGCTTGTCGTCGTCGGCCTGGGGAGGCCGTTTCGGGTGCAGATACAGATCGATCGCCAGCTTCTTCACGAGTGCCGGGTCGCTCCGCTCGCCGGTCGCCTGCTCGAGCCGGTGAGCCACGAGCGACGCGATCGCCCTCAGCTCTCGCACACCCGTGCTCACGGCCACTCCCACCGAGATCGCGCTCGAGGCGACCATCACCCACGGCACCTTCGTCATTCGCGCCCCGCGCACGAGCCTGCGAACGACAGGCACTGCGACCACGACGACCCGCTGGATGTCGCCCGCGAACGCCTCGGTGTCGCTTTCGCCGGCCAGGAGCCTCTTCCCCTCGGCGGCAGAGGTGACGCGCTTCTCACTCAGCAGCATCCGGTCGATGCCGCGGTCGACGGCCCCGCCGACGGCTTCGACGAGCGTCCCACCGGCGCTCCAGGCTCCGTAACCGGCGCTCTTCGCCACCGCCCCGGCGCGGCCCCGCGACAACAGCACCGTGACCGGCTGGAACACCGCGGCATCGTAGCGGCGCCCCTCCGGCACCCCGATCGGCTCAGACGGCCGGCGGGATGTTGATGTTCATCCGGAACAGGTTGCCCGGGTCGTACTTCGCCTTGAGCGCGGCCAGCCGTTCGTAGTTGGCGCCGTAGCCGGCGCGTGCGAGCTCCTCTTTCTCTTCGCCGAGGCCGGGGAAGTTGAGGTAGACGCCGCCGGTCGAGTACTGCTCCATCGCGTCCCAGAGCCCCCTCGCCCATGCGATCGCCTCGTCGTTCTGCGCCGGGTCGGTCCAGTTCGCCTCCGCGGTCACGAGGAACGGCGCGTCGCGGCCGCCGTATGCCGTCTCGGTCTCGCCGACGCGACTCATCGCGCCGCCGTGATGCCAGATCGCGATGTCGGTCATGGCCGTCGGTCTGCGGCCGGCGAAGTCGAGGATGTCGCCGATCGCCTCGTCCGAGAGCTCCGTGAGCGCACGCGACGTCCAATAGCGAAGCTCGCCCTTGCCGAAGATCGCATCGAAACCGCTCTGCAGAGGCTGTCGATCGTGAGCCCGTGCTTCCTGCGCAGATGACCGAGTCCGCCGTGCAGCGTCAGCCCGGCGACGCCGGTCGTCGAGACGACGCCAGCCGGTACCGCGAGCCCGAACAGCTGGGTCTCACGGTCACAGTCGCCCCAGGTCGCGCCGCCCTGCACGCGGACGGTCTGCGCCGGCGGGTCGACGGTCACTCCGCGCATCTGAGAGAGGTCGATGACGATGCCGCCGTCGTTGACGGCGTTCCCGGCGACGTTGTGCCCGCCGGCCTTGATCGAGAGCGTGAGGCCTTGCTCACGGGCGAAATTCACCGCGTCGACGACATCTGCTGCGCCGCTGCACTGCACGATCAGCGCCGGTCGCCGGTCGATCAGCGCATTCCAGATCGAGCGCGCGTCGTCGTATCCGGGGCTGTCCTCCGTGAGCAGAGGTCCGCGGACCCGTGCCGCGAGTCCCGCCAACTGCTCCGCGTCGAGCTGTGCTTCCGCTGTCGCCTGGCCCGCCATCGGTTCCCTCCCCTGAGAGCCTGCATGAAGTTGGCGCGAGCATACGCCCGCCGGCCTCGCGAGCCCAAAGCCCCGCCGCACGGTTTAACTCCACGTTCATTCCCCGGTAAGGGTCGCGACAGAAGCTCCTGCGACCGTCACTGGGTGCGCGGGGATCGGCCCTGCGCGTTCCTCGGGGAGGTCGAACATTGAGCTCGTTTCGTTTCAGTGCTCTTCTGGTTCTCGCGGCCGCGGCCGCGGTGGTGGCGGCGGGCGGAGCGGCCGCGTCGCCCGTCGGGCGTACGTCGGCAGTCGTCGGGCACGTCTACATCAACGACAACACTGCGCCGATCAACACCGTGGCCGGCTTCGACCGCCATGCCGACGGAAGCCTGACGGCGATGGCCGGCTCCCCGTTCACGGTCGGCGGCTCGGGGGCCGGGCAGCCCGACGCGTCGCAGGGTTCGCTGCAGCTCAGCGCAGACGGACGCTACCTGCTTGCCGTGGACGCCGGCAGCAACCAGATCTCGGTGCTGCGAATCACGCGCGACGGTTCACTGCGGCCCGCACAGGGATCCCCGGTCTCCTCCGGCGGGGTCGACCCGGTGAGCATCGCCGTCCACCGCCACCTCGTCTACGTCGCCAACGCCGGGCCCGGCGGGCGTGTCGGCGACACGAACTACACCGGCTTCCGGCTCCACGCCGGCGGACACCTGAAGCGCCTGCGGGGCTCGACCTACGTGCTCCCGAACGACTCCAAGCCCGGCCAGGTGCTCTTCAACCGCAACGGGACACGGCTGGCCGGCACCCGCATCGCCACCTCGCAGATCGACAGCTTCACCGTCGGCGGCGACGGACGGCTGACCGCCGCTCCGGGCTCGCCGTATGACTCCCAGGCGTTCTCTCCGCCGCAGGGCTACGGCCAGCTCGGGAGCGAGTTCAGTCCCACCGACCCGAACCAACTGTTCGTCTCCGACGCCCACACGGCAGCCGGAGGTGCCGCGTTCCCCGGCCTCGTCTCGAGCTTCACCGACGGCGCCGACGGCACCCTCACGCCGGTCGGAGCGCCCGTCGCCAACGACGGCGGCGCCTCCTGCTGGATCGAGATCACGCACGACGGCAGCGTTCTGTTCGTCGTCAACACGGCTTCTGCCTCGATCTCCAGCTACTCGATCGGAGCGGGGGGCAGCCTGACGTTCCTGCACAGCACCCTTCCCGGGCAGATCGGCGCCGGAGCCGAGGACGCTCGCCTCTCGCCCGGCGGCTCGACACTCTGGGTCGTCGAGTCGGGCACCGACGCGGTCACCGGCTTCCGCGTCAGCGGCAGCACGCTCATCCCGCTCGCAGCCGCAGTCGGCCCGAAGGGGGCAACTCCTTCCGGCATCGTCGTCGACTGAGCCGACCCGCAGGCCGTGAGGCGGGGCGCCAGGACCCCGCCTCACAGCCCTCGATTTAAGGAACCCGTAAGACCCCGCTAACCCGCACGCAAGCCCGCCCCGGGATGCTGGGCGTTGTCGGAGCCTCGCACCGGAAGGAGACCAAGGATGGGTTCGAAGAGACTGGCCGCGGCGACCGTCGCCGCAGCAGCGCTTGCAGCCGTCCCGGTGGCAGCAGCCGGGATGATGCACCCCACGCTCGGCGCGCACCTGTCGGGGATGGGCGAGCACGGGGTCGTCAACCTCCAGTCGCACGCGTCGAAAGGCCGACTCTGCTGGAAGTTCCAGCTGAGCGTGATGCATCCCCTCGGGTCGACGGTCCGCGACAAGGGTGGGATGACCGTTGCGCGGCTCGGCCACATGTATCGCGCGAAAGGATGCGCGATGGTTTCGCAGAAGGCGCTCCGCATGATCGAGTCGAAGCCCGGTTCCTACTGGGTCTGGGTCGCGACCAAGGGGCATCCCGGCGACGTGCGAGGGAAACTGTTCGCCGGCATGGCGCACATGTAATGGCGACACCGGCCCGCACTGACGAACCGACGCCGCGGCGCTACGGCCGCGGCGTCTTCCTCGCCACGGTGGCGGGCGGCCTCACGTCGCTGTTCTGGGGGAAGAGCGCGTGGGGCACGGTGTCGGGCGTCGTCTCCCCCGTCGCCGGCGCGATTGCCCCCATCCTCCCGACCGGCGGCTGGCGCATCTACACGATCTCAGGCCACATGCCCGTCTTCGACCCGGCGAGCTGGCGGCTGTCGATCTCCGGGCTCGTCGAGCAACCCACGTCGCTCACCTATGACCAGCTGCGCGCCCTGCCGCGGGTCGAGCAGGTCTCGACGTTCCACTGCGTGACGGGCTGGACGGTGCAGAACGTCCACTGGGGAGGCGTCCGCCTGCACGACGTCCTGGCGGCGGCCGGGCCGCTGGCGTCCGCGCACGCCCTGGAGTTCATCTCGATGGAGGAGCCGTACGTCGATTACCTGACGCTGCAGCAGGCGTCCCTCCACGACGTGATGCTCGCCTACGAGATGGACGGCCAGGCACTGCCCCGCGAGCACGGCGCACCGGTGCGGCTGATCATCCCGGAGATGTACGGCTACAAGAACGTCAAGTGGCTGCAGGGGATCAGCGTCGTGGCGGAAGCGGGGTCGGGCTACTGGGAGCAGCTCGGTTACGACAGCGATGCATGGGTCGGCCGCTCGAACGGATACGGGGCATGAAACCCGGCTATGTGCCGCGGTTCTCGCGGGCAGAGCGCCTGCTCCACTGGGTGAACGCGCTCGGGTTCTTCTTCCTGCTCGCCACCGGCCTGATCCTCTATCTGCCGAGGCTGTCGGTGCTCGTCTCCCGCAGGCAGCTGATCCAGAGCCTCCACTTCTGGGCGGGGGTCGGCTGGCTCGGCGCGCTCGCGTTCGTTCTCGCGCTCGGAGGTCGACGCCTGCTCGCGACGGCCAGGGAGCTCGACAGCTTCGACCACGACGACATCCGGTGGCTCCGGGGCAAACGGGCTCCGCAGGGCAGGTTCAATGCCGGCCAGAAGATCAACGCCGCGCTCACCGCCGCCTTCACCGTGTTGTTCGGCGTGTCGGGGCTCCTCCTCTGGTTCGGCGAGCAGGACACGCGGCTCCGTTTCGCCAGCACGGTGGTCCTCCACGACGGGCTGATGTACGTCTCGCTCGCGCTCCTCGTGGGGCATCTCTACCTCGCTCTGATCCACCCGGCGACGCGGCACGCGCTCCGCGGGATGACGCTCGGCGACGTCCGCGCCGACTGGGCCGTGAAGCACCACCGAAAGTGGGAGCCGGAAGGCTTCCGGAGCGACTGGGGCGAGCGCCACCGCGCGGCGGGGAAGCCACAATAAGGTCATGCAGACCGTACTGGTGGTCGACGACGAGCCGATCGTGCGCGATGTCGTCGTGCGCTACCTCGAGCGCGACGGCTTCGAGACGTTGACGGCTCCGGACGGTGACACGGCGCGAGCGCTCATCGAGGAGAGTGAGCCGAACCTCGTCGTGCTCGACGTAATGCTTCCCGGCACGGACGGGCTCTCGCTCTGCCGCTGGATCCGCGGTCGCTCGAACCTCCCCGTGATCCTGCTCACGGCGCGCGGCGAGGAGGCGGACCGGATCGTCGGCTTGGAGCTCGGCGCCGACGACTACGTGACGAAGCCGTTCTCGCCGCGCGAGCTCGCCGCGCGCGTCCGCTCCGTTCTGCGCCGCAGCAACGGCGCCGCAGAGCCGCACGAGACTGTCACCTTCGGGGAGATCGAGCTCGACGGCGACAGCCGCGAGGCCAGGCGTGGGCGAGCCCTCGTCCAGCTCACCGCGAAGGAGTTCGAGCTCCTCTGGTTCCTCGCCTCCCATCCGCGCCACGTCTTCTCCCGCGATCAGCTGATGGACCGGGTCTGGGGCTACGAGGCGGCCGTCGACACCGGCACGGTCACGGTCCACATCCGGCGCCTGCGGGAGAAGATCGAGGCCGACCCGAGCCGGCCCCGCCATCTGCAAACCGTCTGGGGCGTCGGCTACCGCCTCGACCCATGATCCTGCTCGCTCTCGTCGTCGCTGCCGGCAGCCTCGCCGCGGGGCTCGTCCTCGCCTATCTCCTGCGCCGGGCGCCGACCGTCGGGCTCCAGCTCGCCGGCCTCGCCCTGATCGCCGTCTGCGTACCGCTCACTGCCGTGCTGCTCTCGGGCTGGGTGATGTTCCACATGGGCGCGGACGTGAAGATCCTGGCCGTCGCCGCCGGCTCGGCCACCGCCGCGGTCTTCGCCGCCCTCGTGCTCGCGCGTTCGATCACGGGCTCGTTGCGGCGGGTGGGCGAAGCGTCGCAGGCCATCGCCGCCGGCGAGCTGTCGGCGCGAGCGCCGGTCGGCGGGGCGCGCGAGATCGCAGAGCTGGCGACGTCGTTCAACACGATGGCCGCCGGGCTCGAGCAGCTCTTCGACGCCCGCCGCGAGCTCGTCGCCTGGGCGAGTCACGACCTGCGCGCACCGATCGCGTCGATCCAGGCGATGCTCGAGGCGATCGAAGACGGGCTGGCGTCGGCGGAGGACTACCTGCCGACGCTGCGAGAGCAGGTACGAACGCTGTCGACGCTCGTCGACGATCTGTTCGAGCTCGCACGGATCGATGCGGGCGTGCTCACGCTCGAGCTCCGACGTACGCCGCTGGCGCCGCTCGTCGACTCCACCCTGCGGCAGCTTCGTCCGGAGGCCGACGCCCGCGGAATCGCACTCAGCGCAGACGTCGCGGAACCGGCGGAGGCGCCGATGGCCCCGGACAAGATCCAGCGCGTCCTCTTCAACCTCGTCACCAACGCGCTCCGCCACACGCCGTCAGACGGCTCTGTCGCCGTCCGGGTCGAGCAGCGCCCTACGGACCTCGTCCTCCACGTCGAGGACAGCGGCGAAGGACTACCCGACGACGCGCCCACCCGGATGTTCGAGCGCTTCTGGCGCGCCGACCGGGCACGCAGCGGCAGCGGAGCCGGCCTGGGACTGGCCATCGCTCGAGGTCTCGTCGAAGCACACGGGGGCCGGATCTGGGCCGAGAACCGTCCCCAGGGCGGCGCCTGCGTCAGCTTCACGATCCCTACCTAGGCAGTTGATCGACCTGGGACGCCGCCCGCAGGCCGCTGCGAAGCGCGCCTTCCATGAGGCCATGCCAGCGACCGGCGGTGTGCTCGCCCGCGAACGCCACGACGCCGACCCGGCGGGTGAGCGCCTGGTCGTCCAGGGGAGAGGAGAGCGTGCGCGCCGAGTAGGCGCCGCGGGCCCACGGGTCGTCGTGCCACGTCGACAGGAGAGGAGGCCCGGCCGCATACTCGAGATCGGAACGGAGCTTTCGGACCTCGCCCGCCCACCTCTCCGGGCCGCTGCCGAGCTCGAGCAGCTCGAGCGCCGAGGGCGACCCTGCGAACGAGCAGGCAGCCGAGATCCCGTGCTGGGTCCAGGTCCAGAAGCGCAGCGGCACCGACAGGGTCTGGCTCGGCGCCGTCGGCCCGACGAGCGGGAGGAAGAGCTTCGCCGCCTGGCCGTAGCGCACGGCGGCGAGCGCCTCGTGCTTCCAGCGCGGTAGCGGAGGATCCCACTCGAGCTCGAGCGCGTGTGGCGCCGGTGTCGCGATCACACACGCGTCGGCGGCCAGCTCCTCGCCGCCCGCGCGGACAACCACTCCGTCGGCGGACCAGGCGACCCGCGACACGGCGGTCGACGTGTGAACCGCCCCACCGAGCCGCTCCGCGAGGGCCAGCGCGATCCGGTCGTTGCCGCCGACGACTCCGTGGCTGGGGAAGTCGCCGAAACCGGTCGCGCCCTCCGCGAGCACGGCTGCCTCCTGGTCCTCGAGCTCGTGCGCGGACGAGACGGCGAGCCGGGCGGCGACGGCGGCCCGCGCGCCCGCCGAGGGCACGAGCCGCTCGAGCGCCTCGGTGACCGAGCCGGTGCCTGGATTCCGCAGCGCAGCGTCGGCGGCGACGAGCTCGTCCCGCGTCACCGGTGGCCCGCCGCGGGGCTCACGGTCACCGTAGAGCGTGCCCTTCTCGTAGAGGGAGAGGCCCAGCCGTGCCGCCGTCTCGCGCAGGAAGTCGTAGCCGGGGAGGACGAACTCCGCGCCGAGCTCGACGGTCGCGCCGTTGTCGAGACGCGTCGAGTGGACGCGTCCACCCACCCGGTCGCGCGCCTCGAACACGTCGACTTCGAGGCCCCGTCCCGCCAGCGCCTCGGCCGCCGCGAGCCCGGCGAAGCCGGCCCCGACGACGACGACCCTACGGGCGGTCAAGCGCAGCGCGGTAGCGCTCGTTGAACAGGTAGGGAAGCTCGTCCTTCTCCGCGTAGACGCCGTGCGTGAACGCCCGTGACTGCACGCCCTGCTGCACGCGCTCGCAGACGACGTAGTCCTGATGTGCGACGAGCTCGGAGAACTCGACCGTCTCGGTCGGGTCGAAGCCCGGCGTCTCGATGACCTCCGGCCGGAACAGGTAGTCGGTGACGATCGTGGTGTGGTCGGGCCTGCGCGGCAGCATGCGCGTCGCGATCACGACCGTCCCGGTCAGGTCGATGAACATGTTCGGGAAGACGCTCGCCCCGTGCATCGCGTTGGCCTGCTGCTCGGTCAGCCCCGGCATGACGGGAAGCGTGGTCGTCCCGGTTGCCGTGTACCCGGCGCCCTCCATCGAGACGCCCCAGTCGTCGCGGCCTTCCTCGAAGACGAGCCCCTTGCGGAAGGTGGGCGCGACGGCAACGAGTTCCGGGTGGACGGTCGGACAGTGGAGGCACTCGTTGTAGTTCTCGACGAGGATCTTCCAATTCGCCTTCAGCTCTGTCACGGTCTGTTGCGCAGTGCGCAACTCGTCCATCCGCCAGGGCTCGTACATGAGGGGCTTGTCGCTCTGATGCTCGAACGAGTCGCGCACCCCCTCCTCCGGCTCGCCGAGATGGACGAACACGAACCCCTGCCAGACGTCGACGCTCACCGGCCAGAGCGAGAGGGACGAGCGGTCGAGCTCGTCCACGCCGATCAGCGGGGTGCCGATCAGCTGCCCGTCGTACGAGTAGGTCCAGGCGTGGTACGGACACTTGATCGCACCCTTCGCATGCCCGTGCGTCTCGGGGTCGCAGATACGGCTGCCGCGGTGGCGACAGACGTTGTAGAAGCCGTGCAGTTTCGTGTCCTTGCCGCGGACGACGAGGACGCTCTCTCCGACGACGTCGACCGTGAAGAAATCCCCCGGCTCCGGCGCCTCGTCGGCGCGACCCGCGTAGAACCACTCGCGGAAGAAGACCTTCTCGCGCTCAAGCTCGAAGACCTCGGGAGCGTGGTAGTCCCGGCCGGGAAGCGTCGGGCGACCTGCGCTCGTCATGGCCGACATGTAACCACAGTCACTCTTTCATCGGCGTCCGAAGCTTGACACATGGTGCAGTGTCGGTTTGCATTGTGCGATCATCGCGCGCGACCCAGGAGGGCTCATGCATCCGCGTGAACGGCCGACAACAAGGCGTCAGTTCCTGATCCGGGCCGGAGTGGTCGTCGGCACCCTCTCGGGCGCCGACGCGCTCTTGAGCGCCTGCGGCTCGACGGCGAACACCGCAGCGACAACGAACGCGAGCGGAGCCCTGATGGGGCCGGGCGGGATCCCGCTCGCGCGACGCGACCACCCCGTCACCCTCCCGCTCTACACGGACAACGACCCGATCGCCGCGGGGCTGAACCTCGAGAAGGGACCGCTGAACCTCTTCAACTGGGCCGCGTACATCAACCCCACGGTCGTGCGGAAGTTCGAGAAGGAGTTCGGCGTCAAGGTCTCGATCACGACCTTCGAGAACGAGGAGGAGGCCTGGCAGAAGCTCACGCGCTCGGTCGGGCACACGGGCTTCGACGTCTGGTGGCCGACCGTCGACTACGTCTCGCGCGCGGTGGCTCTGAAGCTGATCCAGCCGCTCAACCACTCGTACCTCGCCAACCTGAAGAACGTCTGGCCGGCGTTGCAGAGCCCGTACTACGACCAGCACGCGCGCTACACGGTGCCGTACACCGTGTACACGACCGGGATCGGCTACCGGACCGACAAGTTGCAGAAGGCGCCGGGGGACTACGCCAATCCGTACGACATCTTCTGGGACTCCCACAAGTACGCGGGCAAGGTCGCGATTCTCGACGATGACCGCGAGGCGCTCGCGATGACGCTTCTCCGGCGCCAGTTCTACGACGTCAACACCGAGGACCCCAAGCAGATCGACCGGGCCGAGAAGGATCTCTCGCAGCTCACCTCGATCGCGAACGTCAAGGTCAACGTGAACGACTACACCGACATCCCGTCCGGTGCGACCTACATCTCGCAGGCGTGGTCGGGCGACATGGCCGGAGCGCCCCAGTACCTGCCGAAGGGCGTCCCCGCCTCGGTGCTGGGTTACTGGCGGCCGAACGACAAGGCCGAGACGCAGAACGACATGATCACGATCCTCCGCGGCGCCAAGAACCCAGTGCTGGCGCACGCGTTCCTCAACTTCATGCTCGACAACAAGAACGGCCTCGAGAACCTCTCCTGGAACGGCTACATGCCGCCGCTGACGGCCGTGGACCCGAACACCGTCGTCGCGCAGGGATACATCCCCAAGAACCTCGCCTCGACGGTCGTCCGCGAGTCGGACTTCAAGAATGGCGTGACGATCGACGCCCTGACGGCGGAGGGACAGGCGCTCTGGCTGAACGCGTGGTCGAGCTTCAAGGCCGGCTGACCGGCGCCGGGACGAGGCCGGCTTGACCGTGAGGCGTTGGTTCTGGCCCTCCTTCGCCTTTCCGGGCGTGGCCTGGCTGGTCCTGCTCTTCCTCGTCCCCACCTACGCGGTCGTCGCCGTCGCCTTCGGGACACTCGACCCGCTCTCCCTGAATCCCGTTCCGGCCTGGAACCCGCTCGACTGGTCGTTCACGGCGATGCAGTCGGTGCTCACCGACCTGAAGCCGGGCAACACCTTCTGGATCGTCTTCGTGCGTACCTTCGAGTACGTCGCGATCTCGCTCGCGGGCTGCCTGCTGATCGGCTATCCGGTCGCGTACTACCTCGCGCGATACGCACGGCGCACCAGAGGGATCCTGCTCGTCCTGCTCGTCGTTCCGTTCTGGGTCAGCTACTTGATGCGGATGCTCGCCTGGGTCGGGCTTCTGCTGCCGGACGGGCTCGTGAACCGCGTGCTCATCGACCTCGGTGTCCTCTCGCACCCGCACGCCTGGCTCGCCGGCCAGCCGTCGTCGGTCATGTTCGCCCTCATCTACGGCTACGTCCCCTACATGATCCTGCCGCTCTACGCGGTGCTCGACCGGATCGACCGGAGCGTGCTCGAGGCCGGCCGCGACCTCGGCGGAAGCCCGATCTCGACGTTCATCCACGTGACCCTGCCGCTCAGCAAGAACGGGATCCTCGCCGCGAGCGTGCTGATCACCCTGCCGATGTTCGGCGACTACTACACGAACGACGTCATCTCCAACTCGCCGCGCACCTCGATGATCGGCAACCAGATCAACCTCTTCTTCCAGGGAGGGGCGGAGGCGAATGTCGGCGCGTCGCTCGTGATCGTGCTCTCGCTGCTACTCGCCGTGCTCATGTCGTACTACCTCTGGATGACGGTGCGCGCGTCGGCGGAGACGAAGGAGTCGCTGCTGTGAGCGCTGTGAGCCGTGTGCGCGACTGGTTCGCGAACCCGTGGGGCCAGCCCCGTCTGCTCGGCGCGTTCACCTGGGCCTACATGGTCTGGTCGATCGTGCCGGTGGGGATCGCCATCCTCTTCTCGTTCAACAACGGGAGGTCGCGCAGCGTCTGGCAGGGGTTCTCCACGCGCTGGTGGTGGGGCGACCCGAACAACTCGGTGCTCCACGACCCCACTCTGCGCGGCGCCATCGAACAGAGCCTCAAGCTCGCCTGCCTCGACATGCTGGTCGCAGTGCCCATCGGTGTCGGGCTCGCCATCGGCCTGACGCGCTGGCGGGGATACGGTGCGCGGCCGGTGAACTACCTGATGCTGTTCCCGCTCGTGACGCCCGAGATCGTGATGGCCGTGTCGCTGCTGCTCGTGTTCAGCCTGCTCTACGCGATCCCGTTCGGGACCGAGGCGCAGACGCTCGGCCAGGTCACCTTCTCGATCTCCTACGTCGTGATCATCGTCCGGGGACGGCTGCTCTCGATCGGCCCGGAGTACGAGGAGGCCGCGCGCGACCTCGGCGCGTCACAGCTGGGCGCCTTCCGGCTCGCCCTCCTCCCTCTGCTCTGGCCGGCGGTCTTCGCGAGCTTCATCGTCGTCTTCGCCCTCTCGATCGACGACTTCGTCGTGACCGACTACCTTTCGGCGGGCCAGTCGACGCAGACCGTCCCGATCCTCATCTACTCCAGTGTGCGCGGCACCGCAACCCCGGCACTCAACGCCGTCGCAACCGTGATGGTGATCGTGACGCTCGCCTCGGTCACGCTCGCGTACCTCGTCTACCGCTGGTCGTCGCGTTCGCAACCGGGGACGTCGGGCGGCGCCCTCAACGAGCTCGCTGCACTGGAGGCATGACGTGAAGACCGGCTCCGTCGAGCTCGTCCAGCTGCGCAAGGAATTCGGCGACGTCACCGCCGTCGACGGGATCGACGTCTCCATCGAGGCGGGCGAGTTCTTCTCGCTCCTCGGCCCCTCGGGCTGCGGCAAGACGACGTCGCTGCGGCTGATCGCCGGCTTCGAGCGCCCCACCGCAGGGAAGATTCTGCTCGACGGCTCCGACATGGCAGCGACACCGCCGCACCGGCGCAAGGTCAACACCGTCTTCCAGAGCTACGCGCTCTTCCCGCACCTCGACGTGTTCGACAACGTCGCCTTCGGATTGCGCCGCGCGCGTGTGAAGAAGGGGGAGATTCGGGAGCGGGTCACGCGGGTGCTCGAGGCGGTGCAGCTCGGCGGCTACGAGAAGCGGAAGCCCGGCCAGCTGTCCGGCGGCCAGCAGCAGCGAGTTGCACTCGCGCGCGCACTAGTCCTCGAGCCTTCGGTGCTGCTGCTCGACGAGCCGTTGGGCGCACTCGACGCAAAGCTGCGCAAGGCGCTGCAGATCGAGCTGAAGTCGATCCAGGAGAAGTTCGGGATCACGTTCGTCTACGTCACGCACGACCAGGAAGAGGCGCTGACGATGTCCGACCGGATCGCCGTCATGTCCGGCGGCCGTGTCGAGCAGATCGCAACCCCCGAGCTGATGTACGAGGAGCCCGAGACGGTCTTCGTAGCCGACTTCCTCGGCGTCTCGAATCTCATGGAGGTGACGGCCGAGGGCCGGGACGGCGGCACGTGCCGGACGAAGCTCGGCGACTTCGGGCTCCGCGCCGGCTGTGGCGAGGTCGGTCACGTCGGCGAGACCCATGTCGTGATTCGGCCCGAGCGGGTCGTGATCGAGCCGTACGAGGCGTCCGGCGACAATCGGGTGCCCGGGATGATCGAGCGCGTCGTCTACCACGGCGCCTCCGACCAGCTGGTGGTGCGTCTCGCGACGGGGAACCTCGTGCAGGCGCTCTTCGTCAACGACGGGAGTCAGCGCGAGTGGTCGCAGGGCACGCCGGTGCAGGTCCACTTTCCGGCCGAGGCGCTGCGGGTGCTGCCGCCCGGCCGCGGGTTGGCGGACCCGGCGCCCGCGGCTTCTCCCTCTCCCGAAGACACCGCGCCGGCGCTCGAAGTCGGCACGAGCTGACGCCCGTGCCGGTCGTCCCCGGGCTCGACGCGGAGGCCGCCGAGTGGCAGGCGCGCGCACGGCGGTTCGTCGAGGAGGAGCTCTATCCCGTGGAGGAGCGGATCGTCGAGCGCGGGGCCGTCGACGCGGACGAGATCGCGGAGCTGCGCCGGCGCGGGCGTCAGGCGGGCTTCTCCCACTACAACCTGCCGCATGAGCTGGGCTGCGCCGATCTGCCGCTTCTGGCGCAGGTCGCGATCGAGGAGCAGGCCGGGCGCGCGACGAACGGGCTCGGCTTCGTCGTCGCCGACCGCGGGCCGCGTGAGCTGGTCGAGCTCGCGAGTCCCGACCAGCTCGAGCGCTGGCTGCGACCGGTGCTCCGTCGAGAGACCGTCGAGGCGTGGGCGGTGACGGAGCCGGGTGCGGGCTCGGACGTCTCGGCGATCGCCGCCACCGCGACGCGCGACAGCGGCGAGTGGGTGCTCGACGGCGAGAAGTGGTTCGTGACCGGAGGCGACGTCGCCGGGTTCTTCGTCGTCCTCGCCCGCACGGGAGAGGAGCAAGCGCTTTTCCTGGTCTCGCGCCACGCGCCGGGTCTCGAGATCGTTCGCCGGCCGGGCTTCATGCACGACCCGTACATCGACGGCCACATCGAGCTGCGGCTGCGTGGCTGCCGCGTCCCCGACCGGGACCGGCTCTCGGACGGGGACGACGGCGCGCGCCGGTGGTTCACGATCGAGCGGCTGATGATCGCGGCGCGCTGCTGCGGTGCCGCGAGCCGGCTGCTCGAGCTGGCGTCGGACTGGGCCGCGGAGCGCGAGGCGTTCGGCCGACCGATCTCCGAGCACCAGGGCGTCTCGTTCCCGCTCGCCGACTCCCTCACGGAACTCCTCGCGGCCCGGCTCCTGACCTATCACGCGGCGCACGAGCTGGATGCGAACCCGTCCGCGAGCGTCGCGCACGGCAAGGTCGCGATGGCGAAGCTGTACGCCTCGGAAGCGGCGAACCGGATCGCCGACCGGGCGCTGCAGATCTTCGGCGGCCGCGGCTACATGACGGAGCATCCGGTCGAGCGGCATTTCCGTGAGCTCCGCGTCGACCGCATCTGGGAGGGCACGAGCGAGATCCAGCGCGTGATCGTCGCGCGTGGGCTCTTCAAGCGCGGCGTCGAGCCCTACCTCGACTGAGCGGCTGCGCGGGCGCCGACCTCGAGGCCCGACTCGATGGCGCCGTCGATGAAGCCCGACCAGCCGTTCGCGAGGTCGGAGCCGGAGAGGAGAACGGGACCGTCGGGGCGGCGCATCTCCGCGTGGTGGCGCAGGTACCAACCGGGCCGGTGGATCGCCCAGGTGCCGCGGGCGTACTCGTCGGCGAGCCAGTCGTGCGCAGCCGCTTCCAGCAGCTCGTAACCGGGAAGGATCTGGTCGAGTGCTCGCTGCACCGCGGCGGTATCGCTCGGATCGCAGCGCCGCGCGTCGACGCCGAAGCCGATCTGGAGCTGCGTGCCGTCGTCGAGGAGAGCCTCGGTGTCGAGATAGCCGAACTCGTGGCCGGGGCGGATCGCGTTCTCGAGCACGTCTGCCCCCCGAGTACGGAGCATGACCTTCACGCCCCGCGATGCCTGGCCGAACGCGATCGCTTCCTGCTTCCCCTGCGAGAGCGCGGGCTCGAACTCGATCGTCGAGAGCACGTTGAGCGGAACGGCAACGACTGCGACGGATGCGCCGTGTACCTCGCCGGCGCGCGTCTCCACCTCGACGCGGTCGCCTCGCACGCGCACGGCCGCGACCGCCGCTTCGAGCCGCACGTCGACCGGCGCAACGGAGACGATCGCGTCGAGCAGTGCCCCGGTGCCACGGGTGAGCGTGACCCGCCCGCCCGTGTACTGCGTGAGCGCGAGGCTGTACCCCGAAAGCGCATGCCAGCGGAGCACCGAGACTGCGCCGGCATCCTCCAGCGGCGCATGCGCCAGAGACTCGAGCTCGGCCTCGAGCACGGCCCGTTCCTCCTCGTCGAGGTCGAGCTCCTGGAGCCGATCGGCGATCGTCAGCCGGTCGAAGCGAGCGAGCTCGTCGAGCGCGAACAGCGGATCGTGTGGATTGGGGAGGGCAGCGCGGACGCCGGCGACGAAGCGGTCCCAGCCTCGCTCGGCAATGGCGTCTCGCTCGGCGAGCGTTCCCTCCCGTCGCTCGTCGTCCACCCACCAGTGCGCGCGCTCGGCCTCGGCGCTGAGCTCGACGCGCAGACCGGCGCGGGTGATCTCGGACCACGTGTGCGGCTGGTGCCAGTGCACCCAGGCGCCTCCGTACTCCACCGGGATTCCGTCCCACTCGCTGCTCCAGGTGCGTCCGCCGAGCCGGTCCCGTGCCTCGAGCAGCAGCACGGAACGGCCCCGGAGCGCCGCTTCTCGGGCGGCAGTGACGCCGGCGAAGCCCCCGCCGACGACGACGACGTCCGCCCTCATCGCCCGAGGACGATTCGCGCGTCGAGGCCGACTGCGCCCTCGCGGCGAACGAGGAGCGGGTTGACCTCGACCTCCGCGACCTCCGGGTGGGCGGCGGCAAAGCGCGACAACGCGGCGACTGCGTGCGCCGCGGCCGTCACGTCGAGCGGCGCGCGGCCGCGAGCCCCGTTGAGGAGCGGCAGCGAGGTGAGCGAGCGTACGAGCTGTTCCGCCGCGGTCTCGTCGACCGGCGCGAGCGCGACCGCGGTGTCGCGCAGCGCCTCGGCGTGGATCCCTCCCGCGGCCACCACCACGAGCGGCCCGAAGCTGCGGTCGCGCCGGCAGCCGACGAGGAGCTCGAACCCGGCCGCGACGTCCTCGGCCGCCTCCACCGACCACGACTCCGGCGCAAGCCGGGCGGCCAGCTCCTCGAACGCGGCGCCGAGCTCCTGCCCGTCGCGGAGCCCGAGCACGACCCCGCCCGAGTCCGACTTGTGCAGAAGGCCGAGCGCCTTGAGGACGACCGGATAGCCCAGCTCCTCGGCGGCGGCGAGCGCCTCTTCGCGGCCGCCGACGGTTCGCGCAGCTCCGAACGGAACGCCGGCGTCGGCGAGCGCCGTCCGCGCGGCCGAGTAGCCCGCATCGCTCAGCGGCGGAGCCGGGTCGGGAAGCGCGGCCGGCGGCAGGGCAGAAGACGTGCCGTCCGCGACGAGCGTGGCCAGCGCGTCCACGGCCGACTCGATCACCCGGTACACGGGCACCCCGGCGGCCCGCAGCGCCCGGGCCGGCGGCGAGCCCGGGTACATCGTGTGCACGACGAGCGGCTTTCCGCTCGCGTCCATCGCCTCCGCCAGCAGCCCGGCGACGGCGACCTCCCGCTCGCGCATCTCGTCGGAGAGCGTGCTGTAGCCGCCGAAGTACGCGGTGAAGAGGACGGCGTCCACGTCGTCGGCCTCGAGGAGCGCGCGTGTCGACCTCGCGAAGCTGACGACGTCCTGCTCCCCCGCTCCGGCCAGGTCGACCGGATTCGCGGTCGAGGCCGTCGACGGCAACAGCTCGCGCAGCGTCGCCTGCGTCTCCTCGCCGAGCACGGGCAACTCGATCTCACGTCCGCCGAGGAGGTCGCTGGCGATCGCTCCGTAGCCTCCCCCGTCGCCGACGACGGCGACGCGCCCGCCCTGCGGACGCCACGGCGCGAGAAGTGCCTGCGCCGCGTCGACCAGCTCGCGCGGGGTCTCGACGAGGTGCACCCCGGCGGCCCGGCACGCCGCGTCGACCGCATCGCGCCCGCTCGTGAGCGCTCCGGTGTGCGAGAGCGCCGCTCGCTGTCCCGCCTCGGTGCGGCCGACCGTCAGCAGGACGACGGGCTTCCCCGCCGTTCGCGCCGCCTCGACGAACGCCCGGCCGTCGCGAAAGTCCTCGCAATAGACGCCGATGACCCGCGTTCCGTCGTGCTCGGCAAGTGCGGAGACGAGCTCGGTGGCGTCGACGTCCGCCTGGTTCCCGATCGAGACGGCGCGAGAGAAGCCGAGGTCGTGGTCCTCGAGGAGAAGCCCGATCTCGAGCAGGACGTTGCCGCTCTGCGAGACGAAGCCGACCGGGCCCGTGGGAAGCGGCGTCGACGCGAGCTGGAGCTCCGCGGCCCCGTCGAAGACGCCGAGGCAGTTCGGGCCGACGAGCGCCGCGCCCGCGGCCCGGACTCGCTCGACGAGCGCGCGTTCCCGCTCTGCGCCCTCCTCGCCGAGCTCGGCGAAGCCCGCCGCGATTGCGACCAGCGCACGGGCGCCGGCGGCCAACGAGTCGTCGATCGCCTCCTCGAGCCCGTCCGCGGGAACGCTGAGGACGACGAGCTCGGGCGCCTCCGGCAGCTCGGCGAGCGAGCGGTGCACCGACATTCCGTGCACCTGGCCGCCGTTACGCCCGACGAGATACACGCGTCTGCGGTGCGCGCCGAGCGCCGCGTCGCGCGCGAACCAGTACCCCCACTTTCCGGGGTCGGCCGAGACCCCGACGATCGCCAGCGTCTCCGGCTCGAAGAGCGGAGTGAGGTCGCGGGTCACCGGACGCCGATCGCGCGGCCCGCACGCTCCGGTCGCGGCAGCTCCGCGTGCCGTTGCGTCAGCTCGGCGACGCGTTCGCGCACCGGCTCGCGGGCCGGCGCCGCGCGCCCGTTCTCGGTGTCGACGTGCAACAGCATCTGCTCGGCGGTCGCCACCGGCTCGGCCTCGCCCTCGCGCCGCAGCACGTGGAAGACGTGCAGGCGCTTCTCGTCCGAGTCGAGCACCTGCGTGCTCACCTGCACGCGGTCACCCGCCACTAGCTGGCGCAGGTGCGAGAGGTGCGTCTCGACCGTGAAGTAGCTTCCGCCGTCCGCGAGATAGCCGGCGTCCACCCCGACGGCGCCCAGCAACGCGTCTGTGGCATCGGCGAAGAGCTGGAGGTACCGGCTCTCGTGGACGTGGCCGTTGTAGTCGACCCACTCCGGAGGCACACGCCGTATTCCTGTCGCCGGCGCCGCCGTGAGCAGCGCGCGCTCCCAGGCTGCGAGGGTCGCTCCGGCGCCCGTCTCCTCGACCCGGAGCGCCTGGAGCAGGCGGACGAGCACGCGGTCGCGCAGCTGCTCGAGCTCTCGCGGCGACCGGTCGCCCGCCTGGGCATCGGACTGGGCGGCGATCGTCTCCACGAGCTCGTCGGTGAGCTCGGGGACGTCGGTCAGGTGCGTCCACGGCCACTCCAGCGCAGGCCCGAACTGGCGCAGGAAGTGGCGCA
This sequence comes from uncultured Actinomycetes bacterium, assembly GCA_963820725.1. GTDB lineage: Bacteria > Actinomycetota > Thermoleophilia > Gaiellales > Gaiellaceae > Palsa-739. The sequence goes on along the minus strand of CAWGAZ010000006.1, from coordinate 513,012 downwards.
TGCCCTGCTCGCCGCCTGCGATCCGGTACGTGAGGAACGTGCCCATGAACGCCCACCGCAGGCCGGCGCCGTAGCGAATCGCGTCGTCGATCTCCTCGACCGTCGCCACGCCGTCGCTCACGAGCCACAGCGCCTCCCGCCAGAGCGCCTCGAGCAGCCGATCGGCGACGAAGCCGTCGATCTCGCTGCGGACGACGAGCGGATGCATCCCCACCGCACCGAAGATCGCGCCCGCCCGTTCGAGCGTCTCCGGCGCCGTGCGCTCACCCGCACAGAGCTCCACCAGCGGAAGGAGGTAGACCGGATTGAACGGATGCGCGACGCAGAAGCGCTCGGGATGCGTCATCTCCGCCTGTAGCTCGCTCGGCCTCAGCCCCGAGGTCGACGAGCAAAAGACGGCGTCGGAGGACGCCGCACGCTCGGCCGCCGCCAGCAGCTCGCGCTTCAGCTCGACCCGCTCGGGCGCCGACTCCTGGACGAGCATCGCGCCGGGGACGGCGTCGTCCACCGAGTCGACGACGCGCAGCTCTCCCTCCGCCGGCAGCGGTGCGAGCGTCAACTGCCCGTACGCCGAGCGCGCGTCCGCGAGCACCTCGGCGGCACGGCTGCGAGCCTCGGGCGCCGGATCGTAGAGGCGGACGTCGCAGCCGTTGAGCACGAACCGAGCGGCCCAGCCGGCGCCGATCACACCGCCGCCGAGCAGCGCGACCGGGCTCGGCTTAGCGAACACCGACCTGCAGCGCGAGCTTCTCCCGTACCTCGTCGGGCCCGAGCACGCGCACGTTGAGCCGCTCGAGGATCTCGACGGCCCGGGCGACGAGCTCGGCGTTCGTCGCGAGCCGGCCGCGCGAGAGGTAGAGGTTGTCCTCGAGCCCGACGCGCACGTTCGCGCCGACGAGCGGCGCCAGCGCAACGAACGGCAGCTCCATCCGGCCGATCGAGAACGCGGAGTAGATCGCGTTCGGCGGCAGCCGGTTGACCAGCGCGAGCAGGGTGCCGAGGTCGTCGGGAGCGCCGTACGGGATGCCGGTGCAGAGCTGGATCAGCGGCGGGTCGTCGACGAGGCCGTCCCTGATCAGCTCGTGGACGAAGACGAGGTGGCCGGTGTCGAACACCTCGAGCTCCGGCCGCACCCCGAGCTCCTGGATGCGGGCCGCCATCGCGCGCAGCATCCCCGGCGTGTTGACCATGACGTAGTCGCCGCCAGCCGCGAAGTTCATCGTCCCGCAGTCGAGGGTGCAGATCTCCGGGCGCAGCTCCTCGACGTGTGCGAGTCGCTCGGCGGCACCCGCCATGTCGGTGCCGGCTTCGTCCGGCGGCAGCGGCGCTTCATCGCCGCCCAATACGAGGTCGCCGCCCATGCCTGCGGTCAGGTTGAGGACGACGTCGACGCCCGACGCGCGGATGCGCTCGACGACCGCGCGATAGAGCGCGGGATCGCGGGCGCTGCGGCCGGTGTCGGGGTCGCGGACGTGGATGTGGACGACGGCGGCGCCTGCGCGCGCGGCGTCGATCGCGGACTCTGCGATCTGCTCCGGCGTGACGGGGACCTGCTCACTGCGGCCGGCAGTGTCACCCGCTCCGGTCACCGCGCAGGTGACGAAAACTTCCCAATTCACGCCGTCCTCCGTTCGATATGCGAACTGACGTTGCACATCCTGCAACGGACGTACCATAATTCAGCGGCATCCGATGGTGCAAAACGCCCCCACGCGTTCGCTCGACCTCGACGCCCTCCGCACCGCCGCGCAGGCGTTTGCGCGTGACGAGATGCGGCCGGTCGCGCTCAGCTACGACGAGAGCGAGGAGTACCCGCTCGAGGTGCTGCGCCGCGCCGCGGCGCTCGGCCTCACGTGCTACGACCTCCCGGCTTCCTACGGCGGGGGCGGCCTCGAGAGCTTGCGCGGGCGGTGCGAGGTGGTCGAGGAGCTCGCGTGGGGCGACTCGCCGATCTTCTGGGTGATTGCGCAGGGCGGCTTCTTCGCCGGACCGCTGCTCGCACTCGGCTCCGAAGAGCAGAAGCAGCGCTGGCTCCCGACGCTCTGCAGCGCCGAGCCGCCGGCCTGCTGTGTCGCGATCACCGAGCCCGAGCACGGCTCGGACGCGGCGGCGATCGAGACGACCGCGGTCCGGCGCGACGGCGGCTATGTCCTCGACGGGCGCAAGAGGTTCATCGGCAACGGCCACATCGCCGATCTCTGCATCGTCTTCGCCACCGTCGACCCCGGCAGCCGCTCGCGCGGAATCACCGCCTTCGTGGTCGAGAACGGCGACCACGGGTTCGTTCGCGGCCCGCGCCTGCCGAAGATGGGCAGCCGCTGCTTCCCGGCCGCCGAGGTCGCGTTCGAGGACTGCTTCGTTCCGGAGGACCGCCGCCTCGGCGCGGAGGGCGAGGGCTTTCGCGGGCTGATGTTGGTCTTCGACGTCGCCCGCGTCCAGCTCGCGGCGGGTGCGGTGGGGCTCGGGCGGGCGGCGCTCGAGCTCGCGGTCGACTACGCGAAGTCGCGGGAGGCGTTCGGGAAGGCGATTCACGAGTTCCAGGCCGTCTCGTTCCGGCTCGCCGACGCGAAGCTGAAGCTCGAGCAAGCGCGCCTGCTGACGCACCGCGCGGCCGAACTCGCCGACTCCGGGCAGCCGTTCTCGACCGAGGCGGCGATGGCCAAGCTCGCCGCGTCCGAGGCGTCCGTCTTCGCGACCTCAGCAGCGGTGATGACGCTCGGCGGCGCCGGCTACATCCGGGACTCGCTCGCCCAGAAGTGGTACCGCGACGCAAAGCTCGACGAGATCTGGGACGGGACGAGCGACATCATGCGCCTCCTGATCGCGCGGAGCCTCTTCGCCTAATGCCCCGCGACCCGCGCTATGACGTCCTCTTCGAGCCGGTGCAGCTCGGGCCGGTGACGGCGCGTAACCGCTTCTTCCAGGTGCCGCACTGCAACGGCATGGGTCACCGCGACCCGACGGCACATGCCGTCATGCGCGGCGTTAAGGCGGAGGGAGGCTGGGCCGTCGTCTGCACCGAGGAGGTCGAGATCCATCCCACCTCGGACGTCGGCGGCTACATCGAGGGCCGGCTCTGGGACGACGCCGACATCCCGGCGCACGAGCGGCTCGTCGAGCAGGTGCATGCGCACGGCTCGCTCGCCGGGATCGAGCTCGTGCACAACGGCATGGCCGAAGGGAACTTCTACGGACGGATCCCGCCGCTCGGCCCGTCTCACCTGCCGGTCACCACCGAGGAGCCGATGCAGGCGCGGGCGATGAGCCGTGAGGACATCGGCGACCTCCGCCGACGCCACCGGCAGGCGGTGCAGCGGTCGCTTCGCGCGGGCTACGACCTCGTCTACGTCTACGCGGCGCACGGGCTGACGACGCTCCAGCACTTCCTCTCCCGCCGGTACAACCTGCGCGACGACGAGTACGGCGGGACGCTCGAGAACCGCGCGCGCCTGCTCCGCGAGGTGCTCGAGGACACGCTCGAGGAGTGCGAGGGCCGCGCGGCCGTCGCGTGCCGGCTCGTGGTCGACGAGCTGCTCGGTGAGCAGGGAATCGAGCGGTCCGAGATCGAGCAGCTGTTCGCGCTCGTCGGCGAGCTGCCCGACGTCTGGGACGTCATGGTCGGCTTCTGGCCCGACGACTCGCGCACCTCGCGCTTCACCCATGAGGCCTGGACGGAGGAGCACTTCCGCGGCCTCAAAGAGCTCACGTCGAAGCCGGTCGTCGGCATCGGCTGGCTGACCTCCCCGGACACGATGGTGCGGCTGATCCGCGACGGCGTGATCGACCTGATCGGCGCGGCGCGGCCATCGATCGCCGACCCGTTCCTGCCGATGAAGATCGAGGAGGGTCGCCTCGAGGACATCCGCGAGTGCATCGGCTGCAACATCTGCGTCACGGGCGACTGGACGTCCACCCCGATTCGCTGCACGCAGAACCCGTCGATGGGCGAGGAGTGGCGGCGCGGCTGGCACCCCGAGCGCTTCCGGCCGGCGGCATCAGACTCGAAGGTGCTCGTCGTCGGCGGAGGTCCCGCCGGGCTCGAGGCCGCGATGGCGCTCGGCAAGCGCGGCTACGAGGTCGTGCTGGCCGAGGCCGGACGGGAGCTCGGCGGGCGGGTGCTGCGCGAGGCGCGGCTTCCGGGACTCGCCGCGTGGATCCGGGTCGTGGATTACCGCCGCGGCCAGTTGGCGAAGCTCCCGAACGTCGAGCTTGCGCTCGAGAGCGAGGTCACCGCCGGCGAGGTGCGCGGGTACGGCTTCGATCATGTCGGGGTGGCGACCGGAGCGCGCTGGCGGGCGGACGGCGTCGGGCGCTGGCACACGCGGCCGCCGGCGTTCGACTCGGCCGTCGAGACGCTCACACCCGACGACCTGATGGCCGGCCGCCGGCCCGCAGGAGAGCGGATCCTCCTCTTCGACGACGACCGCTACTACCTCGGCGGCATCCTCGCCGAGGTGCTCGCGGCGGAGGGGAAGCGGGTCACCCTGGTCACGGCTACGCCGCGCGTCTCGGAGTGGAGCGTGAACACGATGGAGCACGAGCGGATTCACCGGCGGCTCGTCGAGGCGGGCGTCGAGCTTGCGACCGGGCAGGCCCTGGCAGCGGTCGACGGCGGCGTCGCGCGCGTCGTCGATGTCTATACCGATACCGAGCGCGAGCTACCGCTGGACGGCCTCGTCCTCGTGACGGCGCGCCTGCCGAGCGACGCGCTCGCCCTGGAGCTCGGCGCGACGGCGATCGGCGACGCGTACGCACCCGGAACGATCGCGACCGCAGTCTGGGACGGCCGCCGCTTCGCCGAGGAGCTCGACGCTCCGCCGCACGGAGATGCAGTGCCGTTTCGCCGCGAGGTGGTCGAGCTCGCGCCGCTCGGCGTCGAGGTGTCGGCGTGACGACCACGGAACCGCGCGCGAAGACGATCCAGTCGGTCGACCGCGCCGCTGCGCTGATCAAGGCGATCGCGGACAGCCCGCACAGCCCGACGGTGAACGAGCTCGCCGCCGCCTGCGACCTGAACCGGAGCACGACCTGGCGGCTGCTGGCGACGCTCGACAGCCACGGCCTGATCGAGCGCGACCCGATCAGCCAGCGGTACAGCCTCGGCTACGCGTTCTTCCGGATCGCGGCCGGCGCCGACGTCGACCCCCTCGTGCGCCGCGGCCGGCCGGTGCTCGAGCAGCTGGCGCGCGAGACCGGCGAGGCGACGAACCTCGCGGTCGCCCGACGCTTCAGCCTCCTTTACGTCGACCAAGTCGATCCTCCCCACGTGATGGCGCCGAACTGGTACGGCCGCACCGTCCCGCTGCACGCCACGTCCACGGGCAAGGCGTATCTCGCCTACCTGGCCGACGAGGAGCAGGACCTCGTGCTCCCTCGGCGACTCGAGCGCTACACCGGCACCACCGTCACGGACCGCCGCACGCTCGGCGAGCAGCTCGCGGCCGTCCGGCGGGACGGTTACGCAGTCTGCGTCGGCGAGCTCGAGGACTCGCTGTTCGGCGCCTCGGCGCCGGTGCTCTCCGAGCAGGGACGCCCGGTCGCGATCGTCAGCGTCTGGGGCACGGAGCACCGGCTGCCCCGCGAGCGCCTGCCCGAGGTCGGCCGCCGCACCGTCGAGGCCGCCACCGAGCTGAAAGAGTTGCTGCGATGAGCGTCGTCGAAGCGTCCCGCGAGGGCGAGGTGGCCGTGCTGCGGCTGAACCGGCCGGAGAAGCTGAACGCCATCTCGAGCGAGGTCGAGCGGACGCTGCACGACGCGCTCGCGACGGACGTCGTCCGCACGAGCGGCGCGGTCATCCTCGCCGGCGAGGGACGCGCATTCTCGGCCGGCGCGGACATCTCCGAGTTCGAGGGACGCTCGCCCGAAGACGTGCTCCGCTACTACCACGACACGGGCGGCGTCTACGAGGAGCTCGCGGCCCTGCCGCAGCCGACCATCGCAGCCATCCACGGCTACTGCCTCGGCGGCGCGCTCGAGCTCGCCCTGGCGCTCGACTTCCGGATCGCGGACGAGACCGCCGTCTTCGGCTTCCCCGAGGTCTCGCTCGGGATCCTGGCCAGCTCGGGCGGCCTGCATCGCGTCACGCGGCTGCTCGGCCCGGCTCGCGCGAAGGAGCTCTTCCTGCTCTCCGAGCGGTTCGGCGCGGAGGAGGCCGAGCGGAAGGGTGTCATCACGGAGGTCGTCGCCGAGGGGCAGGCGCTCGAACGGGCGCTGGAGCTGGCCGCCCGGCTCGCGGCGCTGCCGCGCGACGCCGTCGCGGTCACGAAGCAGGCGATCGACGCGGCCGACACGGCGCCGCGGGAAGCAGCGCTCCTGATCGAGCGGCTCGCGTACGCCGCGCTCGCGCAGACGCAGGCGGCGCAGGACGCTGCGGCCGGCTTCGGCAGCTGACGTGACTCACGAGAAGGAGATCGAGATCCGCTGGCGCGACCTCGACGCGTTCAACCACGTCAACCACGTCGTCTTCCTCACCTACCTCGAGGAGGTGCGCGACGAGTGGCTCGGACACGTGCTCGCGGACCCGGCGCTCGTCTGGGGCTACGTGATCGCGCGGGTCGAGATCGACTATCGCCGGGAGCTGACACTCGACGACGATGCGATCGTCGCGCGTTGCGCGCTCGAGCGGCTCGGCACGAAGAGCGTCGTCACGAACGAGTCGATCGTCACCCGCGACGGCGACGTCGCCGCCGAGGCGAAGGCCGTGCTGGTCGCGCGCGACGAGCAGACGGGCCGGTCGCGCGTCATCTCCGACGCCGAGCGCGCAGCGTTCGAGCGTGCCTCCGTGCAGGCGTAGAGCAGCTCTACGCCCACCTCTCGAGACGCTCACGGATGAGTTGCACGGCCGCGTCCCACAGACGGGCCTCGTCCTCCGGAGATCGCTGGTAGAGCCCGCCGAAGTTCCCGTCCCCGAGCGCGTTCCGCACCGCCTGTGGACCTCTCTCGTTCTCGGGCCAAACGACCGGCGGCTTGCGCTCGGCCGGCATCTCGACTCCTGGTAGCCGCGTCCAGGGGAAGTTCTCCGACCAGGAGGCGTGGTCGTAGTCGGGATCGATCTCCGCCGCGATCTCGTCCGGCCGCCCGTCCCAGAGCTCGTGCCAGAGGACGGATCCCGGCAGACCCGCTGCCCACTCCTTGCCCGGGCCGGTGTTTCCGCCGTGACCGTTCACGACGAGAACCCGGCCAAATCCCTGGCCGAGCAATGAATCCACGACGTCCGCGAGCACGGCGACGAGCGTGGACTCCTGCAGCGACGGGCTTCCCGGATAGGCCGTGAAACCGGTCACGCCGTAGGCGATCGCCGGCAGAACGGGGATGCCGAAAGGCTCGGCGGCCTCGACCGCAGCGCGCTCGGCGAGGATGTTGTCGGTCTCCAGCGAGAGATACGCGTGCTGCTCGGTCGAGCCGACCGGGAGGATGATCCGGTCGTCGCGCTCCAGGTACGCCTCGAGCTGCATCCAGTTCAGGTCGCGGATCTTCATGCGGCCGCCTGCTCACGCAGCGCTTGCTGCAGCTCGTGCGCCGCGGGACCGAGTCCGAACGCGGCGTCGTCGACGGCGGCGACGGGCATCACCTCCCGTATCGACGAGCAGAGGAACACCTCGTCGGCATCGAGCAGCCTGGCCAGCGGGAACACCCCCTCTTCGGTCTCGCACTCGGCGAGCTCCAGTACCGCGGCGCGCGTCACCCCGGCGAGGATCGGCAGCTCGAGCGCCGGTGTCAGCAGACGGTCGCCCTCGCGCCAGAACACGTTCGCCGTCGGCGCTTCCAGAACCGTCCCGTCGTGGGCGACGAGCAGCGCGTCGTCGGCGCCGGCGGCGATCGCGGCGTCCTGCGCGCCCATGTTCTCGGCGTAGCTCATCGACTTCGCGCTCGCGAGCGCGCCGGCCGACCAGCCGACCACCGCGAGTCGAAGCCCTCGGGCGCGCACCGTCTCGAGCTCGGGATCGATCGGGCCCCCCGTGGCGACGAGCGTGCGGCCGGTCCAGTAGAGGCGCAGGGCGAGCTCGGTCCCGCCGCCGGCGTCGAGCACGAGCTCGACAAGGCGGCGGCATTCGTCCGCGTCGGGCGCAGGCAGGCGCACGCGCTCGGCCGACGCGGCGAACCGTGCGAGATGCTCGTCCAGCCGGAACGGCCGCCCGCCGTAGACGCGAAGCGTCTCGAACACCGAGCGGCCGCGCAGCAACGCCTCGTCGTCGGCCGCGAACACCGGCTCACGCGGGTCCACCAGCCCGCGACCTGCCACGGCGACGGCGGTGACGTCCATCAGGCGAGCGCGAGCAATGGACGTGCCTTCACCCACGACTCCTCGATCTCGGCTTCGGCTTCCGAGTCCCACACGATGCCTCCGCCGACCCAGAGGTGGATCGCGTCGTCGACGACCGCGAAGGTGCGGATCGTGAGAGCGAGATCGAGGTCGCCGTTCGCGTAGATGCGCCCGAGGGCTCCCATCGAGGCGCCCCGCCCGACCGGCTCGAGCGCGGCGATGAGCCGCAGCGCGCTGCTCTTCGGGCAGCCCGTGACCGAGCCGCCGGGCAGCACGGCGTCGAGCAGCTCGGTGAGCGTCACCTCCGGCCGCAGCTCGCCCTCGACGGTTGCCACGAGATGGGTGACGCCGGCGAGCTGGCGCTCGGCGAGCAGCTCCGGCCACCGCACACTGCCCGGGACGCAGACGCGGGAGAGGTCGTTCCGCTCGAGGTCGACGATCATCACGTGCTCGGCCGCGTCCTTCTCCGACTCGATCGGGACGCCTGCCGGCCGCGTCCCCTTGATCGGCGAGGTGCGGACGACGCGGCCCCGCTTCTGCAGCAGCAGCTCCGGCGACGCCGAGACGATCGTCCACCCGTCGCCCTGCAGTGGAGCGGGCTCGAGCGGCCGCAGGGGAGCGAGTGCGGCGGCGAGGGCGAGCGGATCTCCCGCGAAGTCGGCCCACAGGTGTTGGACGAGGTTGACCTGGTAGACGTCGCCCTCGCGAATCGCGGCGCGTACGGTCTCGATCGCGGCCGCGTAGGCCGCCGGAGTCCAGGTCTCGTGCCACTCCCCCGTGCGGAAGGAGCCGGTGGGCGCCGCGGGCCGCTCGAGCGAGTACGCGACCGCCGGCAGCCGACAGGGCTCCGGCGCCGACGGCGCGCTCGCGCCGTAGCCGACGAAGACCCGCGCGACCTCGAACTCCTCCCGCGCGAGCGCCGGCTCGAGCTCCTCGAGCGAGGCGAGCTCGACCGTCACGCGCGCCGCGGGCTCTTCACGTAGTCGTAGCCGAAGCGGCCCTTGATGCAGAGATTGCCGCGGGTCACGTCGTGGTCGTCCGGCGAGCTCACCTTGACGATCCTGTCGTCCTGGACGTGCAGCGTGAGGTTGCAACCGACGCCGCAGTAGGGGCAGATCGTGTCGACCTGGGTCTGCTCCTCCTCCCGCCACTCGCCCGCCTCGCGCAGGTCGAACTCGCTCTTCGCCATCAACGCACCGGTCGGACACACGGCGACGCAGTTCCCGCAGTAGACGCACGCCGACTCCGGCAGCGGGACGTCGAGCTCGGTGGAGATGTGGGCGCCGAAGCCGCGCCCGGCGACCGTGATCGCGAACGTGTTCTGGGCGTCGGCCCCGCAGGCCTCGACGCACTTGTAACAGAGGATGCACTTCGAGTAGTCGCGGACGTACAGCTCGTTGTCGACCTTCACCGCCTGCTCGACCGTGAGCGAGTCCGGGCCGAAGCGATCCGGACGAGCTTCGTAGCGTTCGATGTACTCGAGGGCCTCCGGGGCGGTTGAGAGATCGGCCGCGGAACCGAGCAGCTCGAGCACGAGCCGCCGGCTCGTCCGGACGCGCTCGGAGTCGGTGTGCACGACCATCCCGTCCTCGACCTTGCGGGAGCACGCCGGGACGAGGGTGCGCGCCTTCTCGAGCTCCACCACGCAGACGCGGCAGACGTTGACCGGGGTCAGCGTGTCGCCGTAGCAGAGCGTCGGCGTGTCGATACCGAGCCGCCGGCACGCGTCGAGGATCGTCGATCCCTCGGTCACGCGCACGACCTGGCCGTCGACGGTCAGCTCGACGACGCGCTTCGGGGCCGAGATCGAGACGGCGGTCACTGGGCGAGCACTCCGAGATTGTGGACGGCCGAGTCGACGGCATTCGCGGCCGTCTGGCCGAGGCCGCAGATCGACGCGTCCCGCATCACCTGCGTCAGGTCGGCGAGCACGTCGATCTCGTCTCCGATGGTGTTGCCCGAGGCAAGCCGGTGCAGCGCTTCCTCCTGGCGCACCGTGCCGATGCGGCACGGAACGCACTGGCCGCACGACTCGTCGCGGAAGAACTCGGCGATGCGGAGGATCGCGTCGACGAGGTCGGCCCGCTCGCCGTAGACGATCACCACGCCCGAGCCGAGCGTCGCGCCGGCCTCGCGCGCGCCCTCGAACGAGAGCGCCAGGTCGAGCTGGTCGGGCCGCAGGAACGAGCCGGCGGCGCCGCCGAGCAGAACGGCCTTCGGCGGCTCGGCGCCGGCGAGCTCGAGTAGCTCCGAGAGCGGCGTGCCGAGCTCGAGCTCGTAGAGCCCCGGCCGGGCCACATGGCCCGAGACGCAGAACAGCCGCGTGTCCCGCGGGTCGTCCTCCAGCACGATGTGCGGCACGTTGAGGAGCGTCTCGACGTTGTTGACCACCGTCGGCTTTCCGTACAGCCCCACCTCGACCGGGAACGGCGGCTTGTTGCGCGGCTCGCCCCGGTAGCCCTCGATCGACTGGAAGAGGGCCGTCTCCTCCCCGCAGACGTACGCTCCGGCGCCGATGCGGAGCTCGATCTCGACGTCGACATCCGAGGCGTCGATCGCGTTCTGCAGCCGCTCGTGCGCAAGTGGGTACTCGGCCCGCACGTAGATGAACGCCCGCTCGCAGCCGGTCGCGAACGCGGCGATCGCGATCGCCTCGACGAGCGCGAACGGATCCTGCTCCATGAGCACGCGATCCTTGAACGTCCCGGGCTCGGACTCGTCCGCGTTGCAGACGAGGTAGTGCGGCTTTGCCTGCTGGCCCGCCACCGCCTCCCACTTGACGCCGGTCGGGAATGCGGCACCGCCGCGGCCGAGCAAGGGCGAAGCCTTCACGAGCTCGATCACGCGCTCCGGCCCGAGCTCGCGGGCGCGCTCCAGGGCGCGGAACTCGGGCGGCGATTCCGGATCGACACCTGCGGCGATCCGGCGCAGCAGCTTCAGGCCCGAGGTCTGAGGCAGCGGCGGCGAGGCAGGTGGAATCTGCTCCTCGCGCGGCTCGGGGCCTGCGACCGTCCGCAACGAGGCGGGCGCCCGCTCGCAGAGACCCAGGCACGGCGACGGGATCGCTCCCTCGGGCACCTCGACTCCGGCGAGCCGGCACGAAAGATCGGTACAGACGTGGAGCACCTCGGCCGGACGTTCCTCGAGCGCGAGCAGCGCGTAGAAGGTCGCGACGCCGTAGGCGTCGGCGGGCGGCACGTCGAGGCGGCGGGAGGTATAGCCGAGGGCGCCCGGCGTGACCCAGCCGACACGGCGCTGCGCAGCGCGCAACGCCGGCAGCAGGAGATGACGCCGCGTCCGGTCGCGCCGCACGACGCGGTCGCCGTTCGCCGCCTCCGCGCCGACGACCACGTCGATCGCGTCGCGTTCGGCCCGTGTCGGCTCGGCCTCGAGGAGCTTGAGGTCAGGCAACAGGCTCCAACCGGATCGCGGTCGCCTTGAACTCCGCCGTCCCCGATTTGGGATCGGTCGCGTCGATGGTGAGCATGTTCGTCGCAACCTCGTCGGGGAAATGGAGGTTCATGAACGCGAGGCCGGCCCGCAGGTTCGGGTCGTATCTCGCCGACGTCTCGACGGCACCGCGCCGCGACACGATGCGAACGCGCGCGCCGTCGGCCACGCCGTACCGCTCACCGTCTGCGGGTGAGAGCAAGATGTCCGTGCCTCCGACGTGAAGCGGTGAGGAATAGCCGCCGCTCTGCACGCCGGTGTTGTACGACTCGAGCCGGCGGCCGGTGGTCAGGCGCAGCGGAAAGTCGTCGTCGAGCGTGTCGACGGGCGGATCGTGGTCCACCGGCTGGAACGGCGCGCGGTCTTCGACCACGTCGTCCCACAAGCGGCCGTGGATGAAGAGCGCACCCGGGTCGTCCTCGTCGACGCACGGCCACTGAATTCCGCCGAGTGCCTCGAGCCGCCCGTAGCTCATCCCCGCGTGCATGGGCGACAGCGAACGCAGCTCGTTCCACACGTCCTCCGCCTTCGCCGAGCCGAGATCGCGCCCCAGACGGCGGCCGAGCTCGTACACGATCTCGATGTCGTCTCGCGCTTCGCCGGGCGCGTCGTAGGCCTTCCGCACACGCTGCACCCGGCGCTCACTCGACGTCACGGTGCCGTCGACCTCGCCCAGCGTCGCGGCCGCGGGCAGGACGACGTCGGCGAGCTGCGCCGTCCGCGTGAGGAAGATGTCCTGCACGACGAGGTGGTCGAGGCCCGTGAGGAGCCGCTCTGCGCGCGCCTGATCCGCCTCTCCCTGCGCCGGGTTCTCCCCGACGACGTAGACGGCGCGCAGCTCTCCCTGCTCCATGGCCTCGAACATGCCGGTCAGGTGGAGCCCGTGCTGCGCCGGAACCGCCGAGTCCCAGGCGGTTTCGAACTTTGCACGGATCCCGTCGTCGAGGAGCTCCTGGAAGCCGGGCAGTTTATTGGGGATGGCGCCCATGTCTCCCCCGCCCTGGACGTTGTTCTGTCCGCGCAGCGGCTGGAGCCCCGAGCCCCACTTCCCGACCTTGCCGGTGAGCAGCGCGAGGTTGATGAGCGCGAAGACGTTGTCGACGGCGTTGTGGTGCTCGGTGATCCCGAGCGTCCAGCAGAGCTGCGCGTTCTCTGCCTCGCCGTAGGCGTGGGCGAGCTCCCGGATCGCCTCGGCCGGGACTCCGGTCACGCGCTCGGCCTCGTCGAGCGTCCACGGCTCGACCGAGGCTCGGTATGCCTCGAACCCACTCGTCGCCCGCTCGACGAACTCCGTGTCTGCGAGCCCCGCGTCGATGATCTCGCGGCCCACCGCGTTCGCGAGCGGGATGTCGGTGCCGACGTCGAGCCCGAGCCAGAGGTCGGCCCACTGCGCCGACGGAGTCAGCCGCGGGTCGACGACCATCAGCTTCGCGCCGTCGTTGACGGCCTTGAGCACGTGGTGGAAGAAGATCGGATGCGCCTCACGTGCGTTCGAGCCCCAGAGCAGGATGAGGTCGGCAGAGCGGGTCTCCTCGTAGGAGCTCGTTCCGCCCCCTGCACCGAACACCGTCGCCAGACCGACGACGCTGGGCGCGTGTCAGGTTCGGTTGCAGCTGTCGACGTTGTTCGTTCCGAGCACGACGCGAGCGAACTTCTGCGTGGCGAAGTTCAGCTCGTTGGTCGCCTTGGAGCAGCTGAAGACGCCGGTCAGCGCGTCCTCGTCGAGCGCCCTGCGGAAGCCGTCGGCGGCGCGGTCCAGCGCCTCGTCCCAGCTCGCAGGGCGCAGCTCTCCGTCCACTCGGACGAGCGGCGTCGTCAGCCGTTCGTACTTCTTCGACATGCCTGGAATCTAGAGCAAGAGTCCCTGCATCACACCGAGGTCGAGCCGGTCGATCAGCTCGTCGGCCGCGGCGAGGCGATGCGGCTCGAGCGTCGTGCGCATCGCGAGCACTCGCCCGACGCCGGCAGCGCGGGCCGACGCGATGCCGGCTTCCGTGTCCTCGAGCACGACCGCCTGCGCGGGGTCGGCCTCGAGGTGCTCGAGCGCCTTGAGGTAGCCCTCGGGGTCGGGCTTGCCGTGCACGACGTCGTCGGAGCTCACGACGGTGCGGAAGCAGCCGGCGATTTCGGCGGCCCCGATGACGGGCTCGATCTCGTCCCGCGCGGCGCCGGAACAGATGGCGAGCGGCACGTGCTCGGCGGCAAAGCGCACGGCCTCCCGCACGTGCTCGTGGATCGTCGATCCGTCCGCGGCCGCCGCCCGGTAGCGGCGTCCTCGCTCGGCGACGACCCCCGGCACGTCGGGATGGTCTTCTCCGAGCCAGGCCGTCACGATCTCCGGATCCGAGAGGCCTGCGAGATGGTCGAAGTACTCCTGCGCCGACATCGGCTTGCCGTGCTCCGCGAACAGGTGCATGAAGATCTCGCACAGCACGGGCTCGTCGTCGGAGAGCGTCCCGTTGAAGTCGAAGATGACCGCGTCGACGGGCATCAGTCGTCGCGCTGGACGTCGGCCAGCAGCTGCTCGAACTCGGCGCCGTCGAGCTCCTCGACCGCCCGCTCGTACTTCTCCAGCGCCCAGCTCCAGAAGTCGAAGTCGAGGTCGGAGATGCCGTCCTGGATCGAGCCCCAGAGCGTCCAGCCGTACTTCGACATCAGGCCCCACAATCGCGCGCGAGCGACCTTGTTGCGCAGCGGCCTCCCGTAGTAGTGCGCGACGAGCTCCTCGAGCTGCGCGAGCGAGAGGTTCGACTCGCTCCAGACGTTGCCGAGCTCGAACGCCGCCTCGTTGTTGCCCGAGTACTCGTAGTCGATGAGCCGCAGCTCGCCGCCCACCTCGATGAAGTTCTCCGCCAGGAGATCGTTGTTGCACGGCACCGTCGATTCCGCACGCACGCGCATCGCCCGCTCGAGCTCGCGGATCTGCGGCTCGAACTCCTCGTAGCGGTCGGGGAGCCTGAAGCCGCGCTCGTGGACAATCGCCAGGTAGCGCGGCTGGATCTCGAACATGTCGAAGTCGTGCAGGAAGCGGCGGCCGGCGTGCAGTCGGCGGCAGGCCTCGGCAACTGCAGCGAGCCGGTCGCCGCGGCGCAACGTCTCCGCGTCCATGACCTCGCCGTCGAGGAAGCCGAGGACGAGTGCGTCGTGCTCCGGAAGGGCTGCGACGAACGGGGCGCCGACGCCGGTCTCGGCGGCGGCGATCGTGTTGTGCAGCTCGTTCTCGCGATCGATCGCCAGCAGGCTCGTGTCCTTGCCCGAGATCCGGACGACGAACGAGCCGGCGGGACTCGTGACCTTGTAGTTCGTGTTCGTCAGCCCGCCGACGAGCGGCTCGACCGACTCCGCGTTACGGAGCTCGGGAACGGCTGCCAGCACTTCATCGATTGGCACGCGGCGATCCTAATTAGGCTCGCGTCATGCCACCCGAACGTGCCCGCGCTGTCGTGATCGGCGGCGGCGTCGTCGGCTGCTCGTGCCTCTACCACCTCGCGAAGCAGGGATGGACCGACTCCGTCCTGGTCGAGCAGTTCCAGCTCACCCACGGCTCGACCTGGCACTCGGCCGGGCTCGTCGGCCAGCTGCGCTCCTCGATCTCGCTCACGCGGATGATGCAGTACTCGGTAGGGCTGTACGCCGAGCTGAAGGAGCTGACCGGCAACGACCCGGGCTGGCACCAGCTCGGCGGCCTCCGGCTCGCGTCCTCCGAGCCCCGCCTCGAGGAGATCCACCGCCAGGCGTCCTGGGCGAAGACCTTCGGGCTGCCGATGGAGATCGTCTCCCCGAAGGAGGCACAGCGGCTGTTCCCGCCACTGTCGACGGACGGTGTGCTCGGAGCGGCGTTCATCCCCGACGACGGCTACCTCGACCCGTCGCAGCTGACGTTCGCGCTCGCCGACGGCGCGCGCCGCCTCGGCGCGCAGATCGAGGTGCGCACGAAGGTGACCGGAATCGAGACGCGCGACGGCCGGGTTTCCGCGGTGGAGACGGATCAGGGACGGATCGAATGCGAGGTGGTCGTCGACGCGGCCGGCATGTACGCGCGGCAGGTGGCGGAACTCGTCGGCGTCGACGTGCCCATGATCCCGTTCGGCCACCAGTACCTGATCACCGAGCCGTTCGATCCGCCGCTCGAGCCTCTGCCGACGCTGCGCGATCCCGACAACCTCGTCTACTTCCGCACGGAGGTCGGCGGCCTCGTCATGGGCGGCTACGAGCGGAAACCCGCATCGTGGGCGGTCGACGGCATCCCCGACGGCTTCGAGGCGAAGCTCCTGCCCGAGGAGTGGGAACGGATGGAGGAGCTGTTCACGAACGCGATCCACCGCGTCCCGGCCATGGAGAACGCCGAGGTGAAGGCGTTCTTCAACGGGCCTGAGGCATTTACGCCCGACGCCGACTTTCTCCTGGGCGAGACCGACGTGCCCGGCTTCTGGATCGCGGCCGGGGGTTGCGCGCACGGTCTCGCCGGCGCGGGCGGTGTCGGCAAGGTCATGAGCGAGTGGATCGTCGACGGCCGCCCGGAATGGGACGTCTGGCCGCTCGACTGGCGGCGCTTCGGCCGGCAGTACCGCAGCCGCGAGTACACGCTCGCGCGCACGTACGAGGCGCTGTCGCAGTACTACGACGTCAAGTACCCGGGCGAGGAGCGGAAGGCCGGGCGGCCGCTGCGTGTCTCGCCGGTATATCAGCGGCATATCGCGCTGGACGCGTCGTTCGGGGAGAAGGGCGGCTGGGAGCGCGTCAACTGGTACGAGTCGAACGCGGCGGGCGGCGACGAGTCGCTGCGGCCGCGCGGTTGGGCCGGCGAGAACTGGTCGCCGGCGATCGAGGTGGAGGCCCGTGCGGCGCGCGAGACCGTCGCGCTCTTCGACCAGTCGTCGTTTTCGAAGCTCGAGGTGCTCGGCCCGGGGGCGCTCGCCTTCCTCGAGCGGCTGTGCGGGAACCGCATCGATCGTCCGGTCGGCACCGTGGTCTACACACAGCTGCTCAACCACCGCGGCGGCATCGAGGCGGATCTGTCCGTCATGCGTCGCGACGAGGGCCGCTTCCTGCTCGTGACGGGAACGGCGTTCGGAACCCACGACCGCGCCTGGCTCGAGCACAACCTGCCGCGGGACGGGTCGGTGCACGTGAACGACGTCACCTCCGCCTTCGCGTGTTTCTGCCTCTGGGGCCCGCAGGCGCGCGAGGTCGTCAGCTTCGACCATCCGTACATGCAGGCGCGCGAGGTCGCGGTCGGGAACGTGCCGTGCATCGCCTCGCGGGTGACCTACGTCGGCGAGCTCGGCTGGGAGCTCTACTGCCCCGCGGAGTACGGCGCCGCGCTCTGGGACACCCTCTGCGCCGACGGCGTCACGCCCGGCGGGTATCGCGCGATCGAGTCGCTGCGCCTCGAGAAGGGCTACCGGGCGTGGGCGAGCGACCTGACGGCGGAGACGACGCCGTTCGAGGCCGGGCTCGGCTTCGCGGTGAAGATGGACAAGGGCGACTTCTGCGGCCGTGACGCGCTCGCGCGGGCGGAGCCGCGGCAGAAGCTCGTCTGCATCGTGCTCGACGACCCCCGCGCGGTCGCGCTCGGCTCCGAGCCGGTCCGCCACGGCGACGAGATCGTCGGCCGCGTGACGAGCGGCGGCTACGGCTACGCGGTCGGCGCGAGCATCGCCTACGCGTACGTGCCGATCGGGCTCGACCGAGCCCGGCACACCGGTGGCGATCGACATCTTCGGCGACTGGGTCGGCGGCGAGGTGCGCGCCGAACCGCTGTACGACCCGAAGGGAGAGCGCATCCGCGCGTGACGCAGGTGGTCGTCATCGGCGGGGGGATCGCCGGCGTCAGCTGCGCCTACCACCTCGCCAAGGCGGGCATGCGCGACGTCGTCCTCGTCGAGAAGGGCGAGCTGACGAGCGGCTCGACGCACCACGCGGCGGGGCTCGTCACCCAGTTCAACCCGTCCCCCACCATGATGCGGTTCCGGCGCTACAGCGTTCAGCTCTACGAGGAGCTCGGCGTCTTCGACCGCGTCGGGTCGCTGCGCATCGCGTCGAGTCGCGACAGCCTCCTCGAGCTGCGGCGCGGCGTCTCGCGCGCCAACGCGATCGGGCTCGACGTCGAGCTGATCGGACCGGACGAGGCGCGCGCGCTCCTCCCGGCGATGACCGACCGCGAGCTGTACGGCGCGGTCTGGATGCCGGGCGACGGTGCAGTCGATCCGCACATCGCGTCGTACGCGCTCGCATCCGCGGCGCGCGAGCTCGGCGTCGAGATCCGGACACGCACCCTCGTGACCGGCATCGGCGTCCGCGACGGGAGCGTCCGGTCGGTCGAGACGGAGCAGGGCGCGATCGAGTGCGAGATCGTCGTGAACGCCGCGGGGATGTGGGCCCCGCGCGTCGCCGCCATGGTCGGCGCGTTCGTCTGCTCGGTTCCCGTCGACCACCAGCACATCGCTCTGCTCGCGGTCGACGGGGACGAGTTCCCCAACGACGCGCCGTGCTTCCGCGACACCGACAACCTGGTGTACGGGAAGGCGGAAAGCGGCGGCGTCCTCTTCGGCGGCTACGAGCCGAACCCGGTCTCGCGCTGGGAGGACGGTGTGCCATGGGAGCACGGTGCGCGGTCGCTTCCGCCAGACTACGAGCGCTTCGAGCAGCTGATGGCCGGCGCTGCGCGGCGCTTCCCCTTCCTCGACGACGCGGGGATGGTCGCGCTGGTCTGCCATCCGGACGCCATGACGCCCGACGGGAATCCCCTGCTCGGCCCGTTCCCGGGCGTACGCGGCTTCTGGACGGCGGCCGGGCTTTCGCTGAACGGCTTCGGCGGGGCCGGCGGGCTCGGCAGGGCGCTGGCCGAGCTGCTCACGACCGGCGAGGCCGAGGTGGACGTCCAGCCGTACCGGCCGTGGCGCTTCGGAGGCCCGTACCGCGACTCGGCCTTCGCGGCAGCGGGCGGTCGCGAGGCGTACAAGTACTACTACCGGCTGAGGTACCCGTCCGACGTTTCCGCAGCGGGCAGGCCGAAGCGCCTGTCGCCGCTCCAGGCGCGGAACGAGGAGCTCGGCGCGGTCTTCGGCGCGAAGAACGGCCTGGAGCGCGCGGAGTGGTACGAACCCGGCCGGCCGGCGCGGCGAGCCGGGGAGGAGCAGCGCGCCGCGGGCGGCTGGGTGCGGCCGCCGTGGCACGGGCGTGTCGCGGTGGAGCACGCGGCGATCCGCGAGCGGGCCGGGATCATCGACATGACGTCCTTCGGGAAGCTCGAGCTGTCGGAACTCGACGTGCTCGAGCGAGTGTGCGGTGCGCGCATCGACCGGCCCGTCGGGTCGATCGCCTACACCCAGCTGCTCGACGAGCGCGGCCGCATCGTCGGCGACGTGACCGTGACGCGGCTCGCGGAGGATCGCTTCCGCGTCGTCACGGGTGCCGGCGCCGTGGACTCGGACCGCGGCTTTCTCGAGCTCTACGGCGCGCGCGTCACCGACGTGACGGACGACTGGGCGGTGATCGGGCTCTGGGGGCCGGCGGTGCGCGGCGTGCTCGAGGACTTCCCCTTCCGGTCGGCGCGGGAGGTCGACGTCGGCGGTGTGCCGGTGCTCGCCCAGCGGATGACGTACGTCGGAGAGTACGGCTACGAGCTGTACGTGCGGCCCGACGCTGCCGAACGCGTGTGGGACCATCTTGTCGAGACGTTGCAGCCGGAGCCGGTCGGCTACGAGGCGCTCGACTCGCTGCGCATCGAGAAGGGCTACCGCTACTTCGGCACCGACCTGACGACGTCCGACACGCCGTTCGACTCCGGGCTCGCATTCGCGGTGGCGAAGGACAAGTGGACACAGCTGGACCGGGATCCGCCGACGAAGCTGCGGACGCTGCTCGTCGGCGGCGAGGAGTACCTGACGATCTACGGCGGCGAGGCCGTCCACCACGACGGCGAGGTCGTCGGACGCGTCCGTAGCGCGGCGCACGGGTTCACGGTGAAACGGAATGTCGCGCTCGCGAAGCTCCCGTCCGAGCTCGGGCAAGGGAGCGAGGTCGAGGTCGACGTCATGGGCGGTCTCGTGCCCGCCGTCGTGGCCCCCACCGATCTCCTGAACTGAAGAGGGGCGGCTCGCGCCGCCCCTCTTCACGTTCCGGCTACTCCGACGGAATCTCGTCGTAGACCATCTTCAGGTTCAGGCCCTGCGAGCGGCGGTAGAACCAGGAGATGAGGTAGATCCCGAGCGCGAGGCCGTACATCCCGAGCATGTACCACTCCGAGCTCCGGAAGTTCACGCCGTAGATCGAGTCGCTGAACCACTTGTAGATCGCGAACACGAGGATCGCCGTGAATAGAACCGCGGCGAACGTGATCAGCGGCAGCCCAAGCACCTTGTACTTGGCGATCGGCGATGCGTTGTAGATGTCCGGCTTCCGCCAGGGCAGGATCGCCGCCGAGACCGCGGAGCCGAGGAACGTGATCGCGATCACGAGCGTCGCGTCGAATGTCCATTGCGCGAAGTTCGAGTTGTACGCGTAGAAGTAGGCGATCGGGATCGACGGCAGGAGCATGAGCGCGAGCGCCGGATACGGCACGCCGTTGCTCGACACCTTCGCCGTCCACTCCGGCAGCACGCGGTCGAACGCGGTCGCGAAAACGACGCGCGTCGACGAGAGGAAGACGGTGCCGACCCAGCCGAAGAACCAGAGGCTGAGCATCCCGACGATCAGGAACTGGAGCGCCGGGCTACTCGTGAAGAACGAGACGAACGTCCCCGCGTACGGGAACACCCCGAGCGGCCCTTTCCCGGCCCAGTAGGCGCCCTGCGACGACTGGAACCACTGCCAGCCGAACGTGTGGGCGAAGAGCACGAGGAAGATCGCCGCCACCGCCGTCGTCGCCAGCAGCGCCCCGCCCATCGCGTAGATGTTCTTGCGGAAGTCCGAGGCTCCACGCACCTCGCCATACAGCGTCGCGCCCCAGTTCGACCACAGGTTGAAGAAGAACAGGAACGGGATCAGCAGCACGATCGCGCGGAAGTCGAAGGAGTGAAGCGACGCGTAGGAGCCGCCGCCACCGGCCTTCAGGACCTGCCCATACGCGTTGCCGGTCGTGCCGTAGAGGTGATGCGTCTCGGAGTTGAACGCCTTCGCGAAGTCGGCCTTTGAGTGCGTGATCAGCAGGACGAACATGATCAGCAACCCGATGCACCCGCCGTAGAAGCACGCCTTCTGGAACTTCGCGTAGAGGCGGACGCCGGCCGCGACGAGCAGCGACGCGAGCACCGCGACGATCACCGACGACGTGAACAGGCCGTTGCTGCTGGCCCAGAAGGTCATGCCGCGGTCCCAGCCGATGATGGCCGAGAGCGGCTCGAGCACCATGATGTTGAGGATGTTGGCGTAGATCGGAACCCAGTGCCAGAGGATGAACCACCAGCCGCAGGCGGCCAGGACGAAGCCGATGCCGCCGCCGAGCGTGCGGCTGATCCAGACGTAGTCGCCACCTGCGCGTGGCATCGCGGCGATCAGCGACGCGTAGGTGATCGCCTGGAAGACGAGGTACGCCCCCGAGAGGACCACCGCCCAGAGCAGGCTCCCCTGCGGGATGAAGTTCGCATACGAGAACGCGTACAGCCCGAGCGTGATGAAGTTGATCGAGATCGCCGAGTAGATGAAGGCGTCCCATACCGACCACCCACGCACGAGCCCGGTCGCCTTGCGAACGAAGAGCGAGCGCTCCTCGGGGGCTTCGCCGGCCATTGTCGCCATCTAAACCCTCCTCCTATCCGCTCGTGAGGACGAACTTTTTGACCTTCTTCTTGCCATCGAGCTCGACGACGGCCCCGAGCAGCTGACCCTGCTCGTACGAGCTGCCCGGGTTGATGCAGAGGGTGTTGCCAAGACGCGCCGAGCCCCGCGCCTCGTGGATGTGCCCGTGTAGGGCGAGGGCGGGCCCGAAGCTCTCGATCGCTTCGCGGACCGCGGTCGACCCGACGGGAACCGTCGAGCGACCGGCGTCCTTGAGCCGCATGTCCTCGGTGAGCTGTGGAGCATCGTCCAACCCGGTCCCGTGAGGCGGGCAGTGGAAGCTGAAGACCGTCTTCTCGGGCGGCGCGGTGACCTGGTCGACCACCGCGGCGATCCGCTTCGCGAGGTCCGGCTCGTCCTCCTCGCGGTAGGTGTGCCACGGCGTTCGGTTGGCCCAGCCCGTAGAGGCGAGCTGGAACTCGCCGAGCTCGACGATACGCCCCTCGCCGAGGGAGACATGCTTCGCCTGCCGCACGACGTCGTCCACTTCGAGCTGATCATCGTTTCCCGGGCAGACGACACACGTCATCCCGGTTCCCTCCAGACGCTCGTCGGCGAGGTCCATCCACTTCTTGACCGTCTCGAGCATCTTCTCCTCGAAGAGCGCATGCCAGTGGGACTCGTTGTCGTGCAGCCGCTGCACGGCCTCGGGATTGGAGCGGAACGGGTAGTAGCCGCGGCGGATGACCGCGTCCTCGAAGGCGGCCACCTGTTCCTCGCCGACGAGGCTCTGGCGGTTCTCGAGCAGGGTCGCGTGCCAGTTGTCGCCGCCGTCGTGGATGATCGGGACGAGCGCCTTGCCGGTCATGTCGCCGCCGAGAATCAGCGCGTCCGCCTGGTAGTGCGCGCCGGCGTTGAGGAACTTCCGCCAGCAGGTCTCCGAGCCGTGAACGTCCGTCGCGAAGAAGATGCGCATGGGTTATCTAAACCTCTTCGGGCAGCTCGTACCAGCGCTTGCGTTCACCGACCTTGGCGCGCATGCGCCAGGAGCGCGACTTCCGCGCAGCTTCGATCCCCTCGAGCAGCAGGTCGAGGCGCGCCGCGACCACCTCGTCGTCGACCTCGTAGCCGCCGAGATGCTCACGGACGCTGACGAGATTCCGCGTGATCGTGCGCCAGAGTCCCCAGTCGTCGCCGCAAAGGGAGGCGACCCGGTTCACGTTGACGCCGCGGTCGTCCTCGGTCACGTCGTGCTCGAGCAGGATCGCGACCGAGTCGCGCACGTCCTTCTCGTTCAGCTCGATGATCTGGAGCTTCGTCAGCAGCAGCTCGGCGAGCGGCACCGTGTCGTCGTCCACGGCGAGCCGGTCCTCGAGCGGGATCTGGTGACACATCCGGAACGAGCTCACGAACACGTCGACCTGCCGCGCGTTCGGATTGTCGAAGAAGAGGAGCCGCTCCCTGCCGTTCATCGCGTTGAAGCCGACATGCGCCTCGTAGCCGAGGTCGCGCAGGAGCTTCTGGAGGTCTCCGCTCGACTTCTTGGCGATCGCGAAGTCGAGGTCCTGGTACTCGCGCGTCAGCGGCGGTGGCAGGCCGCGGGAGCGCACGTTCACGGCGACCCCGCCGAGCAGGCGGAGCGTCAGGCCGGCTTCCCGCGCGGCGCCGAGGACGCGCCGCCCCTCGGTGACGATGTCGACCTGGATCTCGCTCAGAAGAGACCGACCGTCCTTCCCTGCTCGTCGATGTCGACCGAGTGGGCGGCCGGCGTCCGGCCGTAGCCGGGCATGGTCTGCATGTCTCCGCACAGCGCGACCAGCCAGCCGGCCCCGGTGTAGGCGCGGATGTCGCGGACGGGGACGGTGAAGCCGGTCGGCGCGTTCGCGAGCGTCGGGTCGTGCGAGAGGGAGAGGTGCGTCTTCGCCATGCAGATGGGGAGCTGGTCGAAGCCGACGCGCTCGAGCTCCTCGATCTTCTTCCGCGCCGCCGGCTGGAGGAGGATTCCGTCGCCGCCGTACACCCGCGTCACGATCGCCTCGATCTTGCGCTCGATCGAGTCCTCCAGCGGATAGACCGGCGCGAAGCTCGACGGCTGCTCGGTCGCCTTGACGACCGCCTCGGCGAGCGCGGCCGCGCCTTCGCCTCCCTTGACGACCGCCTCGTTCGCCTCGGCGGCGAACGCGCCGTTCGCGAGCGCGATCTCGCGGATCTGCTCGATCTCCTCGTCGGTGTCGTCCGGGAAGCGGTTGACGGCGACGACGGCGTTGAGGCCGAACTCGCGCACGGTGGCGAGGTGACGGATCATGTTCGCCGACCCCGCGGCGATCGCCTCGGCCCCGCCCTCGGGATCGCCGCCGTGATGCTTGAGCGCCTTGACCGTGGCGACGAGAACGACGGCGCTCGGCGTGAGGTTGCCGACGCGGCAGACGATGTCCATGAACTTCTCCATGCCCATGTCCGCGCCGAACCCCGACTCGGTGACGACGATGTCGCCGAGCTTCAGGGCGATCCGGTCGGCGACGAGCGAGTTGTTGCCGTGGGCGATGTTCGCGAACGGCCCGCAGTGCACGAACGCAGGCTGACCCTCGAGCGTCTGCACGAGGTTCGGCTTGATCGTCTCCTTGAGCAACACGGTCATCGCACCTGCGGCCTTCAGCTGCTCCGCGGTGACGGGCTCGACCGTCGCGCGTGGCGCCGACCGTGATGCGGCCGAGCCGTTCGCGCAGGTCGTGAAGGTCGCGTGCGACGGCGACGATCGCCATCACCTCGGAGGCGGCGGTGATGTCCCAGCCCGCCTGGCGGGGATAGCCGTTTGCGCGCCCGCCCAGGCCGATCACGGTGTCCCGCAGCGCGCGGTCGTTGATGTCGACGCAGCGCCGCCAGGAGATCGAGAGCGGATCGATCCCGAGCTCGTTGCCGTGCAGCAGATGGGCCTCGAGCATGGCCGCGAGCAGGTTGTTCGCGGCGCCGATGGCGTGGATGTCGCCGGTGAAGTGGAGGTTCATGTCCTCCATCGGCACGACCTGCGCGTAGCCGGCCCCGGCGGCTCCGCCCTTGATCCCGAACACCGGGCCGAGCGACGCCTCGCGCAGGCAGAGCACCGGCTTGCGCCCGATCGCGCCCAGACCCTGCGTCAACGAGACCGAGGTGGTCGTCTTCCCCTCACCGAACTTCGTCGGGGTGATGGCGGTCACGCAGACGAGCTTCGCGTCGGGCCGGTCCGCGAGCCGGTCGAGCACCGAGAGGGAGACCTTGGCCTTGTACCTGCCGTAGGGATCCAGCTCGTCGGGCTCGAGCCCTGCCGCCGCCGCGATCTCCGTGATCGGGTGGAGCTTGGCCTCCTGTGCGATCTCGAGAGAGGAGGGTGTCGTCGTCGCCACGCCCGGACTCCTTTCTACACCTCTGGCATCGGCGACGGAACGGCAGTCCGAGCCGAGTACGAATATGAGTAATATATCTAGCCGTGGAGGCCACAGTGCCCAGGCCGTCGCTCGCCGACCGAGCCTACGTCGCCATCCGTGACCTGATCGTCTCGCTCGAGCTTCCTCCGGGGGCGCTCATCGACGAAAGACAGCTGGTGGAGAGCCTCGGCATCGGACGGACCCCCGTCCGGGAGGCGCTGCGGCGGCTCGCCCAGGAGCAACTCGTCGAGGTCTTCCCTCGCCGCGGGATGTTCGTGACCGGCGTCGATGTGCGGGACCTCGCCCGCATCTCGGAGGTGCGCGCCGCACTCGAGCCGGAGGCCGCGCGGCTCGCCGCCGAGCGCGCGACTGACGAGCAGCGCGACGGGCTCGCAGCCTTGGGAGATCGAATCGAGGGCGACGGCGATCTGATGGGCCTCGACGAGCGGATCCATCGCGCGGTCTACGCCGCCGCGCACAACCACCTGCTCGAGAAGACGCTCGGCGAGTACTACGTCCTCGCGCTGCGGATCTGGATGATCGCGCTCGGCCGCGCCGAGGATCTCGAGGACGCCGTCGAGGCGCACCGCGACCTGATCGACGAGATCGTGGCGGGCAACGGCAACGGAGCGGCCGAGATCATGCGTGCCCACGTCGAGAACTTCGAGCAGGCGATGCGAAAGGTCCTGGTGAGCGTGTGAAAGTCGTGGTGATCGGCGGCGGCATCGTCGGCAACAGCCTCAGCGGCTGGCTCGCAGAGCTCGGCTGGACCGATCTCGTCCAGATCGACAAGGGGCCGTTCCCGAACCCCGGTGGCTCCACCGGCCACGCCTCGAACTTCATCTTCCCGGTCGACCACTCCAAGGAGATGACGCAGCTCACGCTCGAGTCGATGCGCCAGTACCGCGAGACGGGAACGCTGCACGAATGCGGCGGGATCGAGGTTGCGCGCACCGAGGAGCGGATGGAGGAGCTGCGGCGGAGGATGGCCTCGGCGAAGTCGTGGGGCGTCGAGGACTGCCGCCTCGTGACGCCCGCCGAGATCGAGGAGCTCGTGCCGTTCGTCGACGCGTCGATCCTGCTCGGCGGCTTCTACTCGCCGTCGGTCGCGGTCGTCGACTCGCTCCGCTTCGGGACGATCATGCGCGAGCGCGCGCAGGAGAAGGGAGCGCAGGTCCTGGCGAACACGGAGGTCGTGGGGATCGACGTCGAGGAAGGCCGTGTCCGCGGGGTGCGCACAACGCGCGGCGACTTCGAGGCGGATCTCGTCGCGATCGCGTGCGGCGTCTGGGCGCCGCGGGTCGCGCAGATGGCAGGCGCCTCCATTCCCTTGACACCGGCCGTGCATCAGATGATCGACGTCGGCCCGGTGCCGCGCTTCCTCGACTCGAAGACGGCGGTCGACTTCCCGATCGTGCGCGACATGGACACGAACATGTACGAGCGGCAGGACGGCCAGGGGCTCGAGGTCGGCTCGTACGCGCACCGGCCGATCCTCCACGACCCCGAGGAGATCCCCTCGATCGAGGCGGCGTCCTTGACACCGACCGAGCTTCCCTTCACGCAGGAGGACTTCGAGCTGCAGCTCGAGCACGGGCTTCAGCTCGTGCCGGAGATCCTCGGCGACGAGTCGGTCGGGATCAAGTACGCGATCAACGGCCTCCTCTCCCTCACTCCCGACGGCCTGCCCCTGCTCGGCGAGACGCCCGAGGTGAAGGGCCTCTGGTCGGCGGCCGCCGTGTGGGTCAAGGAAGGCCCCGGCGTCGGCAAGTCGGTGGCGGAGTGGATGGTGCACGGCGAGCCGGAGATCGACCTCCAGTCGTCGGATATCGCCCGCTTCTACCCGGAGCAGCGCACGCCGGAGCACGTCAAGGGCCGCGCGGCCGAGGGGTTCAACAAGACGTACGGCATCGTTCACCCGGGCGAGCAGTGGGAGTCGAACCGCGGTGTCCGCGTGTCGCCGTTCTACGAGCGGGAGCAAGAACTCGGGGCGCGCTTCTTCGAGGCGGCAGCCTGGGAGCGGCCGCACTGGTACGAGTCGAACGCGCCACTTGTCGACGAGTACGGCGTCCAGCCGCGCGCGCACGAGTGGGACGCGCGCTGGTGGTCGCCGATCATCAACGCCGAGCACCTCGCGATGCGCGAGCGGGCGGCGATGTTCGACCTGACCGCGTTCTGCGTGTTCGACGTCGCGGGGCCGGGCGCGCTTGACTGCGTGCAGACCGTTGCCGCGCGGCAGATGAACGTGCCGGACGGCCGCGTCGTCTACACGCCCGTGCTCGCGCCCGGCGGCGGCTTCAAGTCCGACCTCACGATCATGAAGATGGCCGACGACCGGTTCCGCGTCGTGACCGGCGGCGCCCACGGCATGGCGGACATGAAGTGGTTCCGCGACCACTGCGGCCCGGACGCGCAGATCGAGGATCACACCTCGACCGTCTGCACGGTCGGCCTCTGGGGGCCGCGGGCGCGCGACATCCTCTCCTCCATCACGAGCGACGACGTGTCGAACGAGGCGTTCCCGTTCGCGACCTGGCAGACGATCGGCGTCGACGAGATGGACGTGGTCGCCTCGCGGATCTCGTACGTCGGCGACCTCGGCTGGGAGCTCTACGTCCCCTTCGAACAGGGCGCGAAGCTCTGGGACGCGGTCTGGGAAGCCGGTCGCGCGCACGGCGTCGTCCCGGCCGGTATCGGCGTCTACGGCACAACGGGGCGGCTGGAGAAGGCGTATCGCGCATTCGGCTTCGAGCTCGACCAGGACTACGACGTCGCCGAGGCCGACATGGCGTGGTGGAAGGTCAAGAACGAGGACTTCGTCGGCAAGGAGGCGCACGTCGCCGCGCGCGAGCGCGAGCCCGCGGCCGTCTGCGCCACGCTGTCGCTGACCGGCAACGAGCGCTTTCCGCTCGGCCGGGAGCCGATCGTGCGCGAGAACGGCTCGCCGCTCGTCGACGCGAAGGGCCGCCGCTCGTACGTCACGAGCGCCGGCGCCGGGCCGTCGCTCGGCAAGTACCTCCTGATGTCGTACCTTCCGCCCGGCGACCACGGTCAGCTCTACGTCCAGTACATGGAGCAGCTCTATCCGGTCGCCGTCGAGGTCGTGGGCTCGCGGCCGCCGTTCGATCCCGACAACGAGAGGATCCGTTCGTGAGGCTACTCGTCTGCGTGAAGCGAGTCCCGATCACGGGCGGGAAGATGGTGCTCACCGAGGACGGGCAGGCGCTCGAGACGAAGCACCTCGGCTTCACGATCTCGCCCCACGAAGAGTGCGCGGTCGAGGAAGCCGTGCGCATCGTCGAGGCCGAGGGCGGCGAGGTCGTGGTGCTGACGCTCGGCCCGGCCGAGGCCGAGGAGCAGCTGCGTGACTGCATGGCGATCGGCGCCGACCGCGGCATCCTCCTCGAGACCCAGGGAGAGGAGTGGGACGCCCAGGCGACGGCGACCGCGATCGTCGAGGCGATCCGCGCCGAGGAGCCGTTCGACCTGATCCTGTTCGGCAACGAGTCGGCGGACGCGGCCGGCTACCAGGTCGGGATCCGCGTCGCGCACACGCTCGAGCTGCCTGTCGTCACCGGCCTGAAGAAGATCGAGCCGCGGTCCGACGCCGTCCGCTGCGAGCGCGACGTCGGCGGCGCCCGCGACGTGTACGAGGCCCCGCTGCCGGCCGTGCTCACCGTGCTGGAGGGCCTCAACCTCCCGCGCTACCCCTCCGTGCCGGGACGGCTGCGGGCAAAGCAGAAGCCGCTCGCCCGGGCAGCGGTGACTCCCCCGTCATCGCGGCTCGAGAAGCTGCGGCTCGTGGTACCGGAGGGGCAGGGCAAGCAGGCCGACGTCCTCGGCGAGGGAGCGCAGGCCGCACCCCGGGTGGTCGCAGTGCTGCAGGAGCTCGGCGTCGCGTGACCGTCCTCTGCTTCGTGGAACCGGACGACGAGCTTTCGGCCCAAGCGGTCGGGTTCGCCGGCTCGCTCGGAGACGTTCGGGCCGTCACGTTCGCGGGGGCATATCAGCCCGCAGCGTGGGCAAGAGCGCTCGCCGCAGAGGAGGCGGACGCGATCGTCGCGGCGGGCTCGGATCGCGGCAACGAGCTGCTCGCACACGTCGGCGCCGTTCTCGATCAGCCGTTCGCGGCGAACGTGACGGCGATCGCCGGCGACGTCGTCACGAGGCAGCGCTGGGGCGGCAGCCTGCTCGAGGAAGCGCGCCTGCAGGGCTCGCCGCAGCTCCTGACCGTCGCGCCGCACACGCAACCCGCCGCCGAGATCGGCGAGGTCGAGACGCTCGCGGCCGAGGACGACGGCTCGCCGCAGGTGCTGGAACGGGTCGAGGAGTCGAGCACCGGCGTGTCGCTGCGCGAGGCGAAGGTCGTGGTGGGCGGCGGCCGCGGCGTCGGCTCGGCGGAAGGCTTCGCGATCATCGAGGAGCTCGCCGACCTGCTGGGCGGTGCGGTCGGCTGCTCCCGCGTCGTGACGAGCGCCGGCTGGCGGCCGCACACCGACCAGGTCGGAC
The DNA here is from genome assembly GCA_963820725.1 of uncultured Actinomycetes bacterium. Taxonomy (GTDB): domain Bacteria; phylum Actinomycetota; class Thermoleophilia; order Gaiellales; family Gaiellaceae; genus Palsa-739. Next base: position 483,669 of record CAWGAZ010000006.1, on the reverse strand, counting down.
AGACGGGAACCAAGATCTCCGCAGACCTCTATGTCGCCTGCGGGATCAGCGGCGCGACGCAGCACATCGCCGGCGCCAAGGGCGCGAAGAAGATCCTGGCGATCAACAGCGATCCCGAGGCACCGATCCTCGCCGTCGCCGACTACGCCGTGATCGGCGACCTGCACGAGGTCGTTCCCGCCATCAGCGCCGAGTTGAGGAAGGCGGGCGCATAGGCGCCGTCGCCCTCGTCGCCCTCGTGGCGTGGGCCGCTCTGGGCGCGGGCCGGCGGGGCACCTTCCTCTACGGCCTCGTCGCGCGCGCCATGCCGAACGAGCGCCGGCAGGACCCACCACGCCAGGCACAGGCGGAGCTCGAGATCGTGCTCGGGCAGCGGAAGCTGCTGCAGCGGCTCGTGCCCGGACTGATGCACGCGTTCATCTTCTGGGGCTTCATCGTCCTGCTGCCGACGATCCTGATGGCGATGGTCGCCGCCGTCGACGGCGGCGCCGAATTGCCGTGGCTCGGCGGTCAGGAGTGGTTCGGCTGGTTGACGGACCTCTTCTGCGTCCTCGTCCTCGCCGGCGTGGCGACCGCTTTCGTGATCCGGAAGCTCGTCCGCCCCGAGCGTTTTCGGGGCTCGCACCTCGGCGAGGCCGACTTCATCCTCTTCATGATCGCCGGCGTCGTCACGACGCTGCTCTTCTGGCACGCGTCGGCGTTCGCGGCGGGCCTCTATCCGGCCGCCGGACCGCTCTCCCGGGCCATCTCGCACGCGTTCTCACCCGACACGAACGCCGACCGCTTCTTTCTCTGGGCCCACCTCGTCTTCGTCTTCACCTTCCTCTGGTACATCCCGCGCTCGAAGCACCTCCACATCGCGACCGCGGGTGTGAACGTCTGGCTCGCCCGCACCCGCAGTCGTGGGCGGCTGGAGCCGCTGCGCTTCGACCTGCCCGACGACGAGCTTCGCTTCGGCGTCGCGACGATCGCCGACCTGACGCGCAAGGAAGTGGTCGACGCGTTCTCGTGCACGGAATGCGGCCGCTGCCAGGACGCCTGCCCCGCCTACGCCACCGGCAAGATCCTCTCGCCGAAGCTCGTGATCATGGGCGTCCGCGACCAACTCTTCGCCCAGAGCGAGGAGCCGATCGTCGGCAACGGCGTGCCCGAGGACATGATCTGGGACTGCGTCACCTGCGGCGCGTGCGTCGAGGCTTGTCCGGTGTCGATCGAGCACATCGACCACATCGTCGACCTGCGGCGGAGCCGCGTGATGGTCGACGCGCAGTTCCCGACCGAGGCGGAGCCGATGTTGCGCGACGTCGAGCGGGCCTCGAACCCGTGGGGGAAGCCGCAGAGCGAACGCGCGGCCTGGGCTGCGGAGCTCGGCGTGCGCTTGCTCGAGCCGGGCGACCCCGCACCGGAATACCTCTACTGGGTGGGCTGCGCGGCCTCGTTCGACGAGCGCGCGCGGGCCTCGGCCGAGGCGACCGCGAAGCTGCTCCAGAAAGCCGGAGTCGACTTCGCGATCCTCGGGCCGCGCGAGGCGTGCACCGGCGACCCTGCGCGCCGCATGGGCAACGAGTACGTCTTCCAGGAGTACGCCGAGCAGAACGTGGCGACCCTGAACGGCCAGGGCGTGACGAAGATCGTCGCCAGCTGCCCGCACTGCTTCAACACGCTCGCCAACGAGTACACGGACTTCGGCGGCGAGTACGAGGTCGTCCACCACAGCGAGCTGTTGGCTCGGCTCGTGCGTGAAGGCCGCCTGTCCCCGCGGGCGGACGAGAAGCCGATCACCTACCACGACTCCTGCTATCTCGCCCGTCACAACGACGTCCGCGTGGAGCCGCGCGAGCTCGTGGCCTCCGTCGGGAAGCCGATCGAGATGAAGCGGAGCGGCAAGCAGACGTTCTGCTGCGGCGCGGGCGGCGCGCACATGTGGATGGAGGAACGGGGCCAGCCGATCAACGCCGAGCGAGTCCGGGAGGCCGCCGAGACCGGCGCCGAGACGCTCGCGGTCGCGTGCCCCTTCTGCACGGTGATGCTCGACGACGGCGTCCGCGAGGCGGGTGCGGAGCTGCGAGTCGCAGACGTAGCGACCCTGCTCGCCGAGTCGCTCGAGTAAGCGCGACTTGACAATTGTGGAACGGACGTTCCACAATATGAGACGGATGGGAGCCGAGTCCGGAACCCAGGCGATCGACCGTGCTGCGCAGCTACTCGTGCGCGTCGTCGAGTCGCCGCAGCCGCCGTCGATTGGCGAGCTCTCGGCAGGTGCCGGCCTGCCGAAGAGCACGACGTCTCGGCTCGTCGGCGCGCTCGAGCGGCAGGGCCTCGTGCAGCGGCTCGGCGTCCGCGGACGACTCCAGCCGGGACCGGTGCTCCTGCGCTATGCGAGCCGCGACGCCTCGCAGGCGCTCGTCGAGCTCGCGCAGCCGAGCCTGCGACGTCTCGCCGACGCGAGCGGCGAGACGATCAACCTCGCGATTCCCGGACCGGAGGGCGTCGAGCACCTCGCCCAGCAGGACACCACGCACTTCGTCGGCGTCACCGACTGGGTCGGGCGGAGCGTGCCGCTCGCGCTGGCGGCGAACGGGAAGTGCTTCCTGGCGTTCGGAGGTGGCGAGATCGACGAAGCCGCCACCATCCGCTCTCGCGGCTATGCCACGTCGATCGACGAGCTCGAGGTCGGCCTGTCCGCGCTCGCCGCTCCGGTCCTCGGCCACGAGGGGCTCGCCCTCGCGGCTCTGTCCATCTCCGGCCCCACGACCCGCCTCACCGCCGAGCGCATCGAGGAGCTCGTGCCGCTCCTCAAACAGGAGGCCGCCGGCCTGACCCGACGACTGCGAGGTGCCGCATGACACACGAAGAGATCCTGCAAGGGCTGTACGACAACACGCTCGTCGGCAACGCGCCCGAGGTGAAGGAGCTCGTCGAGCGCGGCCTCGAGGACGACCTCGAGCCCGAGAAGATGCTCTACGACGCCCTGATCCCGTCGCTGGAGGAGGTCGGTGCACGGTTCGAGCGCGGCGATTTCTTCGTCCCGGAGATGCTGATCGCAGCGCGCGCGATGCAGGGAGCGCTCGACATCCTGCGCCCGCTGCTCGCCGAGACCGGCGCCCAGCAGGTCGGCACCTACGTGATGGGGACGGTCAAGGGCGACGTCCACGACATCGGCAAGAACCTCGTCAACATCATGCTCGAGGGCGCCGGCTTCACGGTCTACGACCTCGGCGTCAACGTCGCGCCGGAGACCTTCGTCGAGCAGGTGCAGGAGCACCAGCCCGACATCGTGGGCTTCTCGGCCTTCCTGACCACGACCATGCCGATGTTCAAGGCCAACATCAACGCGCTGGAGAAGGCCGGCATCCGCGACGACGTGATCGTCATGGTCGGCGGCGCCCCCGTGACGCAGGAATACGCCGACAAGGTCGGCGCCGACGGATACGCAGCCGACGCCTCGGCCGCCGTCCGGCTCGCGAAGGATCTGATCGAGCGCAAGCGGAGCGCCGTTCCCGCATGAGGCCGGTCGCGCTCGTCGAGGCGGCGGTGAAGAAGCCGATCTTCGGCTGCCACCTGTGCGGCCAGTGCGTCCTCCATTCCACCGGGCTGACCTGTCCGATGGAGTGCCCGAAGACGCTGCGCAACGGCCCGTGCGGCGGCGTGCGCCCGGACGGGCGGTGCGAGGTGAAGCCGGAGATGCGCTGCGTCTGGGTCAAGGCGGTGGAGCGCTCCCGCCGGCTGCCGTGGGCGGACGAGATCCACGACGTGCGGCCACCGGTCGACAATCGGCTCGCCGGCACGTCCTCCTGGATCAACCTCGCGACGGGGCGCGACAAACAGACGCCGAAGGGCTGGCATGTCGCGGCTTGAGGAGGCGCTGGCCGCGGGCCGCTTCGCGGTGACGTCGGAGCTCCACTCCGTCGACTCCGGTGGCCTCGACGCCGTGCACGAGCGGTTCGCGCCGTTCGCCGACTACGTCGACGCCACGAATGCCACCGACAACACGTCGGCGCACGCGCACGCCTCGCCGCTCGCGGTGGCGATCGCACTCCAGCAGCTCGGGATGGAGCCGGTGATGCAGCTGACGTGCCGCGACCGGAACCGGCTCGGGCTCGAGGCCGAGATCGCGGGCGCCGCGTTGCACGGGATCGAGAACGTCCTCTGCCTCACCGGCGACGACGTCACCGCCGGCGACGAGCCGGAGGCGCGGCGGGTCTTCGACCTCGACTCGATCCAGCTGCTCGCCCTCGGCGAGGCCATGGCCCATGGGACATACCTCTCCGGCCGGAAGATCGACCCGCCGCCGAAGCTCTTCCTCGGCGCCGTCGAGAATCCCGGCGCTCCACCGTACGACTACCGGGTCGACCGCGCGTTGAAGAAGGTCAGGGCCGGTGCGCGCTTCCTGCAGCTGCAGGTGTCCTTCCGCCCCGAGCAGCTCGAGGCGTTCCTCGCCGAAGCGGTGGAGAAGGGCCTCGCAGCACAGTGTGCGCTGCTGCCGTCGATCTGTCTCGTCCGTTCGCCCGCCGCGCTGCGCTACATGGACGAGCGCGTACCGGGGATCGAGGTACCCGCGGCGCTGATCGAGCGCTGCGAGAACGCGGCCGACCCGGAGGCGGAATGCTTCGAGGTCGCGGTCGAGCTCGCCGAGCGCGTCCGGTCGCTGCCGGGAGTCGCCGGCCTCCATCTGATCAGCTTCCGGCGCGAGGCCGGCATCGCGCTGCTGTGCGAGCGGCTCGGCATCCCCCCACGAGCGGAAAGGGAGATGAGTGGACACAACCGTCCAGTCGTCGTCTAGAACCGTCGTCATCGGCCCGGAGCGGCCGTTCTGCGTCATCGGCGAGCGGATCAACCCGACCGGACGCAAGGCCTTCCAGGCGCAGCTGCAGGCCGGAGACCTGTCGCAGCTCGAGACAGACGTCGCGCAGCAGGTCGCGGGTGGCGCGGACCTGCTCGATGTCAACGTCGGCGACCCGCTCGCCGACGAGGTCGACCTCATGGGGCAGGCGATCCCGCTCGTGCAGGGCCTGTGCGACCTCCCGATCTGCATCGACTCCTCGGTGATCGAGGCGCTCGAGGCGGGCCTGTCCGCGTACCAGGGGAAGGCGCTCGTCAACTCGGTCACGGGCGAGGACGAGCGGCTCGAGGCGATCCTGCCGCTCGTCGCGAAGCACGGAGCGGCCGTGATCGGACTGGCGAACGACGACGAGATCCCGATGGAGCCCGAGCGCCGCGTCGAGGTGGCGAAGAAGATCGTCTCGGCCGCGGGCGACCACGGCATTCCTGCGGAGGACGTGATCATCGACCCGCTCGCCATGCCGGTCGGCGCGGAGCCGCGCGCGGTCACGCTCTTCCTCGAGACCCTCCATCTCCTGCGCGACGAGCTCGGCGTGAACACGACGTGCGGTGCCTCGAACACGTCGTTCGGGCTTCCCGGCCGCCACACGCTTGGCGCCGCGTTCCTCGCGGTCGCGCAGAGCCACGGGCTGACGAGCGCGATCATGGACGCCCGCAGCGACGAGACGGTCGAGGCGGTGCGTGCGACCGACTTCCTGCTCGGCCGCGACGAGTGGGGCGCGGAGTGGATCAGGCGCTACCGCGCGAAGCAGGCGACAACCGCGTGAGCGTGGTCGTAGACCTTCCGGAGGAGCAGCACCCCGACCGCGTCCGCCTGCGTTTCCTCCAGTCGGGCGAAGACCGCGCCGTCAAGGAGGCGCGCGTGCTCGCCGGTACGACCATCTTCGACGCCGCCAGCTGGAACGGTGTCGCCATCGACTCGACCTGCGGCGGCCACGGCACGTGCAAGAAGTGCAAGGTCAAGGTGGTCTCCGGTAACGCGCCGATCAGCCCGGTCGATCCACGCGCCTTCACCATCGACGAGCTGAAGAACGGCTGGCGCCTCGCTTGCCGCGCGAACACGCAGGAGGACCTCACGGTGGAGGTGCCGCCACTGCAGACACGACCGAAAGCGGCGCTTGCCGGCGTCGGGCGCCACATCATCCTCCGGCCGGCGGTGCAGAAGCGCTACGTCGAGCTCGCCGAATCGACTCTCGCGGACCAGCAGCCGGATCTCGAGCGCCTGCTGGCGGCGATGGACGACGTCGAGCCACGCGTCCCGCTCGGCATCGTGCGCGAGCTCGGCGGCACGCTGCGCCGCGCGAACTGGAACGTGACCGCAGTCCTTGCCGACGACCTCCTCATTGACGTGGAGGAGGGCGACACGAGCGGCAGTCGTCATGCGATCGCGTTCGACCTCGGCACGACGACCGTCGTCGCGACGTTGCTCGACCTCGAGACAGGGCTGCCGAAAGCCGTACGCTCGATCCTCAACGCGCAGCAGCCGTTCGGCGCAGACGTGATCTCCCGGATCTCGGCGATCATGATGGACGACGGCGCGCTGGAACGGTTGCGGCGGCACGCGAGCGAGACGCTCCAGCAACTCGCGGACGAGGTTTGTGCGGAAGCGGACGTGGATCCGGCCGAGGTGTACGAGATCGTCGTCGCCGGCAACCAGACGATGATCCAGATCGCGCTCGGTATCGACCCCGAGCCACTGTCCATGGCGCCGTTCACGGTCGTCGCACGGCGCATGCCGGAGACGACAGCCGCGGACTTCGGCGTGACCGTCCATCGGCGCGCACCCGCGGTCACGTTCCCCGCGCTCGGCGCCTACGTCGGCCCCGACATCGTCGCCGGCATCCTCGCAACGGGCCTCACCCTCGACCGGCGCGTGCGCCTGTTCATCGATGTCGGCACCAACTCGGAGATCGTGCTCGGCTCCTCCGCGAAGACGTTCGCGACTGCCGCGCCTGCCGGCCCCGCGTTCGAAGCCGCACAGATCCGCTGCGGGATGCGTGCAGCCGACGGCGCGATCGAGGGCGTGAAGATCGTCGACGGCGACGTGCGGCTCACGGTGATCGGCGACGTCGCACCGGTCGGCCTGTGTGGCTCGGGACTCGTCGACGCGGTCGCCGAACTCGTCGGCGCCGGGATGCTCGACCACTCGGGGCGCTTCATTCTCGACACGTCAGAGCGCTTCGGCACGATCGGCAAGGAGAACGTCTTCTATTTGAGCGACGACGTTTACCTCTCGCAGCGCGACGTGCGCGAGCTCCAGTTCGCGAAGGCCTCGATCGCGACCGGCTGGCAGATCCTCTGCCGCGAGCTGGGGATCGAGCCGTCCGAGATCGCGCAGGTCCTGCTGGGCGGCTCGTTCGGCACCTACCTGACGGCGGCGAGTGCGGTCAGGATCGGGCTCGTCCCGAAGCTGCCGCTGCCGCGGATCGTCGCCGCCGGAAACGTCGCGGGCGAGGGCGCGAAGATCGCAGCCCTCTCGGTGACGGAACGCGCCGCCGCGAACGCCGTGCTCGACGAGGTCGAGTACGTGGAGCTGTCCGGGCGCGAGGACTTCAACGACCTGTTCATCGACCAGCTCGCCTTCCCGGCATGACCCAGGTCGTCGTCAGCTGCGGCGCGCTCGCGCTTCACGTGCGGCAGATCGCCGCCCGCCGCGGCTGGGACGTCGAGGTCCGCCCCGTGCCGCCCGAGCTGCACAACCGCCCGGAACGGATCCGGGCCGCCGTCGACGAGGCGGCAGCCGCAGACGACGTCGTCGTCGCGTACGCCCAGTGCGGCGCCGACCTCGACGGCTATCCGCGTCTCGCCGGAGCCCACTGCTACGAGGTGTTCGGCGCCGAACACGAACCGGGCACCTTCTTCCTGACCGACTTCCTCGTCCGCAGCTTCGACCGCGTCGTCTGGCGCGGGCTCGGGCTCGACCGGCATCCGGAGCTGCGCGACGACTACTTCCGTCACTACGAAAGAATCGTCTGGCTGGCACAGGAGCCGACCCCCGAGCTGAAGGCGGGCGCCGAGCAGGCGGCGGAGCGGCTTCGGCTGCCGCTCGAGGTCCGCGCCACCGGCATGGAAGGATTGGAGCGAGAGTTGGAGAGGCTGCTGTGCTGATCAACGACCTACCCCGGTACGAGATCCTCGACGAGGCCGCCCTGGCCGAGGTCGAACGCGGCTGGCGGCGAATCGTCAGCGAGCTCGGGATCGAGTTCCTGCATCCGGAGGCGCTCGACTACCTGCGTGCCGCCGGGCAGGAGGTCGAGGGCGAGCTCGTCCGCTTCGACCCCGACTGGATCCTCGAGCAGGTCGCGAAGGCGCCGCCCGAGTTCGACCTCCAGGCGCGCAATCCCGAGCGAAGCGTCCACATCGGCGGCAAGCACATGGTCTTCTCCGCGGTCTACGGCTGCCCGTTCGTGCGCGAGGGAGACGAGCGCCGCGACGCGACCTACGAGGACTTCCAGAACCTCGTCAAGCTCGCGCAGTCGTTCCCGCAGCTCGACTCCCCCGGCGGGACGATCTGCGAGCCGAACGACACCCCGCTCGACTCGCGGCATCTCGACATGGTCTACGCGCTCGTGACGCTTTCGGACAAGCCGTTCATGGGCTCCGTCACGTCCGGCCCGAACGCCGTGGACACGATCGCGATGGCCGAGATGGTCTTCGGCCGCGAGTCGCTCGAGCAGACGCCGGCGATCATCTCGCTGATCAACGTCAACTCGCCGCTTCGCTACGACGACCGGATGCTCTCGGCGCTCCTGGAGTACGCGAAGGCGGGACAGGCGACCGTGATCACGCCGTTCCTGCTCATGGGCGCGATGTCGCCCGTCTCGATTCCCGCGACGCTCGCCCAGCAGGTCGGCGAGGCGCTCGCCGGGATCGCGCTCGTCCAGACGATCCGTCCGGGGTGTCCGGTCGTGTTCGGCTCCTTCCTCTCGAACACCGACATGCAGTCGGGATCGCCGAGCTTCGGCACGCCGGAGTCGGCCGTCGGCCTCCTCTGCACCGGGCAGATCGCGCGTCACTACAACCTCCCGTTCCGCGGCGGCGGCGCGCTGACCTCGTCACAGGTCGTCGACGCCCAGGCGGGCTACGAGTCGATGATGTCGCTCTGGCCGACCTTCCTGGCAGGCACGAACTTCGTCATGCACTCGGCGGGCTGGCTCGAGTCGGCGCTCGTCTCCTGCTACGAGAAGTTCGTCGTCGACGTCGAGCAGCTGCGGATGCTGCATGCGGCGTTCGAGCCGCTCAAGATCGACGAGGAGACGCTCGCGTATTCCGCTCATCAGGAGGTCGGACAGGGCGGCCACTTCCTCGGCGCGGCGCACACGCTCGAACGCTTCCGCGAATGCTTCTATCGCCCGCTCGTCTCCTCGACGGAGAACTTCGAGCGCTGGAAGAAGAACGGGGCCAACGACACGGCCGCCCGGGCGTCCGAGATCTGGAAGAAGACACTCGGGGACTACGAGCAACCGCCGATCGATCCCGACCTCGACGCAGAGCTGAAGGCGTTCGTCGACCGGCGCAGGAAGGAGCTGGGTGATTGACATGGCCACGATTCGCGACGTGATGTCGACGACTCTCCTCACGGTCGACGCGACCGAGACGCTGACCGAGGCGGCCGCGCAGATGGACGCACGCCGGGTGGGGGCCGCGCTCGTGATGAACGGCGAGCACCTGTCCGGGATCCTCACCGAGCGCGACATCCTCCACGCCGTCGCGACCGGGCAGGTCGAGGGGACGAAGGTCGGCGCCTGGATGACCCACGATCCGGAGTCGGTCGGACCGGACGAGAGGCCTGGGCACGCCGCGGCGATCATGCTCCACGGCGGCTTCCGCCACCTGCCGGTCCTCGACGGCGACCGGCCGATCGGGATCGTCTCGATCCGCGACCTGATGCGGCTCGTGATCGACGACGAGGCCCCACGAGGCGTCTGACTTGGGCCTCCGCTGATGTTCATCGCCGGCGAGTGGACGGTGTCTCAGTCCGGCGAAACCTTCGACGCCGAGTCGCCCGCCACTGGGGAGCGGATCGGAGTCGTGCAGAAAGGCGGGCGCGAAGACGCCGCACGCGCGATCGCGGCGGCGAACGACGCCGCGCCGACCTGGGGCCGCCTCTCCGCGTTCGAGCGCGCGGCCTACCTCCACCGCGTCGCGGACGAAGTGGAGACGCGACGAGACGCGCTCGTCCACTCGCTCACCCTCGACCAGGGCAAGCCGCTCGCCGAGTCGCGCGACGAGGTCGAGGAGCTCGTCCAGTACTGGCGGAACGCGGCCGAGGAGGGAAAGCGGCTCGAGGGCCGGATCCCGAGCTCCGTCTCGAGCGGCAAGCGCGTGCTCCTGCTCCGCCGGCCGCGAGGGGTCATCGGCGTCATCACGCCGTGGAACTGGCCCTACACCATGCCCGCGGAGCTGATCGCGCCGGCGCTCGCCTCGGGCAACGCCGTCGTCTGGACGCCCGCGTCGACGACCGCCGTCGCCGGCACCGCCCTCGCGGAGTGCGTGGCCGAGGCCGACTTCCCGCCCGGCGTCTTCAACCTCGTGACCGGCCCGGGCTCCGTGGTCGGCGACGAGATCGCCCGCAGTCCGGGCACCCACGGCGTCGGCTTCATCGGCTCGACCGAGACCGGTCACCGGGTTGCGGAGGCCGCTGCGGGCAAGGCGGCGGTGCTCGAGCTCGGCGGCAACGGCCCCGTCGTGGTGCTCGACGATGCGGACCTCGATCTCGCCGCCGAGGCGACGGTTGCGGCGTGCTTCCTCTGTGCCGGACAGAGCTGCACGGCCGGCGAGCGCCTGCTCGTTCACAGGGACGTGCGCGAAGAGTTCGTCGCGCGACTTGCGCGGTTGGTCGCCGAGCAGGTCCTCCTCGGAGATCCGTTCGCAGAGACGACGACGATGGGTCCGCTCAACAACGAGGGCGTGGCGGCGAAGATGGACGAGCACGTCGCCGACGCGCTCGAGCGCGGAGCGCAGGTCGTGCACGGGGGCGAGCGCGCCGGCGGGTTCCCCACTGATCTGTACTGGCAGCCGACGGTGCTCGATGCGGTTCCCGCCGACGCGCTCGTGGCCACCGAGGAGACCTTCGGCCCGGTCGCGCCCGTCGTGGCGATCGACTCGCTCGAGCACGCGATCGAGTTGGCCAACGCGTCACCGTACGGCCTCCTGTCGGCGATCTTCACCCGCGACCTCGGCAAAGGCCTGAGCTACGCCGACGCCGTGCGCACCGGCTGGGTGAACGTCAACGAGTCCTCGAACTACTGGGAGACGCACCTGCCCTTCGGCGGCCGGTCGGGCAGCGCCAGCGGAATCGGCCGCGTCGGCGGCTCCGCGCCGCTCGAGACCTTCACCGAGCTGCAAACTGTCGTACTGGCATGACCGCCTGGGACTTCGTCATCGTCGGCGGCGGCTCGGCCGGCAGCGCACTCGCCGCGCGGCTGACCGAGGACGCGTCCACCCGGGTACTCGTGCTCGAGGCCGGAGGGCCGGACCACATCCTGGACCCCTTCATCCACATGCCGGCCGCCCTCTCGTTCCCGATCGGGAACGCCCGCTACGACTGGATGTACCGCTCGGAGCCGGAGCCGTTCATGCACGGCCGGCGCGTCTATCACGCGCGCGGGAAGCTGCTCGGCGGCTCGAGCTCGATCAACGGCATGATCTTCCAGCGCGGCAACCCGCTCGACTACGAGCGCTGGGCGAACGAGGCGGGCCTCGAGACCTGGGACTACGCGCACTGCCTGCCCTACTTCAAGAAGATGGAGAGCTGCCTCGCCGGAGCCGACGACTGGCGCGGCGGCGACGGTCCGCTCGTGCTCGAGCGCGGCCCGGCGTCGTCCCCACTCTTCGCGGCGTTCTTCGAGGCCGTTCAGCAGGCCGGCTACGAGCTGACCGACGACGTCAACGGCTACCGACAAGAAGGCTTCGCGGCCTTCGACCGCACGATCCGGCGCGGGCGGCGGCTGAGCGCCGCGCGCGCATACCTGCACCCCGCCAGGTCGCGACCGAACCTCGATGTGCAGACGCGGGCGGTCGTCGACCGCGTCGTGTTCGAAGGGTCGCGCGCAACGGGCGTCGAGCTCCGGAGCGGAGAGATCGTGCCGGCGGGCGAGGTGATCCTCTGCGGCGGCGCGATCAACTCGCCGCAACTGCTGCAGCTGTCGGGCGTCGGGAGCGCACGCGAGCTCGAGCCGCTCGGCATCGACGTCGTCCACGACCTGCCGGCCGTGGGCGAGAACCTCCAGGATCACCTCGAGGTCTACGTACAGCACGCGTGCACGCAGCCGGTCTCGCTGCAGCCGGCGCTGCAGAAGTGGCGCCGGCCGGAGATCGGCGCCCGCTGGCTTTTCCTGCGCAGCGGCCCGGGAGCGACGAACCATTTCGAGGCCGGTGGGTTCGTACGGTCGAACAACGAGGTCGCGTACCCGAACCTCATGTTCCACTTCCTGCCTCTCGCCGTCCGCTACGACGGTACGCAGCCTGCCGCGAAGCACGGCTACCAGGTGCACGTCGGCCCCATGTACTCCGACGTACGCGGCTCGGTGAAGATCACGAGCGCCGACCCGCGCGTTCACCCGGCGCTTCGCTTCAACTACCTCTCGACCCCCGACGACCGGCGAGAGTGGGTGGAGGCGATCCACGTCGCCCGCTCGATCCTCGAGCAACCGGCCTTCGCCTCGTACGACGGCGGCGAGCTGTCACCGGGGCCGTCGGTGCAGAGCGACGAGGAGATCCTCGACTGGGTCGCCCGGGACGCCGAGACGGCGCTTCATCCCTCCTGTACCTGCCCGCTGGGCACCGTCGTCGAGCCGGAGACGATGCGGGTCCACGGGCTCGACGGCATCCGTGTCGTCGACGCCTCGGTATTCCCGACCATCCCCAACGGGAACATCTACGCCCCGGTGATGATGGTCGCCGAGAAGGCCGCCGACCTCATTCGGGAGGTCACGCCGCTCGAGCCGCTTCACCTCGACTTCTACCGTCATGCTGAGCCAGCTCCGAGTCGCTGAGCTCCTCGCCACGATCGGCGAGCGGACGCCGGCGCCTGCGAGTGGAGCGGCCACCGCGCTGACGGCAGCGCTCTCCGCAGCGCTCGCCGAGCTCTCCTCCCGCTATGCCGGCGACCGTGACGGTGCGGAGCGCGCTTCCGCTCTCGCCGCCGAGCTCGTCCGGCTCGGGGACGAGGACGCGGCCGCCTACGCAGCCTTCATGGCCGACCGGAACGACGAGACGCGCGCCGAGATCGTCCGCATCCCGGAAGAGATCGCCCGCCATGCCGACGAGGCAGTCGAGCTGGCGCTGCGGACGGCGGGACGCGTGAGCAGGAGCGTGTCCGGCGATGCCCGGGCCGCCGCCGACCTGGGCCGCGCCGCAGCCCGCGTGGCCCGCGATCTGGCCGAGCTCAATCGCGCGGGATCGTGAGCTCTCGGCCGAGGTAGAAGCCCGAAACCTCCTCGAGCACGTACGGCGCCATCGCCCGCCGCCGCTCCGATTCGATCTCCGAGCGCCGGTACTGGTCACGCGACTCGCTCGAGTCCCAGACGGAGATGCCGACGACCTCGTTCCCGTCGGGGGAGTAGAGCTCGTACGCCCGCAGCATCCCCGCGGGAAACTCGCTCGGCCGCCACGAACGTCCGAACTCCTCGCGCGAGCCGGGCTTCAACTTCCGCGTCGTGATCCAGACGTACGCGCCGTCGAGCTCCATCCCGCGCAGTCTTGCAGAGAGGGCCGAGCGCGGCTTCTGGCTCGTTACCGGGCGACGACTCGCCGGTAGCGCCAGATGGCGAGGACCGCGAAGACGAGCGTGATTCCGACCGCCCAGGCGGTGGCGATCCACGGGTCGTTGCCGACGGGATTACCGACGAAGAGCCCGCGAATAGCGTCGACCATGACGGTGAACGGGTTGTGCTCGGCGATCGGCTGGAGCCAGCCGGGCATCGAAGCGACGGGCACGAACGCCGAGGAGACGAAGGTGAGCGGGAAGAGGATGATGAAGCCGTAGGCGTTCGCTGACTCGGGCGACGAGGCGGCGAGGCCGACGAAGGCGAACACCCACGAGAACGCGTAGCCGATCAGCAGGAGCAGGAAGAGTCCGGCGACGACGTCGGCGGCGCTGGTGGTGAAGGTGAAGCCGACGAGCAGCCCCACGCCGAGCACGACCACGATCTGGACGATGTTCGTGCTCACATCCGCCAGCGTCCGGCCGGTGAGCACGGCGGCGCGTGACATGGGGAGCGAGCGGAACCGGTCCATCAGCCCCTTCTTCAGGTCGTCGGTGAGACCGAGAGCCGTCACGAAGCCGCCGAAGGCAATCGTCTGGACGATGATTCCCGGGATCAGGTAGTCGACGTAGCTGCTGTAGCCGGGCGCCGAGATCGCGCCGCCGAAGACATAGACGAAGAGCAGCACGAACATCACCGGCTGAACCGTGAAACCGATCAGGAGATCAGGCTGGCGCGGGATCCGCTTGGAGCTGCGGACGGCGAGCACCCACATGTCGGACAGCTCCAGCGCGACCGCCCTCATGCGCGTACCTCGGCATCGGCGTCCGCCCCGGCGGCCGTCTGACCGGTCAGTGTGAGGAAGACGTCGTCGAGCGTCGGATGGTGGGTGGCGATGTCGTCGATCGCGATCTGTGCCCCGTCGAGCCTGCGGACGGCTTCCGTGACCGCACCCGCAGCACCCGCGATCGGGAGCGAGACCGTGCGGTCGGCCAGCAGGGGCGCGCCCGACCCCACCGGCGCGAGCACCTCGACGGCCGCGGCGGCCAGGGCTTCGTCGGAGAGGCGGATCTCGAGCCGATGCCCCCCGACCTGGCGCTTCAGCTCCTCGGGAGTGCCCTCCGCGATCACCTGCCCGTGGTTGACGACCGCGATCCTGTGCGCGAGCCGGTCTGCCTCCTCCAGATACTGCGTCGTCAGCAGCACCGTCGTCCCGGTACCGACCAGGCGGTCGATCGACTCCCAGAGCGCGAGTCGGCTGCGGATGTCCAGGCCGGTCGTCGGCTCGTCGAGAAAGAGGATCGGCGGTCGAGCGACCAGCGCCGCCGCCAGGTCGAGCCGGCGCCGCATGCCTCCCGAGTACGTCCGCACCAGCCGCTTGCCGGCGTCTGCGAGCCCGAACTCCCCCAGCAGCTCCCCCGCCCGCTGCCGGGAGTCGCGGCGGGCGAAGTGGTAGAGGCGGGCGACCATCTCGAGGTTCTCGAACCCGGTCAGGTTCTCGTCCACCGCCGCGTACTGGCCGGCGAGCCCGATCTCTCGTCGCACCCGGCCGCCCTCACGGACGACGTCGTAGCCCGCGACGCGTGCCCTTCCGCCGTCGGGTCGAAGCAGGGTCGTCAGGATTCGCACCGCCGTCGTCTTGCCGGCGCCGTTCGGCCCCAGCAGCCCGAGCACGATGCCGGCCTCGGCGCTCAGATCGATGCCGCGCAGCGCCGCCACGTCACCGAAGTGCTTCCGCAGCCCCGTGACCTCGATCGCGAGCGCGCTCGCCATGGTCAGCCGTGCGGCTTGTGCGGTGGCCGGAGCGCGTCGTCGAGGAGCCGCACGACGGTGTCGATATTGGTCTCGTACCCGCAGGCGATGCGGAGCGAGAGGCCGTTCACGACGATCCCTGCGAAGCGCACGAGGTCGTCCCATTCGAGGTCCTCGCGCACCTCTCCACTCTTGCGTTGCTCCTGGAACCACGCTTCGAGCTTGACCCGCTGCTCCGCGGTGCTCGCCGCAATTCGCCGAGCGAAGTCCTCGTCCTGGCCGAGTCGCATCTCGATCTCGAGGAGGACGGCGAGCAGCTCCGGGCTCTCGTCCGCGATCTCGTGGAGCGCCTCGGCGAAACCGCCGGCCGTGATCGCGTCGACGTAGCGGCGATTCGTGTCGACTCCGAGCGCCAGGAACAGGTCCTTCTTGTCGTCGAAGTAGTGGAAGATCGCGCCGCGCGACAGGCCGGTTGCCTCCTCGAGACGGGCGACGGTCGCGCCGTCGTAGCCGTAGCGCGCGAACGTGTGGAGAGCTCCTTCGAGGATCTGCGCCCGCCGGGACTCGAGGTGCTCCTCGCTGACTTTCGGCACGGCCGCACGTTATCCGCCCGAGACGCGGCGCTTGGCGCGGCCGCCGTAGTGGAGATAGGTCGGCGTGCTCCCCGGTTCCTCCGGCGCGAAGAAGACGGCCGGCAGGTCAGCGTCCGCGATCGGCACGCGCAGCATGAACGTGTCCGGCCGGTCGGTGGGCCGCAGCGGAAGGTCGACCATCGGCGGCCAGCCCTGGCTCTGGGCCACCTCGTGCGTCGGCTCGACCGTCGCGAGCAAATGACCCGAGTCGTCCGCGCTCACCTCGAGGCGGAGCCCCTCACGCTGGTAGACCCCGGTGTACCGCGCGGGATCGGCGACGGTCTCCTCGCCGCTCAGCTCCGGATCGGGATTCGGGCCGACACCGGTCCCGAAGCGCTCGCCGAAGAGCCAGCTCGCCAGCTCGCGGTAGAGCAGGAGCGCGCTCCCGACGTTGGTCTGCAGGCAGAAGCCGAAGCGCTCGCCGGGTGCGACCCGCATGAAGGCGTTCTGCCCGATCGAGTTTCCGTCGTGGCCGATCACGTCGATCTCGCCCCAACGGTCGAGGATCCAGCCGAGTCCCCAGGCGTGCCCGAGCAGATCGTCGACGAGCTGCACCTGCTCTTCCTGCATCGCCGCGACGAGACTCGCGTCGAGCAGCGCACCGCCGCCGAGGTGGGGCTGGACGAAGCGGAGCACGTCGCCGGCGCTGGCGATGACGGCCGCCCCCATCGGCCCGAACGCCCGCGCCAGGGCCCACGGCGAGCTCACGGCCAGCTGCCCCTCCTGGTCGGGATCGTGTCCGACGGAGACCGGGTGGACGATGGCCTCGTCCGCGAACGAGACGGTGTGCTCGAGGGAGAGCGGCTCGAAGATCCGCTCTCGCAGGACGTCCTCGAACGTCTCGCCGTGGAGCACCTCGACGATCCGGCCGAGGATCGAGTAGCCACTGTTGCTGTAGCTCCAGATCAGGCCGGGCGGGGCGATCTGCGGCAGATCGGCGCAGCCGGCCACGTACAGCGCCAGCGCGTCGTCTCCGCGGCCGGTGTCGGTGAAGTGGTCGCCGTCGAAGCCGCTGGTGTGGGAGAGCAGGTTGCGCGGCGTGACGACCGCGGCCGCCTCCTCGTCCTGAACCCGGAAGTCCGGCAGGTACGCGCGGATCGGCGTGTCGAGATCGAGGCGCCCCTCCTGGACGAGCATGAGGATCAGCGTCGCCGTGTACAGCTTGCCGATCGAGCCTGGCAGGAACAGCGCATCGGTCGTCGTTGGACAGCCCGTGCGGAGGCTGAGCACGCCTGCCGCGCTCTCGACGATCTCGTCGCCGTCGAGGACGGCGAGCTGCGCACCGGGCACGTCGTGCTGCGCGATCAGCTCCGAGAGCTTCGCGCCGAGCTCTTCCTGCGTGTACACGAGCGTCTCCTTCCCTCTCCTTACCTACAATGTAGGTCACACTACCTACACTGTAGGTTCCGGGTCAAATCCGCGTTAGGATCACGCCGTGCCACCCCTCAGCAGCGACCGCATCGTCGCCACCGCCCGGGATCTCGCCGACCGCGAGGGACTCGACGCCGTGACCCTGCGGCGGCTCGCCACGGAACTCGGCGTGCACGTGACCTCGCTCTACAACCACGTTCCGACACTCGACGCGATCATCGACGGGATCATCGAGTTGCTCATCTCCGAGGCGGACCTGCCCGGGAGCCCGCGGAACTGGGAGGAGTGGGTGCGCCAGTTCGTCGCGGCTATCGGCGCGATCGCCGAGGCACACCCCGGAGCATTCGCCGCTCTCGAGCGCCGCCCCGTCCAAGGCGAACGAGCCCTCTCGTCGTTCGAGATTGCGCTCGGGGCGTTCGCACGCGCGGGCCTCTCCCCCGCCGATTCCTACGGCGCGATCAAGGTGACCACGTATGTGGCGTTCACGATCGGCCTCGAACGTGCGCTCGCCACCAGCGGGGAGACGGTGATGACCGAAACCGAGCTCCTGCCTCCCGAGCGCTTCCCTCATCTCCTTGCGTTACAGAATGCGGACGATCCCGAGGGCATCTGGGCGTTCAGCGTCGAGACCCTCGTGGCGGGCCTGCACACCCAGATCAGACGCGCGAAGCGCTCCTAGTCGGCTCGCGGCGTCGCCCTGCCGCCGGCGTGGAAGCAGCGGCGTCCGTCGGCCAGCGTCGTGAACCGCACCGGCAGCCAGGCTCCTTTCAGCGCCGGATGTTGCGCGAGGAAGACTTCGCGCTCGGGATCCAGCGCCACCAGAGGCATCTCGACCGGTTCCGGCGTCATCTCCGAGCCGAGCCCGGTGATGGTCTGGATAGCGACGAGACTCCCCTCCCTCGAGACGACCTCGATCGAGGCTCCGGCCCGGTCGTACCGACCGACGTAAAGGGTCGGATCCATTGCCGGGGGTGACTCCGGTGCAACCGGCTCGGGCGGAAGCTCGATTCCGGCGACCTCGGCCAGAAGCGCACCACAGAGATCGCGATAGAGCCCGTACGGATCGCCGCCGTTCGTAAGCAGCGCAACCGCAGTGCCCGAGTCGGGAACGACCCGCAGGAACGCTGCCTGGCCGATCGTGCCGCCGTCGTGCCCGACGACCGTTCGTCCCGACCAGGTGTACACCGACCAGCCGAGACCCCAGTGAGCCTCGGACTCGTCGATCCCGCCCGTCGGCACCTCGACCTGCCGCTCGCGCATCGCACGTGCAGCTTCCTCGCTCAGGAGGCGCGTGCCGTCGGGGCCGAGCCCGTCCCGGAGGTGGAGGCGGGCGAACTCGAGCACCTCCGCCGCGGTCGAGCAGATCGCTCCCGCCGGTCCCGCCGTGCGGGGCAGCCCCCAGGCCGGCGCGGGCCGTAGCTCCTCTCCAGGCGGCTGGATGTGCCCGATCGCGGCCCGGAAGCGAAGAACGTCCTCGGGCAGCGTCACGGTGTGGGTCAGCGCGAGCGGCTCGACGAGGCGTGTGCGCAGCAGGTCGTCCCAGACGGTGTCCGTGACGACTTCGAGCACGCGGCCGAGGATCGTGAAACCGGTGTTGCAGTACGACATCGTGGCGCCGAGCGGATGCACCTGCGGCAGCTCCGTACAGGTCTCCACGTAACGCTCGAGACAATCGTCGCCGCGACCGGTGTCGGAGAAGTGGTCGCCGTCGATGCCGCTCGTGTGCGTGAGCAGGTGACGGATCGTCACCGCCTCGGACACATCTTCGTCGGCCACCCGGAAGCCCGGCAGGTAGCGACGGACCGGCGCATCGAGCTCCAGCCGTCCCTCGTCGACGAGCTGCATTGCGAGCGTCGCCGTCCAGACCTTCGTGATCGAGCCGATCTGGAACAGCGACTCCGTGGTCGCCTCGACGCCGGTGGCGAGGTTGAGGACGCCGGACGCCGCGGCGTCGACCTCGTCCTCGCGGAGAACGGCCACCGAGGCCGCCGGCACGCCGTGTCGCTCGCGTAGCTCCTCGAGCGTCTTCTGGAGCGCGGACATTTCCGTCGTCGTCGCCATGGTCAACGTGCCTCCTTTTCGGTCAGCTCGAACTGTGCGGTGCCGTTGAGGGCCGATGCCGTAGGTGCGAAGTGACAGGCCGCCCGGTGCAGACGCTCGTCCGCACCCTCACGGGGGTCGACTTCGCTGCAGATCTGCCGCGTCGGGTCGACCATCGGACCCACACGACAGCGGGGATGCAGGTGGCAGCCGCTCGGCGGGTGGCGCGGGTCGGGCGGCTCCACTGCATCGAGAGTGGACGTCCCCACGTCGCGAATCGAGACGCCGAGCCGCGGCACGGCTGTGAGCAGCGACTGCGTGTACGGATGCTGGGGCTCGGCGACCAACGCTCTCGCGGGGCCTGCCTCCACCAACCGCCCCAGGTACATCACCGCCAGGTCGTCGCTCACGTAGCGGACGGTCGCCAGATTGTGCGAGACGAAGAGGATCGAGATTCCGAGCCGGGCGCGCAGGTCCCGCAGCAGGTTGAGGACGGCGCTCTGCACGGAGACGTCGAGCGCCGACGTGATCTCGTCCGCGATCAGGACCTCGGGCCGAACGGCCAGCGCGCGCGCGAGCGCCACCCGCTGGCGCTGCCCGCCCGAGAGACGGTTCGGCAGCTCGCGCGTCACGGCTGGGTCCAGGTGGACGAGCTCGAGCAGCTCCTCCACCTCCTTCGCGCGGACCGTGCGCGACGCGCGCCGCCCGGTGCCGGCGGCTTCGGCGATCGCCGCCCCCACCGTCATGCGCGGGTTGAGGGAGGCGAATGGATCCTGGAAGACCATCTGCACGCGGCGATTCAGCCCGAAGACATGTCCGTTGCGCCCGCGCCGCGCCGCGACGCCGTCGAGCAAGACCTCCCCACCCCCGAGCGGGACAAGCCCGACGATCGCCCGGGCGAGGGTCGACTTGCCCGATCCGGACTCGCCGACGAGACCGACGATCGTCCGCTCGGGCACCGCGAGGTCGACGCTGTCGACCGCCGTGAGTGCCGACTGGCCGCGCCCGAACCGGACGGTCAGGCCACGCGTCTCGAGCGCGGTCACGCGAGTGCGTCTTCCCGCATGGACTCCGCCTCCCGAGCGAATCCGTGCTCTGGCGTGACGGAGTTCGGGTGCCAGCAGGCGACGCGGTGACCGTTCGCGAGCGGCGTCAACACCGGGAGCTCGCTGCTGCAGCGCTCCGAAGCGGCCGGGCAGCGCGGTGCGAACGGACAGCCGGGCGAATGGTCGAACGGGCCGGACGCCCGACCGGGGATCGAGACCAGCGGCCGCTCTCGGTCGGACTCCATCGTCGGCACCGACGCCAGTAGCGCCGCTGTGTAGGGATGGGCAGGTTGGCGCACCAGCGTCGGGACGTCGAGCTCCTCGACGACCCGGCCCGCGTACATCACCAGCACCCGCTGGCAGAGCTGCGAGACGACGGCGATGTCGTGCGAGATGAGGATCGCCGCGACCCCGGTAGAGGTGCCGACGTCGTCCAGCAGCTTGAGGATCTGCTGCTGCACGGTGACGTCGAGGGCGGTCGTCGGCTCGTCGGCGATGATCAGCTGAGGGGTGCCCATCAGACCCATCGCGATCATGACTCGCTGTCGCATCCCACCCGAGAGCTCGAACGGGTAGTTGCGGACCCGCCGCTCGGGCGATCCGATCCGCACCGAGCGCAGGCGCTCGACGCTGCGTCGCCTCGCCTCGCGGCGCGAGAGCCCTTCGTGCACCTCGGCGACCTCGCCGAGCTGGCGACCCACTCGCAACGCGGGGTTGAGAGACGCCATCGGATCCTGGTAGACGATCGCGAGCGAGCGCCCGAGCAGCCGGCGCCGTCCCGCCTGGCCGAGCGAGGAAAGGTCGCGGCCGAAGAGCAGCCGTCGCTCGGAGGTCGCCTGCGCTCTGGGGGGCAGTAGCTCTGCGATCGCCATCGCAGTCAGGCTCTTGCCGGATCCCGACTCGCCGACGATGCCCACGATCTCGCCGGGCTCGACGGTGATCGAGACGTCGCGCACGGGCACCGAGCCGCCGGGGAACGCCACGGTGAGGCCACGGACGTCCAGCACCGTCTCCCTTCCGTCCTCGTCCGGCAGCGCGAGGGACTCGTGCCCCTCGGGCGGAGGGACGAGAGGCGACGCGGGCAGGTGCCGCTGGAGCGTCCCGTCCCGCCTCGCCGCTCTCCGGGCGAGCGTCTCGCCGAGCAGGTTGAACCCGAGTGCGGCGAGGATGATCGCGACCGCCGGCCCCACGACGACGATCGGCGTGACGTAGATCCGGCCTAGACCCTCGGTGAGCATGCCGCCCCAGTCGTAGGAGGGCGGCTGAACGCCGACGCCGAGGAAGCTGAGGCCGGCGAGGGCAAGGAGTGCGTCGCCCATCGTCAGCATCAGCGTCAGCAACAACGGTTCCGCCACATTCGGCAGGACGTGCCGGACCGTCAGCTTCAGCCGCCCGATGCCCAGCACGCGGGCGGCGGCGATGTAGTCCGCGCCGACCACCGAGGCCGCGAGCGTCTGGCTGAGACGCGCGAAGTACGGTGCGACGGCCGCTGCGATCCCGATCACCGCGCCGCGGACTCCGAGTCCTACGATCGAGGCCACGAAGATCGCGAGCAACAGCGTCGGGAACGCGACGGCGAGGCTGATCGCGCTCGTCAGCAGCCGGCCGAGCCGACGTCCGACGAGCGCCGGCAAGACCCCGATGGGAATCCCGACCCCGGCGCCCAGCAGGCTGGCGATGACCGCCAGCAGAACCGACAACCGGGTGGCCACGAGGACGCGATGCAGGATGTCGCGGCCGAGGACGTCGGTGCCGAGCGGGTGAGCGGCAGTCGATCCCTGTGAGACCGCCGCGATGTCGATCTTCGACGCGGCGTGCGACCACAGCGGCGGCGCGATGATCGCGAGCACGAGGAACCCGCCGACGATCAGCGCGGCGGCAACGCCGGTGGGTGACCGGAACAGGTCAGGCCAGCGCGCGAGGCGGCGGCCGGTCACTGCTCGATGATCGTCGACTGCGGGTTGATCACGGCGAGCAGCATGTCGACCACGAAGTTGATGATCAGGATGAAGAAGCCGAAGACGAGGGCCACCGCCTGAACCGACGAGTAGTCCTTGGCGGTCACGGAGTTGATGAGCGTCGAGCCGAGGCCGGGAAACGCGAACACGCTCTCGATCAGCACCGTGCCGGCGATCAGGCCGCCGAGCAGCAGCCCCGCGATCGTGAGCGTCGCGGTGAGCATGTTCGGCAGGGCGTGCCGGAGGTAGATCAGCCGCCCGGGGAGCCGCTTGCCGCGGGCTGTGCGGATGTAGTCCTCTTCGAGGACCTTCAGGCCCTCGACACGCACGATGCGCGCGAGCGCGGCCGCGGGGCCGATCGCGAGCGCGGCGATCGGCAGCACGTAGGACTTCGGCCCTGAGTCGCCGGCGGCGGGGAGGAACCTCCACCGGATCGCGAGCAGGTAGATGAGGGCCACGGCGAGCAGGAAGGACGGGATCGAGGCGAAGGCGCCGGTGGCCGTCGTGAAGGCCAGCTCGCTGTAGCGCCTGCGCCCGTCGCGCGTGAGGGCCGCGCTCAGGACGCCGAGCGGTACCCCGACCAGCACCGCGACCAGAAACGCGATCCCGGCGATTCGGAGCGTGGTCGGGAGTCGGGTTCGCACGATCTGGGTTATGGGCTCGCCGCTCGTGAGCGACGTCCCGAAGTCGCCGTGGACGGCCCGGTCGACGTAGTCGCCGTACTGCTGATAGAGAGGCTTGTCGAGACCGAGCTGGGCACGCCGTTGCTGGACCAGCTTCGCCGGGGCCGTCAGTCCCAGGGCAGAGCGCACAGCGTCGCCCGGGACGAGGTGGATCATTGCGAACGTGAGCGTCAGCAGGACCAACAGCGACACGGCGAGCCGCACGAGCCGACGGGCGAAGTAGGCGGATCGCGGTCGATCCGCCCACCAGCGCCTTCGTGTCTCGATCGAGGCCGGAGCGGCCGTCACGTCACTTCTTCTTCGTCACCCTCAGGGTCGCGGGAGCGATGCCCTGATCGCCGAGGCCGAACTTGACGCCCTTGGCGAAGGTCGGCAGCGTGCTCCACATCGTCGGGGCGAGGTCCCCGTGCTTGAAGATCGCCTTCTCGGCGGCCAGCCAGTGCGTGCAGGCCGTCGCACCGGACGCCTTCAGCGCCTGGGCGACCTGGTTCCCGTATCCGGAGTTGTTGATCGAGGCGAAGTTGACTCCGCCACCCGCCGGCGTCGCCCCCGAGAGGAACGGCACGAGCTGTGCGGGCGCGCTGACCCCGAGCGGTACGAGCGCGACATCCCAGTCGCCGCTCCCGAAGAGCGTGCCGAGCAGGTTCGGCGACGTCGTGCCGTCGAGTGTCACGTTGTTGTCACCCGCGGCAGCGAGCTGCTGCTGTGCGAGCGCCATCGCGGCAGGCGAGCCCGGTCCTCCGTCGTTCGCGTAGAGGAGCTTCAGGCTGGGATGACCCGACAGTGCCTTCTTCGCGCTCGCCAGGTTGTGCTTCGGCAGGTTCCCGGTGACCGAGTCCCCCGCGCAGGGCGTGAACGACTTCAGGGTCAGCTGCTTCATGGGGACGCCGTCCCCGGAGGTGAACACCTTGCCGAACTGCCCGAGCTGCAACGCCTGGATGATTCCCTTCCGCACGGTGACGTTGGACGTCGGGTGGCCCTTCTTCTCGTTGAACCAGATCTCTCCCGGCTGGGCGGCCACGACGCGCCTGAAGAGCTTGGCCTTCTCGAGCCGAGTCCGGTCGGGCCCGGTGACGGTCGCGATGTTCACCTCGCCGGTGAGGAGCTCGTTCGCGGCGGTCGTCTCGTTCGTGACCACCT
Organism: uncultured Actinomycetes bacterium; assembly: GCA_963820725.1. GTDB lineage: Bacteria > Actinomycetota > Thermoleophilia > Gaiellales > Gaiellaceae > Palsa-739. Next base: position 459,497 of record CAWGAZ010000006.1, on the reverse strand, counting down.
GCAGCACGACCTTCGCCGGCATCCCCTTGCTCGTCGCGCCGTTGGGGCCCCACGCGTAGCCCTTGCGCAGGGTGAACGTGTACTTGCTGCCCGGAGAGGCGCTCACCAGCTTGTACGGGCCAGAGCCGTCGGCGCCGTTGAGGAGCATGTTTCTGTTGGCGAGCCCCTTCGCGCAGACGATGTGCACCGCGCCGAGCCCCTGGACCGGGAACGGGTTCGCCGACGGGAACGTGACCGTCACCGTCCGCTTCTTGTTGTTGGCGACGGTCGTGCTGTCCTGCGGGACGTAGAGGTTCATCAGCGGCGAGGCGTTCGACTGGTTGGCGACGTAGTCGAAGTTCTTCTTCACCGTCGACGCGGTCAGCTTCGTCCCGTCGGAGCACGTGACCCCGGAATGAAGCGTGAAGCGAACCTTCGTCTGCGAGAGCACCTTCCACTTCTTCGCGAGGCCCGAAACGATCTTGCCGCCGGGCAGCTGGTGCACGAGCGTGTCGTAGCTGAACTCGGCGACCTGCTGAGCCCCTGCTCCTGCCGTCTGCTCCGGATCGAGCTTGCCTGGATCGCCTGTGATGGCGATCGAGACCGTTCCCTTCGAGGCGGCAGCGCTCTTGTGGCTCGCGCTGGACGCCAATGTCCTCGAGGCCGGCGCCGTCGCTGCCGCCACCAGGCCCACGAGGATTAGTGCTACCGCGGATGCCGCCAGGAAAGCGGCTAGCAACTTGCGCATCTCAGTCCTCCACTTGGTTAGTCAGATCCAGTTCCCACCGGTCAGGAGTCCCTCCGAGACCCTTTGCCGGTCGTACGGGCGACACTAGGTCGCTCTCGGGCTACGGGCATCGTGATCTCGCACAAACGTCCTGAAAGTTCTTAGTGAGACGCGACAAGAGGCACTTCAGTTAGTCCTCGGCGTCGCCCGCACCCCGAAATGGAGGTACGACTCCCCGGTCGGCAGGTCGTAGAAGGTCATCGCGGTCCAGGTCCGGGAGTCGGGATCGCGCACGACGAACAGATCCTCGGCCACCGCGACCATCGGGTACTCGTGGGTCGGCTCGGCGACGAGCGCGGCGATCGGGCCGGTCACGGTCGTGCGCAGCACCGGTCCGTCCGCACCCGCGAGCACCTCCAGCCGGGCTCCTTCGCGCTCGTAGGTTCCGAGGCGCGGGCCGACGTCGACCTGGACCGGCTCGCTTGGCGGCTCGAGCGGACGCGGCATCTCGACGCTTGCGAGCTCGGCGAAGATCTCGCGGTAGAGGTCCTCGTAGAGATCGCGTGCGTTGCCGCCGTTCGTCAGGAGCGTGACCGCGAGCCCTTCGTCGGGCAGGACGCGCAGGAACGCGGCCTGGCCGATCGTGTTGCCGTCGTGGCCGACCAGGCGCCGCCCGTCCCAGCCGAACCGGATCCAGCCGATCCCCCACGAGTCGCCGAGCGTGTACTTGTCGGGCAGGTCCGCCTGGTGCTCTGTCATGGCCGAGACGGCGTTCTCGCTGAGGATCCGCGTGCCGTCGGGTGTGACTCCGCCGGCCAGGTGCATCCGGGCGAAGGCGAGCACGTCGGCTGCGGTCGAGTTCACGAGACCGGCCGGCCCGAGGGCGCGCGGGAGGCCCCACGCCGGCGCTCGCTCGGGATCGGCGCCGTCCTCGCTCACGTGCCCGACTGCGGCGCGGTGCAGGAGCGCCTCCTCGGGGAGGGTGCCGGTGTGCTCCATCGCGAGCGGGCCGACGAGCCGCTCCCTGATCGCGGCGTCCCACGTGCCGTCCGTGAGCTTCTCGATCACGCGACCGGCGAGGACGAAGCCGGAGTTGCAGTACGACCAGGTGGCTTCGAGCGGGTGGTTCTGTGCGGCCTCGGCCAGTAGAGCGACATAGCGCTCGAGGCAGTCGTCGCCGCGACCCGTGTCGGTGAAGACGTCGCCGTCGATGCCGCTCGTGTGCGTGAGCAGGTGGCGCATGGTGAGGCGTGCGGCAACGTCCTGATCCGAGAGCTTCAGCTCGGGCAGCACGTCGACGATCGGCGCGTCGAGATCGAGCTTCCCCTCGTCGACGAGCTGCATCACGACCGTCGCCGTCCAGACCTTCGTCATCGAGCCGATCTGGAAGACGGAGTCCTCGGTCGTCTCGACCCCGGTCGCCTTGTTGAGCAGGCCGTAGGCGGCCACACAGGTCTCGTCCGCACCAGCCTCGCCGACGCGGAGGATGCCGACCGTCGCGCCCGGTACCTTGTGGCGTTCGGCCAGGACGGCCAGGCGGCGGCGCCAGTGCGCGTCGTCGAGCCGCGGTGGCCGGCGCGTGCCGCCGGCGCCGGCATGCTGCTCCACCCAGTCCGTGACGCGGCGGTTGAAGTCGCGGCGGTGCGACGGCCGACCGTCGAGGATGAACAGGTGCCCTTCGTCGGGGTAGAGGACGAGCGTCGTCGGCACGCCTCGCTCGCGTAATGCCGTGTACCACTGCTGCGCCTGGCCGACCGGACATCTCCGGTCCTCCTCGCCGTGGTAGACGAGCGTCGGCGTGACGACCCTCTCCACCCGGGAGAGAGGCGACATCGCCTGGTAGCGGTCGCCGATCGCCCACGATTCCCCGCCGAGCTCGTAGCGCGCGAGTAGGTGGGCGTCGTCGGACGTTCCGCCCATGCTCACGAGGTCGCTGACGACGCCGCCCGCGACCGCCGCGGCGAACCGCTCGTCGCGGCTCGTCAGGTAGCAGGTCATGTACCCGCCGTAGCTGTACCCCGTGACGGCCAGCCGCTCCGAATCGGCGAGTCCTTCGGCGACGAGAGCGTCGATCGGCTCGAGGAAGTCCCGGGCGTCCGCCTCGCCCCAGTCCTCGAGAGCCGCCCGGTAGAAGTCCTCGCCGTAGCCGTCGCTGCCACGGGGATTGAGCAGCAGCACCGCCCAGCCACGCGCCGCGAGCTCCTGGTGGTAGAGGTGGATGGAGTCGGCGGCGCCGTTCCACGCGTTGTGCGGCCCGCCGTGGATGTCGAGCAGCAGCGGCTGCGGAGTCGGCGCCTCGGGATCACGCACCAGCCAGCCCTCCACCGTCGTGCCGTCCGAGATCGTGAATTCCCGCTGGCTCGCGTGCGAAGAGCTCGATCTCCGTGGGATCGCCGCCGTGCCCGGTGCGGACCTCCGCCCCGCCGCCGGCCAGGTCGACGACGGCGACCTCCCCGTACGACGTCGGCGTGGCCATCACGACCGCCACCCGTGAGCCGACGACCGACGCTCCGCTGACGACGCTGCCCGGCTCCGAGACGAGCGGGCGCGGCTCTCCGCCTTCGAGCGGGACGGCGTAGAGATGGGTGCAGCCACGGTCTCGGACGCAGAACACGACGGTCTTCCCGTCGCCGGCCACCTGAGGCACGGCTCCCGGATAGCCAGGGCCGCCCGGCATCACGTTGAGGTCGAGCGACGCCGCGAGATCCACCGGATCACCGCCGTCGAGCGGGACGCGCACGAGATGCGCATGTGCGGACGGCCCCCGCTCCGGGTCCATCGCAACGGCAAGGATCCCGTCGCCGTCCGGCGTCCAGGAGAGGGCAAAGGCGGCCGAATCGGCGAACGCGACCACCCGCGGATCGCTCATCCCGTCCGCTGCGACGACGTGCGCCGGCGCAGCGAAGACGAGGTCGCGGTCCGGCGCCGTCGCAGCCGCGAAGACGAGCTGCTTCCCGTCGGGCGACCAGGCCGGCTCCCCGGCATCCCAGTCGCCGCTCGTCACCTGGCGGCACTGGCCGGTCTCGACCTCGAGGACGTGCAGATGCAGGCGGACGCCGCGCCGGACCCCTACGCCGTCGGCCTGGTAGTCGAGGCGCTCGGCGACGAGGGGATCGTGGCCGCGCCGAGTCCGGTCGTCGTCACTCTCCCCCGGCGTTGCGAGCAGGTCGACGGGTGCGGCGAAGGCGATCCGTGAGCCGTCGGGGCTCCAGACGGCCCGCCCGGCGCCGAGGGACAGATCGGTCAGGGATCGTGGCTCGCCTCCCCTGGCGGGCAGGAGCCAGATCTGCGCGGGACTGTCACCTGCGCGCAGGAAGGCGACCGAGGATCCGTCGGGGCTCCACGCCGGCGAGGAGTCGGCCGGGCCGCTCGTGAGCTGCTGAGCGTCGCCGTCGTTGCTGCCCACTCGCCACAGGGCGGTGACGTTCCGGTCGGCGTCCGCCTCGCTCGTCCGCAGGACGTAGACGATCTCTTGCCCGTCGGGTGAGAGCGCCGGCTGCTCGGGAACTGCGATGTCGTTCAGGTCTTCGCTGCGCTGACGTCGGCTCACGTCGGCTCCTCCTCCTCCGGGGGTCGGCCAATAGCCTCTCTTGCCTGCCCCGGGCAGCGCTTCGTTCCAGTCACCCAAGAACGGCGCCCTCGCTCGGCCTGACGCACAACGCGCCGTCGGCTCATGCCGAGAGCAGCTCCGAGACGAGCGCAGCCAGCAACGCCGCGCGCTCGGCCATCGCCGACACGAGAACGAACTCCCCTTCGCCATGGGCGTGATCGCCGACAGCGCCGAGCCCGTCGAGGGTCGGCACGCCGAGCGCGGCGATGTGATTGCCGTCGGAACCGCCCCCGACGGAGGCCTCGCGCAGAGGAGGCAGGCCGAGCTCGCCGTGAAGGCGCTTCGCCAGCTCGAACAGCTCCCCGGAGGAGCTCCGTTCGAGCGGCGGCACGAACGTCTCCTGCTCCACGCTCACGGTCGCGCCGGGAACACAGGGACGAACGGTGGCGAAAGCAGCGGCGATCCGTTCACCCTCCTCGCGGGTGGCGAAGCGCACGTCGAAGTGCGCGACCGCGGCGGCGGGAACGGTGTTCGCCGCGGTTCCCGCGGAGACGAGGCTCGGGGTGACCGTCGTTTCCCGCGGAAGGCTCGGCGAGCTCGGAAAGCTCGAGCACCTGCCGCGCGATCTCCAGGGCCGCGTTGACGCCCTGTTCCGGATCCAGCCCTGCATGAGCCGCGCGTCCGACGGCCTCGAGTCGGTACAGCGCCACGCCCTTGCGCTCCGTCTTCAGCGCGCCGTCGAAGCTCGGTTCCGGGATGAGGACGGCGCGTGCTCCCGTCGCCTCCTCGGCCAGAAGTGCACGCGAGGTGGGCGAGCCGATCTCCTCGTCTGTCGTCAGCACGACGGTCACGCCGTCGAGGTCGCGGTGCTCGCCGACCAGCGCCAGGGCGAAGAGCAACTGGACGACGCCGGCCTTCATGTCGAACGCGCCGGGTCCGGAAGCCCGGTCGTCGCGCACGCCGAACGGCCAGCGCGCGACCGTCCCGAGCGGCCAGACCGTGTCCAGGTGACCGACGAGCAGGACGCGCGTGTCGCCGCCGAACCGCCAGCGCAGGTGCGTGCGACCGCCGACGAGCACCCGCTCGGCCGCTCGACCGACGATCTCGCGGGCGAGCCCGTCGGCGACGGACGCGCACGAGGCGCAGGCCTCCAGGTCGGCACTCGGAGACTCGGCACTCACGAGCGCTTCGAGGGCCTCGACCATCCCGGGCAAGCGCCGGCGGAGCGTGTCGACCAGCGCGGGAGATGTCTGCAGCGGCACTGCGGTGCATTCTGCGTGGTCCCAGAACGGGGAGCCTTCGGACCTTCGAACCAGGACAAGCGGCAAGTGTTGTCCGCACCAACCATGCCGCAGGAACGACGCGCATGGAACCATCAAGCTCCGTGACGGATCTGCAGACCGAAACGAGCAAGCTCTCGTCCGAGCTCGCCGCAGGCGCGGCCGCGACGGCGCAGTCGGCCGCGGACCGGGCCGGGGTCGAGATCCGCCTGCTCGACGCAGTCGCCGAGTTCGAGGCAGCCTCGCGCCTCATCGACCGCATCTGGAGCGACGACGACGCGAAGGCACCGCCCACGCTGCTCCGGGCGCTCTCCCATGCCGGCAACTTCGTCGCCGGCGCCTTCGACGGGGCCGAGCTCGTCGGCGTCTCGATCGGCTTCTTCGGTCAGGACGGAGACGAGCTCCACCTGCACTCGCACATCACGGGCGTCGACCCACACTTGCAGAACAGGTCGCTCGGATTCGCCCTCAAACAGTTCCAGCGCTCCTGGGCGCTCGCGCACGGTGCGGCGAGCGTGCGCTGGACGGCGGATCCGCTCGTGCGCCGCAACCTCTACTTCAACCTGTGCAAGCTCGGCGCGAGCGTCGTCGGCTACTACCCCGACTTCTACGGGCCTCTGCTCGACGGGGTCAACGGCGCCGGCGCGAGCGACCGCGTGCTGCTGCACTGGGAGCTCGCCTCCCCTCGCGCGGTCGCGGCCGCCGACCAGCCGCCGCTCGAATCCGAGCTGCGGCCCGGGGCGGTCATCGTCGCCCCCGGCTCCGACGGCGCTCCACTCGCCGCGCCGTCCGGCGCCGAGACGCTTCTCGTCTGGATCCCCGACGACATCGTCGAGCTGCGACGAAGCGATCCGCGGCAGGCGGATGCCTGGCGCGAAGCCGTTCGTGTGGCGATCGGCGGAGCCGTTGCAGACGGGTACCGCGGCGACACGATCACGCGTGACGGCTGGCTTCTCCTGACGCGATGAAGATCGAAGCGGTCGACCTCCGCCGCATCAGCATTCCCATGATCTCGCCGTTCCGGGTGTCGTTCGGAGTCGAGCAGCAGCGCGATATCCTCCTCGTCCGCGTCGTCGGCGCCGAGACCGAAGGCTGGGGGGAGTGCGTCGCCATGTCCCGGCCGCTCTACTCCGCGGAATACACCGACGGCGCCGAGGACGTCCTCCGCCGCCATCTGCTGCCGCGTCTCTTCGAGGCCGGCGACGCCGCCGCGGACCAGGTCGCGGCGATCCTCCGGCCGTTCCACGGTCATCCGATGGCGAAGGCGGCACTCGAGATGGCCGTTCTCGACGCCGAGCTCCGGGTCACCGGCGTCTCGCTGGCCGAACACCTCGGAGCCGTGCGTACCGCCGTCGACTGCGGCGTCTCGGTCGGCATCCACGAGGATCCGGCCGAGCTCGTCGACGTCGTCGGCGGCTATCTCGCGGAGGGCTACCGCCGCATCAAGCTCAAGATCGAGCCCGGGCACGACGTCGAGGCTGTCGGCGCGGTTCGCGAGCGCTTCCCGGAGATCCTCCTGCAGGTCGACGCCAACACCGCCTACACCCTGGCCGATGCTCCGCAGCTGGCGAAGCTCGACGAGTTCGATCTGCTCCTGATCGAGCAGCCGCTCGCCGAGGACGACGTCCGCGGGCATGCCGAGCTGGCGCGCCTCCTCCAGACGCCGATCTGCCTCGACGAGTCGATCACCTCGGCTCGATCGGCCGAGGATGCAATCGCGCTCGGCGCCTGCCGCATCGTCAACATCAAGGCCGGCCGGGTCGGCGGCTATCTCGAGGCGCGCCGCATCCACGACCTCTGCGAGGCGCGCCGCGTACCGGTCTGGTGCGGCGGCATGCTCGAAACGGGGCTCGGTCGCGCGGCCAACGTCGCGCTCGCGGCTCTGCCCAACTTCACGCTGCCCGGAGACACCTCTGCCTCGGGTCGCTACTACGCGCAGGACATCACCGAGCCGTTCGTCCTCCGTGACGGCCGGCTCGACGTTCCGCAGGGTCCGGGTCTCGGTGTGACGCCGATCCCGGAGATCCTCGACGGGCTGACGACCTCACTCACGACCGAGCGGCCCGTCTCAAAGAGCGTCGCCCAGAAGCCGTAGCTGCAGCTCGAGCACGAGGCGCTCTTCCGGGTTCTTCAGATCGATGTCGAACAGCTCGCGAAGCCGTCGCAGCCGGTAGCGGAACGTGTTCGGGTGCACCGAGATCCCCGCTGCCGCCCCGACGACGTCACCCATCGCGCCGAGGTACGCGCGCAGGGTCAGCGCGTACTGGCTCCCGTGCTCGGCGTCGTGCTCGAGAACCGTCGTCAGCTTGCCGCGCAGCACGCTCGGATGTTCGAGCGTGAGCTCCTTCAGCTCCAGCAGGACGACCTGGCTGCGGACGTCCTCGATGGTCGCCAGCGTCTGCGGGACGCGACCGGAACGGAGCACTTCGAGCACCCGCTCGGCCTCCCGTCTCGCGGCAGCCACCTCTCTGAGGCCGTCGACGGTCGAGCTGACCGCGGCGAGGATGCCGCCGACTCTCGCCGCTGCATGGCCCTGCGTCTCCCGCGCGACGCGGAGCACGCGCTCGCTCTCGGACCCGTCGTCCACCTGCAGGAGCGAGTAGACGTTCTCGCCGATCGCGATGGCCGCGCTCGGGCCGTGCAGCGCCTCGCAGTACACGCCGACGAGGTCGACGAGCCGTTCACGCTCGAACTGGTCGATCTCCTCACCCGCCGCAGCAGAGAACGCGAGCACCGTGAAGTGTGCGCCGACCGCGAACCCGAGCCGCGTCGCATTCTCCTCGGCCGTGGCCCGTCCTTCGAGGACGGCGAGGAGCATCTCGCCGCGCATCCGACGATCGACGTCGCGCGCGGCCCGCGCCTGAATCAGGTGCGGTGCGGCGATCCGCGCCGCCTCCGTCAGGGCACGCACGGCCTCCTCGCCCAGCGGAACGATCGGATGGTCGACCCAGATCGACCCGATCATCCGCCCGCCCGCGCGGATCGCGACCGCCGAGCGAGGATCGAGGTCCTCCACCTCTTCGAGCCCGCCCTCGAGGATCTCGCGCAGCGTGTCGTGGTCGGCGGTCATCACGCCTTCGGTTTCCAGCACGCGCCGGTACAGCTTCCGCATACCGGGCGAGTCCGGTACCTGCCGGCCGAGGATCGACCGCCGGCGCGCGGCGTCGATCGCCTGGTCGCCGAGCGTCGAGAACGCGAGCACCCGGCGCGCCCCGTCCTCGATCGTGACCGCGCCTCCCACCATTCCTGCGATCGCGTTCGCCAGCGCGAACAGATCCCCGATCGGCACCCCCGCGATCCCGTCGCTGCCGTCGACCTGCGGCGAGAACCGGCGCGCGTGGAGGAGGAACCCGTGGAGCTGGGTCCAGGTCATCTCCTCGGGCACGGAGAGAACAGCGACACCGGCGGACGCAGCCGCCTGACTCAGGCCCGCGGGATCGGATCCGCGCTTGAAGATGACGGCGCTGACCTCCGCCCGTTCGGCGTCGAGCAGCAACTTCACCGCCTGCGGCGTTCCCGGTCGAACGGCGACCGCGAGCACGACCACGCCGGGAGCGAGCGCCGACGGCTCGCCCTCGTCGTAGATCACCGGCTCGCCGACGGCGACCGCGAGGCCACGCGGCGCCGCGACCACCTCGACGACGTCGCTGCCGAGATTCCCGAGCAGCGCCTCGAGATCCGCCGCCTCGTCGCCCTGCCGCGCCTGCGTCACCGCCTGAAGGCTACGGGAGTGGGCTTGCCGCGAGGAAGCGGAGGAGATTGCCGCCCGCGACCGCCTCGACCTCTTCTCCCGAGTAGCCGCGGGCGCCAAGAGCCTCCAGCAGCCGGGGATAGTCGCGCGGCCCCTCGAGCCGTTCGAGTGTCGCGTCGATCGAGATGCCCTCGAAGGTCTGGGGCCCGTCGCCCGTCACGCGTGCGATCTGCTGGAGGAAGTCGCCGCCGAGCCCGACTCGATCGATTCCGATCACGGAGACCGCGTGGTCGATGTGGTCGATGAACCGGTCGATCGTCGGCCGGGTGGGATCGACCACCAGTGGATGCGGCATCAGACAGACGACGCCTCCGTGCTCGGCGAGCGCGGTCAACTGCGCGTCGCTGAGGTTCCGGCGGTGGTCGTAGATCGCCCGGCACGAAGCGTGGCTGACGAAGACGGCGCCGTGCGGGGAGCGGTCGAGGACGTCGGCCACGGTCCGCGGCGAGGCGTGCGCGAGATCGACGACCATCCCGAGGGCCGGCAGGCGGTCGATCAGCCGCTCGCCGAGCCTGGTCAATCCCTCGTCGTGGTCGCACCCGTGCGCGAAGGAGTTCTGCTCGTTCCAGGTCGGGGCGAGCACCCGGACGCCGAGTTTCGCCACGAGGTCGAGCGGCCACAGTTCGTCGCCGAACGACGACACGCCTTCGATCGCCAGCAGCAGACCGAGACCGCCGCCGCCGACCCGCGCGAGGTCGCGCCGGCCTGCGACGGTGAAGACCTCGGGATTGGACTCCACCGCCGTGTGGAAGTTTGCGATCTGCCGGAAGACGTGGCGGAGCGCGTCACCGGGATCCGACTGCGGCGACTCGTAGACCGCGCAAACCTGGAGCGCGACCCCACCCTCCTGCAGCTGCTCGAGCCAGCGCGCCCGAAACGGATTCGCTTCGCCTCGTTGCTCCGCGAAGACGAGCTCTTGCAGCAGGTCGCTGTGACCGTCCGCGATCCCAATCCGGTCGTAACGGCTCACGCTCCCAGCCTGCCAGAAGCCGGCCTTGCCACTAACGCGTCGTAGTGGGACAATCAGTCGCGAACGCCGAGGAAGGACAGCACAGTGGCGAGCTCTCGAGGGAGAATCGCGACTGCGGCAGCGGGGATACGGCTACGCCGTAGCTTGACGGCGTGCGTGGTGGTCGGTGTGGCGCTCCTCGTCGTGACCGGGGCCCAAGGGCGAAGCAACCGGGTTACCGCGACCGATGTGACTCTTCAGGTGCTCGCAGGTCCCAACGGGGCGGTTGTCAACGTGACGTCAGACCTCGATGGAAACGACACCTGCGACAGCGGGTTCGTCGTCTGTGACTTCCGTTACTCGGCTCCGACAACCGTCACGTTGACGGCCGACGCGAGCGACGCGGACTCTCACTTCTACGGCTGGACGGCGGCAGAGTGCCCGAACGGCGTCAACCCCTGCCGGCTCTCCCTCACCGGCGACGACCCCTCCGTGTCCGTCTTCGCCCTCTACGACCCGGTCAGGATCCTGGTACCCGTGGCCGGGCCGGGAAAGCTGACATGGTCCGAGAACGGTGTTCAGCAAGAGTGCGTCGGCGACCCGTTGCTCACGACGCAATGTGAGACCGGGCTGCTTCCCGCCAGGACCCCGATCACGTTCACCGCTTCGCCGAATGACGCCAGCGACACGATCGAGTGGGCGTTCAGTTGTGAATCCGTCCCCAGCAACGCATCCCAATGCAGCACGCTCCCCCAGAATCGGATCGCGGGCGTTGGCTTCAACGGGATCGTTCCGGACCGGCCGTTCGACGTCAGCGCGACAGTCCGAGTGTCCGAGACGGGAACCGGCAATGGGACGATCACGGGTTCCGGGTTCAACTGCGGGACCGGCGACGGCTGCCGCAAGGATTTTGCGTTCGGCGCGGCCGTCACCCTGCAAGCAGAACCGGCGACGGGCTCGCGCTTCGACCACTGGATCGGCGTCTGCGCCAGCAACCCGACCTGCCACTTCAACGCCGGACCGACGACGTCGGTCAAGGCGAGCTTCGCGCCCGCCACGCCCCCACCACCGAAGCTCAGCGTACGCATCGTCAAGCTGGCTGCAGGGCGGGCCGCCGGGCGATGGCTCGTCACTGCGCGAATCGCGAGCAACAAGCCGATTCGCACCCATGCTCGGGTCGGACGACGGCTGCGGACCTGGGGCGACCGTACGAGCATCCTCCCCGCGGGCACGCATCCGCTGACAGTGAAGCTGTCAAAGCGGGCCAAGCGAGGCAAGTGCTGGTTCGCCCTCGTCGCGAGAACCGCCGGCGGCGAGGTCTTCACGTCCCCTCGGCAAACGGTGAAGCTTGGCCGCTGAGCCGGAGGCTGCCCGGTCGAGGTGGCCCAGACCCAGCGGGGTGCTCACCATCGCCGGGACGATCGTCGCGCTGGTGTCGGGCGTCGTCGGCCTCCTCTTCGTGCTCGACCCGAACCTCAAACCGAGCGGCAAGGCGCCGACGCAGTCCGTCAAGCTCTCGCAGTTGAGAATCCAGCCCGCCACTCGTGAGAGGTGGCTCAACCTCATGGGCACCCCGACCAAGCCCTACACGCAACGCGCGCTCGCCCAGCCCGGTGAGCTGCTTCTCGTCCGTGCGGCGATCACCGGCTACGAAGGCAAGCGCCTCGATCTCAGGTCGGAGCTCTTCCCGCGCGCCGGCGGGAAGCGGCTCTACGAGTCGAAGGCGCTCCACATCACGCCTCCCACCGGGACGGTCGACGCTACCCCACCCCCTCTCTGGGTGCCGCTCCCGCATCGACCGGGGAAGTTCTATGCGGTCGTGCAGCTAGGCCAGCAGAAAGAGAACTTCTTCCAGAGTCTCGACACCCTGCAGACTCCGCCGTTCAGTGGGCTCGCAAGCCGCCGCTCCTGAGTCGGTCCGAGTGGAGCGACTCGAGCGACCCGCGAATCTCGCGCGTCAGGATCTCGTACATCGTCGGCTCGATGACTTCGAGGGCGGCGACGAACGCGGCGTCCGCTTCATCGGTACGACCCTGCGCCGCCAGAACAAGGCCGCGCGCGTGCAGGAGCGAAGCGCGTGTCCAGACGTCCCCGCGCCCGACTCTCTGCTCGGCTTCCGTGATCAGCCGGTCGGCGTCGTCGATCTTGCCCTGCTCCACGAAGACCTCGGCCAGCCCGCGCTCGGCCTCGACCAGGAATCCCTGCTCGTGCGTCCTCCGGAGCCGGCTCACGGCCTCGCGGAAGGTCTTCTCCGCCAGCGGAAGATCGCAGCGCTGCTTGTAGACGAAGGCGAGATTCGACAGCGTCCAGCCATAGCGGCCGGCGGCGCCGATCTCGTCGAAGATCTCCAGAGCCTGTCGTAGGTACTGCTCGGCCTCGGCGGCTTCAGCTTCTGCAGAGCGCCTTCCCTCGACGGCGAGCGCGTAGCCCATTGCCTCCCGACTTCCGCTCGTTTCGGCGAGCGACTTCGCCTGCTCCAGCAGGACGGCGGCGCCGGCAGCATCGCCGCGGACACCGGCGATGGCGGACAGTTGCGTGCAGGCGAGGCTCTCGAGTTCGGGCCGGCCCGCCCGGTGCGCCAGGTCGATCATCTGCTCGGCGTGGCGGGTGGCCCCGTCGCCGTTGCCGAGCCACCAGTAGATCGTCGTGATCAGGGCGTGAGCGTCGTAGAGGCCGGCCAGCTCGTCGTCGGGCAGGATCGCGAGCGCCTCGTCGGCGAGGTCATGCGCCCGCGCGACATCACCCATCGAGTGCAGAGCGAGGTCCGCGAGCAGCACGAGCGCACGGCCCTGGACGTCCCTCCGTTCGGCGGCACGCGCTTCTGCGAGCACTTCCTCGGCTTCTTCGCCGAGTGTGGGCACATCTGCGAGGCGCCAGGCGGCGTGGGCGGCGAGGTACCGCCGCTCCGGAGTCGGCTCGAGCTCGACCGCTCGCAGCAAGATGCGCCGGGCGACCCGCAGAGCTCCGCGGCGCAGGGCACGCCGCCCGGCTTCCTCGAGCGCGTCGGCGGCAGAGTGCGCGAGGTCTTCGGGGACGGCGCCGTCGAGTTCGGCGAGCAGCGCGGCCGCCTGGTCGAGGTGGTGAGCGCGGATCTCGGCGAGCTCGTCTCGCGCGCGCTTCTCGACCCAGGCGGCGAAGGCCTGGTGCTCCTCCGCGCGCCGCGCCTTGCTCATCCCGCCGTACGCGACGTCTCGGATCAGCCCGTGCTTGAAGCGGAAGGCGGCGTCGCCCGAGATCGTCGACAGCTCCTCGCGGACGAGGAACTCACGCCCCACGAGCAGGTCGAGGAGCTCGGCAACCTCGAGCTCCGGGGCGAGCGATTCGAGCGCGCCCTGCCAGGCGACGCGACCCACGAGCGCGGCGCTCTGCAAGAGCTGCTTCTCGCCCGCGTCGAGCCCGTCGATCCGCGCGGCGATCAGCGCCTGCACAGTGTCCGGAATGCCCTCGATGCCTCGCCCGTCGCGCAGCGCATGGGCGATCTCCTCGAGGAAGAGCGGGTTGCCCTCCGCCCGCTCGAGCACGAGCCCACGCTGTGCCGCAGCGACCTCGCCGCGGCTCAGCAGCGCGTCGGCCAGCTCCTCGCTCTCGCTGCCGCCGAGGGGAGCGAGGTCGATCGCGCTCGCGCTGCGGATGCCGCCACCCCAGGAGGGACGGCTGTCGAGCAGCTCGGGCCGAGCCAGCGCCACGATCAGCACGGGAGCAGCTCGGAGCGAGCGGGCGAGGTGCTCGATCAGGTCGAGCAGCGGCTCCTCGGCCCAGTGGATGTCCTCGAAGACGAGCACGAGCGGCTGCGCATCCGCCAGCTGCTCGCACCAACGCAACGCGGCCCACTTCAGCTGTTCTGGTGTCCGCTCCCCCTCCGCGGCGCCGAGCACGCCCAGCGCGACCGCGAGCAGGTCGGCGACAGCCTCGCTCTCGCACGACACGCGCAGCTTCTCGAACGCCTCGTTCGCCGGGTCGTCGTCGGTGATTCCGGCGCTCGCCTTGATCATCGACGCGAGCGGCCAGTAGGTCACCCCTTCGCCGTACGGAAGCGTGCGGCCGGAGAGCGTCGTCACGCGCTCGGCGCCTGCGGTGAACTCGCTGACGAGCCGCGTCTTGCCGAGGCCCGGCTCGCCGAAAATCGTCACCAGTTGGGGACGTCGGTCGCGGACTGCTCGGGACAGGGAGTTCTCCAGCATCTCGAGCTCCGGCTCGCGACCGACGAACGGCGTCGCGAGGCTGCGCATCGGGTCCGTGGCACGCAGCGCGCGCCAGGTCCACAGCGGCTCTGCGCGCCCCTTGATCTCGAGCGGGCCTGCGTCGTCGACCTCGACCGCGCTCGCCGCGAGCCGGCGGGCCGCACTGCCGATGAGGATCTCCCCGGGCTGTGCCCCTTGCTGCAGGCGCGCGGCCAGGTTGACCGCCTCGCCCGTCGCGAAGGTGGAGTCGCCGCCCTCGATGACGATCTCCCCCGACTCGATTCCGATCCGCACGGCGAGACCCAACTCCTCGACCACCCGAACGATCTCCAGAGCCGCGCGAACGGCACGCTCGGCGTCGTCCTCATGTGTGAGCGGCACGCCGAACGCCGCCATCACCGCGTCGCCCGCGAACTTCTCGACCGTGCCCCCGTGCGCCTCGATCCGCCCCGACACAGCCTCGAAATAACGGTTCACACGCTGGCGAACGACCTCGGGGTCCGCGCTCGACACGAGGCCTGTCGAGTCGACGAGATCCGCGAACAGGACGGTTGCGACCTTGCGCTCCACCATCCCTTGCATCGTACGGGTCGATCGCGCGACTACCCTGTGCACGCTTGAAGCGGCTTGCGCTCACAGGGCTCCTGGTTGTTGCAGTGGTACTGCTCGCCTGGGAAGCGATGCCCACACATCGACATGCCGCGCGCGACCGCCGGCTCGCGGCCGCGTCACACGCTCGCAGCGGAATCCACAAGATCCGCCACGTCGTGATCATCATGCAGGAGAACCGCTCCTTCGACTCGTACTTCGGCACGTATCCGGGCGCCGCTGGGATCCCGGGGCTCGCCGGCAATCCGGGCACGGTCCCCTGCAACCCCGATCCGAAGACAAAGGTCTGTGTCAAGCCGTACCACGACACGGCGAATCGCAACGCGGGCGGCCCTCACACCACCGCGGACGCGATCCGCGACATGAATGGCGGCAAGATGAACGGATTCCAGGCGCGGGCACGTCTCGGCCGGTTTCACGTCTGCCAGAACTCGGATTCGGGAATCTGCGCGACACCCTCGAAGCCGGACGTGATGGGCTATCACGACTCGCGCGAGATCCCGAACTACTGGGCCTACGCGCGCAACTTCGTACTCCAGGACCGCATGTTCGAGTCCGTGAACTCCTGGAGCCTCGCCGCCCGCCTGTCCATCGTCTCGGGCTGGTCTGCGCGCTGCTCGAAGCACGGCGACCCGATGAGCTGCAAGTCCGCGCTAACGGGGAAGCTCGGAGCCACCGGGCACGGCAAGCCGGTGGACTATCCGTGGACCGACCTGACCTATCTCCTGCACCGGTACCGAGTCAGCTGGCGCTACTACGTCGCCAACGGCAGCCAGCCCGACTGCGACGACAACCAGATGGCCTGCCCGCGGGTGAAGCAGCGCGCCGGCACGCCCAGCATCTGGAACCCGCTGCCTCAGTTCGACACGGTGCAACACGATCACCAGGTGAACAACGTCGCTCCGCTCCGCGACTTCTACAGCGCAGCGCGGAAGGGAAGACTTCCGGCGGTGTCCTGGCTCACGCCGTCGCAAGCGGTGAGCGAGCACCCACCCGGACTCGTCACCGCCGGCCAGACCTATGTCACACGCTTGATCAACACGATCATGCGCGGCCCCGACTGGAGCTCGACCGCGATCTTCCTCGCCTGGGACGACTGG
Source organism: uncultured Actinomycetes bacterium (assembly GCA_963820725.1). Lineage (GTDB taxonomy): Bacteria > Actinomycetota > Thermoleophilia > Gaiellales > Gaiellaceae > Palsa-739. The sequence goes on along the minus strand of CAWGAZ010000006.1, from coordinate 443,371 downwards.
GGCGGCTTCTACGACCACGTCAAGCCGCCCGTCGTCGACGGAGAGGGATACGGACTACGGGTACCTGCCCTCGTGATCAGCCCGTACGCCAGGACGGGCTACGTCGACCACCAGATCCTCAGCTTCGACGCCTACCTCAAGTTCATCGAAGACGACTTCCTGGGCGGAGCGCGACTGAACCCCAAGACCGACGGGCGGCCTGACTCCCGACCCGACGTCCGCGAGAACAAACGGATCCTCGGCAACCTCGCCGACGACTTCGACTTCACCCAGAAACCGCGAGCGCCCGTCCTCCTCCCGCTGCACCCGCCCTACAGCTAGCGCGGGCGGGATGACGCGACGGCTAGGTGAAGATGATCTGGCCCGTGGCGGCCTTTTCGTAGAACTCGCCCACGCTGATGATCTCCTCGACCTGGGGGACGAAGTCGTCCATCGTCAGCCCGAACATGTCGACCGTCGCCTTACAGGCGTAAAGGTGGACGCCGGAGTCGTGGACGAGCTCGATGAACTCCGGAATCGGCGGGATGTCGATCTTCTCCATCTGCCGCTTCATCATCCTGGTGGCCAGCGCGGAGAAGCCGGGAATCGCACCGACCCACGTGGGCATGTGCATGCCGGGATTGCCGACGGTGGCGACCTTGATGTGCTCGTAGCGGTCCTTGCGGATCGCGTCGAGCCCGAAGAAGGTGAAGAAGAGGTCGGCCTCGATGCCTTCCATGCGGGCGCCGTTGGCCATGATCAGGGCCGGATAGATGCCCTCGAGCGAGCCCTTGGAGACGACGATCGCGATTTTCTCGATCGTCGCCGGCTCGCCGGCGAGAGGCTCGGTGTGTTCGAGCAGTTCGGTCATCGTCTTCCTCCTAGATGCAGCCTTTGGGCTTCGGGATGCCGCCGATCTTGGCGGCGAGCTTGGCGGGCCCCTTGGGGAAGAGCTCGTAGAGCTCCTTGATCGGGACGCCTGACTCCTTGCCGAGCGAGCGGATCGATGGCGCCGTGCCGGTCTGCAGGTACTTGTCTCGCATGAAGCGGATGACGAGCCAGTGCCGGTCAGTCAGCACCCCGATTCCGTTCTGAGCTGCGATCGCATCGGCGATCTGCTCGTTCCACTGGCTCGGATCGGTGAGGAAGCCTTCCGCGTCGACGTCGACCGGCGCGTCGGCGATCAGGGTCGTTGTCATCTCGTGCTCCTCTCAGGCGTGGACGGGAAGGCCTTTCTTGCCGCGGGTGGGCATCGCGGGCCCGATCCCGGGGATCTCTCGGCCGGGCAGCAGTGCGTGCCAGTAGGCCCACTGGAACGCGAGCTTGCCGAGGTGGTTGAGCCGCGACTCACGGAGCAACGGCAGCCCGAACACCGTGGGGAAGTGGCCGGGTAGCGGCTCGATCTCGTAGTTGAAGTCGATCAGTAGCGCCTTGTGGAATCCGGTTTCGATGAAGCAGTTCGCGTGTCCGTCGAAGCCCTGTTCGAGCTCCTGGCCGGCGAAGTAGCGGGCGACGTTCTCGGCGAGGATCTCGGCCTCGAAGTGCGTCACCGAGCCGGCCTTCGAGGTCGGCAGGTCGGTGGCGTCACCGAGCGCGAACACGTTCTCCTTGACCGTCGTCTGCAGCGTCGCCTTGTCGGTTCCCACGAAGCCGAGCGCGTCGGCGAGCTCCGGTGTGCGTTCGAGATACGTGGCGCCGCCGTGTAACGGCACCGTCACCAGCAGGTCGAAGTCGAGCGCTCGGCCGTCGAACGACGTCAGCGTTCCGCCGACGCCGTCGACCTCGCCCGCGCTGAACTCCGTCACGAGCTCGATTTCCTTCTCGTCGAGCAGGTGCGAGAGGTGCTCCGCGCAGGTGGCCTTCGTGAACGCACTGTCGAGCGGCGTCGAATAGACGAGTTCGGTGCGGTCACGTATCCCTCGCTCGCGCAGGTGCCAGTCGGCGAGGAAGGCGAACTCGAGCGGCGCGACCGGGCACTTGATCGGCATGTCGACAAGATTCACCAGCAGCCGGCCGCCCTCGAAGCGATCGAGCGCGCCGCGGAGCGCCTCAGCTCCCTCCGGCGTGTAGAAGGTGAAGACGCGCTCGTTCCAGCCCGGTCCGGTCAGGCCGTCGGTCTCTTCCGGCTGCAGGCGCGCGCCGGAGGCGACCACGAGCACGTCGTACGGAAGGACCTCCGCCGTCGAGGAGCACGACCTCGTTGCGGTCGAGCGCGACCCGCTCCACCTCGGCCTCGTGGAACAGGATGTCCGGCCGGAGCTGGCGCCGGCGAGGCCGCTCGAGGTCGTCGAGCGACGAGAGCCCGAAGGGGACGAAGAGCAGCCCGGGTTGATAGATGTGCCGGTCGTCGCGGTCGACGACGCGAATCTCGGCCTCGTCGAGGCCGAACCGCCGTCGCAGACGATTCGCCGTCATCGTGCCGCCGGTACCGCCACCGAGGATGACGATCCGCTTCCTGCTCACGAGACGCCTCCGCTCAGCGGAGCCTCGATCCGCTCGCTGAACGCGTACCCGGTCTCGACAGAGCGCCGCAGCGGACACGCGCGCGCCACCTTCTCCAACCGCTGGAGTTGTTCGTCGCTGAGCTCGCCGCCGAGCCGGATCAGTATCTCGACCCGGCGAGGGACGGAGTGATTGTCGTACTCGACGTCGACCTCCACGTCGCCGAGCTCCCACCCCTTGGTGCGGCCGTACTGCACGAGCGTGACGGTTGTGCAGGCTGCGAGCGCGGCCGGGAACAGCTCATGTGGCGACGGGCCACTGCCCTCGCCGCCGAGCTCCTCCGGCTGGTCGGTGATCAGACGGTGCTTGCCCTCGATCACGATCTCCTGGCGGAGCGTTCCGGGAATCGCGCGAGCTGTTGCCGTCAGGCTCATCTGAATCTGGCCGCAGCATCGCCCGCGCCTCGCCAGAGGTCATCGGGGGCAGCGCGCATCCCCGTGCGGACAACTACGCTCCTCCGCCGTCTGCGGCAGCCTCCAAGACCGATTCGATGTGCTGCCGCGCGTCACGGCGCCCGGGAATAACTCGTTCGAGGGATATTCGCCTCCCTTGAGAGCGCAGCCTGCAGCACCGGAAGTGCAGCGGGTGGCTTGCCATCGGCACGCCGGTTTGCAGCGCATCTTGTGACAGCAGGGGCAAAGCGAAGTTGCCGAACCGCAGGCACGCAGGCGGTCAAGGAGGCCGCGAATCGCTCCGACCTTCGATGCATGCGTACACAAATCACCGCCGTCATGCTTCTCATGCTCTTGTTCGCAGGTTCATCCGCTCTCCTCACACGCGCCCACGCGCAGCCGAACCTCGGCGAGACCTACGACCAGGCGATCTCCTACACACACACCCGACCGTCGTTCACGCCCACGCGAACGGTCAGCGTGAGCAACGCCACTCAGCTCAAGTCGGCCATCTCGAAGCTGCAGCCGGGTGACCTCGTCCAAGCGACGGGCAACTTCACGGTCAGCGGGGAGACGGTGATCAAGAACCGGCTCTCATCTCCCGCCGAGCTCGACCTCACCGGTGTGAGCTTCGTCAACTCGAGCGGCAAAAACGCTCCCGCCGTCTGGCTGAACAACGCCCAGAACCTCTACATCTTCGGTGGGGACGCGAGCACCGCCGACACCGGTGGCCAGGGCATCTACGTGTACGGCTCGCAGAACGTCCTGTGGTGGGGCTTCTCGATCCACGACACAGGCAGCACCGGCTTCGCCGCTCGAGCCATCGGCGGCCCTGTCAACAACGACGACTTCCAGGGAACGATCTGGAAGGTCGGCCAGAACCTCCGCTGGGACACGCATGCCGAGAAGGGAACCGGCCTCCACGCCGCCAACCTCTGGGACGGCGTGACCGCCGGCAACTTCACCAACAACCGCTTCGCCTTCTACGCACACGACATCCCGACCGGCGCCTGCGTCGAGTTCGGCAACGACGACCCCGGCTCGAAAGCGACCGGAAACGTCCTCTACCTCAAGTGCGTCAACGAAACCGACGTCGCCCACAAACAGACCGGCGGCAACGCCCTCCAATGCTGGGGCGACACCAACACCCTCGGTCTCGACGTGAAGTACATCGAAGGCGACAACCTCCAGGGCTACGCCTTCTGGGGCGGCGGCGTCTCCAAGGGCCAGAGCCTGCACGGCGTCACCATCGACTACGGCCTCGCCTCGAAGACGAACCTCAACCCCCGCTACGCCGGGCAGAGCCCGTGGATGACGGGCAAGAGCGTCGGCTACGACCTCGTCGCGCCTGCCCTGACGAACTGACGCGACCAGCGGATGAACCACTGGCTCCCGGGATTGGCGGCGATCCCGGGAGCCGGTCGCCGTTCATGGCCCGCCGCCGTTGCTGCGGGCGTTACCGTCGGTTGAGCATGTCCGTTTCGAGGGAGCTGGAACGCCGAGTCGTGATCACCGGCCTTGGTGCCGTGACCCCGCTCGGCGCCGATGTCGAGACGACGTGGAGTCGTCTGCTCGCCGGCGAAGGGGCGTGTGCCCCGATCACGGCGTTTGCGACGGACGACCACACCGTGCGGATCGCTTGTGAGGCGGTCGACTTCGAGCCTGGCCAATGGCTCGACCGGCACTCGCTGGGGCGTACCGATCGCTTCACCCAACTCGCCGTCGCTGCCGCCCGAATGGCTGAGGCGGACGCCGCACTCGACGTCGCCAGCGAGCCAGATCGCGTCGGCGCGTCGATCGGTACCGCCCAGGGCGGCGTCGAGAGTCTCGCGCGATGCTGCGCCGGTGCGGCATCGGCGCGAGTCCGTCCGAGCCTGGTCACGGCCTTCATGCCCAACATGGCTGCGGGCTGGATCTCGATCGAGCTCGGCGCACGAGGACCGCTCAAGGCGCCTTGCACGGCCTGCGCAGCGTCTGCGATGGCGATCGGCGACGGGTACGACGCGATCCGGCTCGGCCGGGCCGACGTCATGCTCTGCGGCGGCAGCGAGGCCGGAGTCACGCCGCTGGCGGTGGCCGGGTTTGCCGCCATGCGAGCACTCTCCCGCCGCAACGAAGATCCAGCGGGAGCAAGCCGCCCCTTCGACGGGAATCGCGACGGCTTCGTCATGGGCGAAGGCGCCGCAGTGCTCGTCCTCGAGGAACGCGTGCACGCGCAGAACCGCGGCGCAACCATCTATGCCGAGCTCGCGGGCTACGGCGTCAGCTCCGACTCGTTCCACATCACCGAGCCCGACCCCGCGGGTCTCGGCCAGGCGCGCGCGATCCGCGCTGCCCTGGCCGACGCCGGGCTCGAGCCGCGCGACGTCGATTACGTCAACGCACACGCGAGCTCGACGCCCCTCGGCGATGCAATCGAGACCGCGGCAATCAAGCTCGCGCTGGGCGAGGACAGAGCACGCTCGATCCCGATCTCCTCGACCAAGGGCGCGACTGGGCACTGTCTTGGAGCAGCCGGAGCGATCGAGGCGGCCATCACCACGCTCGCGCTGCGCGACGGCGTCGCACCACCCACGGTGAATTACGAGGAGCTCGACCCGGCCTGCGACCTGGACTACGTCCCAAACGACGCCCGCCGCACGCCGATGGGGACTGCGCTGAGCAACAGCTTCGGCTTCGGCGGGCACAACGCAGCCCTCGTCTTCCGCAGAGCCGAGACCAGCAGCGGCGGCTGAACGAGCGGCGGCCCTACCAGCGCGAGCGGCGACCGCGGCGGCTCGTGTAGAGGAGCCGCTGGCGAGCGGTCTTCATGCCGCCGCTCTCGAACTGGTCGCGGTGGCCGAGGAGGTTCGCGACACGGCTGACGTCGGCTTGCTGGTCCGGGAGCACGAGGGTCGTCCCTTGTCCGGCGCGGCCGGCGCGCCCGGTGCGGCCGACACGGTGGACGTAGCCCTTGGTGTCCTCCGGCGGGTCGTAGTTGATGACGTGGGCGATGGCCTCGAGGTCGAGCCCGCGGGCCGCGACGTCTGTTGCGACGAGCGTCGTCACCTTTCCCGAGCGGAAGCGCTGGAGGGCGCGCTCGCGGGCGCCTTGGGTCATGTCGCCGTGCATCGCGGCGGTCTCGATGCCGAGTCCCTGCAGCTTGCGCGCGAGCCGGTCGGCGCCTCGCTTCGTTCGGACGAAGACGAGCGACAGCCCGGACTCGGCCTGGAGTAGCTCGACGAGACGGTTCACCTTGTCGGCGGCGGTGACGGCGACGAAGCGGTGCTCGACCTCCCCGTCGGAGTGCTGCGATGGGTGTTCAGCCTCGAAGCGCGACGGGTTCAGCGTGTACGCGCGGGCGAGCGTGCCGACCTCGCCGTCGAGCGTCGCGGAGAAGAGCATCGTCTGGCGCCGCGCCGGGAGGAGCCGGAGAATCTGCTCCACCTGCGGGCGGAAGCCCATGTCGAGCATTCGGTCGGCCTCGTCGAGGACGAGGATTCGGATCGCAGCGAGCGAGATTGCGCGTCGGCGGGCGAGGTCGTTGAGCCGGCCGGGCGTGGCGACGACGACGTGCGCGCCGCGGAGCCGCTTCACCTGTGAGGCGACGGGCGCGCCGCCGTACGCGGGCGCGACGCGTATGCCGCGCGGAACGCCGAGGAGGGTCAGTTCCTCGGTCACCTGCAGCGCAAGCTCGCGGGTCGGCACGAGGACGAGCGCAGCCGGAGCCTTCTCCCCTGCCGAGAGCCGCTCGACGAGCGGCAGCCCGAAGGCGAGCGTCTTGCCGGAGCCCGTCGGCGCCTGGCCGAGGATGTCGCGGCCGGCGAGCGCGTCGGGGATGACGAGGGTCTGGATGCGGAACGGCTCGGTGATGCCGCGGGCAGCGAGCACGTGCTCGACCTCCGGGCTCACCCCGAGCAGGGCAAACGTCTGGGACATGCGGTGTTTCGACTCCTTACTTCGGATTCGAGAACCAGAGCTCGAATCCAAGGAGGAACGAGAACCTGAATCTCACGGGACGGCCCATTGCCATCCGTAGACCTAGAGTAGCGGCAGCGGCCGGACGACCCCCAAATACGGCGCTGTTCGCGGAGACCCACCGGGTGTGGCGGCCGGTGCCGCCGGGGATGCGCGCACTTGTCGGGAGCGCCTTCAGACGCCGAGTGCGTAGGCCGATTCGCCGTGCATCGAGGCGTCGAGGCCCTCTTCGGCTTCAGCGCCGACGCGGACCGGCGTGATGAGGTTGAGCACGTGCAGCATCAGGTAGGTGAACCCGAACGCGTACAGCGAGCAGCCGACGCCGGCCGCGAGCTGCTTGAGGAAGAACGTGGCGCTCCCGTCCATCGACGCGAAGCTCTGGATCATGATCGTGAGCGTGTTCGAGCGACCCACGAGCCCGCCGTAGAAGAACGCGAGCCCCGGCGTCATGATCATCACCAGGGCCGCAGCTACCTCGCACCCAACGTTGCCGAACCTAAGGAGGAGAAAACGCCGCGAGCAGCAGACAAGGGCGTCCCACGTAGAGCAATGGCCAGTCATTGGCTGCAGCGATGTCCGTGGAAAACAGAACTCCGTACTTGCAGAAGCCAATGGTTCGACGCCGGTTCCGGCGGCGCTGACGAGCAGTCGGGCCAAGTCCGGTGGTGGCCAGGCGACCGCGACGATCCGGCCGTTTCGGGATCGCTCACGCCTGTGCGGCGCGCTCGCGCTTGGCGCGTGATGCCAGCGTTTGTCGCTTCGATGCCGACAGTTCGACCTTCCTGAGCCGAATCGACTTCGGTGTGACCTCGACCGCCTCGTCGTCGCGGATGAACTCGAGCGACAGCTCAACCGACAGCGGCCGCGGCGGGATCAGGCGCACGAGCTCGTCGCTAGCGGCGGCGCGCATGTTCGTCAGCTTCTTCGGCTTCGACGCGTTCACGTCGAGGTCGTTGTCACGCGAGTTCTCGCCGACGACCATCCCTTCGTACAGCTCGTCGCCGGGCGAGATGAACAGCGACCCTCGCTCCTGCAGGTTGGCGATCGCAAAGCCGGTCGCCTGACCGCGCCGGTCGGCGACGAGGGCGCCGCTCGGCCGCGTGCGCAGCTCGCCGTGCCACGGCTCCCACGCCTCGAACACGTGGTGCAGGATCCCGGTGCCCCGCGACTCGGTGAGGAACTCCGTGCGAAAGCCGATCAACGCACGTGCGGGCACGAGGTACTCCATGCGCGCCCAGCCGGTGCCGTGATTCACCATCTCCTGCAGCCTGCCCTTGCGCAGCGCGAGCAGTTGCGTGACAACACCGATGAACTCCTCCGGAGTGTCGATTGCGACGCGCTCGACCGGTTCGAGCCGTTTGCCGTCGACCTCCTTCGTCAACACCTCCGGTTTGCCGACGGTCAGCTCGAACCCCTCGCGGCGCATCAGCTCGACGAGGATCGCGAGCTGCAACTCGCCGCGTCCTTGTACCTCCCATGCGTCGGGACGCACCGTCGGCAGCACACGCAAGGAGACATTGCCGACGAGCTCCGAATCGAGACGCTGCTTGACCTGGCTCGCGGTCAACCGCGTCCCCTCGGTGCCGGCCAGCGGACTCGTGTTGATCCCGATCGTCACCGACAAGCTCGGCTCGTCGACCGTCGTCACGGGCAGCGGCCGCGGGTCGTCGGGATCGGCGATCGTCTCGCCGATCGTCACCTCGGGCAGTCCGGCGAGCGCGACGATCTCGCCTGGCCCGGCCTCGTCGGCGGGAACACGGTCGAGTGCCTCGGTGATGTACAGCTCGGCCACGCGGGCCTGTTGGATCGTCCCGTCGGAACGGCACCACGCAATCGACGCGCCCTTGCGCAAGGTCCCGTGGCGAATCCGCAGCAACGCAAGCCGGCCGACGTACGGGCTCGCGTCGAGATTCGTCACCAGCGCCTGCAGCGGATGCTCCGGGTCGTAGCTCGGCGCCGGGATCGCGTCGAGCAGCGTCGTGAACAGCGGGCCGAGATCGGCTGCGAGCTCGTCCGCGGCGACTCCCGCACGACCCGCGCGCGCGTTCGCGTACACGATCGGAAACTCGATCTGCGAACTCTCGGCGTCGAGATCGAGGAACAGCTCGTATACCTCGTTCACGACCTCGGCCGGTCTCGCGTCGCTGCGATCAACCTTGTTGATCACGAGCACGACCGGCAACCTCAGCTCGAGCGCTTTGCGCAGGACGAACCGCGTCTGCGGTAGCGGCCCCTCGGACGCGTCGACCAGCAACAGCACGCCGTCCACCATTGTCAGTGCGCGCTCGACCTCGCCGCCGAAGTCGGCGTGGCCCGGCGTGTCGACGATGTTGATTCTCGTGTCGCCAAGCGATACGGCCGTGTTCTTCGCGAGGATCGTGATGCCCTTCTCGCGCTCGAGATCCATCGAGTCCATCACCCGTTCCGCGACATCCTGGCCATCGCGGAACGATCCGGACTGCCACAGCATCGCGTCGACCAGCGTCGTTTTCCCATGATCCACGTGCGCGACGATCGCGACGTTGCGCAGGTCATCGCGGCGAGCGACCACGACTAGCTCCTGCGACGTTGGGACAGAAGGGCCTGCATAAGAAGGTGCGAGCGCCGAGTCGGCTGCTGCACGTCCACCGTAGCTGGCTTCCTCTCAGCGAACGGCGAATTCGCGATCACCATCGAGCCGGGAGGGATGGACGGCTCAAGTCCCTCAGCGGTTCATCTCGAGCGTTCGCGCGGGACGTCCGAGCGGATCTCCCTCAACAACCACCGGCTGTGGCGTCGAAGGGTGATGTCGCGAGATACACGTCTGCGCGGAGAGGGCACCTAGACCTCCCGGTGCCGTACCTGAGCCCCTGACCGGAGAGACGACGCGGCAGCAGAGCACTCGTGCACGCGGCCCGGGCAGCTCCTCGGACGGCTCGCGCCATGGCATAGACCGCGACGCACTTCTGCAGTCCATCTTCCCGAACCAGCGGTAGAGCGAGAGGGTTGGGGCAGGGGCCTCGCTATCGGGCGAGGCCCTGCGCCCTACCCCGGGACTAGGCGTGGATGATCTCGTGCACCTCGAACTCTTTGATGTCCGGCGGCCCCTGCATCTCCACGCCCGAGGCGGCTATGCCTTCCTGGATACGACTCTGAAACGCGTCGAAGTCTGCCCGCGACTCCCAGAAGTCGATAACTCCCCAACCGTCCTCGATCGGGCCGGATGCGTGAAAAAGCATCCCTTGTGGATTCGATCGGTCCGGGTTGATGTGGGCGTGTGCTGAATCGAATTGCTCCTGGGTTACTCCGGGAAGCTTGATGCGGATGCCAATTGCCACAGAGAGTTCCTCCTCTAGTTGGGTGCGAAGAGAGGGAGACCGCCTGCGCGGTCGCCCCCTCTGTCATCGCTCGCTCTACTGCTACTTGGGCTCTGCGCCGATCTGCTTGAGCAGTGTCATCGCGTCGAAGTAGTGGCGACTCGTCTTGATCTTCGCGCCCTCGAACACGTAGAAGACCGCGGCAGGTGTCTCCTGGCTCTTGCCCGAGGCTGGGATCGTTCCTGCCGCCGTTGTGAGCGGGCCGGTGTGCGTGCCCTTCCAGGTCACTTCCAGAACCGCGGTGTCGCCGCGGGCCACGGAGGACGTGACCGTGCCTACTGCATCCGGGAACGCCGTCTTCCAGCCCTTGAACAGCTCGATGATCTGCTCGGGGTCTTCGATCGCGCGCTCGGTCCCAAACTCGTGGTAGTGCGCGTCCGGGGTGAGCAGTCCACGCATCTGCTCCCAGTCGCCGTTGTTGAAGGCGTCAATCTGCTTGTGAGCGATCTTGACCAGCTCGTCGGCGGTCAACGCTTCGGTCTGCAATACGGTCATTCAGTTGCTCCTTCTTTTCGATCGGATGCTCGAACGGGCAGCACTCGGATGGCCGTAGGCCTCCGAAAGCGACTGCCTCAGCTCGGCTGAGACGCGGTTAGCAACGAGGAAGAAGAACTGGCGACTTGACGGGGGAAAAGGAGCAGACCGTCAGCGCAACTGGCTCGATGATCCGACACCGACCCTACTACATCTGCTCCACGGGGGCGCCGATCGATTCCGCGCGGTCGTTCACCAGCCTCGCGCCGATGGGTCAGGAGCGACTAGGTCGCAGCCCCTCCCCAACTACGGATCAGACCCTCAACTACGAACACTCGGGGTGCGAGTCAGCCGCTCAAGCGTGGGCGTATCGACCAGTCTGTGCGCAATCCGGGTCTGTCGAATTTTTGTCCATACTATGTATAGTGATGGGGTGTCAACTCCGCCCGGAGCTCTTCGGATCGGCGAGTTCGCGCGGCGCGTCGGCGTGACTCCGGAGCTCCTCCGGGCCTGGGAGCGGCGTTACGGGCTCCTCCAGCCGATCCGGACCGAGGGAGGCTTTCGCCTCTACACCGGCGCGGATGCCGAGCGCGTCGAGCAGATGAAACGCGCCCTCGCGGAAGGGCTCTCGGCTGCCGAAGCGGCGCGCCGTGCCCTCGCGTCGGGGCGCCCGAACGAGGCCGCACTCGAGCACGCGCGGGGGCGCCTCCTGGCCGCAGCGCACACATATGACGAGAGTGCCATCCACTCGATCCTCGATGAGGCGCTCGCGGGGTTCGCGCTCGAGACCGTCCTGCGGGAGCTGGTCCTCCCGGTGCTCCGCCAGATAGGGGACGAATGGGAGCGTGGCGAACTCGACGTCGGGGAGGAGCACTTCGCCACCACCGTCATCCGCGAACGGCTGCTCGCGCTGTCCCGCCAATGGAGCCGTGGCGGCGGCCCGCTCGTCATCCTCGCCTGCGCGCCGGGCGAACGGCACGACATCGGCCTGATCGCGTTCGGCCTCGTCCTCCGCTCGCACGGCTGGCGAATCTTCTTCCTCGGCGCCGACACGCCCGTCGAAACCGTCGCGAAGGCGGCGGCCGCGTTCGGACCGCAGCTGGTCGTGGTCGCAAGCATGGACGGTGCGCTACTCGAAGGCGTGGGCGGCGAGCTGCGGACGCTGGCACGGTCGACGCGGCTCGTTCTCTCGGGTGCCGGAGCGTCCGCTGACCTCTGCGCGAGGCTGCATGTCGAGCGTCTCGACGGCGACCTCGTGGCTGCGGCCGACACCGTCGCCCGGGCATGAGCTCCGGACCCAGGATCCTCGTCACCGGCGCCACCGGCTACGTGGGCGGGCGGCTCCTTTCCGCGCTCCTCGACCGCGGAGAGCAGATCCGCTGCATGGCCCGCCGCCCGGAGGCGGTCGCGCCGCGGCCGGGCCTCGAGCTGGTCGCCGGTGACGCGCTCGACGACGACGCCGTCCGCCGCGCGCTCGACGGCATCGACGTCGCCTACTACCTCATCCACGCGATGGGCGCGACCGACGCCTTCGAGGAGCGCGACCGAGAGACGGCGACGATCTTCGCCGAGGCGGCCCGCGACGCCGGCGTGCAGCGGATCGTGTACCTCGGCGGCCTCGGCTCAGGCCCCGACCTCTCCTCGCATCTCGCGAGCCGCCAGGAGGTGGGCCGCCTGCTCGCGTCCACGGGTGTGGACACAGTCGAGTTCCGGGCCTCGATCGTGATCGGATCCGGCAGCCTATCGTTCGAGCTCGTGCGCTCGCTCACCGAGCGGCTGCCCGCCATGGTCACGCCTCGCTGGGTGCGGACGCGAACGCAGCCGATCGCCGTCGAGGACCTCGTCGCTTACCTCGTCGCGGCGCTCGACCTCGAGCCGGGCGCGGCCGGAGTGTTCGAGATCGGGGGAGCCGACGTCGCGACGTACGGCGAGCTGATGCAGGAGTACGCGCGGCAGCGCGGGCTGCGCCGGCTGCTCGTCCCGGTTCCGGTGCTGACGCCGCGCCTCTCGAGCCTCTGGCTCGCGCTCGTCACCCCGGTCTACGCGCGGGTCGGGCGCAAGCTGGTGGAGAGCCTGCCCCACGAGACGGTCGTCCACGACCCGCAGGCGCTCCAGCAGTTCCCGATCCGCCCGCTCGGCTACCGCGCGGCGATCGCACGCGCACTCCTGAACGAGGACCGAGCCTTCGCCGAGACCCGCTGGTCGGACGCGATCAGCGCCGGCGAGCGAACAACGCCGGAGCACCCGGAACGCACACGGGCGCGGCTGGTCGACTCCCGCACGCGAACGGTGTCGGTCTCGCCGGCTCGTGCGTTCGCGCCGATCCGCCGCATCGGCGGGGAGAGCGGCTGGTACTACGGCGATGCGCTCTGGCAGCTGCGCGGTCTCCTCGACCTGTGCGTAGGAGGCGTCGGGCTCCGCCGCGGACGCCGCGACCCGGAAACCCCGACCGTCGGCTCGACGCTCGACTTCTGGCGCGTCGAGGCCTACGAGCCGGACCGGCTCCTGCGTCTGCGTGCCGAGATGCGGCTGCCGGGACGCGCCTGGCTCCAGTTCGAGGTGGACGGCGACGAACAAGGCTCGACGATCGGCCAGACCGCGATCTTCGACCCCTCCGGCCTCGCCGGGCTCGTCTACTGGTACGCGCTGCTGCCGGTCCACGGCTTCGTCTTTCGGGGGATGCTCGCGGGCATCGCGGCCGACGCGACCGGCGGAGAGACTCGCGGCTTCGAGTACCGCCACGTCGTGCGCCGCGGAATCGCAGACACGTTCGCGTTCTTCTCCGATCCGGCGAACCTCGGGCGGCTCACCCCGCGCGTGCTCCGCTTCCGGATCGTCGAGCGGCCGCAGCTGATCGAGCGAGGCTCTCGCTTCCGTTACCGGGTGGGCCCGATCGACTGGGTCGCCGAGATCGCCGACTGGGATCCGCCTGCCGGCTTCGCAGACGTACAGGTTCGCGGCCCCTATTGCGTCTGGCGGCACCGGCACGAGCTGACCGAGGTCGCGGCCGGCACCGAGGTTCGGGACGTCGTCGAGTACAGGTTGCGCGGCGGCCCCGTAGGCCGGCTGCTCGAGCCCCTGCACGGCGCCTTCCTGCGCACCCTCTTCTCGTACCGGTCGCGGCGGCTCGACCAGTTGCTCGGATGACGAGCACCGCTGTCGTCCTCTTCACGCGCGACCTGCGTGCCCACGACCACCCCGCCCTCGCCGCCGCGCAGCGCGAGTGCCGCGACCTCGTGCCGCTGTTCGTGCTCGACGAACGGCTGCTCTCGACCTCGCGGCGGCGGACAGCGCTCCTGCTTCGCCGGCTGGATCAGCTGCGGGAGGCGATCGGGCTCGTCGTCGTCGAGGGCGACCCGGTGGAAGAGGTCGCCCGCTTCGCGCCGACTGTCGTCTGCCTGAGCGAGGACGCCAGTGCCTACGCGCAACAGCGCGAGCGCCGGCTGCGAGAGCGGTTCGAGGTGCGCACGTTCGCCGGGATCACGGTCGTGTCGCCGGGCGAACTCGCGCCCGCGGGCCGGAACCACTATCGCGTCTTCACCCCGTACTGGCGCGTCTGGCGCGCGCGACCACTGCGTGGACCCGTGGCCTCCGGCCCGCGGTTGCCCCAACCCGACGCGCCGCTCTCGGCGTTACTGCACCTCGGAATTGCGTCACCGGCGGACGTCGCGCGCAGAGGCGACGAGGAGCTGCTGCGCAAGCTCTGCTGGCGCGACTTCTTCGCCCAGCTCCTCGCCGCCGAGCCCGAGCTCGAGTGGCGCGACCTGCACCCGGGCCGCCGCACCTGGCGAGACGATCCGGAGGAAGCCGCGGCCTGGAAGCAGGGCCTGACCGGTGTCGAGTTCGTCGACGCGGCGATGCGCCAGCTGCTCGCCGAGGGGTACATGCCGAACCGACAGCGGATGATCGCCGCCTCCTACCTGACGAAGGAGCTCGGCATCGATTGGCGAGTCGGCGCAGCGCACTTCCAGGAGCATCTGATCGACGGCGACGTCGCGTCGAACAGTGGCAACTGGCAATGGGTCGCGGGCACCGGTGCCGACACGCGCCCAAACCGCCGCTTCAACCCCGAGCGGCAGGCGCGCCTCCACGATCCCGACGGCGCCTACGTCTCGCGCTGGCTGCCGGAGCGCCTCGCGAAGAGGTAGTGGGAGACGAGCCACTCGCGGCCGCCGCGGTAGCCCCACAACCCGGCGCACGCGAGGAAGAACGCGCGCCACTCGGCAACGCCGGCGCGGCCGACGATCCGCTCGGCCTCGCTGCGGTTCAGATCCAGACGCTCCAGCCACGCCTCGGCGGTGCGCGCGTAGTGGCGGCCCGAGACGCGCCAGTTTCGATCGAGCACGAGATCGCGGTCGAACCGTGGCAGCAGATCGTCGGACGGCATCGTCCCGGCGGTGAAGAAACGCCGCGTCATCCAGCCCCCCTCGTACGCGTACGCGAATCGGTCGTGCGAGAAGACGTGGCAGAAGAAGCGGCCCTCCGGCTCGAGCCAGGACGCGATCCGGGCCAGCAGCGCCTCGTAGTTCCGCATGTGCTCGAGCATCTCGACCGAGACGATCCGGTCGAAGCGCTCGTCGAGCTCGAGCCGATTGACGTCCGCGGTGAGCACACGGACGTTGGGGAGCCGCAGCGACTCGATCCACTCCCGCTGCGGCCCCGAGTTGGAGACGGCGAGGATCCGCGCGCTGGGATAGCGCTCCGAGAGCCAGCCGGTCAGCGACCCCCAGCCGCAGCCGAGGTCGAGCAGCGTCATTCCGTCCTCTACCCCGGCCCGCTCACAGGTCAGAGCGAGCATCGCCTCCTCCGCCTGGCCGAGCGTCTCGACACCGTCGGGCCACAGGCAGGAGCTGTACTTGAGGCGCGGCCCGAGCACGAGCCGGAAGAACTCGGGCGACACCTCGTAGTGCTGCTCGTTGGGCTTCTCGACCTGCTCGGCAATCGGCGAGCAGCGCAGGCGCTCGACGAGCGCCTCCTTCGCGGCCGGCCCGCGACGGCGCTCGCGGCGCAGCCGCGTCGCGCAGGTGGCGCGGACGCCCGCGCGCAGGAGCGGGTCGGGCACGCGGCCCGACGCGATCAGCCGGTCGACGAGCGTCTCGGCGGCCATGGCACGAAGGCCGACGTCCGCGCCTGGTAGCGGCGGTAGGCCTCGCCGCGCGAGCGCAGCGAAGACTCCTCCGCCGGCGGCACGCCGGTCACGAAGAGGACGAGATACAGGATGAGCGCCGGTGCGACGAAAGCCAGCCAGCCCCACGGCGCGGGAAGCGCGATCAGCGCGTACGCCACCCAGGTCAGCGTCTGGAAGAAGTAGTTCGGATGGCGCGTGTAGCGCCAGAGGCCACGCTCCATGACGGCGCCGCGGTTCGCCGGGTCGCGGCGGAACGCGGCGAGTTGCCGATCAGCGGTCGCCTCGAACGCGGCGGCAACGACCCAGAGCGCGATGCCGATCCACTGGACGGGCGCGAGCGCACCGTTCCGGTTGAAGCTCGCGAGCAGCGCGGGGACGGAGAGGATCGCGGCCAGCAGCGCCTGCGCCTGGTAGAAGATCCCGAACGTGAGCTGCTCGCGCCCCTTCTCACGCCAGCGGCGGCGGAGCTCCCGGTAACGCGAGTCCTCCCCCTTGCCCAGCCGGTTGCGGACGAGCGAGGCGATGCGGAGATTCTCCAGTCCGACCGGCAGCGCGATCGCGAGTCGCTGCACGAGCGACCCCGGGGCGAGCGTCGCGTAGAGGATCGCGCAGAGGACGAGGGAGGCGCCCCAGCCGGCGTCGACGGCGGTCGCGTCGCGCGTCCGGCGCTGCCAGAGGTAGAGAACGGCGAGGAGCGCGGCCGAGGCGGTCCAGCCGAGCAGCCAGAGCTGCCAGCGATGCTCGATCACGCCGCGGCCACCGCCTGCTCCATCTGCTCGGTCAGCGCGCGCGCTGCAGCGATGGTGGGACGGCCGACCGGCACGGTGATCGGTTCCCCGACGTCGATGCGGATCCGCGTCCGACGTGGCAGCGGCCGCGTCCCGCTCAGCCGGACGGGCACCAGCGGCGCCCCGGTCACGAGCGCGAGCCGCGCGGCGCCGCGGTGCCAGCCGTTCTGCAGCTCCGGCTTCGAGGTGCCCTGCGGGAAGATCCCGAGCAGCGCTCCGCGGCCGAGCAGGCGGCCCGCTTCGGAGATCGCCGCGCGGTCGCCGCCGCCGCGCTCCACCGGGAACGCGTTCAGCGAGCGGAGAACCGCAGCGACCGGCCGCCAGCGGAAGAGCTCCGCCTTCGCCATGTAATGAATCTCGCGTCGGGTCGCGACGCCGAGCACGAACGGGTCCCAGATCGACTCGTGGTTCGCGACGAGAATCGCCGCCCCGCTCGTCGGGATCCGCTCGGCACCCACGACCTCGATCCGGTAGAGACGCCGGACGAGCCCAGGGAAGCCGAGCCGGTCCAGGAACCGGTACGTGTTCACGCCGCGCTTCCCGGTCGGGCGAGCAGGAGCTGCGCGTCACGGAGCGCCCGCATCCGGAACGCCGCTTCGCAGAAGGCGAGGTAGAAGTCCCAGGTCCGCTCGAATCGGTCGTCGTAGCCCAGCCGACGCACCTCCTCGATCCGTCGGTGGAAGCTCGCGCGCCAGCGGCCGAGCGTCTCGGCGTAGTACTCGCCGATCTCCTCGACGCCGTAGATGCCGAGCCGCGAGTGGCGAGCGGCGGCGTTCGTGAGCGCTCCGAGCGACGGGATCAGGCAGCCGGGGAAGACGTAACGCTCGATCCAGTCGGGTGTCCGGCGGTAGCGGTCCCAGCGCTGTTCGGGGACGAGGATCGTCTGCACAGCCGCGCGGCCGCCGGGGGCGAGAACGCGATCGATCGTCGCGAAGAAGGTGCCGAACTGGTCGGCGCCGATCGCCTCGATCATCTCGATCGAGACGACCTTCGTGAAGCTGCCCTCGACGGTGCGGTAGTCCTGTTCGAGGATCTCGACCGGTAGGCCGCGCGTCCGCTCGCGCGCGAGGGCCGCCTGCTCGTGCGAGATGGTGATCCCGGTGACGCGGCAGCCGTGCCGTTCGGCTGCGTGACGCGCGAAGCCTCCCCAGCCGCAGCCGATCTCGAGCACGTGGTCGTCCGGGCCGAGCTCGAGCAGCCGGCACAGGCGCTCGTACTTCGCCCGCTGGGCCTCCGCCAGCGACATCTCGGGACGCTCGAAGACGGCACAGGAGTACGTCATCGTCTCGTCGAGCATGAGGGCGAAGAGGTCGTTGCCGAGGTCGTAGTGGTACGCGATGTTGCGGCGCGAGCGCGACTGCCCGTTGCGGTGCTGCAGGCGCGGACGCAGCTCGAGCAGCCTGCGCACGCGGGCATGGCGCAAACCGGCGGCGTCCGCGTTCCGGAGCAGCAGCTCGAACAGCGCGACGAGGTCGTCCGAATCCCACTCGCCGGCGGTGTACGACTCCCCCAGACCGAGCTTCCCCCGCGTCGCGAGCCGCCGGAAGAACGCAGCGTCGTGGATCGTGAGCCGGACCGGCGGGCCTGCACCGAAGCGGCGAACGGTGTCGCCGGGAAGCTGGACCTCGAGGGTGCCACCCTCGAGCCGGGCGAGCGCACGCTCGAGTACCGCGGACGCGGCGCGCTCGAGCGGGCGGCCTCGCCGCGCGACGGGCTCGACGCGGACGCTCACGTGCGCACGCTTCCCTCGCCCGGCACGAACGGCGGCTTGTGGTGGAACGGCACCCGTTTGAGCCAGAGGCGCAGCGCCTCGAAGTGGATGAGCGCGGTCACCTGCAGCGGCTGGACCGGGTAGCGGAGCAGCATCGCGGCGAGCGACCTGTTGGTCAGCTCCTGCCTGTGCCCGTGCAGGACGGCGGTCAACGGCCGTGCCCCGTCGTCGTCGCGGACGTGGATGCGCGCCCACACCTCCTCCCCGGGCTGCGAGAACGCGTACTCGTAGCTCTGGTCGAGCCCGAAGAACGGAGAGACGTGGAGCCGCTTGCGCTGCTCGTAGCGAAGCTCGGGTCCCCGCAAGACTTCCGGCAGCCGCTCCCCGAAGGTGTTGTTCAACTCGGAGACGACACAGGCGAGCGAGCCGTCGCCGCGGTAGCACCAGTAGAAGCTGACCGGGTTGAAGACGTAGCCGAGCACGCGCGGCTGGGTGAGCATCAGGACGCGCTCGATCGACGGGTCGCCGGCGAGCTCGAGTACCGCCCGCTTCAGCGGGGCGGCTCCCTCGAAGTGGTCGCCGTCACGCAGCGAGACGACGTTGCGCCGGTTGACGGAGAAGAGCCGCAGCCGCCGCTCCAGCTCCTCCACCTCGTCGAGGTCGAACAACCAGTACGAGACGGGATAGCGGAACACGTGCCGGGAGGGCGTCCGCCGCGCGTGCACGAGCGTCCCGGTGTAGAGCCCCGACCTCACCACTCCACCCCCAGCGCGCGGGCGACCGCGACGCCGCTGGCGAGGCCGTCCTCGTGGAAGCCGTTGCCGAAATAGGCGCCCGCGTAGTGCGTGCGGCCACCGCCGAGCAGAGGCAACTCGGTCTGCGCGCGCATCGTCTCGACCGTGTACAGCGGGTGTTCGTAGGTGAACCGCTCGAGGACGTGCTCCTCCGGCACCTGCTCGTTCAGGGTCAGGCAGTAGTCGCGCTCGGCGGTAAGCGCCTGCAGCCGGTTGAGGTGGTAGGTGATCGTCGGGCGGCCGTCGTCCCCGAGGCGGTAGTTCCAGGAGGCGCGAGCCCGCGGCGTTCGCGGCAGGTAGGACGAGTCGGTATGCAGGATTGCCTCGTTCGCCGTGTAGGCGAAGCCGCCGAGCACGCGCCGCTCGTGGGAAGTCGGGTCCTCGAGCAGCGTGAGCGCCTGGTCGGCGTGGGTCGCGAGCACGACGCGGTCGAAGCGCTCGACCGCGTCGCCGATCCGCAACTCGACGCCGTCGGGCGAGCGGCGGACCGAGCGGACCCCGCTGCCGAGCCGCAGCCGGTCACCGAGCCGCGCCGCAATGGAATCGACATACGTGCGGCTGCCGCCGGTTACCGTGCGCCAGCGAAAGCGACCCACGCCGAGCATGCCGTGATTGTCGAAGAAGCGGATCGCATACGCCGCCGGAAACTCGAGCGCGCGCCCCGGCGCCGTCGACCAGAGCGCCGAAGTGAGCGGCACGAGGAAGTGGCGGCGGAAGCCACGGGAGTAGCCGTGCTCGTCGAGGTACTCGGCCAGCGACTGCGCCTCGTCCCCGGGCCGCGCAGTCCGCAGCCAGCGCCCGATCTCCCACAGCAGCCCGGCGAAGCCGGGCCGGGCGAGGTTCGCGGGCTGCGCGAACGGCCGCCGGCCGGAGTACTCGAGGCCGCAGCCCGAGCAGCTGACCGAGAACGACATGTCCGACTCGTGTGTGGCAACGCCCAACTCGCGAAAGAGACGACCGAGCAGTGGATAGTTGCGCTCGTTGTGGACAAGGAAGCCGGTATCGAGAGCAAGGCCATCGTGCACGACCGTGTTCGCGTGCCCACCTGCGCGTCCGTCGCGCTCGAACACGTGGACGTCGTGCGCCTGCGCCAGGAGGTACGCCGCGCCCAGGCCCGATACGCCGCTACCGACGACCGCGATTTTCATCAACCGCTATTCGTCCGGCGGCGAATACCGGTTGACCGCCCGCTGCCACCGCTCTGATAATCTAGACACACCTTGGACGAAAGTTATACCACATCCCTCAAGGTCGCCACCGTCCGAACCGGCACGAGCCGGATCAGCCAGGCGGTCACGCTGATCGCAGTGGTCCTACCGCCGCTCGCCCTGCTCTCCGCCATGGGACTCCTCTGGGGCGTCGCCTTCCAGTGGCTCGACCTCGCGCTGTTCGCCGGCTTCTACGTCGTCTGCGCATTCGGAACGACGATCGGCTTCCACCGCTACTTCACGCACCGCGGCTTCGAGACGGGAACCCCCCTCAAGGCTCTCCTCGCCGTCCTCGGCTGCATGACCATGCAGGGTCCGCTCACCCAGTGGGTCACCGACCACCGGAAGCATCACGCGATGTCCGACAAGCCCGGCGATCCTCACTCGCCGCACGTCGGCCATGGTGAGGGCGCGCTCGGCGCACTGCGCGGCTTCGTCCATGCGCACGTCGGCTGGCTCTTCTCGAACCTCGGCATGGAGCAGGGCCGCGACTACGGCCGGGACATCTACGACGACCGCCTGCTCCGCCTGATCGACCGTGCCTACCTGCTGTGGGTGGCCCTCACCCTCGGGCTGCCGTTCGCGATCGGCTACCTGGTCGGCGGCACCGTCGAAGCGGGCCTCGCGGGGCTCGTCTGGGGCGGTCTGATCCGCATCTTCGCCTACCAGCACGCAACCTTCAGCGTCAACTCGATCTGCCACATGTTCGGCCGTCAGGACTACCGATCACGCGACGAGGCCCGCAACAACCGCCTTGTCGCGCTCCTCGTCTTCGGCGAAGGCTGGCACAACAACCACCATGCCTTCCCCGCCTCCGCGCGCCACGGCCTCGATCGCGGCCAGATCGACGTCTCCTGGTGGATCATCCGGACTCTCGAGCGGCTCGGGCTCGTCTGGAACGTCAAGGTGCCCGACGCCGCCCAGCTCGGGCGCCGGCGGCTTCAGAGCTCCGCGAGCTGAGCCGCGACCCGCCGCTCCCACGCGGCGGCGCGGGGAAGCGGCACCGGCCGCCCGCGGTGCGCGCGCAAGGCGATCCCGTGTAGCGCGCCCGGGATCAGCTCGTAGCGACCGGCGGCGCCAACAGCGTGGGCGCGCTCGAACCCGCGCCGCGAGGATCTCGGTGACACGCCCGGGATGCCCGGCAGCCAGCGGTCGAGCGAGCCGTGCAGGACGTCGAGCCGCTTCCCGCGCAGCGGCTCCAGCGAGAGCCGGTCGGGAATCCAGGGAGCGAGCCCGAGCACCCGCTCCACCGATGGCTCGTCCGCCACCGAGATCGCCACCGCGCCGCCCATCGAGAAGCCGAGCAGCAGCGTCCGCTCCGTCCCAACCGCATTCACCGCCGCCCGCGCGTCCTCGACGCACGCCTCGAGGCGCCGCCACGACTTCACGCGGTAGCGCACCTCGGCGAAGACGAGCTGCCGGAAGCGCGGCGCGAGCCGCCGCACGAGCCACTCGAGCGAGGCGCTCCAGGTTCCCTCCACCTCGCCGGCCTGGCCGCCGTTCACACAGACGACCGCAGTCGCGCCCTCGCCGGTGAGCCGCATCTCGGCACCGGTCGCGAGCCCGACGAGCGAGCCTGGAGGCGCCGTCATCCGGGCGCGCGTGAAAACCGGGCTACGAGGCCGTCGAGCGCTGCGTCACCCATCCGCTCGAACGTCGAGCCGAGGAACGGCTCGGCGACACGGTAGACACCCTTCAAGCGTAGGTCCGCCTCGTAGGCGACACGCGTCCGGTGGCCGCTCGCGGCCACGCTGATCACGTCGTCCGAGACCGCCTTCTCTCCCTCGCCGCGGAGAGCAATGCGCTGCGGTTCCTCGAAGTCGGTCACGACGTATTCGAACCGCTGCCGCCTGCCGCGGAAGAGCGCGATGACCTCGAACCGGCTCCCCACGGCGGTGGGCGCCGGTGTCAGGCGCCGCGCTTCGACGATGCCGGGATCCCACTCGGCCGCGTTGGCGAAGTCGGTGAGGTACGCGAACGTCGCATCGACCCCCGAGTCAACCTCGATCTCCCGGCTGTAGCGCACAGCACCATGGTAGGTAGCGGCCGGCTCTGCGCCGTCGGGCCGCGGTTGCGCTCGACATCCCGACCTAACAGGCATCCTGTCTCTATGAACGTCGCGGCCTTGATCATCGCCGTCGCGAGCGCTGCGGTCACAGCTGCAGTGGTCGTCGGTCTATTCGTCTGGGCGGCGAGGAAAGACGGCGAGGAGGATCGCGCACTGCAGAGGCGGCTCGGAATCCGCCGCCGCACAAGACTTGGGCGCTAGTCCGCCTCTCGAGGTAAAGGCCGGGAAACGCCGCCAACGGTGGACGGCGCCCGGGCTGGGCAAACCCCGCTGCCGCCGATGATCAGCTCTGAGGCGTGAACCCCTCCCGCTAGCCGACCGAGCCCTCCATCTGGATCTGGATCAGGCGGTTCATCTCGACCGCGTACTCGAGCGGGAGTTCTTTGACGATCGGTTCGACGAAGCCGGCGACGATCATCGCCGAGGCTTCGGACTGGGACAAGCCGCGTGACATGAGGTAGAAGAGTTGTTCGTCTCCGATCTTGGAGACGGTCGCTTCGTGGCCGATGTCGACCTCGCTCTCGTCGATCTCGATGTACGGGTAGGTGTCGGAACGCGACTCCTCGTCGAGGATCAGCGCGTCACAGACGACCTTCGACTTGGCGTTGGTGGCGCCCTTGTTTACCCGGAGCAGCCCGCGGTAGCCGGCGCGGCCGCCGTCTTTGGAGATTGACTTCGAGGTGATCAGGGAGGTGGTGTTCGGCGCGACATGGACGACCTTGCCGCCTGCGTCCTGGTGCTGGTCCGTCCCGGCGAACGCGATCGAGAGCACCTCGCCGTGGGCGTGCTCGCCCATCAGCCAGATCGCCGGGTACTTCATCGTCAGCTTCGAGCCGAGATTCCCGTCCACCCATTCCATCGTCGCGCCCTCGTACGCGACGGCCCGCTTGGTGACGAGGTTGTAGACGTTGTTCGACCAGTTCTGGATCGTCGTGTAGCGGCAGCGGCCGCCCTTCTTGACGATGATCTCGACGACGGCGCTGTGCAGCGAGTCGCTCGAGTAGATCGGCGCGGTGCAGCCCTCGACGTAGTGCACGTACGCGTCTTCGTCGACGATGATCATCGTCCGTTCGAACTGGCCCATGTTCTCGGCGTTGATCCGGAAGTAGGCCTGCAGCGGCAGCTCGATCTGCACGCCCGGCGGCACGTAGATGAACGAGCCACCGGACCAGACCGCCGTGTTGAGGGCGGCGAACTTGTTGTCGTTCGAGGGGATGATCGTCCCGAAGTACTGCTTCACGATCTCCTCGTGTTCGCGTAGGCCCGAGTCCATGTCGAGGAAGAGCACCCCCTGCTCGGTCAGCTTCTCCTGCAGCTTGTGGTAGACGACCTCCGACTCGTACTGGGCCCCGACGCCGGCGAGGTACTTCTTCTCCGCCTCCGGGATGCCGAGCTTGTCCCAGGTGTCCTTGATGTCGGCCGGCAGGTCCTCCCAGGAGTCCGCCTGGTTCTCGGTCGGCTTGATGTAGTAGTAGATGTTGTCGAAGTCGATGCCCGAGAGGTCTCCTCCCCAGGAAGGCAGCGGCCGCGCGAAGAAGTAGTCGAGCGCCCGATGGCGCACCTTGCGCATCCAGGCCGGCTCGTTCTTGTGCTCAGCGATCGCCTCGACCACCTCGTGCGAAATCCCGCGGCCCGACTTGAAGAAGTAGTCGCCGGCCTCATCGGGATTCGAGAAGCCGTACTTGACCGCGTAGTCGCCGCCGATCCCCTCGACGATTTGAGTCTCTGTCTGTGCTGCCTGTGCTGCCAAAACGACCACTTCCCTTCGACGCCAACTCGATCCGACCCGCGCGACGGGCAGACTCGAACGATGGAACCAACGATCGATCGTTCCTACTAGGAAGAAAGAGCCCTGCGAGTCGAACTCTGTTTGCCTCGGTCCCTCATCTCGCGCGCGCTAGATGGCGCGTCGATGCCATTGGGCCTCGGCCGGCGTCCTGGCAAGCAGGGCCAGTGCAACCACCCTACTCCCCCAAAGACGATCCTGCGGAGAAATCTGCGTCGCGTGGTAAGGCGATGCTCCTCAGAGAAGAATTCGGACGGCCGTGCGCGGCGGACAGCCGCGCTTGACGAGATCGATCGCGAGGTGCAGGTCAATCTCTGGCTGGCCGCTGATGACCAGCGCGTCGCAGGGGTTGTAGCCTGCCCGGACTAGCTCTTGGAGCCGCCAGCGGCGCACCGCATCGACTGCGGTCACCCTCTCGGTCACTGCTGCGGCACTCATGCCGGTGACGCCTCGCTCGGGGTCTGCTCGCGGCGCGGCGCGGGTTGCTGTGGCAGTTGGAGGCGGGAGGTGTGGCCGTCGACCAGTACTTGTCCGGCTGCGGTGAGACTGATCCGCCCCCGATAGTGGGTGACAAAGCAGGCTGAGACCTCGCTTCGCAGACGCTCCACGAGGTGGCTGTGTCCGAAGTCGGGTGGGATGCCGAGATCGGCGGCTAACTCTCGCACGGTCGGACCTGTTCCGTGACGCGACTCGTAGGAGTCGATCGCCCGAAGCAGCAGCGTCTCACGGCGCATTGTCGGCATCTGTGACTGGACGTCTACCCCCGTGGAGGGCGGCCTGCCGACGACGGAGATATGCGGGCGCCGTGCGATGTAGTCGTCGTAGGCGGCCCATTTGGCGAGGTACGTGTCGAGTTGTCGCAGCCCGTCTGCGGCGAACAAGGCGCAGAAGTCTGGTTTCGTGCCTCGGAGCGGTGCCCACCGCCGCGTACTCCCGGTCGCGTTCGCGTTGTCACGATTCTCGGTGCCGAGGTCGACCGCGATCCGTGCGAGCTGTCTGGGTGTCTGTTCCACCTAGCGATCCGGATCGTGCGACCGGGAATGTGTGGAGGCCCCGTTTCCGTCTCGGCGTTGTTCGAGAGAGGAGGCGGGTGACCAGGTCCAGCAGCTGGAGAGGACGTGGACGACGAGGCCTAACAGTTCGTCGTCTCGGACGGGTGTGCCGACCAGAGCGTCGAGCGCCTCTACCAAGCTCTTTTTGCCTTCGGTGCGCCGCCCGTCTGAGACGAGCCAGCGGTGGTATTCGCGCGTGACGTGGTAGGTCACGCCGTGGTAGGTGAAGGTGTCTTCCCAGTTCTCGACGGAAGCGGTTGCCGTCATCGACGTTGCCCCGGCTGGCAGATCAACGGCGCGGTCATGCCGCGCGCGCGTGGGTCGGTGCGGGCCGGTCTGGGGCGACCAGGGTGCGGGTACGGTCGCCGATTGAGAGCTTCGCCGAGGCGATCCCATCGGCGGCCAGCCAGCGATCGACCACGCCGATCACCTGCACGACCGCGCGCGACTCGCACTCGGAGCGAACCCGGACTTTGCAGTGGCTGCGGTCGAACGAGACCGCCGAGCGGCCAAACAACTCCCCGAGGCCTCGCACCAGGCCGTAGGCGCTGTTCGGGTCGGCCACGGAGACACAGATCTCCACCATCAGGTCCTCCCGTCGAAGCGTCATCGCCGGCCGAAACGTCTGAGGCCGGCCAGGTACTCGCTCCAACCCGCTCTGCTGGGGAAGGACGTCTCTGCGAAACCGTCCGCTGGGCCTCGCGCGATCACTCGCCGCGCCGATCCTTGAGGCGCGGGAAGCCCAAGCCTAGCACCAGCCCCTTGTCCCCTACGCCGCGGGACCGAGGGTCGGCGAAAACTGCGGGGGCGGCGGTCGGGCTGAGCGCCGCATTCCGGGCGGGCTCGTCGGGCGTCCGGGTCTGCTCGCTCCGCGAACTCGAACGCGAGGGAAGGTCCATCCCACTGCGACCGAGTGGTAGCGGCCATGAGACAATCCGGCGATGGCCAAATACCGATGGAGCGTTCGGATCGGCTCTGAGGAAGGGGAGGAGCTAGCCCCCGACTACGAGTGGGAGCAGCCATTCGGCGAGCCGGATGTCGGCGATGTCTTTTCACTTCCTGACGGTTCGGGGCCGTGGCGCGTCCTAGACATGCGGAAGCGGGACGCCCCCGACTCCCCCGGAAACATTCTCATCGTCGAAGGTGCCAAGACGTGAGCGCCCAAGCCGAGCTCGTGCGTTCAACGTGACGACGGCGCTGTTCGATCGATAGAGCCGAGATCTGGATGGCCGGCGAACTCACCTGGCTGGTGACTAGGGGCGCCTGTTTTATGTCGGGCCGCGACGCCGAGGTCTATAGCGACGCGACCTGGAGACCGATCGCCCCACCTCGATCGTCACAGGCAGCGCGACGAGTCACATCCGTACTTGGTACTCACTGACCAGCCTCCAGGGCCGGACATGCGGGCCAGGTTTTCGTGAGCAAGCCATCGGAAAGGAACGGCGTGTGATCCTCGGCGTGTCTACGGTCTCCATCGTCGCTATCGCCGCCGTGGTCATCGTCGCCCTGATCGTGTTCATGTACGTCGTGCCTCGCGGCGGCCGAAGGCGACGTCCAAAGCTCTAGGCGTGTCTCGTACGTTGGCTCCGTGCGGCCTCAGCGTCAGGGGACGTGAGCCGCCGATCGTTCTGCCGACGCGCCACCCTCGGACTCCCAGGCCAGTACTGCCGCTGACGGAGCTGAGAGCGGCACGCGCGCGCGCGCTGGCGCAGCCGTCGGACGGATCCAGCGAGCTGGAGGTCCCGGCTCGCTGCCGGGAGCTTCTGCCGAACGGGATAGCGCTCGTCGAAGGGGCCGTGTTTCCGTGCTGACTCGAGCATTGCCTTCTCCTCTCGCAACCTCTCGGCCGGCGCGCTACATCATGTCGCCCATGTCGCCCATGCCGCCCATGCCGCCCATGCCGCCCGCCATGCCGGCTCCGGCGTTCTCGGGCGGCTCGGCGACGATCGCCTCGGTGGTGAGGATGTTCTTCGCGATCGACGCGGCATTCTGCAGCGCCGAACGGGTGACCATCGTCGGATCGCCGATCCCGCTCTTGAGCAGGTCCTCGACCTCGCCGGTCTCGACGTTGAGGCCGTGGCCCTTCGCGGCGCCGCGCACCTGCTGTACGACGACCGAGCCCTCGAGGCCCGCGTTGAATGCGAGCTGCCGAAGGGGCTCCTCGAGCGCGCGGATGATGATCTGCGCGCCGGTCTTCTCGTCGCCCTCGAGCTTGCCGACGACGTCATCGCGGACCGCTTCCGCCGCGTTGATCAGCGCGACACCGCCGCCCGGAACCTGACCCTCTTCGAGGGCCGCACGGGCAGCCTGCAGCGCGTCCTCGACGCGGTGCTTCTTCTCCTTCATCTCGGTCTCGGTCGACGCGCCGACCTTGACCACCGCCACACCGCCGGACAGCTTCGCGAGCCGCTCCTGCAGCTTCTCGCGATCGAAATCGGAGTCGGTGTTCTCGATCTCCGACTTGAGCTGCTTGATCCGACCCTTGATGGCGTCGCTCTCGCCGGCGCCGTCGATGATCGTCGTCGTGTCCTTGTCGATCACGACGCGGCGGGCATGGCCGAGCTGCGAGACCTTCGTGTTCTCGAGCTTGAGGCCCAGCTCCTCCGTGATCACCTCGCCGCCTGTGAGGATCGCGATGTCCTCGAGCATCCGCTTGCGGCGATCGCCGAAGCCGGGCGCCTTGACGGCGACGGCCTGGAAGGTGCCACGGAGCTTGTTCACGACGATCGTCGCGAGCGACTCGCCCTCCACGTCCTCGGCGACGATCAGCAGCGGCTTGCCGGACTGAATCACCTGCTCGAGCACCGGGAGCAGATCCTTGATTCCGCCCAGCTTCTGATTCGCGACCAGGATGAATGGGTCCTCGAGGACCGCCTCCATCCGCTCGGGGTCGGTGATCATGTACGGCGAGAGGTAGCCCTTGTCGAACTGCATGCCCTCGGTGAACTCGAGCTCCAGTCCAAGGGTCTGGCCCTCCTCGACGTTCACGACGCCGTCCTTGCCGACCTTCTCGATCGCGTCCGCAATGACATCGCCGATCTCCCGCTCACGAGAGGAGATGGTCGCTACCCGGGCGATGTCCTCCTTGCCGGAGACCTCGGTCGACTGCGACTTCAGGTTCTCGACCACTTGCTCAACCGCGGCCTCGATGCCGCGCTTCAGCGCCATCGGGTTCGCGCCGGCGCGACGTTCTTCATGCCCTCGCGCACGATCGCCTGCGCCAGAACGGTCGCCGTCGTCGTGCCGTCGCCCGCGACGTCGTTGGTCGCCGTCGCAACCTCGCGCACGAGCTGCGCACCCTGGTTCTCGAACACGTCCTCGAGCTCGATCTCACGAGCGATCGTGACGCTGTCATTCGTGATCGTGGGCGCGCCGTATCTCTCGTCGAGCACGACGTAGCGCCCCTTCGGGCCAAGGGTGACCTTGACCGCGTCGGCGACGACGTTCACGCCACGCTCGAGCGAGCGGCGCGCATCCTCGTTGAACTTCAGCTCCTTGTGCGACATGTCTTCCTCCTGAGCAAAACGAGCTATGCGGTTGCGCCGGCGAGCTTGCGCTTGCCCTTGCCACCTGTGTGGACGACCTTCGCGAGCACGTCCGACAGGCGCAGGATCAGGTAGTCGTCGGTGCCGACCTTGATCTCGGTCCCGCCGTACTTGGAGAAGACGATCTCGTCGCCCTCCGCCAGGTCCATCGGGACGAACTTTCCGTTGTCGTCCCGGGAGCCCGGGCCGACTGCGAGGACGCGGCCGCGCTGCGGCTTCTCCTTCGCGGTGTCCGGTAGCACGATCCCGCTCATCGTCTCCTGCTCCTCATCGAGCACCTCGACGATCAAGCGGTCACCAAGCGGCTGCAGCTTCATGAGTAGCCTCCCTCGGCCCTGCCGAACCGTGTGGCGCGCCGAGGATTACGGCGCCGCCAGCCTCCCCGCCGTCTAGCGCGTCTGCCGCGCGCGAAACGGCGGGGAGGAGACCGCGGCAAACTAGAGTGGACGACAAGCCTGCATGGCAGTCGGCAGAGGAGGCTTCGAGATGACCGAGCAACAGGGTGAGGCGCAGTGGAACGTCGCCGAGTGGCACGGAAAGATGCTGGTCGATCGCGACGGCCAGAAGATCGGCAAGTTGGAGGACGTCTACGTCGACGTCGAAAACGACGAGCCGCAGTTCGGCACGATCAAGGAAGGTTTCATCGGCCGCCACCTGACCTTCGTGCCGCTGGGCGGAATCACGGTCGGTCCCGACGAGCTGCAGGTACCGGTCGCCAAGGAGCTAGTCGAGACCGCGCCCAATCTCGAGCTCCACGGCGAGGAGCTCTCCCAGGCGGACGAATCGGCCCTCTACCACCACTTCGAGCTGAACTACACGCCGCCCGACACCGAGAGCGGACGCCGGCTCGCGCGGCGCTGACGCGCGAGCTGGCTCCCTTCTGGCCCTACCTCCGGTAGCGCCGCCTGCCCTGGATCAGAGCGTGGTTGAGCATCGTCGCCTCGTCGTCCTCGCCTGCGACCACGACAGCCTTGTTCCAGACGCCCGGGAAGACGACCCGCTCGCTGTACATCTGAGTTCGAAAACGTTCCTCGTAGACGTCGGGAAGGGCGTCGCCCGCGCCGTACATACGCCGGCCCCCGTCGCTCCCACGAATGACCGCGACGAGCTCACGTGTCTCCTCGTAGTCGTCAGCTGCAACAAACTCGGCCAGCGGCTGCTGCGGGGATCCGCTGCTCAGGAAGGCGACGAAGTACTTTCGGTTCCGTCCCCACTTGTTCTTGCGAGTCGTCTCGCCAAGTCCGATGTGAACGGCGCCTTCGGCGCGCGTGGAGCCGACGAAGACGCGGTAGCGGGAGTAGCGCTCCCGCTGATCAGGCCACCGATACGATTCCCCTTCCCGCTCCCGCACGAGCCGCCAATCCTCCGGGAGATCGGGCGTCCCCCTACCAGCGGGAGCGGCATCCTTGTCAGAGGTGCGATCGGCACTCAGGGGCTTGATGATCGGGTCGTGGAAGCCTGCCTGTGCCAGCCGAATCAGAAGTGGGCCCAGCTCCGGATCCGGAACGTTCTGCAGGGTGACCGAGAACGGGCACATCGCCGTCTCCTAAAAGAGGATAACGTAGAAGAACGTAACGACGTATCTATACGTTGTCAAGAAATCTGCTATAGTGCGTGGTGCGCCAAGTCCCACACGGAAGCCGTCGAGGCTCCGAGATTCCCTCTTCGACTGTCAGATCCGGGCCTGAGTGCACTGGGAGGACTAAAGAGCCGGTTCTCCACACAGCACCGTGACAGTCAGGAGCATCAGATGCATGCCACCGTCAGACGCTATGAGGGTGTCGACCAGGGTCGCACCGACGAGCTGACCAAGAAGGTCGACGAGACCCTGCTCCCCCGCCTGAGCAACCTGCCGGGCTTCGAGGGCTACTACCTCATCGAGGCCGGCAACGGCGTCATGAGCTCAATCGGCCTGTTCGACAACTCGGCGCAGGCCGACGAGTCGACCCGCGTCGCAGCCAACTGGGTGCGCGAGGAGAAGCTGGAGACGGCACTTCCGAATCCGCCCAAGATCACGGACGGAGAGGTAATCGTCCACAAGAACGGTTTCGTCCGGGCATAAGACCGATCGGCTCGACGCCGAGAGGGTCCGCAAACCGCGGGCCTTCTGCGGCGCGAGCGGGCCTGATGAGAGCGACCACAATGACCGCGTCCCTCCGCAAGGATGGCGCCTCCCTTGAAGCGACACTGAATCCGGTGGCACCCCCAGCCGGGGAAATTGTCTCCTCGGCCGATGCCTTTGTGCGGACGGAACAGGGCACGCTCCGCCGCCCGACCGAAGAGAACTCGTAGGTCGGCTCGTGTGCGGGATCGCCGGATACAGCGTTTCTCTCGAGAGCACCGTCGATCGAACGGTTGCGACCCGCGCGCTGCTCGCAGGCATCGCCGAGCGCGGGGCGGACTCAGTGGGCTTCGCCTACCGCGGCGACGACCCGAAGGTCACGGTGCACAAGCAGCGTACGGGTGCAAGCGAGTTCCTCGACCGCGTCCAAGTGCCCCAAACCGCCACACAACTCCTCGTACACGTCCGGGACTACACAAAGGGCCATCCGCGTGTCCTGGCCAACAACCATCCGATCCGCCACGGAGCGGTCGTCGGGATACACAACGGCACGATCACCAATGACGACGAGCTGTTCGCAGCCCACGGCATCGCGCGCGCGGAGCCCAGCATGACCGTCGACTCCGAGCTGATCTTCGCGCTCGCCGAGCAGTCTCGGGGAAGCACCGCCCACGCGCTCGAGCGACTGGTCGGCTCGATGGCGACGGCCTGGCTCGACGAGGGCCGGGAGGAACTGCTGCTTGCCCGTGGGATGGGCCGGCCGCTGTGGATCGGCACCTCGACACAGGAGCTCTTCTTCGCGTCGACACGCGCCGCGCTGGACTTGGTCGAGGCGTATTCGTCCGTCAAGCTCCGCAAGCGCGAGGTGCGTGAGGGATCCGTGCTCCTCGTGAACGACGGACGGATCGTCGGGCGGGACTCGTTCCAGCCCGACATGTCATTCGAGGAGCAACCTCAGCCGGCAGTGCGTGCGCCGAAGGAGGCTCGCAGGACCCTCGCACGACTCGCCGCACTGCACCCCACCCCCGCCTCCTAGCCGATCAGCGGGCTGGAAGTACGGCCTTTGAACACCTGGCCCTTCGGGTTCTTATCGATTGCTGCGACCCGGGTGCTCGTCTTCAGCGTTCCCTCGTCGTCTCGTCGGATAGTGGCGAGCCGAGCGGCTCGGCGGTGGCGTTTACGGGCAGATGCTGATCGGCTGGTTCCTCCCTCGCCACCTTCTGTCCTGCTGCTGGCCAGGGCGCGAGCGTCAGCAGTAATCTTGCGTCGTCGAGGCCGCGGAGTGCATGGCGCTCGCCTGGGTCGAACGTGACGAGGGTTCCGGTCTCGCATTCGCCGGTCTCGCCCAAGGCGTCGATCGCGATCCGGCCGGAGACCACCTGCACGACTGCACGCTCGCGCACAAGATGTTCGGCCAGTTCTTCTCCGGCGCCCAGGTCGAGGGCGATGAGCCGGCACTCGGGTGAGGAGAACAGCACGCGAGGTTTCTGCGCGCCGGGCGACGGGACGCGCGGCGCGCCGGCGCCGGGCTCGCGGGCAGTGCGCTTGTCGGATGACGCCTCGAGTGTCGGTAGATGCCAGCGCTTCATCGCATTCCCTCCATGCTGCGGACTTAGATGGACTGTCGGTAGCCGAAGAATTCCTGGTCCTGGCTGTAGCCGCCGTAGCCGCTTCCGAGTTCCGAGTAGTGGGCGAGCTCGATCTCATTGCGGAGCCGAAGCGGTGCCTCAAGGGGCCAGGCGGACACCACGGCGCACAGGCCCCCGGAAGCGCAACCTCGCCCGGAAGACTTCAGCGGCTACCGCTAGCAGGGTCTAGCGATTCGGCTAGCGAAACGCACTAATCATCCCTTACGAAGACGATCTGATCAGTGTTGATGTCGTACTGCTTACCGTCTCGATCCTTCACTGGCATGAACTTTTGCGCCGGGATCACTTTCGACCGTAGGTCATCGACGTCTTCTTCCACCTTGACGAGCGATCCGTCGAGCAGCTTGATTTCCGCCATGCTGGCGCCTCCTTCCCGAGGAAAGCGACTGTATAGCGGCTAAGCCGCGAGCGGAGCGGCTCGCGCGCCGCGCCAAGGCGGAGACTGCGCAGCTCTGCCACTCCCCGTCTGCAAGCTCCGGCCGCCGAGCGATTGGCAGGAAAGGCTCGCGCTACACTAGGGGCACGGCGCTCTACTGAATTGGCGTCGTCCGTTTGGCGGGGGTCACAAGACGTCGACCCCCCGAGAGCCCTCCTCAGCAGCGCAGGTCAGGGCAGCCCGTCCGCCCGATCTCACGGTCGGCGACGACAAGTTCGTCCTGAGGAGGACCACTGTGAACATGTTCGCGACCGACACGCCCGAGTCGCGTAGCGGCGTCGCAGGTCCGGGCAGCGCGAGCGTCGCGTGACCCGTCGACCCTCATCGCAGGTGCTTCGCCTCCTCCTGCCGCTTCTCTTCTTGGCCGTGTTCGCCTACCAGTTCGCCGCCTCGCGACGAGGTGCGCCGGCGCACACGACGACGTCGATCGATCTCTCGCAGCTGATCGCCCGCGTGGAGGCGAGACCGGGTTCGGTCGCCCGCGTGGTCTTCGATCCCGGCTCTCTGCAGGCGTCGGCGACGCTCAGAGGCGGAAACGTTCTGGAGGCGAACTATCCGAGCGACCAGTCGGCGCTAGGCCTGCAGACGCTGCTCGGGCGCAAGAAGGTCGATTTCGCCGCGACTGCGCCGAGCCACAGGTCAGCCTTGAGCTCGATCCTTGTCTCGCTGCTGCCCATTCTCCTGCTCGCTGCGATCTGGATCTTCGTGATGCGGCGGATGCGCGGCGGAGCGGGCGGCCTCGGCCAGATGATGAGCTTCGGTAAGCACAAGGCGAGTAGGCTGGCGCCGGATCTGCCGAAGGTTGGCTTCAAGGACGTGGCCGGCGTCGACGAGGCTGTCGAGGAGCTACAGGAGATCAAGGAGTTCCTGGCCGACCCGCGACGCTTCCAGGCGCTCGGCGCGCGCATCCCCAAGGGCGTGCTGCTCTACGGGCCGCCCGGCACCGGCAAGACGCTGCTCGCCCGCGCGGTCGCGGGCGAGGCTGGGGTCGCATTCTTCTCGATCTCCGGTTCCGACTTCGTCGAGATGTTCGTCGGGGTGGGCGCGAGCCGGGTACGCGACCTGTTCAAGGAAGCCAAGGAGGCTGCGCCGTGCATCGTTTTCGTCGACGAGCTCGACGCGGTCGGTCGCCATCGCGGCGCGGGTATCGGCGGCGGCAACGACGAGCGCGAGCAGACGCTGAACCAGCTGCTCGTCGAGATGGACGGCTTCTCGGTCAACCAGAACATCATCCTGATCGGTGCCACAAACCGGCCGGACGTTCTCGATCCGGCGCTGCTGCGCCCCGGCCGCTTCGACCGACAGATCGTCGTTGACCGGCCCGACCGTGTCGGTCGCCGCAAGATCCTCGAGGTCCACGTCAAGGGCAAGCCCCTCGACCCGGCGGTCGATCTGGACAGCCTGGCGGCGGCGACGCCGGGCCTGACCGGTGCCGAGCTCGCCAACCTGATCAACGAGGCCGCTCTGCTGTCCGCTCGGCGCGGCCGGACGACGATCGGCCAGGCCGAGCTCGAAGAAGGCGTGATGCGGGTGATCGCCGGGCCGGAGCGGAAGACGCGCGTCTTCTCCGAACTCGAGCGCAAGATCACCGCCTACCACGAGATGGGACACGCACTGATCGGCCACTTCCTCGAGCACACCGACCCTGTCCACAAGATCTCGATCGTCAGCCGCGGGCAGGCGCTCGGACTGACCCTCTCGCTGCCCACGGAGGACCGCTTCCTCACCTCCCGCTCGGCGCTGATGGACCAGCTCGCCATGATCCTCGGCGGGCGCGCCGCCGAAGAGCTCGTCTTCAACGAGATCACCACAGGTGCCGCGAACGATCTCGAGCGAGCCACCGCGATGGCGCGACAGATGGTCACGCGTCTGGGAATGAGCGAGAAGCTCGGCCCACGCGTCTTCGGCTCTGACCCTCACCAGCCGTTCCTCGGTCGCGAGTTCGGAGCCGAACCTTCCTACTCCGAGGAGATGGCACAAGAGATCGACGAAGAGATCTTCCGCCTGATCGACGACGCCCACCAGCGCGCCGCCAAAGTGCTGCTCGACCACCAGGCGCCCCTGCACGAGATCGCTGCGATCCTGATCGAGCACGAGACGATCGACAAGGAGCAATTCGACCGGCTCCTCCACGGCGAACCAGCGGGCATCGTTCTCACCGATGACACGCCGCCCAAGCCGACGACGCGCGCCAAGACGCGACCCGCAGAGCGACCACGCAAACCGAGACGGCGCTCAGCGCCACTAGCAACGCCGCTCCCCGGCACGGCGGCCGTACGCGCCGTCGATCCCGACGATCTCGCCCCATGAGCAACGCCACCGACGCACGGCAAGCCGACCCGCTCCATGTTGTTCGGAGCGAGCACCGGAAAGGACAGCGGTGACGAGGATCGTGAGGTGTCCAACCTGCGGCGAGGTGACCGAGGTTCCCAGCTGTCCGTCCTGTGGCGCCGAGCTCTCGACCGGTTTCGGCGGTTCAGCCCGTGGCCGCCCTGCGGTTGATCGCGGCCAGATCCAGCGAGAGCAGGATCAGACGTGGTCGGATCGTGACCAGACGGCGAGTGATCAGGACCAGACGTGGTCGGATCACGACCAGAGCGCCAGTGAAGGTGATCAGCGAAGCGCGGACGAGGATCAGCACGCGGCCGACGAGGATCTCGCGGCCGGTGGCGACAAAGGCACCCATCAGCGGAGCGCTCTGGCGCGGGAGCGGTCCACTCGCGACCGTGCCGTCGTGTCGGCGGTCCGTGAGGAGAGTGCCGCAGCGAGGCTGCAGACGGCGGAGGTGCGTGATCGGGCTGCGGCGCTTCGTGACCGTGGCGCGGCTGGCCGTGATGAGCTCGCTCGTCTGCACGATCTGGAGGACGACCAGAACGCGACTCGGGAGGACATTCTGTCCCGGTCGCGCCGCGACCGGGCGAGAGCGGCGGCCGATCGAGCCAAAGCGGCCGACGACCGCACCCGGGCGGCCGCCGACCGGCAGGAAGCAGCCCGTGAACGCGATGACGCGTCCCGGCAGCGGACGGAAGCGGCAGACGACCTGAAGTCTGCTGCCACCGACGAACTGACGGGTGCGTGGACGCGCCGGCTCGGCCTTGAGGAGGTCTCCCGCGAGCTCGAGCGCGCACATCGGACCGGAGCCTCGCTCGTGCTCGCGTTCATCGACGTCGACGGCCTCAAGGAACTCAACGACAGCCGGGGACATCTGGCCGGCGACACGCTGCTGCAACTCCTGGGTGAGACCCTCCGCGCGAACGTCCGCCCCTACGACGTGATCGTCCGCTACGGCGGTGATGAATTCCTATGTGCGATGCCGAACCTCAGCGTGTCCGAGGCCAGGACACGCTTCGAGAAGATCGCCGCACTGCTCACGGCTGCCGATGCGAAGCATTCGGTCACGTTCGGCCTGGCCGAAGCCGAACCCGCCGACGCTCTCCAAGACTTGCTCGCCCGCGCCGACGCAGACCTGCTCCGAACCCGAAGCTCCCGGTCGCGGTAACGCCTGATCGCAACGTCGAGCTCGCAGTAGGTAGATCGACTCGCAGGAGCTAGATCATGCGCCCACAGACGGCCTCCGTCCAGCCGCATATGCGGTTCCATCGCCCATTGTGGCGCATGGAGTCCTGAGACCGCATCGAGCCGGCTTCGGGTTCCCGACTCCCTCGACAAAGCGGCCCACGTGCTCGGGGCCGTCGCCCTCTGTAGCTGTTGCCTCCTCGCCACGTACGGCCCATGATCCCCATGTGCCGCGCAACCTGCCTTCCGGCACTGTCACCTTCCTCTTCACCGATGTCGAGGGCTCGACGCGCCTGCTACACGAGCTCGGAGCCGAGGCGTACGCACACGCGCTCGCCGAGCACCGCGATCTGATCCGCGAGGCGTGCGCCTCCAAGGGGGGAGTCGAGGTTGATACGCAGGGCGACGCGTTCTTCTTCGCGTTCCCGACCGCTCCGGGCGCACTCGCCGCCGCCTCTGGCCTAGTCGAGGCGCTCGCCAGCGGTCGGGTGCGAGTACGGGTCGGCGTCCACACCGGGACGCCGCTCCTCACCGAGGAGGGCTACATCGGAGACGACGTCCACCGTGCTGCCCGCATCGCCGCGGGCGGTCATGGCGGCCAGGTGCTCGTATCCGCCTCGACGGCCATCCTGGTCGAGACCGAGCTCACCGACCTCGGCGAGCATCGCTTCAAGGATCTCTCTGCCCCGGAGCGGGTTTTTCAGCTCGGCGACGTCGAGTTCCCGAAACTGAAGAGCCTCTACCAAACCAACCTGCCTGTCCCGGCAACGCCGTTCCTGGGACGCGAGCATGAGCTGCGAGAGGTCGTGTCGCTCCTCGCGAGGGATGACGTCCGTCTGTGCACGCTGACGGGCGCGGGCGGAACCGGCAAGACCCGCCTCGCCGTCCAGGCCGCCGCGGAGGTGGCGGAGCTCTTCCCCGACGGCATCTTCTGGGTGCCGCTGGCTCCGCTTCGCGAACCGGGGCTCGTGCTCGCAACCGTGGCCGAGGTCATGGAGTTCAGAGAGCAAGTGGAAAAGTCGCCACTCGAGTCACTCGCCGCGGCACTCGCCGGCAAACGCATGTTGCTTGTGCTCGACAACGCCGAGCATCTGCTGCCGGCTCTGGCCAGCGACGTGGCAGCGCTCGGCGCAGCGGTTCCCACATTGACTCTCGTCGTGACGAGCAGAGAACGGCTGCGGATCGCACGCGAGCACGCCTTTCCCGTGCCGACCCTCGCCGATGAGGACGGCGTCCGCCTCTTTCACGCTCGCGCCCGTGCCGTGGATCCGACCTTCTCGTCGAACGGAGCGGTGCAGCAGCTCTGCGAGCGGCTCGACAACCTGCCGCTGGCGCTTGAACTGGCCGCAGCCCGCACGGGCCTCCTCTCGCCCGAGCAGCTCCTCGAGCGGCTCGGTGGGCGTCTCGACGTCTTGACGGGCGACCGCGATGCCGATCCGCGCCAGCAGACGCTCCGGGCCACCATCGCCTGGTCGCACGACCTCCTCTCCACGAACGAGCAGCAGGCGTTCGCTCGGCTGAGCGTGTTCGCCGGCGGCTGCACGCTAGGGGCCGCCGAAGAGATCTGCGAGAGCGATCTCGACACGCTTCAGTCCCTCCTCGACAAGAGCCTGATCCGCCGCCGCGAGGCAGAAAGCGAGCCGCGCCTCTGGATGCTCGAGACGATTCGCGAGTTCGCGGCCGAGCAACTCGCCGCCTCGGGCGAGGCCGAGCGAATCGCACGACGCCACCTCGCCTACTACCTCGCCCTCGCCGAGGATGTCGACGAGCGCGGCAAGGACGGCGAGTACGAGCTCGGGCGGATCGAAGAGGAGCGCGACAATCTTCGCCGCGCCTTCGATACCGCGCTTGCACTCGACCCCGAGCAGGCGCTCGAGCTGGCGGGGAGGCTTGGCCTCTACTGGAACCGGCGAGGCCACTTCCGCGAAGGGCGGCAGAGGCTCGCAGCCGCTCTTGCGGCGGCTCCCGCTGCTCAAGCCTCGGCTCGCGCCCGTGCGCTCAGCGAAGCCGGCAATCTCGCCATCTGGCAGGCGGATCTAGACGCCGCGGAGCGGCTTGGGCGCGAGGCTCTCGCGCTCGCGAGGGAACACGGCGACAGAAGTGGGTCGGGCTACGCGCTCAACCTTCTCGGGACGGTCGCGATGGACCGTGACCCCGGCGCTGCGGTCGAACTCTACGAGGAGTCGCTCGCGGAGTACGAAGCGGCCGGGGACGAGGCAGGCCGGCTCGGGACGCTGCAGAACCTCGCGTCCAACGCGCTCGCGAGGGGCGACAACCAACGGGCGATCTCGCTCTTGCGCGAGAGGATCGCAAATACCCGTGGTCGCGACACGTACTCGCTCGCGCTCGCCATCGGTCTGCTCGGGTTCGCCCTCGCTGCGAACGGTGAGGACGAGGAGGCGCGGCAGTCGTTCGAGGAAAGCCTCGACATGTGTCGCGTACACGGTTTCCCACGGGCAGAAGCGGAAGTGCTGTCGGGTCTCGCCGACCTCATGCCGACGGCAAGCCCTTCGAAGGCCCTCGAGTACTACCGCGAGAGCATCGAGCTCGCCCGGACGATCGAATACCTGCCACTGGTCGCCCAATGCCTTAGGGGCATCGCCGCAATCGCCCTGGCCAGCGGAGATGCGAGAGACGCAGCGACTCTACTCGGCGTCTTCGCCGGGTTCGTCGAGCGCATCGGCCTCACCCTCAGTCCGGAGGAGAACGAAGAGCTGGATGCGGCGATCGCCCAGGCCAGAGAAGCACTGAGCAACGACGCGTTCGACGCCGCATGGGCCGAGGGAGGCGGTTTGGACCTCGACCAGGCGGTCGAGTTCGCGCTCGGTGTCACGGCGACCGAGCCGCCTTGAAGCCCACTCACCCGGCAGTTCGACTCAGCTAACCGATGCGGATCAGTTTCTTGTTGACGAATTCATCCGCGCCGTAGCGGCCGAGCTCGCGTCCGAAGCCGGAACGTTTGGTGCCGCCGAACGGCAGCTCGGCACTGTCTGCGCCCACGATGTTCACGTAGACCATGCCGGCGTCGATCCCGTCCGCGACGCGCTCAGCCTGCTGCGAGTCGTTCGTGATCACGTATGAGCCGAGTCCGAACGGC
Organism: uncultured Actinomycetes bacterium; assembly: GCA_963820725.1. Lineage (GTDB taxonomy): Bacteria > Actinomycetota > Thermoleophilia > Gaiellales > Gaiellaceae > Palsa-739. The sequence continues at coordinate 403,871 of CAWGAZ010000006.1, read as the reverse complement.
GTGTCGTTTGCGAGCGCAACCGCCTCCTCCTCCGACTGCACGCGATAGACCTGTGCGACCGGGCCGAACAGCTCTTCACGGTAGATGTCGTTCTCGGGCGTGATGTCGGTCAGCACCGTCGGCTCGAAGTAGTTGTCGTTGCGCTTGCCGCCGGCGACGACCGTCGCGCCCTGCTCGACCGCACGCCGCACCTGATCTTCGAGGCGTTCGGACGCGACCTGCGAGGACAGCGGCCCGAGTTCCGTCCCGCGTTCGTGCGGATCGCCCTGTTTCACAGCGGTGAGCGCGGCCGTGAACTTCGCCAGGAATTGCTCGTAGAGCTCGTCGATCACGATCATCCGTTTCGCGGCGTTGCACGACTGGCCCGCGTTGTCGATCCGTGCAGCGACGGCCTCCTGCACCGTCTCGTCGAGGTTGTCCGTGCCGAGGACGATGAAGGGGTCAGAGCCGCCCATTTCGAGCACGACCTTCTTCAGATTCCGGCCGGCGATCTCCGCAACCGCGCTGCCGGCGCGCTCTGAGCCGGTGACGGAGACGCCGCGAACGCGCGAATCGGCGATCACCCACTCGATCTGCTCGTTCGTGGCGTAGATGTTCACGTAGGCGCCGGCAGGGAAGCCGGCGTCGGCGAAGATCTGCTCCATCGCCTCGGCCGACTGCGGGCACTGGGGCGCGTGCTTCAACAGGATCGTGTTGCCGATGATCAGGTTCGGCCCCGCGAAGCGGGCGACCTGGTAGTAGGGAAAGTTCCACGGCATGATCCCCAGCAGGACGCCGAGCGAGCTGCGGCGAACGACGGCGGACCCTTCACCGCCGAGGAGTTCGATCGGCTCGTCGGCCATGAGCGCTTCCGCATTGTCGGCGTAGAACTCGTAGATCGACGCGCAGAAGTCGACCTCGCCCTCGAGCCTGGCCCACCGGCTTGCCCATCTCGGCGACGATGATCTCCGCGAGCTCCTTGCGCCGTTCCGAGTACATCTCGCCGACGCGCCGCACCAGCGAGGCGCGATCGGCCACAGTCGAAGCTAGCGACCATTCTCGGTGCGCCTGGTCCGCTTGGGCAATTGCGTCCCGCAGCGCGTCATCTGTGATCGTCGGATACTCCCTGATCGTTTCGCCGGTCGCGGGGTCGACAACTGCGTACATGCTCGTCACTTCGCTCCTCCATCGGTTGACTCGGGCCCGACTCTACGCACTTCGCGCGGCACCACGGCACCTACTGGAGCTGGCGAACCCCCAGCAGCCCCGGCTGGCGCTGCCGAGCATGCGGACGTGGTTGTGGGCGCTTCCCGGTCAGAGCTGCGGTCGCTCGCTGAACCGGCACTGACGACCGAAGCTGGCGATCACTCCGCTCGGTCGAGTTCCTCACACTCGAGGCGGACCCATGGTGGTCGGCCGCCGATCCCGAAGATCGTCTCCAACGCTCACCCAGTCGGAGCCGAGTCGCAGTTGTGGGGCGTGCCTGAAACCCCCGGCTCTTGAGCAGCGAGATCTTCTCGCCGACGTGCCAACGCCGATGCTCGGGCTACGAGTTCGCTCGGCTGAGCGCGAGGCGGGCGGCGATGGCCGTACGCGCCATGTGGATCGCCTCCGGGGTGTCGTAAAGCAGGAAGGCGGTGTTCGCCATGAGCAAGTGGCCGTTGAGCTCAAACGCGAGCTGGTTTGGATCTTCGGCCCGGAGCTGGCCGGCCGCTTGAGCCCCCGAGATGAGTTGCGTGAGCTGGTCGGTCCAGCCGCGTTGGAACCCCGCGATGCGTTCCCTGACCAGTCCGGGGTGCGTGTCGAACTCGGCGGCGGCCGAGGCGAAGAAGCAACCGCCGGGGAAGACGCGCCGCTCGAGGTGGGAGAGGAATTGTTCGCACAGCACCTCGATCTTGGCTAGCGGCGTGGTCGCGTCTCTTGCCGGGGCGATCACCTCCGCCGCGAAGATCTCGCCGGCTGTGTCGATCGTCGCGAGCTGGAGCTCCTCCTTGGAACCGAAGTGGGCGTAGAGGCCGCTCTTGCTCATCCCGATGTGATCGGCGAGGCGCCCGATCGAGAGCCCTTCGAGCCCCTCGGTCGTTGCGAGCCTGGCAGCGGCGTCGAGGATCTTGTGCCGGCTGCGCTCGCCGTCTGCCCTGGCTTTCCGTGCTGCACGGTCAACTGATGTTTCGGTCATCGCTTGACAAGATAGCACGATCGTTCGTATAGTCAACTTCCAATACGATCGATCGTGCTAACTAAGGAGGATCAAGGTGACCGCTATCGAGATGCGCGACGCGCAAGCCGTTCGGCTCAAGACGAGTCGCGGCGCGCTGACCCTGACGCTCTTGCTGCTCGTTCAGTTCCTGGACTTTCTCGACGTCTCGATCGTCAACGTCGCCCTACCCTCGATCAAGCACGACCTGGGTTTCTCGGCCCAGAACCTGCAGTGGGTCGTCAGCGGCTACGTCCTCACCTACGGCGGTTTCCTGCTCCTCGGCGGCCGTGCCGCCGACCTGATCGGCCGCCGCCGTGTCCTCCTCGGGGGGCTCAGTCTGTTCGCGCTTGCCTCGCTCGCCGGAGGTTTCGCGCAAACCGAAGCTGCCCTGATCGCCGCCCGCCTCGCCCAGGGCGCCGGCGCGGCACTGATGGCGCCGGCCGCCCTCTCGATCCTGACCACCACCTTCACCCGCCCGCGCGAGCGCAATGCCGTGCTCGGGGCATGGGCGGCCGTCCCCGGCCTCGCCGGCGCCTCCGGCGTCATGCTCAGCGGCGTCCTCACCCAGGGGCCAGGGTGGCGCTGGATCTTCTATCTGAACGTTCCGGTGGCGGTGCTCGCCGCGCTCGGTGCCTTCCGACTGATTGCGGCCGGGCCCGCCGGTGGCCGGACCGTCGGCAGCTTCGACCTCCGCGGGGCTGTGCTCGTTACGGGTGGGATGCTGCTGTTCATCTTCACGCTCGTCCGCGCGCCGGACGTCGGCTGGAGCAACACGAAAACCATCGCGGAGCTCGTGGCCGCGATCGCCCTCCTCGCCGCCTTCGTCAGGAACGAGCGAGGCGCCAGCAACCCTCTCGTGCCGTTCTCGATCTTCCGGATCAGAGGCCTCGCGCCCGCGAACGCGACCCAACTTCTCTCGTTCGGCGGGCTCTACGCGATGTTCTTCTTCCTCAGCCTGTACATGCAGAACGTCCTCGGCTACTCGCCGATCAACACGGGACTTGCCTATCTCCCGGTGACCGGCGGGTTCATGATCGCGGTCGCGATCGCCACCCCGCTGATGCCGCGGATCGGCACCAAGCCGGTCATCGTCACCGGAGCGCTCGTAGCGAGCGGAGGAATCTACGTCCTCTCGCACGTACCTGTCGACGGAGCCTTCCTCGTCAACCTCCTGCCCGGAATCAGCGCCGTCGCCCTCGGACTCGGCTGCGTCTTCACCGGCGTCACCACGGCGGCCACCGACGGCGTCGCATCCGACAAGGCGGGCGTCGCCTCGGGCCTGCTAAACGCCTCCATGCAGTTCGGCGGCGCGCTCGGCCTCGCCGTCCTTTCGGCCGTCGCCACGTCGCGGACGAACAGCATTCTCGCCTCAGGCGGTGCGAGCCCGGTTGCCCTCACCGGCGGGTTCCAACGCGCCTTCCTCGTCGGTACGGGGTTCGTCCTTGCCGCCGCGGCCATCGCCGCTATGGCTGCCAACCGGAGGCCGGGCAAGAGCTCGGCCGGAGCGACACCATGAGCGCCTCCGCTCGGGTGAGCGCGATCCTCTTCCTCTGCCTCTTCGCGGGCCAGGCTGGACTGATCGCGCTCTCGCCGGTTCTGGTCGAGGTCGCCTCCAACCTCGGGGTCTCGACCGCCGCAGCAGGGCAGCTGCGGACGATCTCCGGACTCGCAGCAGGCCTCACCGCGCTCTGCCTCGCCGCGGTCTCGAGGCGGCTCCAGCTCCGCCAACTCCTCGTCGGCGGCTCCACCTTGCTCGCGGCCGGGTCGCTGGCGAGCGCTGCAGCCCCGAACTTCGCGGTGCTCGCGCTCGTGCAGCTCGCCATCGGCGTGGCAGTCGCGGTGCTGGTCACCGCGGGGACAGCGGCCGTGGCGGAGTGGACGCCTCCGGAAGAGCGCTCCCGCGTCCTCTCCTGGGCCCTCATCGGCAACCCGGCTGCGTGGATCATCGGGATGCCGGTCGCCGGACTCCTCGGCGGCGCCAGCTGGCGCTACGCATGGCTCGGGCTGCCACTGGTCGGAGCGGTAGTCGCGGCCTGCGCCGCCGCGACGGCCCCGCGCTCAGCGCCGAGCGGCGCCGCTCGCGGAGGTCTGTTGGCCGCCCTCTCTGACCGCGACGTGAAGCGCTGGGCACTCGGCGAACTCCTCGCAAACTCCGCCTGGATCGGATTGCTCGTCTACTCCGGCGCCCTCTTCACGGAGTCGTACGGCACCTCGACAGTCCGCACGGGAGTCGTTCTCGCGCTCGCCGCCGTCGCGTTCGCCGCAGGAAACCTCACCTCGCGTCGGCATGCAGACGGCGACCTGCGACACCGACTCGTCGCGCTCGCGCTGGCCATGGCCGTGATCGTGCCGCTGTTCGGCATCGTCCGCCCGAGCTCGGCGGTCAGCGCCGGCCTCTTCGCTGTTGCCGCCTTCCTCGGCGGAGCCCGCACTCTGCTCGGAAATGCCTTCGGTCTGCAGGCCGCCCCCGAGCGAAGAGTCGCTGTTATGGCGGCACGGGCGGCTGCGAACCAGTTCGGCTACTTCGTCGGCTCCGCCGTAGGAGGTATCGCGCTCGCGGCCGCCGGCTACCCCGGCCTCGCCGTCGTCCTGGGGCTGCTCTTCGTCGCAGCCGCCACAGCCCTCTCGACCCGGCCGTCCTACCGCACATGACGAGAGGCAACCCCAGCGGTCTGAATCTGCATCTCGAGAAGGTGCTGCGCGCGTCGAGAGCGCGCGTGTTTGCGGCGTTCGTCGATGAGGGCGCGCTCCCAGCGTGGTGGGGCCCCAACGACTTCACAGTTCCCAACGTCGAGATCTGCGCCCGCGAGGGCGAGAGGTACCGCCTCACGATGCAGCCCCCAGAGGGAACGGCGTTCCACATCACCGGCGAGTTCCGCGAGATCGAACCACCGCGGCGCCTCGTCTACACGTTCGAGTACGAGGAGCCGGATCCCGATGATCGCGAGACCCTGGTGAGGCTCTCGTTCGTAGATGTTGCCGGCGGGACGATGCTCGTTCTCGACCAGGGGCCGTTCGCAACCGAGGTCCGACGCGCTCTGCACGAGACGGGGTGGGCGGAGACGTTGAACGGACTCGAACAGTTTCTAGCGCTAGAGGTACACACACACACGTCGGATCGGAGGAATGGCGATGACAGTTGCATCGGATGCGCGGCGCGGTGAGCGCCTGAAGAAGACGGGTACGACGGTTCGATACGAGACGCGCACGACGATCGACCGACCGATCGGCGACGTGTTCGCGCAACTGGCGAACCTCGACGGTTACCGGACGTGGATGCACCGGACGGGCTTATTCCGCCACTCCGGCCAAACCTCCGACGGTCCTCGAGGCCTGGGAACCGCGTACTTCGACGCTACGAGGATGGGCACCTTCCGCGGTCAAATCACGGACTACCAGTCGCCGTCGCGGATCGAGTTCCGCGAGACTCTGCGGTTGTTCGGCTACGACCTAATGGAGGCGAGACCCGAGTACGTCCTCGAAGCGGACCGGGAGAGGACGATCGTTCATCACATCGCGGAGGGTGAGCTCTTCGGCTTGATGCGATTGATGAAGCCGGTTGCCGCGCTGTTGGCAAGGAGTGAACGGACGCGAACCATCAAGTCGTTGAAGCGTTCGCTGGAGTCGGGGTAGAACCCGCACCACCTGCCTAGCCGGAAACCGAAGGGGGGCGGGAATCGAACCCGCCTCCCCAGCCGCACTTGCTGCCCAGCGAACTGAGCCAGTCGGCCCTCACCCGCAGGCTGGACATCGAGTCCGCTTGCCCCAGCTGCGACCGCTGGCTCCAGACTGGAGCCTCAGCTTACGACCTGGGGGCGCTTCGTCCGTCCAAGTAGCCTCGGAGGGTGCGGACGACCGAGGACGAGCAGCCGGTCGACCCGGAGGCGCGCGAGCTCGCGGTGACGCTGGCTGCGGGCGGGCCGCGCTGGGTCTCGCCGGAGGGCGAATTCGCTATCTGGTCGGCCGTTCTCGAGAACGGCCGAGCGATCACGCTCCGCGGCCCTCTCGGCGACGTCGCCGCGGGCGAGAGCTTCGTTGTCGCCGGCGCGGTCGAGCGGCACGCGCGTTACGGCTGGCAGTTCTCCGTCGAGTCTTTCCGCTCGGTCCTCCCGCAGACGGCGGAGGGCGTCGCGCTCTGGCTGCGGCGCCGCGTCCCTGGCATCGGCCCAACCTTCGCGCGCGCGATCGTCGACCACTTCGGCGCCGAGCACGTCTTCGCCGAGCTCGACCGCGATCCGGATCGGCTGCGCGAGGTGCGAACGAAGGCAGGTCGCGCGATCTCGCGCCGCGCAGTGGAGCGGGCGATCGAGGCGTGGCGCGAGGTCGCCGCCGTCCGCGAGGTCGAAACGTTCCTCTTCTCGCACGGGCTCGGCGCTGGCCTCGCCGCGCGGCTCGTTCGCACGTACGGGATGGACGTGATCGCCGTGCTCGAGGACGATCCGTACCGGCTGACCGAGGTGCCGCGGATCGGCTTCCGCGTGGCCGACCGCGTGGCGCGCTCGCTTGGCATCGAGCTCGACGCGCCGCAGAGGCTGCGCGCAGGCGTCCTCTTCGTGCTCACCGAGGCGGCCGGCAACGGAAACGTCTTCCTACCGCTTCCGGAACTGTGGTCGGCGGCGGCGCGGCTGCTCGAGGTGCACGACGCGGATCCGCTCGAGGCGGCGCTCGTCCGTCTTGCATCAGAGGAGGAGATCGTCGTCGAGCGCGAACGCGCCTACCTCACCGAGCTGTGGGAGGCCGAGACACACCTCGCTGCTGCGCTGGCGGAGCGTGCCGCGGCGCCCGACGACGAGCTGTTCGACCCTCCGGCGCGCCCCGAGCGAATCGACGTATCGGACGAGCAGTGGGAGATCGTCGAGCTCGTCCGCACGCGGCCGCTCGTTCTCCTCACCGGGCTCCCGGGCGCCGGCAAGACGCACACGCAGCGGGTCGTCGTCGAGCTGGCGCGCCAGGCTGGCGTTCGCGTCCTCCTCTGCGCGCCGACGGGGAAGGCGGCGCGCCGGATGCGCGACCTGACCGGCCACGACGCGCTGACGATCCACCGCGCGCTCGGCTACTCGCCGAACGAGGACAGGTTCCTGCGCGACGAGGACGATCCTCTCTCGAACGATTTCGAGCTCGTGATCGTCGACGAGGCGTCGATGCTTTCGCTCGAGCTCGCCGATGCGCTGTTCCGCGCCGCCGGCGACTGCCACGTCCTGCTCGTGGGCGACACCGACCAGCTGCCGCCGATTGGCCCGGGCCGCGTGCTCGCCGACCTCGTCGAAAGCGACGCGGCGTCGCGCGTCCACCTGACCGCGATCTACCGCCAGGCCGCGCGCTCCCTCATCGTCCGCAGCGCGCGCCGCATCAACGGCGGTCAGCCGCCGTTCCTCTCCCTCGCCGAGGCGCACGCCGAGCTTGGAGAGCAGGAGCTCGACGAGGACTTCTTCTGGATCGCGCGCAGCGGCCCCGAGACCCTACGTGAGGCGGTGCTCGAGCTGGCCTGCGAAGCGCTGCCGCGGCGCGGCTTCAACCCGCGCACCGAGGTGATGACGCTCGTCCCGATGCGGCGCGGAATCGTAGGACTGATCGAGCTGAACTCCGAGCTCGAGCAGCGCCTCAATCCGAGTGGAACACCCGTCGTCCGCGAACTCCGCGTCGGCTCACGCATCGTCCAGACCCGCAACGACTACACGCCCGAGCGCGAGGTGATGAACGGCGAGGTTGCATTCGTCCTCGCCTGGGACGAGGAGGAAGGCGAGGCGCTGCTATCGCTCGACGACGGCGAGCGAGAAGTCACCGTCCCCGCATCGGCACTCGAGACCTACCAGCTCGCCTGGGCGCTGACGATCCACCGCGCGCAGGGATCGCAGTTCCCAGCCGTCATCGCGCCGTGGTCGTCGCAGTACCACGTAATGCTGTCGCGGCCACTCCTCTACACCGCGGTAACGCGCGCGCAACGGCTCTGCGTGCTCGCCGGCGAGCAACGGGCGCTGCTGACCGCAGTCGCCCGCGCGGAGGGACGGACGCGCCACTCGTCGCTCGCCGAACGGCTCCGATAGCGCCCGGCCAGCACTTGAAGCTCGTGATGAGCCAGACGCGAACGTGGGTGAGACGGGCACAGGACGAGGGGCTCGTCGAACGGCACGAGCGGAAGCGCCGGTACATCATCCGTTCGACCGGACGTGCGCAAGGTTCGCTGTCCGCCATAGGGCCTCGTCGAGGCGCCGTCCGAGCGGCGTTGATCAGGCTGCGAGCTGCTCTTCGACTGCGAGCTGCTCCGCGCGCCGTTTGATTCCGAGCAGCATCTTCCGTTCCATGACCAGCGAGCCGGGTTCCATCGGGATCATTCCCAGCTTGTCCTTCAGCTTCGGCAAACGGAATCGGTTGCGGCTGATCAGACGTGTCTTTCCGTCCTCCTCTTCGAGGATGAACGTCCAGACCCAGTTGCCGTCGGCCGAGCGGATCGCGAGCACGCGCTCAGGCTCGACGACCGCGTAGCTCATCCGGTTGGCGCCGAAGCAGAAGCCATCGCCGATCTCGGGGTGTTGGAACTCCGGCATGACGTGGTCGGCGCTGTGCATGTTGAGGCCGAGCAGGTTCTCGATCCAGTCGTAGGTGTAGGCGCCACCTCGCGGGGCTGGCCCCATCTGTGCGATCCACGGCCAGACGGCCGAACGCGGGGCATCGATGGTCATTGCGCGTGTTGCGACTCCGTCTGCGTCTTCGAGCAGTTCGTCGCCGGGGAGGGACTCAGCCGCTTCCTGAGCGGTCGCGCCCCAGGTCAGGATTGGTTGCCGCAGGAACCGGCGGTAAGTGGTGGCCAGCAAGCCGACGGTCGCACCGATGACCGAGAGCGACTTTGCGGTCATGACGCGACCTTGGCGAGCGGGCCAGCGACCGAGGGCGACGCGAGTGCTCTTGTCGCAACCGCGATACCGGCGTCCCATCCCGGTGCTCTCCCACGAGCCGGTAGAGGAGCGTGCTTCATGTCGAATCCGGCGGTGACCAGCAGCCACGATGTAAGCGAGTTCGAGTTCCACATGTCGCCGGCCTTCAGCTCGTCTCGACCCCAGGTCGGCGTAGGAACGAGAGGCGCGAGGTTGAGAACGCGCCGCGCCAAAGTGGCGTCATCGCTGAGCACACGGGGACTCTCGACTGCCTCGGCCACATCCGGGATACCCCCGTCGCGCCAGCAGCGAACCTCGTAGCGGAAGAGGTTCGTCCAGCCGAGTAGGCGGCTGCCGACTGGCCCGCCAGCGACGACGCCGTGGTTGTCGCCGCCACCACCACCGACGACGGGTGTCATCTCAATCACCCATCGGCCGTCTGGCACTCGTACTTCGAGCGCCGAGTGATAGAGATCGCAGCGACTCCGTCGCTCGATCTTGGCTACGAGCGCCTCATAAACGTGCCCGTTGAATCGCACTGAATGGCCACCTGCTCCAAGAGGCAGCCAGTAGAGGTCGACGCCAGATCGCATTACAACTTAGGTTCGACTTGGAGCACGGCTACCGCGTCGGTGCCCGACCTGACCTAGCTGCGGGTGACTACGGACGGCGGTCGCGGTCGGGCTGCTCAGCGCGGTAACGGACCGCTACACGAGCGGGTTCGGTGGATAGGCGGTACTTGGCCCGAACCAGTGACCCCCAGCTACGCAAGCTGTAAAGCGGCGCGCCAGTGCTCGGCCATTCATTGTCGCTGTCCCGGAACGACACGGACACGCGAGACGATCGGGGCTGTCCCGGACGGTCAGCGCCACCTCCGCGCGGTACGCACAAGGGTCCGTCCGGGCTTTTCAGCTGCTGACGGTGACCGGAAGGGGTCTAGAAGAGCCGTGAGCGAGCAGCCCGCCGAGCCCCCGCGCTGTGACCGTGATGTTGTGAACGCCCGCCTTGGTTATCGAGCGCTCGATGCCAGGTCCTTCGCACGTCGTGGTCTGGGCCCAGGTCGTCTTAGAGTCTCTCCAGTCGAGCTCGCACTGGCCGGTTCCGAGCTGATGGCCGTTGGAGTCGGACACCTCGGCCTTGATCTTCAGGTCGTCGCCGACGTGCACGTCGTTCGAGGTCGGGATCAGCGAGATGGTCAGCTTCTTGGTCGGCGGCGGCGTGGTCGTCGTCGTCGCGTTGCGGCCTCCCGTCGTCTGCTGTACGACCCACCAGGAGATGCCGCCGGCCACCACGAGCACGCTCGCGACGGCGAGCGGCTTCTGGCGCGAACCGGGGATGGACGGGAACTTGACGGGTCCTGCCTCGATTCCGCTACCGACGATCGCAGCCAACACACCAACAACGCCCAGCAGGACGAGCAGACCGGCGACCTGACCCGCATCCACACAGCGACTCTACGCCGCGCTGTCGACGGCGCAAGACCGGCGCTTAGCAGCGAACGAGTAGCCCGCCGCGCCGACGCTGTCCCGTAGAGACAGCGACATCGCTGCAGACGAGCGGCAACAGGAACGACCCCCGGCTTACGACGCTGGCCGGGGACGCCGTCATGACCTGAAGACGGGGCACGGCTTCGCCAAGAAGATCCGCTTCCAGCAGGGCTGATGCGAAGGCCGAAGGGCTCGGCGGCCCAAGTCGCGCTGTGCTCCCCCGTCATGTAAGGACGCTTGCCTAGCGAGGGTGCTGTGCTGCGGTAAAGGAGTGTCGATCGGGAAAGTTGACGATCCGGTATCGCGTGCCGTGCCACACGCACCGGCAGCGGGCGTGTAGCCTCGGAGTGCGGGGTTTCTCGAGAACGGGGAGGCCGTTCCATGAGCACCACCGTCGAGACCGGAACTGCGATCCGGCCCTTCGAGGTCGAGTTTTCGAAGGAGCAGTTCGACGACCTGCGCCTACGCATCGCCGCCACACGCTGGCCAAGCAAGGAGCTGGTCGACGACCGGTCGCAGGGCGTGCAGCTCGCGGCCGCGCAGGCGCTCGCCCACTACTGGCTTGACGAGTACGACTTCGGGCGGATCGAGGAGCGGCTGAACGACCTGCCGCAGTTCATCACGCAGATCGACGGCGTGGACATCCACTTCATCCACGTCCGGTCGCAGCACGAGAACGCGCTGCCGCTGATCATGACCCACGGCTGGCCGGGCTCGGTGATCGAGCTGCTCGACACGGTCGGCCCGCTGACGGAGCCGACTGCGCACGGTGGAAGTGCCGACGACGCCTTCCATCTCGTATTGCCCTCCCTCCCCGGGTACGGGCTCTCCGGCGATCCGGCCGAGGTCGGCTGGGATCTGGCGCGGACCGCACACGCCTGGGCCGAGCTGATGCACCGACTCGACTACACCCGCTACGTAGCCCAGGGCGGCGACGTGGGCGCCGGTGTCACCGACGCGATGGGCCGCCAAGCACCCGAGGGCTTGGTCGGTATCCACACGAACCTGCTGGTGCCGGCCCTGGACGGCGCCATGCCGAGGAACACCGACGAGGAACGCGCAGCGGCCGCGCAGATCGCCACCTTCGGGAAATCCGGAAACGGCTACTTCGTCGAGATGGCCACCCGACCGCAGACCATCGGCTACGCCCTGCTCGATTCACCCGTCGCGCTGGCCGCCTGGATGATCGACCACGACACGGACGCCTACTACAAGATCGCCGGCGCCTTCGTCGACGGGCAGCCCTCCGGCAACCTCATACGCGACCACATCCTCGACAACATCACGCTGTACTGGCTGACCGGCACCGCCGCCTCCGCGGCCCGGTCGTACTGGGAGGCGTACGGGCCTGATGCGCCAGCCGCGGGGCGTCAGCCCCTGCCGGCCCCGACCATCCCGTTCGCTTTCACGACCTTCCCGGGCGAGATCTGGCGGACGCCGCGTAGCTGGGTCGAGGCGAGCTACCCGAACGTCGTCTACTTCAACGAGGTCGACAAGGGCGGACACTTCGCAGCATGGGAGGAACCGGAACTCTTCAGCCAGGAGATGACGGCGGCCTTCAAGTCAATCCGGTGATGCAGAGTCGTCAGGACCACGACTCAAGCGGCGCGATGAGCGAGATGATGGTGTACGAGATTGACCTCGCGGAATGAGCCCGCCGGTCGCGATCATCACGGGCGCTTCTCAGGGCATTGGTGCGGGACTCGTAACGGGGTACCGCAGTGCGGGTTACGCGGTCGTCGGCGTTGCGCTGTCGTTCCCGCCAGCCGGTCGAGACGAGCGCGATTACGTCGCGGTCGCTGGCGACATCGCAGACGCGCAAACCGCACGGCGCGCGATCGACGAGGCTCTCGACCACTTCGGGCGGATCGACACGCTGATCAACAACGCCGGCATCTACATCGGCAAGCCGTTCACGGAGTACACGTTCGATGAGTACCGGGCGATCACGGCCGTCAACCTCACCGGCTTCTTCCATATCACCCAACTGGCGATCGCGGAGATGGTCGCCCGGGGCAGCGGGCACGTCGTGAACATCTCCACGAGCTTGGTCGATAACGCGGACAGCACAAGGCCGTCTGCGCTACCTGCCCTCACCAAGGGAGGACTCGTCGCGGCCGGCGGTTCGCTTGCGATCGAGTTCGCCTCGCGCGGCGTCCGGGTCAACGCGGTCTCGCTCGGGGTCATCAAGACACCCGACCACGACCCCGCGTCCTACGACGGGCTCGAGAGTCTCCACCCGCTGGGGCGCGTCGGCGAAGTCAGCGACGTCGTCGACGCGATCCTCTACCTCGAACGAGCGACCTTCGTAACCGGCGAGACGCTGCATGTTGACGGCGGCCAGGCGGTCGGCCGGTAGCACCAATCAACCTCAACCAGACCGGAAGGACTTGAACCATGCGCTCAGACATCATCCCCGGCGGCACACTCCCCGACTACGAGCTGCCCGACCAAGACCGTGTCACTCGCACGCTCAGTGAGATCCAGGGCGAGGATCCGCTGGTCCTGACACTTGCGCGCGGCAACTATTGCCCAAAGGAGCACCAACAGCACCTCGAACTCGCCGCCAACTATCCGAAGATCGCCGTGTCCTACACCAAGGTCGCCACGATATCGACCGACACACACCACTCAAGCCAGGAGTTCCGCGCGTCGATCGGCGCCCAGTGGCCGTTTCTCGAGGATCCGGATCGGATCGTCCAGAAAGACCTCGACATCCAGGAGTACACCGACACCGAGCACGACCCGATGATCCCGCACACGCTCGTGCTCAAGCCCGGGCTCGTGATCCACAGGATCTATAACGGCTACTGGTTCTGGGGACGGCCGTCGTTCATAGACCTCTGGCATGACCTCCGTGAGGTGTCGAGCGAGATTCGTCCCGACTGGGATCTGGCAACGCCCGGCCTGCGCGAACGATGGGATGCGGGTGACCTGTCGCCGTTCCACGGTTGGAACAAGCAGCCCGTCCGAACAGCGGAGCGACCGGACGCGTATTGAATGGAGCGCCACATGGCCGATCGCAAGCGAACGCCGGTGTGCGAGTTACTGGGGATCGACCTCCCTATCGTCGAAGCACCCCTGTCCGCAGATCCTCGCCTCCCCGCCGCTGTCTCGAATGCAGGCGGCCTCGGCACTTTGGGGCTGGGATGGGCCGATGACGCCGGAGCCGTGGTTCGGGAGACGGCAGCCCTAACCGACCGGCCGTTTGCCGGCAACTTCGTTCTCGCCTTCGATCAGCACCATCGAATCGATCAGGCCCTCACGGCTGGCCTTCGGGTCGTGTCGCTCTTCTGGGGCGACTCCCAGGACTATGTCGAGTTGGTGCATGACGGGGGAGGGCTTGTCATGCACACGGTCGGCAGCGTCGAGGAAGCGCGGCGCGCAGTCGGATGCGGCGTGGACATCATCGTCGCGCAGGGTTGGGAGGCCGGGGGGCACGTTTGGAGTGGCGTAGCAACGCTCCCGCTGGTGCCCGCGGTCGTCGACGCCGTGTCACCGGTGCCGGTCATTGCGGCCGGCGGGATCGGCGACGCTCGAGGAGTCGCCGCGGTTCTTGCCCTCGGCGCTCAGGCCGCCGTGCTCGGTACGCGCTTCCTACTGGCCGATGAAATGCCGATTCACGCGGAGTACCGGCGCCGCCTGATAGCCGCGACTGAAACCGACGCAGAGTGGTACCCGAACCTCTACGAGGTGGGGTGGCCGGACGCTTCCCATCGTGCTATCCACAACTCGACGGCCGAACTGTGGGAGGCCGCGGGCCGCCCGGCACCGGGCAGTCGGCCCCGAGAAGGCGAGGTGATAGCGCACTTTCCTTCGGGCGAACCTGTTGTTCGATACGAACCAGCCCCGCCGATGGTTGGAACAGTCGGCGAGATCGAACCGTTATCGCTCTGGGCCGGGCAAAGCGTTGCGCTCGCCAAACGGTCACAGCCCGCCGCGGAGATCGTTACCGAACTTGTCGCGATGGTGCCTGCGACATCGACAGCCGAGCCGGGAGGTGACCAATGAGTCATCAGATCGACGAGAGCTTCTTCCGGGCTGTACTGCCAGAGGACATCGAGTGGAAGGCGTTTCCGGCGTTCCCGCCGTCTGCGCGCCTCGCCGTCTTGGTCGGTGACCCGTCTGAGCCGGCGCCCTACGTCATCAGGGTCAGGCTGCCCTCTGGCGTCAAGCTGATGCCGCACGTACACCCGGAGGATCGTGTCTACACAGTGATCTCCGGTGTCTTCTACATCGGCCTTGGGGAACACTTCGAAAGCGCGAAGTTGGAGGCATACCCGCCGGGCAGCGTGATCGTTCTCCCGGGCGGGACAGCTCATTTTCACTGGGCGCGGTCGGGTGAGTACGTCACTCAGGTGACCGCGATCGGACCCCTCGGCCTCGAGTACGTTGACCCTGGTGACGATCCGCGAGCAGCCTGAGCCAGCGCCGTTTCGCGAGGTCGTCGGGCGCCTGCTGTCGGTCAACGTCGGCATACCGAAGAACGTGGACTGGCGAGGAAAGACGGTCTTCACCGGCGTCTTCAAGGATCCCGTGGTCGGCCCTCGCCACGTCGAACGGCTCAACGTCGAGGGTGATGGTCAAGGCGATCTCGACGGGCACGGCGGGGAGCAGCGCGCAGTGTTCGTTTACCAGCTCGAGTCCTATCGGTACTGGGAGCGTGAGCTCGGACGAAACGACTTCACCCACGGCCAGTTCGGCGAGAACTTCACCGTGGAAGGACTCGCCGATGACGAGGTGTGCGTTGGCGATCGCTACCAGATCGGCGATGCCGTCTTCGAGGTCACGCAACCCCGGGTCACCTGTTACCGCGTCGGGATCCGCATGAACGACCCGCGCATGCCCGCGATGCTCGTCTCGCACCGCCGCCCGGGTTTCTACTTCCGCGTGCTTGAAGAAGGCGACGTACAAGCGGGAGACGAGATCATGAAGCTCGCCTCTGGCCCTGAACAGATGCGTGTCGCGGAGGTCGACGCACTGCTGTATCTCCCCGGGCACCCGCGCCAGCAGCTGCTGCGCGCGCTCAGGATCCCTGCCCTGAGCTCCGGCTGGCAGTCCTCCTTCCGGGCTTTGCTCGAGAACGAACCAGGCAGCGGCAACGCCGGTCTCACGGCAGCCAACCCGCCGCCCGCCTGGCCCGGCTTCCGTCAGCTGACCGTCACCGCAATCACCCGCGAAAGCGACTCGGTGATCTCCATACGCGTCGAGGACCCCGACGGCGCGGCGCTCCCAGCCGCCCATCCGGGTCAGTACCTCACGGTGCGGGTCCAGCCCGACGCGCGGCGGAGGTCGGTGCTCCGCAACTACTCCCTCTGCGGACCGCCCGAGGCCGGCTACTACCGGATCGCCGTCAAGCGCGAGTCCGACGGCGTCGCCAGCGGCTACCTGCACACGCGGCTCATTGTCGGCGACCAACTCGACATCGCAGCCCCGCGCGGCACCTTCATCCTGGACCGGACGGACGCACCCGTGCTGCTGATCAGCGCCGGGATCGGCGCCACGCCGGTCCTCGCCATGCTTCACGCGCTGGCGGAGGAGCGCTCCGATCGCGAGATCTGGGCGCTGCACTCCGCGCGCAGTAGCCGGGAGCATGCGTTTGCCGCCGAGGCCCGGGCTCTTCTCGCCTCGCTCCCAAACGCACGCACCCACGTGTACTACAGCCGTCCAGATCCCGGTGACGTCGAAGGCCGCGACTTCGACGCGGACCGTCTCACGGGAGCGCGGCTCGCCGAACTCGAGCCACCCCCCGATGGCCAGGCATACCTGTGCGGGCCTGCCCATTTCATGGACGAGGTCAGTGCCGCTCTGGCGGCGCTGGGGATCGGCCCCTCGCACATCCACACCGAACCATTCGGCTCCGCACCGGGTGTGACCCCAGGCATCGCAGCAACACCCGCGAGGACGCCCCACCCTCCGGCCGGCAAACCCGGAAACGGTCCCAAGATCGAGTTCGCGCGCAGCGACCTCGCGATCGCGTGGGACAACGACTACGGCAGCTTGCTCGAACTCGCCGAAGCGTGCGACGTTCCCGTCCGCTGGTCGTGTCGGACCGGCGTCTGTCACACATGCGAGACCGCCCTCATCGCCGGCGACGTCAAATACAGCCCCGACCCGGTCGAACCCCCGGCAGCCGGAAGCGCGCTCATCTGCTGCTCACAGCCCCGCGGCGACATCGTGCTCGATCTATGACCGCCACGGGACAAGGGGCCCACGGACGGGATGCGTCACGTAAGGCAAACCATCGAGCCCGTTCCAACAACGGAGGTCAGGATGAACAACATCGATGAGGAGCTGGTCTTGGCCCACTTCATCGTTTCAGACGATGTCGATCGCTCCCGGCGCTTCTACATCGACGTACTAGGCGGCAGGTTGGCCTTCTCCGGTCCGGGAGGCCTGACCTATGTAGCACTATCCAACAGCTGGATCATCATCAACGAGGGCGGAGGCCCGACCGATGACAAACCGGCGGTCACCCTGGAGACGCCACACGATCCCGACCGGGTCAGCAGCTTCCTCAACATCCGGGTCAAAGACATCGAAGCCGTCTACGCCGAATGGAGCGCCCGGGGAGCGCAGTTTCTCACGCCGCCGAAGCAGCACCAGTACGAGATCCGCTGCTATATCCGCGACCCCGACGGCCATCTGATCGAAGTGGGGCAAACCACGGACCCCGAGGGGGACTGGACACCCCCTCGCTGGCCATCGAGTACGTCGGAGGCACAGGTCGAATGAGTGCCGACATCACCCGCGAAATCGCTCACGTCGAAGGCGGCAGGTCACGGCCGTTGGAGAAATGGCCCTACCAATCATTTCCGACTGGGCCACCGAAGGGACGGCTATCCCGTGCGTTTTGACATTCGACCAGGCGCCCCGTTCCCCAACCATCCGCTTCCGGGCCGTGCCGGCACGGTCCGCACAGGGCGGTCTCGGTCATGACCACCGCGATCATCGGCACTGGGGGGATCGGATCGGTCATCGCCCGCGCGCTGGCCTCGGGTGGCGAGAGCCTCCGGCTCTCGAGCGCCGACCATGAGTCGGCACGAAGGCTGGCTGCAGAAATCGGTCGGGGTGCGGTCGTCGCCGTCGATAACCGTGACGCGTTGCGGGGCGCCGATGCCGTCGTCCTCGCGCTGCGGTTCGGCGTGCTGAAGGGCGTGATAGACGAGATCGCCGAGCCGCTAGCCGACAAGCTCGTGGTCGTCCCGAGCAACCCGGTTGGCATCGACGCACAAGGGAACGTCTCACGTCTGCTGCCGAAGGAGCAATCCGCTGGCGAGGTTATAGCCAGCTGGTTGCCGGCCGGAGTGGGCTTGGCCATGGCCTTTGGAAGCATGTCGGCCGACGTCTTCGAGTCCTCCAGCAACCGGTCACCGGAGCTGGCGGCCCTCTTCTACGCCACCGACGACGACCGTGCCGGCAAGGAAGTTGAGCGGTTGATTCGAATGGCCGGCTTCGAGCCGGTGAAGGTCGGGGGGATCGAACAATCGAGTCGGCTCGAGGTGGGCGGCGACCTTCATGATCTCGTAGCTGGCTCCGCAGAGGCGCGGTCATTGATCGGTGGGGTTTAGCCGTCTTTCGCGGGCGAGCCGGCCGAGTGCCTAGCCGACGCCGACAAGGTCGCTGTGGCGCACCCGCCCCCTGGTGGCGTAGTAGTCGTCGCCAGCGCAGCCTGACGAAGGTCAGGTCGCCTTCGGCGTTGAGTCCGTCGTGCAACTGACGAACAGGCGGCCATCCACGGCGTCAGATGCGGCGGCTTCGATCGCGTCCACTCGCCAGAACCTGTCTTCGTAGAGGATCACCTCGCCAACCTCCGCCGGCGCCGGCAACTCGGTGACCATGTCGGCGGCTCCATCGCGGACGATCTCATACATCGGCATGTGGGTTCACCCCGGGGCGGACTTCGGAACCTGGAGTGTACGACGGGGTGAGCCTCGGCTACCACCCACCCGAGTTACGTTGCACACTCGAGTTACGTCGCACATTCAAGTGAAGAAGACCACGCCGAACTGCGGACATGCTCGGGGTGCGACAACCGCTCCGTCCGGGAGGTCGTTGTCGTCGGGATGCAGATACGTCCCGGGCGTGTAGTCCGACTAGTGATGAGATGCGCGCCAGGTGCGCGCCAGCGTTGAAGCACCAGGTCGAGAAACGCCTGTCAAGAACTAGGCCTGGCCAGGGACACCAGCTTGCGACGAGGGGGTCGCGCCGGAGAGGGCATAACCGAGCCCGTTCGTGGGGCGGGTGGAGCGCTTGTGAAGCCGGAAGTTCGACTCCTCTTTACCATCGAAGCTGCGTCCACTGCGAAGATGCAGGTCTCGCGTCCCGTTGCCGATGTTGAGCGGAAAGGAGAGGGGAGGGGAGCACCTTGAGTGAGAGTGACGACGAGGGCCGAGGAGTTGCACACTTCAAGGTCGTCGAGCAGAGTGACGGCCGTTTTCACTGGGAGATGATCAACCCTCACGGCACGCCGACGGCTCGATCGATGGACACCTATGCCACCGAGGACAAGGCGGTTGCTGCCGCTGAGCTTGCGCGGCGATTGATCAGCGGCGCGCCGATCACGCGCTCGTGAGGCCGTGGTGCCGATGATGGGCGATCGTGACGCCGTTCGCGAAGGCGAGCCCCAGCGGCTTCTGCGACCCGCATCTGCGGCGCGGCATCTGCGAATCGGACGGGGCGTCGCCGGTCGGCGGAAATGAGCGGCGCTGTCGGTGACCCTGGGGCCGGTCCGCTTGGACTGCCGGCTGAGGTGCGGGCTTGCTTGTTCGATCTCGACGGCGTGCTGACGCGGACGGCGGTCGTGCATGCGCAAGCGTGGAAGGAGACGTTCGACGCGTTCCTGCGTACGCGCGCGGAGCGAACCGGGGTTCGCTTCGTCCCGTTCGACGCCGTCTCGGACTACGACGAGTATGTGGATGGCGAGCCGCGCCTTGACGGCGTCCGTTCGTTTCTCGCTTCACGCGGGATCGAGCTGCCCGAGGGGGGCGAGACTGATGATGCGGGCGCGGCGACGGTTCACGGCCTCGCCGGCCGGAAGAACGAGCTTCTGCTCGAGCTGATCGAGCGCGACGGCGTCGAGGCTTACGAGGGATCGGTCCGCTACGTGCACGCCGTCCGTGATGCGGGTCTCGGCCGCGCGGTTGTTTCCTCGAGCGAGAACTGCCGCCAGATGCTGGAGGCCGCGGGGATCGCAGACCTGTTCGAGGTTCGGATCGACGGCCTCGTTGCCGTGCGGGAGCACCTGCGGGGCAAGCCTGCGCCAGACACCTTCCTGGCCGGTGCGCGAGAACTTGCCGTTGTTCCTGCGGAGGCGGCGGTGTTCGAGGACGCACTCGCCGGGGTCGAGGCCGGACGTGCGGGCGCGTTCGGTGTCGTCGTGGGAGTCGACCGCGTTGGCCAGGCGGAGGGATTGCGCCGGCACGGCGCCGATGTGGTGGTCGCCGACCTTGCTGAGCTGCTTCGGTGATCAAGCACCGGGCATTCGTGGCCGAACCGTGGTCGCTCCGCGAGACCACTCTCGACCTGGACGTGCTCGCCCAGACCGAGTCGCTGTTCGCGCTCTCGAACGGCCACCTCGGGCTGCGCGCCAACCTGGATGAGGGGGAGCCGTTCGGACTCCCCGGCACTTACTTGAACTCGTTCTACGAGCTCCGGCCGCTCCCGTATGCCGAGCCAGCCTACGGCTACCCGGAGTCGGGGCAGACGATCGTCAACGTGACGAACGGAAAGATCGTCCGGCTACTGGTCGACGACGAGCCTTTCGACGTCCGCTACGGCAAGCTGATCTCCCACGAGCGCGAGCTCGACCTACGCGCCGGCGTGCTTCGCCGCCGCGCCGAGTGGCGATCGCCGGCCGAGGCATCGGTACGGATCGCGTCGACGCGGCTCGTTTCACTGGTGCAGCGGGCGGTGGCGGCGATCCTCTATGAGGTTGAACCGCTCCACGCACCGGTTCGCCTGGTCGTTCAATCGGAGCTCGTCGCAAACGAAGTTGGGGCGGCGATAGAGGACGACCCTCGTGCCGCAGCAACGCTCGAGGCTCCTCTACTCTCGCAGCACTTCTTCAGCCGGGACGCACGGGTGGTGCTCACGCACTCCACCAAGCAGAGCGGGTTGCTGATGGCGGCCGGCATGGACCACCTCGTCGAAGGCCCGGGGGACATCGCGACGGCGTCCGAGAGCAGCGCCGATGTCGGCCGATTCACCGCAGCGACCACGTTGGAGCCGGGGGAACGGCTTCGGATGGTCAAGTTTCTCGCCTACGGCTGGTCGAGTGAGCGCTCGGTGCCCGCGGTTCGCGATCAGATCGTCGCCACGCTCACCCAGGCGCGCCACACCGGCTGGGACGGGCTGCTCGCCGAGCAACGCACCCACCTCGACGAGTTCTGGCAGCGCGCCGACGTCGAGCTTGAGGGTGACGACGACCTCCAGCTCGCAGTCCGCTTCGCGCTCTTCCACACGCTGCAGGCCGGAACTCGGGCCGAGCGGCGTGCGATCGGGGCCAAGGGCCTCACCGGCCGTGGTTACGACGGGCACACTTTCTGGGACACTGAGCGATTCGTCCTCCCGGTGCTCACCTACACCGTTCCGGACGCTGCCCGCGACGCGCTGCGCTGGCGCCACTCGACCCTCGAGCTCGCCCGGCAGCGTGCAGCCCAGCTCGGCCTCAGAGGCGCCGCCTTCCCCTGGCGCACCATCCACGGCGAGGAGTGCTCCGGCTATTGGCCGGCCGGAACCGCCGCCTTCCACATCGGCGCCGATATCGCCGACGCCGTCGTCCGCTACCAGGCCGCGACCGACGACGCTGAGTTCGAGGCGGAGGTCGGCGGCGAGCTCCTGGTCGAGACCGCTCGCCTCTGGACCTCACTCGGCCACCGCGACGCCCAGGGCGGCTTCCACATAGACGGCGTCACCGGCCCCGACGAGTACAGCGCCATCGCCGACAACAACGTCTACACCAACCTACTCTCGCAACGGAACCTCCGCGCCGCTGCAGACTTTGTGACCCGCCACCCGCGCCGGGCGGCCGACCTCGACGCAACCCCCGAGGAGGCCGCAAGCTGGCGGGACGCCGCCGAGAACATGATCATCCCCTGGGACAACCAGCTCGGCGTCCACCCGCAATCCGAGAACTTCACCAACCACCAGGTCTGGGACTTCGACGGCACCCGACCCGAGCAGTACCCACTCCTCCTGCACTTCCCCTAC
The DNA here is from genome assembly GCA_963820725.1 of uncultured Actinomycetes bacterium. Lineage (GTDB taxonomy): Bacteria > Actinomycetota > Thermoleophilia > Gaiellales > Gaiellaceae > Palsa-739. Next base: position 382,122 of record CAWGAZ010000006.1, on the reverse strand, counting down.
TTCGACCTCTACCGCAAGCAGGTGATCAAACAGCCCGACCTCGTCCTCGCACTGCACTGGCGCGGCGACGCCTTCACGGACGAGGAGAAAGCCCGTGACTTCGACTACTACGAAGCCCTCACCGTCCGCGACTCGTCGCTGGCCGCCTGCACCCAGGCTGTGATCGCAGCCGAAGTCGGCCACCTCCAGCTCGCGTACGACTACTTCGCCGAATCTGCCCAGTTCGACCTGCTCGATCTCGAACACAACACCCGTGACGGCCTCCACATCGCCGCCCTGGCGGGCGCCTGGTTGGTCGCAGTGGCGGGTTTCGGCGGCATGCGCGACCACGACGGCAACCTCAGCTTTACGCCCAGGCTCCCGCCGCGCCTCGAACGGCTCGCCTTCCGGATCTCGTTCCGCGCCCGCCGGCTCGAGATCGATGTCAGCCAAGGCGCCGTCACCTACACCGTCCTCGAGGGCTCGTCACTCGAGATAGACCATCACGGCGAGGCGATCAAGATCTCTAGCGGTGCGCCCGTCACGCGCGCGATCCCGGCCCTTGTCGCGCGAACCGCGCCGACCCAGCCACATGGCCGCACGCCAATCCGCCGCTAGGGCGTGACCGATCGGCGGCTGCAGCCGCGCGGGCTGGGCTGGCGACATCGTCAGCAGGACACGCGGCAGAACGGTTACGCCTCTTCAAAAGGCTCGGCCACGACGTGGCGGATCCCTGCCGTGGCAGCGGTCGGAGGGCTTCTCTGCGGCATCGTGGTCTCTCTCTTCGCCAAGGAGGCAGACGGAGAGGCACGAACGCCGCGATCGATGCAGTCCATCGCGACCCGGCCGCGATCAGGATCCGGGTCTCCCTGGTAAAGCTCGTCACCTCGGTCGTCACCATCGGCAGTGGCGGCTCGGTGGCCCCGAGGGCCCGACCGCGGACGCGGCGCGTCGACGGGGCCGGCCACTGGTGTTCTTTGACTCGAACTGTGGACCCTTCCGCCCATCGCAGGGCGCTGTTGGTTGGTACATTCACGGAGTTGGACGTGGCCGAAGCAGTCCTTACGCTCGACGCTGAGCGCGCGAAGCTGGAGGCAGCCGTTAGGAGTGAGTTTGACGACGGCCACCTGCACGGGCTCGAGCATGCGTTGGCGCTCCTGCGTGACGACGAGGAGCTTCCCACCGTGCCTACCGGTATTCCAGGCGTTCGCAAGCCGGCAATGCCACCTCCAGCCGGTCCAAGATAGAGGCGAGTTTGTGCGCGATTTCGCGGGTGGTCTCGGTATTCACTCGACCTCCTCGGCGGGCGTACTCGATGGCCAGCGAGCGGGGATCCAGTCGCCGTCTGGGTCGGTGGTTTGGCCCCGCGGGGCTGCGTGATGTTTGCGGCAGGAGGGTGGTGAGCGGTGAATAAGCCGGTGTTGTTTTGCCACGACGGATCGGACGGCTCAAGGACGGCGCTGGCCGCTGCAGCCGAACTGATCAAGCCGGCCGATGCCGTGGTATTAGTCGTATGGACGCCGGCGGCGGTGCAGTTGTCCCGAGCTGGCTCGTTCGCAGTCGCCGTACCGAACGAAGGCGAGATCGACGAGCAGGAAGCGGCTGCCGCGGAGCAAATCGCCGAAGAGGGTGCCGCGGCTGCTCGCGAGCGCGGCTACAACGCGTCCGCGCGAATCGCGCAAGCCAACGAATCGGTGGCCAAGACGATCGATGAGATCGCCGAGGAGATTGACGCCGGACTGGTTGTCTGCGGCCAACGTGGCCGCGGCGCCATCCGCAGCGCTCTCCTCGGTAGCGTCTCCCACGCACTCGCGGCACACACCAAGCGGCTGGTGCTCATCGCCCCGCAGCGCGCGTCGTAGCCCCAAGCTCAGGCGACAGCGTCAGGCGGGAGATGATTCACCGACCCGAGCCAGGCGACATCGCTGAAGCGCTTGCCATGGTCGCCAGTAACGAGGCCGGATGGATCACCGGACAGAGCATCCTCGCCACGGCGGGAACGCTGTCACGATCTGAGAGGCGGTTCACGACTTCGCGACCTCGGCTTGCGGTTTGCCGCGCGCCCGAGCCGATCACACGGAGGGAGACGCCTGCCAGCGGAGATCCCGCGTTCCCGCGCTGGGTCGAGCGACAAGGCCGGCGGGCGCGCACTTGACCGGTCTTGACGCCCTCAGCTGCGCACGTCACTGCCGATGAGTCGACAGCCATCGGCCAAGACCCGCGCTCCCAGCCCAGCGAGCATTCTGACCAAACGACACGCCAGCATGCCTGGACGCCTATCGGGTCCTCGACGACCCCCACCCTTACGACCATGGCGCGAAGACGTCAGATTTGAGAAGGCCGCCTTCGCCTCAACGAGGCCCGCCCTCCGAAGGCCCTAACACTCCCACTGAGACGAGACTCGCCGAGACGGCGGGCTACCGCGAGGAGCGCTCGAGGCCGAGGCTGCGCAGGGAGCGCTCGAACTCCGGGATCTGCCCCTGGATGCGTTCGAAGTCCGGCTCGGAGAGAGCGAGGAGCTTCATCGGCGTTCGGGCGACTACCGTGGCGGTTCGCCTTCCCGCGGTCAGTAGGAGCCCGATCTCGCCGAACGTGTCGCCTGGGCCGAGCGCCACGGGTGACAGGCCGCCGGCACCGATGACTTCCGCCTCGCCCGCCTCGATCAGGTAGACGGTGCTTCCTGACTCGTCGACCGTGACGACCTCGGTGCCCGCGTCGACCTCCGCCTCACCCACCGCTCCCGCGACCTCCTCGAGCTCGGCAGCGGGCAGGCCGGCGAACAGAGGTGCGCTCGCGATCCTTGCCGGATCGATGACAACAGCCGGCGGGATGGGATGGTTAGAGACGAACATCTCGGCGGGGTCGTGCGTGGCTCTGATCTTGCGAAGCCGCTGATAGGTGTAAGTCTTCAGCGGGTAGAGCCGCGCGCCCCCGACCTGCCGCTCGGCGAAGTTGAAATACGTCCGCGCCGACTCCCAGGGGGCTAGCCCGGCCTTGACTCGGTCGACCGCCTCATGAACAGCGGCGGCGATCTCGGGGTTCGGCGCCATACCGACTGCGAACATCACGTATCCGGCATCGAGCGTGCCGACCGCGCCGTGGTGTTGAGCCGAACTGGCCATTGCCCCGCCGAGCTGCCGTATCTCGAGCGAGACCAGCGGTGGGACGGCGTTCTGGACGAACGCGTCGATTGCCTCGTCGGGCAAGCGCTCGAGGAACAGCCCGTCGCCGACCCCAGGGACGGGGTGGGGCGGGTCCATATGCAGGTGTTGAAGAGCCGTTGGCGCCACGGCGGCGAAGGTGTCCATCGCCGGATCGACGTCTCGCAGTTGCGCGAGCAGCGCGTTGCCGTCGGCCTCCGAGCCGACGAAGACCGCCTCGACGATCACGAAGCTCTGGCCGCGCATCGGCTCCGGAACGTCCGGCAAGGGTGGAAAATGCAGGATCCGGCCGACCGACGTGACCTCGTGCGGCACCGTCTCGGCCCAGTCGCGCCAGGAGCGCAACACCTCGCCTGCCCGCTCCAAGGGCCAGAACATCGCGCCGGCGTACAGCTCGGGCGTGGGATACAGCTCAAGCTCGATCGCCGTGACAACGCCGAAGCTGCCGCCGCCACCCCGGACGGCCCAGAACAGATCCGGCTCGTTCTCACTGTCCGGCCGCACAACTTTCCCCTCCGAAGTCACGAGCTCGACCGCGGTGACGCTGTTGGCGGCGAGCCCTCGGCTCCGCGCCAGCCAGCCCATGCCGCCCCCGAGCGTGTAGCCGACTACGCCTACGTCGGGAGAGGAACCGTGGAGGACGACAAAGCCCTGTTCGGAGGCAGGCACGACAACGTCCTCCCAGAGCGCTCCAGCCTGGATGCGCGCCCGAGCCGCGCCGGCGTCGATCTCTACACCACGCAAACGCGATGTCTTCACAAGGATCGTGCCTTCCAGCACTGCAAGCGCAGACGCTCCATGGCCGGTTCCCTGTGGGGCGATCCGAAGGCCGTGCTCACCCGCGAACTCGACGACCTTGACGACGTCCTCGACGGACTCGACCAGTGCGACCGCGACCGGCCTCTGATCAACCGCGAGGTTCCACGCCCGACGAGCGTCGTCCCACTCGGGATCGCCTGGAAGCACAAGGCCGCCGGTGAGCCGGCCCCGCAGACCCTGCAGATCGCCCGTCCCGGCGCGATCGGCGAGACCAGGGGAACGAGCGCCGTCGGTCACGAGGGGCATGCTACTTCCTCGACGTTTTCGGTTACCAGGACGGCCAAGGCCGGTCGACCACCAGCTCCGACCACTGGCGCTGCGCTGACCCCCAGCGATGGTCTCCCTATGGGAGGCTGTCGAGGAAGGCGCGTGGTGAGAGCACGGGGATCGAGCCTTCGAGTTCGAGCAGGTGCGCGTCTCCGGTCACTAGCGTGGCGCGCGCCGACGCAGCCGCGGCGATCAGATAGTCGTCCTTCGGGTTTCTCGAGCTGATGCTGGGCTCCGCGTCCGGATCCTCAACGCTCTCGGCGAGACCGCGCAAGAGCTCCAGAAACCCTCTGACCTCCGCCTCGTCGAAGTGATGCCGCAGTTTCGGCCGCGCGAGCGTGGCCTCCAACTCTGCGAGTAAGCGTTGGGTCACGACGAGCTCGAACTCACCCTCGAGCCACTTGCCGAGCAGAAGCGCCGGCGCTCCAGACCGCGCAAGCAGCCCGGAGATGAGGACATTGACGTCGAAGAGAGCTCGCACTAGCGGCGACGGGTCTTGTGCTGCTCCTCGACCGCGAGACTCAACGCCTCGTCCTCCCCCAGGTCCGCCTTGGCCCAGATCCGTTCGAGCAGCTCGAGGCCGAGATCGCGCCGCAACGCCTCCTCGATCACCTCGCTGTCGCGGCGACCCGTCCGAGCCGCCTTGACCCGCACGGCCCTCAGCACCCGCTCGTCGAGCGTCACCGTCGTCCGCTGCTTCGGCATAACGGCACTATAGCATCATGATGCGTACATGCGCTCTGTGGCGGGTGGTGGGTGACCCAGGTGACCGCGAGTCATCGTTTCCTCTCTGCCAGTACTGCCACTTGGCCTTCGACGTGCAGCACAGTGACGGGCGAACCGCAACGGGAAGCGAGTGGGAATCAGCGCCGTCGACGATCGGCGTCGGGTATCCGATGGAACGCGCTGGGGGCTCTACGACCGCCTCGCCCAGGTGAAGCGGAAGTCCGACCCGAACAACCCGTTGATCCCGTTCACTTCGCCTATCGAGTCGGCTGGCGCACGAGCAGTGCTCGCGCAGTCCACGCTGGCAAGTACCAGTTCCAGCGGCCGACTAGTGCCATTGTGGAGGGTAGGAGCAAACCGCGCACGAGGGTGATGTCGATGATGATCGCAACGGCGAGCCCGAAGCCGAGCTGCTGCATCGTCGGGATCGCGCCGACGATCAGGCCGCTGAACGCAGCGGCCATGATCAGCCCGGCGGCAGTGACGATCCGGCCGGTGTTCGCCAGCCCATGGGAGACCGCCCCCGCGTTCGACTTCGTCTTGTCCCACGCCTCTCGCATGCTGGTTACGAGAAACACCTCGTAGTCCATTGAGAGCCCGAAGAGGAGCGCGAACATGAAGACGGGGATCCAGCCCTCGATCTCCGGGACGCGCACGAGGCCGATCCGGCTCCCCCAGCCCCACTGGAAGACCGCGATCATCAGCCCGGTCGCCGCGGAGACGGTGAACAGGTTGAGCACGATCGCCTTCAGCGGCAGCAGCAGGGAGCGGAACGCGCGCACAAGGAGCAGGTACGTGAGCACGAGCACGCCGAGAATCAGGTACGGGAACAGCCCGAGCGTCCGCGAGATGAAGTCGGCCGCGTAAGCGGCGCCGCCCCCGGCCAGCACTTGTACTCCCGAGGCGAAGCGCGCCGCCGGAATGATCCTGTCGCGCAGCCGGCTCGCGAAGGCCTGTGCCTGCGCGCCGGCCGGGTCGTGGCGCGTGACGACGTTCAGCTCGAAGTAGCGTCCCGTCGGATCGGGCACCACCGGTCCGACTCTGACGACCTCGGGGTCTCGGCGGAGGAGCTTCGTGAGCCGCGCCGTGGCGGCCGCGGTCGGGGTGCGCTGATGCGCCTTGCCCCCGTCGACCATGATCGTGGTCGGGTCGAGCTCGTTCGACGGGCTGCCATGCTGGAGGACGGCCAGCCCCTGCATCGCCGGCAGCGACTTCGGGAGGCCGTTGGGCGAGCCCGGGCCGAGCTGCATGCCGAGCAGCGGCATCGCGGCGAACGTCAGGAGCGCCGCGATCAATGGTGCAACGAGTTTTGCGTGGCGCATGACCCAGCCCGCGTGCCAGTGCCAGAGGCGCAGCTCGCCGTGGTGGCGCCGTTCCATCACCCGGTGCGGTACGAGGCGGATACGTTCGAGGCGGTCGCCGACCAGCGAGAGCAGTGCCGGCAGCAGCGTCAGTGCGCAGACCACGCTCACCGCCGGGACGAGGAGGCCGCCGAGGCCGAACCCTCTGAGGAACGGGACCGGGAGGAGCAGCATCAGCGCAAGTCCGAGCGACACCGCGAGACCGCTGAAGAGAATCGTGCGCCCGGCATGCGTCATCGTCGCGAGGATCGCCTCGTCGTGGCCGCGGCCGCGCCGCCGCTCGTCGCGGTACCGGTGCACCACGAGCAGCGAGTAGTCGATCGCAACCGCAAGCCCGATCATCGACGCCATGTTCAGCAGGTAGTTCGAAAGCTGGAGGTAGTGCGCGACGATCCAGGCGAGCCCGAGCGAGGTCGGGATCGTCGCGACCGCGACCACGAACGGCAGCAGCGCCGACCCGGTCGCGAAGACAAGCAACAGAATCAGCAGCGCGATCGGTACGGCGAGGTACAGCTCGCCGACCTTCAGAGCGTGGGCGAGAACCGGGTTGATGTCGGCCCCGAGCGCAGCGTCGCCGGTGACGAGGATCCGCGGTCCGACCAGCCTGCGCAGCGGCCCGATCGCGTTCGTCTGCCGGGTGTCCGACAACGCGGTCTGCACGAAGGCGGCGGCATCACCGGAAGGGAGCCGCTCCAGGTCCGTGACGCCGCCGGCGGGCAGCGCACGCTTCGCGGTACGAGCCGCCGCGACGACACGCGTGCGGGCGTGGGCACCCTCTGCGATGAGGACGATCTGGGAGTTCGCACTGTCGCCGTAGCGCGTCGTAAGGATCTGCTGGACGCGCGTCGTGTCGGTGCCGGGGAGCGTGAATCCGCTCACGAGGAGCGGCATCAGTCGCAGCGTCCCCACAACGCCGAGCGCTGCGACGACGAGCCACGCCGCAACGACGAGACGGCGGTGACGGATACAGAAGCTGGCTAGGCGAGCGATGAGGTGTCCTGGCTGCCCTGACCTCATCGGCCGCGTAGCCGTAGAGGATAAGCGCTCACCATGCTCGCACGCCGTCGTAAGGCTCGGGTTAAGGAGAAGGCATCTGAGCCACTACCGGTCCGGGCCGGCTAGGCCCGAGGAGGCGTCGGCCAGGACGCGGACGACGTCGCGAGCGAGGGAGGCGCCGAAGCGAGTGTCCCCAGCGAGCAGCGCGTCGATCGCAGCCGTGTAGGCGGCGGCGACGTCCACGTCGACGGGCATGCGCGCGATCCCGGCCTCGCCCCAGAACAGGACCTCCGTCGTCTCGGTCCGCGCCGTCAGGCTGAGGGTCACGCTGCTGGCGGAGCCCGCCGCATGCCGCAGAGCGAGCTGCACCTCATCGCGAAGTCCGCGAACCGCGGCGACCTGCTCGACCTGGCCGAGCGTCGGGAGCAGAAGCGCCAGCGCGTGGGGACCGATGTCCCAGAAAGCACCCCGCTCCCGTCGCCACGCCGACTGGCCGAACGGATTCCCCGGCTCGAAGATCGACGCCAGCATGAGGACACTTCCCCCGTCCCAGCGGCGACTGTCGACCTTGGTCCGGAACCAGGCGACGGTACCCGGGTCGAACCGACGGGTGAAGAAGACGACGGTAGGAGCGCGGACGGCCTGGACGACCCGGTCGGCCGCCTCGACGGTCAGCGCGAGCGGCTTCTCGAGCAGCAGCGCCCGCCCCGCTGCGGCCGCGCGCAAGGCCAGCTCTGCCTGGATGTCCGGCGGGACCGCGAACGCGACCGCGTCGACGGCCCCGATCAGCTCGTCGACGTCGGCGAACGCCTGCGCGCCGAACCGGGCCGCCAGAGTCGCCGCCTTGGCCGGATCCCGGCCCCACACGCCTACGAGCTCTACCTGAGGATGCGCCGCGAGTCCCGGCGCGTGAACCGTCGCCGCCCAATAGCCGGTACCGATCAGGCCGAATCGCACCGCAACCTTCATCGTTCCACGCGGACGACCCCAAGGGGGTACTGCGGCAGCGGCCGAGGGTTGAGCCTCAACCGCTGCGCAGCCGTCTTACTTGTGTCGGTGCGGCGGGCGCCAGTGATGCCGTTGGCCCTCGAAGGCGAGCCAGGCAACGACGAATGCCACGCCGACAAGACTCCAGAAACCACGACTCATGGCTTCACCTCCAACGGCAAGTGTCGCGCCCGGCGGAGTCGCGCGCCTCCGCGGATCTGCGGATCCTGCAACGAGGAATAGGTCAGCCGGCTACCTGGCCGACGAGGGACTCGAAGCGCTACGAGCCCGCCCCGAACAGGACTGTCATCCTCGAGCGGAGGACGACGAGTCCTCTGACCCCAGCTGTGGCGGCTGGTACCGCCGTGTCACATGAGACGCAAGAGAACCGGAGCCCGGCCGGGGCGTGTGGCGACGGTAATCGCGCCCGCGCAACGCGTCAATCAACCGAGCCGGCCCGCGAACGTCACACCCGGACCTGGGTACGCAGGTGCTCTGTCTCAGCGAGGCCCGCCGTGTCACCCATCGCCGCAAAGAACTCGCGTGCTTCGGCAAGCGGAGCGTCGGCGCCGGAGCGGTTGAGCGAGATTAAGCAACGGGCGCTCCCTAACAGTGCGGCGGCCGCCCCGGGCAGTCCGGTGACTTCACGCCAGCGATGGGCTGCGTCCTCGTAAAGCGTCAGTGCGTCAACGTGGCGCCCCTCCCCTTCCGTGAGAGTCGCCGCGGCAGTCGTTCGTGCAGCCCCGGCGCGGCCGACGTCGACCGTCGGCTCTCCGCCCAACTCCTTCGCGAGGTCAGCCTTTCCGGCCAGCACGCACATTCGAGTCAGCTCGGCGAGGAACAGGCACCGATACCGAGCCGACGCGTCATTGACGACATCCAACAGCTCCTGCATGAGTCCGAGCGCGCCACCTAGGTCGCCTTGGTCGAAGGTGACAAGTGCCGCGGTGGCGAGCGCAGGGACCGCCAGCTGGAGATCTCGCGCTTCCCGCGCGGTCGGCAGGACGCTCTCCACCACCTTTCGAGCGCCATCCTGCTTTCCTCTGCGGGCGAGGACGAGCGCTTGATACGGGAGCGCGAGCTCGAGCGCCTGCAGTCCGGCCATCTCCGGTCCGGCGGCCTTCACTTCGTCGACGGTCGCGAGGAGCTCGTCCCAACGCCCGAGGTCGAAGAACATCCACGTCGACTCGGCCTTCGACCACCAGTACGAACCGGTCACTCCGCGCGACCGGCAGAACCCTTGCTGCTGCAGATGTAGTTTCAACCCTTCCTCAGCTCCCACGGCGAGCCAGGTGACGTCAGCGAGGTTGAGGAGTCCGATCGCGGTGGAGAGTGCGGGCGCATCCCTGAGGCGTTCGATCGATTCGCGAAGATCGTCGAGACCGCCCAGATCACCGAGCTCCGTGCGTGCGATGCCCCGGTACTGCAGGACCCGTGCAGCTTCCTCTTCGAGTCCAAAGTCACTGGCCATCGCGATAGCGGCGTCTGAGCTGGTGACGCAGTCGGCGGCCCGGCCGGCCATCATGTCGTTCCCTGCCCGGCGGGCGAGGTAGCGCACGCGGATAGGCCCGGGAGGTTGGCGTTCGACCAGCTGCCGTGCCTCGTCCATCAAGACCTGCGCTTCGGTCGCCGCGCCCCCGTAGGACGCGTACCGGCTCAGATCGAGCAGTGCCTGGGCCTCGCCGAGTTCGTCGCCGATCGAGCGAAATAGCTCAGTGGCGCGCCGAGCGTCCTCCTCGGCCTGAACGACCGACTGTCCGGAGATCGCCTGGGCCGCCTTGATTAGCAGCGCAGCCTGGGCCGGATCGTCCTCGCCGTAGAGCGTGAGTGCCGCGCGATAGAAGTGATCGGCTTTCGACAGGTCCAGCGGCACAGCGCGGTCGCCCGCGAGCTCGAACATCCGTCGAGCATCGAGCAACGCTGCGGCGGCGGTCTCTTCGTCGCCCGCCGCGCGTGCCAGCTCGAGTGCCTGCTCGTGGTGATACGCGAGCACGTCGGCGAGATCGCCCATGCGCTCCCCGGCCTTCGTCTCCAACCACGCCGCCGCGGCGCGATGCTTTCGGGCCCGCAGCGCGCGTGGAATCTGCCCGTACGCGACGTCGCGAACGAGCACGTGCCAGAACGACAGTTCGCTCTCGCCCTCGATTGAGCTCTGACGCCCCGGTCGCACAAGCTCCTTGCGAGAAAGCTCGTGAACTGCCACCTCGACCTCACGCTCGGCGACCTCGCCCATTGCGGCGAGCGCGCCGGCCCAGAACACCTTCCCGAGGACGGCCGCGTCCTGGAGCAGCGATTTGCGGTCGGCGGAGAGGGTGTCGAGCCGAGCGGCGATCAGCGCCTGCAGGCTCTCCGGAAACGCGAGAGCGTCGCCGGATTCAGCGAGCCCGCGGTCGGCGACCAGGCGGGCGAACTCCTCTGCGTAGAGGGGGTTCCCGCCGGCCCGCTCGAGGACTGTTTCGCGAACCTCCTCTGCCACCGTCTGTTCGAGCAGGCCCTGCACGAGCTCGCTGGTCTCCTGCTCCGAGAGCCGGGTCAAGTTGATCGTGTGGGCGTTCCGCGTCCCGGCACCCCAGGATTCCCGGTTCTCGAACAGCTCCGGTCGTGCGGTGCAGAGAAGGAGCAGCGGCACGCCTTCGGCCCACTCCGCGAAGTACGAAAGGAAGTCGAGCAGCGCCGGATCCGCCCAGTGCAGATCCTCGACGACAATCACCGCAGGGCCATCGGCCGCAATCGCTTCGAGGAAACGACGCCACGCATGAAACGATTCTTCGCGCGATGCGCTCTCACCGGCGCCGACTCCGATCAGCGGCAGCAACCTCGCCTTGAGCCACTCGCGTTCCTCGACGTCGGGGAGCATTTCCTCGAGCTTCGACGCCGCGATTTCCGGCGGGTCGGACTCGAAGATCCCGGTATGCGATTTCACCAGCTCGCCCAATGCCCAAAACGTGATGCCTTCTCCATAGGGCGGGCACCGTCCCTGCCGCCAGCGGACAAGCTCTTCTCGTTCGTCGATGTAGCAAGACAGCTCGGCACACAGCCGGCTCTTGCCGACGCCGGGCTCGCCGACGAGCGTCACGCACTCGACGGTCGAATCGCGCGCGCATCGGTCGAAGAGGCCCTGTAGGAGCTTCTTCTCGACCTCGCGTCCGACGAACGGCGTGGTCGTGGTCTCGACGCGATCGGAACCGATCCGGGCCCGGGGCTCCACGGCGTGATAGACGCGCAGCGGCTCCGCCTTGCCCTTCGCCTCCATAGGCCCCAGCGCTTCGTACGTGAACATGCGCTCGGTTTGGCGGAATGTCTCGTCCGATACGGCGACCGCATTCACAGGCCCGCTGGACTGAATGCGCGCCGCAGTGTTGACGACGTCGCCCGCGACGATCGCCTCGCCTTCGTGCGGGCGGGCCTTGAGTAGCACGACGGTCTCGCCCGTATTGATTCCGATCCGGACCTGAAGATTGAGCTCCGGGTCTCGCGCGTTCAGCTCTCCAATCGCGTCGAGAATCCGCAACCCCGCCCGCACGGCGCGCTCAGGGTCGTCCTCGTGGGCCACCGGCGCCCCGAACACCGCCATCACGGCGTCGCCGATGAACTTCTCGACAGTGCCGCCGTAGCGCTCGAGCTCGCCCCTGACAGTCTGGTAGTAAGGCCCGATGCGTGCGCGGACATCCTCCGGGTCGGCACCCTCTGAAGCTCCGGTGAAACCGACGAGATCGCAGAAGAGAACGGAGACGATCTTCCGCTCCTCGCCGGCCGTCGCATCGAGAACTACGGCCAGGGCGGCACCGCACTCGCCACAGAACTTCGCGGCAGCGGCGTTCTCGTGGCCACACCTTGAGCAGCGCACACACCGAGCCTAGTGGCGTGTTAGCGCAGCCGACAACTCAACGCCGCAGACAGGATGGAAGTGAGTGAAGCCCGGCGGGAATCGAACGTGCGCGCTGGTCGAGTCCAGAGAAGGCCCGCGGATGCGTCGAGACCCCCAGCAGCCCCCGCTGGTGGTGCCGGAAATGCGAACGCATTGAGAGTGCCCCGCCCGCACGCCAGCCCGTCTCAACCCCGACGCCTAGAGCCAAGCCGAGCCGGCCGCTACGGTCCCGGGCGTGGACGGGGTCGAGGTGCGGCGCTCGGCGCGGGCGCGGCGGTGGCGGCTGGAGGTGCCCTGGGGCGAGCCGGCCCGGCTGACCGCGCCCCGTTCGATGCGCCAGGTCGAGGTCGAACGGGTGCTGCGCGAGAAGCGGGGCTGGATCGAGGAGCAGCGCCGGCGCCAGGTGCCGCGGCTGGGGCTGGAGGGGCTTGCGGTCAGCGAGTCGGAGGCGCGGATCGCCGCCCGTGAGCTCGTCTCCGCCCTCGCCGAGGAAGAGGCCGGGCGCCTCGGGGTCGCCTACCGGCGCATCCGGATCGGCGGCCAGCGCACGCTCTGGGGCTCGTGCTCCCCTTCCGGCACGCTCTCCTTCAACTGGCGGCTCGTGCTCGCGCCCGCCGAGGTCCTCGACTACGTGATCGTGCACGAGCTCTGCCACCTGCGCGTGCCCGACCACTCGCGCCGCTTCTGGGCGCTCGTCGAGGAGCGCCGCCCGCACTGGCGCGAGCAGCGCCACTGGCTGCGCGAGCACGGCCCCGAGCTGCTCGCCTTCCGAGCGTCAGAGTGACGCCCACACACCCGACGACTCGGCTCACGATCATCGCGGTTGCCGAGTCGCCGTCGTCACGCGGCGCGAGCCCGCGACTGCGCCTAGTCTGACCACCACTCCTCGACGCGGACGCCGTCGCCTCCCTCCGGACGGTCGGACCCGATCGCGAGCAACTCCAGGCCGTCCGGGCCGCCCTCGAAAGCGCGGACCGTGCTCGGCGCGACACGGACCGCGTCCCATTGCTGCAGCTCAAGGACCTCGTCGTCGAGCTTGACCCGGCCGGAACCGCCGACGACGACGTAGACCTCTTCCTGCTCGCGGTGGCTATGCCCCGTCCGGCTCCGGTAACCCGACCCGTACCGAAAGAGGCTAACCCCGAGATGGTCCGAATCGAGATGCTTGCGCGCAAAGCGGGCCTCGACCTCGCCCGTCCCTCCGACCTCGATCTCCTTCAGGTTGATCTTCGTGTACCCGCCCATCCGTACCTCCCGGGGTCGATGTCCAGGCCAACACATTCGCCCAAGTCGGACCGACTGGGTCGACCATGACCTTTCATCCGCCTGGCAGCTACCCCAACCCTGGCTGTACAGAACCGAACACGCTCGCGCTCGGCCAGCCTGGACGAGACTGACCCTTCACCCCGTTTGTGAGGGCGACCGTGTCGCCATCCGCGACGTCGTCGACTCGCCGGTCGCTCCCGCTCGTTCGCATCCGTGTGCAACCACCAGTTGCGACCGATGGTGCTATCGCCCGCTGTCCGGGGAACCGACATCCTCGCGCGGCCGCGTGGGTTGACAAGCTTCCGACCCTCATGGTCCCCCTCGATCTCCTGAGGCGGCCTGGTGAGGGGAAGCTCGCCAGGCGCGTCCGCTGCTGAGCCACGACTACGAGGATGTCCCAGCTGCGCGCTGCCACGGGAACGAGTCCGGCGTCAAGGTCGTGCCGATGGTGCACGCCTAGAGCATCACCTCGGCACTCAGCGGCTTCGCTTCGTTCTCCTGGGCCGGAGGGCCGTCTTCAGGACGGCCGCGATCTGGCGACTCGAATCCTCGAAGATCTTAAGCGTCTTCTTCTCGAGCGCAACACGCTTTGGCCCTTGGTCATACGACTGGGCATCAAGGAAATCGCCGATCATCGCGATTGTCCACCTCCGGTACGCCAAGACGAAATCTTCGAGCGCCTCGTCTAGTTCCTCGACCCCGTCATCTTCAGACGGGCCGCTGAAGTCGCTAGTCGCCATCAGAACCTCCGCCTTCGGGTTGCTTCACAGTCGATGCCACCGCGGTTTCGTTTCCTTCCACCGCACCCTGTGGGCCGTGTCCACTCCGGCGGCCCTGCGCCCGGGGCGGCAACGGCACGATCACCGCAATCTCATCGCGGTGATCATGCTGATGTCGGCCCTCGTCGAGCCGATCACTCCCCCTCCTCGGCCGCTCCGGAACGCTTAGCTTGGAGCTCTCTGAGTTCCGCGAGTGCCTGGCTCCTGTGCCTCAAGAGGGCGGTGCGGTAGCGAGCAAGCAGTGTCAGGGCGTCAGCGCCTTGGATGAAGCCGCCGCCTAGGCGCGCCGCGTCCGTCTCCTTCGTGCAACGAGCCTTGACAATCAGATCCTCGAGGTATTCGTGCATTTCCTTATCGGTGATTTCGACGACATCTTCTGGATCCCCGATCCCTGCTGCCTTACTCGACGCGGCGGCGCGTGTTACCTCGAGCGTCCGCTTGAGTTCGGTCAGGTAGCGCTCGTCGGTGTCGGCGACGCTTTGCGCGAAGATGCCAACTTCGACCGTTCCCGCACGGCGAATACCCCAATTGCAGTCGAGCACCTCCGTCACGAGTAGCCCCTCCATAACGCCGACCGGATCGAACTCCGCAAGGTGCTCTTCCCGGAGCAAGTCGTACTCCACCCTGCTTTCGCCTGGCAGGAAACCGACGCCGTTCACCGAGGAAAGCCCCCAGATGAGAGCATTCCGCGCTGCCCTGGCCTTGCCCTCAGCGGTGCGAGGACCTTTCGACTTCCCTCCGTTTACGCGGCTCGCAGCCGCCTGCTTCTCTGTACGCATGTCACTCCTGTGTGGTCTGGTCGCGGTAGACCGAACGGTCCCCGTCACCTATTGGTGCTCGGTTCGACGTTTCATGTAGTAAGGGGGAGTGCGCATCGACCACTTCCGCTCAGAAGCCAGGATGTTCTGCCTCTCGCCATAGTGTCCGCGCGGCGTTTCTTATTAAGGGTGATCGCTTCTCGTCGACCGTCCTCGCGAGCCCACGCTAAACAACCGGCTGGCAGACAGCCCTTTTTACGAAACGAACCCGAGCCATCTCCGGCCGCGCCCCCAATCGCTGCCTTGAACACTCGCGTGGTGGTTGCGCGATCGGCGGTACAAGAAAGGCCCGCTCAGGCGGGCCTTCTTAAGGTGGGCGGTACTGGGCTCGAACCAGTGACCCCCAGCTTGTCGAGCTGGTGCTCTCCCAACTGAGCTAACCGCCCCGGGTCGCCGGCAGTGTAGCGCCCTCGGCTCAGAAGATCTCGAGGCACCACGGGTGCGAGCGCCACGCGAAGAGCGCATCCGCGCGCGCGACCGCTCCCTCCCGCAGCTCCTCCACGCGTAGCGCCCCGCGCAGCTGCGTGAACGAGACTCCGCCCAGAAACGCGGAGCCCAGCGCCGAGACATCCAAAGCGAGATCCGGTTCGTCTTCCGTCCGCGAGCACTCCCCGCCGTCGAGCTTCCAGCGTCCGTCGTTCCAGTCGCAGACCGCGTCGCGCACCTCGAGCACGAGCGGGTCGCCCTCGCCGTACGCGCGGCCCGCCAGCGCGGCGCCCACGTCCACGAGCCGCACCCACAGGGAGTCGTGCATCCGGTAGCGAGCCCGCCGCGGCAGCGCGAGGAGCAGGAACAAGGGATGGTCGGGCGGCGCGTACGGCACCTCGACGACGGACATCCAGTCGACGTCGAGCAGGAAGCGCCAGATCGCCGCCATCGCCTGCGGCGTCGCACCGAGCGCCTCGCGCACGACCAGCCGTGACGCCGGCAGACCACCCTCGAAGCTGAAGTGCGTCCGGTAGATCGCGTAGCCGAGCGGATCACCGTCGAGTTCGAGCACGACGAAGCGGCGCGGCGCATCGGCCTCGTACTCGGGCAGGCGCAGCTGGCGGTCCTCCCACCACGTCTCGTTCCGTGACGTCATCCCCGGCCGCTCGCGCCGCACCGCCTCGTAGATCGGCGGGAACAGCTCGCGCGCCTCGTCGGGCGTCACGAACCGAGTCTTCCCGCCGAGCTCGTGCGGTTCCGCGAACGCGTCCCACTCGTGCGGCACCTTCAGCTCGCCGGCCCAGGCAGCGAGGCCGTAGCCGAAGCGGCCGTAGATCGTCTCCTCGGACGCCCAGAGCGCCGCGATCGGCTCGCCGCGCTCGTGCACGTCGCGCAGCTGTACGTCCATCATCGAGCGCAGGACACCGCGGCGGCGATGCGTCGGATGGACGCCGACCGCGGTCACGCCCGCGCACGGAAGCGAGCCACCCGGCACGGAGAGCTCGAACGGGAACGCGCCCGCGCCGCCGACGATCTGGCCGTCCTCGAAGGCGGCATGCATGCGCTCGTGCGGGAGCGTCCGGGAGAAGAGCTCGAGCAGCTCCTCGCTGGGCGGCGGGTTGAAGTACTGGCCGATGGCGCCGATCGCGCGGCTGTACTCGTCCTGGTCGGCGCAGGGGCGGACGTCGAACACGAACGCGACGCTACAGCTTCTCGAGCGGTGCGTAGTCGAGCATGAGCTTCCGCTCGCTGCCGTCCTCCGCGAAGCGCACCGTGACGAGCCCGCCCGGCTCGATCCGCACGACGACGCCCTCGCCGAGCGTCGAATGACGGACGGAATCGCCGGTCGCGAGATCCGGCACGTCCTCCCGCGGCGCGATCTGGCTCTGCCGCGGCGCGTTGTAACCCGACCACGAGGCCGGCCGCAGGCGCTCGCGCTCGACGTGGCTATCGGGCAGCTCGTCGAGGAAGCGCGACGGCAGGTTGTGGTCGCGCATGCCGCGCAGCATCCGCGATGACGCGTGCAGCAGCGTCAGCCGCTCCTCGGCCCGCGTCATGCCGACGTAGCAGAGCCGCCGCTCCTCCTCGATCCCCTGCTCCTCGATCGAGCGCGAGTGCGGGAAGATCCCCTCCTCCATCCCGATCAGGTAGACCGCGCGGAACTCGAGGCCCTTCGCGTTGTGCAGGGTCATCAGCGTCACGAGCGAGCCGTCGCCGCGGATCGCGTCCTGGTCGGAGTAGAGCGAGACCTCCTGGAGGAAGGCCGAAAGGGTCGTGTCGGCCGCCTGCTCGCGCCATTCCCGCGCGACCGAGACGAGCTCCTCGAGGTTCTCGATGCGGCCCTGGGCCTCGATCGTCCGCTCGGCCTCGAGCGACTCGAGGTACCCGCTGCGCTGGAGGACCTCCTCGATCAGCTCGGGAACCTCGAGCTCCTGCGTGGCGGACATGAGCGACTCGATCGTGCCGCGGAACGCCTTCAGCGCCTTCTGCGGGGCCGCACCAACGCCTGCGTTCGCCGCCTCGGCGGTCGCCTCCCAGAGCGAGATCTCCCGCTGGTCGGCCCACGTCTGCAGGCGCGCGAGGCTCGTGTCGCCGACGCCGCGACGTGGGCGATTGGCGATGCGCAGCAGCGAGACGGCGTCGTAGGGGTTGTCGAGCACCTGCAGATAGGCGACGAGGTCCTTGATCTCCGCGCGCTCGTAGAAGCGAGGGCCGCCGATCACCTGGTACGCGATCCCCTGGCGCACGAGGACGTCCTCGAGCACGCGGCTCTGCGCGTTGGTGCGGTAGAAGACTGCAACCTCGCTGCCCGAGAAGCCTTCCTCCACGAGCAGCGCGATCTCGGCGGCGACGTAGCGCGCCTCGGCGTGCTCGTCCTCGACCTCGACGACACGTACCGGGTCGCCGTCGCCGAGCTCCGACCAGAGGTTCTTCTCCTTGCGCTCGCGGTTGTGGCGGATGACGCCGTTCGCGGCGTCGAGGATGTGCTGCGTCGAGCGGTAGTTCTGCTCCAGCGCGATCGTGTACGAGCCCGGGAAGTCGTGCTCGAACTCGAGAACGTTGCGGATGTCGGCGCCGCGGAAGCCGTAGATCGACTGGTCCGGGTCGCCGACCGCGAACACGTTGCGGTGCTGCTCGGCGAGCAGTTGGAGCAGGCGGTACTGGGCGTGGTTCGTGTCCTGGTACTCGTCGACGAGGATGTAGCGGAAGGCCTCCTGCCACTTGGCGCGGGCCTCGGGGAAGCGCTCGAGCACGTCGACGGTGAGGAAGAGCATGTCGTCGAAGTCGACGGCGTTCGAGGCGAAGAGGCGCTTCTGGTAGAGGTCGTACACCTCGGCGACGGTCTGGTCGTAGAAGCTCGCGACGCGCTCGGTGTACTCCTCCGGCCCGACGAGCGTGTTCTTCGCGTTCGAGATCTGGGAGTGGATGCCGCGCGGCGTGAAGCGCTTCGGGTCGCGCTCGAGCTCCTCGAGGCAGCGCTTCACGAGCCGGATCTGATCGGCCTGGTCGTAGATCGTGAAGTTCGAGCGATAGCCGAGCCGCTGCGCCTCGCGGCGCAGGATCCGGCCGCACGCCGAGTGGAACGTCATCACCCACGCGGCGCGCGCGGGCGGGCCGACGAGATCGCCGACGCGGTCGCGCATCTCTCCTGCCGCCTTGTTCGTGAACGTGATCGCGAGGATCTCGGGCGGCTTGACGCCGACCGCGCCGAGCAGATGTGCGATGCGGCGGGTGAGGACGCGGGTCTTGCCCGAGCCGGCGCCGGCGACGACGAGTACGGGTCCTTCGGTGTGGAGGACCGCCTCGCGCTGCGTCGGGTTCAGGTCGGCGAGGTAGGTCTCCGGCGTCGTCGCGGCCACCGCTCGATCGTAGCGGCGGCTTCCGTCAGTCCCTGCCGTCGTCCTTCGCGATGCGGATCTCGACCTTGCCGGCGCGGACGCGCGCCTCGTAGCGCGGCTGCGGATACACCGCCGGACCGCCGCGCACCTCGCCCGAGCAGAGGTCGAAGCGGGAGCCGTGCCACGGACAGACCACGGTGTCGCCGTCCCGTTTCCCCTCTTCGAGCGGGCCACCCAGGTGAGAGCAGGTGGCGGCGATCGCGCAGACATCGCCCGTCTCCTCCGAGCGCGAGACGACGACCGACTCGCCCTCGAGCTCGACGCCGACGAGCTTGCCCTCCTCGAGCTCGTTCTCCTCGCAGACCGGCGCGTAGCGGTCACGTGGACTCTCAAAGGCGGTTCGATTGACGCGGACGCCGAGCCCGAAGGAGAGGTGTCCGCCGAGGTGGGCGGAGAACGCGGCGCCCGCGTACGCGACGCCCGAGAGCACCCGCCCGAGGCCACGGTGCCCGTCGCGACGCGCGACGAGCGACGCGACGTTGAGCGCGAGCCCCATCGTGTTGAGGAGCGCGTGCACGGTCCCGATTCGGCGCGCCTCGTCCTTGAGGTGGCCCCAGTCGTTCAGGCCCGTGAGCGCCGCGGGGACGGCGCCGAGGATCCCGACCGCCAGCGCGCCGTCGGCCGCCTCGGAGCCGACGAGGTCGAGCGCCAGCGCAGCCGTCCAGGCGCCCAACGGGATGTCGGTCAGCGCCGGATGCAGGGGATTGCCGAGCCAGACGCCGTCGAGAACGTCGCGCACCGGCTGCGGGACGGCGTTCACGGCCTCCTGCACGGGATCCGCGACCTCGTCGAGCGGTTCCGCGAGGTCAGCGAGTTGCTTGGCGAGGCGGAGATTTTTCATGGCGCATCTTGTCCCCGACGCGTCCGTCCCGAAAACGCCTACGCTCGGGACATGCGGCTCGCGCTCATGATCGAGGGGCAGGAGGGCGTGACCTGGCAGCACTGGTGTGCGCTCGCCGATGCGTGCGAGGAACACGGCGTCGAGACGCTCTTCCGCTCGGACCACTACATCTCCCAGGGCGACGAGGCGCACAACGTCGCGCACGACGCCTGGACGACGATCGCCGCGCTCGCGGCGAGGACGACGACGCTCCGCTTCGGCACGCTCGTCTCCCCCGCCACCTTCCGCGCACCTGCCCTGCTCGCGAATGCTGCAGCAACGGCCGACCACGTCTCGGGCGGTCGGATCGAGCTCGGGCTCGGAGCCGGCTGGAACGAGCGCGAGCACCGCGCCTACGGGTTCCCGTTTCCCGAGACGCGAACGCGGGTCGAGATGCTCGCGGAGCAGGTCGAGATCGTCGGTCGGCTCTGGACGGCAGAGCGCGTCGACTTCCGGGGCCGCCACTACACGCTCGAGGACGCACCCGGGCAACCCCGGCCCGTGCAGCAGCCTAGACCGCCGCTCATCGTCGGTGGCAGCGGCGGGCACGGCACGGTCGAGCCCGCGCTCCGGTTCGCGGACGAGTACAACGCCCCGTTCGTCTCGCCCGAGGAGGCCGCGGCGATTCGCGAGAAGACCCGGCCTCTGCGGTTCAGCGTCATGACCGGCTTCCTCGTCGGCGAGACGCACGACGAGATGCGGGAGCGTGCCCACGCGCTCTATTCACGCCGCGCCCGCGAGCAGTCGTTCGACGAGTGGCTCGCCGCCTACGCCGAGCGCTGCGTCGTAGGTTCGCTCGAAGAGGTGGCCGAACGGCTGCGCGGCTACGAGCACGCCGGCTGCGACCGCGTGATGCTCCAGCACCTTCTCCACACCGACCTCGAGCCCGTCCGGCTCCTCGGCCGCGAGCTCGCTCCGGCGCTCGCCTAGCCGTCCGCTGCGTCGGCGACGATCCGGCGGTGGACGAGCCCGGAACCGGCCGCCTCGAGACCTTCAGCGACGGCGTGTTCGCCATCGCCGCGACGCTGCTGGTCCTGGAGTTCAGCGTCGCCAACGGCCGGGACCTCGGGCACGAGCTGCTCGATCTCTGGCCGTCGTATCTCGCCTACGTCACGAGCTTCCTGACGATCGGGATCATCTGGATGAACCACCACCACACGGTCTCGTTCATCGGCCGCGTCGACCGCACCTTCCTCTTCGTCAACAACCTGCTCCTCCTAACGGTCGCGTTCCTGCCGTTCCCGACGGGGCTCGTCGGCGAGGCCATCCAGCAGGGCGTCGGGGAGCAGGCCGCGGCGCTCGCCTACGCCGCGACACTCGTCGTCATGGCGATCCTCCACCAGATCTGGTGGCAGTACGCCCGCCGCAACCGGCGGTTGATTGCCGACGGGACGCCCGACTCCGCGCTGCGCGCCGTCGACCGCGCCTACTGGCCCGGCGTGCCGATGTACGCGGCCGTCTTCGTCGTCGCGTTCTTCAGTCCGCTCGCCGCTGTCGCCATCACGTTCGCGATCGCGGCCTTCTACCTACCGTCCGCCGCTCTCTTCGATCGCGGCGGCTAGCCAGGCAGACGCGGCTGCGAGGGCATCGGCGTCGCTCGACTTGAGGACGACCTCGACGGTCGAGCCTTCGGAGCTGAAGCTCGGATAGGAGCCGACGAGGACGCCCGGCCAGCGCTCGACGGTCCCGGCGAGCGTCTCCGCGATCACGCTCTCGTACGTCCGGTACTCGCGCCGCCAGGCCTGGATCGGGCTGCCACGCCGGAACTCCTCCTCGATCGACGCGAACATGGCCTCCATCTCCGACGGGAGGCCGGGCAGGACGTAGACGTTCTCGACGACGAACCCGGGTGCGCCCCCGAGCGGATTCCCGAGCGGCCGGCTGCCGCGCGGCAGACACGCCCAGCGGGCCGCGTACTCTGGGTTGGCCACGAACCGCGCACGCAGGTCGGCGGCGAGGTCCGGCACCTCCTCCTGCGGCGCCCCGAACGCGGCTGCGATCGCCTCGCGCGTCAGGTCGTCGGGCGTGCCGCCGAGGCCGCCGGTCACGAGGAGGAAGTCGACGCGCGGCGCCTGGGTGCGGACGAACGCCGCGATCGTGTCGATCTCGTCCGGCAGCGCCGCCGTCAGGCGAACCTCGACCCCGAGCGGCGCCAGCCGGCGCGCGAGCCAGGAGGCATTGGTGTTGGGCGTGTCGCCCGACACGAGCTCGTTCCCGATCGTGAGGATCGCCGCGGTCCCGCTCATAGCTCGATCGTACGACTCGGCGCGAAGGCCTCCAGGAAGCGGCGGTCGTGGGTGACGAGGATCACGGTGCCGTCATAGCCGGTGAGGCCACGCTCGAGTTCCTCGATCGCCTCGACGTCGAGGTGGTTCGTCGGCTCGTCGAGGACGAGGCAGTTGACCCCGCGCGCGGTGAGAAGGGCCAGGCCCGCGCGGGTGCGCTCGCCCGGTGAGAGCGAGGCGGCCGGGCGCAGGACGTCGTCGGCACCGAGGCCGAACTTCGCGAGCAACGTGCGTGCCGTGCCTTCCTCGAAGTCGCGGAAGAGCTCGAGCAGGGTCTGCGGGCCGGTGAGCGCGGCCCGGTCCTGTTCGAGCTCGCCGAGCACGACGCCCGGCCCGAGCCAGCGGCTGCCCGCGGCGAGCGGACGCCGGCCGAGCAGCGCGTCGAGCAGCGTCGTTTTGCCGCTCCCGTTCGGCCCCGCGATCGCGACGCGGTCTCCCCAGCCGACGGCGAGATCGAGCGGCCCGAGCCGGAACGACCCGCGCTCGACAACGGCGTCCTCGAGTCGCACGGCGATCTCGCCGCTCCGTGCCGCGGGAGCCAGGGAGAGCTGGAGCTCCCACGGCTCATACGGCTTCTCGACCGTCTCGATGCGGGCGAGCTTCGCGCCGTACGTCCGCTTGACGTCCTTCGACTTCTTCTTCTTGCGACCCTGCCCGTAGCCGCGGCGCTCCCACTCGACCATGCGGCGCTGTTGCTCCTCGACGCGCCGGCGCTCGGTCACGGTCGCCTCCCAGCGGCGGTAGTGGCGGTCGCGCCGTCGTTCGCGCTCGGCCTCGTAGTCGCTCCAGCCGCCGCTGTACTCGGTCGTCCCACGCGTCCACTCGTCGAGCTCGACGATGCGCGCGACGGTGCGGTCGAGGAAGGCACGGTCGTGCGAGACGACCACGACCGAGCCCGGATGCGACGCGAGCGAGCGCTCGAGCCAGGCAAGGCCGGCGAAGTCGAGGTCGTTCGTCGGCTCGTCGAGCAGGAGGACGTCGAACCCGCCGCGCAACAGGTCGAAAAGAGCGGCACGCGCCTCCTGGCCGCCCGAGCGGTTGGCGGCGCCGTCCCGCTCCTGCGCGAGATAGCCGACCGCGAGTGTCGGCGGCGTGCGTCGGATGCGCCCCGCGTCGGGCTCCTCCAGTCCGGCGAGCAGGCGCAGCAGCGTCGACTTGCCTGCGCCGTTCGGGCCGACGAGCCCGATCCGGGCACGCGGCGGCACGACGAGGCTGACGTCCTCGAGGACGACCTCGGCTCCGTACGACTTCGTGACGCCGGCCGCGATGAGCGAGCCGGCAAGGCGAGACATGCGCAACGACCTCCAACGACAAGCGCAAGTAACAGTCTGTTCCTTGCGAGGACAGGGCCGGATGAGACGGGTCAGTTGCGCATAGAAGGCGCCGAGCGCCGTCGAGGAGTCTAGCGACGCACGGGGAGGACGAAGACACCGGCTCGGTCCTCGACGATTCGCACGTTCGCGCCGTAGTACGCCGCGACGTTCGGCGCCGACAGCACCTCCGACGCGGTTCCCTCGGCGACCACGGAGCCCTCGTCGAGCAGAACGAGCCGCTCGGCGTACTGGCCCGCGAGCGTGAGGTCGTGCATGGTCGTCACGACCGTAAGCCCGTCGCGGCGCAGCGCGTCGACGAGCTCGAGTACGAGCTGCTGGCGACCCAGGTCGAGCGCCGTCGTCGGTTCGTCGAGCAGCAGCACCGGCGCTTCCTGCGCGAGCGCACGCGCCAGCACGGCCCGCTGCAGCTCGCCGCCGCTGAGGGAGCCGAGCTGTCGCTCGGCGAAGCGCTCGAGCTCCAGCCGCCGCAGTGCCCGCGTCGCCGCCTCGCGGTCGTGGCCACCCTCCCCGCCGAGATAGCGGATGTGCGGCGTGCGGCCGAGGAGGACGTACTCGGCGACCGTCAGCGCCGGCGGCGTCTCGGGCTTCTGCGGCACGAACGCGACGAGCCGTGCGACGGCGCGCCGGCCGAGCGTGCGCGCGTCCCGCCCGTCGATGTAGACCTCGCCGTCGTAGGCCGCGAGGCCGGCGAGCGCGCGCAGGGCCGACGTCTTGCCCGCACCATTCGGGCCGATCAGCGCGGTCCAGCCTCCCGCCTCGGCGCGCAGCGAGAGGCCGCGCACGGCTGCGACCGATCCGAACCGCACCCACAGGTCGCGGGTCTCGATCACCGGCCGGCCCTCGAGCTGCGCAGGACGACGGCGAAGAACGGCGCGCCGAGAAACGCCGTGACGACACCGATGGGCAGCTCGGCCGGCGAGAGAACCGTCCGGGCGACCACGTCCGCCAGGACGAGGAAGCCGGCGCCTGCGAGCAGCGAGAGCGGGACAACCGCTCGGTAGCTCATCGAGAAGAGAAGCCGGATCGTGTGCGGGACGATGATCCCGACGAACGCGATCAGCCCGCTCACCGAGACGGCCGCGGCGGTACCGAGTGTGGCCGCGACGACGATCACCAGGCGTGCCCGCCCGACGTCGATCCCGAGGCTCGAGGCCTCGTCGTCGCCGAGGCTCAGGACGTCGAGCACCCGTCGATGCAGCACGAGCACGAGCGAGCTCACCGCGATGTACGGCGCGCAGATCGCGACGTCGTGCCAGGTCGCCGTCGAGAAGCCGCCGAGCAGCCACGAGTAGACGTTCTGCAGCTGCTGCGTGTGCTGCTGTTGCACGAACGTCTGCACGGCCGCCGTGAAGGTCGCGATCGTGACGCCGGCAAGGATGAGCGCTCCCGTCATCTGCGTAGCTCCGACCGAGCGGCCGAGAGCGTAGGTGACGACGACCGCGACGATCGCGCCGGCGAAGGCGGCGAGCGGCACCGTCCACGTGCTCCCGGTCGCCGCGGCGGACGCGTAGATGATCGCGAGCGTCGCGCCGAGGCCGGCTCCGCCGGCGACGCCGAGCAGGTAGGGGTCGCAGAGCGGGTTCCGGAACACGCCCTGATACGAGGCGCCCGCAACCGCGAGCATCCCGCCCACGAGCGCTGCGAGAGCGACACGCGGGGCACGCAGTTGCCAGAGCACGGCGTGGTCGACCGCTCCGAGCGGCTGGCTGACATGGAGGAACGGGACGTAGGAGAGCGCCGAGCGGAGGATCTCGCCGACCGGGATGTGGACCGGCCCCACCGCCAGGCCGACCGCGAGCGACACGACGAGGAACGCGACGGCGACGAGGCCGGCGCGGAGGCCGACGCCCCGCGCCTCGACGCGCGGTGCTACCTCCGCGGTGCCGGCCGCCGCGGCCATCAGCCCTGTTTCGCGATCCGCGCGACGGTCCGCGCGAACTGCACGATCCGCGGCCCCCACCGCGAGGCGACATCGTCATTTGCGGCGACCACGCGGTGGTGCTGCACCGCGGAGATCGTGCTCCAGCCGGGTCGCGCGGCGACCGACGCATACGTCTGCTGACAGCACCTCGTATCGGCGAGGACGATGATCTGGGGGTTCTGGCCGACGATGTACTCGCCCGAGAGCTGCGGGTAGCCGTCGCCCGTCCCGCCCGCTCCGTCGGCGATGTCCCGGAAGCCGAAGAGCCTGTAGACGCTGCCGATGAACGTGCTCGAGGTGGCCGAGTAGTAGGTCGGGTCGAGCTCGTGGTAGACGCGCAGGTGGCGGCGCGTCCTGGGCACACTCGCCACGATCGCCGCCAGGTGCCGCCGCATGGAGTGCACGACGGCCTTTGCTCCGCGGTCGTGCCCCGTGAGACGCCCGATCCGGAGGATCTCTTCGTACGCCTGCTTGAGATTGTTCGCGGCCGCGACGTTCACGACCTTGATCCCGAGCGCCGCTAGCTGAGTGGCGAAGTGGCCCGGGTCGTACGAGATGAGGACGAGATCCGGGTGGTAGTTCGCGATGGCCTCGACGTTGGGCGAGTAGCCGGAGAGCGTGGTACGAGGTGCACGCGCCGGGTAGTTCGACTGATTGTCGACGGCGACGACCTGCTTGCCGGCGCCGATCGCGAACAGATCCTCGGTCACGGTGGGCGAGAGCGAGATGATCCTGTGTGGGAAGCGCTGGGCGTGGCGCGACCGCTGGTGCGCGGCTGCCGACAGCGAGACGACGACGAGCGCGGCCGCGAGAGCCGCAAGGACAGCGATGCTGAGGCGCTGCACGAATCCTCCTTCCGCGAGGGGTTCGGGGTTCGCGGCGGGCGACAGGTCTTCTGACTCGGGGCTCCCTCCCCCGCCGCCTTCCCGGGTCTCGCGACCCAGTGGCGTCGTGGCGTTGGAGCGTCTCCCCTCACAGCGGCGGGACCGTCCCGGACTTGCACCGGAGTTCCCTCACCGCTCGCCGGTTTGTGGCGGGAATCTAGCATCGCCTCCCATGGCCGGCCTCGCGATCGCACTCGACCTCGACGGCGTGCTCGCAGACACGCGGCCGCTGTGGGACGCGTGGCTCGAGGACGCGGCCCGTCGAGCCCGGGTCGAGCTCGACGTCCCCGAGGATCGCGAGGCGGCAGCGGCCGTGCTCGACGAGGCGCTCGGCGACTGGCGGCCTCTGCTCGTGCGCTTCGCGGCCGACCGGGCTCCGCTCTGGATCCGCCCCCGCCCCGACACGAACGCCGCCCTGCGGCGACTCGAGGCGGCGGGCACACGGATCGGGGTCTTCAGCGACGCGCCGCGGGAGCTCGTGGAGGTCGCGCTCGCCCACGCAGGGGCCGCGCGTCAGGTCGCCGTCGTGGGGACTCTGCCCGAGGTCGAGGCGGCGCTCGGCGGCGCCGCGGTCGTCGTCCGATCCCGCGAGGAGTTGGCAGGATTACGATGAGCCCGTGGAGCACAACCTCTCCGACCGGCGCTTCGACCTGATCCTCGAGAAGCTCGACCGCATCGGCGACGAGCTGGAGAAGACGAACAAGCGCCTCGACAACGACGAGAACTTCCTCCGGCTCACCAAGGAGCTTGCGACCCTGAACGAGTCGCTCCAGGCTCTCGCCTACGCGGCCCTCGGGCAGCAGGCGCCGCAGGTGCGCCGCCGCCGGTCGGCCTAGCCCTTCACGCGCCAGATGTCGAGCACGCCGCTCGTGGCATGGTCGTTCGCGTTCCCCTCCGGCAGCGCGATACGGCCGTCGATCGCGATCGGACTGCTCCAGTGGCCGCCGCCGCTGTCGAGTGTCGTGATGAGCTTCCCGGTGGCGGGTTCGTAGACATCCAGGCCGCCGTTCGGGTCGTAGACGTAGAGCAGCCCGCCCGCGAGCACCGGACTTGTGCCGGGATTGCCGTTCTGCCAAACCGAGTGGAGTCGGCCGCCGCTCAGCGACCATGCCTGGGTCGCGCCATTGTCTGCGGCGATCAGCCAGATCCTCTTGCCGCTGCGCCACACCGCGGGAGCCGTGAACAGTTCCGCGCCGGAGGGCGTCGAGACGATCTGGAGCTCATGCCCCTTGTGGGGCCGGGTGCCCCGCAACCGCCGGAGCGACAGGAGCCGGATCTTCCCGTCCTTGCCGCCCTGTGCGATCAGCTTCGAGGTGAGATAGACCGGCGACGTCGAGCCGAGGTCGAGGTCGTCGCTGTTGAGCTTCGCCGTATCCGTGGGCGTGTAATTGCCGACGAGCCTGGCCTTGGCGGAGAGGACGAGCACCGAGTCGCCCCAGTAGGTGCGTCCGTCCCACTCGGCATTCCCCGTCGCCACGAGCAGCTTGCCGCTCCCCGGTACGACGACGGCGCCGGCGCGCCCCCAGATCGCCGAGTCGCTCTGGGGGCATCTCGACGGATAGATGATCGTGTGCCAGTACGAGCAGAGGGAGTTCCACACGTGAAGCAGCCGGCCGTTTCCCGGGGCGAGGACGACGACGTGCCCCTGGTAGGGCGGGTAGTCGCCGATGTAGCCGCCCGTGGTCGCGATGACATGTCCGCCGGCGAAGTTGAGAGAGGACGCAATCTTCTCGAGCGCCGGCAGGACCGTGATCGCGCGCCGCCACCTGGCGTGCCCGGTCGCGACCGAGAGCTTCTGGATCCGCCCGTCGGGCGACGCGGTGTAGATCCACTTGCGGCTTGGGTCGGCGACCGGCGTCGCCGTCGTGAACTGCGCGGAGCCCGCCCAGTGGGAGTAGCCCGGCGGTTTCCAACGCCACAGGATCTTCCCGCTCCCCGCGTCGATCGCAAGCGTGATCCCATAGGTCGTCGTGACGAAGAACGTGTCGTGCCTCGCGCCGTGCACGACGACGCCGTGGAGGTAGATCGGCGAGGAATCGACCGTGCCCGGCAGCTGCACCTGCTGGCGGTGGAGCGACGCCACGTTCGCAGCCGTGATCCCGGTTGCGGCCGGATCGTCGTTCGAGCGGCGTGCATCCCAGCCGAAGCGCGTCCAGTCGTGGACCGAGGTCGCGATCGTCCGGTGGGCGCCGGCGACGGCGCCGCTCGAGCCGCCGCCTCCGCCGCAGCCGGCGAGGACGACTCCGGCGACGAGCAGCAGAGCTAGCGACGAAGCAAGACGCGACGTAGCTCGTCCTCCTTGCCGGGCTCGAGGATGGCGAGCACCTGGTCTCCCGCCTCGAGCACGGTCGCGCCGACGGCGATCTCGGCCCGGCCGCCGCGCATGACGGAGATGAGCCGCGAGCCCTCGGGGAGGGAGAGAGCCTCGATGCTCCGCCCGGCCGAGGGCGAGTCGCCGTCGATGTGCACCTCGACGATCTCGAGGTTCTCTCCGCGCAGCTCGAGAAGGTGGATCAGGTCGTGCTCGGGCACCTCGTGCTCGACGAGCGCCATCACGCTCGAGGTCGCGCAGATGGTCGGCGAGATCCCCAGGAGGTCGAAGTGCGACTGGTTGCGCGGATCGTTGACGCGCGCGATCACCTTCGGCACGCCGTACTT
Source organism: uncultured Actinomycetes bacterium (assembly GCA_963820725.1). GTDB lineage: Bacteria > Actinomycetota > Thermoleophilia > Gaiellales > Gaiellaceae > Palsa-739. Next base: position 353,306 of record CAWGAZ010000006.1, on the reverse strand, counting down.
CTCCCGCGCGATCTGACCGATGATCATGTTGTCCTCGTCGTCGCCGGTGAGCGCGAGCACGACGTCCGGCGGGCGCGCGATGCCCGCCCGCTCGAGGACGAAGAGCTCGGTGGCGTCGCCGCGCTGCACCTGGTGCTCGAACTCGTCCTCGAGCTGCCTCGAAGCGGTCGCGCCTCTGCTCGATCAGCGTCACCTCGTTCCCGAGGCGAAGAAGCGAGCGCGTGACGTTCGCGCCGATCTTGCCGCCGCCCGCGACGATGACGTACATCAGACCGGCTCCGCGGTCGTCTCTGCCTCTTCCGCCGGCTGCGCCGTCGGGATCGCGCACGTCCGCGCGGCGTCCATCAGCCGGTCGATCGCGACGCTCGTCGGGCACACGGTGTCGAGGCCGCGCTCCGCGTAGAAGCTTCGCGCGGGCGGGATCGAGGACACGCACGACGACACAGCGCACGTCGAACCGCTTCTGCGCGACCTGGCCGATGATGATGTTCGTGTTGTCGCCGTCGGTGGCGACGACGACCGCGTCGGCATCCTCGATGCCTGCGTCGCGCAGCAGATCGGCGTCCATGCCGTGCCCGACGATGAACGCGCCGGGCCAGCTCTCGCCGAGTCGCGAGAGCGCGTCCTCGTTCTCGTCGACGACGGTCACGTCCCAGCCCTCCTGGTGCAGCTGGAGCGCGATCGCGGAGCCGACACGGCCGCAGCCGATGACGAGTGCCTTGAGCGAGAGCCCCTCCATGACCTGCGGAGCGTAGCTCGCTATACCTCTTCGAGCACGCCCTGCGGGAAGGCGACGACGAGCACCTCCGCCGGGCGCCTTGCGGAGGACGTAGTCGACGGTCGGCGAGAAGAAGCGCGACTGCCGGCGCCACCGCGGCGACGAGCCGAGGACGATCAGGTCGGCGCCCGTCTCCTCGGTCGCCTTGACGATCGCCTCGCCGATCGACCGGGCGCGGATGGAGCGCCCCTCGACCACGACGCCGTGGTCGGAGCCGAGCGCCGCGGCTTCGGCGAGCGACGCGGCCGCCCGCTCCTCCTCGCCGGAGAGCTCCGAGTCGAGCGGCTGGTCGAGCGGCACGCGGATCACGTGGAGCGCCACGACCGCAGCGCCGCGCTCCTGCGCCAGCTTGACCGCCGTCGCGACCATCTCCTCGCCGATCTCGCCGAGCTTCATCGGCACGAGGATCTTCGAGAACTCGGCCCGGGGCAGCTCGTCCGCCTCGACCGGCTCGACGTGCTCGAGGAGGCCTGTGCCGCGCCCGCGACGGACGAGAAGGTAGACGACGACACCCGCCGCGAGCCAGATCGGGCCGCCGTAGCGCGCGCCGATGTGCGTCACCATCGCCGCGACGAAGATCGCGGTGGTTGCGAGCGCACCGAGCACGGTCGGCAGCGGGACGTCCGCGCCCCGGAACCGCACCGAGAGCGGAACGCGGAAGGGGCGCTCCAGCTCCGGCTTCGAGAAGCGGAGCTTCAGGACTGCGAGCTGGGCCGCGGTGAATGCGACGAGCACACCGAAGCTGAAGAGGCTCGCGAGGAACCCGACGGGATTCGTCGTGAAGGCCGTCGAGAGGAGCAGCGCCATCGAGATCGCGGCGGCGGCGACGACCGTCTCGGGCGAATGGAGGCTGCGGCGGCTGAGTCGCCCGAAGCGGCGTGGAAGCTGCCCGTGCTCCGCCAGGGAGTAGGCAAGGCGCCCGAAGCCGGCGTTCGAGGTGGCCGCGGCGACGAGGAGGATGAGCGCCCCGGTCAAGCCGACGTAGACCCGCAGCGTCCGCTCGACCCAGTACGCCACGTGCGGGCCGAGGGCGTAGACGACCCCCATGAGCGGGGCGCGCTGCCACGTCGTCCCGAGCGCTGTCGTCCCGTTCTGCACCGGGAACGCGGAAAGGGCGACGAGCGCGATCAGGACCGTGACGACGACGACCGCCCCGATGGCGGTGAAGAGACTCCGCGGCAGGTCGCGGCCGGGTTGTCGCGTCTCCTCTGCGAAGTTCGCAACGGTCTCGAGGCCGGTGTAGGCGAGGAAGGCCAGGGGCAGGGCGAACGCGATCTGGTGCCAGGACGGCTGCGTGCCAAGGTCGAGCCCGCTCGTGAGCGCGCTGGGCGAGAAGAGGAAGGCGAAGCCGAGCACGACGAGCAACAGCTGCGTCACGAGATCGAGCAGAGCCACCACGAAGCTCAGCGAGTAGAGCCGCGTCCTGCGCAGCAGGCGCACTACGGCGATGGCCGCGATGACGACGCAGCCGACGATCACGTCGCCCGGGTGCTCGGCGATCGACTGAACCCCGATCGCGAGCCCGAGGTAGTGCGGGAAGAAGAGCGCCGAAAGCGCGATCACGATCAGGTAGTCGAGGAAGAGCGCCCAGCCGGTCACGAATCCGGCGAGGTCGTTGAAGGCCACACGGACGAAGGTCGCGGCGCCGCCTGTCTCGCCGATCGTGGTGGTTCCTTCCGCGTACGAGAGGGTGACGACGAGAAAGAGAAGGCCGACGACGCCGAGCACGACAGGCGTGAGGCCGAGTGCATGCAGCGCGACGATCCCGAGCGCGAAGTAGAGAGATGAAGCCACCTCGCCGTACGCGACGGAGGCGAGCGCCGGCGCGTCCAGCACGCGTTGCAGCCGCGGCAGTTTCCTCGCCATTGAGCCGCGAGCCTAGCGCCGACGGGCGAGGTACAGCCGCCCGCAGCCCAGCCCGACGAAGAGAACACCGAGGAGGAACCCGGTCGAGCCTCCACCCTCCGCGGCTGTCTCGACGAGAATCGCGAGCCCGAGGCCGATCGCGATGAACCCGAACGCATGCACCGACCGCTTGTAGAACCTCATGCGGCGCGCTCCCGCGGCGTGGCGACCATGACCCGACAGGGCGCATGGCGTAGGACGAAGTCGACGGCGTCGCCGAAGATCTGGCGCCGGCCGCGCTGGAGCCGCACGCGGCGCGGTCCCGCCATGACGATGATCTCCGAGTCGCGCCGGATCGCCTCGTCGACGATGGCACGGCCGATCTTCCGGGTGCGCGCGATGCGGCCGATCACGGTCACGCCGTACGAGTCGCCGATCGCACGCGCCTCGTCGAGCTGCTCGTTCGCCTCCGCCACGTCCTCCGGCAGGTCGGCGTCGAGCGGCAGGTCGAGCGGTACCTCGATCGCCGTGAACGCGACGATCGATGCACGCCGCTCCGCCGCGAGCCGGCACGCGACATCCATCGCCTCGTCGGAGGCGTAGCCGGGCGCGATCGGCACGAGGATGCTGCGGAACTCGAGCACCGCGGCCGGCCCGAACTCCACCGGCGCGCGGATCGTGTCGGCGAGCGGAGCGTGCACGATCCGGCGGCGGTAGAAGACGTAGAAGACGAATCCGATGACGAGCCAGCCGATGCCCGCGTAGCGGATCGAGGGCGTCTGGATCACGATCACGAGCCACGAGAGCCCCGTGCCGAGGCCGCCGACGATCGCGAAGACCGGCCAGCTGACCCCGCGCCACCGGAAGTTGGGTCGTGCCTTGAATGCGACCTCGTCCTTGTCCTGGTGCTTCGTCCGGAGCCGGATGATCGAGGCGTGGGCGACCGTGAACGAGAACGTCGCTCCGAACGAGTAGATCGCCCCGAGAAACTTCGTCTGGCCGGTGAGGGTGAGGAGGACAGGGATCGCGCCGGCGAAGAAGACGAGCGCCAGCCAGGGCGTCTTGAAGCGCGGGTGGATCTTGCGGAAGAGGAGCGGCAGCTGCCGGTAGCTGGACATTGCGTACGTGATCCGAGAGGCGCCGATCACGCCGGCGTTCGCGCCGATGAAGAGGATCGTCGAGGCGAGGATGCCGAGGTAGATCTGAAGTACGTGCGTGATCCCGCCGCCGAGGCCGAGGTTGTTGACGAGCCCGAGGACCGGGTCGTTCTGGTAGCCGTGCCCGCCCCGGCAGGGCACGGTCGGCGGCTGACCGAGGCACGTCTTGTAGCCGTGCGCCGTGTGGAAGACGGGCATCGCCGAAAGCGCGATCCACGGCAGCGTGAAGTAGATGGCGAAGACGGCGATCGCGACGTAGAGCACCGCGCGCGGCACGGTCCGCACCGGGTCGCGCGCTTCCTCCGACAGGTTCGAGACCGTCTCGATGCCGGTGTACGCGAGCATCGCGATCGGGATCGCGATGAAGAACTGATTCCACGTCGGCGCCACGCCGAGATGGACGTTCGAGACGAGGATGTGCGGCGAGAAGACGAGGACGAAGCCGAGCAGCACGAGCAGCAACTGCGTCGCGAAGTCGGTCACCGCGAGGACGACGTTGAGCTTCGCCGACTCCTGGACGCCGACGATGTTCAGGATCACGAGGGCGACGATCACGACGACGCCGCCGACGATGTCCCACGGGTTCTGACGCAGCGGCGCCCAGAAGACCGAGAGGTAATGCGGCACGAAGAACGCCGACACCGCGATCGTCGCGATGTAGTTGAGCATCTGGGCCCAGGCAGCCTCGAACGACACGGTCTCGTTGAACGCGTGCCGGGCGAAGCTCGATGAGCCGCCGGCCTCCGGGTAGCGCACCGTTCCCTCGGCGTAGGTCGCGGCGGTGCAGGCGAAGATGAGCCCCGCGATGATGAAGACGATCGGCGTCAGGCCGAGCGCGTAGACCGCTACGACGCCGAGCGCGTAATAGATCGACGAGCCGACGTTGCCGTAGGCGGTCGCGAAGAGTGCGTTCGTTCCGAGGACGCGCTCGAGCTGCTGCGCCTGCCGACGCCGTCGTGCCACGGCGTGACTGTAGTGCTCCTCGCGGTCTCCTTCGCACCTGTGCCGGCGGCCGGGCCGGTGGCGATCATCACGCGGCACGACGCGTCGCGCAGCAGGAGAAGGACCTCACGGGGAAACGCCCGCCGGAAGCCTCGCCGTGAGTCGACGGGCGCGCCGACGACGACGAGTTCCGCCCGGTGCTCCGTGGCGATGCGCGCAACTTCTTCGCCGAAGCATCCGGGGCGCGTGCGGACGATCTCCCGCCGCACCCCGACGCCGTACGAGCCCGCCACCGCGGCCGCCGACTCGAGCCGCTCCTTCAGACTGGTGAGCCGGCCGTCCATGTGCGCGTTCAGCGGCAGCTCGCGCTCGACGACGAGCGGCGCGACGAGGACGACCCGGGCGCCGCGATCGGCGGCGAGCCGACACGCAAGATCGAGGGCATGCTCGGTCTCATCCCGGTCGAGCAAGGGCACGACGAGCGTGCGATACGCGATCGAGCCCGTCCAGCGCGCGAAGCGCCGTGCGCGACGGTGCAGGAGGTGTACGTCAGGGAGCTTCATCGGATCAGCTGGTAGGGAACGGAGGCGAGGATCACGTTGGGCTCGACCAGCAGCAGCCGCTTCACGTAGAGGGCGCGCTGGTTGTGGAGCAGCCGCCGCCAGCCGCGGAGGATCAGCTCAGGGAGAACGACAAGCACGTCGTTCCCCTCGTCGGTGAGCTCGCGCAGGTAGGCGAGAAGGGGATCGCCGATGTCCCGGTACGGCGCCGCGAGCACCTCGAGCGGCACGCGCGCGTCCGCGGCCAGCCACTTGCGCCGCATCTCCGCCGCCTCTGTCTCGTCGAAGGCGAAGTTGACGGCCCGCGTATCCGGCAGGCCGACGGACTCCGCCCAGTTCAGGGCGCGCATCGAAGCCGCGTTGGCGCCCGAGACGAAGATCCGCACGGCGAGCGGGCGGCCGTCCGCGCTCTCGTCCACCGTCGGCACGTCCGCAACGACGACCCCGGGCTCGGTCAGGAGCCGCAGCTTGAGTGTGAACTCGAAGCGGTGCCGCGCCTCCTCGCTGAGCGAGCGGCGCCGGAACTGCTCGGGGACGACGACCGTGACGAAGTCCGACTCGCCACGCGGCAGGCGCCAGACCTGCTCCAGCACGGCGTCGACCGTGCCACCGTGCGGGTCGAGCGTCTCGAGCAGCGGAGCGCCGCCGGAGAGATGGAACCAGCGGGGGCCGATTCCCGGATCGCTGCCGCGCCGGGGAACGTGGATCGCGCGGAAGCCACCGGGCGCGATCTTCCGGGCGAAGGCGAGCGCGCGCTCCGCAGCCGGATCGAGATCCTCGACCACGAGCAGCGTCCGGTTGCGCGCACCGGGAGCCGCCGCAACCGCCGCAGCTCCGGCGCTCAGCCGTCGCCCCACGCGTGCGTAATGGCGCCGCACCCCGAGCATCGCGACGACGAGGAGCGGAATCGCGACCGTGACCAGCCAGGCGCCCTCGCCGAACTTCGTCCAGACCACGATCAACGTGACGAGCCCGGTCGCCGACGCGCCGACGGTGTTCACGAGGGCGCGTCCGCGCCAGCCGGGGGTGCGCACGCGCAGCCAGTAGCGCACCATCCCGGCCTGCGAGAGCGTGAAGGCGGTGAAGACCCCGATCACGTAGAGATGGATGAGGCTGTTGGTGTTCGCCTTGTAGATGACGAGCAGGGCGGCCGCGGCCGCGGCGAGCACGAGCATCCCGTTCGAGAAGACCAGACGGTCGCCGAGGTTCGAGAACTGGCGCGGCGCGAAGCGGTCCCGCGCCAGCAGCGCCGACAGCCGCGGGAAGCCCTGGAACGAGGTGTTCGCCGCGAGCACGAGGATGAGCAGCGTCGTCCCCTGGACCGCGTAGTACATGAAGCCGCCGAACGAGCCCGGCTGGAAGACGGTGCGCGCGATCTGGGAGACGACCGAATCCGTCGAGCTCGGCATCGCATGGACGTGGACCGCGAGGAACGAGACGCCGAGGAACATCGTGATCGCGATCGTCCCGAGCACGGCGAGCGTGGTCGCGGCGTTCTTTCCTTGCGGGTGCCGGAATGCATTGACGCCGTTCGCGATCGCCTCCACGCCGGTGAGGGCGGTCGAGCCGGACGAGAACGCGCGCAGCAGGACGAAGACCGTGATCACCCCGGTCCCGGTCGGCAGCGGATTCGGCACGACCGCCTGCTGCAGGTGTCCGGTGGCGTCCTGGACGAGCCCGGCCGCGACGAGGACCAGGATCGAGGTGACGAAGGCGTAGGTGGGAAGGGCGAACAGCATCCCCGACTCGCGCACGCCGCGGAGATTCGCGAGCACGATCAGCACGAGGCACAGGAGGGACAACCCGACCTTGTGTGAGGTGAGCGACGGGAGCGAACGACGTGATGGCGTAGATGCCGGCCGAGATCGAGACCGCGACCGTGAGCACGTAGTCCGTGAGCAGGGCCGCTGCGGCGACCAGGCTCGGTGTCGTGCCGAGGTTCTCGCGAGCAACGACGTACGCGCCGCCGCTCGTCTCGTAGACACGCACCGTCTGCCGGTACGAGAGGATGACGATGCCGAGCAGGCAGGCAATGGCGATCGAGATCGGGAAGACGAGATGCGCGGCGCTCGCAGAGGCCGCCACGAGGACGACGAGCGCGGACTCCGTCGCGTACGCGACCGACGAGAGCGGGTCGGACGCGAAGATCGGCAGCGCGAGCCACTTCGGCAGCAGCGTCTCGTGCAGCTGGCCGGTCTGCATCGGCCGGCCGACGAGCACGCGTCGCAGACGCTTGGGCTCGAGCGCCTCCCGCTCGCGGCGTGTGACCGTACTCACGGCTCGAGCTCCACGAGAACACGCGCGAGCGCGCGGCTCAGATCACCCGCCTGCTCGTCGTAGAGAGGACTGCAGGATTCGTGCAGGAGACGCCTGAGCAGAAGCACGCCACGAGCGGTCACGGGCCGGCCGTCGCGCAGGCGCTCCTCGATCCGCTGGAACATCTCCCCGTGCCGGCGCGCAACACCGCGCCGCAGAGGCGACGATGAGGGGAGCCGAGCCGGATCGATGCGGCGCAGCGTCTGCTCGAGCTCGCGCGCGAGCCCCTCGCGGGTCGCGGGATCGACGAGCTCGCGCATCCGCCACCGCACGACGTCCGATCCCTCCACGCCCACTGCAGAGGCGAGGATCAGCCGATCGGCGCTGCGGCGGATCGCGCGCAGCTCGGCCCTCGCGCGCTCGGCCCGGACGGCGGCAGCCACGGCAAAGCAGAGCGCAGCCGCAAGTCCGGCGAGCCGCAGCTCCGGGGCAGCCTCCAAGGCAAGCGCGACGAGAGCGAGCGCGAGCAGCGGAAGCGCTGCCCGGCCCGGCCGCGGGAGGTCGATCGTGCCGAAGGACGGGGCGTGGCTCGCCATACTTCGACGGTAGGCCCGCCCGCGTCAAGCGGGGCTCAGGGTTTCGGCGCGGCCCTCAGGACAGCCTCAAGCCGTCTCTGCGAGCCGATAGCCGGCACCCGGCTCGGTGAGGATGTAGCGCGGCCGGGCCGGATCCGCCTCGAGCTTCCGCCGCAGCTGCGAGACGTACACGTGAAGGTAGTGCGACTCGTCGCCGTAGCCCCTTCCCCACACCTCGCGCAGCAGCGCCGCGTGGGTGAGGAGCTTGCCCGGGTTGCGCGCCAGGACGCGCAGCAGCGCGAACTCGTGCGGCGTGAGCTGGACGAGCTGCCCGCCGACCGAGACCGCCCGCTTCTCGAGGTCGATGCGCAGCTCGCCGACCTCGACGACCGGCTCGGCCGGAGCGTCGGCACGGCGAAGTGCAGCACGGAGCCGTGCCAGCAGCTCCTCGATGCTGAACGGCTTCGTCACGTAGTCGTCGGCGCCGGCGTCGAGGGCTGCCACCTTCTCCGCCTCGTCTCCGACGACCGAGAGGACGATGACGGGGGCGCTGCTCCACGTGCGGAGCTCGCGCGTGACCTCGGTGCCGCTGCCGTCCGGCAGGACGAGGTCGAGCACGACGGCGTCGGGTGGATTCGCAGCGAGGGCCGTGAGCGCCTCTTCGGCCGTGGCTGCGGTCTCGACGTCGTAGCCGGCCCCATTCAGGCTCGTGCGTAGGGCGCGCAGGATCTGCGGCTCGTCGTCCACCACCAGGACGCGTTGGCCGCTCATGCGTGCACAGCCGCCGTGCGCTCGGCGAGCGGCAGCGAGAGGACGAGGTGACCGCCCCCCGGATCGTCCTGTGCCCAGAGCCGGCCGCCGTTCGCCTCAGCGAATCCGCGGGCGATCGAGAGACCAAGTCCGGAGCCAACCTGCCCGGCGCTACCGCGCCGGAACGGCTGGAACAACGCCTCCCGCTCCTCGGCCGGCAGGCCAGGCCCGCGGTCGACGACGTGGAGGCGGAGCTCCGTCGCGCCCGACTCGGCGCGCACGAGAACAACTGACCCGGGCGGCGAGTAGTGGAGGGCGTTGTCGATCAGGTTCGCGAGCACCCGCTCCACCTGCGCTGCGTCCACCTCCACGGGCGGCGTCTCCGGCTCGATTTCGAGGCGCACGCGCTCGGCATCTGCCCCGAGCCCGACCAGGGCCTGGCCCACGAGCTCGTCCACGTGCCACAGCTCGCGGTGCGGCTCGACGGCGCCTGCCTCCAGCCGGGAGAGGTCGAGCAGCTGTCCGACGACGCGGTCGAGTCGCGCAGCTTCGGCGCGGATCGTCTCGGCGAGGCCGAGCCGGTCGTCGGCCTCCAGCGAGAGCCCGGGGCTCGCAAGCGCGTCCGCCGAGGCGAGGATCGCGGTCAGCGGGGAGCGGAGGTCGTGTGAGACCGCCCGGAGGAGCGCCGTCTTGAGCGCGTCGCTCCGCCGCAGCGCCTCCGCTTCGAGCGCCTCCGCCTCGAGCCGGCTGCGCTCGGCAACGACCGCGAGCAAGGCCGCGAGCGACGGCAGGAAGCGGCGGCGAACGGCCTCGTCGACGGTCGCCTCCTCGTCGAGGAACAGCGTCGCCACACAGCGCAGCCCGGCCTCGACGAGCAGAGCCCGCTCGCCCTCGCCCGGCGGCCGCTCGCCGAGCTCGAGCCGCGCACCCTCGACGCCGAGCACGCCGGCCGTGAGCGCAGCGAGCCGTCCGAGCTCCTCCTCGAGCGTTCGCCCGCGAAGCAGGTCGAGCGCGGCCTCGGCGAGTGCGTGCGCCTCGGCGCGCCGCTGCTCGGCGTCGTCCCGACGCGCACGGGCTCGCGCCGCGAGAGCGCTCACCGCGAAGGCGATCACGAGGTAGATGCCGAGCGCGAGCCAGTTCTGGCTCTCCTGCAGGTTGAAGCTGTGGTACGGAGGCAGGAAGAACCAGTTGAAGACGAGCATGCTCGCGACCGAAACGATCGCGGCGAGCACCGTCCCCCAGAGGATCGCGACCGGCAGCACCGCAAGCACGTAGAGCGCGCCGAGGCTGAGGACCGGCACGTGCGGTTTGAGGAGCGCGACGACGGCGCTCACGAGCACGACAACGCCGGCACTCGCCAGCACGCCCACCAGTAGCTCGGCCCGCGTTCTCACACGGGAAACGGTACTCAGGCGGCCTGCTGCGCGCCGTTCGGGCTGGGCTTGAGGACGATCGTCTCGCTCGGCGCGTGGGCAAGGATCCAGGTCACGTCCTTCGCGGTGAACCCGCCGCCGTGTCCGTTCGGCGCAGGCGCGACGATCCGGTCGAAGTGCTCCTCGTCCCACAGACGGCGCAGCGCGTGTGTGGGGCTTCGCCCCTTCTCGATCCGGGCATCGACGGGCACGCCCGCACGGAGTGCCGCGTGCTCGACCGCCTCGAGAAGCGGCACCGCGACGGCCACCTCGTCGCGCAGCGGCGAGTCCTCCGCATACTGGAGCGGGACGAGCAGCAGGTAGGCCGGGACGAGAGTGGCGTCCTCGGCCTGTGCGAGGCGGATCGCGGCGTCGAGCACGGTCGGATCGAGCGTGCCCCCCGTGAACGGCACGAGGACGCGCCGCACACCGGCGCGCGGGCGGCGCAGTCGGACGCCGCTGCGCACGACGAGCGCCGCGCCGAGCACGGCAGCGAGCGCGGCGAGAGCGATGACCGCGGCGATCATTCCGCCAACCGGTCTCGGTCGGCGCGGTTCGCGACGACGCGAATGTCGAGGCCCGGGAGCTCGCGGACCATGCGGGAGAGGAGCGAGCCGCCGAAGATCTCGCGTCGCCGCGACTCGTCGGGCGTGCCGACGAAGATGTAGGTCGAGCCGCGCTCGGCGGCGACGCGGCGCACAGTCGCAACGAGGTCGTCCCCCTCCTCCTCGACGAAGTGCGCGCCGAGGATGCCCGCAAGCCTGCGCAGAGCAGCGAGCTGGGTCACCTCCTCCTCGGTCGGCGGCCGGCCTGGCGGCTTTACCCAGACCGCGTCCATCTCCGTGCCGAGCCGCTGGGCCGAGCGCCAGGCGCGGCGCATGATCCGCTGCGACTTCGGTTGCGGCTCGATGAGTGCGAGCACGCGTTCGGCCACCGCCTGCTGGCTGAGCGGCTCGAGCGTTCGCGCCACCCTCCGCGCCTCGACGTCCTCCGCGACCTCCCGCAGGGCGAGCTCGCGCAGCACGGCGAGCTTGTCGGCCCGGAAGAAGTTCTCGAGCGCGACCGCAGCGCGGTCCTTCGGATAGACCTTGCCGGCGCGCAGCCGTTCCTGCAGCTCCTCCGGGGACAGGTCAACGAGCACGACCTCGTCGGCGTCGTCGAGGATGCCGTCCGGGAACGTCTCGCGCACGCGGATCTCGGTGAGCTCGAAGATCGCGTCGTTGAGACTCTCGAGGTGCTGGACGTTGACGGTCGAGATGACGTCGATGCCGGCGCCGAGCACCTCCTCGATGTCCTGCCAGCGCTTCTCGTTGCGCATTTCCGCCGCGTTCGTGTGCGCGAGCTCGTCTATGAGCGCCAGCTCGGGCGACCGTCGGATCACGGCGTCGACGTCCATCTCCTCCAGCTCGAGCGCCCCGTGCTGGGTCTGCAGGCGCGGAACGACCTCGAGGCCCTCGGCGAGGGCCGTCGTCTCGGGACGGTCGTGCGGCTCGAGGTAGCCGATCACGACGTCCTTCCCCTCCTCCCCCGCCTGGCGTCCCTCGAGGAGCATCCGGTACGTCTTGCCGACGCCCGCCGCCATTCCGAGCAGGATCCGATAGTGGCCGCGGGAAGCCAGACGCTCACGCCCCGAATACGTTGTGCACGATCAGGTCGATCAGCTTGATCCCGATGAAGGGCAAGATCACTCCGCCGAGGCCGTAGATCAGGAGGTTGCGGCGCAGGAGCGCGGTCGCCCCGATAGCGCGGTACTTGACGCCTCGCAGCGCGAGCGGCACGAGCGCCGGGATGACCAGGGCGTTGAAGATGATGGCGGAGACGATCGCGCTCTGCGGGTCGCCCAGGTGCATGATGTTGAGCGCGCCCAACGGGCCCACCTGGCCGGGCTTGGCGGCGTAGGTGGTGGCGAACATCGCCGGCAGGATCGCGAAGTACTTGGCCACGTCGTTGGCGATCGAGAACGTCGTCAGCGAGCCGCGCGTGATCAGGAGCTGCTTGCCGACCTCGACGATCTCGATGAGCTTCGTCGGATTCGAGTCGAGATCGACCATGTTCCCTGCTTCCTTCGCCGCCGACGTGCCGGTGTTCATTGCCACGCCGACGTCGGCCTGGGCGAGCGCGGGCGCGTCGTTCGTGCCATCCCCGGTCATCGCGACCATCCGCCCCTGACCCTGTTCGTCCCTGATCAGCGCCAGCTTCGCCTCGGGCGTAGCCTCGGCGAGGAAGTCGTCGACGCCCGCTTCCGTCGCGATCACCGACGCCGTGACGCGGTTGTCGCCGGTGATCATCACGGTACGGATGCCCATGCGGCGCAGCTCGTCGAAGCGCTCGTTCATCCCGCCCTTGACGATGTCCTTGAGGTGGATCACACCGAGTGCGAAGTTGTCACGGGCGACCACCAGCGGTGTGCCGCCCTGCTCCGACACGTGCTGCACGGCGTCGTCGATTTCGGGCGGCGTGCGGCCGCCGTTCTCGGCCGTGAACGCCTTGACGGCATCGGCCGCGCCTTTGCGAATCATCGTGCCGTTCAGGTTGACGCCGCTCATCCGGGTCGTGGCGCTGAAGGGGACGAACTCGTGCTCGCCCAGGACGCGCTCGCGCAGGCCGAACTTCTCCTTCGCCAACACGACGATGGAGCGGCCTTCGGGCGTCTCGTCGGCGAGCGAGGCGAGCTGCGCGACCTCGGCAAGCTCCCGCTCGTCGACGCCCGGTGCCGGGATGAACTCCGTCGCCTGCCGGTTCCCCAGCGTGATCGTCCCGGTCTTGTCGAGCAGCAGGACGTCGACGTCGCCCGACGCCTCGACTGCGCGGCCCGACATCGCAAGCACGTTCCGCTGCACGAGCCGGTCCATCCCCGCGATCCCGATCGCAGACAGAAGGGCGCCGATCGTGGTGGGGATGAGCGCCACGAGCAGCGCGATCAGCACTGTCTCGGAGAGCTGCGTGCCGGCGTAGACCCCATACGGGCGCAGCGTCACCACCGCGGCCACGAACGTGATCGTCAGGCCGGCGAGCAGGATGTTGAGCGCGATCTCGTTCGGGGTTTTGCGCCGCTCGGCGCCCTCGACGAGTGCGATCATGCGGTCGAGGAACGACTGTCCGGGCTCCTGCGTGACCTCGATCACGAGCCGGTCCGAGAGAAGCTTCGTGCCGCCGGTCACGGCCGAGCGGTCGCCGCCGGCCTCACGGATGACCGGCGCGGACTCGCCGGTGATCGCTGACTCGTCGACGGAGCCGGCGCCTTCGACGATGTCGCCGTCCGCCGGGATGACCATTCCTGCCTCGACCACGACGACGTCGCCCTTCTGCAGGTCGGGTGCCGCGACCTCTTCTAGGTGTCCATCGCTGGAGCGCCGGAGAGCGGTGGTCGTCGTCCGCGTCGCCCGCAGGGCATTTGCCTGCGCCTTGCCGCGCCCCTCCGCGATCGCCTCCGCGAAGTTTGCGAACAGGACTGTCAGCCAGAGCCAGATCGCGATCACGCCGACGAACCAGAGCTGATTGGTGTTCCCCTGCGCGAGGTCCTTGAAGAAGATCACGGTGGTGATCACGCTGCCGAGTTCGACGATGAACATCACCGGGTTGTGCAGCTGCAGGCGCGGGTCGAGCTTCGGGAACGAGTCGCGAATCGCCGCGAGGACGAGGTCGCGCGAGAACATGCTTTCCGAACGGCGGGCCATCAGCTGCGGTGCTCCTTGTCGAGTGCGAGGTTGAGGTTGAGCACGTTCACCCCGGGCTCCCCGAAGAAGCCGAGCTGGCGTCCCACGGTGTGCTGCTCGATCAGGTGCTGCACGGTGGCGAGCGGCAGGTGCCGCACGGCGGCGACCCTGCGCGCCTGGAGGTTCGCGTAGGCGATCGAGATCTCCGGATCGATTCCCGAGCCCGACGGCACCACGGCATCGACAGGAATCTGGTGGATCGTCAGCCCCGGGTTGTAGGGGCCTTCGAGCTTCAGGATCGCGTCCGCGTTCTGCTTGACGAGTTTCGCGAGCGCGGGATTCGTCGGGCCGAGGTTGGAGAACGTCGTGAAGCTCGGGTTGTACGGAGGCGAAGTGGCCGACGGCCGCTCGTGGAAGTACTTCGACGAGGTGAAGCCTTGCGCTGCCAGCGAGGAGCCGACGATCGTCCCGTCGCGCTCGATCAGGCTCCCGTTCGCCTGGTGGGACATCGTGAGCTGCGCGACGCCGGTCATGAGCGCGGGGTAGCCGAACCCGAGCACGACCGTGAAGACGACGATCCCCATGACGGAGGCGAACAAGGCGCGCATCAGTGCATCAGCCCTTCCACGATCGGGCCGAGCGTCAGCGCGGGCAGGATCATCAGTCCGGCGGTGAGTGCGATGACGCCGAGCAGCAGGATTCCGAAGGTCCCGCCGTCGGTCCGGAACGTTCCGGCCGAGGCGGGCACGACCTTCTTCGCTGCGAGCGAGCCGCCGATCGCAAGTCCGGCGAGCAGCGGGAAGAAGCGGCCGAAGTACAGCGCGACGGTGCCGAGCGTCGTCGAGAACGTCGTCGCGGCATAGCCGGCAAAGGCGCTGCCGTTGTTGTTCGACTGCGATGTGTAGGCGTAGAGCGTCTCGGTGAAGCCGTGCGCGCCCGGATTGAAGATGGACGCGAGTCCCGCCGGGGTCGCGATCGCCACGGCCGTCATCACGAGCACCATGGTCGGGACCGCGAGCGCCCCGACGGCAGCGAGCTTCATCTCCCGCGCCTCGATCTTCTTGCCGAGCCACTCCGGCGTCCGGCCGACCATCAATCCGGCGACGAAGACGGCGATCAGGACGTAGAAGAACAGACCGTAGAGCCCCGAGCCGACGCCTCCCGGTTCGACCTCGCCGAGGAACATGTTGATCAAGGGCACAGCTCCGCCGGCAGGCGTGAACGCGTCGTGTCCGCCGGCGACCGAGCCGTTCGAGACATCAGTCGTCGCGGTCGCCCAAAGTGCGGTGTTGGCGATGCCGAAGCGGGTCTCCTTGTCGGTCATATTTCCCCCGACCTGCGTCGCGCTGTGCGTGATGTTCACGCCGGACTGGCGGAGTACTGCCGAGCCGTGCTGTTCGGCGGGGTACGCGACCGAGACCCCCAGCGAGAAGATCGCGAAGCAGACGGCGTAGAGCACCCACGCGTGCCGCCGCGCCAGGACCATCCGCCCGAACATGACGATCTGCGCGAACGGGATCAGCAGGATCGCGAGCATCTCGAGGAAGCTCGAGACCGGCGTCGGGTTCTCGAACGGGACGGCCGAGTTGGAGTCGTAGTAGCCGCCGCCGTTCGTTCCGAGCTGCTTGATGGCGATCATCGAGCCGACCGGGCCGCGGGCGATCGCCTGGTGTGCGCCCTGCAGCGTCGTCGCGGTCGCGTGTCCGTGGAAGGTCTGCGGTACGCCCTGCGAGATCAGGATCACCGCGAGGACGAGCGAGAGCGGCAGCAGGATGTAGACGATCGACCGGTAGAGGTCGCGCCAGAAATTGCCGAGCCCGACGCCACCGCCGCGCCGCGCGATTCCGCGGATGACCGCCGCGACTACGGCGAGGCCTACCCCGGCGGACACGAACTGCTGCACCGCCAGCCCGGCCATCTGGCTGAGATACGACATGGTTGCCTCGCCGGCGTAGTACTGCCAGTTCGTGTTCGTGACGAAGCTGGCCGTTGTGTTCAGCGCGACCGTCCACGGCACGGCGGGCAGGTGATCGGGGTTGAGGAAAAGGTGCCCCTGCAGGCGCAGCAAGCCGTACAGGAACACGCTGAAGGCGATCGTGAAGACGACCACCGAGAGGCCGTACTGCTTCCAATCCTGGTCGCTTTGCGCGTCGCGCCCAAGTAGGCGGAGAAAGCCGCGCTCGACGATGTCGCCGCGCTCGCGGGTGTAGACGCGCGCCATCCAGATGCCAAGCGGGTAGCTGAGGGCGAGCAGGATGGCCGCGTAGACGAGGATCTGGCCGATTCCCTGGCCCATCAGAGCTTCTCCCCGCGAAACAAGGCGTAGACGAGATAGATCAGGACGGCAATCGAGATCGTGAGCCCGAAGGCATCTGCAGCGGACATCAGACGCGCTCCAGCGTCCAGCGGAGAACGAAGACCACCGCGAAGCAGCCGGCGATGATCAGGAGCGCGTAGAGGTCGTCCATTACGCCGCCGCCTCAAGTGTCTCGCCGCTGGGATGCGACAGTTCGGCCAGGCAGTCGGCGAGACGGTTCAGCGCTCGGTTGCGGCGGCCCAGCCGGAGCCATACGGGCGCGAACACGAGAGAGCGCCGCTCTCCGTCGAGCGAATCCCCACTGACCATGCCCTCGACGCTATGTCCGGGCCGCTTAAGACAGCCTTAGGGTTCGGGGCCGCCGCCTGACGATTTCCTGAAGGCGCTAAGAGGGCTCGACGAGCCGGTAGCCGGCTCCGATCTCCGTGAGAAGGTAGCGAGGGTGCGCCCGGTCCGGCTCGAGCTTGCGGCGCAGTTGGGACACGTTGACCTGAAGCAGATTCGCCGCGTCGGTGTACCCCGGCCCCCAGACCTCCAGCAGCAGCTGCCGCTGCGTCAGCAGCTTGCCGGCGTTCAGCGCAAGAACGCGCAGGAGGTCGTACTGATGCGGCGTCAGGTGCACCGGTTTCCCGGCCATCCGCACCTCGCGCTTGGGCAGGTCGACGACCAAATCGCCGACCTCTACCACGGGCTCTCCGCTCGGGGCGGTTCGGCGGAGGACGGCGCGGAGACGGGCCAACAGCTCGTCGATCCCGACGGGCTTCGTCACGTAGTCGTCGGCGCCGGCGTCAAGGGCCGCGACCTTCTCGCGCTCCTCTCCGACCGCCGAGAGGACGATGATCGGCGCGCTGGTCCAGCCACGGAGCTCGCGAGCGACCTCGATGCCGCTACCGTCTGGCAGGACGAGATCGAGCACGACCGCCTCCGGAGGGCGCATCGCCGCCGCAGCGAGCGCCGCCTCGGCGGTCTCTGCGGTGTCGACCTCGTACCCGGCGCCGCGGAGGCTCGTCCGCAGCGCGCGCAGGATCTGCGGCTCGTCGTCGACGACGAGAACACGGGCCCCCGTCACGCCGGAACCTGCACCGCGGCGGCGACGGGCAGCGCGAGCACGAACGTCGCACCCTGCCCCTCGTGCGACTCGACCCAGACCCGGCCCGCGTTTGCCTCCGCAAAGCCACGCGCAATCGCAAGCCCGAGCCCGGCGCCACGGGTTGGCACGCGAAGCGAGCCGCGCTGGAAGGGCTCGAAGATCCGATCCGCCTCCCCGGACGGGATTCCCGGCCCGTGATCGACGACGCGCACGAGCACCTCCGACCCGGTTGCCCGCACCTGCACCCGCACCGGCTCGTCGGCCGGCGAGTAGCGAAGCGCGTTCTCGACCAGGTTGGCGACCACGCGCTCGGCGTGATGGAGGTCTGCGTGGACGAGCGGCAGGTCGTCCTCCGGGAGCGCGACCTCGACCCGATTGCCTCCCTCGACACCGTCGAGCGCCTGCAGGACGAGGTCGTCGACCGGCCAGTCGCCCGGCTCCGGTGCGGCGGCGCCGGCTTCTAGACGCGAGAGGTCGAGCAGGTTGCTCACGAGTCGGTCGAGCCTGCCTGCCTCGCCGAGGATCGTCTCGGCGAGCTCGCGCCGATCGCCGGGGTCGAGCGAGAGCTCGTCATGGGCGAGCGCGCCGGCGGAGGTGAGGATGGCCATCAGCGGCGAGCGCAGGTCGTGGCTGACCGCGCGCAGCAGCGCCGTCTTCATCGCGTCGCTCCGCCGCAACGCCTCCGCCTCGAGCGCCTCTTCTGCCAGCCGTTCCCGCTCCTCCGTCACCTCGCGCAGCTCCCGAAATGCGGCCTCGGCCTCCTCGGCGCGCCGCCTCGAGCGCGTCGCCAGCTCACTGACGACGACCGCGGTGACGAGGAAGACGAGCAGCGCGAACCAGTTGCGCGTGTCCTGCAGCGTCAACGTGTAGAGCGGCGGCAGGAAGAAGAAGTTGAAAGCGAGCATGCTCGCGATCGCCGTCCCGACGGCAAAGACAGTCCCCCAGGCGACCGCCACCGGGATGATCGCGAGCAGGTAGAGCACCGCCAGGCTGAGCACCGGCACGTGCCCCTTCAGGAGCTCGATCGCGCCCGTCACGAGCGCGAGCGCGGCGGCGGACGCCGCGACCCGGGTGAGCGTTCTCACCCGGGCAACGGTACTCCGCCGGCCGTGTATCTAGCCGTGAATCGAGATGAGAAGCGGAATGAGCAGGATCGCGACGATGTTCGTGATCTTGATCATCGGGTTGATCGCCGGGCCGGCCGTGTCCTTGTAGGGGTCGCCGACGGTGTCGCCCGTGACCGCGGCCGCGTGGGCCTCCGAGCCCTTGCCGCCGTACTCTCCGTCCTCGATCAGCTTCTTCGCGTTGTCCCAGGCTCCGCCGCCCGCGGTCATCGCGATCGCAAGGAAGAGGCCGGTCACGATCGTTCCGATCAGCAGGCCTCCGAGCATCTTCGCGCTGATCAGGCCGACGACGATCGGGAACAGGATCGGCACCATCGCCGGCAGGATCATCGACTTGATCGCCGAGCTGGTGACGATGTCGATCGCACGCCCGTACTCGGGCCGCGACGTGCCCTCCATGATTCCCGGATCCTCCCGGAACTGGCGGCGCACCTCCTCGACTACCTCGCCGCCGACCCGCCCGACCGCCTGCATCGCGAGTGAGGCGAACAGGAACGGCATCAGGCCGCCGATGAAGAGACCGGCGATCACCCATGCATCCCTCAGGTCGAAGAACGTCGGCAGGCCTTGCTCGGCCAGCCCGTCCGCGTAGGAGCCGAAGAGCACGAGCGCGGCGAGCGCGGCGGAGCCGATCGCGTAGCCCTTCGTCACCGCCTTGGTCGTGTTGCCGACCGCGTCGAGCGGATCGGTGATCGCGCGCACCTCGGGCGGAAGATCCGCCATCTCGGCGATGCCGCCGGCGTTGTCGGTGACCGGGCCGTACGCGTCGAGCGCGACGATCAGACCCGTCATCGAGAGCTGTGCCATGACGGCCACTCCGATGCCGAAGAGGCCTGCGAGGTGGTTGGCGACCAGGATCCCGATCGCGAGCACGATGACCGGCGCAGCCGTCGCCTGCATGCCTTCGGCGAGGCCCTCGATGATGTTCGTGGCGTGACCGGTCTGCGACGCGCGCGCGATCGCCTTCACCGGGTTCCAGCGCGTGCCCGTGTAGTACTCGGTGATCCCCACCAGGAGCGCGGTGACGGCAAGACCGACGAGCGCCGAGCCGTAGAGGTTGCCGAACGAGTAGATGCCGCTCGAGTCGAAGCCCATCGTGATCGGGATGAACAGGACCGCGGAGATGCCGGTCGCGACGAGGACCGCGCGATACAGCGCGTTCATGATGTTGCCGCCCTCGCGGACCCGCGCGAACTGGATTCCGATGATCGACGCGATGATCGAGACACCGCCGATCGCAAGCGGGTAGAGCCACAGATGCGTGCCCGCGAGGACCGCCCGGCCGGTCACCCCGAGCAGCATCACCGCGACGGCGGTGACGGCGTACGTCTCGAACAGGTCGGCGGCCATGCCGGCGCAGTCGCCGACGTTGTCGCCGACGTTGTCGGCGATCACAGCCGGGTTGCGCGGGTCGTCCTCCGGGATCCCCGCTTCGATCTTCCCGACGAGGTCGGCGCCGACGTCGGCGGCCTTCGTGTAGATGCCGCCGCCGAGCCGCGCGAAGACGGAGATGAGCGAGCCGCCGAACGCGAGGCCGACGAGGTCGTGGATCGCCGAGTTCGGTGTGTGGTTCAGCCAGTCGGTGAGCGCCCAGTAGTACCCGGCGACGCCGAGCAGCCCGAGCCCGACGACGAGCAGGCCCGTGACGGAACCAGCCCGGAACGCGACGTTGAGCGCCTGCGGCAGTCCCGAGCGGGCGGCCTCTGCCGTCCGCACGTTCGAGCGCACGGCGACGTTCATGCCGATGAAGCCCGCGGCGGCCGAGAAGGTGGCGCCGATGAGAAAGCCGACCGCCGTTCCCCAGCCGAGCTTGTCGTAGATCCCGAGCAGGAGGAACGGCACGATCGCGACGATGGCGATCGTCCTGTACTGGCGGCGCAGGTACGCAGTCGCGCCCTCCTGCACGGCGCGCGCGATCTCCTGCATCCGCTCGGTGCCGGCCGGCTGCCGCAGGAGCCAGGAAGTCAGATAGAGGCCGTACCCGATCGCGGCCAGCGCGCACAGCAGCGCGAACAGCACGGCGTGATCCATGAACCAACTCATAGGTAAGAGCTCCCTCCGGGCGTCACAAAGTCAGCGCCGGACAACCCCGGCGCGGCCCGTTTTTTACCACAACGGGCGGCTAGACCGTGTCACGAAGTGGGCGTGCGGAGGTGCCAGCGCACCTGTTCCTCGAAGATCTCGCGCATGCTCGCGCCCTCGTCGTGGCGCGCGATCTGGCGTTCCGCGGCGTTCCGCTCGGGGATCGCCAGGAACTCCGCCGCGCCGAGCTCCTCGGCGACCGGACGCACCCACTCGAGCAGCTGCTCGAGCCGCGCGCGGGCAGGCACTGACTCGCCGCGGCCGAAGTCGAGTAGCTCGCCGGACAGCCCGTACCGGATCGCCCGCCACAGGTTCTCCTCGAGCAGGCGGTTCGGCAGGTCCGGCACAGGCTCGCCGTCGTCGAGGGCGCGCGCGATCCGCGCGGTGAGCGCGTAGCAGAGCGCCGCCAGCGAGCGGGCCTCGCCGACATCGGGTTGCGCGTCGCAGATCCGGATCTCGACCGTCGGGAACGCGAGGTGCGGCCGCACGCTCCACCAGAGCTGCGTGTGCTCGGTGATCGAGCCGGTCTCGTAGAGGAAGCGGACGTAGCTCTCCCACTCGTCCCAGCTCGAAAGCGCGTCCGGGATGCCGCAGCGCGGAAACGGGCGTGTGAATATCTGCGTACGCGCCGAATGGAGGCCGCTGAAGACGCCCTCCACGAACGGCGAGCTCGCGGAGAGCGCGAGCAGCTCGGGGAGGTAGTTACGGAGGGTGGAACAGACGCGGACCGCGCGATCGGCGGCGTTGATGCCGACGTGGACGTGCAGGCCGAACGAGTTGTTGCGCCAGGCGATGTAGCGCAGAAGCTGGTCGTTGAGCCGGTAGTGCGGCGTGTCGATGATCCGCTGCTCCTGCCACGGGCTCCACGGATGTGTGCCGGTCGCGCCGAGCATGACCCCGCGAGGATCGGTGAGCTCCCGGAGCTGCCGGCGGCGCTCACCGACGAGCATCGCGGCGTCGGCGAACGAGTCGCAGCGCCCGGTGCGGATCTCGATCTCGGAGGCGATCAGCTCGCCGACGAGGTGCGTCTCGAGCTCCGTCCCCTGCCCCGCGTCCTGCAGTTCCTCGAAGCGGTTGACGAGATCGAGCGTGTCCGGATCGAGAAGGGCGAACTCCTCCTCGACGGCGACGGTGAAATCAGGGACAGCGTCGAACGCCTCGCGCGAGCGCGCGAGCATCTCCTCGTAGCCGAGCCGTTGCTCCTCGCCCACGCCGGAAGCCTAACTAGGGCGCTTGCGCGCGCGGAACCAGCGGCAGCTCGCGGTCGAGGACCGGCACCTGCGGCAGGAGCGCAAGCGTAGGAATCACCGGAAGCCAGAGCGTGAAGACGCGGTAGACGAGTGTGGCAAGCAGCGCGGGCGCCAGCGGGATCCCGACCGCATGGAGCGAGAAGGTGAGACCCGCTTCCACGCCGCCCGAGCCTCCTGCCGGCAGCGGGAGCGCGGTCATGATGAAGCCGGTCGCGTAGGCGAGCACGAGCGGCACGAGCGGCGGATGCACGCCGAACGCCCGGAGGGCCGCGTAGAGCACGAGCACGTCGCCGGCCCAGTAGACCGGGAAGCCGAGGAGAGCGGAGAGATGCGTGAGCGGCCGTTGCAGAAGGTGGCGGACCAGCACGACGCCGCCGACCGCGTCCGAGAAGATGGAACGCGCTCCGTTCCAGAGCCACCGCGGCCAGGTCCGCGGGTTCCGTTCCACGCGGAAGCTGTCGCGCGGCAGCGCCGAAATCCGCTCGGCGCGTCGCGGGGAGCTGACCCAGACGGCGGCAGCCACGCACGCCGGCACGATCGC
Source organism: uncultured Actinomycetes bacterium (assembly GCA_963820725.1). Taxonomy (GTDB): domain Bacteria; phylum Actinomycetota; class Thermoleophilia; order Gaiellales; family Gaiellaceae; genus Palsa-739. The sequence continues at coordinate 330,971 of CAWGAZ010000006.1, read as the reverse complement.
GAGCCATGCGACCTCCATGGCCCGCGGCACGTCCCACGGGCCGGCGACCGACACCGCCGCGGCGAGGAACGCCATGATCGCGAGCACGAACCACTGGAGCGTGTACACGCCGAGCACGCGACGTACCGCGACGTGGGGTCGCTCCCCGGCCCGGTTCAGCGCCCAGTAGTCGATGCCGATCGTGCCGGCGCTGGAGCCGACGATGACCGCACCAAAGCCGATCACGACGATGCGGGTCGTCGTCCAGATCCCGAGGCACGGCCCGCGGTCGGCTCGCGCGACGTCGCGGTAGGCGGCGACGTAGCCGGCGTAAGCCGCGAGCTCGCCGCCGAGGCAGACCGGAAACCACGCCCCGTCCGCCCGCCTGAGTGCGTCCACGACGTCGTGGAAGCTCGTGACCTGGCCGATCCCGACCACGGCGGCCACCGCGAGGACGAGAGCGCCGACGCCGGTCAGGAGCGCCTTCCGCCGGTCGATCCCGAAGATCTCCCGCTCGCCGGTCGGACCACCGCCGCTCATCCGAGCAACTGTTCCGCGATCACGCGCCAGCTCCAGCGGCGCTCGACGGCGCGCCGCGCGGCGAGACCGAGCTCGCGTCGACGCTCGACGGGCAGCGCGAGGATCGCCGCGAGCCGCTCGCGTAGCTCGTCCGCGTCGCCGACGGGGAAGGAGACGAGTAAGGCGGCCCCGGGACCGACCTCCTCGCCGATGCCCGCGGCCACCTCCGCCAGCCCGGAGTGCGCCGAGACGACGGGCAGGACGCCGGCCGCCGCCGCCTCGGCCGCGACCATGCCGAACGCCTCGGGGAAGATCGAGGGCACGACCGCGACATCGCACAGCGGCAGCAGGTGGCGCAGGTGGCGATGCTCGAGCGCGCCGGTGAAGAGCGTGCCCGGCGGGGCGAGCGTCTCGAGCTGGTCGCGGAAGTCGCCGAAGCCGACCACGACCGCGCGCGCGGCGAGACCCGCCAGCGCCCCGAGCAGCACCTGGGCGCCCTTGTTCTCGATCAGCTTCCCGAAGTAGACGACGGTCGGCTGCTCGTCGGCGAAGAAGCGCTCGAAGCGCTCTGCGTTGCCGGCGTCGGGGTGGCGTTCGTCCGCGTCGACCGGGTCCAGCCGAGCCTCCTCGAGCAACGCCGCGAGCGCCTCCTCACGCGGCTCGGGCCGGAACGCCTCGATGTCGACGCCGGGTGGCACGATCTCGACGTGCTCGACCCGGCCGGTGATCTCCTGGAGCACTCGGCGGATGTGGTCCGAGCCGGCGTAGACGACCTCTGCCTGGGCGAGCGTCTCGGCCCCCCAGAGCGACAGCTCCTGGTTGCCGCGCATCGCGTACTCGAGCTCCGAGCCGTGCGCCTTGACGCGGTACCGCATCCCGCTCGCGGCGCCGACGGGAGCGCCGAGCAGGACGTGGTTCGCGAACACGAGATCGGCGGGCGCGAGCTCGCGCAGGACGGCCGCGTTCGCCTCGACGTACGCGTCCCGCTCGGCCTCCGTGAAATCTCCGAGGAGACGTGCCTCGAGCCCCTCGTAGCGGTCGAGGACGAAGACCGGCAACAGGCCGCGGGGCAGCTCCGGCACGACGACGCCCGCTCCGCCGAGGTCGAACTGCTCCGGATGCCGCTCCTGGCAGACGACCGTGACGTCGTGGCCCGCGAGGCTCCATTCGCGCGCGAGCGCCCGGGTGTAGACGTTCGACCCCGTTCCTCCGAGGAGGTAGCCGTGCCACAACAGGATCCGCACGAAGCGGACGCTACGTCAGGCGGCGGCGAACGAGACGCGCGAACGGCACGAGGACAAGCCCGGCCGCCGCGAACCCGACGGCAGCGGGATGGGGGAGGTTGGCACCGATCAGCAAGGTGGCGCCGCTCGGAGCCGCGGCCAGTGCGGCACCGACGGCCAGGACCACAAGCCGGGGCACGAGTGCGCCGAACGCGATGGCGAGCAGGAGAACGGCGGCGAGCGGCCACCGCAGGAAGAGGAAGTGGCCCCACGTCTCGCGCGACATCACGACAGGCGCCCCCACGGCGACGGCTGTAAGCGGCACGCGTGTCAGCGGAAGCCGTCGCAACGGCGCTGTCGCCGTCGCCAGGACGAGCACGACCGCCGGTGCGAGCCACTCATGGCCGGCGGGGAAGCCGGGCGGATAGGTGATCAGAGGCAGCAGGCACGGGCACGCGATGCTGGCGGGAAATATCGCGTCGTACGCGAGCAAGCCGAGATTGGCGAGCGCAGCGCCCAGCGCGAGCCGACGGTTGCCGCGCACCTGGCCGACGACGATCCCTGCAGCCGCAATGGTGAAGGCGATCCACCACCAGTCAGGTCGGTACGGATACGGAGGCAAGCCCCTCGACGCGAACGGGACGAAGGGCGGATTGGTGGCCACGCTCCCCGCGAGCGCGACCGCGAGATTGACGAGTGCGAGAGCCCAGGCGAGCAGCGCGAGACCGTCCCGGAGGGGACGGTCCGACTCTGCGCGCAGCCGTTGCCGCACTCCAGCCACGACGAGCGAGAGCGCCTCGCGAGTTGCGCGCCACGCCGAGCCGTCCGCTGCCAGCAAGGCCGTGTCGACGACCTCGTCGCTCCGGCGGGCGCGATGGTCGGGCGGGAACGCGCGGCAGGCGAAAGCCAACAGCCCGCGCATCAGTTCGCCGCCCTCGCGACTCGCGTCTCCACCACCCGGGCCGCACGGCGCAAGCGTGCCGCTTCGGCGGTGAGCGCCGCGTGACCGTCCTGCGTCAGCGTGTACGCGCGGCGGACGCGCCCCTCGACCTTCTCCTCCTCCCCGGCCTCGACGAGACCGGACTCGACGAGGCGGTCGAGCGCCCCGAACAGCGTGCCGGTGCTGAGCCGCACCTCGCCGCCGGAGAGCTCCGCCGCACGGCCGATGATCGCGTAGCCGTGCAGCGGGCCGTCGAGGAGCGCCGCGAGGACGAAATAGGTCGAGCGCCGGATCTCCATGCGTCTGACCATATGTCGTCCGACGACATGTCGTCAAGCGCTACGTGAGATGGAAGTACAGCGCGTAGAGCAGCTCGACCGCCGGATTGGACGTGTGCACCGTCACGTCGGCGGGAGTCTCGAGCAACGCCTCGGAATAGTTGAAGACGATCTTCACCCCGGCCGAGACGAGATCGTCCGCCGCCTGCTGCGCGCCTTCGACCGGCACGGCGAGCACGCCCACCACGACGTTGTGCTCGCGTACGAGCTCCGAGAGGCGCCCGTACGGCTCGACCAGGACATGGCCGATCGGCTGCCCGAGCTTCGCCTCGTCGATGTCGACGACGACCGCGATGTTGATCCCGTGCTCGGCGAAGATCGAGGACGAGGCGATCGCCTGCCCGAGGCGGCCGGCGCCGACGAGCGCGACGTTGTGCTGCCCCTGAGTGCGCAGGATCTTCCGGATCGCATCCAGCAGGAGCTCGATCGAGTAGCCGACGCCGCGCTTGCCGAACCTGCCGAAGTTCGACAGATCGCGGCGGATCTGCGTCGCGTTGATGTTCGTGTACTCGGCGATCTCCTGCGACGAGATCCTCGTCTTGCCCATCTTCCGTGCCTGCGTCAGCACCTGGAGGTACCGGGAGAGGCGCGCCGCGACGCCGACGTTCAACCGCTCGGCCACACAACCCCCTTGGCTCGAGTTCGTAACAGCGTTCTTCTGTTGTAGCAGCCGCTCTAGCTGCCTGCTTGTGCAACCGCGCGACGCAGCGCGTCCGGATGGACGTGGTAGACGAAGCGCCGCCGGCCGTCGATCTCCACCACCGGGATCCACTCGCGGTAGGTGGCCTCGAGCTCGGGATCGCCGTCGATTGCCACTTCGCGCAGCTCGAAGCCGAGTTCCTCCCGCGCAGCCGTGACGACGCGCCGGGCCGCCTCGCAGAGGTGGCAGCCAGCCGCGGTGAAGAGGACGACCTCTGCTACGGGTAGATCCCGCGCGTGACGGTAGCCTCGGCGACGCGCTGCACCGCGAGCCCGTAGGCGGCGACGCGCATCGGGAGCTTGCGGCTCTGCGCCGTCTCCCAGGTCTCGTCGAATGCGCGGCTCACGATGTCGTTGAGCTTCGCGTTCACCTCGACCTCCTTCCAGAAGTACTCCTGGAGGCCCTGCACCCACTCGAAGTACGAGACGACGACGCCGCCTGCGTTGGCGAGGACGTCGGGAAGGATCAGGATGCCCTTGTCCTCGAGGATCGCGTCGGCCGCGGGGGTGACCGGCCCGTTCGCGCCCTCGCAGATGATCGCGGCCTTGACCTGGTCGGCGTTCTCGGAGGTGATCACCTGCTCGAGCGCGCACGGCGCGAAGATGTCGCACTCGAGCAGCACGAGCTCCTCGTTCGTGATCGTCTCGGCGTCCTTGAGGCCGATGAGCGTCCGGTTCTCGGCCTTGTAGGCGACCGCGGCCGGGACGTCGATCCCCTTCTCGTTGTAGAGCGCGGTCGTCGAGTCGGAGATCGCCACCACGGTCGCGCCCTCCTGGTGGAGGAACTGCGCGAGATAGCTGCCGACGTTGCCGAAGCCCTGCACGACGACCTTCATCCCGGCGAGGCGCTTGTCGAGCTTGGCCACCGCATCACGGATGCAGAAGAGCGAGCCACGAGCAGTCGCCTCGACGCGACCGAGGGAGCCGCCGATCGTGAGCGGCTTGCCGGTCACGACGCCGAGCACCGAGTGGCCCTTGTTCATCGAGAACGTGTCGAAGATCCAGGCCATCGTCGATCCGTCGGTGCCGACGTCGGGCGCCGGGATGTCCTTCTCGGGCCCGATCTCGTTGATGATCTCGCTCGTGAAGCGGCGCGTCATGCCCTCGAGCTCGTGGCGGGACATCTTCTTCGGGTCGCAGACGACGCCACCCTTGGCGCCGCCGAACGGGATCCCCATCAGCGCGCACTTCCACGTCATCCACATCGCGAGCGCCTTGACCTCGTCGACGGTGACGTCGGGGTGGTAGCGGATCCCGCCCTTCGACGGGTCCGCGCGCGATGTTGTGGGTGACGCGGTAGCCCTTGAAGACCCGAGTTGTCCCGTCATCCATGCTCACGGGGATCGAGACCTCGATCGCCTTCTTGCACTCGCCGAGCACGGCGATGAGGTTTGGATCGATCTCGAAGGTGGAGCCCACGCGCCGCAGCTGCTCACGGGCCAGCTCGAACGGGTTCTCGCGCAGATGGGTCGTCGTTGCGACTGTCAAGATCTGCTCCTTTTGTCGCTGCAAACCGGGCGAAAAACCTGACGCCGACGCGAGCTTAGCGCGATGCGTAGGCGTCGAGGGCGAGGTACCGGGGATACGCGAGAGCCTCGGTCCAGCGCGCCGCCGAGGCGATCATCGCCGCGTTGTCGGTGCAAAGGGCGAGCGGCGCCGCGGTCGCGTCGGGAAGGACCGCCCGCAGCGCCGAGTTTGCCGCGACACCGCCGACCACCGCGATGCTCTCGCGCCCGGTCTGCTCGGCGGCCTCGTGCACGCGCTCGACGAGCGCCCGCACGATCGCGTGCTGATACGAGGCGGCGAGATCGGCGCGGCGCGCCTCGAGCTCTTCCTCGGAGAGGGCGCGAACCGCGTACAGGAGCGCCGTCTTCAGCCCCGAGAACGAGAAGTCGAGCCCCGGCACGCGCGCGACGGGGAAGTCGTACGCCGTCTCGTTTCCCTGCCGTGCGAGGAGGTCGAGCTCGCGGCCGCCCGGGTAGCCGAGTCCGAGCAGCCGGGCGCCTTTGTCGAACGCCTCGCCTGCCGCGTCGTCGAGCGTCGATCCGAGCAGCTCCTGCTCGGTGTGCGAGCGAACGTCGAGCAGCATCGTGTGACCGCCGCTCGCGAGCAGACAGAGGAAGGGCGGCTCGAGCGGATCCGGCTGAAGGTAGAGCGAGGCGACATGGCCGTCGAGGTGATCGACCGGGACGAGCGGCAGACGGCGCGACCACGCGACCGCCTTCGCCGCCGCAAGTCCCACGAGCAGCGCTCCGATCAGCCCCGGCCCGCGGGTCACGGCAACGCGATCGACGTCCGCCAGCGTCGCGTCACCCTCCGCGAGGGCCTCGCGGATCACGGGTGTCACGAGCTCGAGATGCCGGCGAGACGCCACCTCGGGCACGACGCCGCCGTAGCGCGCGTGCAACTCGGCCTGGGAAGAGACGACACTCGACCGGATCTCGCCCTCGCCGGTGACGAGCGCGGCGGCTGTCTCGTCACAGCTCGTCTCGATCCCGAGGATCAAACGGGGGCTACCGCCGCTCGCGCGCGACGGGGTCCTTCCACATGATGAGCGCGTCCTCGCGGTTGTCCGTGTAGTAGCCGCGCCGCAGGCCGCGAGAGCGGAAGCCGAGGCGTTCGTAGAGGCCGATCGCCTTCTCGTTCGAGACGCGCACCTCGAGCGTGTAGCCGCGGCGGGCGTCGTCTGCCGTGAGGTCGAAGAGCCGCTCGAGAAGCATCGTGGCGACGCCCCGCCCGCGGTGATCCGGGTCGACGGCCACGTTCATCACGTGCCATGCGTCGACGTAGCGCGAGACGATCAGGTAGCCCACGAGCGCGCCTTCCTCGCCCTCCGCCTCGAACGCGCCCATGCAGATCGAGCTCGGCTTCGCGAGCTCTCCCGCGAACATCGAGCGGGACCACGGCGTCGGGTACGAGCGGCGCTCGATCTCCTCGATCCCGAGGAGGTCGGCGAGCGCGAGCTGGCGTAGCTCGATCGTCGTCACGGGAGATTCCTGTCGGCATCGGGAACGCGGAGGTACAGCGGCTCGAGCTCTTCCACCGATCCAGGGTCGCCCGCGAGGGCCGCATGGAAGCGGGCGCGCGGCAGGTGGCGCTCGTCGTCGTCCGGCGGCACGACGCCTCCGTACTGCTCGAAGTACCAGCGGTACCGACGGGCACCGTCTCCGACGTAGACCGTTCCCTTGTCGACGTGCGTATCCGGCAGCGGGAAGACAGTCGGCTCCTCGTCGACGAGGGTGAAAACCTCCCCGCGCTTCGCGTCGATCACCGGCTGCGCACCCGGAGCACCGGCGGCCAGCGCGGCGAGAGTCGACACGCCGGAGCCGGGCAGGTCGAGCGAAAGCCCGAGCCCACGCGCCGCCGCGAGCCCGATCCGGACCCCGGTGAAGCTGCCGGGACCGAGCCCGACCGCGAGCCGGTCGAGGTCCGACGGATGCGCGCCCGCCTGGCGCAGCAGGGCGTCGACGTCCTCGAGCAGCGTCTGCGCGCGCGACACCCGCTCACCGAGGACCTCGTCCCCGTCCACGAGCGCGCTCGTCGCCACCGCCGTGGCCGTATCGAACGCCAACGTCAACACTCCTCGATCTCCACCGCTCTCCCGGCGCCAGCATGCCGCAAACGCACCGCGAAGCGAGGCGGCGGTAGGACGCCCTCCCCCGCCTCGGGCCATTCCACGAACGCGATCGCGTCCTCGAAGTACGGCTCGAGATCCCCCCACTCCGCCGCGGAGACGCCCTGGAAGCGGTAGAGGTCGAGATGCGAGACCTCGACGCCGTCGCCGTGGTAGCGGTGGCCGATCGTGTACGTCGGGCTCGTGACGCGCTCGCTCACACCGAGAGCACCGCACGCACCGCGTACGAACGTCGTCTTGCCGGAGCCGAGCTCGCCCGCGACGGTCACGACGTCGCCGGCGGCGAGACGCCGCGCCAGCTCCTCCGCAAGCGCCTCCGTGTCCTCGGGCGAATGGCTCTGCTGCTCCACGCGTACGATCCAAGCATGCCCGCCTACGTGATCGTCGAGACGGACATCCGCGACCCCGAGCAGTACGAGCGCTACCGGGCCGCGGCGCGGGGAGCCGTCCACTCGGGCGGCGGCCGCTTCGTCGTGCGCGGCGGCGAGCTCGCCGTGCTCGAGGGCGACTGGGATCCCTCTCGGCTCGTCGTGCTGGAGTTCCCCGACCTCGAGGCCGCGAAGCGCTGGTACGACTCGCCGGAGTACCAGGAAGCGAAGCGCTTGCGGGAAGGCGCCGCGAACCTCCGCATGGTCGCGGTGCAGGGTTTGGACGAGCCGCTCTAGCGGGAACTCGGCCGGGGGCAGCGGACCCGAGAAGACAGAGGTGAGTGAACTTTCCGATCGGGTGCTCTGGCAACAGGCGCGTGAGGGCCGTGCCTCTGCGTTCGGCGTCCTGTTCGAGCGTCACGCCGGCCGGATCTACAACTACTGCTTCCGACGCACCGGCGATTGGGCCCTGGCGGAGGACCTGACGTCCACCACCTTCCTTCTTGCCTGGCGGAGTCGTGGGCGCGCACCGTTGCAAGCCGAGAGCGCGCTGCCGCTCCTCTACGGAATCGCAACCAACGTGCTGCGCAACCAGCGCCGCTCTCTGAGACGGCGCCGCGACGCGTTCGCGCGGCTCCCCCTCGAGCGAGCCGAGGAGCCGGACTTCGCCGAGGAAGGCCCGACACGGCTCGACGACCAGGCCGAGATGCGACAACTGCTCCAACTGTTTGCGCGGCTCCCGCGTCGGGAGCAGGACGTGGTCGCGCTCTGCGACTGGAGCGGGCTCTCGTACGACGACGCGGCAGTCGCCCTCGACATCCCGATCGGCACGGTCCGCTCGCGGCTGGCGCGCGGCCGTCGCCGGCTGCGGGAACTCGCATCCGCCAACGGACCCGAAGGGGACATAGATGTCGTCCCGCTTCGCATCGAGGTGAACAAACGATGAGCATCCGCCTCACTCCTCCCCCTGAGCGCCAGTTCCCGGCGGGACGGCTCCAGCAACGGAAGGAGCAACTCGTGTCCCAGATCCATGGTGCCTCGACCGCAACGGCGTTGCGCCGTCCACGGCGAATCCTTGTGGCCGCCGCCGCACTCGCCGTCGCCGGCATCCTCAGCGCCGCCGCCTACGCGGGCTACGCACTCAGCCGGCCCGTAGCACCGGTCGTCACGATCGGCTGCTACGAGACTGACTCGCTCGATGCGAACACGGCAGTCATTGCCCACGACACCGATTCGCCCGTCGCAGTCTGTGCCCGCACCTATGCCTCGGCGTTCCCGGACTCGCAACAGCCTGCGAACTTCGCTGCTTGCGTGCTTCCCAGCGGCTCGGTCGGCGTGTTTCCCAGCGCCTCGGGCGACACCTGCAAGGGCCTCGGACTCGCCTCAGCGCCGGCTGCACCTGGCCGGCGCAACTGACAGCAGTCGCCTAGAAGAGCCCGAGCTGTTCCGCCGGAGCCGCGACCGCAGGCTCCGGCGGCTCGGGCTCGGGAAGCGCTTCGAGCGGCGCAGGCTCAGCGGTGCCCAGCAGCTCGGGCAGCCGGGCGAAGTCGGCCTCGAGCACCTTGAGCATCGCCGGCGTGTAGAGCGCGGCTGCCGGGTGGTAGATCGGGTACAGCACGACGCCGCGGCCCGCGATCGTGAGTGCCTGCTCCTGGCCGTGCACGCGGGTGATGCCGAGGGGCCGGCCGGAGAGGAGCTTCGTGGCAAAGTTTCCGAGTGTCGCGATCACCTTCGGCTCGATCAGCTCGATCTGGCGGAAGAGGTGCGGCTCGCACGCCTCGATCTCGTCGGGTTGCGGATCGCGGTTCCCGGGCGGCCGGCACTTGAGGACGTTTGCGATGTAGACGTCCTCACGGCGGAGCTCGACGCCGGCGAGCAGCCCGTCGAGCAGCTTCCCCGCCTGGCCGACGAACGGGACTCCCTGCTTGTCCTCGTGGAAGCCGGGCGCTTCGCCGACGAACATCAGGTCGGCGCGTGGGTTGCCGGCTCCGAAGACGACCTGCGTGCGTCCCTGCGCGAGCCGACAGCGCGTGCACGCGAGCGTCGCAGCCCCGTACTCCTCGAGCGTCTGCGGCGGTGCGACAGGAACTGCACTCACGAGGTCGAGTCTACGAGGCACGCCCGACGGACACGATGCGCGCCCGCCAGCGGCCGCGCGGGGCCTCGACCTCGATCTCGTCGCCGGGCCCCTTCCCCAGCAGCGCCTGCCCGACCGGCGAGTCGGGCGAGACGCCTCCGACGCCCGTGATCTCGATCTCGAGCTTCTCCCCGTCGTCCCGCTCGAGCTCGACGCGCGAGCCGACGGTGATGACGCCGCTCGCCGCCGCAGCCTCCTCGTCGAGGATCGTCGCGTGCTGCAGCCGATGGCGGAGCACCCGGATCCGCGCCTCGAGCAGTCCCTGCTCGTTCTTCGCCGCGTGGTACTCGAAGTTCTCGGAGAGATCGCCGTGTGCGCGCGCGGTCGCGATCGCCTGCACGACCTCCTTGCGCTTCGGGCCTTCGAGCTCCGCGAGCTCCGACTCGAGGCTCTCGTAGGCGGCGCGGGTCAGCAGCTCGCCGTCCTCGTCCCCCCGAGCCATGAAACGAGCCTCAGTGGCCGCAGCCGCAGGAGCCGCCGCAGCAGCCGCCGCCACCGCCGCCGGCCGCGACCGGCTTCGTGACGCCGTGCACCGCGAAGGAGGAGAACTGCGCGGGACACGTTCGTCGCGGCGCAGTCGGGGCAGCGCGACCTGCTGCTCGCCGCGGACGAGCTCCTCGAAGTGCGACTCGCACTCCATGCAGACGTACTCGTAGATCGGCACGGTTCGGATGCTAGCTCTCGCCGGAGCGGCAGGTCGCCTCGGTGCCGCCGAAGAGCTCTCGGACGAGGCCGTCGGGCGTCCCCGGCACGCTGAGCGCGAACCGCCCGGGCCGGGTGAGGTCGAGGAAGGTCATCTTGTCCGGCCCGGGCGAGACGCAGCCGCCTCCGCCCTGGAGGCGCAGGTACGGGCTGTAGTGGGCGCGGAGGAGGTAGCGGCCGGCCGCGAAGACCGTGCCCCGGATCGTCGTGTGGCCGAAGGAGGTCACCACAGGCTGCGCAGGGCCGGTCAGCAGCGGCGTGGCATGTGGGAGCTCGTAGATCGTCCAGTTGCGAGTGCGGAAGACGATGTTCAGCCCCGAGTGCGGCGAGCGCAGGACGCGCTCCTCCTGCGGGCCGCCGTCCCAGTCGAGCGGCGCGGTCGTGCTGAGGAGGACGTACCGAACGGCGTCGGAGCGCAGCCAGTGGCGGTAGGCCGCGGCGTCGAGGTGCGTTCGAGTAGAGGGCGGGGTTGTCGGCCACGTCGAGCTGCCGGTACCAGCCGCGGGCGAGGGGGAAGCCGGACTTCGGGATCCAGTACGCCTCCCAGTGCTCCGCCGTCGGCACGACCTCGACGCGGATAGCCGGGCTGCTCGTGTGGTGCGGAGGAAGCCGATCGCCGGCCGCCAGAAGCTCGCCTGCTGCGGTCTGTTGTCGAGCCGCGACGGGACGAGCAGCGCGTACGGGACGAGGTTGTAGGCGAAGGCCACCGCGAGCGCGAGCACCACGAGCCGCCGCGGCCGGAAGCCGGCGAGGCTCGCCGTGAGGAGCATGACCGGGAAGACGAACGCGCTCAGCCGCGTCCAGTTGTCCCCGAGCGGCGACGGCACGATGTAGACGACGACGCTGCCGAGCCCCCAGAGCGCGAAGAACGCGACGAGCGGCGCCGCCGCCGCGGGCCTGCCGCGCGACGAGCACGCCGAGCGCCGTGACGCCGAGCACCGCGACGAAGTCGATCCAGTGGAACGGATAGACGCCCGTGCTCGCCGGGAAGAGGACGAGCGCGCAGCAGCTCGATCCCCGCCGCCACGACCAGACCGGCCCCGAACCAGAGGTGACGGCGCGAGATCTGCGCGGCGGGAGACGGCGTACGACGCCGACGATCAGGCAGAGGAAGGCGAAAGCGAGCGGGCTGAAGCCGACCGTGAGCGCCGCGACGACGACCGCGAGCCAGAGCCGCCGCAACTGCAGCAGCTTGAGCGTCGCGAGCATCGCCGTGAAGCCGAGCGAGTACGCGTAGAGCCCGGTGAACATCGGCGCCGCAGCGAGGACGCCGAAGACGCGCGCCGGCCAGAGCGCTGCCCTCCCCCACTCCTGCAACGCGATCGAGGAGAAGAGCATCGGTCGACGCGACCGCCGCGACGAAGACGAGCGGCAGGTTCCCGACGAGCGCCGCCGGCAGGTAGTAGAGCAGGCTGTACGAGGCGAGCGGGTACGTCCCCGCGTACCAGAAGTTGTCCCAGACGAGCGCGCCGTCGCGGACGAGGAACGTCCGGTAGAGATGGACGGGCGCGTCGCCCGGTGCGGGCCCGACGGCCAGGACGAGCGCCGCGATCCCGGCGGTCAGCGCAGCGGCGAGCAGCAGCTCGCGGCGGGGCGAGAGACGGCGGAGATCCGGGAGGCTTGCAGCGGCGGTGCTCAAGGGGCGGAGCAATTGTCGCAGCTACGCGGGTCGACCGCGGCGGCCGGGGTGCAGTCACGCACCCCGGCCGCCGGTTCTGCGGTATCTAGGCCGACGGAGCGACGTTCTGGTTGAGCCGGAAGACGTTCGTCGGGTCGTACTCGTCCTTGAGCTCGACGAGCCGCCGGTACGTCTCCTCCCCGTACGCCGACTCGGCCTCGCCGGCGTCGCCGAGGAAGTTCACGTACGCCCGGCCGGTGTGATCCGCCTTCGACGCGGCGATCACGGCCCGTGCCCACTCGGTGTGTGCGCCCAGGAGCGCCGCTTCGGGCGTCCCCGTGACGGCGTTCAGCACGTACGGCATCGACCGCTCGGGGAACGCCGTGTCGCCCGCGCCGACCCTGGCGACCGCTCCACCCATCTGGTGGACGTGGATCTCGCACTGCGGTCCCGGCGTGTCCTGGTGCAGGCTCACGAGCGAGTCGATCGTCTCGTCCGACAGACGCGTGAGGTTCGCCGCCTTGAAGTACGCGTTGATCCCCTTCGGCCAGAGCGGGTCGAGCAAACTCTGGATGAAGGTGTACGGCATCGGGTGGATCAGGTCGGCGACCGGCTCCGCCACCGTGCGGAGATCCCGGACGAGCGCCTCGCCGTCGGCGACCGGACCCGCGCAGACGGCGATCAGGATCGCGACCTTCTTGCCGTGCCACTCCTCCGGGATGACCGGCAGCGGCGGGGCCGTCGCGAGGCTGACCGCCGTCGTGATCGCATCCGGGGCCGAGGGCGCCCAGTCGCGGTAGCGGCGCAGCAGGTCGCCTGCGGCGTCGCCGGGCAGGAACAGCGGTCCGGCGTAGACCTCCGGGCCGACCGGGTGCACGGCCAGCTCGAAGGACGTGACGATCCCGAAGTTGCCGCCGCCTCCCCGCAGTCCCCAGAGGAGCTCGGGATTCTCGGTCTCGCTCGTATGCACGAGCCGGCCGTCGGCGGTGACGACGTCCGCGCCGACGAGGTTGTCGCACGCGAGGCCGTACTGCCGCATCAGCCAGCCGATCCCGCCGCCGAGCGTGAAGCCGGCGACGCCGGTGGTCGACACGAGCCCTCCCGTCGTTGCGAGCCCGAACTGCTGCGACTCGTGGTCGACGTCGCCCCAGACGGCGCCGGGGCCGACGAAGGCGCGGTTTGCCGCCGGGTCGACGCGGACGTTCCGCATCGGACCGAGGTCGATCATCATCCCGCCGTCGACGGTCGAGAGCCCGGCGACGCTGTGGCCGCCGCCGCGCACCGCGACCGCGAGCTCGCTCGACCGCGCGAACCCGAGCGCCGCGATCACGTCCGCCGCTCCCGTGCAGCGCGCGATCAAGGCCGGCTCCGCATCGTCGTGTGCGCCGTTCCAGAGGCCTTTCGCCTCCTCGTACCCATCGTCGCCCGGCTGCAGCAGCTCGCCACGCAACGCGTCCCGCAGCTCCTGGACCGAGGCTTCGCCGAGTACCGGTGCAAGCGTCCCGCTCATTGGTTCCTCCTGTTCGTGGATTCGTGACGGACCGGTTCTAGCGAGGCGCTCTTAACGCCCGGTTTGCGCGCGCTTTGCGAGGGTTCGAAGCCGGTCGCGCGCGTATGCGACGCCCTGCTCGTCACCCCAGGAAGCGAAGGCCTCGAGCGCCTGCTCGAGCAGCTCGCGGGCTCGGGCATCCTCTCCTCGCAGAAGCGCGACCTCTGCGAGGTGTGCCCACGTGACCGCGCGCCAACGGCGGTTCGGAGTTTCCGCGATCACTTCGAGCGCCTGCACGAGCAGGGCTTCGGCCTGGTCGAGCCGGTCGCGCGCCTGTTCGAGCTCGGCCGTGCGCCAGAGCGTCGAGGCGAGACCCCAGCGGTCGCCGGCGCGGCGGAACGTGTCGGCGGCTTCCCGGAGCAGCGTCTCGGCTCGCCCATAGTCGCGCGCGGCGATCGATGCATGACCGAGGCCGACGAGGGCGAGCGCCGCGCCGCGCCGGTCGCCGAGGCTCGCGCGGAGCGCCCGCACCCGCTCGAACAGCCCTACCGCCTCCTGGACGTCCCCGTCGGAGAGGGCGAGATACGCGAGCCGTGCCCAGACGTCTGCGCGGCCACGCTCGCTCCCGGCCAGCTCGAATCTCTTCAGCGCCTCCGCGAGCAGGGTGCGCGCCCTGGCGGGGTCGGCGGCGGTGCGTGCGACGTTGGCCCAGTTGAGCAGGACGTAGCCGGCGGCGACGGCGCAGCCGACCTCCGCGAACGGCTGCAGCGTGTCCTCGAACACGAGGCGGAGCGCAGGCGCATTCCGATCCTGCATCGCTATCTGTGCGACGTTGACGAGCGCCGGCACCGTCTCGCCGGAATCACCGAGGCCGGCGAAGAGCTCGTGGCTCTCCGCGAAACGCGTCTCGGCGGCGGCGAGGTCGCCGGCCACCCACGCGGCGACGCCGAGCGAGTAGACGCTCACCGCCTCCGGAGCTGCGAGCTCGTGCTCGCGCGCAACCACGACGGCCGCCGCGTAATAGCCCGCCGCCGCACCACCCTCCTCGCGCGCGATCTCGATGCCGCCGCGGAAGTGGACCGCCCTCCATTCCAGCTCGGGCTCGCCGAGCTCTCGGGCGAGCGCGAGCGCCTCGTCCGTGTGGCCGAGGCCGAGCCCCTCGTCACCCGAGCGGTATTCGACCGCGGCGTGACCCAGCAGCGCGTGCACCCGCTCGGGACGAGGCTCGGGCGCGCGGTCGAGTGCCTCGCCCAGCCAGCGGCGTGCCTCCGGGAGCTCGATGCGCCGGAGCCAGAACGGCCACACGCGCGCGCAGAGCCGGAGCGCCGCAGGCGGATCGTGCGCGAGCAGCGTCTCGAGCGCGGCGCGGAGGTTGCCGCGTTCCGGATCGAGCCCCGAGAGCTGCGAATCGTCGGCTGCGACGAGCTCTGCGAGCCAGTCGGCGTGCCTCGCCGCGACTGTCGCGCGCTCGCCCGCTGCGGCGAGACGCAGGGCAGCGTAGGCGCGGATCGTCTCGAGCAGTCGGTAGCGCCGGGCGCCGCGGTGTTCCTCCGCGGCGACGAGCGACTTCTCGACCAGCCGCGCGAGCAGGTCGGCCACCTGCGCTCCTTCCAGCTCTTCGTCGGCGCACACGACCTCCGCAGCCTCGAGCGTGAGGCCGCCCGAGAAGACGGCCAGGCGGCGCAGCAGGACGCGCTCCGCCTCCTCGAGCAGCTCGTAGCTCCAGTCGAGCGCAGCCTCCAGAGTCTGCTGCCGCGTCGGCGCGGTGCGGCTGCCTGCACGCAGCAGCCGGAAGCGGTCGTCGAGGCGGTCGGAGAGGGCGTCGGGCGCAAGTGCGTCGATCCGGGCGGCAGCCAGCTCGAGCGCGAGAGGCAGTCCGTCGAGCCGATGGCAGATGCGGGCAACCGCCGGCCCGTTCCTCTCGTCGAGCACGAACCCGGGCATGACCGCGCCGGCCCGGTCGACGAAGAGCCGCACGGCCTCGTAGTCGAGCAGCGCATCTGGCAGGTCGGTCCCGTCCGGGTCGGGAATAGCGAGCGAGGGAACACGGAAGACCACCTCGCCCGGCACGCGCAGCGGCTCGCGGCTCGTCGCGAGAATCGTGAGACGCGGAGCGGAGCGGAGCAGCGCGTCGGCGACTGCCGCGCTCGCGCCGATCACGTGCTCGCAGTTGTCGAGCACGAGCAGCATCTCCCTCGATGCCAGCTCCGCGGCGATCGCGTCGACGAGCCCACCGCCCGGAAGAGCGCGGAGATCGAGCGCCTCGGCGACCGCGTCCGGGACGCCGGCGCCCTCGCCGACGGTCTCGAGCTCGACGAGGATCGCCCCGCCGGCATGCGCGTCCTCGCGGCTGCGTGCGAGCTCGAGCGCGAGCCTGGTCTTGCCGGCGCCGCCGGTGCCCGCAAGCGTCAGCAGGCGTGTGCGGCCGAGGAGCGTCCGCAGCTCCGTGAGCTCGTGCTCGCGCCCGACGAACGTGCTCGTCTCGAGCGGCAGGCGCCGTCTCCCCGGGACCACGCCGAGGTCGTCGAGGATCTGCTCCAGCTCCCCGCGCACCGCCGCGAGGCGCCCCCGCTCGCGTTCGGCCCAGTCGTCGTAGCGGTTCTCGGGCAGCAGCTCGCCGCCGTAGAGCGCGAGCGCACGCTCGCAGGCCGCGGCAGTGCGGTCGCGCCGCGCGTCGACGGCGGCCAGCTCGAAGGCCTCGACGTCGAGGTCGGCTTCGAGGCGGAGCAGACCGTCCTGCAGGTCGATCGCCTCGGCTCCCAGCGCCTTCCGCGCCGCGTGCACGGCCTGGTTGAGGTTGTTGCCCGCCGCGGCCGGATCCCGCTCGGGCCAGAGCACGTCCATCGCCTGCTCGCGGTGCAATCGGTGCCCGTCGGCCAGCGCGAGCAGCTTCACGAGCTCCTTCGCCTTGCGCAGGCGCCACGCGGAGTCCGGAACCGGAGTCCCTCCGATGTCGGCGGCGAAGCCGCCCAGCAAGGTCACGCTCGCCTTCTGCATCGTCCACGAGAGAGCATGACGCGCCCGACCGCGCCGGTTCAAGGTTGCGGCCCGAGTACAATCCGCAGTGCCCGGCATCCGGTTCGGAGCTGGAGCGAGATCGTGATCGAGAGAGTCCACGTCATCGGTTCGGGCCGCGTGGGTTCGGCCGTCAGCGCCCGCCTCGACGAGCGCGGCGTTGCCGTGGGCGAGGACGAGCCCGACGTCGTCCTCCTCTGCGTCCCGGACACGGCCATTGCCGACGTGTCCCGGTGCCTGACACCGGGACGTGCCTGGGCGGGGCACGTCTCCGGCGCGACGCCGCTCGCCGCGCTCGACCCGCATGAGCGCCGCTTCTCGCTCCACCCGCTTCAGACGTTCGACCGGAGCGGCGATCCCACCCAGTTCGACGGCGCCTGGGCGGCCATCAGCGGCGAGACCGGCGGCGCGCTCGCGGTTGCGCGCGAGCTCGCGGAGACACTCGGGCTGCGGCCGTTCGAGCTTCGCGACGCCGACCGGACGCTCTACCACGCCGGAGCCGTCTTCGCCTCGAACTACCTCGTGACGCTGCAGCGCGCGGCCGTCCGGCTCGGTGTCCCCGCCGAGGGACTCGTGCCGCTGATGCGGGGAACGATCGAGCACGGGTTCGAGCTGACCGGCCCGATCGCGCGGGGCGACTGGGCGACGGTCGAGGCGCACAAGCAGGAGATCCGGGCCAAACACCCCGAGCTCGAGCACCTGTACGAGACGCTCGCGGAAGCAACGGTGCAGCTCGCATGAAGATCTTCCGCACGATCGCCGAGCTGGAGCAGGAGCCCGGCACGGGGCTCGTCCCGACGATGGGAGCGCTGCACGACGGTCACCGCGCACTCCTCCGCGCAGCGCGGGCGGAGAACGAGCGCGTCGTGATGTCGCTGTTCGTCAACCCGGCTCAGTTCGACGAGCCGACCGACCTCGACGCGTATCCCCGCGACGAGGAGCGCGATCTCGAGCTCGCGGAGGAGGAGAGCGTCGACGCGGTCTTCGCGCCGGACTTCGCCGAGCTCTATCCCGCCGGCTTCGCAACCTGGGTGGAGCCGGACGACACCGGAGCGGAGGGCGCCGCACGGCCCGGGCATTTCCGCGGTGTCGCGACGGTATGTCTGAAGCTGTTCAACGCCGTCCGGCCCGAGCGCGCGTACTTCGGCCAGAAGGACGCACAGCAGGTCGCCGTCGTCCGGCGTCTCGTCCGGGACCTGAACGTGCCGGTGGAGATCCGCGTCGTGCCGACCGTGCGCGACCCGGACGGGCTCGCGCTCTCGTCCCGCAACCGGCGCCTCTCCGCCGCCGAGCGCGACCGCGCGCTCGCACTGCCTCGGACGCTTCGTGAGGCCGTGGCGAGCCCGGATCCCGCCGCCGCTGCGCGCGCCTCGTTGAACGGCCTCGACCCCGAGTACGTCGAGGTGCTCGACCTCGGCGACGCCAAGGTTCTCGCCGCCGCGGTCCGCGTCGGCTCCACCCGGCTGATCGACAACGTCCTCCTGGAAGGAGAGCTCACATGAGCGACAACCCGAAACCCGCGCGCTATGCGTCCTGGACGACCGGCAAGCTCCCGCTCCCGGAGCTCGGCGAGATGAAGCGGCGCGGCCACAAGATCGTGATGGTCACGGCGTACGACGCCCCGAGCAGCCGACTCGCCGATGCCGCCGGCGTCGACCTGATCCTCGTCGGCGACTCGTCGGGGATGGTCGTCCATGGCCGCGAGTCGACCGTGCCGGTGACGCTCGACGAGATCGTCTTCATGACCCAGTGGGTGACCCGTGGCGCAAAGCGGCCGCTCGTGATCGCAGACATGCCGTTCGGCTCGTACGAGGAGTCGGACGAGCAGGCGGTGCGGAACGCCGTGCGGCTCGTGAAGGAAGGCGGCGCAGACGCGGTCAAGCTCGAGCGCGGCGGCACCTCGGTCGCGCGGGCGCGCGCGATCGTCGGCGCGGGGATCCCGGTGATGGGCCACGTCGGGCTGACGCCGCAGACGGCGACCGTTCTCGGCGGCTTCAAGGCGCAGGGCAGGACGGCCGAGCGCGCACAGGAGCTGGTCGATGATGCGGTCGCGCTCGAGGACGCAGGCTGCTTCTCGGTCGTGCTCGAAGCCGTTCCTCCGGCGGTGGCCGGCGCGGTGACGCGCGCGCTGGCAGTGCCCACCATCGGGATCGGCGCAGGCGCGGAGACGGATGGGCAGGTGCTCGTCTGGCACGACATGCTCGGCTTCTACGAGGGGCGCGCGCCGCGCTTCGTCAAGCGGTACGCGGAGATCGGCGACGCGATCGTCGAGGCCCTCGGTCGCTATGCCGACGAGGTGCGGAACGGCTCGTTCCCCGAGGAGCTGCACACGTATCGCATGCCTGACGAGGAGCGGAGCGCGTTCGAGAACGCGGCGAAACCGACCTAGTGGAGGTAGTGGTGGTCGTAATACGTCGCAAGGACGAGCAGCACAGGCAGCGAGGCCGCTAGCCCGACCGTCGCAAGTGAGCGACCCCAGCTCCAGCCGTGGACGGCACGGACACCGACGACGAGCAGAACGGCGCTCCAGGCGAACGCGAAATAGAGGACTCCGCCGAAGATCCGATCGCCCGGCCCCCAGTCGGTGCCGCCGGTGCGGAAGAGGTTCTCGCCGTAGATCACGATCCGGAGTGGCCAGACGGTGAAGAGGGAGAGCGCGAGCGGCACGACCGAGAGCGTGAGCAGGTGCCGCGCCCGGCGATAGCTGCCGAGGCCGCCGAGGCGACGGGCCGCACCGAAGAGAAGACCGCCCCCGACCCAGTACACGGCCACCGCATAGAACATGCCTCCGAGGAAGGCCCAGACCGGGATCAGCGAGACGGAGTTCGAGGGGTCGTTGAGCACGTGGCGCGCAACGGGACTCGCGAGCACCCCGGCGATTCCCGCGAGCCCGGCGATCGCGGTGATCGGCTCCTGCCTCGCCTCGACGGCCTCGTCAGAGTCGTCCCGGAGCGAGACGAACACGGCATGCGGCGCGACGAGAACCGCCGGCGCGCGCAGCCACCAGCTTCGCTCGAGAGCCGAGGTGCGCGCGGTGTCGGCGCTTGCCGCCATCGACGGTGAGGGTAGCCCCTGTCGGCTAGGGCGAGGGGAAGGTGACGGTCGCCGAGCCGCTGATCGCGCACGGCACGACGAACTTCGTCGTGCTACCGGGAACCTGTGTCCCGGTCGCACCGATCGTCGGTCCTCCCACGCACACGCCGGAGCTGGAGCCGGAGCCAGACGTGTGGCCTGCGAACGCGCCGACAGCGAGCAGGACGAGCAGCACGTCGAGCACCATCAACCCGCCGGAGGCCCAGGCCCACGTGCGCAGCTGCGACCGCTTGCGTGGATCGCTCTGGCCCCCCTGCAGCACCAGCGCCGCGATCAGCGCGATCAAGGGGAAGAACAGGGTCGCCAGCACCGCTCCTGCAACCGCCGCACCGGGATACCCGGGTCCGTCCTCCGCGGGAGGCGGCGAGGTGTCTGCCTCCATGCGCAGAGTCTGGCGCCGAACCACCCGCGCGGCAAGTGTCCGTTTCGGACCTGTCCTTCTCTAGGCAGCGACGATCGCGCGCTCCGGCAACACGCTCTGCAGGAAGCGGCCGGTGAAGCTGTCCTCGACCTTCGCGATGTCCTCGGGGGTGCCGACGGCGATGAGCTCCCCGCCCGCCTCGCCGCCTTCCGGCCCGAGGTCGATCACCCAGTCGGCCTGCTTGATCACGTCGAGGTTGTGCTCGATCACGAGCATCGTGTTCCCGCCGTCGACGAGACGCTGCAGCGTCTCGAGCAGCTTCTCGATGTCGGCGAAGTGAAGGCCGGTCGTCGGCTCGTCGAGGATGTAGAGCGTCTTGCCCGTCGCGACCTTCGACAGCTCCGAGGCGAGCTTCACGCGCTGCGCCTCGCCGCCCGAGAGCGTCGTCGCCGGCTGCCCGAGCTTGATGTAGTCGAGCCCGACGTCGTGGAGTGTCTGCAGCCGGCGCCGGATCTTCGGGATCTTGGCGAAGAAGCGCAGCGCCTCCTCGACCGACATCTCGAGCACGTCCGCGATCGAGCGTCCCTTGAACCGCACCTCGAGCGTCTCCCGGTTGTAGCGCGCGCCCTTGCAGGTCTCGCACGGGACGTAGACGTCGGGCAGGAAGTGCATCTCGATCTTGATCTGCCCGTCGCCCTTGCACGTCTCGCAGCGGCCACCGCGCACGTTGAACGAGAACCGGCCAGGCTTGTAGCCGCGCACCTTCGCCTCCGGCGTGAGCGAGTAGAGCTCACGGATGTGCGTGAACAGGTCGGTGTACGTCGCCGGGTTCGAGCGCGGCGTGCGTCCAATCGGCTTCTGGTCGATCTCGATCACCTTGTCGAACACCTCGATCCCCTCCACGCCCGCATGCGCGCCGGGCTTGACACGCGCTCGGTTGAGCCGGTTCGCGAGCGCCTTGAACACGATCTCGTTCACCAGCGTCGACTTGCCGGAGCCCGAGACGCCGGTCACGCAGATGAACTTGCCGACCGGGAACTCGACGTCGATGTCCTTGAGGTTGTGCTGCGCGGCGCCGCGCACCAGGAACGAGCCGCGGTCCTCGTCGCGCCGTGCCGGCACCGCGATCGACCGTTTTCCTGCGAGGAACTGTCCCGTGACCGACTTGGCCGTCCGCTCGACCTTCCGTCGCCGGGCCTTCGGCGACGACCTCGCCGCCGTGCAGGCCCGCGCCGGGCCCCATGTCGACGAGCCAGTCGGAGCGGCGCATCATCTCCTCGTCGTGCTCCACGACGACGACGGTGTTGCCGATGTCGCGGAGCCGCCCGAGCGTGTCGATCAAGCGTGCGTTGTCGCGTTGGTGCAGGCCGATCGACGGCTCGTCGAGGATGTAGAGGACGCCAACGAGCTGCGAGCCGATCTGCGTCGCGAGCCGCAACCGCTGCGCCTCGCCTCCCGAGAGCGTCGCCGCCGCCCGGTCGAGCGTGAGGTAGCCGACCCCGACGTCGTCGAGGAAGGTGAGCCGCTCGCGGATCTCCTTCACGATCCGGTGCCCGATCAGCTCTTCAGTGGGCGTCAACGCGAGCCGATCGAGGAACGCGAGCGCCCGCGCGACCGACAGCTGCGTGAACTCGTGGATCGAGCGCTCGCCGATCGTGACCGCGAGCACCTCGGGCTTGAGGCGCGCGCCCTTGCAGACCGGGCAGGGGCGCAGTGACATGTACTCCTCGATGCGCTCGCGCGCGGTGGAGGAGTCGGTCTCGCGGTAGCGCCGCTGGAGACTCGCGACGATGCCGTCGAAGGCGAGCATGTACTGGCGCCGACGCCCCATGCGGTTGCGGTACTGGACATAGAGCTTCTCGCCGTCCGTGCCGTCGAGGAAGCGGCTCTGCTCCTCGTCGGTCAGCTCCGACCACGGCTTCGAAGTGTCGATCTCGTAGCGGTCGGCGATCGCCTGGATCACGGCCTCGTAGAAGCCGGACGAGCCGCCGACCGACCACGGCACGAGCGCGCCGTCGTCGATCGAGAGCGACGGATCGGGGACGAGCAGGTCCGGGTCGATCTCCTGCTGCGAGCCGAGGCCGGTACAGCGCGGGCAGGCGCCGTGCGGCGCGTTGAAGGAGAAGATGCGCGGCTGGAGCTCGGGCAGCGAGACGCCGTGGTCCGGACAGGCGAAGTTCTCGGAGAAGAGCAGCTGCTCTCCCGAATCGACCAGGTCGACCGCCACCAGACCGTCGGCGAGCCCGGCCGCGGTCTCGATCGACTGCGTGAGGCGCAGCCGCAGGTCGGCGCGCATCACGAGCCGGTCGACGACGACCTCGATCGTGTGCTTGAACTTCTTGTCGAGCTCGGGCACGCCCTCCTCGAGGACGTATTGCTCGCCGTCGACCTTGACGCGGGTGAAGCCCTCCCGCGTCAGATCCTCGAAGACGTCCTTGTACTCGCCCTTGCGGTCGCGCACGACCGGCGCGTTGACCGTGAAGCGCGTCCCTTCCTCGAGCTTCAGCACCTGGTCGACGATCGCGTCGAGCGACTGTCCCGCGATGGGCTTGCCGCAGATCGGGCAGTGCGGCCGCCCGACTCGCGCGAAGAGAAGGCGGAGGTAGTCGTAGATCTCGGTCACGGTGCCGACCGTCGAGCGCGGGTTGCGCGAGGTGGTCTTCTGGTCGATGGAGATCGCCGGGCTGAGGCCGTCGATGTGGTCGACGTCCGGCTTCTCCATCATCTGCAGGAACTGCCGCGCGTAGGCCGACAGCGACTCGACGTACCGCCGCTGGCCCTCTGCGTAGATCGTGTCGAAGGCCAGGGAGGACTTGCCGGAGCCCGAGAGGCCCGTGATGCAGATGAGGCGGTTCCGCGGCAGACGGACGGTGATGTCCTTCAGGTTGTGCTCGCGGGCGCCGTGTACGACGAGCTCGTCGGCAGCCATGTGGAGGGCATTCTACCGTCCCGAACAGACGTTCGGCCAGGGCTAGCGCCGCTGCTGGAGCAGACGCGTCAGGCGCCGCGGCACGCAGTGGATCTCGAGGTCGCCGGCCACGACGGTGCCGTAGCCGAGGATGCGGCCGAGCAGCGGCCGCTCGACCTCGAACACCGTCCCGTTGAGCGAGATGGAGGCGCTCGCGCGGCGCAGGAACCCGTGCTCCACGACGAGTGCGTTCTCGGTCAGGAACAGGTGTGTCTTCTCCCAGCGGGCGACCCCGACCACGGCGACCACCGCAGCGAGGGCGAGCAACGCCGCACCGGCGACTCCGACAACCGGCCACGGAGCGAGGAGGCACGCGGCACCCGCGAGTGCGAACAGGAGCGCCCGCAGCAAGGGGCGCGCCAGGGCGATCCCGTGCCTGTGCACCTCGAGGAGGGACGTATCCACGGGCGCTTCGTTCTCGTTGTGGGAACGAATCCCTGTGGAAAGAAGTGGAACCGCACGCAAAGCCGCGACGGCGACGCTCGTCGCGCTCTCGATCGTGATCGGAGCACTCGCGCTCTGGAAGATCCGGATCCTGATCGCGCTGCTCTTCCTCGGCTTCGTGATCGCATCGGCGATGCGGCCGAGCGTGGAGTGGCTCAACCGCCGAGGGCATGTCCCGCGCGCCGTCGCCGTGGTCGTCCACTACCTCGGCTTCCTGGCCGCTATCGGGCTCTTTCTCTACCTCGTCGTGCCGGTGGCGATCACCCAGATCGACCACGCGATCGGCCACGTGCCGACCTCGACGGCCCAGCTCCACCACGCGGCGCAGCACTCGCACGGCATCCGGCACGAGATCCTGAGCGCGCTCGACAAGCGGCTGCGTCAGCTCCCGTCCGGTGCGACGCTCCTCCATCCCGCGATCACGGTCACGAAGAAATTGTTCGAGATCCTCGTGGGAATCCTGTTCATGTTCGCGGTCGGTGCGTACTGGATCTTCGACCGTGACGGGACGATCGCGCTCGTGCAGTCGGTCGTGCCGCGCCGTCACCGCCGCGTGACCCGGGACACCTGGGTGCTGATCGACCTGAAGCTCGGCGCCTTCGTGCGCGGCCAGTTCCTGCTCGTCCTCCTCGTAGGCACGCTGCTGTCGCTCGCGTTCTGGCTCGACGGCGAGCCCTACTGGCTCCTGATCGGAACCGGTGCGGGTCTCGTCGAGCTCGTGCCGATCGTGGGGCCGCTGGCCGCCGGCGCGGTGGCGATCGGGGCCGGGCTGACCGTGGGCTGGACGGTCGCGCTCGGCGCCGGGATCGCAGTCCTCGTGCTGCGCCAGCTCCAGGACTACGTCATCGGCCCGCGCGTCATGGGACACGCGGTCGGGCTCTCGCCGCTCGTCGTGCTCGTCTCGGTCGTCACCGTCGGCTACCTCCTCGGCGCGATCTACGTCCTGATCGCGATCCCGCTCGCGTCGATCGTCGCGACGCTCGTCGACGTCGTCGTGCGAGGCCGTGACCCGGCCGAGGAGGAGGCTCCGGCGGTCCTGTTCACCGCCGAAGCGAAGCGCTAGGAGATCTTCAGGCCCGGCGCCAGCGGCCGAAGACGAGCCCGCCGAGCGTGAAGCCGAGCCCGAACGTGCCGAAGGTGAAGGCGCCGATGGCCGCCGCCTTCCGGGCGGTCGACAACCGCTGCCAGCGGGTGAGCGCCTCGCGCTCCTCGTCGGTGAGCTCCTCGCCGCGCCGCCGCTTGCGCAGCGCACCGCCGGCCCGCATGCCGAGGTAGAGGTCGTCGAAGATCTCGCCGGTGTCTTCTGTCACAGCTTCCAATCTATAGCCTCGTCCGGTTGTGAACGCCAGGCTTCTCCATGTTTCCGACCTGCACGCGGGTACACATGAGGAACGGGAGATCGAGCGCGCGCTGACGCGGCTCGTCGAGCGACTGAAGCCGCAGCTCGTCGTCGCCTCCGGCGATCTCGCGAACCGTGGCCGCAGCGCGCAGCTCGAGAGGGCCGCGACGCTGCTGCGCTCGCTCGGGCCACCCGTGCTCGCCGTTCCCGGCAACCACGACCTCCCCTATACGCCGAGTCGGTTCTTTCGTCCCTGGACGGAGTTCGAGCGGGTCTGGGAGACGACCGAGCCGACGGCAGCGCTCCCCGGGCTCCACGTCGTGGGACTCAACTCGGCGCGGCCGTTCCGCCAGCAGGGCGGCGCGCTGAGCCGCGCTCAGCTGGAGCGCGCGGCCGAGAGGCTCGCCGCTGCCGAAGCAGGAGCGCTTCGCGTCGCGGTGCTCCACCACCATCTGATCGGAGCGCCCTGGCGCGCGGCTCGCAAGCGCCCCGTCTCGGGACGCGACCGCGTGCTGCGGGCGCTCGTCGAGGCGGGCGCCGATCTCATCCTCGGCGGTCACATCCACCAGGCGGCGGTGAGTGAGCGCCACGAGTTCGAGGTCCTCGGCGACGAGGCGCACACCGCCGTCGTCGCGATCGCGCCCGCCCTCGGACAGCCGCGTCCGCGGCGGCTCGGCGAGGCCCGCGGGCTTCACGTCCACGAGGCGGACGGCGACGCGATCCTCGTCCGCACGTTCCGCTGGTCGCGCGGCGACTGGGCGCTGAGCGCCGAGCGCCGTTTCGCTCGCTAGGGCCGCAGGCTCTCGAGGAGCCGTGTGCGCGCCCCGGTGTACTCCTCGTCGTCGAGGACGCCGGTGTCGTGCAGCTCCTCGAGCAGGCCGAGATAGTGAGCCGGGTTCTCGGTCGGGTCGTCGCCGGACGGGACATGGGCTCCGGTGGTGGAAGTCGTCTGCAGAGGCGGCCGCGGCTGGAGGACGCCGAACTGCTGCGTCCCGATCTGGTCGGGGTCGATGCCCGCGCGCTTCAGACGCTCGCGGTACTGCTCGACGCCGAAACCGCGCTCGGGGAACCGGTAGGCGTCCTTTCCCCAGAGCGGCCGCTTCTGGACGAAGCGCCGGTAGATCACCACGAGCCCGACGGCCACGAGAAAGCTCGCGAGCCCCGCCCACGACGCCTGGCTACGGCCTCCGACCGCCAACACGATCCCGGTCCCGATCGCCCAACCGGCCAGGCCGATCGCAAACGTGAGCCACGCCGGCATCGGATCCGGACCGGGCAACGCAAAGCGCGCCAATGCGCCCGTGACGAAGCCGAAGAACAGCGCACCGACCACAGCTCCGAGCATTCGCGGAGCGTAGCGCGGACGAGCCGCTCGACCTAAGGATTCCTACGCCGCGGTCTGCTCGAGCGCCTGCAGGTCTCGCCGCAGGTCCTTGATCTCGTCTCGGAGCTTCGCCGCGTACTCGAACCGCAGCTCCTCGGCGGCGAGGTACATCTCCTCCTCGAGCGTGACGACGAGCTTCTCGAGCTCCTCGCGCGACATCCCCTCCACCTTCGTCGCGCCGCGCCGACGCCGCGACGACGGTACGGTCGGCGACTCGAGCTGGAGCAGCTCGGCGATGTCGGAGACCCCCTTTGCGATCGTCTCCGGCACGATCCCGTGCTCCTCGTTGTACGCGAGCTGGACGGCGCGCCGGCGATTCGTCTCGTCGAGCGCCTCCTTGATCGCCTCCGTCTGCTTGTCCGCGTACATCAGCACCTTGCCGTTCACGTTTCGCGCCGCACGGCCGATCGTCTGGATGAGGCTCGTCCGTCCGCGCAGGAATCCCTCCTTGTCGGCGTCGAGGATCGCGACGAGCGACACCTCCGGCAGGTCGAGCCCCTCACGCAGGAGGTTGACGCCCACGAGGACGTCGAACTCGCCGAGCCGCAGCTCGCGGATGATCTGGATCCGTTCGATCGTGTCGATCTCGGAGTGGAGGTAGCGCGCCTTGACGCCGGACTCGAGCAGGTAGTCGGTCAGGTCCTCGGCCATCTTCTTCGTCAGCGTCGTGACGAGGACGCGCTCGCCCGCCGCCTCGCGCACGCGGATCTCGCCGAGCAGGTCGTCGATCTGGTTCTTCGTCGCTCGCAGGTCCACCTCGGGATCGACGATGCCGGTCGGCCGGATCAGCTGCTCGGCGACGACCGTCGAGTTGCGGAGCTCGAACGGCCCCGGCGTCGCCGAGACGAACACGAGCTGCGGCACCTTGCGCAGGAACTCGTCGAAGCGGAGCGGCCGGTTGTCGAGCGCCGACGGCAGCCGGAAGCCGAAGTCGACGAGCGTCTGCTTGCGCGAGCGGTCGCCCTCGTGCATCCCACCGAGCTGCGGGACGGTCTGGTGGGACTCGTCGACGAAGACGACGAAGTCGTCGCCGAAGTAGTCGAGCAGCGTGAAGGGATGCGTCCCGGCGGCCCGCCCCTCGAGGATGCGCGAGTAGTTCTCGATCCCGTTGCAGAAGCCGAGCTCCTTCAGCATCTCGAGGTCGTACTCCGTGCGCTGCCTGATCCGGTGCGCCTCGAGCAGCTTGTCCTCCCGCTCGAACTTCGCGACCTGCTGCTCGAGCTCGTGCCGGATCTCGTCGACGGCGCGCTCGACCGTCGGCTGCGAGGTGACGTACTCGGTCGCGGGCCAGATCGAAAGGTTGTCGAGCTTCGCGAGCACCTCGCCCGTGAGCGGGTCGAAGTGCGTCATCGCCTCCACCTCGTCGCCGAAGAACGAGATGCGGTACGCGGTCTCCTGGTTCGCCGGCTGCACCTCGACCACGTCGCCCTTCACGCGAAACCTGCCGCGACCGAGCATCGTGTCGTTGCGGACGTACTGCGAGTCGATGAGCTTCCGCAGCAGGAGGTCGCGGTCGTGCTCGGCGCCGACCTCGACGTAGATCATCCGGTCGCGCCACTCCTCGGGCGAGCCGAGCCCGTAGATGCACGAGACGGACGCGACCACGACGACGTCGCGACGGGTGAAGAGGGACGACGTCGCGGCGAGCCGCAGCCGGGCGATGTCGTCGTTCCGGGACGAGTCCTTCTCGATGTAGAGGTCGGCCTGCGGCACGTACGCCTCGGGCTGGTAGTAGTCGTAGTAGGAGACGAAGTACTCGACGGCGTTGTGCGGGAAGAACTCGCGGAACTCGTTGCAGAGCTGGGCCGCGAGCGTCTTGTTGTGGGCGATGACGAGCGCCGGCCGGCCGACCTTCTCGATCGTCCAGGCCATCGTCGCCGTCTTGCCGGTGCCGGTCGCCCCCACCAGCGTCTGGAACTGCTCGCCCGCGAGGATCCCGTCGGCGAGTTTGGCGATCGCCTGCGGCTGGTCGCCGGTCGGGCTGTAGGCGGAGGTCGTCCGAAGCTCGGCCATTCAGGACAGCGTAGTGATCAGCTGTCGAACGAGATCACGCTGCGGATGCCGTCCTGCGCGTGCATGAGCTCGAAGCCGCGGTTGACCTCGTCCAGCGAGATCTGGTGGGAGATGAGCGGATCGACGTCGATGTCGCCCGCGAGGTAGCGCTCGACGAACTGCGGCACCTGGTCGCGTCCCTTCACCCCGCCGAAGGAGGAGCCCGCGACGCGGCGACCCGTGATCAGGAAGCGCGGCACGACCTCGAGCGTCTCCCCCTTGCCCGCGACGCCGCAGACCGTCGCGAGGCCCCAGCCCATGCGCGCCGACTCGACGGCCTGGCGCATCACGGTGACGATGCCCGTCGCCTCGAATGTGTAGTCCGCGCCGAAGCCACCGGTCATTTCGAGGATTTGCTCGACGACCTCGGGACCGCCTGTGAGCGTGTCGGTGGCGCCCTGGCCGCGCGCGAGCTCGAGCCGCTGCTCGGCCGGGTCGACGCACACGATCCGTTCCGCGCCGGCGAGCCTGCAGCCCGCGACGGCGCCGAGACCGACGAGCCCGGCGCCGAACACGACGCACGTCGAGCCGGGCTCGACCTTCGCGGTGTTCACGGCCGCACCCAGTCCCGTCGAGAGCCCGCAGGCGAAGACGCACGAGCGGTCGAGCGCAGCTTCCGGCGAGATCTTCGCCAGCGCGATCTCGGGCATCACCGTGTACTCCGCGAAGGTGGACGTCCCCATGAAATGCCGGATGGGCTCGCCGTCGCGCGAGAGGCGAGTCGTGCCGTCGGGCAGGTAGCCCTGGTTCTGCTGCTCCCGGATCGCGAGGCAGAGGTTGGTGCGCGGGTCGAGACAGTGCACACACTCGCGGCACTGCGGGGAGAAGAGCGTCACGACGTGATCGCCAGGCGCGACGGAGGCGACGCCCTCGCCGACCTTCTCCACCACGCCCGCGCCCTCGTGGCCGAGAACCACCGGCGCGTAGCCGGAGGGATCGGCGCCCGATGCGGTGAAGAGGTCGGTGTGGCAGACACCGCACGCGACGAGACGCACGAGAACCTCGCCCGCCTTGGGCTCCGCGAGGTCGATCTCCTGCACCTCGAGAGGGCTGCCGAACGCCTCCAGCAGCGCTGCGCGAATCTTCATGCCGGAATCAATACCCGAGCTGGGACGCGTACGCCCGGCGGTAGATCTTCTGCAACCGCTCGACCTTCGAGATGTAGTCCCGCGTCTCGCCGAACTGGATCCCTTCGTGCTCCCTCTGCCAGCGGTCGACGTTCTCCTGGCCCGCGTTGTACGCGGCGAGCGCTAGCCGCTCGTCGTGGTACCGCTCGAGAAGGTGGCCGAGATACCACGCGCCGTAGCGGATGTTGATGTCGGGGTTCGTGAGGTCGGACACGCGGAAACGGCTCCCGCCGGTGTATTGCGCGATGCCCCTGGCGGTGGTCGGCGTCAGCTGCATGAGGCCGACGGCTCCGGCCGGCGAGCGGGCGTCCGGGTTGAACTTGCTCTCGGCCTCGATCACCGCCGCCAGCAGCGCCGGGTCGAGATGGTCCTGCGAGGCGTAGACGCGGACATTCGTCGAGTAGTGGAGCGGATACCAGAGGCGCGCGTACCACGGCGGCTCCCGGCGTTGCAGGTAGACGAACACACCGATCGCCGCGAGGACGACGGCGCCGACGACGATCCAGCGCCTCAGGGCCGTCGGAGGTCCTCCAGCACTCCGGCGACGAAAGCGTCGAGCTGTTCGAGTGAGCCGTCGTTGACGTAGCAGTAGTCGCCCCGCCGCACTTTCTCGTCCTCGGAGACGAGCCGCGCCTCCCTCTCGGAGAGGTCGCTCCGCCGCGCGGACCGGACCTCGGGCGGCGCCGTGATCACGACGACCCGGTCGAAGCGCACCTCGCCGCCGGTCTCGAACAGCAGTGGGATCTCGGCAACCGCGACGTCGACGGTCTGCTCGCCGAGCCAGGCGTCGGTGGCCGCCCGAACGCGCGGATGCAACTCGGACTCGAGCCAGTCGAGCTCGGCGCGGTCGGCGAACACGATCCGGCCGATCCCCTGCCGGTCGACCTCTCCGTCGCGGAAGACTCGCTCGCCCCAGCGCTGCCGCAGAGCCGCCTGCAGTCCTTCGTCCTCGCGGTAGAGGCGATGGACGACGTCGTCGGTCGAGATGGTCGCGGCGCCGTGGCGCGCGAAGGCCTGGAGAGCCTCGCTCTTGCCCGCCGCGATGCCGCCGGTGAGCGCGACCGCGAGCGGCCGCTTCACTACTCCGTCGGCTCGGCCTCGTCGGAGGCGTCGGACTCGGGCGCCTCAGCTTCCGCGACCGGCTCCACCACCTCTGCCTCGAGCTCGGCCTCCGCAGCAGGCTCTTCCTCGACCGCAGCCTCGTCGGCTGCAGGCTCCTCCTCGATCGCCTCGACCTCGACGATCGGCTCTTCCTCCAGGACCTCGGTTTCGGCAACGGGCTCTTCCGCCGGAGCCTCGGGAACCTCGAGCGCCTCGGCGGCCGGAACCTCGTCGGCGAAAACCTCGTCCGAGAGCCCGAGCGCGGGCGGCTCGGCCTCCTCACCCGGCATCGGCTGCACGGGCATCCCCTCCTCGACCCGCTTGAGCGAGAGCGAGAGGCGCCGCCTCTCGGCGTCGACCTCGAGGATGCGGACGTTGACCTTGTCGCCCTGCGAGACGATCTCGCGCGGGTTCTCGACGTGGTGCTGGGCAAGCTCGGAGATGTGCACGAGCCCCTCGACTCCCGGCAGGATCTCGACGAAGGCGCCGAAGGTGACGACCTTCGTCACGGTTCCCTGCACGACGTCGCCCTCCTGGTAGCTCTCGAGCACCTGCTGCCACGGGTCGGTTTGCGTCTGCTTGAGCCCGAGCGAGATCCGCTGCCGCTCGCGGTCGATGTCGAGCACCTGGACCTTGACCGTCTGGCCGATCTCGAGAACCTCGGACGGATGGTTGACGTGACTCCACGACAGCTCGGAGATGTGGATGAGGCCGTCCATCCCGTCGAGGTCGACGAAGGCGCCGAAGTCGACGATGTTGGAGATCGTCCCTTCCACGACGTCGCCGGGGTTGAGGCGGTCGAGGATCCGCTGCCGCTGCTCCTTGCGCTCCTCCTCGAGGACGGCGCGGCGCGAGAGGACGACGTTGTTGCGCGAGCGGTTCAGCTCGATGACCTTGCATTCGAGCTCCTGGCCGAGGAACTCGTCGAGGTCCTGCACGCGGCGGATGTCGACGAGCGATGCCGGCAGGAAGCCGCGCACGCCGAGGTCGAGGATCAGGCCGCCCTTGACGACCTCGATCACGCGGCCGGTGACGGGTTCGCCCTTCTCGTGGGCGCCCTCGATCGCCTTCCAGGCGATCTCGAACCGCGCGCGCTTCTTGGACAGGATCAGCCGACCGTCGGCATCCTCCTTCGTCAGCACGAGAGCCGCGATGTCGTCGCCGACCGTGACCTCGTCCTCCGGGTTGATCGAGCGCCGGATCGAAAGCTCCGAGACCGGGATGACGCCCTCCGACTTGTAGCCGATGTCGACCAGCACCTCGTCCTTGTCGACGCGAACGACGGTGCCGTTCACGACCTGCCCCTCCTCGATCGTGGGGAAGGTGGACTCGTAGTCGGGGACTAGCTCGCCGCTCTCGGGATCGGTCGTCCAGACGCCTTCCTCGAGCCGCGGGTCGTTGATGGTCTCGTTCGCCATGCGGCGGGTCAATATAGCTGGGTATCCGCGCCTCGGGGCTAGGCTGCCCCGGATGGATGAGCGCTATCCCATCGGCTTCACGGCCACCTGTGCGGTGCACGTCGCGCGGCACGACGGCGACGGCGCCGCCTACGGAAGCTGGGCGACGACGATCGGGCTGCGGAGCGGCGAGGCGACGATCCGTGTCCCGGGCCACTACGCCGGCGTGCTGGCGGAGCGACTCGGTACGGCGGCGGAGCGGTTCTCCGCCGGTCAGCGGCTGGCACGCGACGAGTATCTCGACGTGACCGCCCTCGCGACCGACGACGTCGAGACGCTCGCGCTGTCCTCCACCGCCCGCTCGCCCGTGCGCGTCACGCTCGAGATCCCGCGTGACGAGGTCGACGAGCTTGCGTCGCTGCTCACGGACGCGCAGCAGGTGATCGAGACGCTTCGACAGGGACTCGGGCTCGTGCCGGACTCACTCCCGGAGCTTTCGTGAGCGCGCTGTTGGACTACGCAACCGCCGGGGCCCGGGTCGCGGAGCGCGCGCTCGTACAGCGGCCCCGACTCGCGCGCGAGGAACGGCTCGTCTTCGTCGTGGGCTGCCCGCGCTCGGGCACGACGTTCGTCGGCCGCGCGATCGGCGGCCTGCCGGGCTTCGTCGACTTCGGCGAGGTGACGCCGTGGAAGGCGGCGCTCCCCCTGGACCCGTCGGCGGCCGATCTGCGGCGGATCCTCGAGCGCATCCGGCGTCTCGGTCTTGCCTGGGGGCTCCGCGGCGTGGAGCAGACCCCCGAGACCGCGCATGTGCTCGACGCCGCCCTCGAGGCGTATCCGCAAGCGTTGGCGGTGCACGTGGTGAGGGACGGCCGCGACGTCGTCTGCTCGCTGCTCGAGCGCGGCTGGCTGAACGAGGACCAGAGCGGGAAGGACGACGCGAGGCTCCCCTACGGCTCCGAAGCGCGCTTCTGGGTCGAGCCCGAGCGGCGCGAGGAATTCGCGCAGGTGAGCGACGCCCGCCGCTGCGCGTGGGCCTGGAGACGCTACGTCGAGTCCGTTCGGACCGCCGATGCCGGCGACCGTCTCCTCGAGATCCGCTACGAGGAGCTTGCGAGCGTGGCCGACCGGCTCGCGGCATTCCTCGGCGCGAACGTGACCTCGACCCACCGAGCTCTCGACGACTTCCGTGACTCCTCGATCGGCCGCTGGCGCAAGGAGCTGACCCCGGAGCAGATCGCCGACGTGGAGGCAGAAGCCGGCGCCCTCCTCCGCGAGCTGGGCTACGCCTGATCGCCTCTCCGGCTTGCCTTCCCGCCACTCGGGGTGAGAGGGTCACCGCGTCAACACCGGGCAGTTCTCGTCCCGGGGAAGGAGCACGCATCGATGCACTCTCGCCTTGCCAGGTACGCGTACACCGGTGACGCGCACGAGATCGCGCGCCGGGCCGAAGCGGAGCTCTTGCCTCAGTACGAGCAGCTGCCGGGCTTCAAAGCGTTCACCGCAGCAGTGACCGACGACGAGCTCTTCTCGCTCACGGTCTGGGAGGCCGCCGAGCAGGCGGAAGCCGCGAATACGACCGCGACCAACTGGGTGTCGGCCTCGGGCTTCGACTTCGAGCCTCGCGAGCTGCACTTCGCCGAGGTTCTGCTCTCAACCACGCTCGGGGTCAGCGCAGCGGCGGCCGTCTAGCTCGGAAGCTTCGCCTGGCGCCCGTCCCGTAGTTGGCCGTCTCGGACGGACGCCAGGCGTCCGGTTGACCTGGATTGGTCACGCGGGCTCGAGGCCGCCGCAGCGATCATGGCTGCAGCGCATGAGTTGGAGTGATCGCATCGAGGAGCTCAGGTTCCCGCAAATCAAGGTCGTCGAGGCCTGCTCGGTCTGGGGGGCCCAACACGCGATCGACACGTGGGAAGAGCACGGCTACACATTGGACTCGCTGAGCACGAGCACCGGTTCGCGCAAGTCGACTCGAGTGACGATCCTCTTGCGCAGGGCTCCGCGTCCTAGCGCCTGACCGAACCGCGTCAGCTCTTCGCGTCCGCCCACGAGTCGCCGGCGCCCACGTCGACCGCCAGCGGCGGATCGAGCGGATACGCGCTGCACATCTCGTCGCGCACCAGCTCCTTCACCACCGAGGTCTCCGCGTCGGGCGCCTCCAGCAGCAGCTCGTCGTGAACCTGGAGGACGAGCCGGGCGCTTCTCCCCTCCTCGCGCAGCCGCCGCTCGATCGCGACCATCGCCACCTTGATGATGTCCGCGTTCGAGCCCTGCATCACGAAGTTCACGGCGACGCGCTCGCCGAAGCCGCGCGTCGCGCGGTTCCGCACGCGTAGCTCGGGCACCGGGCGACGCCGCCCGAGGAGGCTCGTCGCGTAGCCGTCCCGTTCCGCCTGCTCGATCGTGCGCTCGATGAAGTCCTGCACGAGCGGGAAGCGGGCGAGGTAGGCGTCGATGTACTCCTGCGCCTGCTCGCGCGGGATCTCGAGGTTCTCGGACAGGCCGAAGGCCGAGATCCCGTAGACGATCCCGAAGTTGATCATCTTCGCGATCGACCGCTCCCCGGGCGTGAGCTTGGCCGGGTCGACGCCGAGCACCTCGGCGGCCGTGGCCGTGTGGATGTCCTCCCCACGCTCGAACGCCTCGCGCAGCTTCGGCTCGCCGGAGACGTGCGCGAGGATGCGCAGCTCGATCTGCGAGTAGTCGGCCGAGATGAGCCGCGCCCCCGACTCGGCGACGAAGGCTGAACGGATCGTGCGGCCGAGCTCCGTCCGGATCGGGATCGACTGGAGGTTGGGGCTCGTGGTCGAGAGCCGGCCGGTTGCGGCGACCGTCTGGTTGAAGGTCGTGTGCAGGCGCCCGTCGTCTCCGATGAGCGACGGCAACGGCACGAGGTACGTGTTGAGGAGTTTCGACAGCTCGCGCCACTCCTCGATCACGGGGACGATCTCGTGCTCGGCGCGGATCGAGCGCAGCACCTTCGTGTCGGTCGAGTAGCCGGTCTTGCCCTTGCGGCCCGGCGTGAGCTCGAGCTTCTCGAACAGGATCCGGCCGAGCTGCTGCGGCGAGCCGAGCACGAACTCCTCGCCGGCGAGCTCGTACGCGCTCGCCTCGAGCTCCTCCACCCGGTCGGCGAGCCGGGCCGTGATCTCGCCCATCCGGTACGTGTCGATGCGGACGCCGGCCTCCTGCATCCGGCCGAGGACGCCCGTGAGCGGCATCTCGATGTCGCGGTAGAGCGGTTCGGCTCCGCGCTCACGCACCCGCTCGAGCAGCGGCTCGCGCAGGCGCAGCGTGACGGCCGCATGGCGGACGAGCCGTGCGGTCTCCTCCTCGGCCTCGGGCTCGGCGACGGCCTCGACCGCGTACTCCGCCGCGAGGTCGTCGAGGAGGTACTCGCTCCGGGCCGGGTCGATCAGGTAGGCGAGGATCATCGTGTCGTCGGCGGCCTCGACGCGGAGCGCCTTCGCGTCGTGCGCGACGAACGTCCCCTCGAGCCGAGCGGGCCTTGCCGAGACCACGACCTCGTCGCCGAGCGCGACCGCGACGCGGCCGTCGTCGGCGGCGATCCCGACGACCGAGTCGAGACGCGGCACCTCGCCCTCTCGCCAGGGCACCGCCGTGCCGGCCGAGATCCGCTCGCGCGCGGGCACCGCCTCGTCGAGCTCGTCGACGCGTCCGAGCAGCGCGCGAAACTCGAACTGCCGGAACGTCTCGCGCAGCTGCGCCCGATCGGGCGGAGCGAGGACGAGCTCGGCCGGGTCGGAGTCGAGGTCGAGGTCGCGGCGCATCGTCGCGAGCACCTTCGCCGCCCGTGCCTGCTCGGCGAACTCCGTCAGGTTCTTGCGCCGCGCCGGCGACAGCTCCTCGACATGCTCGAGCACGCCCTCGAGCGACCCGTACTGGGCGACGAGCTGCCCCGCGGTCTTGTCCCCGATGCCGGGGACGCCGGGGATGTTGTCGGACGAGTCGCCCTTGAGCCCGATGAAGTCGGGGATCTGATCGGGCCGGATTCCGTAGCGCGCCTCGACCCGCTCGGGCGTGTAGACGTTGACGTCGCTCACACCGCGCGGCGTCATCATCAGGCAGATGTTCTCGGAGACGAGCTGGAACGCGTCGCGGTCGGTCGAGACGACGCAGGTGCGGATCCCCGCCTCGTCCGCGCGCGTCGCGAGCGTCGCGATCACGTCGTCCGCCTCCCAGCCCTCGAACTCGAGGTTCCGGTAGCCGAACGCCTCGACGATCGGCCGCAAGTGCGGGAACTGCTCGCGCAGCAGGTCCGGCATCGGGCGGCGACCCTCCTTGTAGACGACCTCGACCGCCTCCGCCTGCGCGTGACGATGCACGGGACGCGTGTCCCAGGCGACCGCGACTCCCTTCGGCCGGTAGTCGGAGAGCAGCTTGAAGAGCATGTTCGTGAAGCCGAGGAGCGCGTTGGTGGGGAAGCCCTCGCTCGTCGCGAGCTCCTCGGGCAACGCGAAGAAGGCGCGGTACGCGAGGTTGTTACCGTCGACGAGGAAGAGCTCGGCCTCGCGCGCGGGCGCGTCGTTCAGGTCGAGCTCGACGCCCGTGAGCGTCTTCGGGGACATCTCTGCGAGTGTACGTCCGTGGCCCGGCCGGCAATCGTCCCCTTCTCGGAGGAGCACGTCGAGGCTGCCGCGGCCCTCCTTGCCGAGCGCCACGAACGGCACCGGCGCGCAGTTCCGCAGCTGCCGGCGGACGTCGACTACGACGCGGAGATCGCGGCCCTGCTCGCCGACGGCGGGAGCGGCGCCTTCACCAACGGCGCGTATGTGCTCGGCCGCTCCGGCCCGGAGCAGTGGGGCGCGAACATGTGGCTCGACGCGGCCGGGCACGCGGCCGGCGACCCGGAGCTGCTGCGGGACGTTTGGGCTCACGCGGCGGCAGCCTGGGCCGAGCAGGGCCTCAAGGAGCACTACGTCCTCGTGCCGGCGACCGACCAATCCCTCGTCGATGCCTGGTTCCGGCTGGGCTTCGGCGCGCAGCACGCCTACGGGGTGACGGACGTGCCCGAGCGGGAGTGGCACCGCGACGTGCGCGAGGCGACCGAGGACGACATCGAGGCGCTCGTCGCGCTCGGCCCGCTTCTGTCCCGGCACCAGCGTCACTCCCCGACCTTCTCCGCCTTCCCGGAGCAGACCGCGGACGAGGTCCGGGTCGACGTCCTCGACGACTTCTCGCACGACACCGTCGTCAACCTGGTCTACGAGCGCGACGGCCGGATCGTCGGGAACTTCGCCGTCTACCCCGTCGAGCTCGAGGGACCGTTCAGCGGGCTCGCACGTCCTGCCGGCGCCGCGTTCATCCCCTTCGCCGTCACCGACCCGGACGTGCGTGGGAGTGGCGCGGGCGTCGCGCTCGCCGACGCGTCGTTCGCCTGGGCGCGTGCGCACGGCTACGAGACGATGGTCGTGGACTGGCGCGTGACGAACCTGCAGGCGTCGCGGTTCTGGCCGCAGCGGGGGTTCCAGACGAGCTTCCTGCGGCTCTACCGTTCGCTGCCCTGACCGCTACTTCAGGGTCTTCAGGTACGCGATCAGCTCTGCGATCTGCCGGTCGGAGAGGATCCCGCCCCAGTGCGGCATGCTCACGATCGGCGCCCGGCCGATCACACTGCCGCTGCGAATCACGGCCGCGATCGCCTTGTCGGTGGGGAAATCGTGGCGGAAGCCCTGGCCGGAGAGCGGCGGAATGACCGTGTCCTGCGAGAGCGGGTTCGGCACACCGCCGAGACCGTTGGGACCGTGGCAGTTGATGCAGCCGTAGCGGACGTAGAGCGCGGCGCCCGCGACGGCCGCTCCCTGACCCGCCGGCACCGCGACGGGCTGCGTGTCGGACACCGCGGGCAGGCCGGCGCGAATGTAGGAGACGAGGTTCGCAACCTGCGTCTTCGAGATCACCTCGCCCCAGACGGGCATGTACGGCTGCGTCGGATTCGCCGAGGCGCCCAGACCGTGGTCGATGATGTGTCGGAGCTGCGCGGCGGTGAGGCTGTGGCCGACCGTCGTCAGAGCGGGCACGGCCGGGTCGATGCCGCCGCTTCCCTGCGGGCCGTGGCACTGGACGCAGCCGAACTGGACAAAGGTATGGGCGCCTGCGGCGACGGCCGGCGACACCTGCGAGTGACCGATGATCGCGGTCGTGCCGGACCCGGCCGCCTGCGTCGTGATCGTCGTGGTGCGCTCGCCGTAGTGGCCGGCCGCGTACGCGACGACGCCGGCTGCGATCGCCAGCGCGATGCCTGCGCCGATCACCGCGGGCAGGACCCGGGTCTCGCGACGGGAGCGCTCTTCCTCCGCCATCCGCGCATCCTGACACCGCCGCCGGCCGCACACATCCGTACTTCGCCGCGAACTCCGCTGCTTGAATCCGCCGGTGCCACGCGTCCCGCTCCTGTCCGGCAACCGCCTCGTCGTCGCGTCGGCACCCGCCGATGCCCGCATCCTGCGGCCCCCGGCGCCGGGTCGAGCGACTGATGTCGAGGCGGCGACGAACGAGGCGCTCCGCTTCCCGCTCGACGGACAGCCGCTCGAGGCGCTCGCCGCAGGCGCGACGCGGGCGACGATCGTGGTCGAGCCGCCCGCGCTGCCCGTCGGCAGCGTGCAGGGCAACCAGCGCGCCCTGGCGCTCGCCGTGGCGGTCGAGGCGCTCGAGGAGCTCGGCGTCCCGACCGGGAACCAGACTCTGCTCGTCGCCGGGGGACTCGCGCGCCGCCCGAGCCGATCCGAGATCGCGGCCCTCGTCACGCCGGAGTTCCGGCGCCGCTTTCACGGCCGGGTGGCAGTGCACGACGCCGCCGACCCCGACCTCGCCGGACTCCCTGCCGACGCGCCCCGGGTACGCGTCGCCCGCGAGCTCGTCGAGACCGACCTCGTGGTCGTGGTCAGCGCTGCCGAGAGCGTCCTGCACGGCGGACCGTCGACGCTGCTCGCCGCAGCCGACGCCGAGACGCAGCGGCGCGCGACGGCGGAGTCACTGCTCGAGACTGCCGGCTCGGAAGGCTGGCGCCTGGCGACGCTCGTCGAGCGCGCACTGGCGGACCGGGTGGGGCTTTTCGGCATCTCGCTCGTCCTCAACCACCCGCACTTCGCGGGCGCGCTCCACGGCTATCCGTACGAGCCGGAAGCGGCCGAGCGCATCGCCCGGTCGCCTCTGCGGCGCGCCTTCTCGGCCGCGCCGGAGTCCGTCCGCCGCCGTGTCCTCCGCGCGCTCCTCGGGACGCGGACGGCGGCAGCGGTGCTCGCCGGGCCGCCGTCGGTCGCGCATGCCGAGGCGCTACTCCGCGCAATCGAGCTGCGCCGCGCAAGTCTCGACGAGCCCCTCGACGCGCTCGTGATCGGAATTCCGGGGACCACGCCGTTCCTACCGCGCGAGGAACCGAACCCGCTGCTGGCGACCCACCTCGGGCTCGCGCACGCGCTTGGGATGTGGCGAGACGCCTTCCCCGTCAGGGACGGCGGCATCGTCATCCTCGTCCACCGCTTCCGGCGCGTCTTCGCCCGGCCGACGCAGCAGCCGTACCACGTCTTCTTCCGCTCCGACCCGATCGCCCGCGACCCCGCGCTGCTCGCGGCCGCCGAGGAGGGGGTCGCCGCGGATGCCCGCGCGATCGAGGAGTATCGCGCCGGCCGCACCGTGCACCCGTTGCTGCCGTTCCGCGATTGGGAAGCGTGCCGGCCTGCACTCGAGCGGCTCGGCGCGGTCTACGTCGCGGGGGCGCGGGATGCCGGTGTGGTGCGGCAGCTCGGCTTCGTCCCGATCGGCGGGATCGGCGCGGCGCTCCAGATGGCCCGCGGCCAGAGCGGCCCCGGCGCGCGCATCGGGTTTCTCCTCACACCGCCGTACTTTCCGCTCCGCGTCGGCTCAGGGGACGCGTAGGCCGAGGAGGTCGGCCGCCGCGACGATCTCGTCGTGGGCGACCTCGAGCGCTCGAACCGAGACGAGCCGGAGCCCGGATCCCGCGCGATCGAACAGCGTCACGTTGAGCCACTGCGCCTCGAACGTCGACCACCAGCGAAGACCGGCGGCGTCGGGATGCCGCTCGTAGAGCGAGCGTGCCTGAGGCTGCGTCACGTCGCGCGCACGCGTCGCAACTCTCGACGGCCGGAGCCGCTCGCGCCGCAGCACCGCCGGGTCGTCGAGGTCGACGAGATCGGCCCCGTTGGAGAGCTCGAGCTCGGCGAGCGCGACGGGGAGGCCGCGGCGTACGAGCAGCGCCGGCAGCAGCCGCTGTCCACGGAACCGCGCCAGTTGCTCCACCACGCACGAGAGCGGCTGCTCGGAGAGATACAGGCAGCCGTACAGGTCGGCGTTGTCGTGACGCCCGTCGCCCTGGTACAGGCGCGGAAACCAGAGGGGGCCGTCGGGGCGGTCGGGGCGGGCGCGGGCGTTCCAGGCGAAGCAGCGGTACAGGATCACGCGAACGCGTCCGAGCGCTCGGCCCGGATGGCACGCATCAGCTCCTCGGTCCGGCCCGCCCGGATGAGGTCGATCGGCCGCCGGTCGCCGAGGAACGGGTTGAGGCCGAACAGCCAGGCGAGAGCCGCCTCACGCTCGTAGAGGCGGAGGAGGTTCGCCCAGACGAGCTCGAGCAGGTCGACCTTCTCGGCGTTGAGCGGATCGATGCCGGAACCGCGGAGCCAGCGCGTCACCTGCGCGCGACTGACGCCGAGCATGTCGGCGAGCCGCGCCGCCGAGCCGAAGTCCGCGCGCAGCGCATCCACCTTCGTTGCGATCGCGACTGCCATGTCACCAGGGTAACGCAACACTTCGTGTTGCGCAACACATCTTGTTGCGCCTACGCCGCCGGGTGCCCTGCACGATCGGCACGTACCATTGCCCCGCACGCCGAAGTGGCGGAATTGGCAGACGCGCCGGACTCAAAATCCGGTGGCCTTCGGGCCGTGTGGGTTCGACCCCCACCTTCGGCATCGCACGGCTGAGCGATCGTGGCCTCAGGCGTGAGGACGCTCGCGCAGCCGACAGACCCCTATCCTGAGCAGTCGATGACCCGCAGTCTTGCTCTCGGTCTGGCCATTGCGGCTGCGGTCGTCGCAGCAGTGCCCATCGTTGCCTACGTCTTCCCTCGCCACCCGAACTGGCTCGACCCGTACGAGAGCCGCGTAGCGCGATGGACGGTCTACATCGGCGGCGGGGTTGCGCTCGCGCTGTTCATCGCCGTTGCTCGCAGCGGATAGCTCGGGGTCATTCCGGAACACTGGCCCAAGCGAGTGCGCTCATGCCCGGACGATCTACGCTTTGGTCTTGGCGTTCCTCCGACGCACGTTCCGCGCGGTGAAGGTCGCCGCAACCGACAAACGGATCCCCGCGCCGCTCCGCTGGCTTGCTGCTCTCGGTCTACTGCCGATCCCGGGACCGGTCGACGAGGTCGTCCTCGTGCTCGTGGCCGTTCCGCTCGCGCTCTTCTACCGCACGCCGCTCGCGGACGCATGGCGGCAAGCGGGAGAAGCTGACGCTCAGGTGCGTTGGCGACGAACCGCGTACGCGACGATCCCGCCCGCCAGCAGAAACAGCCCCACGCCACCCCAGTAGTACGGGTTGGGAGTGGCGTCGCCGACGATGCGGTGCTGCCAGCTGTTCCACTGCAGCCCGGCGACGACCAGGAGCGGCAGACCTGCACCGGCGACCATCCCGAGCAAGACCGGACCGCTTTTCCATCTCGACCAGCGGGTCAGCAGGACGAGCAGCACGACCGGCGGGATCAGCAAGAAGATCACGAAGCTGATCAATCCGAGCACGAGCCCGGCTCCCACGAGTGCCCACAGCCAGAAGCCGACCCAACCGTTGAGATGCGAAGCCGGCCGGGTGGTCGCGTGCGGCTGAAGGGTCACGAAGACACTGTACGGCGGCCGGTAGGCTCGGCCGGATGGCGAAGAGCGTCGGAATCCTCACCGGCGGCGGCGACTGCCCGGGACTCAACGCGGTGATCCGCGCCGTGGTGCGGCGCGCCGACGCGGCGGGCTGGGACGTCGTCGCGGTACGCGAGGGCTGGCGTGGTCTCGTCGAGCCGACCTTCGAAGATCTCGGGCCGTCCCAGGTGTCGGGGATCCTCCCGCGCGGCGGCACGATCATCGGCACGAGCCGCACGAACCCGTTCAAGCTCGAGGGCGGCGTCGAGCGGGTGCGCCGGAACTTTTCCGACCGCGGCCTCGATGCCCTCGTCGCGATCGGCGGCGAGGACACACTGGGGGTCGCCGCGCGCCTGCACGCCGAGTATCGGTTCCCCGTCGTCGGGGTCCCGAAGACAATCGACAACGACCTCTCGGGCACCGACTACACGTTCGGCTTCGACACCGCGGTCTTCGTCGCCACCGAGGCGATCGACCGCCTCCACACGACCGCGGAGTCGCACAACCGCGTGATGGTCGTCGAGGTGATGGGCCGCCACACCGGCTGGATCGCGGTGATGAGCGGAATTGCGGGCGGCGCCGACGTGATCCTCGTGCCGGAGATCCCAGTCGACTTCGAGGAGGTCGCCGAGACGATCCGGAAGCGGCACGCGCGCGGCAAGAACTTCTCCATCGTCGTCGTCAGCGAAGGGTGCGAGCTGCCCGGGCTCGAGGACGCCGGGGAGACCGACCAGTTCGGCCACGTGATTCTCTCGAAGCGCGGTGTCGGCGACGCGCTCGGACGGGACATCGAAGAGCGCACCGGCTTCGAGACGCGCGTCACGGTGCTCGGCCACGTGCAGCGCGGCGGCACGCCGACCCCGCGCGACCGCGTGCTCGCCACGCGGTTCGGGCTGAAGGCGGCCGACCTCGCGCTCGCCGGGGAGTTCGGCCAGATGGCCGCGCTACGGGGCGACGACGTCGTCGCCGTGCCTCTCGCCGAGGCGACCGCGCAGCTGAAGGTCGTGCCCCGCGAGTGGTACGACGTCGCGCGGGCGTTCTTCGGCTAGCGCGCGCCTCAGACTTCCGGCGGGGCTTCGCCGGCGAGCGGCGACACGTCGGAGGCCCGGACGATCACGGCGTCCACGCCGGCGCGTTCGAGCTCGTAGACCTCGTCCTCGGTCGTCACGGCGAGGTCGGCGATCGCAAGCTTGCCCGCCGGCACCTCGGCGAGGAGGTCGAGGACGGCTTCGAGCCGCTCGTGCGAGGCTCCGGGCGGCGGTGCGAGCAGAAAGATCTCGGGGTCGAGGACCTCGAGCGCCCGCTCGAGCTCCTCCTCGCTGTGTACCTCGACCGCGCAGTCGAGGCCGACCGCGAGCGCGTCCTCGTGCCTGCGCTGAGCAGAATCGTGATCGTCGTCCCCGTCGGGAAGCGTGACGGTCACGGCGTCGGCGACCTCCGCGGCACGATCGACCGCCGCATTCGCCCGCCAGAGGATGGGCAGACGCGTCGCCTCGCGCAGGCGTGCGGGGTCGCCGTCGACGACGAGCGCCTCGGCCCGCTGCGTCTCAGCGGCTCGAGCCGCGTCGGCGTCCTCGACGGCGGCGACGACCGAGATGCCATCGCCCTCGGCGATCGCGTGACTGAAGCGGCGGGTCTCGTTCACGAGCGGCGATTCTCCCAGGTCACTGCCCCAGCGGGTGCCAGACCGTCTTCAGCTCGAGGAAGGACGCGATCTCCCACGGGCTCTGCGCATCGGGGCGGCCGCGCACGACGCGCTTGACGTTGTCGGCGGCGAGGCGCTCGAGCTCGGGTGCGTCGCCGTCGGCGCCGCAGAGGTCGATCGCGTTGACGTCCATGTGCGAGGCAAGCACAGGAGCGAGTTCGGCGTGATGACCCGTGAGGAGGTTGACGACGCCCTTGGGCACGTCGCTCGTCGCGAGTGCCTCCGCCAGCTCGATCGCGGCTAGCGGACGCGTCTCCGAGGCCACCGTGAGGACAGCATTCCCGCCGACGAGCGGCGGCAGGAGACGGGTGACGAGCCCCAGCAGCGGCGGCTCTTCGGGAGCGAGGACGGCGACGACGCCGGTCGGCTCCGGCACGGTGAAGTTGAAGTACGGGCCGGCGACGGGGTTCGACCCCCCGAGCACCTGCGGCAGCTTGTCCGCCCAGCCCGCGTACCAGACGATGCGGTCGATCGCGCGCTCGACCTCGTCGCGCCCACTGCACAGGTCGGCGAACTCCGCGATGCGCGCTTCGACCATCTCCGCCACGCGGTAGAGGACCTGGCCCCGGTTGTACGCGGTCGCGCCGCCCCAGCCCGGCTGCGCGTCGCGTGCCGCGCGGACGGCATCGCGGACGTCCTTGCGCGAGGCCCGGGCGACGTTCTGCCCCTCCGCTTCGTACGTGCGGCCGGACTCGCTGCGCGGAAACGCGCCGCCGATGAACAGCTTGTACGTCTTCTTGACGGGAAGGCGACTCATTCCTCGAACTCCAGGTACGGCTCGAGGCCGTGCAGGCCGCCCTCGCGGCCGAAGCCCGACTCCTTGTAGCCGCCGAACGGCGAGCTCGGATCGAAACGGTTGAAGGTGTTCGCCCACACCACACCGGCGCGCAGGCGCTGTGCCATCCAGAGAATGCGCGACCCCTTCTCGGTCCAGACGCCGGCGCTCAGCCCGTACGGCGTGTTGTTCGCCTTCTCGATCGCCTCGTCGGGAGTACGGAAGGTGAGCACGGAGAGGACGGGACCGAAGATCTCCTCCTGCGCGATGCGGTAGCTCTGGGCGACGTTCGTGAAGACGGTCGGCGCGAACCAGTAGCCCTTCTCGG
Source organism: uncultured Actinomycetes bacterium (assembly GCA_963820725.1). Classification (GTDB taxonomy): domain Bacteria; phylum Actinomycetota; class Thermoleophilia; order Gaiellales; family Gaiellaceae; genus Palsa-739. Next base: position 286,346 of record CAWGAZ010000006.1, on the reverse strand, counting down.
GGAGCGTGCACGGCGGCTGGTAGATCTCGGCGCCCTCCTCCACGCCGGAGGCGACGAGCTCGCGGATCTTCTCGAGCTGCGCTGCCGAGTTGATGGCCCCGACGTCGGAGTTCTTGTCGAGCGGGTCACCGACGCGCAACGTCGAGAGCCGTCGCTCGAGCTTGGCGACGAGCGGCTCGTAGATCGACTCCTGGACGAAGAGCCGCGACCCGGCGCAGCAGACGTGTCCCTGGTTGAAGTAGATGCCGTTGACGATCCCCTCGACCGCCTGGTCGAGCGCCGCGTCGTCGAAGACGATGTTCGCGGCCTTGCCGCCGAGCTCGAGCGTGAGCCTCTTGCCGGTGCCGGCGAGCCGCCGTTGGATCTCCTTGCCGACCTCGGTCGAGCCGGTGAACGCGATCTTGTCGACGTCCTCGCTCTCGACGAGGGCGGCGCCGGTGCGGCCGTCGCCGGTGACGATGTTGACGACGCCGGCGGGCAGCTCGGCCTGGCGCAGCACGTCACAGAAGAGGAGGGCGGTGAGCGGCGTCGTCTCGGCCGGCTTGAGGACGACGGTGTTGCCGCACGCGAGCGCCGGGGCGACCTTCCACGCGAGCATCAGGAGTGGGAAGTTCCAGGGGATGATCTGGCCGGCGACACCGACGGCGCGCGGGCGCCGGTTCGGGAAGGCGTACTCGAGCTTGTCCGCCCAGCCGGCGTAGTAGAAGAAGTGCGCCGCGGCGAGCGGAAGGTCGACGTCGCGCGACTCCTTGATCGGCTTGCCGCCGTTCAGCGACTCGAGGACGGCGAACTCGCGCGAACGCTCCTGGAGCAGGCGCGCGATGCGGAACAGGTACTTCGCGCGCTCGGAGCCGGGAAGTGACGACCAACCGTCGGCATAGGCGGCGCGGGCCGCGCCGACCGCTCGGGCGACGTCCTCGGATGTGCCCTGGCCGACGGCGGCGAGCGACTCCTCGTCGCGGGGGGCGATCGTCTCGTAGGTCTCCGCCGCCTCGAGCCACTCGCCGCCGACGAAGTGCCCGTAGCGCTCCCGGATCTGAACGATGTCGCGCGATTCCGGCGCGCTCGCGTAGGTCCAGTCGCCCGGAACCTCGACCTCGGCCCGCGGCTCGTCGAGCTCACCCACGAACCCACCCCCCACCCTGTTGGGAGGGGGCAACCTTACGGCCGGAATGTTCGCGCGCGTGTGCAGCCTTCGTCACGAAATCGCTCCTCTTCAATCCCGCGTGAAGTAGTCGCCGCTCTGGTACGCGCCGGTGCGCTCCTTGCGCAGCTGCATCAGGATGTCGTTGAGCAGCGACGACGCACCAAGCCGGTACAGCTCCGGCGTCAGCCACTCCGGCCCGAGGGTCTCGTGCACGAGCACGAGATGCTGCACCGCCTGCTTCGCCTGCCGGATCCCGCCTGCCGCCTTGAACCCGACGCGCCGGCCCGTCTCCCCGTAGACGTCCCGGATCGCCTCGAGCATGCACAGCGCGACGGGCAACGTCGCGGCCGGCGAGATCTTGCCCGTCGACGTCTTGACGAAGTCCGCGCCGGCGGCAATCGCGAGCAGCGTCGCCCGCCGCACGTTGTCGTACGTGCCGAGCTCGCCGGTCTCGAGGATTACCTTGAGGTGCTTCTCGCCACAGGCCTCCTTCACCTGGACGATCTCGTCGTAGACCTTCGCGTAGCGGCCCGAGAGGAAAGCGCCGCGGTCGATCACCATGTCGATCTCATCCGCCCCCAGCTCGACCGTCGCGCGTACGTCTGCGACCTTCACCGCCGTCGGGTACTGGCCCGACGGGAATCCGGTGGCGACCGCGGCCACCTTCACGTCGCTGTCGCCGAGGCGTTCGCGTACCGCGGGCACGAGGTTCGGGTAGACGCAGACGGCGGCGACGGGAGGAATCGACGGATCCGCAGGGTCGGGCCGACGCGCCTTGGAGGCGATCGCCGCGGCCTTGCCCGGCGTGTCCGCGCCTTCCAGCGTCGTCAGGTCGGTCGTGCGGATCGCGAGCAGGAGCGCCCAGACCTTGGCCTCGCGCTTGATCGAGCGCTTCGCGAGCGATGCCGCCCGCTCTTCGAGGGCGACCGCGTCGACCGCCCCGATCCGCGGCAGCCGTGCTTCGAGCGGCAGCTCGAACCCGGCCGGCAATGCAGGCGCGTGGGCCATGCGCTGAGTCTAGTCCCGGGCCGCGAGCCCGCAATTGCAGGCGAAACGAGGGCTACCCTGATCGCGTGAGAAGGGCAGTTTCAGGTCTCGTCGCCGTCGCAGCGATCTCGGTCGTTTCGGCAACCGCCGGGCCCGGGTCGACGGCGAACTCGGCGACGAAGACGCGCGCTGCAACGGGCTTCTCCGACACGGCCGAGGCCGTGATGGGAACGCTCGCCGCGCCGCCGAGCCGGAGATTCCTCGCCCGGATTCGAAACGGGAAGATGGGCGGCGTGCTTCTGCTCGGCAACGGCTGGCTCACCCGCCGCACCGCGGCCACGGTCACGGCCGAACTTCAGCAGGCTGGGTGCACGCGCGGTGAGCCGCTGCTGATCGCCGTCGACCAGGAAGGCGGGATCGTCAGGCGCCTCGCCTGGGCGCCTCCCACCGAGGCACCCGACGAGATGTCGAGCGTTTCGGTCGCACGCTCTCAGGCCGCAGAAGCTGCAACGGCGCTCCGCTCGGTGGGGATCGACGTCGACTTCGCGCCCGTCGTCGACACCCCGGGATCAGCGGGGAACTTCCTCGGTTCGCGCGCCTTCTCCCACTCCCGAACCTGGAACGCACAGATGGCCCGCGCCTTCGTCGGTGGCCTGCAGACGAAGGGCGTCGCGGCGACGGCCAAGCACTTCCCCGGCCTCGGCCTCGCGAGCGGCAACACCGACAACGGACGCATCGTCATCCGAGCCGCCGCCTGGAAGCTGCACCGCGGACTGCTCCCGTTCCAGAGCGCGGTGGACGCGGGCGTGAAGCTCGTGATGATCTCGACCGCCGTCTATCCGAGGCTCGACGGATCGAAGAGGCCGGCGGCATTCTCGAGCACGATCGTCAACGGCTTGCTGCGGAAGCAGCTCGGCTTCACGGGCGTGACGGTGACCGACTCACTCACGGCGCCGGCCGCGGACAGGATCCCGCACACGGCTACGCGCGCGATGCTCGCGGGCTCCGACCTGTTGATCTTCGGCGCCGAGAGCGCCAGCGAGCGCGGGTACTCGACGCTCATCGCCGACGAGGCCGACTCCCCGCGCCTCCAGGCCCGGCTGACGCAGGCGGCGGCGCGGATCCGGGCGCTCAAGGCCTGGCTCACCGCCGACGGCAAGCCTGCCTGCCCTCCCGCCTGAGCTACAGCCCGAGCCTCTCGAGCGTCGCGGCGTCGCGACGCCACCTCGGCCGCACCTTGACCTTGAGCTCGAGAAAGACGGGATGGCCGAGCAGCGCCTCGATCTCGGGCCGGGCTCGCGTTCCGATGTCCTTGACGATCGCGCCGCCCTTGCCCACCACGATCTGCTTCTGCGACTCGGTCTCGACGAGGATCGAGGCTCGCACGACCTTCTCCTCGATCTCCTCCACCTCGACCGAGATCGCGTGCGGCACCTCGTCGCGCGTCAGCCAGAGCGCCTTCTCGCGCACGAGCTCGGCGAGCTGCAGCTCGAGCGAGAGGTCGGTGCGCTGCTCCTGCGGGAAGTAGAGAGGCCCCTCGGGCAGCAACCCGATGAGCTCGTCGCGGAGCGCGGGGATGCCGTCGCCGGTCTTCGCGCTCACGGGATGGAGCGCGTGGAAGGTCCCGAGCTTCGCCGCGGTGTTCATCTGCTGCGCGATGTGGCCCGCTTTGAGCCGGTCGACCTTGTTGAGCGCGATCACGACCGGGACGCCGAGCCCGAAGACCCGCGAAGCGATGAACCGGTCGCCCGCCCCGATCCGCTCCCGAGCGGAGAGCACGAAGAGGACGGCCTCCACCTCCTCGAACGCCGCGTCGACGGTCTTCTGCATCCGCTCGGTCAGCTCGTCGAGCGGCCGCTGGAAGCCGGGGAGGTCGGCGAGCACAAGCTGGTGTGCGTCCCCGTTCGCGATCCCGAAGATGCGCCGGCGGGTCGTCTGCGGCTTGTCCGAGACGATCGCGACCTTGCCGCCGCAGAGCGCATTGACGAGCGTCGACTTGCCGACATTCGGCCGGCCGGCGACGGAGACGATGCCGGACCTCACAGATCGAGCCCCATCCATGGCGCCACGCGGCCCCACTCCGTGACGTGGTCGCGGAGCTTGTGGCCGCCGACCTTCTCGTAGAAGCCGACCGCGTTCGGCTCCGCCCCCCACTCCAGCCGCTCGGCGCCGAGCTCGCGCGAGCGCTCAACAGCCACCTGGAAGAGTCGGCTGCCGAGGCCGTCCCCCAGCCAGACGGGGTCGACCCAGAGGTCGTCGAGCACCGCGACGCCGTCCGCCGGCGGCACGAGTGCGGCCCAGGCGACGATCTCCCCGTCGAGCTCGGCAACCCACCGCTCTTGCCCGCTCTCGAAGGTGAGCCCGGCCGCCCAGCTGCCCACGAAGTCGCGGTCGTAGCCCCAGTACGCCTTCGACTCGAACGTCAGCTCGCGCAGCCGGTCGTGGTCGGCAGGCTCGGCCGCGCGGACGGTGACTACGGCAGATCCCACGTATCCGGAAGCAGGGCGTCGGTGGCATAGGTCACGATCGAGCCGTCGGCGCGGCGGAAGTGAACATCGTCGAAGCGCCACTCGTGCAGCCACTGGCGACAGCCGCCGCACGGCGACGCCGTGATTGCGATCGCCTCGACGTCGCCCGGCTTCAGGCCCTCGCTCGCCGCCTTCCCGATCGCCGCGCGCTCGGCACAGATCCCGAGCGGATAGGCAGCGTTCTCGACGTTCGCCGCGGCGAAGACGCGGCCGTCGCGCGCCAGGACAGCCGCTCCCACGAGGTAGTTCGAATACGGGGCGTACGCATTCGTCGCTACCGCGTCCGCCTGTGCGAGAAGCTCGTCGGCGGTCACGCGAGCGAACCGCCGCCGTAGAGGAAATGGCCGTGCAGGGTCTCGCGGAGATCGAGCTCGAAGCCGAAGCGCCGGACGCGTTCCGCAAGGTCGTCGGGTCCCCAGCGCCGCTTGACGATGCGGAAGGTACGTCCGTCCGCGAGCGACCGCGTCTCTTCCTCGCCGGCCTGGTCGGTACCGGTGTGCCCTGTGTCGCCGGCGCCGCTGTCGACGAGGAACACGCGTCCGCCCGGCGCGAGCGCCTCGTGCACGAGCTCCCAGAACTCGGCGAAGCGTTCTTCGGGCACGTGCGAGAGCCAGAAGGAGAAGAAGACGAGGTCGAAGGCCTCCTCGGGCCGCCAGTCGAACACGTCGGCCCGGACGAGCTCGGCGTCGGAGGTGTTGAGGGCCAAAGTCTCTGAGTTCGCGTCCACGGCCACGACACGCTCCGCGAGGCGAACGAGCTTGCGCGTCCAGACCCCGGTGCCGGCCGCGAGCTCGAGCGTCGGGCCGCACGGCGCGAACGCCTCGAGCGCGGCCTCCACTTCCGCCGCGTCCGCCTGCCAGCGCTCGAGTGCCGCAGGCTCGAGCTCGTAGCGGCCGCGCCGGTACCACCAGTCGTCGTACTCGGGCGCACGCTCGGCGTAGTAGCGCTTCTGCTCGGCGACCCGGTCGCTCACGCCGCGGCCGCCTCCTCCAGCAGGAACGGCTCGACCCCGGCGAGCGAGTCGGCGTAGCGCTCGGCCCGCGGATCGGGCCGACGCACGAGCACGGCCGGGAGGCCCACCGCCTCGGCCCCGAGCACGTCCGCAACGACGTTGTCGCCGACCATCCACGCCCGTGCCGGTCGCACGCGGTCGAGCACTGAGGCGAACGCCTGCGCGTGCGGCTTCTCGTACCCCGTCTCGGCCGAGCAGGAGAGGAGGGCGACGATGTCGTCGAGACCGAGCGCCGCGACGAGCAGGCGCAACTCCGGGACGTGGTTCGAGAGGATCGCGTGCGTCCAACCTGCCTGCGAGAGCCGTTCGAGCGTGGGGAGCGTGTCCGGGAACAGCTCCCAGCCCACGTCCGGGTCGACGTAGAGCCGCCGCGCCGCGTCGGCCAGCTCGAGCGAACGCTCGGGCGCGTACCCGGCCGACTCGTACGCCCGGCCGAGCTGCGGCTGCACCGACGCCCACCAGGCCTCGGGCTCGCACAGCTCCGGGTGCGCGACCTCGGGACGATGCCAGGGGAAGCCCTCGCGGAGGTGCGGCCGGAACGTGTCGGCCGAGTGCCCGTGCCCCGGCTCCTCGGCGTCGAGCGTCTCCGCGAGCAGGATGCTCCAGCCGGTCTCGCCGCGCCGGTGGGCGAGCGTCCCGTCGAAGTCCCAGATCGCAAGGCGCGCGACGGTCACGCTCACCCGACCAGCTGGAAGAGGGCAAGGGTCACGAGCGCGCCGACCGCGCCGCCGTACACCACTTCCATGAGGGAGTGGACTCCGGACTCCACGCGGGTCTGCGCGACGAGCAGCGCCATGATGAGCACCAGCGACGAGACGACGAAGCGGTGCTGGTCACCGATGAGGTACGTCACGGCGATCCAGCCCGCGAACGCCACCGCGGCGTGGCCCGACGGCAGGCCGCCGCGGAGCGGAGTGCCACGGTCCGTCAACGCCTTCGTCGCGATAACGAGGAGAACGACGAGGAAGAGCGCGACGAGCGTGAGGTCGGCCGGCGCGTCGCGCACCCGATCGAGCACGTGCGTGGCCCGCGTGCCGATCGCGCTCTGGAAGACGAGGAACCCCACCCCGAAGGCCGTGATCGCCGCGATCAGCACCGCGCCGGCAGCGATGTCCTTCGCCAGCTTCGCGTTCGGATCGAACGACGTCGTCGAGACGTCGATCACGCCCTCGATCGCCGTGTTCAGCATCTCCGCGACGAGGACGAACGCGACGGCGATCACGAGCGCGATCAGCTGCAGCCGCGAGACGCCGACGGCGACGGCAGCCGCAAACACGAGAAACGCCGCGACGAAGTGGATGCGAAGGTTCCGCTGCGTCCGGAGCACGTGGATGATGCCTTCGACGGCGTAGTTGAAGCTGTCGATCAGGGACGGCGCGCTGCCGGGAGCGCGCGCCGGTGTACGACGCGGGGGCCGGTCGCGCTGCTCGTCTTCGGGGTCGCGCGGAAGCGGGGTGACGGTCACGACGCGTACACCGCCTCACGCGCCTCCATCTCGGGTCCGTGGTCGTAGCCGACGAGGTGAAGGAGCGCATGGACGAGCGGCCGGCGCCACTCGTCTCCCACCACCTGCGGACACACGACGACATCGCCGAGCTGGCGCGGCATGCCGTCCGGCACGGCTCCGAGGCCGTCGATCGGGAAGGCGAGCGCGTCGGTCGCCTCGTCGACGCCGAGGTGCTCCCGTTTCAACGCGCGACTCTCGTCGGGTCCTACGAAGGCGAGCCCGAGCTCTCCCGCTCCGACGCCCTCGCCCGCGAGCACGGACCGCGCCAGCTCGACCGCGGCGCCCTCGTCCACCTCGCGGCCCGAGCGGTTGTCGACCTCGACCCAGATCGTCTGCACGCTGGTGCTCACCGGCTCCGCTGCGTCCCGGTCTGGTCGGCGTGGCGCTTGTAGGCCTCCACGATCCGCTGCACGAGCTTGTGCCGCACGACGTCCTGGTGCCCGAACTCGACGAACGCGATCCCGTCGACGGAAGCGAGGATGTCGCGCACCTGGATCAGCCCGGATGCCTGCTCGCGCGGCAGATCGACCTGCGTCACGTCCCCGGTCACGACCATCTTCGAGCCGAAGCCGAGCCGTGTGAGGAACATCTGCATCTGCTCGGGTGAGGTGTTCTGCGCCTCGTCGAGGATGACGAAGCTGTCGTTCAGGGTGCGGCCGCGCATGAAGGCGAGCGGAGCAACCTCGATCGTGCCGCGCTCCATGTAGGCGTTGAGCTTCTCGGGATCCATCGTGTCGTAGAGCGCGTCGAAGAGGGGCCGCATGTACGGGTCGACCTTGGCGAGCACATCCCCGGGCAGGAAGCCGAGCCGCTCGCCGGCCTCGACTGCGGGGCGGGTGAGAATGATCCGGCCGACCTGCCGTTCCGACAGCGCGGCCACCGCGAGCGCGATCGCGAGGTAGGTCTTGCCCGTCCCGGCAGGCCCGATGCCGAAGGTGACGGTGCACTCGCGGATGGCGTCGACGTAGCGCTTCTGCGTGACCGTCTTCGGCGTGATCCGCTTCCCGCGGTGCGACCAGACGACGTCGGAGAAGATCTCGCGGACGTCCTCGGCCTGGTCGATTGCACCGAGGATGGCGTCGACGGTGCCGGCGCCCACCTCCTGCCCGCCCTCGACGAGCTCGACGAGCTCCTCCACCACCGCCTGCGCCTCGGCGACCTTGACGTCCTCGCCGGCGAGCGTGAGCCGGTTGCCGCGGAGGTTGACGGTGCAACCGAGCCGGTCCCGGAGCGCCTCGAGCACCGGGTCGCCGATGCCCGCCAGCTCTGCCGCAACCTCGTTCGAGACGTCGAGAACGGTCTGCACAAACGGCAGTGTAGGGGGCGCTACGGCGCTTCCCTGCTGGTTTTGGGGCGTTCCGAAGGGTTCGTTGCGTCGGTCACGAACATGACTCCGTCGCCTCCTTCCGCTACCGTCCTGGGCTCGGGTTCCCTTTGTAGCGCCCTTCTTATGCGACGTCACGGTCTCGTACTCGTCTGCGCGCTCGCCTCCGCCGCCCTCACAGCAGCACTCGCGGCGACGGTGGCACGGGCGCACTCGACGCCTGAAATCCGGGCTCAGCAGGCGCACGCGCGCGCGGTCGTGGACCAGGTCAACCGGATCGGTCGCGACCTGCAGGCGGCACAGGATGCCGAGTCGCTCGCGCAGCAGCAGCTCGGGCTCACCAAGCAGGACCTGAAGCGCAACAAGTACCGGCTGCACGTGGCGCGCGGCAATTTCCACGCCGCGCAGAAGCGGCTCATGGCGCGCCTCTACTCCCTCTATGTAAACGGTGCTCCGAGCACGGTCGACGTCATCGCCGGCGCGCACAGCCTCTCGCAGCTCATCGACCGCGCCGAGTCCGCGCAGGTGCTCTCGAACCAGGACGCGGCGCTCGGGCAGCAGGCGCTCAGCTTCGAGCACGCCGTGCAGCACCGGGAGCTGCGGCTCAAACAGCTCGAGCAGACACGCGAGGCAGCGCTGAGGGAGAAGCAGGCGAAGGCGCAGCAGGTCTCCTCGGAGCTCGCGCAGCAGAGACGGTTGCTCGCCTCGATCCACACGACGATCCAGAACCTGCAGGCGCAGGAGGCCCAGAGGGAGCAGGCGCAGCGGGCCGCAGCGCTGGCACGCCTACGGCAGGAGCTCGCAGCGCGGAAGGCGGCAGAGCGAGCCGCCGCAGCTGCAGCCGCGTCCCAGCCGACGCCGACGCCGACCACGCCGATCGTGCCTCCGCCGGTCAGCGTGCCGCCGGTCGGCAACGGCGGCGCCGGCCATCCGCAGGCCGCCTCGATCGCACTCCAGTACCTCGGCGTCCCGTACCGCTACGGCGGGGCGAGCCCGAGCGGTGGCTTCGACTGCTCCGGTCTCGTGATGTACGTCTACGCGCAGCTCGGGATCTCGCTCCCGCACTACACCGTGGCCCAGTGGAACGCGACCGAGCCGGTCTCGTCACCGGCGCCCGGCGACCTCGTCTTCTTCAACGGCCTCGGGCACGTCGGGATCTACATCGGCGGCGGCAAGTTCGTCGACGCGCCGCACACGGGCTCCGTCGTCCGCATCGACAGCATGTCCGGCTTCGGCGGCTATGACGGCGCCCGCCGCGTTCCCTAAGCCAGTTTTTCGCGGACGATCTGACTGACCTGCGAGCCGTCTGCGCGGCCGGCGATCTGCGGCATCACGTCGGCCATCACGCGACCGAGATCCGCCATGCTCGTCGCGCCCACCTCGGCGATGACGTCGTCGACGATCTCGTCGATCTCGTCCTCGGAGAGCGGCTCCGGCATGAACTCCTCGAGCACCTCGAGCTCGCGCTCCTCGGCCGCCGCCTGCTCCTCACGGCCGCCCGTGCGGAACGCCTCTGCGGCCTCGAGGCGCCGCTTGCGCTCGCGCTGCAGCACCTGCAGCTCCTCCTCCTCGCTGAGCGGGCGCTGCAGATCCTTCTCGGAGTTCCTGAGCGCGTTGAGGATCAGGCGCAGCGTGTCGCGGCGCTCGACGTCGCGCGCACGCATCGCGTCCTTCAGCTCGTCGTCGATCTCGTCGATCAAGCTCACGCCCAGCCGCCCTTGATGTGCCAGTGCAGATGGAAGACCGTCTGGCCCGCCGTGGGGCCCACGTTGACGGCGACACGGTAATCCGTCAACCCCTCGCGTGCGGCGACGTCGGCGACGAACTCGAGCATCCGCTTCGTCTCGTCGGGCGGAAACTCCGAGATCTCGCGGAACGAGTCGACGTGCCGCTCGGGCAGGACGAGCAGGTGCACGGGCGCCTGCGGGTTGATGTCGCGGATCGCGACGAAGCCGTCGGTCGTGGCGACGTGGTCGCCGTGGCGGTACAGCGTGCAGAAGAGACAGTCGTCGGTCACGCCGCCAGGATCCCATCCTCCGAGACCGCGCTGCCGCGCACGCCCAGCAGCTCGCCCACGGGGGCCGAGGCCGGAACCAGCCACGGGGAGTAGTCGTCGCCGTAGCCGCGGCCCGGCCGGTCGACGAGGACGCGATCGTCGCGACCGACCTTCGAGCGCCAGTGGGCGAGGCAGGCGTCGTGGGACGCCGTGCGCAGCCGCGCGCTCCGCTCCTTCTTCACCTGCGGCGGAACCGGATCCTCGGCAGCGGTGCCGGTACCGGGGCGCGGCGAGTAGGGAAAAACGTGCACCTTGGTCACGCCAGCCTGCTCGACGACGCGAAGCGTGTTCTCGAACGCGATCTCGTCCTCGGACGGAAACCCGACGATGACGTCGCTCGTGAGGTTGAAGTCGCCGCGGAGCGGCTCGAGCCGGCGCAGGTAGGTGCCGACCGAGTAGCGGCGTCCCATCGCGTGCAGGACGGAGTCGTCGCCCGACTGGAGCGGGACGTGCAGGTGGCGGCTCGCCGTAGGCGTCTCGCGCAGCGCCCGGACGAGCTCGTCGTCGACGTGGTTGATCTCGATCGAGGAGAGGCGGAGGCGCTCGAGCCCGGGGGTTGCACCCGCCTCCCGCACGAGCCGCGGCAGGCGGTAGCCCGCGGCCCGGTCGCGGTAGCAGCCGAGGTTGATCCCGGTGAGAACGACCTCACGGTGACCCTGCTCGACCCGGCGACGGATCTCGGCGAGCACGGCGTCCGCCGCCCGGCTGCGGGAGGCGCCGCGAACGAGCGGGATGACGCAGAAGCGGCACGAGAACGAGCAGCCGTCCTGCACCTTGACGAACGCGCGAACGCGGTCGAGGCGCGCGTCGGCCTGCACGCAGCCGATCGCGCCGACGTCGCCCGCGACGAACTCCGGCGTCTCCTCGCTCCGGCGCGCGACGACGACGACGTTCTCCGGAAGGCCGGCGAAGGCGTCGCCGGAGAGGTTCGCGCCGCAGCCGGTGACGTAGACCCGCCGGTGCGTGCGCGCTGCGCGAGCGGCCTCCTTGCGCGACTTCGCGACCGCCTCGTGGGTGACGCAGCAGGTGTTGACGACGGCCACGTCGGCGCCGCCGTCGCGCTCCTCGTGTCCGTCCAGAAGCAGCCGCTCGCGCACCGCGTGCGCGTCGACGTGCGAGACCTTGCAGCCGAGGAAACGGACGGAGAAGCTCGCCATCCCGCGATCGTAATGAGCTACGGGTCGGTGAGCTCCTGCTCCACCTCGTCGAGCCACTGCTCGTGCGCGTCGAGGAGCAACTCGCCCAACCGGTGTACGAGACCGAGATGGCGTTCGCGATGCGGTAGCGTGGCGGCGCGCTCCTTCGCCGCTTCGAGCAGCTCGCGTTTCGCTGCGATGTCCTCTCGCAGAGAGCCGAGGCTCTCGAGCACGTCCTCGTCGCGTCCCAGGTCGGCGGCGAGTACGCGCACAAGCGCCTCGTGCTGGATCCGTGGCAGCGAGGACGGGCGTCCCAGCCACTCCTGCAGCGCCGCGCTGCCTTCCTCCGTCAGCTCGTAGTGCGTCCGCGGCGTCGTGCGGCCCGGCTGTCGGGTGGAGCGCAGGAGGCCGAGGCCCTCGAGCCGGAGGGCGACATGCCGCCGCTGCACGTCCACCACGAGGAGGACGAGGTGTTCCACATCCTCGACGGAGAGGTCACTCTGTTCCTGCCCGGGACCGAGGTGTCGCTCGCGACCGGCGAGACGTTCCGGGCCTCGCGGGGCGTCCCGCACACGTATCGCGTCGAATCGCTGTCGGCGCGGTGGCTTGTCTTCTGCGCTCCGGCGCGGTTCGACTCCTTCGTGCGCGCCGTGTCCGATCCGGCACCCGCCGAGGAGCTGCCGCCGCCAGGTCGTCCCTTCGACCCGGAGCAGTTCGCGGCACCGCAGCGGAGTACGGGATCGAGCTACTCGGTCCTCCCGGGGCGCTCCCAGAGGACTAGTCGCGCACGAGCAGGTCGGCGGCCCAGCTGTCACGGACGCGCCTCGCCTCGGCGCGCCAGCCTCCGGCCTGCGGCACGTCCCGCTCCAGATAGCCCGACGTGATCGCCCGCTCGACCGGAAGCCGCGGGAGCATGCGCTCGACGACGTCGAGTGCGATGTTCATCACGGTGAGGTCGGCCCGTCGGAGCTCTGCGCCGACCTCGACCGAGACGCCATTCGCCGCCGCGTTCTCGCGGGTCGTCTCGAGGGCGACGTCGTCGACGTCGATCGCAAACACGGGCGCGAAGCCGAGCTTCGCCGCGGCGACTGAGAGGACGCCGGAGCCGCAACCGACGTCGAGCAGGCTCGTCGGCTCGACTTCCTGCAGCAGGTCGAGACAAAGCCGCGTAGTCGAGTGGGCACCGGTGCCGAAGGCGCGGCCGGGATCGATGACAACCGCGATCGCCTCGGCGGGCGCCTCCTCCCACGGTGGCCCGACCCAGAGACGGCCGACCCGAACGCCGTGGTGGAACGCGCGCCAGCCGTCCTCCCAACCCTCCGCCACGTCCTCGACCGTCACGACGTCGAACCCGAGCGGCGGCTCGTCGGCGTAGACGGCGTACGCGCCGTCGAGTTCCTCGACGCCCTCGGGGAAGATGTGGAGCAGCAGCGCGAGCTCCGGCTCGCCGCCGACGATGACGTACCGGTTCAGCGGAACGCGCTCTTGAGCTTGTCGAAGAGCCCTTCGGCCTTGTCGTAGGTGGCCTCGTCGGCGTGCTCGTCGAACTCGCGCAGCAGGCGGCGCTGCTCGTCGGTCAGCCGCCGTGGTACGAGCACGTTGACGAGGATCCGCTGGTCGCCGCGGCCTCGGCCCTGCAGCACGGGCATGCCGCGGCCGCGCAGCACGACGATCTCGCCGGGCTGCGTACCCGCTGACAGCTCGAGCTCCTCCTCGCCGTCGAGTGTCGGAACGGCAACGGTCGCACCCAGCGCGGCCTGCGTGAAGGTCACGCCGACCGTCGCGTAGATGTCGTCTCCCTCGCGGACGAACCGCTCGTGCGCCCGGATCCGCACCTCGACGTAGGCATCCCCGGCCCGGCCGCCGACAACCCCGGCGTGCCCGGCACCGCCGAGACGAATCTGCTGGCCGTGGTGGATGCCCGGCGGGATGTCGACCGTGACCGTCCGCTCCTCGACGACGCGCCCCCCGCCGCGGCACTCGGCGCACGGCTGCTCGATCCGGCGGCCCGTGCCGCCGCACGTCGGGCAGTTCTGCGTCCGGACGAACTCGCCGAAGACGCTCCGCGTCACCTGCTGGAGCCGCCCGCTTCCGTTGCAGGTGGGACACGTGGCGATCTCGGTTCCCGGTTCCGCGCCGTCCCCCCCGCAGTGCGCACAGGTCACGGCCGCCTCGAACGGCACCTCGCGCGTGACCCCGTGCGCCGCCTCGACCAGGTCGATCTCGACGGTCGCGGCGAGGTCGGCACCGCGCGCGCGGGCACCGGCGCGGCCGCCGAACAGGACGTCGTCGCCGAAGAACGCCGAGAAGAGGTCGGCGAGGTTGCCGAAATCGACGTGCCCCGCCTGGAAACCCCCGCTGCGCAGACCCGCGTGGCCGTAGCGGTCGTAGAGATCGCGCGTCTCCCGCTTCGAGAGCACCTCGTACGCCTCGACGACCTCGCGGAACCGCTCCTGCGCGTCGGGCGCATCCGAGACGTCGGGATGGAGCTCGCGCGCGAGCTGCCGGAAGGCGCTGCTTGATCTCCGCCTCGCTGGCCTCGCGCCCGACTCCGAGCAGTTCGTAGTAGTCGCGGTCCGTGGTCGCCACCGGTTCGGAATCTAGCGTCGCCGTCAGCCGCCGAAGCCTGCGCTACGGACGAGTCAGGCCTCGTCGTAGATCGACTCGACGAAGCGCGAGAGCTCGAGCGCGGCCGAGCGCACCGCCCCGAGCGCCTTCTCGTAGTCCATCCGGACCGGGCCGACGAGGCTGACCGCGCCGAGCGCCCGATGGACGAGCCCGTAGCACGCGCCGACGAGCGCGATCTCGACGAGGGCCGGGTGTGCGAGCTCGTGCCCGAGGCGGACGAACGGGCGCTGCGGGCCCGCTCGGCTGCCCGAGCACGTCGATCAGGTCCGCCCGGCGCTCGACGAGCTCGAACAGGCTTCGGTAGGCGTCGAGCTCCTCCGCGCGAACCTCGCCCAGGAGGTCGGCGGCGCCGCCGACGTAGAGGCGCTGCTCGGCGGACTCGAGCTCCATGAAGGCGGGCCGGAGCGCAGCGAGGAAGGCGTGCTCGGCGGGACCGAGGCCTGGATCCTCGAAGCGCCGCCGCAGAAGGCCCGTGCCGAGCTGCAGCCCGGAGACGGCCTCGTTGAGGTAGTCGCTCGCCCACTGAGCCAGCCCGGCGTCGACCGGCTCGTCGAAGTGGAAGAGCCGCTTCGACACACCGCCCGCAGACGTGATGACGACGACCATCACGAGCTGCGGCTGCAGGAGCAGAACCTCGACGTGCCGCACATGCGTGGCCTCGAGCGGCGGCGCCGAGACGAGCGCGAGCAGGCGCGTCACCTGCGACAGCATCTCGGTCGTCGCCTGCAGCGCCGACTCGATCTCGGTGCTCGTCGAGGTGAGATCGAGCGGGAAGGCCGCAGGCTGCGGCTCGAGCCGGCCGAGCAGCTCGTCCGCGTAGTAGCGGTAACCGCGCTCGGTCGGCACGCGTCCCGCCGACGTGTGCGGATGCGTGAGCAGCCCGAGGTTCTCGAGCTCCGCGAGCTCAGAGCGGACGGTCGACGGCGAGACGCGCAGGTCCGAACGCTCGACGAGCGTCTTCGATCCGACCGGCTGCCCGGTACCGACGAACTCCTCGACGATCCGGCGCAGGACTGCCTGCTGCCGCTCGCTCAGTTGCACCGTTTCCTGCATTTGCAGGAGATTTTAGCCGGTGCTCAGGCGACGATCTCGGCTGTCACGCCGCCGCCGAGGAAGCGGCCGCGCCGGGTGAGCGCGAGAGTCTCGCCGGCGTCGACGGCGAGGCCCAGCTGCTCGGCTCGCGCGAGACCTTCTGCGTCGAGAGCGGAGCGGAGCCCGCCGACCGGTAGCGGCTCGTCGAGCCGGAGGCCGAGCATCACGCGTTCGCGCGCCCGCGTCTCCTCGTCCAGGAGCTCGATCTCGCGGTCGTAGTGCCCCTGGAGGTAGCGGGTCAGCTTCGGCGTATTGCGCCGTCTCTCGCCACCGAGGGTCGACACCGCTCCGACGCCGATGCCGAGATAGTCGCGTCCGAGCCAATAGCCGAGGTTGTGCTCGGCGCGCTTGCCGTCCCGGCAGAAATTGGCGGTCTCGTACCACCGGTATCCGGCGGCGGTGAGGGTCGCGACGACGCGCTCGAAGTAGTCCTCCATCTGCTCCGCTTGTCGCTCGAGCTCGGCACCGTGCGCGATGGTGAACCGCGTGCCCGGCTTCGCCTCGAGCTCGTAGGCGCTGATGTGCTCCGGTCCGAGGGCGACGGCGTGGGCCAGGTCTGCGGCGAGCCCGTCCGGTGTCTGGCCCGGGATGCCGTAGATGAGGTCGAGCGAGACGTTGTCGAACCCGGCGTCGCGGAGGTGGCCGAACGCTCGGTCGACGTCCGCCGACGTCGCGCGCCGCTCGAGCACGTCCAGGAGATGGGGCTGGAACGTCTGCGCGCCGAGCGAAACCCGGTTGACACCGGCACCGCGGAGCTCGAGAGCGAGGTCGGGCGTGACGGTCTCGGGATTCGCCTCCACCGTCAGCTCGCGCGTGGGCGGAAGCGCGCGCAGCACTCGCAGCAACTCGGGCAATGCGGTGAACGTCGGCGTACCGCCGCCGAGGAAGATCGTCTCGACCGGGGAGCCGTCGTGCTCCCCGTCGAGCTCGCGCAGGAGGGCGTCGACATACGGCCCGTGCAGGTGGCCGCGTCCTGTCGCCGTCACGAAGTCGCAGTAGCCGCAGCGGTGAGCGCAGAACGGGAGGTGGACATAGAGGTGCCGGATCTCGTGCGCCATCAGCCCTTGCCTCCCTGGCCGATGTTGAGGACGGCGAGGAACGCCTCCTGCGGAACCTCGACTGCGCCGACCTGCTTCATCCGCTTCTTGCCCGCCTTCTGCTTCTCGAGCAGCTTTCGCTTGCGCGTGATGTCGCCGCCGTAGCACTTGGCGAGCACGTCCTTCCGCTTGGCCTTCACCGTCTCGCGGGCGATGACGCGCGACCCGATTGCGGCCTGGATCGGGATGTCGAACATCTGGCGCGGGATCTCCTCCCGCAGCTTGTCCACGAGCAGCCTGCCCCGGTCGTATGCGAAGTCGCGGTGAACGACGAGCGACAGAGCGTCGACCGGCTCACCGCCGACGAGCACGTCGACGCGGACGAGCGCGCCCGGCTTGAACCCGGCGAGGTCGTAGTCGAAGGACGCGTAGCCGCGCGTGCGCGACTTGAGCTGGTCGTAGTAGTCGAGGACGATCTCGGCGAGCGGGAGCTCGTACGTGAGGTGGACACGCTCGGGCGAGAGGTACTCGAGCTTCCCGAACGTGCCGCGGCGGTCGTTGTTCAGCTCCATCACCGCGCCGACGTGCTCCTTCGGGACGATGATCGAGGCGGCGACGTACGGCTCCTCGACCTCCTCGACCTCGCGTGGGAACTCGGCGGGGTTGTGCACCTCGACCCAGCCTCCGTTCTTCTCCTGCACGCGGTACGCGACGCTCGGCGCCGTCACGAGCAGGTCGAGGTCGAACTCGCGCTCCAGGCGCTCGCGCACGATCTCCATGTGCAGGAGCCCCAGGAAGCCGCAGCGGAAGCCGAAGCCGAGCGCCTGCGAGGTCTCCGGCTCGTAGACGAGCGCCGCGTCGTTGAGCTTGAGGCGCTCGAGAGCGTCGCGGAGTTCCGGGTAGTCGTCCGAATCGGTCGGGAAGAGCCCCGCGAAGACCATCGGCTTGACGTCCTTGTAGCCGGGAAGCGCCGCGGCGGCCGCCTCGCGGACCGAGGTGAGCGTGTCGCCGACCCGCAGCCGCGAGACGTCCTTCAGCCCCGTGACGACGTACCCGACCTCGCCCGCCGTGAGCTGCTCGACCGGCGTCATGGCCGGAGAGAAGACGCCGAGCTCCTCCGCGTCGAAGCGCGTATCCGTGGCCATCGTCCGCAACGTTTCACGCGTCGAGAAGACGCCGTCGACGACGCGCACGAAGGCGACGACGCCGCGGTACTGGTCGTAGGAGGAGTCGAAGACGAGCGCGCGGGCCGGCGCGGCGAGATCGCCTTCCGGCGGCGGCACACGCTCGACGATCGCGTCGAGGACGTCGGCGATGCCGTCCCCCGTCTTCGCGGAGATACGAAGGACGTTGGCCGGGTCGTCTCCGAGCAGGTCGGCGACCTCGAGAGCCGTCCCGTCCGGATCGGCCGCGGGCAGGTCGATCTTGTTCGCGACAGGGACGATCTCGAGCCCGTTCTCGATCGCCAGGTAGGCGTTGGCGAGCGTCTGCGCCTCGATGCCCTGCGCCGCGTCGACGACGAGGAGCGCTCCCTCGCACGCCTGGAGCGAGCGCGAGACCTCGTACGTGAAGTCGACGTGCCCGGGCGTGTCGATGAGGTTGAGCTCGTGGCCCTTCCAGGTGACGCGGACGGCCTGGGCCTTGATCGTGATCCCGCGTTCCCGCTCGAGCTCCATCGAGTCGAGCACCTGCGCCCGCATGTCGCGCGCCGAGACGGCCTCGGTCAGCTCGAGGATCCGGTCGGCCAGCGTCGACTTGCCGTGATCGATGTGCGCGATGATCGAAAAGTTGCGGATGCGGGTCTGGTCCATTGCGTCGGCGATGGTACTCGGCGTCCGTCCAGCCCCACGGGCGTGCTCAGGAGGTCAGAACGCGCGTATGCCGCAACCGCAACAGTGTGTCCAGCTCCCGCACGCGCAACAGGCGGCACATCCCGAGAAAGGCAGCGAAGCCGATCGTGAGCCCGATGCCGAGCGAGACGATCTGTGCCGGCAGCGACTGGCCGAGTCCCGCGTCGAGCAGGTGCCAGATGCCCCATCCGACTACCGCGAGCACGGCCGAGGCCACGCAGACCAGGACGAAGCTACGCGCCGTCTCTCTGAGCCCGAACCCGCCCATTCGCCGCCGGAAGAAATAGAGGAGAGCCGCCGTGCCGGCGATGTTCACGAGCGAGGTGGAGAACGGGATCCCCCAGATTCCGAACCGGTAGAACACGGCGTCGAGGAGCGCGTTCAGACCGAGGTTCCCGAGCGCGACCCAGCTCGGGATCCACGGCGACTGGAGCGAGAAGAACCCGCGGTTGAGCATCAGCATCGTCCCGTTGAACGTGAGCCCCAGCGCGAATGCGGCCAGGGAGGCGGCGACGTTCTTGGTATCGGTCGCGTCGAAGTGCCCGTGCTGGTAGAGCAGCCGCACGATCGGCGTCGCGAGCACCGCGAACACCACGCTGGCCGGAATGAGCAGGAAGCAGATCAACCTGAGCCCCGTGCTCACCGTGTGGCGGAACCCGTTCCAGTCGGCGCGCGCAGCGTGCCGTGACAGAAGCGGAAAGAGGACGGTCGCAACCGCGACCGAGAACACGCCCTGGGGAAGCATGTAGAGCCGGAACGCCCGCACGATCGTCGCCGGCGCCTTGTACGGGTCGAGGTAGTGGGTCGCGAACAGCTGGTCGACGACCGCGTTGATGTTGATCAGGCCGAGTCCGATGGTGACCGGCACCATCAGCGTCAACGTCCGCTTGACGGCCGGGTCGTGGATGTCGATCACCATGTGTAAGTGGCCGTCGAGCCCGCGCAACCAGGGCAGCGGCAGCAGGAACTGCGCGATCGTCGCCAGGAGAATCGCGACCGCGTAGATGTAGAGCTGCGTCGATTCGGAGCTCGTGGTCCGTACGCCGAGCCCGAGGCCGAGGAGGATGATCAGGTTCCACAGAATCGGGCTCAGCGCAGGAACGGTGAAGTGGTCGTAGCTGTTGAGGATCCCCACCACGATCCCGGTCAGCCCGAGGATGAGAACCAGCGGGAAGAGGATGCGAGCGAGGCGCGCCGCGATCATCCCGTACTTGTCGTGCGGCCCGTAGCCGAAGACCGCCATCACCAGCGGCGAGATCACGACGAAGAGTGCCGTGAGGCCACCGACCACGACCAGCATCAGCCAGAAGAGCGTGGAGGCGACTCTCCAGGCGCGTTTCCGCTCCCCCTTGACGAGCAGCTCGCTGAAGACCGGGACGAACGCGGCAGAGAGCGCGGAGCCGGCGAAGAGCGACTGCACGGTGTTCGGGATCAGGAATGCGATCTCGAACGCATTGACCGGGCCGGTGATACCGAAGACGGCTGCCTGCGCGATCTCCCGCGCCAGGCCGACCACGCGTGAGACACCGGTCGCCACGGCGAAGATGACGCCGGAGCGCGCGAGCCCGTGCCCGACCTCCTCGTGCTCCCCCGCGGGGACGGAGACCGGAGCGGTGACCGCGAACGGCACCGCCTGCCCCTCGGCGCCGAGAGCCTGCGCCTCGAGCTCGATCAGCTCGCCGCGGTCGGGGTCGCGCCGCGGGAGCAGGATCGACGTCGACCGCTCGGCCGGATCCTCGTTGATCGGCGGCGCGTCGAGCGTCGCCTCGCTCTCGAAGTACGTCGGCTTGCCTTCCTCGCGGCGGCGGCGGTCGCGCGCCAGCCGCCGCTCGTGCCGCTGCCGCTCGGCGTCCTCCACGAGGGCAGCATAGGGAGCGGGGTTGCTACCATCGCCCGGCCCGCGAGTCGCGGGCATCTTTCCGAGATGCCGAACATCAAGCAGCAAGAGAAGCGCGTTCGTCAGGCGGCGCGGCAGCGGCAGGAGAACCTCCGCTGGCGCTCGACCGCGAAGACGCTCATGCGCCGCCTCAACGAGGCGGTAGCAGACGGCGACGCCGAGGAGACCCAGACGCGGCACCGCGAGCTCGTCCAATGGCTCGACCGGGCCGCGGCGAGCGGCGCACTCCACCGGAACACCGTCGCGCGGCGCAAGTCGCAGGCAGCGAAGCTCGCCGCAGGCGCGAACGCGACGAAGTAGCTCTCGCTCGCTACTCGGAGCGCCGAGTGATCTCGACGAGCGTGCGCTCGAGCTGAAGCTCGGGCGGTAGGCGCGAGCCGCCCTTCGCTCCCGCGTCGAGCTCGGCCAGCCGGACCGTCGCCTGTGCGAGCTCGTCAGGAGAGAAGTTGGCCGCCTGCTTCGTCGCCTTCTCGGCGACGAACGGATGCATCTTCAGCCGGCTCGCGATCTCGCTCGAGCGAACGCCCTCGTCCGCGAGGCGAGAGGCCTTCCGTACCCGGCCTACGTGTCCGACGAGCGAGGCGACGAGCCGGATCAACTCGCCCGAGCGCGCCCGATGCGAGCGATCGAGCAGCGACTCTGCCGCGCGCAGGGTCGCGGCGACGTCTCGCCGTCCCCAGGCGTCGGTGACCGCGAAGATCGGCGTCTCGGCCCGCCCGACGGCGAGCTGCTCGACGGTGGTGCGGGTGATCTGCTCACCGTTGGCCCAGGTCGCCAGCTTCTGGATCTCGGAGGCGAGATCGCCGACGTCGTCCCCGACGGCCTCGACGAGGGCGCGACACGCCTCGCGGTCCGCCGACGCGCCGAGGCGCGCAAACTGCTCCCCCACCCACTCGGGAAGTTGCTTCTTCGAAACGTCGTACGCAAGCACCTGGCCCTTCTTGCCGACCGCCTTGGCGAGCGCGGAGTCGCGCTTGACTCCATCGCCGACGAGGGCGAGGACGGTAGTCGGCGCGGGAGCCGAGAGATACGCCTCGAGCTCCTTCACGTCGGCCGCCTTCCAGGTCTCGACACCGTCGACCACGACGAGTCGCACCTCCCCACCGAACAGGCCGAGAGCGTTGCAGGCGGCGATCGCGTCCTCGGCCGATGCCTCCCCGGCGTGGAGCTGCTCGGTTGCGTCCTCACCGATCCGGCCTCGCAGGCGCTGGAGCGCGAGCGCGATCTTCGGCCGGTCGCTCCCCGTCAGGAGGTAGACCGGCTTCAACTCGCGCTCGCTCGCCACGCCGCCAAGCATAGGCTGCCGCCCCGACTGCTCCCAGGCCCAGCGCAGCGGCGATTCGAGGCGACGTGATCTGCGCGCCGGGGACGCGCGCAAACGCACGGGCGCAGAGAGCCACGAACCACGCGCCCCAGCCGTTCAGCTGCGCCATCGCGGCCGCCACCGACGGAGCGATCGGCGCGACCACCGCGGTCAGGAGCGCCAGGCAGAGCACCTCGACGACGACCGGGACGGCGACGACGTTGGCCGGGATGGTGACGACCGAGATCTGATGGAACTGGAACCACGTGACCGGGGCCGTCGCAAGACCGCAGGCAGTCGAGACGCCGATCAGCTGCGCGAGCTCGTGCGAGACCGGGTATCCCTCGAGCGCCCGGACGACGCGAGGCGTGACGACGAAGATCGACGCGACGGCGGCGAACGAGAGCTGGAAGCCGGCGTCGAAGAGCGCGTACGGGTTCCAGCCGAGAAGCACCGCGGCGCCGACGACCAGCGCCTGCCAGCGGTCGCGCTCACGTCCCGCGAGCCAGGCAAGCGAGCCCAGGCCGGCGGCGAGTGCCGCGCGCACCACGGATGGATGAACCCCGACGGCGAGAGCGTAGGCGGCCACCGTGAGCAAGGCGGCGGTCTGTGCGACATAGATCCCGAGGCCGAGAAAGAGGGTGACAGCCGCGACGCCGCCCCCAACGGCAGCGACTTTCAGCCCGTCCACGGCGAGGCAGTGGTAGAGACCCGTCGCTCGGAAGTCGTCGAGCAGCCCTTGATCGACGCCGAAGGAGCGGCCGAGCACGATCGCCTCGATCACATCGCGTCGCTCGCCCTTCAGGCCGAGCGTCGAGTCGCCGCTGAGCCAGCGGCCGACGCGGTCGCCGACGCCGGAGACACCGCCACGGCGCCCGACGATCCGCCACGACTGTCCACGCAGGACCGCATGGATCCCCTGCCGGCGTAGCCACGTCGCCTCGTCGAAGCCGTTCGACGGTCCGGGGGGAGCGCGCAGCTCGCCCACCAGCTTGAGAAGCGCACCCTCCGGCGGCGCCCGGCCAAGTGGGAGCTCGAGCAGGACCGGCTCGTGGAGACGCAGCGACCCCCAGCGGAGCACGACCGCCTTCATCCGCTGGTCGAAGCTCCCCGGGCGCGGCGGCTTCGACCACCTCGACATCGGCCCGCTCGGCGGTCCCGATCCTCGACGCGAGCGCGCTGCGGTCGAGCTGAGAGAGCCGCAGACTCCCCCACGCCCACGCGAGAGCCACGAGCGCCGACGCGAGCAGCGCCCAGCGCACGCGCGTGCTGCTTGTGGCCAGTGCAAGCGCGCCGAGGAGGCTCGCGCCGACCAGCGCGTGTAGCGGCGCGGGACGTCCGAGGTTCGCGAGCACGAAGCCGAGGCAGAGGGCGCCGACGAAGGCGTGCGGGAGGCGCACCGTCACGTCACGGGATCACCAATCCCTTCAGCTGCGCCATGTGCGCGGGGCCGATGCCCGGGACGCCCTGAAGCTCCGCGACCGAGTGAAAGGCGCCGTGCTGCTGGCGGTAGTCGAGAATCTTCTGGGCCGTCACCGGGCCGATCCCAGGCAGGTTCTCGAGTTGCTCCAGCGTCGCCGAGTTGAGGTCGAGCGGGGCGGTCGGCGACGAGCCAGCCGCGGGGAGGCTCGCCGCCGCGACGCCCGCCACGCCGCGTCCGGGGACGACGACCTGCTCGCCGTCGGCGACAGGCGCGGCAAGGTTGACCGTGTCGAGCTCGGCCTTCGCCGTCGCTCCGCCCGCGGATGCGATCGCGTCGTCGATGCGCGAGCCCGACCGCAGCCGGTAGAGACCCGGGTGCCGCACCGCGCCGGCGACGTCGACGACGAGCAGCTTCGCGGGCGCCGCCTTCGGTCTCACCGGAGCCTGCAGGGGCGTGACCGCCGGCGCCGAGCTTCCACCGCCGTCCAGGTGCCGGATCAGGAGCAACAGCAAGACGACGCCCGCCGCCGCGGCACCGATGAGCTGCCGTCGCGACAGAGCCGAGACCCGGACGTCCATGTCGTCCATCGTGACAACGCGCCCGTGCCGCGTGTGCATCAGCTTCCTCGCGGCTCCGTAAACTCGCGCCGTGGCCGACTGGGTGACGATCTCCGCTCTCGCTTCGGCGGGTGGGACGCTCGTGCTCGCAGGCGTAACCGTGGCGTCCGTCCGCTCCGCCAACCGGGCGGCGCGCGTCGCCGAGCAGTCGCTGCTCGCCGGACAGCGTCCTCTGCTCGTGCCGGCGCGGGCCGAGGATCCGGCCGTCAAGGTCGGCTTTCAGGACGACGTCTGGTTCAGCGTCCCCGGCGGCCAGGGCGTCGCGGAAGCGAGAGACGCCGCTGTCTATTTCGTCATAGACATCCGCAACGTCGGCACCGGTATCGCCGTGCTCCACGGCTGGCATCTCCTGCCGGAGCTCCCGCTCGAGCGCGGCGCACACGTCACTCCGCCGCCGCTCGAGGACTTCATCACCCTCACTCGTGACCTCTACGTCGCCCCCGGTGATGTCGGCTTCTGGCAAGGGTCGTTCCGCGACTCCGCGAGCGACGCCTACCGCGCCGCGCGCCAGGCGGTCGAGGCGCCGCAGCGCATCGGAGTCGACATCCTCTACGGCGACTTCGAGGGCGGCCAGCGCATGATCAGCCGCTTCATGCTCTCCCCGCACGAGACCGAGGACGGCGTCGTGCGCTGGTACGCGGCCGTCGGCCGCCACTGGAGCGTCGACCGGCCCGAGCCGAGGGAACGGGACAGTTAGACCACGAAGTTGACGAGCTTCCTGGGGACGACGATCGTCTTGCGCGGCTCGCTGCCGTCCAGATAGCCACGCACGCGCTCGCTCTCGCGCGCCCGCGCGACGAGCTCGTCCTCGCTCAGGGCCGCCTCCACCTCGAACCGGTCGCGCACCTTGCCGTTGACCTGCACGACGAGCTCGAACGTCTCGCGCACGAGCTGCGACTCGTCGGCCTCCGGCCACGGCTCCTCCCAGAGCCGTTCGTGGCCGAGCACGGTCCACAGCTCCTCGGCGACATGCGGGGCGTACGGCTGGATCAGCGAGACGGCCGTCTCGGCCGCGAACCGCGCGTCCGGCGCGGCGATCGCTCCGCCCAGTTCGTTCAACAGCTCCATCAGGGCCGCGATCGGCGTGTGGAACTGGAAGCGGCGCAGGACGTCGTCGGTCACGCGCGCGATCGTCTCGTTCGCCTTCCGCGCCAGCGCGCCCTCGGTCACGCCGGAGGACGGAGCGGCCTCCACGACCTCGTGCACGACGCGCCACAGCCGGCGCAGGAAGCGGACGATGCCTTCGACGCCCTCCGGCGTCCACTCCATGTCCTGGTCGGCAGGCCCCATGAAGAGGATGTAGAGCCGCACCGCGTCCGCGCCGTACGCGTCGACGACCGCGTCCGGACCCTCGACGTTCCCCTTCGTCTTCGACATCTTCGTGCCGCCGAGCGTCACCCAGCCCTGGTGGAACAGGCGCGCGAACGGCTCGCGGAAGCCGAGCATCCCCCAGTCGTTCAGCGCCTTGACGAAGAAGCGCGAGTACAGCAGGTGTCCGGTCGAGTGGTCGATCCCCCCGATGTACTGCGAGACCGGCAGCCAGTAGTCGACGACGAAACGGTCGAACGGCGCCTCGTCGTTGTGCGAGTCGATGTAGCGCAGGAAGTACCAGGAGGAGTCGACGAACGTGTCCATCGTGTCCGGGTCACGCCGAGCCGCGCCGCCGCATTGCGGGCAGTCGACCGCCATGTACTCCTCGTTGGCGGCGAGCGGCGGCCTCCCCTTCGGGGCGTAGTCCTCGATGTCGGGCAGGATCACCGGCAGCTCGTCTTCGGGCACCGGGACGACGCCGCACTTCTCGCAGTGGATGAAGGGGATCGGGCAGCCCCAGTAGCGCTGCCGCGACACGCTCCAGTCGCGCAGGCGGTAGTTGACGGTCGCCTTGCCACGCCCGTCCTGCTCCAGAGCGGCGACGATCGCACGGGCGCCTTCCTCCGCCGCTAGTCCGTCGAAGCGTCCGGAATTGACGAGCTTCCCGTCCTCGTCGATCACGATCCTGGTGGGAAGGGTGAACGTCTCGGCGAACTCACCGTCGCGCTCGTCGTGCGCGGGGACGGCCATGATGGCGCCGGTCCCGTAGTCCATCAGGACGTAGTCGGCGACCCAGATCGGCAAGGGCTCGCCGTTGACCGGATTTACCGCGTGAAGACCGGTGAAGACGCCGGTCTTCTTCGTCGCCGCCGCGCGTTCCTCGACGGGACGGGCGCCGGCGTGCCGCGCGTACTCCCTCGCCTCGTCGCTTGCATGCTCGGCGACGAACGGATGCTCCGGCGCGACGACGAAGAACGTCGCTCCGTAGAGCGTGTCGGCGCGGGTCGTGAAGACGGCGATGTCCTCGTCGATCTCCTCGACGCGGAAGAGGATCTCGGCGCCCTCGGAACGGCCGATCCAGTTGCGCTGGATCGCCATCGTCTTCTCCGGCCAGTCGGCGCCCGGATACTCGAGCAGCTCGTCGGCGTAGGCCGTGGTCCGCATGTACCACTGCGTCATGCTCCGCAGCTCGACCTCGGCGCCGCAGCGCTCGCAGTGCCCGTCGACGATGTACTCGTTGGCGATCACTGTCTGGTCGTTGGGACACCAGTTGACCGGTCCTTCGTGGCGGTAACAGAGATCGTGAGCGACGAACTGCTGGAACAGCCACTGCGTCCAGCGGTAGAAGGTCGGCTGGTGCGCCGAGACCTCGCGCTCCCAGTCGATCGCCCAGCCGAGGCGCTGCATCTGGGCACGCATGGTTTCGATGTTGCGCTCGATCGTCTCGCGCGGATGACGGCCCTCGCGGATCGCCGCGTTCTCCGCGGGGAGGCCGAAGGCGTCCCAGCCCATCGGTCGCACGACGTGCCAGCCGCTGCGACGCCGCACGTGGGTCTGGACGTCGCCCATCGTGTAGTTGAGGACGTGGCCCATGTGGAGACTCGGCCCCGACGGATACGGGAGCATCTCGAGCTGGTACCAGTGGTTCTCGGCGGTCGGTTCGCCGGGAGCCGGATTCGGGACGTTGAAGGCTCGCTCGTCCTCCCAGACGCGCTGCCATTTCGTCTCGATCTCGTGGGGCTCGTATCTCGGTGTCATTGGGAAAGACGTCCTCTGGAACGAAAAAGCCTCTCCGAAGAGAGGCCGTGGGGAGGCTGGCGCAGCGTGGCCGCGCGTGTCTCCCTGGACTAGGTAAGAAGCAGCTCCTGCATTGGGATCTCGATACTAGCAAGGTGCTCGAGCTCCTTCCCGAGACGGCGCTGATCGAGAACGGCGAGCTGACGCTCGGCGGTCTGCGCGCGAGCGAGCTGGCGGATCGGCACGGGACACCGCTGCTCGTCTACTGCGCGGACACGATCCTGAGCCAGGTCCGTGCCTACCGGGAGGCGGCGCCCGGCGCGCTCGTCGTCTACGGGACGAAGGCGTTCGCGAATGTCGCGCTGCTGCGGCTGCTGGCCGAGGAGGGCGTCGGCGCCGACGTCTCGACGCTCGGCGAGCTCGCCTTCGCCCGCGCCGCCGGCGTCCCGGGCGAGTGCATCGTCTTCCACGGCAACAACAAGACGCAGGAGGAGCTGCGCGCGGCGGCGGAGGCGGACGCTCTCGTCGTCCTCGACGCACCGGGCGAAGCGGCGGCGGCGGCGACGGCGGGCGTGCGGCGGGTGCTCGTGCGTCTCACGCCGGGCGTAGAGGCAGTGACGCACCGCTCGATCCAGACGGCGCACGCGGAGTCGAAGTTCGGTCTCGCTCCCGACGCTTCCGAGCGCGAGATCGAGCGCGCGCACGAGCTCGGCCTCGAGGTGGAGGGCGTGCACGTGCACGTCGGCTCGCAGCTCGCGCGGCCCGACGAGAGCGTGCTCGCGCTCGAGCGGGTGCTCGCGTTCCTCGAGCGGCTGCGCTGGAAACCGCGTGTCATCGACCTCGGCGGCGGCCTCGGCGTGCGGCACAACCGCGCCGAGGAGCTGCCCACGGTCGCCGAGTTCATCCACCCACTCGTCGAGCGGGTCCCGCAAGGAGTGTCGCTCATCCTCGAGCCGGGACGCTCGCTCGTCGGCCGCGCCGGCGTGACGCTCTACCGCGTCGGCTCGGTCAAGGACTCGGGCGGCGTGGCGTACGCGGCGATCGACGGCGGCATGTCGGACAACCCGCGCCCCCAGCTCTACGGCGCCCGCTACGAGGCGCTGCTCGCGAACCGCGCGGATGAGCTACCGAGCGGCGTCTACCGGATCGCAGGGAAACACTGCGAGTCGGGCGACGTCCTGATCGAGGCGGCGGAGCTTCCCGAGCCGCGTCCGGGCGACCTGCTCGCGGTGCCGGCGACCGGCGCCTACACGCTCGCGCTCGGCTCGACGTACAACGGCGTCCCGCGCCCGGCCGTCGTGCTCGTGGCGGAGGGCGAGGAGCGGCTCATCCGCGCTCGGGAGACCGTGGACGATCTTCTACGCTTCGAACGGCCATGAGGCTTGCGCGGGTACCCGGCGTCGCCCTGATCGCGGTCGCCGCGGCATTGTGGGGCACGGATCCGATCATCCGCAAGACGATGGGCCAGACGACGTCCGCGACGACGATCGTGTTCGGCGAGCACGTGATCCTCGTGCTGTGCACGCTGCCGTTCCTCCTGCCCGCGCTGCGCTCGGTGGTGCGCGCCGGACGGAGCTATGTCGCGGCCGCGGTCGTCGTCGGCGCCGGAGCGTCGGCCGTCGCCACGATCCTCTTCACGGACGCGCTGATCGGCCACTCCGACTACATCACGCCGGTCGTGATCCAGAAGATCCAGCCGTTGATCGCCATCGGCGCGGCCGCGCTCGTGCTCGGCGAGCGGCCGCGAACGGGCTTCTGGTGGTTCTTCCTTCCCGCGGTCGCCGGCTTCTGGCTCGTCAACCAGGCGCATCCGCTCGCGCCGTCGGCGAAGGGGCTCGTCGTGGTCGCCGAGGCAACCGGCGCGGCCGTGCTGTGGGCTCTCGGGACGGTGCTCGGCCGCTATCTCTCGCGTGAGCTCGAGTTTCAGCACGTCCTCTCGCTCCGCTTCTTCTTCGGGCTGATCGCAAGCTCGCTCGCATTGCTCGTAATGCACCAGCCCGCGTACTCGAGCGGCCACGACACCGCCCTGATCCTCTACCTCGCGCTCGTCACCGGGCTGTTGGCGCTCGGGCTCTATTACTACGGGCTGCAGCGGACTCCGGCGATGGTCGCATCGCTCGCCGAGCTGACGTATCCGGCGGTCGCGATCGTCGCAGGGATCTACGCGTACGGCCAGCATCTGACCGGAACGCAATGGCTCGGGGTCGCGCTGATCATCGGATCGGTGACGCTGCTGCCGATGCGACGGCGGCGCGTCGTCACCGAACCGCCTCATCGACGGCAGGGCGAGCTCGTTCCGGCTGCGGCGTCGGCGTAAGCTCTCGCGATGGACCTACGCGACACGCCCGAGGAGGCGCAGTTCCGGGCTGGGGTGCGCGCCTGGCTCGAGGCGAACCTTCCCGCGGAGAAGCGCGGCGGCCGCGGCGGCGCGCAGCGGTTCGAGGATCCGTTCGTCCGCGAGTGGAGCCGCAAGCTGTACGAGGCCGGCTACGCCGGACTGACCTGGCCGAAGGAGTACGGCGGGGCGGGTGCGCCCCACAGCTTCCAGGCGATGCTCTACGAGGAGCTCGCCGCAGCGCAGGCTCCGGCCCACGTCGGCGTGATCGGCCTCGGCATGGCCGGCCCGACGATCGTCGCGCACGGCACGGAGGAACAGAAGGCGCGCTACCTGCAGCCGATCCTCTCGGCCGACGAGATCTGGTGCCAGGGCTTCTCCGAGCCGGACGCGGGCTCGGACCTCGCTGCCGCACGCACCCGCGCCGAGCGCCGAGGCGACGCCTACGTCGTCAACGGCCAGAAGGTGTGGTCGTCGTTCGCGCACATCGCCGACTTCTGCATCCTCGTCACGCAGAGCGATCCGGAGGCGCCGCGGTACCAGAACCTCACCTACCTCGTCGTCGACATGCACGCGCCCGGCGTCGAGGTGCGGCCGCTGAGGCAGATCACCGGCGAGGCCGAGTTCAACGAGATCTTCTTCAGCGACGTCGAGGTCCCCGTCGAGAACCGTCTGGGCGACGAGGACGAGGGCTGGCAGGTGGCGATGACGACGCTCCTGCACGAGCGCGCGACGCTCGGCTTCGCCCTCACAGCGACGCTCGACGCGCTGTTCGGGCGGCTGCTGGAGGAGGCATCCGAGCAGGACCCCGGGCCCCTCGTGCGCGACGCGCTCGCACGCGAGTGGATCGAACTGCAGGCGCTCCGCTTCACGAACTATCGCGCTCTGGGCACCTATGAGCGCACCGGCGTCCCCGGCCCCGAGGGCTCGGCCGTGAAGCTGCGCTGGTCGGAAGCGAACCAGCGGCTGACGAAGCTTGCGCGCGACCTGCGAGGACCGGACGGCATCCTCGACGACGGCTGGTGGAACCACCAGCAGCTCCGCAGCCGCGGCAACACGATCGAGGCAGGCACCTCCGAGGTGCTCCGCAACATCATCGCCGAGCGCGTGCTCGGCCTTCCGAGGTCGCGCTGATGGATTTCGCGCTGTCGGACGAGCAAGTTGAGCTGAAGGAAGCGGCACACGCGTGGCTCGCCGACCGCTTTCCGCTCGACCGCGACTGGGAGCACCAGGACGACCGCTGGGGAGAGCTCGAGGAGCTCGGTTGGCTCGACGTCGCGGAGGCCGGGCTCGGTTTCGTCGAGGAGGCGCTGCTGCTCGAGGAGATGGGCTACGTCTGCTACCCGGGCTTCTACCTCGGGCACGTCGTGTCGCTAGCGGGCGGCGGCGATGCGGCCACTGTCGATCCCACCCGAATGCAGTCGCGGATCGCGGACGAGACGCCGCGCTTCCGCGCGGCCGCCGCGGCGGAGGCGCTCGGCGTCGCGCAGCGCGCCCTCGACCTCGGCGTCGAGCACGCGAGGACCCGCGTCCAGTTCGGCAAGCCGATCGGCACCTACCAGGCGGTGTCCCATCCGCTTGCACAGACGTACACCGACGTCGAGCTGGCGCGTTCGCTCGTCTACTGGGCCACGTGGTGCGTCGCCGAGGAGGATGACCGCGCACCGCTTGCGGCCGCCGCCGCCAAGGCGTTCGCGACCGAGGCTGCGGTCGCCGCGTGCGAGCGCTCGATCCAGGCGCACGGCGGCATCGGCTTCACCTGGGAGCACCCGCTGCACCACTTCTACAAGCGCGCGATCTGGCTCGAGGGGTTCGGCGCCCGCCCGGCGAAGCTGCGGCTCGAAGTCGCAGACGCTCTCCTCGCATAGGAGAATGGACTGATGGAAGGCCTGATGATGGACTTCCCGCTCACGCTGACGCACCTGCTGCGCCGGGCGGAGACGTTCTTCGGCGAGGGCGAGATCGTCACGCGCCTGCCCGACAAGAGCTTTCACCGCACGACCCACGGGGAGACGCTGCGCCGGGCACGGCAGCTCGCCGTGGCGCTGCGCAAGGCCGGTCTCGAGCGCGGCGACCGGGTGGCGACGCTCTGCTGGAACCACTACCAGCACCACGAGGCGTACTTCGGCGTCCCGTGCGGCGGCTTTGTCCTCCACACCCTCAACCTCCGCCTCCACCCCAACGACCTCAACTACATCGCCAATCACGCCGGCGACCGCGCCATAATCGTCGACCGCGCGCTCCTGCCGCTCCTCGACCAGTTCCGGGAAGGAACGCAGATCGAGCACGTCTGGGTGGTCGAGGATTCCTACGAGGAGCTGCTCGCCACCGCCGATCCCGACGAGTGGGAGGATCCGGAGCTCGACGAGCGCGAAGCGGCGGCCATGTGTTACACGAGCGGCACGACCGGCCGGCCGCGTGGCGTCGTCTACTCGCACCGCTCGTCCGTCCTGCACGCGCTGGGAGTCGGCGCGAACAACCCGCTCGGTCTCGGCTTCGGCGTGGACGACGCCGTGATGCCGGTGGTGCCGATGTTCCACGCGAACGCCTGGGGCTACCCCTACCTCGCGACGATGCAGGGCGCGCGGCTCGTCTATCCCGGCCCGCATCTCGATCCCGACAGCCTGCTCGAGAACATGGAGCACGAGCGGGTCTCGTGGGCGGCGGGCGTGCCGACGATCTGGATGGGGATCCTCGCCCGGCTCGACGCCGAGCCCGGCCACTGGGACCTGTCCGCGATGAAGGCGATGCTCGTCGGCGGGGCAGCGGTGCCGCGGGCGATGATCGCCGCCTTCGAGGAGCGGCACGGCATCCGCATCTGCCAGGGCTGGGGGATGACCGAGACGTCCCCGGTCGCCTCCACGGCCGTGCTTCCGTACGACCTCGCCGAGGCGGACGCCGAGACGCGCTGGGACTTCCAGGCGATGGTCGGCTTCCCGCTTCCATTCGTCGAGATCCGCGTGCGCGCAGGCGACGAGGACGTGCCGTGGGACGGAGAGTCGATGGGCGAGCTCGAGGTGCGCGGCCCGTGGGTCGCCGCAAGTTACTTCGATGCGCCTGGCACGGCCGACCGCTGGAGCGAGGACGGCTGGTTCCGCACCGGCGACATCGTCTCGATCCATCCCCGCGGCTTCATCCAGATCAAGGACCGCTCGAAGGACGTGATCAAGTCGGGCGGCGAGTGGATCTCGTCGGTGGAGCTCGAGAACGCGCTCATGGCGCATCCCGCGGTCGCCGAGGCGGCCGTGATCGCCGTGCCCGACGACAGGTGGGGCGAGCGGCCGCTCGCGGCGTGCGTGCTGCACGAGGGCGCTTCCGCGACGGCCGACGAGCTACGCGAGTTCCTCGCCCCGCAGTTCGCGAAGTGGTGGCTGCCCGAGCGGATCGAGTTCGTGGCCGAGATCCCGAAGACGAGTGTCGGCAAGTTCCGCAAGACCGCGCTGCGCGACCAGTTCGCCGGCCAGCCGGCCCAGATCCAGCCGGCCCGGACCTCTTGAGAGCGGCCGTTCTGCCGGCGGTCGACGCGCCGTTCGAGCTGCGCGACGTCGCCGACCCGGCACCCGGTGAGGGCGAGGCCGTCGTGCGCGTGCGCGCGGCCGGGATCAACTTCCTCGACGTCCTGATCCGGCGTGGCCGGTATCCGCAGATGCCGGAGTTCCCGGCGGTGCTCGGCGTCGAGCTCGCCGGCGAGCTCGAGGACGGGACGCGCGTGATGGCGATGCTTCCCGCAGGCGCCTACGCCGAGCTCGCCGCCGTCCCGCGGGCCTCGCTCGTGCCGCTGCCGGACGGCGCAACGTTCGCCGAGGGTGCGGGCTTCATCCTCACCTTCCTCACCGCGTACGTCCCGCTGACCCGGCAGGTGCGGCTCCGTGAGAACGCGACCGTCCTGGTGCACGCGGCTGCCGGCGGCGTCGGGACCGCGACGATCCAGGTCGCACGCGCGCTCGGCGCACGTGTCGTCGCCGCCGTGGGCTCGCCCGAGAAGCTCGACGTGTGCCGCGAGCTCGGCGCCGAGGAGGCGTACGTCTACGACGAGCTGCCCGACGACCTGCGCGTCGACGTCGTCATCGATCCGGTCGGCGGCGAGCTGTTCGAGGCGGCAGTCCCGCGGCTCCGCCCGCTCGGCCAGCTCGTGGCGATCGGCTACGCGGGCGGGCTCTGGCCCGAGCTGCAGCCGGCACAGCTCGTGGGGCGGAACGTAGGGGTGCAGGGCGTCTACATCGGCCGCCTGCTCCGCCATGCACCGGATGTGATCGCGGCCGCGACGGGCGAGCTGCTCGAGCTCTGGCGTGCGGGCACGATCCGGCCGCTCGTCGGCGCGGAGTTCCCGCTCGCGGAGGTCGAGGACGCGCACGCCCTCGTCGAGTCGCGTCGCAGCGTTGGGAAGGTCGCGCTCGTCCCGTGAAGGCGCTCGTGACGGGTGGTCGTGGCGGCATCGGGAGCGCGATCTGCGCGCTGCTCGACGACCCGCTCGTGCTCGACCTGCCGGAGTTCGACGTCGCCGACGCAAACGCGTGGCGGTCGCTCGAAGGCGAGTTCGACGCCGCCTTCCTCAACGCCGGGATCGGAATCGGCTACCCGGACGTGGCGGAGCTCCCGGAGGTCGAGTACCGGCGGATCGTCGGCGCCAACCTCGACGGCGTGGTCTTCGCGACACGCGAGCTGGCCAAACGGCTCATGCCCGGCGGCGGTTCGATCGTCGCCACTGCGTCGCTCGCAGGTCTCACAGCGATGCCGTTCGATCCCGCGTACACCGCGACGAAGCACGCGGTGATCGGTTGGGTGCGCGCGGCTGCACCGGCGCTGGCGGCCCGCGGGATCCGGCTCAACGCCCTCTGCCCGGGCTTCACCGACACGCCGATCGTCGAGGCGGAGCTCCGCGAGAACCTCGACGTTCCGCTCATCGACCCGTCGTTCGTCGCCGAGGCGGCGCTGCGCGTGCTCGAGGACGAGGAGACCGGCCGCGCCTGGGTCGTGCAGCCGAACAATGTCGTGCCCTTCCGCTTCTCAGGGGTTCCGGGGCCGCGATGAGCCCGCGCTCGAGGAAGCCGTGGGGCGAGCACTCACCGCCGGACCCCCACGTCTGGAACACGCTCGCCTATCGCGGCCTCGCACAGGCCGACGGCGAGGCGGTGATCGAGTGGGACGCACCGGTGGAGTACTGCTTCCACTCGCCGTCGGGGCCGATCGTCCACGGCGGGATGGTCGCGGCGCTCCTCGACACGGCGATGGGCGGAGCATGCTGGACACTGATGGCGGAGGACGAGGACTTCCTCACCGCCGATCTCCGCACGGAGTTCCACCGCTCGGCACGGCCGGGGATCCTGCGGGCGGAGGGTCACGTCGTCCAGCGGAACCGGCGGGTCGTCTTCTGCGCTGCCGAGCTCTACCAGGACGACCAGCTCATCGCGAGCGCCCGCTGCACGCAGATCGTGCGCAGCGCCGGCTAGTCATCCGGCACTCAAGCGCCGTTCTGCACATGCCGATTACACGCAGTGCCATGGACGACGATCGTTCGCCACTCGGGCTCCTGATCGCTGCGCTCGGAGCGGCCGTGCTCGCGATCTCGGTGTTCCTGCCCTGGTACGGGGTGAGCATCACCGCGTCAGGAGCCACCACGGCCCAACAGCAGCTCTCCGCCGTAGCCCAGCAGTACGGGAACACCAACTTCCAGACGGCGGCGAACGGCCTGGGAGCAGAGTTCAGCTCGCTCGCCGGGCGTCAGCTCACCACGGTGAGCGCACACCAGGCCTTGAAGGACCTCGGCCCCATCCTCCTCATCCTCGCCGGCATCTCGCTCCTGGCGTCGCTCCTGCGTCTCGCCGGCATCACCGGCGTGCTCGAAGCAAGTGGCGGACAGATCGCGCTCGCCGGTGGGACGGCGGCCGTCTTCGTGCTCTTCCGGATGCTCTCGCCGCCGGGTGTGCAGACGGATCTCGTCTCGCTCTCGCTGAGCTGGGGTAGCTGGCTCGCGCTCCTGAGCGCGGCAGCGATCGTCGGCGGAGGACTTCTTGCCGGGTCCGGCCAGACGCGCAGGCGCCCGAGCCCGAGCTACGGGCCGCAGACCTGACCGCGCCGTAACCCGCGCTCAGCCGTCGAAGTCGACGTCTTTCGTCTCGACGGTCCCGGCCGTCCTGCCCGGGGCCTCGTGGTTGCCCCAGTAGAGATTCGTGTGCGCGATCACGTGCTGCGGCGGCGGCGCACCCCAGGCCGAGAGATCCTCGGTCGTGTGCGCGTCGCTGACGAGGGTCGCGTCGTAGCCCCGAACGAGGGCGCCGTGCAGCGTCGACCGCACGCATTCGTCCGTCTGGGCACCGACGACGACGAGGCGGCCCACGGCGAGACCCGAGAGCACCGACTCGAGGGACGTCTCCTCGAACGAGTCCGGGTACCGCTTCGGGATGAGCGCCTCGCTCTCGTCCGGGCTCAGCTCCGGGACGATCTCCCACTGCTCGCTGCCCTGCTCCAGATTGTCGCTCGAGTGCTGGATCCAGACCACGGGAACGTCCGCGCCGCGGGCCTTCTCGACGACGGCGCCGACGTTCGCGACAACGGCGTCCCGTTCGTAGGCGTCGCCGACGACACCGTTCTGGACGTCGATCACGAGCAGTGCGGTGTTCGGGCGGTTCTCGAGTGTCGTCATGGCCTCCCCCTGGTTAGCGGACTTCAGGTCGAGCCTATCGGTTGACATTTAGCCGACCCGCTAATTAACATGTCGGCTAAATGACGACCGCCACTCCCGATCCGCTGAGTGTCACGTTCGCCGCCCTTGCCGACCCGACGCGTCGCGCCATCCTCGCCAGGCTCGTGCAGGGCGAGGCGACGGTCGGTGAGCTCGCCCGGCCGCACGCGATGAGCCTGCCCTCGATCTCGCGCCATCTGAAGGTGCTCGAGCGTGCCGGTCTCGTCGTCAAGGGACGGTCGGCGCAGTGGCGCCCGTGCCGACTCGACGCGGCGCCCCTCGCCGAGGCCGATTCGTGGCTGGCTCCCTACCGCGACTTCTTCGAGTCGCGCCTCGCACGCCTCGCAGAGCAACTCGAACAGGAACAAGGACAGGAGGATTCATGAAGGCCGCCGACCACACGCCCCGAAGCTTCACGCTGACCTGGCTGCTCGATGCCCCGCCGGACACGGTCTTCGGCGCCTGGACGGATCCCGCCAGGCTCGGCTGGTTCTACAACGACGGGCAGCCGATCCCCGACGAGCCGATCGAGCTCGATCTGCGAGTCGGCGGCGCGTGGCGGCAGATGATGGTGATCGACGAGGAGACGTCGTATTTCACCGGCGGCGTCTACCGCGAGATCGTCCCCAACGAGCGGCTCGTACTCGCCTGGGGCGCCACCGACGGCTGGCCGCAGCTCGACCTCGAGAACCTCGACGAGAGCCCACAGGTGACGGTCAGCCTGAAGCAGGCGAAGTCCGGCACCAGGCTGACGGTGCACGTGGAGCTGCCCGCGAACCTCCCGGACGACGGCGTCCCCGGGTGGTGGCCGCTGTTCCGCGGCGGGATGCAGGCGACGGTCGATCGCCTGGCCACCGAGCTCAACCGGACTCCGGCGCAGGCCTGAGCCTCCGCTCGAGGCTCGCCTTCACCTCCGGCCAGTCGTCGTCGATCACCGCGTACCACGCCGAGTCGCGCCGCTCGCCGCCGCGCACGATCTGGTGCTTGCGCGCTACGCCCTCGAACGTCGCGCCGACCTTCTCCAGCGCCGGACGCGAGCGCTCGTTCGCCGCGTCCGTCTTGAACTCGACGCGGAAGTAGCCCTCGTCCTCGAACGCGTGCCGCATGAGCAGGTACTTCGCCTCGGTGTTCGCGTCGGTCCCCCACGCCACCGGGTTGAGCCACGTGTTGCCGATCTCGACCACGCGATCCTCGGGCCGGTCGTTCATGAAGCTCGTGTGCCCGACGAGCTCCCCGTCGAAGTAGTGCGCGAAGCCCAGCTCCACCGAGTCCCAGAAGCGGTCGAACTCGGCGCGCTCGTAGCCGTTGAAGCGCATCCAGCGCCACGTGCGCGGATCCTGCGCCACCGCCCAGAGGTCTTCCTCGTGCCGGGACTCGAGCGGCTCGAGCCGGACGCGCGGCCCCTCGAGCGTCACGTGAAGCGCCAGGCGTCCCCCTCCGCGAACGAGCGCAGGATGCGGCGCGCGACGACGGCCTTGTGCACCTCGTCCGGCCCGTCGTAGATCCGTCCGCCGCGGGCCATTCGCCACATCAGCGCGAGCGGCGTGTCGTCGGTGAGGCCGAGGCCGCCGTGCACCTGCACGGCGCGGTCGAGCACCTCGCCGAGCACGCGCGCCGCGAAGAACTTGATCAGGGAGATCTCGACGCGCGCCTCGTCGCCGGCGTCGAGCCGCTCCGCGGCCTGCAGCGTCATCAGCCGGCAGGCCTGGATGTCGGCGGCCGACTCGGCGATCCAGTTCTGGATCGTCTGCTTCTCGGCGAGCGCGCCCCCGAACGCCTCACGCTCGAGGACTCGCGTACACATCAGCTCGAACGCGCGCTGCATCTGCCCGAGCCAGCGCATGACATGGTGGATCCGGCCCGGCCCGAGCCGCTTCTGCGCGATCCGGAAGCCGTCGCCCGGCTCGCCGAGCGTGTTCTCCAGCGGGACGCGGACGCCGGTGAAGCGCGTCTCGCAGTGCGTTCCCCAGCCCCGGCCCTCGTGTCCCATGACCGGGATGCGCCGCACGAGCTCGTAGCCCGGCGTGTCGGTCGGGACGAGGATCATCGAGGCGCGCCGGTGCGGTTCGGCCTCGGGCTCGGTGACGACCAGCACGACCCCGAACGCGGCGCCGTCGGCTCCCGACGAGAACCACTTGTGCGCGTCGATCACCCACCCGTCGCCGTCGCGCTCGGCGCGGCCGCGGAGGAGCGTGGGGTCGGATCCCGCCACCTCCGGTTCGGTCATGCCGAAGAAGGAGCGCACCTCGCCGGCGACGAGCGGGCGGAGGAACCGCTCCTTCTGCTCCTCGGTGCCGTAGAGGTGGAGGATCTCGGCGTTGCCGGCGTCCGGCGCCTGGCAGCCGAGGATCAGCTGGGCGATGAAGCTGCGGCCGATCTCCTCGTTGAGGTGCGCGTACTCGAGGAAGCCGCTGCCGGAGCCGCCCGCGTCGGACGGCAGGTGCGGCGCCCAGAGACCCGCGTCCTTCGCCTTCTGCTGCAGCTCGCGCACGAGCGCGTCCGCCGCGTCGTCCTCCTGTCCCAGCGCGCGTTCGTTCGGATAGACGTGCTCCTCCATGAACGCACGCACGCGCTCGCGCTTCTCGATCACAGCGGCGATGATCGCAGACATGCGCGAGGCACTCGAAGCAGTGCTCGGCCCGATCTCCGAGCCGGTGCTGCTCGCGGGAGGCGCGTCGAAGGAGGCCTGGGCGGTCGACGCGGGCGGCGAGCGGCTGCTCGTGCGCCGTGCGGGCGGCGGCGTGATCCACCGGCACACGCTCTCGCTGCGGGACGAGTTCGAGGTGCTGCGCGCAGCGCACGAGGCCGGGGTGAAGGTGCCGCAGCCGGTCGCGTACATCGAGGACCTCGACGGCCGCGAGGCGTTCGTGATGGAGCGGCTCGAGGGAGAGACGATCGGTCGTCGCATCGTGCGCCTGCCCGTTCCCGAGCGGCTGCCGGTGCAGATGGCCGAGGAGCTGGCCAAGATCCACGCCTTGCCGCGCGGAGCGGCTCCCGTTCCTGCAGGCAGCGACAATCGAGCGGCTCGTGGACGAGCTCGACGAGGTCGGCGAGCCGCATCCGGCGATCGAGCTCGGACTCTGGTGGCTGCGCGAGCACCGGCCGCCGCCGCGCCCGCCGGTTGTCGTCCACGGAGACTTCCGCATCGGCAACCTCGTCGTCGACGAGAGCGGCCTCGTGGGCGTCCTCGACTGGGAGTTCGCGCATCTGGACGATCCCGCGCGCGATCTCTCCTTCGGCCTCGTCCGCGCCTGGCGCTTCGGCGCCGACGACCTGCGCCTCGGCGGGATCGCGGACGTCGAGCCCTATCTCGAGCGCTACAACGAGCTGACCGGCTTCGACGTGCGTCCCGAGGAGCTCGACTACTGGGAGCTCGCCGGCAACGTCGGCTGGGCGATCGGCTGCCTCACCCAGGCCCAACGACACCTCACGGGACGGGACCGGAGCGTCGAGCTCGCCGTCCTCGGCCGGCTGGGCGCCGAGGTCGAGTACGAGATCTGCCACCTGCTCGAACGAGAGGGCGTCGCATGAGCGAGCGGCCGACGCCGGACGAGCTCGCGGAGGCGATCGAGGAGTTCCTCGCCGGCGAGATCCTCCCCACGCTCGACGACCACCGGCTGCGCTTCCGGGTGCTCGTGGCGCTGAACGCGCTCGGCATCGTGCGACGGGAGCTGACGAAGCTGCCGCCCGACGACGACGCCGAGCAGCGCGAGCTCGCGGCCCGCATCCGCGCCGGGGACGTCCCCGCCGGCACGCTCGCCCGCGTGAAGGCCGAGGTCACCGCGCGGCTGCAGATCGACTCGCCGCGCTACCTGGAGCGGTACTAGGCTCCCGCCATGCCCGATCTGAGCGGCAAGGTGGCGATCGTCACGGGGGCCGGCCGCGGTATCGGCCGCTCGCACGCGCTCGCCCTGGCGCGGGCCGGAGCGAAGGTCGTCGTCAACGACCTCGGTGCGGGCGTCGCCGGCGAGGGATCCGACCCCGGCCCGGCCGAGCAGGTCGTCGAGGAGATCCGCGCGGCCGGTGGCGAGGCGGCCACGAACGGCGAGAACGTCGCCGACTTCGCCGGAGCGGAGCGGCTGGTGCAGCAGGCGATCGACGAGTTCGGGCAGCTCGACATCCTCGTCAACAACGCCGGGATCCTCCGCGACCGGATGCTCGTGAACATGACCGAGGACGAGTGGGACGCCGTGGTCGCGGTCCATCTGAAGGGCCACTTCGCGCCCACCCGCCACGCGGCGGCGTACTGGCGCGAGCGGTCGAAGGCCGGCGAGGAGGTGCGCGGCCGGGTCGTCAACACGTCCAGCCCCTCGGGCGTCTTCGGCAACGTCGGCCAGGGGAACTACGGCGCGGCGAAGGCGGGCATCGCGGGCTTCACGATCATCGTCGCGCAGGAGCTGCAGCGCTACGGCGTCACCGTCAACTGCCTCGCGCCGAACGCGCGCACGCGCATGACCGAGGAGACGTTCCAGATGGATGCTCCGCCGGAGGGCTTCGACCCGCTCGACCCGGCGAACGTCTCGGCCGTCGTCGTCGCGCTCTGCGCCGACGAGGCGCAGGCGATCACCGGGCAGGTCGTCCACGTCTGGGGCGGCGCGGTCAACGTCCTGCGCGGCTGGAGCGCAAACGAGCTCTTCGACTCGCCGGAGGGCTGGGGGCCGGATGCGCTGCTCGGCGAGCTGCTCGCGCGTTTCCCGGACGGAGCGTCTCCGCCGGGGATGCTCGCCGGGATGCAGTCTGCCGGCGGCCACTCGCTCCAGGCGGCGGACTGAGCATGGCTTTCCTCGCGCTCGACAACGCCCGGCTCCGCTTCGGCGGGATCGTCGCGCTCGACGACGTCAGCCTCGAGGTCGCCAAAGGCTCGATCGTCGGCCTGATCGGCCCGAACGGCGCCGGCAAGACGACCGCGTTCAACGCGATCACACGCCTCTACAAGCTCGACTCGGGCGACGTCGTCTTCGACGGCCGGTCGCTGCGACGGGTGCGGCCGAGCCGCGTGATCCGGCTCGGTATCGCCCGCACCTTCCAGAACCTCGAGCTGTTCCCGCAGCTCACCGTGCTCGAGAACGTCCTCGTCGGCGCGCACATCTCGACGCGCCTCCAGCGGGAGCGGGAGCAGCGCCGCCACGCCCTCGAGACGCTCGCCGACGTCGGGATCGCCGATCAGGCAGAGCGCCGGGCCTCCGGCCTGCCCTATGGAACCCTGAAGCGTGTCGAGCTCGCGCGGGCGCTCGCCAGCCGACCGAGGCTGCTCCTGCTCGACGAGCCTGCCGGCGGCCTCAACCACGAGGAGGTCGACGAGCTCGTCGGCCTCATCCGCCGCCTGCGCGACGAGCGCGAGCTGACGATCCTCCTCGTCGAGCACCACATGCGGCTCGTGATGGAGGTCTGCGAGCACGTGCACGTGCTCGACTTCGGCCGGACGATCGCCGCCGGCACGCCCGCCGACGTGCAGCGCGACCCCGCGGTGATCGAGGCGTATCTCGGCGGAGAGCTCGCCGCGTGACGCCCCTGCTGGAGCTCGAGGACGTCGAGGCTCGCTACGGCCCCGTCCACGTGCTCCACGGGATCTCGCTGCAGGTCGACGAGGGAGCGATCGTCGCCGTGCTCGGCCCGAACGGGGCCGGCAAGACGACGACGCTGCGCGCGATCTCGGGCACGGTGCGACGCTCGGGGAGCATCCGGCTCGCCGGGCGCCCGCTCGACCGGGTCGGCCCTGACGGCGCCGCCCGCCTCGGCGTCGCGCACGTGCCGGAGGGCCGCGGCACCTTCGCCGAGCTCACCGTCTGGGAGAACCTCCGCCTCGGCGCCTATACACGCCGCGGCTCGATCCAGCCCGAGCTCGAGCGCGTCTTCTCCTACTTCCCCTGGCTCTCGGAGCGGCGGCGACAGCAGGCCGGGACGCTGAGCGGCGGCGAGCAGCAGATGCTCGCGCTCGCGCGCGCGTTCGTGCTCCGGCCGCGGCTGCTGCTGCTCGACGAGCCCTCGCTCGGGCTCGCGCCGGTGCTCGTCGCGGAGCTGTTCCGGATCGTGCGCGAGCTCAACGAGCGGGAGGGCTTGACGGTGCTCGTCGTGGAGCAGAACGCGCTCCTCGCACTGCAGGCGGCGCACGCGGGCTACGTGCTCGAAGCCGGCCGCGTCGCGCTCTCCGGCACGAGCGCCGAGCTCAGGGCCGACGACTCAGTCCGCCGAAGCTACCTCGGGGACTAGGGATGGCGAGCGCACAATCCTCCTCGCTCGGCGGGCTCCGCAACCGCGGCGCGGCGCTCGGCGGCATCGTGTCGCCGGTCAACCTGATTCTCCTGGCCTGCGCCGTCGGCCTTCTCGTCGGGTCGTTCCGCAGCGCGCTCTTCGCCCAGCTGACGATCCAGGGGCTCGCGCTCGGCTCGGTCTACGGGAGCCTGGCCCTGGCGCTCGTCCTCGTCTACCGCGCCACGCACGTCGTCAACTTCGCCCAGGGCGAGCTCGCGATGTTGACGACCTACATCGCCTGGCAGCTCATCCAGTGGGGCCTCTCGTACTGGGAGGCGTTCTTCGCGACCCTGGCGATCGCCTTCGTCCTCGGCACCGTGCTCGAGGTGACGCTCATCCGGCCCGTGCTGCACCGCTCGGTGATCGCCGCGATCATCGTCACCGTCGGTCTGTTCGTCCTGATCGACGGGGTCGTCGACTGGATCTGGGGAGCCAACTTCAAGTTCATGCCGTCGCCCTTCGGAGCCAGGATCTACCACGTCGGCAGCGTCCCGATCGCACGCTTCTACGTCGGCATGTTCGTCGTCGTCATCGTCTCCGTGCTGCTCGTCTGGGCCCTGTTCCGCTTCACGAAGCTCGGCCTCGGAATGCGCGCCGCCGCGCTACGCCCGGCCGAGGCGGCGCTCGTCGGTGTCCGCGTGGAATGGATGCTCGCGATCGGCTGGGGCCTGGCCGCGCTGCTCGGTGCCGTCGCGGGCCTGATGGCCG
Source organism: uncultured Actinomycetes bacterium (assembly GCA_963820725.1). Lineage (GTDB taxonomy): Bacteria > Actinomycetota > Thermoleophilia > Gaiellales > Gaiellaceae > Palsa-739. The sequence continues at coordinate 243,777 of CAWGAZ010000006.1, read as the reverse complement.
AGCCGTCCCAGTTCGTGCTCGAGCCGACGCTGATGCAGCCGATCCTCGTCTACGCCTTCGCGGCCGCCGTCCTCGGCGGCCTCGAGAGCCCGGCTGGAGCGGTGATAGGAGGCCTCCTGATCGGAGTCGGGCTCAGCCTCGTCGTCCAGTACGTGCCTGCGATCTCGTCCGAGTTGCAGACGCCGGTGGCCTTCGCCGTGATCCTCGCGGTGTTGCTGATCAAGCCGTCGGGCCTCTACGGCCGCCGCGAGGTGAGGCGCGTATGACCCGCCGGCTCTTCACGATCGTGTCCATCGCCGTCGTGGCTGCGATCCTGTGCCTGCTGCCCTTCGTCCTCAGCGACTACAACGTCTCGCTCGTCGCGCAGGTCGGGATCTTCTTCATCGCCGTGCTCGGCCTCGACATCCTCACCGGCTACACGGGTCAGATCTCGATCGGCCACGGGGCGTTCATGTGTATCGGCGGCTACACGACGGCAGTCATGTCGCGCGACCACAACACGAACCTCGTCGTGACGATGGCGATGGCCTTCGCGATCTGCTTCGTCGTCGGCCTGCTCGTCGGCCTGCCGGCGCTGCGGCTCTCGGGCGCCTACCTCGCGCTGGTGACGTTCGCCCTCGCCGTCTCGGTACCGCTGCTGCCCCTCAAGTGGTCGAGCTTCCTCGGAGGACGGAACGGCGTCCAGACGTCCCAGACGGTGAGCAACCTCTGGCTGTACGGCGTTGCGTGGGCAACCTCGGCGATCCTCTTCGTGCTCGCGTGGCTGATCCTGCGCGGCAGAGTCGGTCGCGCCTTCCGCGCGGTTCGCGACAGCGAGATCGCGGCCGTCGCCTCGGGGATCGAGCTGCCGGTCTACAAAACGCTCGCGTTCGGGATCTCCGCCGCCTTTGCCGGCGTCGCCGGATCGCTCTTCGTCCTGGCGAACAACGGCTTCGCAGCGCCGGACGAATTCGGGATCTTCCTCTCGCTGCAGATCCTCATCGGTGCGGCCGTGGCCGGCCTCGGCTCGCTCTGGGGAGTGCTCGCGGGCGCTGCGTTCGTCGGGCTCCTGCCGAATGTCTCGAGCAGCGTGCCGGTGATCGGTTCCGCGCACGGCCAGGACGTCGTCTTCGGGGCGGCGGTCATCCTCGTCATGCTGCTGCTCCCGGGCGGAGTCGCCGGTCTCATCGGACGCCTCCGGCGAACCGCTGCTTGAACCGCGAGTCAATCTCCATCAAACTGCTCCCGAAATCGTCTCTACGGACACAATCGAAATCGGAGGGGGCGCCCATGGGTGTCAACCGTAGAACGCTGGGAGCGCTCGTCTGCGCTCTTCTCGCAACCGCTGCGATCGCAAGCGCAGCAGCTGCCTCACATACAGGCACGCCCGGAGTGTCGAAGAAGCAGATCGTGATCGGCGGCACGTTCCCGTTCACCGGTCCTGCGTCGCTGTACAAGACCATTCCGGTGGCCGAACAGGCCTACTACGCGTACGTCAACGCGCACGGAGGCGTGAACCACCGCAAGATCAAGGACATCACGCTCGACGACCAGTACGACCCGTCCCAGACCCCGTCCAAGACGAAGGAGCTCGTCGAGAAGGATCACGTCTTCGCCGTCGTGGGGAGCCTCGGCACGGCGCCGGTCCTCTCGACCTGGGACTACCTCAACAAGAGGAAGATCCCGCAGGTGCTCGTCGCCACCGGCGATGCGTACTGGGGCCAGTGCGTCTACCACTCGTGCCCGGCCTCGAAGACGGCGAAGCCCTGGACGATGGGCTGGCAGCCGGATTACCCGGGCGAGGCGAGGGTCTACGCGAAGTACATCCTCAAGAACAAGCCGCACGCGAAGATCGGCGTCCTCTACCAGAACGACGCGTACGGGACGAACTACCTCAACGGCCTCAAGGCGGGGCTCGGCTCGCACAAGAGTCAGATCGTCGACGCCGAGTCCTACAACCTCGGCGACTCCGCGCAGGTGATCGCCGCCCACGAGTTGGCCATGCGGGCAAAGGGCGCCGACACGTTCGTGATCTTCGCGACGCCGCAGCCGACCATCTTCGCGCTCGTCGACCGCACGGCGATCGGCTGGAATCCGCTGACGCTCGTCAACAACGTCTCGGCGAACCGGCTCTTCATGCTCGCGGCGTCCAACGCCCAGCCTCCGGCGGATCTCAACGGAATCATCTCCACCACGTACACGCCGAGCCCGACGGTGCAGGCGAACCTCAAGGGGATGCAGCTCGGCAAGAGCATCATCGCCAAGTACGCGCCCGCGCTGAATCAGAGCTGGGCAGAAGGCGACGGGAACCTCGTCTACGGGCTCGCCGTCGCGTGGACGTTCGTCGATGCACTCCACCACGCGGGCAAGAACCCGACGAGGGCAAGCCTGATGAAGGCACTGCGCAAGCTGAACGAGACGGGGAAGAACAAGAACCCGTTCGTCTACCCCGGCATGAACGTCAAGACGTCGAAGAAGCGTCCCTTCCCGATGGAGCAGCTCAAGCTCATCAAGTGGGAAGGCGGCAAGACCGGCGACTGGCATTCGTTCGGCAAGCTCTACACCGGCATCCACTAGGCACGGCGGAACCGCATCGAATCGCGAGGGGGAGCTCCGGCTCCCCCTCCTCGTTCAGGTGAGCGCGCTTGCGTCCGTGACCGGCGCGCGGCACGCGAAGCGCTCGCAGACGTAGACCGCCGGCCGGTCGTCGACGAGGATCTTGCCCTCGAGCAGCGGCACGTCGTCGGCCGGCCCGAAGGCGACGACGGCGTGGGGATCGAAGCCCCGCAGCACGGCGCGCGCTACGGCCGAGTCCGGGCCGCCGACGATCGCGAGCTCACGCGGCGGCGAGAGGTGGAGCTCCAGCGCGCAGAGCGCCCAGCCGAACGCCGCCGGAGCCCGCGTCAGGTGATCCCGGACGAGCCGCAGCGCCCCCACCGCCTGCCGCGCGAGCTCGTCGTCGCCCCAGATCCGGGCGAGCCGCAGGAGCACGAACGCGAGCATCGAACTCCCCGCGGGTGTCGGGTTGTCGTCGAACGTCTTCTGCCGCGCGACGAGCGTTTCCCCGCCCGCCGGCGAGAGAAAGAAGCCGCCGCGCTCCGGGTCGCCGAAGCGCTCGACCGCGGTCAGCGCGAGTCGGCGCGCCTCCCGTAGCCAGTGGAGCTCGCCGGTCGCGACGTGCAGCTCGTAGAGACCGTGCGCCACGTTCGCGTAGTCGTCGAGAAAGGCGGGGTACTTGGCGTGCCCGTCGCGCATGGTCCGCCAGAGCGGGCCGGCCGCGAGCAGCGTCCCGAGCTCGACCGCCGCGTCGAGGAGGTCACGGCGCTCGAGCCGGCGCGCACCCTCCGCGAGCGCCGCGAGCGCGAGCCCGTTCCAGGCCGCGATGACCTTGTCGTCGAGCCCGGGCTGTGGTCTGCGGGCGCGAATGGCGAGCAGCTCGGCCCGCGTCTCCTCGTCGAGCCGGCCGCGCAGAACCGAACGTCCTTGCTCGAACGGCTGGAGCAGGTCGGCGGGCGCTTCCTCCCCTTCGGCCCAGGTGTACGTCAGCCCCTCGACACCGTCCGTGTCGGCGTCCTGCGCCGACGCGAAGCCGCCGCCCGGCAGCCGCAGCTCGCGGAGCATGTAGTCGAGCGTCTGCTCGGCCACCTCGCGATAGCGCTCCTCGCCGGTGAGCAGCCACCCGTGCAGATACGACGGGACGAGGAGCGCGTTGTCGTAGAGCATCTTCTCGAAGTGCGGTACGAGCCACTGCGCGTCGACCGAGTAGCGGTGGAAGCCGCCGCCGACGAGGTCGTACATCCCGCCGGCTGCCATCCCGTCGAGCGTCAGCCGGACAGCGTCGAGCGAGCCACGCCGGAGCAAGAACTCGAGCACCGACGCGGGCGGGAACTTCGGCGCGTGCCCGAAGCCGCCCCAGCGCCCGTCGAGCTGGGCGAGCAGGCCGCGCTCGGCCTCGGCGAGCAGTGCTTCGGTGAGCGGCTCGTGCGACGGCTCGGCCTCGGCCGAGCGGCGGAGCGCACCGACGACCGCCTCGGCCTGGGCGGCGACGTCCTCCGGCCGCTCGCGGTACGCGTCGGCGACAGCGCGGAGCACCTGCCGGAACGCCGGCAGCCCGTGGCGCGGCTCGGGTGGGAAGTACGTGCCACCGTAGAAGGGCTCGCCCGCGGGCGTGAGGAAGACGGTGAGCGGCCAGCCGCCCTGGCCGGTGAGCGCGACGACGGCGTCCATGTAGACGGCATCGATGTCGGGCCGCTCCTCGCGGTCGACCTTCACGTTGACGAAAAGCTCGTTCATGACGCTCGCGGTCGCCTCGTCGGCGAACGACTCGCGCTCCATCACGTGGCACCAGTGGCACGCCGAGTAGCCGATCGAGACGAGCAACGGCTTGCCCTCGGTGCGCGCACGACCGAGCGCGTCGTCGCCCCACGGATGCCAGTCGACCGGATTGTCCGCATGCTGGCGGAGGTAGGGGCTCGTCTCCTGCGCAAGCCGGTTCACGGCTGTAGCGTAGGCGCGATGTCCCAGCTGCCCGGCGGTACGGTCACGTTCGTCTTCACCGACATCGAGGGGTCGACGCGTCTGCTGCAGGAACTCGGCGACGAGGCCTACGGGCGCGTCTCGGCCGATCACCGCCGGCTCGTGCGGGAGACGTTCGGCGCGCACGGCGGCACCGAGATCGATACGCAGGGCGACGCCTTCTTCTTCTCGTTCCCGCGGGCGCGCGACGCAGTCGCCGCGGCGGTCGACGCGCAACGGGCACTCCACGACCACGAATGGCCGGGCGGGCGCGAGGTGCTCGTACGCATGGGGCTCCACACGGGCGAGCCGCACGTCGGCGAGGAGGGCTACCTCGGTCTCGACGTCGTGCGCGCGGCGCGCATCTCCGCCGCCGGCCACGGCGGGCAGATCCTCGTCTCGGAGACGACCCGCGCACTCATCGGCAACCAGCTACCCGAGGGCGTCGCCGTGCACGACCTCGGCCAGCAGCACCTGAAGGACGTGCAGCACGAGCACATCTTCGAGCTGACGATCGACGGACGGTCGGTCTCGCCGAAGCCCCTGAAGACGGAGAAGCCGCAGTCGGGCCAGGAGGACATGGCGGCGCGGATGGAGGAGCGCATAAACGCCATGGTCCAGGGGAAGCTCGAGTCCGTGTTCGACAACCTCTTCAAGGATCAGCGCGAGTAGCCGACCACCGTGGTGTGCCGGCGGAAGCCGATCGACTCGTACAGCCCGCACGCCGCCTCGTTCTCGCAGTAGACGATCGCCTGCCGCCCGCCCTCCTCGTGCCAGCGGCGGAGCGCGAACGTGCAGACCGCGGCGCCGAGGCCGCCTCGCCTGAACTCCTCTCGCACGCCGACCGGCTCGAACTCGCCGACGCCGTTCTCGTCGTCCGGCCAGAGATGGCAGTACGCCGCGAAGCGGCCGTCGGAAGCCTCGACGACGCAGTCGAGCGAGGCCCGATACGGCCACGACGCCTGGACGTTCGCGAAGCTCGACTCGGTGACACGCGAAGGCGCCCAGACCTCGCGGTGGATCGCGACGCGCTCGGCGAAGTCGCCCGGCGTGACCGTCCGGTACCGGAACCCCTCGGGCAGCACCGGCGGCTCGGGAGCCTCGGCGAGATCGCGCGCGAGGAAGTGCATGAGCGACCCGTGGCGGGTGACCTGCGCCTCGGCGTGCGCAGTGAAGCCGTTTCGCCGGAGCGCCGCCTGCACGTCCTCGTCGTCCTCGAACGCGACCGCGGTGCGTGCGTCGGGGTCGGCAAGGATCTCGTCGAGGAGGTCGAGCCGATCGCGCCGGATGTCGAACTCGAGCAGCCCGCGATCGCCCTTGAGCCACGACCAGGCGAGGATGCGGTCGCCGTCCTGCCAGATCCGGATCTTCCACTCGTCCTCCCGCCCTTCGTGCTGCCGGAGCCCCCACGTGATGTCGCCGACGTGCCAGGGAGCGCGCACGCCGAGCTCGCGCCGCTGCTCGAGGGCGAGCTCGTGCATCGCTGCGATGATCTCGGGTGTGAGTCGCACGTTCGAGGAGCTCGAGGTCGGGGCCGTCTACCGCAGCCGCTTCGGCCGCACCGTACTGGAGGCCGACAACGTGTGGTTCACGTTGCTCACGCTGAACACGAACCCGATCCACTTCGACGCGGAGTACGCCGCGACGACGGAATGGGAGCGGCCGCTCGTCGACTCGACCTTCACGCTCGCGCTCGTCACGGGACTGTCGGTCGCGGACGTGTCCGAGCGCGGCGTCAACCTCGGCTGGCGCGAGGTGCGGCTGCCGGCGCCGGTCTTCGCGGGCGACACGATCCGCGCCGAGACGGAGGTGCTCTCGAAACGAGAGTCGAAGTCGCGGCCGGGATCCGGCATCGTCACCGTCCGCACGCGTGGCCTGAACCAGTGCGACGAGGCCGTGATCGAGTTCGAGCGCTCGATCATGCTCCCGCTGTGACAGTGCTCGAGACGGAACGGCTGCTGCTCCGCAGGCCGACCGAGGCGGATGTCGCAGAGCCGCCCGCCTGGCTCTCGGATCCCGAGGTGATGGACTGGCTCGGCGGGATCGAGCCGCCGGCGGAGGTGGTCCGGCTGTGGCTCGAGCAGTGGGAGCGCTTTCCGACCGGAAAGTTCCTCGTGCAGCGGCGGAGCGACGGCGCGCTGATCGGGCGGGTGGGCGCCAACTACTACGACGTGCAGACGTGGCAGCGCTCGCCTGGCGGCGAGCCCGAGCTCGGCTGGGCGCTCGCGCGCGAGCACTGGGGACACGGCTACGCGACCGAGGCGGCCCTCGCCGTCCGCGAGTGGCTGCGGGCGCCGCGGGTCATCTCCCTGATCGCCTCCGACAACGTGCGCTCGCAGCACGTCGCCGAGCGGCTCGGCGCGAATCCCGAGCAGACGGTCGAGCTGCCCGGTCACGGGCCGCATGTCGTATGGGTCCACCCGTGATCGAGACGGAGAGGCTGCTGCTGCGGCAGCCGCGCGCCGACGACGCAGCCGGTCTGCTCGAGGCGTTCGCAGACCCCGAGGCGATGCGCCACATCGGGGACGGATCGACGACCGATCTCGCCGGTGCCGAGCAGGCCGTCGACCGCTGGCTCGAGCGCTGGCGGAAGTGGGGCGTCGGCATGTTCGTCGTGGAGCGCAGCGACGACGGACGCGTGCTCGGCCGGGCGGGCTTCCTGCGCTGGGATCCGCAGACGTGGGAGATCGGCGGCTCCGAGACCGAGCTCGGCTGGGGTCTCGCGCGCGAGCACTGGGGCCGGGGCTACGCGACCGAGGCGGCACTCGCACTGCGCGACTGGGGGATCGCAGAGCGCGGGCTGACCCGCCTCATCTCGCTCATCCGGCCGGAGAACGAGCGCTCGGTGCGCGTCGCCGAGAAGATCGGCGAGCGGTTCGAGCGCGACGTCGTGGTACGCGACCTGCCGGCGATGCTCTACGCGCTGGAGGCGATGTGACGGAACTGCGTCCGCTCATCGGCACGCAGGTCGTCGACGTCACGTCCTCCCTCGCCGGCCCGACGGCGACGCAGCTGCTCGCGGCGCTCGGCGCCGACGTCGTGAAGGTCGAGCCGCTCGCCGGCGACCACGCACGCGCCTGGGGGCCTCCGTTCCTGCAGGGAGAGGGAGCCATGTTCCTCGCCTCGAACGCCGGCAAGCGCTCGCTCGCCCTCGACCTCGCGCGACGACCGAGGCCGCGACATCGTGCTCCGCCTCGCCGACCGGTCCGACGTGTTCCTCCAGAGCCTCCGGCCGGGAGCGGCGGACCGACGCGGTCTCGGCGCGACCGAGCTGCGGGCTCGCAACCCGCGGCTCGTCTATTGCTCGATCGGTGCGTTCGGCACGCACGGGCCGTTGAGCGCCCAGCCCGGCTACGACCCGCTGCTGCAGGCGGCGTCGGGGATCATGAGCGTCACCGGTGAGGCAGATGGAAGGCCGGCGCGCGTCGGGGTCTCGCTGATCGATCTCGGCACGGGCGTCTGGGCGGTGCTCGGCGTGCTCGCGGCGCTGTACGAGCGCGAACGCTCAGGCGTGGGCCGCACGCTCGAGCTCTCCCTCTACGAGACTGCGCTGTCCCTGCTCTCGACCCAGCTCGTCGGCTACCTCGGCGCCGGTGTCGTCCCCGGTCGCGAGGGAAGCGCATTCCCGCAGATCGCGCCGTACCAGGTCTTTCCGACCGCGGACGGAGAGCTCATGATCGTCGCCGGCAACAACAAGCTCTTCGCCGCGCTCTGCGGCGTCCTAGGCCTCCCCGAACTCGCCGACGATCCGCGCTTCCGCACCAATCCGGACCGCGTCGCGAACCGCGCGCTGCTCGTCAAGCTGCTCGAGGAGCGGACGCGCGGCCGGGAATCGGCCGAGCTGCTGGAGGCGCTCGTGGCCGGCGGCGTCCCGGTCTCACCCGTGCACGACGTCGGCGAGGCGGCTCGCCATCCGCAAACCGAGGCGCTCGGGATCCTGCAGTCGCTCGGAGAGTTCGTCACGGTCGCGGCACCGCTCTCGGCCGACGGCGAGCGGGTGCACCACCACGGGCCGCCGCCGGCCCTCGGCGCGCACACTCGGGAGATCCTCCACGAGCTCGACTACGCCGAGGACGAGATCGCGGGACTGGCCTCCGCCGGTGTCGTTCGCCTCGGCTGACGGAACCAGAACCGCCAGACCGCGAACGCGCCGACGAGCACGGCCGCCCAACCCCAGTTCGCCGCCGGAGTGAGGATGCTCGGCACCTCGTGGCTCGTCCAGCCTCGCTTGACGACCTGCTCGAGCCAGTCGTCGTTGACGAGATTCCCGACGCCGTAGGCAAGCATCAGCGCGAGGTAGGCGTCGAGCACCCGCGGGCGCGGCAGCCGCGAGAACGCGAGCGCGGTCAGCGACAGCATCGTCGCCTGCCAACCGTGGTGCTGGCCGTGGTGGACCGCGTGATGGAGCCCCGGAACGCCCGGCTGCGTCGTCAGCCTCCCCGTCTCGAAGACCCAGCCGAGCACGGGAACGCCGTCGAGGAAGAAGCCGAGCTCCGCCGCGATGAGCGGCGCGCAGAAGAGGACGAGGACCGCGGCGAGGCCGATCCGCACCCTGTCGCCGCGCACACTCCTCGGTGCAGAGGGGACTCCGACGGCGAAAACGAGCGCGACCGCGAGGGCGAGCCCGAGAGCCGGCACCGCGTTCAGCGGCTTGGCGTCGAGGTCCGACTGGTCGACCGCGAAGTAGACGACGGCGCAAAGCGCGATCGCGACGGCTCCAGCGATCCGCAGCCGGCCGCGCAACCGCGGCCAGGCGAGGCCGACGAGCGCGATCCCGACCAGCGCGAACGGGAAGTTGAGCGCCACGAGCTCCCGCCCGAAACCGGCGGCGACGGTGTCGCTGTGGCGAACGTGGTACAGCTCCGTCGTCGGGAAGCGCGAGTAGGTGGCGACGACGGCGACTCCGTCGAGCACGATCAGGGCCAGCACGGCCCAGACCTCCCACGGAACACGTCTCACGGGGGCCAGCTCCCGGCACGGTAGAGATAGCCCTCGAGCGTGCGGCCGAGAATGCCCTCCAGCCAGTGCGAGATGCCGACGAGAGCGTCCAGGTCGATCCCGGTCTCGACGCCCTCCCCTTCGAGCAGGTAGACGAGATCCTCGGTCGCGACGTTGCCCGTTGCGCGCGGCGAGAACGGGCAGCCGCCGAGGCCTCCGACCGAGGCGTCGAGGACACGCGCACCGGCCTCGAGCGCCGCCAGGCAGTTCGCGTAGCCCGTGTTGCGCGTGTTGTGGCCGTGGAAGCCGGCCGCACGTGAGCGCTCGACGAGCGAGCGAACCGCCGCGGGCGTCGCCACGCCGATCGTGTCTGCGAGAACGACCTCGGTGCGCTCCGCGAAGCGCGCGGCGAGCTCGGCCACGACGCCCGGGTCGACGCGTCCCTCGAACGGGCAGCCGAACGAGCACGAGATCGTGACGGTCGCCGGCGTCTCGCCCGCAGCCGCGAGGATCGCCTCGACGCGCTCGATCGCCTCGGCGAGCGTCGCGTTCCCGTTGCGGAGGTTGAAGGTCTCGGTGACCGCGAAGGTCACGTTGACGCGAGCGAGGCCACAGCCGGCGAAGCGCTCCCAGCCGCGTTCGTTGAGGACGAGGCCCGAGAGCTCGACGCCCTCGCGCCGGTGCACGCGCTCGATCACCTCCTCGGCGCCCGCCATCTGTGGCACGCGGTCAGGGCGGACGAAGCTCACGGCCTCGATGCGGCGCAGCCCGGCCGCCGCGAGCCGGTCGACGAGCTCCGCCCGCGTGTCGGGCGGCAGCACCTCGGGCTCGTTCTGGAGGCCGTCGCGCGGCCCGACGTCGCATACGGTCATCCCCACGGCGCCGAGCGTACTCTCTGCGGATGCGGCGGCCGCAACGGGGGCGTAGCCTGCAAGCGTGCATCCGTCCGCGTCGTTCAGCGCCACGATTCGCGTGCGCATCGAGAACACTCCCGGCGCCTTCGCCCGGTTAGCCGCCGCGATCGGCGAGGCCGGTGGCCTGCTCGGAGCGATCGACCTCGTGCGGGTCGAAGGGATGACGAAGATTCGCGACGTCAACGTCCTCGCCGACGACGAGGGGCACCTCGACGTCATCGTCGCGGCGGTCAGGTCCGTCGAGGGCGTTGAAGTGGTTCGCGTCTCGGACCGTGTCTTCCTTGCTCACCTCGGCGGCAAGCTCGAGATTCAGCCTCGCCAGCCGCTGAAGACCCGCGAAGACCTTTCGATGGTCTACACGCCGGGTGTTGCGCGGGTCTCACGGGCGATCGCCGCCGACCCTGAAACCGTCTGGAATCTCACGATCAAGCGGAACACCGTGGCCGTCGTGAGCGACGGCACCGCAGTCCTCGGACTCGGCGACGTCGGTCCCGAAGCAGCGCTCCCGGTAATGGAGGGGAAAGCGGTCCTGTTCAAGGAGTTCGCCGGAGTCGACGCCTTCCCGATCTGCCTCGCCACGAAGGACGAAGACGAGATCGTGCGGACGGTCGAGGCCATCGCGCCTTCGTTCGGCGGGATCAACCTCGAGGACATCTCGGCTCCGCGGTGCTTCGCGATCGAGCGACGTCTGCGCGAGAAGCTGGATATCCCTGTCTTCCACGACGACCAGCACGGGACCGCGATCGTCGTGCTCGCGGCCGTCCTCAATGCGCTGCGAGTGGTGGACAAGCGCATCGAGGACGTCCGGATCGTGACCACCGGCTGCGGCGCCGCGGGAACAGCCGTCACTCGAGCGCTAGTGCACGCGGGAGCAAGGTGGATCGTCGGCTGCGACGAGGGCGGCGCGCTCTACCGCGGCCGCGACGGACTGAATCTCGCGAAGCAGGACTACGCCGAGATCACGAATCCCGAGAACCTGCAGGGCACGGCTGACGAGCTGCTCGAGGGAGCAGACGTCTTCATCGGCGTGTCCGTCCCCGGCGCGATCAGCCTCGAGGGAGTACGCAGGATGGCGCCGAGGGCGATCGTCTTTGCGATGGCCAACCCTTCTCCGGAGGTCGACCCGGAGGCGATCGAGGGCCTCGCCGAGGTGATCGCCACCGGGCGCAGCGACTATCCCAACCAGATCAACAACGTCCTCGCCTTCCCCGGAGTCTTCCGGGGCGCGCTCGACGCTCGTGCGAGGACGATCGACGTCGAGATGGAACTCGCCGCCGCACGCGCGATCGCCGAGGCCATTCCGAGCGACGAACTGTCGGCGGACTACGTGATCCCGAGCGTCTTCAATCGCACCGTCGCACCCGCCGTCGCCGCCGCGGTCGCCGAGGCCGCCCAGCGCAGCGGCTCGGCTCGGCGCGTTGCGCCGTCCGCCTCCGCCTTTCCGTAACGCAACCGTCGTAGCTCAGTCGCACCCTCGGCCTCAGATGAGCCCCGGCGGGGCCACCTCCGTCTTGCGGCGGAAGTACGGGCGGAACTTGGCGAGGCAGATGAGCATGAACGGGATGCCGAGCAGCAACCCGCCGATCCCGATCACGATCGGCACCTGGATGCCGAAGAGCGGCGACGAGTAGTTGTAGCTCGGATCGCTCTCCACGATCCAGGCCTTGACGAAGATGAAGCCCATCATCAGCCCACCGAGCACGGGCACCACGCCCGCAAGGATGAACCCGCTTCACGCTCTTGAACAACTCGCGCCGGTAGAACCAGCCACAGGCGAGGCCGGTGAAGCCGTAGTAGAAGCAGACGGCGAAGCCGAGCGCCGTGATCGAGTCGTTGAGGACGTTCTGGCCGGGATCGAATCCGACGAGCAGCGCCGTCCACACGATCGAGAGCGCGCCCATCCCGAGCGTCGAGACGGTCGGCGTCAGGTACCGCGGATGAATCCGCCCGAACGCCTCCGGAATCGCGCCCCACTTGGCCATCGACAGCGTCGTCCGCGCGGTGGGCAGGATCGTCGTCTGGGTCGACGCGGACGCCGACGTGAGCACGGCGATGATCAGCAGCTTGTCCCAGGGGGAGCCGAAGACCGATTTGCCGAGCGGGTTGAGGACGTCGTTCGAGTTCGCCCCGAGGAACTTCGTGCCGGCATACGCGATGGCGGACGTTGCGACGACGACGTAGATCAGCACGAGGAGAATCGTCGAGAGCACTGCGGCCTTGCCCGGCCCCTCCGCCGAGTCGCGCGACTCCTCGTTGACGGCGACGCCCGAGTCCCAGCCCCAGTAGATGAAGATCCCGAGTAGCACGCCGAGGATGAGCGAGCTGAAGGAAAGGTCGAACGGGTTGAACCACGACGCGCTGGGGTGCATGGAGCCGGGCAGCGCATTACCGTTGTAGGTCTTGACGAGCGCGACGATCGAGAAGGCCCCAAGGATGGCGATCTCGGCGCTGAGCAGGAACATCTGGGTCTCGGCCGAGAGCTCGATCCCGCGGTAGCAGATCCAGGTCATGAGCACGATCCAGACGGTCGAACCGACGATCAGCCAGAACGCGGAGTTCTGCCCGTGGGTCCAGTCGAAGAGCGCATACGTGTACTGCGACGCGATCACCGAGAGCGAGGCCATCACGATCACGTCCGCCACGAAGATCGCCCAGCCGTTCATCCAGCCGACCCAGGGGCCGAAGGCGCGCGTCGTCCAGGCGAAGGTCGTCCCCGCGTCGGGGTCCGCCTTGTTCAGGTAGCGGTAGCCGAGCGAGACGAACAGGATCGGGACGAAGGAGACGATCAGGACGGCCGGCGCCTTCACGCCGATTCCCTGGATCACGACGATGAAGCCGAGCGTCGCGGCGAGCGAGTAGGCGGGAGCCGTCGAGGCGATCCCGATGACCAGGTTCGACATGTAGCCGAGGGCATCGGCCTTGAGGCCCTTGTCGCCCGTCTGGATGTGGCCCTCGACGAGTCGCGGTGCCTGTGCTTCGGTCGCCATCGGAAACCTCCTCAGCCTGCCGGCTGGGTCGCGATTCCCTCGACGACCGCGCCGTCGAGGTCCGTCACCACGCTCTGCCTTCGCACGGAGGCTGCTGCGAGATAGCCGATCATGCCGACGAAGACGATGACCAGCAGCGTCCCGAGCGTCAGATACTCGAACGTGAAACGCGAGACACTCCACGTGCTCTTGAAGTCGTAGCCGACGCCGGCCAGCCTCTCGAGCGAGTCGGGGAAGATCGCCACCCAGGAGCCGAGCAAGATCCAGAAGGTGACGAGGAGGGTCGAGATCCAGAGCCCGGCCATGCCGAAGGGATGGACGTACGGTCGCTGGACGCCCGGGTACGCGTAGCGGAGCTTCAGCACCGCCGGGAAGATCCAGAGGTACGAGAGCAGCGTCGTCGAGATGGCGATGTCGAGCACGACGACGAACTTCGCGTTGTCGCCGCCGTTGAACGCTGCGACGGCCATGACCATGAAGATCGTGGCGGCGAGACCCGACATGACGTTGACCCGGACCGGCGTGCCGAGCTTCCTGTTGAACACCCCGAAGTAGGGGAAGAATGCGCCGTCGTAGGAGGCGACGGCCTGGATCCGGTCGGAGCCCATCATCCACACGGCACCCGACGTGACCAGCGCGCCAATGAAGCAGAGCGTCATCACGATCAAGAGCGCGTGCGCCGCGCCGCCGTAGACGCCGTGGAAGACGAGGGTGACGGCGTCGATGAAGCCGCCGATCCCCGTGACGGCCTGCGCCGGCAGCACCAGGATGATGCAGAGAACGGGGATGACGTACATCGCGACGCCGATGATCCCGCTGCGCAGCACCGACAGCGGCACGTCGCGTTGGGGGTTCTCCATCTCCTCGGCGGCGCCGTTCTGCAGCTCGAAGCCGACGTAGTTGAAGAGCAGCAGCGGAACGAGGCCGAAGAAGATCGCCCGCGTCGGCTTCAGTTGGCCGGCGGCGAAGCCTGCAACCCCGTGCTTCGCTCCGTAGATCAGCACGGTCAGCGAGAAGAAGCCGAGCACGATCGCACGCATGATCGCGCCGGCGTTCGGGATCCACTTCCCGTGACGGAGGGAGATGATCGCGACGCCGATCGAGATCCAGATGAACACGAGCTTGAAGACGTAGTCGCCGACGGTGCCGCTGCCAATCGGGGAGACCTCCGAGCTCCAGGCCGCCGTCGCGATGAAGGCGAGCGAGCCGCCGACCCAGAGCGGGTTCGTGACCCAGTAGAGGATCGCTGCCATCCCGCCGTGGAAGCGGCCGAAGGCGAGCTTGACCCACTCGTACGGGCCGCCCTCCTGCGTGAACGCCGCCCCGACCTCGGACATCATCAGCATGTAGGGGGCGACGAAGACGACCGCCAGCAGGACGAGCCAGAAGAAGCCCTGCGGGCCTCTGTTCGCCACCGTCCCGAGCGTGTCGAGGCCGACGAAGGCGCAGATGGTGAAGAACACCATGTCGAACCGCCGGAGCGACTTGACCAGCTTGCCCTTCTCGTGCAGGGCAAGCTCGGTCGTGGTCTCGACCGGAGCGGCCGGCGCGCTCACCGGACCTGCTCCCACGCCTCGGCGAGCACGTCGCCGAGGATCCCGGTCATCTCGTCGAACTCCGCCTGCGTCGCCACGAGCGGCGGCGAGATCTGGATCACGGGGTCGCCTCTGTCGTCGGCCCGGCAGATGAGCCCTCGCTCGAACAGCCGCGGCGACAGGAAGCCGCGCAGCAACGTCTCGCACTCCTCGTCCGAGAAGGTCTGGCGCGTCTCCTTGTCCTTCACGAGCTCGAGCGCGTAGAAGAAGCCGGTGCCGCGCAGGTCGCCGACGATCGGCAGATCGAGCAGCTGACCGAGCGTCGCGCGGAAGGCGTCCTCGTTGCCGAGGACGTGCTCCATGATCCGCTCCCGCTTCATGATCTCGATGTTCTTCAGCGCGATCGCGCTCATGACGGGGTGCCCGCCGAACGTGATCCCGTGCGAGTACATCGAGGCGCCAGAGAGGAACGGCTCCATCACGCGGTCGGTGGCGATGACGGCTCCGATCGCCGCGTACGAGGACGAGAGCCCCTTCGCACACGTGACGATGTCCGGCCGGATGTCGTAACGCTCTGACGCGAACCAGTGCCCGACGCGTCCGAAGCCGGTGATCACCTCGTCGGCCGAGAGGAGGATGTCGTACTCGTCGCAGATCGCCCGGACTCCCTGCCAGTAGCCGGCCGGCGCGATGAAGGAGCCGCCCGCGTTCTGAATCGGCTCCATGTGCACGAGACAGACGGTCTCGGGCCCCATCGAGATGATCGTCCGCTCGAGCTCGTCGAGGAGGAAGGCCGTGAACTGCTCCTCCGTCTCTCCGGCCGGCCGGTGATAGCGGTTCGTGTTGCTGACGTGGCGCACCTCCGGCACGAGCGGCTCGAAGGGGACACGCAGCGCGGCGATGCCGTTGATCGAAAGCGCGCCCAGGGTCGTACCGTGGTACGCGACCTCGCGCGCGATCGCCTTGAACCGGCGGCCGGGGGGCGCGGCGAGGTGCTGGTCGTGGCGGATCTCGGCGTCGAGGCCGCCGCTGTCGGTCACGACACGCTTCGTGCCACGCGCCTGGTAGTACTGGCGCGCGAGCTTCCATGCCGCCTCCACCGCCTCGGAGCCGCCGTTGACGAAGAACACGCGGTTCAGGTCACCCGGAGCGAGTGACGCGACCTCGGCGGCGAGCTCGATCGCGCGGGGATGCGCGTACGACCAGTTGGTGTAGAAGGGCAGCTCGCGCATCTGCTCGAGCGCCGCCTGCCCGATCTCCTCGCCGAACCCGTAGCCGAGGTTGACGGAGAAGAGACCCGCGAGCGCGTCGAGGTAACGCTTGCCCTCCGCGTCCTCGAGATAGCAGCCGTCGCCGCGAACGATGATCGGCGGCGCCTGCTCGCCCATGCGGGTGAAGTGGAGCCAGAGGTGGTCGTTCGCCTGACGCCGAAGCTCCTCTGCGGTCGTCGCACCCTGCGTGATGCTCATTTCGTTGTGCCCTCCTTGGACATTCCACTACCCCAGTCGTACAGCTGCTTCCACATCTCCAGATAGATGAAGGTCTCTGTCGAGACGACGTCCGGCAGCGCACGCAGCCGGCTCGTCAGCTCGAGCAGATGGCGTCGGTCGGCAGCAACCAGTTCGACGACGAGGTCGAACTGCCCTGCCGTGGCGACGACGTAGTCGGCCTCGGGCCAGCGACCGATCGCATCGGCCGCGTCGTCCGGCGAGCCGGACGTCTTGACGCCGACGAGCGCCTGCTCGTAGCCGAGGCCGAGCGGATTGGTGACCGCGACCACCTGGAGGATCCCCTCCGCCGTCAGCCGTCCGTATCGCGCGCGCACGGTCGCCTCCGAGACCCCGACGCGTGCCGCGATCGCCCGGAACGACTCGCGCCCGTTGGCCTGCAGCGCCTCGATGATGCTGCGGTCGAGCTCGTCGACCCGCTTGGCCGGCGCGACCGGGCCACGCCGAGCGGCCCCGTCCGAGCCGAGCGCCACGACCTGGTTCCGGCGGGCGCCGCTCATGCGGGCTGCCGCCGTTGCCACAACGCGTTCAACACGGCGAGCACGATGCCCGCGGCAAAGATGAGCGTCCCCATCGCGAACACCTGGGGCGGAATTCCGGTCTTGACGGCCCCGTAGACCCAGAGCGGGAACGTCAGCGTCTGGCCCGCCACGAAGCTCGTGATGATGAAGTCGTCGATCGAGAGCACGAACGCGAGCAGCGCCCCCGCGACGATCCCCGGCCAGATGAGCGGCAGCGTGACGAGGGAGAAGGTCGTCCACGGTCCGGCCCCGAGGTCGTAGGAGGCCTTCTCGATCGACCGGTCGAGCCCTGCGATCCGCGCGCGCACCACCACGGCCACGAAGGCGATGTCGAACGCGACGTGCGCGATGATGATCGTCGTCAGGTCGCGGGGCCAGTTGAGCGAGATGAAGAGCGAAAGCAGGGATGCGCCGACCACGATCGACGGCGCGGCGATGTCGACGAAGATCGTCAGGTCCGTCAGCGTCTTCCCGTAGAAGCGGTACCGCGCGAGCGCGAGCGCGAGCGGCGTCCCGAGGAGCACCGCGAACGCCGTCGCAAGCGTGGCGACCTCGAGCGAGTGGACGAGCGCCGTCGTCAGGTCGCCGATGGCGAAGATGTAGCGGTACGCGTCGGTGGTGAAGCCGAGCCACGCGAAGGTGAGCTTTCCGCCCGCGGTCGCCTGGTTGAAGCTGTAGGCGACCATCACTCCGATCGGAGCGATGGAATAGAGGATCACGAGCCACGTGAAGACGCCGAGCGCGAGGACGCCCCACCGCCGGCGGGGCCGGACCACCGCCGGCGGATCCTGCACCGCGTCCGTCAACTCCGCGACGGTGCTCATGCGTACTCCTGGATGTTGCGGGTGCCAAAGATGCGGGCGTAGATCGCGATCGCGAGGAGCAGGCCGAGCAGGAGCCACGCCGACAGCGCGGACGCCGTCGGGTAGTCGAGGTTCTCGAGGTAGCTCGTCTGGATGATGTTCCCGATCATCGTGGTGCCCGGCCCGCCGAGGATCGCGGCATTCACGTAGTCGCCGACGTTGGTCACGAAGACGAGCAGGAAGCCGGCGAAGATGCCGCCGGCCGAGAGCGGCAGCACGACCCGGGTGAACGCCGCGAAATGATTCGCATAGAGATCGTGCGCCGCGCGGACGACGCGCCGGTCGATCTGCTCGAGCGCGACGTACAGCGGCAGCACCATGAACGGCAGCTCGTTGTACGTGAGTCCGCCGATGACGGCGGTCGGCGTCGAGAGGACGTGGAAGCTCTGCGGCAGGACGTGCCAGCCCTTGAGCGTTCCGAGCACGAAGCCGTTGTCGGAGAGGATGAAGTTCCACGAGAGGGTGCGGATCACGAACGAGACGAAGAACGGCAGGAGGACGAGGAAGAGCAGCGTCGACTTGTGCCGGCCGCCGTGGAAGGCGATCCAGTAGGCGACGGGGTAGCCCACGACGAGCGCGATGACCGTCGAGATCGCGCCGTACTGGAACGAGCGGATGAACTGAACGTGGTACTGGGAGATCGTCGAGGTGAGCTCCGACCAGTGCCAGGTGAGGACGTAGCCCTGATCCGGGTTGCCGGTTTCGAGCGCGACCGCGAGCACCGCGACAAGCGGCACGAGGAAGAAGAGGCCGAGGAAGGCCCACGCCGGCAGCCCGAGCAGGTACGGCGCCAAGGCCCGGCGCCGACGCGGTCGGGGCAGCGCTACGACTGGATGATGGGATTGAACGTGTTGTTCCATGCCTGGAAGTCGTCGTAGTTCTTGAACGTGTAGTAGTCGTGCGCCTTCGCGGCCATCGCCGGGGTCGGGAACACGAGAGGGCTCTTGCCGACCGTCGGGTCCTCCTTGACGAGGATCGGCTTGGCTGCCGGCACGGGGGTGATGTAGTTGACCCAGTCGGCGACCATCGCGGCGATCTTCGGCTGGTAGTAGAAGTTCATCCACTCGATCGCGTCACGCGGATGAGCCGCGCCGAGCGGGATGGCCATGTTGTCCGTCCAGTGCATGACGCCTTCCTTCGGCACGACGAACTTGAGGTGCGGATAGCCCGAGTTGTTCGCCTGGAAGATGTCGCCCGACCACGCCTGCGTGATCCACGTGTCGCCACGCTCGAGCGCGTTGATGTAGCTCTGGTCGTAGTACTGGCGCACGAGCGACCGCTGCTTCTTCAACGTGCTGGCTGCCTTGTTCCAGTCGGCCCGCGACGACGTCGCCGGGTTGATCCCGAGCGAGAGGAGCCCGACGCTGCCGAGCTCGGTGTTGTCGCTCATCATCCCGACGTGCCCCTTGAACTTCGGGTCCCAGAGATCGTGGACGCTCGTGATCTCACGACCTGTCTTGTTCGGGTCGTAGGCGATCCCTGTGAAGCCCGACTGCCACGCGGTGGTGTAGACGTTGTGCGGGTCGTAGCCCGGGCTCTTGACGATCGAGCTCGCGTACTTCTGGAAGTTCGGGATGAGCCCGAGATCGAGCGGAGTCAGCCAACGGTGGTTGATCAGCTCGGTCAGGTACCAGCCGTTCGTCATCACGATCATGTCGTAGCCGGTGGACTGGCCCGCCTGGAGCGTCGGCGCGATCTTCGCGTAGAAGCTGTCGTTGTTCTGGATGACCTCGAGGTAGTTGACCTTGATCCCGGTCTCCGCCGTGAACTGGTGCAGCGAGGGGTGCGACTTGCCGTGGTTCGTGACGTCGATGTAGTACGGCCAGTTGGCGAACTGAAATACGCCGCCCTTCTTCTGCTTCGCCCACCAGTCGGGGGTGCCGACGGCGCCGGCGGTGGTCGTCCCCGAACCGCCGGGATTCGTGCCGGCGGCGCCGCACGCGGCGAGGAAGCCGGAGAGGCTCAGGCCGAGCGCTCCCGCACCCGCCGCCTTGAGCATCTGGCGCCGCGAGTACCGGCCCTCCGTGAGGCCGCGGAGGACTGCTGGGTCGATGCTGGGTTGCTCGTGCTGGCCGCCGAACCCGGTCGTGTCGCTCACGACAGCTCCTTTCGAACGATGAACGTGTGTTCAGGCTCCCAGAGGACGCGGACTGCGTCGCCTGCCTGCGGCAGGGCGACCCCCCCGGCGTTCTGGGCGTAGACCGTCAGCTCGCCCCCTCCTGCGAGCTCGACTTCGTACTGGTGGCTCACTCCGATGTACGTGACGAGCGTGACGCGCCCGTCGAGCATGTTGGTGCGCGGCGGTGCGTCAACGCGCGTGTTGGCCAGCCGCAGCTTCTCGGGCCGGACGCCGATCTGCACGAGCGACGCATCGTCGGGCGTGTCATGGACGGCGGCGAGGACGGAGCCGCCGCGGTCGAGCTCCACCTCGACCAGGCCGTCGCTGCGTACGCCCAGCTTGCCCGGCAGCAGATTCGACGCGCCGAGGAAGCCGGCGACGAACTCCGACGCGGGACGGTCGTAGGCCTCCTCGGGCGTCGAAACCTGTTCGCAATGCCCGCCGTTCATGACCGCCAGCCGGTCGGACATCACCATCGCCTCCTCCTGGTCGTGCGTGACGTAGAGGAAGGTGATGCCGACCTCTTCCTGGATCCGCTTCAGCTCGAGCTGCATCTGCTTGCGCAGCTTCAGGTCGAGCGCACCGAGCGGCTCGTCGAGCAGCAGGACGCGCGGCTCGTTGACGAGCGCACGCGCGAGCGCGATCCGCTGCTGCTGGCCTCCCGACAGCTGCGCAGGCTTCCGTGAATCGAGCCCGGTGAGGGCGACGAGCTCGAGCATCTCCCCCACCCGTCTGCGGATCTCGGGCCGGGCCATCCGCTTCCGGCGCAGGCCGAACGCGACGTTGTCGAACACGTTCAGGTGCGGGAAGAGCGCGTAGCTCTGGAAGACGGTGTTGACGCTGCGGCGGTACGGCGGCACGAGCGTCACGTCGTCTCCGTGCAGCAGGATCCGCCCCGCCGTCGGATCCTCGAAGCCGCCGATCATCGACAACGTCGTCGTCTTGCCGCAGCCGGACGGCCCGAGCAGGCTGAAGAACTCGCCGTCGGCGATCTCGAGCGTCACGTCGTCCACCGCGACGGTCTCGCCGAAGACCTTCGTGACCCGCTCGAGCCGGATGTCGGACGGGGCGTCGCCAGAAGGGACGCTCGCCTGCCCTTTCCGGCGTTCGTCGGTCGTCGCCATCAGTGCCCCCTCCCCGAGATCGTCGCCGCAACGTCACCGAGCTTCGACGGTTTCCCGGTGCGACCTTCTGCCCGGTCCGCCGCCTGCAGGAGCCGGTGCACGGTGCGGATGCCCGCGTACCTGAGCGGCTCGGGCTCCCAGGCGCGCTCGGGCGGCCCGACCCACGGCAGCCGCGTGAGCTCGGTGTCGGCGCCGAGGAGGAGGTCGCGCAGCGTGCGCGCGGCGAGATTCGACGCCGCGACGCCGTCTCCGGCGTAGCCGCCCGCCCACGCGAGTCCCTGCGCGCTGTCGATCCCGACCGCGGGCCGCCAGGTCCGGCTGACCCCCAGCACGCCCTGCCAGGCTCCGGCGACGCCGGTGTCGGCGGCCGGCCCGAAGAGGTCGACCAGCCGCCTGCGCAACGCATCGACCGTCTCGGCCGGTGGTGCCTCCTCCCGCGCGGTCCGCGAGCCGTAGAGGTACGGGACACCGCGCCCACCGAGGGCGATCCGCCCGTCGGCCGTCCGCTGGAGGTACGTGTAGAGGCGCCGGCCGTCGAGCATCGTCTCGCACGCGTCCCAGCCGAGCTCCTCCCAGGCGTCCGCGGACAGCGGCTCGGTGGCGATCATCGCGCTGTTCACCGGCGCGAGCACCCGGCGCAGGCCGGGCAGGTCCGCCGTGTAGGCCTCCGTCGCCCGCACGATCCAGCGTGCTCGCACCTCTCCGGCGGAGCTCCAGGCGCGTCCAGGCTCGATCCCCTGGACTGCCGTCGACTCGTAGATCCTGGCGCCCTTGCGCTCGACGGCCTCGGCGAGTCCCCGCACGAGCTTCGCTGGCTGGACCCGGCCGCAGTGGGGAGAGAAGAGCCCTCCGATCCCGCCCCGCACCCGCACCCTGTCGGCCAGTCCGGCGGCGTCGAGCAGGACGCTGTCCTCCTCGGCCAGCCCGAACTCCCGGTCTTCTGCGTGCTGCGCGCGCAGTCGGTCGAGCTCGAGCTCGCTCTGGGCCGTCACGAGCGTGCCTCCTTTACGGAAATCGCAGTCGATCCCCTCGGCCTCGACGACCTTCCCCACCTCGTCGACGGTCGCCTGGATGGCGTGCTCCAACGCGAGCGCCCCGTCGTGGCCGCCGCGCTCGATCCAGCCGGCGCGCGAGCCGGACACGGCGCCGAAGACCCAGCCGCCGTTCCGGCCCGAGGCACCGAAGCCGGCCACCTCGCGCTCGAGCACCACCACCTCGAGCGAGGGGTCGGCCCGACGCAGCTCGTACGCAGTCCAGAGCCCCGTGTAGCCACCGCCGACGATGCAGACGTCCGCTTCGATTCGTCCCTCGAGCACCGGCCTCGGCTCGGGCATCCCTCCCAGCTGCTCGAACCAGAAGGAGACGCTCGTCATGCCGCCGCCTCGTGGACGATGCGGCCGCCGACCACCGTCAGCCGCACGGGAAGATCCGGCAGCTCGTCGGCGGGAGTGTCCACCGGGTCGGCTGCGAAGCCTGTGAGGTCGGCGCGACAACCCGGCGCGATGCGGCCGCCGACCGCCGCTTCGCCGGCGACGCGAGCGGGCTCGACCGTGTACCCGGTGAGGCCCTGGAGACCGTCCAGCACCTGTTCCGGCTCGAAGACCGGGGCCCCGGGATTGCCCGGCGTGCGGCGCAGGCGAGCCCAGGCCAGGCCGATGCGCGGGTCGTACTGGGCGACGGGCCAGTCGGAGCCGAGCGGCACGATCGCACCGCTCCCGACGAGGTCGGCGGCCCGCCAGGCCCGCGCGCACCGCTCCGGCCCGAGCCGCGCCGCCCAGGAGTCACCGTGGTCGCCGCGGCGCCACTGCATGTGGAGCGGCTGGAGCGAGGCCGCGACGCCCTCTGCCGCGAACCGCGGCAGGTCGTCGTCCTGCAACGTCTCGATGTGCTCGACACGATGCGTCACGCCGGGCGCGGCGCCGGCCGCCCGGTAGGCGTCGAGTGCCGCCCGCACGCCGTAGTCGCCCGTGGCATGGGTGGCGCACTGGAAGCCCGCCTCGGCGAACAGGCGCACCGCCCGCGCGTAGCGCTCGGGATCGGGCCAGAACGGTGCCGTCCCATCTCCGAGCGTGTCTGGCTCGTAGAGCCAGCCCGTTCCCGTGTCGATGACGCCGTCGATGAAGAACTTCGCCACGGCGCCCCGCCACAGCTCGCCACGCTCGTCGCGGAGCGGCATCCACTCCTCCATCTCCTCGAACGACGTCTCCGGCTTGATCCAGAAGGGGACGATGCTGCGCACGAGGAGGTCGCCGTTCGCCTCGAGCTCGCGCAGGAGATCGAACGTCGCAGGGCTTCCATCCATCGCGTGCACGCCGGTGAGGCCGACGGCGGCGAGGCTCCGCTGCAGCTCGGCGATCCGCGCGTAGTGCTCCCGCTCGGTGAGACGGGGAACCAGCCGCCTCACGAGCTCGATCGCCGCCTCCTCCTGCAGCTCGCCGGTCGGGTGGCCGTCGCGGACGACGATCTCCGCTCCCTCGTTGAAGGAGCGAGGGCCTGTGACGCCTGCGAGCTCGAGAGCGCGCGGCGTCGCCACCGCCGTGTGCAGGTCGTAGAACGTGACGAGCGCAGGCGCACCGCCGACCGCGTCGTCGATCGCCTCGCTCGAGATCTTGTCGTCGCCGAAGGCGCCGTACTCCAGTCCCCAACCGACCACCCAGCCGTCTCCGGCAGCCTCGCGCTCACGCGAGAGCTCGAACTGCACCTGCGAGAGCGTTGTGCAGCGGGTCAGGTCGGCGCCGCGCGTCTCCTCCGCGTGAAAGGGGTGGATGTGCGCGTCGACGAGTCCGGGAACAAGCTCGAGGCCGTCGGCGGCAAAAAGTCGCGTGCGCGCGTCACAGTGCTCGCGGACTTCCGCGTCGGAGCCGACGGCGACGATCTCTCCTCCGCGCACGGCGACGGCGCTCGCCCGCGGCCTCGCAGGATCGAGCGTCCGGATGGAAGCCCCGAGAATCGCGAGATCGGCACTGCGTCGGTTCTGGCTCATTCCCTTGTCCTCGGAGACGGCGACGGAATGGAGGCTGCGCAATGCGTGGGGAAACTACCACCTTTTCTGCGCAGTGCGAACCAACCCTGCCCTGAACGTGCGCGTCGCGTAGTCAGTTGACGAACGCGAGGCGTCGCCGTACCCTGCATCCCGTCCCCGGCGAGAGGAGGTTCGCAAAATGAAGCCTGTGCCTATTGCCTCCTCGGTCCTCCTGACCTAGCGCCGGACGCTCCTTCCCGGGACGCGTGCGGCGTCCCATCTCGCAGAAGGAGCTTTGCGTTGCCCGGATTCGATCTGGACGGGCTCGGATGGAACACCGAGCTCGCCGACAACCTGGAGCCCGGCCTCGTGCCGGGCCGTGTCGCGGCCGTCCACCGCGGCGCCTTCGATGTCTGGACGGCGTCAGGCGCCGTCCGCTCTCGCCTGCCCGGCCGCCTGTTGCACCAGGGCCTCGACGTCGCCGTCGGCGACTGGGTCGGCCTCGACGACGGTCTGATCCGCGCCGTCCTGCCGCGCCGCAGCGCGATCGTGCGCAACGCGGCCGGCCTGACGACGACGGCGCAGACGCTCGCGGCGAACGTCGACGTCGCGTTCGTCGTGTCGTCGCTCGGCCCCGATCTCGAGCCGCGCCGCATCGAGCGCTACCTCGTCACGATCTGGGAGAGCGGAGCCATTCCCGAGATCGTGCTGACGAAGGCCGACCGCCTCGACGACCCCTGGCCGCTCGTCGCCGAGGTCGAGGCCGTTGCGCCGGGCGTTCCCGTGCACGCGGTCTCGGCAGTGACCGGCCGGGGCTGCGACGCCCTGCGCGCGCGCATGCGGGACGGGACGACCGCCGTCCTGATCGGCTCCTCCGGCGTGGGCAAGTCGACCCTCGTGAACCGCTGGCTGGGCGAGGACGTGATGACGACGCGTGAGACGCGGGAGGACGACGACGAGGGCCGCCACACGACGACGCACCGGCAGCTGCTCGTCCTGCCGGGAGGCGGGCTGGTCATCGACACACCGGGGCTTCGCGAGCTGCAGCTCTGGGAAGCCGGTTCCGCCGCTCTCGACGCGACGTTCGCGGACGTCGAGGAGCTCGCCGCCGATTGCCGCTTCGGCGACTGCACGCATGAGCACGAGCCCGCGTGCGCCGTGCTCGCCGCGGTCGAGTCCGGGGAGCTTCCGGGCGAGCGGCTGCACAGCTGGCGCAAGCTGCAGCGCGAGCTGCTGGCGATCGCGATGCGCCACGACGTGCTGCTGCGGAAGGAGGAGTCACGGAAGTGGAGGCTGCGGGCGCGCGAGGGCCGCGCGCGGGCTAGACCTCGGTAGGCGCCGGTGCCACACTTCGTCCCATGCTGCGAGGTTCGCTGCTCGCTGCGGCCCTGCTCGCGCTCCTCGGCTTCGGGAGCGCCACCGGACACGTACCCCCCGATCGGATCGCGTACGTCCACCTAGGGAACGGCAACCGGCTCCAGATCTACTCCATGACCTCGACGGGTGCCGGCCGGCATCCGCTGACCACCGGCAACCGGTACAGCAGCTACGAGCCGGCATACTCGCCGCGCGGCGACCGGATCCTCTTCGTCCGCGCGTTCAAGCAGGACGACCTCTGGACGATGCGGTCGGACGGCAGCCGCAAGCGGCGACTGACGCGCACGAGACAGATCTGGGAACAAGCTCCTGCCTGGTCTCCGAACGGGTCCGAGATCGTGTTCGAGGTCGACGAACCGGCGTCGCTGCAAGGCATCTGGATAGCGAGAAGGAGCGGAAGTGGCCGCACGCGCCTCACGACCGGCGCCGACACGCATCCCAGTTGGTCCTCCGCCGGCAGCGAGATCGCGTTCGCCCGAGGCGGAGCGATCTACGAGGTCTCGGCGTCCGGCGGAGCTCCGACGCAATTGAGCTTCCCCGGCGCCGACTCCGAGGGGATGCCGTACGAGGACCTCGAGCCCGCGTGGTCTCCCGACGGCGCGAGGATCCTTTTCGTGAGCGACCGCGGCGATCCGGCCGAGAGCGTCGACGAGCTCGACCTCTGGGTCATGAACGCGGACGGCAGCGACGTCCGGCGGGTCACGAACACGCCGAGCCGCGACGAGCGCGACCCGGCGTGGTCACCGGATGGACGGCACATCGTCTACAGCGGGAGCGGAGCGTTCCACGGCGCCTCGAGCTCGCAGCTCTATGTGAGCCACGCGAACGGCTCCGATCGGCGCAAGCTCACCCATGCATGTGGCGAGTGCGCGTGGATCAACGACGACCCGAGCTGGCAGCGACTGCCGGGCTGAGCTAGGGCTTCGGTGCGGCCGCGGCGATCTCGGCCGGGGCAGCCGCGTGCTTCGTCGCGAAGTTGTCGGCGAACATCCTGGCGAGCTCGCGCGCCTTCCGGTCGTACGCGTCGGGATCCGCCCACGTGGAGCGCGGCTCGAGCAGCGACTCGTCGACTCCCGGCGCGCTGACGGGCACCTCGAAGCCGAAGACGGGATCCGTCCGGAGCGCGGCGCCCTCGAGCTCGCCGGAGAGCACCGCACCGAGCAGCGCGCGCGTGGCCCGGATCGGCATCCGATGTCCCTCGCCGAACGGGCCTCCCGTCCAGCCCGTATTGATCAGCCAGACGGTTGCGCCGTGCTGGTCGAGCTTCTCGCCGAGCAGCTTTGCGTACACGGTCGGCAGCTGAGGCCAGAACGGCGCGCCGAAGCAGGTCGAGAAGGTCGGCTGCGGCTCGGTCACACCCAGCTCGGTGCCGGCCAGCTTCGACGTGTAGCCCGACAGGAAGAAGAAAAGCGCCTGCTCTCGGCTGAGCCGCGCGATCGGCGGCAGGATCCCGAAGGCGTCGGCGGCGAGGAAGATGACCGACCGCGGGTGGCCGGCGCGCTTCGCCGGCAGGGCGTTCGCGATCCGCTCGAGCTTGTAGGCGGCGCGGTTGTTCTCGGTCTTGGAGTCGTCGTCGAGATCGAGGACGCCACGCTCGTCGACGGTGACGTTCTCGAGCACGGTGCCGAAGCTGTGCACGGCCTTCCAGATCTCGGGCTCCGCGTCGGCGCTCAGCCGGATCGTCTTCGCGTAGCAGCCGCCTTCGAAGTTGAAGACGCCCTCGTCGCCCCAGCCATGCTCGTCGTCCCCAATCAAGAGCCGCTCTGGATCGGCCGAGAGCGTCGTCTTGCCCGTGCCGGAAAGGCCGAAGAAGACCGCGACGTCCTGGCCGTCCCGCGAGACGTTGGCGGAGCAGTGCATCGGCATGACGCCCTCGAGCGGCAGCCGGTCGTTCATCAGCGTGAACACGGACTTCTTGATCTCGCCGCCGTAGAAGGTCCCGCCGATCAGGATCTCCTGGCGCGAGGGGTGGAGGCAGACGAAGACCTCGGTGCGCGTGCCGTCGTGTGCCGGGTCGGCCTCGACCTCGGGCTCGTGCAGGACGAGCACGTCCGGCTCGAAGTCGGTGAGCTCCGTTTCGGCAGGCTCGATGAACATCGTCTTGGCGAAGAGCGCGTGGTACGGGTGCGTTGTGACGACGCGGACCGCCAGCCGGTGCTTCGGATCGGCGCCGCAATGGGCGTCGATCACGTAGACGTCGCTCTTCTCGAGGTGAGCCACGACCTTGGCGCGCAGCCCGTCGAAGTGCTCCTCCGAGATCTCGGCGTTCGTGTCGCTCCACCAGATCCGGTCCTCGGAGCCCGGCTCGCGCACGACGAACTTGTCCTTCGGCGAGCGGCCGGTGAAGCGTCCCGTGTCGACGACGAGCGGCCCGGCCTCGGCGAGGACGGCTTCACCGCGATCGAGCGCAGCCGTGTAGAGCTGCGACGTCGAGGGGTTGCGGAGCACCCGTCCCCCGACGCGTAGTCCGTGGACGGCGAGGCTGTCTTCCGGCCGGTCGGTGATCGTCACGCGTCGCATGGTAGTTGCCTGCGTCCCGCGTCGCGGCGACGGGCCAAACGGCGGCTAGGCCGGTAGAGCGGCTGCCGCAGGGCGGCGCGGCGGCGCCGGCCGCGGCGTCAGCAGCCGGTAGAAGGAGAGCCAGAGCACGGGAGCAGCGGCCAGAACCGCGGTGAGCGGTCCGCCGAAGCCCTTGAGATCGGTGCCCACGAGCAGCGCGTGGCCGAGCGCGAGCCAGAACGCGGCGAAGGTCGCGTAGTGCAACCGCCGCCAGCCCTTCTGTCCGATCCAGCGTCGTGCGTTGAACGAGGCGGCAAGGGCAAGGCTCAGCCAGGCGGAGACGACTCCGAGCGCAACGGCGCCAGGCCGCCAGCTCGCCATCCCGGGCACCAGCGCTCCGAGAGCGCCGAAATGCATGACCGGGTCGAGGAGGATCGCGCCGAGATGCAGACCGACCATGGAGAGGCCCGTCCACGCGAGTGTCCGGTGCAACGCGAGCAGCGGCTTCGTCCGTTTCGGTCCGAGCAAGCGGGTGCTCATCGCCAGGCCGAGCCAGACCGACAGCGTCAGCAGACCGAACGCGACCAGGCCGGCAGAGCGCGCGACGAGCCAGGCGACGGGGACAGCGGTCACGCCGCCCTCACGATCAGGCGCTGCGACACGAGCGGCAGTCGGCCGAGCGGGATCGCGGGCCCCGTCTGCGGCACGTAGAGCGCGGAGAGCTGCGGCCTGGCGGCGACGTAGGTCTTCGCCTCGCCGGCCCCGGCGATGGCGAGCGTCGTGGCATGGACCTCGGCCTCTGCGGGATCGGGTGCGACCACGGTCACGGTCAGCGGGCCGGCGATTGCCGACTCCCCGGTTTCCGGGTCGATCAGATGGTGGAGCGAGCGGGCGGGGCCGAAGCGGCGGGCGTCGCGGCCGGAGGTGGCGACGCCGCCGGCGTCGAGCGCGAGAACGGCGAGCGTCTCGCCCGCACGGCGCGGATCGGCGACTGCGACCAGCCACGGACCGCCTTCCGGAGACTCGCCGGAGACTGCGATGTCGCCGCCGAGGTCGACGAGGCCGCCGACCAGGCCCGGTGAGGCAACGCGCATCGCTTCGAGCGCCCGGCCGGCGGCGTAGCCCTTGCCGATGCCGCCGAGATCCACGGCGGTATCCGGCTCGAGCCGCGCCCGGCCGTGGCGTTCGTCGAGCTCGATCGCCGCTCCGGCACGCCAGCCGTCCGCCACCTCCGCGGGCCGCTCGTCGAGAAGCTCGAAGGAGCGGTCGTAGCCCGCGGCGGCGAGCGCGGGAAGAACCGTGGGATCGAAGCGGCCACCGGTGTCCTCCCGTGCGCGGAGCGCCAAACCGAGGGCCTCCAGCAGCCGGCGGCCGACGTACGTCCACCGGCCGCCGGCGGCGTTGAGGCGGGAGAGGTCGCTGGCCGAGTCGAAACGGGAGAGTTCGCGCTCGCAGGCGGCGACCTCCTCCTGCGCCGCGGCGAGCGCCCATGGCACCTCGCGCTCATCACGCTGGCCGGCGGTCACGGCGGCGGCGCACGTGGTGCCGACCGCTCGCCACTCGGTGCGATGGAGGGCGCTCATCCGTGCACCGCCGCAGAAGTCGCTGTCGTCGCATGGGCCGGCGCCTTCAGGACGACGAGCCGGTGCTTCCCTCCCGGACCTTTCACGACCACGGTCTTGGCCGCTGCAGCCGGCAGAGGCGCCGCGGGGCGGGACGACCAGGCGAGCACCGCGACGATTGCGAGCATCGCCCAGACCGAGAGTACGACTACCCAGATGCGCTGCATGATCAGTCACCTCCCTCGCTCCACGCGTGCGCGGCCGGCGTCGGCGCCTGATGCACGACCACCACGGGAGTCGCCGCCGGAGCTGGCCGGTGGGCGAGCCCGGCGATGGCGGCGCCGCCGGTGAGGACGGTTGCCGCGAGGACGGCTGCCAGCGCAAGCATGGAGCGGTTTGCGTTCATGCCTCCGTTCTACGCCTCCACCGGCCAAGGCCGGGAGAGCGCACGGGCAAGGTTCGGCAAAGGTTCAGGCAGGACGCAGGCGGACGACGGCGTCGACGCCTCCGCCCGATGCCTCGCCGAGCTCGACCTCTCCCTCATCCGCTGCCACCAGCCGCTTGACGATTGCCAGTCCCAGACCCGAGCCGCCCTCTCCGGAGCCCGCCCGCCAGAAGCGGTCGAAGGCACGGTCGCGCTGCTCGCGGGTGAGGCCCGGGCCTTCGTCCCGGAGGTGTAGCTCGACCCACGGCGGCGCAGCGACGGCCGACAACGTGACCGTGCCGCCTGGCGGTGACGCTTCGAGCGCGTTGGCGAGCAGGTTGTCGAGGACCTGGGCGAGGCGTCCCGGCGCCGCATGCGTCGGCAACGGGCCGTTGAGCTCCGCGACGAGCGCGACGCGGTGCTCGTCGGCGAGCGGCGACCAGGCCTCGACGCGCTCACGGATCAGAGCGGACGCGTCCACTCGGGCTGACGCCTCGCTGCCGGCGTCGGCCCTGGCCATGGCCAGCAGACCGTCGACGAGGTCGCGCAGCCGATCGGCCTCGCGCAGCGCTGCGTCGCGATCCTGACTCGAGGGCAGGCTCTCCAGCCTCAGACGGAGCGCGGTCAACGGCGTCCGCAGCTCGTGTGAGGCGTCGGCGACGAACTCTCCCTGCGAGCGCAGAAGCCGCGAGAGCTTCGCCACCGTCTCGTTGAAGACTGCGGCGAGCGAGCGCACCTCCGGCGGGCCGTCCTGCTCGGGCGCGCGTGCGTCCAGGTTTCCCTCCCCGACCGCGGCCGCGGTTGCCTCGAGCCGCAGCAGCGGGCGGGTCACGAAGCGCGACAGCCCGAGGCCGACGACAGCGGCGCCCGCGAGCACGATTCCCCCGATCAGCGCGAGCAGGAGCCAGTAGCGGAGGATGCGCGAGTCGACGGCGGAGTACGGGTACGTGATCCGTACGGCCCCGTGCACGCGGCCGGCAGCGGCAATCGGCACGGCCACGTAGAGGAGCCGCTCGCGCAACGTCTTCGACGCGCGGACGCCGCGGGGATACCTCCCGGCGAGCGCAGCTGCGATCTCGGGGCGCGAGGCGAAGCTCTCCGTGCCACGGACGCGCCGGCTCGTGTCGATCAGCGCCCTGCCGCCGCGGTCGACGACCACGACACGCGCCCCGGTCCGCCGACCGTAGTCGGAGGCAACCGCGGCGAGCGCGTCGAGCTGCTTCCGGGTCGGCGTCTTGACGGCGTCCTCGGCGTCGGCCGCGAGCACCATCGCGTCGTGTGAGACCTTGGCCGTCAGATCGTGACGCTCGGTGCGCTGGTTCTGCACGCCGAGCGGCACCTCGAGGCTGAGGAGGACGAACAGCGTCACCCCGAGATAGCCGAGCAGCAGACGACGCGTCACGGTGCGCGCAGCCGGAAGCCGACACCGCGCAGCGTCTCTATCCAGCCCGGATCCCCGAGCTTCCGGCGCAGCGCGGCGACATGGACGTCGATCGTCTTCGAGGAGCCGTACCAGCCCGTTTGCCAGACCTCCGCCAGCAGCCGCTGTCGGCTCACGGCGGCTCCCGGGTCACGCGCCAACGCGGCGAGCAGGTCGAACTCCTTCGGCGTCAGCTCAAGCTCGCGGCCCTCGAGAGTGGCGCGGCGGGAGCGCTCGTCGACCTCGAGCTCACCGACGCGCAATGCCGCGCCGGTGACGCCGAGGGAGGCTGTACGCCGCATGACCGCGCGGATCCGGGCGATCAGTTCGCGGAGCCCGTACGGCTTGACGACGTAGTCGTCGGCTCCGAGTTCGAGGCCGACGACCCGGTCCGCCTCCTCCCCGCGGGCCGTAAGCACGATGATCGGCACCCTCGAGCGCTCTCGGAGCCGCCGACAGACGTCGAGGCCGTCGATGTCCGGCAAGCGCAGGTCGAGCAGGACGAGGTCTGCAGGCGAGGCCTCGAGGGCGCCCTCGCCGGAGTCGACGCGCGAGACGTCGTAGCCCTCCCGCCGTAGCCCCGCCACGAGCGGGTCGGCGATCGCGTCCTCGTCTTCGACGACCAGGATGTGCACATCCCGAGTGTGGTGCCGTGGCGACCGCTTCGCATCCGGATTTAGCCGAACCTTTACTGCGCCTTGTCGGAAGCTTCGCCGACAGCTTTCCCCGGCCTCACCCGGAGCGACCTACGGTCGGTGGCATGAACAAGGCGCATGTCACTCTCTTCGCGCTCATCGTCGCCGCGGCCACCGTGCTCGGCGCGGTCGCCCTCACGCGCACCACCAACCTTGGTCGGGCAGCGCGGCATACGAACGACGCCGCGGTCACGGCCCGGACAAAGCAGCTCGCTGCGTACGCCGCGAAGCTCCAGAAGGAGCTCAAGGCAAAGCCACCGACTCTCCCCCCTGTCCCGAAGCCGGCTCCGGCTCCGGCTCCGGCCCCGGTGGCTGCGCCGGTTCAGCAGCAGGCGCCGCGGATCGTCTACCACCGGCCCCCGCCCGTGGTCACGGTCATCCATCGCCACCACGGTGACGACGGCTCGCGCGAGGGAGACGGCGGCGGAGGCGGAGATGACTAGCCATCCGGGTCGCCTGTACGGGCTCGCTCTCGCGCTCGTCGTCTTCTTCCTCGCCTGGGCCGTCGTCGCCAGCCACCCGTGGGCGACGGCAAGCGCGGATCCTCGCCTGCGCACGCTCGCACTTCGCGAGGCGCAGCTCCAGCACGAGGCGAAGCTCGTGCGGCAGGTCGTCGCTGCGCGCTGGGCGCGGTACCGCATTGAGCTGAAGGCCCGCCGAGCACAGATCGCGCGCGTCAACGCGGCGGAAGCTGCGGCGTCGGCTGCAGCGGCGGCACAGGCGGCCGCTCCGGCTGCGGCGGCCGCTCCGGCTGCGGCCGCCGCGCCCGTGCAGGTCGTAAACCTGCCGCCCGCCCACGTGGTCACGAGGACGTCGTGAAGACCGACCCGACCTTCTGGCTGCTCGCGCGTGCGAGCGGCCTGACCGCGTACGGCCTGCTCACGGCCTCCGTCGTCGCCGGGCTGACGCTGAAGTCGAAGCCGTTCGGACGTGCGCTCAAGCCCGCATCGACCATGGACGTGCACCGGTTTCTCGCGCTCCTCGGCCTCGGGATGCTTGCCCTGCACGGTGGCACGCTGCTGCTCGACCGGACCCTGCACATGCCGCTCTCAGGCCTCGTCGTCCCGGGCGCGTCTCCGTACCGCCCCGCCGCGGTCGCGGTGGGCGTGGTGGCGGCGGAGCTGATGGCACTCATCTACGTCTCCTTCGCCCTGCGTAAGAGGATCGGCGCCCAAAACTGGCGCCGGCTGCACTGGGCGACCTACCTCGTCTTCCTCCTGGCCACCGTTCACGGCTTCGCCTCCGGGACCGACTCGACGCAGCCGTGGGCACACGACCTCTACCTCGGGGCGGTCGGAGCGGTTGCCTTCGCCACTGCCTGGCGGACGCTCGGCCGTCCCACCCGTCCCGTACCCGAAAGGAGCTTGTGATGTACCGGATCTCGATCGACAGCTCGCTCTGCAACGGCTACGGCGTCTGCGAATCCCTGGCGCCCGAGGTCTTCGAGCTCGGCGCCGACGGCCTCGCGGTTCTCCGCACGGGCGTGAGTGAGGACGACGCGGTTCGCGAAGCGTGCGACTCTTGTCCGATGGGCGCGATCTCGCTTGCGAAGGTCGAGGCGGCTTGACGCGCAAGCTGCTCCTCGTGCTCGCGGCCGCGGCGGCCGTCGCCGCGGCCGTCGTCGCCAACATCCTCCTGCTGGGAAGCGCGGCAGCGGGCAGCGATCCCGTCGGCCATCTGAGCCCTCGCGCGCACCTCCCGGCCGCTCCGCACGGGACCGTCCGTCCCACGGCGGGGCGGCCGCACGACGAGCACGCCGACGACTAGGCGGGCAACCGCAGCAAGTACGATCGCGGCGTGGACCCAGCGGCGTACTAGCGGTTCTTGACTCGGGCGAGGGTTCCGCCTGCTGAACGCGGCGGCGGACCGTCTTCGCCGCAACCGCTGACGCAACGGAGGTACACGATGAATCGCCAGAACCTGTTCGCCGACTCTCCCTGGGAGGAGGCCCCCGAGGCCGGCCTGCTGCGCCGCATCTTCTGGCGGCCCGACCACGCGAGGATGGGCGCAACGCTCTACGAGCTCGGGCCCGGCTACGACGGAGACATGGTGCACATGCACTACGGCAGGGAGGAGATGTTCTTCGTCCTCGGCGGGCGCCCGGTCGTCCGCAACCTCGAGGGCGAGGAGGAGCTCGCTCCGGGCGACTTCCTGTTCTGTCCGGAGGGCCGCGCGGGCTTGCACGCCTTCAGCAACCCGCACGCCGAGCCGGCGCGGATCCTCGCCGCGAGCGCGGCGAGCTACCCCGAGGTCGTCGCGTATCCGGAGGACGGGTACGCCTGGGTGGCCACGCGGGTTCCCGAGCTTCCGGCTCCCGACGACGATCCGGGGATCATCGCCCGGTTCGAGTTCCAGCCGGACCGGCCTGACCAGCGAGTCGCCTGAGAGCAGAAAGGGCCGTGCGAGCGGCCCTTTCTCCCACTCGCAGCGTTTTCTCAGCTTGCGTCCAGGGGCGCCACAGCGGCCGCGGGAAGGCTGGAGGAGTACCCGAGCCGCAAGGAGCAACCATGACCCTTCACACCGCAATCCTCGCCAACGCCCTGCTCGATTTGGCAGTCGTCCTCGCCGTGACGGCGACGATGCTCTTCTCGTTCACGTTCGATCGGCGCAGGCACGAAGGCACGGTCTACGCGTTCGCCACTCCCCTCCCCGAAGAGCTCGCCGCCTAACGCGGGTTCAGGCGACGCCGAGCGGCAGCGTGATCGCGAAGGTCGCGCCGCCGCCCGGCGTCGGCCGTGCCTCGGCCGTACCCCCGTGCGCCTCGGTTACGGCCGCAACGATGGAGAGGCCGAGCCCGGCGCCGCCGCTCGCCCGCGTGCGCGAGCCGTCGGCACGGTAGAAACGCTCGAAGACCCGCGCCGCCTCCTCCTCCGTCATTCCCGGGCCGTGGTCGGCGACCGTCAGTTCGGCACGGCCGTCGGCACTCCGAAGCTCGACCGAGACGGGCGTTTCCGCGGGGGTGTGCGCCCTCGCGTTCGCCAGCAGGTTGTCGAGCACCTGGCGGATGCCCGCCTCGTCGCCTCTGACGATCGTGGGCTCGGTGGAGAGCTCGATCGGACGGCTCGGCTCGACGACGCGAGCAGCGTCGACGGCCTCCCGCACGACCGCCGCGAGGTCGACGGGCTTCCGTTCGAGCGGGCGGCCCTCGTCCAAGCGGGCCAGCAGGAGCAGGTCGTCGACGAGCAGGCTCATCCGCTCGGCCTCGCGGGTAATCCCCGACATCGAGCGCTCGAGATCCTCGGGATGGGCGGAGGCGCCGCGCCCGAACAGCTCGGCGTAGGCGCGCACGGCCGCCAGCGGCGTCCGCAGCTCGTGGGAGGCGTCGGCGATGAAGCGCCGCAGCCGCCGGTCCGACGCCTCGATGTGGTCGAGCATGGTGTTCAGCGCACTACCGACACGACCGACCTCGGTCTGGGGATCGGGATGGTCGATGCGCTGCGAGAGGTCGCCGGCGGTGATCGCGTCCGCCGTCAGCTCGATCTCGCGCAGCGGCCGCAGGCCCAGCCGCACGACCCAGAGCGCGAGCGCGACGAGCGCCGCGATCACCGCCGCCGTGGCGATCAACTCGATCAGCAGCAGCCGGTGCAAGGTGCTCGAGACACCCGACAGCGAGCCCGCGAGAACGAGGACATACCCGGGATGCTGCCGCTCGATCGACGCGCGCACGCGGTAGCTGCCCTCGCCGTTCGCGGCCGGCACGGTGAAGTACGAGACGCGGTCGCCGTCGGACTCCTCCTCCCCGCCGACCGTGATCGCCTTCGGCAAATCCGGCGGTGGCAGCTCCGAGTCGCCGAAGACGTTGCCGCCGTCGACGATTTTCTGGTCGGAGCTGGCAGTGCGCAGCTGGTAGTAGTCGACTCCTTCCTGCGGAGGCGGCGCGCTACCCGGCCCGCGTGGCCCGAAGATCTGGGCCTCGATCGCCGGATGCGCGGCTTCGAGTTGCTGGTCGGTGCGCGAGACGAGAAAGGAGCGCAACGACAGGTAGGTGGCGATGTCCGCTGCGAGGAGGCCGAGCAGCGAGAGAAGGACGACGCCGAGCAGCAACCGCGCCCGCAGCGAGAGCCGGGCGAGCACTACTCCTCCGAGTCGAGCATGTAGCCCGCCTGCCGGATCGTCCGGATGAGCGGCGGCCCGAGCGCGTCGAGCTTCTTGCGGAGATAGCTCACGTAGGTCTCGACGACGTTCGAGTTGCCGCCGAAGTCGTAGCGCCAGACGTTCTGCAGGATCTGCCCTTTCGCGAGCACCCGACGCGGGTTGAGGAGGAAGTAGCGCAGCAAGGCGAACTCCGTCGCGGTCAGGTCGACGCGCGTCTCGCCGCGGTGGACCTCGTGGCGCGCCTCGTCGAGCGTCAGGTCCGCGAACCGGAGGACGTCGCCGGGCAGATCGCCGCCCGTACGGCGCAGGATCGCCTGCACCCGCGCGACGACCTCGGCGAGGCTGAACGGCTTCGTCACGTAGTCGTCCCCGCCTGCGCGCAACGCCTCGACCTTGTTCTCGACCGCGTCCTTCGCCGTCAGGAAGAGGATCGCCGTCTTGAAGCCACGCTCGCGCAGGCGCCTGCCGACCTCGATTCCGTCGAGGTCGGGAAGCATCCAGTCGAGCACAACGAGGTCTGGCTCGAATTCCGCGACGGCCGAGAGAGCGGCTCGTCCGGTCCCCGCCTCACTGACCTCGAAGCCTTCGTAGCGGAGCGCGGTCGCGACGGCGTCGACGATCGACGGCTCGTCGTCGACCACGAGGATCCTGCCGCTGCCGTTCGTCTCGCTCATGTCTCGAACCATCGCACGACTCGCTGTGAATCTCCTGGGAAAGCGGCGCGAATCCCTTCTCAGCACCTTCCTAGCGGCGATGAAGGGAGCTCCAAGCGGGCCGGTGCACCGTGGTTCCCGAACCCGGGATCCCCGGTCGAGGAAAGGAAGCACCGATGGTCAGCAAGATCAAGAAGATGGCACTCGGCGTCGCCGCCCTCAGCGGAGCCGCCGTCGGAGGCGCCGCAGTCGCCGGCGCGGCCACGTCCCACTCCGGCACGGCAGCGGCGCCCGCCGTGCCTTCCGGCCAACCGCCGCCCGCGCTGCGCAACATGCCGGCGCCGGGCACGGCCGCGCACGAGGACCACGAGAAAGCGGTCACCGGCGCAGCGGCGGGCAAGGCGCAAGCGGTCGCGGTCAAGGCCGTCGGCGGAGGAACCGCGGGCGACGTCACGACCAACTACTTCGGCAACGGCTACGAGGTGACCGTGACGAAGTCCGACGGCAGCAAGGTCGAGATCCATCTCGACCGCTCGTTCAACGTGATGGGTCCTCCCGGCGGACAGGGTGGAGCACCGCCGCCGTCCGGATTCGGCGCCTGATCTCCGGCCCGGCTCGCGTCCCTGAAACGCTGGGGCGCGAGCCGGACATGTTCGGGTCGTGCAGGATGAAGCGATGGCTCAAGGGGTCGGGGAGCGCCGCGAACGGTTCGAGGCGGTCTATCGGGAGCTGTACGACCCGATCTGCGGCTATGCACTGCGCCGGGTGCGCAAGCCCGAGGACGCGGCAGAGGTGATCGCGGAGACCTTCGCCACGCTGTGGCGGCGGTTCGACCGCTGCCCGCAAGGCGATGAACTGCGGCCCTGGCTGTTCGGGGTCGCCCGACGCGTCATCGCGAACCAGCGGCGCGGCGAGCGTCGACGCAGTGC
Organism: uncultured Actinomycetes bacterium; assembly: GCA_963820725.1. GTDB lineage: Bacteria > Actinomycetota > Thermoleophilia > Gaiellales > Gaiellaceae > Palsa-739. The sequence continues at coordinate 206,158 of CAWGAZ010000006.1, read as the reverse complement.
TCTGAGTGAGCGTCTCGTCGAGAACCTCGATCGGAGCGCGCTGGAGAGATTCGACGCACAGGAGAACGCCGGCCAGCTCGCCCGCGCCTTCGCCTCTCTCAGCGAGTCCGACCGCGAGCTGCTCTCGCTCGTCGCCTGGGAGGGCCTTACGAGGGAGGAGCTCGCCGTCGCGCTGGGCACGAGTCGCGCAGTCGCCCGGCTGCGCCTGCACCGCGCCCGCAAGCGGCTGCGCGACGCACTCCCACCGACGCAAGTCCGACTCACCGGAGGCCAAGAGCATGAGTGGATATAGCCCGATCGATTCCCTGCGACGGCTTGCGCGCGTTTCGGACACGGACGCGGCGGGAGTCTTCGGCGACGCGGCCCGCGAGGAGCTTCTCGCGAATCTCGTCGGCCTTGGGTTCGGCCCCGGAGCGCGGAGGCAGCGTGCCTCGCGCCGCCGCCGACTCGTGCTCGCCGTCGCAGTCGCGGCTCTCGTGGTCACCGCCACGGCTGCCACGTGGGCGGTCCTGCGCGGCGCCACGGCGCGCGAGACCACGAGCGTCCAGTGCCTGATCGGGAAGAGCGACGCGATCATCCCCTCGACCTCCGGCAATCCGGCACACGACTGCAGGGTCGACTACAAGCGGGAGTTCGGAACCGCGGCCCCGAGGCTCGTCGCCTACGACAACGGCCTCGGCGGCGTCACCGTCATCCCGCGCGGCCAGAAGCCACAGGCCGGCTGGAAGCGGCTCGTCTCGGGCCAGGACGTCGACCTGATCCAGCTCCAGGACTCGCTCGACGACTACGTCAACGGTCTCAACTCGAGCTGCTTGGACAGCGAAGCGGCGACGAGCCTCACCGAGTCGAGGCTTGCCCGGTTCGGCTTCACGGGCTGGACGGTCGCCATACGCAACCCCGATTCGTCGGCGACTACCGCCCCGACTCCGACCGTGACAAGGGCAAACGGCGCGAAGCCTGCGCCGACCGAGTCCACGTCCGGCACACAGACGTGTGTAGGCGGCGCCCTCGTCGATCCGACGACGGAGTCGGTCACACTGTTCTCCGGCCCTGCTCAGACCGTGCCCAAGACTGTCTTCGAGAAGCTCGCCGCGAAGCTGCAGCCCATCACGAGGCGTTGCCAGTCCATACCGGCCGCCGTCGCGTCGGTGCGCGCGACCGCGAGCAGCCTGGGACTCTCGGAATCCGCCCGGGGCTACGACCTCAACACGGTCACGGACAACTCGGTGCGCTGTGCGTCGATCTACGAGACCGTCGGCGGCACGATCTTCCTCACCGTGCGAGGTCCGCGCCGCTAGGCGGCCAGCGCGACGTCGGCCGGTTCGCCTTCCCGGTGCCGGAGCAGTACCGCAGCGAAGGCGAGGCTGCCGAGCATGAGCAATGCCGGCAGGCCGATGAAGAACGAGCCGAGCGCGACGTTCTGCAGCAGATAGCCGGCCGTGATGAAGCCGAGAGGCCCGGCCATGGTCGCGACGGTCATGAAGCCTGTGACCGCCTTCGGCCGAAGCTCCACCGGCGTGCGCACGAGGACGAGGCCGGCGATCGGCGCGTTGACAAGTGGCACGAAGAACGCGAACGCGCCGATGATCGCCGCCGCGGCGGGCCATGGCGTGGTCGGCGAGAGCAGAAACAGCGGCAGCGGCAGGCCGACGATCGCCAGCGCCGCGAGCTTCTGCAACGGCACCTTCTGCGTCGCCTGCTGAGCGACCACCGCGCCGGCGAGCGCGCCGACGCCGAAAGCGGCGAAGAGGAAGCCGAGCAGGTGCGGGTTCGCGTCATAACGGAAGAACGCGATCCCCTGGACGCCCAGCACGATTCCCTGCGCGACGAAGTTGAGTACGCAGGCCGCGATCGTGATCGAACCGAGCAACGAGTTCCCGAAGAGGAACTTCAGGCCGGCGAACAGACCCTTCTGCTGCGCGGCCGCCTCCACGCGCTTGCCGGCGCGGACGACAATCGCGATCACGAGGAACGAGAAGACGTACGTGCAGCCGTCGACCACGAGCGCCGCCGCCGGAGTCGTGGCGGCGATGAGCAGGCCGGCGGCCACCGGCCCCGCGAGCTGCGTCACCTGGGTTGCTCCCGACAGGATGGCGTTGACGCTCGCGACCGCCTGCTCGTCCTCGCCTGCGACCTCGGGGAGGATCAGCCGCGACGAGGCGAGGTACGGGGCGGTGAAGATCCCGATCACGAACGTCGTCCCGAGCAGCGCGCCGAAGGAGAGGTGGCCCGTGCTGTGGAGGATCGGGATGACGAGCATCAGCGGCCCGCGCGCGGCGTCGCAGATGAGCATCGTCTTCTTGGCGCCGAGCTTCGAGATCACCGTTCCCGCCGGAATCCCGAAAATTGCCATCGGCAGCATCTCCGCCGCCAGCACCCAGCCCATCTTCGCCGTCGAGCCCGTCGTCGCAAGCACGAACCACGGCAACGCGACGAACGTCATGGCCGAGCCGGTCAACGAGACCAGCTCGGCCGTCACGAGCCCGATCAGCGAGCGGTTCCTCGGCATGTGCGGAGAAAATAAGACGGACGTACGGTTTTGTCAAGTCGTGACTTCCGTCACGCCAAGAGGCGCGGTTACCCGCCACCTCGATCGCTCCGTGCGGGGCGAACTAGTAGGCGGCGCCGCGCTGTCCGTACATCTGCTGCGCCTTGCGGCCCGAGTAGGAAAGGATGTCGAGGAAGAGGCCGAGGGCGACGGCGAGCCAGTTCGCACCGTGAACGCCGCCCGCGCTCCAGACGATCGTGTACATGAGCGTCGTCCACGGCAGGAAGATCAGGCCGAGCAGCGGCCACCACCAGTTGCTGAAGACGAGCTGGATGCGATGGCCGAAGATCCACTCGAGCGCGAGCACGAGACGTGGGCCGAACGCGAACAGCGCGAGCAGGAGGCAGCACATGCCGTCATCCTTGCCTGCGGGTCGGACGGCAGAGGACGAACGGTCCCCATCAGGTGGAAACGGCCGCGCTCGCCCGCGCGAGCTCGAGCGCCTCGGCGAGCGTCAGTCTGCGCCCGATCTCGACGGCGCGCGCCAGCTCGTCGGCCGACAGCGTTGCGCGGGCCTGCTCGACGAGCTCGCGACCGGGTGTCTCGTCGGAGTAGACGACAACGACCCCTTCCTCCTGCGAGAGCACCTCGGCCGCCGCCGCGATCTGCGCCGCGCGCTCGGGCCGTCCGTCCACCGCTTCGGCAGCCGCGAGGCCGAGGAGCGAGACCCCGACGCCGCGGGTACTTGCGATGTCGGTGTGCGCCTGCACGGCCTCGAAGAAGGAGCGACGAGCGAGCGTCGTGTCTCCCGCAACGAGGTGCGTCCACGCCATCTCCGAGAGGATCCGGGCCTCCTCCCCGCGGTCTCCGATCTCCTCGAACGCTGCGAGCGCCCGGCCGTAGAGCTCGAGCGCATCCGCCGCTGCGCCGCGCGCCGCCGCGAGGGCGGCAAGCCCGCTGAGCGACATACCCGCTCCTTCGAGATCTCCGCGCGGCTCCTGGATCCCGAGGGCCTCTTCGAACCGGGCGCGCGCCGCCTCCACGTTGCCTCCCTGGGAGTGGAGCATTCCCTCGAAGTCGAGGCCGATCCCGAGGAGCCAGTCGAAGCCCTCGGCGCGGCTCTGCTCGATGCCGAGCTCCGCCGACCGAAGCGCCGCAGCGGTGTCCTTCCCTAACAGCCCGAGCGTGCTCTGACAGACCGCGGCGACGCAGAGCTCGCGCCGCGCGCCGACGGCCTCGGCCACCTCCTGCGCCTCACGCCACTCCTCCTCTGCGCGGTCGATCCGACCCGTCATCCAGGAGCCGAGAGCCGCCGTCAGCAACGCGGCCGCGCGCCCGGCGCTCTGAGTTCGACCCGGATCGGTCGCCAGGAAGGCCCCCGCGTACTCCTGCGCCGTGACGTTCTTCCCCCGGATGTGCCAGTACATCCAGAGGTCGCCGGACATCTGGAGGCCGCGCTCGAGCGCATCCGCGTCACCCGCCTGCGCGGCAGAGAGGAGCGTGTCGAGCGCCGCGTGGAGGTTGGCCTCCTCGCGGATGCCGCGCTGCACGGCGGCGAGCTGCTGCGTGCCCTCCGTGTCGTCCCTGATCTCGCGAGCGACGGCTGCGTAGCAGCTCGCGTGGCGGGCGGCGACCTCGGCGGCTTCGCCGGACTCCTCGAGCGCCCCGCGGGCGAAGTCGGCGATGGTCTGCAGCATCCGCAAACGACCGTTCGCCTGCACGAGGGCGGCATCGACCAGGGATTCGAGCTCGTCGAGCGTTCCCTCGCCCGCGACCGCCTCGGCGTCCGCGAGCAGGCAGCCGCCCGCGAAGACGGCGAGGCGACGGAAGACGCGCTGCTCCGACTCGTCGAGCAGCGAGTAGCTCCAGTCGATCGTCGCGCGCAGGGTCTGCTGCCGCTCGTGGCTGTCCCGTGCGCCGGTGGTGAGCAGCTCGAGCGCGTCGTCGAGCCGGTCGCGAAGTCCCTCCGGGCCGAGCAGTCGCAGCCGCGCCGCGGCCAGCTCGAGTGCGAGCGGAAGCCCGTCGAGCCGGCGGCAGATCTCGGCGACGGCGTCGGCGTGCTCGACGAGACGGAAGTCCGGGCTCACGGACTCGGCGCGCGCCGCGAAGAGCGCGACTGCGTCGTCGGCCGGGAGCGGATCGACCGGGTACAGGTGCTCCGCGGCGATCCGCAGTGGGATCCGGCTTGTCGCAACCATCCGCAGCTCGTGGCAGCGGCGAGCGAGCTCCGCCACGTCGGGAGCTGCGGCGACGACCTGCTCGAGATTGTCGAGCACGAGTAAAACCTGCCGCTCCTCGACGAGCGCGACGATGCCGTCGAGAACGGAGCGGTCCTCCGCCTCTTTCACGTCGAGCGCCGCGGCGAGAGCAGCGAGGAAGTCCGCGGCCTCGGTCACGTCGGCGAAGCCGACGAAGGCCGCGCCGTCGACAAACTCGGGAGAGAGGCGATGGCCGAGCTCGGTCACGAGGCGCGTCTTGCCGACGCCTCCGGGCCCCGTCATCGTCACCACCCGGTGCTCCCGGACGAGGGCAGCGAGCTCGAGGAGCTCGCGGTCCCGGCCGAGCAGCGCCGAGCCGGGCTGGGGCAGCGACGCGCCGAGCGCGCCGACGACCTCGCCCTTCCCCTCGAGCGTCGACCGGTCGGGGACAACAAGGCCGGCGACGGCGACCGCATACAGATCGAGTGGCCGGCCCACGTTCTTGAGGCGGAACGACCCCAACGGCGCGACTCCGACCTCCGGCTTGTTCCGGATCTGCTCGTATGCCGTGTCGGAGACGAAGACGGATCCGGAGACGGCGAACGACTCGACCCGCGCGGCGACGTTGACCGCGTCACCCGTCAATCGCTCCGGCTCGACGAGGACATCGCCCACGTGGATTCCGATCCGCACAGGGACGTCTGCCGGCGCAAGCTCGCGCTGCAGCGCGACCGCCGCCTCGACGGCGGCGAGCGCGCTCGGAAACATCGAGAGGCTGCCGTCGCCGAGCCGCTGCACGATCGTCCCGCCGGCCGCCTCGTGCGCACGCTCGAGCGCGCCCACGTACAGGTTCCGCTTCGCGACCGCACGCGTCTCGTCCGCCTGCATGAGCGCCGTGTAGCCGGCCATGTCGGTGAACATCACGGCCGCGAGCCGCCGCGCCGGGTTCTCGACCATGAGCGCGACCCTAACGCGGTCGCTCAGCCGTCAGTGGTGAAACGGATCGATCGGCGGAGACTGATCCTCTTCGAACTTGCCGTAGGTCTCCTCGACCTCTTGCTCCTCGCTGAGGGCATAGCCCTCACCCTCGGACTCCTCCGGGTGCTCGTCTCGCCACTTCGCCGGGCTCCACCAGCGTCGCAACCGGTCGCTCAGCTTCACGGACCGAAACTATGGCAGACGTGCCTCCACGGCGGCGCCGGCGACGGTTCCGGTGACGCGACGGACTCCTCCACGTCAAACTCCGTGTCGGCGGGGGAGGCAACCAGAGGCGGGAGGCAAGAAATGTCGACGCGGGCTTATGCGGAGAAGACGTCAGGTTGGACGGGTTTCGCCGCGGTCGTGCTGTACGCGGTCGGGTTCTTTCGGATCATCTCGGCGATCTCGTACTTCGCCAACAGCCACAGGATCAACGACCTTTCCGGCGGGCTGTTCGGCGGACAGACCTGGGCTTGGGGGCTGTGGGACCTGCTGATCGCCGCGCTCGCGATCATGGCCGCTTCCTCGCTGCTCAAGGGCGGAGTGTTCGGACGGTTGATGGGGTACGTCTGGGGGGTCGTGGTGATCGTCCAGTCGTTGGTGGTCGTCGGGTACGCGCCATGGTTCGCAGCGCTCTCGATTGCGCTGGCCATCGCCGTGATCTATGGGGTCGGAGTCGCGCCGCTGGATGAGTCGTGACCCCGACGTGACCCACGGCGTCGGGGGCCGGGGTTTGCATCGCCCTGCATTCGTTCTCAGCACGAGAGCGCGATGAGCAGCGGAGGCAAGCGAGGCGACAGCGAAACCCGCCAGCAGAAGGCTCGAGCGAACATTCAAAAGACGCCGCGCTGCAGGGAGAACGTTGTGACAACGCAACGGGAATGGACCTAGCCGGACAGCTTTCAAACCCTCCGGAACCTCTGGCCCGCCTCCTTTCCATTCTCTCACGACCAACTGTGCGCACCAGAGGTGGACAAGCGACACTGTCTCTACGTGATGAAGCGGTGGATGGCCTCGTTGGCGTTGTCCTGAAAGGTCGGGTTGGCGAGGTCGGGGAGGAAGCCCGCTTGGTTGACCATCGGACCATTCAGCTTATTCGCCGCGCTGGCGTAGAACGCGCCGCTGGACAGGGTCGGGTCGGTGACACCGTCGACCAGTCGCTTCGCTCCCACGTCAAGTTTGTGGGCGAGACCCAGGGCGGGCATGACGTACTTGGCGGCTACCCGCATCGGTAGGGGAAGGTCGCTGGGGGCTTGGGTGCCGGTGGTGTTGCCGGGGCTCACGGTGATGAAGCGGCGGTCGGGATATTGGCGGGCCAGGTAGGCCATCCAGAGAGCCCCGATGTACTTGGCCTGCCCGAAGGCTAGGTTGAAGTCAGGCTTTCTGTTGGCGAAGTAGCTGCCGTCGATGACGGTGGCGAGTTCGTCGGCTGAGGTTGAGACGAACGATGGCCCCTTCATCCGTAACTTCGGGACCCCCCTGACTGCTTCACTTCCCGCGAAGACCGCAACTTCGCCAAGCCGCCCCTCGGCCAGGAACCCTTCGAGGAGGACGACGTGGCCAAGGACGTTCGTCGCGAACACGGTGGTGGCCCCGTCAGTGGTCAAGGCCATCGACTGCGGGCCAATGACCCCAGCGTTCATGACCAGCGCGTCCACGGATCCGTCGATGTCGGCCAGGCCGGCGCGGACGGAGCCCAGATCGGCAACGTCCATGAGAACGATGTCGAAGATGCGCCGGCCGGTCTCCGCTTCAAGCTCGGCCTTCGCGGTTGTCGCCCGGTCCTGATTCCGGCACGCCAAGTAGATCCGCGCCATCTCGGGGCGTAATGCCAGTTGCCGGGCCACGTCCTTGCCGATCCCGGAATTGGCGCCCGTCACCAGAGCTGTCTTGCCTTTTGCCTCAGTCATGCGATGTGTTGTTCCTCTCTGCTCAAAAATGGGTGCTGCGACCCACTCTGGCAGGTGGAAACTGGGTTGTCAAACTCAAAATCCTGCTACCGTCGGTGCATGACCAAGGAGACGAGTGACCGGCCGAGGCTCACCCCCAAGGGAGCACGCGCCCGGGCACGCATAGTCGAGGAGGCCGCCGCCCTGATCCATGAGCGCGGAGTGGCGGGCACCACCCTGGAAGACGTCAGGTCGGCCGCGGAAGTCAGCGGCTCTCAGATGTACCACTACTTCCCCGACAAGGACGAACTCGTGCAGGCGGTCATCGACTACCAAGCCGCCGCCATCGTCGATCGCCATCGACACGCACTCGACAGCGCGAACGGCGTCGAAGCATGGCGGAACATGGTGATCACCACAGCGAATCGGACCAAGGCGCAAGGGGGCTGCCCACTCGGGTCGCTGGTTGGTCAACTCGCCGAGCGTGATCCCGAGGCCCGAGCGCTCATCGCGGCAGGGTTCGATCAGTGGGCAACCGCCATCGGCGACGGGCTCAAATCCGTTCAGGCCGACGGGATACTCCCGTCCGACATCGACCCGGACGACCTCGCCACTACCCTCCTCGCCACGCTCGAAGGGGGACTGCTACTCGCCCAGGTGCAACGGAGTACCCGCCCGTTCGAAACTGCGGTCGATACGCTCGTCGCGCTCGCGATCCGCCGTTGAGCCAAGTCAGCGTGCGCGGAGGAAACGAATTGCGTGCTGTCCGGTCTCCTCGCGGGCGAACGGTAGGTCCGACTATGCCCGTGTGCAGGGAGAACGTTGTAATGAGTGCAACGGGCCGATGGAGCTAGCCGGACTCGAACCGGCGACCTCCTGGGTGCGATCCAGGCGCTCTCCCAACTGAGCTATAGCCCCGCGGCGACCCAGTGTAGCTAGGCGGTTTGCCGCTTCTCGTCCAGCCGGCCTGCCCGGATCGTCTCGGCCATCTCCTTCGACTCCTCGCGGTACCAGCTCCCGTCCTCGAACTGGATCGCCGGGTACTTCCTCTGACCCGTGCCCTCGACGATCACGTTCCGCTTGCCGCGCGCGTGCGGGCCGGGGACTCGTTCGTACTCGATTCCCGCGTCGATGAGCGCCTCCTCGACACGCCAGCACGGATGGCCCTTGAGCTTCACCCACTGCCAGCTGCAGCGATGCAACTTCACCGTCATCGGGGTCCTACGATACGGGGATGCGCGCGGTGTACGAAATCCGGCCGCCGGAGTGGGGCGAGACGCTCGCGATTCTCCAGTCGGTGAGCCTTCCGGAAGGGCCGCAGAGCGTGCGGGCGCATGTGATCGACGTCGACGGCCTGCGCGTGACGGTCGACTTCCCCGCGCTCGACGGGGAGACGAGCGCCGAGCAGCTTCTCGCAGCGTGCGTCGCGGGAGAGTGGGCCGACCGCGGTGACGTCGAGTCGTGCCGGCTCGTCGAGGTGGAGTGGCCGGAGGGGCTGCCGGGACCGGCCTTCCCTGCTTCGCCTGGCGGCTCGGTCGGCGCGATCATCAAGCCGGCGCTCGGGCTGAGTCCGACCGAGGCGGCGGCGGTCGCCGCGGACATTGCGGCCGGCGGCGCCGTGTTGGTCAAGGACGACGAGCTGCAGCGGTCGTCGCCGGAACGCGTGCGCACGATCAACGACGCGATCCCGGAGCACGTCCTCTACGCGGCGAACGTGACCGGCTCGGACGTCGACGCGATCGTCGAGGCCGGAGCGCGCGCGCTGATGGTCAATGCGTTCCTCGCCGGGCTCGGCTCGATCGCACGGCTGCGCGAGTACGGCCTGCCGGTCTTCGTCCACCGCGTCGGCTCGGCCTTCCTACGCCGCGGCGGCGCCGTGTCGGTCTCGGCGCGCGTGCTCGCGGAGCTGACGCGACTGCTCGGCGCCGACTACGTCCAGGTCGGATCCTTCTCGCCTCGGACCTTCGACACCGACGACGAGGTGCGGGAGCAGATCGCGGCAGCCCGTCCGGCGACGGCCGTGATCGGCGGCGGCGTCGGGCCCGAGAACGTCCGCGAGCAGCTCGAGCGGGCGGGAACGCGCGACGGCGTGATGCTCCTGCTCGGCTCGGCGGCGTACGCGCATCCAGGCGGCGTGCGAGCCGGCGTAGCCGCAGCGGTTGCGGAGATCTAGGCGGCGAAGAGGGTCAGGTCGGGCTCGCGCTCGCCGCGGAGCACGGCCAGGTCGACCGCGGCGGAGCGAATCCCGCGTGACTCCGCGAGCGCGACCGCCTGCGGCTTCAGTCTTTCGGCGACGAGGATCCCGCGGCAGGCGGCCTTGGCGGGGTCGCGGCGGATGAAGTCGAGGTAGCGCGTGAGCTGCTCGACCGCCTCGATCGTCCCGATGCGCTTCACCTCGACGGCGACCCACTCGCCGTCCGCGTCGCGACACATCAGGTCGACGGGGCCGATCTCGGTCTGCCACTCGCGCCGCACGAGGGTCAGCGGCTCGCCGAGCGCCTCGGGCGCCGCGGCGAGCGCCTCCTGCAGATCGCGCTCGACGCCGTCCTTCTGCAGCGCCGCCGACTCCCCCATGTCGTGCTCGACGTCGCTCAGCACCTCGTGCAGCTGGATCTCGAGCGCGTCGTCGCTCTTCGGCTTCGTCACGACGAGGCGGTCGCCCTCGTCGGCGAGCAACGTGGGAGCGGTCATCCAGTTGAGCGGCTTTACTTTGTAACTCCCGGAATCGTCCCAGATCATGACGGTCCCGTCTCCTTTGAGCATCACGAGGCGGACGGCCGCCGGGAGAAAGGCCGCGGCGCGGCCCTTGTACGTGACTTCGCAGCGGGCGACGATGAGGCGCATCGGGGGAACGTACTGTCCGTTTCGGACATGTTCCTCTAGCAACGGCCCGCCGATGGCTAGCGGAAGCCACGCCGCTTGTGCCTGACCGTCGGGGTAAGCAGTCGGGAGGCGGTTCAGGCGAGAGGCTCTCGCTTAGGCCAGGTCCCTCCTCCCGTCGGGGCATTGCCGCACCCAGCGATGGTGTCGCTGTCTCTACGGGACACCGACAAGTCACCTTCGGGAGGCGACAAAACTTGTCGCCTCCCCGCGTGAGGTGCCTAGCTCGCGACTGCGCGGTATCTGGCGAGGCTCGTCGCGATTGTCCAGACGACGAGCGACAGCATGGCCGGGAAGAACGCGTAGCCGAACGCGCTTCCGTTGCCCGAGTTGTTGAGGATCGTCAGGAGCGTGATGAAGAAGCAGCCCGACCCGACCAACGCGACAAACCCTGTCCAACGTGAGAGCACTCCAGTCCGAAGCGTCAGGACTCCGGTCGCCAACAGAAACGCGGAGAAGCCTGCCGCGCCGACGAGGAACGGCCCCGCCGCGCTCGTCGAGACGGCCTTGCTCACCACCGCGTCTGCGTTAGCGCCCGGTGCGCTGGCGTTCGCGATCGAGACGAACGCCATCGTCACGCCGACGATGCCCGTGAGCGCACCGGCAAACGCGACCCGAGCAAGCTCCCTGGAGCCCCGAACCGACGACTCCGCCTCTTCGAGCACACTGCGGAGGGCTCCGAGGAAGTAGATGAAGACGAACGCCGCGAGCACCAACGCGAATGAGCTGACCCGCCCCTTGATGTGATCGTTTTGCGCCCACTTGATCCACTTCTGTTCCGGCGCGACGTAGTTCGGGGAGTCGCTGACCGCACTCGCCAACCAGCCGACGACGAAGAGCGGTGCGAACACGACGCCGGACAGCGCCAACAGGCGCTGCCACGGCGACACGTCAGCCGCAGCATCTGAGACCTGTGGCGCCTCGCCGGCTTGAGTCGTCATGCCGGACTCGAGGCTGCGGCACGCGCCGCGGTCATCCGCTCGTCGCCTTCGGCGAGGATCGGCGCGTCCTTCCGGAAGCCCCAGATCGTGCAGTAGACGCCGAGGAACAACTCCCAGGCCGCCTCGGGGATCGTGGCGAGACCCTGCAGTGAATGCAGGCCGCTGCTCGGGTCATTGCCGCCGAACAGGATGATCGTTGAAACGGCGAAGAGGAGCGGGCCGCCGATCATCCCGAGCCAGGGCCACGGCCTCGGCACGAGCTGGGAGCGATACATCATGTAGCCGAGGATCAGCCCGTTCCCCCAGCCGACGACCCAGTCCGGGCCGAGGAGGAACGTCCAATCTTTGATCGCGGCGAGCGTGTAGGCAACGGTGCCTTCAGCGGCGCCGGCCGTTTGGTTCCGCAAGGTGACGATCGCGACCATCGCGAGGATGCCGATGAGGATGAAGGTGCTTTCCATGACCCGGGCCGTCACGTAACCGATCGACAGCTCTTTGTAGCGGCGCCACATGATCGGAACGATCACGACCGCGGTGCCAATGTTCGCGAGGATCAGCAGCAGCTCCAGGAACGCGCCGAACAACACCTGCTTGTCGTGCCCGCTACCGGTGATGTAGCTCGTCGGGTGACGGAGCACGGTCTCGTAGAGAACGAGCGCCGGAATCGACGTAGCGAAGGTGATGAGGTAGAGCACGCCGAACCAGCGCGCTCGCTTCTGGTCAGTGCTCATGCGTTGACCCCTTTCCCCGGCGATGGCGGCGGGCGGATTCCCAGGCCACCCTGGCCGGTAGAATGGCCAACTATGACGGCTTCTGAACCAGGTTTCAAGAGACGCGGCTCGGATGGCGTCATTAGGAGGGCTGAGACCGACGGTCGCTCCAGCTGGGTCTTTCTCAGCAACCACGGCAACGTGCTGCTCTGCCTCGCGCGTGACCCACGAATCAGGATCAGCGAGCTCGCTGACAGCGTCGGCATCGGCGAACGGGCAGCCCAGAAGATCGTCGCTGACCTGGTCGCCGACGGCTACGTCGTCCGGACGAAAGAAGGGCGCCGCAACCGGTACGAGATCAATCCTCGCGCCCGCCTACGCCATCCCCTCTTCGCCGAGCTAGAGATCGGCCCGCTCCTCGACGCACTTCGCGACGGGCACCGCCCCTAACTCGTCACTGTCGTTCCGGGACACTGTCAGGGACCCGAATGTTGGCCGAAACGAGGCTCTCCCCCAGCCTGGTCAGCTAGCTAATGCAGTTGAGAGGCTTGTACCCACCCGCGTCGTCGTGGACGAGCACCGAGCCGTCGTCCTTGAGGATGAGGAGGCGCACGGCCACCGGCAGCACGGCCGAGACGCGGCCGGAGTATCTGACCTCGCAGCGGGCGACGATGAGACGCACGCCGCGGAACCTACTGTCCGTTTCGGACAGGTCTCAGCCGCTGCGTTCGACGCGCGAGCCGCCGACGGTCGCTTCCTCGCCGTCGTCGAAGCGGACCCACGCCTTGCCGTTCCCGTCGTAGTCGGGCGACCAGACGATGAGCGTCGCGTCGCGGCCACCGACTGTCACGCGCTCGGTGCCCTCGGGCTCGGCGCCGCTCCACACCCGGATGAACGGGTTGTCGCGCCGCTCCCGCCCGATCGTCGTCTCGTCGGTATGGCCCGGCAGGACGCGCGTCTCGTCGGGCAGCTCGAGGAGAACCTCCATCACCGACCGCCGCACGGCCGCCACGTCGCCACCGCCGACAGCGTCGCGGAACAGCGTGTCACCCGTCGCGACGATGCCGTCGTCGAAGACGAACGACAGGCCGTCGTCGGAGTGCCCCGGTGTCGCGAGCCCCCGCACCCGAAGGTCGTCCCACGTCCACTCGCCGGGCTCGGCGAGGACGGGAATCGAGTAGCGCCGCGCGAGCTCGTCCTCGTTCACGACGTGGTCGTGATGGGCATGCGTGCGCAGAATCGCGACCGGCGTCACCCCCCAGCGCTCGACCGCCTCGGCCAGCGGCGCGACGTCGGCTCCGGAGTCCACAAACACCGCCGGGCCGTCTTCGGCGGCGACGACGAAGGAGTTGCTGAGCCACTCGGGGTGCATGCTCTTCTCGACCAGCATGGCGCTAGGCTAACCGCATTCCCCACGAGGAGGATCGATGGCGGGCCTGTGGTCACGGACGACGATGATCGTGAAGTCGAAGTACTCGAAGATGTTGAACCGGGCCGAGAACCCGACCGAGACGCTCGACTACTCGTACGAGCAGATGCTCGAGCAGCTGCAGAACGTCAAGCGCGGCGTCGCGGATGTCGTCACCTCCAAGAAGCGGATCGAGCTGCAGCAGCAGAAACTCGAGCAGAACGTCGTCAAGCTCGAGACACAGGCGCGGCAGGCGGTCGCGGCGAACCGCGAGGACCTCGCCCGGCAGGCGCTCGAGCGGAAGACGGTCGCGCAGCAGCAGCTGCAGGAGATGGACGGGCAAGTGAAACAGCTCGAAGACCAGCAGGAGAAGCTCGTCGCGTCCCAGCAACAGCTCCAGACCCGGATCGAGTCGTTCCGGTCGCAGAAGGAGATCCTCAAGGCGCAGTACTCGGCCGCGGAGGCGCAGGTCAAGGTCGGCGAGGCGGCGACCGGGATCGGCGAGCACATGCAGGACACCGGACTCGCCATCCAGCGTGCCAAGGACAAGACCGAGGAGATGCAGGCGCGCGCGTCGGCGATCGACGAGCTCACGTCGACGGGCGCGCTCGAGGACTTCACTGCGGGCGACCAGACGCAGCTCGACCGCGAGCTCGCGCAGATCACCTCCACGTCGCAGGTCGACGACGAGCTGGCGAAGCTCAAGGCCGAGGTCGGCTCGGGCGATACGCCGAAGGAGATCGCGTCCGGCGACACCGAGCCCGCGGCGGCCGCCGCAGCGGATCCGGCGCCGGCAGCGCAGCCCGCCCCCGCCGCGGATACGGAGCCGGCGCCACAGCCGGCCGAGGAAACCCCCGAGTCCTGACCCGGTTCGGCGACATCCTTTTCGGCCGCAAGAAGCTGCAGGGCCCGGCGGCCGAGAAGCTATTCGCGCTCTCGACGGCGGCCGTTACGCTCGATACCGAGTGCTCGCTGAAGACCGCAGGCGCGGGCGCGGCGATCTTCAAGCCCCTCTCCGCCGGCGAGTTCGAGCAGGCTCAGAGCGACATCGAGGAACTGCTCGAGGGCGTCGCGAAGGAGGGCGGCTCCACCCTCGACCGGAAGACCGACACGTTCGGGTTCCAGTGGGTCATCGTCAAGGATCCGGATCTCGAGGACCAGGTAGCCGGGGTCCACGCCGTCGCCTCCGAGCTCGAAGCGCGTGGCTTCGGAGGCCAGCTCCTCGCAGCCGCATTCCGCTTCGACGGCGGCGAGTCGGGAGGCGGGCATCCTGTCTACTGGATCTACGGCTTCAAGACGGGCACCTGGTGGCCGTTCGTCCCCACCGGCACGAAGCAGCAGCGGGACAACTCCCGCGAGCTCGAGCTGAAGGCGAAGCTCGAGCCCGAGCTCCCCATCGAGCCCGACCTCAGCAAGTGGCTCGCGCTCTTCGACGCACCTATCTAGGACCTCGCCAGCTCGACGCTAGCATCGTCGCGTGAGCGCCTCGCGTGAGCCCGTGCCGTTCGAGGCGTACGAGGCGTACGTGTATCTGCACGGCACGAAGGCGGATCTCGCAGTGGGCGACCTGCTCGTCCCGGGGCGCGAATCGAACGTCGAGGCGGGCCGGGTGATGAACTACGTCTACTTCACGGCAACGCTCGACGCCGCGGTCTGGGGGGCCGAGCTGGCCGGCGGCGAGGACCGCGGCCGCATCTACATCGTCGAGCCCACCGGGGACTTCGAGGACGACCCCAACCTGACCGACAGGAAGTTCCCCGGGAATCCAACCCAGTCCTTCCGGACCCGCAAGCCCTTGCGGGTCGTCGGCGAGCTTCTCGACTGGGCCGGCCATTCGCCCGAGAAGCTCGAGTCCATGCAAGCTGCACGCGATGCATCACAGCGAAGCGGAACAGCGCAGATCGAGGACTAGGTCGACTTCGCGAGCTACGAGACGGGCTTGCCCATCTCGCGAGAGATCTCCGCGAGAGCCGCGAGGCGCTTCTCGAGCGGCGGGTGATCCATCATCCACTCGCTCATGCTCGTCTTCCAGTTGGTGGGGATGATGAAGAACGCGTTCATGCCCTGGACCTCGCGCAGGTCTTGCTGCGGGATCTGCGTGATGTTGCTCGAGATCTTCTGGAGCGCGCTCATCAGGTTCTCCGGCGCGCCGGTGATGATCGCCGAGCCGCGATCGGCCGCGTACTCGCGGTAGCGGGAGATCGTGCGGATGAGAATCCAGCTGATGGCGTAGACGATGATCGAGACGAGCATGACGATCAGCCAGACCGGAACCTGGTTGTTGTCGTTGCTGTTCCGGTTGCCACCGCCAAAGCCGCCGAACATGCCCGCGTAGAGCCCGAAGCGCGTCAGCATCGCGGCGAGCATCGCGAAGAAGCTCGCCACCGTCATGACGAGGACGTCGCGGTTCGCGACATGGGAGAGCTCGTGCGCGAGGACGCTCTCGACCTCCTGCGGCTCGAGACGCTGCCACAGCCCCTTCGTCACCGCGATCGCCGCATGCTTCGGGTTGCGCCCCGTCGCGAACGCATTCGGTACGTCCGTGTCGACGATCGCGACGCGGGGCTTCGGCAGGTTCGCCATCGCGCAGAGCCGCTCGACCATCGCGTGCAGCTCGGGCGCTTCCTCCGCCGTGACGATCTTCGCGCCCGAGGCGGCAAGGGCGATCTTGTCGGACGTGTAGTACTGGAAGAAGCCGAGCCCGACCACGATCAGGAGCATCGGGACGATCCCGACGTTGAGGACGCTGAACAGGACGACGCCGAAGACGACGTAGAGCAGGCCGAGCAGCCCTCCCGTGAGAAGCATCCGCAGCGAGAGCCCCCGATCGCGCCCAAAGTTTTTGCGTTGCATGTCCCGAATGGTACTCAGCAGCACCCACTGCGCCGGTACCCGCGTCGGGGGTCTTAGCGCTTCATTAGAGTCCTGCGCGGTGCCTCGCCGCGCACTCATCGCAGCCGCCGCAATGCTCGGCGCCGTCGCGCTCGCCGGCTGCAACTCCCAGGGCGTCGCCTCGCCGACTCCGAACACGGTGGTCGGCACGGTCGCGACCGCCCCCTCGTTCCCGATCGTCCCGGCCTACCACCTCAAGGGCGACCCGAAGAAGGGGAGCCCGATCTACGCGAGCAGCGGCTGCGGAGGCTGTCACACGATGGCCGCAGCGCACTCGACCGGCACCACCGGGCCGAATCTCGACCAGCTCAAGCCCGACTACCGCGCGACCACCGCGCAGGTGACGAACGGCGGCGCCCCGATGCCGGCGTTCAAGAGCACGCTCACCCCGCAGCAGATCGCCGACGTCTCCGCGTACGTCGTCGACTCGACCGGCGGCACGGCGCCGTAGAGCTCCCTCCCGCGTTTCCGGCGCACGTCGGAGCCTTCGCGTTCGACCTCGACCGGACCCTGATCGCCGAGGACGGCGTGTTGCGACCTCGCACGCGGGACGCACTCGCGCGCACCCGCGCCGCGGGAACCCGCGTCGTCATCGTCACCGGGCGGATGTTCCGGGCCGTCCGGCCCTACCTCGAGCAGGCGGGGATCGACGATCTCGTCGTCTGCTACCAGGGAGCCGTCGTCGCCGACCCGGCGACCGGTGAGTTCCTGCTCCACGTTCCCGTGCCGCTGCCGGAGGCCCGCGAGGCGATGGACGCCGTGCTCGCGGCCGGCTTCCATCTCAACTGCTACGTCGACGACCTGCTCTATGTCGCGGAGGTGACGCCCGAGGCCCGGCGCTACGCCGACTTCCAGCACCTCGAGATCCACGCGGTCGGGGACCTCCGCGCCTGGCTCGACCGCGACCCCACGAAGCTCGTCGCAGTGGGCGATCCCGACGCGCTCGGCGAGCTCGAGGCGGAGCTGAAGCCGCGCTTCGCGGGACGGCTCTTCATCTCCAAGTCGCTGCCGTTCTTCCTCGAGTTCGCGCATCCCGACGTGAGCAAGGGGAGCGGACTCAGCTTCGTCGCCGACCGGCTCGGCTTTCGGCCGGCGGAGACTGTCGCCGGCGGCGACGGCGAGAACGACCGCGAGCTGCTCGACTGGGCGGGCTTCGGCGTCGCGGTGGCAAACGCGCACGAGGACGTGCTCGCCCGCGCCGACCTCGTCGTCCCCCCGGTGCAGGAGGAAGGGGTCGCAGTGCTGC
The DNA here is from genome assembly GCA_963820725.1 of uncultured Actinomycetes bacterium. GTDB lineage: Bacteria > Actinomycetota > Thermoleophilia > Gaiellales > Gaiellaceae > Palsa-739. The sequence goes on along the minus strand of CAWGAZ010000006.1, from coordinate 188,528 downwards.
TCGAGGCCTACCTAGACTCCCTCGCGTGATCGACCTCAAGGCAGCGCGGGACGCTCCGGACGACTACCGGCGCCGCGTCGCGCGCAAGGACCCGGCGGCTGCAGAGCAGTTCGACCAGCTGCTCGCGGCCGACGAGCGCTGGCGCGAGCTCGTCCCCCGGGTCGACGAGCTACGCGCCCGCCGCAAGCTCAAGGGCAAGCCGACGCCCGAGCAGCTCGAGGAGCTGAACAAGGTCAAGACGGAGTTGACGCGCGCCGAGGCCGAGCTCACGGCAGCCGCGAACGAGAGAGAGACCTTGCTCGCCTTGATTCCGAACCCTCCGGACGACTCGGCCCCGGACGGCTTCACCGACGAGGACGCCGTGGAGCTCCGCCGGGTCGGGGAGCCACCGACGCTCGCAGAGCCGAAGGAGCACACGGAGATCGGCCGGTTCGACATGGAGCGCGCGGCCCGGCTCTCCGGCTCGCGCTTCGGCTACCTGCTCGGCGACACTGCACTGCTGGCCCTCGCGCTCTACCGCTTCGCGCTCGAGACGGCTGTCAAGCACGGCCACACGGCGATGCTGCCCCCGGTGCTCGTCCGTGAGGAGGCGATGTACGGCACCGGTTTTTTCCCGACCGAGCGCTCGAACATCTACGCCGTCGAGAGCGACGACCTCTACCTGACCGGCACCTCCGAGGTCGGGCTCGCCGGGCTTCACATGGGCGAGATCCTCGAAGAGATCCCCCTCCGCTACACCGCCTTCTCCACGAACTTCCGGCGCGAGGCGGGCGCGGCCGGCAAGGACACGCGCGGAATGTTCCGCGTCCACCAGTTCAACAAGGTCGAGCTCTTCGTGTTCTGCGACCCGGCTGCCTCCACCGAGGAGCACGAGCGACTTCTGGCAATCGAGGAGGAGATCCTCGGGGCGCTCGAACTTCCGTATCGCGTCGTCAACGTGGCGGCGGGCGACCTCGGAGCGCCGGCCGTGAAGAAGTACGACATCGAGGGCTGGTTCCCGTTCCAGGAGCGCTACCGCGAGCTGACCTCTGCGTCGAACACGACGGACTTCCAGGCTCGCCGCCTGGGGATTCGCCATCGCGCCGGGAACGACCTCGAGCCCGTCCACACGCTGAACGGCACGGCAACAACCGACCGGACGGTGCTGGCGATCCTCGAGAACTTCCAGGGTGAGGTGCCGGACGTGCTGCGCGGGTACGGCGCCCCCGAGCGCGTCACTCCGTAGCTAGCTCTCGTCCCGCTCCGCGAGCCACGTCTTCGCGAGGCGCTTCTGGGCGCGTGTCAGCCACGCTTCCTCGACGAGATCGCGCAGCTCTTCGCGGTCGAGCTGCCCGAGGTTGCGGATGCGCACCAGCACGGCCGAATACCCGTTCCAGTGCGGCGTCGTGAAGTAGACGCCGCGTGCATCCGACAGCAGCATCTCCTTCACGCCGAGGTCGCCGACGCGGAAAGCGAGCACGTCGTCGAGCCGCTCGCCCGTGTCCGGGTCGACGGCGTCCGGACGGGGGCCGCGATGGAAGCAGAACATCTTCCCGTGCACGAGGTAGGTCGGCCGCCCGTCCTCGACCTCCTTCGTCGCCTCGGGCATTGCGAGGGCGAGCTTGTCGAGGTCCTTCATGGTCGCCATACGGCGACACTAGATGCCGCGGACGGGTGCCGGAGCTGTCAGATGAGCCGACGCCGCCGCCGGGCCGCGGCGGCTTCCGCCGGCGACAGGGCGTTGGAGCCGGAGGCCGGGCAGAGTTGACGCCGCCCGGAGGGGCCGGTCGTGAAGTGGCGGCGATAGGTGCCGAAGATCGTGACGCCGACCTTCTTGTCGCAGGCTTCGCAGCACCGGGGTTCGTAGATCAGCATCAGCGTCCTCGCCCCGGACGGTACGGTCGGCCCGCCACCGGCCGACTGCTCCATCTTCGTCATCTTGTGGAGGCGGCGAGGCCCTCACCGATCGCTAACGATCGGTGCCTATCGTCACCTGCAGTGCTGCGTCTGGAACGGCATCGGCTTGGTCCGCGCGTCTACCTCTGCGGACTTCGCATCCACGAGTTCGCCCTCGGGTTCGCCGTGCTGGCAGTACTCCTGGTCGGCGGGATCACCGAACTCTGGGGACTAACGCACCGTACGGAAAGTGCGGCCCTCTTCGGTGCCTGGCTCGTCGGTAAGGACTGGCGCGATCTCTTCCCGTCGAAGCGGAACACCGCCGCCTGGAGCGTCCTCACGCACCGCGTGCCCCGGGACTAGGTGCATGCGTTCACGGCGAGCCCGCCTCGCCGCACGGCGATACCTCGCGCCCAGGCGCGGATTGCGCCGCAGCAGGCGACGCGCCTGCTCGCGAAAGTACTGGGTCGGCGGCCCACTCTTGCCGGGCGCGCCGACGCGCTCCGCCTCCAGGCGAAGCAGCAGCTCACGCATGAGCAACCGGTTCCGGGTCCGCCGTTCTTGCCAACGCCTGAGCACAGCACCGCTTTCTTCGGCTCGACGACACGCGTGCTTTAGGAATGGGTGCAGCGGCTGCGACACTGTCCCGCGCGGCGGGGTGCCGGAGCGGTCGAACGGGGCGGTCTTGAAAACCGTTGAGCCTCACGGCTCCGTGAGTTCGAATCTCACCCCCGCCGCCTTTTCGGCGCGCTCGGTAGCGTTCTCCGCGATGGCGACGGGTCCCGATCTGCGCGCGTTGATGCGGCTCTGGCCACACGGCGTGTCGATCCTCAGCGTCGACGTCGACGGCGACCGGATGGGCGTGACCGTTTCCTCTCTCGTCTCGCTCTCGCTCGAGCCCCCCCTGATCGGCGTCTCGATCGGCAAGGACGCCTCCTGCTACGAGCTCCTGCGTAGCGCGGGCCGCTTCGCGATCAGCCTGCTCGGCTCCGAGCAGGAGGAGCTCGCACGGCGCTTCGCCGCCGGCTACCCGCCGATCGTCCACTGGCAGGGAGTTCCGACACGTGAAGGGCAGGTCGCGCCGCTGATCGAGGGCGCGCTCGGCTGGATCGAGGCCGCGACGCTGACCGAGGCGGACGCCGGCGACCACACGTTCTTCATCGCCGACGTCCTCTCGATCGAGCACGGCCCGTCGCATCACGCTCTCGTCTACCGCGAGAGCAACTACCACTCGGTCTAGCCGGGCAGGCCCGGACTGCGCGACCGCGACGAGCTGATCCTCGGTCAGTCCCTTCGCGCGAGAGCAGAGGTACCGTGTCCAGTAGCTTGCCGGATCCCGGGCAGCCCGACGTACAGCGCGCAATCGTCCGCGGCAGTCCTGCGCGACGTACGTACCCCTGGTACGAGCCGACGTCGACGGGCGTTGCGGCCGGCGGGTCGGCCGGACACGTTGCTCGGAGCGATGGCAGGTACGCCTCGACGCAGCCTCCGTCCGCGGACGCGGCTGCCGCGAACCCGTTGGCGGGGTTCGGCGGGAGAGGCAGCGCAGGCGGTCGCGGAGTGCTTGAAGCCGGCCGGCGTCCGGAAGCGGTAGCCGGCGAGCTGGATCGTCGCCCCGCTCAGCCGGAACCGCTCCGGTCCGTGTGACACGCTCGCCGGCCGGCTGCCGTGACCGACTGAGACCACGGCGACGGCCGCCGCCGCGAGCGCCACGCCGACGAGCACGAACGCCGTGCGCCGGCTCCGGCTGATCCGGCCTCGACCGGCGACAGAAGAGCGGTCGGTGGCAAGGATCGCCTCGAGGATCTGCTCACGCTCGCTCGCGTCGACGAGGTACTCCGTCCGGCCGAGCAGGGCCGGCTCGGCGACGGTGAGACGCTCGAGCTCGTTACCGGTGCGCATCTGCGTGCCTCCTTGGGTTCGGCGACGGGATCTCCCGCTGGTCGTCCACGCGCTCGAGCTCCTCGCGGAGCCGTCGCCGCGCGCGGTGCAGGCGGACGGCGAACGCGAGTTTCGTAACCGCGAGGACCTCTGCCGCTTCCGCGGAGCTCAGCCCGTCCCAGGTCACGAGCCGCAGCACCTCCCGGTCGGAGTCGCGCAATGCTGAGAACGCGGCCAGCACCTCGTCGCGGCCTCCGAGCACCCCTGCAAGGTCGGCGTCCAGGGAGCCGCCGGGCTCTGCTTCCAGTCGAACGGCCAGCGCGTCCCGCCTCGCCTCCGAGCGGAACTGCCCCGCGATCACCCGACGGGCGACGCCGAAGAGCCACGGCCGTGGCTCCTCCGGGACGTCGTCGAGACGCCGCCACGCGATGAGAAAGGTCTCGGCCGCGACGTCCTTCGCACGCTCGGGATCGATCCGCGCCAGGGCGAACCGAAAAACGGCCCGGAAGTTCTCCCGGAAGATCCGCTCGAACCGCTCTCGATCGTCCGCCATCGGTGAAGAGATGGCCGGCACCCGGCCGAAATTACAGTTCGCGCCGATGATCGACGCGGTCGTCTTCGATCTCGACGGCGTGCTCCTCCAGTCGGAGGAGGTCTGGGACTCCGTGCGTGAGCGCTATGTCCGCGAGCGGGGCGGCCGGTACGACGACGAGGTGCAGCGGGCGATGATGGGAATGAGCGCGCCGGAGTGGTCCCGGTACCTCCACGACGAGGCGGGAGTTCCCGACGCGCCGGAGGCGATCAACAGCGACGTCGTCGCGCGGATGCTCGAGGCGTACCGCCGCGAGCTGCCGCTGCTGCCGGGCGCGGTGGAGTCCGTGCGCCGGATCGCCGGGGCGTTTCCGCTCGCGCTCGCGTCGTCGTCCAACCGCGTGGTGTTCGAGGAGGTGCTCGAGCTCGCCGGAATCGCGGACTGCTTCCGCGCCACCGTCTCCTCGGAGGAGGTCGCGCGCGGAAAGCCGGCGCCCGACGTCTACCTCGAGGCCGCGCGACGGCTCGGCGTCGCGCCCGAGCGGTGCGCTGCGGTCGAGGACTCGCACGCCGGGATCCGCTCGGCGAAGGCTGCCGGGCTGCGCGTGGTCGCGATCCCGAACGCGAGCTACCCGCCCGGCGACGAGGCGCTCGCCCTCGCCGACACGGTCGTCGCGTCGCTAGACGAGCTGACGCCCGAGCGCATCGAAGGCGCGTAGGCCCGGCGCGATCCCGGGATCGAAGTCCTCGCGGAAGAGCGTGAAGATCGCGACGTCCCGGAGCGGCCCGTCCCGGTGCCCCGGCAGCCGGCGCCGGAGCGTCGCCTCCTCGACGAAGCCGAGCTTGCGCGGGACGCCGAAGCTCGCCTCGTTGCGCGGCTCGATGCGGATCTCGATCCGGTCCGCCTCGCAGATCTCGAAGCCGACCCGTGCGAGCACGGCCGACGCCTCGGTAGCGATGCCCTGGCGCGTCGCGCTCGCGCGCACCCAGTAGCCAATCTCGAGCCCACCAGGCCCGATGCGCGGATGGAGGCCGGTGCCGCCGAGCACCTGATCCTCGGACCGGTCGAAGATGCCCATGACGAACGATTCTCCGGTGTCGTACAGCGCTCGGAACCTCCGCAGGCGGTCGACCTTCGCCTCGACGGGCTCGGGCTCGTCGTGCGCCCAGTCCATGAAGGGCCGCAGGTGGTCGAGGCTCGAGTCCAGCGCCTCCTTGAGCCGGCCGGCGTCGCGTGGATCCCAGCAGCGGATCACGAGCCGTTCCGTCTCGATCCGGTAGGGAGCGGGCGGTCCCTCCCAGCTCACGGGACCCGGCCGACGAGGACGCAGCCGTTGTGCCCGCCGAGGCCCATCGCGTTCGAGAGCGCGACGTCGACCTGCGTGTGCCGCGCCTCGTTCGGCACGTAGTCGAGATCGCACTCCGGATCGGGATGGACGTAGTTCATCGTCGGCGGCAGCACTCCGTCGCGAACGGCGAGGACGCACATCATGGCCTCGATCGCGCCGGCGGCCCCGAAGCAGTGGCCGGTGACGGACTTCGTCGAGGAGACGGTGAGCTTGTACGCGTGGTCGCCGAAGACCTTCTTGATGGCGCGCGTCTCGGCAGCGTCGCCGAGTGGCGTCGAGGTGCCGTGGGCGTTGATGTACCCGACGCTCTCGGGCGCGATGCCCGCGCGGTCGAGCGCGGCGTGCATCATCGCCGCGACTCCGACCGACTCGGGATCCGGCTGCGCGAGGTGGTGCGCATCGTTCGACATCGCGTAGCCGAGGATCTCGGCGTAGACGGTCGCACCGCGGCGCTCGGCCGCCTCGAGCTCCTCGAGCACCAGCACGCACGCGCCCTCCCCCATCACGAAGCCGGCGCGCGTGGCGTCGAACGGCCGCGAGGCCCGCGGCGGGTGCTCGTCCTCGGCCGCGAGACCGCGCATCGAGCAGAACCCGGCGAGGACCAGCGGATGAATGCACGCCTCGGCGCCGCCGGCGACCACGGCATCCGCATCGCCGCGCTTGATCAGCTCCGCCGCCTCCCCCACCGCCGTCGAACCGGTCGCACAGGCCGAGACCGGCGCGTAGTTCGGGCCGCGGAAGCCGAGATCGATCGCGAGCTGCCCGCTCGCGGTATCGACCAGCACGCTCTGGAGGAAGGTCGGCGCCACGCGGCCCGGGCCGCGCTCTCGCAGCGCGTCGGCCTCCTTCACGATCCCGATCAAGCCGCCGATCGCGGTGCCGAAGAGGATCCCGACGCGATCGGGCGAGTAGGCGCCGTCGAGCCCCGCGTCGGCGACCGCCTCCCGCGCCGCGCCGAGCGAGAGCAGGACGTTCCGGTCGAGCCGTCGCGCGTCCTTCGGCGAGGCCACCTGGCCAGGATCGAAGTCCTTCACCTCGGCGGCGATCCGCACCGGGAACTCGCTCGCGTCGAAGGAGCTGATGAAGTCGATGCCGCTCTCGCCGGCGACGGCCGCGCGCCAGGTCGACGGCGCATCCGCGCCGATCGGCGTCACGGCGCCGAGCCCGGTCACGACCACCCGCCTCATCCCGCGAAGTTAGACGCGGGCGGTCCGCCTAGGTTGCGGCCGCCTTGGCGACGGCTGCCTCGACGAGGACGGCATACACCTTCGTCGGCTCGGTCTTTCCCTTCATGAGCAGATCGCCCTGCGCCTCGACCGCGATCCCGTCGTCGATACCGCTCCGTGTGTTCTCGTCGATCAGAATCGGACGGCCGAGCTCCTTGGTGTGAGCCTCGAGGCGGGCGGCCACGTTGACCGTGTCTCCGACGCAGGTGTAGGTCGCCCGGTTTTGCGTCCCCGTGTAGCCGGCCACCATCCGACCGGAAGCGATCCCGACGCCGATCTGGATCTGCACCTTGTCCCGCGCGGCCTGCTCCTCGTTGAAGAGGCGGATCAGCTCGACCATCTGACGCGCCGCGAGCACGGCGGCCTGGCGGTGGTCCTCACGCGCCACCGGCGCCCCGAAGATCGACATCAGGCCGTCGCCGACCATCTGGTTCACGATGCCGCCTTCGCCGGTGATCGCGTCCATCATCAGCAGGTAGTAGTCGTTGAGGAGCTCGATCGTCTCGGCGGGGTCTCGCGACTCCGAGATGGTGGTGAACGAGCGGATGTCGCAGAACATCGCCGAGGCCTCGACGTACTGTCCGCCGAGCGCGAAGCCCGAGGTGAGCAGGTCGTCCGCCACCTCCTTGGTGGCGAACTTGCTGATCAGCTCCCGCTGCTGGTCGCGCAGCCGCTTCTTCTCGAGGCTCGCGTTGATGCGCGCGTTCAGCAGAACCGGGTTGACGGGCTTCGTGAGGTAGTCCTCGGCGCCCATCTCGAGGCAGCGCACGACGCCGTCGAGCTCGTCGAGCGCCGAGGTGACGATCACGGGGATGTCGCGCAGCAGCGGGTCGTCCTTCAGCTTCGCCAGCACCTCGAAGCCGTCGAGCTCCGGCATGAGCACGTCGAGCAGCATCAGGTCGAACCGCTGCTGCCGCAGGAGGTCGAGCGCCTCGGCGCCGTGCTCGGCAAAGGCGACGGTGTGCCCGTCGTGCTCGAGGCCGCGGGCGAGCATGAGCCGGTTCACCCGGTTGTCGTCGGCGATGAGGATCGTGCCGGGACGAGAGGGGGGCGAGCTCACGCGGGCGACTCCGAGACCAGAGCGGAGAGCGCTTCCTCGAGCGACCGGTACTCCTGCTCGATCCGGTCGACGAGCTCGGAGGCGCCGTCGAGCTCGCCCTCCTTCGCCCGGTGCTCGAGCGTCCGGCACAGCTCCGCGAACTCTTCCGCACCGAGTGTCGCGCCGTTCGACTTCAGCGTATGTGCCGCGCGCCGGAGCTCCTCGGTGTTCTGCTCGTCGAGAGAGCTGCGGAGGGTCCCGATCAGGCCCGGCGCGTCCGCGCGGAAGGCATCGATCACCTCACCGAGGAACTCGTCGCCGCCCAGGTCACGCAGATTCCCGAGCGCGGCGTCGTCGAGGCTGACGTAGCCGATCGCGGCCGAACCGCCGTCGCCGTTCACAAGAGGCTTCGCGCGCTTCAGCGCGGCCACGAGCTCCTCGGCCCGGATCGGCTTCGCGACGTAGTCGTTCATCCCGGCCGCGAAGCACGCCTCGCGATCCTCGGGCAGCGCGTTCGCCGTCATCGCGACGATGTGCGGACGGGTCTCCTCCGGCCAGCGCTCGCAAATCTGGCGCGTCGCGTCGAGGCCGTCGAGCTCCGGCATCTGGACGTCCATGAGGACGACGTCGTAGGGCTGCCGCTCGAGCGCCTCGATCGCTTCGCGCCCGTTCGATGCGACGTCGGCGCGGTAACCGAGCTGTTCCAGCAGGCGAGTCGCCACCTTCTGGTTCATGGCGTTGTCCTCGGCGAGCAGGATGCGCAGGGCCGACCTCGTCCGCTTGCCGTCTGTCACGGTTTCGACCTCCTCTTCCACGACGCCCGCCGTGAGCAGACGCAGGAGCGTGTTGTAGAGCTGCGACGCCTTGAAGGGCTTTGCGAGCTGGGCGGAGAAGAGGCTGCTCGACTCCGCCTGCGGTAGACGGCCGAGCGAGGTGAGGAGCAGCAGCGGCAGCTCGGACTCGCCGCGGTGCTGTCGGATCTCACCCGCCAGGGCGAGCCCGTCCATCTCCGGCATCATCATGTCGAGCACGGCGACGTCGAACGGCTCGCCTTGCACGACGAGGTCGAGCGCGGCGGCCGGAAGCTCGAGCGCGACGGGCTCCATCTCCCACGAGAGCGCATGCCGAGTGACGATCTCGCGATTCGTCGCGTTGTCGTCGACGATCAGGATTCGCTTGCCGGCGAGGTGCGGGAAGCCGTCGTCGAGTGCGAATCGCGTCGGCACGTCGGCTGCGGTGACGGGCAGCGCGATCCGGAAGGTCGAGCCCTTCTCCTGCTCGCTCTCGACCGAGATGGTGCCGCCCATCAGCTCCACGAGGCGCTTCGAGATGGCGAGGCCGAGGCCCGTGCCCCCGAAGCGGCGCGTCGTCGAGGCGTCCACCTGGCTGAAGGACGTGAAGAGCACGTTCATCCGGTCGGGCGGGATCCCGATGCCCGTGTCCCGGACGGCGAGCTCGACCTCGTACGCGCCGCCTCCGGTCTCCGCGGCGCTCACGTGCACCACAACCTCGCCGCGCTCGGTGAACTTGACCGCGTTCGAGAGCAGGTTCAAGAGCACCTGCCGCAGGCGCGCCTCGTCGCCGACGATCCCGGCCGGCGCGTCGTCGTCGATGAGGCAGCCGAGCTCGAGCTCCTTCTCCCACGCCCGCGGCGCGACGATGTCCAGCGCTCCTTCGACGCAGTCCCGCAGGTTGAACGGCTCGCGCTCGAGATCGAGCTTTCCGGCCTCGATCTTCGAGTAGTCGAGGATGTCGTCGATCACGTGCAGGAGTGCGTCGCCGCTCGTGTGGACGACCTCGGCGAACTCCCGCTGCTCGCTCGTGAGGTCGGTGCCGAGCAGGAGGTCGGTCATGCCGATCACGGCATTCATCGGCGTCCGGATCTCGTGGCTCATCGTGGCGAGGAAAGCGCTCTTCGCCTGCGTCGCGGCCTCGGCCTCCTGGCGGGCGCGCTGCAAGCTCGGTCACGTCGTGGTACATGACCAGGTAGCCGACGTGCGAGCCGTCGACCGTGAGCGGGACGAGCAACAGCTCGACGTCGACCAGGGTCCCGTCCCTGCGCCGGCGCTGGGTGATGCGCTGCGCGCGGCCCGTCGCGAGAGCCTCGCGCGTGATCTCGAGCCCCTCGTCGGTGTCGAACCTGCTCGAGCCGAAGACGAGCTCGTCGATGGGTCGCCCCACCGCCTCCTCGGCCGAGTAGCCGAAGAGCTCGGCCGCGGCCGGGTTCCAGTCGTTCACGCGCTCGTCGGCATCCATCACCACGACCGCCGCCGGGCTGTTCGCCACGAGCGACTCGAGGTACTGCCGCTGCTGCTCCACCTGCGAGAAGAGGCGCGCATTCTGGATCGCGATCCCGACGTTCGCCGCGATCGTCGCCAGCAGACGGACGTCCGGCTCGCCGAAGCGGCCCTCCTCCTCGATGCTCTGGACGCTGATGACGCCGATCGCCCTGCTGCCGACGACGATCGGCACGCCGAGGTAGGAGAGCGACGGGGTTCCGAGGCTCGTCGCCATCTCGTGCTGCTCCCGGCGGTTGAGCAGCAGCGGTTCACGCGACTCGACGATCTGCGACGTCAGGCCCTCTCCGTACTCCATCCCGGGCTCGGGCCGACGCTCGCCGCTCTCGAAGTAGTAGGCGAACTCGATCCGCCCGGCGGCCTCGTCGTGCAGCGCGACGTACGCGATGTCGGCGTCGAAGGTCTGCCGCACCTGCTCGCCGACGAGCTCGATCAGCGCGTCGGGATCGAGCTGCGACGAGAGCGCATGGCCGACGCTGTTCACGGTCGCCAGCTCGCCGACGCGCTGGCGTGTCTCCTGCACCAGCCGGGCGTTCTCGAGCGCGACGGTGACGCTGCCCGCCAGCGTCGTCAGGAGCCGCTGTTCGTCCTCGCCGAAGGCGTGCTCGCGATCGATGTTCTGCAGCGAGATGACCCCCGCCGTCTTGCCGCCCGCCACGAGCGGGACGAAGAGCACCGACTTCGGCCGCTCGCCGGCCACGATGCTGCTGCCGTATCGCTCGGACTCGGCATCGAGGTTCTCGGCGATCAGCAGCGGCTCGCGCGTCTCCAGCACGTGCTTCGCGAAGCCGGCCAGCGGTCGCGGCTCGGCCCGCAGCCGCTCCCCTCGTTCGATCAGGTACGGGTACTGGATGAGGCCGGAACCCTCCTCGACCGTGGCGATCGAGACGACCTGCGCGTCGAAGACGTCCCGGATCCGGTCGCCGACCGCATCGTAGATCGCCTGCGCGTCGAGCTCGCCTGCGATCGCTTCCTGGACGCTGTTGATCACGGCCAGCTCGGCGTTCCGCTGCCGCGTCTCGTGCACCAGCCGGGCATTCTCGAGCGCGACACTGAGACTGCCGGCGAGCGTCTCGAGGAGCTGCTGGTCGGACTCACCGAATACGTGGTCGCTCGCGTCCTGGAGGGAGATGGTGCCGGTCGCCCGGCCTCCGCTCACGAGGGGAACGAAGAGCACCGACCTCGTGTCGTCTCCGACGAGTATCGGACTCCCGTACCGCTCGGCCTCGGCTTCCATGTTCTCGGAGATCAGGACCGGCTCCAGCGTTTCGTGCACGTGCTTCGAGAAGCCGATCGGCGACCCCGGCTCGAGCTCCAGTCGTTCACCGCGCTCGATGATGTACGGGTAGTGCTGCAACCCGGTCGCCTCGTCGAGCGTCGAGATCGAGACGACCTGTGCGGCGAAGATCTCCTGGATCCGGTCGCCGACGGCGTCATAGATCGCTTGCGGGTCGAGCTCGCCCGCGATCGCATCCTGCACGCTGTTGATCAGCGCCAGCTCCGCGTTCCGCTGCCGCGTCTCGTGCACCAGCCGCGCGTTCTCCAGCGCCACGCTCAGACTGCCGGCCAGCGTCTCGAGCAGCTGCTGGTCCGACTCGCTGTACGCGTGCTCGCGATCGACGTTCTGGAGCGAGATCACGCCGGTCGCCTTACCGCCGACGACGAGCGGCACGAAGAGCACGGACTTCGGCGCCTCGCTGCCTTCGATGACATCGCTCCCGAGCCGGACGGCCGCCTCCATGACGTTCTCGACGACCAGCAGCGACTCGCGCGTCTCGAGAGCGACCTTCGAGAAGCCGCTCGGCGCCCACGGCTCCTCCTCGAGCCGCTCGCCCCGCTCGATCAGGTACCGACTGTGGACGAGCCCCGTCGTCTCGTCGAGCATCGCGATCCCCACGGCCTGCGCGTCGAAGACGTCCCGGATCCTCTCACCGACGGCGTCGTAGATCGCCTGCGATTCGAGCTCACCTGCAATCGCATCCTGGACGCTGTTGATCAGCGCCAGCTCCGCGTTGCGCTGCCGCGTCTCGTGCACGAGCCGCGCGTTCTCGAGCGCCACGCTCAGGCTGCCGGCGAGCGTCGTCAACAGACGGACGTCGTCCTCGTCGAACGCGTTCGCCCGGTCGAGGTTCTGGAGGGAGATCCGGCCGCGGACCTCGTCTCCGGAGATGAGCGGGGCGACGAGCACGGCCAGAGCGGGCTCGCCCTGGACGATGGGAGCGCTCTGGCCTCGCTCTCGCTCCCAGGCCGGGATGTCGTTGATCAGGACCGGAGACTTCGTCTCGAGGATCTCGCGGCTCGTGGGTGACTGCTCGATGGGCGTCGGCTCGTCGGGGAAGCGGACGCCACGCTCGATCGAGTACGGGTACCGCGTCAAGCCGGCCGCGAAGTCGTAGATGCCGATGTCGACGACCTGGGCGTCGAAGATCTCGCGGATCTTGTCGCCCACCACGTCGTAGATCGCCTGCATCTCGAGCTCCCCGGCCAGCGCCTCCTGCACGCTGTTGATCAGCGCCAGCTCGGCGTTCCGCTGCCGCGTCTCGTGCACCAGCCGCGCGTTCTCCAGCGCCACGCTCAGGCTCCCGGCAAGCGTCTCGAGCAGCTGCTGGTCGGACTCGGTGAACGCGTGCTCCCGGCTGATGCTCTGCAGCGAGATCACGCCGGTCGCCTTTCCGCCGGTGACGAGCGGCACGAAGAGCTCCGACTTCGGCATCTCGCCGGAGAGCACCGGGTTGCCGAATCTCTCGGCGGCCTCGGCGACGTTCTCATCGAGCCGCAGAGACTCTCGGGTCTCCATTGCGTGCTTGCGGAAGCCCATGAGCTCGATCGGCTCGTCCGGCGAGCGCTCGCCGCGCTCGATCGCATAGGGGAAGTGAAGAAGCCTGGACGCCTCGTCGTAGATGGCGATGTCGACGACCTCGGCGTCGAAGACATCCCGGATCCTGTCGCCGACGACGTCGTAGATCGCCTGCATCTCGAGCTCGCCGGCCAGCGCCTCCTGGACGCTGTTGATCAGCGCCAGCTCGGCGTTCCGCTGCCGCGTCTCGTGCACCAGCCGCGCGTTCTCGAGCGCGGCGCTCAGGCTGCCCGCGAGCGTCGTCAGCAGGCGCTGGTCCGCGTCGGTGAAGGCATGCTCCCGGTCGAAGTTCTCTAGCGAGATCACGCCGGTGGCGCGCCCGCCCGACGCAAGCGGGACGAAGAGGAGGGATTTCGACATCTCTCCGGCTACGACGGTGCTGCCGAAACGCTCGGCTTGGGCGAGCAGGTTCTCGTTGATCAGCAGCGGTTCGCGTGTCTCGAGCACGTGCTTGGTGAAGCCGCTGGCGCCCAAGGGCGTCGGCTCGGCGGCCAGTCGCTCGCCGCGCTCCATGAGGTACGGGAAGCTCACGAAGCCGGTGGCCTCGTCGAGGATCGTGATCGAGGTGCCCTGAGCGTCGAAGATCTCCTGGATCTTGTCGCCCACCACGTCGTAGATCGCCTGCATCTCGAGCTCGCCCGCAAGCGCAGCCTGAACGCTGTTGATCAGCGCCAGCTCGGCGTTCCGCTGCCGCGTCTCGTGCACGAGCTGCGCGTTGTCGAGCGCGACCCCGAGGCTGCCTGCAATCGTCGCGAGCAGCCGCTGATCGGAATCGTCGAATGCATGCTCGTGGTCGAGGTCGTGGATCGAGATGACGCCGGTCGCGTGACCGCCGACGACGAGCGGCTGGAAGATCGCAGAACCGTGGGACGGCTCCCCCGTGACCGCAGCCGGGTTCTGGTACTGGGCGAGCGCGCCATCCATGTTCTCGAGGATGGCGAGAGGCTGTCGCGTCTCCAACACGTGTTTCCGGAAGCCGATCACGGGCAGCGTCACGTTCGGGAAGTGCACGCCGCGCTCGATCTGGTAGACGAAGCGCAGGATCCCCGCGTTCTCGTCGTGGACGGCGATGTCGACGGCCTGGGCCTCGAAGACCTCGCGAAGCTTCTCGCCCACCAGGTCGTAGATCGCCTGCTGGTCGAGCTCGCCGGCGATCGAGTCCTGAACGCTGTTGATCACCGCCAGCTCGGCGTTCCGCTGCCGGGTCTCCTCAATCGCGCGCGCCCGCGAGAGCGCGGCTCCGACGTGCTGGCCGACGAAGGCGAGCAGGTCTCGGTCGCGTTCCGAGTAGCGAACCTCGCTCGTGTACGACTGCACGACGAGAGCGCCGACCACCTTGTCCTCGTCCTTGAGCGGAATCCCGACCCAGGTCGAGTCGTCCGTGGTCACGCCGATGACTTCGATCTCTCCGCGGGCGACCAGCTGCTGGTAGCTCGGGGTATCGATGAGGAGCGGTTCGCCTGTGCGCAGGACGTAACCAGTCATGCCTCGTGCCTCGCGACTCCCGAACTCGTGCCACTGGTGGGGATCCGGAACGTCCGGGTCGAGCTCGTCGACGTAGTAGGGCCAGTTGATCAGCCGGCGCTCCTCGTCGTAGAGCGCGATGAAGAAGTTCGGCACGTCCATGAGCTCGCCGACGACCTCATGGATCGCGCGGTAGAACTCCTGCATGTCCTGCGCCGCGCTCGCGAGCTCCGCGATGCGGTAGAGCGCGCCCTGGACCTTCTCCGCATTTTCGCGCCCCACTACGCCGAGTATCGCGCGTCACGAACGACTCGTCTAGTTTGAGCGCGTGCCCGACGCACCCGGCTCCAACGTCCCGTTCCCGCCGATGGAAGCCGAGCTCGTCTCGGAGCTTCCTGCGGGCGGCGGCTGGCGCTACGAGCCGAAGTGGGACGGCTTCCGCGGCGTGCTCGAGAACGACGGCGGCGAGCTCGCGCTCTGGTCGCGCAACGGCCGTCCGCTGCTCAGGTACTTCCCCGAGCTGCGGCCGCTCGGCGAGCTGATGCCCAAGGGCTCCGCGCTCGACGGCGAGATCGTGATCGCCCGCGACGGCGCGCTCGACTTCGACGCGATGCAGATGCGGCTTCATCCCGCGGAGAGCCGCGTTCGTAAGCTCGCGGCGGAGATCCCGGCCACGTTCGTCGCCTTCGACCTCCTGCTCTGGAAGGGCAAGCCCGTGCATGAGCGCCCGATCGAGAAGCGGCGCGCCGAGCTTGAGAAGGTCGGCGGGGGATTCGAGCTGTCTCCGGTCTCGGACGACGTGGAGCAGGGGACCGAGTGGCTGCAGACGCTGCAGGCCGCGGGCTTCGACGGCGTGGTCGCGAAGAAACTCGGCTTGCCCTACCTCCCGGGCTCGCGCGAGGGTGTCGTCAAGGTCAAGCCGCACAAGACGGCGGACTGCGTGGTGGCCGGGCTGCGCTGGAAGAAGGGCGGCCGCGAGACGATCGCGACACTCCTGCTCGGCCTCTACGCCGACGACGGGCACCTCGACTACGTCGGCTCGGCCGCGGTCGGCGTGAGGAATCAGGCGGAGGTCGCGGCCAAGGTGCTGCCCCTCGTCGACGCGAAGAGCGACCGCCGCTTCAGCGAGCCCAACCGCTGGGGCAGCGGCGAGCTCGAGGAGACGCCGCTCAAGCCGAAGCTCGTCGTCGAGGTGCGCTTCGACAAGCTCGAGAAGCGCCGCTTCCGCCACGGCACGCGGCTGCTCCGCTTCCGGCCGGACAAGAACGCGAAGGACTGCACGTGGCGCGAGGTGCGCCCGCCGCGCAGCCCCGACGACCTGGCCGTGGAGGACCTGCTGCGATGAAGTCGATCACCTAACGCCGGTCCTCAACCTGTCCGACGCGGCGGCGAGCCTCGGGTGGTTCGAGGCGCTCGGGTGCGCGGAGAGCGGCTAGTTCTTCTTCGCGCGGGACGGCTGGACGCGCTTCGGCTCACCCGGCATCTTGGGGAAGTTCGGCGGGTACGGAGCCTCGCCGGCCCCCTCGGCCTCCTCGCGCTCCACCCACTCGAGCAGCTTGCGCAGGTCGCAAACGGCGTCGTCGATTCCCGCCTGGACATCGCCCAGCTCGGAGTAGCGCGCCGGCATCGTCGCCAGCGTGAAGTCCTCCGTCTCCAGGTCGTCGAGCTCGTCCCAGCGAAACGGCGCCGAGACGGTCGCGTCCGGTCGGGCGCGGACGGAATAGGCGGAGGCGATCGTCCTGTCGCGCGCGTTCTGGTTGTAGTCGATGAAGACGCGCTCGCCTCGCTCCTCCTTCCACCAGGCGGTCGTGACGAGCTTCGGCGCGCGGCGCTCGACCTCGCGGGCGAACGCGAGGGCGCAGCGACGGACCTCGCGGAAGCCCCAGTTCGGCGCGATCCGGCACGCGACATGGATGCCGCGGTTGCCCGACGTCTTGGGCCACCCGACGAAGCCGAGCTCGCCGAGCGTCTCCTGGACGATCGCGGCGACCTGCTTCGCCTCGGCGAAGCCCGTGCCGGGCTGGGGATCGACGTCGATGCGGAGCTCGTCCGGGTGCTCGACGTCGCGCCGCCGCGACGGCCAGGGATGGAAGTCGATCGTGGCGAGATTGGCGGCCCACGCGACCTGCGCCAGCTCGGTCACACAGAGCTCGTCCGCGGTGCGGCCGGAGGGGAACGTGACGGTCGCGGTCTCGATCCAGTCGGGCCGGTGCTTCGGCACGCGCTTCTGGTAGATCGCCTCTCCCTCGGCGCCGTCCGGGTGCCGTTTCAGCTGCGTCGGGCGCTCGTAGAGCACGCGCACGATGCCGTCGCCGACCGCGAGGTAGTACCGGACGAGGTCGAGCTTCGTCTCGCCGCGTGTGCGGAAGAAGACCTTGTCCGGGTTCGTCACCTTGACCGTGCGCGACCCGACTTCGAGCTCGACGAACGGCGATTCGGCCATGAGCAGGAGTATCGTGGATCCCTTGTTGGAGGATCCGCATCCCACGAGACTGTCTCTCGAGCCACTCGACGACTTCGTCGTCGTCGAGTACGCCGAGGAGGAGGCGGAGACACGCGCCGGCCTGATCCTGCCCGCGAGCCTCGAGGCGCACTGCCGCAGCGGCATCGTCACGGCCGTCGGCTCCGAGGTGGAAGGCGTCTCGCCCGGCGACAAGGTGCTCTTCCCCCGGGACGCCGGCTACGACGTCCGCCTCGCCGGCACCTCGCAGAAGGTGCTGAAGCGCGAGGACCTCATCGCCCGCATCCTCGACTGAACGTGTGCGGCGCCGGCGGGGTTGCCGTCGGCGCTCGCAGACAGAAGAACGGAGAGGGAGGGATTTGAACCCTCGAGGCACCTTTCGGCACCCACGCGATTTCCAGTCGCGCTCCTTCGACCGCTCGGACACCTCTCCGAGAGCGCCCAGCGTAACCGTCACGATAGAGGCATGGAACTGAGTCGCGGGGTACTCGTCACCGGCGCCGAGGGGCAGCTCGGAACGGCTCTGTGCGAGGAATTCCGTGCCGTCACCCGGGTCGTTCCGCTGACCCGGGCCGAGTGGGACGTGACCTTGCCTCCACCGGCCGGCCTCCCGGAAGTCGACCTCGTCCTGCATGCCGCGGCCTGGACGAACGTCGACGGCGCGGAGGAATCCCCCCAGGACGCGGCCGCCGTGAACGTCGGCGGGACGCAGCACGTGCGGGAGCTCGAGACGCCGCTCGTGCTCTTCTCGACGGACTATGTCTTCGACGGGCGCAAGCGGGAGCCGTACGTCGAGTCCGACGCGCCGAGCCCCCTCTCGGTCTACGGCCGCACCAAGCTCCTGGCCGAGGCCGCGGCCGGAGACGACGCCTGGGTCGTGCGCACCTCCTGGCTCTACGGCTGGACGAGCACGAACTTCGTCCGCACGATGCTTCGCCTCGGAGCCGAACGTGACGAGGTGGCGGTCGTCGACGACCAGCGCGGCGCCCCCACGTATGTCGGGCACCTGGCGGCCGCGGTACGGGAGCTCCTCGACCTGCCGCGCGGCCTGTGGCACCTCTCGGCCGCCGGCGACTGCACCTGGGCCGGGTTCGCCGAGGCGATCTTCGAGGACGCGAGGCTCGACTGCCGCGTCCGGCCGATCTCGACGGCAGAGCTCGGACGCCCGGCGCCACGACCCGCGTACTCGGTGCTGCGGAGCGAACGACCCAGCGCACCGGTACTGCCGCAGTGGCGCGAAGGTCTGCGGGCGTGCCTGGAACGTCTGACCGGGTGTCCCTCGCCGGAGTGATCTTCCTCATCGTGGCCCGGGGCCGGGTCGACGGTGCGCTCTAGCTGCGGCGTCTCTGCGGGTTGTCGAGCATTGAGGGGACGCCATGAAGTTCGTTCCACCGATCAAGGTGGTCGTAGCTTTCGCGACCGTCGCGCTGTGCGCGTTGGCTATCCAGCACTGACTGTGAAGATTCCGCGGCTGCGTCAGGCAGCGCCGAGGCCGGGCGCTACCTCGGCGGCCTCGGCCGACAGAGGCTCGTCGTGAGCGTCCGTGATCTGCGCGCGCTCGAGCACCATCTTGGCGCGGATCTGCACCTCGTGCTCGAGGCAGTACGTACCGAGAGTCCGGGTTTCGCAGCCGGGAGAGCTGCAGCTGTGGAGCATCGGCATGGTCGGATCATATTCCATTTTTCAACCAATATGTTCCTGGCTTTGGGGCGGTGATCCGCGGCGGCTCCGTTCAACCTCGGCGTTCACCTCCGCGCCGAAGAGAAGCGCAAGCGCCGACAGCCAGAGCCAGGTGAGCATCACGATCACTGCCGAGAGCGAACCCCACGCCTTGTTGTAGTGGCTGAACTTGGCCGTGTAGAAGGCGAACCCGCCGGAGACGACAAGCCAGATGAACACCGCGATCGCAGACCCGAGCGAGAGGAAGCGCCAGCGCCGGCGGTCGACGTCCGGGCCGAGATAGAGCAGCGCGGCGAAGGCGGCCAGCAAGCCGCAGATCACGATCGGCCACTGGGCGGCCCACCACACATAGCCCAGGAACCCCTGGATCCCAAGCGTGGCGCCGAGATGCGTCTCGATGACCGGGCCGAAGATGAGGAAGACGGCCACGAGCAGGAACGCGAAGCCGATACAGCCGACCATCAGCAGCGCCGTCACCCGCTTGGCGACGAAGTTGCGCCGATCCTTGCGGCCGTAGGCGACGTTGAGCGCGGTCATGTAGCTGGTCATGGCGCTCGTCGTCGCCCAGAGTGCGAGCACGGCCCCGACGATCACCATCGCCAGCGACGCCTTCTGCTGCGTACCCAGACGCTGAATGCTCGACAAGAGGAGCGCCTTCGCCTGTCCCGGGATGACCCCGCCGAGGTGGTCGATCACGTGCGTGATCGTTGCCGGGCCGGCGAGGAAGGTGAACAGGCCGACCGCGAGGAGCAACACCGACGGGATGGCGAAGAAGGCGCTGTAGGCGAGCGCCTGCGCGAACACGGTCATGTTGTGGTCGAGCATTTCCTTCCCGGCCCGTTTGAGGACCGCGAGCCAGGACCGCCCCGCGCTGTGCCGCGACGCCATCTCGAAACCTCCTCTCGGTCAGGAGAGACAACGCGGGAGCGACCCGATCCGATGCGCGTCAGCCGCCGACGGCGCCGAGGTCGTCCCGCGGCGCCTGCTCGCGCTCTGCGGCGTCGGGCCGGGCGACATCCAGCGGTACGGGCGCGGCGATGTTCTTCGGGTCGCCGTGCAGCGGCTCCCGCGAGCGTGCTCGACGCGTTCGGTAGACAATGGCCAGCACCGCGGCGAGCAAGAGTCCGCCCAGCACGGCGATCAGCAAGACCCATCCCCAGACAGGCATCGTTTCCTCCTTCATTGAGTGACGGATTCGCGTACCCGCGTTGGAGAAGCGCGAACCGCACCCGAGCGCAATCCGGTCTGCGGTCGGCGGCGAGAAAAGGGCATAACCTCTGACCGTGTCGAGCCTGGTCGGGCGCGAATCGGAGTTGGGGGCCGTCGAGACCTTCCTGCGCGCCGAGCGACCGTGCGCGCTCGCGATCGTCGGCGAACCGGGAATCGGCAAGACGACGTTGTGGCAGGCGGCCGTCGAGCACGCCCGCGCGCGAGGCGCACGGCTGCTGATCGCGCGGCCGACCGAGTCGGAGGCGCGGCTTGCCTTCGCAGGGCTCGCCGATCTGCTCGCCGACGTGCCGGACGAGCTCTTCGCGCGACTTCCCGAGCCGCAGCGGGTGGGCCTCGACGCCGCGCTCCTGCGCGCCGCCTCCGCACGGCCGCCCGAGCGTCGCGTCGTCGGCGCCGGATTCCTCACGCTCCTGCGGGCGTTGGCCGGCGAATCCGAAGTCGTGTGCGCGATCGACGACCTCCAGTGGCTCGATGCTTCGTCGGCGGCGGTGGTCGAGTTCGCGCTGCGCCGGATCGGCGAGGAGCCGGTGCGGGGCCTCCTTTCGGTGCGTGCGACGGAGCTTGCCCGAGCGCCTATCCCTGCTCTCATGCGTGACCTTCACGTTGAGCACGTCGAGCTGGGTCCGCTTTCGGTCGCCGCCCTCCATCGCGTGCTCACGCAGGAGCTCGGGCGCACATTTCCGCGGCCGACGCTCGTGCGGATCGCGCAGGCAGCGGACGGCAACCCGCTCTACGCCGTCGAGATCGCGCGCGAGCTCGACCGCCGCGGCGAGCGGGACATGTCGGGCCGCGTTCCCGTCCCACAGGACCTCGACGCGCTCGTCCGGGCACGCGTCAGGGCCCTTCCGGCCGAGGCGCGAGACGCGCTGCTGCGCGCCGCGACCCTGGCGCGGCCCGACACCGAGACGATCGATCCGGTCGAGCTCGCGCCCGCGGAGGAGGCGGGGCTCGTGCGCGTCGAGGTGGGCGGGCGGATCGAGTTCGTCCATCCGCTCTTCGCGTCGGCGGTGTACTCCGCAGCTCCGGCGGCCCGGCTCCGCGAGGCACATCGCGCTGTCGCCGACCTCGCGCACGACCCGGAGGAGCGAGCCCGGCATCTCGCCCTCGCCGCCTCCGGGCCGGACGCAGAGGTAGTTCGGGAGCTCCAGGCTGCCGCCCACCACGCACGCATGCGCGGCTCCCCGGACTCCGCCGCCGAGTTGACCGGGCTCGCGCTGCGACTGCTTCCGACAGACGCTCCGGCGCGAGTGGAGCTCCAGCTCGAGCTTGCCGAGCAACTCCATCTCGCCAGCGACTTCCCCGCGGCGCGGGCGCTCCTCGAAGAGTTGCTCACGACCCTTCAGTCGGGTGACCTGCGTGCACGAGCGCTGCTGAGACTCGTCGAGATCGACTACTGGGGCAGCGGCGAGTCAGCAGCGACGGTGCTCGCAGAGGAGGCGCTCGCGAACGCCCGCGATCCCGTTCTCAAGGCGCGGTGCCACACCGTCGTCGCCGGCTACGCCGGCACCGTCGACCTTCCGAAGGCGGCGGCTTCCGCGCGGGAAGCGCTGGCGCTGCTCGACGGCGTTCGGGACCCCGATCCCGGCCTCGTCGCAGCGGCATTGGGCGCGCGAGTGCGTGCCGACCTCTTCCTCGGCGACGGCTTCGACGAGGAGACAGCGATGCGGGCGCTCACGCTCGAGCAGGGCAACCCACCGGCGACCGTCGACACGCGCGTCATCTTCAAGCTCGGCCAGTGGCTTCGTTACATCGACGATCTCGACGGCGCGCGTGCGCACCTCGAGCACGCGGAGCAGCAGGCGCGCGAGGAGGGTGACGAGTCGTCGCTCGCCAACATCCTGCTCAATCGGGTGATCGTCGAGACCTGGGCCGGCAACCTGGCGGGGGCAGCGGAGCTGGCGGAGCGCATGGTCGACGCCTTCGGCCAGCACGGCGTCGGGCCGGAGGCCGGAGACGTCTGGCGCGCCTACGTGGACGCGTATGCCGGGCGGGTCGAGTCCGTCCGCGAAGCCGCGGCGAAGGCAGATCCGGAGGAGGTGTTGGTGGCGGCGATCTGGAGCCGTTGCCTGGGACTCGCTGAGCTCGCAGCCGGCGAGACGGTCTCCGCCGACCGGCACCTGACGGAGGCGCTCGAAGTGTTCGAACGCATCGCCTTCCGCGAGCCGGCGATCTGGCGAGTCGACGGCGACGCGATCGAAGCGGCGCTGGCGGTCGGCGAGCTCGAGCGGGCGCAGGGTCTCCTCTCCCGCTTCGAGGAGCGATCGGCCCGTTCGCGCATCCCGTGGAGTCTCGCGGTCTCGGCGCGATGCCGCGGTCTCGTGCTCGCGGCGCAAGGCGAGCTCGACGCAGCCGCGGAAGCGCTCGAGCGCGCGCTCGCGGAGCACGCGCAGTGCCCGATGCCCTTCGAGCGCGCACGGACCCTGCTCGTTCAAGGTCGGCTGCAGCGCCGCCTGAAGCAGAAGCGCCAGGCGCGACTCGCTCTGGACGAAGCGCGCGGGCTCTTCACCTCGGCGGGGGCGGAGACCTGGCTCGAACGCGTCGATGAGGAGCTGGGCCGGGTCGCGGTCCGGCGCGCGCCGGAGGAGCTGAGCGCTACCGAGCTCCGCATCGCACAGCTCGCGGCCGAAGGCCTGAGCAACCAGGCGATCGCCGAGCAGGTGTTCGTGAGTGTCAAGACCGTAGAGTCGAATCTGAAGCGCGCGTACCGCAAGCTCGGCATCTCGTCGCGAGCTCAGCTCGCCCGCGCCCTCGACCGTGGGGACGCGCAGGCGATTTCGTAGGGTTTTCAGGTCTTTCTCCGCTCCGTCCAGCTCGTCATGTTGCCCCCATGGCGGAACCTGCCGCGAGCTTCGTCGCCGAGTGCTACTGGCCGGACGTGCACGAAGAGGAAGTGCGCACGCTCGATCAACGGATTGCCGCGTCGCTCTCCGACGACGTTCGCTACCTCGGATCGGTGCTGATTCGCGAGGACGAGGTCGTCCTCTGCCACTTCGAAGGCACCGCCGATGCGATCCGCCGGGTCGCGGCACGGGCGCACGTGCCGTACGAGCGCCTGCTCGCAGCCAACGTCTCCCTCGTCGAGGAAAGGAAGCAGCAATGAAGGGGAAGCTGATCAGGCCCGCGCTCGTGGCTCTGGTCATTGCCGGAGCCCTGATGGTGGCCGGCGGGATCGCCTATGCCACCATTCCCGACTCGGGCGGGGTCATCCACGGTTGTTACGAGAAGGCCTGGGGTACGCTGCGCGTCATCGATACGGGCAAGCCCCAGACCTGCGCGAAGTTCGAGACCCCGCTCAACTGGAGCCAGACCGGGCCGCAAGGCAGCCAAGGGCCGCAGGGGATCCAGGGGCCAAAAGGCCCGACCGGCCCGACTGGGCCGTCCGACGTCTGGACGGTCGACGGCTACAACGCCGCGGATAAGGGCGTTGGAGCGGCACCCAACGAGGAGACTCTGGCGACGACCCCGACGCTTCCCGCAGGGAGCTACTTCGTCCAGGCCGAGACATCCCTCGAGAACGACACGGCGACCCCGATGGACTACGTCTGTGACCTCGTGGACTCGAAGGCCCACCCGTACTCCGAGGAGCGCGCCACCGGCTCGTCGTGGGTAACGCTCCCGGTCCAGGCTGTCGTCACGCTCGCGAGCTCGGACACGATCTCCTTCGAGTGCGAAGGCACCAGCTCGCCGTCGGAGGCGTTCAACACGCAGCTCTCCGCGATCGCGATCGGGACGGCGCACTGATGGCCAACGCGCGGAGCGCAACCCGAACCTCCACCAGGAAGGAGCTCAGCACGATGAAAGTTCAGTCTCCTAGCCGCCGGATCACACGACGGCTGCCCGCTCTCTGGATCGCCGCCGTCCTTGCGCTCGCCTGCAGCGGCACGGCGCTCGCCGCGGCGACCGCGCACCACCACCAGCATCCGCCCAAGTCGAAGCTCGCGGGCAAGTGGACGGGCAGCTACAGCGGCGCGGTCTCGGGCAACTTCACGATCCACTGGAAGCAGACCGGCAAGCGGCTCCACGGGAGCATCACGCTGTCGAAGCCGAATGGGACGTACAACATCACGGGCAGTGTGGGCAAGAAAGGCAAGATCAAGTTCGGCGCCGTCAGCGTCGGCGCGAAGTACAAGGGGAAGCTCAGTGGGACGACGATGTCCGGCACGTGGACGAGCCCACAGGGCGGCGGCAGCTGGAACGCCAGCAAGTCCTGACCGACGGCCTCAGCCGCAAACGCGCGCGTAGGAGTGGTGAGGCACGTAGCGCTCCCACTCCTCGCGCGTGAGGTTCCGCCCCGCAACAGCGCGGGCGTGCTCTTCCCAGGGCCTCCAGGCCGAGCCTGCTGGTGCCCACCGGCGCAGGGGACGGTGGCGCCAGCCCGCTCGACTTCCGTGACGAAGTCGCCCGCGAGCTGCGGATGACCTATCGCGCGCCGGACGGGCGGGAACGGGCACGCCGGGTCGCGCTCGTCCGCGAGCTGCGGCGGCCCGCAGACTGATCGGGGGCGAGCCTCTATTCCGTCGCGCCGTTCAAGAGATGCTCGACCGCCTCGGCCACCTCGTCGAACGCGTCCCACTGCACGATGTGCAGGCCCGGAACCTCGACGATCCGAAGCCGGTCACCCAGGACAGCCCGGTACGCCTCGACCTGATCCGCACGCACGAGCCCATAGCGCGGCGCGTAGAGCAGCAACGTTTCCGCTGCCAGCGTCGAGGGTGGCGGCGGAGCGCTCGCGAGCTCGCCGTAGATCGAAACGGCCGCCGCCTGGCACGTGCGGCGCCGGAGGGATCCGTCCCGTTGGGGCTCGAGGTGCTGCGCGGCCTCGTGCTCGATCGCGGCACGAGGAGAATCTGGGTACACGAGCAGCCGCTCCTCGACATATTCCTCCGCGCTCCCGTAGACCGGCTCGCGCCGCTCGAGATCCGCCACCGCCAGCGCGACGTCTGGCAGGAGCTGGATCGCCGGATCCAGGAGGGCGGCTCGCCGCACCAGTTGCGGGTGGGCAGCGGCGAGCTCGAGCACGAGCCGGCCGCCGAACGAGTGACCGACCCAGTCAGCCGCCGACAGGCCGAGCGCCGCCGACGTCTCGGCGAGATCCTCGACATGCGTTGCGAACGTCCAAGGCGGATCCCACCCGGACCGGCCGTGCCCGCGGAGGTCGAACGCCAGGACGCGCCGTTTGCTCCAGCGCTCTTCCGCAAGTCGCTGGTACACACCCGCGTAACCGGTGACGCCGTGGAGGCAGACGAGCGGCTCACCCCGCGGATCGCCCCATTCGTACGCGTGCAGCCGCATCGATCCGACCCTACTCGCGCAGCTCAGGAAGCGGAGGGGGAGCGACGCCTGAACGCCCTGGCGGGCGTTGGGTTCCGCCGTCCGAAGCCCGACGCATTCTGACTCGGCGATGAATCGGGCGCCTGGACAGGCTGCTACCGGCTCGGCGTCTCCTGCCATGGAGCGCGTGCATGCGGCAGCGCGCGAAGCACGGAACGACGCCGCCCCGTTTGCGCTGGTCGCCGCCGCGATCTTGATTGCGTTGGCGCTCGTTGCCAAGCATGCGGACTGGCAAGCGCTCGGACAGTCGCTCTGGTGGATGTGGTTGGTCGTCGCCGGCCCGTACCTCTGTCTTGGACTGACGCTGCTCCTGGGTCTGAAGCGCCTCGTCCAGCACGACCATCGGCGGGAAATCGTGATCGCGCTCTTGACGCTCGTCTGGGTCTTCAATGTGCTCGGTGTCGTCGTTCTCGTCGCCTCGCTGGTCGCGCATTCGGCAGTCCACATAACGGGAGCCCAGCTCCTTGCCAGCGGCGGCGCTGTCTGGTTCACAAACGCGATCGCCTTCGGCCTGGCCTTCTGGGAACTGGACTGCGGCGGCCCGATCTCGCGGGCACTCGCGACGACAGCCCGCAAACCCGACTTTCAGTTTCCCCAGGACGAGAACCCTCAGCTCGCCCGCGACAGGTGGGCGCCCCGGCTCTGGGACTACTTCTACATCTCGCTGACGAACGCGACCGCCTTCAGCCCAACCGACTCGATGCCGCTGACGCGCCCTGCCAAAGCTTTGATGGCTGCGGAATCCACGCTATCGGTCGTCACCGTGCTGCTCGTCGCCGCGCGGGCAGTCAACATCCTCGTCTAGGACCGCTACAGTCGATAAGCGCGTAGACCTAGCGCGGAAGCCGCCGGGGAACGTCCTCTCCGACTTGCAGGCCGGGCCTGATGCGCAGAGAGCGCTGCGCTGCGCTCTCTGAACGTCTAGAGCAAGAGTCCTCGAGAGGAGCGGGTCATGGTGGTTGGGCCCCTAGGTCACCCCGTCTCTGTGCACGGAGGTCTCGTTCGCCGGGAGCAGTGACGATGGTCGAATCCTCGCGTAGACACGGTCACTTCGACGGTCGCTACCCGGTCCCGCTGAAGCTCGTGAGTACATGGGTACCGGAGAGCGCTGACACCGACGGTGATCGGCTCGACTGGTCGGAATTTCTCAAGCAGTTTTTCCCGAACCGCCGTCGTCACGACCAGGCCGCACTCGCGGCCTACGAGGCCTACAAGCACTGGCTCGCGCTCCGCGAAGAGAATGTCTCCTGAAGGCCGCGGGTCCTGGGCGGACCTGCGTCTTCTCGCGCCATGACTTTGCGGGTCGCGCTGCTGGCGCCGATCTCGTGGCGGGTGCCGCCGAGGCAATACGGTCCGTGGGAACAGTTCGCCTCCCTCCTGACCGAGGGTCTGGTCAAGCGCGGCGTCGATGTCACCTTGTTCGCCACTGCCGACTCCGTCACGACCGCTCGCCTCGTTGGCACGGCGCCGACCGGCTACTCCGAGGATTCGGCGCTGCATGCGAAGGCGTGGGAGGCGCTGCACATCTCGGCGGTGTTCGAGCAAGCGGGGGAGTTCGACCTGATCCACAACAGTTTCGACTTCCTGCCGCTGACCTACAGTGGCCTGGTCGACACGCCGGTCCTGACCACGATCCACGGGTTCTCGTCGGAGCAGATCGTTCCCGTCTTCGAGAAGTACAACGAGAGCGGCTACTACGTGGCGATCAGCGATGCCGACCGCCACGAGCGCCTCGACTACATCGCCACGATCCACCACGGCATCGACCTCGCCGAATTCGAGCTCGAGGAGAAGCCGGGCGACTACCTCCTGTTCTTCGGGCGGATCCATCCGGACAAGGGGACAGTGGAGGCGATCGACGTCGCCGAGCACACGGGAATGCCGCTCGTGATCGCCGGGATCGTTCAGGACCGCGGCTACTTCGAGCAGCTCGTGGAGCCGCGACTGGACGGGGAGCGAGTGAGCTACGTAGGTCCGGTCGGGCCTGAGCGCCGCGGCGCTCTGCTCGGCGGCGCGCGGGCACTGCTGCACCTCGTCAACTTCGACGAGCCGTTCGGCTTCAGCGTGGTCGAGGCGATGGCCTGTGGGACGCCGGTCATCGCGACGCGACGCGGCTCGATGGCGGAGATCGTCCGTCACGGCGAGAACGGCTTTCTCGTCGAGACCCAGGAGGAGGCCGTTGCCGCCGTCGATGCTTCAAGCTCCCTCGACCGGACAGCCGTGCGCTCATCGGTGGAAGAACGCTTCGACACCGAGCGGATGGTGGACGACTACCTCGCCGTCTATCGACGTATCGTCGAGCTCCACCGCGACACGCGGATCGGTATCGAGGCCCTCGGCTGAGCCCGGGATCGCGGCGGGCGCTGTTCCGGGTCGGTGTCAACTACTGGCCGGCGACTACCGCGATGGGCTGGTGGTCGAGCTTCGATTCGGCGGAGGTCGAAGCCGACTTTGCACGGATCGCCGCCTGCGGTCTCGACTCCGTGAGGGTGTTTCTTACCTGGGAGGACTTCCAACCGGCCGCGGACCGGATAGACGGCGAGATGCTCGAACGGCTCGTCGTCGTCGCCGATCTCGCCGCCGGGCTCGGCCTCCAACTGATCCCCACCCTCTTCACCGGCCACATGAGCGGAGTGAACTGGATCCCTCCCTGGGCGCTCGGAGGCTCCGACGGAGATCCTCGCTTCCGGGTCATCTCACGGGGCAGGGTCGTCGGACGAGGGCTTCGCAACTGGTACAGCGATCCGGCAGTTGGAGACGCTCAGGTTCTCCTTGCACGGGAGGCTGCCGGCGCACTCGCCGGGCACGAGGCGGTCTGGGCGTGGGATCTCGGCAACGAGAACTCCAACTGTGTCGTCCCGCCGAACAGGTCATCGGCACGGGCGTGGCTCTCCCGCCTCAGCGCGGCGGTCCGCGGTGCCGACGAGACGGCGCTCGTCACGGTCGGGTTGCACATGGAAGACGTCGAGGATGACCGTCTACTTGGGCCGCGCGAGGCCTCCCACGCCTGCGATCTCCTCTCGATGCACGGCTACCCGATCTACGCTCGCTGGGCGCACGGTCCAACCGACGAGCAACTGCTCCCGTTCCTGGCCCGTGTGACCCGCTGGCTCGGAGACGGCCGCGATGTCCTGTTCAGCGAGTTCGGTGTGCCGACGTACCGCCGTGGCGATCCGCACCACGACAGCCCGGGCGGGCGCTCGACCCCTCTGGTCGAAGAGGGCGTGGCGGCCGCGTACACGACCGCGGCACTGGACGGGCTTCGTCGCGCCGGCTGTCTCGGTGCACTCCTCTGGTGCTACTCCGACTACGACTCAGCTCTCTGGGAGAACCCGCCCTTCGATCACGCTCCCCATGAGCGCACGTTCGGACTCTGGCGAACAGACGGCTCTCCGAAACCAGCGGTCGCGGCCGTCGCGGCATTCTCCGGCGCCGAACGGTGCGAGGTCGGACACGCGGACGCATGGATCGACATCGACCGGGACGAGTTCCTTCTCGCCCCGAACGTACAGCTGCCCCGCCTCTACGGCCGGTATCGCCGGCACTCGCGAGATGAGCGTGCTATGTCCGGTATGAGCGACTGAACGGTCGTCTATGTCTCGCGTGGTGCGTCGAGAACGGCCTCGGTTAGGTCTCGCAGTCGTGCGGTGGCGAGGCAGATGGAACTGTCGGCGGCACCGTAGTAGAGGCGGATCTCGTCGCTGGCCTCGTCGTGGAGAAGGCCGGAGGGGAAGACGACGTTGGGGACGTCACCCGTTCGCTCGTAGTCAGCGAAAGGCGCGAGAACCCAGGTGGGTAAGCGGCGAAGGACGCGAGTCGGTTCGTCGAGGTCGAGCAGCGCGAGGCCTACGCGATACATCTCTCCGGCCACGGTGTCCTTGACGCCGTGGTAGAGGAGCAGCCAGCCGTGCTCGGTGCGGAACGGCGGGGGGCCGATGCCGATCCGTAGCGAGTCCCACCAGGCGCCGGCCCGAGGTTGGAGCACCTGTTCGGGGGCGCTCCAGCTGAGGAGGTCATCCGAGCGGGACAGCACGATCTCGCCGTGCCCGCCGCCGAACTCGGTTTTGGGACGGTGGAGTAACACCCAGCGGCCGTCGATCCGATGCGGGAGGAGGGCGGCGTTCTTGTCCTCCGGGTGCCTGACCACGCCGTGTCGCTCGACGGCATCGAAGTCATTCGTCGTGGCGAGAAAGACAGCCGGCCCGGCCGGTCCGTAGGCGGTGCAGGTGATCACCCAGCACCCGAGCTCTTCGACCCAGACGATCCGCGCGTCCTCGAATCCCCATTGCTCACTTGCGATCCCGTCCGCAGGGGCGAGCAGCGGCTCGGGCTCGATCGTCCATCCGTCAACGCCGTTGGCCGAGCGCGCGACCGTGAGGTGTGAGATTCCTCGGCGGTCTTCGACGCGCGCGAGTAAGACTGTCTTGCCGGCGCACGTCGCAGCCGCCGGGTTGAAGACGGCGTTCACGGGATAGGGCCAGTCTTCGGCGGTGAGGATCGGGTTGCCGGGGTGGCGCTCGAAGAGCTCGACGGTAGTCATGCCGCGGCCGGTTCGAGCGCCGCCTCGCGGTCGACCGCCCGCACGCCGGCGGCGTCGAGGAGCAACGCTGCGTGGTGGAAGGCGAGCGTCGATTCGGCGCCTTCGTTGTCGTTGAGCGCATCGCTTCCGAGCCCGTCGCTGCAGCCGCCCGTCGCGAAGTCGTAGAGCGGCTTCTGCAGGCGGTTGCGGCCCAGGAACCACTCGAACGCCCGAATCGCCCGGACTCCGTGCTCGGCCTCGTGGGTGACGGCGAATGCGGTCAGCTCGGCTTCGACGAGCGCGGCGGCGTCAAGCGGCTGCTCGTCGCCGCCGCCCGGAGCTGGCTCGCCTCGGCGGCGCCCGCGGTGACCCGGGAGCCGGAGCGTGTTCTGATCGAGCCCGCACTCGTCGCCGAGCCACCGCAGCGACTCGAGACCGATCTCGGTGAACTCCGGCCGGCCGAGCGCGCTGCCGCCGGTGAGGAGTGCCTGCGACAGCCGCGCATTGTCGTAGGTGAGCGCAACCTCGAACCAGCACCAATCCTCCGAGCAGGTGCGCGCGTAGGCCTCGGCAAGTTGCTCGACGTGCCGTTCGAGCTGCCGGTGCGCGGGCGGCTCGAGCCGGTCCGTGTCGAGGCGGGAGAGACCGAGTGCGGCATAGGCGGCCGTTCGCAGGGAAACGTCATCGCCGAGCGTGGCGACAAGCTGGTCGAGGAGGTCGCGGGCCGGTCGCACCACGGCGGGGATCCACGCCGTGGCCAGGATGTCCCCCAGCGCCCAGATCGAGCGTCCCACGTGGTCGCCGATGTGCGGCTCGTCGAGCCAGCGACGGTCGTAACCCATGAAGTTGTGCATCCCCCCGTCCTCAGCGGCTGCCTGAAGGAAGGCGAGCGCGCGGTAGAGCTTCGACGTCCAGATCAGCTCCTCGCCGCGCTCTGCGAGTGCGAGCGAGACGACCGCCAGGCGGGCGACGTCGTCCACGCAGTAGCCGCTGCTGCGGTTGGGAATGATTCCGTGCGCGTGCTGCACGATGCCGACGTCGTCGGCGAGCGTGAGCAGATGGTCTGTCCGCAAGCTCGTCAAGTGCAGGTCGGCGACGCCGGCGGGCCGTCGCTGCGGCGCAAGCTCGGCAGCTTCCTGCAAGACGCAAGCCGTCGCCTCTGCGACGGCCGGCCAGGCAAGCGTCGAACCGATCCGTCGTGCCTCGGTCCGCGCCGCCATCAGGGTGTCGGGCTGCTCGATATAGCTGCAGACGGCATCGGCTAGCGCTTCCGAATCACGGAACGGCACGACAAGCCCAGCTCCCGAAGCGAGCATGTCCTGTGCGTACCAGTAGGGCGTGGAGACGACGGCGCAGCCCGCAGCGATTGCGAAGGTGAGCGCGCCGGAGGCGATCTGCTCCCGACTCGCATACGGCGTCACGAAGACGTCGGTCGAAGCGAGCAGATCCGCGAGCTCGTCGATCGACAGGAACCGATCGTCGAACTCGACATGGGCGGAGAGCCCGAGCTCGACCACGCGCCGCTCGAGCATCAGCCGATACCGCTCCCCCTCCCGGCGCGCGACATCCGGATGGGTGCGCCCGGCGATCGTGTAGACGATCTCCGGGTGCCGTTCGATCATCGCCGGCAGCGCTTCAATCACCGTCTCCAGGCCCTTGCCGGGTGAGATCAGACCGAAGGTGGAAAGCCGGAAAGGATTATCGAGGGCAGACGAAGCAGACCGCGGTCCCTGAAGGTTCCTCGCGGCGCGCTCCGCGATCCGCACCGGCGCTCCGTGCGGCACCACACGGACTTTCTGCTCCGTGCAAGCGCCCGACTCGACCAGCAAGCGGAGCGCCGTGTCCGTCATCACGATCACGAGCTCCGCCTCGGCGCACAGGTCCGTCAGCACTTCCGCCTGGTGGGGCGTGGGCTCGGACAGGACGGTGTGCAGGGTCACCACGAGCGGCTGCGCCAGCTCTTGCGCAAACGACAGCACGTACTCGCCGTCTCGACCGCCGAAGATCCCGTACTCGTGCTGAAGCAACACGACATCGACGTCGAGCCGCCCCAGCATCCGGGCCGTCCGGACATAGTCCCCACGCACGGCCTGCGCGATCGTCGCGAGCAGGCCCCGCCGCTGCGGAGCCGACGGCTCGTGCACGACCGCGACGAGATCGGCGGCCGTCACCCTGTCCGTGCCGGTCAGCGTCGCTCGCAGGTCGGCTGAAAAGGTGCCGATGCCGCAGGCACGCGGCGGGTAGGTGGAGACGATCGCCGCGCGCATGCGCTAGCGCGCCGACCCTGCTTTTCGGAGGCTCCCGCTGGTGGCCGTACGCAGCCGGTCGAATACCCGCTTCAGGCTCTTTCCCATGATGTTGCTCCCTCTCGTGACTCCCATGAAACGACACGCGGCGGGCTCGTGCGGGAATCAGAACACGGGGACGCTGAGGACAAGGTAGCGCAGGCAGCCGAATGTGGCGCCGCGAGCAGGCCCCGACCGAGCCCGGCCAGGATCAGCGCGCCGACGGTTGTCGTCCGAAGGACGAGTGGCGTGAGCGCTGTCGTGCGGCGCGTCCACTCGGCACCGGGAGGGCCACCGGGCCAACCATCGTGTAGGAGCGATCGCCGAGCGACAACCTGGCCGAGCCGAGACCTTCGGCTTCGAGCCACGACTGGACGGCGTCGATCACCTCGACCACCGAACGCGACTCCCATTCGGAAAGAACGCGAACCTCTCGTCGCACTCCGTCGTACGAAACCGACGACCGGTCGAAGAGTCGGCCGAGCCGGCGCATAAGCCCGTGTATGCGCGTGGCGTCTGTGACGGCAACGCGAATCTCCACCATGAGAACCTCCGGGTCGAATCACCGACGCCGGCCAGGATGTTGCGGCCAGCCCGATACGGCTCCAACCCGCTTGGCTGAGGGAGGACTCTTGGCGGTGCCGCTTACTCCGCGCCGCCAGGTATTTCGCAGCGCCGATGGCTGAGGCGCCGCCGGCTCAAGGGTACCACCAGAGCAGTCTCGCCCTGTTACGCCGACTACGTGGCCGGGGTGATTGGAGCGGCGGACTGTACAAGCGGCGGTAGCAGTAGGAGATGGCTGTCGACGATCGCCTCGGCGATGTCGATGAGCTTGTGGCCGTTGTGCTGGGAATGGTCGCGCAGCATCTCGAAGGCTCGGTTTGCATCGACCGCATGGCGGGCCATCAGGATCCCTTTCGCCTGCTCGATCGTCGCCCGGCGCCCGAACGCTCCTTGCAGGCTGTGGTATTCGGCGAAGCGTTGCAGTGTGATGTCGATCGCGCTCTGGAGCTCGGCCGGGGTGTCCTCCACGATGTATGCAAACACACCCCGCTTGGCGGCCTCGTGCACGTAGGCGGGGTCCTTGGCCGACAGCAGTGCGATCACCGGGCAGGACGCCTCGCGGACGATCTCGGTGATCAGGTCGAGGGCATGCTCGGAGTGCAAACCCAATCCGACGAGTGCGACGTCGGGCCGCTCTCTGGCTGTCACGGCGCCGACTTCCTTGACGTAGATCTCACGTGCGATTACCTCGTGCCCGAGGCCGGCAACGACCTGGGCGAGCAATTCGAGCCGCTCGCGCTTCTCGTTCGCGATCAGGACACGTAGATGCCGGGCCTCGTCCAGAGCCATCGGAACCCAAATGTAGCGCGGCACCGTCGGCACAGATGCGCGCTACCCTTCTACCTGCGGCTCCGCAGCACCCGGCGCCGTGAACCACCGGCGGGGTCAGAGGCATTCCGGCCCCGCAAGATCCGCCCTCAACACATAGGCCGGAGCCGTAGGTCGATCGCGATCGACCTCGACGTCCACGAGGGAGGATCAAAGATGCAGATCGAATCGCACCACCCTGAACCGCTGGCCCCGGCGGCGCCTGCCGAGACACGCGCCGACCGTCTGCGACGACACGGCCGTCGCACCGGCCTCTACACCTGGGCGTTCGGCCTCGTGGCTTTGCTCGTCGTGCTGATAGCCCTCGTCGCCTCGAATATCCGACAGGTGAAGCTGAGCTGGGTCGTCGGGACGGGCCACGCGTCACTGGTCTGGATCATCCTCGCCGCTGCAGTTCTCGGCTGGCTGCTGGGGATCTTCACCAGCGTCGTCTTCAGGTTGCGCACGCGGCGCCGGCGACCAGCGTAGGCGGTTCCGACCCTATGACGCCGGGCCTTCGCACCGAGACCGACCGTTCCGCCGCGCTTGCCGCGGCGCCGCTGGCGGCAGTCGGGATCGCGGCCCCGATCGTGCTCGAACGCAGGTACCGGCTGCTCGTCGATGCGCTCGTACGGATGCATCGCTCACGCCGGGCCCGGTGGTCGGCGGCTGCGGGGTCGGGAGCCACCATGGTCGCGCTGGCGTTCCTTGCCGCGCGACACTTCGCCACCAGCCCGTGGCCGCTGTCGAGCGGACAGCCCGGAGTGTTGGTAGCGGTCTGCCTGTTGCTGCTTCTCGCTCAGGGCTTCAAGGCCTGGGGATGGGGACGGTTATTCGCGGCGGGCGAGCGGCCTCGGACGCTCGCGCTTGCGGCCGGCAATGGCGGCGCGGCACTGATCGGTGTCGTGCTTCCCGGCCGTTTCGACGACGCGATGCGCGTCGCCGTCGTTCGCCGCTATCCAGGCTGTCGCGCCGGGATCCGCGCACTTTGTCTCTCGCTCGTCATGCTCGGCCTCATCGACTCCGTCGCGCTCGCGCCACTTGCCGCGGCAGCCGCCGTACTGGGCGGAGGGATCGGTGTGCGCGCCGGGCTCACAGTCGTGGCTGTCGCGGGCGTAGCTGCCGCGGGCCTGCTGGTCGCCCTCCCTCGCCTCGTCGGAAGCAACCGCGCCTCGCGCTTCCGGCTCGGCCGCTGGCTGAATCCGCGCACCACATCGATGCGACGCTTGTCGCAGGCGTGGGTACTCGTGTCGGCCTGCTGGCTCCTCCGCGCAGTCGCCTCCTTCCTCCTGCTCGGGACACTCGGGGTCGGCTTCTCGTTCCCACTCGCGTTGCTCTTGCTCTGTGCGGGCGCGGCAGCGGCAGCGGTGCCGGTCGGCCTCGCGGGGGCGGCGACGCAAGTCGGCGCCGGCGCCGCGGCATTGATCGCTTCCGGCGTCGGGAGTTCGCAGGCGCTCGCGGTGACGCTCGCCGCCGGCGCGCTTGGCGTCCTCACCGGCACTGCAATCTTTCTCGCCGCGATCGTCTGGCGCGTCGGCCTCTCCCTGGCGACGACTCGGACCGCCGCCTGCCCGCCCCAAGGCGGCGGCGGATCGGCCAGGTGGGGATCGTGAAGGCAGGGCAGGAGTGGCGGGGCGTCCTCGATGCGTACGCGGAGCCGCAGCTCGGTCGGAGCCTGCTCGATCTCGCGACCTCGGCTGTCCCGTATCTCGCGCTGCTCGTCGCGATGACATTCGCGCTGCGGGTCTCGCTGCTGTTGTCGCTCGCGCTCGTCGTGCCCGCGTCCGCGTTTCTGATCCGCACCTTCATCGTGTTCCACGACTGCACGCACGGCTCGTTCATGCACTCGCGGCGCGCAAACGACGCGTTGGGTATCGCCCTAGGACTGCTCGTGTGGCTGCCGTATCGCGGCTGGCAGCACGAGCACGCCGTGCACCATGCGACGGCGGGCGACCTCGACCGGCGCGGAGTCGGGGACGTCGCAACGCTGACGGTCGCCGAGTACCAGGCGCTCCCGACGTGGCGGCAGATCAAGTACCGGCTCTACCGCAGCCCGGCGGTCATGTTCGGCCTCGGGTGGTTCCTCGTGCTCATGCTAAAACCGCGGTTCGTGCGCCGCGGGTCACGGCGACGCGTTCGTAACAGCGTGCTGGCCACGAATCTCGTGCTTGCAATGATCGTCGCTGCAGCCTGCCTGACGATCGGCTGGCGCGACTACCTGCTCGTGCAGGGCCCGGTGCTCGTGGTGAGCGGCGCAGCCGGAGTCTGGCTGTTCTACGTGCAGCACCAATTTGAAGACACCTACTGGCAAGCGCATGCGGAGTGGCGCTACGACCACGCCGCGCTCGCGGGAAGCTCATATCTGAAGCTGCCAGGGGTGCTGCGCTTCTTCACCGGCAACATCGGCTTCCACCACGTGCACCACCTGAGCGTCGGGATCCCGAACTACAACCTGCAAGCGGCGCACAACGGGAACGATCAGCTCCAGACGGTGCCAGAACTCACGCTGCAGCAAGGGCTGCGCGCGACGAAGCTCAAGCTTTGGGACGAGAGGCGGGGCCGACTCGTCACCTTCCGCGAAGCTCGCGCTTAAAGCATCAGAGAGATCTTGGGCGGCCTGGGCCAGTGTTCCGGAGTGCTCGACGTTGTGCCATTCGAGGAGGAGGACGAGTCGCCGTTGGCCGCGCTGCGGGTCGAGGCGACGTAGGGTCAACTCGTCAAGGCCCGTGCCCCGGTGAGAGCTACGCAAGTCTCGCCTTCATCCGCGCAGGAGCAAAGCCCATGCCGCTCCCGTGACTGCGGTACCAACTGCAACCCAGGTCACGTAGTCGCCGACGACACCGCTGTGGAGGTCGTGGAGGACACGGACAGGCGGCGCAAGCGTGCGCGAGACAACGGCGTAAAGCCGCGGTGGTAGGAGCTGGCGGTAAAGGCCGGCGATGGCGAGGCCGAGCGCGAGTGCGGTCGCGCCGAGCCCATAGAGGACCGACTCGAGCGACGTATGGCTGACACTAACCGGCAGACTCACCGGGAGCGCCATCGATCTCCCGTGGAGGACCACGGCGGCATAGCCGACCGTGTTTCGGAAGCGGTCGGCGGCGTACTGCGCCCTCTGGCCGATCCCGGGCACGGCGCTGACTAGGGCTCCGGCGGCGACGGCGAACACGGCAACGGCGACAAGGAGCGGCCGGCGGACGTGGCGTTCAAGTGGGTCCTCCTCAATCGCCTTGCCAAGCAGTGGAGCGTTCTGGTCGCCCCAGCCGAGGAAGATGCGGCCACCGGCACGAAACAGCGCAGCCCCGGCGAGAGCCGAACCGAGCCAGAGGAACACGGGCACCCAGGAGCGGCCCAGGCGGCTTGCGCTGTCGTCGATAAGCGCATGGCCGAGGTACACGCCGACATACGGCGTCCCGACCAGACCGACCGTTCCCGCGAACCAGGCGGCTGCCAGCGCCCGGCAGCCGCGGCCGCGGCCGCGCAGGTGGAGCTCGTCGATCGCTCCGTGGTCAACGTGGAGGATCCCTACGACGAAGAAGAGTCCCGCCGTGAGGAGCGCGTGCGCGAGGAACATCAGCTCGACCCCCGCGAGCGCCGACGAGCCGAGAAGGCCAATCCCCGCGAGCATGATCCCGATGTGGCACACGACGGAGTACGCCAGCATCCGCTTTAGGTGCCGCTGGAGGAAGGCCATCGTC
The DNA here is from genome assembly GCA_963820725.1 of uncultured Actinomycetes bacterium. Classification (GTDB taxonomy): domain Bacteria; phylum Actinomycetota; class Thermoleophilia; order Gaiellales; family Gaiellaceae; genus Palsa-739. The sequence goes on along the minus strand of CAWGAZ010000006.1, from coordinate 151,437 downwards.
CCGGCGAGAACGGCGGTCGCGATCCCGAGCCAGAGGAGCACATCGCCGGCCTCGTGCCCGTGCCCGAACGGCACAGCGAAGACAGTCCAGTAGAGACGGGCAACCCCGACCAAGCCGATGTCCGTCATGACTGCTCCGAGCACGGCGCAGACGGGTGCCGGCGCAACCGCGTAGGCGTCCGCCGCCCAGAGGTGGAATGGGACGACCGCGCCTTTGACTAGGAGTCCACAGAAGAGGAGCGTCATCGCGACGATGACGAGCCCGCCGGCAGGGCCGTGCGAAAGCGTTACGCCGATCTGGGCGAGGTTGAGAGCGCCCGTCCGGGCGTAGAGCAGCGCGATCCCGAGCGCGAATAGGTAACCGCCGAGGCTGTTCGTGATCGCGAAGTTCACTGCCCCCTGCACCGGGCCGAGGCGCCTGACCTGGAATCCGGTGAGCGCGTAAGCGGCTACGGCCATCAGTTCGAGCCAGACGAAGAGGTTGAAGAGATCTCCTGACATCGCGAAGCCGCACATCGCGGCGAGCGCCACGAGCATGAGGGAGTCGAAGAGGCGCGAAGCCTCGCGCATGAACGTGAGCGAGTAGAGGAGCGCGAGCGTCATTACGACACCGATCACGGCGCACATTCCGGCCGCGAGCGGACCAACAGCGAAGTCGACTCCGAGAGCGATTCCGTGGTGCGGCTCCCAGCCGCCGAACCAGTGGATGACCTCGTGGCTCTCGGCGTGCCCAAGCAGGAGGAAGGCGAGCGTGGTGGTGGCCGCGGCGGAGGCGACGACGACGACGTTCTGGACAGGCCGGGGTGTGATGTGGTCCAAGGCGGCCGTTACGGCTGCCGCGAGCAGGGGGACCGCTACGAGGAGCGGCGGGATCCAGCTCATCCCGAGATCTCTGCGATGCCATCCGGGTCGACCGTCCCGGAGAGGCGGTGCGCGTCAAGTGCGAGGGCGAGGATCAGCCCCATTACCGCGACGCTGACGACGACGTCCGTGAGAGTCAGCGCCTGCACGACGGGGTCGACAGCGGTGGTGCCGAGCGGCGTCCCTTCGAAGATCGGTGCGGTGCCGTGCTTGACGTATCCGACCGACAGGAGCAGCACATAGGTCGAGGACTGGGTGACGGTGAGACAGACCGCGAGATGGATGAGGTTGCGGCTCGTCGCGATGCCGGCGATGCCGACAAGGCAGATCCAGGCCGCGACCGCGTACGGGAGGTAGCTCACCGGGCCACATCCTCGGATTCGAGCGGATCGGCGTAGGTCTCGAGGAACTCCGCGAAGAGGATCATCATCGCCACCGTGACGGCAATCGCGGATGCCCAGTTGAGCAGGGCGATGCTTCCGCCGGAGACCAGGGTGCCGGTCGTGCCGAACCCAAAGAGGTTCGTAAGGAACGCCAGCCCTGAGACGAGCGCCGCCAATCCCACGACGATGTAGCCACCTGCGCCGAGCCCCTCGAGCGAGTCAAGGATCCGCTCGTCTCGGAAGGGCCGGAAGTCGCGATGGTTCCCTACGAGGTAGAGCAGGAGAATGGCGCCGGCAAAGAGGACCCCTCCCTGGAAGCCCCCGCCCGGCGTGATGTAGCCGAACGCCTGGAGCCAGAGCGCGATGAGGACGCCGCCACCGACCATGACGACGCCGACGAGCCGAACCGCGTCGCTAGGCAGGCGCCGGGTCTTCCTCTCGACGCGGCTCGACTGTGAGTCATCGCGCAGCAGCAAAGTCACGCCCACGATCGAGGCGTACAGGATGAACTCCTCCCCCATCGTGTCGACGGCGCGCACGTCGAAGTTCGTTCCCATGACCACGTTCGTCGTGTGGCGAAGCGGCACGACAACGCGGTTGAGGACGAAGCCGTATGGACCGCGATAGTCGCCGAACGCGGGCATTCCGGCGATCGCCCAGGCGAAGAGTGCACCCAGCCCGGCCAGAGCGGGGATGAGAGTCCCGATCCGCGCGCGCCTGCTCATGGGTCGTCCCGCTTCTCTTCCCGCTGCTGACGGCGGGAGCGTGCAATGGCCGCAAGGATGACGAGCGGATAGGCGATGCCGGAGACCACGATCATCGAGAGCGCGGGATCGGGTGCAGCCAGCACGACGAACAGGCAGACGAGCGAGACGCCGTAGACGCCGTTCACGAACGACTGGCGCAGCGGGTCGCGCGTGAGCACGACGAGCGGCGCGCCGAGAGCGACGAGGCCGAAGGAGACGAACTGCAGAGGCACGAGCGTTGCGAGCGTCACGCCTTCTCCGCCTCGTCGACGCGCCTGGCAGCCATCGCCGTGGCGAGCACGACTGCCGGGTTGAGTACGAAAAGAAGCCCCACGGCGGCGATCGCCTCGAGGCCGCCGGCCGTGAAGTGCTCGCGTACGAGAACGGCGGCGAGTATGAGGAACGCGGGGACGCTCGTCGCGGCCGAGGCGTAGTGGAGCCGGTCGAACGTCGTCCGCATCAGAAGGACGCCGACGACACAGAGGAGCTCCGCAGCTACACCGAGTCCCAGCAGAAAGTCGACAGCGAGATCTCCCGCAGCCATCAGGTCCAGCGGCCTAGGAAGCGGGCGTAGACGAGGCCGCCGATCCAACACGCGAGGGCAGCGACCACGGCCACAGTGAAGTAGAGCGAGTTGCCGAGCCCGACCGAGAGGCAGACGAGCGTGAGCGTGGCCACCGCCCCGGCGACCTGGACGATGACGAGGCCGTCGATCGGCCGCCGCAACGAAGCCGCGACCAGCAGCGGCGCGAGGGCGGCGAGGAGCATCGTCGCCGCGATGAGGAACGCGTTCAGACCGGTTCCTCGGATGCACGATGTCGTACGAGGTCGTGGAGAAGAACACGCCGCGTTTCCAGATCGAGATCGACTACGTACGCGTTCGGGCTGTAGGCCGCAATGAGGACCGCCAACGCCCGTGGGCCGGCACCGCGGGTGAGGGCGCTGCCGTCCTCGACCTCCTGCGAGACGAACTCACCACGAACGACGCGGCACCGGGCAACGCTTGCGAGGAGCGCCCAGACGAGAATTGCGAAGTCGACGAACACCATGCCGAAGGCGCGGGGCAGCGGCGCAAAGTCAGACAAAGACAGCCGGGCTGAGAATCCGGTCCGCCGGCGCGCAAACTCGGCGAGACTCGCGGCGACCGCTGCAGCGATCGCCGCGGCGAAGACCTGCTCCCGGTTCCACTGGCCGACGAGCAGGAGCCAGAGCCAGAAGAGCGCCGCCCACCACGCGAGCCAAGGGACGAGGCGTTTCACGGGCGCTGTATCCCCGGCGGACGACAACGCGAATCGTGTCCGCCTTCAGCGGTGCGCGGTGATGGGCCAGGGGCAACTGCACGTCAACCAGTGGGCGCCTCGTCCGCCCGCCGCTCCGGGGCGAGCCGCGCCTCCACCTCGGCGCGACGCCGCACGCCGACCACGCGCTCGCCCGCCAGGAGCTCCTTGCAAATCCACCACGCCGCCAGGCCGAAAACCACCGGCAACACCCAAACAGCGATCCGGTAGAACCAGATCTGGGACATGTAGCCGATGCCGAACGTCACGTTGACCCGGTCGGAAGCGCCAGCGAGGAACACGAGAAAGACCCAGCTGACCACTGCCACACCGACAGCGGTACGGACGGGTGCGTCGCGCGGCCGGTCGAGCAGGTTGTGGAACGCGACATCCCCGGTGAAGCGGCGCTCGATCCACGGCCAGAGGTACAGGAACCCGAACACTGCGAGTGGGAACGCGGCGCCGCCCCAGAACGGACCGGGCAGGATTGTGTAGTGACCGATGGTCACATCGAAGCCGGGCACGAGGCGCAGCGCGCCGATCAGCCAGCCGAGATACCAGTCGGGCTGGGCGCCGTTCGTCGAAGAGTACGTGTGGAACGGCCCCCAGAGCCAGATCGGGTTGATCTGGACGAGCCCGCCGAGCAGGAAGAGAAAGCCGGCCGTCCCGACCATCAGCCCCAGCGATCGCGGCGCCTGTCCCGGCCACGCGGGCACTCCGACGATCGTCCGCTCAGTCTGGGCCTTCTTCTGCCGGAACTGCGTGTGGTGCCGCATCGCCACGAGCAGCAGGTGGGCGCTGAGCAGCAGCCCGATCAGGACGGGGAAGATCAGGACGTGGGCGATGTACATCCGCGGCCAGAGCTTCGGGCTCCCGGGGAACATCCCGTCGAACAGCCAGTTCATGAGGTTCTGGCCGACGAGCGGGATCGCGAGCCCCACCGAGTAGCCGATCACGAGGCCCATTCCGGACATGAGGTCGTCCACCAGCGAGTAGCCGAGGTACGCCTCGAGCAGCGTGAGCATGAGCATCGTCACGCCGAGCCAGTACGTCAGCTCGCGCGGCTTGCGGTAAGCGCCGGTGAAGAAGACGCGGAATACGTGGAGGACGATCGCCGCGATGAAGACATTCGCGGCCCAGTGGTGGGTCTGCCGGATCAGGAGGCCGGCACGCGTCTCGAGCGAGAGGTGCACGACCGATGCGTACGCCTCGCTCATCCTCTGGCCGTAGAGGGCCGGGTAGTAGTGGCCGTGGAAGACGATCTCCCTCGTCGAGTCGACGAAGAAGAAGGTCAGGTAGATCCCGGTCCCGACGAGGACGATGAAGCAGTAGAGCGCTACTTCGCCGAGCAGGAACGACCAGTGGTCGGGGAAGAGGTAGCGGAGGGCCTTCTTCAGGTAGGGCGCGGTAGCGGTGCGCTCGTCGAGCCAGCGCACCGTGCGACGGGTGAGCGGAGCGCCACGGCTGCTCATGACTGCGCCTTCCACACGCGGACGCCCCACCACGACGGCCCGACCGGCCCGTCGAAGTTTCCCTTCGCGCGCAGGTAGCCACTCGAATCGACGTAGAGGGGAAGCAAAGGCAGGTCCCGTCCGGCCGGCCCGAACGTGACCGTGCCGCCCGTCGCGGGATCGAACGTCGAGTAATGGCAGGGGCAGACGAGCGCCGGCCTCGGCTCGTCGGGCTGGAAGAGAGGAGCGCGGTACAGCGTGATTGCGCAGCCCGCATGGGTGCAGATGCGCGAGTAGGCGAGGATCCCGTTCGCGTCGTAGTCCTTGAGATGCGCCGGGAGGTGGAGCTGGTCCGGCGGTAGCCGGATCACCACGAGCGAGGCGGCCATCTCCTCCTTTTCCTCGTCGTTCAGCCCTTCGGGGAAGGCGAGGTAGAAGTCCTCCCTCCCGATGTCCGATGCCTTGTACGGGCGGCCGTTCTCGTCCACGAGCCGGCGTCCCCGCCGCCACGGGGTGCGGAGGAAGTCGCCGACGTGGAACAACGGCCCGAAGGACGCCGCGGGCGTGAGCAGCGCGAGGCCGAGCGTCCCGCCTGCGCCGAGCAGGCCGAGCTTGAACAGACGCTTGCGGGTGAAGCGCGCTCCGCTCTCCTCCATCAACTCCGCGATTGCCAGCTGCTCGCCGGGGTGCTCGTGCGGCGGGTAGTCCTCGGCGATCTCCTCCGTGGGCACGAGCTTCAGCCCCACCACGACGAGCGCCGCCGCGAGGAGGAGGAAGGAGAGACCGATCGCCGCCCCGAGCAGCGGCGTCACTTCGGGCAGCTCGCTCCCGAACGCGTAGATGAGGATGAAGCCGACCGCGGCGAGCGACGAGAGCCCGAGCAGGCTGAGAACGAGGAGCTCCGCCGCGGGATTCGACGGCAGCGCCGGCGATATCCGCGTCTCATCCGACTTCACGCCGGAGCGGTTGCGGCGCCCGACGAGCAGGACGAGCGCCGAGACGATCGCGTTCCTGATCCGGCTCACCGTCGCAACCTGCTTCCCAGCATCAGGCAGAGGCCGAGTAGCAGCGGCATCGCGATGAACCACGTCACGAGGCCCTCCGGCACGGGGCCGAGGAAGCCGAGTCCCCAGCCGCCGGGTCGCGGCGGATCGTGCGTGAACTGGACGTAACGCACGATCGAGTCGAGCTGCCGGTCGCTGATCGAACGCTGCGAGAACTTCGGCATTACGTACGGCCCGATTCGCACCGCCTCCGCAACCTGACGAGGCGTGGCCAGACTGAGCGGCGGCGGCACCGCACCCGTGACGTAGCCGCCCTGCGCGACGACCTGGTGGCAGCCGGCGCAGTGCTCCGTGAATAGCGACAGTCCCTCCGAGAGGCTGCCCAACGCCGGGTGTGGCGTCGGGATCGGCGGGCCGCCGAAGGTGGCGATGTACGCGACCAGCGCCTTGATCTGATGCTCGCCGAGGACGAGCGGCTCGCGCCGTGGCTGGAGCCCGATCTGCCTGAGCGGCATGTAGCCGGTGCTGAGGTAGAAGTCGGCCCCAAGCGCGCCCACGCCGTGCAGCGACGGGCCGATCCCGTCCTGCTGCTCCTGCGCCCGGCCAGGCCCGGCGCCGCTCGCCGACGACGGCTCGTCGTAGCGCCCCTCTACGTTGCCGCCGTGACAGCTCAGGCAGTACTCCCCGTAGAGGTGGTAGCCGTAGGCCGGGAGCGGGCTCTTTGGCGTGCCCGACGCAGCCGCGGCAGGTCCCGCGAAGAGGAGCCCGGCGGCGATGACGGTCGCGGTCAGGACTGCGCGCATAGCGTGGAGAAGACGGACCCCAGGCCGTCGAGGAGGATCACCACGAAGAAGAGGACGTTCGCCGCCATTGCGGCGGTGGCGAAGAAGTGGAGCCGCGAGTACGGGACAGCGCCGCCCCAGCGCCCGTCCCCCGGCGGGCCGTCGCCGTAGTTCGTCTCGCGCGTCGCGAGGAAGACGGTCACGGCAGCGGCCTCCGACACGAGGACCAGCACCCCCGCCGCCGCCATGATTGCCAGCTGCCACGTGTCGAACGAGATGCCCCACCGCGCACCGGCGACCGAGCACGTCGCCTCTCCCACCCCGTACCCGACCACATGCTGGCTTGCCCAGGCGAGCGGCGCGACGATCACGCCGATCCACTGGACGACGCTGAGCTGTCGCAGCGTGAACCGGCCCACGCGGATGGAGCCGTCCGGGTACCCGAGTTCGCTCACAGCGTCGCGCTCAGTAGGACCCCCATCACGATCAGGGTGAGGACGTTGACGGCGTGCCAGTAGAAGGCGATGACTCCAGTCGCGTCGATCCGGTACAGGGTCAGCCCGCGCGCGAGCTTCCAGAGCAGCCAGACGACGAGGAGGACCCCGACCGCGACGTGCGCGTGGTCGGCGCCTAGCATCACGTAGTAGATCGAGCTGTAGGCATTGTTCTGAGGCGTCGAGTGCTGCAGCTGGTGGACGTAGTCGTGGATCGCCCACGCGAGGTAGAAGCACTGCACGGCGAGCGCCCAGACGAGGAAGCCCCGGGTAGCCCAAAGCCGACCTCGGCGCACCGCCCGCGCCGCCAGCAGCATCGGGATGCTCGAGGTGACAAGGATCGCGACCATGATCAGCGGTACGACCACGCGGGGCTCCGGCGTGCCAGGTGGCGGCCAGTGCCTGCTTCCGAAGCGGAGGTAGTAGTACGTCCCGACAAAAGTGCCGAAGAGCGTTACCTCGCTCGCCACGAGCATCGCCATCCCCCAGACCGCAACGCTCGGCCCGCGGCGGCGTCCCGCGACGGCCAACACCTCGGTGTCGACCGCGCGCCGCGGGACGAGCCGCTCCGGCACACCGCCTGCCACGTAGTCGGAAGAAGCCATCGTTAGGCCTCGCTCTCCGCCGGCTCCTCGCCGTGCCAGCCGAGCAGCACGAGCGCGATCCCGCCCAGCGCAAAGCAGACGCCCGTCCAGAGATGCAGGAGCAGGAGGACGAACACGATCGACATCGCGACGGCGAGCAGGATCGGCCACGGCGAGTCGTGCGGCATCTCGACGATCTCCGCCCACCAGCCGTCGACCGGAGAGCTCACGGGCTGCTCGTGCCCCTGCTCGAGGATCATGATTCCCTGCTCGAGCTTGCGTCGGTCCTCCTCCCGGTCCGCGTAGTCCCAGTTCGCGTACGCGCTCGAGACCTTCGGGATGACTGCGAAGTTGTACTCGGGAGGAGGCGAAGGGATCGTCCATTCGAGCGTCGCGCCATGCCACGGGTCAGGGCCGGCCGGCGCGCCGCGGAAGTAGCTGACCACGAGGTTGGCGAGCAGCACGACGATCCCGACCGTCGTGATGTACGAGCCAATCGTCTCGGTGAGGTTGTACGGCCCCCAGCCGAGCCCGGAGGGATACGTGTAGTTGCGCCGCGGCATCCCCGCGAGCCCGACGATGTGCATCGGGAAGAAGAGGACGTTCGTCCCGGCGAAGATGATCCAGAAGCTGATCTGGCCGGGCAGCTCGAAGTAGAACCTCCCCGTCACCTTCGGGAACCAGAAGTACATCCCGGCGAAGATCGGGAAGACGGCGGCCCCGAAGATGATGTAGTGGAAGTGTGCGATGACGAAGTAGGTGTCCGTCACCTGCTGGTCGAACGGCACCGCCAGGAACATGATCCCGGTCAGGCCGCCGGCCACGAACATGAAGATAAAGCCGGCGATGAAGAGCAGCGGCGTCTTGAAGCGCGCGTTGCCGGTGATGAAGGTCATGCACCAGGCGAAGACCTGGATCGTGCTCGGGATCACCACCACGGCGGTCGCCGCGGCGAAGAAGATCACGGTCACCGTCGGCATCCCCGTGGCGAACATGTGGTGCGCCCAGACGCCGAAGCCGATGAAGACGACGAGCAGCTCCGCGACCGCCACGAGCGGGAACGCGACGACCCGCCGCTGCGTGAACGCGGGGATGATCTCGGTCGCGATCCCGAACGCCGGGACGATGAGGATGTAAACCTCTGGGTGGCCGAAGATCCAGAACAGGTGCTGCCAGAGCAGCACCGACCCGCCCTTCGCGACGTCGAAGAAGTGGGTGCCGACGTTGCGGTCGAGGAAGAGGAAGATTGCGTCCGCCGTCAGCGACGGCAGCGCGAAGAGGAGCCCGAACGACGCCGCGAGGAAGGCGAAGCAGAAGAGCGGCATACGGTTGAAGGACATCCCGGGCGCCCGCAACTTGAGGATCGTCACGATGAAGTTCGCGGCGGTGAGGCTCGACGCGATTCCGTTGAAGATGAGCCCGAGGCAGTAGAAGTCGACCGCATGCCCGGGGTCGAACTTCGCGCTCGCGAGGGGCACGTAGTCGAACCAGCCGGCATTCGGCGCCTGGCCGATGAGAAGGCTCGAGTAGACGAAGATCCCCGACGCGAGGAAGATCCAGTAGCTCAGCGCGTTGAGGCGCGGGAACGCCATGTCCCGTGCGCCGATCATCAGCGGGAGCAGGTAGTTGCCGAACGCTCCTGTCGTCATCGGGATGATGAAGAAGAAGATCATCGTCACCCCGTGCATCGTGAAAAGCTCGTCGTAGGTGGCCGGGCCGACGACGTGCTGGTTCGGCTGGGCCAACTGCGTGCGCATGATCAGCGCCTCGAAACCGCCGGCCGCGAAGAACACGAGCGTCGTCCAGAAGTAGAGAAGCCCGATCCGCTTGTGGTCGGTCGTCATCACCCAGCCGAGCACGCCGGGGCGCGACTGCCACATGCGCTCGAGCCGCTCCTCGTAGACGGCGGTCGTCACTTGAGGCCTCCGAGGTACGCGACAAGGGCCCGGACCTGCGAGCCGGTCAGGTGGAAGTCCGGCATCTCGTTTCCCGGCTTGAAGTGCTGGGAGTCGACGATCCAGCGCGCGAGATAGCTCCTGGTGTTCGGGACCGTCACGCCGGCGAGCGTCGTGCGGCTCGCGAGGTGGGTCAGGTCGGGACCGACGTACCCGCCCGCGGTCGTGCCGCGGATGGCGTGGCAGCTCGAGCACGGGCCGCTGAGGAAGACCTGCTGGCCGCGCCGCGCGAGTGCCGTCGTCGGCTTGGCGGCCGGCGCGGACTGGCGCTTCAGCCACGTCTGGAATTTCGCCTTCGGCTGGACGAAGACGAGCATCCCCATGTGCGCGTGCTGCAGCCCGCAAAACTCGGCGCACTGGCCGCGGTAGACGCCGACCTCGTTCGCGTAGAGCAGGATCCGGTTCTGCTGCCCCGGGATCGTGTCGACCTTGCGGTTCAGCTCCGGCACCCAGAAGCTGTGGATCACGTCCGCGGTCGTCGCGACGAGGTTGATCCGCGTGTCGACGGGAATGTGCATCTCGCCAGCAGTGACCGCCTTCGTCCCCGGATACCGGAACTCCCAGTACCACTGATGGCCAATGGCGTCGACGGTCATGGCCGTACTGGACGCCGCGGGCGCCTGGGTCACGTTGAGGATCGCCCAGTTGCCCACGATGAACAGAGCGGTGATCACCATGATCGGGAAGACGACGCCGCCTCCCACGACGACGAACCAGGCGGGCTTCTCTCCCGGATGCGGGTCGGCGGGGTCGGCGTCCCGGAAGCCGCGACGGCCGCGCCGTACCCAGGCGAAGACGAGCAGGCCCGTGATCAGCGCGAGGCCGCCGAACGCGACGGCCATCATCACCCAGAAGAGATTCGTGATGTCCGCCGCCGGCGGGCTGTGCGGGTCGAGCGCGCTCTGCGTACCTCCGCAGCCCGCGAGCGCACACGGCAGGAGCAGCGCAGCTGTCGCAAGTCCCTTGCGCCACTTCGTCCCCCGAGTCGCCAAATCCGCAGGCTGGTACCCATCGGCACGCGGCAAGAAACCGCCGACCCGCGATGAACGGCTGGAACTTCGATCCGCTCGAGATCTCGGTGCTCGCGCTCGTCGGCGCGCTCTACTGGCGGCGCGCGCGGACGCTGGCGCGCCGAGGGCGACGAGTGCCGCGACCGCGCCTCGTGGTGTTCGCGATGGGGCTGCTGACGCTCTTCGTCGCGCTCGAGTCCCCGATTGACACGATCGGCGAGGAGCACTTGTTCTCGGTGCACATGTTCCAGCACCTGCTGCTAGGCGACATCGGAGCCCTCTTCCTCGTGCTCGGGCTCGACGGGCGGCTGTTGCGACCTCTGCTGCGCTTCCGGATCGTCCACCGGATGCGTGTGCTCGCGCATCCCCTCGTCGCGCTTCCGCTCTGGGCGGGGAACTTCTGTGCCTGGCACCTGCCCCTTCTGTTCGACGCTGCGCTCCGGAACGACGGGATCCACGCGCTGCAGCACGCGTCCTTCGTGTTCTTCGGGATGTTGATGTGGGCGGCGCTGATCGAGCCCCTGCCCGGGCCGGCCTGGTTCACCGCACCGTGGAAGATCCCCTACGTTCTCGGGATGTGGCTCGTGATGCTCGTCCTCTCCCAGGTCTTCATCTGGTCGAACCACGTCTACTACGCGCCGTATGCGCATGACGCGACGCTCTGGGGACTGAGCCACCTCGACGACCAGAAGGCGGGCGGTGGCGTGATGCTCGTCGAGAGCATGTTCACGATGCTGCCCGCGCTCGTTTGGGTTCTGCTCCAAGTGCTACGGGAGAGCGAGGCGCGGCAGCGGCTGATCGATTCGGGAGTCACGCCGGCCGTCGCGGCTCGCGCTGCTCGCTACGGCCGCGCCTAGCGTCGCGAGCGGGCGGTCTCAACTTCGGGGGTTACAAACAGCGAGAGGTGGTAAGTCGTTCTTCTCCGCCCGCCCTAATCGAAGGAGACGCGACGTGTCCCAGAGCACTGCCGACTTTCTCCTCGCCCGCCTGCGCGAGTGGGACATCCACCGGATCTATGGCTATCCGGGTGACGGAATCAACTCTCTCATCGGCGCGCTGAGCAAGGCCGAGGACGATCCCGAGTTCATCCAGGTCCGGCACGAGGAAATGGCCGCATTCATGGCGTGCGCGCATGCGAAATTCACCGGCGAGATTGGCGTCTGCATGGCCACCTCGGGGCCGGGCGCCATTCACCTCTTGAACGGTCTCTATGACGCCAAACTCGACCACCAGCCGGTACTGGCAATCGTCGGGCAGCAGGCGACGTCGGCGCTCGGGGGGTCCTATCAGCAGGAGGTCGACCTGACAACGCTCTTCAAGGATGTCGCGCACGAGTTCGTCGAGATGGCCGTCGCGCCCGAACAGATGCGCCATCTGGTCGATCGAGCAATCAGGATCGCGCTGGACCAGCGGACGGTGACGTGCCTCGTCATTCCAAACGACCTTGCCTCGATGGAAGCCGTCTCGCAACCGCCGCACGAGCATGGGACGATCCACTCGTCAATCGGCTATTCGCGGCCGAAGATCGTCCCGGCGCAGGATGACCTCCTCCGCGCCTCCGAGGTTCTCAACACGGGCGAGAGGGTCGCGATGCTAGTTGGGGCAGGGGCGCTCGATGCCGGCCCGGAGGTGGCGGAGGTGTCTGAGCTCCTCGGCGCCGGTGTCGCCAAAGCGTTACTTGGCAAGGCCGTTCTCCCCGATGACCTCCCGTTTGTGACCGGCGCAATCGGCCTGCTCGGGACCCAGCCCAGCTGGGACATGATGATGCACTGCGACACGCTGCTTATGGTCGGCTCGAGCTTCCCGTACTCGGAGTTCCTGCCTGAGGAGGGGAACGCGCGCGGTGTGCAGATCGACATCGACGGACGAATGATCGGCATCCGCTACCCGATGGAGGCGCAGCTCGTCGGCGATTCGAAGGAGACGCTCCGTGCGCTGATCCCGCACCTCGTGCGCAAGGAGGACCGGGCATGGCGAAAGCGCATCGAGCAGAACGTGGCGGACTGGTGGGGCGTGCTCGAGAAACGCGCACTCGAAGAGGCGGATCCCGTGAATCCGCAACGCGTCTTTCACGAGCTCTCGAAACGGCTCCCGGATCGCGCGGTCATCAGCTCCGACTCCGGCTCGGCGGCCAACTGGTACGCGCGCGACGTGAAGCTTCGGCAGGGGATGCTCGCTTCACTCTCGGGGAACCTCGCCACGATGGGACCAGGAGTCCCGTACGCGATTGCGGCGAAGTTCGCCCATCCGGACCGAGTCGCGATCGCGCTGGTCGGCGACGGCGCAATGCAGATGAACGGGCTCGCGGAGCTGATCACGATCGGCAAGTACTGGCGCCGCTGGTCCGACCCTCGCCTCGTCGTGCTCGTGTTGCACAACGACGACCTTAACCAGGTGACCTGGGAGCAGCGGGCGATGGAAGGCGACCCCCGCTTCGACGCTTCCCAGGACATCCCCGACTTTCCCTACGCCTCGTTCGCAGAGCTCGTCGGCCTCAAAGGAGTCCGAGTGGACGACGCCGACGCAGTCGGCCCGGCCTGGGACGAGGCCCTGTCGGCCGACCGCCCCGTCGTGCTCGAAGCGATCACTGACCCGTCGACGCCCCCACTTCCGCCGCACATCACGCTCGAGCAGGCGCAGAACTTCGCCCGATCCGTGCTGCACGGAGACTCTCAGCGCGGCAGCATGATCAGGCAGTCGTTGAAGCAGATGGTCGCCGAGGTAGCTCCCGGCCGGCACTGAATGTCCGTCGCGGCCCAGACGGTCGAGGTCGCCATCGAGCGGCTCGACGTCTCCGTCTACGCCATTCCGACCGACCATCCGGAGTCGGACGGAACCGCACGCTGGACCACCACAACGCTCGTTACGGTCGAGACCCACGCTGGCGGACAGGTCGGTCTCGGCTACACGTACGGCGACGCGGCTGTTGGCGCACTAATCCGTGGCACGTTCGCGTCGGTGGTTCAAGGGTGCGACGCGATGCGCGTCTCCGCAAGCTGGCGGGCGCTCTCCGAAGCCTCACGCAATCTTGGGCGTCCCGGACTCGCGTCGATGGCGATCGCTGCGATCGACACGGCATTGTGGGATCTCAAGGCCAGGTTGCTCGGGCTGCCGCTCGCATCGCTGCTGGACGCCGAGCACGACTCGGTGCCGATCTATGGCAGCGGCGGTTTCACCTCCTACACCGACGAGCTCCTGGCGGATCAGCTCGCTGGTTGGGTCGACAGCGGGATTCCGCGGGTGAAGATGAAGGTCGGGCGCGAGCCATTGCGTGATCCGGATCGAGTGAGGGTCGCCCGAGAGGCGATCGGAGACGAGGCCGAGCTGTTCGTCGACGCCAACGGTGCGCTCTCGCGCAAGCAGGCGCTGCGCCTCGCACTCGAGCTCGCCGCAGACTTTGATGTTCGCTGGTTCGAGGAGCCCGTCTCGTCCGACGACCTTGCCGGCTTGCGATTGATCCGCGATCACGTCCCACTCGAGGTGGCAGCCGGGGAGTACGGATACACACTCGACTACTTCGGGCGGATGCTCGACGCCGGAGCCGTCGACTGCCTTCAGGCCGATGTGACGCGTTGCGAGGGGATTACCGGCTTCCTCCGCGTCGCGGCGTTGTGCGAAACGAAGTCGATCGACCTGTCGGCCCACTGCGCGCCCGCGTTGCACCTCCATTCCTGTTGCGCCGTCGGTCGTCTTCGTCATCTCGAGTACTTCCACGACCACGTGCGCATCGAGCGGATGGTGTTCGACGGAGTGCCCGAGCCAATCGACGGAGAGCTTCGGCCCGATCTTTCGAGACCCGGAAACGGGCTCGAACTGAAGCGGGCCGACGCAGAGCGTTACGCAATCTGATCGAAGGAGAAAGAACCGTGCTGATGCCAAGACGAGAGCGAAACCTCCCGGCACGCGCGCTGGCGAACCTGCGCGCAGGCCGGATGCAAAAGACCCTGGCCGCGGCCACAGCGCTGAGTGCGTCGTCGATGGGCTTTGAGATCTACTTCGAGCACTACAAAGGGTCATTCGGCGACAAGTGGATGTGGACGCCGATCGTCCTCACGCCTCCGCTGACCGCGGCTGGAATCGCCGGCGTCTTCTCCGAGCGAGCAGCGAGGACCGTCCTCCCGGGTGTGTCGGCGCTCTACTGCGTCGACGGCCTCGTGGGGCTGGTCACCCATGTTCAAGGCATACGAAAGAAGCCAGGCGGCTTCTCCGAGCCAACGTACAACCTCGCGATGGGACCCCCGCTCCTCGCTCCGGGCGCACTCCTGGCGATCGGTGCGCTCGGCCTCCTTGCTCCACTCGTGAAGCGGGAGCGATGACCAAGCCTCCGTCGACACACGAACTGCCTCGTCAGCGACGCGGCACCACACCCCAGATGCGCGGGCGGTACCCCGAATACAACTGCCTCGAGCAAGCCGATCACTGGGATCCGCAGACCCGGAGAGTCGTCCACGACCGGGTCGAGCGCCCGCCTTCATTTGCATTCTTCAACGAGCGCGAAATTGAAACGCTGACTGCCTTCTGCGACGTCGTGCTCGCGCAGGACTCCGAGCCTCGCGTTCCCGTACTCGCGTTCGTCGATCGAAAGCTCGCCGCCGGGACGCTGGACGGCTTTCAGTACGCGGGCATGCCCGACGATCGCGAAACCTGGCGCCTCGTGGCCCGCGGCCTCGACGAAGCTGCGCGTGAACTCACCGGCGACTCGTACGCGCAGCTCGAGTGGTCCGTGCAGGAGAAAGTCGCCGACCAGTTCGCGGATGGCAATCTGAAAGGTCGGGTCTGGGATGAGGTCGAACAAACACGGGCGTGGAGCGTCCTGCTCCGGAGTGTCCTGTCCGCTTTCTACTCCCACCCCTGGGCCTGGAACGAAATCGGTTTCGGTGGACCCGCATACCCGCGCGGGTATGCCCGCCTCGGAGGCGGTCTGCGTGAGAGCTGGGAAGGTAAAGAGGCCGCTGTGCCGGAGGAGCGGGAGTTCGAGTGACGCGCACGGCTCTGAAGGGCTCTGTACTCCCACGTGGGAACGACTCGGCGCTGCTTCTCGACCCCCATCGTCGTGCCGTTCCCGGCCGCAACCGGATGCGAGTGTTCCGCAGCAACGAAGAAGTCGACCTTGTCGTGATCGGGTGTGGTGCCGGCGGCTCGGTCTTGGCGCAACGCCTCGCACGTGCCGGGTGGCGGATCGTCGTGCTCGAGCGCGGGCCTTTCTGGGACCCAGACGAAGACTGGGTCTCAGACGAGGAAGGATCAAGCCACCTCTACTGGACCGACAAGCGAATCATCGGCGGCACGGACCCGGTCGAGTTGGGCAAGAACAACTGTGGGCACGGCGTCGGCGGCTCGATGATCCATTACGCGGGATATACCCCCCGTTTCCATCCGTCGGACTTCGAGACGAAGACCCGAGATGGGGTCGGCGCCGACTGGCCGATCTCGTACTGGGATCTCAAGCCACATTACGAACGCGTCGAGCGCGAGCTGCCGGTCGCTGGCCAGCATTGGCCTTGGGGGGATCCTCACTCCTATCCACACGCTCCGCATCCGATCTCGGGAGCCGCTGCCTGTGCCTGGGAGGGTGCGCGCGCGCACGGGATCGAGATGCGAGTCGGGCCAGTGGCGATCGCGAATGGCGTGTTCGGCAACCGACCGCATTGCATCTATCGCGGCTTTTGCCTGCAGGGCTGCAAGGTCAATGCAAAGGCAAGCCCGCTCGTGACGCACGTCCCGGACGCGATCGAACACGGAGTGGAGATCCGTGCCGACTCGATGGCAATCCGGATCGAGGTGGACAACGCGGGCGGTCGGGTCACCGGTGTCACCTACGCCGATGTGAAGACGGGACGCGAGCGTTTCCAGCAGGCTGCGGCGGTCTGTGTGGCCGGGTACTCGATCGAATCGCCGCGGCTGCTGCTCAATTCTTCCTCGCCCGCATTTCCCAGCGGCCTCGGCAACAGTGCCGACCAAGTGGGCCGGTACGTGATGGTGCAGGGTGCGAGCCAGGTCGCGGGCCGATTTCCTGAGCTGCTTCGAATGTACAAAGCGCCGCCGCCGGAAGTCTCGTCGGAGGCGTTCTACGAGACCGATGAACAGCGAGGATTCGCACGTGGCTTCTCAATCCAAACCGTGAGCCCGCTCCCGATCGGCTGGGCCGAGCACGTGCTCGCCGCCGGTCATCGAGGAGCAGCTCTCCGCGAATACATGCGCGACTACAACCACTGGACGGTGCTCGGCTCCCTGTGCGAATTGCTCCCGCTGTCCGGAAACCGCGTGACGCTGACGGACGAGGACGACAACTTCGGCATGCCGGTCGCGCGTTTCGACTACTCCCAATGCGAGAACGACCGAGCAAACATCGCATTCGCCAAACAGACGATGCACGACATCTGGGAGAGCGCTGGAGCTGAAGACGTACTGATGATCGACCGTTACGCCCATCTAGTCGGCGGTTGTCGGATGAGTGCCACCGCCGAAACCGGCGTGATCGACTCCGACCACCGCGTCTGGGGGATGACCAATCTGTTCGTGTGTGACGGAAGCGTCATGCCGACACAGGGGAGCGCCAACCCGGCGCTGACGATCATGGCGCTCGCTTCGCGGCTGGCATCACGGCTGGGCGGGAAGCAGATCGAAGCGCGTATACCGCGCCCGACCGCGCGCCGCGTCCGAGAGGGGTTTACGAATGTCGGCTGAGCAGGGGTCCGAAGTCGTCGTCGTCACGGGAGCCTCGGGCGGAGTCGGGAGAGCCGTCGCCCACGCGTTCGCCCGTCGCGGTGCCCGCGTCGGCCTGCTTGCGAGAGGCGAGTCCGGCCTGGAAGAGGCGCGTCACGAGGTCGAGCATCTCGGTGGCGCGGGACTGGTGCTGCCCACCGACGTGTCGGACCACGCACAGGTCGAAGCAGCCGCCGACGCTGTGGAGCGCGAGTTCGGGCCGATCGACATCTGGGTGAACGACGCAATGGCAACAGTTTTTGCTCCGTTCCTCGAGGTGACCGCAGCGGAGTTCCGGCGCGCGACCGAAGTGACATATCTCGGTGCAGTCCACGGGACGATGGCAGCGCTGTCGAGGATGGTGCCGCGCGACTGTGGGACGGTCGTACAAGTCGGCTCCGCCCTCTCGTATCGGGCGATCCCGCTTCAGTCCGCGTACTGCGGAGCGAAGTTCGCGATGCGTGGGTTCACTGACTCGGTACGCACCGAACTGATGCACGACGGGAGTCGAGTCTGGATCACGATGGTGCAGCTCCCTGCGGTGAACACTCCCCAGTTCAACTGGTGCCGCACGCGTCTACCCGACCATCCGCAGCCGGTGCCACCGATCTTCCAGCCGGAAGTCCCCGCTGAGGCCGTCTACTGGGCCGCCCACCACCGACGCCGCGAACTCGACGTCGGCGGTAGCGCCGTGAAGGCGATCATCGGCACGACGCTCGCACCACGTCTCGCCGACTGGTACCTCGCACGCACCGGCTACGCCTCGCAGCAGATTCCCGGTCTACCGGTGAATGGGAGACCAGACAATCTGTTCGAGCCGGTGCCTCAGGAGGCGGCAACACACGGCATCTTCGACGACCGCTCTCGTACTCGTAGCTACCAGCTCTGGCTGAACACGCACAGACCCATCGTGGCCGCGGCCCTGTCGGCGATCGGCAGCGCGCTCGAGCTTGCTCGCCACCGGCGCAAGTGACGCCCCGCACAGCGCCTAGGCACGCCTCCGCGGTCGATTCCGGCCGCCCGGCACCGCACGTTCTCAACCAGTACGCATTCCTCGCAGACGGCGAACGCGGAATCCTGGTCGGGCCGGGCGGCGACTTCGTCTGGATGTGCTTTCCCGGCTGGGCCGACGAGGGAATCTTCGCGGCCCTGCTCGGCGGAGGCGGCGACTATTCGGTGCGCCCGGCCGGCCGCTACGTCTGGGGCGGCTACTACGAGCCCGGAAGCCTCATCTGGCGTAGCCGCTGGGTAACGGAAAACAACGCCATCATCGAGTGCCGCGAGGCGCTCGCACTCCCCGCCCGCTCGAGTCAGGCAGTCGTGCTTCGACGCGTGGCCGTGTGCGCAGGAACCGCACGCGTCGACATCCATCTCAACCCGCGGGCCGGTTTCGGACAGGAGCCGATCCGCAACCTAAGACGGAACGAAACGGGCTGGTGGTCTTGCCGGACCGGCCCGGTTCACGTTCGTTGGTGGGGCGGAGAAGGAGCCCGGCCCACCACCGACGACGCGCTGACGCTCGAACTCGTTCTGGAGGAAGGAGCCCAGCACGACTTCGTTCTCGCTCTGGCGCTCGATGAAGACGGCCTGGAAACGCCAGACCCCGATACCGCCTGGTCAGGCACCGAGGCGACCTGGCACGAGCGGGTTCCCAACCTCGAGATCGCCGTAGGGGAACGAGACGCCCGACATGCCTACGCGATTCTCTCGGGGCTCACGAGCTCGACCGGCGGGATGGTCGCGGCTGCGACGATGTCGCTTCCGGAGCGTGCCCGCCAGGGCCGGAACTACGACTACCGCTACGCCTGGATCAGGGACCAGTGCATCGGCGGACAGGCAGTCGCGAAGCTCGGCCCGCATTCGCTATTCGACAACGCCGTGTCGTTCGTCCGCGACCGCCTGCTCGAGCACGGAGCCGGACTCAGTCCTGCCTACACCACGAGAGGCGAACGGGTGCCAGACGAAAAGCGACTCGATCTGCCGGGATACCCAGGCGGCACCGCCGTGTCCGGCAACCACGTCAACAGACAATTCCAGCTCGACGTATTCGGCGAATCGCTCCTCCTCTTCGCCGACGCCGCCCGTTTCAATCGGCTCGACGCCGACGGCTGGCGAGCCGCTCAGACAGCCGTCGAGGCGATCGCCGCCCGCTGGACCGAGGCGGACGCAGGCATCTGGGAGCTAGAGCCGGACGCATGGACTCATAGCCGTCTGATCTGCGCCGCCGGACTCCGAACGATCAGCACCTACGCCGGCGGCGAGGAAGCGGCCAAGTGGCTCGCGCTCGCCGACGCCATCCTCGCTGATACCGCCGCCCGAGCGGTCCACCCAAGCGGACGATGGCAGCGCTCTCCGCGAGATCCACGGCCCGACGCCGCGCTCCTCTTCCCCGCTCTTTGCGGAGCAGTCCCCGCGGACGATCCACGAACGCGCGCAACCCTGCATGCATACGTTCACGAGTTGACCGAAGACGGCTACGCGTACCGGTTCCGGCCCGACGAGCGCCCACTCGGAGACTCCGAGGGAGCATTCCTTCTCTGCGGCTTCCTCCTCTCCCTCGCCTTGGCACAGCAGGGCGAAGTGACCGCGTCAGCTCGCTGGTTCGAACGCAATCGGGCAGGTTGCGGGCCTCCCGGCCTGCTTGCTGAGGAGTTCGATGTCGCGCAACGGCAGCTACGCGGAAACCTCCCGCAAGCGTTCGTCCACGCGCTACTCCTCGAGTGCGCTGCCGATCAGGATCGCCAGCAGTTGCGGTCCTGACTACACGGCCTATTCCTGCCGCGTTACATCCGGGTCGCGGCCGCGCTCGAGCGGCAGCAGATACCACAAGAGCCCGACGAGCCCGAGCAAGATTACGGCGGCAGCGACCGCAAACTCGGAGCCGAAAAGGAAGTCGGCGACCACGAATGTCCCGCAGAGCAGGCCGAGGGCGAGGGCCGCCGTGCCGGCGAGGAAGAATCGGTGTCCAACGAGCACCACGTCTGTCTTTCCACCCTCGGTCCAGCGGATTCGGTGGTAGACAGACGGCGCCAACAGCAGCAAGACGCCGGTACCCGTCAACATCACACCAGCAAAGAGAACAATGCGCTCAAGGTGAGTAGTACGCACAAACTGAGCCTGAAACGGAGCCGTGAGGAGGAATGCCAGCAAGACCTGCGCCCCGGGCAGCGCGACCCGCAGTTCGTTGAGGAGTTCGCTCAGCTGTCGGTCGGTCCTTGCCTTGTCGGTCTCGCTCATTCGCTGGCTTTACCCGACTCCCGCCCGCGCGACGCCTGCGGCTCAGAAAGCCTCTAACCACCTAACCAACCACGCTCAGGGTGCTGCTCTGCGTTACCGAGACACCCGACATCCGCCTACGCGAGGTCGCCGAGCGCGTGGGCATCACCGAACGTGCAGCGCAACGCATCTTCGTCGACCTCGTCGACGCCGGCTACATCAAGACCACCCGCGTCGGACGCCGCAACCATTACACCCTCGACCGCGAACATGCCATGCGACACACGGCGCAAGTCGGCTCCGAGGTCGGCGCACTACTCGAAGCGCTACCCCGAAACTCACACCCCTCGGCGGTCCAGCGTCACCTCAATGACGTGTTCGTCGGCCGCCTCCGGATCGTCGGCATCCTTCGTCAACACCAATAACCGGCGCGGTGGATCACACCGCTCCGCTCGCCACGCTCTGTTTGTGGCTTGCGTCGGTCGTCGCCTTTGGCGCCGGCGTGGCCCTGTTCGACGATCTGGTCTATGGCGGCTCGCTGACAACCGGCTACCGGCCCGGGGAGGTCACCTTTGCACTCGGCGCAATCTGGCCGAACCTGCGCCACATGCCGGCGCAACTGCTGCAGGCTATGCCGGTGCTCGTGCTCGGACTGATCGCGCTGGCGTGGATCATCTTGCGCTGGCTGATCCTCCGGCGGCGCGGCGGCGCGGCGGCGCGGCGGCGAGGTCGGCGCAGGGCGCGTCGTGGCTCGCGATCTGGGGCCTGTACTCCGCCTACACCTGGACGACAGACCCGACCTCGGTCACGGTCCAGCTCGTCAGGTGCTCCTCCCCGCAATCGGCGCAATCGCCCTGCTCGGCGCCTGGCTCGTGACCAGGATCTCCGGCCGCGCGTGGCTGAGCGGCCCCCTTCGCCCAGTAGCGGAACGTAAGTAAGCGGCCGTCGCTGCAGCGGATGGGCGTGGTGCCCTGGAGGCGTCCTTCCCTGAGCATGGTTTCGTACAGCTCGCGTGCCTCGGGAGCGACAGCTACCTCGGGGACCGTCATGCCGAGGAGATCCCGGCGGCTGTAGCCGAGGGTCTCGCAGGCTTGACGGTTGACCGCGACGTAGCGGCCCTCGTCGTCGGCGACGAAGACCAATACGGGGCTTCGTCTATTGCTTCTCCGAGCAGTGTCCGCTGGAGGTCCAAGTCGGCGCGGCCACGCCGCAGCTTGCCCTCGATGTGCTGGCTGTTCGCAAGCTCCAACATGCCGCCTCCCCTCGTCGTCACGACCCGGCAGGCGGTAGCTTCGCGCACTACCGAATCCCACGTCAACTGAGGCAACGCGCGGAGCTTCCGTGTGCATTCCGCGGCAGAGGGAAGCAAGAACGTATGCGTTTACGCGAGGATGCGCGAGCCGTCAAGCTGGCGATGAACGAGTCGGCGTTCCGCACAGCCAATGATCGTCTGAGGGGCGCAGCTCTGAGCCATCACTTCGTGCCGGGTCAGCGGGTGCCGTTCATCTGCGAGTGCTCAGACCCCGAGTGTCGTGAGACCGTGATGCTCAGCATTGCCGACTATGAGCGGGTGCGCGACCACCCGACGTGGTTCCTGCTCGTAGCCGGCCACGAGGAACCCGAAGCCGACCACGAGCGGATCATCGAGGCAGAGCACGGATACGCGCTCGTCGAGAAGATCGGCACCGCGGGCCGAGAGGCCGCGCGGCTGCACGCTCACCGCCACTCGTGGCCCGACCCATAGAGGACACGAGCTAAGCGGCGAGGCGGCGGGGAGCCCGTGCCTGCGGCCGGCTCGTTCCGCAGCATGAAAGGGGTTGGCGGGAGCGCTCGGCATTTGAGGGGCTACCGGAAGCAGCCCCCGCCTGTAGGCCGCAAGAGGGAAGTTGGGCCGGTCGCATCGTTTGTCGAGATGACTGGCCGGCGCAATCACCCGTCCGGGGCAGCCCGGCGCGCGCGCTCGCCTGGGCCAGTGTTCCGGAATGACCCCGGCTCACGCAGGATGGTCGATGAGCGCGCTGGGCCGGCGGTGACCGAATTGTTTAATGGTCAGCCTTAGTACATCCCTGCAGGCCGGGTCGCCGCACTCGCAAAAGTAGTCGAGAGGCACTTCGGGCATGCCCATGCTCTCAGCTCCCTGAGCGATTGAGTTGTTGAGCTCCCGCGCATTGAGCGCCACTGCGCCCTGGCCAAAAGCTGCAACTGCTGCCGCGTTCATCTCGCCCCCGATTTTGCCTCTTCCGGATCCGCGGGAATCGAGGCCGAGTGTTGCTTTTACCTAGGGTGGCTGTTTGTTTTACGCGTCGCTTACGCCAGACCCTGACCCCGGCGAAACCGTCGTCATCGAACAGGGGAACGCTCGCCTGGCCCAGCCTCCTCTCAACAGGCTGAAGGCACCCGAAGTGTCTCGCGCTGCGCCCTGCGGACGGGACAGCTGCGGGACGGTCGGCCGCTCAAACTACGTACCGGCAGGCTTCGCGCTGACGACCGGAACGGTCGCTGAGAGCAAGGCGACAACATCTGCCCGCGTCGCCTCGTCGGTGGAGGGGTCGGCAGCGAGCGCGTGCAAGGTGGCGCGGACGGCCCGGCGGACTGCGGGCTCGAGCGTGGGCGTCGCTGTCGCGAACACGCGCGCCCGCTTCCTCCAACCACAATTGCTGCTTGCGAGTCGATGGGGTTGCGGCGGCCGCCGACATGTGGCCAAAGTCGAGCCAATTTCCCGCCGAACATCCGACTCGCAGCCGACGGCACGGCCGTCTTCCTCACCCGCGGGCCTGACTTCGGGTTCAAGGCGAACACGAGCATCGACGGCCGACCCGCAAGAGTCCAGCCTCCCACTTTCGGTGCTACTCCGAAGTACCGTGGGCGAAATCGCACACGTCAGGTAGTAGCTCGTTCGACTGGGCCAGTGTTCCGGAATGTCCCCTGAATCCCGCTCAGGTCTGCGGTTGACGTTCTGGTCAGGTCGGGCGATATTTTGGGCATGCGATGGCGTCTGGCCTCGGTGGTCGTTGCGCTTGGCGTGGCGCTAGCCCTCGTACTCTCATGGTCGTTCGGAGTGATCGGCGCCTCCGCTTCGACCTGCGTCAAGGTTGATCCGGTCGGAATCAAGGAACTGGAGACGGGGATTGACGGCCACGTAAAGCTCGGCACGGTGTACGCCGTGAAAGAGGATGCGGGCACTTGGTTGGTTGCCGCACACATCCCAGCTGCAGGAGTCGCGGTGTGGCAGGCCACCCTGGTCCCGACCGGGACAAACATCGGCCGCCCGTTCCTCTACATCGACCCAAGGAATATGGCCGCGTTCGACAACTGGCGGGGTGAAAGCGATTTGACGCAGGGCGCGCAGGTATCCGGAAAGGGCTGGGAGAAGGAGATGCTGCGACTATTCCAGGCCCAGAAGGCATACCGGCAAGCCGTCGCCTGCACCCGCTGAGGAAGCACCAGCTCGCATGGGCCAGTGTTCCGGAATGACCCCTGACGCTGACCGGAATGACCGCGACGAAGGAGGTTCGACGAAGCTGGGCTCGGACTATGGTCGTACGAGCCAGGAGTACTCCGGGCTGGACACGCCCTCGGCTTTCATCGTCGGGGTGCGAGCCGTGTAGGCGGCCACGCGGGCACTGTCTCCATATCCACTCCCCAGGCGTAGGCGTTCCCCGGCGGCATCGGCCGGGATCTGCCAGGTGCATGTGACGGCTTCGACTTTGGTGATCGCTTCCGCATGGGCGAGGCCTGCGGCGAATCCTGGCGGAGGAGTGGTTGCGAACGCGCGTTGGTCGGCGGCTAGGCGGCGGCCACCGAGCGTGCCGCCGCATACGACGCGCTTTAGCGGGGCGATGCGCGGGTTGACGTCAATGAACTCGACTCCCGTGAAGCTTTCGCCCGCGACAGGCGCTTCACGGGCACGGATCGGAACGATTTGCAGATTCTTCAACGCGGGATTCTTCAACGCGGCGCGGAAGCTCCGTGGGCTCCAAGGGGTGTTGCTGACGGCCACACGGATTGCGGTTTGGTGACTGGCCAAGCGGAGAATCCAGATTTGCATGTGGCGATTGATGACGAGGTTCTGGACCGGGGCGAAGGTGATTTCCGAGGCTCCATGCCTGGGAGTCTTCGTCTTGGTGCTCCCGTAGTAGCTGTCGCCCGAGCCGCCTGGGCGATGAGCCCTCTCGAAGCTGGCGACCGCCGCAACCGAGGCCGGAACGCGCCAGTAGGCGAAGCGCGCAAACTTGTCCGACAAAGCAGGGCCGAGCCCCCACCGGAATACCTGCTTCGCCTGAGGTCGATAGAAAGCGGGCTCGTAGGTAACCCGCCGTGCGCCTGGCGGCGGCACGAACAGCCGGAGCATCCGCACCCCGTCGCGATGCGCTGCGGCGATGCTGGCGGCGGTCACGGGCGGCTGCGTCGGATCCCCTCTGAACGACGCCTGAACACTTGCCAAGCTGTCACTGCCCGCCCCAGGCCCGCCGCTGCCGGAACCAAGCCCGCCGCCTGAACCCTGCCCGCCCCCACCCGAGCCGGAGCCTCCCGGCGAGCCAGTCGCGAGGATCGCGCCGACCGAGGCTCCAACGACCAGCGCGATGCCCACTGCGATCAGGACTCGCCTCTGACGCGCTCGACGCTTAGCTTCCGCCATCAGCGGGTCAAGCGAGAAAGGGAGGCGGAAGTCGTCGAGCACTGGATCTATTATCGCTAGCACCACTCTCACCGTCAAGCGCGAAGCGTCATGGCGCTCGCCTGGGCCAGTGTTCCGGAATGACCCCTGAGCTCACCCCGCTCCCGCTCAGTAGATCGAGGCACTCAACCTTCAGCATTAGCACGGATGGCACGACTTCTGGTGCCTGCCAGCATGCTTGGCGAGTTCAAATGACTCTCTTTGTTAGCGCGGCCGATCGGCCAGTCGATTTGCTGCCCTAGGCGAGGATGATGAAGAAGCTTTCCGGGGTTCTTTTTGTCTTGGCGGCCGGAATCTTGGGTCTGGCGCTGATGACGAGTGCGGCGGGAACCACTGCTCGTGCTCCGAAGTCCCAGCGGCTTGAGGTTTCCCCGCTCGAGGCCCTGGCGCTGGACGGGAGCC
The DNA here is from genome assembly GCA_963820725.1 of uncultured Actinomycetes bacterium. Classification (GTDB taxonomy): domain Bacteria; phylum Actinomycetota; class Thermoleophilia; order Gaiellales; family Gaiellaceae; genus Palsa-739. The sequence continues at coordinate 125,890 of CAWGAZ010000006.1, read as the reverse complement.
GAGTCGCCTACGACGTCGCCGCGACCCGGACGCGCAGCCACGGGAAGCTGGTTCGACACCCGAACAGGGTGTTCATCTGGAGCCTCCATACAGACAAGACGATCAATGTCAGCGGTAAGAGGGGCACCCACGCTGACACCCACTCGTCACCTGCGACGAGTTTCGAGCAGCTCGCGATCGCAGGGACGCGAGTCGCCTGGCTGACCACGTCACGCTTCGACTCCCCCAAGGGGGAGGACGACCTCTACATCTCCTCCGTGCTGCGACCGAAGGTGAGGCGGGTGTCGGATGAGGTGCGCTACGGCCAAGACTGCGGGAAGATGGTTCACGACAGCGGCTGTACCGGGGACTACCTCGGCCCGCTCGTCGGTGCCGGGAACCTGATCGCGGTCAATCGTTCGACGTTCACGGTCGGGAGCTGGCCACAGATAACTGATGGCCGGTTGTACGTAGTCAACGGCACGAAGCTCACACAAATCGCTCGCGGGGGCGACACGGTCTGGGCCACCGATACCGATGGGGGTCGCGTGGCGGTGCTGCGAGACGCCCAGGTATACGCAGAAGAAACCGTCGGCCTCTACTCCTCGACCGGGGCGTCGCTGATCAGCGTGACCCCCACGTCGTCTCCCGGGGCGGTCGCCATCAGCGGCCCTAACCTCGTCGTGTTCGGGGGCTCGAAGCTCGCCGTCTACGACGCCAGCAGCGGCTCGCTCAAAAGGACGTTCGCGCAGCAAGGTAAATCGATAGGTCCAGGGGACGCCCAAGGCAACATCGCTGTCTACGCCACAGGAAGGTCGATGCACGCTCTCAATCTCTCCAGCGGCAAGGATCGCATCGTCGGCCGGCTCCCACACTCGATCAGCCTGGCCCGCATCGACTCAGTCGGCCTCGTCTACACCGACGCCACGGCTATGGGCCGCCGACCCATTGCCGGACCGATCGTCTTCCTACCCTTCAAACAGGTCGCCGCCGCCGTCTCCTAGACGGCCTCTCGACGGCAGACGGCAACGAAAGACGGCAGACGGCAACGAAAGGGGCAAGTACGCTCGCCTGGGCAGTGTTCCGGAATGACCCCTGAGCTTTGACTACTCGAAGCCGCCCGGTTCGACCGCCTAGTCCCCGCCCGGGAAGATCGCAACCTCGATAACGCGCTTCGTCTGCGAGTCGATCGTGAACTCCGTGAAGGGGTGATTGGTGCTGTTCAGTGGGTGCTCGCAATGTCCGGGGTCGATCGAGGGGGAAGTCAGCACGCCGTGAGTGAAGCCGTCGCCGTCGCAGACGACGTTCACGCGTTTTCGCAGTTGCCCGAGCGTCGTCCCGACGCCCGCTCCGGATGCCGTTCTGTAGCGCGGCGAGTGCGTGATGATGGCGATGGCGTATTTCTGGCCGCGATGGCGTAGTAACCGATATAGATCCCGGCCGCGGATAGAAAGAGAACGCACCCCGTAGACGGTCTGGGCTCCTCGACACGCCGGGCCCAAGGGCTGCGTCTACACGATCTTTCCGCTCCCCGAAAGTCACCACCCCGATCCGGTGATCGAGGCCGATCCGGTGGTCGAGCCCATCCCCGGCCGCAACGTTCGTGCAGTCGAGCCGCAACCGCACAACAAGACACCACAGGCCGCGAGAAACGGTAGGGCTCGCATGAGCTCAGCCTATGCCCCTGTCCGGAGAAAGACGAAGGCCGCTTTCGCGGCCCTTCAACCCGCACTTCAGTCCGTCACCTATCCAAAGGGACAGGACCGAGGACTGGGCCAGCGTCCTCTCGCCTGAGGTGGAGGGACCTGGCTGATGTGTCTCGAACAGCCCCGTCCTCCCAGGCGACGATCACGTCCGGCTCGCTCCGGCCACGCGGCCGCTCACCGAGCCGGTCGGAGACCTGCTCCAGCCGCCTCCCGAGCCGCTCTCCCTCCAAGCCGCTCACAGGTACGCCCCAGAGGAGTAGCGCGGGCTCCTCCTCCTCCTGCGGCCCGAGCTCTGGCGGCAGGAGACGATCGAGCCGGCTCTCGTTCGCCAGCGTCCTGCCGCCTGCCAGCTCCGTCATGTTTTTGAGAACCGACGAGCTGGCCGATGTGGTGGGCTCGTCGCTCACGCGGATGTCTTCGAGCGCTATCCGGGGGTCGAGGCCAATTCACTGTCCTTAGTCGGAATCAGCTCGCCGTTAGGGGCCGCGTACTGGACGTGGACCCGTTCGATTGTGCCGTTGAACTTGAACGGCTTCTTGTCGTAGTAGTCGGGCGACACCGCCGAGCCGAGCGAGATCCCGATGTCGAGGCACTCGGTGGCGCTGAACGCGATCGGGCAGCTGACGGGCACCGTGCCCTGGGCGACGATCTCGCCGTTCACCTTCATGGCCACGTTGAGTGGGCCGCGTGGTGGCTGTTCAGGGTCGACCAGGTTTGTTTCGATCTCGATTGTGACCTCGCCAGCCGGCAGGGCGTCCTCGGAGCGGATCTTGGTGCGTTGGATCTCGAACAGGTTGTACTCGTAGCAGAGGATCCCGTTCTCGACGAAGCAGGTGAGACCACCCGCGCACCCACCGAGCTTGTACAGCACGCCGTTGGCGTCGGCGGGGATCACGGCGTCGATGGTGACAACGTTGGGACGGGTGCCGAGTTTCGGGGCCGTGAACTCCGGAATGCGGACGCTGTCTCCGAACATCCATTAGCTCCAAACACCCCACACAGCAAGTCCCTAGTGCGACTGCCGCGCGACTGCGATGAACCCCCCAAGCGCACCAGCACCACAACCAGCGCGAGAGAAGACACCCCGTTCAGGCCCACAGCCACTCCGGTCGAGAAACCGGCCAACCACGCCGATTCAAGCTAGGAAAGCGGAGGGGGAGGGATTTGAACCCTCGATCCGCCTAACGACGGATAACGGTTTTCGAGACCGCCGCATTCGACCGCTCTGCCACCCCTCCGCGGGTGGGCGCAGAGCCGCGGCGGGCACTGCGCTAGCGGAGAAGGAGGGATTCGAACCCTCGATGGAGCCATTCAGCCCCATAACGCCTTAGCAGGGCGCCGCCTTCAGCCACTCGGCCACTTCTCCGAAGTCCGGACAGGGTACAGCTAGCCGAAGAAATTGACCGCCGCGACCATGAGCGCGAAAAAGGCGATCGAGGCGATCACGAACACGCTCATTCCCGTCGGGCCGGGGTAGTCGGGCTTGAGGCGCGGCGCGAGGAACGAGGACACGAGCGCGTACGCGATGAAGAAGGCCGCGACCATGATGAGGCCGACCTCGTGGCCAACCGGGAGCTCTCCGCCGAGCAACACGCGTGGTATTTCACCAGATCACGCGCGGGCGAGCAGCCGCTCCTCGCGCCGCCGCCGCTCGCGCAGGATCCACCAGCCGAGCGCGACGAGCAGGAGCACCGGAGCGAGCACGATCAGCGCGTAGAGGACGATGATCCCCTCGAGCGCGAGGAAGTGGGCAGCCGAGCCGAGCAGCCGGCCGATCCGGGTGCTCCCGTGATGCGTGACCACGATCGCGCCGTTGTGCGTCGTGAGCAGGAGCGAGATGTCGGCGGTCGCGCCCGACGCGAGCGTGCCCCTGCGAGCGTGGCGCAGCTGAGCGAGTGCGTGGCGTGCGTTGTTGAGGCGGATCTGGAGCGTCGCCCGCTGCGAGGCGGGCAGCGTCGTGCTCTGCAGCGCGGTCTCGTAGACGGCGATCGCGCGCCGCAGCGAGCCGATCGAGCTCGTCTGCTGCGTCAGCTTCGCCTGCAGGTCCTGGGTCGAGACCTGCTGCGACTGGAGCTTGCCGAGATTCCCGAGCTTCGCGATCGCCGTCTGAGCCTTCTGGACCGGGACGCGGAGCTCGAGCACAGCGCTCCCGCCGCCGTGGTGGTTCGCCTCGTACTGGACGGACTGGGCGTAGCCGCCGAGCGAGCCGACGATCTGCGAGGCCTCGTTCGTCGCCTTCGAGAGGTCCGAGCCGTTCGAGACCTGTACCTGGAGCGAGGCGGTCGCGTGCACGAGCCGGTTCCTCGGGATCGTGAGCGACCTCCGCGGGGCAAGGGCAGCCTCCGCCACGGTGCTCGCCGGCACGCCTGCCGCCTGGAGCGAGTCGGCCTGGAGAGTCTTCTGGCCGTTTGCGCCAGGCGCGTAGCGTGGGGCCCCGTGCGTCACCGAGGGCGGGGAGGCAGTCGCCACCCTCCCGAACACCGCCGTTGCGTTTTTTGCACGCGAGCCCGAGTTGACGAAGCCGTGCACGACCGCGGCCCCGACCGCCAGCACAACGGCGGCCGGCACGACGACGAGAGCCAGCCTCCGCCTCTTCGACCTTCGCCGGCGAGGAGCAGGCGCGCCCTCCAGCACGCGCTCCCGCAGGCGCTCGGGAGCGACGGGAGCCGTCGCCCGCAACTCCGAGACCAGCGCCTCGTACCCATCCAGTTCGGTCCCGTCAATCGCGGACATCGGACACCTCCTCTTCCAGTCGTTTCAGCGCCCGGCTGAGCCGGGTCGAGCAAGCCGTCGCACTGATCCCCAGCACGCGCGCCGCACTCGGGCCGTCGAGCTCGAGCAGCACGCGCAGCGCCACCACCTCGCGCTCGGCCGGCGTCAACCGCCGCAGGGCTCGTTCGAGCTCCGGCGACAGCCCCTCGGCGAAGACCGACTCCTCGAGCACCATCTCGTCCCGGCTGTAGCTCTCCTCGCGCCGCTGGCGCCGGGCCTCGGCCCGGAACCAGTCGACGGCGGCGGAGTGGGCGATGCGACAGAGCCAGGTGCGCGGCGCGCCGCGGCGCGGGTCGAAGCGCCGCCAGCTGCGGAACGCCCGCTCGAACGTCTCGGCCGCGAGATCCTCCGCGGCCGCGCGGTCGCCGGTGAGATAGACCAGGTAGCGGTAGACGGCGTCGAGATCCTCGGCGACGACGTCGGCAAAAGACGGAGCGCCGACGCGACCCGGGGGTCGGACGGCTGCCGGCAGCGCGTTCACGTCGCTCATACGGCGCCGGAGCCCTGAAGTGTCACACCGAAACGGTAGGTCGAACATAGGCTGAACGCCAATGCGCCGTCTCCTCATCCTCGTGTGCGCGCTCGTCGCGGTCGACACGATGCTCTACGCGGCGCTCACGCCGCTGCTCCCGCGCATCACCGAGCACCTCCAACTCTCGAAGGCGGGCGCTGGTGTCCTGGTCGCCGCCTACGCGGCCGGAGCGCTCGTCGGGGGCCTGCCGGGCGGCGTCGTCACGGCTCGACTCGGCGCCCGGCGTGCGGTCCTCATCGGCCTGACGCTGATGGGACTGTCGAGTCTTGCGTTCGCCTTCGTCCACGGCTTCTGGCCGCTCGCCGCGGCGCGCTTCGTCCAGGGCTGCGGGAGCGGTTTCACGTGGGCAGGCGCCTTCGCGTGGCTGCTCGCAGCAGCGCCGCGCGAGCGTCGCGGGCAACTCATCGGCACCGGGCTCGGCGCCGCCGTCTTCGGCGCGCTCTTCGGCCCTGTCGTCGGCGCGGGAGCGGCGCTGCTCGGGCGGGGACCCGTCTTCACCGCGGTCGCGGCCCTGGCCGTCGTGCTCGCCGTGTGGACGCTCCGCATCGGCTCCGCCCCGCCGCCTCCGGAACATCCGTCGGCCGAAGCCGTCCGGCGCGCGCTCCGGAACTCCCTCTTCGTGGGCGGCCTCTTGCTCATGGCGCTGCCGTCACTGCTCTGGGGCGTGCTGACCACGCTCGCGCCGCTCCAGCTCGCCGACTTCGGCTGGGGAGCTGCGGCCATCGGCGCGGTCTGGCTCGTCGGCGCCGCGTTCGAGACCGCTCTTTCCCCACTGGCAGGGCGAATGATCGACCGCCGAGGCGTGCTGGTTCCCGTGCAGCTTGCGCTCGCAGTCGGCGCCGTGGTCTCGGTCGGCCTCGCCGTCGGGCCGCGACCGCTCTTCTACGTGCCGCTCCTGATCGCAGCCTCCGGGGCGTACGGCGTCCTCTTCACCCCGGCGTTCGCCCTGATCGCCGACGGCGCCGAACGCAGCGGTCTCCCGCAGGGAATGGCCTTCGGCCTGATGAACGCCGCGTGGGCGAGTGGCGCGCTGATCGGGCCGGCGGTAGGCGGCGCCGTCGCGGCGGCGACGGGCGACATCGTGCCGTACCTCGTCTCGGCGGTTCTCTGCGCAGCAACGCTGGCGGCGGTGCGGCGCACGCGACACTTCACCAGCGCACGTCTCGCGCCGTCGGACGTCGCGCGCTAGCGGCCTCCGATTCGCAACCGCGCCAGGGCTACAATCCGGCTCTCACGGGCGCGTAGCTCAGCGGGAGAGCACTCGCTTCACACGCGAGGGGTCGCTGGTTCGATCCCAGCCGCGCCCATCTCCTTCCTCCCATCCTCGGACGTTGTACGCTCCTCCGGCGGCTCGTCTCTCAGGCGTCCAAGAAGGGGGCTCATGATGCTCAAGCGGCTCGTGTTGGTCGGCGCGACGATCATTGCCGCCTTCCTCGCTCAGGCAGCCTCGGCGGCGCCACGGGGCGACTCCCACGTCCGGGGCCACGGCAGCACGATCTGGGGCGTCTGGGGCGAGGGCAGCGAGTCGTTCTCGCTCAACGTCTTCACAACGCGCCACGGCCTGAGCGGGCACATCAGGTGGCGAGGGGCGAAGGCCGACGACAGCCCCGACGGCCCGCTCGTCCACTACCGCTACGCGGGGCACCCGTCCTGTCTGTCCGTCTCCGGCGACCTGGCGGTTACGGAGGTCGTCCACTACTACCCGCAGCAGGTCTTCCCCTATCAGGGAGTCCTGATCATCGCGAGCTCCGACAGCTCCGGCGATCAGGCTTGGGCCGAGTTGCTGGAGGCGGGCGACCTGGCGAGCGCGCAGAGCGCCTGTAGCCAGACGCTGGCAGCCGAGATCGCGAGCCCCTCCCTGCAACCACTGGACGGCGAGGTCACGATCGGCGGGAGGATGGGCGGCTGGTAATGCCCGACGCCGAGCTCGACGCCGCCCACCGGGAGCTGCAGGAGCTCTACCGCCAGCTCGCCACGGCACGGCCGTTCAGCTGGAGCCGCATGGGCACCCAGCGGCAGATCGCTCGCGTCAAGCGTCGCATCGCAACGCTCGAGGCCGCGAAGAGCGACGGCGGGTCCCCTAGCTAGGACGCCGGAGGTCGGACCTTGGCCCAGAGGGCTCGGCCGAGGAGCTTGACGACGTAGTGGCGGGCCGCGCCGTTCATGATCAGGAAGTCGTCGAACGTGTGCGCGCCCGGTTGGTCGGCAACCGATCGTGCCGCGTCGCGCACGACGACGAGTTGCTCCGGGCTCATCTGCAGCGGGGGTTCGTCGGGCTGGTAGGTGCAGCCGACGGGATAGTCCCGTCCCGGCCGGCGGGTCATCTCGATGTGGCAGCCCATGACATGGGTGACCTGGCGGCTGTTCGCGAACTCGACGGTCCGTTCCATGCTGTCGAGGAAGGAGGGAAAGTCGAAGGCGTAGATCCGGCCCGGCAAGACGTTGTCGCCGGTGAGCAGGAATCCGCTCCACGGGTCGTAGATCGTGAGCGCCGCACGCTGGTGCCCGGGCGTCCCGGTCAGCTCGAGCACCCGGCCGCCGAGGTCGAACCGGACGATCTGGTCGGGCCAGTCGGTGAAGCCGAAGAACGCCTGCACGGCAGGTAGCTCGCGATCGACGATCGTGGTTGCCGGCCGCCCGGCGAACTGCCCGTCTCCCGCCACGTGGTCGGAGTGGCCGTGCGTGTGGGCGACGACGAGCTCGTAGCTCTCGCGCGTGTGCTCGGCGAGCCATGAGCCGACGATTCCGTCGACCGTCGCGCGCAAGGGGTCGTCGGCGCCCTGCTTGCCGGCTCCGGTGTCGAGCAGCACGGCCCGGTCGTTGCCGAACAGCAGGTAGAGGAAGGGCGCTTCGGCATTGAGCGCCTTGCTCTGCCGCAGCACGTACGTGTGCGCGTCGTAACGGTGCGCCTGGAAGGCGGGGTCGTCGTTGCGCGTCCGCCGCGGCGAGCCGTGAATCCAGCGGACGCCGAGGTCGCCGTGCACCGGCGCATCCATCGCGAAGTTCACGGGCCCGGGCGTTCGCCACAGCGCGATCATAGGTATCGCCGAATAGAGCTACGCCACGTCGAGGTGCTCGCGAATCTGGCGTTCGCCGTGGCGCATCGCCCAGTTGTGATTCGAGCGGAAGAGCGGCCGCAGCATTCGCACGGAGTCGCCTTTCGGTTCTACGCGCGCGCGGGCAGCACGCGCCCTCGCACCTCGCCGAGCTCGACGCCGTTCGCGCCCCGTCCGCGGAGGACGACCTCGTCGTCGTCCTCGAGGAAGCGCTCGCCGCGGAACAGCTCGATCATCGAGCCCTCCGACCCGGGCTCGGCGCCCGAGATCGTGCCCGACGCCATCAGGTCCCCGGTTCGGAGCCGCGCCCCGTTCGACGTCGCGTGCGCCAGCTGCTGCGGCAGCGTCCAGTAGAGCGTCCGCGCGTTGCCCTGCGAGAGGGTCTCGCCGTTCAGCTCCACCTCGAGCGCGACGTCGAGTCCCCAGTCGCGCCCCCCGGCGAGATGCGGCAGCGGCGACGGCTCCTGCGGCGGCGCGTCGACGCGCGCGTCCTCGAGCAGCGCGAGCGGCGTCACCCAGGCCGAAATCGAGGTCTGGAACGACTTGCCCAGGTTCGGGCCGAGCGGGACGTACTCCCACGCCTGGATGTCACGCGCGCTCCAGTCGTTGACGAGGACGACGCCGAAGACGTGGTCGGCGAACGCCTCGACGGGAACCGGCTCGCCGAGCTCCGTCGGGACGCCGACGACGAAACCGAGCTCGAGCTCGAAGTCGAGGCGGCGACTCGGACCGAAGGTCGGCGCGTCGGCGTCCGGCGCCTTCCGCTGGCCGCACGGTCGGACGACGTCCGTCCCGCTGACGGCGACGCTGCCGGCGCGGCCGTGGTACGCGACCGGCAGCCAGCGCCAGTTCGGCAGCAGCGGCTCCTGGTCGGGCCTGAACATGCGGCCCAGGTTCGTCGCGTGCTCGAGCGACGAGTAGAAGTCGACGTAGTCCGCAACCTCGAACGGCAGGCGAAGGCGCACTTCGCCCTCGGCGCTGCGCGGTCCGTCGTGAGAGCGCGCCAGCGCAATCGCCTCTTGCCACGCCGCGGGGCCGGCCGCGAGCAGCCCGTTCAGCGTCGGCCGGGCGAAGACGTCGCCGAGGCCCGAGAGGTCGACCGCTTCGTCGCCGTCCCGCCACAGCAGGCCGGTCGGTCCGGCTCCGAAGCTCACAGGACTCCCAGCGCATCGAGTTCCTCTACCGGCTCGAAGAACGAGCACGTACCGATCGAGTGGAAGAGCGAGGCGCGGACGTCGGCGAGTCGGGCGGGCAACGCCTCACGATCGCGCCAGCGGAACGACGTGGCGTCGAGCGCGAAGGCTGGTGCTGCTTCGCGGAGCGCCTCCTCCTCGTCGCCGAAGACCGCGGCGGCGAGGAGGTTGAGGAAGCCGTGCTCGCCCGACTCCGTCGGGTACGCGTGGTGGAGCCCGGCGGTCGCCTTGAAGACGAGCCCGCGCGAGCGGCAACCGCGGATGAACTCCGCGAGTTCCTCGGCCGGCGGGACGCGCTCGCCCCCACAGCGGAGCTTGGCGCGAAGGCCGCGCGCCGCGACCTCGTCGAGCGGCACGCCTTCTAGGTACACGGCCTCGTCCTGCCGCTCGCTCCCCGAGTCGACGACCGCGAGCGCGCGCCCCTCGTCCTGCGGGAGCTCGGAGAGCTGCGCCGCCGGCCAAACGAGCCGCCCGAGCAGCCACGCGTGCTCGCTCTCCCGGGCGCGCCGGTCCTCGGCCAGCGCCTCGACCGGCGGCAGACTCGCCGGCGGGAACATCGGCGCGTGGTCGAAGAACCTCGTCAGGAGCGCGCGGCGGGCGTCGTCCGGCATCCGGCGGGAGGCTACACTCGCCCCGGGCCAGGCCCCGTGCAGTGGGAGCCTGCGAACCGCGTCAGATCCGGGAGGAAGCAGCGCTAAGTAGTCACTCCCAGGTGTGCGGTGTGCCTGGCCTCTTTCCCGCTTCGCCCGCTCTGCCTTCGGCTCCGCTTTCCGCTCGCTCCGTGCTAGCGGCTTCGCCGCTCGCCTGCTGACGGCATACGGGTGTTGGCCGCGCCCGCGCAGGTCGGGCGCGGCGGCGCACGCAAAAAGCCGCGCGTCGTTCTGCTTGAATCGCTACGTGGCTGCGCTGTACCGGAAGTACCGTCCGCAAAGCTTCGCCGAGGTGGTGGGGCAGGAGGCGGTCGTCCGGACGCTGAGCAACGCGATCGGGACCGACGCGGTGCGCCAGGCCTACCTCTTCGCGGGGCCGCGCGGCACGGGCAAGACGTCGATGGCGCGCATCCTCGCCAAGTGCCTCAACTGCGCGCAGGGGCCGACGACGACGCCCGACGGCACCTGCCACGCCTGCCGCGCGATCACCGCGGGCACGTCTCTCGACGTGATCGAGATGGACGCCGCGTCGCAGCGCGGGATCGACGACATCCGCGAGATCCGCGACCGCGTCGTCCTCCAGCCAGTCGAGGGCCGCTACAAGATCTACATCCTCGACGAGGCGCACCAGCTCACCGACGCCGCCTGGAATGCGCTCCTGAAGCTGATCGAGGAGCCGCCGCCGCACCTCGTCTTCGTGTTCTGCACGACCGACCTCTCGAAGGTGCTGCCGACCGTGCGCTCGCGCTGCCAGACATTCGTCTTCCAGCGGCCGACCCTGCAGGATCTCGTCAAGGTGCTGCGCCAGATCGCCGACGCCGAGGCGATCGACGCGCCCGACCAGGCCCTGGCGCTCGTCGCCCGCAGCGGCCGCGGCGCCTACCGCGACGCCGTCTCGATGCTCGACCAGCTCGCGTCCGCGACTGCGAACGAGGTCACGGTGCAGGCGGTGCTCGAGCTGCTCGGGACGGTCGAGGAGGAGGCCCTGTTCCGGCTCTGCGATCTCGTGATCGACCGTGACACCGCCGGAGCGCTCACGTACGTCGAGGAGCTCTCGGAGCGCGGGTACGACCTCGGCCGCCTCGTGCTCGACCTGATCGAGCACCTGCGCCAGCTGATGCTCGCCCAGCACCTCGGCGACGTGCCGGAGGCGGCCGCCACGAGCAACGAGGCGCGTGAGCGCCTGCGCGCGCAGGCGAACCAAATCGAGGAGGCGACGGTGCTGCGGCTCGTCGACCTGCTCGCGGTGGCGGTCGACGACATGCGCCAGGGCGGCGACCCTCGCCTGCCGCTCGAGCTCGCGCTCGTCAAGGTGACGCGGCCGGCCAGCGACCTCTCGCGCGAATCGATCGCCTTCCGCCTCGAGCGGCTCGAACAGGGAACGGCACCGGCGCCCGTTCCGGCGCCCGCTCCCGCAACCGAAGCGCCGGAGGCCGTGGTAGCCGAGCCCGAGCCGGCTCCAGAGCCGGTTCCCGTGCCGGTCGGCGCACCGGCGGTGGAGGTCTCGCAGCTCCAGGAGGCGTGGACGCGCACCATCATTCCTGCCGTCGAGGAGCGCGGCGGTATCCCGACGGCGTCGCTCCTCCGCGAGGCGCATCCGGCCGACCTCAGCGACGACACGCTCACGCTCGAGTTCCCGCCGAGCGCGCAGTTCCACCTCGACCTTGCGCGCGACCCGAAGAACACGAGCGTTCTCGCCGACGCCCTCTACGACGTCACCGGCCGCCGGCTCGAGCTCGTCTTCGAGCTCGGCGAGGCGCGCGAGACCGCAGCTCCCGACGTGGAGCCGGCGGGCGAGGAGCGGATCCTCGAGCTCCTCAAGGAGACATTCGACGCGCGCGAGCGGGAAAGCTAGGGGCATGTCTTCCTTCGACATGGAAAAACTCATGCAGCAGGCGGCTCAGATGCAGGAGCAGGTGCAGCGCATGCAAGACGAGGCCGAGCAGGAGACCGCGCAGTCGTCGGTCGGCGGCGGTCTGGTCAAGGTGACCGCGAACGGCGCCGGCGAGGTGACCGCGATCGAGATCTCACCCGACGCGATCGACCCGGCCGACCCGGAGGCGCTCGCCGACCTCGTCCTCGCGGGCGTGAACGAGGCGCTGCGCTCGGCGCGAGCGAGCGTCGAGGCGAAGGCGCAGCAGATGCTCGGCGACATGGGCCTCGGCGACCTCGGGCTCCCCGGGCTCGGCGAGTGAGCGCGCCCGAGCCGCCCCCGAAGCCCAGTCTGCGCGGTCGCTATCTCTTCTCGAACTGGCTCTGGGCGCTCATCGTCCTCGCCCTGATCGGGGTCGTGATCTGGGGCTGGGCGTTCGACTTCAGCCCGAACTAGCGCCCGCCCTCGACCTCGTCCTGCGTGAGCGAGGTGTCGATGCGCCCTTCCGTGATGGTCGTGACCTTCTCCGCCGGGACGTACTTCGGTCGGGCGACGGCGCTCGTCGCGACCTCCAGGCCGTCGAAGATGTCGGCGCCCTCGTCGCCCCGGACCTCGGCCACCGTCCCGAACTCGCTGCCGTCGGCGGCGTAAACCTTCCAGCCGGCGCTGATCATGAACCAGGAAACGGGGTCGCCCACAGCAGGATCTTGACAGGGCTCGTCCGCAACGGACGAGTACCCTCAGGGCGCATGCTGAGCCCCTCCGTCGACAACCTCGTCGCGCAGCTCACGCGCCTGCCCGGAATCGGCAGCCGCACCGCGCAGCGGCTCGCGTTCCATCTCCTGCAGACGCAGAAGGAGGAGGCGCTCGCGCTCGCCGGAGCGATCGAGGACGTGAAGGAGCGCGTCCGCTTCTGCCGCGAGTGCGGCAACCTCACCGAGGACGAGCTCTGCGCAATCTGCCTCGACGCGCGCCGCGACCGCACGACGATCTGCGTCGTCGAGCAGCCGGTCGACCTCGTCTCGCTCGAGCGGACGGCGGAGTACCGCGGCCTCTATCACGTCCTCGGCGGTGCGCTCTCCCCGCTCGACGGCGTCGAGCCAGAGCATCTGCGGATCGACGAGCTCATGCACCGGGTCCAGAGCGACGGAGTCGTGGAGGTCGTCCTCGCCACGAACCCGAACGCCACAGGCGAGGCGACCGCGTCCTACCTCGCCGGCCGGCTGCCCGACCGTGTGCGCGTGACGCGCCTCGCGAGCGGGCTCCCGGTCGGCGGCGACCTCGAGTACGCAGACGAGGTCACGCTCGGCCGCGCGCTCGCGGGCCGCAGGGAGATGTGACGGTGGCGACGACGCAGTACGAGACGGTTCCGGAGGTCGCAGCCGACTCGGCGGCTCGGGGACCGGATCTCGTCGTGATGAAGTTCGGCGGCTCCTCGGTCGCCGACACGCAGAAGATCACGGATGTCGCACGCCGGCTCGTACGGGCGCACGAGGAAGGCCGGCGCGTGGTGGGCGTTCTCTCGGCAATGGGCGACACGACCGACGAGCTGATCCGGCTCGCCCACGAGATCTCGCCGCGTCCGCACCCGCGCGAGTACGACATGCTCATCTCGGTCGGCGAGCGGATCTCGAACGCGCTCTGCGCCATGGCCGTCCACGACCTCGGCCACGAGGCGATCTCGCTCACGGGCTCGCAGGCCGGGATCGTCACCGACACCGTCCACGGCAAGGCGAAGATCGCGGAGGTGCGTGCGACGCGCATCAACGACGCACTCGATGCCGGGAGGATCGTGCTCGTGGCCGGCTTCCAGGGCGTCTCGGCCGACTCCCACGACGTGACGACGCTCGGCCGCGGCGGCTCGAATCTGACCGCCGTCGCGCTCGCCGCGGCTCTCGGCGCCGGCGCGTGCGAGATGTACACGGACGTCGAGGGGGTCTTCACCGCCGATCCGCGCCTCGTTACGCACGCGCGGCGTCTGCCGGCGGTCACCTATGAAGAGATGCTCGAGCTCTCGGCGAGCGGCGCGAAGGTGCTCCAGCTACGCTCGGTCGAGTTCGCGCGCAACCACGACGTGCGGCTGCAGGTGCGGTCGACGTTCTCCGACGCCGAGGGAACGTGGATCGTCGACGAGGAGGATCCCGTGCTCGAGAAGGCGATCATCAGCGGCGTCGCGCACACCGACTGCGAGCCCCTCTACCGCGTCCGCCGGATCGGCGCGGCGCGGCTGTTCGAGCGACTGGCCACGGCGAACGTCAACGTCGACACGATCCTCCAGGTGTCGAGCGACGAGATCGTCTTCAGCGCTCCCGTCGAGGATCGGAGCGCCTGCGAGGAGCTGCTCGAAGAGCTGGACGTCGAGTGGTCGATGCGCGACGACCTCGGCAAGGTGAGCCTCGTCGGCGCCGGCATGAAGAGTCATCCCGGGATCGCGGCGCAGGCGTTCGCGACGCTCGGCGGGATCGGGGTCGAGCCCGAGGTCATCTCCACCTCCCCGATCAAGATCGCGTGCCACGTCCGCACCGAGGACGTCCCGAAGTCGGTCGCCGCGCTCCACGACGCCTTCGAGCTCGGAGCCGCGTGAACGCCGACGCAGCGCGCATCGGAGTCGTCGGAGCGACCGGAGCCGTCGGCACCGTGACGCTCCGCCTCCTGCGCGAGCGTGGCCACGAGAACGTGCGAGCCTTCGCCTCGGCGCGCTCGGCCGGGCGCGAGCTCGACGGCGGACTTATGGTCGAGGAGGCAACCGCCGAGGCGCTCGCGGCCGGCGGTCTCGACCTCGTCCTCTTCTCGTGCGGCACGAACGGCTCCCGCGAGCTCGTTCCGCGGGCGGTCGAGGGAGGCGCGCTCGTCGTGGACAAGTCCAGCGCCTACCGGCTGGAGGACGGCTACCCGCTCGTCGTGCCCGAGGTGAACGGCGACCGGGCCCTCGAGGCGCTCGAGACCACGCGGGTCGTGGCGAATCCGAACTGCTCCGCGATCCCGCTCAGCTGCGTCCTCAAACCGCTCCACGACACGGCGGGACTGCGAAAGGTGCGGCTCTCCACGTACCAGGCCGTTTCGGGCGCCGGCGCGCAGCGGATGGAGGGGCTGCGGGCCGAGCGGCCGGAGGAGCACGATCTCGCATTCGACTGGACGTGGGAGGGCGACGAGACCGAGGAGGAGGCGAAGCTCCGCGCCGAGACGCGCAAGATCCTCGAGCTGCCGGAGCTGCCGCTCAGCGCGACGACCGTGCGCGTTCCTGTCCTCGTCGGCCATGCGCAGTCGGTCTGGGTCGAGACCGAGGAGCCGCTCTCGCCGAAGCAGGCGGAGTCGGTGCTCGCGTCGGCCCCCAGCGTGCGCCTCGTCGAGACGCCGACTCCACGCGCTGCAGCCCAGACGAACGACGTGCTCGTCGGCCGCGTCCGTCCCGACCGCGCGACGGACGCCAACGGCCTCGTCCTCTTCCTCGCCTGCGACAACCTCGTCAAAGGCGCGGCGCTCAATGCGCTCCAGATCGCCGAGCTCCTGCTCGACGGCGCGCGCTCGGCGGCGCATGCCGCCTAGAGCGCGTCTTCGCGCGAAACGGCCCCGCTGCGCTTGAAGTAGAACTCCGTCTCGTCGTCGGGCCAGACTCCGATCGCATCGGAGTCCGGATATACCGCGATCGCCGGCAGCGCGGCTCTCGAGAAGAGGAGCAACCTCGCCGTGGTCGCCCCGCGGTTGACGATCTGGTGCGCACCGCCGGGGCCGGGAGCGAAGCGCATCAGCGCGCCGCGAACGAGCTCGACCTCGCCGTCCGGGACTCGCACGACGACGACCCCCTCGACCACGAGCAGCCACTCTTCGACGTACTCGTAGTGGTACGGGAGCGACTCACCCGGGTCGAGCTCGTAGACGAACATCGCCGTCTCCTCGGAGCTCAGGTCGAGGCGGCCCGTGACCTCGTCTGCAAAGACGTTCGGCATTCGGCCTCTCGTCAGGAACGAACTGTGGCCTGAACAGTCACGCGTGCGCCGGTGCTGAATCCCACCTTGACCCACGTCTTGAAGTGACAACTATCCGGGCGAAACCACGTCGGCTTCTTCAGATTCCAGGTGTAGGGACCGAGATTGGACCGGTTCCACGTAAAGGTCTTCGAGCCTCTGACGCAAACCACCTTTGCCCCACAGAGAGCCTTGGAGCCTTCGCAGTAGAGGATGATCTTGTACGGCTTCTTTACCGTTGCCGAGAATCCGCCGACATTGCCGACGCCATTTACCCGCTTGGAGCCGACGATGTAGGTCCTCAGGGAAGCGGATGCAGTGGCGGCAATTACTCCGGAGAGAATCAGTACGGCTGCGATGCTCAATAACCTCTTCATATCGCGCTTCCCATCATAGTCGCGGTCTCCGCGGCCTACTAGTAGCGCTGCGGCGCCGGGGCCGGCATGAATGCCTCGCGCACGCGGGTGAGCACCTGCTCGCGCATCCCTTCCTCGACCGGCTGCAGCCCGCCCAGCTCGAGGCGCGCCAGCTCGACGCGCCCCTTCGCGCGCACCGGCAGGAAGCCGAAGTCGGCGAGGAAGTCCGCCGGGAAGATCGTCTTGTGCACGTGGAAGCGCTCGAACGTCGTCTCGCCCTCCGGATAGCGGTAGGCGAAAGCCTCGAGCGCGCGCGCTCCTCGCTCGCGCGCGTCTCCGATCGCGGTGAGGAAGAGCGACTGCATGACCCAGGGCCGCGACGGATCCGTGAGATAGGCGCACGTGACGAGAACCGCATCGTCGCTCGCGGGTCCGGCGGGCAGCTCGCGCGCACGCGGGAAGAGCTCCGCCGGGCCGTACTGCATCGAGCCGAGCAGCCGTCCGTCGTCGTCGTAGTAGACCGTCCCCCAGGCGCCCCACGCATCCTCGGCCTCGTGGATCCACTTGCGCTTGTCGGCACTGCGCCCGTTCCGCGTCTGCCACCAGATGCACTCGTGGCAGACGCTCGGCGCCGTCTCGAGCGTCGCCCCTGTCAGTCCGGAGATCCGCGTGCTCATGTCTCGGGCCCGACAGCGTCTACGACGACCTCGACGGCAGCCGGCTCGACGTCGGCCATCTTGCGGAGGTACTCGCGCACGCGCGCCTGGACGCGCCTGCCGACCGTGGGGATCGACGCCCCCCACTCCGTGACGAGATGCAGCTCGACCCGAACGGCGTCGTTCTCGCCGGACACACGCACGGCGTGCCGCCGCGGCAGCGGACTGTCCGCGAACCCTCGCACTCCGTCGACTTCCCGCGCCGCATCCGCAGCGTAACGGGCGAGGATCTCCGTCGAGATCGACGCCTGACCGGCCATCAGAGGTTCAGCCTACCGCCGGTCTGAGCACAAGCTCCGTCGCCTCGGGACGCGCGGCGAAGCGGAACGGAACGAACGTCGTGCCGAGCCCCGCGGAGACGTGCATCGTCGCGGCGGTGTCGCGGTAGATGCCGGCGTTGAACGGAGCCCCGGGGTGCGCGAAGCGGAACTTCCCGCCCGGCAGCGGCAGCGCGATCTGGCCGTCGTGCATGTGGCCGGAGAGCACGAGGTCGAAGCGACCCGGCTCGAGCGAGTCGAGCACGCGCGGGTAGTGGCACAGCAGGATCGAGAGGTCGGCGTCCGCTTCGGGCGGGGCCGCGAGACGGTTCGGGTCGAGCCGGGAGCGGCCGCGCGCGATGAGCCGCGCGTCGGCACCGGCGATCCAGACGGTCCGGCCGCGCAGCTCGAGCAGCCGGCCCTCGTCCCTGAGCAGCGTCGCCGGCTCGAGCTCTTGCAGGTGTGAGCTACGCGCCTGCGGGTCGCGGCTGAGGGCGATGTCGTGGTTGCCGAGCACGGCGAACACCGGCCGGGGCAGGATCCGCACGAGCTGCCGCAGCATCGGCTCGCCGCGCGGATGCGTGAGGAGGTCGCCGCTGATCGCAACGAGGTCGGGCTTCCGCTCCCGCGCCCACGCAGCCGCCTGCCAGGAAGCGCCGATTCCCGGCGACGGCACGCCGAAGTGGAAGTCCGACAGATGCACGATCCGGAGCCCGTCCAGCTCCGGTGTCAGCCCGGGCAGCTCGAGCTCGAGCTCCCGGAATCGCACCCAACCGGCTTCGAGCAGGCCCCAGCCGAGGCCCGCCGCCGCCACCCAGCCGAGCCGCTTCAGACTTCGAGCCGTTCCAGGGCCGATCGCGGATCGACGATGTGGCGCTTGAACTTCAACTCCGCTTCCTCGAGCCCGGCCGCGACTCCGACGAGCTGCGCGAGATGAAGCACCGGCATCTGGAAGGCGCGGCCGGTGGAGGCCTCGAGCTTCTGCTGCCAGGCGTCGAGCGAGAGGTGGCAGAGCGGACACGGCGTGACCATCACGTCGGCGCCGGCCTCGATCGCCTGCTCGATGGGCTGGATCATCTCGCCGAGGGCCGTCTCCTCTCGCGCCGCGATGATCGGGAAGCCGCAGCACTTGACCTTCGCCGGGTAGTCGATCGCCTCGCCGCCGCAGGCGTCGATGATGCGCTCGAGCGACCACGGCCGGTCGGGATCCTCGAATCCCATGATCTTCGACGGGCGCAGGATCTGACAGCCGTAGAACGGTGCCACCTTCAACCCCTTCAGACCGCGGTGGGCGACCTCCTTCAGCTTCTCGTAGCCCTCCCCCTCGGCTATCTCCCAGAGGAAGTGCCGCACCTCGACCTTGCCAGAGTAGGCCGGAACACCCACGGTCACGAGGTTCTCGTTGACCCGCGCGAGCAGGTCGGCGTCGCCCTGGAGCATGAAGTTGGCCTGGCGCAGGTTGAGCGTGCAGACGTTGCAGACCGTCATGAGCATGTCGCAGCCCGTGGCCTCGGCGTAGGCGAGGATCCGCGCGTTGAGGTGGAGGTAGTAGTCGGGCTCGGCCTCGTGGATATCGCCCGCGCCACAGCACGTCACCGCCTCGAGCTCCACGAGCTCGAGGCCGACCATGGGCGCGAGAGCCTGCGTCGAGCTGTCGAGCTCCTTCGCGGAGAGCGAGGCCAGACAGCCCTTGTAGTAGGCAACTCTCTTCAGTGGCGTCTCGGTCGCGCTCACGTCGTCGCTTCCTCCTCGACTTCGGGTAGCCACGGCCGCGGTGCCGCGCCCGGCCGCTCGTAGATCTCCTCGAGCGACTCGCCCGCGTGTCCGTGCTCGAGGCGGGCGAGCGCCCGCTCGCCCTGGACGTGGCCGAGCGCTCCCTGCCGGTCCTGCTCGCGGACGAGCTTGCGCAGGTTCCGCGCCTCGTGGACGTCCTGCGCCGAGTGCGGCACCGGAACCGGACGCACCTTGCCGCGGCGCGCGAGGCTGGCGCCGAACTTGAGCTGCTTGATCGCCGTGACGTACCCCTGCGTCTTCGGAATCAGCTCCTCCTCGCGCAACCATCCCGTCGTCTCCGCACTCCGCACGAACCACTTCGCGTGCTTTGCGCCCATGTCCCGGTCGATGCCGAGACGGATCGACTCGGCTCCCAGCTTCGCGATCGCGTCCCGCGGGTCGACGCCCTTGGGGCAGCGCTCGTTGCAGAAGTAGCAGCGGGTGCAGTCCCAGATGCCGTGCTCCTGGTTGTACCGCTCGAGGCGCTCCACAGTGGCCGAATCGCGCGGGTCGCCGACGAAGCGCATCCCCTTCGCGAGGGCCTGCGGCCCGAGAAACTCCGGGTCCGACTCCATCGCGTTGCACTCGGAGACGCAGCAGCCGCAGTTGATGCAGAGCGACTCCTTGTGCACCACGTTCATCCGTTCCTGCGAGATCCGGTACTCGCGGCCGTCGTCGGGCCGGTCGTACCCGGGCTCCAGCCACGGCCACATCGCCTTGAACTTCGCCCAGAACGGATCCATGTCGACGACGAGGTCCTTGACGATCGGCAGGTTCCCCATCGCGGAGATCACGGGGACACGGCCCTCCTGCGCGATGTCGTACATCCGCGTCTTGCACGCGAGCACGGCTGCGCCGTCCATCCGCATCCCGCACGAGCCGCAGATCATCATCCGGCAGCTCTTGCGGAAGGCGAGCGAGCCGTCATGCCGGTCCTTGACGATGTCGAGGCAGTCGAGGAGCGTGGCCTCCTCGGGTGCGTCGATCTCGTACTCGCGTAGCGCGCGGTCGCCCGTCGCGGAGTCGAAGCGCCAGATCTTGAGGGCGACTTGCATCAGTAGGTGCGCTCCTGGGGTTCCCATTTCGTGAAGCGGACGTCCGACTTCGAGAGCTCGACGCCGCCGTCCTTCCAGCGCGTGATCGAGTGGTGGAGGAAGTTCTCGTCATCTCGCTTCGGGTGGTCGTGTGGCCGCGCGTGCGCGCCCCGGCTCTCCCGGCGCACGAGGCCGGCGGTGACCATGCAGAGGGCGGTGTCGAGCATGTTCCCGAGCTCGATCGCCTGCGTCAGATCGCTGTTGAAGACCTCGCCCTTGTCCTCGACGTAGACGTTCGGATAGCGCTCGCGGAGGCCGTCGAGGATCTCGATCTGCCGCGCCATCCCTTCCTCGGTGCGGAAGACGGCGAAGTTCTCGAGCATCGAGTTGCCGAGCTCGTCGCGCAGCTTCCACGGCCGCTCGCCCTCTGGGCGGTCGAGCAGCTCCCGCAGTCGCGCGTCGGCCTCGCGCTCGACCGATTCCGGCACCTCGACCGTCGTGTGCGACAGCGCCCACTCGGCCGCGGAGCGGCCGGCGCGCCGGCCGAAGGTGATGGTCTCCATCAGCGAGTTGCCTCCGAGCCGGTTCGCACCGTGGATCGAGACGCAGGCGCACTCGCCGGCCGCGTAGAGGCCGGTCATCTCCGTCGCCCCGTCGTTGTCTGTCTCCACCCCGCCCATGTGGTAGTGCGCACCCGGCCGCACCGGCACCGGATCGTAGATCGGGTCGATGCCCGCGTACGTCATCGCCAGCTCGCGCGAGCCCGGCAGCCGCTCGATGATCCGCTCGGCGCCGAGATGGCGCATGTCGAGGAGGACGCTTCCGTCGATGCCGCGGCCCTGGTCGATCTCCGTCTGCTCGGAGCGGGAGACGACGTCGCGCGAGGCGAGCTCGAGTGCGTTCGGCGCGTAGCGCTTCATGAAGCGCTCGCCGTCCTTGTTGATCAGATACCCGCCCTCGCCACGGATCCCCTCGGTGAGCAGGATCCCGGTCGGATACAGCGTCGTCGGATGGAACTGCATGAACTCCATGTCCTTGAGCGGCAGCCCGGCATGGAGAGCCATCGCCATCCCGTCGCCGGTGCAGGCGTACGCGTTCGTCGTCACGCGGTACTGCCTGCCCGCGCCGCCGGTCGCGAGCACGACCGTCTTGCCGCCGACCGTCTTGAGCCCGCCGTGCAGGAGATCCCAGCACACCACTCCCTGGCACCGGCCGTCGTTCTCCACGAGCTGCCAGGCGAAGAACTCCTCGTAGACCGGGATGTCGCGCTTGCAGCACTGCTCCCAGAGCACCTGGATCAGGACGTGACCCGTGATGTCGGCCGAGTAGACGGTGCGTGGGGAGCCGGCGGCGCCGAATGGGCGCTGTGCGAGCTTGCCGTCGTCGCGGCGGGAGAAGACGGCGCCCCAGTTCTCGAGCTGGAAGATGTCGCCCGGCGCTTCCTCGGCGAAGATCTCGATCGCGTCCTGGTCGCCGATGAAGTCCGAGCCCTTGACGGTGTCGTAGGCGTGGATCTCGGCGTTGTCCTCGGCCGCGTTGCCGAGCGCCGCGTTGATGCCGCCCTCGGCGGCCCCGGAGTGCGAGCGCGTCGGGTGGAGCTTCGAGATCATCGCGACGTCGGCGCCCGCGTCATGCGCCTCGATGGCTGCGCGCATGCCTGCGCAGCCCGCGCCGACGACGAGCACGTCGTGCTTCGCGATCACGGAAATGACGCTAGCGCAAGGGAAAGGCTTGACGCCCGGCGAACCGTCCTTCGTGGACGCTCGCTCGGCAGCCGATCGCTTCCTCGCCTCGCCCGCGCTGAGCGAGAGCACCCGGCGCGCCTACCGCGGCGATGTCCGGGAGTTCTGCACCTGGCTCGAGGACCGCGGCACGAGCCTCGACGCGGTCGACGTCCGCGTCCTCGCCGACTACGTCGCCTGGCTGGGCGGAGCGCGCCACGGAAGAAAGCTCGCCGCTACGACGATCAGCCGCAAGCTCGCCGCGGTCCGCGCGTTCCTGCGTCACGCGCTCGGTCCGGAGCGCGTCCCCGAAGCACGGCTCGGACCGCGGCGCGCGCGCCGCCTGCCCGACGCTCCGGCCGCGGCCGAGATCGACCGCACGCTCGAGGCGCTCGAGGGCGACGGGCCGGTCGCGTTGCGTAATCGCGCGCTCGTGGAGCTCGTCTACTCGGCCGGGCTGCGCAGCGCCGAGGCGGTCGGGCTCGATCTC
Source organism: uncultured Actinomycetes bacterium (assembly GCA_963820725.1). GTDB lineage: Bacteria > Actinomycetota > Thermoleophilia > Gaiellales > Gaiellaceae > Palsa-739. The sequence goes on along the minus strand of CAWGAZ010000006.1, from coordinate 103,817 downwards.
GCGGACGTCGACTTCGAGCAGGAGCTCGTGCACGTCCGCCGCGGCAAGGGCGGCAAGGAGCGCGTCGTGCCGCTCGGCGAGGAGGCGGCACTCTGGCTGGCCCGTTACCTGCGTGACGGGCGCCCGTTGTTGGCGCGAGGCGCGAACGACGCGTTCTTCCTTTCGGCGCGCGGGCGGCGCCTCGACACGAGCACCCTGCGCCGGATCGTCCCCCACCCGCACCGGCTGCGGCATGCCTTCGCCACGCACCTGCTCGGTGGCGGCGCCGACCTCCGGACCATCCAGGAGCTGCTCGGCCACAGCTCCCTCTCGACGACGCAGATCTACAGCCATGTCGACCCTCGGCACTTACGCCGGGTATACGACCGCTCGCATCCTCGGTCGTGAGGGAAGAATGCGGGTATGCGGATCTCGGCGAAGGTCGACTACGCGCTGCGGGCGATGGCGGAGCTCGCCGCAGCGCCGCCCGGACTGACGACGGCCGAGCAGCTGGCCTCGGCCCAGCACATTCCGCCGAAGTTCCTCGAGAGCATCCTCTCGCAGCTACGCAGCGCCGGCCTCGTCGCGAGCCAGCGCGGAGCCGAAGGCGGCTACCAGCTGGCACGCCCCGCGGAGGAGATCTCTATCGCGGAGGTGATCCGCGAGCTCGAGGGGCCGATCGCCACCGTGCGCGGCGTCCGACCGGACGAGCTGGCGTACGACGGTGCTGCCGCCGGTCTGCGCGAGGTCTGGCTCGACCTGCGCACGCAGATCCGCGGCGTGCTCGAGCAGACGACGCTCGCGGACCTCGTTACAAAAAGCTAAGACGTTGCCGTTTGCGCAATGGGTTTGCTTATGGCAATAATCAGCCAGGCAAATACCTACTAGATCTGTAGGTCTTCCCAGAAAGGACCCAGATGCGGAAGCTTCTCCTCGTAGCACTGACCCTGCCCGTCGTCTTTGGCTTCGCGAGCGCTGCGCAGGCGAGGAAGGCAGGTACGACGGTGAACCTTGTCGCCTACTCCACCCCGAAGGCGGTGATGGGGAAGCTGATCTCGCGCTTCGGCCACACGTCCGCGGGACAGGGCGTCTCCTTCAGCCAGTCGTACGGCCCATCGGGTTCGCAGGCCAAGGCCATCGCCGCCGGCCAGCCGGCCGACGTCGCCTTCCTCTCGACCGGGCTCGACGTCGACACGATCGTCGACGCCGGCCTCGTCTCCAAGAGCTGGACCAAGGCGCCGAATACAGGGATCGCCGCGAACTCCGTGGTCGCCTTCGTGGTGCGCCCCGGCAACCCGAAGCACATCCACACCTGGAAGGACCTGACAAAGCCGGGAGTGCAGGTCGTGACCCCGGATCCGTTCCCATCGGGCTCGGCGAAGTGGAACGTGCTCGCGGCCTACGGCCAGGCGCGGAAGTCGGGCCTGAACAACAAGCAGGCCGTGCAGTTCGTGACGAAGCTGTTCAAGAACGTCGTCGCGCAGCCCTCGTCCGGCTCCAGCGCTGCAAGCGCGTTCTTCGCCGGCCAGGGCGACGTCCTCATCACCTACGAGAGCGAGGCGTACGCCGCCTTCGCCGCCGGCAAACAGGGGAAGCTCGTCGTCCCCAAGCCGACGATGCTGATCCAGCTGCCGATGGTGCCGACGAAGAGCGCGTCCTCTGCGGCCAAGGCGTTCATCAAGTACGTCCACGCGCCGAAGCAGCAGAAGATCTTCGCCGCCAACGGCTACCGGCCGGTCGTGAAGTCGGTCCTGAAGAGCCCCGACCTCGCAACCTGGCGCAAGAAGTACAACACCGGCCCGACGTTCAACATCCGGGACAAGCTCTTCGGCGGCTGGCTCAAGGTGAACAAGGTCTGGTTCGACCTCGACACCGGCCGGATGGTCTCCATCGAGCGGGCGGTCGGAGGCCCCACCCATTAGTGCCGCGACAGCGTCCGCTGCGGCGCCGCCACGCAGGATCCACGCCGGCGGACGGGCCAGTACGGCCTTGTCCGTCGGCGTCATCTCGACGTACCTGCTCGTCATCGTGGTGCTGCCGCTTGCCGCGCTCTTCTGGGAGGCGAAGAAGAGCGGGACACAGGGGTTCTGGCAGGCGATCTCGAATCCCGACGCGGTCGCAGCGCTGAAGCTGACGTTCGGGGCGGCGATCGTCGTCGTCCTCATCAACGGCGTGCTCGGCACGATCACGGCCTGGGTACTCGTTCGCGACGACTTCCGCGGGAAGTCGATCGTCAACTCGGTCATCGACCTTCCGTTCGCATTGCCGACGATCGTCGCCGGCCTGACGTTGCTGGCGCTCTACGGCCCCGACTCGCCGGTCGGGATCCACCTCGCCTTCACACGCGGGGCGATCGTGCTCGCCCTCTGCTTCGTCACGCTCCCGTTCGTCATCCGAACGGTGCAGCCCGTGCTGATCGAGCTCGACGTCGAGATGGAGGAGGCCGCGCGGTCGCTCGGCGCCGGCCAGCTCACCGTCTTCCGGCGGATCGTCCTGCCGAACATCCTGCCCGGAATTCTCTCCGGCTCCGTCCTCGCTCTCGCCCGCGCGCTCGGCGAGATCGGCTCGCTCGTCCTCATCGCAGGCGCCACCGTCCACAACACGGTCGCGTCGATCTACGTCTTCAACCTGATCCAGGACGGAGAGAGCTCTGATGCCGCAGCGGTCGCGATGCTGCTCCTGGCTGCGGCCTTCGTGCTGCTCCTCGCCGTCGGTGTCCTGCGCTTCTTCGTCACGAGGCACGAACGTGCCTAGGCGGATCGCCCTGCGCGGGGTGGCGCTCCTCTACCTCCTGATCGTCCTGCTCGCGCCGCTCGCGATGGTCTTCTACCGCACGTTCCAGAACGGCCTCGAGCCGGTCTGGCAGGCCCTGTCCGATCCCCTCACGGTGCACGCCTTCAAGATCACGCTGATCGCGGCGGCCATCGCCGTCCCCCTCAACACGGTCTTCGGCGTGCTCTGCGGGCTCGCGATTGTGCGCCGCCGCTTTCGTGGCAAGGGCATCCTGAACGCGTTCATCGACCTTCCGCTCGCCGTCTCACCAGTGGTGGTCGGACTGGCGCTGTACCTCCTCTACGGCATCAACGGCTGGTTCGGGCCGTGGCTCCAGGGCCACGGGATCAGGGTGTTGTTCGCACTGCCCTCGATCGTGCTCGCGACGATCTTCGTCTCGGTCCCGTTCGTCGCCCGCGAGGTCATCCCGACGCTCCGCGAGCTCGGCAACGAGCAGGAGCAGGCCGCCGCGACGCTCGGCGCAACGCGTTGGCAGCGGTTCTGGCGCATCACCCTGCCCTCGATCCGCTGGGCCGTGATCTACGGCGTGATCCTCACGACAGCACGCTGCCTCGGCGAGTACGGGGCGGTCGCGGTCGTCTCGGGCCGCATCGAGGGACAAACGGAGACGGCGACGACACGCGTCGACGACCTGGTCCAGAACTTCCAGACTTCGGGCGCGTACGCGATCTCGGTCGTCCTGGCCCTGATCGCCGTCGCCGTCCTCGTCCTGATGACGCTCACCAAGCCGAAAGAGGAGGCGCTCTAGATGTCGATCGAGGCCCGCCAGATCACGAAGCGCTTCGGGTCATTCGTCGCCCTCGACGACGTGTCGCTCGAGATCCCCGAGGGTTCGCTCACCGCTGTGCTCGGACCGAGCGGTTCCGGCAAGTCGACCCTGCTGCGCATCGTGGCCGGGCTCGAGCGCCCCGACTCCGGCGAAGTCCTGCTCTCGGGCGAGGATGCGACCAAGCTTGCGCCGCAGCGACGCGACGTCGGCTTCGTCTTCCAGCACTACGCGGCGTTCAAGCACATGACGGTGCGCGACAACGTCGGCTTTGCGCTCTCGATCCGCAAGCGTCCGAAGGCGGAGATCCGGGAGCGGGTCGACGAGCTGCTGGAGCTCGTGCAGCTCCAGGGCTTCGCCGACCGCTATCCATCCAAGCTCTCGGGTGGTCAGCGCCAGCGGATGGCTCTCGCCCGTGCTCTGGCGGCGAAGCCGCGCGTGCTTCTGCTCGACGAGCCGTTCGGCGCGCTCGATGCCCGCGTACGCGCCGAGCTGCGCGACTGGCTGCGGCGCCTCCACGAGGAAGTACACGTGACGACGGTCTTCGTCACCCACGACCAGGAGGAGGCCATGGAGGTCGCCGACCGGGTCGCCGTCTTCGACCACGGACATCTCGAGCAGGTCGGCGCGCCGGCCGAACTCTACGACTCGCCGGCGTCGGAGTTCGTCCTGCGCTTCGTCGGCGACGCCGTGCGTCTGGGTGAGCGGCTCGTGCGACCCCACGAGGTTGTGCTCCGCCGCTGGCCGGGCGACGGCGCCGTGGAAGTGGAGATCGAGCGAATCGCCGTTCTCGGCGCCGACGCCCGTGTCGACCTCGTCGACGGCAACGGCGAGCGTCTCGCCGCCCGCTTGCGCCGGGAGGAGGTCGAGGATCTGGATCTCGCCCGTGGCGAGATCGTCTGGGCGGGAGCCGAGCCGTTTCTAGCCCGTGACGCGGAAGCCGACCAGGCCCTCGGGTGACTCCGACGCCACGTCGACGCGGTCGACCTCCGCGCCCCGTGGGCCCCGCCGGCAGAAGGCGACGAGCGACTCCACGTCCTCGAGCTCGCCCTCGAAGACGGCCTCGACCGTCCCGTCGGAGCGATTGCGCACCCAGCCCGCCACGCCGCGAGACCTCGCCTCCCGTTCGACCGCGAAGCGAAATCCGACACCCTGGACGAACCCGTAGACCATGACGTGGCGGCGCTCCACCCAGGCATTCGAGCAGGCGTAGGGCGGCCCGGGCCGAAGTCAGCGCCCGTGACGAGACGGGAGCAGCCGGATCCGGCCGTCGAGGGATTCCTCGCCCTGGCCGCCGCACGTCTCGCGCCTCGCACGGTGGAGGCCTACCGCCGTGACCTCGCACAGCTGACCGAGTGGCTCGGCCGCTCGCCCGCCGACGCGAGTAGCGACGACCTCGCCGCCTACGTGGCGCGGCTCCGCGCCGACGGCCTCGCGGCGACGACCGTCGCGCGCAGGCTCGCCGCGGTCCGCTCCTTCTTCCGCCACCAGGTGCTCCTGGGCGCGCGCACGGACAACCCCGCGGCAAACGTCGAACTACCGAAGCGCCGGCGCACGCTGCCGCGCACGCTGTCTCCGGCCGAGGTCGAACGCCTCCTCGACGCCGCAGCGGGGACGACGCCGCTCGACCACCGCAACCGCGCACTCGGCGAGCTCCTCTACGGCGCCGGCCTCCGCGTGAGCGAGGCGGTCGCGCTCGACCGGCAGTCGGTCGACCTCGAGAACCGTCTCGTCCGAGCCTTCGGCAAGGGGAGCAAGGAGCGGGTCGTGCCGATCGGAAGGGAAGCCGCGGACGCCGTGCGCCGCTACCTCTCCCGCGGTCGTCCGTACCTCGACCGGCGGCACCGGCAGGAGCTGTTCCTCAACGCGCACGGCGGCCCGCTCACCCGCGCCGGCGTCTTTCTCGTCCTGCGCCGCCTGGCCGCGAAGGCCGGGCTCGAGCCGGAGCGCATTCATCCGCACCTCCTGCGGCACTCGTTCGCCACTCACCTGCTCGAGGGAGGCGCCGACCTTCGCGCTGTTCAGGAAATGCTCGGCCACGCCGATCTCTCCACCACGGAGCTGTACACGCACGTATCCGATCGCAGGCGGCGTGAGTTGTACTTCCAGGCACACCCGCATGCCCGCCGTTTGAAGGACGCACCACGAGCAAGGAAGTAGAGATGCACCTCGATCCACACGGCGCAATCGCTGCCGTGTCCACCCTGGCGGCCGGCTGGCTGATGATCAGCGCCGGCCTGCACAAGAGCGCCCTCGAACACCGCCGGCGCAAGCGCGTCTGCCCGTCCTGCGGGAGGGAGATCCGTTCCCGCGTCTGCCCCAGCTGCGCGGGCTAGCTCGCTAGCGCTTTTCCTGCGCCTTCCGCTTCAAGCCCTGCGCAACGGTCCCGGCTGCCCGGCGCAGGTCGCCGTCAGCACCGTCGTCGACCGCGAGGCCTTCGAGCAGCACGATCGTGTCGCGCTGCGCCGAGCCGTTCTTCAGCGCCAGCACCGCGAGCCGGCGCACGGCGGAGTTCTCGTCCTCGTCAGAGACCATCTTGTGCAGCAGCGGCCGCACCGAGTTGACCGTGCTCGGATGGTCGCGGGAGAGCAGCTCGAGCGAGAGAAGCGCGGAGCCGCGCGCCGCCGGGCTCCCGTCGTCGAGACCGCGGCGAAGCAGCTCTTCCTTCGCGCGCCAGCGAAAGAGGCCGATCGCGCGGAACGCGAGCGCCCGTTCGCGGAAGTCCGAGCTGCGCGCCGACGCCTCGAGCTCGTCGTCCCACTCGCCCCGCAGCGCGGCGAGATCCTGCGCGGCTCCGCTCTCGGCGAGCTCGTCGGCCTGCGCGGCTGCCTCGGCGAGCGTCATCGGCGCAGCGTAACTGCGCGCCCCTTCGATGCGGCTCCGCTACGCTCGCCCGCGATGGCGCACAGGGTCGTCCTCATCCCCGGCGACGGCACGGGGCCCGAGCTGACAGAGGCCACGCGCCGCGTTCTCGAGGCGACCGGCGTCGAGCTCGAGTGGGACGTACGCGAAGCCGGCGCGGACGTGATGGAGAAGCACGGCGGCAACCCGTTGCCGCCCGACGTCCTCGACGCAATCCGCGAGACGGGTGTCGCGCTCAAGGGGCCGATCACGACACCCGTCGGCGGCGGCTTCCGCTCGGTCAACGTCGCGCTGCGCAAGGAGCTCGACATGTACGCGCAGGTGCGCCCGTGCAAGAGCTATGCCGGCGTTCGCAGCCGCTTCGACGACGTCGACCTGATCATCGTGCGCGAGAACACCGAAGACCTCTACGCCGGAATCGAGTACGAGCAGGGGACGCCGGAGGCCGCCGAGCTGATCGAGTGGATCGAGGCGCGCGGCGGGCGGCTCCGCCACAACGACGCGGGCATCTCGATCAAGCCCATCTCCGTCACGGGAACGCGCCGCATCTTCGAGTTCGCGTTCGACTACGCGCGCCGCAACGGCCGCCGCAAGGTGACGGCGGTGCACAAGGCGAACATCATGAAGTTCACGGACGGGCTCTGGCTGCGCGTCGCGCGTGAGGTCGCCGCCGAGAACACGGACGTCGAGTTCGACGACCGGATCGTCGACAACATGTGCATGCAGCTCGTCCAGCGGCCCGAGGAGTACGACGTGCTCGTCCTGCCGAACCTCTACGGCGACGTCCTCTCCGACCTCGCGGCGGGGATGATCGGCGGGCTCGGGGTCGCGCCCGGCGCGAACTACGGGGAGACGGTCGCCGTCTTCGAGCCGACCCACGGCTCCGCGCCGAAGTACGCCGGCCAGAACAAGGTCAACCCGATCGCGCAGATGCTCTCGGGCGTTCTCATGCTCCGCCATCTCGACGAGCGCAACGCGGCCGATCGGCTCGAACAGGCGATCGCCAGGGTCATCGACGAGGGGAAGAGCGTCACCTACGACATGAAGCCGAGCCGCGACGACCCGACCGCCGTCGGAACGAGCGAGGTCGCGGACGCGGTCATCGAGAAGCTGGAGGCTGAGATCCCGGTATGAGACGGAAGATCACGATCGTCGGCGCCGGCGCCACCGGCGCGACCGCAGCGCACCTCCTTGCGGAGCGCGACTACGCAGACGTCGTTCTGACCGACATCAAGGAAGGGCTGCCGCAGGGGAAGGCGCTGGACCTGAACCAGATGGGCCCGGTGCTCGGCTTCGAGCCGCGGATCTCCGGCACGAACTCCTACGAGGAGACGGCCGGCTCGGACGTCGTCGTGATCACCGCCGGCCTGCCGCGCTCGCCCGGTATGTCGCGCGACGATCTCGTGACCACGAACGAGAAGATCGTCGGCTCGGTGACCGAGCAGATCGTGGCCCAAAGCCCCGACTGCATCATCGTCATCCTCTCGAACCCGCTCGACGCGATGTGCCATGTCTCGAAGAGCGTCTCGGGCTTCCCGAAGGAGCGGGTCTTCGGCCAGGCCGGGATCCTCGACACGGCGCGCTTTCGCACCTTCATCGCGTGGGAGACGGGAGCCAGCGTCCGCGACGTGCAGGCGCTCGTGCTCGGCGGCCACGGCGACCAGATGGTCCCCGTCGTCTCGACCGCGACGGTCGGCGGCGTCCCTCTGCGCAAGCTCGTCTCCGAGGAGCGGATCCAATCGATGGTCGAGCGCACCGCGAAGGGCGGCGGCGAGATCGTGCAGCTGCTCGGCACCTCGGCCTGGTACGCGCCCGGCGCGGCGATCGCGGAGATGGTCGACGCCATCCTCCTCGACCAGAAGCGCGTCCTCCCCTGCACCGCATTGCTCGAAGGTGAGTACGGAATCGACGGCCTCTACATCGGCGTGCCGGTGAAGCTCGGCGCGGGCGGCATCGAGGAGGTCGTCGAGCTCGAGCTCTCCGACGGGGAGCGCGGGGCGCTCGACCGCAGCGCCGAGGCGGTCCGCGACGTCGTCGGCGTGCTCTCCTCCTGAGTCCGAGTTGCTCGAGACGATCGAGAACCGGTTCCGCGGGCGCGACTACCTCGTCGAGCTCGGTGCGCCGGAGTTCACCTCGATCTGTCCGCTCACAGACGGGCCCGACTTCGGCGAGCTCACGATCCGCTACGTCCCCGACGAGAGGCTCTACGAGCTCAAGTCGCTCCGCGACTACCTGACGTCGTTCCGCGAGCGGAAGATCTTCCAGGAGGAGGTCGTGAACGAGGTGCTCGAGCGGCTCGTCGCCGACGGAGCGCCGCGCTTCGTCGAGGTCGAGGGCGAGTTCGCCGCCCGGGGCGGGATGACCACCCGCGTCGTCGCGAGCTCCGGACAGTTGCCGGAGTCGTGGATCTCGGACTGAGCGGCCGGACGGCGCTCGTCTGCGGCGCCTCGTCCGGCCTCGGCCTCGCGAGCGCCGAGGCACTGGCCGAGGAGGGAGCCAACGTCGTCCTCTTCGCCCGCCGGGCGGAGGACCTCGCGGAGCACGCGGCTCGCCTCCGCGGCGTCGCGGTCGCCGGCAACGTGCAAGAGGACAGCCACCTCGAGCGCGCGGTGTCGACCGCGGTCGAGCGCTTCGGCGGTCTCGACGTCCTCGTCTGGAACGGGGGCGGACCGCCGCCGGGGAGCGCGCGGGATGCCGACGAGACGTCGCTCGAGTCCGCCTACCGGCTCCTCCTGCGACCGGCGGTGACGCTCGTCCGCCTCTGCCTCGAGCACCTCGAGCGCAGCCCGGCCGGACGGATCGTCGCGATCACGTCGCTCGCCGCCCAGGAGCCGACGACGCATCTCGCGCTGTCGAACACCTTCCGGCCCGCGCTCACCGGCTGGCTGAAGACGCTGAGCCGCGAGGTCGGCCCGAAGGGGATCACCGTCAACTGCGTCGCGCCGGGACGGATCGCGACGGCCAGGCTCGACGAGCTCTATCCGGACGGCCCGACCGAGGAGCAGCTCGAAGAGATCGGCCTGCGGCGCTGGGGAACCCCCCGGGAGTTCGGGGACGTCGTCTGCTTCCTCGCCTCGGAGCGCGCTCGCTACGTCACCGGCCAGACCCTCGTCGTCGACGGCGGACTGAAGCGGTTCCTGTTTTGAGGCGCCACCTGAAACCGTGGCACGTGGTGGGCGGAGTCGTCGTCCTCCTCGTGGTCACCGGGCTGATCCTCTTCACGGTCCCATCCGAGAAGTACATCCTCCTCCCCGACGTCGCCCACCCGGTGTCGCCACTGGTCAAGGTGCAGGGCGCCCGTCCCGTGAAGTCCGGGACGCTCTACTTCGTCGACGTCGTGGAGCGTCGCGCGAGCGAGCTCGAGGCGCTTTTCCCGTGGATCCACCCCCACGGCACGCTCGAGCCCGCCGGCGACGTCGTCCCTCCCTGCGCCTCGGCCGCCCAGGCGGAGGCCGCGCAATTGGAGGAGATGGCCTTCTCGCAACGGGTCGCGGCCGCCGTCGCCCTGCGGAAGCTCGGCTACCACGTCGTCGTCAAGCCGACGGGGGTCGTCGTCTCACAGCTGATCGCAGGCACGCACGCGCCGTGCAACCTCCAGCCGATGGACGTGATCGCCTCCGTCGACGGCGTGCCGACCCCCACGATCGCCGCGCTGCGCGGCGCGCTTGCGCACGTGAAGCCCGGGGACGTCGTCGTGCTGCGGGTGCGCCGAGGCGCGCACTCCCGGACGATCCGCATCCGCACGATCCCCACACCGGGCGACCCGACCCGGGCGCTCGTCGGGTTCGCGCCCAACCAGTCCGCGACGATCAGGCTGCCGCGCCGCGTCTCGATCGACGCCAGCGGCATCGGCGGGCCTTCAGCCGGCCTTGCCTTCGCGCTCGAGGTGATGCAGAAGCTCGGCCGCAACGTCCTGCACGGTCATCGTGTGGCCGCGACCGGCGAGATGGAGCTCAACGGAGCGGTCGCTCCGATCGGCGGCGTGAAGCAGAAGACGTACGGAGTGCGGATGGCCGGAGCCGACGTCTTCCTCGTACCGGCAGGCGACAACGCGCGGGTCGCGCGCCGCTACGCCGGACCGCTGCGCATCATTCCGGTCCGCACCTTCAACCAGGCGTTGCGCGCACTGGCAACGCTCCCGCCCGCGCAGTAGAAAGCGTCGGTTTTCGGTCGTCCGAAACTCGCGGAAATTCGTCAGTTTTCGTCTGCGACAACGCTTGCGCCTGCGGCTTCTGCGCCTATCATCGCACCTCGAGAGCGGCCCGTACTTCCTAGAGCAAAGAGGACGATGAGCAAACGGTCCAAGCCAACGTGCGCGGATTGCTATTTCCGGCGCGCCGGACTCTGTGCCCTTCCCGGCGAGACGATCTGCCCGACGTTCCGCGTCCAGTCGGTAGGAACGCTTGCCCCACCGCCCCAGCCGCGCCTCGTGCCGCGCGCTCTCGCCGCCCACGCTGCGGCCTAGCCGCTCGTAGGATGCCGGCGTGCGCGTGCGCCGCCCCAAGCTCGACACCGGCGAGGTCAGCGATCGCTGGCAGCCGCGCCTGTACCTGCGGCTGATCGTCCTCGGCCTGCTCGTCGCGTACGCGATCGCCTTCGTGCTCGAGAACCGGAAGCAGGTGAGCGTGCACTTCGTGCTCGCGACCACGAGCGTCTCGCTCGTCTGGGTGATCCTGCTGGCGCTCGGAGTCGGGCTGCTCGGCGGGATCCTGCTCGCGCAGCTAGAGCGCCGCCGGCGCCGCCGCTCGCATGAGACCCCCGAGCACTGACACGCCCTGGGCGATCTCCTCGGGCGAGACGAAGCTGAAGGCGAGTCTCAGCGAGTGCTCGCCGCCTCGTCCGCCAGGGAAGAAGTCGGCTCCCTGGACGAAGGTGACGCCGGCCTCCTCCGCCTCCGCGAGCAGCTCGCTGCACGGCGGGCCTGACGGGAGCTCGACCCAGACGAAGTAGCCGCCGTCCGGCCGTGTCCAGCTCGCGTCCTCGGGCAGCTCGCGTGCGAGCGCCTCGAGCATCGCGTCCCGCCGCTCGCGCAGGAGGCCGTTGACCCGCTCGAGGTTCGGGCCGAAGCTCTCTCGTCGCAGGAACTCGAGCACCGTCGCCTGCGACAGGTACGGCGGCGAGATGTAGGTCGAGACCGCCAGCGCCTCGATCTCGGCGGCGAGCTGCGGCGGCAGGACGTACCAACCGACGCGCACGCCGGGTGCGACCGTCTTCGAGAACGACGAGCAGTACGCGATCTGCTCTCCGCCCGCCAGCTCGAACACGCTCGGAAGCGGCTCGCCGTCGTAGCGGACGAGACCGTACGGATCGTCCTCGAGCACGAGCAGGTTCCGCTCGGCGGCGAGCTCCGCGAGCCGGCGGCGCCGCTCGACCGACAGCGTCCTCCCGCTCGGGTTCTGGAAGGTCGGGATCGTGTAGAGGAACGCGAAGTCGCCCTCCGGAAGCTCGTCGGGAATCAGTCCGTCCTCGTCCATCGGCACGGTCACGATCTCGGCGCCGAGGCGGGTGAGGATCTTGAGCGGCCGGTCGTAGGTCGGAGCCTCGACCAGGACGCGCTTGCCGCGGGCCAGCCGCTCGGCGAGGAAGACGAAGCCCTGCAGCGAGCCGCTCGTGATCACGATGCGGGCCGGCTCGACCCCGTGCTGCTCCGCGAGCAACTCGCGCAGCGGGCCGTAGCCGCCGCCGGGTCCGTAGCTGAGGATCGCGTGGCCGTCGCGCTCGAGCGCCGCGCGGGCGCAGTCGGCGAGCTCGTCGACGGCGAGGCACTCGGGCGCCGGAACTCCGCGGGCGAACGAGATCATGCTCGGAGCGTAACCGCGAGCCCGGCTACTGCGACTTCATGCGCTCGGCGACCATCTGCGCGACCTCGGTCGGGGTCGTGCCGACCGCGATCCCGCGGGCCTCGAGCGCCTCTTTCTTGCCCTGGGCCGTGCCCGAGGAGCCGGAGATGATCGCGCCCGCGTGGCCCATCGTCTTGCCTGGCGGCGCGGAGAAGCCGGCGATGTACGCGAGCACCGGTTTCGTCACGTGCTCGGCGACGTAGGCCGCGGCCTTCTCCTCCTCGTCGCCGCCGATCTCGCCCACGAGGACGATCAGCTCCGTCTGCTCGTCGGCCTCGAACTTCTCGATCACGTCGACGAAGGACGAGCCGACGACGGGATCGCCGCCAATGCCGACGATCGTCGAGTTGCCGAGACCGAGCTGCGTGAGCTCGTGGCCGATCTGGTACGTGAGCGTCCCCGAACGCGAGACGAGCCCGACACTCCCCTCGCTGAAGATCTCGGCCGGGATGATCCCCGCGTTCGCCTTGCCCGGCGAGAGGACGCCCGGGCAGTTGGGGCCGATCATCGTCGTGCCCTGGCCGCGGAAGTACGTGTACGCGCGCAGCATGTCGTGCGCCGGGATGTGCTCGGTGATGCAGATCACGGTCGCGATGCCCGCGTCGACAGCTTCGTAGATCGCGTCGACGGCGAAGCGGGCCGGGACGAAGATCAGCGAGGTGTTCGCGCCGGCCTCGTCGACCGCCTCGGCGACGGTGTCGAAGACCGGGACGCCTTCCACGTCCTGTCCGCCCTTGCCCGGCGTGACGCCGGCGACGAGGTTCGTGCCGTAGGCGCGGTTGCGGAGGCCGTGGAAGCGGCCCTCCGAGCCGGTCAGGCCGGCGACGACGAGACGCGTTTCGCTGTCGAGGATGATCGCCACTAAGCCGCCTTCGTTCCTTTGAGGACGACGGTCGGGAGCTCGAGCCGTCCATCGCTGATCCGGCCGTCGAGCAACTCGCGCACGCGCGGGCGCGCGTCCTCCGGGGTCTGGGTGCGGTCGAGCCAGTCGTCGAAGTCGGTGTCGCGCACCATGAAGGCCTCGTCGGCGACCTCGAGTCCGGCCAGCTCGAAGAACGTGCGCCACTCGGGGACTCCGTAGTTGCGGACGTGGCTCGGATCGCGCAGCCGGTCCGCCTCCTCCGCGCTTTCGCTCGTGAACGTGTTGTCGCAGATCACGACCCGGTCGCGAGCCACGCGCGCCATCTCCTTCACGGCGGCGAGCACGTCCGGGAAGTGGTGCGCGGCGATGCGGCAGGCGACGACGTCGAAGCTCGCGTCGGCGAACGGGAGATGGTCGGCCGGCGCGAGGACGTCGGGCTCCATGCCGGGCGCCGCGTCGACGGTGACGACCTTCGCGCCCGCCTCGCGCAGACGCCGCGCGACGTGGCCGCCGCCCGTGGCGACGTCGAGCACGTTCACGCCGGAAGCGGGCTCGCACCAGGCCACGACGAGGTCGAGGTCGTCACCCGTCGCGTGCGTCTGGCTCTGGCGGTACGCCTCCGCCCGCTCGTTCCAGACGTCCGTCACTTCGCCAGCTCCACCGCGCGCCGGGCACCGTCGAGCATGGTCGCCTCGGGATGGATGTTCTCGCGCCCGGCGTCGGCCAGGATCTGGCGGCCCTCCTCGGCGTTCGTCCCGTCGAGTCGGACGACGATCGGGTAGCGCGACATGTCGAGCTGCTCGAGCGCAGCGAGGATTCCGCGGGCGACCTCGTCGCAGCGCGTGATGCCGCCGAAGATGTTGAAGAAGATCGAGCGCACCTGCTCGTCGCGCGTGATCACCTCGAGCGCGTCGACGACGCCCTCCGCGCTGCCACCGCCGCCGAGGTCGCAGAAGTTGGCGGGACGCCCGCCCGCGTGCGCGACGACGTCAACCGTTGACATGCCGAGGCCGGCGCCGTTCGCGAGCACGCCGACGCTGCCGTCGAGCTTCACGTACGTGACGCCCTTCTCGCGCGCGAACGTCTCGATCGGATCCGCGGCGGTCGGGTCGCGCCACTCCGCGATGTCGGGATGCCGCGGCAGCGCGCTGTCGTCGACCGTGAACTTCGAGTCGAGCGCCTTCACCTCGCCCTCCGGCGTCACGATCAGCGGGTTGATCTCGCAGAGCATCGCGTCGAACTCGACGAAGGCGCGGTAGAGCTTCTCGACGATCGCGGCGATCTGCTTCTGCTCGGACGGATCCTCGACGCCGCCGCCGTAGACAAGCCGCCGCGCGACCCACGGCTGGAAGCCCTCGAGCGGATCGACGTGGAGCCGGACGAGCGCGTCGGGGTTCTCCTCCGCCACCTGCTCGATCTCGACGCCGCCCTGCGTCGTGAACATGAAGAGCGGCTGCTTCGCGCCGCGGTCGAAGGTGATCGAGAGGTAGTACTCGCGCTCGATATCGGAAGCCTTTTCGATCCAAACGGTGCGGACGACGTGGCCTCGGATGTCGAGGCCGAGGATGTCGCGTGCCTTCGCCTCGGCGTCCGCGGGATCGTCGGCGAGCTTGACGCCGCCTGCCTTGCCGCGGCCGCCGGTCAGTACCTGCGCCTTGACGACGACGGGGCCGCCGAGTTGCTCGGTCGCGTCGCGCGCCTCCTCGGGCGTAGCCGCGAGCCGTCCAGCGGAGACCGGGATCCCGACTCGCCGGAAGAGATCCTTGCCCTGGTACTCGTAAAGGTCCACCGGCGCCGGACACTAACGACGCGACGCCGGTGGACCGCGCAGTTCGAGCCTCTGCGCTTCTAGGGATAACCGGGGACGGTGTACGTCGAGGTTCCTCCCGTCGTCGTCCCTCCGCCCGCGGACGGCGACTTCTTGATCGCCTTGCCTGCCGCGGAGAGGACGAACCACTTGCCGCCGAAGAAGTTCTGGCCCTGGCCGGCAATCTGCCCGGCCCCGTGATCGAGGAAGAACAGGTAGAGCGGGTGCCCCTTGTAGGTCACCTGGAGCTTGCCGTTCTTCCGCTTCGTGGTGCCGAAGAGCTTGGCCTTGACGCCCGTGCTGGCGCTGACTTTGCCCTTCTTCATGAGCGGCGGCCAGTCGGTGGCGCACTTGCCGTAGCAGGCACTGCGACCGTGCTTGTCCGCCATGAAGAGATAGAGCGTCCGGCCCGAGCTCGTCGCGAGCACCTTGCCGACCTTCGTCGTGTGGAGCGTGACTCGGCCCGCGGTGGCTTTGCCCGAGACGAGCGAGCTTGAGCTCCGATGTGTGACAGCGGCGGCCGCGGCGACGCCGGCTGCTGCGAGGGCGATCGCGAACACGCTGCCTAGGACGATCTTTCGCATTGTTCTCCTCCTGCTGGGTACGCCGGTGTCTACGCCCGCCGGAGGACCGCGGATTGCCCCCGCCGTTTAGGAAATCGTTAGGCCTCGATCGTGCAGATGACCTGGCCCGTCGTGACCGGCTCGCCCGGCTCGACGTCGAGGCTGCGGATCGTGCCGGCACGCTGGGCCTGCACCTCGTTCTCCATCTTCATCGCCTCGACGACGCAGATCACCTGCCCCGGTTCCACCTCTTCTCCGTCCGCCACCCGAACCGCGAGGACGGTGCCCTGCATCGGCGAGACGACCGCGTCAGCGCCGCCCGGACCGGCGGCGCTCTGTCGCACTCGCTCCCGCCGCCGCCGCGCCAGCGCGCGCCACTCCGGCTCGGGCTCCGACAGGCGAACCTCGAACCTCCGCCCGTCGACCTCGACCGTGCGCACGCGCTCGACCACCCGCCCGTCCGGACCTGCCTTGCCTTGTAACAGACGGTTACTTGGGATCGGTGGCGCCGCGCCGAGCTCGGCGGCCCGAGCCGACAGCTCCTCGGACTCCACGACGCCGTGGCACGTCTCCCCGGCGACGAAGCAGGGATGCGAGAGCAACGCCTTGTGGAACCCGATCAGCGTCGTCGGCCCTTCGATCCAGAACTCGTCGAGCGCGCGCAGCATCCGCCGCCGGGCGTGCTCGCGGTCGACGCCATGCACGATGAGCTTGGCGACCATCGGGTCGTACGCGGTGGAGACCTCGTAGCCGGCGGCGACGCCGGAGTCGACGCGCACACCCGGCCCCGCCGGCTCGCGGTACCCGGTGACAGGCGCCGGTGCCGGGAGGAAGCCGCGAGCCGCGTCCTCCGCGTTGATCCGGCACTCGATCGCATGGCCGCGCAGCTCGATGTCCTCCTGCCGGACCGACAACGGCTCGCCGAGCGCGACGAGAATCTGCTCGCGCACGAGGTCGAGCCCCGTCACCATCTCGGTGACCGTGTGCTCGACCTGGATGCGCGTGTTCATCTCCATGAAGAAGTAGTCGCCGTCACGCGTGAGCAGCCCTTCGATCGTCCCGGCCGAGCGGTAGCCGCAGGCCCGTGCGGCCTCGGCGCCGATCGCACCGATCCGCTGCCGCAACTCCCCGCCGACCGCCGGCGACGGCGTCTCCTCGATCAGTTTCTGGTGGCGACGCTGGATCGTGCAGTCGCGCTCGCCGAGATGGACGACGTTCCCGTGCGCGTCGGCCAACACCTGCACCTCGACGTGCCGCGGATCGACGATCAGCTTCTCGACGTAGACATCGGGGTTCGCAAAGTACGACTGGCCCTGCCGCCGCGCCCGCTCGAACGCCTGCTCCGCCTGCGCGGGGTCGTGCACTTCCTCCATGCCCTTGCCGCCGCCGCCCGCCGCAGCCTTGATCAGGAGCGGATAGCCGAGCTCGTCACCGAGCCCGAGCAGCTCGTCGACCGAGCCGACCGGATCGGTCGTTCCGGGGATGATCGGCACGCCCGCCTCCTGCATCGCCGTGCGCGCCGCCGTCTTCGACCCCATCAGCTCGATCGCCGCCGGCGGCGGCCCGATCCAGACGAGGCCGGCGTCCTCCACGGCGCGCGCGAAGGCCGCGTTCTCGGCGAGGAAGCCGTAGCCGGGATGGACGGCCTGCGCCCCGGCGCGCTGCGCCGCGTCGAGGATGCGGTCGACCGCGAGGTAGCTCTCGGCCGCCGGAGTCGGCCCGAGCAGGAACGCCTCGTCGGCGTACGCCACATGCAGCGCGGCCCGGTCACCCTCCGAGTAGACGCCGATTGCACCGACTCCGAGCTCGCGCAGCGTGCGGAAGACGCGGATCGCGATCTCCCCTCGGTTGGCGACCAGAACCTTGTCGAACATGAGCGGGCCGTATTCTCCACGCCGTGAGCCTCACGGCGGCCGACAAGCTCACCGTCGCGCGCGCAGCGTCGGTGCCGATCGTGGTCGTCCTGTTCGCCTGGGACTTCCCCAACCACGACTACTGGGCGACCGCGGTCTTCTGCGTGGCCATGGCAACCGACTTCTTCGACGGGAGGCTGGCCCGCCGCTACGGGTACACGTCTTCCCTCGGCTCGCTCCTCGACCCGATCGCCGACAAGGTGCTCGTGCTCGCCGCGCTCGTGATGCTGATCGAGCAGGGAGTCGCTCCGGCCTGGATGGTCGCCGCGATCGTGGTGCGGGAGGTGCTGGTCACGGGGCTGCGGCAGGCGGCCATCGAACGAGGCGTCGTGCTCGCGGCGCGCGACCTCGGGAAGCTGAAGACATGGGCTCAGGCGGTGGCGGCCGCCGTCGCCGGCTTTGCCGCGGCCGGCGCCTGGACCGACCGCGCTGCATGGTGGGCGCTGCTCGTCGCGGTCGTCCTCACCTGGGTGTCAGGGCTCGACTACGCGCGCAGCGCGCCGCGGCTCTTCAGCCGAGCCCAGCCGGAGTAGCGCGCTTCGTCAGGCCGCGATCCCGCGACCGGCGCACCACTCGTCGAAGCGCGCCCACGCACGGAGATACTCGCGGAGGGCGAAGAAGCCCTCCTCGACCTCGGCCCGGACGGCCCAATGGCAGTGGCCGCAGTAGCCCTGATCGTCGACCGCCGGAGCCTCGTTGCAGCGTATGCACTCCTCCCACATGTGGAGGGAACGCCCGGCGGCCTGCTGCGGTTACGGCTCGGTTGCGTCGTCGTGCGCCGGCAGGAGCACGGCAGTCCACTCCGAGCCGGCCCGCTGCTCGGCCTCCTCGGCGGCGAGCGCCGCGAGGATCGCCCGGCGCTCGACGTCGTCCGGCTCGGGAGTGATCGTGACTGACATCACCTCCAAGAGGGTAATGCTCTCCTCAGTGAGGGTCGATGGGGGAACCGTGGGTCAGCGTCTTGCCACGCTTGCGGCCGTCTGCGCTGTCGCTGTCGTCTCGACCGCTGCGGCGGCCGGGTCCTCCCGGAGTGCCCCGAACTGGGCGGCTCCGCAGATCGCCACCGTCGTGGCGCACCAGCTGATGGGCGCGAAGAGCGTGAAGAAGTTCAGACCTAACGCGGCGTTGACCCGCCAGACGCTTGCGGATCTTGCGACAGGCCTGAAGTCGGAGCTCGCGACACCGCCCCTCGGCCCTACCCCGTCCGGCTCGACGGACCCCACGACGACCACGACGACGACCACCACCACCGGCACGGGCACCACGACCACCGGCGGAACGACCACCACGCCGGTCTCGAATCCGGCAGGGAAGGAGACGATGGCGCAGCTCGATCGCGGCCTCGTGCAGGCGATCGGGCTCGGGAAGGCCGCGAAGGAGTTCGTGCAGGGCGCGCGTGCCGCAGGCCTCACCGTCCCCGGCCGCTTCGGTACCGAGGTGGTCGCCCGGCTGCTCGGTCTGCGACTCAACCACCCGGCGGCGCAGGACTTCCTCGAGCTGCGGCCCCAGGATCCGGCCACCCGCGCCGAGGCCGCGTACTCGGCTGCGCAGATCCTCAACTTCGGGCTGCTCGACGACAGCTGGCAGATCGCCCAGGTGAAGAGCCTCGCCGCCGACTTCGTCCTCCCGGAGCTGAACGACTGGCAGTTGCAGATCCTCAGCGTCGCGTCTTCGAAGATCGGGATGCCGTACATCTGGGGCGGGACGAGCGACAGCACGGAGACCGACTTCGGCGTCACCGCGCGCGGCGGCTACGACTGCTCGGGCTTCGTCTGGCGCGTGTACAAGCTCCAGAGCTACGCGGACGAGGGAACCCTCGCCTCCGCGATCGGGGGACGGACGACGTACACGATGAGCGTCGAGGTCCCGCGCTCGCAGAGGATCGGCTTCAAGAAGCTGCAGCCGGCGGACGTGATCTTCTTCGGCACGAAGGGCCCGAAGTCGAAGGGATCGCAGGTCTTCCACACCGCCATCTACGTCGGCAACGGCTGGTTCATCCAGTCGTCCGACGAGGGCGTCGCCCTCGCGCAGCTCACCGGCTTCTACAAGAAGAAGTTCGCCTGGGGCCGCCGGCCGCTTCGCGAGGCCGGGCTCGAGCCCTAAAAGAGCCTGCTCAGCCCCACAGTTACCCCATTTTGGGGATACCGCTACCCCCTTCGGGTGATTCCCGCTCGCTCCGGGCACACCCACAATTTCATCTGTCTGGCGTCCTTGTTTCCCCCGTCCCTGGAGGCACAATGCTTGAGTGGAAGTCTCGCCTCGTGATGCTCGTCGTCTTCGCCGCAGTTCTCGCAGTGGCGCTCGGCGACGCCGGCTTCGGCGCCCATCACAACTTCGGCTGGTAAGACCCGCCACACCTCGTAGGGGAGGGATCGGTGGCGGGTAGCCCGGACCAGGCTGTCGCGAAGACTGCCTCCGCCGGGATACCGCCGAGAGTATTGGCAGTAGTGGCGCCCGTGATCGTCGCGGGCGCCGTCACTGTGGGATTCGCCGTTTTTCGCTATGCCGACGCTCCACGCTCGGCAGCGGACGTCGCGGCGCTCTTCGGGCTGATGGCGTGCATGGCGCTAGCCGAGCGTTTCCCGGTGCC
Organism: uncultured Actinomycetes bacterium; assembly: GCA_963820725.1. Classification (GTDB taxonomy): domain Bacteria; phylum Actinomycetota; class Thermoleophilia; order Gaiellales; family Gaiellaceae; genus Palsa-739. The sequence continues at coordinate 83,842 of CAWGAZ010000006.1, read as the reverse complement.
CGTGGAAGGAGTGAGCGCCGGCGGCGTCACGCTCGGCTTCGTCTTCTCCGTCTCGGCGATCATCCTGCTCGGCTGGCCGGCCGGCGTGATCGTCGCAACGGGAGCGATGTTCACGCATCTCCTCCAGCGCCGGCCGCCGCTGCGTGTCGCCTACAACGGCGCGATGTTCGCCCTCTCGGCGCTGGCGGCGGGGCTCGCGATCGAGCACCTGCGCGGCGACTCCGTCGGGATCCTCGTCGCCCGAGTCATCCTCTGCGGGTTCATCTACTACTGGATCGTCAACCTGATCCTGATCAGCGCCGTGCTCTCGGCCGACTCGGGGCGGTCGTTCTTCGCCATCGCCCGGGAGAACATCACCCAGACGACCGCGCCCTTCGCGTTCATGGCCTCGGCGGCGCTGACGCTCATCGTCCTCTGGCAGCGCGAGCCCGCGCTCTCGATCGCCCTCGTCGGCCCGCTGCTGGCGATCGCGCTCTACCAGCGCTCGACCCACAAGGCGATGCGCGCCATGCGCCTCGCCCTGACCGACCCGCTCACCGGACTCGGCAACCATCGCAGCTTCCACGAACGGCTCCAGCGGGAGCTCGTCGCGGCGGAGGAGAAGGGCACGCTCGCTCGCGCTCTGCCTCGTCGACTTCGACGACCTGAAGAGCGTCAACGACCACTTCGGGCATCCGGTCGGCGATCTCGTGCTGGGTCAGGTCGCCTCCCGCCTGCGGCAGGGCGGCGAGGCGTTCCGGCTCGGCGGAGACGAGTTCGCCGTCCTCCTGCCGCGGCAGGACGAGCGACAGGCGACCGCCGTGGCCCGCTCGATCGTCGAGCGCGTCGCCGCACTCGACATCGAGGGCGTCGGCCCGGTGACCGTGAGCGCGGGAGTCGCGGTGTACCCGACGCACGGTACGGGGCGCGACGAGTTGATCCGACTCGCCGACAGCGCCCTCTACTGGGCGAAGAAGGACGGCAAGAACCGCGTCCGCGCCTACGCGGCGGAGTCGATCCTCAGCGCGAACCTCGAGCAGCTCGCGGACACGCCGGATCGCGCCGCGCAGTATCGGGCGGCCGAGAGCCTCGCCAGGGCTGTCGACGAGCGCGACGCCTACACCGGGAGCCACTCGCAGCGCGTCGGCGAGTACTCGGCGCGGATCGCGCGTCGGCTCGGCGCCGACGACTCGGCGGTCGAGCTGACCCGGCTCGCGGGCAACCTCCACGATCTCGGCAAGCTCGCGATCCCTGAGGAGGTGCTGCGCAAGCCGGACTCCCTGAGCGAGGCCGAGCGCCTCATCCTCGAACGGCATCCACAGATCGGCTTCCGGATGCTCGAGAGCCTGGGCGTCGAGCCCGTCGCGGAATGGGTCCTCCACCACCACGAGCGCTGGGACGGAGCCGGCTACCCGAACGGGCTCGCCGGCGAGCAGATCCCGCTCGGCGCCCGGATCATCTTCGTCGCGGACGCCTACGACGCGATGACCTCCGATCGCGCCTACCGGCGGGCGATCCCGCGGGAAGCGGCGATCGCCGAGCTCGAGCGCGGCGCAGGAACGCAGTTCGATCCCGCGGTCGTCAAGGCACTCGCCGAGGAACTGGTGCCGGCGAGCGACGAAACCGGCGCCCTTCTCGCCTCGTAGTACCGGCGCCGTCGAGTTGATCCGTTCAGGTCTAGCCGCAATGACCGCTCGGGATCGAAGCTTGGAGCGTGAACTGGGCCTTTCTCATGGCTGTCGGACTTCTCTGGATCGCGGTCGCCGTCACAGTCGGGGCGCTGGTCGGACACGGCATCGCGTTCGGCACCGGTAGCGCTACCGAATCCTCTGAGGGCACGGAGCGGGACAGAGTTTCGGCGTAGCCTTCGGGCGGGATGAAGCACCTCGCCCTTGCTGTGTCCGATCAGGACCGCTCCCGGCACTTCTACGAGACGTACTTCGGCTTCGACGCGGAGCCTGCGCGCCGGTACGACGGTGGAGTCCTGATGCTCTACAACGCCGACGGATTCTCGCTCGCGCTCGGGCCGACCGAAGAGCCCATCGCCTTTCCGACGTTCCTCCACTTCGGGATTCATCTTGCGAGCCCCGAGGAGGTGCATGCTCTCCGGAGTCGCCTCGCGGCCGACGGAGTTCCGATCGCCGAGGAGTGGGACGAGCCGGAGTACGTCAGCGTGAAGTGCCGCGACCCGGACGGCTACGTGGTCGAGGCCGCCTGGGAACCGCACCTGCGGTAGCCGTTACGCGATCTCTTCGATGAGCTCGATCAGTTCGTCGCGGCGATAGCCCTGCTGCCGCGCGAAGCGGACGAGCTCACGTGCCCGCGCGATCACGGCGCCGCGCTCCGGCGTGCCGGCGACGGTGACGCCGCGGCCGCGCCGGAACTCGAGCATCCCCTCGTCCCGCAACAGACGCAGCGAGCGGAGCACGGTGTTCGTGTTCACGCCGAGTACGGCTGCGAGGTCGCGGGCCGGTGGTAGGCGTTCACCCGGCTTCGCCTCGCCGTCGGCGATCGCGCGCCGGATCTCCGCCGCCACCTGCTCGAAGAGCTCGGTCGGTTCCTGTTTGTCGATCTTGACCTTGAGCATCGTGCCAGTCACAATAGCACTAGATGATCGCGCCGCCAAAGCCCCCGGCGCAGGACGAGCTCGAGGCTCTGATCAAGGAGGCTCGCGCCCGCCAGCTGCGGCGAAGGTTGCTCATCGCAGCCGGGGTTGCGATCGCGACTGCAGTCGGGCTCGGTGTCTACGCGTTCGTAGACGGCGCGAACGCCAACCACCGCAGCAATCGCTCGTCGGCGCCGGTGGTCGCACCGGAATGCCGCGCGTCGCAACTCTCGGCATCGGCCGACGGGATGAACGGAGCTGGGTTCGCCACGATGGAGGGAGGTGCGACGCTGACGAACGTCAGCGGCAGCTCCTGCTCGCTGCCGAGTGGCCGGCCACGAGTCCGCATCCTCTGGCGGGGTCGCATCGTGCCGACTCGGGAGACCCAGATAGCCTCGGAAGGCCCACCGCTGCAGACGCTCGCGGCCCACTCGCGAGCGACGATTCTTCTCAGCTGGGGCAACTGGTGCGGGAAGCCCAGCGAGGGAACGGTCTCCTGGATCCGACCGACATTCCAATTGCAATTCGCCGACGGCCTCAGAGTCGCTGCGCCCGGCTCGGTCTCGACACCGCCGGGCTGTATCAACAGGAGAGCGGGATCGGTCCTCGCGGTCAGCCGACCCGTCAGGTTGAGGTTCTAACCCGATGCTCGCGCCGCCGAAGCCGCCGCACGACGACGCCGAGCTCCTCATCAAGGAGGCTCGAGCGCGCCAACTGCAGCGAAGGCTGATCGGAGCGGCCGGCCTTGCCGTGGCAGCTGCCGTCAGTATCGCCGCCTACGCCATCGCGACAGGCTCGACACAGCAGCCGGGCGCGACGTCCGGCGGCCAGGCGCGGCCAGCGACCGGCTGCCGTGTCGTCGCAGGCTGGCGACTCGTGCCTGACGGACTGTGGTCGGAGCCGACCGGGCAGCACACGTTGCCGCTTGCCCTCAGGCGGACCGGTACACAGCCGTGCTCGCTCGACGGCTATCCGACCGTCGTCTTCCTCGACGCCCACGGACAGCGGCTCGGGTTCAGCTACACCCATAACGGCGATCAGGTCGTTACCTCGCACGTGCCACATGTCGTCCACGTCGACGGGCACGGTTCGGGCTTCTTCCTGATCAACAAATACCGCTGCGACATCCGCGCCCAGAGCGCTGCGCGGTGGGTGCGAGTCAACCCCCCCGGCGTTTCCGGCTGGCTCGTCATGCGACTGCGAATCCGTGAGCCGATCATCGACTTCTGCCCGGCCGAGCGGCCCTCGAGGACAGTCGCCGTCTCTCCTCTCGTGAGCAACCTCATCGATGCCAGCCGGCAGCCCGGCGGCTAGAGCGGGATGTTGCCGTGCTTGCGTCGGGGCCTCGGCTCCGCCTTCGTCAGCGCCGTCTCGAGCGCGTCGATCAGCACCGGCCGGGTCCGCCGCGGCTCGATCACGTCGTCGACGTAGCCGCGTTCGGCGGCGCTGTACGGATTGGCGAACGTCTCCTTGTACTCCGCGATCAGCTCCGGTCGCTCCTCGTCCGGCCGGTCGCGGTAGATGATGTTGACCGCGCCCTCCGGCCCCATGACCGCGACCTCGGCCGTCGGCCAGGCGAAGTTGAAGTCGGCGCGGATGTGCTTCGAGCTCATGACGTCGTACGCGCCGCCGTACGCCTTGCGCGTGATCACCGTGAGCTTCGGCACCGTCGCCTCGCAGTAGGCGTAAAGGAGCTTCGCGCCGTGGCGGATGATCCCGCCCCACTCCTGCTCCGTCCCCGGCAGGAAGCCCGGGACGTCGACGAACGTGACGAGCGGGACGTTGAAGGCGTCGCACGTGCGCACGAAGCGGGCCGCCTTGTTCGAGGCGTCGATGTCGAGGACGCCCGCGAGCGAGCGGGGCTGGTTGCCCACCACGCCGACCGCGTGACCTCCGAGCCGCGCGAACCCGCAGACGATGTTCTCGGCCCAGCGCTCGCCGACCTCGAGGAACTCGCCGTCGTCGACGACGCGCCGGATCACGTCGTGCATGTCGTACGGCTTGTTCGGGTGATCCGGGATGAGCGTGTCGAGCTCCACGTCCTCGCGATCGACGGAATCGGTCGGGGCGCTCCACCGCGGCCGCTCGGCGTTCGACTGCGGCAGGAAGGAGAGGAGGTACCGCGCGTCCTCGAGGCACGTTCCCTCGTCGGCTGCGGTGAACTGCGCGACGCCGGACTTCGACGCGTGCGTCGCGGCGCCGCCGAGCTCCTCGAAGGTGACCTCCTCCCCGGTCACCGTCTTCACGACGTCGGGGCCGGTGATGAACATGTACGACGAGCCCTCGACCATGAAGACGAAGTCGGTCATCGCGGGCGAGTAGACGGCACCGCCCGCGCAGGGACCCATCACGAGCGAGATCTGGGGGATCACGCCCGAGGCCTGCACGTTGCGCCAGAAGATCTCGGCGTAGCCGGCGAGCGAGACGACGCCCTCCTGGATCCGCGCGCCGCCGGAGTCGTTGATCCCGATCACCGGACACCCGTACTTGAGGGCGAGATCCATGACCTTGCAGATCTTCTCGGCGAAGACCTCGCTCAACGAGCCACCGAAGACCGTGAAGTCCTGGGAGAAGACGAAGACCTTGCGGCCGAAGATCGACCCGTGCCCTGTCACGACCGCGTCGCCGTACGGGCGCCGGTCCATCATCCCGAAGTTCGACTCGCGGTGGCGCACGTAGCGATCGAGCTCCACGAACGAGCCCGGGTCGCAGAGCTTCTCGGCCCGCTCGCGAGCCAGCAGCCGCCCCTCGTCGCGGCGGCGCGCCACGGCCTTCTCGCTGCCCGCGTGGAGCGCCTGCCCCCGCAGCTCCTCCAGCCACTCGAGCTTGCCCGCGGTCGTCTCGTGTCTCTCGGCCACCGCCGCGGAGCCTAACGTTCGCGCTCGTGAGGCAACACGTGCCCCCCGCCCTCCGCGTCCGCGGGTTCGCCCTGCTCTGGACGGCTCTGCTCACGAACGGCTTCGCGACGCAGATGATGGTCGTCGCGATCGGCTGGCAGGTGTACTCGATCCGGCACCGGCCGCTCGACCTCGGGCTCGTCGGCCTGGCCGAGTTCCTGCCGCTGCCGCTGCTCGCGCTGCCGGCCGGCCAGCTCGCGGATCACGTCTCGCGGCGAACCGTTGCCTCCGTCGCGGCCGGGCTACAGGTGGGAATCGCCCTCGTCCTGCTCGCGATCACCGCCGTTGGGCCGCACTCGATCTGGCCCTTCCTCTTCGTGGGGCTGCTCGCCGGGATCACCTCGGCAATCGGCACTCCCGCGCAGCGATCGCTGACACCGGAGCTCGTGCCGTCCGAGCTCCTGGCCGGCGCGATCGCGTTGCGCAGCGTCGCCAGCCAGATCGGGGTCGTGGCCGGTCCCGCGGTCGGCGGACTGCTCTTCGCAATCGAGCCACTCGCCGTGTACGCGGTCGCAGGAGTGATTCTCGTCGTCGCAGGCGCTGCCACCCTCGGGTTGCCAGCCATGCCGTCGCGCAAGGGCGAGGAGCGGGTCGACCGGGACAGCCTCGTCGCGGGTATCCGCTTCATCAGGAGCACGCGGGTCGTGCTCGGAGCGGTTCTGCTCGACCTCGTCGCGGTCTTCTTCGGAGACCCGATCGCGCTCGCGCCGGTGTTCGCGAAGACCATCCTCGACGGCGGTCCGGTCGTCCTTGGCCTGCTACGGGCGGCGCCGTCGGCAGGCGCGCTGCTCGCAGGCCTGCTCATCACGCGGCGGCCGCTGCCGTTCCCCGCCGGACGGACGCTGCTCGTCGTCGTCGCGACGTTCGGTGCCGCGACGATCGTGTTCGGCCTCTCCCGCTCGCTGCCGCTGTCGCTCACGATGCTCGCGATCACGGGTTTCGTGGACATGATCAGCATGAACATCCGGGCGACGACCGTCACGATGCTGACGCCTATCTCGCTCCAGGGCCGCGTGAGTGCCGTCGAATGGGTCTTCATCAGCGGCTCGAACGAGCTCGGCGCGTTCGAGTCCGGCGTGATGGCGTCGCTGCTCGGCGCGACGCGCGCCGTCGTGCTCGGGGGCGCGCTCATGATCGGCTTCGCGGCGAGCTGGCCACGGTTCTTCCCGGCGCTCTCCCGGCTCGGCCGTCTCGACGAGCTCGAGCCCGAGCCAGAGCCCGCGTAGGATCGAGCCGATGTCGGAGCCGCTCGACCGCTCGACGATCTGGCCGTACGACGAGCACGGCGAGCCTGGCGAGTTCCAGTACCAGCGCTTCGGCAGCCCTACGATCGCAGCCGCCGAGGCCGCGCTCGGCGAGCTGGACGGCGGCACCGCACTCCTCTTCTCGTCCGGCGCCGGCGCGACGACCGCTCTCGTCCTGTCGCTGCTCGAACCCGGCGACACGATCGCGCTCGCCGCCGGCGGCTACTACGGCACCGGCGTCACGTTCACCACGCTCGCGCCGTGGGGCCTCCGTGCCGTCGAATTCGACCAGACCGGGCCGCCGCCCGAGGGCGTCCAGCTCGTCTGGCTCGAAGCTCCCTCGAATCCCTACCTCACCATGCCGGATCTCGAGGCAGCGGCCGCCCATCCGGCCCGGGTCGTCGTCGACGCGACCGTGGCGACGCCGGTTCACCTGCGACCGCTCGAGCACGGCGCCGACTTCGTCCTCCACAGTGCGACGAAGTACCTTGCAGGCCACGACGACGTGCTCGCCGGCGTAGTTGTCTGCCGCGACGCCGAGGCCGCCGAGGAGTTGCGCACGTTCCGCAGTCGCACCGGGATCGTCGCCGGGCCTGACGCGGCGTGGCTGCTGTCGCGCAGCCTGAAGACGCTCGACACGCGCGTGCGCCGGCAGTCCGAGACGGCCGCCTTCCTCGCCGAGTGTCTGCGGATGCATCCGGCGGTCGAGACGCTGCGCTATCCCGGCTTCGGCGGCCTGCTCTCGTTCGACGTTGCCGACGCGGAGGCGGCGAGGGAGGTCGAGACATCGACCCGCACGATCGTCAACGCCACCTCACTCGGCGGTGTCACGACCCTGATCGAGAGTAGGCGCCGCTGGGAAGGAGACCGCGTGCCGCCGGGACTGCTCCGCCTGAGCGTCGGTCTCGAGGATCCCGAGACGCTCTGGGCCGACCTCGAGCAGGCACTCGGATGACCAAGAAGCAGATCCTCGAAGCCGTCCGGAAGATCTGTCTCGGGCTCCCGGAGACGAGCGAGCGGCTGTCGCACGGCGAGCCGACGTTCTTCATCCGCGGCAAGCGCTCCTTCGCGACCGTCTGGGACAGCCATCACGGCGATGGACGATTCGCGCTCATCTGCGCGGCGCCCGCCGGGATGCAGGCGGCGCTCGTCGAGGCCGACCCCGAGCGCTTCTACGTGCCGCCGTACGTCGGCCACCGCGGCTGGATCGGCGTCCGACTCGACCGCGGATTCGTCCGCGACGAGATCGCCGGGATCGTCGAGGACGCGTATGCGGAGGTCGCGCCACCGCGGCTCGTGGAAGCGGCGCGCGGCGACCCGTGAAAGGAGCCGGAGGTCGGACTCGAACCGACGGCCCACGCCTTACAAGGGCGTTGCTCTACCAGCTGAGCTACTCCGGCACGGCGACCAGCGTACCGACCGTCAGAGGAGGACTTCGCGGCCCTTCTGGTGCGAGAGGATCTTGCGCTTGACTCGCTGGAGTGCGTTGTCGATCGTCTTCGTGTCGCAGCCGAGCTCGTCGGCCATGTCCTCGTAGGACGAGCCTTCGAGGTAGAGCCGCAACGCGTCGGCCTCGAGCGGCGAGAGGCCCGAGCCGAGGTTGAAGACGAGGCTCTGCAGCTCCTCGGTCGAGATCACGACGAGCGGCGGCTCGTGCACGGCCGGGCCCGGCAAGGCGTCGCCGAGGGTGCACTCGCCCTCGCCGTCCTGCCCGGCCGGTGTATGGCTGAACGAGACGTACGTGTTGAGGGGCGTGTGCTTGAAACGGGTCGCGGTCTTGATCGCAGTGATGATCTGGCGCGTGACGCAGAGCTCGGCGAAGCTGCGAAACGACGTCTCCTTGTCGGAGCGGAAGTCCCGCACAGCCTTGTAGAGGCCGATCAGCCCTTCCTGGAGAAGATCGTCGTTGTCGCCACCGGCGAGGAAGTAGGAGCTCGCCTTGAGCCGAACGAAGCCCGTGTAGCGGCGGATGAGCGCGTCCATCGCGGCGCTGTCGCCGTTCCGCGCCTTGAGAACGAGCTGAAGATCCTCGAGTTCTCGTTGAACTTTCTGCGGTGAGCGTGCTGTCGCTGCGCGAGCAGCCATGGCGCCTCCCGGCCTGGTGAGGGTGAAGTCTCACCCTGTGGTCGAGGCGAAGATAGCAAGCGGTCCAAGGTTTTACAAGTCCAATTGCTCTGGACCCAGCTTGTCCTGGACCCAGCAAGCTAACGCTATCTAGCGTTCGCCGCGACGTAACCGCTCCAGCTGGGCGAGCGTGTCCGGATCGAGCCGGTCGCGAAGGTCGCCGCGGGTCGCCGGTGGCTGGCTCGGTCGCGAGAGCTCGCCGAGAAACGTCTGCGAAGCCAGCTTGCGCACCTCGATGCCCGCCGTACTGCGAACGGCGGCGTCGGAGGAGACGATCGCCACCTGTTCCCGGCCTCGATGCTCGGCCGCGAGCTGCTCGAGCAGTGCGTCGGCGTCCCTGGCCCAGCGAACCTCGAGTTGGCCGTGCCGCTCGTTCGGGCCTTGGCCGTCGAACACGAGCACACCGCGCGCACCCTGTGCCGCCACCCAGCTCGCGAGCAGGTCGCGCAATTCCTCCGGCGAGCCGAAGCCGCCCGCATGCAGCAGGTTGAAGCCGTCGAAGAGGTAGAGGGTCGGCTCAGCCATCGCGTTGTCGCCGCGCCTCGTAGAGAAGGAGCGCAGCGGCGACGCTGACGTTGAGCGACTCGACCCGGCCGAGCTGCGGGATCGAGACCTCCAGGTCGCAGGTTCGCCGCACGAGCGGACGCAGGCCCTTGCCTTCGGCCCCGAGGACGAGCGCGATGCCGCCGGACAGATCGGCCTCCCACATCGGCGTTCCCGACTCGCCCACCGCACCCGCGATCCACAGGTCGCCGCTCTTGATCTCGGCCAGGTAGCGCGCCAGGTTCGGCACCACCGCCACCGGGAGGTGCTCGACGGCTCCGGCGGAGGAGCGGCACACGGCGGCTGTGACGCGTGCGGAGCCGTGGGCCGGCACGACGACGCCGCTCGCACCGGCGCCCTCGGCGCTCCGGATCACCGCGCCGAGGTTGTGCGGGTCGCTGACCTGGTCGAGGCACACGAGAAGCGGTGCAGCACCTGCCGCGACCTCGAAGGCGTCCGCGTAGCGGAACGGTTCGCACCACGCGACGACGCCCTGATGGTCGCGCGTGCCCGCAGCCTCCGAAAGGTCGCGCTCGAGCTTCGTCTGCACCCGCGGGCGCTCGACCTCGCGCAACCAGGCCTCGCTTCGCGTCGCGCGCTCGGTCGCCCACAGCTCGAGCACCTCGCGAGCGCCCCGCAGCACCTCGCGGACCGGGCGGCGCCCGTAGACGAGCTCCCGCGTCACGGGCGACGGACGAGCCGGTACCCGGGAGGCTCGGCGACGTCGCGCACTTCCCAGCCGGCTGCTGCGATCTCGGCCCGGAGGCGATCCGCACCTGCGAAGTCCTTGCCGTCGCGCGCCTGGCGCCGCCGCTCCGCGAGCGCGGCAATCTCTGCGGGCGCCTCCTCGACCTCGGCGAGCGAGCCGAGCCCGAACAGCCCGAGCCCCCAGCGCAGCGACACCCACTCCTCGCGGTCGCGCCAGGCGTGAAAGAGTGCGAGCGCTTCAGGCGTGTTGAAGTCGTCGTCGAGGATCGCCGCGAGCTCGTCTTCGAGGATCGCCTCCCCCGCCTCGTCGCCCGGCCGCTCGTCGAGGAAGAAGTTCCGGAACGCCTCGACCTGCGCCTTCGCCTGCACGAAGACCTCGTCGCCGAACTCGATCGGCTTCCGCCAGTGCGCGCCGAGGAAGAACATCAGCGCGACCTCGCGCCCCCACGTGTCCAGGACGTTGCGAAGGGACACGTCGTTGCCGAGCGACTTCGACATCTTCTCGCCGCCCAGCCCTCCGACCATCCCGTTGTGCATCCACACCCGCGCGAACTCGTGACCGACCGCGAGCGACTGCGCCACCTCGTTCTCGTGGTGCGGGAACACGAGGTCGAGCCCGCCGCCGTGGATCTCGAACACCGGCCCGAACGCGTCCTCGGCCATCGCCGAACACTCGATGTGCCAGCCCGGCCGGCCACGCCCCCACGGCGAGTCCCAGGCGGTGTCCTCTCCCGGCTTGTTCGCCTTCCAGAGCGCGAAGTCGCGCGGATCCTCTTTCAGCGGGTTCGGCTCCTGCTCCTCGACCTGGTCGGGCCGCTGGCCCGAGAGACGGCCGTAGCCCGGATCGGTCGCGACCCGGAAGTAGACGTCGCCCTCCACGGCGTAGGCATGGCCGGAGTCGACGAGCTGCTCGATGAAGTGGACGATCGACGGGACCGCGTCTGTCGCCTTCGGCAGCGCGTCCGGCATGCCTAGGCCGAGATCGGCCGTGTCCTGGAGATACCACTGCGTCGCACGCGCGGCAAGCTCGGCGCTCGCCCCCGGCGCGGCGTCGTAGATCTTGTCGTTGACGTCGGTGATGTTGTGGACGAGCGTCGTCTCGTACCCGCGCGCGCGAAGCCAGGCGCGCAGCCACATCCCCAGCACGAACGGACGCGCGTTGCCGAAGTGCGCCCGCTGGTAGACGGTCGGGCCGCAGAAGTACATCCGGATCGGGCCGGGCGGCTCCGGCAGCTCCTCGAGCTGCCGCGAGAGGGTGCTGTAGAGGCGCACGGGGACTAGCCTACGTCGCGCGTCGCAGCAGCTCGTCGCGCGGGAGAGCGGCGATCACGGCCGCGAGCTCCGGCCCCCGGTCGCGCCCGGTCAAGGCCAGGCGGAGCGCTTTCAGGTCGCCGCCGACCGCCTTCAGCTCCCGGACGACCGCTCTCGGTTCCAGGCCTGCCTCGACCAGCTCGCGGAAGCGCGCCAGCGTCTCCGGAGAGTCGACCTCAACCTCGGGCGGCTCGAGCACGAGCTCCGCGTAGGCGCGAGCCTCGGCGAGATCGCGCGCGCCGCGCAGCACCGGTGAGGCCGAGACGGGCACACCGACGCGTGCCGCGAGCTCCTCGTCGCTCAGCCCGGCGAGCGTCTCGGTAGAGAGCCTGCGCAGGCGTGCGGGGTCGAGATGGACGTCGTGGCGCGGCAGCCCGAGCTCCTCGAGGTAGCCCCGCACCGCCTCGGCCGGAATCCCCTCGTCCCGCAGCGATGCGACGGTCGCGCCCGGAGCCCGCTTGGCGAGCTTGCGTCCGTCCGGACCGAGGATCAAACCGTGGTGCACGAACTCCGGCGGGGTCGCGCCGAGCGCCTCGAACAGCCGCCGATGGAGAGGCTCGTTGGGGCGGTGGTCGTTACCGCGGACGACGTGCGTGATCCCGAAGTCGATGTCGTCGACGACCGAAGCGAGGTGATACGTCGGCGAACCGTCCTCGCGCAGCAGCGTGAGACCGTCGAAGCGGTCACCGAGCGGAGCCGCCGCCTCGCGATGGCGTTCGGCGCGTTCGCTCTGCCGCACCGGCCCTTCGTCCCAGGCGACCCCGAGCCACTCGAGGTCCCGCAGGATCGCTGCTTCCCCGTCGGGAACGTTGCGTGTGGGATCGGTGTCGTCGATCCGCAGGAGCATCCAGTCGCCGAGCCGCCGGTTCGCGACCGCGCTCAGCGCGTTGCCGAGATGGAGCGAGCCGGTGGGGCTCGGGGCGAAACGGACTCTGGCGGCCATCCGGCGAGTGTAAGCTGCGCCCCGCGATGGAGTCCTGGCGCGCAACGGTTCTCCGCCAAAACGGCTAGTCCGCCGCTTCCCACCCAAGCGTCCTAGGGAAGCGGCGGGACGCGACGCGATCCCGCCCCGACAACGGAGGTCGATTTCGCGATGCCGATGCCACATCGCACCCAGCAGCAACTGATCAAGCGCCGCCTGGTCGGCAAGGAAGGCGCGGAACGGATCCGCGAGCTCCGCGCGATCCTCGCCGAGCTGCCCGGGTACCGCAACGGCCCCTACGGCGATCTGCGCAAGTGGGTCGAGGGCGAGCTGACGGCGACCCGCGCGCGGAAGAAGGTCGTCCACCGTGACTCGATCGCCGTGCGGCGCGAGGGGGCTGCGCAGATCGCGCTCGTCGGCCCGCCGAACGCCGGCAAGTCGTCCCTCCTGCAGGCGCTGTCGGCGATCCAGATCCGCACCGGCGACTACGCGTTCACCACGACCCGGCCCGTTCCGGCCACGACGCGCCTCGGCGGCGTGCTCGTCCAACTCGTCGAGATCCCCGGCCTGATCGAGGGGGCCGCCGACGACCGCGGCGGCGGCCGCGCGCTGCTCGGCGTGCTGCGGAACGCGGACGCGATCGCCTGGTGCCACGCTTGCGATCGTCCGCTCGAGGAGCTCGAGACGATTCGCAACGAGGTGGCCGCGGCCGGGATCGACCTGCCCGCGCTCCTCGCTGCGACGAAATGCGACGAGGCTGCGCCGCCCGCGCATCCGGAGCTGCCGGTCGTGCCCGTGTCCGTGCTCGACGACGCGAGCCTCGACCGGCTGCGCGAGGAGCTCTGGGCGCTGACGGGCCTCGTCCGCGTCCACCTGCGCGACGGCGGCGATCCGGTCGCGTTGCGGCCGCCCGCGAGCGTGCTCGACGTCGCGGACACCATCCACCACGAGCTGCGGGAACGCTGCACCGGCGCACGGGTCTGGGGCCCGTCGGCCCGGTTCGCCGGACAGCAGGTCGGAAGGGAGTACGAGCTCAGCGACGGCGACACCGTCGAGGTTCTCGACCGCTGAACAGGTTTGACTCCCCTAGCTAGCAGGCCGCGCGCAGCAGCGCGGTTGCAGCTTCGAACCGGTCGGGCTGGCTCTCTTCGAGCACCGCGCTGAGCGCTCGCATCTCGCCCCTGTCGAGCGTCGCACGTCCGGAGTCGAGCGCCTGGCTGAGCCGAAGCGATAGATCCCGGTGGCGTTCCGACACGCCCGCGCGAGCGGCAGCCGCGGCGGCGAGTGCGCTCACGGCGTCGCGCGGCACGGGCACGATCTTGCCGTCGAGGTCGATCTCGATCAACTCCTCAGGCGCCATGGTGATCTATGGCCCCGCTTGCCCAGCCCGCAAACGCCGCGGACTGAACGCGTACAGCTTGCCCCAGCCGACGACGTAGAGCCGTTTCCCGTCCGTGACGACGGGCGTGAACGCGCCGTCGTTCAGCGTCCAGACCTGTTTCCCCGTGATCGCGTCGAGCCCGTAGGTACGCCGCTTCAGGGTGGCGAAGTAGACGATTCCGCCGACGACCGTGGCCGAGCCCGAGATCGGACCGTTCGCGTGGAACTTCCAGAGGAAGGCCCCCGTCGCGGCGTCGAGGGCGTAGAAGTTGTGGTCGTACGAGCCGACGAAGACCCGCTGCCGCCAGATTGCCGGCGAGCCGTAGACGAAGCCTCCGGTGCGGTACGACCAGCGCAGCTTCCCGCTCCGTTCGCCGAACGAGTAGACGTGTCCGTCGGTCGAGCCCAGATACACACGGGAGTAGGCGATCGACGGCGTCGAGTAGAACTGGCCGTGACGCCCGAACCAGTCGCGGTTCGACTGCGCGCGCCAGAGGAGCTTGCCGTCGCTCGCTCTCAGCGAGTAGAGGCGGCCGTCGTAGGCGCCGAAGAACAGCCGGCCGCGATCGAACGCAATCGCACCCTTCACGGCTCCGCCCGCCTCGAATATCCACACTGTCTTGCCGTCCGCGGCGTTGAGGGCGTAGACGCGGCCGGCGTAGTCGCCGACGTAGATCCGGTTGCCGACGATGAGCGGCGACGTCTCGGTCGCCCCGAAGTACTTGCGCCAGCGGGTCAGGTGCGACCGCCCCGCCGCGACCGCGAGCACCTCGCCGTTGCCCTTCTGTGCGGAGCCTCTCCCGCACGGCTCCCGGTTCAGGAACGTCTCGAAGACAGAACCGCGACCGAGGCGGTTGACCGCCGGGGAAGCGGCTTCACAGCGCCCCACGTGGACCGTCCACAGCCGTCGCCCGTTGCGGGCGGAGACCGCGATCAGGTTCCCGTTCAGGCTCGCGTAATAGAGGTAGTGGAAGGCGATCGCCGGCGGGAACTCGACGAGCGACGTACCGCCCGTCACCCAGTCGAGGCGAAACGGCGGCCTGAGCTTCCCGACCCCGACGTGCAGATGCTGCGTCACGCCGCCGAACAGTGGCGAGACGAGCGAGGTTGAGCTCGGGTTCGGCGGAACGGCCGTCTGCGTCGGGTCGAACTCGGCCCTCGTTCCCTGAACACTGCCGCCGAAGCGGTGCTTCGACTCGTAGTAGGCGGCCCCGATGCCGCCGGCGAGCAGGATCAGGATGCCGGCAACGACGATGAGGCGGCGCATCCGGCGGAATGATGCCTGCGGTCACCGGCTGACCGGCGCGCTACGGTCGTGCCGTGGAGGATCTCTTGCTGGCCTGGTTCGCCGAGCACGGGCGCGACCTCCCCTGGCGGCGGACGCGCGACCCGTACGCGATCCTCGTCAGCGAGGTCATGTCGCAGCAGACGCAGGTGGAGCGCGTCGTGCCGCGGTGGCGGCGCTGGCTCGAGCGCTGGCCGACGATCGAGGCGCTTGCCGGGGCATGGGTCGGCGACGTGATCCGCGAGTGGCAAGGGCTCGGCTATAACCGGCGGGCGCTCGCCCTCCACCGCGCGGCGCAGCAGGTCGCGGAGCACGGATGGCCCGACGACCTCTGCGAGTTGCCCGGCGTCGGCCGGTACACCGCTGACGCCGTGGCGTGCTTCGCGTTCGGCCGCCCGGTCCTGCCCGTCGACGTCAACGTGCGCCGCGTCTCCGACCGCACGGGCTGCTCGTTCACTCCGGCCGCCGCCCAGGCGCTCATGGATCTCGGGAAGACGGTCTGCCTCGCGCGGATCCCACGTTGCGAGCGCTGCCCGCTGGCCGCGGAGTGTCCGTCCCGCGGCCGCCGTTTCGAGCCGACTCGCCGGCAGGAGCCGTTCGAGGGCTCGTTCCGCCAGCGGCGGGCAAACGCCCTCCGGACGATCGTCGCCGGCTCGCAGCCACGCGACGCCGAGGCGGTCTCCTCCCTCGCGCGCGACGGGCTCGTCCGGATCGACGGGGACGTCGTATCCCTGCCCGACTAGCTGGGTACCATCCGCCCGATGCTCTTTGCGGACATCACCGTTCTGCTGATCCCGATCTGGATCCTGCTCGGCCTGCTCTTGCTCCTCGGCATTCTCGGCCTGCTCGGGCGCATCCAGAACGGTCGCTATCTGAAGCCGCTGTTCGGGGTGATGGCCAAGGTGCCGTTCCTCAAGCGACAGATGGAGAAGGCGTCGAAGGCGGCGATCGAGCGCACCAACCCGGAGCTCGCAAGTGCGATGCGCAAGCTCGAGCCGCATGCGAAGCAGCTCCACGATCCGCAGCAGGCGCAGAAAGCGATGTCACGGCTCACGCGCCAGGAGCGGGCAGCGCTGCTCGAGATGCAGGAGCAGCAGGGCGGCGGCCCCGAGCCCGAGACGATGAACCGCCAGATGCGCCGCGCGCTCGAGAAGCAGCAGAAGCGCCGCTAGCCGATCGTCGTGCCGCGACCGACATGAGCGGACGCGGCACTATCGCGAGCGGAAAGCACAGCGCTTGCGCACGCGAGCGAAGCGAGCCTGCGCCAGCGAAGCGGGCGAGCGGCTAGAAACTGTGTCGAACCCAGACGTTGGGCTCGACGTAGACGCCCTGGCCGTTCTTGAAATGGACGGGGACGAGAGCGCCGGGCACGACGTAGTTGCCGTCCTCGGGGAACACCATGCCCGTCCACTCCTCCCATTCCGGGCGCGTGCCCGAGATCGTCATCGAGCGCGGCGCAGTCACCAGCAGCTCGCCGCCGAGCCGCTCGTGCGTGCGTAGCCACGGGTCGTACGGAAGACCGTCGCCGCGTCGCCACGCCGCGTACCGGTCGAGCGAGACGAGCGGGTAGCGGTCCTTCCACGTCGGTCGCACCGGCGCCACGAGCGCGTCGAGCCCGTGGCCGGCACCGATCGCCGCGAGGCGGCGCAGGATCGTTTCGGCGATGCCGAAACCGCGGTATTCCGGGATCACCCCCGCGACGACCGCGCACAGCGTCGTCGGCGTCGCCTCGACACCGTCGGTGAGCGCCCAGCTGAGGCCGCGCGGAGACGGGGTTCCGTTCCAGCCGACCGGCACGCTGCACGCGTAGCCGACCGTGTTGCGGTCTCCGCCTTCGCGGTCGACGACCCAGAGCTGGAAGTCGGCGTACTGGTCGTAGAGCTGCGGCCAGAAAGACCCGACGACCGGGTCGTGGGACATGAACTCGGGCCAGATGCTCGGAAACGTGTCCCGTAGCTTCGGGTGCTCGGCGTGGGTGACGAGAGCGAGCTTCATCGGACGAGAAGCGCCACGGCCTGGGCGGCGAGGCCCTCGCCGCGCCCGGCGAAGCCGAGGCCGTCGGTCGTCGTGGCACGGACTGCTACGAGCTCGGGCTCGACGCCGAGCGCTACGGCCAACCGGCGCCGCATCTGGTCACGATGCGGCGCGAGCCTCGGCTCCTCGCCCACGAGGACGACGTCGGCGTTCGCGAGCTTCCAACCGTCGGCCTGGATGCGCTCCCAGGCCCGGGTGAGCAGGTCGAGGGAGTCGGCGCCTGCGAGTTGTGGGTCGGTGGACGGGAAAAGCGCGCCGATGTCCTCCAGGCCGGCCGCTCCGAGCAGCGCGTCGGTGAGCGCATGCGCAAGGACGTCGCCGTCGGAGTGGCCTGCGAGGCCGCGCGGATGCTCGATCGGGACGCCGCCGAGCACCAGCGACACGCCTTCGACGAGCGCGTGCGCGTCGAAGCCCGTGCCGACGCGGTACTCAGACATATCCGAGTTCCCCCGGCAGCTCGGCGAGGGAGCCGATCGTGATCGTGCCGTCCGGGGTCTCGACCTCAGCGTGCGGTCCACGGCGAATGCGCACGGCGTGCAGGCCTGCGGCGAGCGCCGGCAGAACGTCGTTGTCGACGCGGTCGCCCACGTACAGGACATCCTCGGCCGGGACGCGGGCTTCTTCGACGACGTGCCCGAAGAACCCGGCAGCGGGCTTCTGGACTCCCCAGCGCTCGGACGAGCCGACGAAGTCGACGTGCGGGAGCAGGAACTCCTCGTGGTGCGCCTGCATGTTCCCGGCCGCCCCGAGGCGCAGGCCGCGTGCTCGCAAGGCCGCGAGACACGGCAACGCGTCGGCGTGGAGGTCGCTCTCCGCGAACACGAACGTGGTGGCGCCCTCCGCCTCCCAGCGCTCGTGCGCGACGGCCTCGTCAACGAGCGTCTCGCCGACGTCGAAGACGACGACGCTCAGCGCCATCCCGCCACCGTCTCGAGATCGGCCTCGGACGTCACCTTGAGCAGGCGGGGGTCGCCGTCGACGACCTTGACGCGTCCACCCGCCGCTTCCACGAGGCCCGCGCAATCCGTCGCTTGTAACAGACTGTTCCTCGCAAGGGCATCTCGGAAGCGGTCAGCGGCGAAGGCCTGAGGAGTCTGCACCGCCCAGAGCCCGTCGCGCGGCACCGTCTCTTCGACGCTTCCGTCCGAGCCGACGCGCTTCAGCGTGTCGCCGACGGGGAGCCCGGGCACGACCCCGTCCCAGCCCTCCGAGAGCGGCGCGAGCACCCGCTCGACCACCTCGTCCGACACGAGCGGTCGCGCCGCGTCGTGCACGAGGACAACGAGTGCGTCCTGGGGCACCTCAGCGAGGCCCGCCCGCACGGAGTCGCTCCGTTCCTCGCCGCCCGCCACGCACGCATGCACCTTGCCGCAGCCCTCCTCTTCCGCCACGAGGATCGCAGGTTCCTCCCAGCCCGGGGGCGCGACGAGGACGATCCCGTCCACCCAGGGGCAACTCTCGAGGCGGCGAAGCGGCTCGGCGAGGAGCGGCTCGTCTCCGAGCTTCGCGAACGCCTTCGGCCGGTCCAGCCCGAGCCGCTCCCCCCGTCCCGCAGCGACGAGGATGGCCCAGACGGACATGTCAGCGGGTCTGACCCGGGACTACGCGGTCGCGGCCGCTGCGGTCTTCTTCGCCGCCGGCTTCCGCTTCGGCGGGCTGTCGGAGGCGAGAACCTCCTCGAGCCACTCGGCGCAGGTCTCCTCGTCCATGTCCTTCGCGTACATCAACTCGGAGGCGAGGATCTTCTTCGCCTTCACGAACATCTGCTTCTCGCCGGTCGAAAGCCCCTTCTCCCGGTCACGCAGGGCGAGGTTGCGGACGACCTCGGCAAGCTCGAGGATGTCGCCGGTCTTCATCTTGTCCCGGTTGTGCTTGAACCGCCGGTTCCAGTTCTTCGGCATCTCCGTCGAGACACCCGTCAGCGCCTTCACGACGACGCCGACCTCCTTCTCGCCGATCACGCGCCGGAGACCGACCTTCTCGGCATTCTCGGACGGGACCTGCACCGTCATGTCGTT
Organism: uncultured Actinomycetes bacterium; assembly: GCA_963820725.1. Taxonomy (GTDB): domain Bacteria; phylum Actinomycetota; class Thermoleophilia; order Gaiellales; family Gaiellaceae; genus Palsa-739. The sequence continues at coordinate 64,792 of CAWGAZ010000006.1, read as the reverse complement.
GTGCAGGATCTTGATCGTCAGGTACTCGCGCTGCTCTCCGAGAACCTCGCGCTTCTCCTTCTTGACGACCGTTCCCGCCCCGTGGTGGGGATAGACCACCTTGTCGCCGACGTCGTACAAGCCCGACCTCCCCTGGCTAAAAGCCGCTATTCCGTGAAGAAAGCCGGCACGCGATTATGCGCCGGCCACAGGGCGTCAGTGTAGCAGAAACCGCCTGGCTAAGCCAAATCCGGGGCCAAACCCAGGCTTTAGAGCTGCAGGTAGCGGTCGACGAGGTTGTGTTCCTGCAGCCTGCGTAGCCCTTCGCGGATCTCGCGGGCCCGCACCGCTCCGACCCCCTCCACCGACTCCAGCTCACGCTGCGACGCGCGGATGACCGCATCGAGGCTGCCGAGGTCGGACACGACGCGGCGCACGAGCGGCTCCGGCACGCGCGGGAGATGCGAGAGGATCCGGTAGCCACGCGGCACGACGGTCTGGTCGAGTGGATTGACGCCGCGCTCGTAGCCGAGCACCTCGGCGAGCCGCCCGAACTCGAGCAGTTCCTGGTAGTTGAGCTCGGAGAGATCCGTGAGCGCGGACGTCGCTTCCTCGCCCGCACCGAGGACGTGGTAGTCGCGAACGATCGCGTCGCGCTCCCCCGGCACGTCCCCGACGAACTCCTGGAGCTGGAGCCGGATCAGTCGCCCTTCACTGCCGAGCTCGATGCAGTCGCGGGTGATGCGTGCCGCCATCCGCGTGATCATCTCGGCCCGCTGGAGGACGACGAGCACGTCGTCGAGCACGACGGCGTTCTGGAACTCGAGCGCGGTCAGGCGTGTCAGGACCTGCTCGAGTCGCTGCCGGTACGTGTCGAGCGTCCCGAGCGCCTGGTTCGTCTTCGCGAGGACGTCCGCGACCGGGTCGAGCTGGTAGCGCGCCGGTCCGACGAAGATCGTGACCGTCTCTCGCTGCTGCGAGATCGAGACGACGAGCGCGCCTGTCTGCTTCGCCACGCGCTCGGCCGTGCGGTGCCGGGTGCCGGTTTCGTTGGAGGGGATCGTCGGGTCGGGCATGAGCTGGACGTTCGCCCACGCGAGCCGCTTGATCTGCTCGTCGACGATGATTGCGCCGTCCATCTTGGCCAGCTCGTAGAGGAGTTGCGGACGGAACGGCGCGTCGAGCTGGATGCCGCCGGAGTAGAGGAACGAGAGCCCGTTCGGGTCACCGACGACGATGAGCGCCCCCTCGTGCGAGCGGATCACATCGTCGACGGCCTCGCGGAGACCGGTGCCGGGCGCGATCTTCGCAATCGCCGAGAGGAGCTCGGGGTTCTTGCGGCGCGGGTCTTCCTCGGCGGGGATGCGCGTGAAGCCGAGATCGCCAAGGCGGTGCTCTGACCTGCGCTCAGTCGTCTCCTTCGGATCGGTCGCCATCCAGCCCCGCTCGAATCGCCTGCCGCAGCGTCTCTGCGGCCTCTACTTCGATTCTGCCATTCGCGGCCGTCGTTCCCTCGGGTGCGACGACCGTGGAGAGCCCGAGCTTGGCGCACTCCTCGAGCCGCCGCTCGGCCTGCGCGGCCGTCCGGAGCCTGCCCGTGAGGCCGATCTCGCCGAAGGCCGCCACGCCCGTCTTCACCGGCACTCGACGGGCAGCGGAGGCGATTGCCAGCGCCACGGCGAGGTCGGCGCCCGGCTCGTCGATGCGCACACCGCCCGCGACGTTCACGAAGACGTCGGCCTGGCCGAGCGCCACGCGTGCATGTCGCGAGAGCACCGCGACGATCATCGCGAGCCGCTTGGGGTCGATGCCGGTCGCAACGCGGCGCGGCATCGCGAGCTCGCTCTGTGCCACGAGTGCCTGGATCTCGAGCAGGATCGGCCGCGTTCCCTCGAGCGCGCACGCGACTGCGGCGCCCGGCTCGCCGGGGACGGTGCGACCGAAGACCTCGGACGGATCGGGCACACCGACCAACCCGGCGCCGGTCATCTCGAAGACGCCGAGCTCGTTCGTCGAGCCGAAGCGGTTTTTCACTGCTCGCAGCACGCGGTGCGCGTGGTAGCGGTCGCCCTCGAACTGGAGCACGCAGTCGACCAGGTGCTCGAGCACGCGCGGCCCGGCCACCGAGCCGTCCTTCGTCACGTGGCCGACGAGGATCGTTGCCACGGCGGACTCCTTAGCCACACGGAGCAGCCGTGCCGCTGCTTCCCGCACCTGAGCGACGGAGCCGGGCGCCGACCCGAGCTCCGAGGCGTAGAGCGTCTGGACGGAGTCGATCACGCAGACGGCGGGCCGCTCTGCCTGCAGCGTCTGGCAGATCGTCTCGAGCTCCGTCTCCGCGAGGATCTCGACGGCCTCCGCCCCGCCGAGCCGCTCGGCGCGCAGCTTGACCTGGGCGACCGACTCCTCGCCGGTCACGAGCAAGGCTCTGCGGTCTCGCGAGATCGCGGCCAGGGCGGTCAGGAGGAGCGTCGACTTCCCCACCCCGGGCTCGCCGCCGAGCAAGACGACCGAGGCGGGGACGAGCCCGCCGCCGAGAACACGGTCGAGCTCGGGCACTCCGGTCGAGATTCGCGCCGCCTCCGCGGTCTCGATGTCGACGAGCCGGAGCAGCGGTTTCGGCGGCGCCTGGGCCTGCGCGACCTGCCCGACGACCTCCTCGACGAGCGTCCCGAAGGCCGAGCAACCGGGGCACTTGCCGAACCAGCGCCCGGCCGTGTAGCCGCATTCGGTGCAGCTGTACTGGACGGCCGCTGTCTTCGCCACGCGTCCACCCTACGGCTGCAGCCGGACACGAACCTCACGCAGTCCGAGCACCTCCGTGCCGAAACGGAAACGGCCCCGCCGAGTGGGGCCGTTTCCGGTGCTACGAGGGAGGGACTCGGGAGCCCCCGCCGCATCGGGGCTCGTCCGAGGTTGTGCTCTATGGGGAGATCATCCTGCGACTCGGCCGGTTGACTCGTCCCCTTTCAGGTGGTTCATCGGGGCGCTTCACTGTCAAGCGCATGTAAAGCCGCCTGAACGCGTCAGCGAATGGGCACGGAGTACCAGGTTGCGCCGGCGTCCGTCGTCCGCCAGAGCTGCGTGTGGTGAGGCACCCGCACGATCGCCGCACCGACCCTGCCGGTGGTGAAGCCGAGCCAGAAGACTTCCTCGATGCGAGTTGTCCCCGGTACCGACTTCCAGTGGCGGCCCGCGTCAGTCGTGCGCAGCAGCGCGCCGCCACCGCCACGGCTGAGGATCGCCGTTCGCGTTGACGCTGCTGTGAACCCCGCGCCGTTGCTCATCGCCGGTTGGCGAACTCCGCCGGGGTCGTGGAACGAACGGACCCTGAAGGACCGCCCGCCGTTCGTCGAGAGGGACAGCCAGGCCATCATCCCGGACGGACAAACAGCCCACACGGCCCGGTCTGCGGCTGGGAAGAGCATCCCGCCGAGGTCGTTCAAGCAGGGGCCTCGCCGAGTGGCGAACGTGCGACCGCTGTTGGACGAGAGAGCAATGGTGTCGAAGTCGGGGCGCCGGCGTGGCGGACCGAGGATCCAGACATTCGATCCACGAGCCGCCAGCGAGACACGCAGTCTCCAGACGAAAGCCGTGAGTCTCCGCCAAGCGCTTCGGCCGACCGGCGATCGCTCGAGAACATCACCGGCGGCAACATAGGCATAGCCGCCAGCTGCGGCGAAAGCAGCCACGTTGCGGACCGGCCCGGCCCGGCGCCATGTTTTCCCGCCGTCGTGCGTCACGTACAGCGGCGTCTCGTCCTCGACGTAGGCGAATCCATCGCGCGCGTTCGCGAACTCGATGGTCGGAACGGTGCCCTGCGACGAGAACGGCGGCAAGCCGACGCGGGTGAAGTGCCGGCCGCCATCGGTGGACCGAAGCAACGTCTGGTCGCCGAGTACCCAGAGATTCTGTGTCCCGACCGCCGCGGCCGTCTCGGGCCGAAATCCGCCTGCAGCTCCACGCGCCGCGCCGCGACCGTACGCGGCGGTCGCACAGACCGCCACAGCACCCGCCAGCGCGAGGGCCAGTGCGATTCGCATCGACCGGAGATTACTCCGGCCGATGCGGCTATTCCTCTTCGCCCGCCGGCTCGTCGACGTCGTCGCTCGAGGCGACTGGCTCGTCGGCCGGCACCGTCACCTTCTCGGGCGTTACCTCGCCCGGGATGAAGGTGATGTCGACCTCGTCGCCCGGCTCGCCGTCGTCGGTGCGCGTGCGCCCGACGAGGATCGTCGAGCCCGGCTCGAGCTGCGCTCCCGAGCACGAAGTCGGCGAGCGGGTCCTCGATGTAGCGCTGGATCGCGCGGCGCAGCGGCCGGGCACCCATCGCAGGGTCGTAGCCCTTGTCGACGAGCAGGTCTTTCGCGTCGTCGGTGAGCTCGATCGCGACCTCGTGCGTCGCCATCTGCTCGCGCAGGCGGCGGAGCTGCAGATCGACGATCGTCGTGATCTCTTCCTTCGAGAGCTTGTGGAAGACGATGATCTCGTCGATCCGGTTGAGGAGCTCGGGCCGGAAGACCTTCTTCAGCTCGCCCATCACGCGGCCCTTCATCTCGTCGTACGAGAGCCCGGACTCGTCGCCGACGGTGAAGCCGAAGCCGGTGTTCTTCGAGATCTGGGCCGCGCCGAGGTTCGAGGTCATGATCACGATCGCGTTCCGGAAGTCGACCCGGCGCCCCTGTGCGTCGGTCAGCTTCCCCTCCTCCAGGATCTGGAGCAGGATGTTGAACACGTCGGGATGCGCCTTCTCGATCTCGTCGAGCAGGAGCACCGAGTACGGCTTGCGCCGCACGGCCTCGGTGAGCTGGCCGCCCTCGTCGTAGCCGATGTAGCCCGGAGGCGAGCCGACGAGCCGGGACACGGAGTGCTTCTCCATGTACTCCGACATGTCGACCTGGATCATCGCGTCCTCGTCGCCGAACAGGAACTCGGCGAGCGTGCGCGCGAGCTCGGTCTTGCCGACGCCGGACGGGCCCAGGAAAATGAAGCTGCCGGTCGGCCGCTTCGGATCCTTGATGCCGGCACGGGCGCGGCGGATCGACTTCGCGACCGCGACGATCGCCTCCTCCTGGCCGACGACGCGCTTGTGCAGCTCCTCCTCCATGCGGACGAGCCGCGCGGACTCGGCCTCGGTGAGCTTGAAGACGGGGATTCCCGTCCACATCGAGACGATGTCGGCGATCTCCTCCTCGCCGACCTGCGGCTGCTCCTCCTGGTTCTCGGAAGAGCGCCACTGCTCCTCGAGCTCCCGCTTCTTCTGCGTGAGCTTCCGCTCCTTGTCGCGGAGGGAGGCGGCCTTCTCGAACTCCTGGTTCTCGATCGAGGCTTCCTTCTCCTTCCGGACGCGCTCGATCTCATCCTCGAGCTCGCGGTAGCGAGGCGGCGCCGACATCGACTTGATCCGGAGCCGCGAGGCGGCCTCGTCGATCAGGTCGATCGCCTTGTCGGGCAGGTGGCGGTCCTGGATGTAGCGGTCGGAGAGCTCGGCCGCGGCCTTGAGCGCCTCGTCGGTGATCGTGACGCGGTGGTGCGCCTCGTAGCGATCGCGCAGACCGCGCAGGATCTGCACCGAATCGTCCACCGTCGGCTCCTCGACCCGCACCTGCTGGAAACGCCGCTCGAGAGCGGCGTCGCGCTCCAGATACTTGCGGTACTCGTCGAGCGTCGTGGCGCCGATCGTCTGCAGCTCGCCGCGGGCGAGCGCCGGCTTGAGGATCGAGGCCGCGTCGATCGCCCCCTCGGCCGCGCCTGCGCCAACGAGGTTGTGGAGCTCGTCGATGAACAGGACGATGTCGCCGCGCTGCTGGATCTCCTTCATGACCTTCTTCAGCCGCTCCTCGAACTCGCCGCGGTACTTCGAGCCGGCGACGAGGGCCGCGAGGTCGAGGCTGTAGATCTGCTTGCCCTTGAGGATCTCGGGAACCTGGTTCGAGGAGATCCGCTGGGCGAGGCCTTCGACGATGGCGGTCTTGCCGACGCCGGGCTCGCCGATCAGCACCGGGTTGTTCTTCTGGCGGCGCGCTAGGATCTGCATGATCCGCTCGATCTCCGTCTGGCGTCCGACGACCGGATCGAGCTTGCCTTCCTGCGCCTGCTTCGTGAAGTTGCGACCGAACTGGTCGAGCAGCTTCGAGGACTTCGACTTCTCGCCCGAGGGGCCGCCCGCGCCGGCCTGACGGCGGCCGGGGCCGGAAAGCATGCGGATGATCTCGTTGCGGATCTTCTCGGCGTCGGCGTCGAAGTCGAGCAGGATCCGAGCGGCGACGCCCTCGTTCTCACGGACGAGGCCGAGCAGGATGTGCTCGGTGCCGATGTAGTTGTGACCGAGAGACAGCGCCTCGCGCAGCGCGAGCTCCAGCACCTTCTTCGCGCGCGGCGTGAACGGGATCTGGCCGGTCGTGACCTCGTCGCCCTGGCCGACGATCCGCGCGACCTGCGCCCGCACCTCTTCCACCGTGATGTCGAGAGACTCGAGTACCCGCGCCGCGAGGCCCTCCTCCTCACGGAGCAGTCCGAGCAGGATGTGCTCGGTGCCGATGTAGTTGTGCTTGAGCGCCCGCGCCTCGTCCTGGGCGAGAACGACGACCTGGCGAGCCCGTTCAGTGAAGCGTTCGAACAAGTCCCTCGACTCCTCTCGTTAGTTCAACGCCGTCAACCGTCGAAGTTCGGCCATCGTAGCCGACCCTCCTGCCGCTGCAGAGTGGCCCTTGTGGGGCATATATCGGCCGAAAGCACAAGTCGCTTAGTCCCGGAGCCGAAGTGTCGGGAAGAGGATCACGTCACGAATCGTGTCCCTGCCGACCAGGATCATCGCCAACCGGTCGATGCCGACGCCGCAGCCGCCGTTCGGCGCCATCCCGTACGACATCGCCTCGACGTAGTCGGGGTCGCCCGGCTCGGCCTCGACGGCGCCCGCCTCCCGCTCCGAGGCCTGCAGAGCGAACCGCTGCTCTTGCTCCTCGGCATCGTTCAGCTCGCTGAACGCGTTCGCGATCTCCATCCCGCCCACGACCGCCTCGAAGCGCTCGACGAGCGTCTCGTCCGCGTCGGTCGTGCGGGCGAACGGCGACAGCTCGATCGGCCAGTCGTAGACGATCGACGGCTGGATCAGCTCCGGCTCGACGAAGTGGGAGTAAGCATGGTCGGCGAGCTGGGCCCAGCTGCGGTCGCGCGACACGTCGACTCCCGCGTCGGTCAGCTTCGTGCGCAGCTCGGCCTCGTCGCGCGTCCACACCCCGTGCGCGCCGAGCGCCTCGACGAACCGCACCTCCTGCCACTGACCGAGGTCGACGTCGTGTCCGCGGAAGGTCGTGCGCGTGCCGCCGAGCGTCGCCTCGGCAGCGTGGCGCACGAGCTCCTTCAGCCGAGTCGCCGTGTCCTTGTAGTCCGCGTACGCCTCGTACCACTCGACCTGGGTGAACTCGGGCGAGTGCTTGTACGAGTAGCTCTCGTTGCGGAAGTCCTTGGAGAGCTCGTAGACCTTCTCGAGCCCGCCGACGATGAGCCGCTTGAGATAGAGCTCGTCGGCGATCCGCAGATACAGCTCGGCGTCGAGCAGCTCGGAGCGAGTCACGAACGGCTCGGCGAAGCCGCCGCCGTAGCGCGGCTGGAGGATCGGCGTCTCCACCTCGAGAAAGCCCGCGCCGTCGAGGTAGGCGCGGATCGCCGAGACCATCCGCGCACGCTTGATCGCGTCGTCGCGGGACTCCTCGCTCATCAGCAGGTCGAGGTAGCGCTTGCGGTAGCGGAGCTCCACGTCTTCGATGCCGTGGAAGGTGTCCGGGAGCGGAACGCGGATCCGCGCGAGGATCTCGAGCTCGTCGACCTGGAGGGAAGGCTCGCCGCGGCGTGACTGCGCCGGTGAGCCGGTCACGCCCACGATGTCGCCGAGGTGGAGATCGAGCTCGCCGGTGCGCTCCGCGGGACAGATCAGCTGGATGCGGCCGGAGCGGTCGACGAGGTCGAGGAAGACGAGCTTCCCCATGTCGCGCCGCGCCATGACACGGCCGGCGAGCCGGCGCCTGCTCGAGTCGTCGGTCGCGCCGGCCTCGAGCCGCTCGGCCTCGGCGCGGACGGCCGCGACCTCGTCCCGGTCAGGAAACCGCTTGGGGAGAGACATGGCCGCGCGAGTCTACGCGCCGCGCGCGCTTGGCCTCTTTGCCAGCGGCGCCCCAGGAACGGGCCGGGGCTAGGCCGCCTTGACTTCCATGATCTTGAACTTCTTGGCGCCCTTGGGCGTCGGCGCCTCGACCACGTCGCCCTTCTTGTGGCCCATGATCGCCTTGCCGACCGGGGATTCGTTGGAAAGCTTCAGCTCCGCCGGATCGGCCTCCGCCGAGCCGACGATGTGGTACTCGACCGTCTTGTTCGAGCCCATGTCCTTGAGCCGCACCTTCGTCCCGACGTTGACCTCGCCCGAGCGGATCTCCTTGCGCGTCACGACGCGCGCGTTCTTGAGCCGCTCCTCGAGCGTCGCGATCCGCGCCTCGAGATGAGCCTGGTCGTTCTTCGCGGAGTCGTACTCCGCGTTCTCTGCGATGTCGCCGAACTCGCGAGCGATGCGGATGCGATCCGCGACCTCGCGACGCCGCACGGTCGACAGCTCCTCGATCTCCTGCTGGAGCTTCTTGTAGCCCGCCGGCGTGAGGATGACTTCCTTCACCGTTGTCCTCCTGGACCCCAGAACATGAAACGGCCGGCGGCGAAGGGCCGACGGCGGGGGCGGATGGTACCCCCGCGATCAACCCCCGTCAATTCGCCGTCGATACCATCGCCGGATGCCCGTACATCTCCAGCAGCGGTGGTCGATCGGCGCTGTCGAGGTACCCACGCGGATCGTCCTCGCGCCGATGGCCGGCGTCTCGATCCAGGCGTTCCGGCGGCAGGGACGGCGGTTCGGAGCCGGTCTCGTCTGCTCCGAGATGGTCTCGGCGGCCGGGATCGAGCATCGCAACGAGCGCACGTTCGGCTACCTGCGGGTGGCGGCCGACGAGCATCCGCTCGCGATCCAGATCTTCGGCGCCGAGCCCCGCGCCATGGCCGACGCCGCGCGCATGGTCGAGGCCGCGGGTGCGGACATCGTCGACATGAACTTCGGCTGCCCGGTACGGAAGGTGACGAAGACCGGCGCCGGCGCGCACCTCATGGAGGACGAGGCGTTGGCGTGCCGCGTGGTCGAGGCTGTTGCGGTCGCGGTCGAGGTTCCGGTAACGGTGAAGATGCGGCGTGGTGTGACCAACGGCTCGCGTGCTTGCCTCGAGCTCGGGCCGCGGCTCGTGGAGGCCGGCGCAGCCGGGCTGACGCTGCACCCGCGCTCGGCACAGCAGATGTACACGGGCGAGGCCGACCACGCGCTGACCGCGGAGCTCGTCGAGCGCGTCGACGTCCCGGTGATCGCGTCGGGCGACGTCACCTCGCGCGAGAAGGCAATCGCCGTGCTCGAGCAGACGGGCGCGGCGGCGGTGATGGTCGCGCGCGGCGCACAGGGCAATCCGTGGGCGCTGCGGGAGATCGTGGAGGGCGAGTCGTTCCGCCCGACCCGCGAGGAGGTGGCCGCGGAGCTCGTCGTCTTCATCCGCGAGGCCGTGCGGGAGCTCGGCGAGCAGCGTGCGGTCGGCTTCCTGAAGAAGTTCTACGGCTGGTATCTCGGCCACGGCCGCTTCCCGAAGCCGTTCAAGCAGGAGCTGGTCCAGCTCGGGACGACGGAAGAGGTCGTGACGCGGCTCTTCGCCGCCGCGCCGGGTGCTGCGCCGCTCGTCGAGCGGCTCGAAGGTGAGCTGCCGACAAGCGAGGACGAAGTGCTGCTCGACCGCCTCCCGATCTCGGTCTACGGCGGCGGCTGAGCAGCGCTGTCGTTCTGAAATATCGTGAACCCGGGCACCCACCGGGAAGCTGCAACCCTCACTCGAAGTCCGCTCGACCACGGCCGCCCTCCACGCTCTCGGCCGGTCCGGCTAGCGGTTCAACTCCCAGACGATCCGCAGACCGGCGAGCGTGAGATACGGCTCGATGTGGCCGATCGTGCGAGAGTGTGGCGCGATCAGGTCGACAAGCCCGCCGGTGCCGATCACCGGAGCCTCCGCGCCGAGCTCACCGCGGATCGGCTTCGACGATCCCGTCGACCTGACCGGCGAAGCCGTAGACGAGCCCCGACTGCAGCGCGCCGGCGGTCGTCTTGCCGATCACCTGCGGCGGCTCGACGTAGTCGACCTTTACGAGCCGGGCCGCGCGGGCGAAGAGTGCATCCATCGAGACCTCGATCCCGGGCGCCAGGACGCCGCCCACGTATGCGCCTTCCGGCGAGACGACGTCGAAGTTCGTGGAGGTGCCGAAGTCGGCCACGATCGCCGGCGCGCCGAAGAGTTCCTTCGCGGCGACGGCGTTGACGATCCGGTCCGGGCCGACGTCGCGTGGCGCGTCGTGCTCGATCGGGATCCCGGTGCGCATGCCCGGGCCGACGACCAGCAGCTCCGCCTTCGCCCAGCGCCAGGCGACGTGCTCGTATTCGAGTACCAGCCGCGGAACGGTCGAGGAGAGGCAGATCCCATCGATCGAGTCGAGGTCGAGGAAGTCCGCGAGCAACGCGCCGAGCTCGTCCCCCGTCCGCTGCGCCTCCGTGGCGATCCGCCAGCGGTCGCCGAGCTCTCCGCCCTCGTAGAGGCCGAAGACGGTCTGCGTGTTGCCGACGTCGACCGCGAGCAGCATCGCGGCCGGGACGCTACTCGTCTTCCGGCCGGAACGGCTCGCCGATGCGCTCGGCGAGCGCCTCGGCCGTCAGCTGCGGCTCGTCGCCCTCGCCGCGCAGCTCTTCCACCGTGACGTCGCCCGAGGTGAAGACCTTGGCGCGCGGGATGATCCGCGTCGGCCGGTTCTTGTCCCAGACCCAGACGTCCTCGAGCTCGAGCTGGAAGAACGGGAGCCCGCCCGCCGCGGTCGGCGCCGCCTGCTGCACATCGAGCCGGTTGCAGAGGTACGTCGCGTCCTGCGTGAGCACGCAGAAGCGGAAGAGCGCGAAGACGGCCTGGTACTCCCTCTTCAACGCAAGCTCGAGCTCGGCCTCGTACTCGTCGAGATCGTCGAGGTGAGACATGCCGCGTCAGTGTAGCCCGGTGAGCATCGATTCCACGGGGCCGCGGCCGGCAACCATCAGGCCGGGAGCCAGCTCGGCGAGCGGCTCGAGGACGAAGCGGCGCTCCTGCAGGCGCGGGTGCGGAACGGTCAGACCGGGCTCGTCGATCTGCTCGTCGCCGTAGAGGAGCAAGTCGAGATCGAGCGTCCGTGGGCCGTGCTCGCCCGGCCTGCGGACACGGCCGAAACGGTGCTCGACGGAGAGCAGCACCTCGAGGAGCTCGCGCGCGGCGAGCGTCGTCTCGAGCGCGACGGCGCCGTTGAGAAACGGCGGCTGCTCGCCGACTCCGACGGGATCGGTCTCGCGCAGGCGTGGAGACGGCGAGCACCTCGATCCCCTGCTCCGCGGCGAGGGCGTCGACGGCCGCGTGCAGCGTGCGCTTACGGTCGCCGAGGTTGGCGCCCAGCCCGACGTAGGCGCGCGTCACGGTCTCGTGACGGTGACGCCCACCGTGCCGTCGAGGCCCGCGGGCCGGACCTCGGGCTTACGCACCCGCACACGCACCCGCTCGGGCGAGAACCGCCGCTCGAGCTCGTCGGCGACCGCCGACCCGAGCGCCTCGAGCAGCGCATAGCTCTGCACATCCGAGACCTCCTGCACGGCGCGGGCCACTGCGACGTAGTCGACCGCGTCCTCGAGCCGATCGCTCGTCCCCCGCTCCCCCACCTCCAGCTCCACGTCGAAGACGAAGTCCTGGCCACGCTCGCGCTCCTCCTCGTGCACACCGTGCCGGCCGAAAACATGCACGTCCCGAACCTCGACCGTGATCATGCGACGGCCGCCGCGACCGTCAGGGCGTCGACGTGCGGCCTGACGTCGTGGACGCGGAGGATCGTCGCGCCGCGCTCGAACGCGGCGACGGCCGCCGCGACGCTCGCTCCGAGCAGGTCGTCGGATCCCGTCAACCGACGCAGGGAGCTCTTGCGCGAGAAGCCGACGAGCACCGGCCTCCCGAGCGCCAGGAGGACATCGAGGCGGCGAACGAGCTCGAGGTTGTGCGCCACCGTCTTGCCGAAGCCGATCCCCGGGTCGAGGCACACGCGCTCCTCGTGAATGCCCTGCGCAACGGCGAATGCCAGCCGCTCCTCGAGGAACGAGGCGACCTCGGCCGCGACGTCGCCGTAACGCGGCTCGGCCTGCATCGTCCGCGGGTCTCCTTGCATGTGCATGAGGCACAGATAGGCGCCCGAGTCGGCGACGACGCCCGCAAGCTCGGGATCGCCGCGCAACGCGGTGACGTCGTTGACGAGAATCGCGCCGCGCTCGAGTGCCGCGCGAGCAACCGCCGCCTTCGACGTGTCGATCGAGAGCGGAAGCTCGCCGCCGAGACGCTCGAGAACCGGCACGACGCGCCTCAGCTCCTCCTCGGCAGAGACGCCTCCCGAGCCGGGACGCGTCGACTCGCCGCCGACGTCGACGATCGCTGCTCCCTCCTCGACCATGCGGCGCACCGCCTGCGCCGCGGCGTCGGGCTCGAGATGGACGCCGCCGTCGGAGAACGAGTCGGGCGTGACGTTGACGACACCCATCACGGACGGCCGCGGGAACCGCTCCTCGATCGAGATCACGCGCTGAATCCTCGCAGGACCGGCCGGCTCGCTAAAGCACGCCCAGCGCGCTGCCGACATACCGCCTGCGATGATCGACGACCGGCTGCTCGGGCACTGGGAGCGGGAACGCGCCGCACGGGATCGGCTGCGGAGCTCGCTGCCGCCTTCATGGCGCGACGACCCCCGGCCGAACATGGAGGCCGTGCGCGAGCTCTACATCGAAGCGATGCTCCGGCTGAAACAGGAGCCCTCCGGCCAGCCGATCGCGATCGGCGACGACGATCGCTAGTCGCGTCGATTGAGAGCCTTTTTCGGAAGGCTTACGCAGCGCTTAGCAAGTACCGCTATTTTGCGCCCGTTCGTGCAGAGGGTCGTGTGGATCTGGGTGACGGCGGCGGCGCTGCTCGTCTTCGGTACCGTCGGTACGGCTGCTGCCGTGCCCGCCACCCGCGGCAAGCGCGCCGATCAGCGGCTGAACGTCGTCCTGATCCTGAGCGACGACGAGCGCTCGGACGGAACCGCGGTGATGAAGAACGTCCAGACGCTGCTCGCCAACCACGGGGTCAGCTTCACGGACGCGCACGTGACCACTTCGATGTGCGGACCTTCGCGAGCGAGCATCCTCACCGGCCAGTACGCGCACCACACCGGCGTCCTCGACAACTTCGGCCCGCACGCCTACCCCGCCTTCAAGGAGCAGTCGGAGGATCTTCCGACCTGGATGCAGCGCGCCGGCTACCAGACCGCGCTGGTCGGCAAGTACATCAACGGCTACACGGGAGCCGCCGGCCACCACTTGATTCCGCCGGGCTGGAACGACTGGCAGGTGATGGACAGCATCCCGATGGAGGCCTACTACAACTACTCGATCAACGACAACGGTCGCCTCGAGCACTACGGCAACAAGCCGTCGGACTACTCGACCACGGTCCTGACGAACAAGGCCGTCCAGTTCATCCACGGCGCTCGCCGCCCGTTCTTCCTCTATTTCGCACCGGTCGCACCGCATCTGCCGGCGATTCCCGACAAGCGCGACCAGGGCAAGCTCGAGAACATCGCGCCGATCCACTCGCCCGCCTTCAACCAGCGCAACGTCGGCAAGGAGCCGTGGCGCTTCTGGCACAAGGACCTGCTCAGCGCCGCCGCGCAGCTCTACATCAACCACGTGCGCATCCGCCAGGAGGAGTCGCTGCTTGCGCTCGATCGCAGCGTCCGCAGCGTCGTGCAGGCGCTCAAGGCCCGCCACGAGCTGAACCGCACGGTGATCCTCTACACGAGCGACAACGGCTTCCTCTGGGGCGAGCACCGTCTCGGCGGGAAGGTGTGGCCGTACGAGGAGTCCACGCACGTCCCGCTGATCGTCCGGACGCCGTGGACAAAGATCCCCGCGCGCAACAACCAGCCGGTGCTCAACATCGACCTCGCATCCACGATCAGCGAGCTGGCAGGAATCAAGCCCGGCCTGCCGCAGGACGGGCGCAGCCTCGTCCCCTTGCTCCAGGAGAAGCAGATCCCGTGGCGACACGCCTTCCTCGAGGAATACCTCGGCAAGGACATGCTCAACAGCGGTGGCCCGCCGGCGTACGAGGCCGTCCAGACGCGGCGCAACCTCTACGTCGAGTACAGGAACGGCTGGCGGGAGCTCTACAACCTGAAGAAGGACCCGTGGGAGATGAACAACATCGCCGTGGATCCAGCTACGGCGCCGCTCCAGACCAGCCTCAGCGAGCTCCTGCAGCGTCTGTACACGGCCCCGCCCACGCCGGTGGGGTAACGCTCTAGAAGACGAACGGCACGAGCATCTTCGTCGAGCGCCTGTATGTCGGGTAGGCGTCCGGGAACTGCCCGATCAGGAAGCGCTCTTCTACGGTCGCGCTGTACACGAAGTAGATCCCGGCCAGGCCGAAGGGCAGCAGCCAGAACCAGCTCAGCCCGATCGCGGTTCCGATGCCCGCGAGCAGGAGGCCCGAATAGATCGGGTGGCGGACGATGCGATAGGGGCCGCTCGTCACGAGCTCCGGCTCCTTCTTCTGAGTCATCGGAGTCCCCCAGTTGCGGCCGAGGTGCACGCGTGCCCAGATCGCGAATCCCAGGCCGAGAGTAACGGGGACGAGTCCGATGGCAGCACGCCAGGCTTCGGTGTCGACCGTGTGGACGGCGTAACCGCGAAACACCCCGAGGCGAGCCAACAACAGCGCGATCAGTACGAGCACGACCCTGATCCGCAGTTCCCGCGACCACGGGACGCGGCCTCTCTTCATCGAGAACGCCGCCACGAGCCAGTAGAGCCAGAACGCCGCCCAGACGACGGCGTAGACGAGCTCTACCGCTTTCATCGGTGCGACGTCGCCTAGTGGTCCGCGTCCTGATCGTGCACGAAGAAGATTCCATGGCTCGACTGCCCCGTGACCTGCTTCAGGTCCGGGTACTCGACGATCTCGGGGGAGACGCGGGTTCCGGCCACGATGTAGCGAACCGTCTCGTCGGTGTCGTTGCGGATGCCGTGCGCCCCTGCGGGACCGGGAGCGAAGTGCACGACCTCGCCCACTTCGAGCGTCCGCTCCCCGGAGGGCGTCCGCAGGGTCGGCCGGCCGCGCAGGACGATCAGCAGCTCTTCGGAGCCATGGTGCGAGTGGTAGATCATGAAGTTGTCGCGGTCGAGCTCGTACAGGGAGGCGCCGAGGAACGGACCGCTTCCGACCAGCCGCTTGGACCGCCCGCCGCCGCCCGACCAATCCTCTTGCTGCTCGCCCCACGCGTCGTCCCAGATGTTCATGGGCTCAACTCTATGTGCCGGGAACTTCCTGCTCGGTCGCAACGGCATTGCTACGGTCGTTGCGTTGCGGATCGCGATCGCCGTCTTCGAGGATGTCGAGGAGCTCGACTTCGTCGGCCCCTGGGAGGTGCTGACCGCCTGGCGCGATCTCGGCGCGAATGATGTCGAGGTCGTGCTCGTCGGCGAGAGCACCGCCCCGGTCACCTGCGCGAAAGGTCTGCGCGTCGTCCCAGAGACGAGTTGGAGCGATCTGGGCGAAGTCGACGTCCTCGTCTACCCCGGCGGCCGCGGCACCCGTGCCCAGGTCGGCGACGAGGCGATTCGTGCCCGGCTGCGCGCCCTGAAGGAACGCGGAACTCTGCTGACCAGCGTCTGCACGGGCGCACTCGTCTACGCAGACGCCGGGCTGCTCGACGGGAGGCCTGCGACGACCTACTGGAAGGCGTTCGACGAGCTCCTCCCGCTCGGAAAGGACATCGAGCCCCAGCCTGATCGGCGCTTCGTCGACGACGGCGAGGTCATCACTGCGGCCGGGGTCTCAGCCGGCATCGACATGGCACTACACCTGGTCGGCCGTCTCGAGTCTCCCGAGCGGGCTCGAGAGGTGCGCCGCTACATCCAGTACGACCCACAGCCGCCGTACTAGGCGGCTACGGGTCGAACAACGGCGTCAGCGGACGGACGGCGCGGTCGCACGCGTGCGCGAGGCACGGAAGCCCGAAGGCGTCCTCCAGCGAGCGAAGCAGCGAGTAGTGGTTGGAGGGCGTCGCGTCTCTGACCGCGTAGTCGGTCTTGTTCGTGATCACGATGGTGGCCACGTGCCCGCCGCCGGGGTCGAAGCCGCAGCAGCCGGTGCCCCGCTGCCCCTCGTCGGAGTAGTCGTCTTCGTCCCACGTGATCACGATCGCGTTCCGGCCCTGCTGCCACTGCTTCGAGGCCATGACCTCGTCGACGGTGTTGCCGACATAGGTGTCGGCGGCGGAGATCAGACCGATGCTGCGCTTCCCCATCCCGGTCCTCCCGTGCGGGGTCACGATGCAGCCGAGAGTGCCGTGCATGTCATGGCACTGGTCCGGGACGACCAGGCTGAAGTTCGGTAGGGCGTCGTGCTGCAGGTCGGTCCCGAGCTGGGTGTCGGGAACCATGTTCGCAACGGCGTGCTGGGTGCCGGCGAAGTTCAGGAACGGGTTGTGCTTCGAGGCGTACAGGGCATCGCTCTCGCTCGGATACTCGAAGGTGTACGGCCCGTTGGCCCCGGTGCCGCTCTTGATGTAGGTCGCCGGCGTCGGGGGCAGGCTCTGGAAATAGCCCTTCCACGTCATCCCGGCGGCAGTCAACTGGTCTGCAAGCGACTGCGCCTTGACCGTCTGGTCGACAGTGGCGTCGGCGCAATTCGGATCGGTCCTGGCCAGGGCGCGACTGCAGTAGAACTGGTCGTCCGCCTTGATCCCGAAGAAGTCGCCGCCGATGTCGGCGACGTAGTTCGGCTCGCTCGGGTGCGTGACGCCGAAATAGTCGGTCGCCAGCCCGTACCTGCTCGCCAGCGCGTTGATGTTCGGCGCGTCCGGGTTGCCGATGATCGTCCCGTAGCTGTTGTTCTCCAGCATGATCTGGACGATGTGCCGGTAACGGGGAATCGGCGCTTGCTGCGGCAGCCAGCCGCGAGGACGGAAGCTCAGGATCCGATTCTGTCCGTCGAGGTCGTAGACCCAGTAACCGGTTCGAAGGTGGCCCTGGATACGGGCGCGCTGGATGAAGGAAATCTGCGTCTCGCTCCCGTGTGTCGAGACCTTGGTGCCGCAACGGCCGGCGTTGGGTCCCGCTCCTGCGCCCTTCGGGATCTGGCATGTGATCGTTCGCGGACGGGGTGGGAAGATCCGGAGCCGGTCGTTCTGGCGCTGCACGGCGGTGATCGCAGCCCGCTCGCCAGCGGCACCCACGTCGCCGGAAGCGTCCGCGTGGCGGGAACCTCCCCAACCGGCGAGAACGGCGGCGCCGACGACCAGGGCTACGATCATGAATGTCGGGCGCATCTCCCTCTCTATCGGCGCTGGAGGGAGGACTGTCACTGGCCAGGGCGCCGGAATGACCCTTGACCCTTGGCTAACCCTCGATTGAGGCTCCCGCGGCGTCCTTACGCCCGCGGGGGGCTTGAAGCCGGCTGGGGCTAGCTAGCTGTTCGCCGGATCCGGATCCGGGCCCTGCATGGCCGATCCCGGCAACGGGAACGGGCGCGGGCGCGGGCGCTCGCGCTTGGGCTCGGGCGGCGGCTGCGGCAGTTCCGGCTGCGCCGGCGCCTCGTCCGGGAAGACCGTCGCCTCGTCCTCGCCTGCGAGGAGGCGCTCGAACTGATCCTTGTCGATCGTCTCGCGCTCGATGAGGATCGCCGAGATCTTGTGCAGCTCGTCCATATGCTCACGCAGAACCGCGAGCGCGAGCTCGTGCGCCTCCTCGATCACGCGCCGGATCTCGTCGTCGATCTCGCGGGCGATCTCCTCGGAGTAGTCCGCCTCGGCGCCGTAGTCGCGGCCGAGGAACGGCTGGTCGAAGTTCCGGCCGAGCACGCGCGGGCCGAGCTTCTCGCTCATCCCGAAGCGCATGATCATCTGCTTCGCCATCGAGGTGATCTTCTCGAGGTCGTTCGCGGCGCCCGTCGTGACCTCGTGGAAGACGATCTCCTCAGCGGCACGGCCGCCGAGCGTCATCCCCATCTGGTGCATCAGGGCGGTGCGGGTCGTGAGGTACTTGTCCTCGGTCGGGAGCGAAATCGTCAGCCCGAGCGCCTGGCCGCGGGAGACGATCGTGATCTTGTGCACCGGGTCGGTGTGCTCGAGGAAGTGGCCGACGAGCGCGTGGCCCATCTCGTGGTAGGCGGTGATCTTGCGCTCGTGCTCCGAGAGGAGCCGCGCCTTCTTCTCCGGGCCGGCCACGACGCGCATGATCCCCTCCTCCAGCTCCTCCTGCTCGATGATCTTCTTGCCGCGGCGCGCTGCGAGCAGCGCGGCCTCGTTGACGAGGTTCGAGAGATCGGCGCCGGTGAAGCCGGGGGTACCCGAGGCGAGTGTGTCGAGGTCGATCTCGGGCGCCAGCGGCTTGCCCTTCGTGTGCACCTCGAGGATCTTGCGGCGACCGAGGCGATCGGGGCGGTCGACGACGATCTGGCGGTCGAAGCGGCCCGGCCGCAACAGCGCCGGGTCGAGGATGTCGGGCCGGTTCGTGGCGGCGATGAGGATGATGTTGTCCTTCATCTCGAAGCCGTCCATCTCGACGAGCAGCTGGTTCAGCGTCTGCTCGCGCTCGTCGTGGCCGCCGCCGAGCCCGGCGCCGCGATGGCGGCCGACGGCGTCGATCTCGTCCATGAAGACGATGCACGGCGACGCCTGCTTCGCCTGCTCGAACAGGTCGCGCACACGCGAGGCGCCGACGCCGACGAACATCTCGACGAAGTCGGACCCCGAGATCGAGAAGAAGGGAACGCCGGCCTCGCCCGCGACCGCTCGCGCGAGCAGCGTCTTGCCGGTGCCGGGCGGCCCGTAGAGGAGGACGCCCTTGGGAATGCGCGCGCCGAGCGCCTGGAACTTCTTCGGGTTCTCGAGAAACTCCTTGATCTCCTGGAGCTCCTCGACCGCCTCGTCCACACCGGCGACGTCCTTGAAGCCGATCTTCGGCGCGTCCGGCGTCATCCGCTTGGCGCGCGACTTGCCGAAGCTCATCACCTTGGAGCCGCCGCCCTGCACCTGGTTCATGAGGAAAATCCAGAAGCCGAACAGGAGCACGAACGGCAGCAGGCTGCTGAGGATCGACCACCACGGCGACGAGCCGACGCCCTTCGAGTTGAAGGTCACCTGGTTGTCCCTCATCGCCCGCTCGATCGAGTACTCCGACTGGTCCGTCGCGTAGTGGACGGTCACGGTGTCGCCGCTCTTGAGCGTGGCCGTGAACGACTGCTTGTTCGGGTCGATCGTGACCGGGTTCTTCGAGGTGTCGATCTGGCCGGTCTTGATGTCCTGGATGAACCCGGACGTCGTCGTCGTCACGTTGTTGCTGCTGTTGTGGCCCAGCGTCGTGATCGCGAGCCAGACGAGGGCCGCGATGATGACGAGCGGGAAGAGTGCGCTACGGAAGAAGCGATTCACGGAATCTCCCGCTTGAGGGTACCAGCGCCATGCCCCTGTAACGGGGTGGCGGCACCCTAGCTACGCGCCTTCGAGCACGAGCGACTCGTCGAGCACTCCGACGTACGGGAGGTTCCGGTAGCGCTCGGCGAAGTCGAGGCCGTACCCGATGACGAAGCGATTCGGGATCTCGAAGCCCGTGTAGCGCACCGGCACGTCGATCTCGCGCCGCTCGGGCTTCGTCAGGAGCGCGCAGACCTCGAGACTCGCGGGCTCCCGCGCCTCGAGGTTCCGGACGAGATACGAGAGCGTGAGGCCCGAATCGATGATGTCCTCCACCACGAGCACGTGGCGACCCTCGATGTTGATGTCGAGGTCCTTGAGGATCCGGACGACGCCCGACGAGTCGGTCGACGCGCCGTAGCTCGAGATCGCCATGAAGTCGATCTCGCACGGCACCGTGAGGTGACGCATCACGTCGGCGAGGAAGAAGACGGCGCCCTTGAGAACGCCTACGAGCAGCAGGTCGCGGCCCTCGTAGTCGGCCGAGATCTCGGCGCCGAGTTCCCCAATCCTCCGCTGGAGGTCGTCCTCCTCGATCAGGACCTCGGTCACCGCCCGTTCGAGCTCAGTCGCGGACAGCGTTTACCCCCGGGTGCTCGACGATGCCGGGCACCGCCACGACCTCGTCGCCGCGCACGACGAGCGGCCACGCCTCGCGCTCCGAGCGCGGCACCTTCGCGTCGACGAACACGTCCTGAATCTTGCGCCTCCTACCCGCCAACCGGTCGCCGGGTCTCCATCCGCGCACTCTAAGCCCTTCGACCTCCGAGCGGATAGTCCACTCGCCCCATCTGATCTCGCCGGCCAGGTCGACAGGGCCACGCTCGAGCCACAGCCGCTCGTGCTCGCGCACCGCCTGAACGCCGCCGCCGAGGTCGACGCGCTTCGAGCCGACCGGCGCCGCGAGCAGCTCGGCGAGCGCCGGCGGCAGCGTTGCGCGGGTGTCGAGCGCGCGCAGGAGGTTCTCGTCCGCCGCGGGATGGAGGTGACGCAGGAGCGGCAGGATCTCGTCGCGGATCAGGCCGCGTTTCGTGTCGGCGTTCGACGCGTCGACCCGGAACTCGAGCCCCACCGCGCGGCAGTACGCCTCCGTTTCCGCTCGCCAGAGCGGCAGGAGCGGGTGCACGACTCCGTCGTCGCTGCGCGGCGCGATGCCGGTCGCGGAGCCGCGCGAGACGAGCCGGTAGAGGATCGTCTCGACCTGGTCCGAGGCGGTGTGACCCGTCGCGCGGAGCTTGTAACAGTCTGTTACTTGCCTGCGCTGGTCGCGCAGAGCCGCCTCGGAGAGGCCGCGGCCGTCGAGCTCCACGACCTCGGCGCCGAGCGTATCGGCGCAGAAGCGAGCGTCCTGCTCGGAATCGGCGCCGCGCAGCTCGTGGTTCACGTGCAGAGCCGAGACGCGATAGCCGAGCGAGCCCAGCAAATGCCAGAGGCAGCTCGAGTCGGCGCCGCCCGAGACGAGACAGGTGACCTCGGCGCCGGGCGGAATCAGCTCGTGCTCGCGCACGAAGCGCTCGACCCGATCGCGTAGCGCGTCCATTGCCTCAGAAGACTAGGGAGCGGTAGGTCAGCTCGCGGGTCATCCCGATCGAGTCGTAGAGGCGCAGCGCCGGGGTGTTCTCGGGCCGCACGAAGAGACAGACGGCGGGCGCCCGCTCGAGCAGGAGGCCGCAGAGGTCGGCGAGCGCCCGACGCGCGTAGCCGCGCCGCCGCGCCTGCGGATCGACCCAGACCTGCTGCAGCTGCACCGCCGCCGGCGTCCAGGCCGACGCCTCGGCCTTGAACCGGATCACACCATCCTCGACCCAGAGCCACGAGCGCCCCTCCTCGATCTGCTGGCGCGTCCGCCAGCGGAAGCCCTCTGCGTCGCGCTTGAGCGGATCGACGCCGATCTCCTCGCGATGCGCCTCCGCACACGCCGGAACGAGCAGATCGAGGTCGAGCGGACGAGCCGGGCGGAGCCCCGTCTCGCCCGGCTCGGGTGCTTCGCGGAGCGCGTAGACCGGTTGCCCGGGACGATCGTCGCGCGGTCGCGGCATCCGCCGGCGCGCCGCCTCCCACAGCTCTCCCACGGCCCGTTCTTCGCCGATCACCATCCGCGCGCCGCTGCGGGCCGCCGACTCGGCGAAGACCGCGCAACCGCCGCCCGACGGGACGACGTTCGCGCCGATGTGGCAGAGCGCCTCGAGCCGCCGATCCGATCCGGCGAGGGCCGAGAAGCGGCCCAGCCCTCGCCGCGCGATGTCCTCGAGGAAGACGCGCTCGACGGGCTCCTCGGCGCAGAACGCCAGCACCTGGTCGAGCGTCGGAGAAACCGTCTCGGTCACAGGCGGATCATTTCAGCCTCTTGACCTCGCTAGAGTCGCGCAATGCCGATTCATCTCCGAGCGGAGCCGGGCGACTACGCGGACGCCGTCCTCCTCCCCGGCGACCCGCTGCGCGCGAAGTACATCGCCGAGACCTACTTCGAGGACGTGACCCAGGTCAACGCAGAGCGCGGGCTGCTCGGCTACACCGGCACCTGGGAGGGAAAGCGCGTCTCGGTGCAGGGAACCGGGATGGGCTGTCCAGGCGCGACCATCGTCTTCGAGGAGCTCATCCAGCTCGGCTGCACGAAGCTCATGCGCGTCGGCACCTGCGGCGGCCTCCAGCCCCACCACGCGCTCGGCGACCTGGTGGTCGCTCTCAGCGCGGTTCCGGCCGACTCGACCGCGATGCATCTCGTCGACGACGAGCCGCACTGCCCGACGGCGTCCTGGGAGCTGATCCACGGCGCCGTGCACGCGGCGAAGGAGCTCGGGCAGCCGATGCATGTCGGCCCGATCGTCACGAGCGACGTTTTCTACAACCCGAACGACGGGCAGTACGAGCGATGGTCGAGCCGGGGCGTCCTCGCCGTCGAGATGGAAGCGGCGGCGCTCTTCACCGTCACCGCGCTCGGCGGCATCGGCAGGGTGCAGGGGATCCACGGCGGTTGCCTCTTGACCGTGTCGGACATCGTGGTCGAGGGCACCTTCACGCGCATCACGGACGACGAGCTGCGCGCCGCGGTCGACCGGATGACGCGCGTCGCTCTGATGACCGTCACCTCCGATTAGCGCCCAGCGCGGGATCCTCTTCCTCGTCAACCCGGCGTCCGGGAACGGCGCAACCGGTAAGCGGTGGCCGCAGCTCCGGCAACGGGCGGCCGATCTGGGCCTCCACGGCGAGGACGTGCTGTCGGAGTTCCCGGGGCATCTCGGGCAGGCCGCGGGCGACGCCCGGGACTCGCTCCTCGTCGTGATCGGCGGCGACGGCACCGTGAACGAGGTGGTCAACGCGATCGCGGGGACCGAGGCCGAGCTCGCGGTGCTCCCCGGTGGGACGGGCCAGGACTTCGGCCGCACACACGGAATCCCCAGCAGCTTCGACGACGCCGTGCGGGTCGCACTTGGCGGCGCCACACGGACGATCGACGTCGGGCGGGTCGAGTGGGACGAGGGCACGAGCCGCTTCTTCGCCAACGTCGGCTCGGCCGGGATGAGCGGCGCGGTGGCGCGCCGCGCGAACTCGATGACGAAGAGGTTCGGCGGCCGAGCGACGTTCTACTACGCGCTCACCCGCGAGTTCCTTGCCTGGCAGAACACGAACGTCGTCGTCGAGCTCGAGGACGGCACCCAGCGGGAAGGGCCGATGCACGACGTGATCGTGGCGAACGGCAGCTACCACGGAGGCGGCATGAAGCTCGCGCCCGACGCGCAGCAGGACGACGGCCTCTTCGACGTCGTCCTCATCGGTGACGTCACGAAGCCCGACTTCGTCACGACGTCACCGAAGCTATACAGCGGCCGCTATCTCTCGCATCCGAAGGTGGAGCTGTTGCGGTCGTCGTCCGTTGCCATCAGCGCAGTCGAGCCGCTTCCGCTCGAGGTCGACGGCGAGCCGATCGGGACGACGCCGGCACGGTTCGAGGTCGTGCCGTCGGCGCTACGGCTGCGGGTGCCTGCTACGTAGCGTCGCTCTTCGGCGCGCGCGTGGCCGCAGCCGGCTTCGGCTTTCGCGCCGGCTTCGGCTTCGCGAGACCGTCGACGCGCTTCTCGAGTGCCGTCATCCGCTTCTCGAGCTCCTCGAATCCGCGCGCGCGCCGCTGCAGGTCGTCGACCCGTTCGGCGAGAGCTTTGAGTGACTGGACGACGCGGTCGGCGCCGGGCGCCTCGGTGAGCCGCTGCAGCGCCCCTTCGCTTAGGTCCGCGAACCGGCCCAGCAGATCCTGTTTCTGTTCAGCCATTGCTCCTCCTCGATACGTCGGCGTCGACGATATCGAGCCTACCCGCCAGCGCGCACAGCGTCTCGCCCGCACCGGCGTCGAGCACGACCTCGGCTCGCGTGTCCCAGCGGGTGGCGCCGCGGTTGACGATCGCGAGCACGCCGCCCGACCCGAGCGTCTCGCCGGGCAGCTCCGCGACCGGATACACCTCGAGCGCGGAGCCGACCACGAGCAGAAGATCCGTCTTGGCCGCGAGTGCCTGCGCGCGCTGGATCGCGTCCGCCGGCAGGAGCTCGCCGAACATCACGACGCCCGGTTTGAGGACCTCCCCGCACTCGGGGCACGGCGGCAGCGGCAGCGACGCCACGGCATCCTCCAGCGGGACCCGCACCTGACAGTGGACGCACTCAGCCTCGCGCAGCGAGCCGTGCACCTCGACGACCTCACGCGAACCGGCGCGCTGGTGCAGGCCGTCGACGTTCTGCGTCACGATCGCTTGGATCCAGCCGCGCTCCTCGAGCTCGGCTAGCGCGCGGTGGCCGTCGTTGGGCTCCGCCCGCGCGAGCGCAGCGAGCCGCAACGCGTAGAACTCCCACACGCGCGCCGGGTCGCGGCGAAATGCGTCGATGTGCGCGACCTCGGCCGGGTCGTACCGCTCCCAGATCCCTCCCGCCGACCGGAAGTCCGGAATCCCGGACTCGGTGGAGATGCCGGCGCCCGTGAGCACGACGCACGGGCGCCGGCTCTCAAACAGCTCCGCGAGTCTCTCGACGCTCACGAAGCAACGGTACGCGAGCCCTCTGGTACGCGAACGCGCCGGCTAGGAGCAGCAGGCCGAGAGCGAGGAACGAGCCCACACGCCACATCGACTCGAGTCTCGCCAGATCGACGAGGAAGACCTTGCCGACCGCGAGCATCAGGATGCCGAGGCCGCCGAGGCGGAGTGCACGTTTGTGCCGCGTCAGCCCGGCGAGGATCGCGGCGAAGCCGAGCGCCGCCCAGAAACCGGAGAGCGCGAGCTGCGACGTCTGCGTCGCGTGCCCGGCGTGTGCGCCGGCGAGATCCACCACGAGGCAACTCGCCAGGTAGACGCCGAGCCCTGCCCCGACCCAGGCGAGAGGCTCACGGAGATCCTCCTCCGCCGCCGCGATGCCGGCCAGAGCGAGCGCGAGGAGCCCGATGGCTCCCAGCGCCAGCGGTATGGAGTGGAGGCCGAACGCGAGGGCGTCCGGCCGCACCTCGAACACGAGCACATGGGCTCCGGCGAGTCCGGCGAACACGAGCGAGGCGACGAGCCCTCGCTCCGGCGTGTCGGTGCGGCTGCCGACCCAGGCGAGCACGACCGCCTCGAGCGACCAGGCGGCGACGAGCGCGGGGCCGCTGAGCGCAACGGCGAAGGCGACGCCGGTCAGCATGGCTGCGACGCCGTAGAGCAGGAGCCCGATCTCGCGACTCGCGCGCGAGCCGAGCACGAGCGTCCCCAGGACGGTGTGGGCCCCCGCGAGCGCGAAGAGCCACGCGTTCGCGCCGGCTCGGTGCCCGGCGTCGTCGATCAGCCACCAGACTCCTGCCGCGGCGACCGACGCGTTCACGAAGAGCACGGATGCCGACGAGAGCCGCAGCGACTCCGTCGGTGTCCGGAGTTCGTGACCGAGGGCGGCCACGACGTAGAGCAGCCAGAACGCCGTCGCGACCGCGAGCGTCAATCCGAGCCGGTGGTCGTGCTCCGCATAGAGCCAGCTCGCCGCCTGCGGCACGCTGACGACGTACGCGACGACCGCGAGCCAGGCCCAGCGGCGGTAGACGACGACGCCAATCGAGGCGAGAAGAGCGATCGTCATGAAGACGAGCGCGCTCGTGCTGCGCGTTCCGCAGTCGACGAAGACCGGCGCGAGCAACGCACCTACGATCCCGATCCCGGCGATCTCCTGCGAGTTCCAGCGCACGGCGGTGACGAGCGCAAGCGCGCCGACCGCGCCGGCGATCACGAGACCGAGCACCGGCGAGAGCAGGTGGTAGTGCAGCGTCGCGGCTGCGGTGCTCGCGTAGAGAGCGGCGATGCCCGCCGCGACCGTCGCAAGCGCGGCCTGCGTCTGTCCGCGACGCTCGTAGAGCCAGCTGCCGACGCCGACGAGCGTGGCGGAGCCGGCGAACGCGAGCTCCATGCGCGCGGCCTCGCCGATCCAGCCGTTCCGCACCGCCATCACGACGAAGAAGATCGCCGCGATCGCAACCGCGACGCCCCCAACCCAGCCGAGGACGCTGCCGCCGAGGATCTCCTCCAGGTCGCGCTCGGGCTTGCGGGGCGTGGCCGGTGCAGGTGCGGGCGGTGCGACGGGCTGCGACGGCGCGGCCGGGAACGGCTCTCGCTTCGGCGCCGGTGTGGGAGCAACCTCGAGGAGGCCTTCAAGGTGCCTCACTCGTGCCTCGAGAAAGGTCAGGCGTTGCTCGACCGTGGTGTCCATTTGGTCTCCTCCTTGGGAGCCGGTCATAGCATTCCTGCTATACGTCTATATAGCACTTTTGCTATGGCTGTCAACCCTCGGATAGGCTCGCGCACCGTGGACGGCTACTCCTTCTCGACTCCGGTACGCGTGCGCTTCGCCGACACCGACGCGCAGGGCGTCGCGCACAACTCGGCCTACGTCGTCTGGTTCGAGGTCGCGCGCGTCGAGTACCTGCGCGAGTTCGCCGGCGGCTACCAGGCGCTCCGTGACCAGGGGATCGAGGCGCTCGTGCTCGAGTCGCTCTGCCGCTACCGAATTCCGGCGCGGTTCGACGACGAGCTCGTCGTCCACACGCGCTGCGTGGGCCCGCGCGGCGCCCGTTTCCGCTACGAGTACGCGATCGTGCGGGGAGACGAGCTGCTGGCCGACGGCCACACGGAGCACGCCTGCGTCGACGCGACGACGTTCCGCCCCACACGTGTCCCCGAGTGGCTCGCCGAGGCGATCAGCGCGGCGGAGGCCACTCGGACGAGCTGACGACGCCCGGCAGAGCCTTCTCGAACAGCCGCGCCAACTGACGCTGCTCGCGCTCGAGCAGCTGGTCGAGGTACAGCTCGCGCACGGCGGCGTGGTGAATGCGCTGTGCCCGGCGCAGCGCGGCAAGCCCCTTCTTCGTCAGTACCGCGAATGCGGCCCGACGATCCTCGGAGTCCGGCTCTCGTCGCACGAGCCCGCGCTCTTCGAGCCGCATCACGGCCCGGGTGATGCCGCTGGGAGTCAGAAGGCGCCGGGCGCCAAGCGCGCTCATCCTCAAACGCCTCTCCGGTTGGCCGACGAGCGTGATCAGGACGCCGTAGTCGTCGAGCGAGATCTCGCCGGCCTCGCTCAACCGCCGGTCGACCTCGCGCAGCACCGACTCGCGCAGGCGCATGAGCCCACGCCAGGCGTCGAACTCCGCCTCGGTGAAGGGATCGGGCTCCGGGATTTCGTTTGACTCGGTCAAGTATTCGTGGTAGATTTACTTGCGTCGCGCAACTATATCGAGGAGGTCACTCGCGATGCCCACCACCCTCCGTCCCAAGTTCCTCGCCCCCGACGACGGCCTGAGACTGCAGTCAGGCCCCGGCCGCGACCTCGTCTTCAAGGTCACCGGCGACGAGACGGGCGGCGCCTTCGACTACTTCGTCGTCGAGGTCGCGCCGCACGGTGGGCCGCCGCTGCACGTCCACCACGAGCAGGAGGAGACGCTCCACGTCCTCGCCGGACGCTTCAAGGTGCGGGTCGGCGACGAGGAGCAGGTGCTCGAGCGCGGTGGGTTCGCCTTCATGCCCTCCGGCCTGCCCCACGCGTTCCTCAACCTGACCGACGAGCCGGCGGAGATCGGCGTCGTCTACACACCCGGCGGCTGCGCGTCCTTCTACGCCGAGCTCGGGCCGCTCACGCGCGACGGCACGCCCGATCGGGCGGAGGTCGCCGCCTGCTTCGAGCGGCACGGCATGACGCTGCTCGGGCTGCCGCTCAGCGCCTAGCTCTTCGGCGTGAAGATCTCGCGCGCGATCACGAGCCGCTGGATCTGCGACGTCCCCTCGTAGATCTGGAACAGCTTCGCGTCGCGCATCAGCTTCTCGACCGGGTACTCCTTGATGTAGCCGTAGCCGCCGAGCACCTGCACCGCGTCGGTGGCGACTTTCATCGCGGTATCGGCGGCGAACCGCTTCGCGAACGAGGAGTAGAGGGTTGCGTCGCGGCCGAAGCCCTGATCGAGCATCCACGCGGCCTGCCAGCAGAGCAGCCGGGAGGCCTGGATCTCCGTAGCCATGTCGGCGACCATGAATCCGACCGCCTGGTGCATCGCGATCGGGAGGTCGAACGTCACGCGCTCCTTCGCGTACTCGAGCGCGTGCTCATACGCGGCCTGCGCGACGCCGACGGCTCCGATCGCCGTGCCCGGGCGCGTGAAGTCGAGGGTCGCCATCGCGATCTTGAAGCCGTCGCCGTCCTCGCCCAGGCGGTTCTCCGCGGGCACGCGAACATCGTGGAGCGCGAAGGCCGAGGTGTCGGTGGCCCGCTGGCCCATCTTCTCGAGGTGCTTCTCGATCGTGACGCCTGGCGAGCCCATCTCGACGATGAACGCCGACATGCCGCGGTGGCCTGCCTGCGGGTCCGTCTTCGCGAACACGACCGTCCAGTCGGCGTAGCCCGCGTTCGTGATGAACGTCTTCGAACCGTTGAGGAGGTACTCGTCGCCGTCGCGCACGGCGGTCGACCGCAGCGCTGCGACGTCGGAACCGGCGCCCGGCTCGGAGAGCCCGAACGAGCAGAGGATCGGCGACTCGATCAGCGGCGGCAGCCAGCGGGCCCTCTGCTCCGGCGAGCCGAAGAGAATGACCGGGCTCGCCCCGAGGCCGTTCGCCGTGATCGAGGTGCCGATCCCGGAGCAACCCCAGTAGAGCTCCTCGCCGGCGAGCATTCCGTCGAAGGCGGAGAGCCCGAGGCCGCCGTACTCGGTCGGCACGTGGAAGTTCATCAGGCCGAGCTCGTGCGCCTGCGCGATCAGCTCGGCGGGATGGCGCATCTGCGCATCGCACTCGGCCTCGTGCGGCCGGATCTCCCGCTCGGCGAAGGTATGCGCGAGCGCGCGCAGCTCCTTCTGCTCCTCCGTCAGGGCGAAGGAAATGCCCGTCGTCGTGCTCTCGTCGATCGCCGCCATCACGCGCTCCACGTCATGATTGAACCGTCAGTCAAACGATACTGGGAGCCCGCCAAACCGTCTAGATCCGTACGATGCGGCTATGGCGACGACGGCGAAGAAGACCGGGATCGACCCGCGCGACTTCCTCGCGCTCGACGCGCTTCTCTCCGACGAGGAGCGCGCGATCCGCGACACCGTCCGGCAGTTCGTCTCGGAACAGATCACGCCGTACGTCGGCGAGTGGTTCGAGCGCGGCGAGCTGCCCGGCGAGCTCATCCCCGAGCTCGCGAAGCTCGGCCTGTTCGGGATGCACCTCGAGGGCTACGGCCTGCCCGAGGCGAGCTCGGTCATGTACGGACTCGTGTGCCAGGAGCTCGAGGCGGGCGACGCCGGCATCCGGAGCCTCGTCTCTGTGCAGGGCTCGCTCTCGATGTACGCGATCTGGCGCTGGGGCTCGGAGGAGCAGAAGCAGCGCTGGCTGCCGCCGATGCACGCCGGCGAGAAGATCGGCTGCTTCGGGCTGACCGAGCCGGACGCGGGCTCCGACCCCGGCTCGATGCGCACGACGGCGAAGCGCGACGGCTCCGACTGGATCGTCAACGGCGCGAAGATGTGGATCACGAACGGCTCGATCGCCGACGTCGCGATCGTCTGGGCCCGCACGGAGGGCGGCGAGATCAACGGCTTCCTCGTCGAGAAGGACATGCCCGGTTTCGAGGCCCCGCTCATGCATCGCAAGCTCTCGCTGCGGGCGTCCGTCACCTCGGAGCTCGTGCTGCGCGACGTGCGCGTGCCCGAGGAGAACCGCTTCCCCGAGGTCGCGACCCTGCGCGGGCCGCTCTCCTGCCTCAACGAGGCGCGCTTCGGGATCGTGTTCGGCGTGGTCGGCTCGGCGCGTGCCTGCCTCGCGACGGCACTCGACTACGCGAAGGAGCGGATCGTCTTCGACAAGCCGATCGCCGGCTACCAGCTCACGCAGCAGAAGCTCGCGGAGATGGCGCTCGAGGTCAACCGCGGCGCTCTCGTCGCCCTCCACCTCGGACGCATGAAAGACGAGGGAACGCTGCGTCCCGAGCACGTCTCCCTGGGGAAGATGGGCAACGTTCGCGGCGCGCTCGAGGTGGCCCGCACGGCGCGCTCGATCCTCGGCGGCAACGGGATCACGCTCGAGTATCCGGTGATCCGGCACATGAACAACCTCGAAACCGTGCTCACGTACGAGGGCACGCACGAGGTGCACACGCTCTCGGTCGGCAAGGCGCTGACCGGCGAGAACGCGTTCCGCTAGGCGCCCGACTCCTCCCCGTCCCAGTAGTCGACTTCGTCCCTGGTGCGGAAGACCTGGCCGGCGACGCCTACCTTGCCGCTGTCCGGGTAGACCGCGGAGCCAGCCGCTGAGGGTCGAGAAGATCGCGAGGCGAACCGGGCTCTCGCTGCGATTGTACAGCGTGTGTGCGCCCGCCTCGCCCGTCGGAAAGCCGACGACGTCGCCGGCACGCAACTCCCGCTCTCCGTCCGGAGTTCGCAGCGACGGCGTCCCCGCCACCACGACGAGCCACTCCTCGTTGCCCCGGTGGAAGTGGTACGGCCAGAGCTGCTCACCCGGATCGAATTCGTAGATCGTGCCGCCGATCAGCTCGCCGCCGAGCGCCTCGCGGATCGAGGAGCCGCGCAGACGAAAGCCCGGCTTGTCCAGCGACTTCTCGAGCTCGACGGCGCGTAAGTTCACTGCACCTCCACCCGGCCACGAATGATCTCGAGGTCCGGATTCGTGAAGCCCGCGATCATGCCGATCTTGTCGTCTTCCGGATAGACGGCCACCTCCGGGTCGGAGACGGTCGAGAAGAAGACGACCCGGGCCGGCTCGTCCGTGTCGTTCCGAAACCCGTGCGTGCCGGCCGGACCGCGGACGAAGTACGCGACGTCCCACGGCCCGAGCACACGCTCGCCGTCGGGCGTTCTCAGCGTCGGCGCGCCGGTGACCACGATGCAGCACTCCTCCTCGCCGTACTGCCAGTGGTAGCGGGAGGACTCACCCGGCGCGAGCTCGTAGAGCGTGCCGCCCCAAAGCGTCGCGCCGAAGTCGTCGCCGAAGCGGCGCGGCTCGTCGTCGAAGAGGTTCAGAGGCCGTGGCCCTCGGGAGCGGGGAGCGGGCTCTGCGGCAGGCCCTCGCGCGGCTCGCCCTCGTTGTAGACCGACGGCGCGACATCGTTCGGGCCGTCGGGATAGAAGATGCTCGCGAGCCGCTGGATGTGGAGTCGTCCCTGCCCGAGCTCGTACTGGCCGCCGCCGTACATCGAGATCCCGCGCTCCTCGCAGGCCTCGATCGTCGCGAGCAGCTCGCTCAGTAGCCCGAAGCGCGACGGCTTGATGTTCAGCCAGCGCGGCTCGAGCGGCAGGCCGTCGAGGTCGGCGAGGGAGTGAACCGGCGCGTCGAAGCTCAGCCGATCCTCCGCACCCGCGAGCGCCTCGCGGCACCCGTCCTCGAGCCACGCGTCCTCGACTACGACCTCGGGCAGCTCTTCGGCGACGGCGCGGTAGAGCTCGGGATCCGGCCCGAGATCGACGACGGTGCCGTGGTAGTACGCCTTCAGGTCGACGACGCGGACCCGGTCGAGCTCGCGCAGTCGCTGCAGCAGCGGGCGATCCCAGTCCTTCTCCGCGTCGAGCTTGAACTCGAGCCCGGGAGCGAACTCGAGCCAGCGCTCCGGGGCGGCGCGCGTCGAGACGACGAAGCGGACCGGACGCTCCTTCCGCCCCAGGGCGCCGCCGAGGCCGAGCTCGTTCTGCCGCAGCGCCAGGTCGAGCGCGGCGCTCTCGAACGCCCAGCGGCGATAGCCCTCGCCCAGCTCCTCGAAGTCGTCGAGCCGGCGGGACAGGTCCCCGAGGCCCCACGTCCCGGCGAGCATGAGCTCGTCCGGCACGCTGTCGTGCATCTCGCCCTCGTAGGTGACGTCCTCGCCCAGGCCCTTCGCGCCGTCCCCTTCGAGGACGACCGTCGTGGTCACCCGCGTCCAGCCCGAAGGCGTCGACGATTCGCGCCGCTCGAGCGAATAGCCGTCGACCTTGACCGTCAGTCCTGCGAGGTCTTCCCAGAGCGACATACTGCGAGCATATGAGGCGGAGCCTCGTCGCCACCACGGTTACCGCCGTTCTCGTCCTCGCCGCGCCGGCGGCGGCGGGATTGCCGAGGGCGGGGACGCTCGTGCCGGGACGCTCGCTCGGCGGGATCCGGCTGGGCGAATCGACGCAATCCGTGCGGGCTGCGCTCGGCGGCTTCCACGGCAACTGTCGCAACTGTCCGCAGCCGACGTGGTATTTCACCTACCGGCCGTTCGACCAGCACGGGCTCGCGGTCGAGTTCACGCGCGGGCGCGTCTCCGGCGTGTACACGCTGTGGCAACCCGCGGGCTGGCACGCTCCGCGCGGGCTCCGCCTCGGCGCACCGGTGCTCACGGTGCATCGACTCACCGGCGCGAGCCGCACGGCTTCGTGCCGCGGCTACGAGGCGCTCGTCAGCGACTCAGCCAACGCACGCAGCGCGTACTACCTCTACCGCGGCCGGCTCTGGGGGTTCGGGCTCTTCCCTCGCGGCAGCTCTCCCTGCAGATGAGCATCGAACTCGGGGATGTAGAGCGCGCCGCCCAGCGACTCGCCGGCGTCGCCCACCGCACAGCGGTCGTCACCTCGCGCACCCTCGACGAGCGCACCGGCGCGCGCGTCCACGTGAAGGCGGAGTGCTTTCAGCGCGGCGGGGCCTTCAAGTTCCGTGGAGCCTTCAACCGGATCTCGTCGCTCGAGGAGGATGCGCTGCGGCGCGGTGTCCTCGCCTACTCGTCCGGCAACCATGCGCAGGCCGTCGCCATCTCCGCCGCGCTCGTCGGCTCACGGGCAACGATCGTCATGCCCCAGGACGCACCGGCGGCGAAGCTCGACGCCACGCGAGGCTACGGCGCCGATGTCGTGCCGTACGACCGCTGGACGGAGAGTCGCGAGGAGATCGGCGCCCGGCTGGCGGAGGAACGAGGGCTTGCGCTCGTGAGGCCGTACGACGACCCACTCGTCATGGCGGGCCAGGGAACGGTCGCGCTCGAGTTGCTCGCCGAGGCGCTGGAGCTGGACCTCCTCCTCGTGCCGGTGAGCGGCGGCGGCCTCATCGCCGGCTGCGCGACGGCGGCGAAGGCACTGCGGCCGGGAATCCACGTGGTCGGGATCGAGCCCGAGGCCGGCGACGACACGCGTCGCTCGCTCGCTGCGGGGGAGCGGGTCCGGATCGACGTGCCGCCGACGATCGCCGACGGGTTGCAGGCGACGGAGCCAGGCGAGCTCACGTTCGAGGTGAACCGGCGGCTCGTGGACGAGGTCGTCACGGTGAGCGACGAGGAGATCGTCGACGCAATGGTGTTTCTCTTCGACCGGCTGAAGCTCGTCGCCGAGCCGAGCGGCGCCGTGGGCGTCGCCGCCTTGCTGAGCGGGAAGCTCGTAGCCCGCGGACGCTCGGTCGGCGTGGTGCTCTCGGGCGGTAACGTCGGCGCCGCGCGGTTCGCGGAGCTCGTCTCTACGGCTTCTGCAAGCCGAGCAGGCTGATCTCGAGCAGGGTCCGCTCCGCCGCCGCGACCTCCGCCTCGCCTCCCGGCAGGCGCCCGAGCACCCACGCGGTCAGCAGCTCGTCGATCGAGCCGTAAACGACCGTTGCCGCGAAGCGCGCGTCGATGTCCTGACGGAACTCGCCGCGCTCGATGCCGCGCGCGATCACGCGCTCGATTGCATGGATCGGCTGCGCGAGCACGCCGATGCGCTCGGCGACCTCCGGGCTACGGCCGAACTCCCGGACGACCACGCGCACGACGTCGGGCAGGTGGAGCCAGGTGCGCAGGACAATCGCCGTGATGTGGCGCACCTGGTCGACGGCCGGCTCGTCGGACTCCTCCACGCTCTCGATCCGCGAGAGGAGGACGCTCCAGTTCTCGTGGAAGACGGCCTCGAGCACCTCGTCCTTCGACCGGAAGTAGTGGTAGAGGAGCCCGTGGGCGACGCCTGCTTCCGCGGCGATGTCGCCCACCCTGCTCGCGTGGAACCCCTTCTGCGCGAAGACGCGCACGGCGGCATCGAGGAGCTGCCGCCGTTTGTCCTCTACGGCCTGGGTGCGTTCCGCCAAGGCCGCGGAAGCCTACTCCGGCGGCTGCCCGTCAGTCACCGGCGGAGTCGGCGGCGCAGCGGCGAGGTCCTTGACCGCACCCGCGACCCTCCCGACCGCCTGCTGTAGGTCGCTCGGGATGATCCAGACCTTGTTCGACTCGCCCTGCGCGATCAGCGGGAGGGTCTGGAGGTACTGGTACGCGAGCAGCTCGGCGTCCGGCTTGCCTTCGTGGATGGCCGCGAAGACACTCGCGATCGCCTTCGCCTGGCCCTCGGCGCGGAGCACGGCCGCCTGCTTCTCGCCCTCGGCCTCGAGGATCGCCGCCTGCTTCTGACCCTCCGCCTTGAGGATCGCCGACTGTCGCTCGCCCTCGGCCGCCAGGACGACGGCGCGTTTCTCGCGGTCGGCGCGCATCTGCTTCTCCATCGAGTCCTGGATCGAGGCGGGCGGGTCGATCGCCTTCAGCTCGACGCGATTGACGCGGATGCCCCACTTGCCGGTCGCCTCGTCGAGGACGCCGCGTAGCTGGGTGTTGATGTGATCGCGCGAGGTGAGTGTCTTCTCGAGCGCGATCCCGCCGATCACGTTCCGCAAGGTCGTGACCGTCAGCTGTTCGATTCCTTGGATGTAGTTGGCGATCTCGTACGTTGCCGCCTTGGGGTCGGTGACCTGGAAGTAGAGGACCGTGTCGATGTTGACGACGAGGTTGTCCTCGGTGATGACCGGCTGCGGCTCGAAGGAGACGACCTGCTCGCGCAGATCGAGCAGCGGTCTCACTCGGTCGACAAAGGGCACGACGATGGTCAGCCCCGGCGAGAGCGTGCGCGAGTAGCGGCCGAAGCGCTCGACGACGCCGGCACGCGCCTGCGGAATGATCCGGACCGTCCGCCACAGGGCGACGAGCACGAAGACGACGACTATCAGGGGGATGATCCAGGCGATCATTCGACGGTTCAGCTCCTATCTGTACACCAGAGCGGTGGCGCCCTGGATTTGCGCGACCTCGACCTCGTCGCCGACGTCGAAGGCCTCGTCGGACGTGTAGGAGCGGGCGCTCCACTCCTCGCCTCCGATCTTGACCAGTCCGCCGCGGCCGTCGACGCGTTGGAGAACGACCGCCTTCGCACCCTCGAGCGCCGCGGCGCCGGTGCGGATCGCATACGGCATCTTCAGATGTGCCCGGGCGATCGGCCGCAGGACGCCGACCGCCGCGAACGAGCCGAGGCCGAAGGCGAGGATCTGGGCCCAGAGGGGGCCGTGCAGCGCTGCGACCAGCATCGCCACGACGGCGGCGACGGCGATCGGCCCGAGGAAGAAGAGCCCCGGCGTGAAGATCTCGCCGACCGCAAGCAATACGGCGAGGATGGCCCAGGCGACCCAGGCAGGCATAGCAGCATCGTACGCCCACACAACGACGGTCGGCTACAGATCCAGGATCGGGAGGAGCGCGTCGAGCGTCTCGAGCCGCGGCTCGAACTCGGGGCGGGTGCCGTCGCGGTCCAGGAGGATCGCCCGCATGCCGAGCGCGAGCGCGCCCTCGATGTCGTCCGCAATCGTGTCGCCGACCATCACGGCCGTGGCCGGCTCGACGCCGAGCAGATCGAGCACTGCGCGGAAGATCGAGGCGTGCGGCTTCGTGCGGCCGTGGTGGAACGAGCTGATGCCGGCGTCGACCTCGAGGCCGTGGTGGAGGGCGAACTCCTGCACGTCCCGCGAGGAGTTCGAAACCAGTCCGATGCGGAGACCGGCCGAGCGGAGGGCGGCGAGCGTCCCCGGGACGTCGTCGTAGAGCTCGAAGTTCTCGTGCCGCTCCCAG
This sequence comes from uncultured Actinomycetes bacterium, assembly GCA_963820725.1. GTDB lineage: Bacteria > Actinomycetota > Thermoleophilia > Gaiellales > Gaiellaceae > Palsa-739. The sequence continues at coordinate 28,837 of CAWGAZ010000006.1, read as the reverse complement.
CCACGCGTGATCTCGACCGCGCAGGAGTAGGCCGAGTCGGCGTCCCCGCCCATGCCGCGAACGATGCGCTCGGTGAAGCGAAACCAGATCTCGTCGTCGTGCTCGAGCTCGGGATGGCGGCGAAGATCCACGAGGGCTGCGTCGCGAGCCGCTTCATAGCGGCCGGGCTCGAGCACGAGCCCGTGGCGCTCGCCGGCGCGGACGTAGCCCTCCGGCCCGAGCTCCGGGCCCGGACGCGCGAGCGTGAAGTCGACGTCGAAGAGGACGGCGCTCAACTCGTGCGTCTCGGACATCCCCGCTACCCTATGGCCCGGTTTCGGGGTGTGGCGCAGCCTGGTAGCGCGCTCCGTTCGGGTCGGAGAGGTCCCCAGTTCGAATCTGGGCACCCCGATTGTGCAGAGCCGCGGATGGTGTCCGCGGCTCGTCTCAGGCGTAGTTCGAACGGAGCCACGCGAGACGCTCCGCGAGGATCGGGCCGAGCTCCGGCCGGCGCGGCAGGGCGACCATGAACGAGGCGTAGATCCACGCCGCGTAGACGGGGAGGAACTCCTCCAGCAGATCCGCGTCGTGGTTGCCGTACGCCTCGAGTGCGATGCGAGACGGCTCGTCGTTCCGCACCCGCGCCGAAAGCGCGAGCGCGGCGAGGTCGAGCTCGCGCGGGCCGCGGCAGGCCGTCTCGAAGTCGTGCCACAGCGGTCCCGGCAGGCAGTTGGCGAGGTGCGCGTCGCCGTGCAGTGCCTGCGGGCGTCCCGCCGGCTGCTGCAGACCGAGCTCACGCAGCAGCTCGACGTCGGGGGACGGCTCGAGGCTGTCGGTGATCCGCGCGAGATCCTCGGTGTGGAGGGACGGCAACTCGCCGTCGTAGTCGGCGAGCGCGTCGTGGATCGCTCGGAGCCCCTCGCCGGCCGCCACCGGCTCGACCTCGCGGGGCTGCCCGACGTACCGCCAGAAGGCGACCACGTGACCGCCGCAGCGATGCGGGCCGGGATCGAGCAGATCGGAGGGCGGCACGACAGGCGCGCCGGCCCGAGCCGCGTGGGACGCGACCGCCAGCTCGTGGATCACGTCCTCCTCGGGCGGCCCTTCCGGATACGGCCTGCCGCTCGAGACCCGCGCAACGATCGGAAGCGGCCGCAGATGGACGAGGACGTGCCAGGCGTCGCGGAGGACGACCGGGTCGTCACTGGCCAGCCCGTGCTCGGCCGCCACCTCGACGGCCGCCCTGACGGCGCTCTCGCTCATCCGAACCCGTACGCCCCCGGGAACCGCTCGGCGAGCAGCCGGACGAGCACGGCGACCGGAAGGCCGACGACGTTGAGGTAGTCGCCCTCGATCCGCTCGACGAGTGCCGCGCCCTCACCCTGGATCGCGTAGCCGCCTGCCCGTCCCTCCCACTCGCCGCTCGCCACGTAGCGGCCGATGTCGCGCGGCGTCAGCCCGCGAAAGGTGACGCGTGTCACTTCGTGCCGCACCTCTTCCCACATCGGCGTGATCAGGGCCAAACCGGACACCACTTCGTGGGTACGCCCGGCCAGGCTCTCGAGCATCTCCTCGGCCTGCTCCGGGCCGTCCGGCTTGCCATAGATGCGTCCGGCGCGGACGACCTCGGTGTCGCAGCCGAGCACGGGCCGCCCGTCCGCGTCGGCGAGGGCCGACCGCGCCTTGCCGAGCGCGTGTGCGACCGGATCGTCCTCCGTCTCGGCGTACTGCGGGGCGACGACGTCGAACGGGATTCGGAGCTGCTCGAGGATCTGCCGTCGCCGCGGCGACGTCGAGGCTAGGAGGAGCCGCTGTGCAGGCGCGCTCGCCATATCTCCTCTGCGGGCCACTTGCGCGCCCAGTCGGCGGTCACGTAGGCGTAGTGCTCGTGCGTCTCGGCACCGGCGGGAGCCTGGATCTCGATCAGGTCGACGAGCTCGAAGCCGTTCGCACGCAGCAGGCGGATCCAGTCTCCGTGCGGGAGGTGGTACTCGACGGCACCTTCGCCGTCGGCCCACGAGAAGCGGTGCATTCCGAACTGCGGCCGCTGCAGCGTCTCGACGGCTGCCACGTCCTCGTCCGGTGAGCAGAGGATGACGAGCGTGGAGTTGCGGAGAAAGACGAGCTCGCCGCCGGACCGCAGGAGCCGCGCCGCCTCCGGGATCCACTTGTAGGGATCGGCCCAGAGCGAGGCACCGTACTCCGAGACGGCGAGGTCGAAGGAGTCGTCGGGGAGCGGGACGTCCTCCGCGAACGCCTCGACGAATTCGAGCCCGAGGCCGAACTTCTCATTGCAGCGGCGTGCGGTCTCGAGCTGCGCCGGCGTTGGATCGACGCCGACGACGCGAGCGGCGCCGGCCTTCTTCAGCCAGGCGCCGAAGTACGCCGTGCCGCAACCGAGCTCGACGACGTCCTTGCCCGCGAGGTCCGGCAGCGCGTGCAGCTCGCTCTCGGGGACGTTCCAGATGCCGTAGCTGATCTCGTCGCGCGCCCACGACTGCTCGGCGCTGTCCGTCCGTGTACTCGGCGTTCTCCCGCGTCCAGGCCGCGACGGTCGGGTCAGTCACCGAACCAGAGCGCGATCTCGCGCTCCGCCGACTCCGGCGAGTCGGAGCCGTGCACGAGGTTGTCGGGCATCGAGGAGGCGAGGTCGCCGCGGATCGTCCCCGGCGCGGCGTTCGCAGGGTCCGTCGCGCCGATCGTCGCCCGCAGCGTCGCGATCGCCCCTTCGCCTTCGACGACGAGCGCCCAGGTCGGGCCCGAGGTGATGAACTCCACGAGCTCGCCGAAGAACGGCTTCTCGCGGTGCTCGGCGTAGTGCTCCTCTCCGAGCTGCCGACTGGCGGTGACGAGCTTCGCCTCGCGGATCTCGAAGCCGCGTGCCTCGATCCGGCCGAGGATGTCGCCGGCGAGGTGACGCCGTACGGCGTCGGGCTTGATCAGGATGAGGCTGCGCTCGACGGCCATGTCAGCGCCGGCTGCTCGTCCGTCGCGTCCGTCGCGTGCCGAGCGCGGGCGGCGTTCCCGGCACCGCGGGCTCGATGGCCGTCTCGCAGTACGGGCACACCTGCCAGATCGGCTCGAGAGGCGCGCCGCAGCTCACGCACGCCTGCTTGAGCTTCGTCGTACAGACGGGACAGAGGAGGTAGCTCGAGTCGACCTCCGCGTGGCAGACCGGGCAGCGCAGGTCTACGGCCGAGATGCGCTCCTCCATCGCCTTGATCTCTAGCTCCCGTTCCCGCACGTCCTCGAGGTACTCGGGCGGGCGGAACAGCATGTAGATGAACGGGCCGAGGAACGGAGGGATCAGCCCGAGGATCGTCGCGAAGGCGATCAGCAGCGGATCCTCGATCCGGCGCCGAGCGTCCTTGTACGTCCAGTAGCCGAGCGAGAGCCAGAGCACGAACGCGAAGAAGGCGAAGCCGTTGAGCAGGGCGTGCTGCGTGCTGGAGCTGATGAAACTGCCGAGTGTCACAGCAGCATCCTGCCGACAATCCAGCCGGTTGCGAAGGCAGTACCCACCACGACCACGAGGACGAGAGCCGCCAGCGCGAACATCGAGAGCTTCTCGCCGGAGTCATAGGTCGGAGTCTTCGCCACTGAGATCCGCGAGAAGGTACAGGGAGCCCGTGACGAGCACGGCCCCCTCCGCGCCTGCGAGCTCGAGGGCGCGGGCACGGGCAGCGTCCGGGTCGGGCTCGACCTCGACCCGCCCGAAATGAGCGGAGGCGAGCGCGGCGAGCTCCGCGGCGGGGAGCGCGCGGCCGTTACGGCTCTCGGTCGCCACGAGCGTCGGTCCGAGAACCGAGAGCGCCTCGAGCATCATCCCCGGGCGCTTGTCGCGGAGGATCGAGGAGAGGACGGTCCAGCCGCCGAACGGCGTCGACGGGAGCCGAGGCAGCAGCCAGCCGACGCCGGCCAGGTTGTGCGCTCCGTCCCAGATCTCGAGCGGTCGCTCGCCGCGGCGTTCGAGTCGGCCGGGCAACGCAATGCCGTCGGCGGCGTGCGGGTCGACGGCCCGGTCGAGGAACGCCTCGGCGGCCACGACGGCGAGGGCGAGGTTGCTGCCGGCGGTGACGACGACTGCGGCGGCGCCGTTCTCCTCCGCGAGCTCGCGCCACTCCGGTTCCCCCAACACGACCGTGCAGCCCGGCTGCACGACCGCGAGCTTCTCGGCGGCGATCGCCTCGCGCGTGGCGCCGAGCACGTCCATGTGGTCGAGCGCGACGTTCGTGAGGACGACGACGCTGGTGCGCAGGACGTTGGTGGCGTCGTGGCGTCCGCCCAGTCCCGCCTCGACCACCGCGGCGTCGACCTTTGCTTCCGCGAATGTGAGGAGCGCGGCGGCCGTCACCGCCTCGAACTGGGTCGCGCCCAGCGACTCGGCCGCCGGCCGCACGGCGGCGACCGCGGCCTCGAAGTCGGCCTCCTCTCCCCCGACGCGAATCCGCTCGCTCCAGCCGCGCACGTGCGGGGAGAGGTAGGCCCCGACCGAGAGACCTGCGTCGAGCAGGAGCTCCTCGGTCAGCCGCGTCGTCGTGGACTTGCCGTTCGTGCCCACGACATGGATCGCGGGGAACCGTTCCTGCGGGTCGCCGAGCTCGCCGAGCAGTGCACGCATCCGCTCGGTGCCGAAGCCGTCCAGCGGCCACGGCGAGAGGGACTCAACCCAGCGCGTCGCGTTCGGCAACGTATTGCTCGAGCTTCTCACGCTCGGCGGCAACCGCTTCGGGTGCGGCGTTCGCCACGAACTTCTCGTTCGCGAGCATGCGCTCGGCTCGCTCGATCTCCTTCTGCACGCGCGCGCGCTCCGCCTCGACATCACCGTGCCCGTCGTCGGACGGCCGGACGACCGCCTCGAAGATCCGGGCCGAATCGCCCCCCAGCTCGAGACGAACCCCGCTGCGCCGGTAGATGCGGGCCGCCGTCTGGGCGCTCTCGATCGTGTCGAACTCTCCCTCCCACGCCTGCCGCTCGGGCCACGGCGCGACGATCAGCCGCGACTGGCGGGCCGGCAGGTTCGTCCAGATCTCCTCCGTCACGTGGGGCATCACCGGATGGAGCAGCTTGAGGAGACGCTCGAGCGCCGCGAATGCTGTCGCGCGCACGTCGTCCTCGGCGAGCCGCGGCTTGATCGACTCGAGGTACCAGTCGCAGAAGTCGTCGAACGTGAGGTGGTAGAGGCGCTCCACGCCGTGCGCGAAGTCGAAGGCGGCGAGGTCGGCCTCGAACTCGGCTCGGGTCGCGTCGATCCGGGCGAGGATCCAGCGCTCCTCGACCGACGAAGGACGGGCCTCGGGCTCGACTGCGCCGGCCAGCAGCAGGAGCCGGCTCGCGTTCCAGAGCTTGTTCGCGAGCTTCCGGCCCTCCACGATCGAGCCCTCCGAGAAGGCGACATCCTGGGACGACGCCATCTTCATCAACCCGTACCGGGTAGCGTCGGCGCCGAACTCCTCGATCAGCGCGAGCGGATTCATCCCGGTGCCGAGGCTCTTCGACATGCGCCCACCGGTCGGCGCGTGCACGAGTGAGTGGATGACGACGTCGCGTGAACGGCACGTCCCCCATGAGCTCGAGCCCGCAGAAGATCATGCGGTTCTCCCAGAGCCGGATGATGTCCCGCGCGGTCGTGTTGAGACTGCCCGGGTAGAAGGCGCGCAGGTCCTCGGTGTCCTCGGGCCAGCCCAGCGTCGCGAACGGCCATAGGCAGGACGAGAACCACGTGTCGAGCACGTCCTCGCTCCGTGTCAGTTCGCCCGAGCCACACTCGGCGCACGCCCGCGGTTCCTCCTCGGCGCACGTCCAATGCCCGTCCGGGCACTCCCACAGCGGCAGCTGGTGACCCCACCAGATCTGCCGGGAGATGTTCCAGTCCGGTGCCTCCTCGAGCGACGACATTGCGAAGCGGTGCTGCGACTCCGGATGGAACCGAACGCGCCCCGACCGGAGAGCATCGAGCGCAGGCCGCTTCAGCTCGTCCATCGAACAGAACCACTGCGGCGAGATCCGCGGCTCGATCCGGCTCTTGCAGCGGTCGCAGAGTGAGACGCTGTGGCGGTACGACTCCCGCTTCTCGAGCTGGTCGTGCTCACGCAGCCAGGCGAGGATCCGCTTCTCGGCCTCTTCCTGCGTGAGCCCCGCGAGTTCGCCCGCCTCGTCGTTCATGCGGCCGTCCGGGCCGATCACGGTCGGCTCGGGCAGCCCGTGGTCGCGGCCGATGTCGAAGTCGAGCTGGTCGTGGCCCGGGGTGATCTTGAGCGCACCGGTGCCGAAGCCGATCTCCACACGCTCGTCGGCGATCACCGGCACGCACCGCTCGATCCACGGCACGACCACCTCGCGGCCCACCGCCCCGCGGTAGCGCTCGTCGTCGGGATTCACGGCGACCGCGACGTCGGCCGGGATCGTCGCAGGCCGCGCCGTGGCGATCGTCACGTGGCCGTCGCCGTCCGCGAACGGATAGCGGACGTAGGTGAGCGCATCGTCGACCTCGCGATGCTCGAGCTCGAGATCCGACAGCGAGGTGAGATGAAACGGGCACCAATTGATGATCCGGTTCGCGCGAAAGATCCAGCCCTTGTCCCAGACGTGGACGAAGAAGCGCATCACCGCCCGGACGTAGGCGTCGTCCATGGTGAACCGCTCGCGCCGGTAGTCGAGCGAGGCGCCGATCCGCCGGAACTGGAACATGATCTTTCCGCCGTACTCGCGTAGCCACTCCCACACGAGCTCGACGAACGCCTCGCGTCCGAGGTCCTGCCGGGTCCTGCCTTCCGTCGCGAGGTGCTTCTCGACCGCGCTCTGGGTCGAGATGCCGGCATGGTCGTAACCGGGCTGGAACAGGACGTTGTAGCCCTGCATGCGCCGGGTGCGGACGATCGTGTCGGCGAGCGAGAGCTGGAGCGCGTGGCCGAGGTGCAGGTCGCCCGTCACATTCGGTGGCGGGTGCGCGATCGCGAAGCTCTCGCGCTCCGGGTCGGGGTCGGCGGCGTAAAGCCCTTCCTCCTCCCAGGTCTGCTGCCAGCGCTGTTCGACGCCCTGCGGTTTGTAGAGCGGATCCATACGCGAGATGTGGTCAGGCAGCGACTATGAGGAGACCCTAGCGGGCACGCGCTTCGACTGTGGCCAGGAGCCGCCGACCTGCTCGAGGACCGCCTCGAGCATGTGGAACGACGAGAGGACATGCTCGCGCGCGAGTGCGCGAGCGCCTTCGCCGCTGCCCGCCGCGAGCGCCTGGCGGATCGCGCGGTGCTGCTCGGCGTTCTTCGCGTAGAGGCCGTCGATCGAGTGGTCGCCCGGCGCCCACACGGCCGGGCCGGAGAACGAGCGGCGCGCGCTCTTCGCAAGCTGCTCGACGAGCGGCAGGTCGGCGACGCGGTAGATCACGTCGTGGAAAGCGTGGTTCGCGCGCACCCAGTCGCCCATCACCGAGCGGCGCGCCTCTCCCGGCTCGCGCGCGCGGAGATCCTTCGAGATCCTCGCGAAGTGCTGCTCGGCCTCCTCGAGCTCCACGAGATCCTCGGAAGTCATCTTCGCCGCGGCCACCTCGGTCGCGAGCGCCTCGAGCTCGGCACGCACCATGAACGCCTCGTGCAACTCCTCCCGCGAGATCGTGCGGACGCGCACGCCGCGGTTCGGGACGAAGGAGACGAGCCCGAGCGCGGCCAGGCGGCGGAGCGCCTCGCGAATCGGTGTGCGCGAGACGTCGAACTGCTCGGAGAGCTGCTCCTGGCGGAGGACGGTTCCGGGCTCGAGCTCGCCGGAGACGATCGCCTCCTCGATCACGAGCGCGATGTCGTCGGCCTTGGTCGAGTCGAGGGTCATGCGACGAGAGTATGCGGCTTGACCCCTGCCGCTGTCACACGCTTACTCGTTGTCGTGGTCGCGCTCGCAGAAGTCCGGGCACGTGCATTCGGCGAGCTCGGACGTCGGAGGATCGTCGGGCTCGAGCAGCTCGCCGTCGTCGAACCGTTCCTTCGTCCTGATGATCGTCTCGGTCATCTCGTCCCTCCTCAGTCGAGTCGTTCGTAGGCGGGCAGGGTCAGGAAGTCCTCGAGCTGCTCGGACAGCGCGACCGCGGCGAAGAGCTCCTTCGCCTCGTCGCCGGCGTCGACGAGCTCGATCTCGTGGCGCACGAGTTTCTCGTCGATGTGGCCGTGGCGCACCCACTGCCAGATCTGGGAGCGCGAGATCTCGGCCGTCGCGGCGTCCTCCATCAGGTTGTCGATCGCCGCCGCGCCGACGCCGTGCAGCCAGGAGTCGAGGTAGCGGACGCCGACGGAGACGTTCGTGTGCACGCCGGCGTCGGTGATCTCGCCCGGCGTGTCCGGGATGGACAGGAGCGCCGCCTCGTCGGGCACGACCTCCTCCCGCTGCCGCTCGACCTGGTTCGGCCGCTCGCCGAGCACCCGGTCGAAGACCTCGGTGCACGTGGGCACGAGATCGGGGTGAGCGACCCAGGATCCGTCGAAGCCGTCGCCCGACTCGCGCTCCTTGTCCTCGCGCACCTTCGCGAGCGCGATCTCGTTGGCCTCAGCATCCCTGCGGGACGGGATGAAGGCCGCCATGCCGCCGATCGCGTGCGCGCCGCGCCGGTGACAGGAGCGAACGAGCAGCTCCGTGTAGGCGCGCATGAACGGCACCGTCATCGTCACCTGCACGCGGTCGGGCAGGACCCAGTCGCGCGCCCGGAACTTCTTGATGGCGCTGAAGATGTAGTCCCAGCGGCCGGCGTTGAGCGCGCAGCCCCAGTCGCGGAGCTCGTGGAGGATCTCCTCCATCTCGAAGGCCGCGAGGATCGTCTCGATCAGGACGGTGCAGCGGATCGATCCGTGCGGGAGCTCGAGTTGCTCCTCGGCGAGCGCGAACGCATCGGCCCAGAGGCGCGCCTCGAGGTGCGACTCGAGCTTCGGGAGGTAGAAGTACGGCCCGCTGCCGCGCTCGAGCTGCTCGCGCGCGTTCCGCGCCATGTGCAGCCCGAAATCGAAGAGGGAGGCCGAGACCGGCTCGCCGTCGACGAGCGCGTGACGCTCGGGCAGGTGCCAGCCACGCGGTCGGATCAGGAGCGTGGCGATCTCGTCGTTCAGCCGGTACGTCTTGTCGGGCGTCTCGAGCGAGATCTCGCGGCGCACGGCGTCGGTCACGTTCCGCTGCCCCTCGACAACGTTGGCCCACCTCGGCGAGCAGGCGTCCTCGTAGTCGGCCATGAACACGCGGGCGCCGGAGTTGAGGGCGTTGATCATCATCTTGCGGTCGACCGGCCCCGTGATCTCGCAGCGGCGGTCGCGGAGATCGGCCGGCGCCTCGGCCACCCGCCAGTCGGCGTCGCGGACGTCCTGTGTCTCGGGCAGGAAGCGCGGCAGCACGCCCGCGTCGAGCTCCAGCTGCCGCTCGTGCCGCCGCTCGAGCAGCTCGCGGCGGCGCGGATTCAGCTCGCGGTGCAGGCGCGCAACGAGGTCGAGAGCCTCGCGGGTGAGGACGTCCTCGTCGGCCGCGGCGAGGATCTCGACGTCGGCGACTGCGCTCACACGTGCTCCTTCGTGAACTGCGCCTCCTCGGTCGAGCCCCTGAGCGCCAGCGTCTCGCTGTCGGGCGCGACCGCCTGCGTGACGAGATCGAAGTAGCCGGCGCCGACCTCGTGCTGGTGCCGGGTCGCCGTGTAGCCGAACTCCTCGAGCGCGAACTCGCGCTCCTGCAGCCGCACGTAGGCGGACATCTGCTCGTCGGCGTAGCCGCGGGCGAGCTCGAACATCGACGCGTTGAGCGAGTGGAAGCCCGCGAGCGTGATGAAGAGGAAGCGGTAGCCCCACCCGGCGAGCGTGTCCTGGAAGGACGCGATCTCGTCGTCTGTGAGGTGCTGGCGCCAGTTGAAGGAGGGCGAGCAGTTGTAGGCGAGCGGCTTGCCCGGGAAGCGCTCGTGGATCGCCTCGGCGAACTCCCGCGCCTCGCCGAGATCGGGCGTCGAGGTCTCGAACCAGACGAGGTCGGCGTACGGCGCGTACGCGAGGCCGCGCGAGACGGCCGCGTCGATCCCGTCCCGGATGCGGATAGAAGCCCTCCGCCGTCCGCTCGCCCGTCACGAAGTCGCGGTCGTACTCGTCGACGTCGCTCGTGAGAAGGGCGGCCGAGAGCGCGTCCGTTCTCGCGACGAGCACGGTCGGCACGCCGCAAACGTCGGCCGCCAGCCGGGCCGCGTTGAGCGTCCGGACGAACTGCTGCGTCGGCACGAGCACCTTGCCGCCGAGGTGGCCGCATTTCTTCTCCGAGGCGAGCTGGTCCTCGTAGTGGACGCCTGCAGCGCCCGCGTCGATCATCGCGCGCATCAGCTCGTACGCGTTGAGCGGGCCGCCGAAGCCTGCCTCGGCGTCGGCGAGGATCGGCGCGAGCCAGTGCGTCCCGTTCCGTCCTTCCGCCCAGTCGATCTGGTCGGCGCGCAGCAGCGCGTTGTTCAGCCGGCGGACGAGCGCGGGCGCGCTGTTGACGGGATAGAGGCTCTGGTCGGGATACGTGGCGCCGGCGAGGTTCGCGTCGGCAGCGACCTGCCAGCCGGAGAGGTAGATCGCCTCGAGCCCGGCGCGCACCATCTGCACGGCCTGGCCGCCCGTGAGGGCGCCGAGCGCGCGGACGGGCGTCTCGACCCCGATCAGCTGCCACAGGCGCTCCGCGCCGAGTCCGGGCGAGCGTGTGCTCCTCGACGACGGAGCCGCGGAGGCGGACGACGTCCTCGGCCGTGTACGTGCGCTCGATTCCGTTCCAGCGGTCGTCCGTTTGCCACTGCGTCTCGAGCTCCCGCGCCGCGTCCTCGATCATGTTCGCCCCCTTCTTGTCCCGATTTCGGATCCCAAATCTACCTTAGTCAGGCGACGTTACGCCTGCAAGGGGGGAAAGGCGCCGATCTAGGATCCAGACTAGAGGAGGTAGTACCGGTACACGACCTCGGCCACGCAGACGGGCTTGTCGCCGCCCTCGCGCTCGATCGTGGCCGTCATCGTCACCTGCCGGCCCCAGTCCTGCTCGTCGACCGCGCCGACGACGAACGAGCCGCGCACGCGCGAGCCCGAGGGCACCGGCGCCGGGAAGCGGACCTTGTTGAGCCCGTAGTTGAGCGCCATCCCAGCGCCCGGCTCGTCGTGCGGCAGCACCTCGTACGACATCTGCGGCAGCAGCGAGAGCGTGAGATACCCGTGCGCGACCGTGCCCCCGAACGGCGTCTGCGCCGCCATCTCCGGATCGACGTGGATGAAGTTGAAGTCACCGGTCGCGTCCGCGAAGGCCTGGATCTTCTCCTGCGGCACCTCGATCCACGACGACGGGCCGAAACTCGCACCGACCTCGATCGTGCTCATGGGAGAGGAGACTACGCGCTCTTCTCGACGGGCTCGTCCGGCTCGTCACCGGCGGCCTCTGCACTCGTGACGAGCGTCGGCCGGATGCCCTGCGCGATCGTCTCCTTCGTGATCACGCACTTCGTCACGTCGCGCCGCGACGGCAGCTCGAACATCACGTCGAGCAGGGCTCCCTCGATGATCGAGCGGAGCCCGCGCGCGCCGGTCTCGCGCTCGAGCGCGCGGTCGGCGATCTCCCACATCGCGTCCTCGGTGAAGACGAGCTCGATGTTGTCGTAGCCGAAGAAGCGCTGGTACTGCTTGATCAGGGCGTTCTTGGGCTCCTCGAGGATCTGGACGAGGTCCTCGCGCCGCAGCTGGTGCACGGCAGACACCACAGGGAGCCGGCCGATGAACTCCGGGATCAGGCCGAAGTTGAGGAGGTCCTCCGGCATCACCTGGGCGAGCAGCTCCGAGGCCTCGACGTCGTGCTTCGAGCGGATGTCGGCGCCGAAGCCGAGGGCGTTCTTGCCGATCCGCCGCGCGATGATCTTGTCGACTCCGGCGAAGGCGCCGCCGCAGATGAAGAGGATGTTGGTGGTGTCGATCGAGAGGAACTCCTGGTGCGGGTGCTTGCGCCCGCCCTGCGGCGGCACCGAGGCCACCGTTCCCTCGAGGATCTTCAGGAGCGCCTGCTGCACACCCTCGCCCGACACGTCGCGCGTGATCGAGGGGTTGTCCGCCTTGCGCGCGACCTTGTCGACCTCGTCGATGTAGATGATCCCGGTCTCGGCCTTCTTGATGTCGAAGTCCGCCGCCTGGATCAGCTTGAGCAGGATGTTCTCGACGTCCTCGCCGACGTAGCCCGCCTCGGTCAGCGCCGTCGCGTCGGCGATCGCGAAGGGGACGTTGAGGATCCGCGCGAGCGTCTGCGCGAGCAGCGTCTTGCCGCAACCGGTCGGGCCGAGCAGCAGGATGTTCGACTTCTGGAGCTCGACCTCGTCGTCCTCCTGGCCCATCTGCACGCGCTTGTAGTGGTTGTAGACCGCGACGGAGAGCGTGCGCTTCGCCTCTTCCTGCGAGACGACGTAGTCGTTGAGGACGGCGTAGATGTCGCGCGGACGCGGCAGGTTGTCGAGGTCGAGCTGGGCGGGAGTCGTCAGCTCCTCGTCGATGATCTCGTTGCAGAGATCGATGCACTCGTCGCAGATGTAGACGCCCGGGCCGGCGATCAGCTTCTTCACCTGACGCTGGCTCTTCCCGCAGAAGCTGCAGAGGAGCTGCTCGTTGCCGTCGGTTGCGCGTGCCATATCTCTTCTTCTACCTCGATCTGGGGATTTCGTCTACGCCTGCGTGTCCTACCGGTGTGCGATCACCTGGTCGACGATGCCGTACTGCTCGGCTTCGTCGGACGTCATGTAGTAGTCGCGCTCCATGTCCTTCGAGACCTTGTCGACCGGTTGGTTCGTGTGCTGGGCGATGATCTCCTCCAGGCGCCGCTTGAGGCTGATCGTCTCCTTGGCCTGGATCTCGATGTCGGTGCCCTGACCCTGGAAGCCGCCCGAGACCTGGTGGATCAGGATCTTGGCATTCGGCAGCGCAGTGCGCTTTCCCTCCGTGCCGGACGCAAGAAGCAGCGCGCCCATCGACATCGCGATGCCGACGCACGTCGTCGCGACGTCCGGCTTGATGAACTGGATCGTGTCGTAGATCGCGAGCCCCGAGTAGACGGAGCCGCCGGGTGAGTTGATGTAGATGTTGATGTCCTTGTCGGGGTCCTCGGACTCCAGATGGATCATCTGGGCGACGACGAGGTTGGCCACCTGGTCGTCGATCGGCGTGCCGAGGAAGATGATCCGCTCGTTGAGCAGGCGCGAGTAGATGTCGAAGAAGCGCTCGCCGCGCGAGGTCTGCTCGATGACGGACGGGATGACGAGATTCGACGGCGGGTTCATGATCGGGCTCCTTCACTCTCCTGCGGCTGGTCGGGGGTCCAGAGTTTCGTCTCGGTCGGGGGATTCTCCTTGTCGGGCGTCCAGATCGCTTCGCGCGCCTCGGCCTGGGCGAGCGGGATGCGCTTTACCTCGGCGGCCACTCGATCGAGGGCCTGGCGCAGCCGGAGGTCCTCGCGGAGCGACTCGAACCGGCCGCTCTCACGCAGGGCCACGAGCATCTCCTCGGGGTCGTCGTCGAGCGGCTCGGCCTGCTCGCGGACGAGCTCCTCGACCTCGGAGTCGGGCACGTCGAGCCCGAGCTGGTCCGCAACCGCGTCGAGCACGAGCTCGCGCGCCACGGATCGCTGCGCCTCGTCCTGCAGCCGGGCCACGAGCTCCTCGGGCTGCTGGCCCGTCATGGCGAGAAAGGTCTCGAGCTGGACGCCGCGCGCCTCGACCTGGCGGGCGAAGCCGCGCAGGAGCTCTCGGGTTCGCGACTCGACGAGCGGCCCGGCAGCCTCCACCGTGGAGGCGGCGACGAGCGTGTCGGCGGCGTCGGCGCGGAACCGCGTCTCGACCTCCTCCTCGATCTGCTCGCGCAGCCGCGACTCGATGTCGGCGCGCAGCTCGGCGAAGGTCTCGAACTCGGTTGCCGCGCGTGCGAGGTCGTCGTCGAGCGGCGGCAGCACCTTCTCCTTGATCTCCTTCACCGTCGCCGCGAGTGACTGCGTCGACCCGTCGGCGAGCTCGAACGAGATCTCCTTCGTCTCGCCGGCGCTCATCCCGACGAGGCCCTGCTCGATCTCCTCCACGATGGCGCCGCGGCCGAGCTCGACGACGTAATCGCGGCGCGTCTCGTCCTCGGCGACGAGGTCGACCACGACGGTGTCGTCGGGACCGACCGGCCGGCCCTCGACCGGGACGAGCTCGGCGACCGTCGAGCGCAGCGCGTCGAGCTCGTGCTGGACGAGCTCCTCGGGCACCTCCACCTCGGCGACGCCGACCTCGAGCTCCTTCCAGTCGGGCAACTCGGGCTTCGCCTGCACGGCGACCGTCGCCGTGAACTCCCAGTCCTCGTCGGCCGAAGCGGGAAGGTCGAAGTCGTACTGCGGCTGCTCGACGGGACGGACGCGTGTGCGGGCCGCCGCGTTCCAGAACCAGCCGCCGATGTGACTCTCGACGGCCTCCGTCATCAGCCGCTCGCGGCCGACGCGCTGGAGCAGCACCTGGCGCGGCACCTTCCCCTTGCGGAAGCCCGGCACCTTGACGCTCTGAGCGAGATCCTCGGCCGCGTGCTCGACGGCGTGGTGCACGTCGTGCGACGGAACCTGGACCGTCAGCCGGACGCGGTGCTCCGGCAGCTCCTCGACCTCGGTCTGCACGCGGTCCATTCAAGCAGGGAGGAGCGTGGCGAGGTCGAACGATCGAGGCACGTGAGCGCGTGGAACCTGTGCCTGTTGAGCCTCGCCGGTGGAATCTGGCTCGCGATCTTCTCGGCGATGGTCTACGCGGTTCGCGTTCGCAGCTGATGCGGGCGGAGGGATTCGAACCCCCAAGCTCCTGAGAGCACCGGCCCCTAAAACCGGCGTGTTTACCAGTTCCACCACGCCCGCAAATGCGCCGACAGTCTAGAGTCGCGGCGGCGTGGCGGTGATGGGGCCTGAGGATGTCTATGCGCTGACGAGCGTCGGCGACCCGCGTCTTTCTCCCGACGGCCGCCGGGTCGCGTACGTCGTCAACCGGGTCGACGAGGAGGCGAACGCCTACCGCTCCACGATCTGGGTGGCGGTGCTCGACGGGTCCGAGGAGCCGAGACAGTTCACGTCCGGCGGCGGACGAAGCGACCACTCGCCGCGCTGGTCCCCCGACGGACGCTGGCTCGCCTTCGTCTCGAATCGCGACGGAGACGACGAGAAGAAGGCGCACGGCGAGCTCTACGCGCTGCCGGCCGACGGCGGTGAGCCGCGCCGGCTGACCGAGGGCAAGGAAGGTGTCGACTCGATCGCCTGGTCGCCCGACTCGAGCCGGATCGCCTTCGCGCGCCGCGTGCGCGACGAGGCGTACGAGGAGGAGGACGATCGGCGGCGCCCGCCGCGGCGGTTCGACCGGGTCTTCTTCAAGCTCGACGGCGTCGGCTGGGTGGGCGATCGCCGCAAGCACGTCTTCGTGGTCGGCCTCGACGGAGAGAACGAGCGGCAACTGACGGACGGCGACTGCGAGAACAGCGAGCCCACCTGGTCCCCCGACGGGAAGCGCATCGTCTTCACATCGATGCGCGGCGAGCGCTGGGACCTCGAGTTCGTCGAGGCGCTCTACGAGCTCGAGATCGACCGCGACGGTAGCGAGCCGCGGCGGCTGACCGGGCCGGACGAGTCCTGTAACGCTGCCTCGTTCTCCCCCGACGGGACGCAGATCGCCTACATCCACACACCCGAGGACGGCACGTTCCCGCACCACAGCCAGATCGCCGTGGTGCGCGCCGACGGGAGCGACCGCCGCGTCCTCACGACGTCCCTCGACCGGAATTGCGCTCCCTACCCGCTCGGCCGAGAGCCCGTCTGGGACGCCGATCGTGTCACCTTCGGGGTCGAGGACGGCGGCAACGTGCACCTCTACACCGTCGCGGCGGACGGTTCGGGCGAGCCCGAGCTCGCCGTCGGCGGCGAGCAGTCCACCGGGCTCTACGACCGGGTCGACGGCGTGCTCGTGTACACGTCGAGCACCCATACGCGCCCCCACGAGCTCTTCAACGGCGACGGCGAGCGCATCACGTCGGTCTGCAACGACTTCGTCGGCGGCCGGGAGCTCGCCGACGTCGAGCGGTTCACGGCCGTGTCGGGCGACGGCACCGAGGTCGACGCGTGGCTCGTGCGTCCTCTCGACTTCGACGAGGGACGGCGCTACCCGGTGCTGCTCACGATCCACGGCGGCCCGTTCTCGCAGTACGGGACGGGCTTCTTCGACGAGGTCCAGGTGTACGCCGGCGCCGGCTACTGCGTCCTCTTCTCGAACCCGCGCGGAGGCTCCGGCTACTCCGAGGCGTGGGGACGTGCGATCCGCGGCTCCGGCAATGACGACGGGCCGGGCTGGGGGTCGGTCGACTACGAGGACGTGATGGGCGTCGTGGACACGGCGCTCGAGAAGTTCCCGTTCCTCGACGCGGACCGGCTCGGAGTCCTCGGCGGGTCCTACGGCGGCTTCATGACATCCTGGATCGTCGGCCACACCAAGCGCTTCAAGGCCGCACTTTCGGAACGCGCTGTCAACCACCTCGTGAGCGCCTTCGGCTCGAGCGATCTGTTCTGGGTCTTCGAGCGCCAGTTCGGCGGCCCGATGTGGGAGAACGTCGACGAGTGGCTGCGGATGTCGCCGGCGACCTATGCCCGCGAGATCGACACGCCCCTGCTCGTCGTCCACTCCGAGAACGACCTCCGCTGCAACATCGAGCAGGGCGAGCACCTCTTCACGCTTCTGCGGCTGCTCGGCAAGGAGGTCGAGCTGCTCCGGTTCCCCGCCGAGGGCCACGAGCTGTCCCGCTCCGGCTCACCGATCCACCGCGTCCTGCGGTTCGAGGCGATCCTCGAATGGTTCGGCCGCTACCTCGAGCCGGGCAAGAGCTGACCCGTTCCGCTGCGCCTCGCAATCATGGGGCGAGCCCGTGCTCCTCGGCCGCTGTCGCTTGCTCGTCGAGCTCGCGGACCAGTTGTTCGACCTGCCGCCCGATCTCGTCGCGAATCGCGCGTACTTGTTCAAGGGGCAAGATCTTCGGATCGGTGAACTCCCAGCTGATCCGGCGCACGCCGGGCGTGACCGGGCAGACCTCCTCGCTGCAGGTGCTCACGGCGACGTCCGCCCAGGCGAGGTCAGCCGGGTCGAGCTTGTGCGGGACGTGATCGCTCGCGTCGATACCGATCTCCCGGAGGGCTTCGAGTACCTGCGGATGAGCGGCTGCGCCGGGGTCGCTGCCTGCACTGCGGGCCTCGTGTCGGTCGCCGGCGGTACGGCGAAAGAGCTGTTCGGCCATCACGCTGCGGCCTGCGTTTCCGACGCAGACGAAGAGGACGTGTGTCATCCCGCGTCCTCCGGCACGGGCACCTCGGTGATCTCCGCGGATCGTGGATGCTCGCCGCGCACGTACTGGTAGGCGAGGCCGCCGAGCGAGGCGCCGATCACGGGGGCAAGGATGTAGAGCCAGAGCGCGTGCAGGTCGCCACTGACGACCGCGGGAGCGAATGAGCGGGCCGGGTTCATCGAGGCGCCGCTGATCGGCCCGCCGAACATCGCGTCCAGGCCGATCGTGCCTCCGATCGCGATCGCGGCCGCCTCTCCTACCGCCCGCGTGTCCGTGGCCACGGCGAGGATGATGAACATCAGGAAGCCGCTCATCACGAACTCCCAGAGGAACGACTGGCCCTGGGAGCCGCTGGGGAGCGTGGCGCCGACGTGGGCGATATTGCCGAGCGAGGCGCGCAGGAGAAAAGCGGCGATCAGAGCGCCCGTGACTTGCGCAGCCCAGTACGCGAGGGTGCGGCGCCAGGGAAAATGTCGGGTCAGCGCGAAGGCGAAGGTGACCGCCGGGTTGAAGTGGGCGCCGCTGATGTGACCCACCGCGTAGATGCCGAACATGATGACCAGCCCGAAGGTGATCGCAACGCCAACGTGGCCAAGCTGGTCCGTCTTCGCATTCACCATCACTGCGCCGCAGCCGGCGAAGACGAGCGCGAAGGTGCCGATGGTCTCTGCGACGAGTAGGCGCGGGAGTGGCGTATTCATTGGAGTTGCTTCTCCATCCAGTGGCGTGTGAACGCACCGTCCGTGAACGGCGCGACCTCCTCGTATCCGGCCGTTCTGAACAATCCGAGCGCCTCCGGCTGCTGGTCACCGGTCGTGAGACGCACGCGCTCGTAGCCAAGCTCTCTCGCGTGGGCCTCGAGCTGGGAGAGAAGCGCTCGCCCGATCCCCTGGCCGCGCGCCCGGTCATCGAGGAAGACCCGCCTGATCTCGGCGGTCTCATGGTCTAGCCGCTGAAGACCACCGCACCCGACTGGGTTCCCGCTGAGGTATGCGACGAGCCAGACGCCGCCGGGAGGAGCGAGCTCGGAAGGCTCGACGCTCTGGGAGCTCTCCGGCGACCAACCGGGATAGCGGAAGGCGATGTCGGCGAAGAGGGCCTGCTGCAGCTCTTGCGATACGTCCGAGTCGGCGGGCTGTACTGCGATCGCCACCTCCGCCGGCCGGGTTGCCGGCACTAGCAACAACCGGCCGAGGCGGCCGGCTGGATCATCGGCAGCCCCTTCTTCTGCGGCTCACTCGTCTTCACGGCTTTGACGATCGCCGCGTGCATTCCGTCCGCGACCTCGTGCGTGAAGGTGACGGAGACCTGCTCGAATCCGGCCTCCTCGAGTCCCGCCTCGTACTCGGCCCTGCTGAGAGCGCCGGCGATGCAGCCCACGTAGCTGCCGCGTTCCGCCTGCTGCTCCTCCGTGAGCCAGTCCTCCGCGACGACGTCGCTGATCCCGATTCGCCCGCCCGGCCGCAGGACGCGTGCCATCTCGAGCAGCACTGTTGGCTTGTCCACGGAGAGGTTGATGACGCAGTTCGAGACGATCACGTCGACGCTCGAGGCGGGGAGCGGTATCTGCTCGATCACGCCCTTCAGGAAGTGGGCGTTCGTCGTGCCCGCTTCACGTGCGTTCTCCTGCGCAAGCGCCAAGCATCGCGTCGGTCATATCCAGGCCGTACGCGACGCCCGTCGGGCCGACACGCTTCGCGGAGAGGATCACGTCAATTCCGCCGCCGGAGCCGAGGTCGAGCACGGTCTCGCCTTCGCGGAGCTCCGCAACCGCGGTCGGGTTCCCGCAGCCGAGACTGGCGAGCGTGGCCGTCGCCGGCAGGTCGCCCCGTTGCTCGGCCTCGTAGAGCACCTCGCCGAACTTCGCGCTCCCGACGGAACTCACGCTCGAGTCGTCCGCGCAGCAGGCGCCGCTGCCACAACCGCCGTCGACGGAGTCTTCGCGCACTGCCCGCGCGGCTTCCGCGTACCGCCGGCGAATCTCCTTGCGCAGCTCGTCCTTCGTGGTGGTCATCAGCAGCACGCTCCCTTCAGGTCGGCGACCATCGCCAGCTTCTCCACCGCCTTCGGCCTCAGAGAGAAATAGGCCCACTTGCCGCGCTGCTCCCGCTCGAGCAGGCCGGCATCGACCAGCTTCTTCAGATGGTGCGAGACCGTCGGCTGGGAGAGCCCGACCGGCTCGTTCAGATTGCAAGCGCACATCGGCTCGCCGGCCGATGCGAGCAGGTTCACGATTCGCACCCGCGCCGGATCAGCGAGCGCCTTGAACAGCTCGGCCGTGGCGGCGGCTTCCTCGTCGGAGAGAGCTTCCGCCGCAAGCGGCGCGCAGCATTCGATCAGCACGTTCGACATATCGAGCAAGATCAATATATCGAAGTCCGTCGATCCGAGTCAAGGGTGCGTTGGCGCGCGAGACTCGGGAAAGCGTTCGTAGACCCGATGGCCCCGGGTGGAATCGAACCACCGCACGCAGCTTCGAAGGCTGCCGCTCTATCCGCTGAGCTACGGGGCCGAGCGAACGAAAGGGTAGCCCTCGTACCTGCGCCGCTACGCTGTCCGGGCTCGGTGGCGGTAGCTCAGTTGGTAGAGCTCCGGGTTGTGGTCCCGGTGGCCGCGGGTTCGAGTCCCGTCCGCCACCTCGCGACAACGGGGCCGCGGCGTTGCGGCCCCGTTGCGCACATTGCTCAGGCGGGCACTCGCTCCCCCGAGAAGAGCCGCGTCATCTCGCGGTTGAAGGCCGGGATGTCGTCCGGCTTGCGGCTCGTTACGACGTTGCCGTCGACGACGACCTCCTCGTCCACCCAGTCGCCGCCGGCGTTCCGGATATCCGTCTCGAGCGTCGGCCACGAGGTGACGCGCTTACCACGAACGACGCCCGACTCGACGAGCATCCACGGCCCGTGGCAAATGACCGCCAGCGGCTTGCCCGCATCGTGGAGCTCGCGAACGAACGCGACGGCGCTCTCGTCGCCGCGCAGCTGGTCGGGATTGCCGACGCCGCCCGGGATCAGGAGCGCGTCGTAGTCGGCGGGGGACACCTCCTCGACCGTCCGGTCGACCTTGACGGTGTTCACCGGGTCGAAGTGGTCGAAGCCCTTGATCTCGCCGTCGTGGATCGAGACGATCTCGACCTCGGCGCCCTCGTCCTCGAGCGCCTTCCGCGGCTCTTCGAGCTCGACCCGCTCGAACATGTCGGCGGCGAGAATTGCCACCTTCTTGCCTTTCAGCGTCTCAGGCACGGTGAGACCCCTCCTTTGTCGGTTTCCTCGGCGCGTACCCGGGCGCCGCGAGACCTATGCGTACGTCGTGCGGAGGTAGTCGAGATACGGCTGCGCCGCGATCGGCGAGCCCGTCGCCCGACGCAGGGTCTCCTGGGGCGAGTACTTGCGGCCGAGTGCGTGCACGTGCTCGCCGAGCCACTCGCGCAGCGGTGCGAACTCGCCGCGGCCGACCTGCTCGGAGAGCTCGGGTAAGTCGCGACCCGCCGCCTGCCAGATCTGGACGGACGCGACCGTCCCGATCAGGTACGTCGAGAAATAGCCGATCGATCCGCCCGACCAGTGCACGTCCTGGAGGACGCCGTGCCCGTCGTCGGGCACCTCGACCCCGAGGTAGTCCCACATCTTCTCGTTCCAGCGCTGCGGGAGATCGCGCAGCTCGACGCGTCCCTCGACGATGTCCTGCTCGAGCTCGAAGCGGAGCATCACGTGCATGCCGTAGGTCACCTCGTCGGCCTGGATCCGGATCAGGCTCGGCCGAACGGCGTGGATGCCGGCGTAGAAACGCTCCAGGTCGACGTCCGAGAGCTGCTCGGGATACGTCTCCTGCAGGCGGGGATAGAAGAGCTGCCAGAACGGCCGGCTGCGGCCCACGAGGTTCTCCCAGAGCCGGCTCTGCGACTCGTGGATCCCGAGCGAGCACGGGCCGCCGGTCGGCAGCCGCTCGAGGTGCTGCGGCTGCTGGTGGCTGTAGAGGCCGTGGCCGTACTCGTGCATCGTCGAAAACAGGGACTCGAGCGAGTCCGGGTGGTAGTTCGTCGTGATCCGGACGTCGTCGCGGCCAGGCCCCGACGCGAACGGGTGCTCGGTCGGATCGATCCGCCAGCTGTCCGGCCGGTGGCCGAAGAGATCGACGACCTCGTGCGAGAGCGCGACCTGCCGCTCGGGCGGGAAGTCCCCGTGAAGGAACGAGTCGTCGACGTCCCGTTCCCGCAGCTCGGCGATGAGCTCGACGAGCGGCGGCTTCAACTCCTCGAAGAGCGCCCGCACCTCGGCGGTCGTCGTCTGCGGCTCGTAGTCGTCGAGGAGGACGTCGTAGCGCTCGGCGGCTCCGTCGGCCACGCAGTCCACGTACTGGAGCTTCAGGTCGACGATCCGCTCGAGCGAAGGCAGGAACGACGCGAAGTCCGACTCGGCCTTCGCCTTCACCCAGACGGGCCGTGCCTCGGCGGCGGCGCGGGCCATCTCGGCGCGCAGCGACGCCGGCACGTTCACCGCCTTCTCGTAGTCGCGGCGCGAGAGTCGGATCAGCGCGGCGTCGTCGGAGTCCGGATCGAGCGATTCCTCGAGCGGCCGCAGCTCGTCGAGGAGCCGGCCGACTCTCCGGATCCGTGAACCGCTCGTGCGCGATCCGAAGCAGCGTCGAGAACTGCTCGGCGCGATGAGCCGGTGCCGGCGGGCGGCATCATCGTCTGCTGGTCCCAGCCGAGGAGGCGGGCGACCTTGTTGAGGTCCATGACCTCTGCCAGCCGCTCCTTCAACTGCTCCAGCGCGTCGGCCATCGGCGGCAGGCTACCCGAGCCGCTGCGCGCTCTACTCTGTTCACCGCGCGCCCGTAGCTCAGTGGACAGAGCGGCGGACTTCTAATCCGCGGGTCGGAGGTTCGAATCCTCCCGGGCGCATGTTCCCAGCGGAGGAGAGGAACAAGCAGCTGATGACGCGAGTGCCTGCCTGGGGCCTTCGTCGACGAGGCCCGTTCAAGGTGCTGCTGGCGCACCATCGCGAGCACGAGGCGCACCACGTCGTGATGATGATGGTCGTCGCCGCGGCGCTGTCGCTCATCGCGACGATGCTCGTCGCGGGCGCGGCGGGGTACGTCTCGGTGGCCTCGCACGTCAAGCACGCGGACCTGTACTGGCTGCCGTTCGCCATGGCGGGCGCGGTCGCAGCGCACATCGGCTACACGTTCGCGTACCGGGAGGTCGCCCACGTAGGCCGCGGGGTCCGGCTCGGCACGCTGCGGGCCGGCGCGATCGTGTCCGCCGGCTTCGGGATGTTCACTCCCCGCGGCGGGTTCGCAGTCGACATCGAGGCGCTCGAGGATCTCGGCGTCCCGCCCGAGGAGGCGCGGATCCGCGTGCTCGGGCTCGGGTCGCTCGAGTACGCCGTGCTCGCGACCGGAGCCCTCGTCTGCGCGATCTTCCTCCTCTACGACGACCCCCACGCGCAGCGGGCGGTGACGCTCTCGTGGGTGATCGGAGTTCCCGTCGGCACCGCACTTGCGCTGATCGCCGTCCGCTACCGCAACTGGATCTGCCGCGGTCGTCTCGGCGGGATCATCCGCCCACCGCTCGAGGCGATCGGCGTCGTCGGACAGATCGTCGCCTCGCCGCGCCGCCACGGTGCTGCCGCCTTCATGGGGATGGCGCTCTACTGGGCCGGTGAGGTGTTCGTGCTCTGGGTCTGTCTCGCGGCCTTCACGGGCCACACGCCGTCGGTGGCGGCAGTGGTGGTGGGCTACGCGACCGGGTATGCGCTGACGCGGCGGACGCTGCCGCTCGCGGGCGCCGGCGCCGTCGAGGCGCTGCTGCCGTTCGCGCTCGTCTGGGTCGGCTACAGCCTGTCGGCCGCCGTTCTCGCGGTCTTCGCGTACCGGATCTTCAACCTCTGGCTGCCGCTCGGCCCCGCGGCCGTGGGGCTCTGGCACCTGCAGCGGCGAGCGCCGGAGGGCGCCGGCCCGCTAGCGCCGGACGCCGAAGTCGGTGGTGATGATCGTCACGCGCCGTCCCTCGAAGGCGCCGGAAGCGTGCGGGACGGTGACCGCTGACACGCCGATCTGGCGCCACTGCACCGTCAGCAGGTTCTTCAGATGCTCGGGGCTGGCGATCCACATCTTCATCGCGCCCCCGGCGCTCACGCCCGGCGAGGCCCAGAGCAGGTTCTCTCCCACCGACCAGTACGAGTAGTCGCCGCTCGGGTAGTAGCGGCGGATCCGCCGCCAGAACACCGTCCCGTTCGCCGAGGAGTGGCTGAAGAAGCCGTCCCGTCCCATCTCGAGCGAGTGCTGGCGCGCGGAGCGGTCGAGCGCAGCCGACTCCCGCAACGCCACGAGACCGTGGGAGACGCGGAACCGGTTCACCGCCGCGAGCACCTGGTGGTTCAGCGCCGGCAGCTTCTGTGCCGCGCTACCGGTGGCAAGCGCCGACGCGGCGAGGAATGCGCCGGCGACGAGCGCGGCGAGCACGACGGCGAGGCGGAGCGCTGTCACGCCACACCGCCGCACGCTTACCCCTTCAGCGGTCTCGACCGAGCCCACCCGCGGCAGGATGGCACAGGTGTCCCTGCGAGGCGACATGAAGGTTCACATCGGCCTCGCCGGGAATTCCTCCATCCCCCGCCGCGGCGCGCTGCGACGCGCTCGGGCCGCTTGCCGCTAGCGTTCCCCCGCGATGACCCCTGCGACCCTGCACACAAATCACGGCCCGATCGCGGTCGAGCTCTACGACGGCGAGGCGCCGAAGACCGTGGAGAACTTCCGCAAGCTCGCCGCGGACGGGTTCTACGACGGCGTGATCTTCCACCGTGTCATCCCCGATTTCATGATCCAGGGCGGCGACCCGACCGGAACCGGCACGGGCGGGCCCGGCTACACGTTCGAGGACGAGTTCAACGACCACCCGATCGAGCGCGGCGCGCTCGCAATGGCGAACGCGGGCCCGAACACGAACGGCAGCCAGTTCTTCATCGTGACCGCGGACGCGTGCCCCTGGCTCGACGGCAAGCACACGGTCTTCGGCCGGGTCACCGACGGGTTGGACGTCGTCGACACGATCTCGCAGGTGGCGACGGGCGCGGCGGACAAGCCCGTCGACGACGTCGTCATCGAGCGGATCGATCTCTGAGCGCAGCCCAGAGCGGTAGCGCGTACCAGAGCGCCGCGATGACCACGAGCAGCCCGGCGGCCGCGACGATCGCTGCTCCGCGCGCGAGCACGAAGTCGGTCACGAGCAGAACGACGGCCTCGAGCGACACGGCCGCGGCCGCGATTCCCGCAATCGAGAGACGGTTCGCGATCCTGACGATCCTCGCCTTGTCGCCGTGCCGGAAGCGAAGCCGGTGGTACGAGCTGGGGGCAGTGAGGAGCACGACCGAGACCGCAGTCGACAGGAAGGCGACGACGAACACATCGCGCTGGAACTCGTCGACGCGCGTCCAGCCCTTCGCGAACGGGACGGCGACGAGGAACGCGAGCAGCACGGTGATGCCCGGGAGGACGACGCGCAGCTCGTTCAGCAGCTCGATCAGCTCGCGGTCGGTCCGCTCCTTCGGCGTCTCCTCCTCCGGCGTGCGGGCGTCGTCCACGCAGCGGACGCTACTGTCTCTCGCAGGTGGAGTTAAAGGTGCGGCGTCGATCGGCCGAACCATCCCCGAGACTAGGCCCACGACGGGGCTTACAGCCCGCTTTCAGATCCCTTAGATCTGCCTCATCCATGCCTGCTCTCATGCTCTCGTGCCCGGACTGACGCGACGCCTCCTGCTCGCCGTCCTGGCGGCGCTGGTGCCGGCCGTAGCCGCCTCTCCGGCCGGCGCCACCGGGCACTCCTCTCATCCCTCTGTGAAAGCCCGCCCCAACGTCGGCATCGTCGACATCTACACCACGCTCGGTTACGAAAACGGTCTCGCCGCCGGCACCGGGATGATCGTCTCGAGCTCGGGCGAGGTTCTGACGAACAACCACGTGATCAGCGGAGCGACGAAGTTCAAGGTCGTCGACGTCACGACCCACCGCAGGTACTCCGCCACGGTCACCGGCTACTCGGTCTCGCGCGACATCGCCGTCCTCCAGCTGGCGCACGCCTGGGACCTGCAGACCGTCAAGCGCGGCGGCGCCATTCCCCTGCACGTCGGGATGCAGGTCGTCGCCCGAGGGAACGCGCAGGGTCGCGGCGGCCCGCCGAAGACTGCCCGGGGCCGGATCATCGCCCTCCACCAGCAGATCGTCGCGACGGACGAGACCGGAGACTCCGAGACGCTGAACAACGTCATCGCGACGAACGCGCCGGTGGTGCCGGGCTACTCCGGCGGCCCGCTCGAGAACGCCCAGAATCGCGTCCTCGGCATCGTGACCGCCGGCTCGACCTCGGGTGTCCACCGCGGCTTTGCGATCCCCGTCAAGCAGGCGCTGCAGATCGTGCGCCGGATCGAGAGCGGGAAGCCGAGCGCGACCGTCCACATCGGGCCAACGGCCTTCCTCGGCGTCGTCCTCAAGAACGTCTCCGGCGGCGCCCAGATCTCGACGATCCTGCCCGGGAAACCGGCCGACGCGGCCGGGCTCGTCGTCGGCGACGTCATCACCTCGCTCAACAACGTGACGATCTCGTCGACTGCCGACGTCCGCCAGACCGTGCTCTCGCTCGTCCCCGGAAAGACCGTTCCGATCGGGTGGAAGGACACGGGCGGCGTCGCCCAGACGGGCACCATCACGCCCATCAGCGGCCCGCCGCAGTAGCGTCCTCGACCATGAGCACGACGCTGCGCCGCCGGCTGATCTGGGGCTGCCTGCGCCTCGCACGCTTGCCGTCGCTGCCCTCACTCGCCGTCGACGCCGACGTTGAAGCCGGGTTCGCCGTGGCCGCTGACGAGCTGCTCGCCGGCGCGGCGGTCGCGGTGCCCGAGCCGCGGCTCGACTTCCTCCGCTGGCTCGCGGTGAACCGGCCGGTCGTCTTTCACGGCTCGCCCCGAGCCGACCTCGGCGAGCTCTCGACCGAGCGCCGGTCGCGGGACACGAGTGCCTGGGGCAATCAGGAAGCCGTCTATGCCTCCACCGATCCGGTGTGGGCGATCTACTTCGCCTGCCTCCGGCGCGACACGGGCTGGACGGGAACGCGAAACGGGAGCATGGGCCAGGCGGGCGGCCCGCTCTATCCGCGCCGCTACGTCTTCCTCCACAATCGCGGCTCGGCCTCTCCGGACCGATTCGGGCCGGGCTCGGTCTATCTGCTACCGCCGACGACCTTCGTCGCCGACGAACCGCTCGTGGGCGCGATCGACACCGCACACCTCGTCTCCCGCGAACCGGTGCGGCCGCTCGCCCGGCTCGACGTCACGCCGGACGACTTCCCCTTCCGCGACCGCGTCCGCTACTACCGCGACGGCGAGCCGAACTGGGTCTCCCTCCTTCGCGCCTAGCGGCTACGACACGCCGTAAGCATCCACGAGGTTCGTACGGAATTCTCTCACGGTGAAGTGGGATGGGTACCGCCTCACACCCGGCACAGACGCGAGGACCCCGAGCAAGGAGCGTCTTGATGGGCGGGCCAAATTTCGGTCCGATGCTCTCGTCGAATTCGATGGGTGGATCTATGAGGGGACGCAACTCCGGAAGTCGCGCTCTGGACTCCTTGGTCGTTTCAGGTCGAGGAGGTACCGCCGCAACGCGCGTGACGGGGCTAGCCGGGACCCGACGGTGCCACCTGTCCTGAATGTCTATGTGCGTGACGCGATGTGCAGCGTCTTCCTCTGAGAGAGCGGGTGGCGGGAATCGAACCCGCGTAACTAGCTTGGAAGGCACGCGCGAGAGTCGCCGGGTCTAGCCGCCTGCGGACGATTTCGCTTCGTTATGCGCTTCGGCGGGAGATCGTCCAGAGACGGCGACACACGGTTACAGGGCTGAACTTCGCACGGACTTCGCAGGCGGCGTAGGCTCGCGGCCATGACCCTCCGGGCGACGTTCTTCGTCACCGTCATCGCCGTCGTGTTGCCGATCTCGGCCGCAGCCGCCTCGATGAAGCACGGCTTTCGCGACCGTCACGCCCCCGCCGAAGCGGCGAGGATCCTGAACACGCTACCAACGGTGGACAACGCGCACTGCCACTGGAAGATCCGCCTGCACACCATCGGCTGCACGGCCCTCGTCCGTGGCGAGACGGCACAACTCTTTCTGTGGTCAGGCGGACATCGCGTCTACTACCGCGTCTGCGTGGCCGGAGTTTGCTCGAAGGCCGCCCGCGCGAAGCACATCTTCGGGCGACCCTACTAGACCGAGCGGCCCGTGGCCAAGAAGCCGAAGCCAACACCCGAAGAACACCAGGCCGAGGGCTACCGTCAGGTCGGGAGATACGTCACCGAGTTCTCCCGCCTCCTCTGGGTGATCCGAGACCTCGTGGCAGACCGCCTACGGAAGCAACGTGACCCTCCCAACCTGATCGACCTCGTCTTCCGACGGACGAGCGCCGAACCGTTGGTCGACACGTTCTTCGACATGTGCCGGATGCTCGTCGAGCACGAACCCGACGAGACTGAAGCCGCCGACAAGCTCAACGCTGCAATCACGAAGCAGATCAAGTGGAGGAATCGCGTCGCGCATGGAGACCTAGCCGTCGGATACTGGTCGAGCAAAGGCGGCGATCCCGAGGGCGCGAAACCCATGCCACCCGAGGTGTGGCAGGTAGTCGGTGGCAAAGGCAAGGGACGAGCGCGAAGACCCGATTTCGACGCGAACTCCGACGAGCTAGAGACGCTTCGAACCTTGGTCTGGCACTACGGCCACTTCTGCCTCCGATCCGGCGGTGACCCGAAGATCAAGCGTGTTCGCGACGTGCTTGTGGTCAAGGACGGCAAGCCGTCGTTCGGCCCTTATGCGCGTCAGAACGTCATCCGCATCTAGCCGTCACTGAGGTCGCCGCTCCACCTCTAGCAAACCGACGAAGGGCGATTCGTCCTCCTCCTCGAACGGCACGACCGCGACGACGCGGAAGTGCTGGGCACGACCTCCGATGATCTCCTCGCCCGGCGTGATCATCACCGCGTAGGTCGCCTCACCGAGATCGTCCCCGTCCGGCGAATGCCGTCTGTAGCGGAACACAATGTCCTCCGTTTCCGGGGCACGGACGGCGAGTCGACGCTATCAGTGTCGGTCTCAGCGCGACCAGGCTCGCTTCACTGGGACGCAGACGATTCGGACGTTCGTACTCCGACGCCTAGGGTCCTCGGAGCATTTGGATTCTGCTAGTCGTGAACCTTTGCGGCCTTGGCCCTAGCCCGGTCGCCGTCGTTCTGTCGATGTCCGAGTCGAAGCGCTCCGCACGGGGGCGCGTTCGACGGTTCAGCCCGTGCCGAAGATGCAGCAGGCGGCCAACAGGGCGAGTAGATGCCGCGCTCTCGTCATGTCAGCACCGTATCGCTGGGCCGTCGAGCAGCGCTCGGTCATCGATGAACTTTCTCGAAACTCTTGAGCGCGGGGAGAGAAATCCTTCTGCCGGGTCTGGGCCGATCCCTCCATAACAACGGCATCAGGTGAGAGGACGCTCG
>CAWGAZ010000005.1:0-81260 GCA_963820725.1 uncultured Actinomycetes bacterium | reverse complement strand
CCTCGGCATGGGCCCGGTGACCATCGCGGTCGATTCCTACGGCCCGGTCACTGACAATGCGCAATCGGTGTATGAGCTGTCGCTGATCGAGCAGGGCCCCAATATCGAGGCGGAGATCGAGAAGGACTCTTGGCTTCCGGGCCGACTTCGAGCGCGCCAAGCATTTGCTGGAAGCTAACGACGGCGCCGGCAACACCTTTAAAGCCACCGCCAAGCCGGTGCTGATCGGCACGGCCGTGGTCGGCGCCACCACCATGATCTTTTCCATCATCATGGCCCTGACCGGCGGACTGAAACACTCGCTGGAGAACCTTTCGCTGCTACACGCTCCCTTCATGCTGGGCTTGATCTGCGGCGGCGCATGATCTACTGGTTCACCGGCGCTTCCACCCAGGCTGTCACCACCGGCGCCTATCGGGCGGTCGAGTTCATCAAGGCCAACATCGACTCGAAGGCGTGGAGAAAGCCACCGTCGCCGACAGCAAGACACGTGGTCGAAATCTGCACCCAGTACGCGCAGAAGGGGATGTTGAACATCTTCCTGGGCGGATCTTTCTTCGCCACCTCTGGCCTTCGCCGTTCGTCGAGCCGTTCTTCTTCATCGGCTACCTGATCTCGATCGCCATCTTCGGTCTCTCCAGGCGATCTTCATGGCCAACGCGCGGAGGACGCTGGGACAACGCCAAGAAGGTCGTCGAAGTGGACCTGAAGGCCCGCGGACCGACCTGCACGCCGCCGCGTTGGCGGCGACACCGTGGGCGATCCGTTCAAGGACACCACCTCGGTGGCGTTGAATCCGATCATCAAGTTCACGACTCTGTTCGGACTGCTGGCGGTCGAACTGGCCGTTACCCTCAACGCCTCGCAACCCAACCTGAGCCGGTTGCTGGCGCTCCTATTCTTTATCGTCTCCTTCGTGTTCGTTTATCGCTCGTTCTACAGCATGAGGATCGGGGGTTCCAGCGGGGCTGGGAATGAACAGAACAAGCGCCTCCGCAATGCACAGCCGGAAAGCAAAGGCGCGGTCGGCAAACAGCCGATCGAAATCGAAGCCGCCCACTGAGTTTTCCCTGTTTACAGCAAATGCCGCCCGGTCTTCCGGACGGCATTTTTTCTTGATCGCCGTTGGTCGATCGCTACTGCGCCTTCATCTTGTTTCGCACCGAATGCGCCAGCTTCTCAATTTCGTCAGCTTTGCGGATCGCCTCGACCGAAAGCGTGTGTTCGCCGGCCTTATCGACCTGCAGTTTCAACTCGGTGGCCAACTGCAGCAGACGGTCGGTGTCGCGCTTCAAGTCGGCGTAACGCTGCTCACTCTGCTGTCGGGATTGGCGCCTCTCCATTTCCGCCGGAAGCGGGCTCGCCGTTCCCTGCCCCATGTCACCGCTGTTCAGCACGGCGTGCCGGGCGCGAAACGTGGCGCTGCCCGCATCGCCATCGGCCGGGCTCTGGGCCGCGCCCGCCAGGGCCGCCCCTGCCACCGCAGCGAAGAGAAGAGTTATGAAAGCCATTTTTCTCACATTAGGCCTCGAACCAAAGCTGTTTCCTTGAATTATATGCCGGTGTCATGGGAGCCACTGAGTGGGACGGCCTCGCCTTGCTATAATCGCGCCGCTGACCTATGCCCAACCAAATCCATAGCTGGTGGCAATTGCTGAACCACTGGCAAAGCGACGCCCTCGAGTTTCTGCGCTACAAGGCCCCTCGGGTCGTAGTAGTGGCGCTGGTAGCTTTCCTACTGATCGAACTGCTGCACATGGTCACCCGGCGGCTCAACGAATTCAGCCGCCGCCAGGGCGCAGCGGCCGCGTGAGGCCAGCAGCTCCGCACCCTGGCCAGTGTCATCAATAGTGTCGGACTGTTTGTGGTCCTGTTCGTCGCGGCTATGCAGATACTGCCTCTGCTGAACGTTGACGTTGGCCCCCTGCTCGCCAGCGCCGGGATTGTGGGCCTGGCTATCGGATTCGGCGCGCAAACGCTGGTCAAAGATGTCATCAACGGCTTCTTCATCCTGATGGAAAACCAGTTCGACGTGGGCGACGTGGTGAAGATCTCCGGCGTGAGCGGCACGGTGGAGCACTTGACCCTGCGCCGCACCGTGCTCCGCGATGGCGATGGCACCCTGCACAACGTCCCTAACAGCGAAATCAAGGTGGTCTCGAACCTGACCCGGGACTGGACCCAGACGGCGCTCCACGTGGCCGTCAGCTACCAGGAAAACAGCGACCGGGTCATTGCCCTGCTGAAGCAGGTCGGCGCCGGTCTCGGCACGATCCCCAATATCAAGACGTTCTGGCCGCTGAGCCGCAAGTCCCCGGCATCGAACGCGTCGCGCCGGGCGAGGTCGATTACCTGATGCTGCTCAAAACCAGGCCGTACTCGCCCAGTACGGCGTCACCCGCGAACTCCGCCGCCGCGTCAAGGCCTGCCTGGAACAGAACCGGATTCAGCCGGCCTGCTGCTGCCGTCTACCTGTCGAACCAGCAACCCGGTGGGTGAGCGCCTCGCCCGGGGTGCCTGCCGCTGCCTCTGGGCCTGAATGCGCACCCGCCGCGGCCCTCAATTTGGGTTGCGGACCATTTCGGAATTTTGCGACGACCCTCCCGACCTTTTCCGCCCCTCCAATTACATCAGGACGTCGTCTCTCGGCATCAGAAGGAGGCACGCTGGCTGCGGGGGCACGGGAATGTGGGGGCGCATCATTGCCGTTGGAGTGGTGGCCGGGGTTTTTCTGCTGATTGCCTGGTACTGGTGGTTCCGGCGATACAACCGGCGCAAAGCCACCGTAGTGCTTGGGTGGATTGAGCGGATTTTACACGGACAGGGACAGATCGACGGCGTTGAGTGGGCGTCCGCCTGCCGCTTCAGCGTTCGCGTCCATCTCTTGTCGGCCTTATTTCACCGCGTTTCTCTGATGGTCCAACTCCTCCCCCGCCATTCGCCCGTTCACTGGGCGCGGGCCGCGTCCGCCAACATCCGGAAACCGTGATGTTTGAGGCTGACCTGGACTGCGCCCCTAGCTTCAATCTCGAGGTGCACAACCATCGCTGGTACGGACGCACCCGCCGGCGCTTCTCCGCCGAAAAACGGGAATGGACGCTGGAGCAGGTGGGACCCCTTTGTGATGACCACACGCAACGAGTGGCAGCACAACATCACCGGCATGATGCGAGCCTTGATCGTTTCCCGCGACTGTGACGTGCTGACCGTCTGCTTCCGCCGCTCCTCGCCTCATTTTTCGGTGACGGTACCCTTGGAGACGCTGGCTCCCGAATCACAGGCCCGGCCGGATATTCTCGATATGCTGCGAGAACTTGCCGCCGGGGCCGCTTCCGCACGTTTTTGAGCTCATCGCCTAACCCATTGCCGCCCGAGAATCAGCATTCCCAAATCGGAACTTTGAGGCGCTCGCCCCCGCTCTACCAGTGAGTTTCCGTCATCTGCTCCGGTGTCGTTGGGCATTGTATTGTGCTTTCTTTCGTGATATTTTAAGCCCAAGTTCACGCCTCAGAATCTTTTCGGTCTCAGCTCCTGATCGTCGTTGTCAGCAAGAACTTGGCCAGACTGTGACCATGGAACGCAGAAACTCTGAGTCTTAGCCCAAGGCGGTAATCAATGAAAGATGGAATGGATTCGACCGCTGTCGGCCGGGCTCCGGAACCGGAACGTGAGTTCTTTTCTAACCGGAAGCTGAATTCCGGCCGACGCTGAACCACCGTGCCGAGTTGCGCGGCAGCGAACCGCCGATGGAGCGCCGCGAGCGCCCCAAACGCGTGGGCGCAGCCGCCAAGAAAGCGGCGCCACCCGAGCAGACACATGCGGAGAACTTCTATTATCAGAAACAGATGCAGGCTAAAACGCCTATGGTGGTAGTACTGCAGGACGGCGAAGAAATCCGCGGCATCATCGAGTGGTACGATCGCAGCTGTATCAAGCTGACCCGCGCCGGGACACGCCAATATGCTTATCTACAAACCCGCTATTAAATACATGTATAAAGAGTCCGAGGCGCGTTAGCAGCGACCTTCTGCCTTACACTTTATCTTCACCCACATTATCTTGACCCACAGCAACGGCTCCCGCGGGAGTCGTTGCTGTTCCTGCTGTCTTGTCGGGGAGTTGCACGTCAGGCGACGTTCGCATCCGTGAATCCCTGCAACAGGCGCACCTTTTCTTCCAGTTTCCGCAGCAGCAAATCGTTCAGGTTGCTTAGGTCGGGCATCAACTCGCTGAGGTCCAGGTCGAGAAGATTTTCGTGCAGCACGTCGTGAGCGGCCCGCTCCAGCAGACGCATATCTGCAACCAGCATCACGCTGCGCCTGTAGCCGTCGGTCCACCCCTGTTCCTCGCCTGGCTCTGCCTTAGAAGCTACGTCCGGAAGCGGCGCCTGCACCTGCTCCAGCACGCTACAAACGTCCCTTAGCAAGGGCAGGACGCGATCGAGTCGCTCCTCCGAGGCAAGCGAACCCTCGACCGCGGACGATTCGACTTCCATCCTTTCTCGTGTCCGACGGGCGATCTCCTCTAGGTTCTCACGCAGGATCGCCGCCACGCGTTTATTGGGGAAGTGCCGATGCTCGGTGCGGCTTTCCAGCCGCGATTGCAGCACCGCGATCAGAGAGGTCGGATTGGCGGGCTTGATCAGATAGTCGTCCACCTGGCAACGTATGGCCTGCAACGCCGTCTCAAACGCGGGATAGCCGGTGAGAATGAAATTGATGCAAGTGGGATGAGTGCGCCGCATCGCGCTCACCACGGTGAATCCATCCCCTGGGCTGCCGATATTCAAGTCGCTGATCAGAATGTCGAATGGCCGGGATGCCAGGACCGCCAACGCCTCCGCCACGGTGCCGGCTGTCACCACGTTGAAGCCGTGCATTTCGAGTATGACCGGCAGAGTCTCACGTATTCCAGGTTCGTCGTCCACGAACAGCAAGCTGGGGCGAGCGGCCGGCATGATAGCCATAGACGTTGGATTTGCACGTCGAGGATGCTTCGTGGCGTGCAAATTGCTCCCCCGTTCTGCCTGCCGATGAATCTAGCCCCACCCATGCGGCGCGAACGAGTCCCCATCCTGCGCCGGGTTTGCGCTTGATGGGCGGTTATAGCTTGGGCAGCACGATGCCCCGCTGCGATTGATACTTGCCGCCCTTGTCCTTGTAACTGATCTCGCAGGGCTCGTCGGATTCGTCGACCTCAACGCCGAGACCGGCGGCCACGGGATGTACTCGCTCTACGACCCCGTCCACGGGCTCAAGGCCGGCGCTCACCACGCCGGTGCCGAGGCCGACCCGGACGCCGAAGCACTGCCCGATCTTGCGATCGTGGAGCGGGTCTCGTCCTGGGTGCGCGATCGGTTCCCGGACGTCGACCCCGACCCCGTCGAGACACAGACGTGCCTCTACACGACGACGGCCGACGAGCGCTTCGTCCTCGAGCGGCGCGGCCGGGTCGTCGTGGGCTCGGCGTGCTCGGGGCACGGCTTCAAGTTCGCGCCCGCGGTCGGTCGCAGGCTTGCGGCGCTGGCTCTCGGGCGCGAGAATCCAGCGTCGTGAGGGCGTTTGCCCGTCCTCGCGATCGGACTCGTCTTGGTGGTCGTCGTCACCGCCGAGGCGCCTGCCTCCCGAACGGGGCGCTCACCGATCTGTACCCGTGGGCTGGTCAGTGTCCAGCGTGACCCGCGGCACCTGCTCCCGCTGACCGACGATTCGCTTGGGTCGGCGGCTCGGGCTGCGCTCCGCGACACCCGTGCCGCCGACCGGCCGCGGGTGACTCTGGCCGACCTTGCGACGACGGATCGCGGCCGGGGGCCCTGGAGCGAGGTTCGAGTGTGGAGCGCGCGTCTGGCGGCGCACAGTCGTCGTCTACGTCACGCTACGGGCGCTCCTGCCGAGCGCGAGCTTGTCCGAGAAGGTGTTCTTCGTCGGCCGCTTCAGTGCCGGCTACCGCGTCTGGCAAGTCGTCCACTAGCCCTGAAGTAACCTTCGACCATGCCGTTCTACCAGCGCCTCGGCGACGTTCCGCGCAAGCGCCACGTGCAGTTCCGCGACAACGGGACGCTCCTCACCGAAGAGGTGATGGGGCTCGAGGGCTTCACCGGCAACGAGTCGATCCTCTACCACCTCCAGTCCCCCTGCCGCGTCATGGAGCTCGGCGGCTTCGAGCCGATCGAGCGTGAGGACTGGGTGCCGGAGCAGCACGGGCACCTGCACTTCAAGACGTTCGACACCGAGCCCGCCGGCGACGAGATCACCGGCCGCCGCCTCCTCATGTGGAACGACGACGTCGAGATCTCGCTCTGCCGCCCGTCCGGCTCGATGGACTACTTCTTCCGGAACGGCGAGGGCGACGAGGTGATCTTCGTCCACGAGGGCTCCGGCACGCTGGAGACGATCTTCGGCGACCTCTCGTACTCCGAGGGCGACTACGTCGTCGTCCCGCGCGGCACGACGTACCGCTTCAAGCCGGAAGGCGAGCAGCGCTACCTCGTCTTCGAAACGCCCGGGCTGATCGAGATCCCGCGCCGCTACCGGAACCAGTACGGACAGCTGATGGAGGGCGCGCCGTACTACCACCGCGACATCCACCCGCCGACCGAGCTGCACACGGTGCGCGAGCGCGGCGAGTACCCGGTCAAGGTGCGCGTGCGGGGCGGCTACCAGACGTACATCGTCGACTACCACCCCTTCGACGTCGTCGGCTGGGACGGGTACCTCTATCCGTGGACGTTCTCGATCCACGACTTCGAGCCGATCACCGGCCGCATCCACCAGCCGCCGCCGTCGCACCAGACGTTTCAGGGCCAGAACTTCGTGATCTGCTCCTTCTGCCCTCGCAAACTCGACTTCGACCCGCTCGCGGTGCCGATTCCGTACCACCACTCGAATCTGCAGTCGGAGGAGATGATCTATTACGTCTCCGGCAACTTCGGCTCGCGGAAAGGCGTCGAGGTCGGCTCGATCACGCTTCATCCGTCGGGCCTGCCACACGGGCCGCAGCCGGGGCTGGCGGAGAAGTCGATCGGTGTGAGCGAGACGCACGAGCTCGCCGTGATGTGCGACACGTTCCACCCGCTCCGCCTCACGACCTTCGCGCGCGACCTCGACGACGGCACGTACTGGCGCTCCTGGTACGCGAACGCGCAGGACGGCGATACGGCCGAGGACACCGACGCGTCGGGCGCAGGGCTGACCTCGCACCTGTAGCTCCGCTGCTGCTCTCGGCCCCGCAGCCGTTCTCGCTCGAACTGACCGCGGCCCGCTTCCGCACCTTTGGGCTCGACCGCGCGACGGTGTGGGAGGACGGAGTGCTCTATCGCGCGGTCGGCGGGAGGGAGGTGCGCATCGTGGCGGCAAACGGCGGTGTCGACGTCGATCCCCTCGACACCGAGACGGAGCCAGTCGTCCGCAAGCTGCTCGGCTTCGACTTCGACCTCGTCGCGTTCGCTGCGTGGGCGGCGGGAGAGGAGCGCATCTCCCCGCTCGTCGTCCGTTTCCCCGGGTTTCGTCCGACGCTCGCGCCGGATCCCTTCGAGATGCTCGTCGGCGCGATCACGGCGCAGCAGGTCTCGCTCTTCGCGGCGCTGGCGATCCGCAACCGGCTCGTGGAGCGGTTCGGCGAGCGCGTCGGCCGCGTCTGGGCGTTCCCGGCGCGCGAGCGGCTCGCCGCTGCGTCGGAGGACGAGCTGTTCTCGCTCGGCTTCTCGCGGCGCAAGGCCGAGTACGTGATCGGACTCGCGCGCTCCGAGCTCGACCTCGCCGCGCTCGCGCTCCTCCCCGACGAGGAGGTCAAGGCGCAGCTGACGGCGCTGCGCGGGCTCGGTGAGTGGACGGCGGACTGGTTCCTCGCGCGCTACCTCGGCCGTCCGCGCGCCTGGCCCGCCGGCGACCTCGCCGTGCGCAAGGCCGTGCGCGCGCTCTATGGTGACGTCGACGTCCGCGCGGCGGGCGCACGTTTCGAGCCCTTCCAGAACCTGACGGCGCACTACCTGCTCGCACAGTTCCTGACTCCGTGATCTTGACCCTGTGATCCGCCAAGCCACGACCGCCGACCGCGACGCCCTCCACGAGCTCCTGCACGCGTTCGGCGAGGAGATCAAGGACGCGCCGTGGCGCGACCCGGATTCCGACGAGGAGCTCGCGGACCTCGACCAGGCGACGAAGGCAGGCACGTCCTGGATCGCCGAGGACGACGACGGCCAGCCGGTCGGGTTCGCCTCCGGTCGCATGATGGGGAAGCGCGTCGCCGAGTTGCAGGTTCTCTACGTCCGCCCGGCCGTTCGGGGAACCGGCATCGCCACCGAGCTGACGCGGAGCTTCGCGGCACAGATGCGGGAGGCCGGGGCCGAGGTGGTCGAGCTCGACGTGGTCTCCTCGAACGAAGGCGCCCGGGCGACGTACAACCGCTGGGGATTTCAGGCGTTCGAGCTGCGGCTCGCCGCCCCGATCGACGAGCTCGAGCAGCGCCTCGTGCCGGCCGACGGGCCGACGTTCGGCTTCGTCCACGTCCAGACCGACGACGTCGAGAAGGTCAAGCGGGACACGGTCAAGGTGTTGCGTCTCGACCCGGACGTCGAGGTCGAGGGCAACTGGATCCGCGTGCGCTCCGACCCGACCGACGCGGATCCGGAGCGGTTGAAGGCGCTCGCGAAGGAGCTCTCGTACACGACCGGCGGTGTCACGCTCTCACTCGGTATCCAGCGCGGCGCGGTAGTCCGCTACGACCTCTTCGACCGCGGAGCCGACGTCGACGAGTACCTGTCCGTCCCCGAGTACTTCGGCCCGCTGCCACCGGGCGACACCTACGCGCTCGGCGCGAACGCGACGGTCGTCGGGCGTCTGACCGGTGCCGATCCGAGGCGCGTGCGGGAGGTGGCGCGCACCGCGGCGTCGCCCGGCGAGCTGCCGCCCGCCCAGGAGCTCTACGAACAGCTCGCCGCCGCGATGGGGGTGCAACCGTGATCACGCTCTACAGCGCTGCGCGCTGTCCCTACGCTGCGCGGGCGCGGATCGTTCTCGCCGAGAAAGGCATCGAGTTCGAGACCGTCGAGATCGACCTCTCCGACCGGCCTGCCTGGCTGTACGAAAAGAATCCCACCGGCCGGGTGCCCGTGATCGAGGAGGACGGAGGCGACCCGTTGCCGGAGTCGGCCGTGATCATGGAGTTCCTCGAGGAGCGCTACCCCGAGCCGGCACTCCTGCCGGCCGACCCCGCCGACCGCGCTGCGGCCAGGCTCCTCATCTTCCGCGACGACGACCTGACCGATCCCTACTACGCTTTCCGCCGCGCGGAGGACGGGGCGCGCGAGCAGCTCGACGCCGCACTCGGACGGCTCGACTCCTTGCTCGACGACCGGCCGTATCTGAGCGGTGCCGAATATGGGCTCGCGGACATCGCCCTCGTGCCGTGGGTGCTCCGCGCGCGCGACATGCTCGGTGTCGAGCTCGACGCCTTCCCGTCCCTCGCCGACTGGCTCGCGCGGCTCGAGCAGCGTCCCGCGATCGCCGCCGAAGTAGGAGTTGTCGCCGCGCTGTGAAGGCCGTCGTCGACTGCGGGTGGCTCGCGGAGCACCTCGGCGAGGACGATCTCGTCGTGGGAGACGTACGTGGGCCAAACGCGCACATGCGCGGTCACATCTCGGGCTCGCGGCCGCTCGTGCTCGGCTCGCCGCCGCCGGCGGCGGACGAGGAGTCGGCGCGTGCGCTGGCGCAGGAGATCGCGCTACGGCTGCGGCGGCACGGCATCACGGGCCGGGAGCGGCTCGTGCTCGTCGACCGTGGCGACGGCGTCGGCGCGATGCCTGCGGCCCAGATGGCGGAGCTCGCGGGGCATCCACGCGTCGCGATCCTGCTCGGCGGCGTCGCCGGCTGGGAGGGCGAGCTCGAGGAGGGAGCAGTCGAGCTCGAGCCGGTACGGGAGGCGGAGGCGGACCTCGAGCCGAACCCGAGTGCGTTGCCGACGCGACAGGAGCTGGCGACCCGGCTCGGCGACCCGGCGCTGGCGCTCCTCGACGTGCGAACGCCCGACGAGTACTCGGGGCGGCGCGGGAACCAGTGCGATCCGCGCCAGGGCCACATCCCGGGGGCGCGCAATCTCGGCGTCGGGGAGCTCTTCGAGGGGCCGGGGCGTCCGGCTCCGCCGGAACGCGTCCGCCAACTCGTCGGCCTTCCCGAGGGCGCGGAAGTCGTGGCCTATTGCCACTCCGGCTCTCGCTCGGCCCTGGCAACGCTCGCGCTTCGTGCCGCCGGCTATGCGGCGCGCAACTACGCCGGCTCCTGGCACGAGTGGAGCCGCCACGACGAGCTACCGCTCGAGCGCTAGCGGCTACTCCTCGGGCACCGCGGGAGCCTCCGGTGCCTCCGCTGCCGGCTCTGGCTCCGGCTCGGGTGCGGCGGCTGCCGGCTCCGGCTCGGGTGCATCCGCTGCCGGTTCCGGCTCGGGTGCGGCTTCCGCCGGTTCGGCCTGAACCGGTGCGGGAGCCTCTGCCGCCCCGGCTGTCTCAGCTGCAGGCTTGCCCGCCGGCAGTTGGACTTCCTCGGCGCGCGCGCGCATCACCGCTGCGGCCGCGATCACGAGTGCGAGGATGAGGCCGATCCAGGCGGGCCAGTGCCGCGCCACGCTGTGGCTGAAGAAGGTGATCACCGTGAACAACGCGAGCAGCAGCGCGATGACGACCGAGACGAGCCCTTCATGGACCCCGCCGAGCGACACGTCCGGGGCAAACAGCCGTACTCCCTCCCATACGAGTAGCGCGACCACGAGGAGGCCGGCGACGACGCCGACGCCGTGCCACTCG
Source organism: uncultured Actinomycetes bacterium (assembly GCA_963820725.1). Classification (GTDB taxonomy): domain Bacteria; phylum Actinomycetota; class Thermoleophilia; order Gaiellales; family Gaiellaceae; genus Palsa-739. Next base: position 70,465 of record CAWGAZ010000005.1, on the reverse strand, counting down.
CTCAGTCCGACCGTGCCACCGGCGAACGGGAACGAGACCTGCTGCCAGTCGAGAAACGAGATGATGAGGTAGAGCACTCCACAGACGAGGACAACCTGCGCCTCGCGTTTGAGGTCCTTCATCTGATCCATGTCAGCCACCTCCGGTAGCAAACGCCGCCTTTGCGGCGATCCTGATCGGCGCAAGTCCGAGAGTCAAGCCTCGCGCGACTAGGACAGCGCGATCAGAGCGACGCCTGCCGCGACGGCCAGGGCGCCGGAGAGCCGCATCCAGCCCACGCGTTCGCGAAGGAACGCACCTGCGAGCAGCGCCGCGAACACGACGCTCGTCTCCCGCACCGCCGCGACGTCGGGAGCCGGCGCCAGCCGAAGCGCGGCGAGGACGAGCGCGTAGGCGGCGAACGAAGCCACGGCTGCGACGACGGTCGACGCTGTCAGCTGCGCTCGCAGCGTGTCGGCTCCGCGTCGCGCCGCTGCCAGAGACACCCCCACGAGGGCGACAGGCGCCAGCACGAGCTCGAGATACGGGATGGCGGCCGCATGTTGCAGCCCGTCCTTGTCCACGAGCGTGTAGGCGGCGATTGCACAGCCGATCGCCAACGCGACGAGCAAGCCCTCCGCTCCCCGCCGGATCCCACGCACGAGGACGACCCCGACCGCGACGAGGCCGACGCCCACGGCTGTACCTGCCGAGACGTGGCGGCTGAGGACGACGACCGTTCCGAGCAGGACCAGCACGGGAGCCGATCCTCGGGCGACCGGGTAGACGACCGACAGCTCCCGCCGACGGTAGGCGGCGACGAGGAGCGCGAAGTACACGCCCTCGAACGCAGCCGACGCGGCGACGTACGGCGCGACCGTCCACGAAACCGACCACGTCACCGCAGCAACCGGTGCGAAGAGCAGCACCGAGAGCCCGAGCACGACGGCGGTGCGGGCCTCGACGTCCTCCGACCCGCGCAGGAACACGTTCCAGCCCGCGTGCAGGCCTGCCGCCGCGAGGGCGAGAGCGAGCGCCTCAGGCGGCACGCGCGCCGAGTCGCTCGGCCGCAGTGAGGAACGAGCGGCAGAGGCGGCGCCCGAGCTCGTTCCAGCGGCCGATCTGCGCGCGCGTCTCGGCGCGTAGCCCTGCAGGATCTGGCGGCGGGTCGCTCTCGTCGCCGATCCACCGCTCCACCTGCAGCTCGGTCACCTCAGGGTGGAACTGCACTCCCCAGACGCTTTCGCCCAGGCGGAACGCCTGCAGCGACGCCGCGTTCTGCGCGAGCGCGACCGCACCGTCGGGGAGCTCGTGCCCGTAGTGGTGCCACTCGAACGCTTCGAACCGGGCGGGTAGGACCGCGAGGACCGGATCCGCCGTACCCGCCTCGGTCAATTCGACCTCGCTCCAGCCGATCTCGGGCTCGGCGAGCCGCCCGACACCGGCGCCCGCGGCTCGCGCGACGAGTTGCGAGCCGAGGCAGACACCGAGCGTCGGGATCGGGCGCTCGAGCAGCTCGAGAAGCCAGCGTGCCTCGTCCCGCAGCCAGGGGTGCCCGTCCTCCTGGTCGATGTGCATGCCGCCGCCGAAGACGAACACCGCGTCGTAGGCGTCGAGCGGACGCGGCAGCGTCGTCCCACGCTCGAAGCTCCACTCCTCGAGCCGATGGCCGGCCTCGGCGACGAGCGGAGCGAAGAGCTCGGTGCCCACGTCCTCGCCGTGCACGATCGAGAGCACGTCCACGCGGGCCAGCCTATGTCCCGCCGCTGGCCGCGATCTGGTTCACGTCGAGGAGCCGTCGCAGCTGCCGCGCATTGGTGGCGGCCTGCGAGACGTGCCCCAGCGGGTTCTCGGGATCCTCCGACGAGGCGTTGTTGTTGAAGAAGGCATAGGCCTGCTCCGAATGGCCGGCGAGCTCTCGCAACGGCTCGACGAACTCTCCGAGCTCGTCGTCGGAGTAGAGGTAGTCAAAGCGCTCGGCCGCCGAGCCGCCGCGCTTGTTCCAGGTGCCGAGGTTGCGGCCGTGGAAGCGGACGTAGGCGGTCGGCGACGTCGTGGCCACCACGGTCGGCACGAGGTTGCGCGCCGTGTCCGAGCGCGGGGCGTCGACGACGACGTACCCGGCGCCGATCCGCTCGAGGAAGGCGAGGCTCGCCGCGCGGTTCTCGTCGTCGAGCCACGAGCGGTGCCGGAACTCGACCAGCATCTCGTCCCCACCCAGCTGCCCGCGTGCCCACTCGAGGTACTCCAGCGACGCGTCCTTGTAGACGATGTACGGCGGCAGCTGGAAGAGGATCCCGCCGAGCTTGCCCGCACCGCGGAGCGGCTCGAGTGCCTCGAGGAAGCGTCGGAAGATCTCGCCGCGGAGCTCGCGTGGCGGCCGGTCGATGCGGCCGCGCTCGTCGACGGGCATCTCGTCGCGGAGGTCTTCCGGGATCACCTCGGCCTTGACCGGATGCCGCGTCATGAGGCCGAACGCCTTGACGTGCATCGTGAAGTCGTCCGGCGTCCGCTCGGCCCAGCCCTGCACCATCGACTCGCTCGGCAGGCGGTAGTAGGTCGAGTCGACCTCGACGGTGTCGAAGTGCTCGGCGTACCAGGCGAGCCGCTCCCTGGCCGGAAGCTTCGGCGGGTAGAAGTACTTCGAGAGAGCCTCGTCGGCCCACGAGCAGGTGCCGATGCGCACGGTCGCGGGCATGCCGCGGACGCTACCGCTCTACTTGGAGACTGCGCGCTTGAGGACCGAGAGATTCAGCGTGATGCGGCCGATCTTGGCCACCAGGGGAGCGCCGAAAACCGTGGCATAGACGCCGTCCGCCGAGGTAAAACCGACCGTGACCACGAGCCGCTTTCCGCGTGGGAGGAGGACGGCCTGGTCGCTGAGCGGAATCCGTACTACCCCTGCTTCGCCCGTCAGGCGAGCGGCGCCGAAAGTCACCGGCGTCTTGCTTCCCTTGACGGAAACCATGGCCCTGATCTGCTTGAGGTCAGCGCGATGGTCCGAATAACGGACGATGAGCGAGCTGTCGCCGAACGTCTCGAACGGACCGCCGGTGAGTCGTACGGTTCGCCGAGCCGATCCTGTCCCTGCGATCTGCTTCGTTCCAGGCAGGTTCACGCTCTGGCGCCGGGTTGCCGGAAGGCCCTTGTAGAAGCTCGTCCTCCCGTCCCACGGGTCATGTGCGAGCTCGACTCCGGCGCCGATGAGCTTCGGCCCGCCGACGAGATACTGGTGGAACCAGCCGACCGCCTCGGTGAGGTAGGTGGGCGCTTCGGCCGACGGGTTCTTCGCCGGTGCATGGCCGATGTCGCCGAGGTACAGCCGCTTCGGCCCGGCCAAGAGCTTGTAGGCGGCGATGGCCTGATCAATGTCGAAGAGAAAGTCGTGTCGGCCCTGCAGCAAGAGGGTCGGAACCGTGAGCGAGTGGAGCTTGGAGCGTGAGGAGCGCGCCGCCTCGGCGCTCTTGACCGCAGCGCTCACGTCGAAGTCCTCATCACCGGGCAACGTCAGCGAGGAGTCCCACCGGGAAAACGGAACGGCAGCGGCAAGCGCGTTGATCTCGCCGCCCTTCGGCACGCCGCTCGGGTTGAGCGCCTGGCCGAGGTCAGTCCACGTGATCGCCGGCACGATCGCCTTGAAGGGCACGCCCGCTACGGCCGCGTTCCAGACCTCGCCGCCTCCGAGTGAGAGGCCGAACGCCCCGATCGCGGTGTCCGAGACATCGGCCCGTCCGGCGAACCAGCTGAAGAGATCTCGCGCGTCCTGCACCTCTCTCGGCCCATCGAGCCCGAACTTGCCGCCCGACGCGCCGGTGCCGCGCGCGTCGCAGGTGAGAGCCGCGAAGCCGAACTGCGCCAGCGCGCTCCCGTACTGCTCCATGTCGGTGTGGGACTGCCCGAGCCCGTGGAACAGGATGACGCCGGGCCACCCGCCGGTCGGAGCGGTGCCGCTCGGGATGACGTACGCGCAGGCGAGCGGGGTCGTGTCCGACGCCTGGATGGTGACCTCGGTCCAGCCGGGTGCGGCCGAGGCGCCGCCGGCGCAGACGAGCGCAGCGGCGACGATGGCGACGGCGACCCGGAGGCGTCCCACGACCCGACGCTAGCGCCCATTTACGATGGTCGCAATGGATCCGCGGCCCGTAGGCGTCTTCGACTCCGGCGTGGGAGGGCTGACCGTCCTCCACGAGTGTCTCGTGACGATGCCGAACGAGGATTTCGTCTACCTCGGCGACCATGCGCGCCTTCCCTACGGCCCGCGCCCGCTCGAGGAGATCCGCCGCTTCGCGCGCGAGATCGGCGCCTACCTCGAGCAACAGGACGTGAAGCTCATCGTCGTCGCGTGCAACGCGGCGACCTCGGCGGCGCTGCCCCAGCTGCAGGAGGAGCTGACCGTGCCGGTCGTCGGCGTCATCGCACCCGAGGCGCATGCGGCCGTCCAGACGACCCGCAACCGCCGCGTCGGTCTGCTCGCCACCGCGGCGACGGTGGAAGCCGGCCGCTATGAGGAGCTCGTCCACGCGCTCGACGCCGGCATCTCGTTCCACCCGGTTGCGTGCCCCGAGCTCGTGCCGCTGATCGAGGGTGACGATCCGTACGGCGAGGAGACCGAGCGTGCCGTGCGCAAGTACGCGGCGCCGCTGCAGGCCGACGGGGTAGACACCGTGATCCTCGGCTGTACGCACTACCCGCTGATCCGCAAGATCTTCGAGCGCGTGTTCGGTCGCGACGTGACCCTCGTCTTCTCGGCGGAGGAGACCGCCCGCGAGGTTGCGGAGACGCTTGCGCGCAAGGGAGTCGAGAACGAGCGCGGCCGGGAAGGGGCGTACCGGTTCCTCACCACCGGAGACCCGGAAGCGTTCCGGGAGCTCGGCCGCCGCTTCCTCCAGCTGCCGGTGCGCGAGGTCGAGCACGTCACCGTGGCGACGCTCGAAGGAGCGGCCGCTTGAGCGCGCGCGCGGACGGCCGGAAACCTGACCAGCTGCGCGCGATCTCGTTCGAGCCGGACTTCCTCGAGAATCCGCACGGCTCGGTCGTCATCACCCAGGGGCGGACGAAGGTGCTCTGCACGGCCATGGTCGAGGAGGACATCCCGCGCTGGCTCCGCGGCCAGGGCAGAGGCTGGATCACGGCGGAGTACTCACTTCTGCCGGCGTCGACCGGGGACCGCGTCCAGCGGGAGGCGGCGCGCGGCAAGCAGCAGGGCAGGACGATCGAGATCCAGCGTCTCATCGGCCGCGCCGTCCGTGCGGTCGTCGACTTCGAGGCGCTCGGCGAAAGGACCTTGTGGCTCGACTGCGACGTCCTCCAGGCCGACGGCGGCACCCGCTGTGCGGCGATCTGCGGCGCGTACGTCGCCGCGATGCGCGCGCTCGACCGCTTCGGCCTCTCGCGGGCATTCCGCGACTCGGTCGCCGCGGTCTCGGTCGGCGTGGTGGGCGGCGTGCCGCTCCTTGATCTCGACTACTCCGAGGACTCGGGCGCCGACACCGACATGAATGTCGTGATGACGGGCGACGGGCGTCTCGTGGAGGTGCAGGCGACCGCCGAGCGTGATCCATTCGCACGTGAGACCCTCGACGAGCTGCTCGCGCTGGCCGCGGCGGGCATCGGCGAGATCGCCGACCTCCAGGCGGAGGCGGTCGAGCGTGAGCTCCCATAGGGCCGTCCTCGCGTCGCGGAACGCCCACAAGGCGCGGGAGCTCGAACGGCTGCTGCCGGGGTGGACGCTCGAACCTCTCGACCGCGACGACTATCCGCGCGAGACCGGTGCGACGTACTACGAGAACGCGGCGATCAAGGCCGTCTTCGGCCGCGGTCACACCGACGGCTGGGTGCTCGCCGAGGACTCGGGCCTGGAGGTCGCGGCTCTCGGCGGCCGCCCCGGCGTCCACTCGGCGCGCTACGCACCGGAGGGAGCGCCCGCGGTGAGCAAGCTCCTCGCCGAGTTGGAAGGCGTCGGAGACCGCAGCGCCCGCTACGTCTCCGAGCTCGTCCTCCTGGCGCCGGACGGTCGGGAGCAGCGCGGAACCGGCACGCTCGAGGGGCGGATCGCCGACGAGGCGCGCGGCAGCGAGGGATTCGGCTACGACCCGATCGTCATTCCGGCGGGTGAGGAGCGGACGGTCGCGGAACTGGGGGACGCGTGGAAGGCGGAGCACTCTCACCGTGCGCGTGCGGCGCGTGCGCTTCTGCGTGCCCTCGGCGACGTTCCCTCCACCACCAGTTGATCTCGGCGCCGAAGACGATCACGTTCGCCATCACGTAGAGCCAGACGATGAGGATCGCCGGGCCGCCCAGCGTCCGCAGCGTCACGTTGAGGGAGGCGTGGCGGACGAAGAACGGCAGCACGAGGAACGACACCTCGAGCACGAGCGCGCACGCGACCGCACCGGGCAATGCATCGCGGAAGCTCACGTGCGTGTTCGGCAGCCAGCGGTAGACGACGAGGAGAAAGACGAAGACCCCGGCGAGCGAGGCGCCGAAGGAGACGATGTCGGCGACGGCGGCGCTGTCCGCGAACCGGAGGTGGTGCCTGAGGACACTCCCACCAAATGCGCCGACGACGAGGCTGACGAAGAGCGTGGTCAGGACGCTCGCCATCAACGCGGCGGCGATCCCCTTCCCGTGCAGGAAGCGCCGGTTCGGGAGTCCATAGACGATGTTGAACGCCGACTCGAGCGCGCTGAAGAACGAGGTCGACGACCAGAGCAGGCCGATGCCGCCGATGATCCCGAGCGCGGCCGCGTTGTTCTGCACGCGGCGCACGAGTTTGGTGATGCTCTCGACCGAGGTTCCGGGGAACGCGTGCTTCAGCTCCTTGATGAAGAAGTCCGACGGGTGCGCCTGATGCGCGAGGCCGAAGAGCGAGAGCGCGAGGAAGACGAGCGGCACGAACGAGAGGAGCGCGAAGTACGCGAGCATCGCCGCCAGATGGGTGCCGCGGTCGGCGAAGAACTTGTGCACGAGGTGCCGGCGTCGAATCGCCATCATCTGAATCCTCGCTGATAGCCTCGACGGCAATGGATGCGGCGCGGGCTCTCGCGGATCTCGTGGAGATCTCGCCGCAGATCGAGGCGGCCGCGATCGTGACCGGCGAGGCGGAACTGGCCGGCTCGGTGGGCGTCCCCGAGGCTCGGGCCGGCGTCCTCACCCGCTCTGTGCGGGAGTTGCTGGAGGGGGCCGCCGCGTTTCGCAGCGACGAGGGCCGAGTCACCCAGCTGCACGCGGAGCTGGCGGATGGCGACGTGTTTGCGGTGACCGATGCGGACGACCGGACGGTCGTCGCCGTTACGGCCGGGCGGGTGTCCCCGGGCCTCGTCTTCTACGACCTGAAGCGCTGCCTCGCAGCGGTCGATGCCGGGAGTGCCGGGTGAAGCGCAGGTTGGTCACCCTGGCCGGCTTCGCGGCCGGCGCGGTCGCGGGCACGGCCGCGTATCGGCGCTGGCTCGGCGGCAGCGAGGAGCGGCTCGATGTCTACTTCGACGACGGCTCCTTCGTCACGCTCGTGGAGGGCTCGTCGGAGGCTGCGCGGCTGCTGCCGCTCGCGCACCAGGTTCGCACTGCGGCTCGGCCCGCATGAACGACTCGGAGCTTCGCGAAAGGCTCATCGCGGCCGCCTACCTCGAGGGCGACTTCCTGCTTCGCTCGGGCAAGCGATCCCGCTACTACCTCGACAAGTTCCGCTTCGAGACCCAGCCGGACCTCCTCGCGGCGCTCGGAGACCGGATCGCAGCCACGGTCCGCGAGCACGAGCCGGACGCGGGCCGCCTCGCTGCTCCGGTGCTCGGAGCCGTGCCGCTCGCCGCCGCCGCGTCGCTCGCCGGTGGGATGCCGTTCGTCATCGTGCGCGACGAGGCCAAGTCGTACGGCACCGCGAACCGGCTGGAGGGTGCCTACGAGGAGGGCGAGCTCGTCTGTCTCGTCGAGGACATCGTGACCTCCGGCGGCGCGCTCCTCGAGACGATCTCGGCGGTCCGCGACGCCGGCCTGGTCGTCCGAACGGCCGTCTGCGTGATCGATCGCGAGGAGGGAGGAGCCGACGCTCTCGCGCGCCATGCCGTCCGTCTCCGGCCCCTTTTCCGGGCAGGAGAGCTGCTCGAAGGCGAGAAAACCCCCGCAAAACCGCATGGTTGAGCCGCAAACACGGAGTTGGTAGGGTCGTTCAGGCCCAGCAAGCGATCTACGACTGGAGGAGAGAGTGACGAAGCAGGAGTTTGTATCCGAGGTGGCCCGCCGCGCGCAGCTGTCCAACCGCGACGCAGGCAAGGCCGTCGACGCGTTCCTCGACGCCATCACAGACACGCTGAAGGGCAGAGGCGAGGTCACGTTCACAGGATTCGGGAAGTTCTCGACGGCGAATCGCGCCGCCAGGACGGGGGTCAATCCGCGCAACCCGAGCGAGAAGGTGCACATCCCCGCGGCCACCGTTCCGAAGTTCTCGGCCGGCAGCGGGCTCAAGTCGGCCGTCAAGAGCGGGGGATCGTCCTTCTAGGACAACCGCAGTCTCCTCCGAGGATCAAGAGGCCGCCTTCGGGCGGCCTCTTCGTTTGTCCCGTCCGGCTCGTATCCTGATGGGCGTGAGCGGGGGGCTTCATTTCGCGGATCGGCTCGCCGCCGCCGTCGAGCGCAACGGCGCGCCGCTCTGCATCGGGCTCGATCCGGATCCCGCGCTCATGCCGGCGGGGCTCGGCGTGGTCGAGTTCTGCCGCGGGATCATCGATGCCGTGGCCGAGCACGCGGTGGCGGTCAAGCCGCAGGCCGCCTTCTTCGAAGCGCAGGGAGCCGGCGGGTGGGCGGCGCTCACCGGGGTCTGCGAATACGCCCGCGAGGCGGGGCTGCTCGTGATCGCCGACGCCAAGCGCGGCGACGTCCCGTCGACCGCCCGCGCCTACGTCGCCGCGTTCGCGCCGATCGCCGACGCCGTCACCGTCAATCCCTACCTGGGCTTCGACTCGCTCGAGCCGTTCCTCGCCCGCGACGGGCTCGGCGTCTTCGTCGTCGTCAAGACCTCGAATCCGGGCAGCGTCGACCTCCAGGATCTTCCGCTCGCCGACGGTCGTCTCCTGTGGCAGCACGTCGCCGGGCTCGTCGACCGCTGGGGAGCGGCCCTCGTCGGAGAGAGCGGGCTCTCCTCGGTCGGTGCAGTCGTCGGAGCGACCTTTCCGCAGGAGGTCGCCGAAGTACGGCAGCTGCTGCCACGGTCCGTGCTCCTCCTGCCCGGGGTCGGCGCACAGGGAGCGCGCGCCGAAGACCTCGGCGAGGCCTTCGCGATCGGCCCGGCCGGCGCGCTCGTTTCGGCTTCGCGCTCGGTCCTGTACGCCGACCGCGGTGCGGGTTGGCGGGAGGCCGCCGCGGCCGAGGCCCAACGCCTCGCCGGCGAGCTGCGTGCCGTAGCCGTCCCGGGCTGACCCGTGGACCGGACCCGCATCGCGCGCTGGGCTGCACCTGTGGCCTTTCTCGCCGTCATCACGATCGGCGCCCTCGTCGTGCGCGCCGGCCTGGAGCAGGGCAAGCATCACGCGAAGACGCCGAGCACCGTCAGCGTGACGACGAAGAAGACGCACGGACATCGCCACAAGGGGCGCCACGAGCGCATGTACACGATCCAGTCGGGCGACACGCTCGCGTCGATCGCGGCCAAGACGGGGACGAGCGTCGCGCGGTTGAGGCAGCTCAACCCCGGCGTCGACCCTGCGGCCCTCCAGGTCGGCGAGAGGATCCGCGTCCAGTAACCTGCGCCCGGCGTGGTGCACCGGCAGTGATCGTCACCGTAACCCTCAACGCCGCGGTCGACCGGACGCTGACCGTCCCGAACTTCCAGTTCGGCCACCGGCATCGGGCGAACAAGAGCCTCACGAGCGCGGGTGGCAAGGGCATCAACGTGGCACGCGCGTTGAAGGGGTTGGAGAGCCCGGTCGTCGCGACAGGGCTCGCGGGTGGCCGGACGGGAGACCGGATCGTCGAGGATCTCGGCCTCGAGGGAATCCTCAGCGACTTCGTCCGGATCTCCGACGAGTCGCGCACCTCGATCGCGGTCGTCGATCCGACCGCGGGTTCCCTGACCGAGATCTACGAGTGGGGGCCCGCAGTGCGGCCGGACGAGCTGCAGATGCTGTCCGACAAGCTCCGCTACCTCTCGCAGGTGGCGAGCTACGTCGTCTTCTGCGGGTCGCTGCCGCGGGACGTGGAGAACGATTTCTACGCCGACGCGATCCACGACCTCACGCGCCGCGGCATCAAGTGTGTCCTCGACTGCGAAGGGGAGCCGTTGCGGCTCGGCGCCGCGGCGGAGCCGTATCTCGTCTCGCCGAACCAGCAGGAAGCCGAGAGCCTCGTCGGGCAGGAGTTCATGGACGAGGAGGACTTCGTCATGGCGCTCGACACGATTGCCGACCTCGGCGCGCGCAACGTTCTCATCACCCAGGAGACTGCGTGCTTCGCGCTCGTGCGGGAGGAGCGGCGGGTGCAGCGCTTCCGCGCGTCGATCCCTCGCGTCGAGCCGATCGCTCCGGTCGGCGCCGGGGACGTCCTGCTCGCGGGCTATCTCTCCGAGCGCTTCAACGGCCGCTCGGTCGGAGACGCGCTGCGGACGGCGGTCGGCTGCGCGGCGGCATCGGTCGTCGAGCTCGGCGCGGGACGTTTCGAGCCGCGCGAGGCCGCCCGTCTCGCGGCCGGCGTCGAAGTCGTCGAGCTGGCACCGGTCGAGGCGTAGGCCTTAGCTACCCGACCGAGAGGGCGCGGAGACGGCCGGCGCCGTTGTGATTCTCCGCCCACGTGAGCCGGCGGCCGGCGAGCGAGAGGCCGACGTAGTTCTGACCCGTCTTCACGAGCTTCCCAATGTGGCCGTTGCGCGTCGCGACGTCGCGCAGCAGAAGGCCGACGCGGTAGACGATGAGGCGGTCGCTCGCCGCGAGCTGCGGTGCGGCCGATCCCGAGACGACGACGCTGCCGAGCTTCGTCCCGTCCGCCGCCGAGAACCAGGTGATGCGGTCGTGGGGAGTGCCTTGTGTCGTGAGGACGGCGAGCACGTGAGGCGATAGCGCCATCGCGATCGGGAACCCGTGCAAGGAAGCCTGGCCCGCGAGGGTTCCACTCGTGGCGTCCACGATCTGCAGCGTGTTGTTGGCACTCGTGTACGGGCGGCCACCGTGGACGGTCGTCGCAGGAACGTAGGCGATCCGCCCGGCGGACGCAGCGAGCAGCAACGCCGGTCCTGCCCCCGGCAGCGGCGTCCCGGGACTGTCGGTTGTACGCGCGACGAGGCGGATGCCGCCGTCCGCGATCTTCTCCTTGCACCACTTGCCCCCCTTCGAGAGGCAGGCGATCGGGTCGACGTACTCGACGTCGTCCCAGGAGTAGGCGAGCGTCTTGCCCGCACCGGCGACGCCGCCGAGCCAGTCGCCCGTCCCGTCGCTCGCGTGGGAGAGCCGCTCGATCTGGCGCTCGGGTCCGCCGGCGGCGGCGGCGACGACCTGGTCGAAGTACGGACCGTTTTCGTGCAGCGTCCAGAGTGCGGTGGAGATCTTGGACGCGACGGCGAGCTGCGACTGCCCCGACTGCGTGTTGGCGACGTTCCAGCGGCAGGTCATGGTGGGGGACGAAGGCTGGGGCAGGCTCCGGTCTTTCTTCCCGGGCGACGTCAGGTGCACCGCGTTGCACGCTTTCGGATAGCTCGACGTGAGCCAGGCGGCGGTGGTGCTGTCCTGCGCGACGGCGACGATGGGACCGCTCGCGCTCTTCCGCAGCGTGTGAGCTGTCGGTTTCGCAGCCACGGCGGAGCCGGCGAGGACAAGAAGTCCCGCAGTAGCGAGGAGAGCCCGCACGGCAGGACGGTAGCTGCGCGCTGTTAGCGCATTGTCAAATTCGCGTCCTGGTCCGCTGTTACCCTGGCTCTCTTGACCGAGCACGCAGCAGCCGAGCTGAGCGCCGACGACGTCCAGCGGCTGCTGGAGCTCGACCGCAAGTTCGGTCGCGAGGGGTTGACCTTCGACGACGTGCTCCTCGTGCCGGCCGAGTCTCACGTCCTGCCGAACGACGTCTCGACGCGGGCGCGCCTGACACGCTCGATCGAGCTCGCGATCCCGGTCGTCTCGGCCGCGATGGACACCGTGACCGAGGCGCGCCTTGCGATCGCGCTCGCGCGCGAGGGAGGCATCGGGATCCTCCACCGCAACCTCTCGATCGAGGCGCAGGTCGCCGAGGTCGACAAGGTGAAGCGCTCCGAGTCGGGAATGATCGTCGAGCCGGTGACGCTGCCCGCCGACGCGCCCGTGCGCGCGGCGCTCGAGCTGATGGCACGCTACAAGGTCTCCGGCGTCCCGATCACCGACGACGACGGCGTCCTCGTCGGCATCCTCACGAACCGCGACCTCCGCTTCGAGAGCGACGTCGACCAGCTCGTCTCGGCGCTCATGACGTCGCGCAACCTCGTCACCGCGCCGGTGGGGACGACGCTCGCGGAGGCAGAGGAGATCCTCCACCGCAACAAGATCGAGAAGCTGCCGGTCGTCGACGCCGACGGGCGGCTGCGCGGGCTGATCACCGTCAAGGACATCCAGAAGAAGATCGAGTTCCCGCAGGCGACGAAGGACGAGCAGGGGCGCCTGCGGGTGGGCGCCGCCGTCGGAGTCGGCGCCGATGCGCTCGAGCGCGCTCAGGCGCTCGCCGACGCAGGGTCGGACGTGATCGTCGTCGACACGGCGCACGGCCATTCCGGCGGCGTGATCGAGATGGTGCGGCGGATCAACGCCGCGGTGCCGGTCGAAGTCCTCGCCGGCAACATCGCGACGGCCGAGGCTGCGAGGGCGCTCATCGACGCGGGCGCCGACGCGGTCAAGGTCGGTATCGGCCCATCCGGAATCTGCACGACCCGCGTCGTCGCAGGGGTCGGCGTGCCGCAGATCAGCGCGATCCACGACGTGGCGGTCGTCGCCGCGGAACAGGGCGTGCCGGTGATCGCCGACGGCGGGATCACCTCGTCCGGCGACATCGCAAAGGGGATCGGAGCCGGGGCCGACGCGGTCATGCTCGGAGGAATGCTCGCGGGCACCGACGAGACGCCGGGCGACGTGATCCTCGCGCAGGGCGAGCGCTACAAGGAGTACCGCGGCATGGGATCGCTCGGCGCGATGAAAGCGCGCGGCTTCTCGAAGGACCGCTACTTCCAGGGCGACGTCGAGGACGTCGAGAAGCTGATCCCCGAGGGGATCGAAGGGCGCGTCGCCTACAAAGGCCCGTTGCAGCACGTCGTTCATCAGCTCGTTGGCGGGCTGCGGCAGGCAATGGGCTATTGCGGCGCCGCGACGATCGACGAGATGAAGCGCGCACGCTTCGTCCGGATCACGGCGGCCGGGCTGCGCGAGTCGCATCCGCACGACGTCACGATCACGAAGGAGGCGCCGAACTATCGGCGCTGACGAGGCACAGGTCCTGGAGCTCCCGGCCCGGGAGGACAGGCCTGTCCTCGTCCTCGACCTCGGTGGGCAGTACTCGCAGCTGATCGCGCGGCGCATTCGCGAGTGTCGCGTCTACTCCGAGCTCGTCGGTCACACGATCACGCCCGAGGCGGTGCGGGCCCGCAACCCGTACGCGCTCGTCCTGAGCGGGGGGCCGGCGTCGGTCTACTCCGACGACGCCCCGCGCGTCGATCCCGCGCTGTTCGAGCTCGGCGTGCCCACGCTGGGCATCTGCTACGGCGCGCAGCTCATGGCACTCGAGCTCGGCGGCCGCGTCGACCGCACCGGCATCTCGGAGTTCGGCCGCACCCCTATGGAGGTGACCGAGTCGCGGCTGCTCGCAGACACTCCCGACGAGCAGACGGTCTGGATGTCGCACCGCGACACGGTCGTCGCGGCTCCCGAGGGCGCACGCGTCGTCGCGAGCTCGCCTGCGACGCCGGTCGCCGCCTTCGAGGCGTCCGAGCGCGGCCTCTACGGCGTCCAGTTCCACCCGGAGGTCGTCCACACGCCGCACGGCATGGACGTCCTGAAGAACTTCCTCTACTCCGTGGCCGACGCGCCGCCCGCCTGGACTCCGGCCGCGGTGATCGAGGAACAGGTTGCGCGCATCCGCGCGCAGGTCGGGCGCGAGCGCGTGCTCTGCGCGCTGTCGGGCGGCGTCGACTCGGCGGTCGCGGCGCTACTCGTGCACAAGGCGGTCGGCGAGCAGTTGACCTGTGTCTTCGTCGACCACGGCCTGCTGCGCCAGGACGAGGCGGAGCAGGTGGTCGAGACGTTCGGCGAGCACTTCCACGTTCCGCTCGTCCACGTCCAGGCGCAGGAGCGGTTCCTCGAGTTGCTCGACGGCGTCGAGGAGCCGGAGCAGAAGCGCAAGATCATCGGCCGCGAGTTCATCCGCGTCTTCGAGGAGGAGGCACGGAAGCTGAGCAGTCAAAGTGGCAGTGACGTTCGCTGGCTCGTGCAGGGGACGCTCTACTCCGACGTGATCGAGTCGGGCGGCACCGAGGGCGTCGCGGCGACGATCAAGTCGCACCACAACGTCGGCGGCCTCCCCGAGGACATGAAGATGCGGCTCGTCGAGCCGCTGCGGCTGCTGTTCAAGGACGAGGTGCGGCGCGTGGGGGAGGAGCTCGGGATGCCCGAGCGGATGGTCTGGCGCCAGCCGTTCCCCGGCCCGGGCCTCGCGATCCGGATCATCGGCGCCGTCACCGCCGAGCGGCTCGAGATCCTGCGCCAGGCCGATTCGGTGCTGCAGGAGGAGGTGCGCCGGGCCGGCCTCTACGGCGAGCTCTGGCAGTCGTTCGCCGTGCTGCCGGCGGTCAGGTCGGTCGGCGTGCAGGGCGACGAGCGCACGTACGGCTACCCGATCGTGATCCGCGCGGTGACGAGCGACGACGCGATGACGGCCGACTGGGCGCGGCTCCCGTACGACCTCGTGGAGACGATCTCGGCGCGCATCGTGAACGAGATCCCGGGCGTCAATCGCGTCGTGCTCGACGTCACGTCGAAGCCTCCCGCGACGATCGAGTGGGAGTAGCGTAGGAGCCCGAGATGGGCTCCTACTACGACCTCCTCAAGAAGCGCCGCGCCGTTCGCAGCTACACCGGTGAGCGCGTGCCGCGCGAGACACTCGAAAGGATCGCGCGCGCCGCCCGCCGCGGGCCGAACGCCGGGTACAGCCAGGGCCTGCGGATCCTCGTCGTCGACGATCCCGCGACGATCGAGGCGTTCACGGAGTCCGAAGCCGACGAGCGCGAGCAGGCCTGGTTCCTCAAGGCCGCCGCGCACATCTTCGTGCTCACCCGCGAGCAGGACTACCACGACCGCTACACGCAGGCCGACAAGCTCGCCGTCACCGGTGGGGTCGAGGTCGTGTGGCCGGTGCCGTTCTGGCACGTCGATGCGGGCGCCGCACTCATGCTCCTGTGGCTCGCTGCGATCGAAGAGGGCCTCGGCGCCGGCGTCTACGGCGTCCCGGTGGAGGAGGACGCGCGGGTGCGCGAGTTGTTGGCGATTCCCGACGACCTCACGATCGTGACGGGGGTCACCGTCGGTCACCCGGCCGAGGATCCCGACTGGGATCGCGCCTCGAGCGTCTTCTCGCAGCGCCGGCGCGCAGACGACGAAGTCGTGCGGTGGAACCGCTGGGGCTCCTAGCTTGGTAACCGCCCACATCTCGGACTAGGCTCTGGCGATGGTTCTCTGCGCTTCCTGCGGACGCGAGAACCGCGAGGGTCGCAAGTTCTGCGTGGGCTGCGGCCAATCCCTCGCGGTCGAGCTCGCCTGCCCCTCCTGTGGCGCGCCGTACGAGCCCGACGAGAGCTTCTGCGGCGACTGTGGGACAGCCCTCGTGGCGGCGCCGGCGGTGGCTCCGACGCCCACAGCGGAGCCGGTGGTCGCCGAACGGCGGCTCGTCTCGGTCCTTTTCGCCGACCTCGTCGGCTTCACGACGCTTTCGGAGGGACGTGACCCGGAGGAGGTGCGGGAACTCCTCTCGCGCTACTTCGACACCTGCCGGCGGCTCGTCGAGCTTTACGGCGGCGTCGTGGAGAAGTTCATCGGGGACGCGGTTATGGCCGTCTGGGGCACGCCGGTCGCGACGGAGGACGACGCCGAGCGGGCCGTTCGCACAGCGCTCGATCTGGTCGCGGCGGTGCAGGCGCTGGGACAGGAGGCCGGTGTCGACGGCTTGCGGGCACGCGCCGGAGTGTTGACAGGTGAGGCGGCGGTCAATACCGCTGCAGTCGGTGAGGGAATGGTCGCCGGCGATCTCGTCAACACCGCGTCGCGCGTGCAGTCGGTGGCCGAGCCCGGATCGGTATTCGTCGGCGAGGCGGCGCGGCGGGCGACCGAGGGCACGATCGTCTACGAACCCGCGGGCAGCTTCGAGCTCAAGGGCAAGGAAGGTGAGACGCCGCTTTGGTGCGCCTTGCGAGTGGTCTCGGGCCGTGCCGGCTCCCTGAAGTCAGAGGGGCTGGAGGCGCCGTTCGTCGGCCGCGACCGCGAGCTGCGCCAGATCAAGGATCTGTTCCACGTGTGCGCCGAGGAGCAGCGGGCGCAGCTGGTCTCCGTCACCGGGATCGCCGGCATCGGCAAGTCGCGGCTCGCGTGGGAGTTCTACAAGTACTTCGACGGCATCGTCCAGACGATCTACTGGCACCGTGGCCGCTGCCTCGCCTACGGAGAGGGCGTCACGTACTGGGCGCTCGCGGACATGGTCCGCTGGCGGTGCGGGATCGTCGAGGACGAGGAGCCCGACGAGGCGCTGCGCAAGCTGAACGCGGCGCTGGAGGAGCACCTGCTCGACTCGGAGGAGCGACGGTTCGTCGAGCCGCGGTTGGCTCAGCTGCTTGCCCTCGGCGAAGGCGCGACGCACGACCGGCAAGACCTGTTCGCCGCCTGGCGACTGTTCTTCGAGCGACTCGCCGACACCTACCCGACGATCCTTGCGTTCGAGGACATGCAGTGGGCGGACGCCTCCCTCCTCGACTTCGTCGAATACCTTCTGGAGTGGTCGCGCGACAAGCCGCTGTTCGTCCTCACCCTCGCGCGCCCCGAGCTGCTCGAGAAGCGGCCTACCTGGGGCGCGGGGCATCGCAACTTCACCTCGCTCTACCTGGAACCGCTGTCGGAGCAGGCGATGCAGGAGCTTCTGGTCGGGCTCGTGCCGGGATTGCCGTCGACCCTTCGCAAACAGATCCTCGAGCGGGCTGAAGGCGTTCCGCTCTACGCGGTTGAGACGGTACGGATGCTGCTCGACCGCGGCCTGCTCGTGGAGGACGGCTCCGCCTACAACGTCGTCGGCGAGGTCGAGACGCTCGAGGTGCCCGAGACCCTGCATGCCCTGATCGCCGCGCGCCTCGACGGCCTGTCGCCTGACGAACGTCGGCTGCTCGGCGATGCCGCCGTGCTTGGGAAGACCTTCACGCCGCAAGCGGTGGCTGCTCTGAGCGGGTTCGACGGCGAACGGCTGGAGGAGCTCCTCACGAGCCTGGTGCGCCGGGAGGTGCTCGGGCTGCAATCCGACCCGCGCTCGCCCGAGCAGGGGCAGTACACGTTCCTGCAGGACCTGCTGCGGCATGTCGCCTACGAGACGCTGCCGAAGCGAGAGCGGCGGGAGAAGCACCTCGCAGCTGCCGAACACCTGGCGGCGAGCCTCGGTGAGGACGAAGTAGCCGAGGTGATCGCGGCACACCTGCTCGACGCCTACCGGCTCGACTCCGACGGTGCCGAAAGCGAACTGCTGCGTCGACGGGCCTACCAAGCGCTCCTACGCGCCGGGGAGCGCGCGGCTTCCCTCGGCGCCTCGGCGGAGGCGCAACGCTACTTCAAGAACGCCGCCGAGCTTGCCCCCGAGCCGCTCGATCAGGCTGCAAGTCTGAGCCGCGCCGGGGAGATGGCAATGGCCGTGGGCGAGACCGAGCACGCCTTCGCCTTGTTCGAGCAGGCAATCGCGCTCTACGGGTCTGCCGGCGACACCCACGCCGCTGCTCGTGTTTCCGCTTGGGTTGCGCTGGGGGAGCAACAGCTCGGCCAACCCGAACGAGCGATCGAGCGGATGGAGAACACCTATGCAGTGGTGGGTGACGACGAGCCGGACGCGGATCTTGCCTTCCTGATCCTGCGCCTCGGCCAGGCGCACAACTTCGCCGGAAATCGAGAGCGCGCCACAGAACTGATAGAGCGCGGCCTCGATCTAGCCGAGGCCCTCCATCACGCCGAACTGCTTGCACAGGGTTGGACCGCGAAGGCGACGCTCATCTCGCCGCGCCGGCCCGCGGAGGCACGCGGCCTGTTCCGGCTCGCAATGGACACCGCGCTGGCGCATGAGCTGTACCGCAGGGCGTCGGGCGCCTCCGCCAACCTCTCCGACCTCGGTTTTCAATGGGACCGTTACGCCGACTCGCTCGGCCATCTCGAACAGGTGCTCGCGTTCGCCCGTCGGATCGGTGATCGCGCGTACGAGTGGTTCGCACTGAGCGAGATGCCGTATGCCCTGACGATGCTGGGGCGCTGGGAAGAGGCGCTCGTGCGCTTCGCGGAAATCCCGGACGAGCAGATCGGCACGATCATCGACGTCGGCGGCCTGCTCAACAGCGTGGCCGAGCTCTATCTCCACCGCGGCCAACTCAGCGAGGCGCGGGAACTCGTGGCCCGCTTCGAGGAACTCGCCCGCTCGAGTGACCGACAGATGGTGGGCAACTATCAGGCTGCCGTTGCCGCTGTTCGGCTCGCGGAAGGCAACAATCGCGAAGCTCTGACAGCTGCCGAGCAGGCGTTCGCGACCCGCGAAGCGCTCGGCATCGCCGCGCAGAGTGCGAAGTTCGGCCTCATCCATGCCCTCGAGGCCGCGCTCGCGCTCGGCAACACCGCCAAGGTGAACGAGCTGCTCGAGGTCTTCGAGGCGCTGCCGCCGGGGCTACGTCCGCCGCTCCTCGAGGCGACCGCTCATCGCTTCCGCGCTCATCTGGCGGGCGAGGATCCAGGTGCCGATCGCCACTTCAGCGCAGCCGCCGCTCAACTGCGCAGTCTCGAGTTGCCGTTCCTGCTCGCGGTCGTCGAGCTCGAGCACGGAGGGTGGCTCACGGAACGGGGTCGTCTGGACGACGCGAAGACGCTGCTGGCCGAGGCGCGCGAGACCTTCGAACGGCTTCAGGCACAGCCATGGCTCGAGCGGGTGGACGCTGTCGCTTCGGGCGCGCCGGCAGAAGTCCCCGCCTGAGCAGGGATGCAGGATCTCGTCAGCCGGCTCGCGGGGGCGAGGATCGGCGAGACCTTCAACCAGTACGCGGCCTCTGCGCTCCTCCGTGACCGTCTCGACTCCTATCTCGAGACTCGCGGCGCGGCGGAGATCGTCCTCGTCGGCGAGGCCGCCGGCTATCGCGGCGCGCGAGTCAGCGGGATTCCGTTCACCTCCGAGCGCCAGCTCACGGGCTCCGGGCCTGCGGAGGCGACGGCGACGATCGTCCATCGCGTGCTCGCAACGCTCGGCGTCGAGGACGAGGTGCTGCTCTGGAACGTCGTCCCGACGCATCCCGGCACCGAGACCTCGAATCGCCGGCCGACGCGAGCCGAGATCGCGGCTGCCTCGCCGTTCCTCGACGAGCTCACGCGTGGACGCATCGCGATCGGCGTCGGGCGACTTGCCGCAGCGGCGCTCGAAGCGCCCTACGTCCGCCATCCGTCGCACGGCGGGGCCGTGGCGTTCGAGGAAGGATTGCGCCGGGCATTCGCTACAATCGGCCGCCGGCGGGCCGGTGTCCGCCGCTTTCTATGAAGACCTACAGCGCCAAGCCGGGAGAGATCACGCGCGAGTGGTATCTCGTCGACGCCGAGGGCAAGACGCTCGGCCGGCTCGCGACGCAGATCGCCGACACGCTCCGCGGCAAGCGGAAGCCGCAGTTCACGCCGCACGTCGACACCGGCGACTTCGTGATCGTGGTCAACGCCGAGAAGATCCACGTCACGGGCAACAAGCTCGACCAGAAGCGGTACTACCGCCACTCGGGCTATCCCGGCGGGCTGCGCAGCCGGACGCTCCGCGACCAGCTCGAGCGCCGGCCGACCGAGGTGCTCCGCGTCGCCGTGAAGGGAATGCTCCCCAAGAACCGCCTCGCTCGACAGCAGATCACGAAGCTCAAGATCTACGCCGGGCCCGAGCATCCGCACGAGGCCCAGAACCCCAAGCCCCTGGAGTCCGACCAGTGAGCCAGATCGCGCAGTACCGCGGCACCGGCAAGCGCAAGACCTCGGTCGCGCGCGTGATCCTGCGGCCGGGCGACGGCGCGACGTGGGTCAACGGTCGCACGCTGGAGGAGTACTTCCCGCGCTCCGTCTGGCAGACGATCGCCGTCTCGCCGTTCAAGACCGCCGGAGTCGAGGGCCAGTACGACCTTCGCGTTCGCGTTCACGGCGGCGGGCTGACCGGACAGGCGGGAGCCGTGCGGCACGGCATCGCCCGCGCCCTCGTCGAGGCGAACCCGGAGCTCCGCGTGCCGCTCAAGCGCGAAGGCTTCCTCACGCGCGACGCGCGCCAGGTCGAGCGCAAGAAGGCCGGCCTGCACAAGGCGCGCAAGGCGCCGCAGTTCTCCAAGCGCTAGCGCCTGCGCCGTTACCCTCCCGCGGTGGCGCGGCAGTACTTCGGAACGGATGGTGTCCGCGGCGTCGTCGGCGAGACGCTCACGGCCGATCTCGTCGAGAGGCTGGGCAAGGCGGCGGCGCTCCGCTGCGAGCGCGGCCGCGTCTTCGTCGGGCGTGACACGCGCGGTAGCGGCCCGGAGCTCGAGGAGGCGTTCGCGGAGGGGGTCGCCTCCGCGGGAGGAACCGCCGTCCTGGGCGGTGTGCTGCCGACGCCCGCGGTCGCGCTGCTCCGCCTCGATCTCGCCGCGGTCATCTCCGCGTCGCACAACCCGCCGGAGTACAACGGCGTCAAGTTCTTCGATCGCGACGGCCGCAAGCTGACCGACCAGGCCGAGGAGGCGATCGAGGCGCTCCTCGACGCGCCGGCCTCCGGCGGAGGGGAGATCGACCGGGTGGAGGTCGCGGCGGACAGCTATCTCGAGCACGTGCTCGAGCGCTTCGGCACCGACCTGACCGGCCTCCGCATCGCCGTCGACTGCGCGAACGGCGCCTACGCGGGTCTCGCGCCGGGGGCGTTCCGAGAGCTCGGCGCCGAGGTGACCGCTATCGGGGACGCCCCGGACGGGACCAACATCAACGTGGGTTGCGGGGCGACCGACCTCCATGCGCTGGCCGACGTCGTCCGCGACGGCGGCTTCGACCTCGGCATCGCCTTCGACGGCGACGGCGACCGGATGCTCGCCGTCGACGAGCGGGGTGAGCCGGTGGACGGCGACCAGATCCTCGCCGTGCTCGCGCTCGACCTCGAGGTCGACGCCGTCGCTGTCACGACCATGACGAACCTCGGCTTCCACCGCCTGATGGAGGAGCGAGGCATTCGCGTCGTCGTCACCGACGTCGGCGACCGGTACGTCCTGGCAGCGCTGCAGCGCGAGGGGATGCGACTCGGCGGCGAGCAGTCCGGACACCTCATCTGGCTCCACGACCACGTGACCGGCGACGGCCTGGTCGCGGGACTCCTCCTCTGCCGCGCGCTCGGCGGCGGTCGCCTCTCCGAAGCGGTCGCGGCGATGCCGCGCTTCCCACAGGTAATGCGGAACCTGCCGCGCGTCGGTCGCGGACCGCTCCCAGACGAGCTTCTGGAGGCGGTCGAAGAAGTCAACGCAGGGCTCGACGGCGCGGGCCGCGTTCTCGTCCGGCCGTCCGGCACCGAGCCGGTCGTCCGCGTGCTGGCCGAGGCCGAGACGCAGGAGGCCGCGGAAGAACTCTCTGCTAGCATCGCCGACCTGGTGGCACGCGAGCTCGGCTGACCCGCCCGCAACGACGCGGTCGGGCCATGAGGCCGGGCTCTTCGTGTTCTCGGGGAGGGTTTTACGCGCCCAGCGGGGAAAGGAGCGGGTCGTGTGCGGAATCATCGGATACGTCGGATCGCGCGACGCGAAGCCGCTGCTCCTGGAGGGATTGCGCCGGCTCGAGTACCGGGGCTACGACTCGGCCGGGATCGCGCTGCGCGAGGAGGACGCGCTCGACTACGTGCGGGCCGTCGGCACCCTCGGGAACCTCGTCGAGGCAGCCGATACCAACGCCTCCCACTCGCATCACGGGCTCGGCCACACGCGCTGGGCGACGCACGGCGCCGTGACCGAGCAGAACGCGCACCCGCTCACCGGCTGCGAGCCCGACCGGCTGGCGATCGTCCTCAACGGGATCATCGAGAACTATGTCGACCTGCGCGAGCAACTCGCCGAGCGCGGCCACACGCTCACGTCCGAGACGGACGCCGAGGTCGTGGTTCACCTCCTCGAGGAAGCGTACGAGGGCGATCTCGTGCAGGCGTTCGTCCGCATGTACCCGCAGCTCGAGGGCCACTTCTCGATCGTCGCCATCCACCACGACCAGCCCGACGTGCTCGTCGGCGTCCGGCATCAGACCCCGCTCGTCGTCGGGCTCGGCAAGGGCGAAAACTTCCTCGCCTCCTCGATCGCCGCCTTCCTCAGCGAGACCCGGACCGTGCTGCACCCGCGCGACGGCGACATCGTCGAGGTCACGCCGGAAGGAGTTCGGTTCTTCGTCGGCGGCGCCGAGATCGAGGTGCCCGAGCGGCAGGAGATCGACTGGGACGAGGAGGGCGCCGAGAAGGCCGGGTACGAGACGTTCATGCTCAAGGAGATCTTCGAGCAGCCCGACGCCGTGGCCGAGACGATCGGCGACCGTGTGCGCGGCCACAAGCTCGTGCTCGAAGCGCTCGGCATGACCGAGCTCGAGATCCAGAACCTGCGCCGAGTCGTGATCGTCGCCTGCGGCACGGCCTACCACGCGGGCGTCGTGGGTCGCTACATCCTCGAGGAGTGGGCGCGCGTCCCGGTCGAGCCCGACATCGCGAGCGAGTGGATCTACCGGAATCCGGTCTTGTCGAAGGACACCCTCGTGATCGGGATCTCCCAGTCCGGGCGAGACGCGCGACACCGTCAACGCCGTCAAGCTCGCGCGCGAGAGCGGCGCGCGCACCCTCGCGATCACGAACCTGATGGGGACGCAGATCACGCGGGAGGCGGAGGCGACGCTCTTCACGCGCTGCGGGATGGAAGTCGGCGTCGCCGCCTCGAAGACGTTCACCGCCCAGGTGGCGCTCCTCAGCCTCCTGGCACTCAAGCTCGCGGAGATCAGGCGCACACTGCCGCAGGACGAGATCGACTTCATCCTCGACCGGCTGCACGAGCTGCCGGACAAGATGGAGGAGTTCCTCTGCGGCGACCATCCGATCGAGAAGATCGCCCAGCGGTTCTACGAGAGCCCGTTCTTCCTCTATCTCGGCCGCCACATCGGCCTGCCCGTCGCGCTCGAGGGCGCGCTGAAGCTGAAGGAGATCTCGTACATCCCGACCGACGCGTACTCGGCCGGTGAGATGAAGCACGGTCCGATCGCGCTGCTCGAGGAGGGGACACCGGTCGTCGTCGTGGCCACCAACCTCCACGTCTACGACAAGATCGTCTCGAACATCCAGGAGACGCGCGCGCGCGGCGCGCACGTGATCGCGATCGCGACCGACGGCAACGAGGACATCCAGCACCACGCCGACGACGTGATCTACGTGCCGCGGACGCCGAACTTCCTCCAGGCATCCCTCGCCGTGATCCCGCTCCAGCTCCTCGCCTACCGGATCGCGCGGCTGCGCGGCCTCAACGTCGACCAGCCGAGGAACCTGGCGAAGACCGTCACGGTGGAGTAAGAACTCCTCCATGGGTTTGACCGAGCGGCTGGCTCGGGGCTGCGCGGCGCGGCCGCGGCTGACGCTTGCGTTCTGGGGCGCTGCGGTGCTGGTCGCACTCGCGCTCGTGGCGACCTCGCTGCACGGGCTGACCTCGAACTCGCACGTCGTCGGCAGCCCCGAGTCGACAAAGGCCGAGGACGCCGTCGCACGCGCGTTCCCGAACCAGAACCCGAACGGGAAGGGAGACGTCGTCGTCGTCGCCTCGCGCCGCTACACGGTCGACTCACCGCAGTTCCAGGCGTTCGCCAAGCAGCTCGAGCACGATCTCCGGCAGACCGGGCAGGTGTTCGCGCTTCACGAGATCGCCCAGTCGCCCGACCACCATGCCGCGCTCGGCTTCGTCGGCATCAAGAGCGACTCGGGCGCAGGGCAGGTCGAGCAGGTGGTGGAGAACGCGAACCGCGACGGCTTCGAGGTGGGCATCACCGGCGACCGCACGGCGAACCACGACTTCGGCAAGCAGTCGCAGAGCGACCTCGAGACGGGTGAGCTCGCCTTCGGCCTGCCCGCTGCGCTCATCGTCCTCGTGCTCGTCTTCGGGGCACTCCTCGCGGGGCTCGTGCCCGTGCTGATGGCGATCCTCTCGATCATCGTCGCGCTCGGTCTCGTGGCGCTCATCTCCCTCGAGTTCACGCTCTCGGTGTTCATCGTGAACATGCTCACGGGGATGGGCCTCGCCCTCGGGATCGACTACTCGCTGTTCGTCGTATCCCGTTACCGAGAAGAGCGCGGGCACGGACTCGCCAAGGAGGACGCGATCGCCGCCACCGGCGCCACCGCCAGCCGGGCCGTGCTCTTCAGCGGCAGCACCTTCGTGATCGCGCTGCTCGGCATGTTCATCGTGCCGACCTCGATCATGCGGAGCCTCGCGCTCGGCGCGATCCTCGTCGGCATCGTCTCCGTGGCGGCGGCGCTCACGCTGCTGCCCGCGCTGCTGAGCCTCATCGGTGACCGCGTCAACTCGGGCCGGGTGCCGTACCTCGGCCGGAATCTCGGCCGTGCCGACACGGCGGAGGGCCGCTTCTGGAAGCGGATCGTCGAAGGCGTGCTGCGGCGGCCGGCGCTGTGGCTCGCCGTCGCCGTCGCCGGGATGCTCGCCTGTGCGGCGCCGATCTTCGGCATGCACATCGGCGCGAACGGCGTCGAGACGCTGCCGTTGAGCCTGCCGTCGAAGCAGGGCCAGGTCCTCCTCCACCGCACTTTCCCCGTGCAGAGCCCGGTGCCCGTGGAGATCGTGGCCGTCGGCGGCAACCGGTCCGAGGTTCGCAGCGACCTCGAGAAGCTGAACAGGCAACTCGCGGCGAGCGGCAGGTTCAGTCCGGGGAAGATCCAAACGTCCTCCCGAGAGAACGTCGAGCTGCTCACGTCGCCCATGGGTGGAGACGCGGCCAGCGGCCCGGCCGTCAGCACTGTGCGCGACCTGCGCGCGCACGTGATCCCCTCCATCTTCGCCGGGAGCGGGGCGGAGGTCTACGTGGGTGGAGTCACCGCAGAGAACGTCGACTACTTCGACGCGGTGACGAACCCGACTCCGTACGTCCTCCTCTTCGTGCTCGGGCTGAGCTTCATCCTGCTCACGGTCGCGTTCCGCTCGATCATGGTCGCGCTCGTCTCGGTGCTGCTCAACCTGCTCTCCGTCGGCGCGGCGTACGGGCTGCTCACGCTCGTCTTCCTCGACGGCCACGGCGCGAGCCTGTTCGGGTTCCAGCACACGCAGGTGATCGACGCGTGGGTTCCGCTCTTCCTCTTCTCGGTGCTCTTCGGGCTCTCGATGGACTACCAGGTGTTCCTGATGAGCCGGATCAAGGAGCGCTACGACGCGACGGGCTCGACGCGCGACGCGGTCGTGGGCGGAGTCGCCTCGACGGCGCGGATCATCACCGGCGCGGCCCTGATCATCGTCGTCGTCTTCGCCGGCTTCGCGGCCGGGAAGCTCGTGATGTTCCAGCAGATGGGCTTCGGCGTCGCCATTGCGCTGCTGCTCGACGCCACGGTCATCCGCTCGGTCGTGCTGCCGAGCACGCTCGCCCTGCTCGACCGGCGCAGCTGGTACCTGCCGCGCTGGCTCGACTGGCTCCCGCACGTCGAGGTCGAGCGCCCGGTCGCGGACCTCTGAGAGCCCGCCGGACGTAGAGGGGACGTGTTCGGGCTTCTCGCGCTCGTTCTGATCGTCTCGCCGCCGCACTTCGGGACGGCGCCCGGCTGGCACGTCGGCTCCGGGACCTCGTGGGGCTGGGCGTCGACCGTCCCGTACCGGGACTGCCCCGACTGCGTGCCTCCACACGGGACGCTCGCCCATCTCCCGCCAGGCGGAGTCCTGATCCAACTCGGGAACTTCCGCGCTGAGCGTCCACCACAAGCGTCACCGGCCGAGTGGCCGCCGCGGATCCGGCCGAAGGACGTGAGCAAAGGAGGTGGCGAAGGAATCCCCAGGCGCGTCGGGTACGCGCAGTGGTTCATTCGCAGCAAGGGGATCGAGCACTACCTGTGGGTCTGGTTCGGTCGCGCCCACCCCACGCGCCGCCAGCTCGCGCGTGCGAACGCCGAGCTGCTGACCGCGCGCTAGTCGAGCTCGCGGCGCAGTCGCTTCGTCTGGGAGCGCCGTTTCTTCTGTTCGAGCCGTCGCTCGCGGGACGCCTTGGTCGGCTTCGTGGCCACGCGCTTCCGTTGGACGCGGAGCGCCTCTCGCAACGCCGCCACGAGTCGTTCGACAGCGAGCTCGCGGTTGCGCGTCTGGCTCCGCTCGTCCTGCGCCACCGCTCGCAGCACCGGTCCGGCCTTCGCGATGACGCGCCGCTTTTGTGTCTCGGTCAGCGCGCTCGACGCTTCGACGTCGAAGACCGCGACGACCCGCGTCTCGGACTTCTGTGCGTGCTGCCCGCCGGGACCACTCGAGCGGGACACTTGCAGCTCGACCTCGGCCAGCGGCAGGACGACCGAGCGCGTGACACGAATAGAGTCCCCGTTCATGGCCGCGATTCTGCTCGACGTGGACGGCGTCCTGCACGTCTCCGGCCAGCCGCTGCCGGGTGCGGCCGCCGCAGTGCGGCGCCTCCGCGACGGCGGTCACCGGCTCCGCTTCGTCACCAACACGACGACTCGCTCGAAGGCCGACCTCGCCGCGGGCCTGCAGGCGATGGGGATCGAGCTCGAGGTGGGCGAGGTGCAGACGACTGCGGACGCGGCTGTCGAGGCGTTGCGCGGGCGGCGCGTCCTCGCGCTCGTCATGCATGCGCTCGTCGGCGACCTCGAAGGGATCGAGCTCGTCGGCGACAACGTCGACGCCGTCCTGATCGGCGGTGCGGACGACTCGCCCGAGACGAACCTCGTCTTTTCGTACATGAATCTTGCGCGCGCCTTCGCCGAGCTCGAGATGGGCGCCGAGCTCTACTGCCTGCACCGCAACCGCTGGTGGCAGACGGCGCGCGGCCCGCTGCTCGACTCCGGCTGCTACGTCGCCGGGCTCGAGTACGCGGCACAGACCACGGCGAACGTGCTCGGCAAGCCGAGCGCCGCGTACTTCGACGCCGCCTGCCACGCGCTCGACGCCGAGCCGTCGATGGCCTGGATGGTCGGCGACGATCTCGAGACCGACGTGGTCGGGGCGCGCGGCGTGGGGATGCGCGCCGTGCTCGTGCGGACGGGCAAGTTCCGGCCGGACACCGTCGAAGCGTCCCGGATCAAGCCGGACGGGATCGTCTCCTCGATCGCGCACCTGCCGGAGTGGTTGGAGGAGCACATCGCGTGATCAGCGTCGGCACCGACCTGATCGAGATCGAGCGGATTCGGAACGCGCTCACGCGCTACGTGCGGTTCCGGGAGCGCTGCTTCACCGAGGCTGAGCGCGCCTACTGCGACTCGCGCGCGAATCCGGCCCAGAGCTATGCCGGCCGCTTCGCCGGCAAGGAGGCCGTCGGCAAGGCGCTCGGCTTCGGCGTAGCGCGCGCCTTCGCGTGGCGGGAGATCGAGATCGTCGGGCGTCCGAAGCCGGCGGTGCGGCTCTCCGGCCGCCTTGCCGAGCGGGCCGCCGCACTGGGAATCGCTTCCGTCGACCTCTCGATGACGCACTCGCGCGAGCTCGCGCAGGCGGTCGCGGTCGCGTCCGATGGCTGAGCTCGAGCCGCTCTACACAGCGGACGAGATGCGCGCGGCCGAGGCGGGTCACGACGTCGAGGCGATGATGCAGCGCGCGGGAGCCGCTGTGGCGGAGGAGCTGATGCGCCGGTTCCCCGACGCCCGGCGATTCGCGCTTCACGCCGGCGGCGGCGCAAACGGTGGAGACGGGCGGATCGCCGCCGAGATCCTGGGCACGCAGGGGCGCGAGCTCGTCGAGGAGAAACCCGACGTCGTGATCGACGCGCTCCTCGGCACCGGGCTGAACGGCGCGCCGCGCGACGAGACCGCGCACGTCATCGAGCAGATCAACGCGGCGGGGCGTTCCGGTCGTCGCGGTCGACATCCCGTCGGGCGTGAACGCGTCCACCGGTGAGGTCGCGGGCGCGGCGGTGCAAGCCGACGTCACCGTGACGATGCATGGCCCGAAGGTCGGTCTCGCGGTCGCGCCCGGACGCTTCCACGCGGGCGAGGTCGCGGTCGCGGACATCGGCCTCGCGCCGGCGGAGACCGAGCACCGGCTCGTCACGCCGGAGATCCTCGCCGAGGTGCCGCGCCGCTCTCCGGGCGACAACAAGTACACGGCGGGCCACGTCCTCGTCGTCGGTGGCTCGCGCGGCATGACCGGCGCGCCGGCACTCGCCGCCCGCGCAGCCCTTCGCGCCGACGCCGGCTACGTCACGATCGCCGCTCCGGCCGAGGCGTTACCCGTTCTCGAGACGCTCGTGCTGGAGGCGGTGAAGCGGCCGCTCGAGCAGGCGTTCGCCGCAGCGGCGAAGGCCAGGGCGCTCGCGGTCGGTCCCGGCCTCGGTCGGGAGGAGGAGGCGAAGGCGCTCGTCCGCCGCCTCCTGGCCGAGGTCGAGCTGCCCGCGGTCGTCGACGCCGACGCGCTTTTCGAGCTCGAGCCCGGCGAGTGGCCGGCGCCGCGCGTGCTGACCCCGCACGAGGGCGAGCTGGCGCGCCTTCTCGACCGCGACTCGAAGAAGATCGCCGCGCATCGGCTCGCGTCGGTGCGGGACGCCGCGGAACGCTTCGGCTCCGTCGTCGTGCTCAAGGGTGAGGACTCCCTCGTCGCGGCGCCCGGCCGCGGTGTACTGGTCTGCGCGCTCGGCCTCCCGTCGCTCGC
This sequence comes from uncultured Actinomycetes bacterium, assembly GCA_963820725.1. Taxonomy (GTDB): domain Bacteria; phylum Actinomycetota; class Thermoleophilia; order Gaiellales; family Gaiellaceae; genus Palsa-739. The sequence continues at coordinate 41,436 of CAWGAZ010000005.1, read as the reverse complement.
GACGGCGGGAACGGGCGACGTGCTCACCGGCATCACGGCCGCCTTCCTCGCCAAGGGGATGGAGCCGCAGACGGCGGCCGCCGCGGCGTGTGCCGTGCAGCAGCTCGCTGCGCGCGAAGCCCCGCAGCGCTCTGGCCTCGTTGCGAGCGACCTGATCGAGGCACTCCCCCGGGTCCTCGCGCGAGACTAGGTGCATGCACCGGAGCGAGATCACGATCGACCTCGGCGCGGTTCGCCACAACGCGCGGCGGCTCCTCGAGACGCTCGACGGAGCCGAGCTCTGGGCCGTCGTGAAGGCGAACGGCTACGGCCACGGCGCGCGCGACGTCGCCGGAGCGGCGCTCGAGGCCGGCGCGTCGGCCCTCTGCGTGGTGACCGTTGCCGAAGGAGTCGAGCTGCGCCGGGCGTTCCCGGAGGCGCGGATCATCGCGATGTGCCCGACGGAAGAGCTCGCCGAGGCGCGCGAGGCGCGGCTCGAGCTCGTCGTCTCCGTCAGCGGCGAGCTCCCCGACGCCACCCCGATCCATCTGAAGCTCGACACCGGGATGGGTCGCTGGGGGCTCGCCGAGCTGCCACAGCCGGCGGCCAACGTGGTGGGACTGATGAGCCATCTCGCGACCGCCGACACCGACCCTGCGTTTGCGCGGCAGCAGATCGAGCGCTTCCGCGAGGCCACCGAGCCCTATCCGCACCTGACGCGTCACATCGCGAACAGCGCGGCCGCGCTCGGGCTGCCGGAGGCTCGCTTCGACGCCGCCCGCTGCGGGATCGCGCTGTACGGGATCTCGCCGTTCAACACGGACCCGGCCGAGCACGATCTGCGGCCGGCGCTGTCGTGGCGGAGCCGACTCGCGCGGGTCTTCCTCCTGCAGCCCGGCGAGAGCACCGGCTACGGACGACGGTTCGTCGCCGAGCGGCCGACGTGGATCGGGATCGTCCCGGTGGGCTACGCGGACGGCTTCCGTCGAGACATGACCGGCACGGAGGTGCTCGTCGACGGCGAGCCGCGGAGGGCGGTCGGCACGGTCTCGATGGACGCGGTCGCCGTCGAGCTCGACCGGGAGCTGCCGGTCGGGACGCCGGTTACCATCGTCGGCGACGGCCGGCTGATCGAGCGCCACGCGCAGGTCGCCGGGACGATCGGCTACGAGATCGCCTGCGGGATCAACTCGGATCCGGCCCGTGCGCGACGAGTCGTTGTCGACTGACCGCTTCGCGCGTACGGCCGAGCGCGTCGCGGCCCGGCAGGATCGCCGTGCGGCGCAGCTCGCGCAGGAAGTTCGCGACTTCGTCCGGCCGCGCGGCGACGAGCGGGCCCTCGACGTCGGCACCGGAGCGGGAGCGCTGGCGCTCGCGCTCGCACCGCTCGTGCGGGAGGTCCTCGGGCTCGACCCGGTGCCGGAACTGCTCGAGCTCGCGCGAAAGCGTGCGCTGCCGAACACCGAGTTCGTCGAGGGAGACGGGACGGCGCTGCCGTTTCCCGACGGGGCATTCGACCTTGCGGGCACGAACCGCACGCTCCATCACGTCGCACGGCCCGATCTGGTCGTCGCCGAGCTGGCACGTGTGACGCGGCCGGGCGGCCACGTGCTCGTCGTCGACCAGCTCGCACCCGACGACCGACGGGAAGCCGCCGCGCTCCACGCATTCGAGACCGCGCGAGATCCGGCGCACGAGGGTCTCCTTACGGACACCGAGCTGCGGGAGCACTTCGCGTCGAACGGGCTCTCGCTCGTCCGGGAGCGCCGCGAAGCCGAGCGGCGCGAGCTCGCCGCCTATCTCGACCTCGCCGGTTGCGAAGGAGACCGTCGCGCCCGCGCGGAAGCACTCGCTGCCGCCGACCCACGCCTCGCCTCCGCGCGTGTCGGCTGGTACCTCCTCGCGCGGGGCTAGTGTCCGGTGACGCCGCCGTCGAGGTTGGCGAAAGCCTCGCGCAGCTGCGCACGCTCGGTCTCGAGCTCCGTGAACGAGAGCATCAGACGCCGCTCCCCTTCCGGCGTCAGACGCAGATGCGCGACACGCGCGTCCCTCTGCGACTGCTCACGATCGACGAGTCCCGCGGTCTCGGCGCGGCGCACGAGCTCGGTCACGGTGCTCTGCGCGAGCTGCATCCGGTCGGCCAGCTCCGTCACGGTCGACTGCTCGCCACCGTCGGGTGCGCCCTTGATCATCATCAGGAGCGTGTAGCGCTGCGGCGTGAGCCCCGACTGGCGGGCGATTTTCTCGCTTCGTCGCAGGAAGTGCCGCAGAGCCGAGCGGAACTCGGCCACGGCGATCACGTCCTGGATCGTCGGCTGAACGTGTTCGACCATGTCGCGATTCTAGGGAGCTTTCGACAGGCGCGAAAGGACGCGGGTGAAGAGGTTCGGCATCGCGTCCTGCAGCGGCGCGGCCGGCCCGAAGTACCAGGGCACGGTCGTCTCGCCGCGGTTCTTCTCGAGTGAACGGAGGACGTGCGCCGCCACCTCCTCAGGCCCGAGCACCACGGGTTGGACGCGCCGCGGGAGCCAGGACTGCGGAAAGCCCTCGGTCTCGGTGAAGCCCGGCTTCACCGTGTGCACCCGGATCCCCTCTCCGCGTAGCTCGGCCGCGACCGAGCGCGAGAAGGCGAGCTGGGCGTGCTTCGAGGCGGAGTAGGGGCCGCTCGGCGGCCCGGTCACCACTCCCGAGACCGAGACGATGTTGACGACGTCCGACGGCGCCGCAGCGCGCAGGCCGGGCAGGAAGGCGCGGAGACACCAGACGGATCCGAGGTAGTTGATCCGGATCAGCCGCTCGATCTTCTCCGGGTCGCCGTCCAGGAAGCGCGTTCTGCCGGGGATGCCGGCGTTGTTCACGAGCACGTCGATCGCCGGATGCCGCTCGAGAACGCGTCGCGGCGACGTCCTCGACGGTCGCGCGGTCCGAGACGTCGCAGGTCTCGGCCTCGCCGCCGAGCTCCTCCGCAAGCGCCCGCAGGCGATCGGTGCGGCGGGCGAGCAGGATGCAGAGATCGCCGCGGGCCGCGAGCAGGCGGGCGATCTCGGCGCCGATGCCCGAGGAGGCGCCCGTGACCACCGCGACCCGGCCCACGACGCGCAGGCTATCTCTAGGATCGCTGCCTATGGCCGGACCCTTCGAGGGCAAGCGCGGGCTCGTGCTCGGCGTCGCCAACAAGCGCTCGATCGCCTGGGCGATCGCGCGCGAGCTCGCAGCGGGCGGAGCGAGCCTCGCCTTCACGTACCAGGGCGAGCGGATCGAGTCGACGGTGCGGGAGCTGGCTGCCTCGGTCGACGCTCCGCTCGTCACGGAATGCGACGTCCGCTCCGACGGAGAAGTGGCACGGGTCTTCGGCGAGGTGGGGGAGGCGTTCGGCGGCGAGCTCGACCTGCTCGTCCATTCCGTCGCGTTCGCGGCTGCTGAGGACCTCGAAGGCCGGTTCACCGACACGCCCCGTGACCGTTTCTGGCTCGCGGTCGATGTGAGCGCCTACTCGCTCGTCGCCTGCGCGCGTGCGGCCGAGCCGCTCATGGAGAAGGCGGGCGGCGGCTCGATCCTGACGATGACCTACCTCGGCGGCGAGCGCGCGGTGCCCCACTACAACGTGATGGGCGTGGCCAAGGCGACGCTCGACGCCTGCGTCCGGTACCTCGCCTGGGATCTCGGCCAGAAGAACATCCGCGTGAACGCGGTCTCGGCCGGCCCGGTGCGGACGCTCGCGGCCCGCTCGATCGCCGGCTTCACGACGATGGAGGACATCGTCGAGGAGCGCTCGCCGCTTCATCGCCACGTGACGGCGGACGACGTCGGCTCGGCGGGAGCCTTCCTGCTCGGCGACGGCGCGGGCAACGTGACCGGCACGACGCTGTACGTCGACAGCGGCTATCACGCGATGGGCATGTAGGGCCCGGCGGGCCCGCCCACCCGGCCCCTGTCCGAGGTCGATGGGCGGCGCTGTGGCAGGATCCGGCGTATGCGCCGAGGCCTTGCGTGGCTCGTAGCCGTCCCGCTGATGCTCGCGGGATCACAGGTCGCGCACATGCTTGCCTACCGGATCGTCTATCCGCAGGCCGGCGTCCGGCTGCACGACCTCGTCGAGACCGGTCACGGCTACCTGAGCGCGCTGCCGCTGGCTCTCGGTGTCGCCGGAGCAGTAGTCGTACTCTCGCTGGCGGCGAGCCTCGTCGATGCGGCCCGCGGGCGTGGTGTTCGTTCCCTTCCGCCGTGGGCGTTCGCGCTCTTGCCGGTCGTCGGGTTCGGCCTTCAGGAGTACATCGAGCGCTGGCTCGCCTGGGGCTCTTTCCCGTGGGCTGCAGCGCTCGAGCCGACGTTTCTGATCGGGATCGCGCTTCAGCTGCCGTTCGGTGCGCTTGCGTTCGTCGTGGTGCGGGTCCTGCTGCGCACGGCGAGGCGCCTCGGGCGCCGCCTTGCTCGCGTTCGTCCGCCACGGTTGGGTCCGGCGCTCTGCCCGTTGCTCATCCCGGCGGCGCAGCCGCTGCCGCCCCTCTCCTCGCTGCTCTCGCGCCGGCTGGGACGGCGCGGACCTCCTCTTCTCGCCGGCTGACGAGCCGCCGCCGGTGGGCGGCGGGCCCTGTCGAGGAAGGAGAGAGGAATGAAGCGTACGAGCCGCTTGGCGGTGCTCATGGGCGCGGTCGCGGTCGGGATGGTTGTCGTTGCGAGCGCGTCCGCGCATGCCCGCATGAGCCCGTCGGTGTCGCTGGCCGACGAGCTGCAGCTCTACAGCCTCGCGATTCCGACGGAGAAGGCGAACGCGTTCACGACGAAGATCGTCCTAACCCTGCCGAAAGGGTTCTCGATCGACTCGTTCGTGCCGAGCCCCGGCTGGAAGCGCGCGGAGCAATCCACCGGGTCCGGGGAGAACGCGGTCGTCACGCAGGTCACGTGGTCCGGCGGCCATGTTCCGACGGAGGACGACTCGCTGTTCCAGTTCCTCGCCCAGCCGTCCGCGGCGGGGACGTACACGTTCCACGTGCAGCAGACCTACTCGGACGGGTCGATCGTGGACTGGTCGGGTCCGGAGTCGTCGGCCGCGCCGGCGCCGACGATCGACGTCGTGAGTTCCGTCTCGGGCGGCGGCACGTCGACGCTGACGATCGTCGCCCTCATCCTCGGCGGGCTCGGCCTCCTTGTCGGAGGCATCGCGCTGTTCTCGCGTGGGGGCCGTTCGCTCACGTGAGACCGCGCAGGCGTGGAGCCGTTGCGGTCGCCGTCGTCGCGCTGGCGTTGCTGGTGCCGGCGGCGGCGTCCGCCCACGCCTACTTGATCAAGACGGTTCCGGCCGCGAGCGTGATCCTGAACACTGCACCCCGCACCGTGCAGCTCACGTACGACGAGGCGGTCGAGCCGCGGTTCGCGATCATCTCGGTCACCGACGTCGACGCACACCAGGAGGTGACCGGTCCGGTGACGCGCTCGCCGTCCGATCCGGACACGCTCGTCGTCCCGATCAAGCACGTCGGTCAGGGCTGGTATCTCGTCTACTGGCGCGCGATCTCGGTCGACGGCCATCCGGTGCAGGGGGCGTTCACGTTCGCCGTCGGGCCGAACGCCGGGCCGACGCCGCAGTTCAGGGTCCCGCACATCGCGGGGACGGCGACGTCGACGCCGCTCGTGATCGCAAAGTGGCTCGCCTTCCTGACAGTGATGACCGCGATCGGTCTGTTCGTGCTGAGGATCGCCATCGCCCGCCCGCTCGTCCGTCGCGTGACCGGCACGAGTCTGCGTCCGTTGACGATCGCGTTTGCGGTCGTCGCGGCGGTCGGCTTGGTCGCGATTCCGGCCTACCTCGAGCAGGCGGTCGCGATCGACTCGCTTCACTCCTTCTGGAGCGTGACGTCCGTCGTGCCGCTCTGGCGGCTCACCGCCTTCGGCCGCGGCTACGTCGACGTCGAGCTGTGCTTTGCGCTCTTCGTGCTCGCTGCGACGGTCGCGATCTGGACCGACCGACCCGAGCGCGAGGGCCGCTCGGTCGCGGGGCTGCTCGCGCTCAGCGGTGCGTTCGCGGCGGCGGCGGCTGTCCCCGTTCTTCCCGGCGCCGTCGGCCATGCCGGACAGACGGCACCGCGTGGCGTGGCCGTCCTGCTCGACTGGCTCCACCTCGTCTCCGGCTCGCTCTGGATCGGAGGCTTGATCGGGTTGCTCGTCGTCTGGGCCAGCTTGCCGGCCGCGAAACGGGTGGCCGGTCTCGCCGTCTGCGTGCCGCGTTTCTCGAACGTGGCCCTCGTTTCGGTCCTCGTCCTGCTCGCCACGGGCGTCGGGGCTTCTGTCCTCCATCTCCCTGTGCTCGACGCGCTCTGGCTCACGACGTACGGGAAGGTGATCCTGATCAAGGCGGGGATCCTGCTGGCCGCGATGCTGCTCGCCTCGGTCAACCTCCTCAAGAACAAGCCTGGCCTCTCGCGGCCCGAGGTGAGCGAGGCTTCGGCCCGCCTGCTGCGGGCGCTCGTCTCGGTCGAGGCGGTGCTCGTGGCCGGGGCGATTCTCGCGGCGGCCGTGCTGTCGAGTGTCGCGCCGCCGCCGCCGGCGTTCGCCGAGGAGGGTTCGGCGATCGCGCGCGTCGGCCCCGGCAAGGTCGCCCAGACCGTCGTCCGAGGGCCGTACGAGCTCCAGGTCCTGGTCGATCCCAACCGGGCGGCGGCGCCGGATACCTTCGGCCTTCGGCTCACCCGCGGCGGCAAGCCCGTGAGGGGCGCGGACGTGACGCTCACGTTCGCGATGCTCGACATGCAGATGCCGAGCCAGGAGTACCAGCTCGCCGAGACCGCTCCCGGCGTCTACACACGCAAGGCTCCGGCGCTCGTCATGGTCGGCCACTGGGGCCTCGACTACACGATCACGCCGAAAGGCGGCCAGCCGTTCACCACCCTTGTCGTCGACCGCGCCGGCGGCTGAGGACGCCCATCCGAAGAAGCGGAAGGAGATTCCGACGAATGTCGCACCATCGCTCGCTCATCGCCCTCGCCTCGCTCCTAGCCGTTGCCGTGGTCGCGGGCTGTGGCGGGGGCTCCGGTGCACAGAGCACCGGCCCGACGGTCCTACCCGCTCACATCTTCGGGCTGACCCGGTTCAAGCCCGGTGCTCCGGTGATGCCGGGACGGCGGACCGTCGTCTCCTTTGCCATCCGGACTCCTTCGGGCAAGACGCTGACCCGGTACAAGAAGTGTTGCGACCCGCACGCGGGAGTCGATCTGATCGTCGTCCGCAGCGACGACAGCCATGTCCAGTACATCGACGCCGACGCAGAGGCCGATGGGCGGGTCAGCGTGCCCGTCACGTTCCCGACCCCCGGCCGCTATCGGATCGTCGTCGACGCCTATCCGAAGGTGACCGGGCCGACGACCCCGTTCAACTTTCAGCTCTTCAAATGGGTGACCGTGCGCGGCAACTACCACCCGAAGCCGCTTCCTTCCTACCGGTCGACCGAGGTCGTCGACGGCTACCACTTCACCGTTCAGGGGCACCCGCATCTGAAAGCGATCCAGCCGACCTTCTTCGTCGTTCGCGTCACCGACCCGGCGGGACACAAGGTGAACTTCACGACCTGGCGCGGGGCGCTCGCGCACGCGATCTTCTTCCACCAGGGCTCGCTCGCCTACTCGCACACTCATGTCTGCAAACCGGGTGCCGTCTACTGCTTCTCGGCGCTCGGCAACGTGCGCGTGACGGGCCATTCGGCCGCTCCGGGCATACTCAAAATCGGCGTGCTCCTCCCCGAGGCCGGAAACTGGCGCATGTTCCTGCTGACCTACCAGCACGGACACGTGGTCACCGCGCCCTTCACCCTCCACGTGACGTGAACCGCACCGCGCCCGCTCCGCTCGTCCTCCTTGCCGCCCTCGTCGCCCTCGGCTGCGGCATCGCGGCCGCTGTCGTCGCGATCGATGTGCTGCGCACGGTGCTGGGAGGCGGATGATGCGGCCGCGGTCAGCGAGGCGGGAAGAGGAAGCTGCGATGGGGTGGGACGTAGCCGCCGACCTCGAGCACGATCTCCGCACCGGGCCGGAGCCGCAGCTTGCGCGGGTCGCCCCGACGCTGGCTCCCATTGACGTAGACCGAAACGAGGCCGCGAAACGACACGAGACGACGCATGCCGAGTGGCTGGCCCCAGGCGCGGAAGAGGCGACCGAGAGTCGAGGCGCCCTCGTAGTCGACGATCCCACTCGGATCGAGTGTCCACACGCGACCGCGACAGCCCGCGCGGACCACGCGGCCCAGCCGGAGATGCGCCCGCTCGAGCCCAATCGCAGCCGGGACGATCACGACACGCCGCCGAGCGAACAACTCGACGTGAACACGCGGACCCGCATCGAGCGGCGCCGGGCGGCAGGCGAATCGTGCGGCCGGCGATCTCGCAGGCGGCTGGTAGCGGGGGCCGCTTCCCACCGGCGTCGGCACGGGTCCCGAGACGGCAACGACCGCCGCGAGCGCAAGGGGACGCAGATACATCGGCAGCAGGCTACGCGCGTCGGCATCTGTCTCGTCCTCTGCGCTCTCCTCGCCGGGATCGCGGCGCCGCTCGCGAGGGCGGACGGCGACCCGGCGAGCGACTACCTCGTCTCGCAGCCGGTCTTCCTCTCATACGACGCCAAGATCCCGCCCGCACAGCAGCGAGAGCTCATCGCCGCGGTCGCTTCGGCCAACAAGCAAGGGTTCCCGATCAAGGTCGCCCTGATCTGGAGCAGCTACGACCTGGGCTCTCTCGCGGGACTCTTCGGCGAGCCGCGAGGGTACGCGAAGTTTCTCGATATCGAAGACTCGAAGTGCTGGTGGGGTGGCTCTTGTTCGGGAGGTCGCTTCAAGACCACGACCCGGCTTCTCGTGGTGATGCCGCAGGGCCTCGGCTTCGCGCAGTGGAAGCACAACCCGGCCGCCGGCTACCGGGCAATTGCCGGGATAAAGGTCGACCCGACTCCGGAGGGCCTGGCGACCGCGGCGACGAAGGCAGTGGTCAAGCTCGCCGCAGCGTCAGGCGTGAAGGCGTCGACGAGCGGAGGCCCCGGGTTTGCGAATCAGCCGAGCGGCGGCACGAGTCGGGCCGAGATCATCGTCGCCGTCGTCGCAGCGATCCTGCTGGGTGTTGCGGCGCTCTTCGTGGTCAGGCGCCGTGCGGCCCGCTCAGCGCTGCGCTAGCGGCTCGGGCTCCCCGGTGCGGTCGCCGATTCCGAGGGTGAGCGACATCAGAACCAGCGCGACACCCGACGCGAGTGAGATCCCCGCTGCGCTTCGCTCGAGCCAGGCGGGAACCACAGCCAGAACCCAGCCGTCACGCAGCGTCGAGACGAGCTCGAGCCCCTGGGCGGCCGCAGCGATCCCGATCGCGATTCCGCCCAGCGCGCGCCAGGTCGGGCGGCTATAGAGAGCGGCCAGACCGATGGCAATCAGACAGGTGGAGCCCACGAGCACGAGCTGCCAGGACGAGACCGTCGGCCGTCCGTAGAGCTCACGACCGAGGCGGGCGGTCGTCGCGGAGACCAGCGCAACGGCGGCAAGTATCGCGCTGACCTGAGCCTCGAGCCGCGCTTCTCGTAGCTTCAGCAGCGCGGGGATGCACGCAGCAGCCACGAGCAGCGGCCAGAACCAGAGGAGCGAAGCGTGCGCCGACTGCCAGAGACCACCTCGGATCGACGTGCCTCGGCCGTCCACCACGATCGGGACCGTCCAGCGGCCCACGAAGACGTTCCCGGCCGGATGCGCCGAGAGAGCGGCTGCATGCAGACGGCCGTCGTGCCACATCCACGAGTGGTGCGAGGTGAGCAGCTTCCAGTTCGCCGGCGTGCTCGCTGTGAGCCCTCGCGGGACGACCTCGGGACGCACGCGGTTGAGGAACCAGGTCGCAGACCGCGTGTTGACGGCGACGCCGGACGGTGAGAAGCGCAGGTACCGCTCTCCGCGGAGACCGGTGACCACGACGGTCAGGGACGGCTTCACGCGCATCCAGATCGCCTGGTCGCCGTCGACCACCCGGGCGGTGAGGCCTGGGGGAATCGATGAGACGCGCGCGAGATAGTCGGTTGCCGCCGGCGGGACCCGGCCGACGTGAGCGGACGCGGCCGACGGAACCAGGGCGGCTGCAAGGAGGGCGGTCGTCAGTGCGAGCGCGGCCTTACGCACGTGCGAGCGATCGAAGGGTGCCTTCGACGTCCTGCGCGCGGAAGGGATACAGGTAGAGCGCGCGTTCGTGGCCGCTCGGATCGACCACGTAGGCCGCCTCCGTGTGGGTGATCCGGTGCACCTTGATCCCGGCGATCGTCCTCGTCGCGACGCTGACTCCGATCGCGTAGTCCTTCCACACGCGGGCGAGCGCTGCGGGTGCCCCCACGGCCCAGTGCCAGTCACTCGGCAAACTCCACTTGGTCTTGTCGAGCAAGAGGTTCGCGCGAGCATCAGCCCAGCGGTTGGTGCTCACGGCGACGATCGCGGGCCGCTGCGAGGCAGGCATCCCGGCGACTACACGGTCGAGCGTCTTCGCCTCGAGCGGGCAGAAGTTCCGGCAGAGCGGATCGATGAAGGTCACGATCACCGGGCGGCCGCGGAATTGCTTCAGCGAGATCGGAGCGCCGCTCTCGCTCCGCAAGGTGAACGCTGGTGCGAGCTTCCTCCCGACCGGCCAGGTCACCGGCGGACCGGACACAGCCGAGCTCGCCACGACCGGACTGGTGTTCGAAGGTCGGAGAACGGCGATCGCTGCCCCGAGGCCCACCCCGACGACGAGGGCCCCTCCCAGGACAAACCACCGCAGTCGGCGAAACGACGCCGGGGTAGCAGGTGCAGGCGGCTGCTGAGCGGACACGCCAGCGCCGATTATCGCACCGTCGACACGGCTCCGCGCCGTGGACCGGATCATCCCGAGCGGGTGATGCCGCCCGCGACTACGCCGGAGATCGTGAGGCTGAGATGGACGAAGGTGGAGCGAAATTCTGGTTCAAGATGGCGGGCCTCTTCGTCGCCGGCGCGATTGTGCTCTTCATCGTGATGTTCATCTTCCTCAAGGCGATCTACGCCTGGGGCTTCCTCGCCGCGTTCCTGGTGCTCGCTTTGCTGGCGCTCATCTGGGGCTGGTTCACGGACCGCAGGAACGCCGGACTCAGCTAGGCCCCGGTTCCGTAGTTCACCCGGATGCGGCTTCGGCGGCGCGCGGCGACGATCCGCCCATGCTGTACGCAGAACAACGCCGCGAGGAGCTGCCCGTCGCCTTCGAGGCGGCGACCGTCGCAGACGCCATGAGCCGCGGTGTCATCAGCTGCCCGCCCGAGACGCCGCTCCGGGTCGTGGCGCGGATGATGGCGACGTTCGGCGTACACGCGGTCTTCGTGTTCGAGCACGCGGACGAACCCGGTGAGGAGCCGCGGCTCTGGGCCGTCGTCTCCGACCTGGATCTCGTCGCCGCCACCCAGCTCGACCTCGATTCCCTGACCGCCGGAGGGACCGCGGTGACTCCGCTGGTCAGCGTCCCGGCCGACAGCTCGATCGCCGAGGCCGGCAGCCTGATGGCCCAGTACGGGATCGCGCATCTGGCGGTGACCGACCCGGGCTCTCACCGGCCAATTGGCGTCATCTCCACCCTCGACATCGCCCGCGCGATCGCGGCCGGCCTCGGGCCCCGCGAGACCTTCGCCTCGGCCTGAGCGAGCGGGTCTCAGGCTTCGAGCAGGCGGCGGGTCTCTGCTGCGATCACGCGCTCTTCCCGCGACTCGACGACCTGGACTTGGAAGTCGCCGAGGAAGCGGACGCGCTCGACGATTCGCTCCCTCACACCGTCGGCGTGCTCGCCGACCCCGCCGGTGAAGGCGAGGACGTCGATCCCCCCGCAGGCCGTCGCCATCGCCCCCACGGCGGCCGCGACACGGTGGACGAAGACGTCGAGGGCGAGCGCCGAGGCCTCCCGCACGTCTCCCGACCCGCCGCCCGAGAGTCCGGCCAGCCCGGACTCGTGCTCGAGCGCTTGCGAGAGCTCCGCCTCCGTCAGCAGCCGCTCGCGCAGCAGATAGAGAAGCGCGGCGGGATCGACGGAGCCGGACCTGGTGGCCATCGGAACCCCCTCGAGCGGTGAGAATCCCATCGTCGTGTCCACGGAACGTCCGTCCCGCACCGCCGTCACCGAGCAGCCGCCGCCGAGGTGGCAGACGACCAGGCGCTCGACTGCCAGCTGCGAGGCGACCCACTGTACGGAGATCCCGTGGAAGCCGTAGCGGTGCACCTCCCACTCGTCGCGCCACCGCCCAGGGATCGCGTAGGTCGAGGCAGCCGCCGGCAGCGTGCGGTGGAAGGCGGTGTCGAAGACGGCCACGTGCGGCAGGTCCGGCAGCGCCTCGCGTGCCCGGCGGATCTCCTCGAGCGCGCGCCGGTTGTGGAGCGGCGCGAGCACCGAGAGCTCCTCGATCGCCTGCTCTACCGCGCCGTCCACGAGCGTCGGGCCGACGAAGCGGCGCCCGCCGTGGACGACGCGGTGGCCGACCGCGTCCGCCGCGACGAACTCGTCCACCTGCCGGGATTCGTTCCCGGCGACGAGGTGAAGCTTGAGGCTCGTGGAGCCCGCGTTGACAACCAGGACGTCGATGGAAGGGGATTCTCGTGACCGACGACGAGCTGCGCGCGCTGGATGCGTACTGGCGCGCCTCGAACTACCTCTCGATCGGGCAGATCTACCTGCTCGACAACCCGCTCCTGCGCGAGCCGCTGCGGCCCGAGCACGTGAAGCCGCGCTTGCTCGGCCACTGGGGGACGACGCCGGGCCTGAACTTCCTCTACACGCACCTGAACCGCGCGGTCCGGGAACGTGACCTCGACACGATCTTCGTCTGTGGGCCCGGCCACGGAGGCCCTGCGGTCGTCTCGCAGTCGTATCTCGAGGGCACCTACAGCGAGCTCTATCCGCACGTGTCGCGCGACGAGGCCGGTCTACGCGCGCTGTTCCGGCAGTTCTCGTTCCCGGGTGGGATCCCGAGTCACGCCGCGCCCGAGACGCCCGGCTCCATCCACGAGGGCGGCGAGCTCGGCTACGCCCTCTCGCACGCGTACGGGGCCGCTTTCGACAATCCCCGCCTGACCGTCGCCTGCGTCGTCGGCGACGGCGAGGCGGAGACCGGGCCGCTCGCAACCAGCTGGCACTCGAACAAGTTCATGAATCCGGAGCGGGACGGACGCGTCCTGCCGATCCTCCACCTCAACGGCTACAAGATCGCGAACCCGACCGTGCTCGCGCGGATCCCCGACGACGAGCTCGCGTCGCTCCTGCGCGGCTACGGGCACGAGCCGCTCGTCTTCACGGCCGGTTTCGACGACGAGGACTTTCTCTCGATCCACGGCCGCTTCGCCGAGCTGCTCGACCGCGCGCTCGACGACCGGCGCGCCGCAATCGTCTTCCGTACGCCGAAGGGCTGGACGGGCCCGCGCGAGGTCGACGGGCTGCAGGTGGAGGGGACCTGGCGGGCACATCAGGTCCCGCTCGCCGAGGTCCGGACGAACCCGGGGCATCTCCAGCAGCTCGAAGAGTGGCTGCGGAGCTACCGGCCCGAGGAGCTGTTCGACGACGACGGCGCGCTCCGCGCGGAGCTCGTATCGCTCGCGCCCGAGGGCGAGCGCCGGATGTCGGGCAACCCGAAGACGAACGGCGGGCTCGTGCTGCGTGACCTCGACCTGCCGGACTTTCGCGACTTCGCGGTCACGGTGGAGAAGCCCGGTGAGACGACGGCCGAGGCGACCCGCGTGCTCGGGAGCTGGCTGACCGAGGTCGTGCGCGCGAATCCCGACAACTTCCGCATCTTCGGGCCCGACGAGACCGCGTCGAACAGGCTCGGCGGCGTCTTCGAGGTCACGGACAAGCAGTGGAACGCGCGCGTTGAACCGATCGACGAGCACCTCGCGCCGAGCGGCCGGGTCGTCGAGATGCTGTCCGAGCACCAGTGCCAGGGCTGGCTCGAGGGCTACCTCCTCACGGGACGGCACGGGCTCTTCAACTGCTACGAGGCGTTCATCCACATCGTGGACTCGATGTTCAACCAGCACGCGAAGTGGTTGAAGGTCACGCACGGGATCCCGTGGCGGCGGCCGCTCGCGTCGCTCAACTACCTCCTCAGCTCGCACGTCTGGCGGCAGGATCACAACGGCTTCTCGCATCAGGATCCTGGCTTCATCGACCACGTCGTGAACAAGAAGGCCGAGATCATCCGCGTCTACCTCCCGCCCGACGCGAATTGCCTCCTCTCGGTGGCCGACCATTGCCTGCGCAGCCGGCACTACGTGAACGTGATCGTCGCCGGCAAGCAGCCGGCGCTGCAGTTCCTGACCATGGACGAGGCGATCCTCCACTGCACGCGCGGGATCGGGATCTGGGACTGGGCGTCATCGGACGACGCCGGGGAGCCGGATGTCGTCCTCGGCTGTTGCGGCGACGTGCCCACGCTCGAGACGCTCGCCGCGGCCGCGATTCTCCGCGAGCGGCTGCCCGAGCTCCGGGTGCGCGTCGTCAACGTCGTCGACCTCATGCGTCTCCAGCCCGAGAGCGAGCACCCCCACGGGCTGCCCGACCACGAGTTCGACTCCCTCTTCACCACCTCTCGCCCGGTCGTGTTCGCCTACCACGGCTACCCGTGGCTGATCCACCGGCTCACCTACCGGCGCACGAACCACGCCAACCTCCACGTGCGCGGCTACAAGGAAGAGGGCACGACCACGACGCCGTTCGACATGGTCATGCTCAACGACCTCGACCGCTACCACCTCGTCGTCGACGTGATCGACCGCGTGCCGGGGCTCGCCGACCGGGCGGGGCATCTGCGCCAGGAGATGGAGGATGCCCGGCTCCGGGCGCGCGCCTACGCGCGCGAGAACGGCGAGGACTCGCCCGAGGTCGCCGAGTGGCGCTGGCCGCCCGAGGCGGCCGTCACGCCGTAGCTCTGTCTTCTCGCATCCGGGATTCCCCGCAAGTGAGCCGAGGGAAGTCCTGACGGCGACTTCGGTGGCCGCCCGGATGGCGGTCGTGCGCCCTCGCCCGAAACTGACCGAAATGCAGAACGGTTTCGAAAGGAGTCGGGACATGCGCAAGGCACTGGAGATCGGCGGGTTCATCGCAGCCGCCATCCTCGTCGTATTTGGCGTCGTCGCCATCGCGATGGGGGTCAACGGAAAGAACACCGTCAACAACAGCCTCTCGCACGAGTACATCGTCGCGGGATCGGACATGACGCCCTCGGCGATCAAGGCCGAGGCACAGAAGGCGGGTATCGCGTCGGCGGTCCAGCAGTGGCCGACCATGAACATCGCCGGCAAGACGATCAACACCGGCCCCGAGGCGCAGGCGATGGCGCAGTACATGCACATCCACGCGCTCGAGGCAACGGGCGGCTACACGTACGCCCAGATGGGCATCTACACGGCGAAGCCCGGAACGCCGAAGTCACAGCTGATGGTGGGCGGCGGCACGGACAACGCCAAGTTCGCCGCGATCGATCCCCAGACGAAGCAGCCGATGCAGAACGGCGCTCGGCAGGTCTGGATCAGCGAGACCGCACTCACGAACGCCCTGAACATGAGCTTCATGGCTTCGCGGATCGCACTGTTCGGGATCGTGGTCGGGATCGCCCTTCTCCTCACCGGGATCGGCTTCGGGATCCTCGCGGGCCTCGGGGCGCTCCGGAATCCGCAGACGGTCCTCTCGTTCGCGAAGAAGGCGAAGATCGAAAAGACTCCCGCGGTGCCAGTGGCATAAGAGCCCCGACTCCACCGCAGGACAGTGAGGGCCGCCGCGAGGCGGCCCTCACGCCTTTCGGAAAAGCCGCACAGAGAATCCGCGCCCCGTACGACGCCTCCCGCCGCGTGGACGGCGACCATGGCCGTATGGAGACTCGAGAGACGCAGCTCTGCTCGCTCGCAGCAGCGGTCGGCAAGTCCGAAGCCTGCCCCGAGGATGCGTGCCCGTTCTGGGAGCCCGGCGGTGCCGCACTCGACGGGCGCTGTGCGTTCGAGCGGTTGGGCGTACGGGCCGATGCCGCCCTGGCGTCGTGGCTGCTCGACATCCGCCGGCGGCTCGAGGCTGCGAGCACGGTCGAGGAGGACCGTGCCATCCGCGCCGCCTTCCACCACCTGCTCAACGGGGCGGACGAGTAAGCCCGCGGCCGGTCACTCGGCCTCGAGGAGCCCCCGATCGAGCGCGTAGGCGACGAGGTCGGCCCGGGTCTGCAGCCGCAGCTTCTGCATGATGTGCGCTCGATGCGTCTCGGCCGTGCGCACCGAGATGTAGAGCTGCTTCGCAATCTCCTGGTTCGTGTGCCCGAGCGCAAGCAGGCGCAGCACCTCGCGTTCCCGATCCGAGAGGGGATCCGCCTCGGCCAGCTTCGCCGCCTCGGCGTCGGCGGAGACGAGCCGCGCGCCGAGCTCGGGGTTCACGTAGCGGCCGCCGCCTGCCACCTCGCGCACGGCCGCGACGACCTCGATGTCGGCGGCCTCCTTGAGGACGTAGCCGCTCGCACCCGCCGCGAACGCCTCGCGGACGTAGCGCGGCTCGTCCTGCATCGAGAGGATGAGCACCTTCACGTCCGGGCTCTCGTGCTTCAGTTGCGGCAGCACGTCGAGGCCCGTCTGCTCGGGCATGACGATGTCCAGCAGGATCACGTCGGGCTTGAGCGCCCGTGCCTGGAACACGGCATCTCGCGCGTTGCCGGCCTCGCCCACCGGCTCGATGTCGTCCTCCGCAGCGAGGAGTAGCCCCAGGCCGCTGCGGACGACGGCATGATCGTCGACGATCAGGACGCGGATGCTCACTGGAGCGGCACCTTCGCCACGACCGTCGTGCCGGCGCCAGGACGCGTCTCGACCTCCAGCTGTCCGTCGACGAGGGCGAGCCGTTCGCGCATGCCGAGCAGACCGATCCCCTCGGCGCGCACGGTTCTCGGGTCGAACCCGGCTCCGTCGTCTTCGATCACGGCGGCCACGTCCGACCCGCGTCGAGTGATCGACACGCTGACGTTCTCAGCGTTGGCGTGCTTGACGATGTTCGTAAGCGACTCCTGCACGACCCGGTAGAGCGCAGTCTCCACCTCGCTCGGCAACCGCGTCTCGCCGAGCGCGGAGTGGAAGTCGATCCGGACGTCCGAATGCTCGGCGAACGAGTCGACCAACCGCTCGAGCGCCGGTACGAGGCCGAAGTCGTCGAGCACCGCGGGACGGAGCTCGACGGCGAGGCGGCGTACGTCCTGGAGCGCGCTCACGACCTGCTCGCGGAGCTCGGCCAGGGCGGCGCGCGCGGGGTGGTCGGCTAGCGCGTCCTCGAGTGGCTTCAGCCCGAGCAGGATCGAGGTCAGTGCCTGACCGGTCTCGTCGTGGAGCTCGCGTGCGAGCCGTTGACGCTCGAGCTCCTGGCCCTGTACGACACGGCGCACAGCATCTCGCGCCACGCGCTGCGACAACTCGACCGCGACGGCGGCGCGGGCCGCGAAGGTCTCGGCCAGACGAAAGTCGTCGTGGGAGAAGCGCGCGTCGGGACCTTCCTTGTCGTGGATCTCGAGCACGCCGATCGCCTGGTCGCGCGCGATCAGCGGTACCCACATGCCGGTGCGGGCTGCAAGCCGCCTCGAGGTCTCCTGGTGCACCTCCGGATCGTCGATCACCGAGTCGATGCGCTCGCTTCGCCGGCGCTCGAGAACCGCGCCGCTCTTCGACTCGGAACGGGAGATGGTCGTGCCGAGCAGTTCTTCGGCGCCGGCGCCGGCGACGGCGGCGAAGCGCAGCTCGTCGCTCCCGCTCGGCAGCCCGAGCGCGACGATTCGTGCTCCGAGGAGCTCGCGCAGCCGCCGCACGATGAGATCGAGCAGGCGATCGAGGTCGGTCTCGGTGGCGAGCGCGTTGCCGACCTCCTGCAACGACTGCAGCTGACGTGACCAGCGGTTCGAGGCCTCGTAGAGGCGGGCGTTCTCGATCGCCACCGCGGCTTGGCCGGCGAGGAGCGTGACGAGCTCCTCGTCCTCGTCGGTGAAGTCCTCGCCACCCCCCTTCTCGGTGAGGTAGAGATTGCCGTAGGCAACGCCTCGTAGCGAGATCGGGACTCCGAGGAAGCTCCGCATCGGTGGATGACCCGGCGGGAATCCGACCGACCGCGGATCCTCGGCGAGATCGTGCAGGCGCAGCGGCGTGGCCTCGCGGATCAAGACGCCGAGGACGCCGCGCCCGCGCGGCAGCGCCCCGATCTCTGCGCGCAGGTCGGCGTCGATACCGTGGGTGACGAACTGCTCGAGCTCCGTGCCGCTCGCGTCGATCACTCCGAGCGCGGCGTACCGCGCGCCCGTCAGTTCGGCCGCCGCCTCGACGAGACGGTGCAGCAGCGCATCGAGCGAGAGCTCCGAGGTGACCGCGAGCCCGGCCGCGAACAATGCGCGCAGACGTCCCTCGCTGACCGAAAGCGCGTCCATGAGGGGAGCCTAACCTCGGCCGGCGATACCGAATAAGCCGCATGTGCGCTCCGCGACGCCGCCGATGCCGCCGACCTGGCGCCGGACGAGACTCGGTGAGAAAGGAGGCGCGACATGAAAGCGCTTGTGTATCACGGCCCGGGGCAACGAGCCTGGGAGGACGTGCCCGACCCGGTAATCCAGGCGCCCACGGACGCCATCGTGAGGATCAGCTCCTCGACGATCTGCGGCACGGATCTCCACATCCTCAAGGGAGACGTGCCGGAGGTGACGCCGGGGACGATTCTCGGCCACGAGGCCGTGGGCACGGTCGTCGAGATCGGAGATGCCGTGACGACGCTCGAGCCGGGAGACCGCGTGCTCGTCTCCTGCATCACGTCGTGCGGTCGCTGCCGGTTCTGCAAGGAAGGCCGCTACGGGCTGTGCACCGGCGGTGGAGGCTGGATCTTCGGCCACCTGATCGACGGCCTGCAGGCGGAGCTCGCCCGCGTGCCGTTCGCCGACACGTCGGTGTACGAGGTGCCGCCCGAGCTGTCGGACGAGCAGGTCCTGTTCCTCGCGGACATCCTCCCGACGGCCTACGAGGTCGGCGTCCTCAACGGGGGCGTCGAGCCGGGCGACACGGTCGCGGTCGTCGGCGCCGGCCCGATCGGGCTCGCGACGATCATGACCGCGAAGCTCCACTCGCCGGGCCGCATCGTCGCGATCGACCTCGACGCGTCACGGCTCGAGAAAGCGATCGAGTTCGGCGCGGACGTGGCGATCGACAACGGCCAGGAGGACGCGGTGGCGAAGGTCATGGAGCTCACCGGCGGCCTCGGCGCCGATGTCGCGATCGAGGCGGTCGGCGTGCCCGAGACGTTCGAGCTCTGCACCGATCTGATCCGGCCGGGCGGCCGCGTCGCCAACGTCGGCGTCCACGGCCATCCCGCCACGCTCCACCTTGAGAAGCTGTGGATCCGCGACGTCATGATCACGACGGGTCTCGTCGACACGACCACGACGCCGAAACTCCTCAAGCTGATCGAGACGGGACGTCTCGACCCGACGCCGTTCGCCACTCACCGCTTCGCGCTTGCGGAAGCCGAGGAGGCGTACGACGTGTTCGGAGCAGCGGCCGAGAGCCACGCGCTCAAGGTCGTGCTCGAGGCCACGAAGGTCGGCCATGAGCTGCTCGAGGAGCACGAGGTGCCGGTCACCGCGTAGCTCCTTCCGCGGGAGAGGCGGCGTCGCACGTTCGGGCGCCGCCCTCTCCATGCGGTTTTTCCGCAGCGCGCAAGTGTCTCGCCCGGATGCGACCACCCAGGCGCGGCCGGACACTGTGTGCATGAATTCGGACAAGGAGGCTGAGATGAGCGATCGGAGACCGATCCTGTTCGCAACGGACGGCTCGCCCTCGGCGCTGGAGGCGCAGAACGAGGCGTTCGAACTGGCACTGAGGCTCGACGCGCCGCTGCTCGTCGTCTCCGTCGCGCATGTGGCGGTGCCTGCGGTCGGCTACGCCGGCTATGGCTACTCGAACGTCGTCGCAGAGCTCACCAAGGTCGAGCGCGGTCGCGTGCAGAAGCTCCTGGCGAGCGTCGACGCAGCCGCGCGCGCAGCCGACGTGCCGTGCTCGACCGTTCTCGCCGAGGGGTTCACAGTCGAGGAGATCTGCCGGATCGCAGGCGAGCGCGATGCGCAGCTGATCGTCGTGGGCTCGCACGGCTGGGGCGCCACCCATCGCTTCCTCTCCGGGAGTGTCTCGACCCGGCTCGTTCACACGGCGCCGTGCCCGGTCCTCGTCGTCCGCGGCCGCGGGCTGCCGACGCGCGGGCAGCAGTCGCACGAGGTCGTGGCGGTCGCGTGACCGCCGCCACCGAGGTCGACGCGACCGACGTCATCCTCCGCGACGGGTCGACGCTCCGGCTGAGGGCGCCCGCCGTGGAGGATGCCGAGGCGCTGATCGAGTTCTTCTCCGACCTTTCGGAGCACAGCCGCTACCTCCGCTTCCACGGCTTCCCCGCCCTTGGCCCGAAGCTCGTCGAGCCGGTGCTCGCCCCCGATTGGCAGGAGCGCGGCGCGTTGCTCGCGTCGCTCGACGGCCGCACGGTGGCCGTTGCGAACTGGGTCCGGCTGCGCGATCCGCGCGCCGCCGAGGTTGCCTTCGCCGTGGCCGACGGGTATCAGGGGCGCGGGGTCGGGACGCGCCTGCTCGAGCAGCTCGCGGCCAGGGCTGCGGCGGCCGGGATCGAGGAGTTCGTCGCCGAGGTGCTGCACGAGAACAACGCGATGCTCAGGGTGTTTCGCGACGCCGGGTTCACGGTGACACGCGCCGGCGAGGGTGGCGAGCTCGAGATCCGGTTCCCGATCGCGGCGACGAGCGGCTACCGCGAACAGGTCGCCGCCCGCGACCACGTCGCCGTGCGCGCCTCGCTCGAGCCGTTCTTCCGTCCGGGTTCGGTCGCGGTCGTCGGAGCGTCGAAGCGGCGCGGCTCGATCGGCGGAGAGCTCTTCCGCAACATCCTCGCCGGCGACTTCGCGGGCTCGGTCTACCCGGTGAACCGAAAGGCCGACTCCGTCGCCGGCGTCCACGGCTATAGCGGCGTCGCGGAGATCGCGGAAACGGTGGACCTGGCGGTGATCTGCGTGCCCGGCGAGCAGGTGCTCCCGGCCGCAGAGGATGCGCTCGCCGCCGGCGTTCGCGCCCTCGTCGTCATCTCCGCCGGCTTTGCGGAGACGGGCAGCGAGGGCGCCGAGCGGCAGGAGCGGCTGCTCGCGCTCGTCCGCGAGCACGGAGCCCGCCTGCTCGGGCCCAACTGCCTCGGCATCGCCTCGTCGTCGGTTCACCTCAACGCGACCTTCGCGCCGCGCAGCTTCCCGCCCGGCAAGATCGGCTTCTCCTCCCAGAGCGGCGCGCTCGGGCTCGCGCTGCTCGAGCGGGCCGAGGCGACCGGTCTCGGAGTCACCTCGTTCGTGTCGGTCGGCAACAAGGCGGACGTCTCCTCGAACGACCTGCTCGAGTGGTGGGAGGACGACGAGGAGACCGAGATGGTCGTCCTCTACCTCGAGTCGTTCGGCAACCCGCGAGCCTTCTCGCGCATCGCGCGACGGCTGGCGCGACGCAAGCCGATCCTCGCCTTGAAGGGCGGCAGCACGCGCGCCGGCAGTCGCGCCGCAGGCTCGCACACGGCTGCGCTCGCAGGATCGGACGTCGCCGTCGACGCGCTCTTCCACCAGGCGGGCGTGATTCGCGCGCGGACGCTGGACGAGCTGATCGACGTGGCCGCGCTCCTCACCGCCCAGCCCGTGCCGCGCGGGCGCCGCGTCGCGCTCGTGACCAACGCCGGCGGGCTCGGCATTCTCGCCGCAGACGCGTGTGAGGCTGCCGGACTCGAGCTGCCGCAGCCGAGCGAGGCGACCCGCGCGGCGCTGGCCGAGGTCATGCCGGTCGAGGGGAGCAGCGCGAACCCGATCGACCTGTTGGGCGGAGCGACGGCCGCGAGCTTTGCCGCCGCATTGCCGCACGTTCTCGCCGACCCCGCCTTCGACGCCACGATCGTCCTCTTCGTACCGACCGTCGGGACCAACGAGGACGAGGTGGGGGCCGCGATCAGCCGCGCGGCGTCGACGGCCGTCGACAAGCCCGTTCTCTGCGTCTTCGTCAGCGCGAACGGGGGGCCGCCGAGCCTGCGCAGTGCGGCGAACGTACCGGCCTTCGACTATCCGGAGGCTGCAGCGCGGGCGTTGGGGCGTGCGGCCGAGCGCGGCGAGTGGCTCCGGCAACCGGCCGGTTCTGCACCGGAGCTCGAGTGCGACCTCGACGCAGCAAAGGCTGTCGTGCGAGACGCAGTCGCGGCCGGCGGCGGCTGGCTGGATCCGGATCGCACGCGCAGCCTGCTCGACGCCTACCGGCTTCCGCTTGTACCCGAGCGCCTCGCCGAGACTCCGGACGCTGCCATCGAGGCGGCCCGCGAGCTCGGTCATCCCGTCGTTCTCAAGACGGCTGCGCCGGGAGCCCACAAGACCGAGGAGGGCGGTGTGATCCTCGACCTCGGCGACGACGACGCGGTTCGCGCCGCAGCGGAGAAGATCGGCGGGCCGTTGCTCGTGCAGCCCTTCGTGCGCGGCGGCGCCGAGCTGCTGGCCGGCGCCGTCCAGGATCCCGTCTTCGGCCCCCTCGTCGCCTTCGGTCCCGGCGGCGTGCTCGCCGAGCTGATCGGAGAGGCGCAGTTCCGGCTCGCGCCCCTCACCGACCGCGATGCGGAGGAGCTCGTTCGCTCCGGCAAGGCCGGCCGCCTCGTGGCCGGCTTCAGAGGAACTCCGGCCTCCGACGAGGGCGCGCTCGTCGACCTCCTCCTGCGTCTCTCCCTGCTGGTCGACGAGCTGCCAGAGGTGGTCGAGCTCGACCTGAACCCCGTGCTCGCACTGCCCGAACGCTGTCTGGCGGTCGACGCCAGGGTGCGCGTGGCGGGGCGGCCACACGCGCACCGCACGAAGGGTTGGTAGCGGGACGTCGGCGCCCTGAATGGGCGACGGCCCCCCGGAGCGACCTACTCGCGAGGGGCCGATCGCAACCTCACATGTGACTCATTGCCTACCGGATTGCGAAGTACGGAGGGCCTGCGTCTGCAGGCCCTCCGTATTGGTCTTCCGTCGATTCAGGCTCCGCAGACCGCCGGGCCTATCTTGCCTTCGAACTCGTCGTATCCGATGTCACCGACGAGATCCTTTCCGTACTGCGCGGACTTGCCGTAGTTCTTCACCTCGTTACCACTGGCAACGTTCCCGAACAGGATCTTGCAGTTCGCGCCGCCTCCCTGGGTGCTCCAGTACGGATAGAACTTGCCAGGCCCGTCCGGCGGAACCGTGCAGCCGGCCGGGGAGTTCTCCGCACACGGCTCCTCGCTGAGCGCGACGTCCGTCTGGAAGAACGACTGCGCGTATTTCCCGCCGCTCGACAACGGCGCCGACTGGACGAAGCTTCCCGGGTTCTTCTGCGTCGGATTGATCTGAGTCGGCCAATCCGGCCAGTAGGGCGTTCCGTCGAAGTCGAGGTCGCCGCCGTTGAGCTCGGCCAGGCAGAACGTCTGCGTATTCGGGTCGGAGTGGATCCCGAACTGGTTGAGCGCCGGGTGCGTGTCACCTCGCGGATAGCAGAACGCGTCACCGCCGAAGCCCTCCGGGTTGCCCGAGGAGCTGTCACTCGAGGTCGACGACTCGTACGGCCCATTGCAGGTGAGCCAGAACGGATCCCCGGCCGTGAAGTCGAGCAGTCCGTCGGTGGCAGGATTCGACAGGTTCTTGCACGGCTCGGCGTGACCGATCTCGAACTGGGTGCTGATGTCGGTCTGGAGCGCCGCCCAGGGCACGTAGTTGCCCTTCGAGGCGGTGTTGTACGCGGGCTCGTAGTTGAACGGCCTGCCCGAGCAGTCCGCGATCCCCGTCGCCTGATAGCCGTTCGCAGCCGAGGCCTGCATCAAGCCCGTCTGCCCCGTCGTCGCGTCATCGACTTGCACTTCGAGCGCGTGACCACCCCCCGGAGCGGGTGCGTCCCAGATATGCACCTTGAGCTTGTCGCCCGGGTTCATCAGCAGCGTGTGGCTGTTGGGTGTGTAGGTCGCGAGCGTTGCCTCCTGAGGACTCGGCGGACCCGTCGGGACGCCGTTCTTCTGGATGAACGCGAAGTTCGTCGGCTCCTCGCAGCCTGCGTTGCAGCTGTCGAAGCCGAACGTGCACTCGAGGTCGTTGATGTGCAGCGAGGCGCACCAGTGCGAGTTGTCGCAGCTGACGTTGTCGAAGAACGGCGCCTCGCCCGGCGGATAGAACTGCACCTCGAGGAACGAGCTGCCGCCGCCGGTGAACTGACCCTTCGGGGCATTGCTGTCCGAGTTCGGCGTGCACGGATTCAGCGGATACGACCTCGGGTTGCACAGCGCCATCGAGAACCACGGCGCAACCGAGAGATCGAAGAAGTGCGTCACGTCGTTGCCGGGACTGTCGGCCGTCGGACGGCTCGCCGGATCCCGCGGCAACGTCTCGTTCCAGGTCACGTTGTTGCCGGATCCCGCCTTGCTCGACAGGAACGTCAGGTCGGGCTCGTCGTGGCCGATGTAGTGGCCGTTGTCGTAGAAGCGCCCGTCGTCGTTGTTCGCGTTGCTGACGCCCGCGAAACCGCGAACGTCCGTACAGGCTCCTGTGGACTTGAGGGTCTGCTGGATCTTGCTCCACCCGTTGCAATCCAGCGCGCCCCTCGCCTCCGGCGTCGTCGAGCCTCCGGCAGCCGATCCACTGAACATGACGGCTGCTCCGACGACGAGGAGGAGACCCACCAGCGCCGCGCTGACGCGACGCGGAGGTGTGAATCGCCTCATATTTCCTCCCAGGCGGTCGGTCCTGCTGTTTCGGTGTCAGGCCGTAAGCCGGTCGCGGGTCACCCCGCAGCCGGCGACACCCCTTCGCTCAGCCGGGCGATCCTAAAACATTCCGAACAACGTCGCGATGGTTAGCGGCTTGAGCTCGCGTACGATCGGGTACGGCGCAGGTACCGCTCGCAGGAGGAGGTGCCATGAACAGGACACGAAGCGCGCGGACGAGGGTGCTGCTGGCCGGGCTCGCCGTTGCGGCGATTGCGTCCGGAAGCGCGGCGGCGGCCATGCCGACGCTCTCGTTCCGTCTCCACGCCCGTCTCGCACCGGTGGCTGGAACCGCGGCGAACGGGGACTTCAACGGGACGCTCGCAACGAGCGTCGGCGGAACGAGGCTGACCGGTGTTGTTCCTCGGAGGGGTCATCACTGGCGACTGGCCTGGCAGCTGCGCCTGCCGGCGCTCCGAGGGCCGGCGGCTACGTTGCTCAGGATCCGCGCCACGAACAGTGCGCCCGCAGTGACGCGCGTGCTCTGCACGAGGTGCAGCAGCACGGCTGCAGGCACGCTCATCGTGAGAGGCAGCCAGGCGATCCGCATCGCCAACGGCGATGCCGTCATCGTCGTGCGGATGCAGTCTGCCCGGCTTCGCGGTGCGGTCGATGCCGCGGCGCAGCGACCCAGAGCTAGCCGCCGCTGATCGCGGCGATGACGTCGAGGCGCGAGCGCTCCGCGACCGGTGTCTCCAGTCCGGCGCGCTCGCCGTCGACGTAGACGTGGAGGTGCCGGCGCAGGGCCGGCCCCTCCTCGACGATCCGGTCGCGCAACCCGGGCCACTGCGCCTCGAGCGAGTCGATCGCCGCGAGCACCGTCGGGGCATCGACCTCGACCCGGCGTGGCAGGCCGGGGAAGAGCGGCGTCAGGGTCCCGGGAAGCCTGACGTCCGCCACGTCAGTCGAGCATCGCCACGTCGACGGACGAGATCGACGGCAGGTAGCTCGCGATCTCGGTCCAGGTGTCGCCCTCGTCGATGCTCGCGAAGACCTGCCCGGTGCTCGTGCCGAAGTAGACCCCCGGGATGTCGTGCTTGTCGATCGTCATCCCCTGGCGCAGGACGCCGAGATGCGCGTTCTCCTGCGGCAAGCCTTGCCGCATGTCCTGCCAGCTCGAGCCGCCGTCGCGCGTGCGCCAGACGGCGGCTTGGCCGTCGTGCATCGTCCGACCGTGGCCCCCGTCGACCGGGACGACGTAGAAGGTCTCGGGGTCGTGCGGATGGACTGCCGCCGCGAAGCCGAAGTCGCCGGGCAAGCCCTCGGTGATCTCGTTCCACGACTGCCCGGCATCGTCGGAGCGGTGCATGCCGACGTGGTTCTGCTGGTACATGCGCTGCGGGTCGGAGGAGCGGACGAGCTTGTGCACGCAGAAGCCGACGTCCTCGTAGTCGGCGGGCCAGTCACGACGAAGACCCTTGTTCCGCGGGGTCCACGAAGAGCCGCCGTCCTCGGTCTCGAACGCGCCGATCCCCTGCACGATCGCGAAGAAGCGGTCCGAGTCGTTCGGCTCGGTGACGAAGCCGGAGATCCCGAGGTGCCCCGGCGGCTGGTTCGCGGGATCGTCCCAGCTCTCGCTGCCATGCTGGCCGGACAGGGTCGACAGGAGCGACCAGGACTTGCCGTCGTCGCGGCTCTCGAAGATGCCCGGCGCTTCGACGCCGACGAGCAACCGGTCGCCCGCCCGTGCCAGCGTCGAGACCTTCGAGATCTTGCGGCCGTCGCCGTCGCCGTACGAGAGGCCTTCGCTCGAGTGCTCCCACGTCTCGCCGAGATCGCTGCTGCGCCAGACAGCCGAGCCGTGCCACTCGCTGGCGGCGGCCGCGTAGATGTCCCCCCTAGTGGCGTCGTAGACAGCGTGGTAGACGGGCCATCCCTCGCAGTACGGGCCTCGCATCGTCCAGTCGCGACGGTCGTCGCTCTCGGCCAGGAAGGTGCCCTTGCGGGTAGCTACGGTCAGCAGTGTCTTCGGCATCGACTCACTCCTCGGCGTTCGTGGGACTTGGCGAGAGTGTTGCCGATCCGGCGACCTCTCTGGGAAGAAGACCGTGCGGCCGCCGGAAACTCATCGCTCCCGGCGGCCGCGTTCGCGCAGCCCGGTTCAGCCGACGAGCGGCTTGCCGGTTTCGAGCAGCGTCTTCAGGCCGCTGATCACGTACATCCAGCCGCCGGCGACGCTCTCCGCCGTCTTCGGCGCACCCTCGAGCTGGTCGTGCACGACGGTGAGCTTCGTGATGCCGCCGTCCTGGGGCTCGATCTCCCAGGTGACGCGGCTCTCCGCCTCTGCTGCCAGATCGGCGTCGTAGCCCGCCGTCCAGCCGTGCACGAGCCTGCGCGGCGGGTCGGCCTCGAACACCTCCTCGTTCCACTCGGCATCGCCGACCGCGCAGAAGCGGCGGCCGTCGCGCACGTCGATGCGCGCGCCGAAGAAGTACTGCTGCGTGAACTCCGGTTGCGTGATTGCGTCCCAGATCTGCTCCGGCGTGGCGCGGATGAAGACGGAGTAGACCTGCGTCGCCTGTGCGGTCAATGTGGTCATGCGCTGTCCTCCAGTTCGTGCTTGAGATCTGCGAGCGCCGCGACGCGGTGCTCGGTGTACTTGTCGATCCACCGGTCGTGGATGAGCCGGATGGGCACCGGGTTCAGGAAGTGGAGCTTCTCCCGGCCCTCCCGGCGGGTGACGACGAGTCCGGCGTCCTCGAGGACGCGGAGGTGCTTCATGACGCCGAAGCGAGACATCTCTAGCTCGGACTCGAGCTCTGTGAGCGTGCGGCCGTCGCGCTCGAAGAGCCGGTCGAGGAGGTGCCGCCGCGTTGGATCGGCGAGCGCCTTGAAGACCTGGTCGTCGTCCACGCGCCGAATCTTACGTGACCAAAAGGTCACATGTCAACCGACGCTTACGTGAACGGCTTCAAGACCATGTCGGCGACTACGAGCAGGAGCACGCCAATGTCGACGCGCGCGAGCAGGAGGATGCGCTGGATGGTCGCCTGCGTCTCGGGCGCCTCCGGGCCTTTGGTCTCGATCAGCTGCCCGATGCGCTTCGCCAGCGGCCCGAGCACCAGGAGGCCGGTCAAGAACGTGATCGCGTAGCCGATGAGACCGATGACGATCCACGACGTTCCGAAGCCCAGGTGCAGGTTGATCACCATGGCGATCCCCATCAGGAAGACGAGGAGGCCGACGGGGGCGAAGACCCGTTCGCCCGCAAACGCAGCTTGTCTCGCGATCGTTGCCATCTCGCGGGGATCCGACGAGCGCTCGGCCCGCATCGCAAGGATCGTCAGGATCAGCCCACCGCCGACCCACGCGACGGCGCCGATCACGTGCACGACCTTGAACAACCCGTACCAGTTCGAGGGAACCAGGTTCGACTCGAACAGGAAGATGAGGGTGACGATCGCGACCGTGAGACCGACCGCGGCGGTGACTGGTCCCGAGGGCAGCCCGCGCTCGGCAGGCGGCTCGGTGGCGTGCGGGGTATCCATGCGCGCGAGTAAACGCGATCGGGCGGACGACTACAAGTCGTGGGCCGCTGCGATCAGCTCGTCGAGGTCCGGCAACTCGCTCGGTTCGTAGGCCCACGCACCGCGCACGACGCCCTCAACATCGACGAGGAACGCGCTGCGACGCGAGACGTCGCGCATGCCGTTGTGCTCGTAGGCGACGCCGAAGCCGTGGGTCGCGTCGGCGTTCCAGTCGGAGAGGAGCGGGAAGTCGAGATCGAGTGCTTGCATCCAGGCGACGTGCGTGTATGGCGAGTCACGCGAGATCGCGAACGGCTCGACCCCGGCCTCCTGCAGCTCCGCTCTCCTGTCACGCAGGAGCTCGAGCTCGTTCGTTCAGGTCGAGGACCAGTCGAAGAGGTAAAAGAGGAGGAGCAACGGCCGGTCGTGGATCAGGTCGCCGACGCTCGCACGCTCGCGCGGCGTCGTCCACACGACCGCGTCGAGCGGCGCTTTCTCCCCGACCTCCAGCATCGAATCGATCCTACGCAGCGGCCGCGGGCTCGGGCTCCGGTGCGACTTCCGTCGCGTCGGCGATCGCTTTCGTCACCTCGACGATGTCGCGGTTCGTGTTGAAGACGTGGAGCTGCCGGTCGGCGCCGTTCCCGCGGCGCAGGATCTCCTCGATGCCGGCGAGCTCGTCCTCGGAGCCGAGATCGCGAGCATGCGGGCGCAGTGTCTGCAGCGTCCGCCTGACGAGCGCGGCCACCGGCAGCCGGTTGCGGCGACCCGTGTGGAGGTCCATCACAGGCGCCGAGAGCCCGTACCGCGCGGCGAGCCACTTGTTCTCGGTCGTGAGGATGCGGTGGAACGACGGGATCTCCTCGCCGCGGTCGACGAGCCCCGCGTAGTGCTTGACGAGCGCCTGGCAGTACGCGGTGATCGCGATCACGTCCTCGAGCCGCGTTACCGCATCGCAGATCCGGATCTCGATCGTCCCCAACCGCGGGTGCAGCCGGATGTCCCACCAGATGTGCGTGTAGTCCTGGATGCAGCCGGTCTTCTCGAGCTGGTTCACGACCTGCGCGTAGTCGGCGTAGTCGCGGAAGCGCGGCGGGGGTCCCGAGCGCGGGAAGGCGGCGAACACCATGTGGCGCGACGAGCGGAGTCCGGTCGGCTCGCCCCGCCAGAACGGCGAGCTGGCCGAGAGCGCGACGAGCTCGGGGAGATGGGCGATGAGGCCGTTGACGACCTGGATCGCCTTCTCCGGGTCGTCGACCGCGACGTGCACGTGCATGCCGAAGATGAGCTCCCGCCGTGCGATGTACTGCATCTGGTCGACGAGGGCGCGATAGCGGTCCTTCGCGGTGATCCGCTGCGTCTCGAAGAGCGAGAACGGGTGCGTGCCGGCCGAGCCGACGCGCAGGCCCTTCTCTCGCGCGATGTCGGTGACGTAGCGGCGGATCCGGAGGAGCTGCTGCTGGACGCCGGCCGGCGTGTGACAGACCGGCGTGGCCACCTCGAGCACCGACTGCATCAGCTCGGAGTTGATGCGAGGCTCCAGCTCGTGCCCTGCGACGGCGGCGAGCACGGTGTCGATGTGCTGGACGAGGTCGAAGGTCTCGCTGTCGAGGAGCATGTACTCCTCCTCGACCCCGAGCGTGTAAGGGTCGCTCGCGCCGAACTTGTGGTCGAGCACGCTCCCGCCCGGCGGGAAGGTCGAGCCCTTGCCCGTGATCGACGGCGGGATCAACGAATCATTCATGTTCTGACGATTATCCCCTCGGTCTCATTCGGGAAGCAGCGCGTCGGCCTCGATCTCGACCTTCCAGGACGGATCGAGCAGACCGGCGACGACGAGCATCGCCGACGCGGGTGGGTGTTCGCCGAACAGTTCGCCGTGCGCTCGCCCGACCGGCTCCCAGTCGCCCGGGTCGACGACGTAGATGCGCGTGCGGACGACGTGCTCGGGGCCGGCGCCGAGTTCTCGAAGCGCGTCCACGATGATCGCGAGGCAGCGCCTCGCCTGCTCGTACGCGTCGTCCGAGTCGATCCCCACCGGAGCCGTCCCCGAGACGTAGATGTGCCGCCCGTCGCGCACGGCGCGGCAGTAGCCGACCGTCTCCGCGAAGGGCGACACCGCGGGGACGGTTGCGCGCTCCACGCTCCTAGTATCCCGCGCGGTGGAATCGCTCCGGGCGATCGACGGCTGGAACGCAGGCGTGGCTGCCGCGGGAGTCGCGCGCGCCGACGGAGTGGTCGCAACTCGCGGGCCGCGGGACGTCGTGCTCCCGTGGGCGTCCGTCACGAAGCTCCTGACCGGTCTTGCCGTACTCGTCGCGGTCGAGGAGGGAACGGTGGACCTCGACGAGCCGGCAGGCCCGCCCGGCGCGACACTGCGTCACCTGCTCTCGCACGCATCCGGCCTCCCGGTCGACGGCGACCAGCCGATCTCGGAGCCTGGGCGGCGCCGCATCTACTCGAATACGGGCATCGAGCTCGCCGCACGCCTGCTCCGGGAGCGCGCGGAGATGCCGTTCACCGACTACTTCGCCCAGGCTGTCGCCGAACCGCTCGGCCTCGCCGGACGGTTCGTCGGCTCACCGGCTCACGGCTACGGCGGACCGCTCGACGACCTCCTCGCGCTCGGCCGCGAGCTCGTCCGGCCAACGCTTGTCGCGCCCGAGACGCTCGCCGAGGCGACAGCCGTCCAGTTTCCGGGTCTGGTGGGTGTCCTGCCGGGTCTCGGTCGGATGGAACCGAACGATTGGGGTCTCGCGTTCGAACTGCGCGACGCGAAGTCGCCGCACTGGACCGGCTCCCGCAACTCCGGGCGCACCTTCGGTCACTTCGGCGCGAGCGGGACGTTTCTCTGGGTTGATCCCGATGTGGGAGTCGCGTGTGGCGTCCTCACCGACCGGCGGTTCGGGGACTGGGCGAAGGACGCCTGGCCGGTCTTCAGCGACGCCGTGCTCGCCGAGCTCTAGTCGTCGTCGGCGAAGAGCGGCCGCACCAGCTCGTCGAAGGTCGCCCGGTCGCAGCTCGCCACGACCGCGGGAGTCATCGCGGACACGGTCGCAGTGCGCGGCATGGACATCGCGGGAGCGACCTCGCCGAAGTAGTCACCGGGGCGGAGGACACCGCGCGCGCCGAAGTCGCGCTGGCTGACGGCAAGGAGCCCGGTGAGGAGGACGTAGAAGCGATCGTCGGACTCGCCCTCCCGCACGAGCACGGTTCCGGGTGCGACCTCCGCGCGCTCCATGCGTTGCCCGAGCCGGGTCAGCGTCTCGCCCGGCAACCCGGCGAGCAACTCGATCCGCGCGAGCTCGTGCTGGGTGGCAGAACGGCGCGGCGTAGCTACTCCTCCTCCTCGAATCGCTTAGGTCCTGCCGTCCGCGAAGTTGAGCCGAACGGCCCATAGGCATTGTCCGATTCCGTGTCGATCATGCGCAGGAATGAGCGAGCGAGGGTTCCATCGGATCGAGGACGACATCGCCGAGACCTGGCTCGAGGACTGGGCGGGCGCGGGCCTCGGGGAGCTCGAGGCGTATCTCGCCAAGCACGCCGACTTCATCCGCTTCGTCGAAGATCACGACCCCGCACAGCCGGCGGAGTAGCACGCATCCCTCGAGGGTGTGAGAGCGCGGCGAGTGCCGCCGCGCTCTCTCAGCTTTCGAAGCCGAGCTGCCGCTCGAGCATGCCCTTCGGCATCGCGCCGACCGCGGAGGCCTTGGGCGCTCCGCCCTCGAAGAGCATCATGTTCGGGATCGACTGGATCCCGTACCGCATCGCGAGATCCTGGTTCTCGTCGATGTTCACCTTGACGAGCTTGAGATCGTGCTCGTCGGCGATACGCTCGAGTACGGGCGCCACGGCGTGACACGGCCCGCACCACTCGGCCCAGAAGTCGACGAGGACAGGCTTGTCCGCCTGGAGGACCTCGGTGTCGAAGGTGGAGTCGGTGACGTTCGTTGTCATTGGTTCCTTTCGGTGTCTCTTGAGTGTAGGACCCTGTACCCAGGGTTCCCATAGTCATTAACGCGTCGGCCTAGACTTGCCTTCCCGATGCCTGAGCCAATCTTCCAACCTCTGCCGGACAAACCCGATCATCCGGGACTCGAGCAGGAGATGCTCGCGCGCTGGGAGGCCGAGGGCACGTTCGCGAAGCTGCGCGAGCAGAACGAGGGCGGGCCGACCTTCTCCTTCATCGACGGTCCTGTCACCGCGAACAGGTTCTCGCTCGGCGTGCACACGGCTTGGGGCCGGACGCTGAAGGACGTCTTCCAGCGCTACAAGGCGCTGCGCGGCTTCGACCAGCGCTACCAGAACGGCTTCGACTCGCAGGGGCTCTGGATCGAGGTCGGCGTCGAGCGCGAGCTCGGGCTCAACTCGAAGCGCGAGATCGAGGAGTTCGGCCTCGAGGAGTTCGCGCGCCGCTGCCGTGACGTGGTCGTGCGGTCGTCCGAAGCGCTGACCCGCGGCTCGATCCGGCTCGGGCAGTGGATGGACTGGGGCAAGGACTACTTCACATTCAGCGACACCAACATCGAGTACGTCTGGCGGATGTTGAAGAGCGTCCACGAGCGGGACTGGCTCTACATGGGGCATCGTTCGACCGAGTGGTGCCCGCGCTGCGGGACGTCGATCTCCCAGCACGAGCTGATCGGTTCCTACGTCGATCGCGCCGACCCGTCGCTCTACGTCCGACTTCCGCTGCTCGATCGCGCCGGTGAGTACCTCGTCGTCTGGACGACGACGCCGTGGACGCTCCCGGCCAACGTCGCGGCCGCGGTCAATCCGGAGGTCGAGTACGGCCGCCGCGCGAACGGGGAGTGGGTCGCGGTCGGTCGCTACCCCGAAGAGGCGTTCGAGGAAAAGCTGGCGGGGGCGGAGCTCGTCGGCTGGACGTACCGCGGCCCGTTCGACGACATCACGCAGGTCGAGCATCGCATCATCCCGTGGGACGAGGTCTCGCTCGACGAGGGCACGGGCATCGTCCACATCGCGCCCGGTTGCGGCAACGAGGACTTCGAGCTCTCGCAGGTGCACGGGCTCGAGGTCGTGCAGCCCGTCGACGAGTCAGGGCGTTTCTACGACAGCTTCGGCTGGCTGCACGGTCTGTCGACGACCGAGGCAGCCGAGCAGATCATCGGCAACCTCGAGGAGAAGGGCGTCCTCGTCGAGGCGGGCCTCCACGAGCACCGCTATCCCGAGTGCTGGCGCTGCCACACGCCTCTGATCTTCCGTATTGCGGACGACTGGTTCATCTCCGTCCGAGTGCTGCGGCAGCAGATGCTCGACGCGAACGCGACGGTCGAGTGGACCCCCGAGTACATGGGGAAGCGGATGGACGACTGGCTCCGCAACATGGGCGACTGGAACATCTCCCGCCGCCGCTACTACGGCCTGCCGCTGCCGCTCTACCCGTGCGCGTGCGGGCACGTGAACGTGATCGGCTCACGCCGCGAGCTCGAGGAACGTGCCGTGTCGGGGCTCGAGCAGCTCGAGGAGCTCCGGCGTCCGTGGATCGACCGTGTGCCGGTGCGGTGCGCGGACTGCGGCGAGCCGGTGGAGCGGATCAAGGAAGTCGGCGACGTCTGGCTGGACGCCGGGATCGTCCCGTTCTCGACGCTCGGGTGGCAGAGCGACGAGTGGGTGGACGAGGGCAACGGGACGGGAGCCGCACGCGGGCTGACGAAGGCGGACCTTCCGGATCACGCGTACTGGGAGAAGTGGTTCCCCGCGGACTGGGTGAGTGAGATGCGCGAGCAGATCCGGCTCTGGTTCTACTCGCAGCTCTTCATGTCGGTCGTCCTCACGGGCCAGGCGCCGTTCAAGCGTGTCCTCGGCTACGAGAAGATGCTCGACGAGACCGGCCGTGAGATGCACGCGTCGTGGGGCAACACGATCCCTGCCGAGGAGGCGTTCGAGCGGATGGGCGCCGACGTCATGCGGTGGCAGTACTGCTCGCAGCCGCCCGACCGCAACCTGCTGTTCGGATTCGGCCCGGCGGAGGAGCTGAAGCGCAAGCTCCTGACCTTCTGGAACTCCGTCAAGTTCTTCGTCGACTACGCGAACATCGCCGGCTTCCGGCCGACGTGGGAGAGCCTCGAACCGGCGGCCGTCGAGCCGCTCGACCGCTGGCTCGTCGAGCGGGCGCGCGCCTTCGTGGCCGACGCCGCCGCCGGCTACGAGCGCTGGCTGTCGCCGGACGTGATGCGCGACTTCGAGGCGTATCTCGACGACCTCTCGAACTGGTACATCCGCCGCTCGCGGCGACGCTTCTGGGACGGGGACGACGACGTCGCGTTCGCGACCCTCTGGTACGCGCTCGTCCAGCCGCTACGCGTCCTCGCGCCGATTCTCCCCTTCGTGACCGACCACCTCTGGCGCACGCTCGTCCTCGACGGGCCCGAGTCGGTGCACCTCGCCGGCTGGCCCGAGGTCGCCGAGCCGGACCGGGCTCTCCTCGACGAGATCGCCGCCGTGCGGCGCGTCGTCGAGCTCGGCCGTCAGGCCCGCTCGACGTCGGGCATCAAGCTGCGCCAGCCTCTGCGTCGGCTCGTCGTCGAAGGTGCGAGTGTCGGCGGCCACCTCGACGAGATCGCGGACGAGCTACGTGTGAAGGACGTCGAGCTCGGCACCGTCGAGGCGGTCGAGTTGCTGGTGAAGCCGAACCTGCCCGTGCTCGGTCCGAAGCTCGGCAAGGAGCTCGGCTCCGTGCGCGAGGCGCTCGCAGCGGGCGAGTTCGAGGAGCTGCCGGACGGCCGGTTCCGGGTGGGCGGACGCGAGCTGGAGGCGGACGAGGTCCTCGTCGAGCACGGCGGCGCGTGAGGGCTGGGCGGTGGCGTCGGCGGACGGCGTCACGGTCGCGCTCGACCTGGACCTCGACGACGAGCTTCTGCTCGAAGGCGAGGCGTACGAGCTCATCCACCGGGTCAACTCGCTCCGTAAGGAGCAGGGCTTCGAGCTCACCGACCGGATCGTTCTCACGGTCCCCGAAGTTCAAAGCGGCACCGTCGTCGCTCACGGCGACTGGGTGGCTCGCGAGGTGCTCGCCACCGAGATTGAGGTTGCAGGTGACGAGCTGACGCTCGAGAAGAGCTAGGCCGCGGCGCGCTCGGCGCGACGCAACTCGACCGGCAGCTTGAAGCTCACGTCCTCGTGCACGGGTTCCTGCTCGCAGACCTCGGCACCCCGGGCCGCGAACCACGAGCACACGTCGGAGATGAGCCGCTCGGGAGCAGACGCGCCCGAGGTGAGGCCGACGGTCTCGCAGCTCTCGAGCCAGCTCTCGTCGATGCCGCCGACGTCGTCGATGAGATAGGCGGGAGTCCCCTCGGCTCGCGCCACGTCGACGAGTCGCAGCGAGTTCGACGAGTTCGGCGAGCCGACGACGAGCAGCAGGTCGATCTCGGGCAGCAGCTCCTTCACGGCCCACTGCCGGTTGGAGGTCGCGTAACAGATGTCCTCGCGGGCCGGTCCCTTGATCCCGGGGAAGCGGCGGCGCAGCACTGCGACGATCTCGCCCGTCTCGTCGACGGAGAGCGTCGTCTGGGTGACATAGGCCAGCGGGCGATCGGCCGGAAGCGACACGGTCTCGGCGTCCGACGCGGACTGGACGAGCACGATCGCCTCGGGCGCCTCGCCGAGCGTTCCCTCGACCTCCTCGTGCCCCGCGTGTCCGATGAGGACGACGGTGTAGCCGGCCTCGGCGTAACGGCCTGCCTGCGCATGCACCTTGGTCACGAGCGGGCAGGTTGCATCGATCGTCTGCAAGCGCAGCTCCTTCGCCTCCCGCCGCACGGCCGGGGCGATGCCGTGCGCGGAGAAGACGACGGTCGCTCCTTCCGGCACGTCCCCGAGTGCGTCGACGAAGACGGCGCCGCGAGCCCGCAAGTCCTCGACCACATGCGAGTTGTGGACGATCTGCTTGCGAACGTAGACCGGGCTCCCGTAAAGCGCGAGGGCGCGCTCGACCGTCTCCACCGCCCGTTCGACGCCCGCGCAGTAGCCTCGCGGCGAGGCGAGGAGAAGGCGTTTCACCACGGCTTCGGCCACGATAGCCAGGCAGGCGTTAGCGGGGGGTGAGAAGTCCCGCATGACGCGATCTTTCCCGCGCACGAACATGAACCGTGTGCGTTGCAAAGATGGGCCGTACGGCCCATTGTCCGACTCGCAGACGCGCTCTACCCTCCCTGCCACTGGGCGATGCGAACCGCGGCGTCTACGACGTCTTGCGGGGAGCAATCGGGAGAGCCCGCCGCACCGACCCCCGAGCGGCGGGCTTTTCCATTTCTGGAAACGCCTCCTCTGGCGAATTCTGGCCCGTCCGGACGCCGCTCCGTAGAATCCCCACCGCCCAGTGCGGAGCCCACATGAGTCATCGACCGTTCGCGCGCTCGGCCGCGCCGCGGCCGCGCTGATGCTCCTGCCTGCGATCCTTCGTCGGGGCGGCGAGCAGCACGCGCGCCGAGCCGACCCGACCAGGGAGTTCGAGAGCGTCAGCCGCGTCGCCGACGTGCTCGCGCGGAGCGCGGACGTCGACGGGGTGGCGCGGACACTGCTCGACGAGCTGGCCGCGCTCTTCGACGTCGGCTTCGTTGCGCTCACGTACGTCTCCGACGATGCGCATGAGGCGGTCGGGTACCTTGCGCGTTCCGGCGGCGAGGACGTCGAATGGTGGCCTCAGCTGCGTCTCGACCTCGAGAACGAGCCGTCCGGGATCGCGAGCGCCGTCTTCGAGGCGACCGCGTTCACGGTCTACGACACACAGAGCTCCGGAGTCATCAGCTCACGCCTCGCCGCCGCGGTCGGCGCGAAGAGCGCTGCGTTCGTCCCGCTGCTCGTCGAGGATCGGGTCACTGCCGTGATCTCGGTGGCGACCCTCGACGAGCCTCGGGTCTTCTCGAACGAGGAGCTCGCGGTGATGCAGACGCTCGCCTCGGAGGCGGCCGTGGCGCTCGAACGGCTGCGCGCCGGCGTCGCGCTCGAAGAGGCCTTGAAGCGGAACGAGGAGCAGCTCGCGCAGCAAGGCGCCCTGCTCCGGGCGGCACACTGTGCTCAGCAGCGAGCTCGATCTGCCGGTCGTGCTGCAGCGGCTGGCAGACCAGCTCGCACAGCTCCTCGACGCCGATGCCGCCGACTGCTACCTCGTCGACAGCGAGCGTGAGCGCTTTCGCTGTGTCGCCGTGCACGGGTTCGACCGACGGTTGCTCGGTTTTGAGTTCCCGCTGGGACAGGGCCTCGCCGGCGCGGCGGTCCGTGAGGGGCGGCCGCTGATCGAGAGCGCGTACGGGGAGATCGCGGCATCGGTTCCCCATCCGGCGTACAGCGGTTTCACGGACGTGATCGCCGCGCCGATGTTCTGGAGCGACGAGGTGCGCGGCGTGCTCGGGGTCGGCCGGCGCGAGGGCCGCTGCTTCGTGGCCCGGGATGCGAACATCCTCGAGGCGTTCGCGGGTCTCGCGGCGCTGGCGATCCGGAATGCCGAGATGTTCACGGAGAGCGAGCGGCAAGCGCGGATCCAGCGCGGCTTCTACCGGATCGCCTCGGTGCTCGGGCAGTCACTCTCGCACGCTGCGACGCTCGAAGCGGTCGCCCAGGCGGCGGCCGAAGCACTCGGAGGCAGCTCGTCCGCAGTGCTCGTGCCCTCGAGCGGGCGCCTCGAAGCGGTCGGGACGTACGAGCTGCCGGCGGATCTGCGCGACATCCTGGCCGAGCGGGCCTGGGGACAGCAGAGCCCCCTCTTCCGCGCCGCCAGCGAGGGGCGCATCATCGTCTCCTCCTCGATCGCGAACGACGAGCGGCTGCTGCCCGACCTGCGCGGCGCAGCCGGGGCGAACGGCTACCTCTCGCTCATTTCCGTTCCTGTGGACGCCCCACGCGACGCGGGGCGGGGGCTCGTGCTCATCTTCTTCGCCGAGCCGCGCTCCTTCAGCGACGACGATCTCGAGCTCGCCCGCCACCTCGCAGACGCGACGCGCGGTGCCCTCGAACGGAGCGACCTGTTCGAGGCCGAGCGTGGCGCCCGTGCCCTCGCGCAGCAGCTCACGCGCACGGGGCGGCTGCTCACGAGCGAGCTCGATCCGGCAGCGGTGCTCGACGAGGTCGTCCAGCAGGCGCCGGCGCTCGTCAACGCCGAGGCCGCGGCCTTCCGCTTGCTCGACGGGGACGAGCTCGTCGTCACCGCCGCCGACGGCGAGGGCGCGGAGGCCGCGCTCGGGTCGGCGAGCCCGGCCGGCGGCTGGCTCTCGGGCGACGTCGTGCAATCGGGCGGCCCGATCGCCCTCGTACAGGCAGGCGACGACGAGCGCCTTCTCAGCCTTGACCCGATGCTCCGGGCGGGGCACGCAGCGTTCCTCGGCGTGCCCGTCGCCGGAGCCGAGGGAACGACGCTGGGTGTCCTCGCCGTCTACGCCACCCTTCCGCGTGAGTGGCGCGAGGAGGAGATCGAGGCGCTGCTCGCGGTGGCCGCCAGCACGTCGGCCGCGCTGGCGAACGCCGAGCTCTACCAGCGCGTCGCGCTCGAGCGGGAGCGGTCGGTCGCGATCCTCGCCAACATCGCCGAGGGGATCGTCGCCATCGACCGCGACGGCAGGGTCGTCCTCTGGAACAGCGCCGCCGAGGCGATCACCGGCGTCGCCGCCGCCGTTGCGCTCGGCCGGACGCCGGTCGACGTGCTGCAACGGAGTCTCGAAGGGCCGGAGGGGAGCGCGCGCGGCGACCGGCTCGTCCCGATCATGCGCGGGCTGGAGGAGGTCTGGCTGTCGGTCACCGAGGCCGTGATGCGCGACCCGCTCGGAGCCGTCGCGGGCCGCATCTTCGCGTTCCGCGACATCTCGGGCGACCGGCTCGTCGAGCAGGTCAAGTCGGACTTCGTGACCACGGTCTCGCACGAGCTCCGC
This sequence comes from uncultured Actinomycetes bacterium, assembly GCA_963820725.1. Classification (GTDB taxonomy): domain Bacteria; phylum Actinomycetota; class Thermoleophilia; order Gaiellales; family Gaiellaceae; genus Palsa-739. Next base: position 2,287 of record CAWGAZ010000005.1, on the reverse strand, counting down.
ACGCCGCTCACCTCGATCTACGGCTTCGCCGAGACCCTCCTGCGCCAGGACGTGATGTTCGGCGAGGAGGAGCGTCAGACGTTCCTCCGCTACATCGCGTCCGAGTCGCAGCGGTTGACGTCGATCGTCGACACGCTCCTCAACGTCGCCCGCCTCGACACCGGCGACCTCCAGGTCAACCTGGCCGAAACGGACGTGTGCGATGTCGTTGGCCAGGTCGTCGAGACGGTCTCGGCTGCCGAGCTCAACGGCCATCGCTTCGTCGTCGACCTGCCCGAAGAGCCGCTCGCGGCACGGGCGGATCCCGAGAAGCTGCGCCAGGTGTGCTCGATCCTGCTCGAGAACGCTCTCCGCTACTCGCCGGACGGAGGGACGGTGACGGTCGGCGCGTCCCGGCGGCAGGAGACGGTGGAGGTGAGCGTGGCCGACGAGGGGATCGGTATCCCGCAGTCGGAGCAGGAGGAGATCTTCCGCAAGTTCTACCGCGGCTCCGACGCCGAGCAACGCGCCGGCGCACGCGGGACGGGGCTCGGTCTCTTCATCGCGCGCGGTCTCGTCGCCGCGATGGGCGGCCGCATCTGGGTCTCGTCACAGGAGGGCGAAGGATCGCGGTTTGCATTTGAGCTGCCGGCCGCGGCTGCCGAGGAACGAGCATGACAGCCGATTCCGATGGGTATAAGCAGCCGGTGAACTCGGCGGGCGAGACGCGGGTGCTCGTGATCGACGACGAAGCGCCGATTCGGCTCCTCTGCCGCGTCAATCTCGAGGCGGAAGGGATCCACGTGCTCGAGGCCGCCGACGGCACGACGGGGCTCGATCTGGCGCGGGACGAGCACCCCGACGTTGTGCTCCTCGACGTGATGATGCCCGGGCTCGACGGCTGGCGGGTGGCCGAGGAACTGCTCGACGACGATCGCACGCAGGGGATCCCGATCATCTTCCTCACGGCACGCGCGGAGTTCCGCGACCGGGCACGCGGGCTGGACATCGGCGGGATCGACTACGTCACGAAGCCCTTCAACCCGCTCGAGCTCGCTCCGCTCGTGCGCAGCCTCCTGGCCCGTCTCGACCGTGGCGAGCGCGACGAGCTGCGCGGCGAGAAGCTCTCCGAGCTACGCGCGCTCATCGAGTCGGAGTGACCGCCTTAGACTGAGGCCTCGTCGGGGCGTAGCTCAGCCTGGTCAGAGCGCCCGGTTTGGGGCCGGGAGGCCGGCAGTTCGAATCTGCCCGCCCCGATTCGTCCTGGTTCGTGGCGAGCTTGTCCCCTCGCGCTCGGACTGAGCAGCCCGCCTGCCTGCTCGTCAGCGAGGAAGCGCAGCAGAAAGCCCGTGAAGGCGCCGAAAAAGACGACCGCCTCCTCGGCAGCCATCGTCACGCCGGCGATCTGCTGGTCGACGAGCGGCCGCGGGCCCCAGGTCCGCGGAGCGTGGACGTAGAAGGGGTAGATCGCACGCGGGATCAACGCGAGCAGCAGACCGAGCGGGGAGGCGAGGACGAAGGCGGCGAAGAGGTAGGCGGCCTTCGCGCCTGCCGAGCTCCTGCCGTGCACGACCGGCCACCAGAGGCAGACACCCGCGAGCAGGTAGGTGAGGTGCTCGACGTGGAGCAGTGAATGTGGGCGGCGCAGGGCAGCGTCGTAGATCAGCGGGAGGTGCCACGTGTAGTAGGCCACGAGCCACAGCGGCAACGCCACGAACGGCCGGAAGAGCGGGAACCCGGACGCCCGGTCGGCGAGCCGCGGCGGGATCGCGAGCACGAGCAGCGCGGGGGCCCACTCGGCGAGGACGACGTTCTGCAGGAGGTGCGCCCACAGGAACGTGTGGTTCGCGAGCGGCTCGAGCGGCGTGAAGAACGCGGCGAAGACGAGCAGGACGCCGAGCGCTCCGGCGGCGACGCGTTGCTGCGAGATCGTGCCGCCGCGGGCTGCAACGGCGAGCCCGATCGCGAGCGCCGGGGCGAGGACGATCGCCTCCGCCGAGGGGTGCATCTCGCTACCGTACCCAGCGCTCCGCGGGTGTAGCTCAATGGTAGAGCCCTAGCCTTCCAAGCTAGTTACGCGGGTTCGATTCCCGCCACCCGCTTCCCGAGGAAGATGCTGCATACGGCGTCTTTCCCGTTTTCGCGCCATCGGGCTCGCGCGGTCCTGAACCGTTCGATGCGAAGTTGGTGCGAAGTCCCGGGCGAGGGAGCAAACGGTCACGACCGGCATCGTCGCTCCCGCCAAGATCGCGGAGATCCTCCGCTCGGGTCGCGCTGAGACGCCGGGCGACAGGTAACTCGCCTGGGC
>CAWGAZ010000004.1:0-623748 GCA_963820725.1 uncultured Actinomycetes bacterium | reverse complement strand
CGGTAACTATAACCGTCCTAAGGTAGCGAAATTCCTTGTCGGGTAAGTTCCGACCTGCACGAATGGAGTAACGACTTGGGCGCTGTCTCAACGAGGGATCCGGTGAAATTGTAGTTTCGGTGAAGATGCCGAATACCCGTGGTTGGACGGAAAGACCCCGTGAACCTTTACTACAGCTTGACGTTGGAGTTCGGGATTCGTTGTCCAGGATAGGTGGGAGGCTGTGAAGCGGGGACGCCAGTCCTCGTGGAGCCAATCTTGGGATACCACCCTTCGTGTTCTGGGCTTCTAACCCGCTGCCGTGATCCGGGGCGGGAACAGCGTCAGGTGGGTAGTTTGACTGGGGCGGTCGCCTCCCAAAATGTAACGGAGGCGCGCAAAGGTTCCCTCAGCACGGTTGGAAATCGTGCGTAGAGTGCAAAGGCATAAGGGAGCTTGACTGCGAGACAGACATGTCGAGCAGGCGCGAAAGCGGGCCTTAGTGATCCGGCGGTAACTGGTGGACGTGCCGTCGGTCAACGGATAAAAGGTACTCCGGGGATAACAGGCTTATCCTTCCCAAGAGTCCACATCGACGGAAGGGTTTGGCACCTCGATGTCGGCTCGTCGCATCCTGGGGCTGAAGCAGGTCCCAAGGGTTGGGCTGTTCGCCCATTAAAGCGGTACGCGAGCTGGGTTCAGAACGTCGTGAGACAGTTCGGTCCCTATCCACCATGGGCGCTGGAGCTTTGAGAGGAGTCGTCTCTAGTACGAGAGGACCGAGACGAACAGACCTCTGGTGTATCAGTCGTCGTGCCAACGGCGCTGCTGATTAGCCACGTCTGGATGGGATAACCGCTGAAAGCATCTAAGCGGGAAGCCCACCTCGAGATGAGAGCTCCCATCCCCTCGAGGGAGTAAGGGCGGTCGGAGACCACGACCTTGATAGGCGGGACGTGTAATCGCAGCAATGCGTTCAGCGGACCCGTACTAATTGCCCGAGGTCTTGATTTGAACGCCGGTCAGAGTCGCTATGGAGTTTTGAGGGTCCCGTGCGCTCGCGCGTCCCCTTGACAGTTCGGCGGTCATACCGGCAGGGAGACACCTCTTCCCATTCCGAACAGAGAAGTTAAGCCTGCCAGGGCCGATGGTACTCGGAGGGCAACCTCCCGGGAGAGTAGGTCGCCGCCGATTTGCTTGAAAAGGAGCCGCGAGAGCGGCTCCTTTTTCGTGGACCGCTCAGGCGGCGGCTTCGCTGTGGGCGTGCTCGCCCCGCGAGGGGTCCAACTCTCGCAGCCGGCGTACGCGCTCCTCGATCGGAGGATGCGTGACGAACAAGCGGGCCGGCCATTCCTCGGCGAAGGGGTCGATCGTGAACAGCGGCTCCGTGGCCGGGGTGCCTTCGAATCCGACGAGCTCGGACGCCTGGTCGAAGCGGCCCAGGGCGTCGGCGAGGCCGTGCGGGGAGTCGCAGAGCTTCGCGGCGAACCGATCGGCGGCGAACTCACGCCTCGGCGACACGAGGAGGTGGACGCACGCCGCCGCCACCGGCGCGAGGACGAAGAGCAGCGAACGCTCGAGCCAGCCGCCGATCCGGCTCGTCTCGAGCAGCACGGCGGCGGCGACGGCGGCCGCAGTCTGGATCTGCACGTCGTGGAGGCGCACGTGGGCGATCTCGTGCGCGAGCACGCCCTCGAGCTCGGCGGGCGGGCAGGCGGCGACGCAACCCGTGCTCACGACGACGGCGGAGCTGCGCACGCCGCGACCGGTCGCCGCTGCGATGGGAAGCCCGTCGGCGATCAGATAGAGGCGAGGCTTGAGGATCCCGGCGCGTGCCGCGAGGCGCTCTACCGTCGAGTGCAGGAGCGGCGCCTCGCCGAGGGGCAGCTCGCGCGCTCCGATCATGCCGAGCACCACACGGTCGAACGTCCAGTACGCGCCGGCCGCCACGAGGAGAGCGCAGAAGACGAAGATCGAGAGCCCTCGGACTCCGTCGAGCAGCCAACCGACAGCGGCGAAGACTCCGACGAGCACCAGCACGAGGAGCCAGGCCTTGGCGATGTTGCGGGCCGGGACGAGCATGCCTAGCGCCCCTCAGCGGTCGTCGCCGCCGCCGTCTTCCTGCCCGTCGTCTTCGAGCAGGCCGCGCGGCGGCCAGTCCTCGTTCTGCGGTGCGTCGCAGCGGCTCGAGCAGTGGAGCGACGCGATGTTCTGGAGCGGGACGAGGATGTGTCCGTTGAGCTCGATGTGCGCTACCTCGTCGACGAAGCAGTAGGCCGTGAGCACGCCCTCCTGGTACTCACCCCCGAAGAGCGCCACCTCGACCTGCTCGCCCTTGTACTTGCTCGTGTAGTCCTCCACCGCTCTGAGCGTAACCCACGCGCGGTCAGGAGCTTCGCGTGCTCCAGTACTCCTCGGCGTCGGCCTCCATCCGCTCGAGGCGCTCGTAGTAGTCGGGGAACTCCTTCATGTGAGCGAGGGCGATCTTCCCCGTCACGATCGGGTCGTCGTGCGTAACGTCGGTCTGCGGATCGTGCGATCCGTGCTCGAACTCCACGTCCATCCCCTGTCGGAACTGTTCGAGATCGAAGCGGCTCCAGTCGACTCCGATCTCGTCGCCGACCCGCCGAGCTTCTTCGGTTGTCGTTCGCTTGGTCTCTGGCATCTCTTGGCCTCCTTTTCGCCTTCGCTGTCCGGGACCTTGCCATGTCGGCTCATTGTCCGTTCACCCACTGCGGCAACCGTAGGAACCATGAGCGAGGATCCGTACCGCTGGGACGACCGCGTCGAGGTGTGGGAGGAGGTCGCCGCCGGTCCGGCCTTCCTCGCGATCAGGGACCGGATCGTCGAGCTTGCCGAGCCACGCCGGGAGGATCGCGTCGTAGACCTCGGCGCTGGAACGGGGCTGCTCGCCCTCGCACTCGCGCCGCGTGTGAAGGAGCTCGTGGCGGTCGACATCTCGGAGCGGATGCTCGAGAGGCTCGACGACGCGGCGGCCGCCGACGGCGTCCACAACATCGAGCCCCTCGTCGCGGACCTGCGCCGACTGCCGCTCGAGGACGAGTCCGCGACGCTCGTCGTCTCGAACTACGCCTTCCACCATCTCGACGACCCGGGCAAGGAGCTCGCGCTGGCCGAAGCACGACGGATCCTCCGGCCGGGAGGACGACTCGTGATCTGCGACATGATGTTCTCGCTCTCGCTCGAGCCGCGTGACCGGCGCCTTGTCTGGGAGAAGGTCAAGGGGCTGCTCAAACGAGGGCCGAGGGGCGTGGCCCGGATCCTCCGCAATGCCGCGCGGATTCTCGCTCGGCGCTGGGAGCAACCCGCCACGCCCGAGGCGTGGCAGGAGATGCTCGTGGCGCGTGGATTCGAGCAGGTGCGGATCGAGCTGCTGGAGCACGAGGCCGCCATCGCTGTCGCGCGTCGGCCGGCCCTCAGTACCGGGGCAGCTCGAGCGCTCGCCGTCCCAGAAGCCTCCAGCGGTAGGTGAAGAGCGCGTCGCTCCAGCGCTCCCGCCTGCCGGTGAGCGGGTTGTTCACGAGTACGTAGCCGGGTCCCGCACCGACGAGCGTCACCGCGTGTTCGTCGAGATTCACGGTGATCTCGCGTCCCGATGGTGTCAGCCAGCTCAGGTATGGCCCGGCGGCGAGCCCGACCCAAGCGAGGACGGGACGGCCGGCGAGGACGGCCGCTCGGACCGCTGCGACGCTCTGGCCGCGCAGGTCGACGAGATGAAGGCCATACCGTGCAGCGAGGGCCTTGACGGGCGGCTCGTACACGCCGAAGCCTCCTTCGGTCCCGCCTCCCGCGGGGCGCCCGACGAAGCCGCGCTCGGGGTCGCCCCACCGGAAGAGCCGGCTGCCGTCGACCGGCTCCGGGTCGAGTGGGCCACTCCGCGACAGACGTGCCTGCAGCCGGAGCTGTCCGGCGTGGACGCCGGCCGCGGCAAGGAGCATCGAGAGCGCGGTGGCCTCGCAGTCGTTGTGGAGCACCTGACGAACCGGACGCAGCGCGATCGTCGTCGACAGGGGGTTGACCGGCAGCGAGACGCGCGCCCGGTGCGCTGCGAGCGCTTGCCTGACTCTGCGTCGCGCGCGCCGGATCGGAACGACGAGCTCGAGGCTTGCTCGACCCCGCCGAGCTTCGACCGTGTCCGGCAGGCCGAACCGCCGCTGACCCGGGCGGAGAATCTCGATCCGCTTTCCGGCTGCGTATACGGCCAACGGCCGTGGAGGCGGTTGCGTCGGGGTGCTCGTCGCGCCGCCGCCGGCGCAGCCTGCTGCGAGCACGAGCGTGGCCGAGACCACCGCCGGGATCCCGAAGGCCCGCATCGAACCCACGGTAGCCATGACTGGATGACAGATCGAGGAGCAGAGCCTCACGGCGATTTCATGGCGGGGTCGTAGCGTTCGTCGCAATGGTGCGGTCGGCCGCCACCGAGACTGCGATCCGGCCGTCGCGGCGCCGTCCGCGGCTCCGTTGGTGGCTCCTGGCCCTCCTGCTGATCCTCACGCCTGCGATCTACTCGTGGACCCGGATGGCGCTGCGGCCTTCGAGTCTGCCGCTCGGAGTGCGAACCGTCGAGTGGCTGAGGATGCACCACTTCAACTGGCTGGTCGACGAGGCCGAGCACGTCTACTACACCTGGCAGACGCCGGCCAAGGGCGGCCCTCAGCTGAAGACGCTGCCGGCCGTCGGCCTGCACGCCGGAGCGAAGGCGCACGCAAAGGGTGTGTGGCCGCTACCCATCCGTCCGGTCTTCCCTCATCCGCTCCCCGGCGAAGGAGACTGGAGGTCGAGTGGCTCGCCGGTGGCGGGGCGCTCGCCCGTGCTGGTCACGACGTTCCGGACCGAGCGGGACTATCCACGGATCGTCGCGTACGTCGCGTGGTTCGACCATAGGCGGACTGCGCTTGCGTACTACCCCGGTCGGTACGAGCCGCCGAGTGCGACGCTGCGCGGCCCGACGCAGGTCCCCTTCGGCGAGCGCTGGCGGTTGCTCGCGACCTTCAACAGCGGCTTCATCTACAGCGACGGCCTGAACGGCGACGCGCTCGACGGGCGGGTGAACGAGCCGCTCAGGGACGGTCTCGCCACGGTCGTCGCCTATCGAAGCGGCGCCGTGAACATCGTGCGGTGGCACGGCGGCCCGAGTCCCGGCCCCAAAGTGGCGTTCGCCCGCCAGAGCCTGCCCTTGATCATCGACCGTGGACGGCTCAGCCCTGCCCTGAACGACAGCACCCGGTGGGGCTTCACGCTCGGAAACGCGGTGCGCGTCTGGCGCACCGGAATCGGGATCGATCGCCGCGGGAACCTCATCTACGCGGCCGCCGACTACCAGACGGTCACCACCCTGGCGGAGATCCTCAAGCGGGCGGGGGCGGTGAGGGCGATGGAGCTCGATATCAACCCCGAGTGGCCGACCCTGAACACGTACAGGCACCGGCACGGGCTGCTCCCGACGATGATCGTGCCGAACTACCAGCAGGCGCCGACGCGGTACCTCGTGCCCGACGACCGCGACTTCTTCGCGGTCTACAGGCGCCTGCCCGGGCCGATCACGGTCCCGCTCAAGTAGGCAGCACGTGAACCCCGACGGAAACGAGCGGCTGACGGCTGCAGTGGGCGTGCTGTTGCTTGCGCCTGTCGCCGTCGAAGTGGCGACCATCCTGCTCGGCGTGCACACGTTCATGTCGTGGCACGTCTTCGTCGGTCTGGTCCTCATCCCGGTGGTCGTCCTGAAGCTGGCGACCACCGGCTGGCGGTTCGTCCGGTACTACACCGGCGACCGCGCCTACGTCGCGCACGGGCCGCCGCGCACGGCGATGCGCCTGCTCGCGCCGCTCTTCGTCGTCGCGACAGTCGTGCTCTTCGGTAGCGGGGTCGCGATGGGCTTTCTCCACGGGCATTCGCTCCAGATCGCCCGCCGGCTGCACGGCCCGGCATCGGTGATCTGGCTGCTGCTACTCGGCACGCACGTGCTCGTCTATCTCGGGCGGGCCCTGAGGAGCACGGCAGACGACGTCCGGCAGGAGGAGCGGACGCCGCCCGTCCCCGGGAAGACCGCTCGCCTCTACGCCCTGGCGACCGCAGTCGTCTGCGGTCTCGTGCTGGGCGCAGCATTCATTCCTTCCCAGCACCGGTGGGTCAACATCCGGCACGACCACCACGACCGGAGAGACAGTCAATCCGCGGCGCGGAACCGGCGGCTCTCGTACACGCACTGCCAGCGGCCGCAGTTCTCCACGACCGGCAGCGCCATCCCCATCGCCGCTGTCTGGACGCGGCGGATCGAGCCGCCGTGGGTGACCACGAGGACGCGCCCCGTGCCGGGGTGGCGCTCGGCGATCTGCCTGAGCGCGCGCAGCATCCGCTCCTGATGCGCCTCCGTCGACTCGCCCACGAACTCGACGCGGTCGCGCTCGACGGCGGTCAGACCTTCCCAGTTTCCCCAGTCCTTCTCCCGCAGGTCGGGATCGAGGACGACTGCCAGCCCGAGCCGCTCGCCGACGATCTCCGCCGTCTCGCGTGCACGGGAGAGATCGCTCGCGTAGATCGCCTCGAGGTCCTCGTCTTCGAGCTCGGCGGCGAGCTCGCGCGCCTGCCGCCGGCCGTAGTCGCTCAGCGGACGGTCGGTCTGTCCCTGCAGGCGGCCGTCAGCGTTCCAGTCGGTCTCGCCGTGGCGAACGAGCAGGAGGGTGGTCACGACTGTTTACGCTAGCCAGCCATGGACCTCGGACTCGCCGACAGCGTCTGTCTCGTCACCGGCTCTACCGGAGGCATCGGCCTCGAGACCGCGAAGCTGCTGCGAGCCGAGGGCGCGACCGTGGTGACGACGGGCCGCAGCGGTGGCGACGTGCCGGCCGACCTCTCACAGCCTGGCGAGCCGGAGCGCGTGGTGCGCGAGACGGTCGAGCGGCACGGGCGCCTCGACGTGCTCGTGAACAACGTTGGCTACAGCGAGATCCGGAAGCTCGAGGACGTGACGGACGAGATCTGGCAGGCGTCGTTCGAAGTCAACCTTCTCAGCGCGGTGCGGGCGACGAGGGCCGCGCTGCCCGGGATGCGCGAGCGGGGAGGGGGGACGATCGTGAACGTCTCGTCGACCGCGGCGAAGCGTCCCTCGACCGGTATGCCGGACTACTCGGTCATGAAGGCCGCGTTGCTCTCGTTCTCGCGCCTCGTCGCCGACCTGTACGCAAAGGACGGGATCCGCTGCAACGCCGTTACGCCCGGGCCGACGGCAACGCAGGCGTGGTTGGGGGAGGGCGGCCTCGCGGACCAGCAGGGTGAGCGGGACGAGGTGCTCGCCAAGGTCGCCGCGGGGAGGCCGCTAGGCCGGCTCGCCGAGCCCGAGGAGATCGCCTCAGTGATCGCCTTCCTCTGCTCCCCGCGTGCAAGCTACGTCACCGGGGCCGCGTGGAGCGCCGACGGCGGCACGGTCCCGATCATCGTCTAGGCGCGGGCCGTCGCGCTGGCTAGATTGGCCTAACGATGCCGGAGATCGCCGGACAGGTCGCGGACAGCTTCGCCGACGCGGTGCGCGAGCACGAGGAGCAGTGGCTCTCGCCGCTCGCCGTCCGCTCGTACGAGACGCGCGGGCGTGAGGCTCCCGAGGAGGAATGCCGCCTGCGGACGCCGTTTCAGCGCGACCGCGACCGCATCATTCACTCGAAGGCATTCCGGCGTCTGCGCCACAAGACACAGGTCTTCGTCGACCCCGAGGGCGACCACTTCCGCACCCGGCTCACCCACACCCTGGAGGCGGCCGGGATCGCGCGCGGGGTCGCGCGGGCGCTACGCCTGAACGAGGACCTGACCGAAGCAATCGCGGTCGGGCACGACGTCGGCCACCCTCCGTTCGGCCACGCCGGGGAGCAGGCGCTGGACGAGCTGCTGCGAGAGCGCGGCCTCGGCGGCTTTCGCCACAACGAGCACTCGCTGCGCGTCGTCGAGCGTCTCGAGCGGTACGGCCGCGGCCTCAACCTCACGTGGGAGGTGCGCGACGGCATCCTCAAGCACACCGGGCCGGAGGAGCCGGAGACGCTCGAGGGCCGCATCGTCCGGCTCGTCGACCGCTTCGCCTACATCAACCACGACATCGACGACGCGGTGCGTGCGGGGCTTCTCGATCCGGGCGATCTGCCGGCCGAGTCGATCGAGTTGCTCGGCGACACCGGCTCGCGTCGCATCGACTCCCTCGTCCACGACGTGGTCGAGAACTCGGCGCGCGCGGGCGACATCGTCCAGAGCGGCGAGATCGGCGAGGCGATGCTCGCGCTGCGCGGCTTCATGTTCGAGCGCGTCTACCACGCGCAGGATCACGCCCCGGCCCGCGTGGCAGTCCGGCGGATCTTCGAGGGGCTCGTCGACGCGCGAGGGATGGACGCCGAGGCCGCCACCGACTACCTCGCCGGGATGACCGACCGCTTCGCGCTCGCCTACGCGGCGGAGCTCGACTAGGTCATGGCGCGCATCAAGGACGAGTCGGTCGAGCGCGTCAAGGCGGCGATGGAGATCCTGCCGCTCGTCGAGGATGTCGTCCGCCTCCGCAAATCGGGCAGCACGTACAAGGGGCTGTGCCCGTTCCACTCGGAGAAGACGCCGAGCTTCACGGTCTCGCCCGCGCGCGGCACCTTCAAGTGCTTCGGCTGCGGCGAGGGCGGCGACGCGATCACGTTCGTCGAGAAGAGCGAGAACCTCGACTTCGTCGACGCGATCGAACTGCTCGCGCGCCGCTTCGGCGTCGAGCTCGAGTACGAGGAGGCGTCGCCGGAGCAGGAGCAGAAGCGCCAGCGGGGCGAACGGCTGCGGGCGCTGCTCGAGCGTGCGGCCGAATTCTACGCCCGCGTGCTCTGGGAGTCGGAAGCCGGAGCCGGGGCGCGGGACTACCTCGCTTCCCGCGGCCTGGGCGAGGAGGTCTGCCGCGAGTTCCGGCTCGGGTACGCACCGGGCGGGGCGCGGCTCGCCTCGCGAGCGCTCCAGGAGGGGTACACGCAGGAGGAGCTGCTCGCGGTCGGGCTCTCGAACCGGCGGCGCGGCAACGACTACTTCCAGCGCCGGATCGTGTTTCCGCTCGCCGACGCGCGAGGCAAGGTGCGCGGCTTCCAGGCGCGGAAACTCCACGAGGACGATCCGCTGCAGGCGAAGTACGTCAACTCGCCCGAGGGCGAGCTGTTCCGCAAGGGCGACCTCCTCTACGGGCTCGACACCGCCCGGCAGGCGATCGCGCGCGAGGACCGGGCCGTCGTCGTGGAGGGGAACACGGATGTGCTTGCGTTGCGGCAGGCGGGCTTCGCGCCGATCGTCGCCTCGATGGGAACGGCGCTCACCGAGGCGCAGCTGCGCGAGCTCACGCGGCTGACGAAGCGCCTCTTCCTCTGCTTCGACGCCGACGCCGCCGGACAGGACGCGACGCTGCGCGGAATGGAGCTCGCGGTGCGCGACGGCTTCACCGTGCGCGTCGTCCCGCTGTCGCCGGGGACCGATCCCGCGGACGATCCCGGGGCCTTCGAGGAGCAGCTGGCGAGGCCCGTCAGCTACCCCGTGCACCGAGTGCGGCTGCTGCATTCGCGCGGGCCTGATCGCAGCGCGGCGTTCACGGCGATCGAATCGTTCTTGCGGTCGCAACCCGACTCGCCCGAGCATCTGGAGGCGCGGCGCCTCGCAGCCGACTTGCTCGACTTGCCGCCGGAAACGCAGGCGGCGCTCGGGCCGCGCGCGCGGTCGAGTGCTGCCGGCGTCATCTCCCCGCGCCTCCTCGATGCAGGACCGCGGCTCGAACGCAGCGCCCTCGCCGGCGTCGCCGCCCACGAGTCACTGCTCCCCGAGCTCGAGCTGCTCGGCCCCGAGCACTTCGAGGACGACCTCCACCGTCGCGCGCGAGCGCATCTGCTCGGTGAAGAGGCCACCGACGGCGAGCTCACAGCGTTGCTCGCCGAGCTGTACGCGCTGCCCGACGAGGAAGAGATCACGTTCGACACTGCGAGCCAGCTCCTGCTTCGTCTCCGGGAGCGGCGACTCGAGCGGGAGCTCGCGACTGCCGACGGAGAGCACCTCGTCGAGCTCCAGCAGACGCTCGCGAAGCTTCGCGACGAGATCAGGGCCTTCGCCTGAGCGCTGCGACATGGCGTCGCTAAACTGGGCGCCGCCAATCCCCGGTAGCTCAATTGGCAGAGCATCCGGCTGTTAACCGGAGGGTTGTTGGTTCGAGTCCAACCCGGGGAGCTTCCGAACGCCCTGCATAGAGGCTGATTCCGCCTCCGAGGCGACTCGTCAGGGGGTCGAGGTGGTACCGAACTTGGTACCGGACCCGTTCAGCGCAGAGAAGACAAGCCGCTCCGAGCAGGGACGTCCTTCTCGGTCATGCTCGCCTGCGCGTGACCGGCGCGCGTCTGGGCCCGATGCCCTGCCGCGCGCGGCAAGGTGGTATCTACGACGGTATGGAGGAAGCCAACGAGCTGCAGGCGCTTCGCTCGCGTCTCGTGACGTCGATTCTCGGGGAGCGGCGGCAGATCGAGCGTGCGCTCCACGACGGAGCGCAGCAGGACCTGGTCGCTATCTCAGTTCGTCTCCAGATCGCGCGCAACCATGTCGCAACGGCGCCCGACGAGGCGCTCGAGGCGCTCGAAGAGGTTCAGCGCGAGGTCCGAAACGCGCTCGATCAGCTGAAGACACTCGCGCACGGGATCTACCCCGCGATCCTCGATGCGCGTGGTCTTCCGGACGCCCTTCGGCAGGCCGCGGGCGCGTCGGAGGCGGCGACACGGGTAGAGGCTTTTGAGCTCGGGCGGTATCCGGGCGAGATTGAAGCCGCGGTGTTCTTCTTGTGGCGCGCCGTGCTCGATGGCCTCGGCTCCGGAGTGGAGGCGCTCGTCTCGGTGAGGGACGAGGGAGCGGCGCTGCGGGTCGCGATCACTGCGGGGCAGCCACTCGATCTAGCCGGAGCGCGCGATCTCGTCGAGGGCGCAGGGGGCGTTGTCATAGTCGAATCGCCGCCGGGCGGCGCGCGCATCGAGGTGACGTTCCCGCTCGCTTCCTAGGCGTCCTCGGCCAGAAACAGGATCACGGCCTTTACGCGCTTGTGGATCGACGGCTCCCAGCCGAGCCCCAGCTTCAGGAAGATCGAGTGGATCACCTTCTCGACCGAGCGCTCCGTCAGGACGAGCGATTCCGCGATCGCCGCGTTGTTCTTTCCCTCGGCCATCTCGCGCAGCACGTCCCGCTCGCGCGGCGTGAGCTCGCTCAACGGCGAGGCCTCGATGCGCGCCTTCTCGGCGACGAGCCCCTCCACCACCTTTGGGTCGATCATCGAGCCGCCTGCCGCGACGGACCGGATCGCTCCTATGAGCTGGCCGAGATCGTCGACCCGTTCTTTCAACAGATATGCCCGACCGGCCATCCCGCCTTCGAGCAATGCGACGGCGTAGGCCGCTTCGCCGTACTGACTGAGGACGACGACGCCGACCTCGGGATGCGTCGTCCGCAGGTGCTCCGCGGCCTGGATCCCTTCGTCGAGGCCGGTAGGCGGCATGCGGATGTCCGTGACCACGACGTCGGGTTGCTCCTCCTCCACCGCCGTGAGCAGCGACTGGAGGTCGCCGCATGCGGCCGCCACCTCGATCTCCATGTCGGTCTCGAGCAAGCGGCGCACGCCCTCCCGAACGAGGTAGTGATCGTCGGCGAGGACGACACGGATCGCCACGGCTCTAGGATGACGCAGTGAGGCCGCTCGTGCTGATCGTCGACGACAACGAGCGGAACGCGAAGCTCGTTCGCGACGTGCTCGAAGCGGCAGGCATGAGCACGTTGTCGGCGACGACGGCTGCCGACGGGCTCGCGCTCGCGCACGAGCGGCAGCCCGACCTCGTGCTCATGGACCTGCGCCTTCCCGATCTCGATGGACCGGAGGCGGCCCGGCGGTTGCGCGTCGACCCGGACACGGCTCACATTCCCATCGTGGGGCTCAGCGCGACCCGGGCCGAGGACGCCGAGGCCTGGCTTAGCGACAACTGCTTCAGCGGTTACATCGAGAAACCGGTCGATGTGCGGGAATTACCTGGCGAGGTGCGCCGTCACTGCCGTCCGTGTTAGGCCTCCGTGGATCGGGAGGCTACCCCCCTAGACACCCATCGGGACTCCGTGCCACGATCGTGACTCGTTGAGGGACGAAGCACGAAAGGAGCCCAACGATGAAGGCGAGAAACCTGTTGCACGTGCGGACGCTGCTCGGGGCGGGCATCGTGGCGGCACTCGTCGTCCCGTTCTCGGCGTTCGGTGGCACGACGAGCCGCGCCGCCGCGAAGACCGCGTCGCTGCAACGGCAGGCCAACCTGTACCAGATCGACCAGATCGAGGTGAAGTTCCACCGGGCGACCTCTACGCACAACCTGAACCTGATGATGTCGCTGTGGGCGCCCGGGGCCGTCTTCGACATCGAGCAGCAGACGCTGACGGGCAAGGCGCAGATCAGGCACTGGTTCGCCACCGAGAACAAAGCGTTCATGCCGGCCAATCACTGGGAGTCCGACACTCCCACGTACAAGATGAAGATCCACCTGTTCGGGGACAAGGCGACCTTCTACTTCGAGTGCCACTACATCGACCCGGCGACGGCGAAGGTGGTCGCGCTCGCAGGCGTGACGCACACCCTGCAGAAGATCAAGGGAAAGTGGCTGATCACGAACTCTGCGGGCGGCGCCGCGACGCTGAGCCCGTAGCAGGGCGGCGATGGCGCAACCGGAGGTGGTTGTGCGGGCGCCGTCCGCCCCCCGCAGGCGGACGGCGCCCGCCGGATTGAAAGGCCTGTTCGGCGGCGTCGTCGCTCGCCTGCCGGCGAAGGTGCGAACGAAGCTGCTCGTCGCGTTCCTCGTGATCGCCGGCCTGCTCGTCGTCGTGAGCCTGCTCGGCCTGCGCGTTCTGGGACAGACGAACGCGCGCGTCGGGCGGCTCGACACGCTCCAGGCACGAGCCGCTCAATACCAGAGCATCGAGTCGCATGCGGGCGACCTCCAGCAGGCGCTCAGTGTGCGGTCCTCCGGCGACCCGCACCTGACGCCGTACACGACAGGCAGGAACCTACGGGCGAGCGGTGAGCTATGGCGGCTCGCCGACCTCGACGTCGCGTACACGCTGTCCCAGGTCGAGGTCGCGGCCAACGAGCTGTACTTCGGTTTCGTCCCACCGCCTGCTGAGCAGCGGATCTTGCGCCGCATCCACGCGGACTACCGAGCGGTCGTGCGGGCGCTCGCGCACATCCAGCGGCTCGACGAGCGTCCGGACGCAGGAGCCGGCGCTCGGCAGTACGTCGCCGCCGCGCGGAACGCGGGCGACGACCTTGACAGCCGCGCGGTCACCCTTGCAGGCAGGGCGCACGCTGAGACGCAGACGCTCGTGAAGGTCAACGGCGCCCAGTACGCCTCGTCGCGCAACCTCTTCATCGGCGTGAGCGCCGGCAGCGTTCTGCTCGCGCTTGCCCTCGGCCTCGTGCTCTCCTCGTCGCTGGTCCCGCCGATCCAGCGCACGGAGTCGAGGCTCGCCGAGATCGCGGCCGGCGACTTCTCCGGCCGAGTCGACGTGCCGAACCGCGACGAGCTGGGCTCGCTCGCGCGCAACGTGAACCTGATGAACGACGAGTTACGGCACATCTACGGCGAGCTCGAGACGGCGAGCCGGCACAAGTCGGAGTTCCTCGCCAACATGTCCCACGAGCTGAGGACTCCGCTGAACGCGATCCTCGGCTTCTCCCAGGTGCTGCAGCAGAAGCTGTTCGGGGAGCTGAATGCGAAGCAGGAGGAGTACGTCGAGGACATCCTCTCCTCGGGAAACCATCTGCTCTCCCTGATCAATGACGTGCTCGACCTGTCGAAGGTCGAGGCGGGTCAGATCGAGCTGGAGCTCGCCCCGTTCTCGTTGCGCGAGGCGGTCGAAGGGGGCGTCGTGATGGTGCGCGAGCGGGCGAGCAAGCACCGGATCGCGCTGGCGACCGAGGTCGCGCCTGAGGTGCAGGTCGTCCAGGGCGACGAGCGCCGCATCCGCCAGGTGTTGTTCAACTTGCTCTCGAACGCGGTCAAGTTCACTCCGGCGGGCGGCCGGATAGAGGTCGGTGCGGCCGAGGTCGACGGCGAGATCCAGGTGGCCGTGGCGGACACGGGACCGGGGATCGCGCCGGAGGATGCGGAGCGGATCTTCGAGGAGTTCCAGCAGACGGACGTCGGCGTGGGCAAGCGCGAGGGAACCGGGCTCGGCCTCGCACTGTCGAAGCGGCTGGTCGAGCTGCACGGGGGCCGCATCTGGGTCGAGAGCGAGCTCGGCGCCGGTAGTCGCTTCGTCTTCACGCTGCCGGCGGACGGGGCGGTCTGATGGCGGGCGAGCGCGTCCTCGTCGTCGAGGACAACGAGAAGAACATGAAGCTCGTCGGCGACATACTGAGGGCCACTGGCTACTCGCCGCTCGAGGCGGCGTCGGGAGCTGAGGCGCTCGCGCTGGCGGCCCAGCAGGCGCCGGCGCTCGTGCTGATGGACATCCAGCTCCCCGACATCGACGGTACCGAGGCGCTCCGGCGCCTGCGGGAGGACGAGCGGACGGCGCGGATCCCGGTGCTCGCCCTGACGGCGCAGGCGATGCACGGCGACCGCGAGCGCTTCCTCGAGGCCGGCTTCGACGGCTACCTCGCGAAGCCCGTCGACGTCGCCGAGCTCGTCGCGACCGTGCGGCGGTATTGCGACGGAGGTGCCGAGTGAACGAGCGCGAGCGCCCGAAGATCCTCGTCGTCGACGACATCCCTGAAAACGTGCGCCTGCTCGAGGCCGTGCTCGTGCCGCACGGGTACGACGTCGTCACAGCGAGCGACGGCGCCGCGGCCCTCGCCGTCGTCAAGTCGGAGCAGCCCGATCTCATCCTGCTCGACGTCTTCATGCCCGAGCTCGACGGCTACGCGGTCTGCACGCGCCTGCGGGAGAACGAGGAGACGGCGGTACTGCCCGTGGTCATGGTCACCTCGAGCGTCGCGGAGGAGAAGACGCGCGCGATCGAGGCGGGTGCGGACGACTTCATCCCGAAGCCGTTCAACCACTACGAGCTGCTGACCCGCGTCCGATCGCTCCTCCGGATTAAGCGCTACCACGACACAATCAAGCGACAGGCCGCGGAGCTGAGCGAGCTGAACCGGACACTCGAGGAGCGGGTCCAGGGGCAGGTCGAGGAACTGGGGCGGCTGCGGCGGCTGGGGCGCTTTCTCTCGCCGCAGGTCGCGGAAGCGATCGTCTCCTCCGGCGACGACTCGATCCTGCGCAGCCACCGCCGGGAGGTGACGGTCTTCTTCGCCGACTTGCGCGGCTGGACGAGCTTCGTCGACGCGGTGGAGCCCGAAGAGCTGCTGCGGGTGCTGCGGGAGTTCCACGAGACGATCGGCACGCTCGTACAGCGCTTCGAGGCAACCGTCGGCTTTCTCGAGGGCGACGGCGTCGAGCTCTTCTTCAACGACCCGATCGAGATCCCGGACGCCCCCTTGCGGGCGGTGCGGCTGGGTTGTGCGCTTCGTGAGGAGATGGTCGGCCTGACGGAGCGGTGGCGGAAGCGCGGCTACGACCTCGGTCTCGGCGCGGGAATCGCCCTCGGCTTCGCGACCTGCGGCGAGGTGGGCTTCGACGGCCGCTCCGACTATGCCGCGATCGGCAGCGTCACGAATCTCGCCTCGAGACTCGCGGACGAGGCGACGGGCGGCCAGGTGCTGATCACGCAGAGGCTCTTCGCAGAAGTAGAGGGCTCCGTCGAGGCCGTGCCCGCGGGCGAGTTCGAGCTCAAGGGCTTCACCCGTTCGATTCCGGCCTTCGACGTCGTCGGCGTCCGTGAGACCGCCGAACTGACTCAGGCATAGGCGAACAGCTACGGCGGTGTGGCCCCCTACCGGTTCCGGTAGGGAAGCCCCCTGCGATCAAGATGCTGGCCCCGTTGTTGCGTTCGAGCGACGCGCCTAGTCTCGACTGACAACGCTGCCGCGTGAAGAGGCAGCTTCTGAAACACGAATTGGAGGTCGTCATGACGATCCACCTGCGCCGGCTCGGCAGGCCTGTTGCTGGCTCTGCCACGGTCGCCGCGCTCATCCTGGGCCTCGCCGTTCTGGCCCTTCAGCTGAGCTCACCCGCAAAGGCAGACAGCAGCTCCTGCGCCGACCCGGTGACGAGCGCCCCGACGGACGCTGCGACCGTGTCGGCTGCATCGGGCCCGTTCGGCCAGGTGCTGGTGATCGGTTCAGGGGCGTATTCGGGCTGCTCCCTCTACCTGTTGACGTCGGACCAGGTCCATTCGCTCACGGGCTCTCACTTCGCCTGTAGTGACGGGCCGAACGCGAAAGGCTTGCCTTGCGACACGGTCCTCTGGCCGGCACTCCTGACCGACGGTGCACCCGTCGCAGGCCCGGGAGTCAACCCCAAACTTCTCGGCACGGTGACGCGTACCGATCTGCCCGGCATGGGGTCGGTGCAGCAGGTGACCTACGCCGGTATGCCGTTGTACCGGTTCAACCGCGACGAAGTGCCGGGGGAAACGGAAGGGGCGAATGTGTTCGACCCGCTGAGCAGCCCCACTGGCATCTGGTACCTGGTCGAGCCGACCCGGGGCAATCCTGCCCCCGGCGGGGCGCAAATGCAGCTCGAGACCGCCCCGGTCGGAGGCACAGGGCAGAACGGGACCGTCCTGGCCGCAACGATGGACAATGACTTCGGCCCTCTCCCCAATGCAACCTTCCCGGTCTACGCCATGGGTCGTCACGAGAAGGGGCATGCCCAGCTGGGTCGCTGGAATGGCTGTTTCGGACTCTGTGCCCAGTTCTGGCCGCCGGTCCTCACCTCCGCCGAGCCCGCAGCTGGAACCGGCGTCGACCAGGACGCTCTTGGCACGGTCCGGAGACCCGATGGCACCAGGCAGGTGACATACAAGGGGCGGCCCCTGTACCTGTTCGCCGACGACGCCTACCTGCCAAAGCTGCCGTACAACGGCGGGACGGCCTCGATCAACGGAGCCGGTGCGGCGACGCTCTGGGGCGTGTTCAACACGATCCCGCAGTCGCCCTAGGTTCGCGCAGAGCTCCCAGGTCCCCGGAGTGAACCGGGAGCCGCGGCCGACTCGATCGGCCGCGGCTCCCGTTCGTGTTGCGCCGTCGTGGGCTTCCCTGCGGCTGCGGAAGCAGATGCGCTCGGGCCCAGGCGCACATGCTCGTCCGCTCCAGCACGACCGATCCAGTCCCGCCCGGGTGGGACGTGCATCCGGTCGGGCTAGACGAGCTCGCCCTCGCCTACCTGCGCGAGCCGGGCGCCGCGGCACTGCCCGGCCCCGCCCTCCTGTTAACCGGAGGGTTGTTGGTTCGAGTCCAACCCGGGGAGCTCACTTCGTCGCGCGGTAGGCTCTCAGCCCTCGTGCCTGACCTGCGGCCCCGCTTCGACGAGTTCCTGCGCCGGCTCGGAGAGATCTCCGACATCGAGCGCGCCGGTTCCCTGCTCGCCTGGGACCAGGAGACGAAGATGCCGCCGCTCGGGGCTCCCGCCCGGGCCGAGCAGCTCGCGACACTGGCCCGGCTCGCCCACGACCGCTGGACCGCGCCTGAGCTCGGCTCGCTGCTCGAGGAGCTGCGAGAGCTCGAGGAGGATTCGGAGCCGACGTCGTTCGAGGCGAGCGTCGTCCGCGTCGCGCGGCGGGACTACGAGAAGAAGCGCCGCGTTCCGAGCGAGCTACGTGCGGAGATGACCCGCGCCAGCTCGCTCGGTTACACGGCCTGGCTCGAGGCGCGCGAGGCCGTCGACTACGAAATCCTCCGTCCGCATCTCGAGCACCGGGTCTCGCTCGCGCAGCAATACGTCGCGTGTCACGAGCCGTATGACGACCCCTACGACGTCCTCCTCGACGACCACGACCAGGGCAGGCGGACTGCCGACGTCGAGTCGATCTTCACCCGCTTGAAGGACGAGCTCATTCCGCTCGTGGCCGGAATCGGGGAACCCGTCGACGACTCTTGCCTCCGCGGCCACTTTCCGCCGGAGCGTCAGCGCGAGCTCTCCCTCGAGGTGCTTTCGAAATGGGGGATGGACGATCGTGCGTGGCGGCTCGACGACACCGTCCACCCGTTCGCGGCGAACGTCGCGGTTGCGGACATCCGCCTGACCACGCGCTTCGACGACGACAACCTCGGTGGGATCCTCTCCTGTCTCCACGAGTTCGGTCACGGCGTCTACGACCGTCAGATCGATGAGCGCTACGGCCGCACGCCGGTCGCGGAAGGTGCGTCGATGTCGTTCCACGAGTCCCAGAGCAGGCTGTGGGAGAACGTCGTCGGGCGGCGCCTCTCGACGTGGACGTTCTTCTATCCGCGACTCCAGGAGGCGTTTCCGGAGCGGCTGGCCGAGGTTCCGTTGCACGAATTCCACCGCGCGCTCAACCGTGTCGCCCCGGGGGCGATCCGCGTGGACGCCGACGAAGTCACCTACTCGCTCCACATCGTTCTGCGGTTCGAGCTGGAACGGGCGCTGCTCGCGGGCGCTCTGACGCCCGTCGAGCTGCCGGAGGCCTTCGACGCCAAGCTCCGCGAATACCTCGGCGTCGAGCCCGCGAACGTCGTCGAAGGCGTCCTACAAGATGTCCACTGGTCGGATTCCAACTTCGGCTACTTCCCGACCTACGCGCTCGGGAACGTGATCGCGGTTCAGCTGTGGGAGCGGGCGACCGGCGAGCTCGGCGATCTGGACCAGGAGTTCGAGCGGGGCGAGTTCGACTCCCTGCGCGAGTGGCTGCGGGAGCACGTGCACCGCTGGGGGCGTGCGATCGACCCGCCCGAGCTGCTCGAGCGAGTGGTGGGCGGCCCGCTCGACTCGGGTCCGTACCTCGCCTATCTGCGGGCGAAAGTCGAGGCACTCGAGTCCGGCTAGGAGCGCCGGCGGCGCTGCGCTAGACTCGCAGCGTGAGCTGGCTGTACATCGCCTTGCTCGCGGTCGCTGTCGTGCTCGTCGCGGGCGCCGAGTGGCCGCGACTGGAGAATCGGTTCGGGGTCGACTCCCGTCGTCGCCGGCAGCGCGCCAAGCGGAAGGCGAGCCTCCGCGTCGTCCGTGACGACGAGGCCGACGAGTTCGCGGCCAGCGTCGAGCGCGATCTCGCCAACCTGCCCACGACCGAAGACCACGAGCGCCGCTCGCGCTAGCGCGTTCTAGACCTTCGGGTCGAACGGCGAACCCGCGTCCGCGTGGTGCTTCAACCACGCCGTCCGCAGCTCTCGCGTCCGTCGTTCCAGTCCGTCGAGCAGCCGCCGCGCCTCGTCACGCTCGCGCGAGAGCGTCTCCACCCGGCGCATTTCGGCCGCGATCTCGGCGAGCGGCGTCGCCCGGTCGGCGTTGAGCTTCGTCAGCCGGTCTTCGGCAGCCTGGAGCTGCGCCTGGGTGGCGCGGAGCCAGCCGCCGGCTTCATCGTCCAACGTCCGCAGCTCGGCTTCGGTCGCGACCTCGCCCGCGACGACCTCGCGCAGACGCGTGACGAGTGCGAGATCGAGCTTCTCGGGCAAGCGGCTCACCGGCCGGAGGAGACTTACAGATCCCGTGCGCTAGCGGTGCAGCCGCACGGTCGTGTGGAGGATGCGGGTGTTCGGAAGCACGGGCCCGACGTCCTCCATGTTCTTCGTCTCCTGGTAATCGGACGCTCTGACGGTCATGCCCTTCCTCCCGGGACGCAACCCCTTCGTCCGCAGCGAGAGGACGCCGTCGGCGTACCGGAAACGGACGGACTTCCCGCCGATCTTCGCGTGGAACGATCGCGGGTCGACTCCGGACCCCGAGTCGCGCACCGCTAGGCGGATCGGCCGTCCGATCCTGACCTTGCGGTCGAGGAGCCGGAGCGAAGGCGGCGAGGTGTCGTTGACCCAGAAGCGGAACGTGAAAGCGCCCGCCTTGCCGTCCGTCGGCGTGTCGAACACGAACTCATAGGTGCCTGGATCGGGCAATACGGCTCCCACGACAGGCTCGGCAACGTCGAATCCCTGATACGGGTTCACGCTGGCGGGGATCCCGGTGTAGCCGACGACGCGGTTCTCGTCCTCGCCGGCGACGAGGCGCGGCGAGACGCGCACGCCGGCGGCGTGACTCACGACGGCAACGCCGAAGTTCCCGACCGCTCGCCGTAGCGTGAACCGGAACACCTGCTCGGGCCCGCCGAGGCGCGTCGGTACTCCAGGAGCGAGGCCCGCCTCGGGATATCGATAGGAGGACACGCGAGACGGGCCGCCGGCCGTGTCGCCGTGGTACAGGCCTGGCGTACTCAGCGTGCGGTGCGGGTCGAGCTGCAGGCTCGGCACCTCGACGTGGAACCAGAACGCGACCCGGCGCACGTCGCTGCCGCGGGTCAATACGACGAAGCCGGTGCCGTCGCCGGCAGCCGCCGTCTGCGAAACCGAGAGCCTAAGGGCGAGCGGAGATCCGGCGACGAGGGTCGTCGGTTGGGGCACGAGCTTCGCACCGCGTGGCATCGACTGCGCGTGGACCGACACGTTCCACGGTGCGCTTCCGCCACCGGCGTCGGTCGTGGAGAGCTCCTTCACGCCCGAGAAACCGCGGCGGACGAGACCCCAGCCCAGGGAGGTCGGAGCGGTGAAGATCAGCGGCTGGTCGGCGCGGACGAGGTCGACCCTGCCGCCGCCCTCGCGCAGCACGGAGACCTCGCCGGAGCGGCCGGTCGGGTGCACCGCGACGCCCGTCGAGGCGAGCGCCGACTTCACCTGCTGGACGGTCCACGTCGGATGACGCTGCAGGAGAAGCGCAGCACCTCCCGCGACGTGGGGTGTGGCCATGCTCGTCCCGTCCAACAGTTCGAAGTCGTGCGCCGGGATCGAGGAGAGTATGTCGACGCCAGGCGCCGTGACGTCCGGCTTCAGCTGGAGCGAGACCGGCGTCGGGCCGCCGGACGAGAACGAGGCGATGTGATCGAGATGCGTTCCGTCGCCGTTCCCCATGGTCGAGGCGGCCGCCGTGATCGCTGCGGGCGCGTTCGCCGGCGAGCCGACCGACCCGTACCCGGCCGCGTCGAAGTCGTTTCCGGCCGCCACGACCGGAACGACACCGGCTGCCGCGGCATTATCGAGCGCCTTGACGACGATGTCGCGCCTCGGCTCGACCTCGGGTTCGCCGATGGAGAGGTTGATGACGTTCATCCCGTCCGCCACTGCCTGGTCGATCGCCTTGGCGATCTCGGGCGAGTTGCCGTCGAGGCCGTAATCCGCCGTCGGAACGGTCAGCGCCTTGTAGTTGCCGAGGTGGGCCCGCGGCGCGACGCCGGAGATGAGGGAGCCGTGGTCGGGGGCGGTGGGCGTGTCGTGGTCGCCGGCGGCGATTCCGGCGACGTGGGTCGCGTGGAACGAGAAGAGGGGATCGAACGGCTTGTCGGCGTACTTCCAGTGCGTCGACGGCGAGGGAAACGCGCGCGCGACGATGACCTTGGGCGTGGTATAGGCGGTGTTCCCCTTCGGGAAGCCGGCAGGATACGAGTAGCCGGCTGCGTTGAAGTAGGGATGCGCCTGGTCGATGCCGTCGTCGATCACTCCGATCTTGACGCCCTGGCCGGCGGTGGCGAGGCCGGAGCCCCAGAGCGTCGTCGCGCCGATCAAGGCCGGGCCGGGGTCCGCGGTCGCTTCCGCGGTCGAGGTCGGCACGTCGCGGAGCGCGTGATAGGTGACTGTCGGCCAGACGGTCGCGCCGGGGAACGCGCGCAGGCGTGCCAGGTCGGAGGAGGGGAGCACGACCGAGACGCCGTCGAGTGCGACGCCGTAGTGCCAGTTGACCCGGGCTGCCGGAATCGCGACGGCCAGTCGGGCTGCGAGCGTGCGTTGCGCCGCCGCCAGAGTGCGCAGGTACGAGAGCGCAGCCGGCGCGCGCAGCGCGAGAGAATGGCTCCGTCTCGCGGTCGTCGCGAGTGTTCGGTTGCGGGCGACCTCGACGGCGAGGGCAGGGCGCGGCAGCGTGACGACCACCTCGACCAGATCCGCCGCGCCGCGCGCCGGCGCTGCTGCTCCTCCGCCCGCGAGCAGCGTCAGAGCGGCTCCAAGGGCGAGTGCGAACGGAAGCAGGACGCGATTCAAGAGGGCCGCATGGTACGTGTGGGCGCGGCGATTCGGGTGCCCCCAGTCGGGCTACACTGACGCTCCGCGCGGATGTGGCGGAATTGGTAGACGCGCACGGTTCAGGTCCGTGTGGGCTTCGGCTCGTGGAGGTTCAAGTCCTCTCATCCGCATAGCCAGATCAGGCCGTTTGTGGCGGTTGCCGGTCGCCGACGACCGCCTGCGGCTCTAACACGTAAGGCGCATGCAAAATGCACCCGCGCCTCGTTGATCGCTGGCACTCCCGGGGAGGATCGTCTCCGGAGACTTTCCGTGCGAGCCGTGACCCTTCATCCGAGCCGGACCCGACTGATCGTCGTCGTGTCGGTCGTCGCCGTCGAGGCAGTCTGGCTGGCGCTGCTCGCCTACGCCGGGCTGCGACTGCTCGGCTGAGTCGTTCCGTTACGGACGCGGCAGCGGTCGGCGATGCGGATGACGGCGCGGAAGCCGCTCCACTTCGGTTTCAACTGCCTGCCGGGGTTCAGTGGGATTCGCCCAGGCTCGGCGCGCAGCAACTCCGCCAGGCGCACGTAGCGCCGGATACTGCTGCTTCGCCGGCGGGAACGAGAGGGTCTCGAGCGGAACGGCGACCGGGTCGCTTTCGCCCCAGTGTCTGATGATCGCGTCGCCGCTCCTGATGCCGATGAACCGCGCCCGGCGATCTCCATGCATCACGGCCTGGTCCGATCGAAAAGCGGGGACGGAGCCGAACTTCACCTGCAGGAGCCTCGAGCCGGCGAGCGTGTCCAGCCCGAGCGTGTACAGGTGGGCCGTGTCCATGCGGAGAGTGTTCGGCAGCGCTGTCGCTCGTCCTCCCGGCCGGCCGCTGACGTTTAGGGGGTCTGAGGAACGGCTTTAGTCCTGGCGGATCTCGAGCCGTCGCCGCTCTCTCTGGTCTTTGACCAGTGAGCGGGGCCAGTCGGGTGCCGCAATCGGCTCCGAGGTGGGGAGCTCCGCCCACGCATAGATAGGGATCCGACCGGTGGACGGGAGTGCACGGCCGCGAGACTCGCTGTCCGTGCTCTCTCGGGGCTCCTCGGCTGTGGGCCAGGTCGGCGCGTTCGCGGCGGCGAGTCGTGCGCGTTCCTCGAGCTCGCGCGCCGCCTGCTCATCGGCCCGGCGTCGCGCGTGTTCCTCGGCCTCTCGCCCAGCTTCTTGGTCGGCCTGGCGTCGGGCGTGTTCTTCCGCCTCGCGTGCGGACTGTGCTGCGGCTTCGCGTCGGGCTTCTTGTTCAGCCTGGTGTCGGGCCCGCTCCTGGGCCCCGCGTATGGCCTGTGCTTCCGCGTCGTGGCGGGCCAGCCGTTCCGCTTCGCGTCGCGCCCGTAGCTCGGCCTCACGTGCAGCCTGCTCTTCGGCTTCCCGTCGCGCCTGTTCCTCCGCTTGGCGTCGCGCCTGCTCCTCGGCCTCGCGAGCGGCCCGTGCTTCGGCTTCCCGTCGTTCCTCCGCTCGGCGCCGGGCTTGTTCTTCGGCCTCGCGGGCGGCCCGTGCTTCGGCTTCCCGTCGGGCCCGTTCCTCCGCTTCGCGTCTGGCCCGTTCCTCCGCCTCTCGCTCGGCCTGTTCTTCTGCAGCCAGTCGGGCCCGCTCTTCCGCTTCGCGCCGAGCCTGCTCTGCTGCCTCGCGCCGCGCTCGGTTTGCCGCTTCGCGGCGTGCGTTCTCTTCCGCTTCGCGGCGCGCCTCCGCGTCTGCGGCGCGCCTGGCCCGCAGCGCCGCCTCATCGGCGTCGATGGTGTATCGCTCGGCGAGCGCCTTCCGTTCCTCGGGCAGAGGCACCTCGAGGACTGCGGACTCTTCCTTTTTCGAGCTCCACGGAGTCTTCCGGAACACGGCTGAGATCGTAGGGGAAAAGAACGCTACGAGAAGCTAGGCGAACCAGAACTTTCAGGTGGTCGCCTTGCCGCGCGCGTCGAGCTTCGTCTCGAAGGCGCGGCGCAGAAGCTCGCCCGACATGTCGCCGGTCCGGCGCGGGATCGGCTTGGGCTCCTGGCGGGCGACGCTCACGATCTCGCCGCTCCGCTGCCCGTAGCTGCGTGCGTAGGCGTCAGCCTCGCGAATCGGGGCGGCCTCGTCCCGCCGCCCGCGGCGGAAGAGCGAAGAGAGCCACCGAAACACGCGACTAGCGTCGCAGAAAGCCGGGACGACGCCTAGCCCGCGGCGAGCTCGACGTCGGCTTCGGGGTAGAGCACGTGCCAGACGCGGAGGTACAGCTCGAGCTCGAGATGCTGCGCATCCTCGGGGGTCTCGTCGAGATCGACGCGGTCGGGCGCTCCCACCACGGCACGCCGGCCGACGCTCGTCAGGAACGCCGCGAGCCGGTCGGTGTAGGAGGGATCACGAAGAAGGAGCTGCATGCGCCGCAGCTCTGATTCTGCTCCGACCGACCGGGCTCGGACACCCTCCGCCGAGGGATATGTCCCAAGGATTCGACGAGGTTCTAGGCCGAGGCGAGAGCCGCGAGCACGTCGGCGGCGTGCCGGTCGGGCTTCACGCTGCGCATGACCTTCGCCACCGTCCCGTCCGGCGCGACGAGGAACGTCGTCCGGCTCACGCCCCAGTACGCCTTGCCCATGAAGCGCTTTTTGCCCCAGGTGCCGTAGAGCTCGGCAACCTCGTGCTCCGGGTCCGCGAGCAGCGTGAACGGGAGGTTGTACTTCTCCTTGAACTTCGCGTGCGACGAGGCGTCGTCGGGCGAGATGCCGAGCACCACCGCGCCCGCCTGCTCGAGCTCCGCATACGCATCGCGGATTCCACGAGCCTGCACGGTGCACCCCGGCGTGTCGTCCTTGGGATAGAAGTAGAGGACGACCGGGCGGCCGCGGAAGTCGGACAGGCTGACCTGTTCGCCGGCGTCGGTCGTGACGGTGAAGTCGGGTGCCGCCTCGCCCTCGGTGACCACGTCCCGAGCGTACTCGTCGGCGGTCGGTTTGAGCTGCAGCACAAGCAACCGGCCGCCCCCGGAGAGGCGGCCGGCGTCGTCGGGAGACGTTCCGTTGTGCGCGACCCCAGTGGCGGCGCCCCCCGAGCTGCGAGTCTTTCCAGCTCTCGAGCCGTAAACGCCGGGATCGACGCGGTGGTTACGGGCTCGTCAGCTCAGGTGCAGCAGATGGAGGTCCGGGAGCTCGCGGTAGCGCTCGTCGAGGTCGAATCCGTAGCCGACGTAGAGCTCGTCGGGTACGGCGAAGCCGACATAGCGAACGGGCAGGTCGTCGACGAGCCGCCGGAACGGCCGGTCGAGCAGGGTGACCGCTGCGACCGAGTCCGGCCCGCGAAGCTCCAACGTGCGGACGAGATAGTTGAGCGTCAGTCCGGTGTCGACGACGTCCTCGACGATCAGGACGTCGCGCCCGCGGACGTCGAGGTCGAGGTCCTTCAGCACGCGGATCTGCTGGTGCCCGCCCATGCGGGCGCTCCCGTAGCCGGCGAGCTCGACGAAGTCGAGCGCGTGGAAGATCGGGATCGCGCGGGAGAGGTCCGCGACGAAGACGAGGCTCGCCTTGAGCGACCCTACGAGAACGGGCTCGCGATCGGTGTAGTCACGCGCGATCTCCGCTCCGAGCTCCCGGACGCGGACGGCGATCTCGGCGGCGGAGAGGTGGATCTCTCCGATCCGGTCGTCGCCCGGCAAGTAACCGGACTCAGCTGGCGAGGTCGAGGTGGAAATGCTGGGCGAGGCGCTCGAGGTCGCGCCGGTAGAAGAGCTTGATCTTGACGTCGGGGTACCGCTCCCGGAGCTTGCGCAGCTTCCGGTTCTTGCGGGTGACGAGTGACTGCTTCATCGCGGTGATCTCGACATAGAGGTCCTGCTCGGGAAGATAGAAGTCCGGCGTGAACGCCTCGGTCACGCGCCCGGCCTCGTCCTCCTCGAGCACGAACGTCCGCGGCTCGTATTCCCACGGGACGTCGTAATAGTCGAGCACCTTCGCGCACTCCAGCTCCGCGGGACTCGCGAAGCGGGGCGGCTCGGTGCCGCGGTACGCCCCAAAGACCGGGAGCTCAAGCTCCATCGCCGACCACGGTAGCGGCGCGGTCGGACGCCCAGAACGACCCGCGTGGGCCGCTTCTGCGTTACCCGTGCCGCGCCGTGATCCACAACCGCTGCCATGGCCCGTCTGAAACTGATTCCGCAGAAGGGAGAGTTCTTCGAGCTCTACACCAGGCGGCGCAGAACATCGTCGCGATCTCCGAGCGGCTCGTCGAGCTGCTCGACCGGTTTCCGGACGGGGCCGATCAGCTGGCACGGACGGTGAAGGAGCTCGAGCACGAGGGTGACCGCCTCACGCACGAGCTGGTCGACCTCCTGAACCGCACGTTCGTCACGCCGTTCGACGGGGACGACATGTACCGGCTCGCAGGAGCCCTCGACGACATCTGCGACCATCCGGCCCTCGGCGGGGAAGCTCGCGGACGCGGTCACGCTGCTCGAGGGCTTCCAGGACTCGCGGGCACACCTGGCCGAGCTACGCGAGCTCGAGGACGTGGCCGACCAGATCCTGCAGGACAGCGTCTCGACCCTCTTCATGGCGCGAGTCGATCCGCTCGAGGTGATCCGCTGGAAGGACATCCACGAGAGCCTCGAGGAGGCCATGGACGCGTGTGAATCCGCCGCCGACGTGCTCGAGGCGATCGTCGTGAAGAACCGCCGACCCGGAGCTCGTAGCGCATGGTCTTTCTCGTCTTCGTGGTCGCAGTCGCGCTCGCATTCGACTTCACGAACGGTTTCCACGACACCGCGAACTACGTGGCGACCTGGGTCGGCACGCGGGCGCTCTCTCCACGCTGGGCGGTGCTGATCTCGGCGGGGGCGAACCTCGCGGGAGCGTTCGTGACGACCGCTGTCGCAACAACCGTCGGCAAGGGGATCATCGATACCGGCCTGGCCACCGAGCAGACCCTTCGCCGGGGCGTTCGCCGTCCTCGTCCTCATCTACCGGCTTTTCCACCGGCTGACGCCGGGCCTCGCCAACCGCGGCTTTCGATCCGGCCAACTCTTCTCGGGCACCTGGCTTGCCTTCACCCACGGCGCCAACGATGCGCAGAAGACGATGGGCGTGATCGCGCTCGCCCTCTATACGCACGGCTCGATCTCGAGCTTCTACATCCCCGACTGGGTCAAGGTCTCGGCGGGGCTGATGATCGGAGCCGGAACGTACTTCGGCGGCTGGCGGATCGTCCGCACGCTCGGTCAGCGGATCTACAAGATGCAGCCCGAGCATGGCTTCGCCGCTCAGATCGCGGCCGGCTCGACGCTCTATGCGGGCACGCGTCTGGGCTTCCCGATCTCGACCACCCACGTCGTCTCCGGCTCGGTGATGGGTGCGGGGGCGACGCGCCGCCTCTCGGCCGTCCGCTGGGGGGTCGCCGGGAACATCGTCTTCGCGTGGCTGCTGACGCTGCCTGCTGCGGGCCTCATGGCTGCGGCGCTCTACTACCCGGTTTCCTGGATCTTCTGAGCGACGCCTGACACTATTGCAAGGTCGTGCCGTACGCCGATCTCGCCGACGTGAGGCTCTACTACGAGCGGGCGGGGAAGGGCGACCCGGAGCTGCTCTTCGTCCCCGGCTGGTGCTGCGACCACACCGCATTCCGGCCGCAGTTCGAGCACTTCGCGGAGACGCATGCGGTCGCAGCGCTCGACTTGCGGGGCTGCGGGCAGGCCGACGCTCCCGAGACCGGCTACACGATCCCCGAGCTGGCCGACGATGTGGCCGCATTCTGCTCTGTCGGCGGGATCGAGAAGCCGGTCGTCGTCGGCCACAGCCTCGGCGGGATGATCGCGGTCGAGCTCGGGGCGCGGTATCCCGACCTGCCGAGTGCGCTCGTGCTCGTCGATCCGGGGCCGATCGACCCGCGGCCCGAGACGGCCGAGTTCTTCCGCGGGTTCGCGGGTCGGCTCGAGGGGCCCGACGGCGAGGCGGTCCGGCGGGAGTACGTGGCCGACATGGGCGCACACGACGAGGAGCTCGCACGCTGGATCGTCGACCACATGTGCGCCGTCCCGCAGCGCGTCGCGGCGGCGGTCATTCGCGGCGTCGGCGAGTGGAACGGGCGCGACCCTCTCGCGAGCTGTACCGCCCCGGTTCTGTTGCTCCGCACCGGACTATGGGCCGAGACCGATGTGCTGCGACTACTCGCGATCAAGCCGGATCTCGAGGTCGGGATCACCGTCGGCGCCGGCCACTTCCACCAGCTCGAGGTGCCCGAGCAGGTGAACGCCATGATCGAGCGCTTCCTCGCGTTGTCACTCTGAACCGCTGACCGCGTAGCCTTCGCGCGATGTTCCGGATCGTGCAGCTGTCGGACCTCCACTGCGGGACGCAGTTCTTCCTCCCGCAGCACCTCGAGCGTGCGATCGCCGAGGTGAACGAGCTGGAGCCGGACGTCGTCGTGATCTCCGGCGACCTCACCTCGAACGGCTTCAAGGAGGAGTACGCGCTCGCTCGCGACTACCTGAACCGCGTCGAGTGCAAGTCGATGGTCGTGATCCCGGGCAACCACGACTCTCGCAACGTGGGGTACGTGCACTTCGAGGATCTCTTCGGCGAGCGGAACTCCGTGCTCAACGTCGGCCCGGCGACGATCGTGGCGGTCGACTCGACCGAGCCCGACCTCGACAACGGCCAGGTCGGCCGCGGGCGCTATCGCTTGATCGAGGAGGCATTCGCAGGAGCGGCGAACCTCCGGATCTTCGTCCTGCACCACCATCTGCTGCCGGTACCGGGAACCGGCCGCGAGCGCAACATCGTCAACGACGCGGGCGACACGCTCGAGTGCCTCCAGAAAGCCGAGGTCGATCTCGTCCTCGCCGGCCACAAGCACGTGCCGTATGCGTGGCGGCTCGAGGATCTCTTCGTCGTCAACGCCGGCACCGTCTCGTCGTCGCGTCTGCGCGGCAAGGGGAGGCCCTGTTACAACGTCGTCGAGGTCGAAGGAACGCACGTCGACGTGTGGCGCCGCTACCCGTTCCACGAGCAGGAACGGATCATCCAGTTCTCGACCGACACGAAGACGTACGAGAAGTACACGGCCCGGATCGAGGACGAGGTGCGCTCGACGTGAGAGCGATCGCCCTGATCGACGGTGAGCACTATGGGCCGGTCGTGCGCGACGCGCTCGCCGCGCTGCCGTACGACGTCGTCGCTGCGCTGCTCGTCGGCGGGACCGAGAAGCTGCGGGGCGGGGACGACTACGGGGTTCCGCTCGTCCACGCGCTCGACGCGGTGGAGGCGGATCTCGTCGTGGACCTGTCCGACGAGCCCGTGCTCGGGCCGCGGGAGCGCCTGCTCTGGGCGTCGCACGCGCTCGCGCTCGGGCTGCCGTACGTCGGCGCCGACTTCCGCTTCGACCCGCCGTCGCTGCGGCCGGTCGAGACGCCGTCGCTCGCCGTGATCGGCCTCGGCAAGCGCATCGGGAAGACGGCCGTCACGGGCCATGTCGCGCGCGTCCTTGCCCGCGACCGCCGTGTCGTCGTCGTGGCGATGGGTCGCGGGGGGCCGGCGGAGCCGGAGCTGCTCGAGGCGCCGCCGACGCTCGACGATCTGCTCGCTCTCTCGCGCTCCGGGAGGCATGCCGCTTCCGACCACCTCGAAGCGGCGGCCCTCGCGGGCGTTCCGGCTGTCGGTTGCCGGCGGGCCGGAGGCGGACTCGCGGGCACTCCGTTCGAGTCGAACGTCGTCGAGGGCGCCGCGCTCGCCGCGCAGCTCGACCCGGAGCTGCTCGTGTTCGACGGCAGCGGCGCTGCCCTGCCCCCGATCGAGGCGGACGCGCGGATCCTCGTCACGAACGGCCATCACGATGCACGCGCCGGTCTCAACGCCTATCGGGTCCTGGTCTCGGACCTCGTGGTCGACACCGGCGGCGCCGACCGCGAGGCCATCCGCTCCGTCTCCGACATTCCGATCGTCACGGCCGAGCTTCGCCTGCGTCCGGCCGAGCCGCTGGCCGGCCGCCGGACCGCGGTCTTCACGACCGGCCCGGCGCCGACCGACGACCTCGACGCGGAGATCGTCCATGTCTCTCGCAACCTCGCTCGGCGGGACGCTTTGCAGGAGGAGCTCGAGCGAGTCGATGCGGACGTGTATCTCGTCGAGCTCAAGGCTGCTGCGGTCGACGTCGTGGCCGAGTCGGCGCTCGCGCGCGGAGCGAAGGTCGTCCTCGCCGCGAACGACGTGATCTCGGACGAGCTCGACGAGCGGGTCCTCGCCCTCGCGCGGCAGGCGGTGCGCGCATGAACGAGCCGCGTCGGATCATGCCCCTCCCGCTCGGCGGCGGGGAGCTCGGGTTGCCGTATTCGCGCGGGCTGATGGCGCGGTCGCTGATGGCGGCCGGTGTCGCCGGGCACCGCGCCTACGCGCTGGCGAGCCGGGTCGGCGACGAGCTCAGCGAGCAGGGCCGCGGCGAGATCGAGCTCGAACGGCTCGAGGAGCTCGCGGTCGAGGTGCTCGGTGACGAGGAGGGCCGCGAGTCGATCAAGCGCCTGCGCCGCTACCAGGAGCTCCGCGAGCTCGACCTGCCGATCATGGTCTTCATCGGCGGCGCCACCGGCACCGGCAAGTCGACGGTGGCGACCGAGCTCGCGTATCGCTTCGGCATCACGCGCGTCACCTCGACGGACTTCGTGCGGCAAACGATGCGCGCGTTCTTCTCGGAGGCGTTCATGCCGTCGATCCACCAATCGAGCTTCGAGGCGGGCGACGTCTATCCCGACGCGGACGACCCACTCGCGTCCGGCTTCCGAGAGCAGGCGAGGAACGTGCTCGTCGGCGTCCGAGCCTCGTCCGAGCGTGCGCTCGAGGAGGGCTGGTCGCTCGTGCTCGAGGGCGTCCACCTCGTCCCCGGGATGGTCGAGCTGCCGCGGCCGGATCTCGCCGTCTCGGTGTTCGTCGTGCTGGCGATCTCCGACGAGGAAGAGCACGTGCGCCACTTCCGCTTCCGCGACGAGGAGGACTCGGATCGGCCGGAGTCGCGTTATCTCGAGCGGTTCGCCGACATCCGCCGGCTGCAGGAGCTCGTCGTCGAGCGCGCGAACCGTGCCGGGGTGCCGGTGATCGAGAACGAAGACGCGGACAAGGCGGCGCGGACGGTCGCGGATCTCGTCCTCGACGCTGCCGAGCAGAGCCGGACGGTGACGCGGTGACCGAGAGCGCGGGGTACGAAGCCGAGGCCGAGCGGCGTTGCGAGTGCCAGGCGTACCTGCGGGCGACGGAGCGGGCGGCGCTCGTCTCGGCCCGGTGGCTCGGCCGCGCCGACGAGCACGCGGCGGAGGAGGCCGCAGCGACCGGCATGCGCGCGACGCTCGACGTCCTGGCGATGAGCGGTCGCGTCGTGTTCGGCTCGCTCGACGACTCCGGCGGCCTCACGCCCGGCGCGATCGTCGGCTCGGGGGGTAAGGAGGTCGACCTCGCGCTCGATCC
This sequence comes from uncultured Actinomycetes bacterium, assembly GCA_963820725.1. Classification (GTDB taxonomy): domain Bacteria; phylum Actinomycetota; class Thermoleophilia; order Gaiellales; family Gaiellaceae; genus Palsa-739. The sequence continues at coordinate 592,236 of CAWGAZ010000004.1, read as the reverse complement.
GCTCGAGGGGCGCGGCATCGTGGCGCGCGGCGGTAACGGCGCGATGTCGATGATCGCCGTGGGCGACCCCGGCCGCTTCACGACGCTGCCGGACATCTACATGCGGAAGATGGCGGTCGGCCCACGCGCCCGCGGAGCGATCGACCTCCTCCGGCCGGTCGGCGAGAACATCGAGGCGATCGCGGAGGCCTTCGGGCGGAGGGTGAACGACGTGACGACGATCGTCCTCGATCGGCCGCGCCACCACGATCTGATCGAAGAGATCCGGAACTCGGGTGCGCGGATCAAGCTCATCCAGGACGGCGACGTCACCGCCGCGATCTCCGCCGCGATCCGCGGCACGAACGACCATCTGTCGATCGGCATCGGCGGCACGCGGCAGGCGGTGCTCTCGGCCGCCGCCCTTCGCTGCCTCGGCGGTGAGCTGCAGGCCCAGTTCTGGCCGACCTCTCGCGGCGAGATCGAGGAGCTGCGGGAAGCCGGCATCGATGACTACGAGCGCGTCTTCGGTACCGAGGACCTCGCGCCCGGTGAGGTGATCGTCGCCGCGACCGGCGTCTCGAACGGCGATCTGCTGCGCGGCGTCCGCTTCCTCGCCGACAGTGCTCGGACGCACTCCCTGCTCATGTGCACGCGCTGCAACTGGGTGCGGTTCGTCGACGGCATCCACTTCTTCGCGCGCGACCGGCGGGAAGAAGTGCGCCTGCCGGGCGTCTAGTTAGTCAAGGGGCGTTCCATTTCGCACGAGGGCGGGCGTAGGATCGCTCTCAACGAAGAGGGGAGGACGAAGATGGCTGTTTCCGTCGAAGGTCTCACGTCGGCGGTGAAGGGGCGGGTCGTCGAGCCGACCGACGCCGACTACGACGAGTCCCGCGCGCTCTACAACGCGATGATCGACAAGCGGCCGGCGGCGATCGCCTACTGCGTCGACGAGGCCGACGTGGCTGCCGCGGTGCAGTACGGAAAGGAGCACGGCCTCACGGTCGCCGTCCGCGGCGGCGGCCACAACGGCGGAGGTCTCGGCTCGGTCGACGACGGGCTCGTGATCGACCTCTCTCAGTTGAACGCGATCGAGGTCGACGCGGCGGCGAAGATGGCTCGGGTCGGCGGCGGAGCACTGCTGAAGGATCTCCTCGAGGCCACGCATCAGGATGGGCTGACGGTTCCGGTCGGGATCATCGGCACGACCGGTGTCGGCGGGCTCACGCTCGGCGGCGGCATGGGACACCTGACGCGGGGAATGGGGCTCACGATCGACAACCTCGTGGCGGCGACGGTGGTCCTCGCCGACGGCTCGATCGTGCAGACGGACGCCGAGCGAGAACCGGAGCTCTTCTGGGCGCTGCGCGGCGGCGGCGGCAACTTCGGGATCGTCACGTCGTTCTCGTTCCGCTGTCACCCACTCACGACCGTCCTCGCAGGGCCGGTGCTGTACGACATCGGCGACGCCGCCGACGTCCTGGCCTGGTACCGCGACTTCCTGCCTGCCGCGCCCGACGAGCTGGGCGGCTTCTTCGCCTTCCTGTCGATTCCGCCGGGGCCGCCGTTCCCGGAGGAGCTGCACCTGCGCAAGGTGTGCGGGGTCGTGTGGACGCAGCCCGGAGAAGAGGAGTCCGGGGCGCTCCGCGAGGCGCGCTCCTTCGGCAACCCGTTGCTCGACGGGATCGCACCGGTGCCGCTTCCGGCCTGGAACACGGCCTTCGACGCCGTCTACCCGGCCGGCGACCAGTGGTACTGGCGGGGTGAGTTCATCCGGGAGATCCCCGACGAAGCGATCGCGGTGCACGCCGAATACGGCCCGCAGATGCCGACGTGGAAGTCGACGATGCACCTCTACGCCATCGACGGTGCCGCATCGCGGGTCGCGAACGACGCGACCGCATGGTCGTACCGGGACGCGATCTGGGGCGGCGTGTTCGCGGGAGTCGATCCCGATCCGGCGAACGCCGGTGCGATCCGTGACTGGGCACGCGCGTACTCGGACGCGATCAAGCCGTACGCGATGGGCGGCGGCTACTCGAACTTCGCGATGGACGAGCCCGATCGAGTCCGCGGCATGTACGGCGCGAACTACGACCGGCTCGCGCGTGTCAAGGCCCAGTACGACCCGGACAACATCTTCCGGGTCAACCAGAACATCGCTCCCGCGGCCTAGAGCGGGGCTCAGTAGCCGGGCGGCGGGCGACGCCCCGCCGCCCGTTCCTGCTCGTCGTAGCGCTTGCCGGCGCGCAGGAACCACCAGGCGAACCAGATCATGGCGATCACCGGCCCGATCGCCACGACCAGGAGGAGAACGGATAGGGCCGTGTTGCCGACGCCGCCGACCACGTCACCATCGTACGCGCACCTACGCGAGTCGCCTCTACGCCAGTCGCCTCTACACTGGCCGCATGGCGTCGCGCGACGAGGTGATGGAGGTTCTCCGCCAGGTGGAGGACCCCGAGCTCGGGATGGACATCGTCGACCTCGGGCTCCTCTACGAGGTCGAGGTGGAGGACTCGAAAGCGAAGGTCCTCTACAGTCTCACCTCGATGGGCTGCCCGGCCGGGCCGCTGATCGCGCAGGACATCGACGCCGCCGTGCGGCAGGTCGACGGTATCCAGGAGGTCGAGCTCGAGCTGACGTTCGACCCTCCCTGGACGCCCGACCGGATGTCGGACGACGCCAAGTTCATTCTCGGCTTCGGCTGAACCGCCGATCGTCGAGCGTCATCCCTTCGTGGCGATGCGGCGTGCGCTCGGGGCTGCGACGGTGAACGCACAATCGACCGTCAAGGAGGCGCGTATGTGGTGGGGCATCGGGTTCGGGGGACTGCTGTATCTCGTTCTGATGGTGGCCCTCGGGGTCACCTGTCTTCGCAAGGGCCACTGGGTGATGTTCATCATCGGTTTCATCTTCCCGCTCTTGTGGATCATCGGGGCGGTGATACCGCCGACGCGGCCGCGGACGGCCTGACGAGCGGCACGCTTCCTTCCCAACCCGCGGCCAGGACGGCGAGTGTCGTCGGCGGCGTGATGACGCCCGCGCGCCCGCGCGCCCTGGCCCGCCGTTCCGTGTAGCCGCCGGCCGACCAACGTAGAAGCGCCTGACCGAGAACGAGACAGGGCGCGCCGTCGAACAGGACGAGCGCTCCGTCCGGCAGCTCCTCGAGGCGCCGCTCGTGCAAGCGGCGGCCGGCGACACCGTCTCCAAGGCGTTCCATGTGCAGCCGGCAGTCGAGCTCGCCGGCGCTCGAGGCGCCCGTCAGGGCCAGGAAGCTGCGGTAGTCGGCGTTGCGGCACTCCGCGCACGGCCGGTGCCCGGCGGCGAGTGCGGTCGCGTCGTCGAGGAAGAAGAGGCCGGTGTAGCGCCCGGGAGCCATCGGCCCGCCGACCCGGCGGCGGCCGCGAAACTCGAGGCGACAGGAGATCCAGCGCTCGAGCTGCCACGGCCGTCGGATCTCGCCGTTCTCGTCGTGCAGACGGCCGCGGTTGCCGTACACGAGGCCGCGCTCCGGGGTTGCTATCAGCTCGCCGAGCGGCGTCACCCGGTTCTGGAGCGGCATCAGAGTCTGGGGTGATGCTGTCGACGCATCCGCGCCGGCTAGGAAGCCGGTCCGGCGGCAACGGGGTGCCAGCTGATCGGTCGCGGCCACCCCGGCGCGTCGTATGCCCGTCGGTTGTCGATCATGTTTTTGTACAGCCACTCGGCGTCGTCGATCAGGGAGAGCGTGATCGCAGCAACCGTGTCGGGAGCGCACTCCTCCGGCACGAACCTGTAGCGAAACAGGGTGAGCTTCGGCTCCGAGGAGGTTCCTTGGGGGATGATCAGATCCTGGGTGAGGTTGCGCAGTTGAGATGGTCGGACCAGTTCGACGATCCCTCCGGCCAGGAGCGAGGCCAAGCTCAGGTTGGCGCCGTGAGCACCGACGACGACGCGGCAGCGACGGTATTCGTCGAGATAGTCCGACTCCTCGCGGATAGGTCCGGGAGTGCGCAGGTCGTCGACGTAGTCCGGGAGACCCCGCGGCTCGCCGATCCCGAAGGCGACGAAGCGGGCTTCTGGGTGACGTTCGCGCACGCGGTGCACGAGTCGTGCGTAGTTCCGATTCTGCCAATGCACGAGCAGCTCATACGCTCGGCGCTTGGGCAGCACCCGCCGTGCGATCGTGAGCCAGAGTCGGCTGGGGCCGAGCCAGAACCGGTCGCCCTGAGAGTGCTGTCGATCGCTGCGTAGCGAGAGGCCGATCTGAAGCGGCGCGCCGCCGGCACGCCCGTTTGGTGAGGGGGTGAGGTCCTCGCCGAGCATCGCCAGATCTCGCACCGTGGCATCGGGCTGCGAGATCGCCGGAGAGATCCGTACGGACGTCGACGAGGTCAGCGTGTCCTCGACGATCGCATCGAGCCCTTCGACCCACTCGGTACCGCGCTCGACAGGCAGGTCGGCTTCGATCACCACGGCCCCGAGAGGGACCAACCACCGCAGGAGTTTCGGAATGAGCACGACCACGTCCTGGTCGGTGGACTCGCCCATGTGTCTCGCCGCGGACATCAGCTTGAGAAGCACGTGGCTGTAACGGAAATCGAGACAGTCCACGAGGATGGCCCCACGGCCCGCGTGACAGGCGCCGCTGACCGTGATCGCCACCGAGGCGGGCCTCGTCTCCGAGGCGAGGAGCTGCGCGAATCGGCGTGCGTACCAATCGGAGCCATCGGCGTGCACCGCCCCTGTGATCCGATCGACCAGTGCCGGGTGCAGAAGCGCGTTTCCCGCAGGCCAGTCGAATGCGAACTCGCCGTCGCACTGCGGGCAGCGAGCGTCGACGACAATGGCCAAGCCGGCTACGCGAACCGATGACGGTGAGAGCGCAACGTCGCAGTACGGGCACGGCACACTTGCCTCAGCCAGATCGACGAGCGTCGAAAGCTTCAACCGGGTCTCCTAAGTCGGCTCGCCTCGACCCGAGGCGGATCGCCCTCTCTTCAATACTAGGACCTAAGGCGTCCGGATGCGTCAGATCGTGAGGACGATCTTGCCGAGCTGCTCGCCCGCTTCGAGCCGCTCGTGCGCGGTGCGGATCTCCTCGAGCGGGAGCACCGAGTCGACGACGGGCCGCGCGCGCCCGCTCGCCACGAGCTCGTAGGCGCCCGCGAAGTCCTCGCCGGTGCCCATCGTGGAACCGAGAATCGAGAGTTGCTTCCACCAGACCCGGTGCAGTGCCGCCGGTGGGTTCGGCCCGGACGTCGCGCCGCAGACGGTGATGCGGCCGCCCGGCGCCGCGACCTGGAGGGACGTCGCCCACGTCGCCTCGCCGACGCTCTCGATCACGACGTCGATGCCGTGGCCGTCGGTCGCATCCTGCACCGCCGCCTTCACGTCGCCGTCGGCGTGGTTGACGGTCGCGTCGGCGCCGAGCTCGCGCGCTCTCTCGAGCTTGGCCTCGCTGGACGACGTGACGAGCACGCGCGCCCCGAGCGCCTTCGCGATCGCGAGCGCCGCGGTCGAGACGCCGCCGCCGATGCCCCAGGCGAGCACCCACTCGCCCTCACGGAGCGCGGCGCGCGTCACGAGCATCCGGTAGGCGGTCTCGAAGACGAGCGGGAACGCCGCCGCCTCCTCGAAGCTCAGGTCTGCCGGGATCGGGTGCACGTTCGTCGCCGGCACCGCGATCAACTCGGCGTTGGTGCCGTCGCCGTGCTCGCCGATCACGTGGATCCGGCCGCCGCCGGCCTCGATACCCGGGTTGAGGACGACGCGTTGGCCCGGCTCGAAGCCTGTCACGCCGTCGCCGAGCGCCTCGACCACCCCGGCTCCGTCGGCGCCGAGGATGCGCGGCTTCGGCACGGACGGCAGGCCCTTGCGGATCCAGACGTCGAGATGGTTCAGCGCGGAGGCGCGCAGGCGGACGAGCACCTCGCCGGGCGCCGGCTCGGGATCGGGCGCCTCCTCGAGCACGAGCACCTCGGGCTCGCCGTCCTCATGGATCCGAACCGCACGCACCGCGGCAGACTATCCGTGTGACCGCAGGGGAACTCGAGGCTCTCGCGGAGGAGCTCGGACTCGACGCGATCGGCGCCGCGCCGGCCGAGCCCTATGTCGGCACCGAGCGCCACATCCGCGAACGGCGCGAACGCGGGTTGTTCGCCGACATGCGCTTCACCATGGCGCGACCGGAGGAGTCGTGCCATCCCGAGACGCTGCTCCCCGGGGCGCGCACCGTCGTCTCTGCGGCGCTCTGCTACTGGCTCCCCGAGCCGCAGCGGCCGGAGGGTTACGGCCGGCTGCCGCGCTACACCTGGTTCGACGCCTACGCGCAGCTGCGCGAGAAGCTCGACGTCCTCGGCCGAGAGCTGGGCGGCGTTTACCGCGTCTTCGTCGATGCGAACCAGCACGTCGATCGCGAGGCCGCTGCGCGGAGCGGAGTGGGCTTCTACGGCAAGAACACGCTCCTCATCACTCGCCGCCACGGCTCCTGGGTCGTGCTCGGGACGCTCGTCACGGACGTCGAGCTCGAGCCGACGGCTCCGCTCGACCTCGACTGCGGCGAGTGCAGGCTCTGCATCGACGCCTGCCCGACAGGCGCGCTCGACGAGCCGGGAACGCTCGACTCGACGCGCTGTCTCAGCTACTGGACGCAGGCGCCCGCGCCTCCGCCGCCCGAGTACCGCGACGAGCTCGGCGCACAGGTCTACGGCTGCGACATCTGCCAGGACGTCTGCCCGTGGAACCGGGGCGTCGAGAAGCGCCGCGCCGGCGAGCCGTTGCCGGTGGACGCGACTCCGCACGTCTCGCTCGTGGACTGGCTGCGCAGCGACCCCGACGATCTGAGGCGCCGCTTTGCGAGGCTCTACGTGCCTCGCAACGACGGCCGCCGGCTGCGGCTCAACGCCCTCGTCGCAGCAGGCAACGTGGGTGGCGACGGCGAACGGGAGGCGGTGACCGAGCGCCTCGCCGATCCGGACGAGACCACCCGCGAGCTCGCCGCCTGGTCGTTGGCCCGGCTCGAGGAGCGAGATGTTTAGCCGCCCGGGCCGCTGGCTGGTGCTGCTGCGGGCCGTGCTCGTCGTGGTGGGCGCGATCGCCGTCGGCCTCACGAGCTTCCCGCCGTCGTACGAGGCCTGGGCGTGGGCCGTCGTCGGGTTCTTCGCGGCGGTCACCATCTTCTCGGCCGCGCTCGCGGCGATCGAGCTCGGGCCGGTCGCTCGTGTGCGGGCGCGCGTGCTTCTCCTCGGCCTCGACGCGGCCGTCGCCATCGGCTTCATCTCCGTGTTCTCGTTCGAGGCCGGCGAGCCGTGGCGTGCGCTCTACCTGATCCCGATCGCGGCGGCAGCACTGCGCTTCGGCCTCGTGGGCGGTCTGGTCGGCGGCGTCGTGATGACGGGAGCAACGATCATCGTCGACGCACTCGGACCGGGACTGGAGTGGCGGACGGCGTTCGCACGCGTGCTCGTCGGGATGCTCGCAGGCGTCGTCATCGGCCGACTACGCGACACGCTCGGCGCGGAGCGCGGGCGAGCGGAGCGGCGCGCCGCCGAGGCGGAGCGGCTGCGCGACGAGCTGGGGCACCGCGTAGACGTGCTCGAGACGGCGAACCGCTGCGCCCGCGCGCTCGGCTCGTCGCTCGAGGTGGACGAGGCCTTCGGCGCGTTCATCCGTGAGCTGCGTGGGCTCGTCCCCTTCGAGCGCACGGCGATCGTCCTCGTCGACGGCGACACCGCGACCACGATGGCGACCGCCGGCCTCGGGGCGAACGAGGTGTTTCCGCCGGGCAACAGCGACCCGATCGAGGGTTCGCTGCTGGAACGCGTGCTCGAGGGCAAGATCGTCGTGCGGCGGGATCTCACGGCGCGAGACTCCCCGGCCGACGACGCGCTTCTCGCACTCGGCCTCCGGAGCGAGCTCGTGACGCCGCTGCTGCTCGGCGCTCGACCGATCGGGATGCTCAGCCTTTCGCGTGACCGTACCGACGCGTTCAGCGCGGACGAGGTCGAGCTCGTTTCCCTGCTCGGCCGCCTCGTCGCGACCGCCGTGCAGAACATCCGTGCCTACGAGGCCGAGCGGCGGAGGGTCGAGGAGCTCGCGCGTCTCTCGCAGCTGCGGGCCGACTTCGTCTCGCTCGTGTCTCACGAGCTGCGCAGCCCGATGGCGGCGGTCATCGGCGCGGCCCGGACGCTGCAGGACCGCTGGCGGATGCTCACCGCCGCGCAGCGCGAGTCGTTTCTCGCGCTGATCGGGGACGAGACGGCGCGGCTGGCGGAGCTCGTCGGCGACGTTCTCGACACGTCGCGGATCGAGGCGGGCACGTTCAGCTACCGCTTCGAGGAGGTCGACCTCCGCCGTGTCGTCGACGAGGCGGTCGAGGTCGCCGCGCTCGCCCAGCAGGAGGTCCCGGTCGTCGCTTCCGTTCGTGGCGCGCTTCCTGCGATCCGCGGCGACCGCGCCCGGCTCCGGCAGGTGCTCGGCAATCTGATCGAGAACGCAGTGAAGTACTCCCCCGAGGGCGGCGAGGTGCGGGTCTCGGCCACGGCGGGGAACGGCGCCGTGCGGATCGCGGTGCGCGACGCCGGCCCGGGGATTCCGCGCGACCAGCAGGCGCTCATCTTCGAGAAGTTCGGGCGTGCCGACGTCGAAGGCGGCTCGAAGCCGGGCACGGGGCTGGGGCTCTTCATCGCCCGCTCGATCGCGGAGGCGCACGGCGGCTCGCTCGCCGTGAATTCGGGCGCCGAGCCGGGTGCGACGTTCACCCTCACGCTCCCGGTTCGCGGGTGACAGCGGGATCGGGCTAGCTCGGCGTGCGGACGCGCATGCGCTCGACGCCGAGCTCCTTCGCGAGCGCCTTGGCGCGGTCGGCGACCGAGCGCCGCAGCTCGTCCGGCTCGAGCAGGACCGCCTCGCCGCGGAGGGACAGCACCTCGCTCTCGAGCCACTCGTCGCTGCCGACCGGGAGCTCGCGAACCGCTCTCCCGTCGGCGAGCGGCCGCGCCCCGCGCTCGATCGCCCAGCGAGCGATCTCCTCGTCGTAGAGGAGCTTCGCCGTGCGGGCGTCGCGGAGCCGAGTAGGCTCGAATCCCTCCCGCGGCTCGAACCGTTCGCGGGTCAGCTTCGCGCTCCTCATGCGGTCGAGGCGGAACGACCGCGCGCCGTCGCTCGTGCGGTCCCAGGTGTGGACGTACCAGTTGGGCAGCTGCCGCTCGAGGGAGTACGGCTCGACGAGCCGGGTGGAAGGCTCGGAGTCGACCTCCTTCTGGTACTCGATCTCGACGACTTTCCGCTCGCGCATGCCGCGCGCGAGCCTCGAGACGAGGTCGAGCTCCTCGGTAGCGACGTGCGGCTCCGGCGTCTGCGCGAGCTCGAACTGGCCGAATGTCTCCTCGAGCTTCTTGCGAACCCGGGAGAGCGGCGTGTGGGCATCGGCCGCGATCATCGGACCTACGTACTCGAGCGCGAGCCGGATCGCGCGCGCCTCGAGGGGCGTGAGTCTCGGCGCGGCGCGGAAGGTGTCGCCCCAGAGCTCCTTGTCGACGTGCACCGAGCCGTTCCGTAGCTCGGCGTAGACCGTGTAGCAGCCTCCGCCGAAGTTGACGAGGTTGAGGAGCGACAGGTGCTCTTCGAGCTCGTCCGCGGGAATCGACGGGAACCGCTCGAGCAGCTCGTCCGCCGGGATCTCGGCGTCACGCTCCTCGCCGCACGCCGCGAGGAGGTAGGCGAGCAGTGCCTGGAGGACGCCGAAGCGCTCGGGAGCAACGGGACCTGCGGGACGCTCGCTCGCTCCGTCGCCGCTCGCGGCCGGCTTCTCGCGGGCCGGCTGCGGCGACTCGCCCTCGTGGCCGTCCCGCACGCGCCGCAGCGCCTGGGCGACGTCACGCCTCAGCTCGGCCGGCTCGAGCGGCACCGCGCGGCCGTTCTGGCGCAGCACCCACGACGCGAGCTGGGGGATGGAGGAGTACTCGGTGACGAAGACGCCGTCCTCGAGCCGGCCCGTCGCGCCGTAGGCGCGCCGCACCCACCACGCGGTGTCACCGCGCACCTCGATCCGCGCCGTGCCGACGACATCGCCGATCTGCCAGGGCGGCCGGCCGCGGTAGATCTCGACGTCGAAGTCCGCCGGCGCCCGGAAGTCGCGCTCGCGCCGGGTCGCGAACTTGATGTCGCCGCGAATGCGCGAGACCCGGAACGTGCGGATCTCCTCGCGGTCGAGGTCGTGGCCGACGACGTACCAGAGCCCGTTGTCGTTGAGCAGGGCGTACGGGTTGAGCGTCCGCTCGCTCTCCTCGTCGCGGGAGATCGACCAGTAGTCGAAGCGCACCGTCCGCTGCTTCGAGATCGCGTTCTCGAGCTTCGCCAGGCGTCCCGGCGTCTCCGGCGAGTAGTCGGGGTCGAGCACCTCGACGCGGCTGGCCGTCTCGGTCGGAGCCTCGGAGAAGCCCGGCCGGCCGAGCGCGAGGTTCTGGAGGGCAAGGCGCAGCGGTTCCGCGTACGCGAACTTCCCCTCGAGGAGGTAGAAGGCGGTCTGCAGCGCGGCGAGCTCCTCGTCCTCGAGCTCGAGCTGAGGGAGGAAGTACTGCTCCGAGCGGAGCGTGTACAGCTCCTCGCCCGTGAACTCGTCACGTTGGGACTGCAGTGGGACGCCGAGCGAGAGCAGCTCCGCCCGATCGGAGTAGAAGCGTCGCGCGAACGCCTCGTCCGACATCTCGGAGTAGCCCTCGACGTTCGACTTCACGTCGCGCGCCGTGAGCGCCCGCCGCTCGGCCATCAGGAAGGCGACGAGCGAGAGCTGCCGGATCAGCTTGTCGGTGTCGTGAGACAACCCGCGCCGGACCCTACAGCCGGACGGCTGTGGATCGCACCCTGTGGAAGCCTGTGGAAGGCTGCGGCGCTACGCCGCTGCCTTCGTCTCCAGGTGCTGGTGCGAGGGACAGTAGTCGCGTTCCGGCAACGGAGTCCGCTGGCAGGGCTTGCCCTTGCGCGTCGTGGCCCGGCAGCGCGCGATCCCACCGTCGAGCAGGCCCGACTCGATCTGCTCCTCGATGAACTCCACCGCGGCCTTCACGCCCTGATCCACCGCCCAGGCGACCTGCGCCTGCACGGTGATCGGGAAGAAGCGCCGGATGTCCTGGAACAGCGCCCGCTCGGGCTTCGCGAAGTAGAGCGGATCGCTCGCCAACCGCTCCATCGTCTGCTCGCACGCCTCCAGGACTCCGCACCGCGATTCGAGCTGCGTCTCGCGGTCCGCGTACGGATCGATCATGTCTTTCACGGAGCGGTAAATCGCCCGTGAGTATTGATACATGCATTGCTGCAGCTGAGCGGTTCTCTCTTCGATCACTAGCGTTCGTCTCCCCGTCGCAGACCCCGCGAGGCCTTGTCCGAAGCGGCATTCCGGCGTGCATCCCCTCTGCGCGCCACTCGATCCTACATGGTAACGCCGTTGTTACAAAGTCGCCGGATCCGTTGTCTGGAAGGTAAACGTACGACCCAGATGCCAGGGCGATCAGGCCTGGAGGAGTCAGGCCTGGAGGACGATGAGCCGCTCCTCGGTCATCTCGCGGATCGTGTACGCCGGGCCTTCCTTCGTGTTCCCCGATCCCTTGACGCCGCCGTACGGCATCTGGTCGGCACGGAAGGTCGGCGCCTCGTTGACGGTGACGCCGCCGAACTCGAGCACCTGTGCCGCCTCGAGCGCCGTCGAGATCGAGGCGGTGAAGATTCCTGCCTGGAGCCCGTACTCGGTGCCGTTGGCGCGGGCGTACGCGTCCTCGAGCGAGTCGACAGCGTTGACGACGCAGACCGGCCCGAAGACCTCGTCGCAGACCACCCGGGACGTCTCGGGCGCCTCGGCGAGCACGAGCGGGCAGAGCGGGTCGGCGTCCGTGGCGCCCACGAGGAGCTTCGCACCGGCGGCCTGGGCTTCCTCGACCCACTCGGCGATCCGCGTACGCGAGCCCGCGTCGATCACCGGGCCGACGTCAGTCGCCTCGTTCGCCGGGTCGCCGACGACGAGCGCCTCGACCTGCGGGAGGAAGCGCTCGAGGAACCCGTCGAGGGCCGGCCTCTCGACGTAGATCCGCTGCACGGAGATGCAGCTCTGGCCGGCGAAGGAGAAGGCGTTCGCGGCGAGTTTCGAGGCGGCGAGGTCGAGATCGGCGTCACCGGCGACGACGACGGGGGTCGAGTTCCCGAGCTCCAGCCGCACCCGCTTCTTCGCCGCGCGCTCCGCGATCCCCCAGCCGACGCCGCTCGAGCCGGTGAAGGTGATCATCCGGACGCGTTCGTCCTCGACGAGCACGTCACCGATCTCGCCGGAAGGGCCGACGAGGACGGTGAGCCAGCCCTCGGGGAGGCCCGCTTCCTGCTCGAGCTCCGCGAGGAGGAGCGCCGAGAGCGGCGTCTGACTCGCGGGCTTGAGGACGACCGGGCAGCCGGCGGCAAGCGCCGGGGCGAGCTTGTGCGCCACGAGGTTGCACGGGAAGTTGAAGGGCGAGATGGCGCCGACGATGCCGACGGGCCGGCGTAGCGTGAACGCGATCTTCCCCTCACCGGCCACCGAGGCGCCCATGGGGACGACGTCGCCGGCGAGCTTGCGGGCTTCTACCGCGGCGAACGTGTAGGTCGAGATCGCCCGTGACGCCTCGACGCGGGCGGTCTTGATCGGCTTGCCCGCTTCGGCGCAGATCGTTCGCGCCATGTCCTCCTGCCGCTCCCCCAGCAGCCCCGCGACGCGGTCGAGGATCGCTGCCCGCTCGTGTGCGGGGAGCGGCGTCTCGAGCGCACCTGCGGCGGCGTCGACTGCCCGGCGCGCTTCCGCGGCGCCCGACTTCGGCGCCCGGCCGACGACCTCGCCGCTGTACGGGGATTGGACCTCGATCCATTCTTGAGTCGTCGTCGCCATATGCTCAGCCGGTGCTCACACGTGACGATATCGGCATCCACCTGACGTGTGAGCTCGTGGTCGACGACGCCACCTGGCCGTGCTTCTCGCACACGATCGAGCATCCGGACGGACTCGTCCTCGTCGACACGGGGATGATCGAGTCGACCGCGCAGCTCGACGAGCTCTTCCACCCGACCGTGCACGCGTTGCCGGCGGAGGTCGTCGAGCGCGTCGCGCACGTGGTCATCACGCACATGCACTTCGACCATCACGGCGCGAACCGGCTCTTTCCGGGCATCCCGATCCATGTGCAGCGGGTCGAGCTCGAGGACGCACGGACGACCGAGGACTACACGATTCGCGAGTGGATCGACTTCCCCGGCGCCGACTACGTCGAGCACGACGGCGAGGCGGAGATCCTCCCGGGCATCCGGATCGTCCCGGCGCCCGGGGAGACGCGCGGTCACCAGATCGTCGCGGTGGAGACCGACGAGGGGCCGGTCGTGCTCGGCGGCGACGTCGGCCACTCCTTCAAAGAGCTCGGGCAAGCCGACACGCCCGGCAAGCGGCTCGTGCTCGAGCTCGCTGCGCCGACGTACCTCGCGCACGTCCGCGAGCCGCACGTCCCGCATCCGAACGTGTAGAGCGCAGCGCTACTCGAACTCGTCCGGAAGGCGCGCGGTGATCGCCGCCAGCACCTTGTCCTGGATGGAGGGGACATCGCGCATCAACGTCCGGAACCCCGACGCGGTGAGGACGAGGATCCGCGCCGGGCCGCGCGTCTTGACCGTTGCCGTCCGCGGTTGGGCGGTGACGAGGGCGATCTCGCCGACGAAGTCGCCGGGGCCGAGCTCGTTGACGACGCGTCCCTTGCGGACGACGTCGGCCGCTCCCTCGACGAGGATGATGAACTCGAAGCCGCCCGCGCCCTCGCGCGTGAGGTTGCGCTCGTCCGGGAGGTCGAGCTCGTCCGCGAGCGCGGCGATCTGGGCGAGCTCCCGCTGCGAGCAGCGCTCGAACAGCGGAACTCGCTTCAGCAGTTCGATCTTCGCGTTCTTGCGCAACATCGACCGAGGTACAGTCTCTTGCATGGCCCAGTCCGGTGCAACACGGCCCGACGCACTGATCGTCGACGCGCTCCGCAGCCCGATCGGCAAGAAGAACGGCACGCTCTCGCACATCCGCGGCGACGAGCTATCGGCTCAGGTCGTCAACGGGCTCGTCACGAGGAACGGTGTCGATCCCGCTGAGATCGAGGACGTGCAGTGGGGCTGCGTGACCCAGGTCGACGAGCAGGCATGGAACATCGGCCGCAACGTCGCGCTCACCGCCGGCTGGCCGGTCTCGGTCGCCGGTACGACGGTCGACCGTCAGTGCGGCTCTTCGATGCAGACGAACTTCAACGCGGCGGCGGCGGTCTGGTCGGGGCAGCTCGACCTCGTCGTCTCGGGCGGCGTCGAGATGATGTCGCGCGTCCCGATGGGGTCGAACAACGGCTCGATGTCGCCGCTCGTGTTCGAGCGCCACGACATCGTGATGCAGGGGATCTCGGCCGAGGAGATCGCCAGGCAGTGGAACCTTTCGCGCGAGGAGCTCGACCGGATCTCGTACGAGTCGCACATGCGGGCCGCACGCGCGATCGACGAGGGGCGCTTCGAGAAAGAGGTCGTGCCGATCGAGCTCGACGTTCCCGAACCCGACGACTCCGGCAGCGCTCCGACGCTGACGCGCGTCCGCTTCGCCGTGGACGAGGCGGTGCGCCGCGAGACGACGCTCGAGAAGATGGAGGCCCTTCAGCCCGCGTTCATCCCGGACGGCGTCGTGACCGCTGGCAACTCGTCCCAGATCGTCGACGGCTCGGCCGCGGTGCTCGTCGCCTCGGAGGCGAAGGCGTCGGAGCTCGGGCTCGAGCCGAGGGCGCGGTTCGTCTCGTTCGGAGTCGTCGGCGTCGACCCGCACCTGATGTTGCACGGCAACCCCGAGGCGTCGGCGAAGGCGCTCGCCAAGGCGGGGCTGACGTGGGCCGAGATCGACGTGATCGAGGTGAACGAGGCGTTCGCCTCCGTCGTGTCGCAGTTCCTCGTCGACACGGGTTTGCAGGAGCGCTACGAGGCAGGCGACGTGAATCCCGAACGGTGGCGGCATCTCGCTCGGCCATCCGCTCGGCGCCACCGGCGCGCGGATCACGGCCACGCTCGTCTCGGAGCTCGAGCGGCGGAATGCCCGCTACGGGCTCGCCACGATGTGCATCGGCTTCGGCCAGGCCATCGCCGCCGTGATCGAGCGCGTCTAGCGCGAGCACCCGCTCATCCGATTGTCCACACCTTCCACGGGTTCCACAGCCGTTTGCGTCCGGGCGGCCGACCGTCGAGAGTGAAGCGACACTGGCACCGGCGACACGGAACCGACGCAGGGAGCGGGCACTTTCGGAGGCCGAGGCGTACGCCCGCTGCCATGGACACCGGGCCTTGTGTCCCGTGCGGCTGACTGTGCTGGAGAGGGACGCCGCAGGCCGGACCGCGCTCATGCACGCCCTGGAGGAACTCAGGCGGGACTGACTACCAGCCGCCGGGGTGGTACGAGAGCCGGCCCGGTGGCCAGTACGTGAAGATCACGGGGCCGATGAGGCTCTTCCTCGGGACGGCTCCCCACCGGCGCGAGTCGCAGGAGTCGGCCCGGTTGTCGCCGAGCATGAAGTACTCCCCCTGCGGTACGCGCCAGGTCTTTCCGAAGTCGGTCCTGTCGGCGAGTCGCGCGGCGCGCGAGAGATAGGGCTCCGCGAGTCTCGTCCACGTCGTCGCTCCGGGCCGGCGGATCTCGATGAAGCCGGAATGGTCCTCCCGCACCGTCTCGCCCGGCAGTCCGATCAGCCGCTTGACGAAGGTGGTCCCGGCGTCGCCGGGCCCGCAGCGGTTGGCCTTCGCCGGAGCCTCGAAGACGACGATCTGCCCGCGCTCCGGACTACCGAACTCGTAGGCGAGCCGGTTCACGAGCACGCGATCACTCGTCCAGCCGGTGCATCCGGAGCTCGGCTTCGCGCAGAGAAATGTCTTCTCCATCGAGGCGGACGGGATGCGGTACGGCTTGGCCACCTCGGCCTCGAAGGCGAGCACGAACACGATCGCCGCGGCGAGCGTGACAACCCAGTCGACGAGCCTCCGCCACGGAGCGGGGAGGCGGCTCAGCGGGTGAAGGCTCACTTCGCACTGAGGATAAACCTCCGCGACGTTCCGCTCCGCCGACTCGTCTAGGCTCCGCCGCGTGAAGGTCGGAGTCGTAGGACTGGGGACGATGGGCGCGGGCATCGCGCAGCTCGCGGTCGAGGCGGGGCTGGAGACCGTCGGGCGCGAGGTGACCGACGAGCTGGGAGAGAAGGCTCGCGGCCGGATCGAGCACTTCCTCTCGCGCAAGGTGGAGAAAGGCCAGATCGACTCCTTCGACAGCGGGCTGCTCACGCTGACGACGGACGTCGCCGACTTCGCGGGTTGCGACGTCGTGATCGAGGCGGTCGTCGAGGAGCTCGAGGCCAAGCGGGAGCTGTTCGCCCAGCTGGAGCAGGTGTGCCGTGCCGAAGCCGTCCTTGCGACGAACACGTCCGCGCTCTCCGTCACCGAGATCGCCGCCGCGACCTCGACTCCCGAGCGCGTGGTCGGGATGCATTTCTTCAACCCTGCGCCGCTGATGCCGCTCGTGGAGATCGTGCGGGCCGAACGGACCTCCGACGAGGCTTTCGAGACCGCCTACGCGCTCGGTGAGCGGCTCGGCAAGCACCCGATCCGCTGCCATGATACGCCGGGCTTCGTCGTCAACCGGATCCTGATCCCGCTCCTCAACGACTGCGTCCGCGTGCTCGACGAGGCACGCGTGACGCCGGCCGACCTCGACGCGGGGATGAAGTACGGCGCCGGCTGGCCGATGGGGCCGTGCGAGCTCGTCGACCTCGTCGGGATCGACGTGCACGTGCACGCGAGCGAAGCGTTGTGGGAGAAGCTGCGGGAGCCGAGGATGGCGCCGCCGGCACGCCTCGCCGCCATGGCGAACGCAGGCCTGCTCGGACGCAAGAGCGGCCGCGGCTTCTACGAGTACGAGAGCTAGTTCTTAGGCGGCGACGCGGTTGGGTCGCTCGACGAGGAGCTCGAGCCTGAGCGCCTGGAGCACGGCGGTCGCGGCCTGTGAGAGGAGCTGGGCCGAGGCCTCTTCCGGGACGCCGCCCGCCCGCAGCGCAGCCGCAAGCGCCTCGACCTGGGCCGCGAGCCGGTCTGCGCGCCGCTGCAGTTGGTCGTCTGCCATGACAACAAGCTTCTCGGCAAGACCGGACGTTCCTCTTCGCGCGGAGTACCCTGGGAGCGCTCATGAGGCGAATCCTGCTCAGCTGCGCAATCCTCGCGGTGCTGTCGCTGCCGGCCGCGGCGTCCGCCGGTGCGCACGCACGGGGCAAGACGGGCTTCCTCGTCGTCAAGCAGGGGGCCGGTGACGGCCGGCGCCCGATCGTGACGCTCGCGGTGCACGGCTTCGTGCTCGGAAGTGTCGGGCCGCAGGACGAGGCGCAGGTCACGATCATCCCACTCAACTCGGCCCAGGGCGCGCCGCAGGTGGCCCCGACAGATATCACCAAGCATCCCGTGCGGTACGGCCGCAGCACGGGAGTCACGTACCGTGGCAGCGGCTTCCGCTTCCGCGCAGTGGGCGGCTACTACCGCGTGGTGGTGCGCGGATCCGGCGTCTACCTCTTCGCCGGCGGGGTCGGCAACGTCAAGCTTCAGGGCTCATCGTTCGACAGACAGGGCGACGGGAAATACTCCGTCGACGGCCAGCGCCTGCGCTCGCTGCCGACGAAGGTGCTGAAGCGCCAGATCGGTGGAGGTTGACCGCCATGACCGGGGCCACGCAGACGATTCTCGTCGTCGAGGACGAACAGGCGATCGCCTCCTTCGTCGCGGCCTACCTCCGCAAGGACGGCTTCGCCGTGCAGACGACCGCGAGCGGCCGCGAGGCGCTGACCCTCGTCCACTCCGCCGCGCCCTCGCTCGTCGTCCTCGACCTGATGCTCCCCGATCTCGACGGGATGGAGGTCTGCCGCCGGATCCGCGAGACCAGCACGATGCCGGTGCTGATGCTGACCGCCCGCGACGACGACCTCGACAAGATCGCGGGTCTCGAGGTGGGGGCCGACGACTACCTCACGAAGCCGTTCAATCCGCGTGAGCTGGTCGCACGGGTACGGGCGATCCTGCGCCGGAGCGCCGGCAAGACGAAGCCCGACGCCGGGGTCATGCGCCACGGCGACCTCGTGCTCGACGCGGGCCGGCGAGAGTGCCATGTCGGCGACGAGGAGATCCGGCTGGCGCCCAAGGAGTTCGACCTTCTCTGGGAGCTCCTCGATCACAAGGGGCTGGTGCTCACGCGTGACCAGCTGCTCGAGCGGGTCTGGGGCTACACGTTCGCGGGCGACACGAGGACGGTCGACGTCCACGTCCGCCAGCTGCGGCGAAAGCTCGGCGACGCGGCGCCGATTGTCACCGTGTGGGGCATCGGCTACAAGGCCAGTCCCGCGCCCGCCGTCGCCGAGTAGGCGTTCCCGGTGTTCAGATCACTGCGGTTCCGGCTGCCGGCCCTCTTCGTGCTCGGCATCGTGCTCGCAGCGGTGGTCGCGACGCTCATCGCGGTTCACTTCTTCCAGAACAACATCCGCACGCACGCGGCGGCGGAGCTGCAGGGGGACGCTGTCGGGATCGTCGGGCTCTACAGGGAGAACGCCGGTGTCGGGCATGTCTCCGTTCACAGCCTCCAGGCCGCCCTCGGCAGCAACGAGGTCTTCTGGGTGCCGCCCGTGCGCGAGGCCAGGCTGCTCGCGGGGCCGCTGCCGACGTTGCCGAAGAGCGTTCTGCCCGTCCCTACCGACACGAGTGACGAGCCGCAGTCGTTCGACTTCCAGAACCAGGGCACGGTCTATCTCGGCGTCGCGCTGCCCGTGACACTCGGCGGTGTTCGGGCGGGCTCGCTCGTCGTCGCGGAGCCCGAGTCGGCGCTGCGCAGCCGCTGGCTCCAGCTCTTCTGGGAGCTCGCGCTCGCGTTCGGGATCGGGATCCCCGTCGCCGGTGTGCTCGTCGTCTACTACTCGCGCCGGATCGCGGGGCCACTCGAGGAGCTCGCCACCGCTGCGGACGAGGTCTCCACGGGGAACTATGACGTTGCCGTGCCCGAGCGCACGTGGGGCAGCGAGGTCGAGCGGCTCGCAGCTCGCTTCCACGAGATGACCGCGAGGCTGTCGGAGTCGGAACAGCTCTCCCGCAACTTCCTCATGTCGGTCTCGCACGAGCTGCGTACTCCGCTGACCGCGATCCGCGGTCACGTCGCCGCCCTGCGGGAGGGAATCCTCGACGACGAAGCAGCGCGGCGGCGCTCGCTCGAGGTGATCTCCGAGGAGGCGCTGCGGCTCGAGCGCCTCGTCGGAGACGTTCTCGACCTGGCCAAGCTCGACGCTCGCCGCTTCGCGGTCCTGCGCGAGGAGGTCGACATGCGCGCCCTCTGCGAGCGCGCCTACGCGACCTTCGCTGAGGAGGCGCGGACGCGCGGCATCGAGTACGACCTCGTGCTCGGGGAGGGAGCGGTGCTCATCACCGACGGCGACCGCGTGCTGCAGATCGTCACGAACCTCCTCGCGAACGCGCTCCACTGGACGCCGGAGGGCGGACGCGTCGACCTCGGGCTCGGCGGGGCCAACGGCGAGGTGACGGTGTCGGTTGCGGACACGGGGCCTGGAATCGCGCCGCAGGAGACGGAGCGGATCTTCCGGCCGTTCTGGTCCGGCGACGGCGGCGGCACGGGGCTCGGCCTGACGATCGCACGGGAGCTCGCGCTTGCGCTCGGCGGCCGGCTCGAGCTGCACAGCGAGCCCGGTCTGGGCAGCCGCTTCGTGCTCGTCCTACCGGTGCCGGCGCTCCAGAGCTCCTAGTTGACCAGAGCTCCTAGTTGAGGAGTTCTCAGCCTGCCGCTTGATGCTCGCCGAGGCGGTAGACGACGGCGTCGTCGGCAGTCAGTCCCGCTTCGAGCTTGGCCAGCCGCTCGTCGACGCTTCGCCAGCTCGAGGCGATGAGGTCGACGAGCAGGGCGAGGTCGTCGACCCGGGCGTGCCGTTCGGTGAGGATGTCTCCTTCGATCCGCTCGAGGCGGCGGACGACCTGGTTCGTCAGGCCACGAACTTCGGCGAGGTGGCGGGCACTCGGCCGGAAGTGCTGGCGGAGCCCATCCTGGATCGCCTCGGGCAAGCCTGCCTCGAAGCGCGCCGTTGTCGCGGCGAGCGATTCGACGGCGTGCCGCGCACGTTCCAGCGTCGCGTCGAAGGCGGCGGGGTCGGTGCGGCCGGCGGCGGCATCCTCGATCCGCTGTTGCGCGCGGGCGATTGCGTCCATGTCCACAGAAGCGACGATAGAACTCGGGTCGGATGGACCTCTCCGAGCTCGACTACGAGCTACCGCTGGAGCTTATCGCGCAGCATCCAGCCGCGCGGCGGGACGCCTCGCGGCTCCTCGTCTACGACCGCGTGACTGGTGCCGTCCGCCACCGCACGTTCGACGAGCTGCCTGACGAGCTGCACGGTTGGCTCGTCGTCGTCAACGACACGAAGGTCGTGCCGGCGCGGATCCCGATCGCCTCGCCGAGAGGCGAGGTGCTGCTGCTCGAGCGCCGCGCGGACGGGACGTGGGAGGCGCTCGCCCGACCGACGCGTCGGCTTCGCGCGGGCCGCCGGTACGGGCCCGTCGAGCTCCTCGAGCACCTCGGAGAGGGGCGCTGGCGGCTCCGGCTCGACGGCGAGCCGGCGGGCGAGACTCCGCTCCCGCCCTACATCACCGAGCCGCTCGGCGATGTCTCCCGCTACCAGACCGTCTACGCGCGCGAGCCGGGCTCGGCCGCCGCGCCGACCGCCGGGCTGCACTTCACACCGGAGCTGCTCGGGCGGCTCGATCCTGTGCGAGTCACGCTGCATGTCGGGCTCGACACGTTCCGGCCGGTGAACGAGGAGCGACTCGAGGAACACCGCATCCACGGCGAGCGCTACCAGGTCGAGCCAGAGGCGTGGGAGCGGATCCGCGCGGCCGAACGCGTGCTTGCCGTCGGCACGACGACCGTGCGCGTGCTCGAGACGCTCGCCCACGGCGGGCCGCTCGCCGGCCGCACCGAGCTCTTCGTCACACCGGGCTTCCAGTTCCGGCGCGTGGACGCGCTCCTCACGAACTTCCACCTGCCGCGCTCGACGCTCCTCGCCCTCGTGATGGCGTTCGCGGGGATCGAGGAAACGCGGAACCTGTACCGGCTCGCCATCGAGGAGAGGTACCGCTTCTACTCGTTCGGGGATGCCATGCTGATCCTCTGATGCTGGATCACCTGGACATTCGGGTCTCCGATCGCGCCGCAGCGCGGCGCTTCTACACGACCGTGCTCGGCGAGCCCTCGTTCTCCGACGAGGACTACGACGAGTGGCAGGACTTCGGGATCGTGGAGGCGGACGCCGAGCATCCCGTGACCCGCCATCTGCACGTCGGCTTCGCGGCTCCGTCGCGAGAAGAGGTCGATGCCTTCTGGCGCCGCGGAGTCGACGCGGGCTACGAGAGCGACGGCGAGCCGGGGCCGCGACCGCAGTACTCCCGCGACTACTACGGCGGCTTCCTGCTCGATCCCGACGGCAACAGCGTCGAGGCCGTGCGCCGCCCCGGGCGCACCGAGAGCGGATCGCCGATCGACCACCTCTGGCTCGGCGTCGCCGACCTCGACGCGAGCCGTCGCTTCTGGGAGACCGTCGTGCCCGTCCTCGGCCTCGGCACCGGAGCGAGCGACGATCGCCTCATCGTGGGCGGGAACAACCGACGGCACTTCGTGCTCGTCGCCGACGGGCGGCCGGCAACCGAGAACGTCCACATCGCCTTCCCCGTCCCGGACGACGAGACCGTGGCGGAGTTCCACCGCGTCGCGACCGAGGCCGCTACCAGGACAACGGGCCACCGGGCGAGCGGCCCGAGTACCACCCCGGCTACGTCGGCGCCTTCGTCCTCGATCCGGACGGGAACAACGTCGAAGCGGTGAATCACAACCGGTGAGGCCGAGGAACGCGAACGAATGGCGCGACTTCTGGCGGGACGGCGGCGAGCGGGAGCTCGCCGCGCAGCTGGACGAGTTCGAGCCGTACAGCGTCCGCATCGCGACACTGCTCGGC
Source organism: uncultured Actinomycetes bacterium (assembly GCA_963820725.1). Classification (GTDB taxonomy): domain Bacteria; phylum Actinomycetota; class Thermoleophilia; order Gaiellales; family Gaiellaceae; genus Palsa-739. The sequence goes on along the minus strand of CAWGAZ010000004.1, from coordinate 570,175 downwards.
AGCGGGTCTCCCGAGCGCGCCCTCGCAGCCGAGCTCGGCCGGATCCGCGAGCACGAGCTGTGGGCCTCGGCCGATCCGGGCCGCGACGCCGAGCTCGCCCGCCGAATCCGGGCCTGGTTTCCCGGCACGCCGTGAGCGAGACCTTCACCGTGACCGCGCGGGACGGCGCCGCGCGCGCAGGCATCCTCCGCACGGCGCACGGTGAGGTGCGGACGCCTGCGTTCATGCCGGTCGGGACGAAGGGGACCGTGAAGTCCGTGGACCCCGGCGAGCTACGCGCGCTCGGCGCCGACATCGTGCTCGGCAACGCGTACCACCTGCACTTCCGGCCCGGGGAGGAGTTGATCGCCGAGCTCGGCGGCCTGCACGAATTCATGGGGTGGGACGGCGCGATCCTCACCGACTCCGGCGGCTTCCAGGTGTTCTCGCTTCGCGACACGCTTCTGGCGACGGACGACGACGGTGTCACGTTTCGCTCGGTCTACGACGGACGGGCCGAGCGCTTCACGCCGGAGCTCGCCGCGCGCGTGCAGGAGCTGCTCGGCTCCGACATTGCCATGTGTCTCGACATCTGCTCACCCGCCGGCGTGGCGCAGAACGAGCTCGAGGAGGCGGTGCGGCGGACCACGGCGTGGGCGAAGCGCCAGCGCGATCTGCCGCGGGCTCCGGGCCAACTCCGCTTCGCGATCACGCAAGGCGGGCTCGACGGCGAGCTGCGACGGCGCTCCTCCGAGGAGCTCGTCGAGCTCGACTTCGACGGCTACGCGGTCGGCGGGCTCAGCGTGGGGGAGCACCGCGCGCCGATGTTCGAGGCGACGACGGAGGCCGCGGCCCTGCTGCCGGAGGACAAGCCGCGCTATTTCATGGGGATCGGCGACCCCGAGGGTGTGCTCGAGGTGATCGCTCGCGGGGTCGACATGTTCGACTGCGTGCTGCCGACGCGCACCGCCCGCACCGGCAGTGCGCTCACGAGCGAGGGTCGTCTCAACCTCCGCAACGCCCGCTTCGCCCGTGACGAGCGCCCGCTCGACGAGGAGTGCCCCTGTCCGGCCTGCTCCCGCTTCAGCCGCGCGTACATCCGGCACCTCGTCAACCAGCAGGAGATCCTCGGATTGCGGCTGCTCAGCCTGCATAATCTGCGCTTCCTGCTCGATCTCGTCGCGGCGGCGCGACAGGCCATCGAGCGCGGCGAGTTCCTCACGTGGAAGGACGAGGTGCTCCGACGGGCGAAGGGAGTCGACGAGTGATCATCGGAGCGAGCGGCGGGTCGGGATTCATCTTCCTCATCCTCATCGCGTTCGCGGTCGTCTGGCTGATCTTCATCCGGCCGCAGAAGAGCCGTCAGAGACAGCAGCAGCAGATGGTCAACGAGCTGCGCGTCGGCGACGAGGTGCTCACGGCGGGCGGCATCTACGGCACGATCCTGGAGCTCGACGAGGACCAGGTGACCGTCGAGATCGCGCCGAAGACCGAGGTGCGAGTCGCCCGGCGCGCGATCGCAGGAGTGACGCGCGAGCCGGAAGAAGAAGACGCGGAGCCGGACGAGCCGGAGGATTCAGGGGCCGAACCGACTGTTGACCCGACTGGGGCAATCTCGGGCGGGGAGACCTCCGACGAGGAGAACCACGGCTAACCTGTCCGCGATCTTGAAGGATCCTTCGTGAGAGAACGCCGCAACTACCTTCTGGTCCTGGGGGCGATCGCCGCGCTCCTCATCGGTGCGGTCTTGCTCATTGCTCCGGGCTCGCCGGTGCACAAGAAGGCGACGCTCGGCCTCGATCTCCAGGGAGGCCTCGAGGTCATCCTGCAGGCGGTCCCCCAGAAGGGCCAGACGATCAACCCGCAGCAGATGCAGGTCGCGCAGCAGATCATCACCAACCGGGTGAACGCGATCGGCGTGTCCTCGCCGAACGTGGCGATCCAGGGCGGGAACGAGATCGTCATCCAGCTCGCCGGCGTCCATGACCCGGCGAAGGCGGCGAAGATCATCGGCAAGACCGGCCAGCTGCAGATGTTCGACTTCGAGACGAGCCTGCTGCCGCCGACCGTGCAGGGGAACCACCAGCCGGCGCCGCTGCCCGAGCTGTACGGCTTGCTCAAGTCGGTGCAGGCGAAGGCGGACAAGGGCTCGCCCGAGGCGTACTACCTGTTCAAGACCGTCAAGAAGACGGTGACGAAGAAGGTCAACGGCAAGAACATCACGAAGACGACGACGGCCCACCCGGTCCTGCAGGGACCGGCCAAGTCCGTCAACCAGCTGCTGTTGCCGTACAAGGACGGAAAGCAGCCGCCGGGAACCCAGGTGCTGAAGGTGCCCGCGGGCACGCAGCCCGTCTGGTGCACGGTCGCGAACGGCTGCCCGGGCGCCGGGTCGAACGGGACCTCGAAGATCGGCAAGTACTGGTACCTGTTCAAGCTGCCACCGGCGTTAACGGGCAAGGACCTCGTCGAGTCGGGCATCACCGCCGACTCCGACCCGAACACCGGCCAGCCGATCGTGACGCTGCAGTTCACGGGCAAGGGCTCCGATGCGTTCAAGCGGATCACGGAGGACGAGTTCAACCGCGGACGCATCAACGCGGGCCAGGCCGGCCAGCTGAACGCGAAGGACCAGAACACGATCGCGACGTACGCCGGCCACAACGCGATCGTTCTCGACGGCCAGCTGGTCGAGACGCCATATATCGACTACACCGACCCGCAGCTCTCGCAGGGCATCGTCGGCAACGCCCAGATCACGGAGCCCAACCACGCCGCGGCGGCACGTACCGCGCTCGTCCTCCAGAGCGGCTCGCTGCCGTACTCGTTCAAGCAGCTCCAACAGACCAAGGTCTCGGCGACGCTCGGGAAGAGCTCGCTCCACCAGGCGATCCTCGCAGCGGCGGCGGGCCTGCTGATCGTCGCGATCTTCCTGCTCGTCCTGTACCGCTTCCTCGGGCTCGTCGCGGTCGCCGGGCTCGCGATCTACGCGCTCCTCTACTACGCGGCGATCCTGCTCTTCAACGTGACCCTGACGCTGCCGGGCTTCGCCGGACTGATCCTCACGATCGGTGTCGCGGCAGATGCGAACGTCGTCATCTTCGAACGCATCAAGGAAGAGGTGCGAGCCGGACGATCGGTCCGCGCCGCCATCGCGGCGGGCTACGGCAAGGGCTTCCACACGATCCTGGACGCGAACGTCGTGACCATGATCACCGCGCTCGTCATCTTCCTGATCGCAGTCGCGGACGTGAAGGGCTTCGCCCTGATGCTCCTGATCGGCACCGTGATCTCGCTGCTCACGGCGGTCGTGGCGACGCGCGCGATGCTCGGTCTGCTCAGCGGCTTCAAGTGGTTCCACAGCCCTCGTTTCATGGGCGCTCAGGGGCAGCAGACGGCGAAGTGGCTGCAGATCGACTTCATCGGGAAGCGCAGGCTGTGGTTCGCGATCTCGGGCGCCATCATCCTCGCCGGCCTCGTCTCGCTCGGCGTCCAGGGCCTCAATCTCGGGATCGACTTCAAGGGCGGGTCGCAGTTCCAGTTCCAGACGCACCAGCCGTACTCACAGGGGCACGTCCAGGCGTTCATGGCGAGCCAGGGCCAGCCCGACGCGGTCGTCCAGGGCCAGGGCCGCGCCGTCAACGGCGACTTCACGTCGTGGCAAGTCCGCACGAAGACGCTCGACCGGCAAGAGCAGAGCAACCTGGAGCAGGCCCTTCACAGCGACCTCGGGACCTTCGCGGGCGGGGTGGAGAGCGTCTCGGGGACGTTCGGCCACCAGATAACCGTCGACGCGATCTACGGGATCGTCGTCTCGCTGCTCCTGATCACGATCTTCATCGCGATCCGGTTCGACCTCAAGTTCGCGATACCCGTGATCATCGCGATGGTGCACGACATCCTGATCACGATCGGCGTCTATTCGCTGGTCGGAAAGGAGGTCACCGTCGACACGGTGGCCGCGGTCCTGACCGTGCTCGGGTACTCGATCTACGACACGATCATCATCTTCGACCGCATTCGCGAGAACATCCCGCTCATGCGCCGGTCGCCGTTCGCGACCATCGCCGACGTCTCGCTGTGGGAGACGATCAGGCGCTCGCTGGCCACGACGTTCATCACGCTGCTGCCGATCATCTGCCTGCTCATCCTCGGCGGGCAGACGCTCAAGGATTTCGCCTTCGCGCTGATCGTCGGCGTCATCTCGGGCGCGTACTCCTCGATCTTCATCGCGGCGCCGCTGCTCACCATGTGGAAGGAGCGCGAGCCCGAGTACGCGCGGCGGAAGGCCCAGGCCGAGGCCGGCGCGCTGTCCGCGGACGGCGACGGTCGCCGCGGCGACCTGGTCGTCGACACCGGCGCGGCTCTCGCCGCTTCCGAGGCGGCACTCGCCGCCGAGCCCACGCCCGAACTCGTCGACGTCGCGACCGCGACGCCGTCGGAGCCTTCGGCCCAGGCGCGGCGCGAGAAGCGGCGGCAGCGGCGGCGCTCGAGGCCGCATGGCCGGGCGCGGTAGCAACCGCCTGCTCCTCGACACGTTCGAGGAGCTCCTCGCCGAGCTGCCGGGCCGCGTGCGCGGAAGCCGCACACGGTTCTCGGAGAGCGCCCTCTCCGTGCTGCGCGGGATCGCCGACGAGCTCAATCTCGTGACGCGGGACGACCTCGACGAACTCGAGCTAAGGGTCGCACAGCTCGAGCACCGCCTCCGTCTCCTCGAGAAGCCCTCCGACCTGCCGCCGGCCGCCTAGCTCGTACCTGCTCAGCGCCTGAAGCGATTGACCGTTGCGGCGAGGAACGACTCGGCGTCGTAGACGACGTACGCGCAGAGCGCTGCAAGCGGCAGCTCGGCGAGTGCTGCTTCGGCGACGGCCTCCCACATCTCGCTGCCGCCCCGGGAGGTGACGATGTCGAACCAGGCGTCGCAGAGGAGCATCGTCCCGGTCACTGCGGCCAGCGGAACGAGCCACCGCGAGCGGCGGAACGCCGCCCAGGCGCTCGCCGCGAAGGACGCCAGGAGCGCGACGTCGAAGCCGATCCAGGCCGTGTCGTAGTGGAACGTGACGTGTCGTGACGGCAGCGTGAAGGTCAGGTAGAGGATCCAGGGGACGAGGCCGATCGCGACGAGACCGAGCAACAGCGTCACCCAGCGCGGCAGCGGGATCCGGATGGGCTCCTTCGGTTCCCGCTCGAGGACCGGCTCTCGCACTTCCCTCATGTGCACGTTGTACCCTCGTGGCGTGGTTTCACGGCTGCCCAGTGCCGAGAGGCTTCTTGCCTGGTCCGCCGCATTCGTTGGTGTGGTCGGGCTCGCGTCGGCGCTGACACCCGAGATGGCCGGCCGCGTCAGGATCGTCCAAGGCGTCCTCCCGCCCGGCTGGCCGGAAGCCGCGCGAGTGCTGACCATCGCCTGCAGCCTGGGTCTGATCTGGCTCTCGGGCTCGCTCGCCAGGCGCCGCCGGCGCGCGTGGCAGCTTGCCGTCGTGGTCGTCGTCGCGTCCGCCGTCGCGCACCTCGCCAAGGGACTCGACGTCGAGGAGACGACGATCTCGCTGCTCCTTCTGGTCGCGCTCGTTCGTTGGCGGCGCTGCTTCGACGTTCCCGGCGACCCGGCGAGCGTTCAGCCGCTGCTCGGTCTCGGCGCAGCACTCGTGGGGATCGCCGCCTTCAGCGTCGGGACGGAGCTACGCGGCGGCGACCTCTCGCACCGAACCGGCGACGCCCTCCTCGGTCTGGGCCTCGCCTGCGGCTTCCTCGCGCTCTACTTCTGGCTGCGACCGTTCGGCCACGCCGTCGTACAGACCGTGGGCGAGCGGCGGGTCGCACGGGCGCTCGTAGAGACCCACGGGAGCGACAGCCTCTCCTTCTTCGCGCTGCGCCGCGACAAGAGCTATCTGTTCTCGCCCTCGGGGCGCGCCTTCCTCGCGTACCGCGTCGTCGCCGGGACGGCACTCGTCAGTGGCGATCCCGTCGGCGACGAGGTCGAGATCGACGACCTGCTCGCGGAGCTGCGCCGTCTCGTCCGTGCCCGCGGCTGGCGGCTGGCGGTCGTCGGCGCATCCGACGTGCACCTCGAGCGCTATCGCGAGCTCGGACTCAGGCCGATCTCGATCGGTGAGGAGGCTGTGGTGCGGCCGCAGGCGTTCTCGCTCGAGGGCCGGTCCATCCGCAAGGTGCGCCAGTCGGTCTCGCGGCTCCGCAAGGCCGGTTACTCGTTCCGGATCGTCGCGGCCGACGAAGTCGGACCCGAGCTCGAGGCCGAGCTCGCAGCCGTCTCCGCGGCGTGGCGCGGCGGCCAGCCCGAGCGCGGCTTCTCGATGGCGATCGACGACCTCCACATCCCGGGCACGCTGCTCGCTCTCGCCGAGGACGAAGAGGGACGGGCCGGCGGCTTTCTCCATCTCGCCCCATCGTCGGCCGGCGGCGGCTGGTCGCTGAGCGCGATGCGCCGCCGACCGGACGCGCCGAACGGCCTGACGGAGTTCCTCGTGGTCGAGACGCTGGTCTGGGCGCGCGACGCTGGCGCGAGCGAGGTCTCCCTCAACTTCTGCGCGCTGACCGACTTCCTCGATCCGGAACGGATGCGGACGCCGGTTCGGCGCCTCGTGCGCCGCGGGATACTGCTCGCCGACAACGCCTTCCAGCTCGAGCGGCTCTACTCGTTCAACCGCAAGTTCTTCCCGGAGTGGCGTCGCCGCTACATCTGCGTCGAGCGGTTGACCGACCTGCCGGCGGTCGGGTTCGCGTATCTCCATGCCGAGTCGCTGCTCGTCCCGCCCGGGCCGTGGACGCGGAGACGGGAATCCCGCCGCCGTCTGGCCACCGGCAGGCGCGCCGCGTAGCCTTCCTCGCGTGAGCACGACCCGCAGCATCGGCCGCCTGTCGGAGATCGCGCAGGTCATGGTGAAGCACGGCTTCGGCTACTTCTTCGAGGCGCACAAGCTCAGCGACCTCCTACCCGGCCGCACGGCGGAGGATCGCCTCGAGGGCGTCGCGGCCGAGCACGGAGCCGGCTCGGCGCGCGGCCAGCACCTGCGCGAGGTACTCGACGAGCTCGGCCCGACGTTCGTCAAATTCGGGCAGCTTCTCTCGACCCGGCCCGACGTCGTGCCGCCCGACATCGTCGTCGCGTTGCGCGGGCTCCAGGACGACGTGCGGCCGTTCCCGTTCGAGCAGGCCGAGCGGGTGATCGAGGAGGAGCTGGGAAACACGCTCGAGAGGCTCTTCCTCGACTTCGAGCCGGCGCCGGTCGCGGCCGCCTCCATCGGCCAGGTGCACCGCGCGACCCTGCCGAACGGCCGGCGGGTCGCGGTCAAGGTGCAGCGGCCCGGCGCGCCCCGCCAGATCGAAGCCGACCTCGGTCTGCTCTACCAGGCCGCGCGCCTCGCGCGCGAGCGGATCCGGGCGTTCGACTTCGTCGACACACGCCAGCTCGTGGACGAGTTCGCCCGCTCCATCCGGAAGGAGCTCGACTACCGGCAGGAGGCCCGCAACGCGCAGAACTTCCACCGCCACTTCGCCGGCGACCCGCACGTCCGCGTGCCGAAGGTCTACTGGCAGTACACGCGCCCGCGTGTGCTGACGCTCGAGTGGATCGACGGGATCCAGCTCGCCGACCTCGATCTCGTGGCGACGACGATGGAGGAGCGGCGCGAGATCGCACTTCGGATCACGGAAGCGTGGATGGCGATGATCTTCCGGCACGGCTTCTTCCACGGCGACCCGCATCCGGCGAACATCCTCCTGCCGGCCGAGGCCGGCTCGCTCGGGCTCGTCGACTTCGGGGCGGTCGGGACGCTCACCGACGACGACATGTCCAAGCTGACCGGCCTCTTCATCGACGCCGCGAACGAGAACATCGACCAGCTGCCGAAGCGGCTCGCCGACCTCGGGGTGCGCTACCCGAAGGAGCGGGAGGGCGAGTTCCTCGCCGAGATTCGCGAGCTCTACTACCGCTACTACGGCGCGAGCCTGGCCGAGGTCGACCCGATCCAGGTCATCCGGGAGGGCTTCCAGCTCATCTATTCGATGAACCTGCACCTGCCGGCGCGGTTCCTGCTGCTCGACCGGACGATCGCGACGCTCGGCTCGGTCGGCATCGAGCTCTACCCGGACTTCAACGTCTTCGAGGTCGCCCGGCCGTATGCCCGTGACCTGATGCTCGAGCGGTACTCACCCCATCGTGTGGCACGACGTGCGCAGCGCGAGATGGTCAATTACGCACGGGTGCTCGCCGAGGCGCCATACCAATTCCACGACTTCATGGAAGAGATCCGGGACGGCCAGATCGAGGTCGGCTTCGTGCACAAGGGGCTCGACCAGTTTCTCGAGAGCATGCAGAACGCGATCAACCGGCTCGTGATCGCGCTCATCGTCGTCGGCGGCCTGATCGGCTCGAGCCTGATCGGGATCTTCGCCAAGGGTGGCACGAACGTGATCGGAGTCAACGTGATCTCGATCGTCGGCTTCGCGCTCTCCACCGTGCTCGGGATCTGGCTGCTGTGGGGCGTGATTCGCAGCGGCCGCCTGTAGCGAACTCGTCACGCTCTCGCGCAAAAGGACATCTGGCGGAGCCGCGCCGGGGCACCTAGTCTCGCTGGCATGACCGCCCTCCACCTCGCCGAGCCGGAACCGGCCGTTCGCGGGTTCCTCGAGCGCCAGCTCCGCAACGACGGCTTCGACGTCGTCTCGTTCGAGCGCGCCGAGCAACTGCCTCGGGCGGCCGATCCCGACGTCCTCGTCCTCGGCGACGCCGACGCGCTCGATCGAGGGGTCATGCCCGACTGTCCCGTGATCGTGCTCGGCGGCGCCGATCCTGCGGCCCGCGTTCGGGCGCTCGCCCGCGCCGACGACTGCCTGCCGCGCCCGTTCGTCTACGAGGAGCTCCTGGCGCGGATCCACGCGCTCCTGCGGCGCTGCCCGCCCCGCATCGAGCTCACCGAGGTCGGCCCGCTCCTGATCGACCGCGCGGCGCGCCGCGTCACCGTGCTCGGGCAGGAGGTCGAGGTGTCGGCCAAGGAGTACACGCTCCTCGTCAAGCTCGCCTCCGACCCGGATCGGGTCTTCACCCGCGAGCAGCTGCTCCGCGACGTCTGGGGCTTCCGCACGTACGTCCCGACGCGAACGCTCGAATCCCACGCTTCCCGCGTCCGGCGCAAGCTCGCTGCCGCCGGTCTACCCGGTTGGATCGTGAACGTGTGGGGTGTGGGGTACAAGCTGCGCCACGTCTCCTCCGCCTGAGAAGTGCTTCTACCTCGGCCGAGTTATCGAGGATTTCCCCGAAACGGATCGATAAGACCCATGAACCGGGCTTCTCGACGCCTACGACGACTCTGCGGCGAAGGAGGCATTGGATGACGACGGCGACCGTCAACTACCGCAGAGAGCGACTCGGACGCGGGTGGCTCGACCTTTGCGAGGACGCAGAGCTCGGGGCGTGGGGCCTCACCTGGAACCCCGACTTCGCCGAGCCGGATTGGCCGGGACATACGTACTCGCCGGGAGACGACGACCTGCCCGGCGACTACCCGGACGCCGCTGACGTCGAGGCGCTCGTCGAATGGGGGCGGAGACACTTCGGCCCGTAGAGCGTCGAGTAGCTAGAGCAACGCGCCTTCGAGGCGGAGCAGCCACTCCTTGCGGTCGAGCCCTCCGCCGTAGCCCGTGAGGCTGCCGTTCGCGCCCACAACCCGGTGACAGGGGAGGACGATCGGGAGCGGGTTCCGATTCATCACGGTGCCGACCGCCCGCGCTGCGCGCGGGGCGCCCACCTGCGCGGCGAGCGCGCCGTAGGTCGTCGTGCGCCCGTACTCGACCCGGTTCAGCTCCTCGAGGACGCGGCGGTGGAACTCCGGCGTGGCGCGGAGGTCGAGGCCTAGGTCGAAGACCTGCCGCCGGCCGGTGAAGTACTCGTCCAGCTCCGAGTGCACCCGGTCGAGCGCCTTCGGGGAGCGGAGGACGCGCGGGCCGAAGTGCCGGGCCAGCCGCTCGAGCTCTTCCTCCGGCTCCGGGTCGAAGCTGACCCGGCAGAGGCCGAGATCCGAGACACCGACCAGCAGCGGGCCGACAGGCGTCTCCTCGAGGACGTCGTAGGCGACGTCGAGCTCGCCGGACGCGGCGGCCGCGGCGCGGAAGCGCTCGTCGAGGACGGTGGGGACGGTCATCGCTCTCCCTTCTCCTTTCGCAGCCGCCGCACGCCGGCCGAGGCTGCCTGACGCGCCGCCTGCTCGTTCGAGCCGAGGGCGGCGCCGATGGTGTCGTAGTCGAGGTCGTAGCCGTAGCGCAGCACGACCGCCGCGCGCTCCTTCGGCGGGAGGCCGTCGGTCAGCGGCGCGAGCTCCTCGACGGCGGGCCGCTCGTCCTCGCCCGCCGGCTCGACGGAGAGCTCCGTCGTCGGTCGCTCCCGCCGCGCCGCGTCCACGACCGCGTTCGCCGCGATGGTGAACACCCACGCGCGCAGCTGCTCGCCGTGCTCCAGCCGGCCGTAGGCCCGCAGCGCTCGCAGGAACGTCTCCTGGAAGAGGTCGTCGGCCCGGTCGCGGCCGGCCCGGCGGCGCAGGAAGGCGAGCACCTCGCCCTTGTGGCAATCGTAGAACCGTTCGAAGGGAGGGACGCCGTTCACCATCGAGTGAAACGTAGTCGGGGTTCAAGATGTGAGGCGTGCAGGTCGCGGTCGTCGGTCACGTCGAGTGGGTGGAGTTCGCGCGTGTCGATCATGCGCCGGCGGCGGGCGAGATCGTGCACGCGCTCGAGACGTGGGAGGAGCCCGCGGGCGGCGGTGCGGTTGCGGCCGTCCAGCTCGCCAATCTCGCCGGCTCGTGCCTCCTGTTCACGGCACTCGCCGACGACCAGCTCGGACGCCGCTCGCGCGAGGTGCTCGAGGCGGGTGGCGTGACGGTGCACGCAGGGCACGCCGCCGGAGCGCAACGGCGGGCGCTCACCCACATCGACGAAGCCGGCGAGCGGACGATCACCGTGCTCGGCGACAAGCTCCTGCCCTCGGGCGAGGACGGCTCGCTCCCGTGGGAGGAGCTGAGGCGCTGCGCCGCCGTCTACTTCGTCAGCGGGGATGTCGCGGCGCTGCGTGCGGCGCGCCACTGTTCGGTGCTCGTCGCCACGGCACGCGAGCTGACGACGCTGGGCCGGGGCGCTGTGCAGGTTGACGTGCTCGTGGGGAGCGGGGAGGACGCGGCCGAGCGGTTCGAGTCGGGCAAGCTCGAGCCCGAGCCTCCGATCGTCGTCACGACGGCAGGCGCACTCGGCGGCTGGATCCGGCCCGGCGGGCCGTTCCGCGCCGCACCGCTTCCCGGGCCGGTAGAGGACGCGTACGGCTGCGGCGACTGCTTCGCAGCCGGACTCACGTACGGGCTCGCGCTGGGGAGGCCGGTCGACGAGGCGGTCGCGCTGGGCGCGGAGTGCGGAGCTGCCGTGCTCACGGGCCGTGGCGCCTATGGCCACCAGCTCACCGCGGCCGACTTGCCCGGCGACCTCCCGCGATAGGGTCCGCGCATGAGCCCGGTTGCCGCCCGTTCAGCAGCGCACGCTCTCCTGCCCGTGCCGTCCGACCCCAGCCGGGTCGGACACGACTGGCTGGCCACGCTCGAGGAGGTGCCGCTGTTCGAGGGCGTCTCGAAGCGCCACCTGCGGCGGATCGCGAAGCTCGCGCATATTCGCCGCTTCGCGCCCGGCTCGGCGATCGTCCGCACCGGCGACTCCGGCCGGGCGTTCTTCGTTCTCCTCGACGGCAACGTCAAGGTGCTGCGCGCCGGCGCCCGGGCTCGTCGCCTGGGGATCGGCGACTACTTCGGCGAGATGGCCCTCCTCGACGACGCTCCGCGTTCGGCCGACGTCGTCGCCGACGGAGAGGTGCTGGCGTTGATGATCGACCGGAGTTCCTTCACAAAGGTGCTCCGCGCGGAGCCCGCGCTCGCGCAGGCGCTCCTGCGCACGCTCGCCGGCAGGCTGAGAGCGGCAGAAGCGAGCATCTGAGTCGGAGGAGTGCCTGGCCACGCACGGCGTCGCCGTGGTCCGATTGCTCTGGACTTGTGGGGCTTTGTGGTTTATAGTGGGGCGAAGTGGTGGGATAGGGAGAAGGCCCCATGCTTCTAGGCGAGTACGAGCACACGATCGACGACAAGAACCGGCTCACGCTTCCGGCGAAGTTCCGGAGGGCATTCGAGGACGGCATCGTCGTCACGCGCGGCCTCGACGGTTGTGTCTACGCCTGGACGCCCGAGGCCTGGGGGCATTACCGCGACTCGACGCTCGCCAACCTGCACCCGTTGAGCCAGCAGGGCCGGCGGATGCACCGCCACTTCTTCTCCGGCGCCAGCGAGACGACGCCGGACAAGCAAGGTCGGGTGAGCATCCCGCCTGCGCTGCTCGCCCACGCGAAGCTCGGCCGCGACGTCGTCGTCGCCGGGGTCAACGACCGCCTCGAGATCTGGGATCGCGCAGCCTGGCAGCGCGAGCTCGCCGAGGTCGAAGGGAGTGCTGAGGATGTTGCCGAACGTCTTGCAGCCCAGGGAAGCTGACCACGTCCCCGTCCTCGCCGAGGAGGTGCGCGCCAGCCTCGCCGTGGAGCCCGGCGAGACCGTCGTCGACGCTACGTTCGGCGCCGGCGGCCACGCGTCGATCCTCGCCGCCGATCTGCGTGGCAAGGGGAAGCTGATCGCGATCGACCGCGATCCGACCGCCCGCACGTACTTCGAGCGACTCGCGAAGCGCACGACCGTCAACACCCGGCTTCTGCGCGGCGATTTCGGCGTCGTCCTGCCGCAGCTCGCCGCCAACGGCGTCCGCGCGGACGCAGTCCTGCTCGACCTCGGCGTGTCCTCGATGCAGCTCGACCGCCCCGAGCGCGGGTTCTCGTACGCGGCGGACGCGCCGCTCGACATGCGCATGGATCCGACCCAGGAGACGAGCGCGTGCGACGTCGTCAACACGTGGAGCGAGCGCGACCTCCTGACGATCTTCCGCCGCTACGGGGAGGAGCGATATGCGAAGCAGATCGCACGGGCGATCGTCCGCCGCCGGCGTGAGCAGCCGTTCGAGCGCACCGGAGAGCTCGTCGACACGATCAAGTGCGCGATCCCCGCCCCGGCACGGTTCGGCGACGGGCATCCCGCGAAGCGGGTCTTCCAGGCGCTGCGGATCGCGGTCAACGACGAGCTCGACTCGCTCGCGGGCGCGCTGCCCGCAGCGCTCGAGATGCTGCGGCCGGGCGGTCGACTCGCGGTCATCTCCTTCCACTCGCTCGAGGATCGGATCGTGAAGCGCTTTCTCCGTCAGCGCGAACGCGGCTGCACCTGTCCGCCCGACTTCCCCGTCTGCGTCTGCGGCCACGAGCCCGAGCTGCGGGCGTTGCAGCGGCGGCCGATCCGGCCCGGCCAGGCCGAGGTGGCGGCGAATCCGCGCGCTTCCTCGGCGCGACTGCGCGCCGCGGTGAAGACCGCCGGAGAGGAGGATTGATGGCCGCCGTCGACTGGTTCGCGCAGGCGGAGATCGCCGAGCCGACGCGGGCACCGCGGCAGCCGTCACGCCGTGGCAAGCGGCCGCAGGCCGGGCAGCGTCCGGCCGGAACCGTACGCTCGCGGCGCAGGCCCGCCCAACGCCGTGTCCGAGCTCACATCGTCTGGATGATCCTCTTCGCGCTCCTTCTCGCCGGCGTCGTCGCCGTGAACGTGGCCGTGCTGCGAGCGCACGTCGCCGTGTCGCGGCTCGACCAGAAGCGCGCGCAGCTCCAGGCGCGGAACCAGGCGCTCGCGTCCGAGCTCTCCGCCGCGAGCTCCGCGCCGCGGATCGAGCGCGCGGCTCGTCGCCTCGGTCTGGTGCAGGCGTCGGCCGGCAACACGTCGTACACCGATCTCACTCCGACCGGCCGTTGAAGGCGCGCGTCGTCAATTCGCGGCTCCGCCTTCTCCTTCTCGTCATCGTCCTCACGTTCGCGGCGCTCGGCGCACGCGCGGCATGGCTCCAGACCGTCCGCGCCTCGTCGCTCGCGGCGCTCGCGCAGAAGCAGACGAAGTTCGACCTCAACCTCCCCGCGAGCCGGGGAACGATCTACGACCGACTGGGGATACCGCTCGCGATCGGCGAGCAGGCGACCGACGTGATCGCCGATCCGATGCAGATCTCCGACCCCCGGCGCGAGGCGCGCATCGCCGCGAAGGTGCTCCGGATTCCCGTCCGCCCGCTGTACCGGGAGCTCGCGGATCGCAGCCGCGGCTTCGTGTACGTCGAGCGCAAGGCGTCGCCCAAGCGTGCTGCAGCGCTGTCGAAGCGCAACCTCACGGGGTTCACGTTCCAGTCCGACGAACGGCGGGTGTACCCGCAGGGAACAGTTGCCGCGCCCGTGCTCGGCTATGCAGGCATCGACAACATCGGCCTCGCCGGCCTCGAGCAGGAGCTGAACAGGCAACTGGCAGGCACGCCCGGCCGGGCCACCGTGGTGCGCGACGCGACCGGTCAGGCGGTCAACACGATCCAGGAACGACCGGCCCACGACGGCCGCAGCGTCTTCCTCACGCTCGACAGCCACATCCAGGCGAACGCCGAGCAGGTGCTCGAGCAGACGATGCAGGAGTGGCATGCGAAGGACGCCACGGCGATCGTGCTCGACCCTCACACCGGCGCGATCCTCGCCCTGGCGCAGGAGCCGGGGTACGACGCGAACCACACTCCGGCCGCGACCACGCACGATCTGACGCTCGATCACGCGGTGAGCGACGTCTTCGAGCCCGGCTCCGTGTTCAAGGTCGTGACGATCGGCGGCGCCCTCTCGCAGCACGACATCACACCGAACACGAAGATCCGGGTCCCCGGCTCCCTGCAGGTCGCGGACCGCGTGATCCACGATGCCGAGCCGCATGGGCTCGAAACGCTGAAGGTGAGGCAGATCCTCCAGCGTTCCTCCAATATCGGCACGGACCTCATCGCAGAGCGCTACCTCGGCCAGTCCGGCCTGCAGAAGTGGATGGCACGCTTCGGCTTCGGCCGGCGCACCGGGATCGACCTGCCCGACGAGAGCAAGGGCATCATGCCCTCCTACTGGTCGGGGTCGACGATCGGCACCGTTCCGATCGGTCAGGGCGTCTCGGTGACCTCGGCCCAGCTCGCCTCCGTCTACGGGGCGATCGCGAACGGCGGCGAATGGATCCAGCCGCACCTCGTCGACCACGTCCTCGGCGCATCGCCTCCGAAGCTGCACCGGCGCAGGATCCTCGCGCCGGGCGTCGACCGGCAGCTGCGGACCATGTTGAGGGGCGTCGTGTCGGATCAGGGGACGGCCGAGCTCGCGGCCATCCCCGGCTACACGGTCGCCGGCAAGACGGGCACCGCACAGAAGCCGGGGCCGCACGGCTACATCCCCGGCGCCTATGTGGCGACCTTCGTCGGGATGGTCCCCGCGTCGAATCCCAGGCTCGTGGTGCTCGTGACCATCGACGAGCCGCACGGGCAGATCTACGGCGGCCTCGTCGCCGCACCCGCCTTCGAGAAGATCGCCTCCTTCGACCTCCAGTACCTCGAGGTTCCGCCCGACCTGCGGATCGGGTAGGCGGATCCCTCCCGGGTACACTCGCGGCCGAGATGGACCTGGAGCGCCTCGTCTCAGCGCTCGAGCCGGTGGAGGTGCTCGGACGCCCTGCGGGCGCGGTGCTGGATCTCGCCTACGACGCCCGTGCCGTCACGCCCGGGGCTCTGTTCTTCGCCGTTCCGGGGGAGCGCGCCGACGGGCACGACTTCGCCCGCGAGGCGGTCGAGCGCGGAGCGGTAGCGGTCGTCGTGGAACGGGAGCTCGACCTGCCCGTGCCGCAGATAGTCGTTCGCGACTCGCGCGCCGCGATGGCGCCTGCCGCGGACGTGTTCTTCGCCGAGCCGACGCGGGAGCTCCAGGTCGTGGGTGTCACCGGGACGAGCGGCAAGACGACGACGAGCTTCCTCCTGTTCGCCATCCTCGCCGCAGCCGGCCGGCGCCCCGGCCTCCTCGGGACGGTGGAGGCGCGCGTCGGCGGCGAGCGGCGAGGCGTGCGTGCGGACGACGCCCGAGGCGATCGACCTGCAGCGCGTGTTCCGGGAGATGCTCGACGCCGGGGACCGGTCGTGCGCGATGGAGGCCTCGTCGCATGCCTCGGTTCTGCACCGGCTGGACCGCGTCCGCTTCGCGGTGCTGGTGTTCACCAATCTCAGTCAGGATCACCTGGATTTCCACGGCGACATGGAGTCGTACTTCGAGGCGAAACGGCGCCTCTTCCTCGGCGAGGACGGGCCGATCGCGGTCGTCAACGTCGGCGACGACTACGGCCGGCGGCTCGCGCGGGACCTTCCGGAGGCGATCACGTTCACCGCGGACGATGCGGCCGAGCTCGACGGCATCGAGCTGCGGCTGCGGGGACGCTTCAACGTCGAGAACGCGCTCGGCGCGCTGCACGCGGCGCGCGCGCTGGGCATCGACGACGCCGCGATCAAGCGCGGGCTCGAATCCGTGCGCAGCGTGCCCGGCCGCTTCGAATCGGTCGACGCCGGCCAGCCGTTCCACGTCATCGTCGACTACTCGCACAAGCCGGACGCGCTGGAGAAAGTGCTGCGCGCGGCCCGCGAGCTGGCGGGGGAGAGCCGCGTGCTCTGCGTGGTGGGGGCCGGGGGAGACCGCGATCGAGGCAAGCGCGCCGTGATGGGGCGGCTGGCTTCGGAGCTCGCAGACGTGGCGATCGTGACGTCCGACAACCCGCGCAGCGAGGAGCCGGAGGCGATCGCCGCCGAGATCGTGTCCGGTGCGAACAGCGAGGTCGAGGTCGAGCTCGATCGAGCCGAGGCAATTGGCCATGCGATCGAGCTCGCCCGACCGGGTGACGTCGTCCTGATCGCCGGCAAGGGCGCCGAGCAGGGTCAGGAGTTCGCCGATCGCACGGTCCCGTTCGACGACCGCGTGGCCGCCAGGGAGGCTCTGGAGGCGTTGGAGGCTCGGACCTGATCCCGCTGCCGCTCGCCGAGGTGCGGGCGCTCTCGCTTGGCCGCCTCGAAGGCGCGGCCGACGCCGTGACGGGCGTCGAGGTCGACTCGCGCCTCATCGAGCCCGGCGATCTCTTCGTCGCGATCGCGGGCGGGGAGGCATTCCTCCAGGACGCGCGTGCCCGCGGCGCCGCGGCGACGCTCGTCCCCGACGACGCACATGCGGCGCTCGCCGCGCTCGGCAGTGCCGTCCGCGCCCGCAGCGATGCTCGCGTCGTGGCGATCACCGGCTCGGTCGGCAAGACGTCGACGAAGGACATCCTGGCAGCGCTCATTCGCCCTCACCTGCGCACCGTCGCGGCGCCGCGAGGCTTCAACAACGAGATCGGCCTGCCTCTGACCCTCTGCCTGATCGAGCCCGAGACGGAGGTCGTGGTCACGGAGATGGCGATGCGCGCCCCCGGCCAGATTCGCGACCTCGCACGTGTCGCGCGGCCGCAGCTGGGCGTGATCACGTCGATCGCGCCCGTGCATCTCGAGCAGCTGGGAAGCCTCGAGAACATCGCGCACGCCAAGGCCGAGCTCCTCGAGGAGCTGCCCGCCGGCTCGGTCGCCGTCCTACCGGACGACGCGCCGGAGCTGGAGCGGTTCGTGCCGGACGGGCTCGACGTGCGCCGCTTCGCGCGGCCGGAGGCCGAGGTTCGGGACGGCCGCACGGTCGTGCGCTGGCACGGACGCGAGATCGAATTCGGCTTCGCGGGGCGACATCAGGCGTCGAACGCGGCGGCGGCGCTGACCGTGGCCGAAGCGCTCGGGGTCGAGCCGCCGAGGGATCCGGTCGAGGTCGAGTTTTCGCTCTGGCGCTCGCAGGAGACCAAGCTGCCGGGCGGTGGGCTTCTCGTCAACGACGCCTGGAACGCGAACCCGGTCGCCATGCGAGCTGCAATCGCGCACCTGCTCGACCGCGCCGGCCGTCGCCGGACGGTGGCGATCCTCGGCGAGATGGCCGAGCTCGGACCGGAGGGACAGCGCTACCACGAGGAGATCGCGCGGGCGGCGGAGCGTGTCGATGTTCTGCTCGGCGTCGGCGAACTCGCGCGGCACTACGGCCCCGACGAGTGGGTGGCCACGGCGGGCGAAGCGGTGGCGGTCGCCCGCAGGCTCGTGCGGCCGGGCGACGCGATCCTCGTCAAGGGCTCGCGCTCCGTCGGCCTCGAAGTCGTGGCCGCGGCTCTGCTGGGGGACGGCGAGTGATCCGCGTCCTCATAGCCGCCGCGGTCGGACTCGGGGTCGCGGTCGCCTGTGGCTCGCGATTCATCGACTTTCTCCGCCGCCACGAGTTCGGCCAGCACATCCGGGAGGAAGGCCCGCGGCACCACATGGTCAAGCAGGGCACGCCGACCATGGGCGGCCTGCTGATCCTCTTCGCCGCGACGGTCGCGTTCCTGCCGGTCAGCCACTATCGACTCCAGTCCCTGACCGTGCTGTTCACGGCCCTCGCGTGCGGTGCGATCGGCTTCCTCGACGACTTCATCAAGCTCACGCACAAGCGGTCGCTCGGCCTGTCCGGCCGCTGGAAGCTCCTGCTGCTGGCGGGGGTGACGGTCGTCGTCGGGATCGTGGCCTACCACCTCCACCTGAGAACCGACGTCTATTTCCCGGTGATCGACGTCTGGATTCCGCTGTCGTGGGGCTGGTACGTGTTTCTCTTCTTCGTCATCGCCGGAGCCGCGAACGGGACGAACCTCGCCGACGGCGTCGACGGGCTGCTGGCCGGTACGGCGATCATCGCGCTCTTCACCTTCATGGCGATGAACATCGTCTCGTACGTCCGGTCCGGTCATGTCGGCCACCGCAACCTGACGACGCTCGACCTCGCGATCGTCGGAGCTGCGCTGATCGGAGCGACCGTCGGCTTCCTCTGGTTCAACGCTTTCCCGGCCGAGGTGATCATGGGTGACACGGGCTCGATGGCGTTCGGCGGAGCGCTGGCAGCGTTCGCGATCATGATGAAGGTCGAGGTGCTACTGCTCCTGATCGGCGGCATCTACGTGATCGAGGCGCTGTCGGTGATGATCCAGGTGTTCTCGTTCAAGCGGTTCGGCCGCCGCGTGTTCCTCATGGCACCGATCCACCACCACTTCGAGATGAAGGCGTGGTCCGAGACGAAGATCACGGTGCGGTTCTGGATCGTGGCCGGACTGCTCTGTGCGGTCGGGTTCGCGTTCTACTACCGCTACTACTTCGGCCGCTGATGAACGTCCAGGTGGAGGAGGCGTTGCTCGAGGCGGCGCGGCTGGAGCCGGAGCAGGACCAGGACGTCCTCGTGCTCGGCGGCGGGTCGCTTGCGCTGGCCGCGCACGAGCGGATCGGCGACGGCTGGGTCTACGTCGTGCGGTCGCAGGTCGGCGAGCTCGAGGAGCTGCTCGGCGAGGCGCACGCCGTGGGGGCGAGCGGCGTGGCGTACCTCGTCGGCGAGGCGCCCGTCTTGCCTCTCCCGGACGCACGCGGTGTCAGCGGCTGTCGGGCGAATCGCGACGGACGACGGCGCGCTCGACGCGGCGGTGGAGGAGCTCGCCCGCGTGCTCGCTGCCGGCGGGCGGGTCTCGTTCGCCGAGCCGGATTCGGCGGCGGGGGAGGAGCTGGCCCGCGCGCTGAAGGCCGCCGGGTTCGAGGACGTCGAGGTCTGCGGAGTGGGCGAGGACGCCGTCGTGAGCGGCCGGCTCGGCTGAGGATGCGGGAGACGGACGACGAATCCGTATCGCATCTTCGACGAATCCGACACATCGCCGTCAGGCCCCGGCGCGTACGCTGACCTCAGGGGACCCGCGCCCCCCATTGGGGGAGAGCGTTTGCCGTGAGCGGGACACGCCCCGACGAGCCTTCTCCCGAAGCGTCCTGGCTGCCGGCGCGGGCTCTCGTCGTCGGCCTTGCGCGGTCAGGTCTCGCTGCGGCGGGTGCGCTCGCGCGGCGCGGCGTCCACGTCGTCGGCGCCGACCGGTCGCTCGACGTCGATCCCGGCAGGCTCGCAGACCTCGGCGTCGAACTCCGACTCGGAACGGAGGAGGAGGCGTTGCTCGAAGGGATGGATCTCGTCGTCAAGAGCCCGGGCGTACCGGCGGAGTCGCCGCTCGTCGTCGGCGCGCGCTCGCGCGGCGTCCCGGTCTGGAGCGAGGTCGAGCTCGGCTACCGGCTGCTGCCTGCCGGCTCGCGGCTGATCGGCGTCACCGGCACGAACGGGAAGACGACCACAACCGAGCTGCTCGGCGCGATGCTCCGTGCCGCCGGGCGCCCGGTCGAGGTCGCCGGAAACGTCGGTCGCGCTCTCACCGACGCGGCCGAGACCGCCGGCGACGACGCATGGATCGCCTGCGAGCTGTCGAGCTTCCAGCTCGAGGACGTCCACACGCTCGCCTGCGACGTCGCCGTCCTCCTCAACCTCGAGCCGGACCATCTCGACCGGCACGGCAGCTTCGAGGCATACCGCGCCGCGAAGCTCCGCATCTTCGAGCGGGCACGGACGAAGGTCGTGCCGCGCGGCTTCGCGACCGATGGCATCGCGTTCTCCGCCGAGGACGAGCTTCCCGCCGAGCCGCTGATCCCCGGTCGTCACAACCGCGAGAACGCCGCCGCCGCGACGGCCGCGGCCCGTGCCGCCGGCGTGCCCGACGACGCGATTGCGCAGGCGCTCCGCACGTTCCCGGGCGTTCCGCATCGGCTCGAGCTCGTCCGGGAGCTGCGCGGCGTCCGCTGGGTCAACGACTCGAAGGCGACGAACACGGCCGCGGCCGCACGCGGCATCGCCGCCTACGAGGCGCCGCTCCGACTCATTCTCGGCGGCTCGCTCAAGGGCGAGGACTTCGGTCCGTTCGCGCGCGACCTGCCGGCGAACGTACGGTCGATCTATCTCGTCGGCGCGGCGACCGACGAGCTCGCTTCGTCCCTCGACGCCGCAGGCCGCGCGTACATCCGCGCCGGCGACCTGCCGACCGCCGTGCCGCTCGCGGCGGCCGACGCCGAGTCCGGCGACGTCGTACTCCTCTCGCCGGCATGCGCCAGCTACGACCAGTTCGCGAACTTCGAGGAACGCGGGGACGAGTTCCGGCGCCTCGTGGAAGGCCTCGGATGAGCGGCGGCGCGAGGCGGCTTCAGTTCGAGTGGAACGTGCTCGTGCTCGTTACGGCGGCCCTTGTCCTCTTCGGGCTCGTGATGGTGTTCAGCGCTAGCTCCGGCTCCGCCGCGCTCGGCAACGCGAACCCGCTCGGCATCGTCGAGCGGCAGGCGATCTACGCGATCGTCGGAGTCGGGCTCCTCGTCGTTGCGTCGCGCGTCGAGCTCGAGCGAATCCGAGCGGTCGCGCCCACGCTCGTGGTGACGGCACTCGTGCTCTGCCTCGCGGTGCTCGCCGTTGGGCCGCGGATCAACGGCGCGCGACGCTGGCTCACTCTCGGGCCGCTCGTCTTCCAGCCCTCGGAGCTCGCGAAGCTCGCGGTCGTCGTCTGGACGGCTGCGTACCTCTCACGGCACCGGCCGCCAGGCACGCTGAGGGAGCTCGGACGGCCGATCGGAGTTCTCGTCCTCCTCTTCGCCGTGCTCGTGCTCGTCGAGCCGGACCTCGGCACGGCGCTCACGCTCCTCCTCGTCGTCGGCGCGATCCTGCTCGTCTCCGGCACGCGGCTCCCGTTGCTCGCCTGGGCCTACAGCCTCGTGCTCGGGCTGGCCGCAATCGCCGCGTGGACGTCGCCGTACCGGCGCGACCGCCTGCTCACCTTCCTCGACCCGTGGAAGGACCCGACCGGCGCCGGGCTCCAGAACGTGCAAGCACTGATCAGCCTTGGCTCGGGCGGGATCTTCGGCCGTGGGCTCGGCTCCGGGATCGAACCGCTCGGCTATCTGCCCGAGGCGCACACCGACATGATGTTCGCCGTGGTCGGCGAGGAGCTCGGCCTCGTCGGCGTGACGCTCGTGATCATGGCGTTCTGCGCCTTCGGCTACGCCGGGGTGCGGCTCGCAATTGCCACCCGCGACCCCTTCGCCAAGCGCCTCGCAGCCGGGATCACCGCGCTCGTTTGCGGTCAGGCCGCGATCAACATGGCCGCCACGCTCGGCCTCGCCCCCCTGACAGGGATCCCGCTTCCGTTCGTCTCCTACGGCGGCTCCAGCCTCGTGGTCATGCTCGCGGGTGTCGGCGTCCTCCTTAACATCGCCCGTGGCAATGGCGGACGAGCGGCAGCTGCGCTTCCTGATCGCGGCCGGCGGGACGGTCGGACACGTCGCGCCGGCACTCGCGGTCGCGGAGGCGCTGCGGCGGCGGGGCGGGCTGGTGACGTTCGCCGGGTCGCCGGATCGCGTCGAAGCGCGGCTCGTTCCTGAACGCGGCTACGAGTTCGATGCGTTCGCCGTCTCCGGGCTCCCCCGGCGGCCTGGTCTCGAGCTCGTGCGGGCGGCGGGGAGGGCGCTGGCGGCGCCGGCCGCCTGTCTCCGCATCCTCCGCCGCCGCAGGCCCGACGCGGTGCTCGGCGCGGGCGGTTACGTCGCAGGGCCGATGGTGCTGGCAGCGAGGGTAGAGCGGATCCCGTGCGCGCTGAGCGAGGCCGATGCGCATCTCGGCCTCGCGAACCGGCTCGCTGCGCCGCTCGCCGAACGCGTCTTCCTCGCTCTGCCGGTCGGCCGGGACGGGGAGAAGTACCGGGCCGTCGGGCGGCCGATCCCGAAAGCCTCGCGACCGGTTGAACGTGAGGAGGCTCGTGGGCGGCTAGGCCTCGCGCCGGACGCGCGCGTCGTCCTCGTCTTCGGCGGCTCCCTCGGCGCCCGCCTGCTGAACGAGCTCGCGCTCGACGCCTGGGCCGAGAGCGGTCCGGCTGTCATCCACCTCTGTGGAGAGCGTGACTTCCCGGACTTGCGCGGTCGGGCTTCGCGCCCCGATTACATCCTCGAGCCGTTCATGGACGAGATCGGCGTCGCGTACGGCGCCGCAGACGTCACGCTGGCACGTGCGGGCGGCTCGGTCTGGGAGCTAGCCACAGCTGGCTTGCCTGCGGTGCTCGTCCCCGGCGCTTTCGCAACGGGCGACCATCAGGAGAAGAACGCGCGCTGGTTCGCCGACGCCGGTGGCGCGGTGGTGGTGCCCGAGGCCGACGCCGCGCGCGCGCCGCGCGTGGTGGAAGAGCTGCTCGACGACGGAGACCGCCTTGCCGCCATGGCCGCGGCGATGCACTCGGTTGCGAAACCCGACGCGGCGGAGGAGATCGCGGATGAGCTCGTCTCCCTGGCAGCCTCTCGCCGGTAGGCGCATCTGGCTCGCCGGCATCGGCGGCGCCGGCATGAGCGGCTACGCGCTCGTCGCGCACGCCTGGGGAGCGGAAGTCGCAGGCTGGGACCGGGTCGAGACCCCGTACCTCCGCCACCTCGAGGGTGTAGCCGTCGAGATCTCCCCGGAACCGCCCTCGCCACCGTCTGGTTGGGACGTCTACGTCTCCACGGCGTTCGCCGGCCGGATCGATGGCCGTCCGCGCGCCGACCTCCTCGCCGAGCTCGTCTCGCAACGACGGACGATCGTTGTCGCCGGCGCGCACGGGAAGACGACGACGACCGCGATGATCGCCTTCTGCCTCGACCGGCTGGGCCTCAATCCGAGCTTCCTCATCGGGGGCGACGTGGAGCAGCTCGGCGGCAACGCGCGCGCCGGCTCCGGCTGGCTCGTGGTCGAGGGCGACGAGTCCGATCGCTCGGTGGGCGCCCTGCGGCCCGAGATCGCCGTGCTTCTCAACGTCGACCTCGACCACCACACGGCGTTCGTCTCCCGGGCCGAGCTCGAAGCGTTCTTCGAAGACTGGCTGCGCGAAGTGCCGCACGTCGTGCGCGCCGAGGAGCTCGAGCCGGCGGCGCTCGCTCTCCGCGTACCGGGCGAGCACAACCGGCGCAACGCGGCGGCCGCCCTCGCGGCCCTCGAGCTCGCCGGCGTGGCGCGCGTGGACGCGGAGGAGGCGATCGTGGAGTTCCGCGGCGCCGGCCGCCGGCTCGAGCCGAAGGGGGAGGCAAAGGGCGTGGCCGTCCTCGACAGCTACGCGCACCATCCCGCCGAGGTCGCGGCCGATCTCGCCGCACTCCGCAACGGCGGGCGGCTCGTAGTGCTGTTCCAGCCGCATCTCTACTCCAGAACGTGGCACCTCGCACACGGCTTCGCGCAGGCGCTCGCGGGTGCGGACGCGGCGTGCGTGACCGAGATCTACCCCGCGCGGGAGCAGCCGGTTCCCGGAGTCAGCGGGCGCCTGATCGTGGACGAGCTCGCGCGGCTCCGTCCCGGCATGCGGATCGGCTGGGCACCCTCGCTCGAGGATGCTGCGGGCCTCGTCGCGAGTTGGGCTCGGCCCGGAGACACGGTTCTCACGCTCGGTGCCGGCGACGTCGAGCGTGCGGCGCCCCTGATCCTCGGGGCTCTCGCGTGAAGATCGAGGCCGGCGTCGAGCTGCGGCGCTTCACGACGCTCGGCACCGGCGGCCCCGCGCGCACCTTCGCGCGGCCGGAGTCCGAAGCCGAGGTGGAGGAGCTCCTGCGGTGGGCGCAGCAGCGTTCGCTCGGCGTGGCGGTCGTCGGTCTCGGCTCGAACCTGCTAGCTGCGGACGACGGCGTCGACGCTCTCGTCCTCAAGCTCGCCGGCGAGCTTTCGACCGTCGAGGTGGTCGGCCAGGACACGCTGCGTGCGGGCGGCGGCGCGGCGAATGCCGTCGCGCTTCACCGTGCACGCGGCGCCGGACTCGGCGGCTTCGAGTTCGCGTGCGCGATTCCGGGCACGATCGGTGGCGGCGTCTGGATGAACGGCGGTGCCTACGGCGGGGACTTCGCCGGCGTGCTCGAGCGTGCGCTGGTCGCGACGGCGGACGGCAGCGGCTGGTTGACGCCCGCCGAGCTCGGGTTGAGCTACCGGCACTCTGAGCTCCGGCACGGACAGGTCGTCCTCCGCGCGGAGCTGCGGCTCCTGCCGAGGCCGCCGGACGAGATCAAGGCCGAGGTCCGTGACCTGAACAGACGCCGCAAAGCGGCGCAGCCGACGAACCGCCGCACCTTCGGCAGCGTCTTCAAGAATCCCGAGCACGAGTTGAGCGCGGGTCGGATGCTCGAGGCCTGCGGCCTCAAAGGGCATCGCAGTGGCGGCGCCCAGATCTCGCCGAAGCACGCGAACTTCATCGAGAACGCGGACGGCGCCACGACAGCGGACGCGCTCGCGCTCATGGGCGAAGCGCGGCGCCGTGCGCGCGAGCAATTCGGCGTGCACCTGGAGCACGAGGTCGAGTTTCTCGGCGAGCTCGAGCTGCCCGCACTGTAGGAGCGTCCGGCCCGGCGACGAAAACCGGAAGATGCCTGCCCGGCCTCGCTTCCCTCGGTCCATCGCGCGTGTGGAAGCCATCGCGCCGCGGTGGCACGCGCCGTGGCCGCAAGCGCGCCCGCGGGCGTGGCTCGCCCGCGTCGCTCCGACGCGGCGCTCGCTGGCCGTCGGCTTCGGCATCCTGGCGTTGGCCCTCGGCGGCTACCTGCTCGCGCGCGAGACGTCGCTCTTCGCGATCGACCGGATCGAGGTTCAGGGGGGCTCCGGGCCGGTCGCCCGGCAGGTCCGCGGGGCGCTCGCGCCCTTTGCGGGACGGCCCCTGGTGGGACTCGACGGCTCGGCCGTGCTTCGCAGGGTCGACGCGCTTCCGACGGTCGTCAGCGCGCGCTACGACCGGGCCTTTCCGCACACGCTGCGCATCACCGTTGTCCCGGAGCGGCCAGCCGCCGTCCTGCGACGCGGCCCCGGGAGCTGGCTCGTCTCCGTCCGTGGACGCGTGATGCAGTCTCTTTCGTCGCAGGCCGTCCCGAGGTTGCCTCGGATCTGGGTCTCCACGCGGACCTCCGTCCGGACCGGGGGCGAGGTCACGGGAGAGGGTGCGGCCGCGGCCGCCCACGCCGCCGGGCTGGCGGGAGCATTCGCTCCCCGCGTCGCCTCGGCCTCCGCTGTAAACGGGTCGCTGGTGTTCCACCTGCGCTCGGGCCTCCAACTCGTTCTCGGAGATGCCCGCGACGTAAAGCTCAAGCTGGCAGTCGCGGAGCGCGTCCTCACGATGCTGCCGGCCGGCTCGACCTTCCTCGACGTGAGCATCCCCGGGCGACCCGTGTCGGGAACGGGATCGCCGGACGCCCGCACACAGCCAAGCTCTAGTAGAGGTTGAGTCTGCCCACCTCCACCTCTGGTTGACACCGATCGTTAGCGCACGTACCCTCCGCCGCGTTGTCGGAGAAATCAGCCCCAATCCTCTACTAAAGGTTCAGGTTCGAATCTCATGAGCACCAAGGACGCGACCGGGAACTACCTCGCAGTGATCAAGGTCGTCGGCGTCGGCGGCGGCGGAACGAACGCCGTCAACCGGATGGTGGACGCCGGTCTCTCCGGCGTCGAGTTCATCGCGGTGAACACCGACGCGCAGGCGCTGATGGCCTGCGACGCCGACGTGAAGATCCACATCGGCTCGACTGCGACGCGCGGCCTCGGCGCCGGCGCCGACCCGGCCGTAGGCCTGGCGGCGGCGCAGGAGAGCCGCGACGAGCTCAAGGAGGCGCTCAAGGGCGCGGACATGATCTTCGTCACCGCCGGCGAGGGAGGCGGAACCGGCACCGGTGGCGCTCCCGTCGTCGCGGAGCTCGGTCGCGAGCTCGGCGCACTGACCGTCGCCGTCGTGACGAAGCCGTTCGGCTTCGAGGGCCGGAAGCGCTCGCAGCAGGCGGAGCAGGGCATCGAGAGCCTGCGCGACCGGCTCGACACGCTGATCGTGATCGAGAACGACCGCCTGCTCCAGGTCGTCGAGAAGCAGACGTCGGTCGTCGACGCATTCCGCATGGCCGACGACGTCCTCCGTCAGGGCGTCCAGGGCATCACCGACCTGATCACCGTTGCCGGCCTCGTCAACCTCGACTTCGCGGACGTGCGAACGATCATGCGAGACGCCGGTTCGGCCCTGATGGGAATCGGCGTGGCGAGCGGAGACAACCGCGCGGCCGAGGCGGCGCGTGGCGCCGTGTCGTCGCCGCTGCTCGAGTCGTCGATCGAGGGCGCAACCGGGATCCTGCTCAACATCACCGGCGGCCCCGACATCGGGCTCTTCGAGGTGAACGAGGCGGCCGAGGTCGTGACGAGCGCGGCCGACGCCAACGCGAACGTCATCTTCGGGGCCGTGATCGACGAGGCGATGGGTGACGAGGTGCGCGTGACCGTGATCGCCACCGGGTTCGGCGGAGGGCGGCGCCGTCAGCGCACGAGGTCCGAGCCGGAGATCGCCGCTCCGTCCCGCGCGCCGGAGCAGGCCGAGGACGGGCTCGACGTGCCGTCCTTCCTGCGCGGCGAATAGCGGCCTCGCGCGACGCCACGGAGATTCGCTCGCGGCAGGTTTCGCCCCGCCGAAAAGGGGGCACACGATGCCTGCCCTCAAGAGGGTTGACCGCACTCGAGTCAGCCCCACGATCCGGTCCGCCGCCCCGGCCCGTTTTTTGGAACGAGTCGGGGCGGCTCCGTTCCGGGGCGAGTTCCCACTGAGCCGGGACCGGGCGGCAAGCCTCTAGGATCGGCCGTGCCGATGCCTGCGACGCTCCTGCACACGCCGCTGCACGATCGGCACGTCGAGCTCGGAGCGCGAATGGTGCCGTTCGCGGGCTGGGAGATGCCGGTCCAGTACACGGGCGTCATCCCGGAGCACCGCGCCGTGCGAACCGACGCCGGCGTCTTCGACGTCTCTCACATGGGCGAGCTCGAGGTCGAGGGACCTCATGCGCACGAACTCCTGCAGGGAGCGCTCTCGAACGATCTCGACGCGCTCTCGCCCGGCCAGGCGCAGTACACGCTTTTGACGAACGAGGACGGAGGGATCATCGACGACCTGATCGTCTATCGCGTCCGTGACCACTCATATCTCCTCGTCGTGAACGCCGCCAATCGCGCTACCGACTACACGTGGCTGAAGGAGCGGGAGATTCGCGGCTCCGACGTCCGTGACGTCTCCGACGACTGCGCGCTCCTCGCCGTACAGGGGCCGCGGGCGATCGAGCGGCTGGGGCTGTCCCCGGCGACGCCGTTCACGTTCGCCGAGATCTCCATCGACGGCGTCGAGGTGATGGTCAACCGCACCGGCTACACGGGCGAGGACGGCTGCGAGCTGCTCTGTATGAGCGAGGACGCGGTCCGGCTCTGGGACGCCGTGCTCGAGCGCGGCGTGGTGCCGTGCGGGCTCGGAGCGCGTGACACGCTGCGTCTCGAGGTCTGCTACCCGCTGCACGGCAACGACATCGGGCCCGACACGGACCCGATCTCGGCCGGACTCGGTTGGCTGTGCGCCCTGGACAAGGACTTCGAGGGCGTCGACGTGCTCCGGCGCGTCAAGGCGGAAGGGCCCGATCGCCGGCTCGTCGCGTTCGTGATGGAGGAGAAGGCGATCCCCCGTCAGGGCATGTCGATCGAGGGCGGCGGCGAGGTGACCTCGGGCTCCCATTCGCCGATGCTCGATGTCGGAATCGGTCTGGGCTACGTCCCCGTCGCCCAGGCGCCGGCCGGAACCGAGCTGACGATCGACGTCCGCGGCCGCCCGCGACGGGCGCGCGTCGTCAAGAAGCCCATCTACAAGAGGGAGGACTGAGTGGCAGCCGCCGAGAGCTATCCCGAGGACCTGAGGTACCACGAGGAGCACGACTGGGCGCGCATCGAGGGCGACGAGGCCGCCCTCGGGATCACATGGTTCGCGGCCGACGCGCTCGGCGAGCTCGTCCACTTCGAGCCGCCCGAAGTCGGATCGACCGTGACGAAGGGCCAGTCCTACGGCGAGGTCGAGTCGGTGAAAGCGGTCTCCGACGTGATCGCACCGCTCTCGGGGGAGGTGCTCGCCGTGAACGAGCAGGTGGTCGACGCACCCGAGACGGTGAACGAGGATCCGTACGGCAACGGCTGGCTGATTCGCATCCGACTCGGAGATCCCGGGGAGACGGACACGCTGCTCGACGCCGACGCCTACCGGCAGGTTCTCACCGACCAGTGACGCACCCGTTCCTAGCGCTGACGGACTCCGACCGGGACGAGATGCTCGGGACGATCGGCGTCGCCACGGTCGACGAGCTCTTCCGCGACCTGCCCGAGGCGGTTCGGTTCGGACGCGAGCTCGACCTCGAGCCGACGCTCTCGGAACAGGAGGTGTTCGCGCACCTGGCGGCCCTCGCCGAGCGGAACGCCGACGCGAGTCGCGAGCTGTCCTTTCTGGGCGCGGGCATGTACGACCACTACGTTCCGGCGGTCGTCGACGCGATCCTCCAGCGCGGCGAGCTGCTGACCGCCTACACGCCGTATCAGCCCGAGATGAGCCAGGGCGTGCTCCAGGCGATCTTCGAATACCAGACCGCGGTCTGCGAGCTGACCGGGATGGACGTCTCGAATGCCTCCGGCTACGACGGCACAAGCGTCGCAGCCGACGCGTGCTACCTCGCAAAGCATGCGACGGGTCGCAGCAAGATCGTCGTCACCGAGGCGACGAATCCGCAGGTTCGACAGGTCGTGAAGACGTACGCCGCCGGGTTCGGGCTCGAGGTCGTCGAGGTGCCGCACCGCAACGGGACGACGGACGCCGACGAGCTGGAACAGGCGGCCGCGGACGCCGCGGCGGTCATCTTCCAGCAGCCGAACTTCTTCGGTTGCCTGGAGCCGGCGCCGGACCTCGTCGCAGCCGCTGCCGGCGCGGGGGCGCTCCCGGTCGTGCACGTCGATCTCCTCTCGCTCGGCGTGCTCGAGGCGCCGGGCCGGTACGGTGCCGCGCTCGCACTCGGGGAAGGACAGGCTGCGGGGAACTTCCCCTCCTTCGGCGGTCCGCACTACGGCTTCCTCGCGGCGCGCCAGGAGTTCATCCGGCGCATGCCGGGGCGCATCGTCGGCGAGACGGTAGACGCCGCGGGTGAGCGCGGCTATGTCCTCACGCTGCAGACCCGGGAGCAGCACATCCGGCGGGAGAAGGCCACCTCCAACATCACCACGAACCAGACGCTGCTCGCACTGGGCGGGCTCGTCTATCTCACGTGGCTCGGGCCGCAGGGACTCCGCGAGCTGGGGGAGACCTGCCTGTCGCTGGCCGCCTACGCGAAGCAACGCCTCGCAGAGCGGGCGGGACTCGAAGCGGTGTTTGCAGAACAGCCAACGTTCAAGGAGTTTGCCGTCCGCGTCGGACGGAATGCGCGCGAGGTGGTCGCTGCTGCTCGCGAGCGCGGCGTCCATCCCGGCTACGCCCTCGGTCGCGACTACGAGGGGATGGACGACGTCCTGCTCGTCGCGGTCACCGAGCGCCGCACGCCGGAGGAGATCGATCGCCTCGCCGACGTGCTGGCGGAGGTTGCCGCATGAGGCAAGCACAGTGAAGCTGATCTACGAGAAGTCGCAAGCGGGTCGCCGCGCGTCGGCGCTGCCGCGCTACGAGAACCTCTCGCCCGCGCGGGAGCTTCCGGAGGAGCTCCGCCGCAGCGAGCCGCCGCGCCTGCCCGAGGTGCCTGAGTTCGAGCTCGTCCGGCACTTCACGGAGCTCTCGACTCGGAACTTCGGAGTCGACACGGGCTTCTATCCGCTCGGCTCCTGCACGATGAAGTACAACCCGCGGATCAACGAGCGCCTCGCGGCGCTCCCGGGCTTCGCGCTGCTCCACCCGCTGCAGGAGGAGGACGGAGCGCAGGGCGCCCTCGAGCTGATGTGGCGCCTGCAGGAGATCCTCGCGGAGGTGACGGGCCTTGATGCCGTCTCGCTGCAGCCGGCCGCCGGCTCCCAGGGCGAGCTGACGGGACTGCTGCTCGCGCGCGCGTACTTCGCAGCGCGTGGCGAGGGCCAGCAGCGGCGCAAGGTCGTCATCCCCGACACGGCGCACGGCACGAATCCGGCCTCGGTCACGATGGCGGGCTACGAGCTGACGCCGGTGCGCACCGACGTGCGCGGAAACATCGACGTCGACGACCTCCGCGACAAGGTCGACGGCGAGACGGCGGCGCTGATGCTCACCAACCCCTCCACGCTCGGCCTCTTCGACGAGAACATCGAGGAGATCGAGCGGATCTTCCACGCCGCCGGCGCGCTCATGTACTACGACGGCGCCAATCTCAATGCGGTGTGCGGGATCTCGCGCCCCGGCGACATGGGCTTCGACATCGTCCACATCAACCTGCACAAGACGTTCTCGCAGCCGCACGGCGGGGGCGGCCCGGGAGGCGGACCGATCGCCGTGCGGGACATGCTCGAACCGTTCCTGCCGGTGCCGGCGGTCGTGCGGCGGGAGGGAGGCGGCTTCGGCCTCGACTACGACCGGCCGCAGACGATCGGCAAGGTGCGCGGCTTCACCGGCCCGTTCGGCGTCTTCGTTCGCTCGTACGCGTTCCTCCGCATGTGGGGGCCGCGCCTACGGGAGATGTCCGAGGCGGCTGTGCTCAACGCGAATTACGTCCTCGCACGCCTGCGGGAGGCGTACGACCTGCCGTTCGACCGGCTCTGCATGCACGAGTTCGTGATCTCCGCGCGCACGCTGAAGCGGGAGCACGGCTGCACCGCGCTCGACGTGGCCAAGAGGCTGATGGACTACGGCTTCCACCCGCCGACGATCTACTTTCCGCTGATCGTTCCCGAGGCGCTCATGGTCGAGCCGACGGAGACCGAGGCGAAGGAGACGCTCGACGCGTTCTGCGACGCAATGCTCGCGATCGCGCGGGAGGCTGCGGAGGATCCAGAGCTGCTGAAGGAGGCGCCGCACCACCGGCCCGTGAAGCGGCTCGACGAGGTGCGCGCCGCGAAACGGCCGGTCGTCAAGTACGGCTTCGAGCAGCACTCGGCGCTCGAGCCGCAGTCCGTCTGACCCGCGGCGCGGCGGCGAGCTGGCCGCAGGCAGCCTCGATGTCCCGCCCGCGCGTCAGGCGCACGGTGACGGGGACGCGTGCGCGCTCGAGCTCGTGCCGGAACGCCGCGATCCGCTCTCGCGAGGAGCCTCCGTACAAGCCCCCTGCCGCCGAAGGAGGGGTGTTCGGCCGCGCGTCGGCGGCTTGGCCGCCGACGCTTGCCCATGGGTTGTACGGGATCAAATTCACCTTGAAGTGGTCGCGACCGAGCAGCTCCGCAAGAGCGTTTGCCTGCTCCGGCCCATCGTTCACCCCGGCGAGCATCACGTACTCGACGAAGACGCGGCGCCGCGTCGTCTGCGCCTGGCGGCGGCACTCGGCGACGACCTCAGCGATCGGATAACGCTCGTTCACCGGCATGATCCGCGACCGCAGCTCGTCGTCGGGTGCGTGGAGCGAGAGCGCGAGGCGGATCGGCTCCTCCACCTCGTCGACGAACCGCCGCAGCCCGGGGAGCCAGCCGACCGTCGAGATCGTCGTCCGTCGGTGCGTGATGCCGAGGTCCGGCAGCCGCCGCGCCGCGGCGAGCACCTCGTCGAGGTTGAGCATCGGCTCGCCCATCCCCATGAAGACGGCGTGGTCGACCGTCGGTGAGGCGCCGGAAGTGGAGAGCCTGGTCGAGGATCTCCGAGACGGTGAGGTTCCGCCCGAAGGCCATCGCGCCCGTCGCGCAGAACGTGCACGTGAGCGGGCACCCCGACTGCGAGGAAAGGCAGAGCGAGCGCCGGCCGTCGCGATAGCGCATCAGCACCGCCTCGACCGGATGGCCGTCGGCCGTGCGGAAGAGCGTCTTCACCGTGCCGTCGCGTGACTCGCGCTCCGTCTCGACCGTGAGGGTCGAGAAGGGCACTGCGGCCCCGAGATCCGTCGCGCAGGCCGCGTGGCAGGTTCGTCATCGCCTCGTAGCCGGACGCGCCGCGCGCCGTCCACTCCCACACCTGGCGGGCGCGGAACGCCGGCTCGCCGCCCTCGTGGAGCGTCCGTTCGAGGAGGTTCAGATCCATCGGGCTACGGTAGCGTCCTCGGTCGTGATCGACCTGCGCTCCGACACCGCCACCAGGCCTACGCCCGGGATGCTCGCCGCGATGGCGGCCGCTGACGTCGGCGACGAGCAAGAGCGCGAGGATCCGACCACGAACGAGCTGCAGCGCCGCATGGCGGAACTGCTCGGACACGAGGCGGCGCTCTTCTTCCCGACGGCGACCATGGCGAACCAGGCCGCGCTTCGCGCGCTCACCCGTCCTGGGCGCAAGGTCGTGGCCGAGCAGCGCACGCACGTCCTCATCTGGGAGTGGGGAGGCCCGGCGATCCACTCCGGCCTCGTCATGCAGGGCCTCGTCGCGGACGCAGGACGGCCGACGCCGGAGCAGATCGCGGAGCTCGACGACTTCGGGCCCGGCAGCGTGCTCGTGCTCGAGAACACGCACAACGAGTCGGGCGGCCGCGTCTGGCCGCTGCGACGAGTTCCAGCGTCGTTGCCGACTGCCGCGCGCGAGCGGAGGCGCCGCAGTCCACCTCGACGGCGCGCGCCTCTTCAACGCCTCAGTCGCCGCAGGAATCGAGCCCTCGGCCTGGGGAGCGCTCGCCGACACCGTCACGATCTGCTTCTCGAAGGGTCTCGGCTGCCCGTTCGGCGCGATCCTCGCCGGCTCGGCCGAGCTGATCGAGCGTGCCTGGGAGGGGAAGTTCCTGCTCGGCGGCGCGCTGCGGCAGTCCGGGATCGCCTCGGCCGCGATGCTCTACGCGCTCGACCACAACGTCGAGCGGCTCGCCGACGACCACGCCCGCGCCAGGCGCCTCGCGGAGGGCATCGGGATCGATCCCGCGACCGTCGAGACGAACTTCGTCCCGATCCCCGACGAGCCGGGCCTGACGGAGCGGCTGCTCGAGCGCGAAGTCGCGCGTAAGCGACCTCCGGCCGGGCTGGCTGCGCGCCGTGACGCACCTCGACATCGGGGATGAAGACATCGAGCAGGCGATCGAGCGGATGCAGGAGGTGCTCGCGGTCCGTGTCTGAGCTCCCGAGCGGCTGGCGGCGAACCTCGAGCAGCGCATCCGGCAGGAGCAGCGCGAGAAGCGCTTGGCGAGCATCGCCGCGGCCGTGCTCCGTGACGGTGAGCTCGATCTGGGAGACGGCGGTCGGCGCCGCGGACGTCGAGGCGGAGTCACGAGGCGACGCCGGACACGCAGTACCGCATCGGCTCGATCACGAAGACGTTCACCGCGGCGGCGATCATGCAGCTGCGCGACGCCGGGCAAGCTCGACCTCGAGGACACGCTCGACCTGCACGTCGAGGGCGCCGCGTACACGCCGACGATCCGCCGGCTACTCTCGCACGCGTCGGGCCTGCAACGGGAGACGCACGACGACTCGTGGCTGACGCTCCGCTTCGCGCAGCCGGACGAGCTGCTCGCAGACGCTCGTCGCAGGCCGAGCTCGTGCTTCCGTCCGGCGCCCGCTTCCACTACTCCAATCTCGCCTTCGCGCTGCTCGGGATCGTCGTCGAGCGCGTGGCGGGCGTTCCGTACACCGACTACGTCCGTGAGCGCCTCTTCGAGCCGGTCGGCCTGACGCGCGTGAGCTTCGAGCCTGAGCCGCCGGCGGCGAAGGGCTATCTCGCGCAGCCGTATGCCGACGGCGTCTGGGACGCGATCGGCGTGGAGACGGGCGCGTGGGCGTCCGCCGGCCAGCTGTGGGGGACGGCGGGCGACATCTGCCGCTGGGGCGCGTTCCTCGCCGCTCCCGACGAGTCGGTGCTCGCCGCGTCGAGCGCCGAGGAGATGCGCACGGTGCAGGTGATCGCCGACCACGAGCGCTGGCTGGCCGGCTACGGCCTCGGCCTCGGGCTGACCCGCGACGGCGACCGGATCCTCGCGGGCCACGGCGGCTCGATGCCCGGCTTCATCGCGCGGCTCGTCTTCTCGGCGAAGGACAAGGTCGTCGCCGCCGCGCTGACGAACGAGAGCGAGGCGGACATCGGCGAGCTCGGGGTCGCGCTCCTCGGGCACGACGGTGGAGGAGTGGCCGGTCGCGCCGGAAGCGTGGCGCGTCGGCGAGCCGCCGCCCGCCGACGTCGTCCCGCTGCTCGGGATCTGGTTCATGGAGGCGGCGCAGGTCGTGTTCCGCTGGCGCGAGGGTAAGCTCGAGTCGCGCTTCGACGGCATCGCCGGACTGGCGGCCGTCGTCGGTCTTCGAGCGGGAGACGGACGATCGCTGGCGCACGGTCTCGGGACCGGAGCACGGCGAGGCGCTGCGCATCGTGCGCGAGCCGGACGGCTCGATCGCGAGCTTGGTCTGGGCCGGCTACCCCGTGACGCGGGAACCGGGCCCCTGGCGCACTCCCGAGTAGTCGTTACTCGTACTGGAGTGCTTCGAGCACGTTGAGCTTGCCTGCCCGGCGCGCCGGGAAGATCGCCGCGAGCAAGCCGACGACGATCGCCGCCACCGCGAAGATGATCAACTGGCTCACCGGCAGCGCGAAGACGATGAAGTCGATCCGCGCCGCGAGGAGTCCTCCGAGCACGACACCGAGCACGATTCCGATCACGCCCCCGATCAGAGCGGTGATCACGGCCTCGGCGCGGATCATGCGCCGCACCTGGCGTCGGGTCATCCCGACTGCACGCAGCATCCCGATCTCGCGCGTCCGCTCGAACACCGTGAGCACGAGCGTGTTCACGATCCCGAAGAGGCTCACGATGACCGACAGCGCGAGCAGCACGAACAGCACGTTGAGGATCGCGTTCAGCCCGCTGATCTGGTTGTCGATGAACTCCTGCTTCGTCTGCACCTTCGCGTCAGGGAAGGCCTGCAGCTGCTGCTCGAGCGCCGCCTTGTTCGCGTCGGTCTCGCCGCCGTGCATGAGGACGAACGAGTAGAGGTTCTGGGGCGAGGCGTAGATGCTGTCCCACGTCGCGTCGGAGATCGTCACCGGTCCGAAGGGCGAGCCTCCGGTCGGCGGCTTGAAGATTCCGTGCACCTGCAGATCGACGCTCTTGCCGGTCGGTGCGGTCAGCGTGAGCGGCGAGCCGATCCTCAGGTGGTGCGTCTTCGCGAAGTTGTCGTCCACGAACGCGCCGTGTGCGCCGAGGTGTGCGATGACCGCGTTGCTGCCACCATCGAGCCAGTTGATGTTGAAGACCTGCGCACCGGCCGGGTTGACCGCCGTCGCCTGGTGCACCGACTTGAAGATCTGCGCATCACCGCCGCGAACGTTGGCGACCGCCTGCACGCCGGGCGTGCGGGCGGCGGCGTTACCGGCGGCGATCGGGATCGGATCGAAGTTGTTCTGCGCCGTGATTGCGTAGCCGCTGACCCAGAGGTCGTTGACCGCTCCGCGGAAGCTCGTGGTGATCCCGGCCGCGATCACCGCAACGAGTGTCACGAGGGCGAGGCCGACCATCAGCGCGGCCGCGGTTGAAGCGGTTCGCTGAGGGTTCCTCCGTGCGTTGTCGCGGGCGAGTGCACCCGCCGCGCCGCCGAACTTGGCCGCCGGGGCGCCCAACGCCCAGGACAGCGGGCGCACGAACCGCGCGGCGAGAAGCGCAACGCCGATGAAGATCAGCAGCGTCCCGAGGCCCATGAAGAGGAGGATCTGCTTCGTCCCGAGCCCGTTGCCGAACAGGCCGTAGACGAGAAGGGCGAAGCCGGCCACGGTCAGCACGACCGAGCCGACGGCCCGGTACTTGTGGAACCGCCCCGGCGGCAGCTCGGCGCCTTCGCGCACGGCCGCGATCGGCGGCACCCGCGTGGCGCGGAAAGCGGGGACGAGGCTCGCCAGGACGGTGACGAGGATCCCGACGATCAGAGCGACGATCACGGTTCGCGTGTGCAGGACGAGTCCGTTGTTCGGCAGCGTGAAGCCGGCCAGGTCGAACAGCTTGAAGAGGCCGACGCCGAGCCCGAGACCGACGAAGATCCCGACGACCGAGGCGAGGGTGCCGATCACGAAACCCTCGACGACGATCGAGAATCGCACCTGGCGGCGCGACGCACCGAGCGTTCGCAGCGTGGCGAGCTCGCGGGAGCGTTGCTTGATGGTGATCGACAGCGTGTTCACGATCACGAACGCGCCGACGAACAACGCGATCACGCCGAACGCGAGCAGGAAGTCCTGCAGGAAGTTGAGGAAGCTCTCGGTGTCCTTCGCATCCGACTTCGCCTGCTGTGCTCCGGTCTTGACCTGCGTGCCGGGCGGCAGGATCGGCCCGGATCGCTGCAGCCAGCCGGGCCGGCGTCACGCCCGGCTTGGCCTTCGCCCGGATCTGGTCGAGCTTCCCGACGCGCTGAAAGAGCCGCTGTCCGGTCGGCAGGTCGAAGCCCGAGAGCGTGGCGCCGCCGAGACTCGCCGCACCACCGAAGTGGACGAGGCCGGAGATCTTCATCCGCAGGGTCGGCCCGCTTGCCTGCACGCCGATCGTCTGCCCGACGCGCAGATCCTTCTTCTGAGCGGTCGCCTGGTCGATCACCACCTGGTTCTGGCCCGGCCACTTCCCATCGACGAGCGTCAGGCTGTTGAGCTCCGGCTGGCTGGGGTCGACGCTGAAGCCGAGATTCGGGGCGCCGCCGAAGGCGACGACCTTCCCGTTGACGATGAGGTGCGCGATGCCGCCGACCCCGCCGACGGCATCGGCGACGTCCGGCAAAGCCCTGACCTTGGGCAGCAGCGTCTCGGAGAAGGGCGGCGCCGTGGTGTTGCTCTGACCACTGAGGGTGAATGCCGATTTGCCCGTCACCGTGGCGTCGGTGCCGCGGTAGACCTGGGTGAAGATTCCGCCGAACGCCCCCTTGATCGAGTCGGTGAGGACGTAGGTGCCGGTGATGAGCGCGACGCCCAGGACGACCGCGATCGCCGTCAGCACCGTGCGCAGCTTGCGCCGCATCATCCCCCTCAGCGCGACGTGGATCATGCGCTGAGCGAGTTCATCACCTCGAGCACCTCAGCCGGCTCGGCGTGCTTGCCGAGCTGCCGCACGATCTGCCCGTCGGCGAGGAAGAGGATGCGGTCGGCGATCGAGGCTGCCCGCGCCTCGTGGGTGACCATCACGGTCGTCTGGCCGTAGGTGTCAGTCGAGGCGCGCATCAACTCCAGGATCTCGCCGCCCGTCTTGGAGTCGAGGTTCCCGGTCGGCTCGTCGGCGAACAGGATGGTCGGGCGCGTGACGAGCGAGCGGGCGATCGCGACGCGCTGCTGCTGGCCGCCGGACAGCTCGGACGGTCGGTGGCGGCGCCGGTCGGCGAGGCCTATCTGCGTCGAGGAGGCCATCGAGCCATTCCTTGTCGGGCTTCTCGCCGGCGATCGAGAGCGGCAGGACGACGTTCTCCTCCGCGTTGAGCATGGGCAGGAGGTTGAAGAACTGGAAGACGAAGCCGATGTGCTTGCGCCGCAGCTTCGTGAGCTGCGAATCGTCGAGCCTTGTGATCTCGGTCCCGGCGACCAGCACCGTCCCGGAGGTCGGCTTGTCGAGGCCGGCGAGGATGTGCATGAGTGTCGACTTACCGGAGCCCGACGGACCCATGACCGCCACGAGCTCGCCCGAACGGACCTCGATGTCGACGCCTCGCAGCGCCTGCACGGCGGTCGTTCCCTCGCCGTAGACACGCGTCAGCTCGCGGGCCTCGACTGCTGCGCTCGCGGGCACGGCAGCGCCGTCCCCTCTCGACTCCTCCCTCACGGCCATGTCGCCCACCGTAGACGAAAGCCGCTCGGTCGGCAGCGGTTGGTTACAGGATCTTCACCGGCCGCCGACGAGGTAGAAGCCGACGACCGCCGCCGCGTACGCGACGACGAGAAGCACGCCCTCCCTCCGGCTCGAGCGACCGTCCCGGACCATGGCCGCGACGAGGACTGCGGAGCCGCCCATCACGAGGAGCTCGCTCCAGCGGAACGAGAGGGCGAGCGGGTGGGTGAAAAGCAGGGACAGCAGTGTCACGACGGGCACGACGAGCAGACCGACCTGCGCGCTCGACGAGATCGCGATCTCGCTGGCGAGGCGCATCTTCCCGCCGTGCGCGATGACGATCGCTCCGCCGTGCTCCGCGGCGTTGCCGACGATCGCCACGATCACGACGGAGATGAAGAACTCGCTCAGACCGACCGCGGTCGCGAAGGCGTGCAGTGAGTGGACGAGAATCTCGCTCACCCAGGCGGTGGCTCCGGTCGTCACGGCGAGGACTGAGAGAGCCGTCCGGAGCGACCATGCGTCCTCGCGGGGCTCCTCGCGCTTCCGCTCCGCGTGACGGCGAAGGTTGCGACCCACGACGGCGATGTAGAGGAGCAGGAGCACGATTGCCACCGCCATCGATGCCACGATCACCGTGTGCCGGTCCGAAGACGCAGTGTGGCCGAGCACGCTCGGCACCAGGAACGCTGCAACTGCGACGCCGACGAGACCGATCTGGACGAGCAGCGAACGGCGGTCGACCCTGGCTCCCTCGGGTCCCACCGTCTGCGTGATCCCGTAGACGAGCAGGAGGTTCGAGATCACGCTCCCGGCGAGCGAGCCCAGCACGACGACGGGCAGGTCGGCGCCGACGGCGAACAGCGCGATGATCAGCTCGGGTGCGTTCCCGAAGCTCGCGTTGAGGAAGCCGCCGATGCCCGCTCCCGTGTGCTCGGCTGCGTGCTCGGTCGATTCGCCGATCAGCCACGCGAGTGGGATGAGCGCGGCGGCGGCGAGGACGAAGAGCGCGACGTCGCCGGCGTTCGTGAACTTGTCGACCGCGACGGTGACGGGGGCGAGAACGAGGGACGCCCAGAGGAGCTGCCGGACCACCGGTGAAGACTAAAGAGCGGCTGTGCGGGCATGAGGCGGCCGTGCCGTCGGCCAGCACAGCCTCGGCGCCTAGCTCGACTTTCGCGCCCTGTCAAGTCTTGCGCAGCCCTGCATCCAATCCGACAATGAGCTCATGAAGCCCGAGCAAGCTGCGGCGACGCTCCCCCTTCATCCGCAGGACGCGGCGGAGTGCAGGCGCTGCGAGGTGCACTGCGAGAAGGTGGTGTACCCAGCCGCCTGCCTCGAGCGGTCGTGTCCCTTCGTCTACGCGTACGAGGAGCACGGGCACACCTACATGGGGTGCCTGCAGCGGGTCTTCGAGGCCGAGATCGACGTTGCGAGGCTGGCGGCCGCGGAGCGGACACGCGAGGGCTTCGGGGCCGTGCGCGCACTGCGCGGGCCGCTGCCGATGTGCGAGGCAGCGGTGCAGTCGACGTTCTCGCAGCGCGAGAGCGAGCTCGGCTGCGTCAATCCGGAGTTCGGCGAGCTGGCGGAAGGGTCGCCTACGTTCCGCGTGTTCGCGCGGGTCTCCTAGCCGGCTCCGTCAACCGCTGCAGGACGAGGACGCCGAGAGCCGGGCCGGCGGCGGCGAGGAAGAACGCGAGCCGCCAGCTGTGCGTGGCGACGAGTGCGACCACGGGCGGTGCGCCGGCAACCACGACGCCGAGTAGCGTCTGCTGGAAGCCGAGCGCGGCTCCGGTGCGAGCGGTTCCGGCCGCCTCCGCGGCCGCTGCGTAGGAGAGACCGTTCCACGACATGCTGAGGACGCCGGCGACGACGAAGAGCGGAACGAGGATCGGCAGCGGCGCGTCGGTGGCTGCGGCGACCGCGGCCGTGAACACCGCGACTCCGACGCCGATCGTCCGCAGCGGCCCGAGCCGGGTGCCCAGCCGGTCCGAGATCCGGCCGGAGCCGATGCGCGCCGCGACCGCGAGCACGTAGATCACCGCCAGCACCGCGCCGGCGGCTTCCTTCGACACGCCCCGGTGCTCGTGGAGAAAGAGAACGACGAAGCCGATGATCGCGATCTGAGCCACGAGGTAGAGCCCCGTCCCGGTGCCGAGCAGCCACATCCAGGAGCTGCGCAGGGGGGCGGACACGTCGCCCAGCTCGGGCTCTGCTCCTGCGCCGGCTCGGACGAAGACGGCGGCGACGAGCGCCCCGACCAGGCACGAGCCGGCGAGGAAGAAGAAGGCGAGCCGCGTTCCGCCGGTGGAGGCGAGCACCGGGAGCGTCGCGGCCGCAACCGCGCCGCCGATCGGGATCGCCGTCTGCCGGATACCGAGCGCGAGGCCGAGCTCCGAGGCCGGGAACCAGGACGTGATCGCGCGTCCGCTCGCGGCATTGACGCTCGCCCCGAGCGCCCCGGCGACGACGAGGGCGCCCGTGACCGCTCCGAAGGTGTCCGTCGCGGCGGCGAAGAAGAGCATCGCGCCCGCGCCGGTCAGGCCGGTGGCGATCACCCAGCGCTCGTCGACGCGGTCGGCGACCAGCCCCCAGGGAAGCAGCGTGAAGAGCATCCCGATCCCGACTCCCCCGAGCACGACGCCGGTCTCGCCGAGCGTCAGCCCGTAATCCGACTTCAGCGTCGGGCCGAGAGCCGGCAGACCGACGGAGGAGGCAGAGAAGCTCGCCTGCGCAAACGTCCCCGCGGCGAGCACGACCCAGCGACGGCGTCCTCTCAGCTCAGCCAGCGCTCGCGCAGCTCCTTCGTCCTGCGGATCTCGTTCGCGTCCGGGCCGCGGTTCTCCGGGCCCGCCGTCTCGAGCACCGCGGGCAGCCCCTGGAGGCGCGGGCAGGACAGGAAGACGCCGAGCTTCTCGCCGAGCTCCCCCTCGAGGACGTTCGCATGTCGGTCGCGGTTCGAGCCGAGCGGCGCCGCGGCGTCGTTCACGTGCAAGGCGCGCAACCGGTCGAGGCCGATCGCCGAGTCGACGTCGTCGAGACATGCGTCGAGCGCGGCAGGGTCGGTGACGTTCACGCCCGAGACGAAGAGGTGGCACGAGTCGAGGCAGATGCCGAGCCGCGGGTGCCGTCCCAGCCGCTCGTGAATCGTGGCGAGCTCCTCGATCGAGCGGCCGATCGTTCCGCCCGCGCCGGCCGAGTTCTCCATCAGGAGCCACGTTTCGTCGCTGCAGAGCTCGAGCACCTGCTCCATGGCGGGCAGCACGCGGTCGAGGCCCGCCTCGAAGCCGCTCCCGAGATGCGAGCCGACGTGGAAGACGACGCCGTCTGCGCCGATCCCGCACGCGACCTCCATCGTGTTGCGCAGCGCGGCGACGGACTTCTCGTACACGGTGTCGTCCGGGGCCGCGAGGTTGCAGAGGTAGAGGGCGTGGCAGAGGACGCCGCCGATCCCGGCCTCGGCGCGCTTCTCGCGGAACCGCTCGAAGCTGGCCGGGTCGTGGTTCGTCGGCCGCCACGTGCGCGGGCTCTGGGTGAAGACCTGCACCGAGTCGGCCTCCAGCTCGACCGCGCGGTCGATCGCCTTGTCGATCCCACCCGCGGACGAGACGTGCGCGCCGATCAGCATCAGCGCAGCCAGGCCTCGAGCCGCGCAGCCTCGTCCGCGACCTCCGCCTTCTGCGTGCGGGTCAGCGGCGCGAGCAGCTCCACCTGAGCGGCGCCGCTCCACGTCCCGGCGACGACACCGTCGACGAGCACCGTCGCCGCGACGTCGCCGTTCTTCCCGATCACCCGTTTGCGGAGCTCGTCGGAGATCGTGCGGCGGCGGTCGGCAAACCCGAGCAGGACGTTGTCCCACTTGGGCAGGAAGCGGACGGGCGCGGGGGTGTCGGCCGGCGGCAGCGGCGCGCGCGCCGTGTCGTAGAGGATCTTGCCGTCTTCGTTGCGATAGGTGGGAAGCCCGTCGAGCGCCTGCTCGAAGTCCCGGACCCGAAGGCCGGACCACGCGGCGATGTCGGCCCTGGTGGCCGGTCCGAACGCGCGGAGGTAGCGGTGTACGAGCGCGGTGCGTGCTGCAGTGACCTCGACTGGCGCCGGCTCCTCGTACGCCTCGAAGGTCGCCGTCGGTCGTGTCGTCCACCCTGCGGTCTCGCGGGCGTGGAGCAGATGGGCGTGCCGGCGGACGGCGAACACCATCCGTCGCCAGTCCCTCTCCTCGAGGTCCGGATGCGCGTCGCGCAGGCGGGCGAGAAGCTCCTCGTAGCCGATGCGGCCGTTCCGCAACAGGGCGCGCACGCTCTCGAGCGACGCCGTCGCGCGCTCGAGATGCATCGGCCCGAACCACGTATTCATCTCCCTGAACGCCGAGTAGAAGACGGGGTAATCCCGCGCAGTGACGAGGTGCAGCGTGCCGCGCATCACCGTGGGCTTCAGTACGTCACCGCGCCGCAGCGCGCGCTCGAGCGTCTCCCGGCGGAAACCGTCCACCCGCGTCCAGAGCCCGATGTACGGCGAGGGCGGCCACTGCGCCTGCATGCCGACGAGCCGTTCGATCGTCTTCGCAACCGGCAGTCGCCGGCGTTCGAGCAGCAGCTGGCGGGCGAGGGTGGCGCGATTGAGCTCCTGTAGCGTCAGCGTCCGGCCCCGCACCCGGCCTACGCTATCCGCATGGCCGTGGTCGTCAGGATGGCTCCCAGCCCCACCGGCTTCCTCCACGTCGGCGGTATCCGGACCTTCCTCTTCAACTGGCTCTTCGCCCGGCACCACGGCGGCAAGAACCTCCTGCGCATCGAGAACACCGACACGAGCCGCGAGGTGGCCGAGGCGGTCGAGCAGATCAAGGACTCGCTCGGCTGGCTCGGGATCGACTGGGACGGCCCGCTCACGTTCCAGCTCGACCGGATGGACGACTGCCGCCGCGTCGCCGAGCAGCTCGTCGCCGACGGTAAGGCGTACGAGGACGAGGGCGCGATTCGCTTTCGGATGCCGGACGAGGGCAGCACCGCCTGGGACGACGTCGTTCGCGGCGTGATCGAGTATCCGAACGAGAAGCTCGAGGACGTCGTGATCGTCCGCTCCGACGGCCGGCCGACCTACAACTTCGCCTCGCCGCTCGAGGACGTCTGGGACGGGATCACGCACGTCGTCCGCGGTGACGACCACATCTCGAACACGCCGAAGCAGATCAACATCATCCGGGCGATCGGTGAGGAGGTCCCGGTCTACGCGCACGTGCCGAGCATCTTCGGCGAGGACGGCAAGAAGCTCTCGAAGCGACACGGGGCGACCGGCATCGACGAGTTCCGGGACGCGGGGTATCTCCCCGAGGCGCTCATGAACTTCCTCGCGCTGCTCGGCTGGGCGCCCGACGGCGAGACGACCGTCATGTCCCGCGACGAGCTGACCGAGCGGTTCTCGCTCGAGCGCGTCAGCCCGAGCCCCGCGCAGTTCGACTACCAGAAGCTCGACTGGCTGAACGGCGTGTACCTGCGCGCCCTTCAGCCGGAGGAGCTCACGCACCGGTTGGTGCTCTGGCTCGGCGAGCACGGCTACGACTGGGACGCCGAGCTCGTGGCCCACGCGACGCCGCTCGTACAGGAGAAGATCTCGAGGCTGGCAGAGTTCCCCGGCTTCGCGGGTTTCCTCTTCGGCGAGGTGGAGCCCGACCCGGCGGACCTGGACGGCGGAGGGCCGATGCTCGCGGCGGCCGACGAGGCGCTCGCGTCGCTCGAGCCGTTCGAGGCGGCCGCGATCGAGTCGGCGTTGCGCGAGGCGGCCGAGCGGCTCGGTCTGAAGCCGCGCCAGGCGTTCCAGCCGGTCCGCGTCGCGGTCACGGGCTCCAGGGTCTCTCCGGGCTTGTTCGAGAGCATCGAGCTGCTGGGGCGCGAGACTTCGCTCAGCCGCCTGCGGGCGGCCGCGGCCGCCGCGGGATAGCCGCTCTCGACGG
This sequence comes from uncultured Actinomycetes bacterium, assembly GCA_963820725.1. Classification (GTDB taxonomy): domain Bacteria; phylum Actinomycetota; class Thermoleophilia; order Gaiellales; family Gaiellaceae; genus Palsa-739. The sequence continues at coordinate 525,696 of CAWGAZ010000004.1, read as the reverse complement.
CAGCGGCTTCGGTTGCGCGAGCGGGTCGAGGGCCCGCTGGAACACGAGCCACGACGCGCGCCTGAAGCGCTGAGTCGGGAAAGGCAAGCCGACGGGATCGACGCTCTGGACGCCGCGCCGCCCACCGCTTCCGGGCTGCGGGAAGTCCTTTGCCACTTCAAAGAGATAAACGACGGGCCACGGCCAGCGGTTACGACCGCCGCGGCGGCTCGCTAGACTCGCGCCGATGCGCGATACCGGGGGGCATGCGGCGCCTGCTCGGGTCCTCGTCGTCGACGACGAGCCTTCGATTCGGCTGCTGTGCAGGGTCAACCTCGAGCTCGAGGGGCACGAGGTACTCGAAGCTCACTCGCTCGCCGGTGCGCGCGCGCTGCTGGAGGAGCAGGAGGTCGACGTCGTCGTCCTCGACGTTCATCTGCGCGGCGAGCGGAGTGACGCGCTCGTGGTCGACTGTCACGCGCGGCGGCCGCCGATCCCGGTCGTGCTCGTCACCGGCTCGATCGACATCACGCACCCAGGCTCGAGCGACGCGGACGCTGTCCTCCCGAAGCCGTTCGAGCTCGACCGGCTCCTCTCGGCGGTCCGGGATCTCGCGCGGGTTCACGCCCACCGATGAGCGCGGCCACCGTTCGCACACCACAGGAGTACGAGGCGCGCGTGCGCGAGTTCTACCGCGAAGAGGGTGAGGAGGTTCGCGCCGTCCGAGCGGGCGAGAAGGAGGTCTCCGAACTGGCGGCGATCGTGGCTCGCTACGCGGATCTCTTCACGCGCCCGCAGCTGGAGGCGCTCCGCGAGGCGGAGGAGTCGGCCGACGGCGACGAGCAGGAGCGGCTCTATCGCCTGCGCATGACCTGCGAGCAGGGGCTCGTCGAGGCTGTCGTCGCCGAGGATCAGGACGCGCTCGAGAACGCGTTACTCGAGGCGCGGCTCACCTTCGAGGCCGAGGAGCTGCCCTTGCGCTCGGCGGATGCGAAGCTCGCGGTTCTCCCCGACTTCGCCAAGCGCGAGGAGCTCGGTGCGTTGGCGCAGGAGCTCGACGCGAACTTCAACGAGCTACGGCGTGGGCTTCTCGCCGCGCGCGACGACCTCGAGGCGAAGCTCTCGGGCGAGCCGGACGCGGTCGCGCGAAACGAGGCGCAGAAGCAGATCTCGCTGCGGGAGCTCGAGCGAGTGCTACGCGCTGCGGCCGTCGCAGCCGCGACCGAGTTCGAGCGGCTGCGCGCGCGCTGGTTCGAGCGGCTGCTCGGCCCCGGGCGCGGGGAGTTGCCCACGAGCGCGCACCTCCGGTGGCTCCGCCGCCTCTCGCCGCTCGAGTCGACGTATCCGAAGGAGCGTTCGGTCGAGGTGTGCGTCGAGACGGTCCGCCAGCTCGGGTTCGACATAGAGGCGATTCCCAGCATCCGGCTCGACCTCGAGGACCGGCCCCAGAAGAGCCCGCGAGCGTGCGTGATCGCCTCCGACGCCCCCGAGATCGTCCACCTGATCACCCGCGCGCAGGGCGGCCTCTCCGACTACCAGGCGTTCCTGCACGAGGCGGGGCACGCGCTCCACTACGCGGGCGTCGGGCCGGAGCTCTCGTACACCTTCCGCAACATCTCGCGCGACCACGCGCTGACGGAGATCTACTCGTACATCTTCGAGGCGGTCACGCGCGAGCCGGGCTGGCACGCACTCCACTTCGGGCTCTCGGGGGCGGAGGCGGAGGAGAACGCGGAGGCGTCCCGCTTCATCGAGGTCCTCATGTACCGCCGCTACGCCGCCAAGCTCCGCTACGAGCTCGGCTTCTGGAGCGAGTTTCCGTCCGAGCAGGGCAACTCGTCGCGCGACTACGAGCCGCTGCTCACCGAGGCGACCGGTCTCCGCTACGACGAACGCCGTTACCTGTCCGACATGGACGCGGGCTTCTACTCCGCCGACTACCTGCGCGCGTGGATCCGCTCGGCGCAGATGAGGGCGTACCTGCGCCGGGAGATCGGCGACGACTGGTGGCGGAGCAGTGGGACGGGGGAGATCCTGCGCGGGCTGTTCGCCGAGGGCACGCGTCCCTCGACCGAGGACATCGCCCGCCGGATCGGCTTCGACCCGCTCGACACCGCGCCGCTCGTCGCCGAGCTGACCGCCGCCTAGCGCTAATGCGTGAGTGAGCTGGCGATACCCGCCTCGGCGAGCTGCGTCGCGTCGAACACGCTGCTGCTCGGCGGCGCCGTGATGCTGACGTGGGCGCCGTAGTCGAAGAGGTTCATCGTCAGGCCCACGTGCACCCGCCTTCCGCTGTGAGCCACGCCGTACGAGATGTGGACGCGGCGCACGAGCCCGGCGTTGTCGATCCAGACGTCCGCGGGAAGCTTCGGCAGCTTCGCAGCCGTTCCGGCGAGCAGGGGGCTCGCCACCCCGGTCGCCTTCAGCGCGCCTGCCAGGTCGACCGTGACCCGGTAGTGCGTGGTGGCGGTGCCGTCGACGGTTGCCGGGCCGAGCTTCCGGATCTTCGTGCCGTTGCTCATGAGCAGCGAGAGGACGTCGCTCGGCTGCAGCTGGCTCCCCGAGAGCAGCTGCTCGAGGTCGACGCCGGCTGCCTGGCCGAGTTTGGAGACGTCGAGCTTCACCCACGGCTCGCCGCCGGGCAGCCGGGACGAGAGAAGGCCGAGTCGCAGGTACAGCGCGTAGTCGCCGTTCTCCTCGAGGAAGATCTCCTTCAGCGCTGCGTTTCCGCTGCTCGGCAGGGCCATGCCGAGCGTCATCCCCGACGCTCGTGCCTGCCGGAGGAGGGGGCGGAGGTTGAACCTCAACTCCGCGCTCTTGCCGTCGATCGCGCCGCTTCCGCGCAGGTGGACGGTCTTCCCCTGCAGCTGCGAGCTGCCGAGCGCGAGGGCCACGCGGATCCGCGCTGCGCCTGCGTCCTGGGTCTTCGTTGCCGCGGCCGCGACCGGGTCGAGGGCGAGCGCGTGCCTGCTGCTCCCGCCGGCGCATCCCGCTGAAACACCCGCGGCCGCTGCGATCGCCAGTGCCGCTGCGAGTGCTGCTCTGTGACCCCGGAGCATGGTCGCAGTGTAGCCGCGCCTTCCTGGCCGAACGGGGATTTCTCGGACTCGAGAGGGCGGGGGCGGCTGCTATGGCCGTGGCAGCCGCCCCCTGCGAGGAGCGGGACGGCCCAGGGGCCGCCCCTGTCGGAGAGCACGGCCGGCGTCAGGTTGGCCGGCTCTGTCGGTGCTTTCTGTACTACTCGCACCCGCGGCTTTTGGATCTCGCGAGCCTTCGCCGCCGGCACGTAAGAAGTCTGCAAAGTCGGCACACGATCCTTCGAACCAGTTGGCCCGCGCGAACGTCTAACGCAGTCGAGGGGCGGGCCCCGGAGAAGGGGGCCGCGACCGAGGCCCGCCCCCTCCGAGGTTACGCCCGCACCGCGGATTGCGAAAGGGGACGGGTCCGGAGTGGCGGCTAGTTCCTCGCCTCGAGGCGATCGAGCCGCTCGTGCAGCCGGCGCAGTTCGGAGAGGATCTCGTCCTGTTTGTCGGTTGCCTCGCGGTGCTTGTCGGTCGCGTCCTGGTTGACGAAGTGACCGGCGATCGAAGCCGTGGCGAGGCCGAGGAAGCCGATGCCGACGACCATCAGGAACGCGGCGATGAGACGGCCGGTGGGCGAGGTCGGGAACGTGTCGCCGTAGCCGACCGTGGTGACCGTGACGATCGCGAACCAGAGCCCGCGCCACGGGTTCGGGAAGCGCGTCGGGTCGGTCTCGTGCACCGCGATTCCCGTGACCGTGACGAGGAGCAGGGTCAGCGCCGCGATGTACGGCAGGTTGCGGCGGTGCGTGAGCAGACCTTCCGCGCGGAAGATCCGGGCGGCGATCACCCAGAGGCGCGCGAGGCGCCAGCCGCGCAGCCACCCCGGGCCGAGCGCCGCGAAGAACAATCCCCAGAGCGGGAAGATCGCGACGACGACGAACGCGTCGGCCCAGTGCGCGCGCAGCGCGGCGCGCCGGTCGTCGGCGTAGTGCAGGGTCAGGGCGAGCTCCAGCGCGAAGACGAGCCAGACGACGGTGCCGAACACCCAGGAGAAGAGGGTCCACGGCGAGCGCAGGTCGGAGTCCTGGATCAGCACGGCGGGCAGCATCAGCAGCGCGCATGCGAGTACGACCAGCTCGAACGAGTGTCGGACCTTGCCGCTCTCCTTCTGGCACCAGTGCTCGGCGGCCCAGAAGGGCGCGCTCACTTGCGGTGCGGCAAAGCAGGAAGCTCGGGCGGCCGGAGCCGTAGGTTGCCGCGCTCGCGGTTGAGGAACCAGAGGAGGACGGCGACGAACGCGGCGAGCTCGAGGCCGAGGCCGAGCACCCAGAACGTCCACGCCGGGCGGAGGTAGTGCGTGACGAGCACCACGAAGTTCTGGCCGAAGAACCCGCTGAGGAAGGAGAGCGGCAGGAAGAAGGTCGCGACCCAGCCGAGCTGCTTCATGGTCAGGTTCATCTTGTTGCCGACCGTCGACTGGTACAGGTCGGTCGTCCCGGAAGCGAGGTCGCGGTAGTCGTCGAGCTGCTCCGAGACTCGGATCAGGTGGTCGTAGACGTCGCGGAAGTAGCGCTCGTGCTCCTCGGTCATCCCCGGCAGCTCGTAACGGCCGGCGAGCAGCGCGGCGAACATGTCCCGCTGCGGATGCACGATCTTGCGCAGCTGCACGAGCTGCCGCTTCATCGTGATCGCCTGCTGCAGTAAGGCCGGCTGCGCGTCGGTGAGGATCGTGTCCTCGAGCTGATCGATCTCGTCGTCGAGCTCGGACAGCTGCGGCAGGAAGCTGTCGACGAGCTCGTCGACGACGAGGTAGAGGATGCCGAGCCCTTCCTCGTAGCGCTGCAGCTTCTTGTGCGTCTGGTTCCGGAGGTCGTCGAAAACGGAGCACTCGCCCTTGTGCACGGTGATCAGCCACTTTTCCGAGTAGAAGCAGTGCACCTCGATCGGTGCGAGCCCTGAGCGGCGATCGGGATCGTCGACGGCGCCGAAGACGATCAGCACGGTGAAGTCGTCGTAGTCCTCGATCTTCGGGCGCTGACCGAATTTGCGCGCGTCCTCCAGCGCGAGCGGGTGCAGCTCGAAGGCCTCCTTCAGCAGGTTGAAGTCGGCCTCCGTAGGACCGTCGATGTCGAGCCAGAGGAAGACCCCGTCGCGCAGCCGCGACTCGACGCCCTCGGGGTCGACGTTGGGCTCGACGGTTCCCCTGGCGTCGATCAGATGGCTGGCCAAGCTCGGTCGAGCGTACTGGCCTCGCCGGACGAGCTTCCGACGTGGCCGGGGTCAGCCGCCGAGCACCGATTCGGCCGACGACGACGGCTCCGGGTCGGGCAGCCGCGTCATCCGGAAGCCGTTGAAGAGTCCGAGCAGCGACGCGATCAGCGGCACGAGCAGGGCGATCTGGAGTGCCTTCGGCCGCGCCTCCGTGTTGATGCGAAGGACTTCGGCCTTGACCGCGGGCGGCTTGCCGACGAGGAGCTCCTCGAGGTGCGTGTTCGTCATCACCTCGGCGTTCTTCTCCAGCGCCGTCGAGACCTGGTCGGCCTGTCGCGGCGAGAGCACGGCGCTCGAGTTCGCCTCGTGCGTGAACAGGAGCGAGAGCGAGGCGAGCATGATCGCGCCGGCGAAGGCGAGGCCGAACGACAGCCCGAAGGATCCGCCGGCCGAGTTGACGCCGGCAGCCTCGCTCACGCGCTCCTCCTCGATCGGCGACAGCGTGTAGTTGTTGAGCTGCGAGACGAGCAACCCCAGACCGGTGCCGGCGATCAACAGCGGGACGACCATCCACCAGCCGGAATGGGCATGCGGGACGATCGGGATCAGGATCACGAGCCCCAGGGCGAGCAGGAGGAAGCCGCTGCGGATGATCTTGCTGGGGCTGCGATTCCCGGCCTTGCGCCCTGCGACCAGCGCGACGGCGAACATGCTCAGCGAGAGAGGAGCGAGCGAGAGACCCGCCTGCATGGCGTTGTACTCGAGCACCATCTGGAGGTAGATCGGGAGCGCGATCATCATTCCGCCGAGCGAGATCTGCTGGAGGGTCTGGCCCGTGATCCCGTGGCGGAAGTACTTCGACGCGAACAGGCTGATGTCGAGCAGGGCGGGCCTCCCCTCGCGCTTGCGCTTCCTCAGCCACCACACGAGCAGGCCGAGGGAGCCGGCGCCGACCGCGATCAGCGCACCGACCGCTTCGCCGCCCTCCTGCCAGACGAGGATCCCGAGCACGACGCCGCCCATCCCGAGCGCCGACAGGATCGAGCCGACGACATCGACGCCTCGCTCTCCCGTATAGGGGACGTCATGGACGCGTCTGCTGCCGAAGAGCACGATCGCGATGATCACTACCTCGCCGCCGAACGCCACGCGCCAGGAGAGATACGTCGTGATGAAGCCGCCCACGAGCGGGCCGACGGCGGCGGCGATCGCGGCGGCGGCGCCGACGAGCGCGTAGGCGCGGCGCTGCATCGCTCCCTGGAAGTTCCCGTGGATCAGCGATTGCATCGCCGGGAGCAGCAGCGCAGCGCCGAGGCCGCCGACGATCGCCCAGAAGATGACGATGGGGAGGAGGCTCTGCGACAGGGTCATCGAGAGTGCCCCGGCCGCATAGCCGAGCAGACCGAGGATGTAGGCGCGCTTGCGGCCGAAGAGATCGCCGATCTTGCTGCCGATCAGGATGAAGGCCGCCGAGACGAGCGCCTCGAGGGCTATCGCCGACTGGACGCCGCTCGCCGTCGTGTCCAGGTCGTGTACGACGGCCGAGATCGAGACGTTCATCAGCGACGTGTCGACGACGAGCACGAACATCGCCATCGCGAGCAGGATCGCGAGGACGGTGTCGCCGCTCGACTCCTCGACCGCACCCGGGTGGGTCTCGGCGCTCACAGTACGAACGTCGCGGCGCCCATGCTCCCTCGCATCATCTCAAGGGTATGAGCCGCGCCGTTCGCTGACGTGACCTCCTCGTCGCCGAGCGCCGGCATATCCGGCCGGCCGGTCGCCGCGTTCCATGAGGGCCTGGGGAGTGCGTGCCGCAGGGGGTTGACGGCAGACTCATACGGCAACTCCCCAGGCGCCGGTCCTCTATCCGTCGTGGAGGAGCCGACTCCTCCTCCGTCGGACCTTGGAACCGCTCGCGGGCGGGTGTAGGTTCGCGCCGACAACCCATAGTCGTGTGCGGGAGGAGTTGCGGACCTCCCGCCACCGAGGAAGAGGGGGAGAGGACATGCGTCGCGCGCTCATCTATCTCGCCGTAGCCGGTGTTGCAGGTGCAATCGTCACCGGTGTGGCGACCTCCGCCGGGAGACCGCCGGCGCTGCAGAGCGAACAGGCCTTTGCTCAGCATCTGCAGCAGATCGGAGTCGACCGCTATATGACGGCACCCGCGCAGGCGGCTCTGGCGATGGCGGCGAACGACAACCGCCAGCTGGGGCCGAAAGGGCCGGGCCAGGCGAGCCCGGATTCGCAGGATTCGCAGAAGCCTGCGCGTAACGCGCCCAAGCTCGCCAACCGGCAAGCCCTCACCGTTCCCGCCAGTGGGCTGGCCAACGTCCGCGTCAACAACCCGGCCGAGGACTCGCACTTCATGGATCAGACCACCCAGAGCGAGACGACGATCGGCGCCCATGGATCGAACGTCGTCGTCGGCTTCAACGACTCGCAGCAGACGCTGCTCGCCCAGACGGCCGCCTCGAACCTGACCGGGTACGCGTATTCGACCAACGGCGGGAGCACGTTCACCGACGCCGGAGACCTCCCGAATGCGCCGGGGTTCAACAACTTCGGAGACCCCTGGCTCGGCAGCGACAGGAACGGCAACTTCTACTACTCGAACCTGATGTTCGATGGCACGACAGGGAATCTGGACATCGGAGTCGCGAAGTCGACCAACGGTGGCAAGACGTTCTCGGCTCCCAAGGTGGTCTCTCCGAGCAACGACCTCTTCTACTTCGGAGACAAGGACTCGCTCGCGGTCGGCCCCGATCCCACGGTGAAGACTCGCGACAACATCTACGTCGCCTGGGACGACCAGTTCGCCGACCAGAACTTCAACTCGTTCACCGGCCTCCCGGTCGCCCGCTCGACCGACGGCGGCCAGACCTGGCATGTCACCTACGCCGACAAGATCCCGGCCGACACGTCCGGTTGCTCGTTCACCCAGTACATCGGCGCGACCCCGGCGGTCGCACCGAACGGGACGCTGTACGTGGCCGCCGAGAAGATCAGCGTCGACGACCCCACCTGCATCGGCGTGGCGCCGGTCTTCAGCGAGTGGATCTTCGGCTCGAACAACGGCGGCCAGAGCTTCAACTCCGGCAAGCAGATCGCCACGGTCACCGAGACCGGCGACATCTCCCTCGGTACGGGCATGATCATGCGGAACCTGGAGTTCCCGTCGCTCGCGATCGGAACCGGGGGGACCGTCTACGTCGCGTGGAACGACGGCTCAGCCGGCAACAGCAACATCCGCCTCGCAACCTCGACCAACGCAGGCGCCAGCTGGAGCGTCCGCTGGGCCACGCAGGGCGCCGACGACGAGGTGCAGCCGGCCCTTAGCGCCGACAGCAGCGGCCTCCATCTCCTCTACTACCAGCGCAACCCCAACAACACGCTCGACGTGCTGGTCGGCAACTCCACGAACGGCGGAGCGTCGTTCACCACCAGCCGGGTCACCTCGGTCGCCTTCCCGGGGGTGCTCACGGCTCCGCAGTTCGATCCGATCATCGCCTTCACCTACATGGGCGACTACATCGCCAACGTGACGAACGGGACGACCCGCTACTACGCCTGGGGCGACAACCGCGACACGGTCACGAACTTCCTCTGGCCGCAGGGTCGTCACGACCCCGACGTCTTCTTCGCGCACCAACCGTAGACCGGGCGGGGGAGGGGCGGCTCACGACCGTCCCTCCCCCGCGGACAGCGGTCAGGCGGAGGCCCTTGCCCGCCGGTCGCGACCCGAACGACGGTCGTCGCCGGAGCGACGTTCGCCTCCGGGTATCCAGCCGGCGCCGCTGCGCCGGTCGCGCCCCGAGCGGCGGTCGAAGCCGGAGCGGCGCTCCGGCTTTGCGAGTCGAGCCGCGGCCGCTTGCCTCAATGCCAGATCTCGTTGGATGTCGTCGGTGCTGCGGCTGTTCAGTCGATCGAGAATGCGCTCCCGATCCTGCGAGGGAAACGTGTGGAGGAGGTCGTCGGCACTGACCACGGTCACCTCGGTGCCGGCTTCCGCCTCTCGCAGCAGATCGGCCATCACTGCCGCAAGCTGCAGGTCGTCGACGACGCCGACCGGAGTCCACACGCCGGGACGTCGAACCAGGCCCTGCTGCCGCCATCGCCGCGCGATGACGACGAAGTCACGTCTGCCGAGGATCGTGCAGGGGATCCTCTCACGTCTCGCGGACGGGCGGTTAGAACTGCTGGTCGCTTCCTGCTAGCCGGCGATGGTCGCGAGGAGCTGCTCTTCGCGTCCGTCTCGGGCCCGGGGTCGCGGCCACCACAGGGCCGGCAGCGGGAGATCCCTCGGGTAGCCGTGGCCGCAGAGCCGGGCGCGTTCGGCCGCGAGTGCCGCTTGCACGTCGTGGTTGATGTCGCCCAGTGCCCTCAGCAGGGTGGGCCCGACCGGGCAGCCACGAACGCGCCGTCCGTCGGTCTCGAGCGAACTGACATGCGGGCGTGCCGCCGCAGTGGGCATGAGTTTCTTGTAGGCGGCCCCGGCCGAATCACCCACGGACGTAGGGCTAGCTTGCAGCCGCCGGAGGTCGTGCCCACCCCTGCACGCGGGAATGCCGAGAGCGAAGAGGCGCATACGGGATTCGAACCCGTGCCGCCGCCGTGAGAGGGCGGTGTCCTAGGCCACTAGACGAATGCGCCCGGCGGAGCCAAAGTGTAGCGGCGCCTAGCCCGAGGGCTCGGCGGCCGTCGTCTTGCGGCGGCGCCAGAAGATGACGCCTCCGGCTGCTCCCGACACGACGAGAACTGCGCCCAGGGGTCCGCCCACCAGCAACGGCACGTCGGCACCCGACGTGGAAACGGACGCGGCGGTCGGCCGGACGTGCGCAACCTGCAGAGGCGGAGCGCCGGAGGCTTCGTAGCTCGGTGGGTGTGGGAACGGCTGGTTCGAGCTGGCGGCGGAAGCAGTGCTCCCGTCGCTCGTGGAGTGCAGCAGGTGCCGCGCCACGAGCAGCTGGTGCCAGACGACCGATGCCTCCTGCCTCGGCGTTCCGACCGGCGCCTTCAGCTTGGCGGGCTGAGGAATCTCGTCCGCAGGCACCTTCTCGACGTGCCACTTCTCGAGATAGGTGGTCGGGTCGACCGCGCCGTCGTAGCCGAGCTTGACGAACGCCGGCTGGTGGGGGTGGATCTCGAAGTGGAGGTGGGGCGGAGTCGTGAACGCGTCTCCCGTGCGGCCGAGGAAGCCGACCACCTGGCCCGCGCGCACGTTTCGGTGCGTGAGGATCCAGCGCGCGTAGCCGGCGAGATGGGCGTAGTAGAACGAGTTGCCCTTTTTGTCGGTGAGCCAGAGTCGCCAACCGCCCAGCTTGTTCCAGCCGACGAGGCTCAATTTCCCTGTCGCAACCGCGACGACCGGGGTTCCGAGCGGTGCGAAGAGGTCGTCGCCGTGATGCCAGCCGTCGTAGATGTCGCTGCGTCCCGCGCCGTAGGTGTCGCCGTACGAGGCGCCGCCGTCGACCGGGAAGACGTAGTGCGACGGCCGGTAGCCGAGTCCCGGCACTGCGGTGAGCGGCTGCGCGATCTTGTGATGCTTCTTCTTCGCGTGCGCACCCGGCCCGGACGGGCTGTTGGCTCGGGTCGTGGCGGTGTGATGCGTACCCGACTTGGACTTGTGTACCGCCCGCGGCGAGGCGCCGAAGGCGACGGCGATCGTCGTTCCGGCGGGCAGCGAGTAGTGGGCCGCGAGGAGCTGCACGACGAGCGGCGCCCTCAAGCGGCCGACCGTCTTCCCGAGCGTGACCTCTCCCCAGCCGCCGACGCGCACCGGACGCCCTGCACCCAGCGCCACCGGCGAGCCGTAGATCTCGAATCCGCTCACCGACCCCTTCCCGTGCGTCGCCGTGACGCTGCGGGCAGTGACGACTCCTCCGAAGAGGGACACCGACCCGAGCGCGACGTGCGCGCTCGTGCACGACGACCCGCTCGCCGTCGAGGAGAGGAACCGGATGATCGGCGCTTTCGTCGGATAGCCGGACGGGCCGCGGCTCGCGGCCGGCGCGCCGAGCATGAGCACGCGGCGTCCCGGCTCTGCAATCGCCGCCTCGCCGGCTCCGACGCAGCTCGCCGAAAGATAGGAGGCAGGGAGCTCCGAGTAGGTCCGCGCCGGCGTGGTGGTGGTCGTTCTCGTTGTGGACGTCGTCGTCGACGTCGCGGTGGTGGTCGTCGACGTCGTGGTCGTGCCGGTCGTGGTCGTCGTCGACGTGGTGGTCGCCGCCGTCGTGGTCGTCGTTGCTCCGGCCGCGTACGCGGACGCGGCACCGAGCGCGCCCAGCAGAACGGCGAGAACGATGAGCCAGACCCCACGCCGCATCGCCCCAGTGTGCCGATCCGTGCGGCCTTTCGTGGACTTCTTGCAGCGGAGAGCGATCCTGTCGCTCTCTGCTGCTTCGGCTAGTGCTCTTCGAGCGAGTCGGGCTTGAGCTCGCGTTCTTCCGAGGTCTCGTCCTCGACGGGGGCCTCCACGCCGTGCTCCTCGAGCGTGTCGGGGGCGGGTGCCTGCCCGTGGCCGTGCTCGTTCTCGTGCATCGTGGCCTCCTGTCCGCTTCTCCGGCGCGAATCTAGCCGCCGACGCGGGCGGCATCAAGCTGCGCGAGGCTCGCGAGGGCGCCCTTCGCCGCTGCGATCCTCCGTGCCTCGCCGAGGAGCCGCTCCGCCTCCATGCCGTCGTTCCCTGCAGCGGCCGCTTCGGCTGCGGCGGTGAGGACGGCGATCGAAAGCTGAGGGAACTCGGCGTCGGCGAGGAGCCGGCGAGCCTCGGCCGCGAGCGTCGCTGCGTCCTCCGCCGAGCCCTCGCGCGCCCGCACCCGGGCGAGCGCGCAGCGCCAAAGCACGTGCGCAACAAGATCGTCGGCCGGCGCCTCACGAGCGACGCGGTCTACGAGCTCCTCCGCCTCGCCCGCGTGTCCGAACCTCGCCACGACGTCTGCGAGCAGCGCGCGGTGCGTCGTGGCCGAGGTTGCGGCGCCGATCTCGTCGAACGCCGAGGAGGATGCGCGCAGCTCCCGCTCGGCCGTGGCGACGTCGCCCGCGAGCACCTCGATCTGCGCCCCGACGAATGCCTGCTGTGCGCGCCGGAGCCGCTGGCCGAATTCCTCGTAGGTCGCGGCCGCGTCCCGGAACAGGAGGCGCGCGTCGTCGAAGTCGCCGCGCAGCGCAAGCAGCCCGGCGAGGCTCGTGTTGACCGACCCTCTGAGCGGACGGTCGAGGCCGAGCTCGTCCGGCAGGCCTTCGAGGCGGGCGATCCCCTCGTCGACGGGAGTCGGACCGTGCAGGAGTGCCTGTCCGAGCAGACCGGCGAGCGTCCCCACCATCTCGATCCCGGCGTGGGCGCGGCGGGCGTGCTCGAGCGCCCGCTCGATGCCCTCGCCCCTTGCCCGCCACCGGCACGCCGCGAGATCGCCGCTGCTTCGCAGCCACCAGGCGCGTGCGAGCGCGACTTCGTCCCCGAGCGGCTCGAGCTCGGCGATCGCCTCCTCTGCGAGGGCGACGCTCTCCTCGGGAGGAGTCTCCGTGGCGAAGGCTCGTACGAACTGGAGCTCGATGCGGGCGTGCAGCTCCGCTGCTCGTTGGCCCAGGGAGGCGGCGGCCTCGACACCCTCGACGAGCGCGGACTCGGCTCCGGGAAGATCGCCTCCGTTCAGACGCGTGCTGCCGAGGTCGGTGAGCACGGCGGGCAGCTCTTTGTCGTCGGCGGGGAGGAGTGCGCGGGCTCGCTCGAGCAGGGAGATCGTCGCCGGCGCGTCGATCCGGCTCGACGTGTCCTCTGCCGCCCGCTGGAGGAGGCGCCCGGCCCGCTTCGCGAGCTCGACGTCTCTCAGACCGAGCTCCTGCCGCAGGAGGCAGGTCTGCTCGAGGTGGAAGCCGACCAGGGCCGGCTCGCCGCCCGCGTCGTCGAGTTGCTCCGCCACCGTCTCGTGGAGATCGGCGCGGAACGCCTTCGGCATCGCCTCGTAGACGGCTTCGCGGATGAGCGCGTGCCGGAAGCGGAAGCCGTCCTCCGGAACCGAGACATCCGGCTGGATGAGCCCGCGTCGCACGAGCTCGAACACGCGCGCCTGCGCCTGCTCCCGGTCCGGGGGCGGCATCAGCTGGAGCACGGCGTCGAGCGGGAAGCTGCGGCCGATCACGGCGGCGCGCTCGAGCACGGCACGCTCCTCCGTGTCGAGTCGGTCGAGCCGGGCGTGAAGGACCCCGCGGATCGAGCCGCTCAGCGTGACCTCGTCGCCCTCCTCGTCGGCAAACGCGGCCAGCTGCTCGATGAACAGCGGGTTCCCCTCGGCGAGTTCGGCGATGCGCTCGCGCAGGTCGGCGGGCGCGTCGAGCGCGTCCAGCAGGTCGTGCGAGTCGACCGGGGACAGCGCGTCGAGAGCCAGCGTCGCATCGGGCCGCGAGAGCCACTGCGGCCGCCGCTCCGCCAGCTCCGGCCGGGCGAGGCACAGCAGCAGGACCGGCGCGGCTCCCAGCCGGACGGAGAGATGCTCGATCAGGTCGAGGAAGGTTTCCTCGGCCCAGTGGACGTCGTCGAACACCGCGAGAACCGGCCGCTCGCGGGCGAGCTCCTCGAAGAGCGTCCGCGTGGCGGCGAAGACGTCGTAGCTCGAGCCTTCGAGCACGCCCTCGTCGCGTCCGGTCTGCCGGAACGTCTCGCGGATCGGCGAGAACGTCGTGCCCTCGCCGTACGGCGGGCAGATCGCCGCCACGACCTCGGCCTCCTCCTCGAGCGAACGGACGAGCTCTCGCGCCAGCCGCGACTTGCCGATGCCGGAGTCGCCGACGACCGTCACGAGCCGGACACCGGACGAAGCGACCTCGCGGTAGGCGGATCGCAGGTGCTCGAGCTCCTCTCGCTGCCCGACGAGCGGGGTGTCGTCGCGTCGAGGGATGGCCGTCGCCGTCGGGTCGACGGACTCGAGGCGGTACGCGACCGCCTCCTGCGCCTTCCCCTTCAGCGCGAGCGGATCGAGCCGGGTCGCACGCACGGCGTGCTCGACGAGACGGTACGTCGATTCGCCGAGCACGATCTCGCCCGGCGCGGCCGCCTGCTCGAGCCGCTTGCCGACGGCAATCGCGTCGCCGCTGACGAAACCGTGGCCGGCGGACGCATCCCCGGTCACGACCTCGCCGGTGTTGACTCCGATGCGCACCTCGAGCTGGGCGTCGCTCTGGCGATCGAGCTCCGAGACGCACTCGTGCACGGCGACCGCAGCTCGCATGGCTCGCAGCGCGTCGTCCTCGTGCACGACCGGCACGCCGAAGACGGCCATGACCTCGTCGCCGACGAACTTCTCGACCGTGCCGCCGTGTCCCTCGATCACCGCGGCGGCGCGCTCGAAGAAGCGGAGCATCAGGTGTCGGAGCGCCTCCGGATCGAGCCTGCCGGCGAGCTCGGTGTACGCGACGAGGTCGCAGAAGAGCACCGTGACCGTCTTGCGGCCCTCGGCAGTGCGAGGCGAGTGCACGTCCACGGCTCGAACGTACACCCGCGCGCCTACGATTTCGAGGTGGGCGCCGAGGAGGGGACAGGCCTCGCAGTCGAGGTCTCCGATCTCGTCAAGCGATATCCGAAGTCACCGGTGAACGCCGTCGACGGCGTGTCCTTCGGCGTTGCCGCGGGTGAGGTCTTCGGGCTGCTCGGGCCGAATGGAGCGGGGAAGACGACGACGGTCGGGATGCTGACGACCCGCGTGCGGCCGACTGCAGGCATAGCCCGGCTCGGCGGCGTCGACGTTGTGCGCGACCCGGTGCGGGCGCGCGTGCAGCTCGCCGTCGTGCCGCAGCAGAGCAACCTCGACCGCTCCATCTCGATCCGCGACAACCTCGTCTTCCACGCGGCGTACCACAGCGTTCCGGCGCGCGAGCGCGAGGAGCGTGCCGACGAGCTGCTCGACCAGTTCGGCCTTCTCGACCGCGCGAAGGACAAGCCCGACTTCTTCTCCGGCGGACAGTCGCAGCGCGTGATGATCGCGCGCGCTCTTATGCACGCGCCACGGGTGCTCTTCCTCGACGAGCCGACCACGGGTCTCGATCCGGCGGCGCGCCTCTTCGTCTGGGACCGGCTGCGCGAGCTGCGCGACTCCGACGTCACGCTCATCCTCACGACCCACGACATGGACGAGGCGGGGCTGCTCGCCGACCGGGTCGGGATCATGGACCACGGGAAGCTGCTCGCTCTCGACACGCCGGAGGCTCTGATGCGCTCGCTCGAGGGCGAGGGCACGCTCGAGCTCGCCGCCGACCGGCCTGCCGACGGCGCCGTCGTCGATGCGCTCGCCGGGCTGACGGGGGTCGACCGGGTCGAGGCGATCCAGGCCGCCGTGGAGGACGGCGTTCCGGAGGCCTCCGAGGCCCGGCCGCTGCGGGTGCGCCTTTACCTCTCGGGCGACGCCGCGCTGCTCGTCGCGCCTGCGGCCTCCGTTCTTCACGAGCACGGCCTTGCTCTCCAGGACGTGAAGCTCGGCGCGCCGACGCTCGAGGATGTATTCATCCACCTCACCGGTAGGACGTTGCGGTGAGCGCGATCGCTGCACCGACGCTCGAGCCCGGGACTCAGCGGCGTGCGTTCTGGGCCGTCCTCTACCGCGACCTGTATGTCACCTGGCGCGAGTTTCCCGCGTTCCTCGCCCAGGTGATCCTGCAGCCGCTCTTTCTGCTCTTCGTGTTCGGCTACGTGCTCAAGACCCTCAACTACACGCAGAACGGGTACACGAACGTGCTGTATCCCGGTCTGCTCGCGCTGACCGCGGTGATCACCGCGATGCAGGCGCTCGCCTTCCCGCTCGTGGCCGAGTTCGGCTGGACGAAGGAGATCGAGGACCGGCTGCTCGCGCCGATGTCGACGTCTCTCGTCGTGGGCGAGAAGGTCTTGTTCGCGGTGCTGCGCTCGCTTGCCGCGACACTGCTCATGATCCCCCTCGGGATCATCATCCTCGGCTCGATCCCGTGGCGCTGGGATGCCTTCCCGCTCTTCGTCGCCGGGCTCCTGCTGGGAGCGCTCGTCGGCGCCGGCTTCGGCTTGCTGATGGGGACGCTCGTGCCCCCGCAGCGGATCACGCTCCTGTTCTCACTCGTCTTCACGCCGCTGCTCTTCACCGGCTGTACGCAGTACCCGTGGCCGAAGCTCGACCAGATCCGCTGGTTCCAGATCGTCACGGCCTGTAATCCGATGACCTACGTGAGCGAACTGATGCGCGGCGCGATGGTGCCGTACGTGCCGCACATCCCGCCCTGGATCTGCATCGTCGTGCTGATCTTCGCCGTGGGCGCCCTGCTCACGGTCGGCCTCCGCGGCTTCTACCGTCGCGCGATCGACTGACGCGCCGCGTGTCCCCGAGGAGAGGCCCGCACGTCAGCGGGCCTCTTCCGTCGTGTCCAGTCCTTCGTCGTCTGCGGGCGTTTCCGCATCCGGGTCGATCCGGTCGGCTCGGGCGCCGACCTGGGCCGCGACGCGCCGCGCCTCACGCGCCTCGCGCACCTGCTCCTGCGCGACCCGTTCGCGCTCTTCGGCCTGCTGCGTGCGTGTATCCGCCTCCTGACGCAGCTCCTGCGCCTGCTCGCGGCGTTGCCGCTTGTCGCGGCCGCGGAGTGCACTGAAGACGAGCAACGCGAGCACGACCAGCACGCCGATCGCGATCACGATCCAGATCCAAGCTGCCATTCAAAGCACCTCCTCGTTGTTCAAGGAGCAACGGGCGAGGCCGGTGTTCGGTTCCGCTCGTCTGGAAGGTGTCGGCGGTGCCGCCGCGAATCGTCGTCAGGCAAGGCTTCACTCCGAGGAGGTAGACGGTGAACGATTCGTTGCGATATTTCTGCTGCGCGGTGGGGTTCGGCTTCGGTGTCCTCTGGATGACGGAGGGACTCGGCGCCGCGATCCTCTGCGTGCTGTTGGCGGGTCTCGGCTACGGCGCGGTGTATCTGGCAGAACGCGCGCGAGCCAACCCGGGGACGCTCCGGCTGCCGAAGCGCACGCCGGCCGGGGACGACCTGTCAGTGAAGGCCGAGGAGCTCGGTCTCGATCAGGGGTATGTCTACGAGCCGTCCGACGCGACGAGCCCGCTCGCCGCGGAGGCCGAGTACGGCTGGCCCGTGGAAGAGCGGGAGATCGCCCACACGAAGACCGGATAGCTCCCGCCGGAACGAGCCCGGCGAGACCGTACGCCTCGCCGGGCAGCTCGCGTCGTTCAGCGCAGTACCGTGAGCGTGAGGTAGTTGTCGTCGGGCGCCTGGCCGACCATCGTGATCACGTAGCTCCCGTGACCGACGAGGAGCGTCTTGCCGACGCGGAGGCGCCTCAAGCCGTGGCGAGACGCCACTTTCAGGGTCGCCTCGTCCATGTTCATGAGCCGCACGCTGCCGGTGACGGTGGTCTTGGTCGTGTAGTGCCCGTTGCGCATGAACCAGTGGCAGCCCGGATCGTGCATCGCGATCATCAACGTCTTCGGCGCAGCGTGACGAGTCGTCGTCGCGAGCGCCCGTCCGGTGCCGAAGGCTCCGGCGGAGATGAGCGCGACAGCCGCGATTGAAAGCAGCGAGATCCTCATCGTGACTCCTTCCCGAAATGCGGTGCGTGGCATGCGCGCATCCTCGGCGCCTCGGATAGCCCCCGAATCCGGGCTGACCGCGCATGCGACCCGTAGTAATCCGCAGACGTGCAGCCGCAGAAATCGCGGAGCGCCGGCCCTCCCCCCGGACCGCGGAGGGTCAGGAAGGCACGTCCCCGGTCGATACCTCGCCGCTTCCGCAACCGGGCGTCACTGGCGAGACAACGTGCCGCGCCGCAAGCTGTCCTGACCCCTGCGCACTACGTAGGCGAGGCGGTCACGGCCGGCCTCCCCTGGACGGTGGGGTGTCTTAGTCCATCTAGCTTGGCCCATCTGAGGCTAAGGCCTTGTCGGGTCGCGGCCGATGACGAGAGCATGAGTTGGGTTTCACTCCTGGCGGTAGTGCTCCTGAGCTGGC
Organism: uncultured Actinomycetes bacterium; assembly: GCA_963820725.1. GTDB lineage: Bacteria > Actinomycetota > Thermoleophilia > Gaiellales > Gaiellaceae > Palsa-739. Next base: position 507,514 of record CAWGAZ010000004.1, on the reverse strand, counting down.
TCGCGATCGCGCTGGCGGTGGGCACGCTCGTTGGCCACGGCACCGCTCTCGGCACCGGCAGCGACTTCGAGTAGGGCGCGAGGCCGAGTCGGGTCGTAGACTCGGCCCATGGAGCCGCTCGACGCCGCGCTCGCAGCACTCAGTGAGCCGCTGAGCAAGGAAGAGCGTTTCTACGGCTGGACGGACCGCTCGCAGCGCGACTGGCTCGCCTATCTCGACGGGGTGAAACAGGGGATCCTCATCTCCTCCGATCCCGAGCACGCCTCGGCGCTCTATCACCTCGCCGAGTGGCTGGGTCGGGACGGCATCGACAGCCACTCGCCGCTCATCGGCCTCATCGCCGACGCGCAAGGCGATCTCCGAAAGCGCTTCGTCGGGTCTTCCTAAGGCGAGGTGGCGAACGGGGTGCCGTCCGGAAACCCTGCCCGCCGCCTCGCTGCAACGTTGCCCGCGTCGCTCGTCCGACTGCTGGGCACGTCTGGATCAATCCGGCGGTCGAACGCGTTGACATCTGCGAGGCTCGGAGCGATGAAGCGCGAAGTGAGGCAGATCCTCGCACTGGCGCTGCTCGCCGTTCTCGGCTTCACCGTCGCCGGCTGCGGCTCCGCGAAGAAGCGTTACTCGATCGGGATCGCAGGATCCGGCGGGCTGTCACGCGCGATCACCGTTCCCATGGGCCACTCAACGGCCTTCGTGAAGACCGGCACGCTCGTCCGCTGCAAGGGCGGGCCAGGCGCGAGAGTTCCGCGTCGTGGGCGGCGGCGGTAGCCGCAGGCGAAGACAAGCTCAGCGTGGCCGGAACCCCACCTCCGGCTACTCCTTCAGGAGAGATCCAGCTCACGCATCATCAGAACGGGTCGGTCACGGTCAGCTGCAGGCTGTCGCCGATCACGGTCACCGGGTCGACGACGATCTCGAACGTGCCGGCGGGCACGCGGGTCGCCTGCGAGAGCTTGCGAGGAATACGCGTCACTGCTCCTGCCACTCGCGCATCCGTCATCGCGCGCAGCAGAGGCAGAGAGCTTCGCCTCAGGCGCCTACCGAACGGGTCGATCCACGTCTCCTGTCCGTCAAGCCGTTAGGAAAAGCGCCGTTCTTGGGGGATCGACGACCGCGTGTTCGTGAAGCTGCGGGGCAGGGATTCGAACCCCAACTTCCTGATCCAGAGTCAGGCGTCCTACCATTAGACGACCCCGCAACGGGTCGCCGGGCAGTGTAGCCCGGGTCTCGCAGCGCGCCTAGATCTCGAGCCGGTACATCGGCACGAGGCGCTGCTCGGTCTCGGTGTCGATGTGCGCGACCACCTCGACGTACGGCTCGAGGCCGCTGCCGTGCAGCTTCGCCTTCAGCAGGCCGTCGACCTGGAAGATGCCGGAGCTGTTGTTCATCAGGATCTCGATCTTGATCGGGCGATCCTCGCCGTCCGAGATCGTCACGTCCTCGATCGCCGCCGCCGAGAGCGAGTGCATCGAGACGGCGCCCTTCTCGAACGGGATCCGCGAGCGGCCCTTCGCCATGTCGAGCGCGTCGGCGACGCGGACGATGCCGGCGTCGACGGTCAGAGGTTCGCCGTCGGAACGGTGGCTGATGATCGCCTGCAGCGCCTCGGACACGATCACGGTGAGGTCGGGCTCCTCGTAGAGGCCTTCGAGCAGCTCCCGCATCTTCGGCTCGGCGAGGAAGAGCGAGAAGTCCTCGTGGCCGTGCCGGTGGATCGACATGCCGACGCAGTGGAAGAGCGCGGCGAGGACGACGACCACCTCGGCGTCGTCCTGCTCCAGCCCGAAGTCGCGGACGACGCCCGGCTCGACGCCGTGCTTCGTCAGCTGGCGCAGCAGCTTGAGCGCGATGTTCGTGACGATCTGGACGTGCACCCAGGAGTGGTCGTTGATCGCCATCCGCGCCACCGCGTTGACGTTCGAGACGTGCCACCAGCCCTTGAGCTCGTTGTCGGCGTTCACGCGCTCGATCAGCGTCCGGAGCTTGCGGTCGCCGCGCACCGGGACGTTGATCTTCATCCGCGCCACCGCCTCGGCGGGCGTGAGACGGGTCTCGTGCTCGGCCTCGGCGTCGACCGGTTGCTCGATCCGCTCGGCCGTCTCCTTGTCTATTGCCACCGTCCGAGTTTATGCGTGTAATAGAGTCTGCGTGGATCCGCACGAGCATCCGGTTCAGCTCGCGGTCGAGGACGATCTTCAGCGGAATCGACTGACCGTCTTCTTCCGGCTGCTGCTCGCGATCCCGCACCTCATCTGGTTCGTGCTCTGGTCGATCGCCGCAACGATCGTGGCGATCCTCAACTGGTTTGCCACGCTGGCCATGGGGCAGCCGCCGGCTGCGTTCCATCGCTTCCTCTGCGCGTACGTCCGCTACACGGTGCACCTGGGCGCGTATCTCACCCTCGTCGCCAATCCCTATCCGGGCTTCACGGGCGAGGCGGGCTCGTATCCGGTCGACATCGCCTTGCCCGCCGAGCCGCAGGTGCAGTCGCGGTGGAAGACGCTACTGCGGCTGATCCTCGCGCTTCCCGCGCTCGTCATCGGGTCGATCCTCGGCGGCGGATTCAGCGTGCCGACGTTTTCCTTCGCGGGTCGGGGGGGCGGTGGTCGCTCGAACGGAGGCTTCAACGGTGGTGGGTTCTGGGGCGGCGGGCTTCTCGCCGGGGTCTGCGCCTTCCTCGGCTGGTTCGCGTCGCTCGTCACGGGGCGGATGCCGAGCGGGCTCCGTGACGCGGGCGCCTACGGGCTCGGGTACGGCGGGCAGGTACGCGCGTACACGCTCCTCCTCACCGATCGCTACCCGAACAGCGACCCGACCACGCTGCTCGAGTCGGCCCCCCGGCCTGCCGTGCATCCCGTGCATCTCGTGGGAGAGGCGCACGACCTGCGGCGCTCGCGCCTGACGGTCTTCTTCCGTCTGCCGCTCTTCATCCCGCTCTACGTCTGGTTCTACCTGTGGAGCTGGGCCGCGTTCGTCGTCGTGTTCCTCAACTGGTTCGCGACGCTGATCATGGGTAGGCCGCCGCGTGCGTTCCAACGCTTCCTCGGCGCGTTCGTCCGCTACCAGTTCCACATCTTCGCCTTCTTGACGATCGCCGCGAACCCGTTCCCCGGCTTCACGGGCAAGGCGGGGAGCTATCCGCTCGACCTCGCGCTTCCCGTGGAGCCGCAGCGCCAGAACCGCTGGAAGACGCTGTTCCGGGCCTTCCTCGCCATCCCGGCATGGTTCGTCGCCTTCGGGCTCATCTTCGCGCTGTACATCGCCTCGATCTTCACCTGGTTCGTCGCCCTGATCCGCGGCAGCGCGCCCTGGGGCCTCCGCAACCTGATGGCGTACTCGCTCCGCTACCTCGCGCAGGTGAACGCGTACCTCTACCTCCTCACCGACGCATACCCGCACGCGAGCCCGCTGGAGGGCGAAGAGCAGCCGCAGCAGCAGGAGCTCGAGTACACGCCCGTCGCGTAACCCTCGCCGTAGCCTTCGCCGGAATCTGGGCCGTCGCAGCGTGGCTGCTCTGGCGGTCGTCGCTGCCGGCGTACCACCTCCCGCACCTCGACGAGCATGCGCTCTTCCCGGCGCACGTACTGCACCGCGCGCAGCGCTACAGCGGTGTGGAGCGTCTCCTGTGGCTCGGGGGGACGGTCACGCAGCTCGTCGTGCTGGGCCTCTTCGCCCGCTACGGCGTGCGCTGGATGCGCGAGTCGGCGGCCGGTCCGATCGGCACGGGGATGCTCCTGGGGATGATCGGCTTCGCCCTGGTCTGGGCAGCGGAGCTGCCGTTCGCGGTGCTGGCCGTCTGGTGGCGCGACCACTACGGGCTCTCGGGCATCGGCTACGCCGAGGCGACGATCGGAAACTGGTTCGCGTTGGGCACGCAGTTCGTTTTGCTCTGCGTCGCGCTCGCGATCGTGATGGGTCTCGCACGAGCGCGCCGGATCGGCGACCACTGGTGGATCCTGGCCGCGCCCGTCTTCGTCGGGCTGAGGACGCTCCTCGCCTTCGTCTCGCCCTGGCTGCTCGGCGGCACCGCCTTCCACGCCCAGTACGTCGCGCGGCTTCAGCGCACCGAAGGCGTCCACGTGCCTGTGCGTGTGCTGAGCGGCTTCAGTGAGCCGAACGCGTTTGCGACCGGTCTCGGCGCGAGTCGGCGCGTCTTCCTCTGGAAGCCGATCCTGGAGCCTCCCTTCACGCCGCGCATGGACCGCTTCGTGCTCGCGCACGAGCTCGGCCATCTCGGGCACAACCACATCTGGAAGTCGATCGGCTGGTACGCGCTCTTCGCCTTCCCACTCGCCTACGTGCTCGCACGGGTCACCAGGCGGCGCGGGGGCATGGGCGTCCCCGAGGCAGTCCCGCTCGCGATCTTCGTCTACGTCGTCCTGCAGCTCGTCGCCTTGCCTCTGCAAAACGTCGTGACGCGCCATATGGAGGCAGAGGCAGACTGGTCGGCGCTCCGCGCCACCCACGATCCGGCCGCCGGTCGGCAGCTCTTCCGGCTGTTCGCCTCCCAGACCCTCGACGACCCGAGTCCGCCGTGGTGGGACTACGTCTTCCTCGAGAATCACCCGACCCTCCTGCAGCGGATCGAGATGACGCGCTACTACAGCCGGCGCTAGGCGGCGGCCCAGTCCCCGTAGAGGCTCGTGTAGAGCCCCTGGCGTGCGAGCAGCTCCTCGTGCGATCCCTGCTCGATCACCTGCCCGTGCTCGAGCACGACGATCAGGTCGGCGTCGCGGATCGTCGAGAGGCGGTGGGCGATCACGAACGAGGTCCGGTCGGCGAGCAGCGTCCGCAGCGCCTGCTCGATCGTCCGCTCTGTCCCGATGTCCACCGACGATGTCGCCTCGTCGAGGATGAGGATGCGCGGGTCGGCGAGCAGCGCGCGCGCGAAGGCGACGAGCTGCCGCTGGCCGAGCGAAAGGCGCGAGCCGCGCTCGCCGAGCTGCGTCTCGTAGCCGTCCTCGAGCCGCAAGATGAAGTCGTGCGCGCCGACGGTCTCCGCGGCCCGGACGATCGCCTCGGGGCGGGCGTCGGGCTTGCCGAAGGCGATGTTCTCGGCGACCGTGCCTGCGAAGAGGAAACCCTCCTGCGGCACGATCCCGAGCTGGTGACGCAGAGAGCTCTGGGTCACGTCGTTGACGTCGACGCCGTCGATCGTGATGCGGCCGCTCGTCGGTTCGTAGAAGCGTGCGAGGAGCTTCGCGATCGTCGACTTCCCGGCGCCGGTGTGGCCGACGAGGGCCACAGTCGTCCCCGCGCGGACATCGAGGTCGATCCCGTGCAGGACCTCGGACCCGCGGCCGTACGCGAAGTGGACGTCCTCGAAACGGACGTGGCCCTGGACGTGCGCGAGCGGCCTGGCGTCGGAATGGTCGACGACGTCCGGCTGCTCGTCGAGCACGCCGATGATCTTGTCCAGCGCCGCCGCCGCCGAGAGGAACGTGTTGTAGAGCTGCGAGAGCTGCTGGATCGGGTCGAAGAAGTTGTTCACGTAGAGCATGAAGGCGAACAGCGTCGTGAGCGCGATCGCGTCGTTGAGATAGAGGTGTCCGCCGTAGCCGAGGACGACAGCGAGGGCGAGCGTCGCGAGGAGGCTGACGAACGGGAAGTAGTAGGCGTTCAGTGACACGGTCGTCATGTTCGCCTCGCGGTAGTCGAGCGCGACCGTGCGGAAGTTCTCGGTCGCGCGCTGCTCGCGGACGAACGCCTGCACCATCCGCATGCCGGAGATGTCCTCGGCAAGCGTCGCCGTCACGAGCCCGAGCCGCTCGCGCACCGACGAATAGGCGCGGGCCGAGCGCGAGCGGAAGAGCGCGCTCGCGATGACCATGAACGGAATCACGATCAGCGTGGCGAGAGCGAGCCGCGGGTCGAGCACGATCAGGAGAAATGCCGTGCCGCTCAGCAGCAGCGTGCTCTGCGCGAGCGTCGTGACACCGTCGGTGACGAGCTGGTCGATCGCCTCGACGTCGTTCGTCATCCGGCTGATCAGCACACCGGCGCGGTTCCGCTCGTAGAAGCCGAGCGAGAGCTCCTGGAGGTGGCCGAAGAGCTGCTTGCGGAGGTCCGCGAGGATCCGCTCTCCGACCCAGCCGGTCATGTACGTCTCGACGTAGGTCATGCCCCAGTTCGCCAGCGCGAGGACGACGAACAGGACGACGACGATGGTGAGCTTGACGCCCGTGGTGTCGTTGATCGCGTCGTCGAGCGCGGCCTTCGCCAACAGCGGAGGAGCGAGCGCGGTCGCCGTCGCGGCGAGGAGGGAGAAGACGGAGAGGAAGGTGCGGAAGCGGTACGGCTTCGTCAAACGCCAGAGCACGCCGAGCCGCCGGCGGGTCGTGTTCCACGACCAGTCCTCGACCTTCGTCTCCGGCGCCGCCTGACCGCCCCAATGGACTCGCATCAGGCGACCTCCTCCACGTCTGCGCGTGCCTCGACAGCGTCGGCGAACTCGCGCTCGAGCAGGCCGTGGTCGTAGATCTCGCGGTAGACGGCGCTCGTCTCGAGGAGCTCCTCGTGCGTGCCGCGGCAGGCGATGCGGCCTGAGTCGAGCACGACGATCTCGTCGGCGAGGGCGATCGTCGAGAGGCGGTGGGCGATGATCAGCGTCGTCCGGCCGCTCATCACCTCGCGCAGCCCGGCGCGGATGCGAGCCTCGGTCGTCGCATCGACGGAGGCGGTCGCGTCGTCGAGGATCAGGATGCGTGGGTCGACTGCGAGGGCGCGCGCGATCGCGATCCGCTGCCGCTGTCCGCCCGAGAGCGTGATGCCGCGCTCGCCGATGACCGTGTCGTATCCCTGCGGCAGCCGCTCGACGAACTCGTGCGCCTGCGCGAGTCTCGCCACCCGCTCGATCTCGTCGTCCGTCAGCTCGGGCAGGCCGAATGCGATGTTGTCCCGCACCGTTGTCGAGAAGAGGAACGGATCTTGGGGGATGACGCCGATCTCGCTCCGAAGCGACGAGAGCTTCACGTCGCGGACGTCCACTCCGTCGACGAGCACGTGCCCGGAGTCGACGTCGTAGAAGCGGGGTACGAGCGAGGAGAGCGTCGTCTTGCCAGACCCTGTATGGCCGATCAGGGCGACGGTCGTCCCGGCGTCGAGCGCCAGGTCGAGGTGCTCGAGCACCGGCCGGTCCGGCAGGTACGAGAACGAGACGTCCTCGAAGCGGATCGCGCCGTCGCCGGGTGGCAGCTCGACCGGCGCGGGAGAGTCCGCCACGTCCTCGGGCTCGTCGAGGATCTGAAAGATCCGCTCGCCCGACGCCGTGGCCCGCTGAGCCTGGCCGACCCACATCCCGAGCGACCGGAGCGGCATGACGAGCATGGCGAGGAAGAAGTTGAAGGCGATGAACGAGCCGACGGTGAGCGAGCCGTGCGCGACCATCCGCGCGCCGACGAGCAGAACGGCCGCCTGCGCGAGCAGCGGCAGGAACGAGAGCAGCGGCACGTAGGTCGCCCGCTGCCGGTTGGCGTGGATCGTCTGCGCGAAGAGCGCCTCGTTCCGGGCGCGGAACTTCTCTTCCTCGGCCGGCTCCTGCGCGAACGCCTTGACGACGTGGACGCCGACGATGTTCTCCTCCGCGACCGTCGCGACGTCGGCGAGCTTCTGCTGCACGTCCCGCAGCGTCGGATGCGCGACGTGGCTGTAGCGGTACGCGATCGCGATCAGGAACGGCATCACAGCGAGCACGACGAGCGCGAGCCGCCACTCCAGGAAGAAGAGGACAACGCTCACCGAAACGACCGTGAGCGCGTTCTGGAAGAAGAAGATCAGCCCGTAGCCGAGGAAGAAGCGAACGCCCTGCAGGTCGACCGTCGCGCGGGACATCAGCTGTCCGGTCTGGTTGCGGTCGTAGAAGCCGAAGGAGAGGCGTACCAAGTGCGAATAGAGCCCCTGGCGCAGATCCATCTCGACGTCGAGCGCCTGCTTGCCGGAGATCAGCCGGCGGCCGCTCATGAGCGCCGCCGAGACGAAGCCGAGCACGACGATCGCGCCCACGTAGATCCAGAGCTGATGTGAGTCGTGGTTCGTCAGCGCCTGGTCGATGACGTTCTTCCCCGTCACCAGGATCAGGGCGATCTGACACGCCTGCGAGCCGATCGCGAGGAAGATCGAGACGACGAGCCCCCGCTTGTAGGGGCCGAGGAACGAAAGAAGCCGCGCAAACGTGCGGCGGTAGGGAACCGCGCTCATCGCTTTGAATGTAGCTACGCAGTCCTATGCTCCTGACGTGAGCGCCGCGCCTGACGGCAGCCCTGTGGAGGTTTACGCCCGGCTGCCCGAGATGGGGGAGGGCGAGGTCGTCGCGGCCGTGCTTCCGGCCGGGGCGACGGTGCTGGAGCTCGGCTGCGGCACCGGCCGGATCACACGTCAGCTCGTCCGGCGCGGCTATCGCGTGACCGCGGTGGACGAGTCGGCGGAGATGCTCGCGCAGGTACGCGAGGCCGAGACGGTTCAGGCGCCGATCGAAGGGCTCGAGCTCGGCCGACGCTTCGACGCCGTCGTGCTCGCGAGCAACCTCGTCACCGCGGAGCCCGAGCAGCGCCGGGCGTTCCTCGAGACCTGCCGGCGTCACGCCGACTTCGTACTCGTGGAGGGGCTCCCGCTCGCCTGGTCGCCGGAGGGCGGCGAGACGACGCTCGGGGACGTTCGCTCACGGCTGCACGTCCACCGCGTAGAGGACGGCGTCGTCCACGGAGAGATGGAGTACGAGGCGGACGACGAGACGTGGCGTCACTCGTTCGCAATGCGCGTCTTCGCGGACGACGAGGAGCTCGACGTCGCGCTCGTCGAGGCCGGGCTTCGGCTCGAGCGGAGGCTCGATGCGCGCTGGTTCGTAGCCGTGCCCCTTGGCTAGAGCTCCCCAAGCGCTTCGTGGACGAGCGCGGTCGCGGCCGCGAGCCGAGTCCGGTTCGCCGGATCGTTGAGCCAGCCGCTCGCGCCTGACGGGTGGGGGAGCGGAACGGCCGGCGTCCCGTCCAGCTCGAAGCGCTCGCCGACGCACGGCGTGAGCGAGGGGAGGCCGAGCAACCGCCGCAGCGCGAGCCCGCCGACCGTGACGATCAGGCGCGGTCGCAGGAGCTCGAGCTCCGAGTCGCGCCAGAACGAGCAGAGCTCCTGCTCGCGCGGCGTGGGCGTCCTGTCGCCTCTGCCGGAGGGGGCGCGCCCCGGATAGCAGCGCGTGACGGACGCGCAGTAGAACGTGGCGTAGAAGTCGTCCTCCTCGAGCTCGAGCCAGCGGCGCAGGGTACGGCCGGCTCGACCGCGCCAGGGCAGCCGCTCCTGTCCTTCGACCACGCCGGGCGCCTGGCCGAAGAGATACGCGCGTTGCCGCGTGCCGGGAGCGCGCACGGGCAGCGACTCGAGCGGATAGCCGGCCGAGACGCAGGCGCGGCAGCGCGAGAGGTCGCGCTCGAGCGAGGCGAGCGAGCGGTACGACAACTTGCGGGCGGTCATCGGCGTGGAGCGTAGGGTCCGGGCCGATGCTCCCGCTCGAGGCCGTGCCCAACTTCTCCGAGGGGCGAGACCGCGCGACGATCGATGCGATCGGCGAGGCGCTCGCGAGCCACGCGCGTCTGCTCGACGTTCACTCGGACGCCGACCACAACCGCTCGGTGTACACGCTCGTCGGGAACGAGGCGGAGCTCGTCGACGCCCTGCTCGCCGGCATCGCCTGCGCGCGCGAGCGGATCGACCTGCGTCGACAGGAGGGAGCGCACCCGCGCATCGGTGCAGCGGACGTCGTCCCGTTCGTCCCGATCCGGCCCGGCGACGCCAACCGCGCACGCGCCGCCGGTCTCGAGCTCGCGCGGAGAATCGGGGACGAGCTTGCGCTCCCGGTCTTCCTCTATGCCGATCTTGCGGTCGGGCGCGGACCGGCCTTCTTCCGGCGTGGAGGGCCGGTCGAGCTGCAGCGGCGCATCGAGGCCGGCGAGCTCACGCCGGACTTCGGGCCACCTCGGATGGACGACCGGGCGGGCGGCGTCCTCGTGGGAGCGCGTTCGCCGCTCATCGCCTTCAACGTCGATCTCGCCGGCGACGACCTCGAGGCCGCGCAGGAGGTAGCACGCGCCGTGCGCGAGCGGGACGGCGGCTTTCCGGGCGTCCGTGCGCTCGGGCTCCGCCTCCCGAGAGCGGGGCATGTCCAGGTGAGTCTCAACGTCGAGGATTGGCAGGTTTCCCCGCTGCACGAAGTCGTCGCCGCGGTGCAGCGGGAGGCGACAGCACGGGGGCTTCTCGTTACGCGCTCGGAGCTCGTCGGGCTGCTCCCGGCGGCCGTTGCAACCGCCGCCGCGGGGTCACTCCTCGGCATCGCCGGCCTCGATCCGTCGCACGTCCTCGAACTGCGTCTCCTCGGCGACTAGCGCTTTCTCGAATCGGCGCGAAGTCGCCACCGAGCGGTGACGCCTCCGGGGTTACGGTGTCTGCAGGGGGTTGCGACACCCCCCCCGGGGGCATGTGGGGCAACGGGCGCAACGGGCTGCGTCCTAGACTCGCGTCGTGGCGCAGCGGACGGCGATCGGCCTCACGGGGGACGGCCTGACGGTCGACGACGTCTGGGCGGTGGCCGTCGAGGGTGTGGGCGCAGAGTTGACCGACCGGGCGCGGGAGAGGATGACGGCCGCGCGCGAGCTCGTCGAGCGTGCAGCGCATGGGAGCCGCGAGCACACCTACGGTGTCAACACCGGCTTCGGCCGCTTCGTCGCCGTCGCGATCCCCGAGGAACAGACTGCCGAGCTGCAGCTGCGGCTGCTCCGCTCGCATGCGTGCGGCGTCGGCGATCCGTACCCCGACGAGGTCGTGCGTGCCGCGATGCTCCTGCGCGCCAACGCTCTCGCGAAGGGCAACTCGGGCGCGCGGGTCGAGACCGTCGAGCTGCTGCTCGCACTGCTCGAGCGGGGTGTTCTGCCGGTGGTGCCGAGCCGCGGCTCGGTGGGAGCCTCTGGCGATCTTGCGCCGCTCGCGCATCTCGCGCTGCCGCTCGTCGGCGAGGGAGAGGCGTGGCTCGACGGCGAGCGGCTCGCAGGTGCCGACGCGCTCGCGCGGGCCGGTCTCGAGCCCGTGCAACTGGCGGCAAAGGAAGGGCTGTCGCTCGTCAACGGCACACAGTTCATGGCGGCAGCGCTCGCGCTCGGGCTCGTCCGTGCAATGCGGCTCGCGAGGACCGCCGACGTCGCCTGCGCGGTTTCGGTCGAGGCGCTCCAGGGATCGCGCACCTCGTTTCTGCCGCAGATCCACGCGCTTCGTCCACTGCGCGGCCAGACGGCCTCCGCGGCGAACATCCTCCGACTCCTCGACGGCTCGGCGATCATCGAGGCGCACCGCTGGTGCGACAAGGTGCAGGACGCGTACTCGCTGCGCTGCGCCCCGCAGGTGCACGGTGCCTGCCGCGACCTGCTCGAGTACGCGGAGTACACGATCGGCGTCGAGCTGAACGCCGCGACCGACAACCCGCTCGTCCTCGTCGACGACGAGGAGCTCGTGTCGAACGGCAACTTCCACGGGCAGCCGCTCGCGTTCGCCCTGGACGCCCTCGCGATGGCCGTCGCCGAGCTTGCGAACATCTCCGAGCGGCGCCTCGAGCGCCTCGTGAACCCGAACCTCTCCGAGGGCCTGCCGGCCTTCCTCACCTCCGACGGCGGGCTCAACAGCGGGTTCATGATCCCGCAGTACGTGGCTGCGTCGCTCGTCTCCGAGAACAAGGTTCTGTGCCATCCGGCGTCCGTCGACTCGATCCCGACGAGCGCCGGTCAGGAGGATCACGTCTCGATGGGGAACGCGTCGGGACTCAAGGCCGGGCAGGTGCTCGCGAACTCCGAGCGGGCGCTTGCAATCGAGCTCCTCGCCGGCGCGCAGGCGGTCGAGTTCCACGCGCCGCTCGAACCGGGCACCGGCGGACGGGCTGCGCGCGCGGCGGTGCGGCAGCTCTCGCCGCGGCTGCGCGACGACCGGCCGCTGGCCGGGGACATCGAGGCGGTGGCCGCCTCGATCCGCGACGGCTCGTTTCTCGCCGCCGTCGAGGCCGACGCAGGAGCGCTGGAGTGAGCACGACGGCGAGCCTCGCCGCACGGGTCGACGCCCTCTGCGGCGACCTCACCTCGATCCACGCGCCGCGCGGAACCGAGCTCAATGCGCGCCAGTGGTCAACGGAGGCCCCGCTGCGGATGCTCCTCAACAACCTCGACGCCCAGGTGGCGGAGCGGCCCGAAGAGCTCGTCGTCTACGGCGGCTCGGGCAAGGCGGCACGGAACCACGAGGCGCTGCGAGCGATCGTCGCAGTGCTGCTCGAGCTCGGCCCCGACGAGACCCTCCTCGTCCAGAGCGGCAAGCCGGTCGGCGTGTTCACCACGCACGAGGGCGCGCCGCGCGTGCTGATTGCGAACTCGCTGCTCGTACCGAAGTGGGCGACGTGGGACGAGTTCCGGCGGCTCGAGGCCGAGGGCCTGACGATGTTCGGCCAGATGACAGCCGGGTCGTGGATCTACATCGGCAGCCAGGGGATCCTGCAGGGGACGTACCAGACCTTCGCGGCGGCGGGGGAGAAGCACTTCGGCTCGGCCGACCTCCGCGGACGGACGATCCTCACGGCCGGTCTCGGCGGCATGGGCGGCGCGCAGCCCCTCGCGGGAACGATGGCGGGCGCCGCGATCCTGTGTGTGGAGGTCGATCCGCATCGGATCGAGCGCCGGCTCGAGACGCGCTACCTCGACGAGGCGACCGACTCGCTCGACGACGCGCTCGAGCGCGTGCGTGCCGCCGCGGCGGAGCGGCGGCCGCTCTCGGTCGGGCTGCTCGGAAACGCGGCCGACGTCGTGCCCGAGCTCGCCGCACGCGGTGAGGACTTCGACCTGATCACCGACCAGACGGCCGCACACGATCCGCTCAACGGTTATGTGCCGCGTGGCTATTCGATCGAGGAGGCCGCCACTTTGCGCTCGTCCGATCCGGACGACTACCTCCGGCTCGCCCGCGAGTCGATCGTCCGCCACGTCGAGGCGCTGCTCGAGTACGTCCGGCGCGGCGCGTATGTTTTCGATTATGGCAACAACCTGCGGGGTGAAGCGCGTGAAGGTGGGTTAGAGGAGGCCTTCGCATATCCGGGCTTCGTCCCGGCCTATATTCGGCCGCTCTTCTGCCGCGGTGTCGGCCCCTTCCGGTGGGCGGTGCTGTCGGGCGATCCGGCGGACATCGCGACGATCGACGACCGGCTGCGAGGGGTGTTTCCCGACGATCCCCTCCTGCAGCGCTGGCTCGAGCTCGCCCCCGAGCGGGTCGCCTTTCAGGGGCTCCCGGCACGGATCTGCTGGTTTGGCTACGGCGACCGCGCGAAGGCGGGCCTCGCGATCAACGAGCTCGTGCGCAGCGGTGAGGTCAAGGCGCCGGTGGTGATCGGGAGAGATCACCTCGATGCCGGCTCCGTCGCCTCGCCCTACCGCGAGACCGAGGCGATGCGCGACGGATCCGACGCGATCGCGGACTGGCCGATCCTCAACGCGCTCGTCAACGTCGCCGCGGGAGCGACGTGGGTGAGCGTCCACCACGGCGGCGGCGTCGGGATCGGCAACGCGATCCACGCGGGAATGGTCGTGGTCGCCGACGGCAGCGAAGCGCAGGCGGAGCGGCTCGAGCGCGTGCTGACCACCGATCCGGGCATGGGCGTGATCCGGCACGTCGACGCGGGCTATCCGGAGGCGCTCGCCGCGGCAGAGGAAGCCGGACTACGGACTCCAGGCGTTTCCGGCGGCGCGTGACCGCGACCCCGCGCCTGCTTCTCCGCGATCTCGCGCAGCTCGCGACACCCGCGGGTTCGGATGCTCCGCTGCGCGGACCGGCGCTCGGCGAGGTTGAGGTGCTCGAGAGCGCCTTCCTCCTCTCTGTCGGCGAGAGGATCGAGGCAGTCGGGCGGATGCGCGAGCTGCGCGCACTCGACGGCGAGATCGTCGAGGTGGACTGCCGCGGCCTGTGCGCCGTTCCGGGCCTCGTCGACTGCCACACGCATGCCGCGTTCGGCGGGGATCGCGTCGACGAGTTCTCGCTCCGCGCGGGCGGCGCGAGCTACGAGGACTTGCACGCGGCGGGCGGCGGCATTCTCTCGACCGTTCGCGCGACGCGCGCGGCCGGCGAGACGGGGCTGCTCGCCGCCGTCGAGCTGCACCGCTCGTGGATGCTTCGCGAGGGAACGACGACGTTCGAGGCGAAATCGGGCTATGGGCTCGATCGCGACACCGAGCTGGCGTCGCTGCGCGCGATCCGCGAGGCGGGCGGCATCCCGACCTGGCTCGGCGCGCACGCCGTGCCACCGGAGTTCGTCGACGCCGACGCCTACCTCGACTTCGCGCTCGCCGAAGTGCTGCCGGAAGCGGCGGAGCTCGCGGAAGCGGCCGACGTGTTCCTCGAACGCGGGGCCTTCGACGCGGCGCAGGCGAGGCGCTATCTCGAAGCGTGCCGCGAGGCAGGCCTGGCGCTGCGGCTGCACGGAGACCAGTTCACGGAATCCGGCGCGATCCCGCTCGCCGTCGAGCTCGAGGCGCGCTCCGTCGACCACCTCGAGGCGACCGGCGAGGAGGGGATCCGGACGCTCGCGGCGAGCGATGTCGTCGGGGTTCTGCTGCCCGCGAGCGCGCTCTTCCTCGACCGGCCGATGCCGCCGGCGCGAGCTCTCGTCAACGCCGGCGCCGCTGTGGCGCTGGCGACCGACTTCAATCCCGGCAGCGCCTTCTGCGAGAGCCTGCCGCTCGTCTGCTCGCTCGCCGCGACACAGCTGCACCTGTCGCCGGCCGAGGCGGTCGCCGCGTGCACGGTCAATGCCGCACACGTGCTCGGCCGCGCCGACCGAATCGGCCGGCTCGCGCCCGGTTACCGGGCCGACGTCACGCTCCTTGACGCACCCGACTGGCGCTACCTCGCATACCACCTCGGCGGCCGCGTCAGCGCCAGGGTGGTCGTCGGGGGCGAGCTACGCTAGCCCTCGATGCCGACGAGGAAGCAGCGGCGCCGCGCTCAGAAGGAACGGCGGCACGATTACGAATACGAGACCGTCTGGATCGACCCCGACACCGGGGACGAGGTCGAGCCGCCCGAGGACTACGTCCCCGAGCCGCCGGAGAAGGCGGAGAACGGCAAGCCGAAGGCCAAGCCAAAGGCGAACGTTCAGCCCCAGCGCGGCGGCCGGCCGGCACGCGTCCCTCCGCCGCCGTCGTGGCAGCGCGCGATCAAGCGCTCGCTGATCATTGGCGCGGCGCTCTTCGCGGTCATCTACCTCCTCGGCGCGAGGAACGGCAACCACAGCCTCGCGGGCGCGCTCCTGCTGGCCCTCATCTACACCGCGA
Source organism: uncultured Actinomycetes bacterium (assembly GCA_963820725.1). Classification (GTDB taxonomy): domain Bacteria; phylum Actinomycetota; class Thermoleophilia; order Gaiellales; family Gaiellaceae; genus Palsa-739. Next base: position 492,182 of record CAWGAZ010000004.1, on the reverse strand, counting down.
TCTTCATCCCGGCCCAGTTCATGATCGACCGTTTCGCGCATGCCCGCTGGCAGCGGCGCGCCGACCAGCAGGGAGCGAAGCGGCCAGCTAAGCGCTGACGCCGGACCGTTCGGGCTGCTCGCCGCGGTAATGGCCCTCGAGCGCAGAACGACCGGCGACCGCGCACCCGTCGGCGTCTCGACGTCGGAAAGCCTCCAGTGGCGCACGGAAAGCCTCTTCCCGCACCCGCGGAGGACGAACCAGCTACCCACTAGACTCGCCGCGATGCCGCTCGCGGTCGACAGATACGAGCTCGGCCCGCTGCAGACGAACTGCTACGTCGTCCGGAGCGAACGCGGCGCGGCCGAGTGCGCGGTGGTCGATCCCGGAGGGGATGCGGCCGACCTTCGCCTCGAGCTCGCTCGGCTCGGAACCTCGTGCGCCGGGATCCTGGTCACGCACGGCCATTTCGACCACCTCGGCGGCGTCGCAGACCTCGCCGAGGGAACCGGTGCCGAGGTCTGGATGCCCGAGGGCGAGCGGGAGCGGCTCGAGCGCTACCCGGAGTTCGCTCCGGTCGGCGTGCCCGGACGCCCGCATGCGCCCGAGCATCTTGTTGAGCGGCGGCGAGACCGTCGAGGTCGCGGGGATCTCCTTCGAGTGTCTCGCGGTGCCTGGCCACTCGCCGGCCCACATCGCCTTCTACGCCGACGGCGAGCTGTTCAGCGGCGATCTCCTCTTTGCCGGCTCGGTCGGTCGCGTCGACCTGCCCGGCGCCGACTGGGACACGCTGCTCGCCTCGGTCCGCATGCTCGTCGAGCGGCTGCCGCCCGAGACGGTCGTCCATCCGGGCCACGGTCACGAGACGACGCTCGGCGTGGAGCTCGCGCGCAACCCGTTCCTGGCAGAGCTGCGCGCGGAGGCGTGAGCAGCAAGTTCCAGGCGCCGCGCGGGACGCACGACGTCCTACCGCGCGACCATCTGTGGTGGCGCGTGATCCGCACGATCGAGGAACAGTGCGCGCAGTACGGCTGGTCGCGCGTCTCGACGCCGGGCTTCGAGGAGACGGCCCTCTTCGAGCGCACAGCGGGGGAGGCTTCCGACGTCGTGCACAAGGAGATGTACTCGTTCGAGGATCGCGGCGGCCGCTCGGTCACGCTGCGCCCCGAGGGAACCGCTCCGATCGCGCGCGCCTACGTCGAGCACGGCCTCGCGCAGGAGCCGCAACCCGTGAAGGCGTACACGATCGCGCCCATGTATCGCTACGGGAGACCCGGCCGCGGGCGGTACCGCGAGCACTGGCAGCTGTCGCTCGAGGCGATCGGCTCTGCGGATCCGGCGGTGGATGCCGAGGTGATCCAGTACTACGCCGAGCTCCTGCGCCGCCTCGGCGTGACGGAGTGGGAGCTGCGCCTCAACTCGATCGGCGACGCGAACTGCCGTCCGCAGTACGTCGCCCGGCTCGACGAGTGGCTCGATGCGCATCCCGAGCTGGTCGACGAGGAGGTCGCCCACAAGCGCGCCACGAGCGTCCTCCAGGTCTTCGACGTCAAGAACGAGCAGGTCCTCGCGGCCCTCGCCGACGCGCCGAAGATCGGCGACTCGCTCTGCGACGAATGCCGCGAGCACTTCGAAGCAGTCAGGACGCACCTCGACGCGTACGGCGTCGACTACGTCCTCGACCCGGCGCTCGTGCGCGGCCTCGACTACTACACGCGCACCACCTTCGAGTTCGTCGGGCCGGAGGAGAACGTCAACTCCACCATCTGCGGGGGCGGCCGCTACGACGGGCTCGTCGAGGCGGTCGGCGGACGGGAAACGCCCGGCATCGGGTTCGGCGCCGGACTCGAGCGGCTCCTGCTCGCGATGGAGCGGGAGGGCGCGACCGCGGAGGCGCCGGCGCTCGACCTCTTCGTCGCCTTCGAGGAGCCGGAGCTGCGCGGCGCGGCTCCTGCCCCAGATCGCCAAGTGGCGGGCGGAGGGACGGTCGGTCGACACCGACTACGCTGGCCGCTCGATGAAGGGACAGCTCACCCAGGCGCAGCGGCTCGGCGCGGCGACGGTCGTCGTCGCGCGCACCGACGGGACGTACGAGCTGCGCCGGCGCGGGGCAGAGGACCGAGTCGTGACGAGCCTCGCCGAGATCTGAGGTGGCCTGGCGCGACGTCATGTGCGGCGAGTTGCGGGCCGACGACGCGGGCCGCCGCGTCACGATCGCCGGCTGGGCCGACACGCGCCGCGACCACGGCGGGCTCGTCTTCGTCGATCTCCGCGACCACACGGGGAAGGTGCAGCTCGTACTCAACCCCGAGCACTCGCCCGCGGCGGCGGCGACCGCCCACGAGATCCGCAACGAGTTCGTGCTCCAGGCGACCGGCGAGGTCGTGGCCCGGGCGCCGGAGCTCGTCAACCCGAACCTGCCGACCGGCCAGATCGAGGTGCAGGTCGACGAGCTGCGGATCCTCTCGCGCTCGGCGCCGCTGCCGTTCCAGCTCGACGAGGAGGGAGTCGACGAGACCCTGCGCCTCCGCTACCGCTGGCTCGACATGCGCACGGAGCGGATGCAGCGCAACCTGCGGCTCAACCACACGGCGATCAGCGCGATCCGGCGTGTCATGGACGAGCGCGGCTTCGTCGACGTCTGGACTCCGAGCATGACTCGCGGCACGCCCGAGGGTGCGCGCGACTTCCTCACACCGGTGCGCCTGCAGCCCGGGAAGTTCTACGCGCTCGCCCAGTCGCCCCAGCTCTTCAAGCAGCTTTGCATGGTGGGCGGGATCGACCGCTACTACCAGATCGCCACCTGCTGGCGAGACGAGGATCTCCGCGCCGACCGGCAGTTCGAGTTCCGCCAGCTCGACCTCGAGATGGCCTTCGTCGGGCGGGAGGACGTGCTCGACGTGATGGAGGCGTGCGTCGTCGGCGCGTTCGAGGCGGCCGGCGTCGAGCCGCCGCAGCGCCCGTTCCCGCGTCTCTCGTACGCGGACGCGATGCTGCGCTACGGCTCCGACAAGCCCGACCTTCGCTTCGCTCTGGAGATCCAGGAGGCGACCGAGGTCACGCGTGACTCCGAGTTCGGGGTCTTCAAGAACGCCCCGTGCGTGCGGTACGTCGTCGTGCCGCGAACCTTCTCCCGCTCCGAGCAGACGCGGCTCGAGGAGCTCGCGAAGGAGTGGGGCGCCAAGGGGCTTGCCAACCTGACCCAGATCTCGAAGTTCCTCTCCGAGCGCGAGCTGCAGGCGTTCGGCGTCGAGGATGGGTCGACCGCGCTCTTCGTCGCCGCTGAAGAAGCTGTCGTCGCACGTGTCCTCGGGCTGCTGCGGCTGCACCTTGCGCACGAGCTCGACCTGATCGACACGAGCCTGAACGTCTTCCACTGGGTCACCGACTTCCCCCTCTTCGAGCACAGCGAGGAGTACGGCGGTTGGACGTTCATGCACCACCCGTTCACCGCGACGGTGGCGGGCGAGGAAGAGCGGATCGAGGCGGATCCCGGGCACGTGCTCGGCCAGCACTACGACCTGATCTGGAACGGCTGGGAGCTCGGCTCCGGGTCGATCAGGATCCACCAGGCGGAGGTGCAACAGGCTGTCTTCCGCGTGATGGGGATGGACGACGACGAGCAGCGCGACAAGTTCGGCTTCCTGCTCGAGGCGCTGCAGATGGGCGCGCCGCCGCACGGCGGCTTCGCGATGGGCATCGACCGCTTCATCGCTCTCCTCGCGCGTGAGCCCGACATCCGGCAGGTCACCGCGTTCCCGAAGATCGCGAGCGGCGCCGATCCGCTGACGGGGGCGCCGACGCCGTATCCGGACGAGGCGCTGCGCGAGCTCGGGCTCCGCCTCCTCGACCCACAGCCCGAGTAGTCCGCGCTACAGTCCGGCTGCTCGGCCCCGTGCGCCGAATCGGGCACACATGTAGATCCAACGCTACGTGAAAGGGAGCCGGCGTCCCACCAAGGCATTGCCGACCGTGGGCACGGCACCCACCTGGGAGACCAGGATCACATAGCTCGGTTTGGATGCCGGGGCCGGGCGCCTCTGTACCGTGGCCTCCATGCACGAGATCTTCGGAGACTCGAGCCGCGGCGGCGCGTGGGCGGCTGTCCGCCTGCGCGTGGACGGCGACCGGATCGTCGAGGCGGATGCGCCGGGGCTCGAGCGCGACGTCGCGGGAATGACGCTGCTCGAGGCAGCGTCGGTCGGCGGCGAGACGCTCGCGGTCGACGCGCTTGCCAACGCGCTCGGGCCGGTCTTCCGAGCCGAGCCGTTGCCCGGGCGCGTCGCGGTGGCCATGAGCGGCGGAGTGGACAGCGCGGTCACTCTCCTGCGCTCGCTGCCGAACGCGGTCGGCGTGACGTTGCGGCTCTGGCTCGACCCCGCAGGACCGGATTCCGAGCGCGCCTGCTGCTCGCCCGAGAGCGTGATCGCGGCCCGGGAGACGTGTCACCGGCTCGGCGTGCCGCACGTCACCCTCGACCTCCGCGAGGAGTTCCGCCGCGCGGTGGTCGCTCCCTTCGTCCGCGGCTACGCGCGCGGCGAGACGCCGAATCCATGCACGCGCTGCAACGGCGGCTTCCGCTTCGCGGAGCTGCTCGCGTTCGCCCGGAGGGCGGGCGCCGAGCGGCTGGCGACCGGCCACTACGCGCGCATCGTGGACCACGGGGGCCGGCGGCTTCTCGCCCGCGGTGCAGATCCCACGAAGGACCAGAGCTACATGCTCGCGGGACTCGATCCACGCAGGCTCGCGCGCGTCGCGTTCCCGCTCGGGGAGCAGGACAAAGGGACGACCCGGGGCGAGGCCGAACGCGCCGGCCTCGCGGCCGCGCGCCGACCCGAGAGCCAGGAGGCGTGCTTCCTCGCCGGCGGCGACTACCGCGCCTTCCTCGGCCGGCACGGACTCGCGGCGACCGAGGGCGCGGTCGTGACGGAGGACGGGAGCGAGCTCGGACGCCACGACGGCTTCTGGCGCTTCACGCCCGGCCAGCGGCGCGGCCTCGGGCTCAGTGCGCCCGAGCCGCTCTACGTCCTCGGCACTCGACCCGCCGCCAATGCGGTCGTCGTCGGTCCGCGCGCCTCGCTCGCGCGGACGCAGGTCTCAGCGCGCGGCCGCCTCTACGTCGACGCCGACCGGGTCGACGCGAAGCTCCGCTACCGCTCGCCGGCGGTGCCCGCACGAGTCGAGCCGACCTCCCGCGGCTTCCGGCTCGAGCTCGACGAGCCCGCGTACGGCGTGGCGACGGGCCAGGCTGCGGTGCTCTACGACGGCGACGTGGTCGTCGGATATGGGCTGATCAGCGCAGCCGACTAAGAGCGTCTAACGGAATGACCACGCGCCGACTGGGCGTGATGGGCGAGTGCGATGCAAGGACGAAGGGAGCGTGAATAGCAGCGCTATTCGCGCGACCGAGGACGCGGGCAGCGTGCCGCGCAGCACGTTCAGGCGGCCCGTGCGTCATTGCGTCAGGAGCTCTAAGATCGAGCACGGAATGCTGGTCGCGGCATTCACCTGGGGGGATCTATGGGAGCTGGCGCTCGCGGTGTTCCTGTTCGCCGTCGGGATCTCGCTTGCGTTCTTCTTCGTGCGGCTGGCCGGAACCGCAGCCGAGCTTTCCGCGTTCATCCGGGGAACGGGGGATTCGGTCGTCCCGGTGATCGACAAGGTTGGAGGGAGCGTGGACCGCGTGAACGGGCAGCTCGACAAGGTGGATCGCATCACGGACAGCGCTGTGGACGCGGCGGACAGCGTCGACACGGCGGTACGGGCCGTGAACCTGGCCATCACACGTCCGGTGCAGAAGGTGGCGGGATTCACCGCGGGGGTCAGCTTCGGCGCCGCCGACTTCAAGGTGAGCCGCGACTGGCGCCACGCCGTGCAGGCGGGAAAGGAGGCCGCAGCCCGGCGCGAGAGCGATCTCCTCGACGAGCTGCGGGAGGCGGGAACGTGACGGCCGACGAGATCCGGCTCGTCATTCCCGCGGAAGAGGACTTCAGGCCGATCGCGCACCTCGTTACCGGCGGCCTTGCGATGCGGCTCGACGTGACGTACGACGACCTCGACGACCTGCAGGTCGGGCTCGAGGCGCTGCTCGCACTGCGCGACGACGCGGAGGAGCTCGTCGTCTCCCTCTCTGCGGACGACGGCGTGCTGCGCGCCGCGCTGGGGCCCTTCCCACCGGAGAAGGTGCACGCCGCCGACTCGGACAGCGGCCTCGATCTGCGGCGCGTGCTCGAGACCGTCTGCGACACGCACGAGGTCGAGGAGCGCGACGGCGGCGCCTGGGTCGAGCTCACCAAGCGGATCGCAATTGCCGAGGCGCAGGCATGACCCGGATCGACGACAAGATCCTGCTGCGCCGCTACCACGAGGACGGCGACCTCCGGGCCCGCGAGCAGCTGATCGAGCAGTACATGTCGCTCGTGCGCTCGCTCGCGCGGCGCTACTCGTACCGCGGAGAGCAGCTCGAGGATCTCGTCCAGATCGGCGCGATCGGGCTGATCAAGGCGATCGACCGCTTCGACCTCGACCGCGGGGTCGAGCTGACGACCTACGCGACGCCGAACATCATCGGCGAGATCAAGCGGCACTTCCGCGACAAGGGCTGGTCGGTGCGCGTGCCGCGCGGTCTGCAGGAGCTCAACGTGCAGCTCTCGCGACTCGTCGAGCAGCTCACCGTGCAGTTCAGCCGCTCGCCCACCATCCCCGAGCTGGCGAAGGCCGCGGGCGTCGAGGAGGAGCAAGTGCTCGAAGCGCTCGAGTCGGGGCGCGCGTACACGTCCCTCTCCCTGTCGGTGGGCGGCGGGGGAGGCGAGGACGACGACCTCGATCCGCTCGAATCGCTCGGCACCGAGGAGCACCAGTACGAGGTCTCGGAGGATCGGGCGGTGCTCGCACCGGGCTTCAAGGTGCTGGACGAGCGCGAGCGGAGGATCCTTCAGTTGCGCTTCTTCGAGGGCCTGACGCAGTCGCAGATCGCCCAGCAGGTCGGGATCTCGCAGATGCACGTCTCGCGTCTGATCAGGCGCTCGCTCGAGAAGATCCGCGAGACGATCGCCGAGGACGAGGAGTCGCTGACCCTCTACGAGTGAGGCGGCGGTGGATCAGTCCTCGCGCACGAAACCGAGCTCGTTGCCGTCCGGATCCTTCACGGTGAACTTGCGCGTGCCGTACGGCGTGTCGAAGAGCGGCTCCACGACGTCGGCTCGGTCGCGCAGCTTCTCCCACCAGGCGTCCACGTCACGGACGCTGAAGTTGTAGCGCCCCGCCGCCGGCACCGAGTCCAGCTCCGCGATCGCGAACTGCGCCGCGCCGGTCTGGAAGTGGGCGTACTTCGGCGCCTCGGGAGGCCAGTGGCCCTCCGCGGTCAGCTCGAGAATCGCTTCGTACCAGGCAACCGCGCGACCGTAGTCGCTCACGTTGACGCGTACGTGCTCGAGCCGCGGTGGGTCCACGCCCCGACGATACAGCCGCCCGCGCCGCTACTCGGAACGGCTGGCGGCTAGAGGCCCTGGCGCTCGCGCAGGAGCTCGCGGAGCGAGTCGATGCGGCGATGAACCTCCCGCCGCTCGTCCGAGATCTCCCGTTCGCGCTCTCGCGTCGACGCCGACTCGTACCCGAAGTCGATCTGCTGCTGCAGGTGACGCCGCACCGCCGACAGCCGCTCATTCTCGGCCTCGAGGGAGGCGAGCTCGCTGCGGAGATCGTCGACGCTCGCTTCGGCTTCCTTGCCGGCTTCCTGCATGGAGCCTGTATCGGCAGACGCCGCGCCTGGCCTGAACGCGGCTCGTGGTCCGAAGTATCCGAAGTGGGCGGGCTAGGACCGCTTGCGAGGCTGCCGCCAAGGCCAGCCGAGCAGAAACAGCCCTCCGGCGACGCACAGCGCTCCCACGACCGCCCAGAACGTGCTTCCGGTCATCGACGAGCCGTGGATCAAATCGAGCCCCTGGCCGATCCACACCGCACCGGTGAGGACGAGCAGAGCTCCGAGGATCCGTCTGGCGGCGGTCATCGGCGGCTGCGGCGGGAGCGGGCACCGCGGTCCGAGCGCCGCAGCGCGTCCAGCTCCGCGAGGGCAGCGCCTGCGCCGCGGGCGACGGCCGTCAGAGGTTCCGGGTCCTGGCTGACCGGCAGGCCGGTCTCCTCCCGCACGAGCTCGAGGAAGCCGGGCAGCAGCGTGCCCCCACCGACGAGCGTGACGCCGCGGTCCGCGATGTCCGAGGCGAGCTGTGCCGGGGTCTGCTCGAGCAGCTCCTTGAGCGCCGAGACGATCCGCGTCAGCGGCCGCTCGAGCGCCCGGCGGACCTCGTCCTCGCCGAGTGTGACGCGGGCGAGCATCCCGGTCGACATGTAGCGACCGGCCACCTCGGCCTCGGCTCCCCTCGCGTGGCCGGCGAGTGCGCTCCCGATCTCGAGCTTCACCCGCTCGGCCTGCTCGTGACCGACGAGCAGCCGGTGCTCGTCGTGGACGAAGCGGACGATCGCGTCGTCGAGGTCGTACCCGCCGACCGGAAGCGAGGTCGAGACGACGATCCCGCCGAGCGCGATCACCGCCATCTCGCTCGTGCCGCCGCCGATGTCGACGACGAGGGAGGCCACCGCCTCCTCGACGGGCAGCTCGGCGCCGATCGCACCCGCCATCGCCTCCTCGATCAGATGCGCCTCGCGCGCGCCCGCCGCCAGCGTGGCCTCGACCACCGCTTCGCGCTCGACCTGCGTCAGACCGCTGGGGACGCAGACGATCACCGCCCGCCGCAGCCGGCTGCCGCCGACCTGCCGGATGAAGTGGCCGAGCATCTGCTCGGTCGTCTCGAAGTCCGCGATCACGCCGTGGCGCAGGGGGCGGGTGGCGACGATCGCGGCCGGCGTGCGGCCGAGCATCCGCCTGGCCTTCTCCCCGACGGCATAGACCTGGCCCGTCTGCTGGTCCATCGCCACGACCGACGGCTCGAAGAGGACGATGCCCTCGCCGCGGCGGAACACGACGGTGTTCGCCGTTCCGAGATCGACGGCGAGATCCGTGCCGGCTGCGAGCGACGGCAATCTCATGCGCACTTCTCCACCGACCCCCCGGCCGCCGGTGCGGGAACGGTAGCGGCCTAGCTGTGGCCGAAGCCGAGGTTCAGGAGCCGACGGGCGTCCGCGTACAGGTTGGGCGAGTCGAGAACGACTGCGATCAATCGTTTCCCGTGCTTGGTGGCGGACGCGACGAGGCACCAGCCCGCTTCGTGCGTGTAGCCCGTCTTGACGCCGTTCGCGCCGGTGTATTCGTGCAGGAGAAAGTTGTTGTTGAGGTAGATCTTCGAGTTCGTCGGCGCCGACCAGGGAACCTGGATCCGCTTCGTTGCGACGAGCTGGTCGAAGCGCGGATCCCGGAACGCGTACCGCGTGAGGGCCGCGAGGTCCCACGGCGTCGAGTAGTTGCCTCGGTCCCGGATCCCGCTCGGGCTCGTGTAGTGCGTGTCGCGCAGCCCGAGGCTCCGAGCCTCGTCGTTCATCTGGCGCAGGAACGCGTGGACCGAGCCGGCGCTCGAGATCGCGAGCTGGTTCGCGTCGTCGTTCCCGGAGTAGAGGAGCAGCGAGTAGAAGAGCTTCCACGCCTTGACGTTCTCTCCGGTGCGGAGCCCTTCGCGCACGAGCGGCACGCGCGTGACCGAGCGGGCGACCGTGACCGTGCCGCGCCACGGCACCTCGTGCAGCGCAAGGGTCGCGGTCATGATCTTCGTCAGCGACGCGATCTTGCGGCGTTCGTGGGGACGTTCGGCCCAGAGGACGCGACCGGTGTCGGCGTCGACGAGGATCGCGGCGGGAGCACCGACGTGGACGTGCGCGCCTGCGAGGAGCGGCGTTCCGTGGAGGAGACGCGGTGGCTTCTGGCGGGCGGTCTGCTCGACGGTCGGCGTCGCCGGCGCCTTCGTCTGCCGCCGGGTTGCCACCCCCTGACGCGGAGGCCTCGCGGCGGCCCGTCGTCCGAACCAGACGCCTGCCGCCGCGACCGCCAGCACGACGAGCAGGACCAGCGCGACCCTCCTGGCGCGGTAGCGGCGCCTCCGGCGCCGCGGTGCGACCGGCGTCAGAACTTCCAGAGCCACGGTCCGATGCTATCGCCGGGTCCGGTCGGGGCTTCCGAAGCTCGCTCCTAGAATGGCCGCCGTGCGTACTACGGCCGAGCTCCGGGAGGGATTCCAGGCGTTCTTCGAGGAGAAGGACCACCTCCGGGTGGCCTCCGCCTCGCTGATCCCGCCTGCCGACGACCGCTCGACGCTCTACACGAGCGCGGGCATGCAGCCGCAGATGCCGTACTTCCTCGGCCGCGAGGCGCCGCCTGCGCCCATGACCACGACGTGCCAGAAGGTTTTCCGCACCCCGGACATCGACGAGGTCGGCCTCGACACGTTCCACCTCACCTTCTTCGAGATGCTCGGCAACTTCTCGTTCGGCCGGTACTTCAAGGAGGGCGCGATCGAGTACGCGACCGAGTTCATCCAGGAGCGGCTGAAGCTCGACTGGGACCGGGTGTGGGTGAGCGTGCACGCCGGGGATCCGGGCCTCGAGCTCGGCCCGGACGAGGAGGCGATCGGCCACTGGGAGCGGATCGGCATGCCGCCGGAGCGAATCGTCCCGCTGCCCTCGTCGGAGAACTTCTGGTCGGTGGGCGGCCCGGGGCCGTGCGGGCCCGACTCGGAGCTGTACTGGGATTGGGGCGCGGAGATCGGCTGCGGCAACGACGACTGCTTGCCCGGTTGCACGCGCTGCGAGCGCTTCCTCGAGTTCGGGAACCTCGTCTTCATGTCCTACGAGCTCCACGCCGACGGGAAGCTCACCGAGCTCCCGAGCAAGAACATCGACACCGGCTGGGGGCTCGAGCGCGTCGCGCGCGTCGTGCAGGACGCGGCCTCCGTCTTCGACACGGACGGCTATCAGCTGATCATGGACTGGGTCGCAGAGCAGTCCGGCGTCGCGTACGGATCCTCGGAGGACGCCACGAAGGCGCACCGCGTGCTTGCCGACCACGGCCGCGGCATGACGTTCATCGCGGCAGAGGGGGTAGCGCCGTCGAACGAGAAGGGCGGCTACGTCCTGCGCCGCATCATCCGGCGCGCGGCGCAGCACGGTCTCAGGATCGGGATGAAGCCGCCGTTCCTGCCCGGCCTCGCCGACGTCGTGATCGAGCAGATGGGCGCTGCGTATCCGGAGCTCGTCGAGCATCGCGACGAGATCCACCGCGTGCTCGCGGCCGAGGAGGAGCGCTTCGGCGAGACGCTCGAGCGCGGCATGGTGATCTTCGAGGAGGCCGCGGCCAAGGGCGAGATCAGCGGCGAAGACGCGTTCGACCTGCAGGCCACGTACGGGTTCCCCATCGAGCTGACGCAGGAGCTCGGGCGCGAGCGCGGCCTCGCCGTGAACGAGGAGGAGTACGAGCGGCTGATGGAGCAGCACCGCCGCGACTCGCGCCAGTCCGGCTCGGCGAGCTACGAACCGCGGTTCAGCGGCGCGCCGCGGACGGAGTTCGTCGGCTACGAGCAGGTCGATGTCCGGACCGCGATCACCGCGTACGCGGATCTCGGTGAGGGCGAGTTCCAGGTCAAGCTCGCCGAGTCGCCGTTCTATCCGGCGGGCGGCGGCCAGGTCACCGACGCCGGCTGGCTCGAGAAGGACGACGGCTCGCGCGCCGAGCTCGTCGATGCCCTCCGCCTCGAGAACGACCAGGAGCTCGTGTTTCGCGGAGACGGCTTCGCCGCAAACGATCGCGTCCGCGCCGTTGTCCCGTGGGGCGTTCGCTCGCCGACGATGGCGAACCACACGGCGACCCATCTCCTGCACCAGGTGCTGCGGGAGGTGCTCGGCGACCACGTCCGCCAGGCGGGATCGGCAGTGCGGCCCGACAAGCTTCGCTTCGACTTCACCCATCCGTCGCCGCTGACGCCGGAGGAGCGCGCGGAGGTCGAGCGGCGCGTCAACGAGCACGTCTTCGCGAACCTTTCGGTGCGGATCTTCGAGACACCGCTCTCCGAGGCGCGAAACCTCGGCGCGACGATGCTGTTCGGGGAGAAGTACGGCGACGTCGTCCGCGTCGTGGACGTCGACGGCTGGTCGGTCGAGCTCTGCGGCGGCACGCACGTCCGCTCGACCGCCGAGATCGGGCCGTTCGCGATTCTCTCCGAGAGCTCCGTCGGTGCCGGCTCGCGCCGGATCGAGGCCGTGACCGCGGGGGAGGCGTTCGCGCTGCTGCACGAACGGGCACGGGAGGCCGACGTGTTGCGCGGCGAGCTCGAACGGGCACGGAAGGAGTCGAAGCGTCCGCAGCAGTCGGAGCAGGCGGCGGCCGAGATCGTCTCGCAGGACAAAGAAGACGGCGTCGTGCTCGTTGAGGTCAAAGGCCTGAAAGGCGGGCCGTTGCGGGACTTCTCCGACCGGATCCGGCAGCAAGAGAAGGCCGACGGCGCGATCGTGGCCTCGCGTGACGACGGCCGCGTATTCCTCGTCGTCAACTTTGACGAGGCGCTCGTCGAGCGCGGGCTCGACGCCGTGCAGGTCGTGCGCGAGCTCGGCCGACACATCGGCGGTGGGGGAGGCGGCAAGCCGACGCTGGCGGAGGCGGGCGGCAAGAACCCCGACGGCATCGCCGATGCGCTCGCCGCCGCGAAGGAGCTTGTCGCCCCATAAGGATGCTGGCGTGAAGGTGATGGCACTCGACTACGGCTCCGCGCGTACGGGAGTCGCGGTCTCCGATCCGACCGGGACGCTGGCGCGGCCGCTCGGCGTCGTCTCGCACGCGGGCGCCGCGAAGGGTCTCGCCGAGCTCGCGCGGCTCGTTCGCGACGAGGAGATCGAGCGCGTCGTCGTCGGCCTGCCGCTCACGCTGCGCGGCACGCGCGGGGAGCAGGTGGCCGAGACCGAGCGCTTCGTCGAAGCGTTGCGCGGCGTCCTCGACGTCCCCGTCGAGCTCTACGACGAGCGCTTCACGACCGATCTTGCTCAGCAGACCTCCGGTACCGCGCCGGAGGATGCGCTCGCCGCCGCACACCTCCTTTCGACCTATCTCGAGTGGTCCGCGGCGCGCTCGTAGGGATCTGCGCCGTGCTGGTCGCGGCGACTGCGGCCGGCTGTGGCGGGACGGGCGCTGCCGCACCGCCGACGACCACGATCCGCCAGCTACGGCAGTTCCGGATCCTCTTCCCCGAAGGGTTCACGCGTGCGCAGATGGCGGCTCGCGTGCAGGCGGTGTCCAGGATCGCCGAGCAGGAGTCGCACCACAAGGTCAAGCTCTCGGGGAAGGGGTACGTCGCAACGACCTCGAAGCCGCGCAGGTTCCCGGGCTTCGGCGCCCGGAAGCTGCCGTACGAGGGCTTTCTCTTCCCCGACACGTACGACTTCGACCGCAAGTCGACGTCTGCCCAGCTCGTCCAGAACCAGGTCGGGGAGTTCACCTCGATGTGGAGCCAGCTCGATCTCTCGTACGCAAAGAGCAAGAACCTCACGCCGTACGACGTGCTGACGATCGCGTCGATGGTGGAGGGAGAGGCGCAGGTGCCGAGCGAGCGGCCACTCGTGGCGGCCGTCATCTACAACCGGCTGCGCGACCACATGCCGCTCGGCATCGACGCGACGCTTCGCTACGGACTGCACGTCCCACCGACCCAGTCGCTGACCCAGTCCGACCTGGCCAATCCGACGCCGTACAACACGCGGCTGCACGACGGCCTGCCCCCGACGCCGATCAACAACCCGGGAATGGCCTCGCTCGAGGCGGCGGCGCATCCCGGCGCACGTCGACTACCTCTACTTCGTGCGCAAGCCCGACCACAGGCATCACTACTTCACGTCGAACTATCAGGACTTCCTCCAACACGAGGCCGCGTACGGCTACTGAGGTAGTCCTCCTCGGGCATCCGGTGGCGCATTCGCTGTCGCCCCGGATGCAGAACGCAGCCTTTGCTGCGGCGGGCCTCGACTGGGAGTACGTCCTGCGCGACGTCCTGCCGGAGAAGCTCGAGGAGGCGGTTCGCGAGGTCGAGTACGCGAACGTCACGGCGCCGTACAAGCTCCGCGCTGCGCGGATCCTCGGCGCGGAGCTCCCGTCGGTGAACACGATCGTGCAGGGGCGCGGCTTCTCGACCGACGCCGCGATCCTCGAGCACGTCGCGAACTGCGACGAGGCGGCGATCGTGGGGGACGGCGGCGCGGCGGCGGCGTTTCGGCACGCGCTCCCGGCCGCGCGCGTCTTCTCGCGGAGCGGCGAGTGGCCGCCCGACGTGCGGGGAGCGGACCTCGTGATCCACGCGACGTCCGTGCGTGATGAGGTGTTGTTCGAGCTCGGCCCGGGGCAGACGCTGGTCGACCTTCCGTATCCGCGCACGGTGACGGCGGAGGCGGCGGCCGCCGCGGGCGCGCGCGTCCTCGGCGGGCTCGAGGTCCTCGTCGCTCAGGGAGCCGCGAGCTTCGAGCTCTGGACCGGAACTTCGGCGCCCGTCGACACGATGCGTCAGGCCGTCGGCTTGACCTGAGGCGGCCAGGGGCATAGAAGAAGCAGATGCGCAGCTGTCGTGCGTGCGGAGGAGAGGTACAGGACCACTTCCGGTTCTGTCCGCACTGCGGCAAGTCGCAGCGCACGAAAATCGTCGAGTACTTCCAGGGTCACCCGGACGTCGGCGACGGCGGCCTGCGCGTCTCGGTCTACCTCACCGAGCCTCAGCACGCCCGACTGAGCGTCTGGCACGGCGCGGAGGCCGAGGCGGCGATCTCGCTCGACCCACAGGAGTCGGCCCGCCTCGCCCGATTCCTCCAGTCGGCTACGAGGCACCGACAGCCGAGCCTCGTCTCCCGAGTGCTCGCCCGGCTCTAGCGCACTACGCTCTCGGCCATGACGCTCGAGCTCGCGACCGCGGGAGAGTCGCACGGGCCGGCGCTCGTCGCGATCGTCTCGGGCCTGCCGGCCGGCCTCGTCCTCGCGAAGGACGCGATCGACGCGGACCTCCGGCGCCGCCAGCAGGGCTACGGTCGCTCCCCGCGTCAGCAGATCGAGACCGACGAGGTCGAGGTACTCGCGGGCCTTCGGCACGGCCGCACGCTCGGCACGCCACTCGCGCTCGTCGTCCGCAACCGCGACCACAAGAACTGGACGTGGGGGATGAGCCCGTGGCCGCCCGAGGGCGACCCGGAGGGGAAGGGGACGAAGCCGGTCACGCTGCCGCGGCCCGGGCACGCGGATCTCGCCGGCGCGCAGAAGCACGGGCTCCCGGACGTCCGCGACGCGCTCGAGCGGGCGTCGGCGCGGCACACGGCCGTCCATGTCGCGGCCGGCGCGGTGGCGAAACGGCTTCTCCACGAGATCGGCGTCCAGGTCGTGGGTGAGGCTCTGCCCGAGGCGGGCGCGGATCCTGCCGCCGTCGACGCGGCCCGTGCGGACAGGGACACGCTGGGCGGCCGAGTCGAGGTGCGGGCGCCTGGGGTTCCCCCGGGGCTCGGGAGCTACGCCCGCAAGGAGGATCGGCTCGACGCGCGGCTCGCCGCGGCGGTGATGGGCATCCAGGCCGTCAAGGGCGTCGAGATCGGCGACGGCTTCGCGCTCGCGGCGCTTCGCGGCTCGGAGGCGCACGACGAGATCGGCACGGATCGGCGCCGCACGTCGAATCGCGCCGGTGGCATCGAGGCCGGCGTCTCGAACGGGGAGGAGATCGTCGTCCGGGCCGCGATGAAGCCGCTCCCGACGCTCATGAAGCCGCTCGGCTCCGTCGACCTCGCGACGGGAGAAGCGGCGAACGCGCTCGTCGAGAGGAGCGACGTCTCGGCTGTCGAGGCGCTCGCCGTTGTGGCCGAGGCGGCGGTCGCGTGGGAGCTTGCCCGGGCGGCGCGCGAGAAGTTCGGCGGCGACGCACTCGGCGACTTCGTAGCCGCCTGGCGCGCGTATCTGGAGCGGATCGACTGGACACCGCGCTAGACAGGCACGTCGTCCTCGTCGGCTTCATGGGGGCGGGGAAGACGAGGCTGGGACGGGAGGCCGCGCGGCTGCTCGGCCGGCCGTTCGTCGACGTCGACGAGGCGATCGCTGCAGAGCACGGCCCGATCCCCGAGCTCTTCGCGACCCAGGGCGAGGCAGCCTTTCGCGAGGTCGAGGCACGGTTCGTGCGGGACGCGCTCGAGCGGCCAGGGCCCACCGTGATCGCCGTGGGCGGGGGAGCGGTCGAGACGCCTGACGTATTGCACGACGACGGCGCCGTCGTCGTCCATCTGCCGGTCGACATGGAGACGGCATGGAACCGCGTGCGCCGCAGCAGCCGACCGCTGGCGCAGGACGAGACCGAGTTCCGCCGCCGCTTCGAGCTGCGCGCGCCGCTCTACGTCGAGGTGGCGGACGCGACCGCACGCGACGCCGACGACGTCGTTCTCGCCGCGGCCGGCGTGCACGTCGAGCGCGGCGCGCTGCAGCAGCTCGGCGAGCTCGTGCCGGGCGACGGCGCGGTCGCGCTCGTCTCGGACCCGCACGTCGCCGGCATCCACGGCATGGACGCGCAGCTCGCGCTCGGGACCCGTCTCGCGGAGACGCACGAGCTTCCTCCCGGCGAGGAGGCGAAGACGCTCGCCGCGCTCGACCGGCTCTGGCAGGACCTGCGCCTCGACCGGGGCGGGACGATCGTCGCGCTCGGCGGCGGCTGCACGACCGACGCGGCCGGCTTCGCGGCGGCGACGTACCTCCGCGGCATCGCCTGGACGCCGGTGCCGACGAGTCTCGTCGCGCAGGTGGACGCGGCGATCGGTGGCAAGACGGCGATCGACCTGCCGCAGGGCAAGAACCTCGTCGGCGCCTTCCACTGGCCGGCCCGGACGCTCGTCGATCCCGCGCTCCTCGAGACGCTCTCCGAGCCGCAGCGCCTCGAGGGCATGGCCGAGGTCGTGAAGACGGGACTGCTCGCCGGAGAGCCGTTCTGGGAGCTTCCTGACGACGAGCTCGTGCGCCGCTGCGTGGCGTTCAAGGCGGCCGTCTGCCTGCGCGATCCGCACGAGCGAGGCGAACGGGCGATCCTCAACCTCGGCCACACCTTCGCCCACGGCCTCGAGGCCGCGGGCGACTACGGAACCGTGACGCACGGCCGGGCCGTCGCGCTCGGGCTCCTGGCGGCGTTGCGTCTCTCCGGGCGCGACACGCGCATCGCGGAGGAGATCCTCCGGCCGCGGCCCGTCGACATCGACCGCGAGCGCGCGTGGACGGCGATGCACCGGGACAAGAAGGCACGCAGCGGCGAGCTCCGGCTCGTACTGCTGGGCGACGACGGGCCTCGGTGGGACGTTGCCGTTCCCGAGGAGGACGTACGGCGCGAACTCGATAGGTTGATCGCGTGAGGATCTCGGTGCTCAACGGCGTGAACCTGAACATGCTCGGCCGTCGCGATCCGGAGGTCTACGGCGGTCTCTCGATCGCGGAGCTCGAGAGCCGCATCTACGAGTGGGCGCGGGCGCTCGAGCTGACCGTCCAGTGCCGGCAGACGAACGACGACGGCGAGTACATCAAGTGGTGCCACGACGCGTACGACACCGTCGACGGGGTGGTCGTCAACCCCGGCGCCTGGACCCACTATGCGTGGGCGATCCACGACGCTCTCGAGGCCCTCACGATCCCGATCGTCGAGGTGCACCTGTCCAACGTCGACGAGAGAGAGGAATGGAGGCGGCACTCGGTGGTCTCCGACCTCGTCGCCGCACGCTTCGTCGGCCACGGGCCCGACGGCTACAAGATGGCGCTCGACTACCTGAAGGGAGCCGCGTGAGCGAGCGGATCGAACGGCTGCGGGAGCTGCTCGAGGAGCCGCTCCTCGTCACGAACCCGGTCAACGTCCTCTACCTGACGGGGCTGGACAGCTCCAACGCGGCACTGCTCGTCGAGCCGGACCGGGTACGCCTCTTCACCGACTTCCGCTACATCGAGGCCGCGCGGGCGGCCGAGGACGTCGAGGCGGTGCAGACCAAGCGGACGCTGATCGGGTGGCTCGGCGAGAACCTCTCGGGCCGGTTCGGCTTCGAGGCGAACGTCCTCCCGTGGTCGTATGCCGAGCAGCTGCGGGAACGCGGGCTCGAGCTGGTGCCGCGCACGGGCCTCGTCGAGCGATTGCGCGCCGTCAAGGACGACGGCGAGCTCGAAGCCTTCCGGCGGGCCTGCGCGATCACGGACCGGATGTTCGAGCGGCTCGTGGGCGAGGTCCGGTTCGTCGGGCGCCGCGAGCGGGACGTCGCCTGGGACATCACGAAGCTCTACCACGCCGAAGGAGCGGACGAGGAGTCGTTCGAGGCGATCGTCGGCTCCGGCCCGACAGGCGCCCGGCCGCATGCGCGCGCGGGTGACCGCGCGATCGGTGAGGGCGAGCTCGTCGTGATCGACACCGGCTGCCGGGTGGGTGGCTACGCCTCCGACTACACGCGGACGCTCGCCACCGGCGAGCTCGACGGCGAGATGCGCGAGGCCTACGACGTGGTGCTCGCCGCGCAGCAGGCCGGGCTGGACGCGATCCGTGCCGGCGAGAGCGGCCTCGACGTCGACGCAGCGGCGCGGGGCGTGATCGAGGACAGCGCGTTCGCCGGCACGTTCGGCCACGGGCTGGGACACGGCCTCGGCCTCGACGTCCACGAGTCGCCCCGGCTCTCGACCGAAAGCTCCGACACGCTCGCGGCCGGCAACGTCGTCACCGTCGAGCCGGGTGTCTACCTCGCCGGCCGCTTCGGCATCCGGATCGAGGACGACGTGATCGTGACGGACGACGGGATCGAGAACCCGGTCCGGTTCACGAAAGAGCTCGTCACCGTCGGCTAGCTACCATCCGCCGCCGTGGCAGAGACGGTCGACACGAACAGCTTCAAGAACGGGATGCACATCGAGCTCGACGGCAAGGTTTGGCGGATCGTCGAGTTCCAGCACGTGAAGCCCGGCAAGGGCGGCGCGTTCGTCCGCACGAAGCTGAAGAGCCTCGAGGCGGGCGCGGTCGTCGACCGCACGTTCCGTGCGGGCGAGAAGTTCCCGCGCGTGCACACCGAGACGAAGAACGTCCAGTACCTCTACGACGACGGTTCCGACGTGCACTTCATGGACGCGGAGACGTACGAGCAGTTCGCGCTGCCGCACGCCGACCTGACCGACGAGCTGCCGTACATGCAGCCGAATGCCTCCGTCCAGGTGTTGAGCGTGAATGGGAAGCCGTCGAACCTGCAGCTGCCGGCGTCCGTCGAGCTCGAGGTCGTGGAGACCGAGCCGGGCGTAAAGGGCGACACGGTCTCGAACGTCACGAAGCCGGCGAAGCTCGAGACGGGTGCCGTCGTCAACGTGCCGCTCTTCGTCAACGTGGGCGATCGTCTGAAGGTCGATCCCCGCGAGGGCCGCTACATCTCGCGCGCCTAGAGCGGACGGGCGCGGGCGATAAGGTCTCGCCGTGCCGTCGCTCGCCGACACCACGATTCGCCTGCTCGGGCAGGAGCCGCTCGCGGGACGCGTCCCGGCCGCCGCGCAGCTCCGGCTCGCCGAGATCCTCGACAAGGCCGGCTTCGCGTACCTCGAGGTCTCGGGCGGCGGCTGCTTCGACGCGGCCGTCAAACGCGGCGTCGAGAGCCCGTGGGAGCGGATCCGCGCGCTCAAGGCGCGCGTGAGCACGCCGCTCGGGCTTGCACTCCGGGGACGGTTCCTCGTCGGCTCGCGGCCCGTCGACGCCGACTTCGCCCGCCGGTTCGTCGCCTCGGCGGCCGAGAACGGGATCGACGTGTTCCGGCTGCACGATCCGCTCAACGACGTCTCTAACCTGCGCGAGGCCGCGGAGGCGATCGTCGCCGCGGAGAGGGACTTCGAGGCCGGCCTGGTCTACAGCCCCGGACGCACGGGCGAGATCGAGACGCTGATCGAACGCGCGCGGGTGCTGTCCGAGTTCGGCGCCGTGCGCGTCCTCCTCCACGATCCGACCGGCTCGTTGCAGCCGCACACGGCAGAGGAGCTCGTCCGGGCGCTCGCCGACGCGAGCGGGCTGCCGGTCGGGATCTACGCCCAGGGAGCCGGCGGCAGCGCCCTCGCCGCCACCCTCGCGGCGGCCCGCGCGGGCGCGCAGCTCCTCGCCTGCGCTATCTACCCGCTGGCGCTGACCCTGCATCGGGTGTCGGGCGAGGCGCTGGCGGAGGCGCTCGGCGGCATCGGCCTCGATCCCGGCGTCGACATCGACGCGCTGTGGGAGGCGACCGACCTCGTCGACGAGCACATCGGGGACGAGCTCGTAACTCCGCTCGTGCCGCGCATCGCCGTGCTCGCTGCGCGCCACGACCTGCCGGCCAGCGTCGTTGGCGGTATCGACCACTCGCTGCGGGCAGAAAGCTCGGGCGACAGGCTCGACGAGGTGCTGGAGGAGCTCGACCGGATTCGTGCCGAGACGGGCTGGCCGCCGCTCGCGTCGCCCATCGGCCAGGTACTCGCGACCCAGGCGATCATCAACGTCCTCTCGGCGAGCCGCTACCTCGTCGTCGTGGACGAGGTGCGCAGCCTCGTCGCCGGCGCGTTCGGCACGCCGCCCGCTCCGATCGACGCCGCCCTCGAGCGGGTCGTCCAGCTCACCACGGATCCCGACAGCGAGGAGGACGTCACACCGCCGCTCGACGAGGTGCGCGAGCGCGCCGGCGGCGTGGCGACGAGCGAGGAGGAGCTGCTCCTGCTCGGGTTGTTCGGCGAGGACGCCGAGCGGCTGCTCCGTGGAATCCGCGGCCGGGGCGAGCGTGACGACGATCTCGCCGCCGTGGACGAGCACCGCGCCGAGCGCGTCCGGGAGATCGTGCGGATCGTGGAGGAGTCGGGGATCGGCGAGGTGACGATCGAGGAGGACGGGATGCGGATCTCGGTTCGCTCGACGCCCGAGGGTCCTGCCGGCACGGGCGGTCCAGGAGCGGCGCCTCTCGCAGTGCCCGAGCCGGACCTGCCCGAGACGACCGCGGTCAGCGGCACGCTCATGCGCGTCGAGTCGCCGATGGTCGGCACCTTCTACCGCGCGCCGCAGCCGGGCTCGCCGCCGTTCGTCGAGGTCGGCGACGTGGTCGCGCCTGGACAGACGCTCTGCATCCTCGAGGCGATGAAGCTCATGAACGAGGTGAAGGCCGACGTCGAGGGAGTCGTGCGCGGCGTGCACGCCGAGAACGCAACGGCTGTCGAGTTCGGGCAGCTGCTCTTCGAGCTCGAGCCGCTCGTCGGCCGGCCGGCGCTCTGACATGCCTCTGACGGAGATCGCTTCGGGCCTTCGTCGCTGGACGGCCTGGCACGAGGAGTGGCGCGAGGAGGTCGGCTGCCTCGCGGTCGACACCGCCGACGGGCTCGTCCTGATCGATCCGCTCGACCCGCCGCGCGGGCTGACGCGGCCCCAGCACGTCCTGCTCACGATTCGCTGGCACGCGCGTTCGACCAAGGCGCCGCACGTCTGGGCGCATCGGCGCGAAGCGCGCTCCCTCGCCAACCGCGGGGTCGAGGTGACGGATCCGATCCCCGGGGACGAGCTGCCGGGAGGGATCCAGGCCTTCGAGACCGCGCGGCCGGGCGAGGTGGTGTTCTGGCTCCCTCGGCAGCGTGCGCTCGCCGTCGGCGACGTCCTGCTCGGCGCCGGGGCGAAGCCGCACGCCACCGACGAGCCGTTGCGGCTCTGCCCTGAGCGCTGGCTCGGAACGGCGACGCACGACGACCTGAGGGCGTCGCTCGCACCGACCCTGGATCTTCCCGTCGCGCGCGTTCTCGTCTCGCACGGGAACCCCGTGCTGCGCGGCGGCGCCCGTGCGCTTGCCGCCGTGCTGGCGGGCTAGGCTCCGCCCGTGTTCAACCGTGCCCTCGTGGCCAATCGCGGCGAGATCGCCGTGCGCGTGATCCGAGCCCTGCACGAGCTCGGCGTCGAGGCGGTCGCCGTCTACTCGACGGCGGACGAGGACGCGCTCCACGTGCGGCTCGCCGACCGCGCCGTCCGCATCGGCCCGCCGGCCGCCGCCGAGAGCTATCTCAGCATTCCGGCCCTCATCGCCGCGGCCGAGACCACAGGCTGCGAGGCAGTCCATCCCGGCTACGGCTTCGTCTCCGAGAACGCCGACTTCGTCCGTGCGTGCGAGGACAACGACCTCGTCTTCATCGGCCCCCCGGCGGACGTGATGAAGCGGATGGGCGACAAGGCGCGCGCCAAGGCCGAGATGCGCGCGGCAGGCGTGCCGCTCGTGCCGGGAACCGAAGGCGTGGCAGC
The DNA here is from genome assembly GCA_963820725.1 of uncultured Actinomycetes bacterium. Taxonomy (GTDB): domain Bacteria; phylum Actinomycetota; class Thermoleophilia; order Gaiellales; family Gaiellaceae; genus Palsa-739. The sequence goes on along the minus strand of CAWGAZ010000004.1, from coordinate 469,980 downwards.
ACCGGACGATGCGCTCGCAGCGGCCGAGGAGCTCGGCTTCCCGGTGCTGCTGAAAGCCGCAGCCGGCGGCGGCGGCAAGGGCATGCGGGTGGTGACCGCGCCGGGGGAGCTCCGCGACGCCTACGAGCGCGCGGCTGCGGAGGCCCAGGCCGCGTTCGGGGACGGCTCGCTGTACGTCGAGAAGGTGATCACGCCGGCGCGCCACGTCGAGATCCAGGTGCTCTGCGACAACCATGGCCACGTCCTCACCTGCGGCGAGCGCGAGTGCTCGGTGCAGCGCCGCCACCAGAAGCTGATCGAGGAGTCGCCCTCGCCGGCGCTCGACGACGAACAGCGCGAGGAGATGGAGGCCGCCGCGGAGCGCGCGTGCAGGCACATCGGCTACCGCAACGCCGGGACGTTCGAGTTCCTCGTCGGGCCGGACGGCTCGTTCTCCTTCATCGAGCTGAACGCCCGCCTTCAGGTCGAGCACCCGGTCACCGAGTCGATCATCGGCATCGACATCGTCCGCGAGCAGGTCCGGATCGCGGCCGACCAGCCGCTCGCGCACGGCGGCCGGGCCGGCCCGCGCAGGGGCCACGCGATCGAGCTCCGGATCAACGCCGAGGATCCGGCGCGCGGCTTCGCCCCGGCGCCCGGGCGGATCGAGCGCTTCCGGCCGCCACTCGGCCCCGGCGTCCGCGTCGACACCTTCGTCGAGGAGGGGACGACCATCACCCCGTACTACGACTCGCTGATCGCGAAGCTCGTCGTCGTCGACACCAGCCGCCGCCTGGCGATTGCGCGGGCCCGGCGGGCGCTGAGCGAGTTCGAGATCGTCGGCGTGCCGACGACGCGCGAGGTGCTGCACGAGATCCTCGGCAGCGACGAATTCCGCAGCGGCGAGTACTCGACGTCGTTCCTCGAAGAGGCCGGTGCGCGGCTGCCGGCGCTGGCCGGCTCTTGAGTCGAGTTCTCGTCCAGGAAGAGGGAGGCTCGGTGCGCGTGAGCGAGGCGGCCCTGAACGAGATCGTGCGCCGCGCGGTCGCAGCGGTCGACGGAGCCCGGTTGCGGAAGGGACGCCGGCGTCTCGGCGTCGAGCTCCAGGACGGTCGCGCGCGGGCCGATCTCCAGCTCGCCGTCGCGTACGGCCGCGTGCTTCCTGAGGTGTGTCGAGCGGTGCAGGAGGGCGTAGCCGATGCGCTGGCGCGGATGTTCGACGTCGAAGTCGATGCCGTCGATGTGACCGTGGAGCAGCTCGAACGTGCCCGGTAGCGTCATCAGCCGGCGGGAGGCGCGGCGGGCCGCCGTCTTCATGCTCTTCCAGTGGGACGTCACCGGCAAGCCGCTCGGGTCGCTCTACGAGGGTGAGGTCGACAGCTACACGTTGCAGCTCGCCGAGGCGGTGAGCGCGCACGCGGCCGGGCTCGACGCCCGGATCACGTCCGCCTCCGACGACTGGACCGCCGATCGCCTCGGCGCGGTCGAGCGCAACGTCCTCCGCGTGGCGCTCGAGGAGCTCGACGAGGGAGACGTACCGGTCGAGGTCGTCCTCGATGAAGCGGTGACGCTTGCGAAGCGCTATGCATCCGAGGATGCTGCGAGGCTGGTGAACGGGATCCTGGGGAAGCTCGTACGGGAGAGAGGAGAAGCTTGAGCGCCGACCAGTCGTTGACGCGGGCCGAGGAGCTGCTCGTGCGAGTCGAGGCTGCGCGTGCCGAGCTCGAGCAGCTGAGCGAGGAAGAGGGCGCGTCGCCGGAACGGGCGATCGAGCTCCTCGGCGAGCTGTCGGAGCTCGCGAAGGCGGTCGAGGAGGAGCTCGCGAACGCGCAACGCGCGGCTGAGGCCGATGCATAGTCCTGAGGAGCTGAAAGCGCTCGTCGACGAGGAGCTCGAGCGCCTCGATCTCTGGCCGGAGCTGCACGGCCAGGCGACGTCCGTGCGCTACGCGCTGGAGGTCGGCGGCAAGCGGGTGCGACCGGTGATCACGCTCGCGGTCGGCGAGGCCCTCGGCGCGCAGGTCGGCCGGGTGATGCCGGCGGCGCTCGCGATCGAGCTCGTCCACACGTTCTCGCTCGTCCACGACGACCTGCCGGCGATGGACGACGACGAGGAGCGGCGTGGCCACCCATCGACGTGGAAGAAGTTCGGCGAGGGAGTCGGCGTCCTCGCCGGAGACGCGCTGCTCGCGGAGGCGTTCCGGCTCGCCACGCGCTACGAGTCGTCCGCGGTCGCGCGCGAGCTCGCCGAGGCGACGCTCGGGATGATCGGCGGCCAGTACCTCGACACGATGGTCGCGGACTACGACCTCGCCGCGGTGCATCGCCTGAAGACCGGGCGGCTCTTCTACGCGTCGGTGACGATGGCACTCTGGGCGGCCGAGCTGTCCGAGGCCGATCAGGCACCCTGGCGGGCGTTCGCCGACGAGCTCGGGCTCCTGTTCCAGATCGTCGACGACATCCTCGACGCGGACGGCTACGTGAGCGAGCACGGTGCCGACGGCGCACGCCGCTTCGCCGACGAGGCGGCCGAACGTGCGCGCGTGCGACTCGACGAGATCGCCGCGGACACGACCGCCCTCCGCGACATCGTCGACTCCCTGGCGGTCAGGACGGCATGAGCGCCGCGGCGGCCTCGGCGAACGTGGGCGAGAAGCGGAGCTGGCTGCCGCTCGCGATTCTCGGCGCGGCCCAGTTCGTGATGGTGCTCGACTCGAGCGTCATGAACGTCTCGATCTCGCAGATCGTCGCCGACCTGAACACGTCGATCCAGGGCGTACAGACGGCGATCACGATGTACACGCTCGTGATGGCCGCGTTCATGCTCGTGGGCGCCAAGCTCGGTGACATGTACGGACGCGACCGCATCTTCGCGATCGGACTCGGCGTCTACGGGATCGGCTCGCTGACGACGGCGCTGAGCCCGAACCTCGCGGTGCTCCTGTTCGGCTGGTCTCTGGTCGAAGGTCTCGGAGCCGTGCTGGTGATCCCTGCGATCGCCGCGCTCATCGCGTCGAACTACGAAGGCAAGCAGCGCGCCCTCGCGTACGGCGTGATCGGTGGCGTCGCGGGCGCGGCGATCGCAGCCGGCCCGCTGATCGGCGGCTGGGTGACGACCGAGCTCAGCTGGCGCTACGTCTTCGCCGGCGAGACCGTCGTCGTGATCGCGATCCTCCTCTTCCGGCGGCGGATGGCGCCGGCGCCGGCCGCCGAGCACAAGCCGAAGCTCGACGTCGTCGGCGCGGCGCTCTCCGCGCTCGGGCTCGGTCTCGCCGTCTTCGGGATCCTGATGAGCAGCACCTGGGGTTGGGTCCAGCCGAAGAACCCGCCGACGATCGGTGGGCACGAGGTGACGCCGTTCGGGTTCTCGCCGGTCCCCTTCCTGATCTTCGGCGGGCTCGTCTTCGTCGCGCTGTTCAAGTCGTGGGAGGAGCGTCGCGAGCGGCACGGCAAGGACGTGCTGCTCACGCGCGGCCTGGCGAAGATCCCGCCACTCGCCGCCGGGCTCGAGACGCTCGGGACGATGCAGCTCGTCCTGCTCGGGACGTTCTTCGTGTTGCCGGTCTACCTCCAGGTCGTGCTCGGGCTCGACGCGTTCGAGACGGGCAAGCGCCTGTTCCCGATGTCGATCTCGATGCTCGTAGCCGCGCTCGCCGGGCCGCGCCTCGCGGGCCGCTTCGCGCCGAAATGGGTGTGCCAGGCCGGGCTCGCCGCGATGACCCTCGCTGCGCTCGTCCTGATGGGGACGATCGACGTGACGCTGCACGGGACCGCGTTCTCGCTCTCGCTGATCCTGTTCGGCATCGGAGCCGGGTTGCTGATGTCGCAGGTCGGAAACGTGATCATGTCGTCCGCGCCGCCGGAGAGTGCGAACGAGGCGGGTGGACTCCAGGGCACGGCGCAGAACCTCGGCGCGTCGCTCGGCACGGCCCTGATCGGCGCGATCCTGCTCACGTCGCTCACGTCGAGCTTCGTCTCGCGGGTCTCGGAGAACCCGGCGCTGCCGCAGGACGTACGCACGAGCATCGCGACGCAGGCGGAGAAGGGGATCGACATCGTTCCGGTCGAGGAGGTGCAGAAGGCGGCGGTCGACGCGGGCCTCTCGCAGAGCCAGGCAGACGCGCTTGCTGCCGACTACGGCAACGCGCAGCTCGACGGCCTGAAGCGGGCCTTGCTCGGTGTCGCGATCCTGGCGGCGGTCGGGCTCTACTTCACCCGACGTCTGCCGTCGAAGCCGCTCGAGCCCGCGGCGCCGACGTAGCGTGGCGCGAAAGCGCCTCGACATCCTCCTCGTCGAGCGCGGGCTGGCCGAGTCGCGGGCGCAGGCCCAGGCGCTCGTGCTGGCGGGGCTCGTGCCCGGCTACCAAAAGCCCGGGCAGCAGGTCGAGGAAGGCGCGGAGCTCGCGGTCGAGCAACCGCCCCCGTTCGTTTCGCGGGGAGGCGAGAAGCTCGCGCACGGGCTCGATGCGCTCGGGGTCGATCCGGCCGGTCTCGACTGCGTCGACGTCGGTGCGTCGACCGGCGGCTTCACCGACGTCCTTCTCCAGCGGGGTGCGTCGCGTGTGATCGCCGTCGACGTCGGCTATGGCCAGCTGCATCCGCGCCTGCGCGCCGACACGCGCGTCGAGCTACTCGAGCGGACGAATGCGCGCAGGCTGAGCGAGCTCCCCTTCGCGCCGCAGCTCGCCGTCTGTGACGTCTCCTTCATCTCGGTGCGCCTGGCGCTCCCGCCCGTGCTCCGCCTGTGCGCCCCCGGCTGGCAGGCGGTCGTGCTGGTCAAGCCGCAGTTCGAGGCGGGCCGCGCCGACGTCGGCAAGGGAGGCGTGGTGCGCGACGACGAGGTGCGGCGGCGTGTCGTGCGCGAGGTCGCCGAGGCAGCGCTGTCGTGGCAGGCGAGCGTCCGCGGCGTCGTAGACTCGGGGCTCCCCGGGCCGAAGGGGAACCGCGAGATCTTCCTCCACCTCGACCATTCCGAGCAGCCGACCCTTCCCGATGACCTCGACGAGCGAATCGAGCACGCACTCGCCGGTTGAGACCGCCGCGGTCGTCGCGCACGGCCGCGTCGACGTCCGGGAGGCGGTCGAGCGGGTTCGCGCTGTGGCCGAGCACGCCGGCGTGGAGCTCGTCGAGGAGCCCGAGCGCGCGCAACTCGCGGTGGCGGTCGGCGGCGACGGGACGATCCTGCGCACGCTCGCGCTGCTGCTCGGCACGAGCATCCCGGTGATCGGCATCAACTTCGGCCGGGTGGGCTTCCTCGCCTCGATCGCGCCGGAGCGGCTCGAGAACGATCTCGCGCGAGTCTTCGCCGGCGAGTACCGGACGATCGAGCAGCCCACGCTCGAGGCGCAGCTCGACGGCAAGACGCTCGTCGCGGTCAACGACGTCGTGGCCACGAGCTCGACGCTCGGGCGGATGATCGAGCTCGGCTGGGCGATCGCGGGCGACGACCTCGGCGTGGTGTCCTGCGACGGGATGATCTGCTCGACCCCGTCGGGGTCGACGGCGTACAACCTCTCGAACGGCGGCCCGGTGCTCGTCCGGGGGCTCGATGCGATGGCGATCACGTTCATCGCACCGCATTCGCTCGACGCGCGGCCGCTCGTCGTGCCGCGTGGGGCGGAGCTGACCGTGCGGAACGCGACGCCGGACGTGGGAGCCGCAGTCCTCGCGGACGGCCACGAGAGCGGCGCTCTTGCGCCCGAGCGGACGCTTTCGATCCGGCTCGGCGAGCAGCGAAGCCTGCTTGCGACGCTGCCGGAGACGACGTTCTTCGGCCGCTACCGCGAGACGTTCACGTCCTAGAGGCGGCTGTCTCCAAGAGCGAGTGGGCGGCGTCGGCCCGCGGGTCTACGATCGCTGCGTGCTCCGCCGGCTCCGCATCGAGAACCTCGTCCTCATCCAGGCGGCCGAGCTCGAGCTTGCTCCCGGGCTGAACGCGATCACGGGGGAGACGGGTGCCGGCAAGACGATCCTCGCCCAGGCGCTCGGCCTGCTGCTCGGCGCGAAGGGCGACGATTCGTACGTCGGGGCGGCCGGGGAGGAGGCGTACGTCGAGGCGGAGCTCGATCTCCCCGACGACCTCGACGAACTCGGCGAGCTGCGGCCCGAGGACGAGGATGCGCTCGTCGTCTCCCGCCGGGTCTTCGCCGACGGTCGCACGCGCGCGTACGCCTGGGGGCGCGCGGCCGCGCGGGAGGACGTCGCGGCCGCCGCCGAGCGCGTGGTCGCGATGTCGGGCCAGTTCGAGCAGCGCCGGCTCGCGCGTCCGTCCTACCAGCTCGAGGTGCTCGACCGTTTCTGCGGCGAGGAGCAGCTCGCCCGCCGAGCAGCCACGCGAACGGCATGGCGCGAGCTCCACGCCGCTCGTCGTCGACACGACGAGCTGACCGCGAACGTGGCGCTCGCCGAGGCGCGGCTCGCAGAGCTGCGCGCGCTCGTCGAGGACACCGCAGGTCTCGAGCCCGGGGACGAAGAACGACTGCGAGCCGAGCGCGAGCGCCACCGACACGTCGTCGAGCTGGCCTCGGGCGCCGCCGACGCCGCCGCGGTACTCGCGCCGGAAGACGGCGAGGGCGCCACGGGCCTGATCGCGCTCGCAGAACGCTCGATTGCGCCGCTCGAGCGGCTCGCGCCAGAGCTGCAGCGCGCCGGCGACGAGCTCCGGGATGTCGAGCTCCGGCTGCGGGAGACAGCATCCGACCTCCACGCCTTCCTCGCCTCGCTCGAAGCGGAGCCGGGGCGGCTCGAGCAGCTGGAGGCCGAGCTCGACCGGATCGCCGAGGCGAAGCGGCGCTTCCGCTGCGCCACGTACGACGAGCTGCTCGCGCAGCGCGAAGAAGCGCACGCGGAGCTCGCGGGCCTCGAGGACGGCTCCGATCCCGCAGAGATCGCCGCCCGCGAGCTCACCGCGGCCGAGGCGCGTGTCGAGACGCTCGCGCTGGAGTTGCGCGCGGAACGGAATGCCGGCGCGCCCGCGTTCGCCGACGCGGTAGCCGCCGAGCTGCGCGGTGTTGGAATGGGGGAGGGCGAGTTCGTCTGCGAGCTGCGGGAGCGCGACGAGCCGGGGTCGACCGGCGCCGACGAGGCCGTCTTCCTCGTCCGCCCGAACGCGGGCCTGCCCTTCGCGCCGGTCACGGAGACCGCCTCGGGCGGCGAGCTCTCGCGGATCGCGCTTGCGATCGCGGCGGTCGCCGGAGGGGACACGCTCGTCTTCGACGAGATCGACGCCGGCATCGGCGGCGAGACGGCGCACGCGGTCGGTGGATTACTCCGGCGGCTCGCCGAGCACGCCCAGGTCGTGACGATCACGCACCTCCCACAGATCGCCGCCCTCGCCGACCGCCACTTCCGGGTGGAGAAGACTTCCGGCGATCCCACCCACACGCGGATCGAGCAGCTCGGCGACGAGGAGCGGAAAGCCGAGCTCGAGCGGATGCTGGGCGGACAGGAGTTCCTTGCCGCAGTACGCAGCTAGGCGAACGCTGCCGGCGCGGGTCGAGGACGTCTGGGCCGTGCTCGCGGAGCCGGGGCGCTGGCCCGAGTGGTTCCCCGGCCTCGTGGCCGCCGAGCCGACCGTGCGGCGGGCGCTCGCTCCCGGTGCGCTCTGGCAGCTCCAGGGCACGGAGCAGCCGAGCTTTCGCCGCCGTCCGCAGCTCGGCGGGTCGTTGCTCATCCTCGAGGTGGTGCCGCTCGAGCGCATCGCGTTCCAGCTGACCGGCGAGCATGTGGAGGTCGAGCTCGATCTCACACCGGTGGAGGACGACCAGACACACGCGACGCTCGAGATCGACTCTCCGCGCTTCGGCGGCCTCGGGCGCACCGTCCCGTCGGAAGCGCTCGCCGGCCTCGCCGCGCTCGTCCGACCCCCGGTCGAATAGGCTCCGGCCGCAGAGGGTGCTACCCTGAAATCCCGTGAGCGCACGGGCCCCGAAGTACGTCTTTGTGACAGGGGGCGTCGTCTCGGCTCTGGGGAAGGGAATCGTCGCCGCCTCGCTCGGCCGTCTGCTCAAGGCACGGGGTCTCCGCGTCCAGCTCCAGAAGTTCGACCCGTACCTCAACGTCGATCCGGGGACCATGAGCCCGTTCCAGCACGGCGAGGTCTTCGTGACCGAGGACGGCGCCGAGACCGACCTCGACATCGGCCACTACGAGCGCTTCGTCGACGAGAACTTCCTCCGCAGCGCAAGCCACAGCGCCGGCGCGATCTGGGACACCGTCCTGCGCAAGGAGCGCAAGGGCGACTTCCTCGGCGCGACCGTGCAGGTGATCCCGCACATCACGAACGAGATCAAGGCGCGCATCCGTCGTGCTGCCGAGGCAAGCCCCGCCGACGTGGTCATCTCCGAGATCGGCGGCACCGTCGGCGACATCGAGTCGCTGCCGTTCCTCGAGGCGATCCGCCAATTCCGGCGGGAGGTCGGCGCCGAGAACGTCGTCTACGTCCACGTGACGCTCGTGCCGTTCATCGAGGCGGCCGGCGAGCTGAAGACGAAGCCGACGCAGCACTCCGTGAACGAGCTGCGCCGCATCGGTATCCATCCCGACGTCGTCGTCTGCCGCTCCCACGAGGAGCTCTCGCGCGAGATCCGCGACAAGATCGCGCTCTTCGCCGACGTAGACCCGGGTGCGGTCGTGGCGAGCCCGGACGTCCCGGACGTCTACGAGGTGCCGCGCGTTCTCCAGCGCGAGGGGCTCGACCGGCTGGTCGGCGAGCGGCTCGGCCTGGAGTTGGGCGAACCGGACCTGTCCGACTGGGACGAGCTGCTGGAGCGGATCCAGAGCCGGCGCGACGTGGCCGAGATCGCGCTCGTCGGCAAGTACGTGAAGCTGCAGGATGCGTACCTCTCCGTCCACGAGGCGCTCAAGCACGCCGGGCTGGAACACGGCTGTGCCGTCCGCGTGCGCTGGGTCGATGCTGAGGACATGTCCTACGACGAGGCGGCGGAGCTGCTCGAGAACGTCGACGGCGTGCTCGTGCCCGGCGGCTTCGGCTCGAGGGGCTGGGAGGGGAAGATCCTCGCCTGCCGGGTCGCGCGCGAGCGCGGCATTCCCTATCTCGGCATCTGCCTGGGCATGCACGTCGCGGTGTCGGAGTTCGCGCGCCACGTCGTCGGGCTCGAGGGCGCCAACTCGACCGAGATGGATCCCGAGACGCCGTATCCCGTGATCGATCTCCTGCCGGAGCAGAAGGGGATCGAGGATCTCGGCGGCACGATGCGCCTCGGCGCACAGGCGGTCGAGGTGGCGGAGGGCACGCGCACGCGCGACCTGTACGGGGACGACACGATCCACGAGCGGCACCGGCACCGCTACGAGGTCAACAACACCTACCGCGACCGGCTCGTCGAGGCGGGCCTCGTGGTGAGCGGGACATTCCAGGGAGGCCGGCTCGTGGAGATCGTCGAGCTCCCCGAGCATCCCTGGTTCGTCGCGAGCCAGTTCCATCCGGAGTTCAAGTCCAGGCCCACACGGGCGGCGCCGCTGTTCCGCGGCTTCGTCGGCGCAGCGCTCGACCGCGCGCGGACGCGTGCCGGCGAGCGCGTCGCCGTCTAGACCGCCGCGCTTAGGATCGGCGCGTGTCCGACGCCGTCGACCTTCTCCTCGATCTCGCCGCGATCCCGAGCCCACCCGGGGAGGAACGCGGAGTCGCGGACCTCGTGCTCCGCTATCTCCGCGGTCTCGGGCTCGAGCCGGACGAAGATGCGTGCGGTCCGCAGATCGGCTCGACCGCGGGCAACGTCTACGCGCGCGTCGCGCCGACCGCCGAGGGGACGCCGCTCTTCCTCTGCGCCCACATGGACACGGTGCCGCCCGACGGGGAGCTCGAGCCGGTCGTCGAGGACGGCGTCGTCCGCAACGCGGGCGACACGATCCTCGGCTGCGACAACAAGGCGGCGGTCGCGGCGATGCTCGAGGGCGTCCGGCGCGTGCTCGGCGAGAACGTGCCGCACGCCGGCATCGAGCTCGTGTTCACGCCGAAGGAAGAGGTCGGTCTCGTCGGTGCGAACGCGTTCGAGCACGACCGGCTGCGCGCGCAGGTGGGGTACGTGTACGACCAGGAGGGGCCGATGGGCGAGGTCGTGCTGGGCGCACCGTGGTCGCGGGCGATGGAGGTGCGCTTCCACGGCCGCTCGGCACATGCGGGGATGGCGCCCGAGGAGGGTCGCTCCGCCATCCAGGCGGCTGCGAAGGCGATCGCCGACCTGCGACTCGGCCGGCTCGACGAGGTGACGACGGCGAACATCGGGACGATCACCGGCGGCACGGCCGGCAACGTCGTCCCCGAGTGGTGCACGTTCCTCGCCGAGGCGCGCTCCCACGACGAAAGCAAGCTCGGCGAGATCGTGCAGGAGATGCTCGATGCGTTCTCCTTCGCCGCCACCGAGACGGAGTGCGAGGTCGAGACGACGCTGCGGAAGAGCTATGACGGCTACCGGCTCAAGCGGGACGAGCCGGCCGTCGCGCTCGCGGCGGCGGCGTTCTCCCGCTGCGGGTTCGAACCCCGCTACGGGCTGTCGGGCGGCGGCGCCGACGCGAACGTCTTCAACGAGCGAGGTCGCCGCTGCGTGAATCTCTCGCACGGCGTGTTCGGGTTCCACACGCCCGACGAGCACGTCTCGGTCGCGGATCTCGAGGCGATGGTCGACGTGACGGTCGCGCTCGTGGAGGCAGCGCGGGCGTGAGCTTCGAGCCCGACTCCACGCGACGCGTCTACGACGGACGGCTGATCGGCCTGACGATCGAGCGGTGGGGTGGGCACGAGCGCGAGATCGTCGAGCATCCGGGAGCCGTGGCCGTCGTGGCTGTGGACGGCGATGGGTACGTAACGCTTGTCCGGCAGCTGCGGGAGCCGGCGCGAAGACGGCTGCTCGAGCTGCCGGCCGGGACAGCCGAGCCCGGCGAGAAGCCGTTCGAGACCGCGCGGCGGGAGTTGCAGGAGGAGTGCGGCCTGACCGGCGGCGAGTGGCACGAGCTGGCGGCGTTCTGGACGACGCCCGGCTTCTGCCGCGAGCGGATGCATCTGTTCGCCGCCGAGGGCGTCGAGCGTGGCGAGGCGTCACCCGCGGAGGACGAGGAGCTCGAGCTCGTCCGCTGGCGCGTCACCGAGATCCGGGAACACCTGCCCGAGATCGAGGACGCGAAGACGCTCGCGGGGTTGTTGCTCTACCTCGAGACGCGTCCCGACTGAGCCGGGCCGCAGCAGACCGGTCTCGGCGCAACCCCCACCCAAGGGTGGGGAGTCGCTCCCTCCGCCCTCGTCACCGACGTTACCCCCCGAGACGGGGTATAGGGATCGACCAAACCCGGACACTTTCCGGGCGTGGCCGGCGGGCGCGTTACAGGCTGCTGCCGAAACGACATGAGCCATCCGCCCGCTGACAGGGCGGCTCATGCAAGTCGCGCCTCGTCAGCCCGACTCGACGAGCTACGCCTGACCCGGGCTTTGTGTTTCCGTTTGCAGGTCGCTAGACACCTGCCTCCGCCTTGATCTCTCCGCTGTCGACCGCCCGCTTGAGCGTCGCGTAGTCACGTTCGTTCTGGTTCGCGTATGACTCGGCGAAGAGTGCAATCGCGCGATCGAATGTCTCGCTGGTGCCGAGGTAGCTAGCAATGGCGATCGCGTCACCGGATCGGGCGTGTGCGCGGGCGAGCTCAGCGCCGCAGATTCCCGCGTACAACCCCATGACTGTGGGCCCCATGAGGTCCACGAGGGCGGAGCCCTTCGCGTCCCAGAGTTGGCGCACGTAGTAGTCCCGCTCCACCTCGTCCACGCCTGTCGCGCGGATAAAGCCGAGCATGATGTCGCTGGCGGCCTGGGTCAGGCGCTGACCCTCGACGACTCGCTGGCCATGATTTGCGAACTCGCTCTTGGTGAGGAATGGCTCGAGCACCGACGCCTCCGCCTCCTTGAACTGAAGGAAGAGCGGGTCGCTGTCGTCGCGGCCGAGTAGCAACATGATGAATGCCCGCGTGCCCACGCTGCCGACGCCGACGACCTTACGGGCCGCGTGCGCGTAGCGATACCGCTCCAGCAGTCGCCGGCGGTCACCGCTTAGCGTTCGGCGATACGAGCGAAGGACGCTGTGCAGAAAGGTCTCGAACTCATCCAGCCGGTCGCCGAGGATGTCTTCGATCGGCGTAATGACCGGTGGGTCTCCCACGATCCGCGGTGTACCGTCGACGATCTCCGTCAGCTTTGAGAACGCCCTCAGGCTGTCCTTGGTGCGCGTCTTTGCGAGGTTCTTGTCTGCCCGCTTCCGCTCCTTTGCAGTTACGAACTTCCCCAGCTCGCCACGCAGCTCGTCGACGTCGACGCGCGTGTACCAGAGGTCGAGGTTCGGCATCCCGGCATACCGCGAGATCGCTTCCCGATAGGAGCGTCCGACCGCGAGATTGACTTGTTCTCGCTCTTTATCGTCGAAGCCCCGATCGCGTCCGGCGACGGCGAAACTCGCAGCAAGTCGCTTCACGTCCCACTCGAACGGGCCGGGATGCGTCTCGTCGAAGTCGTTGATGCTGAACACGAGCCGGCGGTCCGGTGCTGCGAAGACGCCGAAGTTCGACAGATGCGCGTCCCCGCAAAGCTGAGTGTGCAAGGACGTTCTCGGCATGCCCGACAGGTCGGACGCCATGAGGTACGCCGCGCCTCGGTAGAACGTGAACGGGGACACGAGCATCCGCCCGTAGCGGATCGGCACCAGCTCCGGTACACGCGTCTCCGCCTGCTCCTCGAGCAGGTCGACCGGGCTCGGCCGACGCTTCACCGGCTCCCAGGCCGCATGCGTCGAGCGGGGCACCTCACCCCTCGCAGACTTCCCGAGCTCGATCCGCTCCTCGACCGTGAGGTGGTCGACCCGCGCCGCCGGGTCTTCGCGCGACGCCTCAGCTCTGCTGGACTTCTTGATCGTCTGGTTCATGTTCCTCCTTCGTCATAAGACTCCGCTTTGTTCGTTCAGCCGCATCGGTTGCCCCGTCGTCGCACTCGTTCTTGGCCGAGCCGACGGCCGGCATCGACATCCCATGGCACTTGGCGATCAGGCCGATCTGCCATGACGGGCTCCCCACTGAGGCGGAGAGCCCGTCGAGTGGTTCCTTAGCGCCGGCGCGCGACGCGCCGTGAGGTGCGGCGGGCAACTCTGCGAGCCATCATCTCTCTGCTACCTCCGTTTCTGGACTGTGAGTCAGACCGAGACCGTCTCGGTCGGATGCATCGCAGCGAGCTCCTCGGCCTCCGCCGAAGTGGCGACACCGATCGCGACCAGATCGGCCGGATGGATGAAGCCGTCGGCAAGACCGACGCCGCCCGCGCGCAGAATCGCGTCACGAAGCGGCACGGCCCAATGATGCTCGAGCAGGATCAGCGCTGCGGCTGAGTCGTTCGGGATCTCTTCGAGGATGTCCCACGCCTCCTCGTCCGTGAACAGCTGAACCCCGTCCTCCGCCACCTCAGCGCCAACCTCCAGACCCTTCTCGAAGCCCTCCTCGCCCTCGATCCCGAGGCCGATCAGGGCGGCCACCTTGCTGCCGAACTCGATCGCCTCTTCCTTGCTGAGGTTGCTGAGGTGCTGCACCTCGATCTCACCGTCGGCGTCCTTGTGCACGGCCAGCGCGTCGATCACGCGCACCGTGTCGCTCTCGCGAAGCTTCTCCAGCTCCGCGATGATCTCACCGTGAAACTCGGGGTGTTCGAACCCGAGCACCAGCAGCTGAACAGGTCCTATTGCCATCTTCTCCTCCTTCGGTCGTTCATTTCCCGTCGGGCTCGGCGCGGGCGCCTGAACTCTCGGCGACCGCGTCGAGCACGCGGTTGAGGGTGTGTTTGGACATGAGTGAGACGGCCCAGCCGGTACCGGGAACGCGGGGGCGAAAACGAGCGTCCCAGGAGATCACCGTGCCGCCTCCGGGTGGCTCCTCGAGGGCCACACCGCTCGTGTAGTCCCGCACCGGAGCGCCCTTGATCAGGCGGTACCGGATCGCGCGGCCAGGACCGACGGCAGTGATCTCCTCGCGGGCCGTCGTCCGGCCAACCTTCACGACCCGCACCAGTCCGGTGCCGTCGGCCGCGCCGGCCTTCTCCACATGCACGTCTACGCCCCGGCCCGGCGAGGCGGCTGGGTTGCCGACGATCTCCCAAACGCGGTCGACCGAGGCGTCCAACGACCTTCTGATCGTGAACTTGTTCACGTCGATTACTTCTCCGGTGCCCGCTCAGCCGCTCAGGCCGGCGGAAGCCTCCTGGAGCCCTGCCTTGAGCTCCTTGGCGTGCGTCCCGTCGATCTCCGCTACTGAGCTCCTGATCGAGTTCGGGATCGCGTCCTTGACCTTGGCGGCGTCGCCCGAGTCGTAGATGGCGATCAGCGCAGCCGAGCTATTGGGAAGCTCGGTGTCCAGCTGGTCGGCGATCCCGCTCTCGAGCCGGTGTTTGGCGAATTTGCCGGCCACCGCCCCGACGCCTGCGCCCACGGCCGTGGCGGCGAGCAGCGGTGGGGCGAAGAGCCCGACAACGAGTCCTGCGCCGCCGAGCATCGTGGCGCCCTTGCGGACCGCGTGATCACCCGCCTCGATCACTTTCATCTCGCCTTCCTCGTCCTTGCTGGCGAGCACCACGCCCTGAACCTGGATCTCGTCCGCCTCAACGAGGTCCATCACCGCGTCGTAATCCTTCTTTCCGAGATCCTCGAAGAGGTAGACCGCGATCAGAACCTCCATTTGCTCCGTCTTGCTCATCGTTGCTCCTTCCTCTCGCTCGTCTCCGGACGTCCGCCTCGGCGCCGTGGTAGTAGGGGCGGCGCGCTCGGCGCCGCCCCTCCCCTGCTGCTACGCACTCGCACTGTGGGTCGCGAGCGCCTGCGCTGCGTGCTCGTGGAGTGCCTGTGCGTCTTCGTCGCTCAGGCCGGGCGCGACGTCGAACGTGACGTGCTTGATCTCGCCGGTGAAGGCGAACGGCGCCTTGTCCGCATAGCTGCGGTCGACGACGAGCCCGTTGTCGCGGCCGATGTCCATGCCGGAGTAGCCCGAGAAGCGGCCGGGCACGGTGTGCTCCATCCGCCCGGAGGCGACCGGCTCGCCGTTCACGAGCAGCGTCACCTCCCCACCGGTCGCCGGCTTCGGCGCGTCGGCGGCGAAGATCATCTCCACGCTCACCTCGCCAGCCGGGAGCGGCGTCTCCGACGCCTGGGTGTACTCGAGCACGCCCAGCATCGAATACGTGTGCTTGAGCTTCCCGTCCTGGACGAACAGCGAGAACCCGCCGAGATGGTCGGCCTCGGCGACGATCACGCCTTCCGCACCGCCCTCGGGAATCACCAGGTCGGCGCTGATCGTGTACGAGTGGTTGTAGATCCGCGGGATCATCCCGCTCGGGATGTTCTGGATGTCGCCTCGGAAGACGAACTTCGACTCCTCCGGAATCGGCGGCACCATGCCGAAGAACGAGGTCAGTCCGCCGAGCAGCGGCAGGACGTTGTTGGCCTCGGCCTCCGCCCAGAAGAGCTCGCTGAGCTCCTTCACCTTGTCCGGATGGTCGGCCGCGACGTCCTTCGACTGCGCGAAGTCATCGGGAAGGTAGTAGAGCTCGATCGGCTCGTCGTCGGGATTCCAGCCCGGCCCGTACGCGCGCAACTTCTCGGGATCGAGGTCCCAGGGGATCCGCTGCAGCCGCTGCGTGAGCAGCCAACCGTCCTTGTACATCCCCCGGTTGCCGAGGATCTCGTAGTACTGCTGCGTATGCCGCTCCAGGGCGGCCGCGTCCGACAGCGAGTCGGCGAAGGTCGAACCGTCGAACGGCTGCTGCTTGATTCCGTCGACCGAGTCGGGCATCGGTATGCCGGCCAGGTCGAGCACCGTGGCACCGACGTCGTTCACGTGCGTGTAATGGCTCCGGATCGCCCCGGCATCCTTGATGCCGTCGGGCCAGTGCACCACCATCGGGTTCCGCGTGCCGCCCAGATGCGAGGCGACCTGCTTGCCCCAGTCGAACGGCGCATTGCCGGCCCAGGCCCACCCGGCCGAGTAGTGCGGCGCAAGCTGCTCATCGCCCCAGGCCTCGAGCCCGCCGTGCTTGAACACGAGACCGATCTGCTCCTCGGGCGTCAGCGGGATGCCGTTCAGCGTCGTCAGCTCGTTGAACGTGCCGGTGAGCGTGCCCTCCATGCTCGCGCCGTTGTCGCCCCAGATCCACATCACCACCGTGTTGTCGAGTTCGCCCATCTCGTCGATCGCCTCGATGATCCGGCCGATGTTCCAGTCGGCGTTCTCGGAGTAGCCCGCGTAGACCTCCATCTGACGCGCGTACAGGCGCTTGTGCGTCTCGTCGAGCGTGTCCCACTCGGGGAACGCGTCGTTGCGCGGGGGTAGCTCCGCGTCAGCCGGAACCACCCCGAGGGCCTTCTGCCGTGCAAAGGTCTCCTCGCGCATCACGTCCCAGCCCTTGTCGAACGTTCCGCTGTACTTGTCCGACCACTCGCGCGGCACGTGGTGCGGCGCGTGGCTGCAGCCGGTGGCGACGTAGGCGAACCACGGTGTCGACTGTTTCTCGGAGCGCACCTTGTGCAGCCAGTCGATCGTCTTGTCGGCGAGGTCGTCCTGGAAGTAGTACTTCTCGCCGTCCTTGTCCTCGGGGACTCCGATGATCTTGTTGTTCTCGGCGATCAGCGGGTCGTACTGACCTGCCTCGCCGCCAAGGAAGCCCCAGAAGTAGTCGAACCCGAGCCGGGTCGGCCAGCGGTCGAACGGCCCGGAGAAGCCCTGCTGGTTGTCCGGGGTGAGGTGCCACTTCCCGAACCCTCCGGTGAGGTAGCCGTTCTCCTGAAGGATGCGAGGAAAGGTCGCGCAATCGCGCGGGATCGTCGCATTGTAGCCCGGGAATGGACCCGAGAACTCTCCGACCATGCCGAAGCCGACCCGGTGGTGATTGCGGCCCGTCAGCAGCGCGGCCCTCGTCGGGGAGCAGAGCGCCGTGACGTGGAAGCGGTTGTAGCGCAGCCCGTTCTCTGCCAGCCGTGTGTAGTTGGGGGTGTTGATCGGACCGCCGAACGTGCTCGGGTTCCCGAAGCCAGCATCGTCGATCAACACGAGCAGCACGTTCGGGGCCCCAGCCGGCGGCGCGACATGCGTCGCCTGGTTCCAGTCCGGCTTCGCGCCCTCGAGCGTCCTGTCCGTGGCGCCGCCGAACGGCGGGCGTCGGATCGGCAGGCTGCTGCGGTCGATCGCTGCGTCACTTTGCGGTGTTTCAGGCATTGCCTCTCTCCTCTCTCAGTTCGTTCCGATCCCTGTAGCGCTGCCAGGACGAGGACGGCCGCCGCTCTCCGGCCAAGCGTTGGTCTTCTCCCATACGTTCACGCCAGCGCCGGCCGTGTTCGGTCGTGGACCATGTAGGCGACGATCAGCGCCGCCGGGAAGAAGACCAGACTGAACAGGAAGTAGAGGAAGAAGCTGTGTCCCTTTCGCGCCGCAACTCTGGCCGGCCAGAACGCGATCGCTATCCAGAGGATGACGAGAAGGATCGAGCCAAACCACCAACCACTAGCTGCAACGACCATGAGAACCTCCCTCTAAGAACCTGCGTATGACGTCGCCGGCGCTGGCGATGAGCCGGAAGCTCGGGCGACATCGGATCGAACCTCGGTTGCGGATAGGTGACGGCCTTCATCTCGGCGACGAACTCGTCACGGTGGAGGATCCCCATCGCATGGAGCTCCTCGAGCGCGAGAATGCGTTCCTGGCGATCCGACAGCGACGCCTGCTGGCGACGTTCGGCCGGATCTGCGCTCGTGTTGCTCGTCCGTTCGAGATTGCACAGCGCGCGAGCTGCGTTTGCAACCGAAACGCCAATCGCAATCATCAGATCCTCCCACGGCTCGAAACGTCGCCGCCAACCGCAGTGCGTGGGGTCGGCCGAGTCGTGCTCCAACCCGCTGGTTTCGGGACGGACCTTTCGCGGGGCGATTCCTAAGTCCCGCGACGTGAATAGCTGCGCCGGTCGCTGAGGCGCTCCACCCAGCACCGTACTACACCGCTGGGTGGGCTGCCGAGCACTGACACTCACCTGGGCCAGTGTTCCGGAATGACCCCTGACCTAGTTCGAAGGCCAAGCTATGTCGCGAGGAACCGCGTCCGCCGAGAAGGGCAGGCGGGGCGACTCCTCGTTCGTATCCCAACAAGCCCGGACCTCAGCGGTCGGCCCGACTAGGCGTGCCTGACGACTTCGCGTACTTCCACGTTGATCAGCGATACCGCGGTGGCGGCCTCGACCATGTTGCGGACTTGATCGGCCGCCTGGTTTGCGGCGTCCTCGGAGTCGAAGATGACCATCGAGAGGCCGCTGTTGTTCTTCCATGTCCAGTAGCCAGTCTGGAATCCCGGCGCTTGAGAAACCCGCGGAACCACGTTCTCGTCCAGCATCCGCTCAGCGGCACCCCGATCACTGATGGTGACGTTCACTACGACGGCGTGCACCTACGCCTCCTTTCGCTCGGTCTGGAATGGACACGGCAGTCTTTCAAACGCCGTTGCCACCACGCTTCGGCGGCATGTCGGTAGGGCAACCGCCGCTCCGTCTCGGGAGACAGGATCGTGGGCTGGGCCAGTGTTCAGGAATGACCCCTGAGGCACCTCAGTTTCAACCGAGGGAGTCGGGCGGCAGCACCGGCGGCCAGCCCCCGATGTGGAGCCACCGATTCTCATTCTGCAGCCGTGCGTAGATCACATATTCCCGGTTCTGGACAGAGCGGCCGCGGCGGCTGGCCGGGCCCTCGCCCGACGCGAGCGCCGCTTCCGCCCACCGGATCGCTTCGCGAACGTCGTTCGCGCCAACGAGCTCGAACGTCATCTCCTCCCATCCCATAGGTGCTCCAGGGAAGGGACTCCACCCCGCGCGCGGTTGGCCGCCGTCCGCCGGCCTGGCAGGTTGCTCCCAGAGGGTGACGCGATACGCGCCAGCCAACTCCCACGATTCATCGTCGTAGACATCCCGGGCCGGTCTTGCCTCCACGGCTCAGAGCCTAGAACTCTGGGCTGGGCCAGTGTTCCGGAATGACCCCTGAGCGTTAGGCGGGCAATTGAGGCCGTAGCGACCTGCGACCTGGTCGAAGAAGCCCTCGAACTCGCCCCTCTTCCCGGTCGTCGCGCCGTCCACACTTGGCGTGAGCTGATGTTGCGAGCATGATGGTGGTTCTGCGCCGACGGATGTGTGATGCGTGCGGCGGGTCGGTCAGCGGTAAGTCATCCCGTGTCGAAGTTCGCTTCGGCGGCATGGGCGACCGCAGGAGGGCGCGCGCCGTCTGAGCTCGAGCCGTGACTCAGGTCGCCGGTTCGACGAGCAGCGTCGCATCCTGGCCGACGTTGTTCTCGGACGCGCCGCCTGGTACGAGCAGCCTGAGCACCGGCCGCAGGTGCAGCGATGCCACTTCGACCGAGCGGGTGGTCGCGGATTCGAACCGGACGATGCGGAGTGTGCCTAGAGTCTCGTCCAAGACTTTCCGGAATCCCGCCGGGAGCTTGAGCGTGGTCAATTGCGGCCTGCCGACGAGGATGAGTTCCCTGACCTGAACTATTCGCGAGTCGACGACGCGGAGGCTCGCTCGGTAGTGGACGAGCGGGATGTACTCGAAGCGGGGATAGGCGAGCACGGCCGTGCCCGGCTTCTGAGGGCCGAGCAACGCAGCCATGTCGCGCCAGTCCTCACGCTGCATGGAAGGGTGTCTCTCGATCAGTGCGGTGGGTGCAAGCAACAGCAGCGCCGCGACCGAGCCGGCGACCACCGAGGGGCGCCCGCCACCGCGGGGTACGAAGACGACTCCCGCCGCGAGGAAGAGTGGAGGCAAGACCACGATCAGGTTGCGGTGGAAGAACGAGCTTTCCGCCACTGCGAGGGGCACGAGGAAAGCGGCCGCGGCGATTCCCAGGAGCACGAACACTTCGCGCCTTTCCATCTTCGACGCGCGAAGCTGGATACTGGCGATCGCGCCGACGGCGATGACGAGCCAGATGACGAGCAGATGCAACAGGCTGATCGAGTAGGTCCCGAGCAGGTACTCGTTAATCGGTTGCTTGATGCGCGCGCCCAGTGAGAGACCGGAGATGAAGTCCGCGTGACCGGAGTTCCGCTGGTGGATGGCCAGCGGAAGTAGGAGCGCGCCGACCACCGCCGGGACCGTCAGCGCCGGAACCAACCGCCGCCATCGCCCGCGGTACGCGTACAGGAGGAGGACGGCCTCGGGAACGACCACGAACACTGCAAAGTAGTGGCTGGCCAGGGCGAGACTGGCGGTGATCGCCCACCCGACGGGCGGTTGCTCGGAGCCTTCGGCACGACTGCGAAGGAAGAAGTAGAGCGTCCCGGCGACGAAGAGCGTGACCAACGCGTAAGACCGTGTCTCCTGTGAGTACCAGATCAGCATCGGGTTCGTCGCGGCGAAGGCCCCCGCCACGAGCGCAGCCCCACGCGAGAACCTGACCCGCGCCGCGAGATAGACGACGACGACCGTGGCGACGCCAGTGAGTGCAGACAGCGAGCGCAGCGCGAGCGCCGTGGTTCCGAAGATCCGAACCCAGACCCAGAGGACGGCGTAGTAGAGAGGTGGCGTTGACTCTGTTCGGGCGA
This sequence comes from uncultured Actinomycetes bacterium, assembly GCA_963820725.1. Taxonomy (GTDB): domain Bacteria; phylum Actinomycetota; class Thermoleophilia; order Gaiellales; family Gaiellaceae; genus Palsa-739. The sequence goes on along the minus strand of CAWGAZ010000004.1, from coordinate 449,400 downwards.
TGTCGTGAAGCATCGAGCCGAAGGGCTGCTTCGCGAGTGTGAGGCTGACCACCTCGTCGTACCAGAGGCTCTGGTGCGTGATCCAGACGAATCGGACGAGAAGCGCGAGCGCGACCAACCCTCCCACCGGCCCGTAGATCTGCCACGGAGTGCGCTGACGGCGACCGGTAACCTCCTGCGGGCCTTGGGCCCGCCGTGTGGCCGCGTCGCTCGTAGTCATCCGAACGTCATCTGACCCCCCGCTCAACACCCCGACGCATACTGTAAAACGAGCATCCCGGGGGACACATCACTCGGCTGGGCCAGTGATGACCCCTGAGCACAAGCGTCAGGAGCGACGGGTGGCGACGCGCAGGCGGTTGCCGTCTGGATCTACGAGGGCGGTCTCGCGCCCGGCAAGCCCTTCCTCATCGACGGTGACACCAAATTCCTCCGCGACGCGATCAACATCCCGGACGTAGACGTGGATCAGGGTGTTCGGGCGAGCGTCATCTTTGTGCTCTGAGAGGTAGATCCGGACCTGCCCACGCGCCAGGGAGACGAACCACGGAAAGCCAGGTTCGAATTGATGCTCCCACTCCTTGACGAATCCGAGCCGCCCATACCACGAGACAGCCCGTCCTGCGTCCTCGACGTAGAGGACTGGCACCACTTCTTCGTCCACGACATCGAGGCTAAACGATCCCATCCGCGGGGAGATCCGCTCGCCTGGGCCAGCGTCCTGTCACCTGAGGGGCGGGGGGCGTGGCCCCGATCAGACTGTCAGCCCCGGCCAGCACCTGGGTCGCCGCCCCCGCGCGGAAGGCCCGGCCGGCCAAAATACCCCCACTGGAGCCGAAAAACCCCGGCCAATGCCCGGCCAAGACTCGGCCACCTGGGGAATGTGTCCGGGTTTGGTCGATCCCTATACCCCGTTACCGTCGAGACGTTGTCGAAGCTGTGCCGGTGCGTCGCGAGTCGGCTCCGAGTGCGTCGTGCCTTCGACGTGCAACCCCGGCGAGATAGTGTCTCCGGGCCTTGCGCATCGGCGTCCCAAAGGAGATCAAGACCGACGAGTACCGCGTGGCGCTCACCCCTGCGGGAGCCCGTGAGCTGATCCAGCGCGGACACGAGGTCGTGGTCGAGTCGACGGCGGGAGAGGGGAGCGCGTTCCCCGACGAGCACTACGAGCGGGCCGGCGCCCGGATCGTCTCGGTCGACGAGGCGTGGGGCGAGGCCGACCTTCTGCTCAAGGTCAAGGAGCCGATCGAGCCCGAGTACTCACGCCTACGCGAGGGGCTCGTGCTCTTCACGTATCTCCACATCGCGGCCGACGAGCCACTGACGCGTGCCCTCGTGGACAGCGGCATCGCCGCCGTCGCCTACGAGACCGTCGAAACGGACGACCATCGGTTGCCGTTGCTTGCTCCGATGAGCGAGATCGCGGGAAGACTCGCACCCCAGGCGGCGGCGCACTTCCTCGAGAAGCCGCTCGGCGGACGCGGCGTCCTGCTCGCGGGCACGCCCGGCGTTCAACCCGGCCATGTCGTCGTCCTCGGCGGCGGAATCGTCGGCTACAACGCGGCGATCATCGCGCTCGGGCTCGGCGCGCGAGTCACCCTCCTCGAACGGTCGATCGACCGGATGCGGCACCTCGACGAGATCCTCTCCGGACGCGTCAGCCTGCTCATGTCGTCGAGCCTCGAGATCGAACAGACGATCGCTCACGCCGACGTCGTCATCGGCGCCGTCCTCATCCCCGGCGCGCGCGCCCCGAAGCTCATCGGCCGCGAGATGCTCTCCGACATGCAGCCCGGCGCCGTGATCGTCGACGTCGCTATCGACCAGGGCGGCTGCATCGAGACCGCTCGCCCCACCACGCACTCGGATCCCGTCTACGAGGTGGACGGGATCGTCCACTACTGCGTCGCGAACATGCCCGGCGGCGTGCCCGTGACCTCGACGAAGTCGCTCACGAACGCGACGCTGCCCTACGTCGAGGCGATCGCCGACCACGGGCTCGCCGACGCGGTGACCAGCGACCCCTCGCTCGGACGCGGCGTCAACGTTCTCGACGGCAAGATCACCCACGAAGCGGTCGCAGAGGCGCACGGCCTCGACTACGCGCCGCTCGCGGACGTGCTGCCGCTCGCGCCCGCTTAGCTCTTCGCCGGTTCGTCGGGCTTGGGCTTCCGCGACGGCGTCAGCCTGACGACGACCCAGGTCACTCCGGCCGCGAGACCGATGATCACGACGACGTAGAGGACGAAAGCGAGAAGACCGAGGGCGTTCGACACGTGCTCCCTAGAATAGCCCGGTGCCCAGGGCGTGCGTCATCGTGCTCGATGCCGTCGGCGCCGGCGAGTTGCCGGACGCCGAAGAGTACGGAGACGAGGGCTCCGACACGCTCGGCAACGTCGCGCGGGCGGTCGGCGGCCTAGACCTGCCGAGCCTCGAGGCGCTCGGTCTCGGGAACGTGGAGCCTCTCGAGGGCTGCCCCCCGCAGCCGGGTGCGCCGGCGGTGGCCGGTCGGCTATTCGAGCGGTCGAAGGGCAAGGACACGACCACCGGCCACTGGGAGCTCATGGGCGTCGTCACGGCGCAGGCGTTTCCGACGTACCCGCACGGATTCCCCCACGACGTGATCGATCCGTTCATGCACCGCACGGCCCGCGGCGTGCTCGGCAACACCGCGGCCTCGGGGACCGAGATCATCCAGGAGCTGGGGGAGGAGCACCAGCGGACCGGGAAGTGGATCGTCTACACCTCCGCGGACTCCGTGTTCCAGATCGCCGCGCACGAGGAGACGATTCCGCTCGAAGAACTGTACGACGGCTGCCGTGCGGCGCGCGAGATCCTCACGGGGAAGCACGCCGTCGGGCGCGTGATCGCTCGCCCGTTCGCCGGTGAGCCGGGCAACTACGTCCGGACGCCGAACCGGCACGACTTCTCGCTCGAGCCGCGCCGGCCGAACTATCTGACGCTCATTCGCGAGGCCGGCCAGAAGGTCTACGGCGTCGGCAAGGTCGGCGACATCTTTGCGGACTGCGACATCGACGAGTCGCTGCCGACAAAGTCGAACATCGACGGGATCCAGCAGACCGAGCGGCTTCTGCGCGAGATCGACGACGGATTCGTCTTCGTCAACCTCGTCGAGACCGACATGCTCTGGGGCCACCGGAACGACCCCGTCAACTTTCACCGGTGCCTGCAGGATTTCGACTACCGGCTGTCCGACCTCCTCGACGCGCTGCGGCCGGGAGATCTGTTGATCATCACGTCGGATCACGGCTGCGACCCGACGACACCCTCGACGGACCACTCCCGCGAGCATGCGCTCCTGCTCGCCTACGTCGAAGGACGGAACGCAGCCGGACAGATCCACGAGGGCGAGTTCGCAGACGTTGGCGCCACCGTCAACACCTGGCTCGGCGGGAAGGCACCCTCTCGCGGGATTCCCGGTCAGCCCATCGTGACGCCGTAAGGCGGCGGGATGCCGGAGCTGCCGGAGGTCGAGAGCGTCCGCAGGCAGCTCGAGCCGGCACTCGTCGGGCGCCGCTTCGAGCAGGTGAGGATCGACGACGCGCGCCTCGTGCGTCCATATGAGCCGGCCGAGGTGGCGGCCGAGCTGGAAGGCGAGCGCGTCGCGGCCGTCGAACGGCGCGGCAAGTATCTCGTTCTTCGCTTCGACAGCGATCGGGTTCTCCTGGTTCACCTCCGGATGACGGGGAGCCTGCTGCGCCTGCCGACGGGGTCGCTCCCGGACGATCCGCACCGGCGCGCCGTTGTCACGCTAGACGACGACTCGGACGTCGCGTACCGGGACGTCCGACGGTTCGGAACCTGGCTTCTGCTCGAGCCCGGGGAGGCGGAGCCGTACCTCACCGCGCGCGTCGGCGACGAGCCGCTCGACACGCTGTTCACCGCTGCGCGGCTGGGCGAGCGTCTTGCAAATCGCCGCACGTCGCTCAAGGCCGCGCTCCTCGATCAGCGCACGCTGGCCGGCATGGGGAACATCTATGTCGACGAGGCTCTCTGGCGCGCGCGGCTCAACCCGCTGCGCCCCGCGGCCGGTCTCGACCGGAATGAGCTACGGCGACTCCACCGGAGCATCCGCGCAGCGCTGGAGCACGGTCTCGCCCGCCAGGGCTCGACGCTCCGCGACTATCGGCTCCCCGACGGCAGCGGGGGCTCGATGCAGGACGAGTTCCGCGTCTACGGCCGTCGCGACGAGCCGTGCGACCGCTGTGGCACGCTGATCGCCCGTACGCAGGTCGCCGGCCGCACGACCTGGTTCTGTCCCACCTGCCAGCCGGAGGAGCCGGTTCAGGCGGCGAGGATCTCGTCGAGGCAGCCTTCGCGGTCGAGGCGCCAAAGCTCGGTGTAGCCGCCGACCGGCCGGCCGTCGATGACGATCTGGGGTACCGTCCAGCCACCTGTCGCTTCGAGCACTGTCTGCCGGAACGCGGGATCGTCGTCGAGCGAGATCTCCTCGTACGCAAGGCCCCGCGAATCGAGGAGAGTCTTCGCGCGCACGCAATAGCCGCACCAGCGGGTCGTGTACATCTGGATCCTGGGCATCACACGTACAACGCGTGGGCGGCCGGATGTGTTCCTGCCGGTGCCGTCCCTAGACTTCGACGGGCATGGCCGGACGGGCGTACAGCACGGAGGCCGTGGTGCTCCGGTCGATGCGCCTCGGGGAGGCCGACCGGGTGCTGCACCTCTACACCGCGGCGCATGGCCGGGTCGGTGCGGTGGCCAAGGGCGTGCGGAAGACGATGTCGCGCTTCGGGGCCCGGCTCGAACCGCTGTCGCACGTCGAGCTCGTCCTTCATCGCGGGCGCGGCGATCTGCAGACCGTGACCGCAGCGCAACTCGTCCGCTCGCACCGGGAGGCGCGGGAGGACTACTACCGCTTCTCGGTCGGGATGATCGGCGCCGAGGCAATGCTGCGCCTGTTCAGCGAGGAGGAGGCAAACGAGCGGGCGTTCACCGCGCTCACCCGGTTCCTCGACCTCCTCGACGGCACACCGCATACGGCCGAACGGCCGACGCTCGATCCCCTCGGGCTCTCGTTTCAGCTCAAGCTGCTGTGGCTGGCGGGCTATCTGCCCCACGTCTCGGCCTGCGCCGAGTGCGGGGCGGAGGGGAAACAGCTCGTGGGCTACTCCACGCGTGCGGGAGGAGCGGTCTGCGCGCGCTGCGCGCCGGCGACCGAGGCGCTCGCACTGGCCGCGGACGGGATCGCAGGAATCGAGGCGCTCCTCGCGCGTCCGCTCGGCGAGGCTCCGGATCTCGGCCTCTCCGAGCGCGCGCAACGCGACGCCCTGCGCGTGGTCACCGCGTCGTACGAGTACCACGGCGGTTTCCGGCTGCGGACGCTGAGCGCCTGATCAGCCGGCGTAGCCGAAGGCGTCGAAGTCGAGCGTGCCCTGCTGGCACACGCTCGTGGGAGGCTTGATCGAGGCCTCGGTCACACCGCCTCCGGGGGCGGTGAGCTGCAGCCCGTGCGCCACGGGTTGGCACGCACCCGACTGAGAATCTCCGTCCCCTGGGACGTCCGGCGAGAACCGCGCCTGGGCCGTCGCGGAAGCGCCAGACGGAAGCACGATTCGCCGACCGCCGCTCCCGGCGGGCTTGATGTGCGTGGGGAGTTCCGTGCCGCTCGCGCCGAGCAGGGTTCCATTCGGCACACCGTGGACGGAGCACGGGCTCTGCGAAGAGTTCTTCACCGTCAGGGTGTACGCGATCTGGCCGGCACCGGCGCTGTTCGGGACCACCGCGAACACGGCAGCGAGATCCGTCCCCGAACAGGGCCTGGCGGTGGCAACGGACGCGGTCGTCGTCACCGTCTCGGTGGTCAGCAACGTCCGCGTGTGGCTGGCCGTCACGGTCTTCGTGCTGCTCCCGAGACCGCAGCCGGCCGCCGTCAGTGAGAGGACGGCGAAGACCAGTCCCGCTGCAGCGCGTCGTGCAGCCACTCGCGCACTCCGCCGATCGGCAGCCGCTCCTGGGCGAGCGAGTCCCGATCCCGCACGGTCACGGTCTCGTCCTCGAGCGTCTGTTCGTCGACGGTGAAAGCCCACGGCGTCCCTATTTCGTCCTGGCGACGATAACGCCTGCCGATCTGGCCGCTCTCGTCGTGCTCGACGACCTGGTCGCGGCGCAGCTCCTCGTAGAGCGCGCGCGCCCGTGTCGCCATCCCCTCGTCGCGCGGGACCAGCGGCAGGATCGCCGCCTTCACTGGCGCGACCTGCGGGTGGAGGCGTAGGACGACGCGCTCGCGGTCGCCGACGACCTCCTCGTGGTATGCATCGCAGAGGAGCGCGACGAAGATGCGCTCGATACTGACCGCGGGTTCGATCACGTGGGGCGTGTAGCGGTTCCCGTCCGGGTCGATCCATTCGAGCTTCGTGCCCGAGTGCTCCGTGTGCTGCGTCAGGTCGTAGTCGCCACGGTTCGCGATTCCCTCGAGCTCGCCCCAGCCGATCGGATAGAGGTACTCGACATCGCTCGTCGCGCTCGAGTAGTGCGAGCGTTCCTCTGCGGCGTGCTCGCGCACGCGGAGGTTCTCCTCGCGGAGGCCGAGACTGCGATGCCAGCCGAGCCGCTGCTCGATCCAGTACTCGTGCCACTTCGGCGCGTCGGTGGGAGGGACGAAGAACTCGACCTCCATCAGCTCGAACTCGCGCACGCGGAAGAGGAAGTTTCCCGGGGTGATCTCGTTCCTGAACGCCTTGCCGAACTGAGCGATCCCGAACGGCGGCTTGCGCCGCGCGAGCTGGGAGACGTTCTTGAAGTTGATGAAGATGCCCTGGGCCGTCTCGGGGCGGAGGTAGGTGGCCGAGCTCTCTTCCTGTAGTGCGCCGACGTGCGTCTCGAACATGAGGTTGAACTGGCGCGCCTCGGTGAGGTCGCAGTCGGGCGTCTCGCCGGGCCGCTTGCTCGGCTTGCGGCCGCAGCTCGCCTGCTCGAGCTGGTCGGCGCGGAAGCGGAGCTTGCACGTGCGGCAGTCGACGAGCGGGTCGGTGAAGCCGGCGACGTGGCCGGACGCCTCCCACACGCGCGGGTTGAGGATGATCGCGGAGTCGAGGGCGACGATGTCGTCGCGCTCCTGCACCATCGCGCGAAACCAGAGCGAGCGGATGTTGTTCTTCGTGAGGACGCCGTAGTGGCCGTAGTCGTAGGTCGAGCCGAGGCCGCCGTAGATCTCGGAGGACGGGAAGACGAAGCCGCGGCGGCGGCAGAGAGAGACGATGGTGTCCATCGTCACCGGTTGCGCCGTCTCGGTCATGCGCGGAGGTTACCCGGGCGGTTCGCGGTGACCTGGCACGAAGTCTCGACGCCGGCACCAACGGTGCCGGCGTAATCTGGCCTCCCCGTGGTGGGTGGGGGTTTGGGACGGGAAGAGACGGCACGCCCCCCGTTAGGCTGACCGTCCATGCCGAACCCGCCGGTCGAGCTCCACGTCGTCTCCGATGCCACCGGCGAGACCGCGGCGCGGCTCGTGCAGGCGCTCGAGGCGCAGTTCCCCGACCAGGAGTTCGTCGAGATCCGGCACCCGCGCGTCGAGTCGGAGGACGATCTCCAGCTCGCGGTCAACCGGATGCGTGGCCGGCCGGCCGTCGTCGTCTACACGCTCGTCCAGCCACAGCTCCGCGAGGCCATGCGGACGCTCTGCCGCCGCGCCCGCCTCCACTACTGCGACCTGCTCGGCCAGCCGATCGACGCCGTCGCACGCGTCTCCGGCCAGGCGGCGAAGATGACCCCCGGCTCGCGACCGCCGCTCAACTCCGCCTACTTCAAGCGGATGGAGGCGATCGAGTTCGCCGTCCGCTACGACGACGGCGTCGCCCACGGCCTCCACGATGCGGACGTCGTCCTCGTCGGCGTCTCGCGCACCTCGAAGACGCCGCTCTCGATCTACCTCGGCTATCTCGGCCACAAGGCCGCCAACGTCCCGGTCGTGAAAGGAATCGCGCCGCCGCCCGAGCTCTCCGAGATCGATCAGGCGAAGGTCGTCGGCCTCACGATCGACCCGGACCGGCTCGCCGAGATCCGCCGGGCGCGCGTGCGGGCGATGGGCGCCCCCGGACGCAACCGGCAGTACGCAGAGCTGGCCGAGATCTACGAGGAGCTCGAGCAGGCGAAGAAGCTCCACCGCCGGCTCCGCTGCCCCGTGATCGACATCTCCGAGTTGTCGATCGAGGAGACGGCACACCGCATCCTCCGTGTCGTCGAGGAGCGCGCAGGCGAGGCGAAGGCGCAGGCCGCCCGGTGACCGGCGAGCCGAGCGTCGGAGCGAGGGCGCCGAAGCCGCGGGTCCCGTTGTGGCGCTGGGGCCTCTGGTCGATCACCCTCCTCGTCGGGGACCTGATCTTCTACGTCCTCCTGACGCCGATCTGGATCGGGCTGCGGACGCTCGCGTGGTTGGCCGAGTTCCGACGGCGCCGTCGCACGGCGTAGGCTCACGGCAGGAGTCGTGCCTCGAGCGGCTGCTCCTCCGTCCGCGCCGACCCGGTAGCCCTTCGCGCCGGGATCCGTGACCACGACCTCGACGAGCTCGCTGCCGTCGAACCGAGCGGCTGCCGCGCTGTCGAGGGCGAGCCCGGGCGGAAAGCCGTCCGCGACCAGGCTCTGGTAGACGGGACGGCGCCGCTCCTCGCCGTCGTAGTGCGGGCACGCGCTGCCGGGAAGGAAGCCGAGCCCGGCACCCGCCAGACCGCGAGCAGGTTCGCGGTGTCACCTCCGCAGACAGGATCACATCCTGGGAGAGGGCCAGCTCACGCAGGTTCTCCGGCGGCCAGGGGTAGAACGAGAAGCGCGTCAGGTCGCCGGGCAGGTCGAGCGGCCCCTCATAGGTGGGTGACGCCGTCCGGTCGACGAGCACCCGCGACCCGCTGGCCAGGCCGAGCGCGTACTTCATGAGCCGGGCGTCCGGGGATCCGCCGCTTGCGATGATCGTCCGGCTGGGCATCGCGAGACGTATGACAACATCTGCAGCCTCATGACGCGCTACGTCTACGACTTCGCCGAGCCCTCGGAGGGCGGCCGCGACCTCCTCGGCGGCAAGGGAGTCGGGCTCGCCGAGATGACGCAGCTCGGTATCCCCGTTCCTGCCGGCTTCACGATCACGACCGACGCCTGCCGCGCCTTCATGGCCTCGGGCGGCGAGGTGGAGGGGCTCGACGAGGAGGTGGCGAAGCACATCGCCCGGCTCGAGGAGCAGACGGGAAAGCGCTTCGGCGACGTCGCCGATCCGCTGCTCGTGTCCGTGCGCTCGGGCGCCGCGATCTCGATGCCCGGGATGATGGACACGATCCTCAACGTCGGGCTCAGCGAAGAGTCGGTCGCCGGGCTGGCGCAGACGACCGGCAACGAGGAGTTCGCACGCGATTGCTATCGCCGCCTGATCCAGATGTTCGGCGAGACCGTCGACGACGTCCCCCACGAGAGCTTCAGCGTGAACGACTCGGTCGAACAGGCGCGGGAGATCTACGAGCGCGAGACCGGGGGCGACTTCCCGCAGGACGCCCGCGAGCAGCTGCGGCGCGCGATCGTGGCCGTCTTCGAGTCCTGGAACTCCTCGCGCGCGCAGGTGTACCGCCGCATGTACGGCATCCCCGACGACCGCGGCACGGCGGTCAACGTCGTGCAGATGGTGTTCGGGAACAAGGGCGACGACTCGGCGACCGGCGTCTGCTTCACCCGCAACCCCTCGACCGGCGAGCAGGGCGTGTACGGCGAGTACCTCGTCAACGCGCAGGGGGAGGACGTCGTAGCGGGAGTCCGCACGCCGCAACCGCTCGCCGAGCTGCGCGAGCGCATGCCCGAGGCGTACGACCAGCTCATCGAGACGATGGGCTCACTCGAGAGCCACTACCGCGACATGCAGGACATCGAGTTCACGGTCGAGCAGGGGCGGCTCTACCTCCTGCAGACGCGCACCGCGAAGCGAACGGCGGCAGCCGCGATCAAGTGCGCCGTCGACATGACTGCCGAAGGACTGATCGAAAGGGAGGAAGCCGTCGCGCGGATCGACCCAGCACAGCTCGACCAGCTCCTCCATCCGCGCCTCGACCCGGACGCCGAGTTCGAGGTCGCAGCGCAGGGGCTTAACGCCTCGCCGGGGGCTGCCTACGGGAAGATCGTGCTCGACGCCGACGGCGCCGAGGAACGGGGCAAGGCCGGCGAGTCGGTCATCCTCGTCCGCTGGGAGACGACGCCCGACGACATCCACGGCCTGATCCAGGCGCAGGGCGTCCTCACCGCACACGGCGGCATGACCTCGCACGCGGCCGTCGTCGCGCGCGGAATGGGAAAGCCGTGCGTCGCCGGGTGCGACGGCCTCGACATCGACACCGGCGCGAAGACCGTCCGCATCGGCGGGCACCAGCTGCGCGAGGGCGACGTGATCACGATCGACGGCGGCACGGGCCGCGTCATCGTCGGCGAGGTACCGCTCGTGCCGCCGGCCATCAACGAGGACTTCGAGACGATCCTCGGGTGGGGCGACGAGGTGCGCCGCCTGCGGGTGCGAACGAACGCCGACAGCGGCGACGACGCCGCGAAGGCCCGCGAGTTCGGGGCTCAGGGCATCGGCCTCTGCCGCACCGAGCACATGTTCTTCGGCGACGAGCGGCTGCCCGTCGTGCAGGAGATGATCCTCGCGGCCGACGAGGCCGGGCGCCGCGACGCGCTCGACCGGCTCCTGCCGTTCCAGCAGTCCGACTTCGAGGCGATCTTCGAGGCGATGGCCGGTCTGCCGGTCACGATCCGGCTCCTCGACCCGCCGCTCCACGAGTTCCTGCCGCCGCTCGAGGAGGCGCGCGACTCGCGCATGCGCCGCCGCATCCGCGCTCTCTCGGAGTCGAACCCGATGCTCGGGACGCGCGGCTGCCGACTCGGCATCCAGTGGCCGGAGATCTACGAGATGCAGGTGCGCGCGATCGCGCGTGCGGCGAAGGCGGTCCGGGAGCGGGCGGGCGAGGCGCCGCTCGTCGAGATCATGCATCCGCTCGTCGGCTTCCGCGAGGAGCTGCGCCGGCTGCGCGAGCTCACCGAGCGCGTGATGGAGGAGGAGGCGCCGGGGCTCGAGTATCTCTGCGGGACGATGATCGAGCTGCCGCGCGCGGCACTGCGCGCCGACGAGATCGCCGAGTTGGCCGACTTCTTCTCGTTCGGCACGAACGACCTCACCCAGACGGCGCTCGGGATGTCCCGCGACGACGCGGAGGGGAAGTTCCTCACCTTCTACCTCGAGGACGGCGTGCTCGAGCGGAATCCGTTCGAGGTGCTCGACCAGGACGGCGTCGGCGACCTGATGCGGATCGCGGTCGAGCGGGGGAGGAAGACGAAGCCGGACCTCAAGCTCGGCATCTGCGGCGAGCACGGCGGCGAGCCTTCCTCGGTGGAGTTCTGCCATCGGATCGGGCTCGACTACGTGAGCTGCTCGCCGTACCGCGTCCCGCTCGCGCGCCTCGCCGCGGCGCAGGCGGCGCTGAAGGAGGCACACCGCGGCGAGTACGTCCAGGCCGGCGGGTGACAGCCGGCGCGCCGGCGCCGTATAAGACCAGAATGAGACGCGTTGGGCTCGCAGCCGCGCTGCTTGCGGCGGCCGTGATCTGCGGCCGCGCCGTCGCGAGCCCGCATCACTTCGTCACGAGGGCCGAGGCGCGAGCGCGGCTGGGCCGGCTGTTGGGAGCCAAGCCGCAGCAGAGGTCGGCTCCAACCGGACGCGGCTCCGTCCGTTCCTGCCGTTGCGCTCGATCAGCGTCCCCGTCTCGCTCGTTTCGTCTCTCGCGAAAGACCAGGCGCTGGTCAGCCTGGCGCCGCTTCGCGTCCAGCCGAAAATCGACCGGGTCAGGGCGATCTCGAAGCTGCGGATCTGGGGCGACCGCAAGGGCAGACTGCAGGGAATCTGGCTCGTCCGGTTCCGGCGTGGCAGTGGCGGCCGCGAACGCCTCGCGTGGATGGCGGTGACGCTCCACGCCCGCGTCCCGATCCTCGGTTGCCCGCGGGGGAAGAAGTGCCCGTCCTTCTACACGGCACCGCTCGCGTCGTTCCTCGATGCCCACGGCGGCAAGCTGATCGAGGCGCTGACGATCAACGGCTGGAAGCCACAGCTCCCGCCGGGCTAGCGCTCAGATGTGGCCGTGCACGCGGAGGTACGCGAGCGCGAAGCTCCCGACGGCCACGGCGAGCAGGACGAGGATGCCCCCGAGCCCGAGCTGTCCGTACTGGGCACGCCCGCGATTGCTCCAGTGGGCGTAGCCGAGGGTGATCAGGATCCCGCCGATCAGGCCGCCGACGTGGCCGCCCCACGAGATGCCGGGGATCGAGAAGGATATGACGAGGTTGATCACGATCCACGTCATCGCCTGCCCGGCGAGGCGGCCCGTCACCTGCCACTCGATGATGAGCATCGCGCCGAGGATCCCGAAGATGGCGCCCGACGCTCCGAGGGTAGGGACGTTCGGCGACTGGACCAGCAGCGCGCCCGCGGATCCCGCCAGGCCGGAGACCAGATAGAGGCCGAGGTAGCGCGCCCCGCCGAGATACTGCTCGACCGGCGTCCCGATGAAGTAGAGCGCCAGCATGTTGAAGCCGATGTGGATGATCGAGGCGTGCAGGAACATCGCCGTCCCGAGGCGCCACCAGTCGCCGTGCGCCACGGCGGGAGCGAAGAGGATCCATTTGGTGAACAGGCTGCCACCCGGGCTGTTGAGGCCGGCACCCTGCACGACCGTCACCAAGTAGACCGCGACGTTGAGCCCGATCAGAACCTTGGTGACCGGCGCATTGCCGGTCGCGAGAGCGAGACCCGGGGCGCGGCGCACCGTCGGCGGCTTCAACTTGGTCGCCGGGCCGCGGCGCACGCTCGCGTGATCGGGGCAACGGATGCCGACCGGCGCAAAGGTCGCGCAGTCGGCGCAGATCGGCCGGCCGCACTCCGAGCACGAGAGCCCGGTCTCGCGATCCGGGTGCCGGTAGCAGTAGCTCGTCTCGGTCGTCGTCATCCGGGCTAGCGTAGCCCTCTCGATGCGCGTACACGTCGCCTTCACACCGGGGGAGCAGACCCCCGCACCGGTCGGAGTCGTCGTCGACGTCCTCCGCGCGACCTCCACGATCTGCCAGGCACTCGCGTCCGGCTACGAGCGCGTCCTCTGCTGCGCAGAGGTGGACGAGGCACGGGCTCTCGCAGAGACAGAGGGACCGGCGAAGTTGGCCGGCGAGCGGCGGCTCGAGCACATCGAGGGCTTCGACTTCGGCAACTCGCCGCGTGAGCTCGAAGGCGCGCCCGCCGCCGGGACGCTCATCCTCACGACGACCAACGGGACGCGGCTGCTCGTGGCGGCGGCCGAACGTTTCGAACGTGTCTACGTCGGCTCGCTCCTCAACCTGAACGCGGTGGCGGCTGCGGCACGCGAGAGCGGGGAGGACGTTGCCGTGCTCTGCGCCGGGGTGCTCGGAGAGCTCGCGCTCGACGACGCGTACTGCGCGGGCCGCATCGCCGAAGCGCTCGACGGCGAGCCCGCGGATTCCGCTCGCGCGGCGATCCTGCTCGCCCGGAGCTTCCCGAGCGCCGTCGAAGGGCTCGGCGCGGGCCGCAGCGCCGCGAACCTGGGCCGTCACGGCCTCGAGGCCGACGTCGAGCGGTGTGCGCAGGAGAACGTCCTCGACGTCGCCCCGCGCTACGTCCGGCGCGTCGGCCCCGCGGCCGAAGTGACGCTCTAGGCCGTCATCCGGACTGCTACGTCGTGCTTCGTCACCGACGTTCGTGTGCCCGGCGTGTCCGACGTGGGCATCGAGCTGAGGAACTCGTCGCCCGTCCGGTAGTCGTCCTCGTTGTCGAAGAACACGATCGCGAGTGCGCTCTCGGCCTCGGGATCGTGGAGGATCATCATCTCCGTCGCAGGAAGCCCCTCGGGCTTCTCGCCGTCCTCGATCTCGCTCTTCAGCGCGGCGATCCGGTCGGAGTCGACGCCATCGAAGCTCACGACACGTGCAAGTGCCATCGAACTCTCCCTTCGCTGGGTGTCCGTGCGAGCCTACGCCTCTGTAGCGAGCTCGGCGAGCGCGACGACCGTCCGCCAGTTCCGCATCGTGGCCGGAACGCCGAAAAGCGACTCGAGCTGTGCCGCCGAGAGGCGTGACCCCTGCACGCCGCGTCGCAGCCGAAGGTAGAGGTCGGAGCCGGCGAGAACGGCGCTGTCGGCGCCGGAATCCACTGCGTCCAGTCGGGCGGCGGCAGCTTTCGTGGGCCGCGAGGCGAGGAAGGCGACGTGCGTCTCCGAGGCGTTGTCGAAGGGATGCGCCTCCACGATCTTCGCGAGCTCGCGCGGCTTGCGCAGGATCGCCGTCGTCGTCACGCCGAAGCCGTCCGCGACGACACGCTCGAGCGCCGACGTGAGCGCTGCTCGCTTGGCCGGGCCGTCGAGCAGGACGTTGCCACTCGCGATGTAGGTCCTGACATCGCCGTATCCCGCCTCCTCGAGCAGCGCCCTCAGCTCTGCCATCGGCACCTTGTTCCGTGCGCCGAGGTTGACGGCGCGGAGCAGGACGACCCATCTCACCGGCGCCGCTGCCCTCGCCTCAGCGCATCGAGCCGCCGCCGCTCCTGCTTCGTGGGCCGCGCTCCGAGATCGGCGCCGAGAGGACGCGCCAGCCGACGCTCGAGCGCGAGCCGCTCGCGCTCCGTGCGCGACTCGGGCGTCTCCTCGTAGAGCGTCGCGGCGACCTTGGCCGAGCCGCGGCGGTCGGCCAGCCCCGTGACGACGACCACGCGGCGGACCGGGCCGGTCCGGATCTCGACCGTGTCGCCCGGCGCGACCTCCCGCGCCGGCTTCACACGCTCACCGCCGACCCTGACGTGGCCTCCGAGGACGAGCTCCGTCGCCGCGCTCCGCGTCTTCGCGAAGCGTGCCGCCCACAGCCACTTGTCGACGCGCACCCGGTCCACGGATTTCGATTGTCGCCGATTCCTTGACAGGAGAACGCCTGTTCGTATAGAACATACGTTCCCATGATCGCCTGTCTCACCATCCCGGGACTCGAGCTGAAGGCCGCGCTGCGGCGGACTCCGACGCTCGCGCTGCGCCCGGCCGCCCTGGCTCCCGAACCGCAGGGCGAGCCGCTGCTCGGGCCGGTGACGGCGGCCGCAGAAACGGCCGGCGTGCAGCCGGGGATGCGACTGGGAGAGGCGCTCGCCACGTGTCCCTCGCTGGCGCTCGTCGAGCCCGACGCTGCCGGCGCAGAGCGCGCCTGGGAGGAGATCCTGCGCGCGCTCGAGGACGCGGGCTTCGTCGTCGAGCCGGCGTCGCTCGGCGTTGCGTACTTCGAGACGCGGGGAGTCGAGCGGCTCTACGGCGGGCTCGAGCCGGCGCTGCGCCGCGCGCTCGCTGCGGTCGGAGTCGAATGGGACGCGCGGATCGGCGCGGCCGGACGGCGGTTCGCCGCGCTCGCCGCCGCCTCGGTCGCGCGGCCCGGACAGGTGGTCGTCGTCGCCGACGAGGAGCTGCCGCAGTTCCTCGCGCCGTTGCCGCTCACGCTCCTGCCGCTCGAGCGCGGCCGTTACGAAGAGCTCGAAGCACTCGGAGTTCGCAAGCTGGGGCAGCTTGCCGGGCTCCCGGGCGGTGCCGTCGCCGAACGTTTGGGGCCGGACGGCCGGCGCGCCTGGAGCCTGGCGAGAGGCGGGACGGCCGCGCGCGTGCGCGGTCGTCGCCCGCCGGCGCTCGTCGCCGCCTCGTTCGAGTTCCCGGAGGCAGTCGGCAACGAATTGACGTTGAGACGTGCGCTGGCGGGGCTCGTCGAGACCGCGCTCGCACAACCCGAGCGCCGCGACCGCTTCGTTCGCAAGCTTGCGCTCGCCGCCCGCTTGGAGAGCGGCGGCTCGTGGCGCCGGACACTCACCCTGCGCGAGTCGAGCGCCGATCCCGACCGGATCCGCATCGCGCTCTCGCCGCGCCTCGCCGAGCTGCCTGCTCCGGTCTGCGAGCTCAGTCTCGAGCTCGTCGAGCTGACCGAGCCGACCGGCCATCAGCTCGAGCTGCTCGCAGCGGGCGCCGAGGATCGCTCGCGGCTACGGGATGGGCTCCGCCAGGTGCGAGCGAGCACCGGCTCCGGCTCCGTTTGCACCGTCGTGGAGGTGGCGCCATGGTCGCGCGTGCCGGAGAGTCGCGCGCTGCTCGTGCCGAAGGACGAGTAGTCACACGCTTCAACGCGCCTCGGGCGGCGCGGGTCGAGGCCGACGCCAACGGGAGGCCGCTCGAGGTGAACCACCGCGCCGTCGCACTGGTGCGAGAGGAGTGGCGCGTCGTCGACCGGTGGTGGACGGAGGAGCCTCTCGACCGCCGCTATTTCGAGCTCGTGCTCGAGAGCGGGGAAAACACCGTCGTCTTCCACGACGGCGCATGGGCCAGAGGCGTGGGCGGAGGCTGGTATACCCAACGCGGGGCATGACTGAGTTCTTCGAGATCGAGCGCGACGGGATCGCGGTACAGCTCGTCCGCGTCCCGGACGGGCTCGAGCACATCCGCCGTGCCTGGGACGAGCTCGAGTCCGTCGTCGACCTCCACGGCCGCCATTTCTACGGCGCGTTCGACCCGGTTGCGAACGACTACTGCGCGTGCGTCGAAGTACGGGAGGGAGACGAGCTCGTAGAGGGTCTCGAGAGCGGAACGCTGCCCGGCGGCCGCTACCTCCGCGCCCGCCTGCACGGCGAGCCGCCCGGCGTCTACGAGCGCATCGGGCCGACGTTCGACGAGCTGACACGCCAGGCGAAGCCGGACGAGAGCCGTCCCAGCCTCGAGCACTACCGGCGGCGAGACCAGATCGACCTACTGCTTCCGGTCTAGCGCAGCGCGGAGCATGCGTGCCGCCGCCTCCGGATCGGAGGCGTCGCGAATCGCGCGGACGACTGCCACGCCGGGCGCTCCGGCGGCCGTGACCTCGGCGAGGTTCGAGAGCTCGATGCCTCCGATGGCGAACCACGGAACCGTCAGCGTCAGCGCGGCGGCGCGGAGGAGGTCGAGACCGCCCGCGACTGCATCCTTCTTGGTCGGCGTCGCGAACGCGGTGACGCCGACGTAGTCGGCACCTGCGACGTCGTCGAGCTCTGCGGGATTCGACACTGAGAGCCCGATCAGCCGGTCAGGTCCAACGAACCCCCGCGCGTCCTCGACCGACATGTCGCCTCGGCCTACGTGGACGCCATCTGCACCGCACGTCTCGACGAGGTCTGGGCGGTCATTGAGCACGAAGAGCGCGCCGTGCTCCGCACACGCCGCACGGAACGGCTCCGCAGCACCGACGAGCGCCTCGTCATCGAGTTCCTTCTCGCGGAGCTGGACGATGTCCACGCCGCCTCGCAGCGCGGGTTCGAGAATCGCGGCGTCGCCGCCAGCAAGTACGAGGTAGAGCCGAGAGCGGGAAAGCCGTGCCGGGTCCACGGCGGTCAGCCTAGAGAGCCGCTTGCAATCCGTACCCAGGTACGGGTGCATACTCCACCGATGAAGGTCGGAGAGGTCGCAGCCCGCGCGGGCGTCAACGTCGAGACGCTCCGCTACTACGAGCGCCGGGGACTCCTCCCGGCACCGGACCGGGAGCCGAGCGGCCACCGCCGCTACGACGAGGAGACGGTCCGCTTCCTCCGGGCGATCAAGGAGACACAGGCGCTCGGCTTCACGCTGAGCGAGATCGGCGACGTTCTCAAGGCGCTGCGACGCTCGGGAACGCCGTCGGAGGCGCTGCGCGTGCGCCTGGCTGCGAAGATCGACGAGATCGACGACCGGATCGCCGGGCTGCGCCGGATGCGTGAGGAGTTGGCGCGCGTCGTCGGCTGCGCGTGCGACTCACTCGACCACTGCACGTGTGGCGCTGCGTACCTCGCGCGCCGCGGGCGGGAACCCACAACGCCGCCGAGGCTGCTCCACGTCACGAACGGCGAGAGCGCCGGCAACACCCTGCGGCAGACGACGCTCGGCGGAGCGGTGCTCCCCTGGCAGGACGTCCTCCACGCGGGGCCGGTTCCGGCGGCGCCCCGTCGCGAGCTGCTCCGCCTGCGGGCCCGCTTCCTGGCCGACGCGGGCTGGGGAAGCCGGCGCGCGATCCTCGGCTCGCTCGAGCGCCGGGACGCCCAGCTTCTCCGCGCCCTCGGCGACGGGGCCGAGGTCGTCCTCTGGTTCGAGCACGACCTCTACGACCAGCTCCAGCTCCTCGACGTGCTCGCTCTCGCACAAGAGGCTGGAGCCGAGCTGGAGCTCGTCATGGTGGACTCGTTCCCCGACAAGCCGTCCTTCCGCGGGCTGGGCGAGCTGACGGCGGACGAGCTCGAGACGCTCTGGCCTCAGCGACGGCGGGCGAGCGCCGGGACGATCGCTGCCGCCGCGAAGGCGTGGGAGGCGTTCCAAGCGTCCGAGCCCTCCGCGCTCGCGGAGTTGGCGCAGCGCGAGGAGCCCGAGCTGCCGTTCCTCGCCCCGGCGCTGCGGCGCCTGCTCGAGGAGCTGCCGGCTCCGGGCGACGGCCTCTCCGGCACCGAGCGCCGCGCGTTGACCGCAATCGCGGCCGGGCACGCCACTCCGCGTGAGGCATTCCGCGCGGCGCAGGACTCCGAGGTGGCACCGTTCCTCGGCGACACCTGGTTCTATGCGGCCGTCGCCGAGCTCGGGACGGGCGGGAACCGGTTGCTGGAATCGACGGACGGCGAGCCACTGCCGCCGGCACCGCCGCTCGGCGACGCGCAGCGCTTCGTCGCGCTCCCCCTGCGCCTGACCGAGAACGGGGCGAAGGTGCTCGCCGGCGACGCGAATCGAGTGGAGCTCCTCGGGATCGACCGCTGGGTCGGCGGGACGCACGTAACGGCGTAGCGCACGAACATACGTTCGCCTAGACTCCGGGGATGACGCTAGTCCCGCAGCCGTTCGATGAAGCCGTCGTACGGCGTGTGGAAGTTGAGCAGCCGGATCGCCGTTCCGGCCGGACGGAAGCCGTGCTCGACGTTCGGCGGCACCGAGACGAACGTGCCGGGGCCCGCAGGACGCCACTCGCCACCCAGGAGGAACTCGACCTCGCCCTCGAGCACGTAGAACGAGTCGGTGTGGTCGGCGTGGATGTGGGGATCGACGCCCTCGAAGTCGGCCGGGAAGAAGAGCTCGAGCGCCTCGATGTGCGGCAGCTCGGCGAGGACCCGGTGCTGCCGGATCCGCTCTCCCTCACCCGGTCGAATGAAGTACGGCCCGTCCATCAGCGCGGATCATGACCTACGTCGAGCTGCACGCGCACTCGGCGTACTCGTTCCTCGACGGCGCGTCGCAGCCGGAGGAGCTCGCCGCCCGCGCGGCGGAACTCGGCTACGAGGCGCTCGCGCTCACCGACCACGACGGCGTCTACGGCTCGCTCGAGTTCGCGCACGCGGCGAAGCACCTCGGCGTGCGGCCGATCACCGGCGCAGAGGTCACGCTCGCGGACGAATCTCACGTGACTCTGCTCGTGGAGAGCGCGCGCGGCTACGCGAACCTCTGCCGGCTGCTGACGGCGGCGCATGCGCACACGCGGGACACGACGAACCGCGAGCCACTGCCTCCCCGGCTCGATCTGGCGCTGCTCGAGGAGCTGAGCAGTGACCTCGACCATGGGCTCGTCTGCCTCTCCGGCTGTGCGCGCGACGGCCTCGCGGTCCGCGACCCGAACGGGGCGGCACGGCTCGCGCGCGCCTTCGGCCGGGAGCGCTTCTACGTCGAGCTCCAGCGCCCGTACGAGCGCGGCGACGTGCGACGGAACGCGCACCTGCGCGACCTCGCCGAGACGCTCGGCGTCCGGACGGTCGCGACCGGAGACATCCACGCGCACGACCGCAGGCGGGCCGCGCTCCAGGACGTACTCGTCGCCGTCCGCTGCCGCACCTCGCTCGAGGGCTGCGAGCGCGAACGGCGCGGCAACCACGAGTCCGTTCTCCTCGAGCCGCAGGAGATGCGCGATCGCTTCACTGATTTTCCGGAAGCCGTGTACGAGACCACTCAGCTCGCCCGGCGGCTCGAGTTCGACCTGACGGAGGAGCTCGGCTACCGCTATCCAGACTTCTCCGACGGCGAGGAGCCGGCGATCGTCCAGCTGCGCCGCGTCTGCGAAAGCGCGTTCGCCGAGCGGTACAGCAACCTCAACGGCCACAAGCGGCGCGTCCGCAAGCGCCTCGCAGAGGAACTGGCGCTCATCGACGAGCTCGGCCTCGCCGGCTTCTTCCTCCTCCACTGGGAGGTGCTCGAGCTCGCGCGCGAGGTGGCGCTCGAGGTGCGCGGCCCCGGCTCGATGCGGCACGTGCTGCCTCCGGGGCGCGGGCGCGGCTCGTCGGTCGGTTCGCTCGTCTGCTACCTGACCGGCCTCTCGCACGTCGACCCGGTCGAGAACAACCTCTCGCTCGGCCGCTTCCTCAACCGCGAGCTCGCGTCGGTGCCCGACATCGACCTCGACTTCCCACGCGACATCCGCGAGAAGCTCATCGTCCGCGTGGTCGAGCGCTACGGTCAGGAGCACGCCTCGCTCGTAGCCGCGTTCGCCACCTACCGCTCACGCGGCGCGATCCGGGACGTCGGCAAGGCGCTCGGTCTCCCGTACGCCGACCTCGAGCGGCTCGCCCGGCTGACGGACGGCTGGAACGCGCAGCGCGTCGCCGACGAGATCGCCGCGCTGCCCGACGCGGCCACCAAGCTCCGCTCACCCCGCTGGCGCGCGTTCGGCACCCTCTGCGCCGAGATCTCCGGCCTGCCGCGTCACATCTCCCAGCATCCGGGCGGGATGGTGATCTCCTCACGGCCGCTCGTGGAGCTCGTGCCGGTGCAACCGGCGGCGATGGAGGGGCGGCAGATGTGCCAGTGGGACAAGGACTCGTGCGCCGACGCCGGCTTCCTCAAGATCGACCTGCTCGGGCTGGGGATGCTGTCGGCGGTCGAGGAGTGCGTCGACCTGGTGGCGCGTCACCGTGGGGAGAAGATCGACCTCTCACGCGTGCCGCTCGACGATCCGGACGTGTTCGAGGAGATCCAGCGCGCCGACACCGTCGGCTGCTTCCAGATCGAGAGCCGCGCGCAGATGCAGGTCGTCCTTCGCACGCGGCCGGAGACGATCGACGACATCACCGTGCAGGTCGCGCTCGTGCGACCGGGGCCGATCCAGGGCAAGGCCGTGCACCCGTACGTCGAGCGGCGGCAGAAGCTGCGCGACGATCCGGGCTACCGCGCGCCGGCCGACCACCCGCTGCTCGAGGAACCGCTGCGCGAGACGCTCGGCGTCGTCGTCTTCCAGGACCAGGTGCTCGACGTCGCCGTCCATCTCGCCGGCTTCAGCGTCGGCGAGGCGGAGGGGCTGCGGCGAGCGATGAGCCGCAAGCGCTCGCACGCCGCGCTCGAGGCGTGGCGGGAGCGGTTCGTCGCCGGCGCGCTCGAGAAGGGAGTTGAGGAGACGAAGGCGCACGAGCTCTGCGACAAGCTCGTCGCCTTCTCGGGCTTCGGTTTCCCGAAATCGCATGCAGCGGCGTTCGGGCTGCTCGCGTACCAGTCGGCGTGGCTGCGGCACCACTACGCGCCGGAGTTCCTCGCAGCGCTCCTCAACGCGCAGCCGATGGGCTTCTATCCACCGGCGACACTCGTCCGCGACGGGCAGAGGCGTGGGGTGGAGACGCGCCCGCCCGACGTGAACCGCAGCGAGGTCGGCTGCACGATCGAGGAAGGCGGCGTTGTGCGGATCGGGCTGAAGTACGTGACCGGAGTGGGGGAGGACGACGCGGAGGTCGTGGCGGCGAAGCGGCCCTATTCCTCCGTCCGCGAACTCGCCCAGAAGACGGGCCTCTCGGAAGACGAGCTGCGCGCGCTCGCCGAGTCGGGCGCCTGTGACTGCTTCGGCCTGCGGCGCCGCGAGCTCCTCTGGCAGCTCGGCCTCGTGCCGCGGCCGACGAGCGTCCCGGGAACCGCGGGGGAGGCGAAGCAGCTGGCGCTGCCGCTCGAGCCGACGGTCGCGACGCCGGAGTTGCCCGAGCCGACGGTGTGGGAGCGGATGCTCACGGACTACCGGACGACGAGCCTGTCCGTCGGCGTCCACCCGCTCGCGCTGCTCCGACCCCATCTGCCGGAGGGAACGCTGTCGAGCGCCGAGCTGCGAGAGCGACCGGACCGGGCGGAGGTGCAGTTCGCCGGGCTCGTGGTGGCGCGACAGCGACCGGCGACCGCGAACGGGGTCGTCTTCATGCTGCTGGAGGACGAGCTCGCGCAGGTGAACCTCATCGTCCTGCCGCAGGTGTACGAGCGGTTCCGCGCAGTCGTGCGCAGCGAGCCGCTGCTGCTCGTCCGCGGCCGCTACGAGCACTCCGACCGCAATCGGAACGTCCTCGTCCGCGAGCTCGTCTCGCTCGCGCCGCTCGCGCGGTCACTGACCGATGGGGCCGACGTCCACGCCGCCCTGCCGCGTGCCCACCACTTCGGGCACCGCTAGCTCTGGCCCGAGCCGCAAACCGTTTGGGGCGGCCGACGTCAAAGTTGACATCGCATTTCCCTTGTGCGATAGCTCGGTTCGCCGTTGGGGCCGCAGTCGGGGGCGGCTGTTGCTGTGCGATAGGAGGATGTGCATGGAGCGGGTCGTGCGTTTGCGAGCGCTGGCAGCGGCGCCGCTCGTGGCAGTGCTGTGCTGCGCGATCTCGGCTGCGGGGGCCGGTGCTGCAGGCCCCACGGGTACGAGGATCGTCGCGCCAAAGCCCCTGATCCCCAAGGGCGCGAAGCAGCTCGGAGCGGTCTCGCCGTCGGCGACCCTCTCCGGCGCCATCGTGCTCCGGCCGCGCGACGAGAGCGCTTTGACCAGCTTCATCTCGCAGGTGACCGACAAGCACTCGCCGCTCTTCCACCACTACCTGACCCCCGGCACGTTCGCGGCGAGATTCGGCGCGACGCCCTCGAGCATCGCCGCGGTCGAGTCGCAGCTCCGGTCTGCAGGATTGACGGTCACCGATGTCGCACCCGACGGCCTGATCGTCGGCTTCACCGCTCCCGCGAGCCGGGTCGAGAGTGAGTTCCAGACGGGGCTCGAGCGGTACAAGCTTGCCAACGGCTCGTTCCGACACGCCCGGACCGCGCCGCTCAAGGTGCCGGCGACGATTGCGCGATACGTGACCTCGGTCGTCGGCCTCGACACGACGGTGCAGCTTCGGCCGCTGGGAATCCCACGGGCCTCCGAGTCGACGGACGGCACCTACCCGGCCGCCAAGGCCCCGAGCTTCACCCATCCCCCGGGCTCACCGACCGCGTGCGCCGACGCGAGCTCAGCGGCCCAGGACTTCGGCGGCCTGACCGACGACCAGATCGCGAATGCGTACGGCGTCTTCGGCCTGTACGGCGCCGGCGACACCGGCGTTGGCCAGCACATCGCCGTCTACGAGCTGGAGCCGTTCGCGACGAGCGATCTCCAGACCTTCGACACGTGCTACTTCGGCGCGACCCGGGCCGCGGCGATGCTCGGCCGCCTGCACACCATCAACGTGGACGGAGGCCCAGGCAGCGGACCGGGCTCGGGCGAGTCGATCCTCGACGTCCAGGACGTCTCCGCGTTCGCTCCGGGCGCGAACATCGACGTCTACCAGGCCCCGAACACCACCTTCGGCTCGCTCGACGAGTACGCCAGGATCGTCAACGACGACGTCGACCAGATCGTCTCCACGAGCTGGGGGTTCTGCGAGCAGGGCCTCGAGGAAGGCTCGCCGGGCGTCCAGCAGGCCGAGAACGTCATCTTCGAGCAGGCGGCGGCCCAGGGCCAGACCGTCTTCTCGGCCGCCGGGGACGAGGGCAGCGACGACTGCAACTCCTTCGGGACGACGTCGCCGGTCAGCCCGATCCTGTCCGTCAACGACCCCTCGAGCCAGCCCTATGTCGTGGCTGCCGGCGGCACGACGATCGACGACGCCACCCAGCCTGCCTCCGAGCACGTCTGGAACGACGGTCCCGTCGGGGGAGCGGCCGGCGGCGGCATCTCCGAGTCCTGGCCGATGCCGGCCTGGCAGATCAACTCGCTGGTGCCGGGCGGCGCGGGCGCTTTGAGCAACTCGGGCGCCGTCACGGCGGCGGAGAGCTTCATGGGAACCGATTTCTGCCTGTCCGACACGAGTGGGGGATCACTTGAACCCGCCTGCCGCCAGCTGCCCGACGTCAGTGCCGACGCCGACGAGTTCACCGGCGGGATCACCATCTTCAGCGACGCGTTCGGCGGCTGGCTCACGATCGGCGGCACCTCGTCGGCGGCCCCGATGTGGGCGGGCATGCTGGCGGACGTCAACGCGTCGGCCACGTGCAAGAGCAATCCGGCGACGGCGAACGGCGTGGGCTTCGTCAGCCCACTGCTCTACGCGGTAGCGTCGAACCCGACGGCGTACGCGGCGTCGTTCAACGACATCACCGTGGGGAACAACGATCCCTTCGGGGACTCGAACCTGTTCCAGGCCACGACCGGGTACGACATGGGTTCGGGTCTCGGCACCCCGCAGCTCACCCAGCCGGGGGGCAAGGCCGGGCTCGCGTTCTACCTCTGCAACCAGGCTCCGGCCGCCACACGGCCGACCGTTACCAGCGTCTCGCCGGGGTTCGAGCTCAGTTCGGAAGCGGGCAAGACCGTGACGATCACGGGCACGAACTTCGAGAGCAACGGAGTCTCCAAGGTCGGCAGCCTCCAGGTCGGAGACTTCACGATTCCGCCCAGCCCCGCCCTGACCGTGCTCAGCCCGACCGAGATCGTCGCAAAGCTGCCGCCGGCGAGCGATGTCATCCCCCCGAAGGAGACGACGGACGGAGCGGGGCGCGTGCAGGTGATCGTGACGCTCACGGACGGCGAGTCGAGCGCCGCCACCGCGAACAGCTGGTTCACCTTCGTGGACGACAACGGATCGTCGCAAGCGCTCCCGACCGTGACCAGCGTGCACAGCTACACCGGGGCGGACGCCGGCGGCAACACCGTGGACATCTACGGCGCCGGCTTCACGGGCGCGACCGGTGTCACCTTCGGCGGAGTCAGCGCGGGCGCAGGCAACTTCACGGTCAACGCGGACGGGACACAGATCTCGGTCACGGTTCCGGCGTTCCAGAACGGCCTGACGTCCTGCGTCCACGACGGCTCCGAGTTCGACGCGAGCGAGAACGCCGCGAACGACATCTGCCAGACCCAGGTCGAGGTGACGACGCCCGACGGCACGAGCAAGAACTCCACGATCCTGCCGCTCTACGAAGGCGCGGTCTCGTTCGACGACAACGGTGTGATCCCCCTACCGGCGGGTGACGAAGCTGCGCCCGCCGCGACCGAGTACGACTACGTCCCCACGCCGGCGATCACCTCGATCTCGACCGCTGGTGGCCCCGGCTCGCTTGCAAGCGAGGAGGGCGGCTCGGTCGTCACGATCCACGGAAAGGGCCTCAACCTCGCCGCCCTCGACTGGGTCAACTTCGGCGCCTCGACGCTGGCTTCCTCGCAGCAGGAGATCTTCAACATCGTCAGCGAGACCGGCACGGAGCTCCAGATCGAGGCGCCGGCGTTCGCGTCGCTGACCGTCGGCCCGGCGAACGTCCCGGTCAGCGTCATGTCCGCGGCAGGCCTGTCGAATCAGGTGAACGCCACCTATGCCGGTATCCCGACGGTCTCGAGCGTGGCGGCGACCTCCGGGCCGACAGCGGGGCAACCTGCCGGGCCGGACACGGGCGGCACGCCGATCGAGATTCACGGCTCGGGATTCGCCAACCAGGCCACCCTCGTGACGTTCAACGACATCGCCACACCGTTCTCGGTCGGCACGCAGTTCAACCTCACCGTGGCGAGCGACACGAAGCTCACCACGAAGACGGTGGCTCAGAATCCGGCGGTCGTCGACACCCAGGTGTGCACGGTCACCGACTGCTCGTCGCCGAGCTCGCTCGCCGGCGACACGGCGGACCTCTTCATCCTCTTTCCGCCGGGCAATCCGAAGATCGACTCCATCACGCCGAGCTCCGGGCCGGCGACCGGAGGAACCGCCGTGACGATCACCGGCGAGAACCTCGGCTGCGTGACCAACGTCTCCTTCGGGGGCGTGGCGGCGCTGAACCTGACCAACGCCGAGGCGCTGCTCGACTGCGGCTCGACGAACACGGTCACCGTGACCGCCCCGCCGGGCAGAGTGGCAACGGTTCCGGTGACTCTCGACACGGTCGAGAGCGAGGCGTCGGCCGGCGTGCCGGCTGCGGTGGGGTCGTTCACGTACACCCAGCCGCCGGCGCAGACCCTGACCGTGCACCGGTCGGGGAACGGTGCCGGGAAGGTCACGAGCACGCCGTCGGGGATCAGCTGCTCGCAGAAGACCTGTTCGCACGCCTTCACGTTCGGCAGCCTGGTGACCCTGAAGGCGAAGGCCGCCAGAGGCTCGGGCTTCGCCGGCTGGTCGGGAGCGTGCACCGGCAGGAGCGCGTGCAAGCTCACCGCCAACGAGGTTCTCGCGGTTACCGCGAGGTTTGCGCTCGCGAACTGCGTCGTCCCGAAGGTCACGGGCAAGACGCTCGCCGCCGCCAAGCGCGCGCTCGCAGCGCATTTCTGCTCGGCGGGTACGGTCGAGCAGGTCTCCTCGACCACGCTGAGGAAGGGTCGCGTGGCCTCGCAGAAGCCGAAGCCGGGAACCCACCTGAGACACGGGGGGAAGGTGAGCCTGACCGTGAGCAAGGGGCCCTAGGTCCTCGCCGGACCGCAGAGCGGGCCTCAGCGCCAGCGACAGAGCGCCCACACGCGACCGTCAGCCCTGCGGCCGATCGTGATCGCGAGACGCCGCGTCGGTGT
The DNA here is from genome assembly GCA_963820725.1 of uncultured Actinomycetes bacterium. Lineage (GTDB taxonomy): Bacteria > Actinomycetota > Thermoleophilia > Gaiellales > Gaiellaceae > Palsa-739. The sequence continues at coordinate 422,598 of CAWGAZ010000004.1, read as the reverse complement.
GATCGTCAGCTGTTTGAAGGCTCCCTCGGGTTTCGGCGGGACGGCCGCCGTCACGGAATGGCGGCGCGCCCGGCACGTGATCCGATCGCCCGTGTGGGCGGCTGCGAAGGTGCGTGTATGCCCGACGCGGATCAGAAAGTGCCGACTCTGACTTGCAGCCAGGGCGGGGGCCGCGAGGCCTAGAGCAAGAGCGATTGCCGCAAGCGCGACGCGCACGAGCAGATTGTGGCACGCCCATCCCGCGGGGCCGCGTTCGCCGTTCAAGCGAGGGCCATCGACGATGCGCACTCGGCAGCCGCTAGTGCGGAGTCGCGTGCCGACGGTGCATCGGCGAGGGCAGGTGCGGCGCGAGGTTGAAGGCCGTGTTCACGAGCGCGAGATGGGTGAACGCCTGAGGGAAGTTCCCGAGCAGGCGGTCGGCCTTCGGGTCGTACTCCTCGGCGTAGAGCCCGAGGTCGTTCCCGAGCTCGACGAGCCGCCCGAAGAGCTCGTGCGCGTCGGCGTGGCGGCCGAGCAGCTCGTAGCAGTCGCAGAGCCAGAACGAGCACGGCAGGAACACGCCTTCGCCCGGAGGCAAGCCGTCGGCCGCCGACTCGCTCGTCCGGTAGCGGAGCACGAAGCCGTCGTGCAGGAGCTCCCGCTCGACCGCCTCGATCGTGCCGCGGATACGCGAGTCGGTGGCGGGGAGGAAGCCCACGAGCGGCAGCAGGAGCAGGCTCGCGTCGAGCTCCCGCGAGCCGTACGACTGCGTGAAGGCGCCCAGCTCGGGGTCGAAACCGCGCTCGCAGACGTCCCGGTGGATCTCGTCGCGGATCGTTCGCCAGCGGTCGACCGGCCCCTCGAAGTCGTGCTCCTCGACCGTTCGCACCGCGCGGTCGAAGGCCACCCACGCCATTGCCTTCGAGTGGACGAAGTGACGGCGTCCGCCGCGGATCTCCCAGATCCCGTCGTCGGGCTCGCGCCAGGCGTCCGCTAGATGGTCGAGCAGGCCGAGCTGAATCGCCCACCCCTGCGGATCGAGCGGCAGGCCGTGCTGGCGCGCCTGGTAGAAGCAGTCGAGGACCTCCCCGTAGACGTCGAGCTGGAGCTGCTCGCTCGCCGCGTTGCCGACCCGCACCGGTCGCGACCCCTCGTAGCCGTCGAGCCAGGGCAGCTCGAACTCACTCAGGCGCCGCTCGCCGGCGACGCCGTACATGATCTGGACGTCCGCGGGGTCGCCCGCGACCGCACGAATCAGCCAGCGCCGCCACTGGCCCGCCTCGTCGGCGTGGTTGCAGTGGAGGAGAGCGAGCAGCGTGAGCGTCGCGTCGCGGAGCCAGCAGTAGCGGTAGTCCCAGTTGCGCACCGAGCCGATCCACTCCGGCAGCGAGGTCGTCGCCGCGGCGACGATCCCGCCGGTGGGGTCGTACGTGAGCGCCTTGAGCACGATGAGCGACCGGCGGACCAGTGCGTTCCAGTCGTCGCTCAGCCCGAGCGGGCACGCCTCGCTCCACTCCCGCCAGAAACCTTCCGTGTCGGCTAGCGCCTGCTCGGGGTCGATCGCCTCGGGAACGTCCTTGTGCGACGGGAACCACGTGAGCACGAACGGGACGCGCTGGCCCTCGTCGACCGAGAACTCCGAGACCGTCCGCATGTCCTCGCCGCGTGTCGCCGCTTGCCCACGGAAGCAGAGCGCGTCCGGGCCGGCGATCGCGACCCGCGTGTCCTCCTCGTGGTTGCGCTTGCGCACCCACGGGACGATGCGGCCGTAGTCGAAGCGGATCGTGAGCTCCGAGCGAAAGTGGACGCGGCCCTTGACGCCCTCGACGATGCGCACGATGTCGGGCGCCTCGCCGCGCGGCGGCATGAAGTCGAGCACGCGCGCGACCGAGCCGTCCTCGGTCTGCCAGGTCGTCTCGAGGACGAGCGTGTCGTGGAGGTAGCGGCGCGTGCTCGTGGCCGCCGTCGACGGCGCGAGGAGCCAGCGGCCGTTGTCCGGCCCGCCGAGTAGTGCTGCGAAGCACGCGCCGGAGTCGAAACGGGGGAAGCAGAGCCAGTCGACCGAGCCTTCCCGGTGGACGAGCGCCGCGGTCTGCAGGTCGCCCAGGAGCGCATAGTCCTCGATGCGGGGCATCAGCGGTTCTCGATCTCCAGGCCGAGGTCAGGCCAGCGCTTCCGGACGGCGCGGTTGAAGGCGTCCTCGTACACCTCGGCGGCATCCTCGTCGAGCGTTCCGGCGAACCGGTCGCGCATGTCCGCGAGCGCCTCCGTCGCGGTCTCGACCACGTCCACCCAGTCGCCGTACGCCTCCTCCCGCTCCTCGCGGTCCGCGTGGTGGTAGGTGCGGAACCTGGCGCGGCACTCCTCGAGGAGGTCGGCCTCGTCCTCGACGAAGAGGTCGAGTTGGCGAACGATCACGTCGCGAAACGGGTCCCGGCGGAGCCTCATGTGATCTCCCGGTATACGGCGAGGTGCGCCTCTGCGGATGCGTCCCAGGTCAGCTCCTCGCGCGCCCGCTGCGCACCCTTGCGAGCTTGCACGAGCGCCTCGTCGTCGGAGAGAAGCTCGTGGAGGGCCGCCGCGAGACCGGCGACGTCCCCTGCGGCCACGATGCGGCCGGCCTCGAAACGCCGCACAGGCTCTGCGATCCCGCCGACGTCGTAGGCGACGACCGGCACTCCGGCGCCGAGCGCTCGCAGGAGGGCGCCGCTCTGGTCGAGCTCGGGCCGGTACGGGAAGACGGCGACCGTGGCCTCGCCGAAGGCGCGGTCGATCTCCGGCTGCGCGAGGTAGCCGAGGCGCCACTCCACCTCGAGCCCGTCGGCTGCCGCGCGGTAGGGCTCGACCGGCTCGAGCGGGTCTCCCGCCACGAGCAGCCGCACGTCACCCGCCTGCCGCACGGCCTCGATCGCGTCGCCGAGCCCCTTGTACGGCCGGATCATCCCGAAAGCGAGCACCGTGCGGCCGTCGTCCCGGCGCTCCGGGTCGGTCGGGAACACGGGGTGGGGGATGACGCGGAGGCGTTCCCGCTCGACGCCGAACTCGGCGAGCGTCTCGGCGCCGTTCTCGCTGTGCACGACGATCCGGTCGAAGCGGGCGAACAGCCGTCGCCACAGATCCGTGCGATGCGCGGTGCGACGAGGAAGCAGGTCGTGCGCCGTGAAGACCGACGGCAGGTGCGGGTGGAAGAGGAACGCGTCGAGCTCCGGCGCCGGCAGCCACTGCACGTGGAGGACGTCGGCGTGGAAGCGGCGGAGCGAGGCGAGCCCGAGCGGATGCTCCGCGACCTTGACCGGCACGCGCAGCACCGACCTCCCGAAGACGCGCGACGAGAGCGGGTAGAAGAGCTCGCGACGCTGGTATCCGACCGGTTCCGGCGCGGCGCCGAAGCGAAAGCGAGACGTGACGAGCTCGACCTCGGCGCCCGCCCGCGCGAGCGCCTCGGCGAGCTCGTGGTCGTACGGCGGCGTGAAGGCCGGGGGATCGGCGAGCAGGACGCGCACGGCCTCGTACGCTACGCCGTGCCCATGCTCGTGCGGACTTGGAACCTTTTCCACGGCAAGCCCTCGCCGCCGGGACGCCGGGCGTTCCTGATGCAGATGATCGAGCTCGTGACGCGCGACCGTCCCGACGTCGTCTGCCTGCAGGAGCTGCCCGTCTGGTCGCTGCCGCATCTCGAGCGCTGGAGCGGGATGCACGCGTGCGGTGCGGTCGCGCGCAGGGCGCTGCTCCCCGTCGGCGCCCGGGCCGTCACGGCGCTCCATCACGGTTGGCTGCGCTCGGCGTTCACGGGCGAGGCGGACGCGATCCTGACGCGCGAGCCCGCGCGCGCTGCCGGCGAGCACGTCGTGGGGGAGACGAAGCTCCGCCGGATCGCACATGCCGCCGAGGTCGCGGGCGTGACGGTCGTGAACTTCCACATCGACGGCGAGCGCGAGCAGTTCGATCGCGTGCTCGCACTGGCGCCCGAGCGGTCGATCGTCGCCGGCGACGCGAACCTCGTCTCGCCGGCGGCGGTCGGCTTCTCGTCTCCGCTCCCGGGCAGCATCGACCAGATCTACGTGCGGGGGCTGGAGCTGCGTGACGGCCCTTCGGCTTGGCCGCTGGAGAGGCGCGTCGTCGGGGGTCGTGTGCTCTCGGATCACGCACCCGTCGAGGCGGTCGTCGAGTGAACTTCGAGGAGGCACGGGCGCAGTTCCCGGTGCTGGAGCACCTCGCGTACCTGAACGCGGGGTCCGCAGGGCCGCTCCCGAAGGCAGCCGTTGAAGCGATGCGGGAGCGGCTCGAGCGCGATCTCGCCCAGGGCCGAAGCGGCAAGACGTACATCGAGGAGATCTTCGAGTTGCGGGAACGAGTCCGCGGTGGCATCGCCTCCGTTCTCGGCACCTCCGGGGAGCTCGTCGCGCTTGTCGAGTCGACGACGCGCGGCTGCCAGATCGCCGTCGCCGGGCTCGGCCTCGACGCGGACGACGAGATCGTCACCAGCGACGAGGAGCATTTCGGCCTCCTCGCCCAGCTCCACGCGAGCGGTGCCCACGTCGTCGTGGCGGAGGCCGACGAGGACGCGCTGCTCGCCGCCGTGACGCCGCGAACGCGGCTCGTCGCCGTGTCGCACGTCCTCTGGACGACGGGACGCCGGTTCGACCTCACGCGGCTCCGCCGCCCGGACGGCCCGCCGCTGCTCGTCGACGGCGCGCAGTCTGCGGGCGCTGTCCCTGTCGACCTGGCGGGTGCCGACTTCTACACCGTCTCCGCACAGAAATGGCTGTGCGGCCCCGAGCCCTCCGGCGCGCTCTTCGTGCGCGATCCCGAGCGGCTGCGCGTGGCGCTCCCGAGCTCGTTCTCACCGGAAAGCCACGACGAGCCCGACGGCTCCTTCGTCCCCAAGGACGGGGCGCGGAGGTTCGACTCCGGCTGGATCGGCACGCCGGCTCTCGCAGGCCTCGAGGCGGCGCTCGGGGTGCATCCCGACTGGCGCTACGTGGCGGCCGCGAAGGCAGCAGCGCGTTGCCACGAGCTGCTCGCGCCGCTCGTGGACATCGTGACGCCGGCGGGCGAGTCGACGCTCGTGTCGTTCCGCCCGCCGGACGATCCGACCGGGCTCGTGGCGGCTCTCGCCAAGCGGGGCGTCGTCGTCCGCGAGCTGCCGGGCCGCAACCTCGTCCGCGCCTCGTGCGGCTGGTGGACGAGCGACGACGACCTCCGCCGTCTCGCAGACGGGCTCGGAGGTACGGGCTAGGCGGGTAGTCCGAGCTCGGTCGCGATGGGCTGGAGCGCCGCGACGATCGTGCGGATGTGGTCGTCGAGCTCGACGCCGAGATCCTCCGCGCCCTTGTAGACCTCGTCGCGATGCACGCCGGCGGCGAACGAGGGCTGCTTGAGCTTCTTCTTGACCGACTTCGGCTCGAGGCCTTCGAGGCCGGTGGGGCGGACGAGCGCGCACGCGTGGATGAAGCCGGAGAGCTCGTCGCAGGCGAACAGCGTCTTCTTCAGCTGCGTGTCGCGCGGCATGCTCAGGTGCTCGGCATGCGAGAGCACGGTCTCGACGATCTCCTCGGGGTAGCCCTCCTCTCGCAGGATCGGAGCGCCGTCCTGCGGATGCTGGTCGAGCGTCGGGTGGATCTCGTAGTCGAAGTCGTGCAGGAGCGCCGCCACCCGCCAGAACTCCTCGTCCTCGTCGAACTTCCTCGCGTAGGCGGCCGTCGACGCCTCGACCGCGAGCGCGTGCCGCAGCAGCGACTCGCTCTTTGTGTAGCGCGTGAGGGTCTCCCAGGCACGTTCGCGAGTCGGCTCCAAAGCCCGGCTATCCTAGCCCGGCATGTCCGTCGCGACGGCGCCGCAAGCCCTCGTCATCGAGGGCGGAAACCCGCTCAACGGCCGCATCCGCGCCTCGGGCAACAAGAACGGCGCGCTGCCGATCCTCTCGGCGTGCCTGCTCGCCGACGATCCGGTCACGCTCTCGAACGTCCCGCGCATCCGCGACGTCGAGACGATGATCGAGCTCGTCGCGGCCACGGGTGCGAGCGCAGAATGGACCGGGCCGAACGAGGTGCGGATCGACCCGCAGGGCCTTTCGTCCTACGAGGTCGATCCGGTGCTCGCCGAGCGCATCAGGGCGTCGTTCCTGCTCGCAGGACCGCTGCTCGCCCGGCTCGGCCGGGCGAGTGTCCCGCCGCCCGGAGGAGACGTGATCGGGCGGCGCCGGCTCGATCCGCACATCCACGCCCTGCAGCGGCTCGGCACGACGATCGAGATCGAGAGCCGCTACGAGATGCAGACGGAAGGGCTGCGCGGCGCCGAGATCTTCCTCGACGAGGCGAGCGTGATGGCGACCGAGAACACGGTGATGGCGGCCGTGCTCACTCCGGGCGAGACGACGATCGGGAACGCCGCCTGCGAGCCGCACGTGCAGGACCTGTGCCGTTTCCTCGTCTCGCTCGGCGCCGAGATCGAGGGCATCGAGTCGAACGTCCTGCGGATCCGCGGGGTCGAGAGGCTGACGGGAGGGGAGTGGGCGATCGCCTCCGAGCACATCGAGGTCGGAAGCTTCATCGGCCTCGCCGCCGTCACGAACAGCGACCTCACCATCGACGGCGTGATTCCGCACGACATGATCTCGATCCTCACCGCGTTCAGCCGCCTCGGGATCGAGGTCGAGCTCGGAGACGACTGGCTGCATGTGCCGCCACACCAGGAGCTCGTGATCCAGAACGACCTGGGCGACCAGGTGCCGAAGATCGAGGACGGCCCCTGGCCGGCGTTCCCGGCGGATCTCACGTCGATCGCGGTCGCCGTGGCGACCCAGGCGTGGGGGACGATCCTCGTCTTCGAGAAGATGTTCGAGAACCGGCTGTTCTTCGTGGACAAGCTCGTCTCGATGGGCGCGCGGATCATCGTCTGCGACCCGCACCGCGTCGTCGTGAGCGGCCCGTCGCGCCTTTACGGGCAGCGGCTGACGAGCCCGGACATCCGCGCCGGAATGGCGATCCTCATCGCCGCGCTGTGCGCGACCGGACGCTCCGTCATCGGCAACGTCGCCGAGATCGATCGCGGCTACGAGCGCATCGACGACCGCCTCCGCGCCCTCGGCGCGCAGATCGAGCGCGTCGACGCCTAAAGCGCGGTTACCCTCAGAGGCATGAGCGAGCAAGCTGCGGCAGGCGTTCGCGTCAACGTCTATGGGCACGGGGTGGCAACGGTCGAGACGGGGTTGCCCGTCCTCAACCAGCTGCTTACGCGCCTCGCCGAGATCGCGCGGTTCGACCTCGTCCTCGACACCGAGCCGGGCGACACGCAGGCAGAGGTCGAGGCGGCGGCGGCGGCGATCGGTCACGCGCTCGCCGGCCCCCTGCGGGCGGATGGTGCGCGCGGTTACGGCGCCGGCGCCCTCACGTCGGCCGAGGCGCTCGCGTACGTCGTCCTCGAGACGAGCGACGAGCCGCTCTTCGTCACCAACGTCGACCTGACGGAAGCGCGCATCGGCGGTCTCGGCACCGACGTCGCGCGCCGCTTCCTCGAGGTGCTGGCCGAGAACGCCGGGCTCGTGCTCCACGTGCGGCTCCTGAACGGCACCGACAGCGGCCACGTGCTCGAAGCGATCTTCAAGGGGCTCGGCGCCGCGCTGGCCGAAGCCTGCGAGAGACAGGAGGCACGATGAGCGACAAGAGCGTCGTCCGCACCGAGGCAGCGCCGGCGCCGTTTCAGGGAGCGCCCTACTCGCAGGCCGTCGCCGCCGGCGGCTTCGTCTTCGTCTCGGGCCAGCTCGGCCTGAAGCCGGGGGACATCGCGATCTCGGGCGGGGTCGAGGAGCAGACCGAGCAGGTCTTCGCGAACCTGAAGGCGATCCTCGAAGAGGCCGGCACCGGCCTCGACCGGCTCGTGAAGACGACCGTGTTCCTCCAGAACCTCGACGACTTCCAGGCGATGAACGGCGTCTACGCGCAGCACGTCGGCGAGCAGCCGCCCGCACGGGCGACCGTCGAGGTGGCGCGACTTCCGTCCGGCGCGCTCGTCGAGATCGAAGCGATCGCTCTGCTCTAGACCGGCCTGCCCGACGGTCCGGCGAGAATGGCCGGATGCGTCCGGAGATCGAGGACTACGTCCGCTCGCTCGGGCTCGACGCCTACCTCGTCGGCGGCGCCGTGCGCGACGAACTGCTCGGCCTCGACTCGAAGGACGCGGATTTCCTCGTGCCCGGCGTCGACACCGAGGGGCTGCGGGCGGCGCTCGCTCCGCACGGCCGCGTCGAGGATCTCGTCGTCGCCGATCGCCTCGTGGGTGTCCGCTTCCACCCGAACGACGGCAGGATCCGGCAGCTCACGCGAGCCGGGATCGAGTTCGCGCCGCCGCGCAAGGAGGTCTCGACCGGCCCCGGCCGGCACGACTTCGAGATCGTCGCAGACCCATCCCTGTCGGTCGAGGACGACATGGCGCCGCCGCGACTTCACCGTCAACGCGATGGCCCGCCGGCTCGAGACGGGCGAGCTCGTCGACCCTCTCGACGGCCGCGCCGACCTCCAGGCGCGCCGGCTCCGCACCGTCTCGGCACAGAGCTTCCGCGAGGATCCGCTGCGGCTCGTCCGTGCACTCCGCTTCGTCTCGCAGCTCGGCTTCGAGCCGGACGAGGAGCTGCTCGCCCAGATGCGCGAGGAGGCGCCGGCGGTGAAGCTCGTCTCGGGCGAGCGCATCGGCGGCGGTCTGGCGGCCGACGGGATGGGCGAGCTCTCGAAGCTCCTGCTCGGCGCCGAGCCCAGCCGCGCTCTGCGGCTGGCGCGCGACACCGGCGTCCTCGTCGAGCTCCTGCCCGAGTTCGCTCCGGCGATCGGCTTCGACCAGGAGAGCCGCTACCACGACCTCACGGTCGACGAGCATACGTTCGCCGTCGTGCAGGCCACTGCGAACGAGGGTTTCCCGTTGCAGGTGCGGCTCGCGGCGCTCTTCCACGACCTCGGGAAGCCGCTCGTCGCCTGGCGCGGCCGCGACGGCCGGCTCCACTACTACGCGAAGCCCGGCTTCGCAGCCCACGGGCACGATCAGGTCGGTGCAGACCTCGCCGGCGGTACGTTGCGCCGACTCAGGTATCCGAACGCGCTGCGGCAACGCGTCGTCCGGATCGTGCGCCGCCACATGTTCCAGCCCGGGAAGGGCGACGCCCGCCGCGCGCGGCGCTTCCTTCGACGCAACGGCGACGAGCTCGCCTTCGACCTCCTCGATCACAAGCACGCCGACCTGCTCGGCAAGCGCGGGACCGACGGAGAGCCGCCGCCGCTCGCCGAGATCGACGCGCTCCTGCGCTTCCGCTCCGTGGTGGAGGAGGAGTGCTCGAGCCCGCACCGGATCCGCGACCTCGCGGTCGACGGCAACGACCTGATCGCGCTCGGCATCCGGCCCGGGCCGCAGCTCGGCCGCATCCTGCACGAGCTCCTCGACGCGGTCGTCGACGAGCCCGAGCTCAACACGCGGGACGAGCTGCTCTCGCGGGCGAAGGAGCACGTTTGATCCGCTGGGAGCTCGACGGCTACGTGGTCGCCTTCACGACCCGGGTCGGAGGCGTGAGCGAGGGGCCGTATGCGTCGCTCAACCTCGGGCGCAAGAGCGGCGACGAACCCGAGCGGGCCGACGAGAATCGGCGGATCGCGTGCGACGCGCTCGGCGCCGACGTGGACAAGCTCGCGCTCAACTACCAGGTGCACTCCGACCGCGTGCTCAGGGCCACTGCCGGGCAGCGCGGCGAGCACGCAGACGGACTCTGGACGGACGAGCCGAGCCTGCCGATCCTCGCCATGTCCGCCGACTGCCTGCCGATCGCCGTAGCGCGTGTGGACGCGAGGACGCCTGCCGTCGCCGTCCTCCATGCCGGCTGGAAAGGGTTGCTCGCCGGCATCGTGGCCGAAGGAGCCGAGGCGCTGAGGCTGGATGCGCCGCCGGCGGAGCCGGCGACGCCCGGCCGGAAGAGCATGGGCGGGGGCACCCTCGCGGCCGCGATCGGCCCCGGGATCGGCCCGTGCTGCTACGAGGTGGGGGAGGAGGTCGCGGCTCCGTTTCGCGGGCGCTTCGGCCAGGACGTCGTGCGCGACGGCCGCCTCGACCTCTGGACGAGCGCCGAGCGCGCGCTTCGCGCCGCCGGAGTCGAGCGCGTGGAACGCGTCGACCGCTGCACCGCCTGCGAGCCCGAGACGTTCTTCTCCCACCGGCGAGACGCCGGTCGAACGGGCCGGCAGGGGGTGATCGCCTACGTCGCCGGCTGAGATCCGCGAGCGCTACGAGCGCATCCGCGAGGAAGTGGGACCGGGGGTGACGGTCGTCGTCGCGACGAAGTACGTCTCGGTCGAGGACCTCGCCGCGCTTGCGGAAGCCGGCGTCGAGGTGGTGGGGGAGAACCGCGCGCAGGACCTGCGTGCCAAGCACGACGTCTACGGCGACGCCTTCCGCTGGCACTTCATCGGGCACCTGCAGAGCCGCAAGGCGCCGCTCGTGAGCGAGCTCTGCGAGCTCTGCCACTCGCTCGCCTCCGAGTCGGCAGCGAGGAGGCTCACCATCCCCGCGCTCGTCGAGGTCAACCTCTCCGGCGAGCCGACGAAGTCCGGCGTCACGCCGGAGGAGCTGCCGACCCTGCTCCAGGCGTATCCCGACGTCCGCGGGCTGATGACGATGCCGCCGGCGACCGATGATGCGGACGCCTCGCGCCCGTACTTCCGCCGTCTGCGCGAGCTCGCCGAGCTCCACGGGCTGCGCGACCTCTCGATGGGGACGAGCCAGGACTACAGAGTCGCGGCAGAGGAAGGGGCGACCTACGTCCGGGTCGGCGCAGTCCTGTGGCAGCGCTAACATCGGCGGCGCCATGGGTGTTTCCGACGTCTGGGCCCGCACCCTCGTCTACTTCGGCATCGCCGAGGAAGAGGACTGGGACGAGGAGGGCTACCTTACCGAGAACGAGCTCGCCGAGGATCACGGGAACCCCAACGTGCACCGCCTGCCGGCCCGGCGCTCGCGGCACGACTACGACGACGACTGGACGGATCCCGAGCCCGAGGCCCCGCGGCCGAGCATCCTGCGCCCACGCGGCGAGTCGCGGCGCGTCCGCCAGCTCGAGCCGGTCCGCGGCCCCGGAACGTCGCGCGTGCACCTCATCCTCCCGCGCAGCTTCAACGACGCGCAGCAGCTCGCCGACCGCTTCAAGGACGGCGTGCCCGTCATCCTCAACCTCCAGGCGGCCGACTCGGAGCTCTCGAAGCGGCTGATCGACTTCGCGAGCGGGCTCACGTACGCGCTCGACGGCGGGATGCAGCGCATCGCCGACAAGGTCTTTCTCCTCACGCCGCGCGACGTGGAGCTGTCGGCCGAGGACCGCGCCCGGATGCTCGAGCGCGGCTTCTTCAACCAGGCGTAGTAGACCTCAGCCACAGGAAAGGCCCAGCCGAGGGCGAAGCTTTCACGGATGGGCGTCTCGGCCAGTTTGACCCTGCCGGTGGGCGACGCGGTCGCAAACATCACCACGTTCATCTACGTCTTCACGCTCGTCTACACCCTGACGATCCTCCTGTACATCCTGTCGAGCTGGCTGCGGCTGCCGTACTCGCCCACCCTCGACCGGATCCAGCGCTTTCTGTACGACGTCTGCGAGCCGTACCTCCGCATCTTCCGGCGCTTCCTGCCCTCGCTGGGCGGGCTCGACCTGTCGCCGATGGTCGCGGTGATCGTGCTCTGGCTCGTCGAGCAAATCGTCGTACAACTCATCAACAACTACGCCTGAGGAGAGCCCACATGACACTCACGCCGGTCGAGATACGACACCTGACACCGCCGCGCGCGAAGATCCGCGGCTATCGCACGGCGGCGACCGACAAGCTGCTCGAGGAGATCGCGGCGAGCTTCGAGGACGTCTGGCGCGAGCGCGCGGACCTCGCGGACAAGGTCGAGCAGCTCGAGGCCGACCTCGCACGCTTCCGCGAGATGGAGAGCCTGCTGCGTACGACGCTCGTCTCCGCAGAGCAGGCGTCGGCGGAGACGCGGGACGGAGCCCACCGCGAGGCGGCAGTGATCGTCAAGGAGGCGCACGCCGAGGCGAGCAAGATCCAGCGGCATGCAATCGCCGAGAACGAGCGTCTGTCCCACGTGTCACGGCGGCTGCGGGCGCAGTTGGAGGAGGCACTCTCCGCCTTCGGGGACGTCGCGACCGAAGAGGACGAAGAGCCGGCGCCGGCCACTGCTCAGTCCGAAGAGACGACGGACGAGCACAGCTGGTACGGCTCCCAGAACGGCACGGCCGAACAGGCTGTAGACACTGCGTAAGTCCCGGCCTTCACTCGGACGTACACTGGGCGTATGACGGCCGAGACGACGCGACTGCGCGTACGCGTCAGCCCCGGAGCGGGGCGGACGACGCTGGTCGGGCGACACGGCGACGCGTGGAAGGTCCGCGTCACCGAGGCGCCGGAGCGCGGGCGCGCGAACGAGGCTGTCCTCCGCCTCCTGGCCGAGACCCTCGCGCTACCCCGCACCGCCCTGAAACTCGTTTCGGGTCACGGCGCCCGGGAGAAGATCGTGGAGCTCACCGGGGTCGGACCGGCACTCATCGAGCGTCGTCTCGCCTCCGCGACAGCCGACGACCGAGGCCGAAAGGAGAGGCGGTGACGAGCATCGACACCGGGCCGTTCCGCGACGCCCTCCTCGACGAGCGCCGGCGGGTCGAGCACGCGCTCGCGACGCTTCGCGACGAGCATCCCGGCTCCCTCGACGACGAGGTCGAGGAGACCTCACCGACGAACGACAACAACCTCGCCGAGACGGCGACGGCGACCCTCGGGCGCGAGATCGACTACACGCTCGGCGACAACGCCGAGCAGGTCATCTCCGAGATCGACGGCGCGCTGCGCCGCATCGAGGACGGGACGTACGGCACCTGCGTGAGCTGCGGCAAGGAGATTCCGCGCGAGCGACTCGAAGCGAATCCCTGGGCCTCGCTCTGCATCGACTGCAAGCGAAGAGCCGAGGGAGGGTGAGCGAGCCTCTCCGTCAGCTCGAGGTCCGGGTGGGTTCGGCAACGGACGCGTTGACGCCGCTGTCGCGCGCTACTCGCTCCTTCGCAGCCACGCGTCTGCAGTGGCTCGCGCTCGCGGCGATCGCGCTGGCCGCCGTAGTGGCGGACCAGGCGACGAAGCACCTCGTGGCCGGCAATCTTCGTCTGGGCGAGGGCGTCCATGTCGTCGGCCCGTTGACGATCAGGCACGTCGAGAACTCCGGCATCGCCTTCGGTCTCTTCTCGAACGCGACGGCCGCCGTGATCATCGTCACCGCGGTCGCGATCGGCTGGATGCTCGCCTATTTCGCCCGCTCAGGGGCCCGCCATCCGGTGTTGCCGGTCGCGCTCGGCCTCGTGATCGGAGGGAGCGTCTCGAATCTCGCCGACCGCGTGCGGCTCGGCTTCGTCACCGACTTCCTCGACTTCCGCTACTGGCCGGCGTTCAATCTCGCGGACAGCTGCATCGTGATCGGCGTCGGCACCCTCCTCGCCGCACTCATGCTCGCGGAGCGAGAGCCACGCCCCGGGCTCGACACCGGCGCGCCTCCCAAACGCTGAAGCGGCTCGTCGTCCCGCCGGAGGCCGCGGGCGAGCGGCTCGATCGCCATCTCGCGACGTTGCCGGAGATCGGCTCACGTGCCGCGGCGGAGCGGCTGCTCGCTGCGGGCGCCGTGCTCGTGGACGGAGAGGCGCAGCCGAAGAGCCACAAGCTTGCGGGTGGGGAGGAGCTGGCGATCGAGCCGCCGCGTCCGGCCGCCGCGGAGCCGCCCGTCGCGCTGCCCGAGCTCACGGTCGCGTACACCGACGAGCACCTCCTCGTCGTGGACAAGCCCGCCGGCGTCGTCGTGCACCCGGCGCCCGGGCACGCGGGAGGGACGCTTGCGCAGGCTCTTGCCGCCGCCGGCGCCGCCGGCGGCGAGGAGGACCGTCCCGGCATCGTCCATCGCCTCGACCGCGGCACTTCAGGCCTCCTCGTGGTCGCGCGCTCGCAGGAAACGTACGAGCGGCTGCAACGGCTCGTGCGGCGTCGCGCGCTGACCCGCGAGTACCTCGGGCTCGTCGTCGGGCAGCCACGGTCTAGGCGGGGGACGATCGACGCGCCGATCGGCCGCGACCGCCACGACAGGCTCCGCCACTCGCTCGACACGGACTCGCCCCGCGCCGCCGTGACCCATTTCGAGCTCGAGGAGCTCCTGCCGAGGCACGCGCTCCTCCGGATCAGGCTCGAGACCGGCCGGACGCACCAGATCCGCGTCCACCTCGCCGCGATCGACCTCCCCGTCGCCGGCGACCCGACCTACGGCGTCGCCGCCGGCCGCAGCGGAGCCGCGGGGTCTGGCGGCCAGGCGTCGGCGGCCCCGCCGACGACGCTTCCAGCCTTGAGCCTCGGCCTGGAGCGGCAGTTCCTCCATGCGACGCGGCTCGCCTTCGAGCATCCAATGACCGGTGCCCCGGTCGACGTCTCCTCACCGCTTCCGCCCGACCTCGCCGCCGCGCTCACGGCGGCCCGCAGCTAACCTTCCCGCCGTCTCTGTCCCGACTCCCCGGCGGCCCAGCCGCGGCGCGGGTGCCTCTCCTCGCGAGGGGTGCGCCTCGACTCCGCCGGCGCACGACAAAAAACGAATCCGGAAGGAGCTTCCATGTCAGTTTCGACTGGGTCAGAATCGACTCAGGCGGCCTCGGCGGGCGCAGTTAGCATGCGCGACCTGCTGGAGGCCGGGGTCCACTTCGGCCACCAGACGCGGCGCTGGAACCCCAAGATGCGCCGCTTCATCTTCGCGGAGCGCGGCGGGATCTACATCATCGACCTCACGCAGACGTCGGAGCGGCTCGACGAGGCGCAGCAGTTTCTCCGCAACGTCGCCGAGCGCGGCGGCACCGTCCTGTTCGTCGGCACGAAGAAGCAGGCGCAGGACGCCGTCGAGCAGGAGGCGAAGCGCGTCGACATGCCGTACGTCAACCACCGCTGGCTCGGCGGCCTGCTGACGAACTGGCGCACGATGTCCGACCGCATCGACCGGCTGCACGAGATGCGCCGCCTGCGCGACGAGGGGCAGCTCGAGCTCCTGCCCGCGAAGGAGCGGATCGCGATGTCCGGCGAGCTCGAAAAGCTCGAGCAGAACCTCGGCGGCGTCGCCGACATGCGCCGCCAGCCCGACGCGGTCGTGATCGTGGACCTCAAGAAGGAGGCACTCGCCGTGCGCGAGGCGCGCCGGCTCGGCGTGCCGGTGGTCGCGCTCGTCGACACGAACTGCGATCCCGACGAGGCCGACTACGTCATCCCCGGCAACGACGATGCGATCCGCTCGTGCAACCTCGTCGTGCACGCGCTCGCCGAAGCCGTCTCCGCCGGGAAGCAGAAGGTCTCGGCGCAGGAGCTCCAGCAGAAGGCCGAGGAGGCGCCGGCGGAGTCCTCGGCCGCCGAGAGTGCGCCGGCGGCCGAGGCAGAGCAGGTCGAGCCTGCCGCAGCGGCCGAGCCGGTGAGCGAGGAACCGGCTCGCGAAGCCGAGGGAGTCACAGAGGCGTCCGAGACCGCGCCCGGCGACCCGATCGACAGCGGGGAGGCGGCGTAGATGGCGGCGGAGATCTCGGCTCAGCTCGTCCGCGAGCTGCGCGAGCAGACCGGCGCGGGGATGATGGACTGCAAACGCGCGCTGCAGGAGACGAACGGCGACATGCAGGCCGCGGTAATCCTCCTGCGCGAGAAGGGGATGGCGAACGCGGCCAAGCGCGCCGACCGTGAGACGACCGAGGGCAAGGTCGGTTACCGGCTCGCCGACGACGGATCGAGGGGAACCATGGTCGCCGTCGGGTGCGAGACGGAGCCCGTCTCCAACAACGACGAGTTCCTCGCCTATGCGAAGAAGGTGCTCGACCTCGTCGAGGCCGAGGGCGTCGGAGCAGAAAGCAGGCTCGAGAGCGAGCGCGTGGAGCTGACCGCGAAGCTCGGCGAGAACATCGCGGTCGTCGGCGGCGCACGCTTCGAGGCGGTCGACGGCGGCTCGATCTCCGCCTACGCGCACCCGCCCGCGAACAAGCTCGGCGTGCTCGTGCAGACGCGCGGGGGCGACGCCGACCTCGCCCGCCAGCTCGCGATGCACATCTCGTGGTCGGATCCGCGCTGGATCGGTCGCGAGGACGTCCCGGAGGATCTCGTCGCCGCCGAGCGGGAGATCTACCTCAACTCGGAAGAGGTGCAGTCGAAGCCCGAGCAGGCGCGTGAGAAGATCGTCACCGGCATGCTCGACAAGCGCTTCTTTGCCGAGCGGGGCGGTGTGCTCGCCGACCAGCCGTGGATCCACGACGGCTCGCTCACCGTCGGCAAGGTCCTCTCCGACGCCGGAGCCGAGGTGCTCGAGTTCGAGCGGTTCTCCCTGGCGGGATGACCGTCCAGCCGGAGACCGAGACCGGTACTGCCGCTCAGACGCCGGCCTTCCGGCGCGTGCTGCTCAAGCTCTCGGGCGAGGCGCTCATGGGCGGGCGCGAGTACGGCATCGACCCCGGCGTGACGCGAGCGCTGGCGCGGGAAGTCGCGGGCATCCGCGGCGAGGGCGTCGACATCGCGCTCGTGGTGGGCGGCGGGAACTTCTACCGCGGTCTCGCCGCCGCGGCGGAGAGTGGGATGGACCGCGCGACGGCCGACTACGCCGGAATGCTCGCCACGCTCCTCAACGCACTCGCGTTGCAGGACGCGCTCGAACGGGAGGGAGCCGACACGCGCGTCATGTCCGCGCTCGAGGTCTCGGAGGTGGCGGAGCCGTACATCCGGCGCCGCGCGATCAGGCACCTGGAGAAGGGCCGCGTCGTGATCTTCGCGGCCGGCACCGGGAACCCGTTCTTCACGACGGACACGGCGGCCGCGCTGCGCGCGCTCGAGATGGGCGCCGACGCGATCCTGATGGCCAAGCACGGCATCAAGGGCGTGTACGACGAGGATCCCCGCCGCGTCTCGGACGCGGAGTTCCTGCCGCGGATCACGCACCTGGAGGCGATCGAGCGCGGGCTGAAGGTCATGGACACGACGGCTCTTTCGCTCTGCATGGACAATCGCCTCACGATCCACGTCTTCGAGCTCGCCGAGGGCAACGTCGCGCGCGTCGTGGCAGGCGAACAGGTCGGGACGATCATCGCGACAGCTGGAAGCGTCGACGGCGAAGCCGCCGACGCCCGGCCAGAAGACCGCGCCGCCATCGGCGGCGCCGGATCCGACAAGGAGGGCTGAAGTGGCGACAGCGGAGGAGCTGATCAAGGGGGCCCAGGACCGCATGGTCAAGTCGGTCGAGCACGCACGGTCGGAGTTCGCGACGGTCCGCACCGGCCGCGCCTCGGCGTCGCTCCTCGATCGCATCGAGGTCGACTACTACGGGACGCAGACGCCGCTGCGCCAGCTCTCGACGATCAACGTCCCCGAGCCCCGCATGCTCACGGTGCAGCCGTTCGACCCCAGCTCGATCAAGGCGATCGAGAAGGCCGTCATGGAATCGGATCTCGGCCTCACGCCCTCGAACGACGGCAAGCTGATCCGGCTGCCGATTCCGCAGCTGACCGAGGAGCGGCGCAAGGAGCTCGTGAAGGTCGTGCGCAACATGGCCGAGGAGCACAAGGTCGCCGTCCGCGAGATCCGGCGCGACGCGATGCGGCACCTGAAGGAACTGGTGGACAACGGCGAGGTCGGCGCCGACGACGAGCATCGCGCCGAGGGCCGCGTCCAGGAGCTCACGGACGAGCACACGAAGCAGATCGACGAGCTCCTCAAACACAAGGAGGCGGAGGTGATGGAGGTCTAGTGACCTCCGGACCCGGCACCGGGACCGACGTCAGTCCCGATGAGCATCTGCCCGAGGTCGCGCATGCCGTCGCGATCATCATGGACGGCAATGGCCGCTGGGCGGCCGAGCATGGCGTTTCGGTCGCCGAGGGTCATCGGGCAGGATCACGAGCGCTTCGCCCGGTCGTCGAGGGAGCGATCGACCTCGGGATCGAGTCCCTCGTCGTGTACGCGTTCTCGACCGAGAACTGGAGCCGCGAGGCCGGCGAGGTCGAGGCGCTCATGGAGATCTTCGGCGAGACGATCGAGCGCGAGCTCGAGGACCTCGCCACGCAGGGCGTCCGCTGCCGGTTCGTCGGGCGACGCGACCGCGCTCCCGACTGGCTGCGCACGAAGATGGAGCGACTCGAACAGGCGACGGCCGACAAGTCGAGGCTCCAGCTCTGGATCGCGTTCGACTACGGCGGCCGCGCCGAGCTCGTCGACGCCGCCCGTCGGCTCCTCGAGAACGGATCGGACCCCCACCTGCTCGACGAGGATGCGCTCGCCGCGTGCCTCTACGAGCCCGAGATGCCGGATCCCGACGTCGTGATCCGGACCTCGGGCGAGCGTCGGATCTCGAACTTCCTCCTCTGGCAGTCCGCGTACGCCGAGTACGTCTTCACCGACACGCTCTGGCCTGACTTCGGGCCCGACGAGCTGCGGACGGCCATCGAGGAGTACGCGCGCCG
This sequence comes from uncultured Actinomycetes bacterium, assembly GCA_963820725.1. GTDB lineage: Bacteria > Actinomycetota > Thermoleophilia > Gaiellales > Gaiellaceae > Palsa-739. The sequence goes on along the minus strand of CAWGAZ010000004.1, from coordinate 404,099 downwards.
GCGCCGTAGATTCGGCGGACGTTGAGCAACTTCGCTTCTCGAATCCTGGTCGCGGCGGTCGGCCTGCCGGTCGTGCTCGGCATGCTGTGGCTCGGCGGCTGGTGGCTCTTCGGGCTCCTCGCCGTCGCCGCCTGCGTCGCCGTGCACGAGTTCGTGACGACGGCGCGCCCGTTGCGACCGCTCGCGCCGGCGGTGTACGCCGGCGTGCTTCTCGCGCTCTTCGGCGCTGAGAAGGGTGGAGTCGTGTGGCTGCTCGGCGGTTTCCTCGCGACGTTCGTTCTTGCGTTCGTGCTCCACGCGGTCTCGAGCACGCGGGCGCCGACCACCGCCGCCGTCGGCTCGACGATCCTCGGTGCGGCCTGGATCGGGCTCGGGCTCGGCTTCGTTCTCCTCTTGCGGGAGATGCAGGACCACGGACGGTTGCTCGCGTTCACCGTCATGCTCACGGCTTTTGCGGCGGCCACCTTCGCGTATTTCGGCGGACGCCTGATCGGCCGGCACAAGCTCGCGCCACGCCTCTCCCCGAACAAGTCGTGGGAAGGCCTCCTGATCGGTGCCGCCGCGGGCGTCTTCGTCTCCTTCATCGCGCTCTACGACACGCGTGACAAGTACCTCAGCGTCTGGCAGGCCATCGTGCTGGGCGTCGTCCTCGTGCTCGCGGAAGTGATCGGCGACCTGTTCGAATCGGCGGTGAAGCGCGACCTCGAGGTGAAGGACACCGGACGGCTCCTCGGCGGGCACGGGGGGATGCTCGACCGGATCGACGGCCTGCTCTTCGCGGCGCCCGCGGCGTATTTCCTCGTCGTCGCGTACGGCTCTCATTAGCCGCTCCTACAATTGGCGGGTGAAGCGCGTCGCGCTGCTCGGGGCAACGGGGTCCATCGGCCGCCAGGCGATCGAGATCGTCGAGGCGCACCCGGAGCTCGAGCTCTGCGCCGCCGCCTCCGGTTCGACACCGCTCGACGACGTCGACGCGCCCCTCAAGGAGGTCGGAGGCGACCTCACCGAGCTGCTCGAGCGCGCGCAGCCCGACATCGTGCTCAACGCCGTCGTCGGCTTCGCCGGAGTGCACGCGACGCTCTGGGCGCTCGAGCGCGGCGTCGACCTCGCCCTGGCGAACAAGGAGAGCCTCGTCGCGGCGGGAGAGCTCGCTCTCGCCGCACGGGAGCGTGGTCGCGGCCGGATCCTGCCCGTCGACAGCGAGCACTCGGCGCTCTTCCAATGCCTCGAGGGACGTGAGCCGGAGCAGATCGACACGCTCGTCATCACCGGCTCCGGCGGCCCGTTTCGCGGCCGCCCCCGCGCCGAGCTCGAGGACGTGACGCCCGAGCAGGCGCTCGCGCACCCGACGTGGCGCATGGGCCCGAAGATCACCGTGGACTCGGCGACGCTCGCGAACAAGGGGCTCGAGGTGATCGAGGCGCACTACCTGTTCGGCGTCCCGTATGACCGCATCGAGGTGGCGATCCAGCCGACGTCGATCGTGCATGCGCTCGTGCGCTTCCGCGACGGAGCCGCGCTCGCGCATCTGGGCTATCCGGACATGCGCGTGCCGATCTCCTACGCGCTCACGTATCCCGAGCGCGCGGCGACGCCGCTTCCGCCGCTCGACCTCACGATCGCTCACGCTCGAGTTCTCGCCGCCCGACATGGACACGTTCCCGATGCTGGCCCTCGCGCGCGCCGCTGGGCAGCAGGGCGGGAGCGCGCCGTGCGTCTACAACGCTGCCAACGAGATCGCGGTCGCCGCGTTCCTCGCCGGCCGCCTGCCGTTCCTCGGTATCCCGGAGGTCGTGGGGGAGACACTCGCAACCTCCGGCACTGAGCCCGTCCGCGACCTGGACGATCTCGTCGAGGCCGACCGCGCGGCACGTGCGATCGCCGCAGGAGCGCTGGCCGCGGCGTGATGTGGCTCGTCGTCATCGGCGGCCTCGTCCTGCTCGTCTTCGTGCACGAGCTCGGGCACTTCTCGGTCGCCCTCGCGGTCGGGATGCGGCCTCGCAGCTTCTACATCGGCTTCCCGCCCGCGCTCGTGAAGGTGCGACGCAAGGGGATCGAATACGGAATCGGGATGATCCCGCTCGGCGGCCTCGTGCGCATCCCGGGTATGCACCGCCCGGCCGCCCGAGACCTGCACGCGTACGTCGACCCGGCCGTGCGCGAGCAACCGAGCCTCGCTCCGTCCGTGGGCGCCGTCCGGCGTGCTCTCGACGCGGGGGACCACGATGAAGCGCGGCGCGCACACGCGGAGCTCGCCCGTGACGTGGACGAGGCGCATCTTTCGCCGGGTGCGAGGCGCTCGGCGGAGCGAGGGATCCGTGACGTGGAGGAGGGCACAGCCCCCGACGCGTACTGGCGCGCCGCGACGTGGAAGCGGGTCGCGGTCATCGCCGCGGGGCCGCTGGCGAACGTCCTCGTCGCGTTTCTCATCCTGTTCGTGGTCTTCGCCGTCAGCGGCGGGCCGTCGCAACGCCCGACGTCGACCGTCGCGGCCGTGGAGTCGGGGACGCCCGCCGCCGCCGCCGGCTTGCAGGCCGGAGACCGGGTCGTCGCCGTCGACGGTCGACCGACCCGCACGTTCTCCGAGATCTCGCGTCAGATCCGGTCGAGCCATGGAGGCCCGGTCACGCTCACCGTGCGCCGCAACGGACGCAGGGTGACCGTCGGCCCTCGTCAAACCATTCGCCGGCAGGGCCGCTGGATCTTCGGTTTCTCGCCGGCTGCGCACCTGGTCACCTACCCGCCCGGCAGGGCGGCCACCACCGCTGGATCGGATCTGTGGGGCGTGGTGACCGGTACGGCCACGGGACTCAAGGGGCTGTTCTCCCACCGGGGCCGCAGCCAGCTGTCCGGCCCCGTCGGGATCGTCCGCGTCTCGCACAGCGAGCTCCAGGTCGGGTTGACGTACTACCTCCAGATCCTCGCGTTCGTGAGCATGTCGCTCGCGCTGCTCAACCTGCTCCCGCTGTTGCCGCTCGACGGCGGTCACATCCTCTTCTCGCTGATCGAGGGCATCCGCCGTCGCGCGCTCGCCCGGGAGGTCTACGAGCGGGTCTCCGTCGTCGGAATCGCGTTCATCCTGCTCGTGTTCGTGATCGCGTTCTCGAACGACGTCTCCGGCCCGCCGCATTGACGAGCCTCAGCGTCCTCTGAGGGCGCGATTGCGCCGGATTCCGCCTGGCTAGACTGGTTCCCGGATGGCCAGCGAGCGGCAGATCTCGGTCGGCGGCGTCGCGATCGGCGGCAGCGCCCCCGTCGTCGTCCAGTCGATGACGACGACGAAGACGCATGACGTCGAGGCGACCACCGCGCAGGTCGCGGCGCTCGCGAGCGCCGGCTGCGAGATCGTCCGCGTCGCGGTCCCGAAGACGGAGGACGCAGAGGCGCTTTCGAAGATCGTCCGCTTCTCGCCGGTCCCGATCATCGCGGACATCCACTTCAACGCGAGCCTGGCGCTGAAGGCGATCGACCAGGGCGTCGCGGCCGTGCGCATCAACCCCGGCAACATCGGCGGCTCGGACAAGGTCGCAGAGGTCGTCCGCGCCGCGAAGGCCAAGGGGACCCCGATGCGGATCGGCGCGAACTCCGGCTCGCTCCCGAAGCATCTCGAGGAGCTGGCGCAGAAGGACCAGGCCGAGGCGCTCGTCGAAGCCGCGCTCGAGGAGGTGCGGCTGCTCGAGAGCCTCGACTTCTACGACTTCAAGATCTCCGTCAAGTCGAGCCACGTCCCCACGATGATCCGCGCCTACCGGATGCTCTCGGAGAAGGTCGGCTACCCGCTCCACCTCGGTGTGACCGAGGCCGGGACAGTCTTTGCCGGCTCGATCAAGAGCGCCGTCGGAATCGGCACCCTGCTCGCCGAGGGGATCGGCGACACGATCCGCGTCTCGCTCTCCTCCGATCCGGTCGAGGAGCCGAAGACGGCCTACGAGATCCTCAAGGCGCTCGGGCTACGTGAGCGCGGTCCGGTGATGATCGCCTGCCCGAGCTGCGGTCGAGACAACGTCGGCGTGCACACGCTCGCCGAGGAAGTCGAGCGGCGGCTGGAGAACTATCCGCAGCATTTCGAGGTCGCGGTGCTCGGCTGCGCGGTCAACGGCCCGGGCGAGTCGGGCGACGCGGACTTCGGCATCGCGGGCGGCCGCGACGTCGGCTTCATCTACGCCCACGGCCATGTCCTGAAAAAGGTCAGCTCCGACATCCTGATCGACGAGCTCTTCCACGAGATCGACAAGTGGATCGCCGACGGCATGCACCGGCCGAAGCGCCTCAAGATGGCGAAGCCCGCTGCTCTGGCGATGGCCGAAGCCTCCCTGATCCCGCTCGAATAGCCTAAGGCGACAACGCCGATGATCGCCCGAGCCTCACAGCTCTTCCTGCCCACGCTGCGCGACGCGCCCGCCGACGCGGAGGCCGCTTCGCACCAGCTCCTCGTGCGCGGCGGCTTCATCCGTCAGATCGGAGCGGGGCTGTGGGCGATGCTGCCGCTCGGCTGGCGCGTGCACATGCGCATCGAGCAGATCATCCGCGAGGAGATCAACGCGATCGGCGGCCAGGAGATGCTCTCGCCGACGCTGACCCCGGCCGAGCTCTGGGAGACGACGGGGCGCATCGACGTCCCGATCCTCTTCCACCTCACGGACAGCGGCGGCCGTCCGTTCGTGCTCTCGTGGACGCACGAGGAGTCGATGACGTTCCTCGCGCGCGAGATTCAGTCGTACAAGCAGCTGCCGCAGGTCTGGTACCACTTCTCGACCAAAGACCGGGACGAGCCGCGCCCGCGCGGCGGCCTCCTTCGTGTGCGCGAGTTCATCATGAAGGACTCGTACACCTTCGACGCCGACGAGGCCGGGCTCGACGCCGCCTTCGAGCGGCACGAGAAGGCATACGGCCGGATCTTCGAGCGCTGCGGCCTCGAGGCGTACCTCGTCGAGGCGGAGTCCGGGGTGATGGGTGGCAAGAGCTCCCTCGGCTTCCTCGCCCCGACCGGCTCGGGTGAGAACGAGCTGATGCGCTGTGAGAACGGCGATTACTTCGCCGACGCCGAGGCCGCGCGCGGCGCGCCGCCTCCGCCCGAGCTGCCGCCGGCGCTCGACGCCCCCGAGGTCGTGGACACCCCCGGCGTCGGGACGATCGAAGAGCTCGCCGGGTTCCTCTCGATCGCAGAGTCCGCGACCTCGAAGGCGCTTCCGGTCGTGACCGGCGACCGGCTCGTGCTCGCGCTCGTCCGGGGAGACGACAAGCTCAGCCCCGAGAAACTCGAGACGTTCTTCGAGGCTGCGTTCCGGCCCGCGACCGACGACGAGATTCGCGCGGCCTTCGGGGCCGGAGGAGGCTCGCTCGGGCCGGTCGGCGTCGACCTCGACGTGATCGCCGACGAGGCGCTCCGCGAGGGGCAGTACGTCGCCGGCGCGAACGAGGACGGCCGCCACCTGCGCGGTGTCCAGGCCGGTCGCGACTACGAGCCCACCTTCGCCGACATCCGCCAGGCCAAGGACGGCGACGCCTGCCCCGAGTGCGGCGGCACACTCCGCGTGCAGACGGCCGTCGAGGTCGGTCACATCTTCAAGCTCGGCACGTTTCACTCGAAGGCGTTCGGCGCGACGTTTCTGGACGAGGACGGGAGGGAGAAGCCGCTCGTCATGGGCAGCTACGGAATCGGCCTCGCGCGCACGATGGCGGCCGTCGTCGAGCAGTCGCACGACGAGAACGGGATCGTATGGCCGAAGGCCCTCGCGCCCTACGACGTGCACGTCGTGGCGCTCCCGGGCGCCGAGGAAGTCGCGCTGCAGGCGGCCGAGGCGCTCTCGACAGCCGGGCTCGACGTTCTCCTCGACGATCGCGACCAGCGGGCCGGTGAGAAGTTCGCCGACGCCGACCTGATCGGCTGCCCGATTCGCATCACGGCGGGCCGGAAGAGCCTCGAAGACGGCAAGGTCGACGTAAGAAATCGTGCAAGCGGCGCCGAGAAGCGATTAGATGTTGCCGAGCTGGGCAAGGAGATGTAACTGTGGCGAAGCGGCGGCGGTTCAGCGAGGAAGGCTTCGGCGAGACCGTGCAGCGCCTGATGGACGAGCACGGGGTGACGTACCGGCAGCTCGCAACGCGCACCGGCCTCTCGGCGGGCTACCTCAATCACCTCGTGCACGGCAATCGCCCGGTTCCCTCGAACGACGTCGTGCTCACGCTCGCCGACGCGCTCGAGGTCGAGCCGGAGCACTTCCGCGAGTACCGCCTGCGAGTGATCACGGAGCGGCTCGAAGCGATGCCGGCTCTGATCGACCGGCTCTACCGGCAGCTGAACCGCAGCACTTAGCGGAGCGCGTAGCGCAGGAAGAGGTGCGAGCCGTGCGCTCGCACCGAGCGGAGCCGTCCGGCGACTCGCGTTTGCGGGAGCAGCTCGACGCCTTCGACGAGGCCGAGACGGGGTGTCGCGGCACGCCCCGCGAGCAGCGGCGACACGGTGACGAAGAGCTCGTCCACGAGCCGCGAGGCGACGAGCGACCCGAAGGTGGACGGGCCCGCCTCTGTGAGGATCACGGAGCAGCCGCGGTCGCGCAGCAGGGCCACGGCTCGCGCGAGGTCGACCGTCTCACCCTCGTTCACCGCGACGACCTCGGCCGCTCCGGGCACCGCCGCCCGCAGGCCAGGGGCGGCTCCGGCCGTTGTGAGCACGAGCGCGCCGGCCTCGAGCACCGGATGTGCCGGATCGAGCGAGGCGCCGGTGGTCACGACGACCACGAGAGGCTGGGCGGAGCGGCCCCGCCGGGCGCGCAGGTCGGCCAGCGCGTCCGCGGCGGGCGGATAGGCGCGATCGATCCCCCATGTCCCCTGTGGTGAGGCGAGCAGAGTGCCCGAGCCGACGACGATGGCGTCCGAGCAGGCCCGCACGAGAGCGAGGACGAACCTGTCCGCCTCGCTGTCGTCGCCGATCACGGCGTGCGAGCGCGGCAGCCCCGGCACGGCCACCACGCCGTCGAGCGACTCGACGAAGTTGGCCACGACGCACGGCTCGCCGAGCCCGATCGAGCCGCCGTAGAGGGCGGCGAGCTGCTCCGGGACGTCCCACCGCGGCAGGTCGTCGGCCTCGGCCAGAACCCTGAATGGGCCTATCACCGCGTCAGCGTAAGAAACTCGGAGCGCAGCGTGTCGTCCTCGTCGTAGAGACCGCGCCACACGGTCGTGACCGTGACCGAGCCGTCCTCTTCGACGCCCCGCATCGCCGTGCACATGTGCGCCGCCTCGAGTCGCACGGCCACGCCGCGGGCACCCGCGAGCTGCTGCAGGCCGTCGGCGATCTCCTCGGCGAGCCGCTCCTGCACCGTGAAGCGGCGCGCATACATCCGCACGAGCCGCGTGAGCTTCGAGATGCCGAGAATCTCGTCACCGGCGACGTAGCCGATGTGGGCACGTCCGTGGAACGGCAGCGCGTGGTGCTCGCAGAGCGCGTAGAAGCCCACGGGCCCCTCGACGATCTGCGCGTGGCGGCCGTCGACGCCTGCGGGGCGCTCCGCCGGGAAAAGCGTGCGCAGCTTGGGGTCGCCGTCGTAGCCGGCCGTCGCGTCGTACAAGGCACGGACGAATCGCCGCGGCGTGTCTCGAGTGCCCGGCGTGTCGAGGTCGAGTCCGAGCGCCGAGAGGATCTCCGCCGCGTTGCGCTCGAGCCGTGCCCAGTCCGCCGCCGCGAGGTCGCGTGTGCCCTCGCCGTCATGGGCAGGAAGCTCGAAGACGTTGCTCACGCGACTTCCCCTTGCGGCACTCGCCGGGGGAGGAGTGCCAGCGCGATTACGGCGACCTGCGCGAGCGCCAGCCACGCGAAGACGAGCGGGTGTCCGAAAACCATCAGGAGGCCAAACGCGGCGAGCTGCGTCGACATGCCCAGATTGGCGAGGAGCGAGACGGCGCGTGAGCTCGTGAGCCCGGGCCGGCGCGCGACGAGGGCCTCGGCGAGCCGATCCTGCGGCGCGTACACGAGACCGTAGATCCGGCGCAGAACCGCAGTCGCGCCACCCTCCGGCGCCGGCTCGGCCGACGCCGTGCGCGACAGCCGCTCGACGTTGAAGTTGAGGCTGAGGACGCTCGTGAGGGCGATGAACCCGGCGAGCGCCGGCGCCGGCTGTCCGAACGTCCACCCGAGTCCGGTGAAGAGGGCTGCGTTGACCACGAGGTCGACCTCCGAGTCGAGATAGCGGCCGAAGGCGCTCGTCCGGCCGGTGAGACGCGCGAGCTGGCCGTCCGCGTTGTCGAGCAGCGTCTTGAGCTGCACGAGGAGCGCGGCGGCGAGCAATGAGCCGCGGCCGAGCTCGACGGCGGCCGTGATGCCCGCAGCTCCAGCAGCGACAACGACCAGGGGCGGCGGCACGCGCAGGCGCGCGAGCAGGAGGACGAGCGGGTGCGCGAGGGGCCGGAACACCCATTCGCACACGAGCTCGGTCCCGCGCCGCGGCTTCCGCGACCCGGCGAGGGGGCTAGAAGGCAAGTGCGCCCTCGCCGGCGCGGATCAGCTCGCGCGCGTCGTCGAGCTTGTCCCAGACGTTCCAGAGCAGCACACCGCGCGGCCTTCCGTCCTCCACATAGGTGACGACGCCCTTGCGGTTCGGCTCCCGCCAGTCCTCGACCACCTCGAGCCGGGAGTCGACCTGCCCGACCGCCTCGTAGCCCAGGTCGAACAGATCCGAGTAGAAGAACGGCAGGTGGTCGTACGGCGCGTTGGCCCCGGCCATGTTCGCACCGACCGCTTTCCCGTGCGAGTTCGCGTGATCCTCGTGCTCGATTCGCATCGACGTGCCGAGAGCGCGGACGGGGAAGCGAGCGACGTCGCCGGCGGCGAAGACGTTCTCGTGGCCGGGAACGCGTCCGTATTCGTCGACGACGATGCCGTCCGCGACCTCCAGTCCAGCCGACTCGGCGAGCTCGGTGTCCGGGATCACGCCCAACCCGGCGACGACCGCGTCGGCGTCGAAGGTGAGGCCCGACTCGGTCTCGACGCGCTTCCCCGAGGCGGAAGCGACCAGCTGCTCGGTGTGCACGTCGACGCCCTTCTCCCGGTAGTACTCCGCGACGAACTGCGAGAGGCCGAGCGGGAAGAGGCGGAAGCCGATCCCCGGCTCCGGGAAGAGCATCGTCACACGGCAGCCGTTGCCGACGAGGCCGGCAGCGATCTCCGAGCCGATGAAGCCGCCGCCGATCACGACGACGTGGGATCCCTCGGGGGCCATCTCGCGCAGGCGGCGGTAGTCGTCGAGGGTGCGGTACCAGATCACGCCCTCCGCACCGGGGATCGCGCGCGGCTTCGCACCGGTGGCGAGCAGGAGCTTCTCCCACGAGTACTCCTCGCCGGCGTCGTCCGTTGCGGTCCGGGCAGCAAGGTCGAGCAAGGCGATGCGGCGGCCGGTGACGAGGTCGACTCCCTCGGCCGGCTCGCGCCAGAGCTTCTCCTCGGGCGCCCCCCGCCACAGGCCTTTCGTCAAGAGCGGCCGCTTGTACGGCGGATCGGGCTCGGCGCCGACCAGCGTGATCGCGCCGTCGGAGTCGTGCTCGCGGATTCCCTTCGCCGCCATGTCGCCGGTCATGCCGGCGCCGATGATCAGGTACTTGCTGGTGTGCATCTCAGCCCTTTCAGGAGACACGTGTTCAAGAGACAGAGTCCAGTTCAAGCAGCGCCCGCAGGCTCTCGTGCTCCTCGGCGCAGGCAGGACAGCCGACGAGATGGGCCCTCAGGCCGGGGACGAGTGCGTCTGCCCGCGCGCCCGCGACTTCGAGCTCGACGTAGCGGTCGAGTTGCGCGAAGCACTCGTCGCAGTCGAGCTCGGGTTCGTCGCTGCCGAGCAGACGCAGGAGAGTTGGATCGAGATCGCGTCCGGTCATTCGTTCACCTCCGGGAATCCCGCAGCTACGACATGAGATCGCAACCGCCGGCGCGCGTCGTGGAGCACTTTGTAGAGCGCGTTCCGGTTCGAGCCGAGCCGCTCGGCGAGCACGTCGATCGGCACGCCCTCGAGCACCGCCGCGACGAGCACCTGCCGCTGCCGCGGCGTCAGCGCCGTTCGGATCCCGTCGCGCACGGCCTCGAGCAGCGCCGCGTTCTCGATGTCGTCGTCCGGCCCGGGGCCGGCGTGGGCGAGGTTCTCCCAGTGCTCGGGCTCGAGCGGCACCTCGCGGTCCCGCCAGGCCCGGCGACGCACCTTGACGGAAGCCTCGAGCAGCGCGAACTTGTACGCCCACGTCCGGAAGCTGCTGTCGCCGCGAAAGTCACCGAGCCGGCGGAGAACCGAGACGGAGGCGTCGTCCGCGGCTTCCTGGGCGAGCTCGTCCAGGTCGACCGCAGAGAGCTGCGGCAGCGACCCACGCCGCCGGAACACCTCGAAGCGGGCGGCCCGCAGGAGCAGCCCATGGAGCCGGGCCACCGCCTCTTCGCGGCGGGCGCCGTGTGCGTGCAGATCGCGGTGCCACTCCTCGAGGCCGGGGGCTGCTGCGAGCGCGCTCACATCGGGATTAGTGTCCGGCGCAGCCACGGTCTTACCCTTCTACCCGCGCGATCGCGCGCTACGCGGCGTCAAGAGCCGACGTCCGCTCCGCCATCTGGCGATCCCGCTCGGTGATTCCGCCGGCGGAATGGGTTGTCCAGCGGACGGTGACGCGCCGGTAGCGGATGTCGATGTCGGGGTGGTGATTCTCGCTCTCGGCGAGCTCGGCGAGCCGGTCGACGAACGCGATCGCGGCGGGAAACGACGGCAGCTCGAACTCCCGCACGAGCGCGTCGTCCTGCTCCTGCCAGTCGCTCATGCCGGAAGTATTCCCGGTGCGGGACGCGCAAACGCCGGTTGTTCGTACAAGACTGCGGAGGAGTGCGTGAACCGACTGACCGGGAACTCGTTCGGAAGGCGCGGCGCGGCGACCGCGAGGCAGCGGCTGCGCTGTTCCGCCGCTACTGGCGCGACGCGTGGCGCGCGGCCTTTGCGATCACGGGGCGTCGCTCCCTGGCGGACGACGTGGCCGCCGACGGCTTCGAGCGAGCCTTTGCGGCTCTCGGCCGTTTCGACGAGCGCCGTCCGTTCGGGCCGTGGCTGCACCGGATCGTGGCCAACCGGGCACTCGACCTTCTGCGCGCGGAACGCCGCCTCTCGGACGAGGAGCTCGCGGACCTGCCCGATCTCGCGCCGCTCCACGAGGTGGGAGACCGCAGCCTCCTCACCGCGGTGGCCGGGCTGTCGCTCGAGCGGCGCGTCGTCGTCGTCCTGCGCTACGGGGTCGGGATGACGCCGAAGCAGATCGCCGGCGCGCTCGACCTTCCCGTCGGAACCGTCAACTCCCGTCTCGCGCGCGCCCTCGAGCAGCTGCGCGAGTCACTGGAGGTCGAGCATGTCGAGTGAGCTCGAGCGCCGGCTGGAGGGGCTGCTCGCCGAGGCTCCGGAACCGGATCCCGGAGCGGGGGAGGAGGCACTTCACCGGGCGCTGCACTCGCTCCGGCCGGTCGCGCCCGTCCACCGCGGGCTCCGCACCGCGGTGCTCGCCTTCGCGGCGGCCGGCGTTCTCCTCGTGATCGCGGCAGGCTCGCTCGCCGCGGCGGGCGCGCTCCACGTCAGCTTCGGCGCCAAGGGGATGCCGCGTCCGACGACCCAGCTCGTGTTGCCGCGGGGAGCGAACGGCGTCGCGGCGATCGTCGACGGGCGGCTCACCGTGGTCACGAAGGGGTTCCGCCTGCAAGGGCTGCCTGCCAGCGCAGTCGCCCTCTCGCCGCGTGCGCTCTTCGTCGCGACCGGCATCGGCAACTCACTGGTCGCGATTGCGCCGCATGCCAGGAGAGCGTGGTCGCATCCCGCAAGCGGCAAGGTCGTCTCGATCGCGTGGGCGCCCGACGGCCTGCGGATCGCATACGTCGTCCACGCCGGAACCCGCTACGTCCTGCACGTCATCTACGGGAACGGCGTCCACGACACGACGATCGACCGCTCGGTGCGGCCGGTGCGGCCGTCGTGGCGGGCGGACTCGCTCGCCGTCGCGTACGTCGGTGCGGGCGGGAAGGCGATCGTTTACGACATCGGTCACACGCAGCATGAAGTGGTGCAGCTCAATCCCCCCGTGACCGGCGTCGCGTTCGCTCCGGCCGGACGCGCACTAGCGGTGGAGCGGCCGAACGGTGTCACGCTCGTTCGTGGATCGGTTCGCCGTGATGTCACCCACGGCGAGGTAGAGGCGTTCGGGTGGGTGAACGGCCGCCTTGTGGTCGCCTCCCGCGGCTCCTCTCCCCGCGGGACGGTCGTGGCAGTCGCGCCAAAGCTCGTGATCGTGCGGCGCGGACGGAGGCTCTTTGCCGGCCCCAGCACGCTCCTGACCATCCCGCCGGGCGCGACGGTGCGTGACCTCCAGGTCGGCTAGCGAGGCCAGAGCGAGATCGCGACGTAGCGCGTCGCAGGCGCGACCTTCGCCGTCCAGAAGCGATGGAGCGTTCCCGCCTCGAGCTCCGTGACCTGGCCGTTGAAGAGCGACGACGTCACGACCTGTCCGCCGAAGGTGGCGAGGTTGAACGACCCGTACGGCATCGGCACGGTGCCGAGCCTCCTGTACGTCCGCCAGAGCACCGCCTCGATCGACGAGCCGTAACCGCTCGTGAGCAGCGCCCGCGCGCCGGAGAACGCGACCTCCTGAGGAGCGCGCCCGGCCCGGATGACCTTTACGACCCTGCCCGTGGCTGCGTTGTAGACGGTGACGTACGGCAACCGCGCCGAGCTGAGCCAGACCGTGCGGCCGTTCGGCGCAAAGCCGACGCTGTGCGAGGGAAAGCGCGGATGGAGACGGCCGTCGATCCGCGGGTGCGCCAGGTCGGACGTGTCGAGCCGGACGACCGTGGTCGCCACCTCGCTGAGGGCGATCCAGAGGCGTTTCCCGTCCGGGCTGAAGGCCATGTGGTGGGCGCCCGCGCCCACGTAGAGCCGGTGGACGATCCGCTGCCGCGCAAGGTCGATCACAGTCAGATCTCCCGTTTTCCCGTCGGCGATGTACGCGTAGCGGTCGCCGGGGGCGATTCGCGCGACTTCGGGGTCGCGGAAGCCGTGGAAGACCCTGACCGGACGCAGGCTGTGCCACGCGAACAGCGTCACGGTGCCGGTCGCCGGGCTCAGGACGACGGCCGGGCCGTGGAGCGGAGCCGCGACCATGAGCGGATCGACGATGGAGACACGCTTGAGCACGTGACCCCCGTGCGGGCCGAGCGAGACGGCGATCACCTGATTCGAGGTTTCGGCCGCGACGATCGCAACGGGCCTGTCTGCTGACGCGCCGGCAGGCGTGGCCGGAACCAGCAGCAGTGCGCTGGCGAGTACGAGCGGACGCATGCCACCGATACGGCCAGGGCCGAGCCGGAGGTCCCGGGTGAGCTACGGTTTGACCTCGCTGCGGGGCGTGGCGCAGCCTGGTTAGCGCGTTGGTCTGGGGGACCAAAGGTCGCCGGTTCGAATCCGGCCGCCCCGATTGAGAAAGATAAGCCGCTCGGCCGTGCCTGATCACAGCGCTCCGGCCCTCCGCATTCTCCGGGAAAGCGCGGTAGCATCGACGATATGACGTCGCTGAGGTCGAACGCACCACTCGCCAGGTGACCACGCTCCGCCAACTGAAAGCTCAGTGGCAGCCGCTCCCGCCGGAGCTTGCCGAGAAGATGAAGCTCCTCGTCAAGGGCGGCGGCCCGGTCGAGGCTCTACGGGTCTACGAGCTGGCGGTCGCGCGCTACTCGCGCTCCGAACGAGAGTTCGTGCGACGCTTCGGGCACCTGACCCCGACTGCCGTGCTGAGCCGACTGCCGTCGAGCCGACTGCTGTCGCCACGAGCGATTAGACAACGAACCTGACGTAGCCGCGCTTGAGCTCGAGGCGCGAGCGCCTCGATTGAGATTGCGGAAGAGCCGTATCGCGCTGACGCGGCGCCGACTGCCGGCGAGATCGGTCACCACCAGCGACGCGATCCGCCGGCAGCGCGGCGCGTACTCGGCCGTCCGCTAGTGGGCTACGACGCCCTTCACTCCGCTGGCCGCAGCGGACGCGGCGCTCGTCGCCACGTCCGTCGCACGAGTCCAAGTCGAGCGTGTCGCCTTCGCTCTCCTGCTGCGGACAACGGCACCGGCGGCAGCAGTGACGCTGACGACCACGATTGCTCCAACGACCCACTTCATGAGTCTCCTTTCGTCGCCAGACCGATGCTAGGGGCAGCTTCGGACAACCGCAGTCTTCCCAATCGGATAGCAGGCTGAACCGGGGTCGCTGTCACGGTCAGTCCCCCTTTGCGACCCCGGCTCATGCGAGGGCTCCTGTCCACGCTGTGACGGGCGGGCAGTTGCTCTCGCCTACAGAAATGCTTCGCGGCCAGACGGCACTACGCCAAGTGAGAGCCTGCTGACGCTTGACAGGCGGGCACGACGAAATGGGTGCGCGCCTATCCCGACCAAGCGATGAGCACGTCTGCCGAGCAGCCGGCGACGAGCGCGCTTCGCCAGTCCTCGACGCCGACGAGCTGCGGATGCTCGACGTCGACCGCCACCTCGGGCCACGCGTCGAGACCGAGGCTGCGCGCACCGCCTGCCGAGCCGATGGCGAGGAGGTCGTCGACCGCGAAGACGTCGCGTCGGCCCGACTGTCGCCGCGCGATGCCGTCGAGCTCCCGAAGCTCCTCGAGCGGATCGATCCGCACGTTCGAGTCGGAGCCGATGCACAGCTCGATGCCGCGGTGCAGCAGACGCTCGACGGGCAGGAAGCCGTCGCCGAGGTTGGCCTCGGTCGTCGGACACGCGCACACCCGGGCTCCCGCGGCCGCGAGCAGGTCGAGCTCGTGCCCGTCGGCATGCGTCGCATGGACGACGGTCGTGCGAGCGCCGAGGCAACCGCACGCGTCGAGCAGCTCGATCGGGCGCACGCCGTGCTCGGCGAGGCACTCCTCGATCTCGCGCGGCTGCTCGTCGGCGTGGACGTGCAGCGGCAGCTCGTGCTCAGCGGCGTAGCGCCCGAGCTCCTCGAGCCACTCCCGGGGACACGCGCGGACCGAGTGGGGGGCGACGCCGACGCTCACGCCCCCGGCTCGCAGCTCCTCGAGCTCGCGCAGGTACGCGGACACCGACTCCTGCCGGAAGCGGTCGATCCCGCCCCGAGCGTAGGCGACGTGGAGGAGGACGAGCTCGATCCCCGCCTCGGCGGCAGCCTCCGCCGCCGCACGCCCCTCGTCGAGCCCGAGGTAGTGGAACTCGCCGACGGCCGTGTAGCCCGCGGCCCAAAGTTCGCGGTAGACCTCGACGTACTCGCGGCGGACGCGCTCGGGCGTCTGGGCGGCCGCAAGCTCGAGCATCGTCTCGCGCCACGCCCAGAAGTCGCCGCCCTCGGTTCGCCCGCGCAGCGCCCGCTGAAACGCGTGACAGTGGGCGTTGACGAAGCCGGGGATCCGAGGCTGCTCTCGCACGCCCGTATCCTTTCCACATGGAGGCTCGGGCTCCCGCAGTCGCGGCGCCACTCGCACAGGTTCCGAACGCGCTCACGATCGCGCGTCTTGTCCTGATCCCGATCTTCGTCGTGCTCATGGGGCAGGCCGGCCACAACCCGAGCTGGCCCGCGGGGATCGTGTTCGCCCTCGCAGGCATCACCGACCAGGTGGACGGCTTCCTTGCGCGCCGCTGGCACGTCGAGTCGCGCTTCGGGCAGATCGCCGACCCGCTCGCCGACCGGCTGATGATCGACGCGGCCGTGATCCTCCTCGCGTACTACGGACGCCTGCCCTGGGTCGGGCTCGCCGTGATCATCGGCCGCGACATCATGCTTCTCGTCGGCTCGAGGCTTCTCGCACCGCGCGGCATCGAGCTCGAGGTGAACACGGTCGGCAAGGCCGCGACGTGGGTGCTCTACGCCGCCATCGCCTTCCGCATCGTCACGCACGAGTCGACGCAGTGGCCGCTCTACCTCTTCTGGGCCGGCATCGTGCTTGCGGTCGTTGCCGCCGTGTTCTACATCCAGTCGGCGCGGAGAGAGTTGCGGCGATGAAGGCCGTCGTCATGGCCGGTGGAGAGGGCACACGGCTGCGGCCTTTGACCTCGAACCAGCCCAAGCCGATGGTGCCGATCGTCGGCAAGCCGTGCATGGAGCACATCGTCGAGCTGCTCAAACGCCACGGCTTCGAGGACGTGATCGTCACCGCCGCCTTCCTGCCGCAGGCGATCCGGAGCTACTTCGGCAGCGGCGAGTCGCTCGGCATCGACATCGGCTATTCGGTCGAGGAGTCGCCGCTCGGCACGGCCGGCTCGGTGAAGCGCGCCGCAGGGAGGCTCGACGACACGTTCCTCGTCATCTCCGGCGACGCGCTGTGCGACGTCGACCTGACGGGGCTCGTAGCAGCGCACCGCGAGAAGAACGCCTCCGTGACGATCGGCCTCAAGTCGGTCGAGAACCCGCTCGAGTTCGGGATCGTCGTGACCGACGAGGACGGCCGCGTCGAGCGCTTCCTCGAGAAGCCCTCCTGGGGTCAGGTCTTCTCGGACACCATCAACACCGGGATCTACGTGCTCGAGCCGGAGGTGCTGAAGCACATCCCACAGGACCGGCCGTACGACTTCTCGAAGGAGCTCTTCCCGCTGCTGCTCGAGATGGGCCGGCCGATCTACGGCCACGTCTTCGACGGCTACTGGCAGGACATCGGGAACCTCGACCAGTACCGGCAGGCGAACTTCGACGCGCTCGACGAGAGCGTGCAGCTCGAGATCTCGGGGATCCGCATCCGCGGCAACGTCTGGCTGGGGGACGGGGTGGACCTCGACGACCTCGACGCGATCGCGGGGCCTGCGTACCTCGGCAACTACTGCCGCGTGGGGCGCGGCGCCCACGTCGGCCCGTACAGCGTGCTCTCCACGAGCGTCACCGTGCGCGAGCGGGGCCGCGTCCTCCGCTCCATCGTCGACACCTCGACCTACATCGGCCGAAGCACCGAGGTGGTAGGGGCGATCGTCGGCCGCAGCTGCGATCTGCGCGCGCACGTGCGGTTGCACGAGGGTGTCGCGATCGGCGACGAGGTCACGGTCGGCGCCGAGAGCGTGATCCTCCCGGGCGTCCGGGTCTACCCGTTCAAGGAGGTCGAGACCGGCTCGACCCTGCACGAGAGCCTGATCTGGGAGTCGCGAGGCACGACCCGCGTCTTCGGCAAGAGCGGCGTGGCCGGGATGGTCAACGTCGACCTGACCCCGGACGTGGCGGTCAGGCTCGCCGCGGCTCTCGGCACGGCACTGAAGCGAGGCGCGCGCGTCGTCGCAAGCCGTGAGAGCGCGGCCGCGTGTCGGATGATCAAGCGGGCAATGATCTCCGGCATGTCGTCGACGGGAGTCCACGTCGACGATCTCCGCGTCAGCCCCGCCGGGGTCGCGCGCCACCTCGTGAAGTCCGAGGCGCACGAGGCCGGCTTCCACGTCGGCGTCAGCCCGACCGATCCCGAGGTGATCCGGATCCAGTTCTTCGAGGCGCCCGGCGTGGAGATGAGCGCCGCCCTGCAGAAGGAGGTCGAGAAGCACTTCACGCGCGGCGAGTTCCGTCGCGTCGCCGCCGGCGAGGTCGGTGGCATCTCGTATCCGGCACGCGTCCGCGAGACGTACGCGGCCGAGCTCCTCTCGACGATCGACGTCGAGGCGGTGCGAAACCGACGCTTCCGGATCGTCGTGGACTACGGCTTCTCCGGCGCCTCGTACGTCCTGCCCCTCGTGCTCGGCCCGCTCGGAGTCGAGGTCGTCGCCGCCCACGCGTTCACCGGAGAGGGGCCCGACGCCGACGCGGCCCCCGGGCTCGCCGCCTCGATCGGCCAGACGAAGCGACTCGTGCCCGTCGTGGGGGCGGACCTCGGGGCGGTCTTCGATCGTTCCGCCGAGCGGCTCCATCTCGTCGACGAGCAGGCCCGCGAGGTGCCGGTGGAGCAGGCGCTCCTGCTCTTCCTCCGCCTGCTCGGCTCGAACGGCCGCCAGGGAAAGCTCGCGTTCCCGGTGACCGTGACGAGCCAGGTCGAACGGCTCGTCGAGAACTCCCAGCTCGAGGTCGTGCGTACGCCTGCCTCACTTCCCGAGCTGACCCGGGCGGCAGCGGAGGGAGGCGTCGTCTTCGCGGGCGCCGTCGGCGGCGGCTACGTCTTCCCCGAGTTCTTGCCCGGCTACGACGCAGTCGCGAGTCTCGCGAAGCTGCTCGAGCTGCTCGCGCCCGTCAACCGGCCGCTCTCGGAACTGGTCGCAGAGCTTCCGGAGCCGACGCTCGTCCACCATCAGGTGCCTTGCCCCTGGGCGCTGAAGGGGCTCGTGATGCGCGTGCTCAACGAGCGTCTCGCGGGCCGCGACGTCGACCTCACCGACGGGATCAAGCTGTTCGACGAGCGCGGCTGGGCACAGGTGCTACCGGATCCCGACGAGCCGGTCCTCCACCTCTACGCCGAGGGAGAGACCCGCGAGATCTCGGACGAGCTCGCGCGTGAGCTGCGGGCGCTCGTCGACGAGATCGAGCAGGGGGAGGCCGCGGCGTCGCGTACGTAGGCGGGTTCTTTGCTCCCTCCGATGGCAAAGGCTAAAGTTCAGCTTCACCCTCGACGAGAGTCCCGCAAACCGTAGAAAGGGCCTGATGGAACCGCTGCCGGATCTTGTGACACTGTCCGACGACGACCTGAAGCAGCTCATCGACGAGCTGACGCAGGAGGAGCAGGAGGTCTCGTACCGCCGGCGGCTCCTGCACGGAAAGATCGACATCCTGCGCGCCGAGCTCGTCGCCCGCCTGCAGAAGACCGAGGGGAGGAGCGTCCTCGAGTCGGTCGACGTCGACTCGCTCACGGCGATCCTCACCGGGAAGGCCGCGCCGCCCGCCTGATGGCGCACGTCTACTGCCCCGAGTGCGGGTACAACAACCCGGAGGCCGCGCACTTCTGCGCGAGGTGCGGCGCGGCTCTCGTCGTCCCTGAGGAAGGCGAGTCGACGGAGGCGTTCACCGCGCCCGAGCTGCCGGAGAGCCTCGACCCGATCGAGGAGCTCGGGGACCACGGCGCCGCCGTCATCGTGCGCTCGGGCGGGGGGCGCGCGGGGGAGATCTTCCCCGTCGAGGAGAGCCCGACGACGATCGGCCGCTCGCCCGAATGCGCGATCTTCCTCGACGACGTCACGGTCTCGCGCAAGCACGCCGTCCTCATGAAGGACGGCGAGCGCTGGGAGATCGAGGACCAGGGCAGCCTCAACGGAACCTTCGTCAACCGCGAGCGCGTCGAGACCGCAGACCTGGCGAGCGGCGACGAGCTCCAGATCGGCAAGTACCGGCTCACCTTCCTGCAGCGCTGATGGCCATGACGGAAGCTCCTTCGAGCCGCCGGCTCCTGACCATCGGCACCCTCTGCAACCAGCTCAAGGACGAGTTCCCCGACGTCTCGATCTCCAAGATCCGCTACCTCGAAGACCAGGGGCTCCTGAACCCGCGGCGCACCCAGGGCGGCTACCGGCTCTTCTCGGAGGACGACGTCGAGCGGCTGGAGACGATCCTGCGCCTGCAGCGCGACGAGTTCCTGCCGCTGCGCGTGATCCGCGAGGAGCTCGAGGCGGGTGCCGGGACGAAGCGGCGGCGGCGCCGCAGCGCCGTCGACGCGGGAGAGGAGGAGCTCGACCTCGAGGAGCTCTGCGACCGCGCCGGCATCACGGTCGACCGTGCGCGCGAGCTCGAGGGGTTCGGCTTGCTCGAGTCGCGGCTCGAAGACGGGCAACGGCTCTACGCCGAGAGCGAGGCTGAGATCGCTGCGGCCTGCGAGGCGCTGGCACGCTTCGGGATCGGAGCACGAAACCTCCGCGCCTTCCGCACCGCGGCCGACCGCGAAAGCAGCCTGCTCGAGGCGGTGCTCGGGCCGGCCCTCCGCTCGCGCAACACCGAGCGCCGGCAGTCGGCGCTCGGCGACCTGCAGCGGCTCGGGCAGAACGCCCAGGAGCTGGCCGACCTCCTCCTCCGGCGCAACGTGCGCCGCCTCGTCGAGTAGCCTCGCGCGCGTGGCCGGGATCGATCTTTCGACGCGCGTCCGCGAGGTCCCGGACTTTCCGGAGCCGGGAGTCGGGTTCAAGGACATCTCGCCGCTCCTGCTCGACCCGGAGGCGCTGCAGCAGGCGGTCCGCGAGCTCGCCGACTGGACGCGCGAGCGACAAGCGGATCTCGTGCTCGGGGCCGAGGCTCGCGGCTTCTGGCTGGGACCGGCGATCGCGGTCGAGGCCGGCTGTGGCTTCGTCGCTGCGCGGCGGCCGGGCAAGCTCCCACCGGAGACGGTCTCCGCGAGCTACGCGCTCGAGTACGGCCAGAACTCGCTCGAGGTGGCTGCGGACGCGATCAGCCACGGCGCCCGCGTCGTGATCCACGACGACGTGCTCGCCACCGGGGGAACGGTGGAGGCGATCGCGGGGCTCGTCGAGCAGCTCGGCGGCATCGTGGTGGGCGTCAACTTCGTGATCGAGCTCTCGTTCCTCGGCGGCAGCGCACGCCTGGAGAAATACGACCGCTTCTCGCTGATCACGTACTAACGCACTAAAGCAAGGCGTTTGAGCGTCCGACGTTGTCTCTACAACGTCCGCATGTACGACCCGCTCACCAGTCGCTACGCGTTCGCCTGCCCCGTCCAGGGCGAGACGCACGTACTGCTCTCGGCCTTCCGCAGCATCGAGCAGCTCCCCGGCGCCGCGCACCCGACCGTCTTCCGCATCCGGTTCGACTGCGGCTGCGGGGAGGAGCACGACGGTCTCGTGACCCACGAGGAGCTCGACTGGGCGCCGCTCGGGCTGCGCGCGGGCGAGTTTCTCAACCTCATGACCGCGCGTCTCGACCTCGTGGGAGCGGAGCTCGGCGCGCTCGCAGCCGTGCACATCGAGCGTGGGGAGTGGCCGTGGAGCTTCTTCTGCTATCCCGAGGAGCAGGCGCGTCCGGTGTTCCCGTCCTCCTTCGCGCTGCTCACGGCGACGGACGGGCCGGTGGGTCTCGCCGTGCGCTGCCCGAGCTGCCGCCGGCTGTCGCTGAACCTCGTCTCGCACCCGCACGTCGACGTTCCGTTCCACAACGACCGCGAGATCGGGGTGGTGGAACACGTGTTCGCCGAGGACGCGCTCAGCACGCTCGACGAGTTCCGCACGGAGCTCTGGTCGGCGTCGTTCGACGTGCGCAGGCTCGCGCTCGAGTAGCGGCTTCTCCTCTCGGCGCATCCCGAGACGCGACTCGACCGTTGCAGTCGTATCGGGCAACGGAACGAGGTGAGAAGAATGCGAAGTTACGGCATCTACGACACATCGCGCGGCTTCACGCTCGCGCTCGCCGCAGCGCTGGCGGGACTCGGGCTCTGGGGCGCCGCCCAGGTCGGGACCCAGACGACCGGCCGCTTCTGGCTCTCGATGGCGGTCCTCGCCGGCGCAGGCCTTCTGATCGCACTCGCGAACCATGTCGGAACGTGGACGAAGGGACTCCGGCTGCGAACGTCGCCGAGTACGTTCGTCCTTGCCTTCCTCGGCGTCCTCGTCTGCGTGGGCTGGATCCTGCTCGCGAACCAGCCGGGCAACGGGTGGGAGGAGGGGAGGATCGACTCCTGGAGCAGCTCGATCGGGATTCTCGGTGTGGTGCACTCGGTCGGGCTCTGGCGCGGCGTACTCGCGTTCGGGTTCGGCCTTATGCTCGGCTTCTCGCTCGACGGCGTTCCTGCGCCGCCGGCCGAGACCGAGCGGGGCTACCCAGGCGTGGATGAGCCGGTCACGGCCGAGCGCGGCTGGGCCAACGGGCCTGGGGCGGACGAGCCCACGCGGACGCGCAGCCGACTGCCGGCTCGCTGACGATTCCGCAATCGATTTCGCGGCCGCTTCTCTCCCAAACGGGTGAGAGCGGCCGCGGATCACTGCCGGGAGGGATCACGCTAAAGGGGTACGTCCCCCGATATACAGACCGAGATGAACGTCTTTGCCCAGAAGACGGCTCATCGAGGAGCACGGCTCCTCGCTGCGCACCTGGAGAGCCTCGACCCGCAGGCTGTCCAGGCCCGCGACCGGCTCGAGGAACAGCTCGGGCCTGAGCTTGCGCGCAAGCTCGTCTTCGCGCTGGCGCCGCATCGGCCGGGGCGCAGGGCGGCCTAGAGCCCTACGGCTGGCGTTTCGGACGCCGCCGCGGCGGAACCTCTTCGCCGCGGAGCCGAACCAGGAGCCAGATCCCTGCGAAGGAGACGCACGCGATCACGACGGCCGTCGCACCGCTGGCCCCGACGGCGATCAGGCCGAAGTAGATGAACGCTCCGAGGCCGACCGCCCAGACGAGCGCGATGACGCCCTGATCGATGCTCGGCCGATGCATCGCGGCGATCGTAGTCGAGGCGGGATCCGCGCGGCGCAGTAGAGGGCGGACCAAAAAAAATTCGCCGAGCCGGTCGCGGTTTCGTCCACAACCCCGGTCGACTTTCCGTTTCGGCTCTTGCGAGCCGCCCCGTACGACCTCCCGGTGCTGCTTCGTCCTACTCCCGCGCCGCGCTCGGCGCAAGAGGGAATGTATGGCCTCCCCGGACACGGCGCAAGGGGTCGCAAAGCGGAAAATGCCGCAATTTGCGAACGTTGAATAATCAACATTTCCACAGCACTCTGTGCATCCTGTGGATAAGTCGATAGGGACCGCCGACTAGACTCGCGGCGGCTGCTGCCCCACTTGAACTTCACCTGGCCGGATCGTCTCGATCTCGCCCCGTTCACCGAGCGCTTCACCGTAATCACCGCCGCGGGCCTCGACCGCCACGGACTCCAACGCGCGTCGTTCCCAGGCCATGACCGCGAGGGCATGCCGGCCCACCTCGACGACGCAGTGCCCACCGTGCTCTCCTGGCTCGAGCGGCTGTAACGCCTCTCGACCCACACCGGGCGGGGAGGACGCGGCCCCGAGAATCGTCTCCTGCTACTTGACATAACATTGCTTATCGTGCATTGGACTTGACCCGCGGGGGGTCGGCGTGTTTCGGTAGGTTCGGCAGGCGGGAACGACGTCCGGGGAGCGCCGATTGAGGGGGAAGCTGTGACGACGGTCGAGATCGAGTCGATTCTCGCAAGCGAGGAGCTGTTGACGCTCCTCGAGGCTTCCGAGTCGAGCGGCCAGCTCCGGCAGGTCGAGCTCGTCGAGGTGTTGGAGCCGCTCGAGCTCGATCCGCTCGAGACCGAGGCGGTCTACCAGGAGCTCGACCGGCGCGGAATCGAGCTCGTGGCCGAGGCGGGGCGCGAAGCCGAGCCCGACCCGCCGCCCGCCGAGAAGGCGCAGCCGGCGGCGCAGCCGCTCGAGACGACGACCGACGCGCTGCAGCTGTTCCTGCGCGAGGCCGGGCGGCACCAGCTACTCACGGCCGCCCAGGAGGTCGAGCTCGCGAAGCGGATCGAGCGCGGCGACGGCGCCGCCAAGCAGCGAATGATCCAGTCGAACCTCCGCCTGGTCGTGTCGATCGCAAAGAACTACCGCAACCAGGGTCTGCCGTTCCTCGACCTGATCCAGGAAGGCACCCTCGGCCTCATCCGCGCCGTCGAGAAGTTCGACTGGCGACGCGGCTACAAGTTCTCCACCTACGCGACCTGGTGGATCCGCCAGGCGGTCGCCCGGGCGCTCGCCGACAAGGCGCGGACGATCCGGATGCCGGTTCACATCGTCGAGCGGCTGCAGAAGATGAACCGCGCCGAGCGGACGCTCTGGATGGAGCTCGGCCGCGAGCCGACGCTCGACGAGATCGCAGCCGAGGCCTCGCTCCCCATCGAGCAGGCCCGCGAGGTGCGCGCCGCCGCCCGGGCTTCTGCGAGTCTCGACCAGCCGGTCGGCGATCAGGAGGATGCGGTCTTCGGTGACTTCGTCGCGGGAGACGAGCCGCTGCCGGAGGAGCGTGTCGAAGGCGCACTTCGCAGCCAGGCTCTCGCTGTAGCGCTGCAGGCGTTGTCCGAGCGCGAGCGACAGGTGCTCGTCCTGCGCTACGGGCTCGTGGACGAAGAACCGAAGACGCTCGAGGAGATCGGCAAGCGTCTCGGCCTCACCCGGGAGCGCGTACGTCAGATCGAGCTCGACTCCCTCCGCCGTCTCGCGAACCTCCGCGAGATGCAGATGATCGCTTCGTAGCTCGGGCGAAGAGCTGCGCTATTCCGCGCGGAGGTAGTGCTCGAGGCCGGGCGCGGCCAGCCGGAGCTCGCGGAGCGCCCGCGTCTCGAGCTGGCGGACGCGCTCGCGCGTGATGCCGAGCTGAGTCCCGACCTCCTCGAGCGTCTGCGGGGTCTCGCCGTCGAGACCGAAGCGAAGTGAGAGGACGCGGCGCATGCGCGGATTCAGCTGCTCGAGCGCTCGCGTGAGCTCCCTCCCCCGCGCCTGCTCGGCGGATTGCTCGTGCGGGGCGAGCGCGTTGACGTCCTCGATCAGGTCGCCGTACAGGCTCTCGCCGTCACCGACGGGAGTCTCCAGGCTGACGGGGTTCTCGACGAGCTCGAGCAGCTCGCGCACCCGCTCCTCGGACTGCTGGGTCTCGTGCGCCAGCTCGGCGAGCGACGGCTCGTGGTTGAGCTTCTGCGCCAGCTGGCGACGGGCCCGCAGAAGCCGCCGAACCTGGTCGGCCACGTGTACCGGCAGCCGAATCGTCCTGCCCTGGTCGGCGAGGGCACGCGTGATCGCCTGACGAATCCACCAGGTCGCGTAGGTCGAGAGCTTGTACCCGAGCCGGTAGTCGAATTTCTCCACGGCACGGATCAAGCCTAGGTTGCCCTCCTGGATCAGGTCGAGCAGCGGGACGTTGGCCTTCGTGTAGTTGCGGGTGATCGCCATCACGAGTCGCAGGTTCGACTCGATCAGCCGCCGCTTGGCCTCCTCGTCCCCCTCGTCCTTGCGGCGAGCGAGTTCGCGCTCTTCCTCGCGTGTGAGCAGCGCGCCTCCGCCGATCTGGCGCACGTAGAGCCTGAGTGGGTCCTCGGCGCGCGCTTCCTGCGGAGCGGGACCGTCGGCCGCAAACGAGTGTTCCATCGCAGCCTCTATCGGCTCCATCCGATTCCGCCTTTAGAAAGAGGGCTCCATCCGTTTTCGGCTTTAAAAAGCCCTAACGGACTCGGTCTTCCAGCTTTAGAAAGACCTAACTCGATTGGCCTACGGTGGAAGGGTTCGGATACCGATAGAGAGAAAGCTCTCCTAGGACGAAATGTGCGGCATCGCTGGATATAGCCTCTCCTCGCGAAGCGGCGTCGATCGGACGCTCGCCGCGCAGGCGCTCCTGGCCGGAATCGCCGATCGTGGCGCCGACGCAGTCGGCTATGCCTATCGCGGAGGGCACGACGCGTATCCCGTCGTCACGAAGCAGCGGACGGCGGCGAGCCGCCTGCTCGAGCGGGTCAGTGTCCCGTCGCATGCCACCGAGCTCCTCGTCCACGTGCGCGACTACACGAAGGGCCATCCGTCGATCCCGGCCAACAACCACCCCGTCCGTCACGGCCCGGTCGTCGGGATCCACAACGGAGTCATCCTCAACGACGACGAGGTCCTCTCCCCCCACTCCTGCGCCCGCGCCGAGCCTCGGATGACCGTCGACTCCGAGGCGATCTTCGCGCTCGCGGCGCACTCGAAGAACAATCCGCGGGCGTTCGAGGCGCTCGCCGGATCGATGGCATCCGCGTGGCTGGACAACCGCGAGCCCGGCGCCGTGTTCGCCGCGCGTGGCGTCGGACGGCCGTTGTGGCTCGGTCGGGGCCGTCACGAGGTCTTCTTCGCTTCCACCCGCGCGGCGCTCGAGATCACGTCCGAGTACACGGGCGTGCGGCTTCGTCTGAGCGAGGTGCGCGACGGTACGTTCCTCGCGCTCCGCGCCGGCCGCGTCGCCCGGAACGCCAGCTTCCGCCCGGATCGCAGCTATGTCGAGGATGCGCTCCCCGCCGTCCGGGCTCCCGGCCAGAGCGCGTACTGCCTCCAGCGGCTCGCCGTGATCGCGGCCGCGGGTATCTAACTAGCTCAGCGCTGCAGCGTTCCGTCGCTCGCGACGTCGTGGCCCTGCTCCGAGAGCCGCTGCCGGACGAGGAACTGGAACGTCGACCACGCGCCGCGGCGCGCGTCGAACATGCGATAGACCTGCCATTCCGTCAGGAGGGATTCGTCCTGCCGTCGCGCCTCGGCCCAGTCTGCGAACTTCGGCAGCCGGCCAATCCGTTCCGCGAGCGCGACGCCCTGGTCGACCGCCCGCTCGAGCCTCTCCTCCCCCACAGGCACGTCGAAGCCGGCCTCGCGGAGCGCGTTCGTGAGGGAGCCGAAGGTGTGCCAGTAGAGCGACTTCGACGGCAGCCGGCCCTTGTGCTCGTCGATGTCGCGCGCCGTGGGCGGCCGGCCCAGCTCATCGCCGAGGGTGCGCAGCAGACCGAGTAGCTCCTCACGAGTCGCGAAGCGGCGCGGGACGAGCCCGGCGGCCCGCTTCGCCGCGTTCCACGAGCCGAAGTGCTCGATCACGGTCTGGGGGTGCACCGCCGTCTCGGGGTCCGCGGCGAACTCTCGCATGGTCGGAGAGCGGCCGAGCCGCTCGGCGCAGGCGACGATCTCCGCCACGATCTGCTCGTCCGTGTAGCGCTTGCGGATGCCGGCCTGGAACTCCGCGAGCTCCTGCGGATCGATCGAGGCGAGCGCCCTGTAGCGGGGCTTGTCCGCCATGTCAATAAGTGTAGAGCAGGTTGAGAAATACGCAAGTAGTCCCGTGCAGGCGTGGCTCGATACGCTCGCGCGATGCGTCCCCGTCCCCCACTCGCCCTCGAGATCGCTGCTGCGCGCGGCGTCGCGGCGCTCTCGAGAAAGCTCGGAGCCGGTGGCGGCACGACCATCCCCGGCAAGCTTCTGGCCGAACTCGACCGCGACGCCGTCGACCGCCTCGCCGCGCGCCTCGCGAACGGGACCGCGGTCGTCTCCGCGACGAACGGCAAGACGACGACGACCGCGATGGCAGCCGAGATCCTCCGCGCGAGGCACCGTCTCGCCCACAACGCCGCCGGCGCGAACCTCGTCTCCGGCGTCGCCTCGGCGCTTTTGGCCGCGAGCGACGCGGACCTCGGCCTGTTCGAGGTCGACGAGGCCGCGCTGCCGGAGCTGGTGAAGCGGCTGCGGCCGAGAGCGGTCTGCCTCGGCAACCTCTTCCGCGACCAGCTCGACCGCTACGGCGAGCTCGAGCTCGTCGCCGAACGGTGGCGAGACGCCGTGACGGCGCTGCCCGAGGACGTCCGGCTCGTCTACAACGCCGACGACCCACAGCTGGCCGCAGTCGGCGAGGCACGTTCAGGGAGCGTCGCCTTCGGTCTCGACGATCCGCGCGTGGCCCGCCCGTCGCTGCAGCACGCGGCCGACTCGAAGTACTGCGTCCACTGCGGAACGCCGTACACGTACGCGGCGGCGTACGTGGGCCATCTCGGCGACTACCGGTGTCCGCGCGGCGACCACGCCCGGCCGCCCCTCGACGTCGCCGGACGCGACGTCTCGCTCCACGGGCTCGAGCGTGCGTCGTTCCGGCTCGACACACCCGAAGGATCGCAACGCGTCGAGCTCGGCCTGCCGGGCCTCTACAACGTCTACAACGCGGTCGCCGCGGCGGCGCTCGCCCGCTCGCTCGGCGCTCGGCTCGACGAGATCGCGGCGGGCCTCGAGCGTTTCTCGGCCGCGTTCGGGCGCTTCGAGCGCGTCGCGGTGGGCGGGAAGACGCTCCTCCTCCTCCTGATCAAGAACCCGGCAGGCGCCAACGAGGCCGTCCGGACACTCGTCGACGGCGGCGCGCCGCCGGTGCTCGTCGTCGCGCTCAACGACGAGATCGCCGACGGCCGCGACGTCTCCTGGATCTGGGACGTCGACTTCGAGCCGTTACTGCAGGGCCTGCGGACGCTCGTCGCCGGCGGCGGTCGCGCCGCTGAGCTCGCGCTCCGGTTTCGCTACGGCGGGCTCGACGAGGATGCGATCGAGCTCGCGACGGACCTCGGAGACGCGCTCGACCGCGGCCTCGAGCTGACACCGGACGGCGGAGAGCTCGTCGTCCTCCCCACGTACACCGCGATGCTCGGTCTGCAGCGGCTTCTCGCCTCCCGTGGTCTCGCGAAGCCGTACTGGGAGCGTGCGAGATGACGGCGATCCGTGTTGGCCATCTCTATCCGGACTACCTCAACATCTACGCCGACCGGGGCAATATCGCCGTCCTCACGCGGCGGGCGGTCTGGCGCGGCCACGAGCTCGAGGTGACCGCACTCGGGCTGGGAGATGCGGTCGAGCCCGGCGCCCACGATCTCTACTACGTCGGGGGCGGTCAGGACCGGGAGCAGCTCCTCGTCGCGCAGGACCTCGTTCGGAAGGCGGACGCACTGCACGATGCCGTCGGTCGCGGTGCGGCGGTGCTCGCGGTCTGCGGCGGTTACCAGCTGCTCGGCCGCGGTTACCGCGGCTTCCACGGCGAGGACATGCCGGGGATCGGCCTCCTGCCGCTCGAGACCGTCGCGGGCGAGCGCCGCATGATCGGCGACGTGCTGATCGAGTGCGAGCTCGAGCCCGGCGAGAAGCGGACACTCGCAGGCTTCGAGAACCACGCCGGCCGCACCCACCTCGACCCCGGCGCGGAGCCCCTCGGACGCGTGCTCGCCGGCTTCGGCAACGACGGCGAGAGCGGCTTCGAGGGCTGTCGCGCCGGGCGCGTGGTCGGCACGTACCTGCATGGGCCTCTCCTGCCGCGAAACGGCTGGCTCGCGGACTGGCTGCTCGCGCAGGCCCTCGCGCATCGCCTCGGCACCGACGACGCGCCGCTGCTCGAACCGCTGCCCGACGAGCTCGAGGGCCGTGCGCACGAGGTTTCCGCCGCGCGGGCGCGGTCCCGCGGCGGCCGCTACGACTAGGAGTCTCAGCCGGTCTGCGCGATCTTCAAGACCTTCTCCACCGCGACGCGGAGCGGCTCGGGCACCTCGCCGTTGCCGCGGTAGCGCTGCCAGGCCTTCTGCGGCTTGCGGCCTCGGTTGCTGGCCCGCAATCCCGAGACGGTCTCGAAGTCCGGCGTCAGCACGACGGTTCGGCGGCTGCCGGCGACCTCGCGAATCAGACGGTTGACAACGCGCTCGGACTCGACGGGCCGCAACCCACGGGGCGCATCGCGGTCATGGACGACGACGTACGGGACGCCGCAGGCGTTGGCGATCCGCGCGAAGAGCGGCATATTCCCCTTCCCGCCGCACTCCAGCACGAGGATCCCCTCCTTGTCGGGCTCGACGCCGAGAGCGTCGAAGACGAGCGGAAACGTGAGCTTCTCCGTCCGGCCCTCCACGAGCAGCGCGCACCGCGCGAGAAAGAGCTCCGCCCGGTCGCTGTCGAACTCGGAGAGCGCACGGAATCCCTCCGCCTCGGCCAGCGGCTCGGGCTGGAAGAGCGACGTTCCGCCGGTCGGCGTGTGACGGACGAGCGCCAGCTCCTCGAGCTTGTCGACGCTGAGGAAGACCGGCGCGTGCGTCGAGTAGAGGATCTGGTTCCCGGTCTGGGCAAGCCCGCGCAGGAGGCCGTAGAGATGACGCTGGGAATGCGGACTGAGGTAGAGCTCCGGCTCCTCGATCAGGAGCACGAAGTGCTTCAGGTTCGACGCGAGGAGCCGCTCCATTCCCGCCACGAGCGCCAGCCCGCCGTCGGCCGCGGCCCAGTGGCGATCGACGGTCGGCGGCTGGAAGAGCTCGGCCACCTCGGCGGCGCCTCTCCCTGTGGCCGGCGCTACGAGCGTCCGCGAGCGGAGATTCGCCGGTAGGAACAGCACCGGCGGTGCACCAGCCCGGTTGAGGTTGAGCGTCTCGGGTGGCCGGGCATCGAGGAAGATCGTCCCCTTCGCTACATCGGCTTCGAGCCGGATCCGGCCGCCGGCCTTGTCGCGGGCGACGTCGTCGATCGTCGGCGGCGGTGCCGCGGCCTCGAGCAGTGTCCAGATCGCCGTCAGCATGGTCGACTTTCCGCTCGCCGCCTCCCCCACGAGCGCGCACACGGCGCCCGGCGTGAGCTCGAGCTCGCGCGCGGCGCGATATCCCTGGATCGAGACGCGTCTGAGCGGAGGCACCGCGCCTAGGGCGCCCAGAGCGCGCCGAGGTACACCGCCGGGTCGCCGGGTTGCCAACGGCCGAGGAAGCGCTGGAGCGGCGGATGAAGGACGATGCTGTCGAGCTCGGAGGCATCGAAGAGGCGGTGGCCGCGCACCGCTGCGTCGGTGGAGTTGACGCGCTCGAGCGAGCGACCCGACAGGTCGGCGGCGAAGATGATGTGAACCACGTGCTTCCCGACGAACGCGCGCTTCGGCGCAATCGAGTCCACCACCGCGACCGGCCCCTCGAACGTGAGATCGTCGCCGATCCCTACCTCCTCTGCGAGCTCGCGCCGCAGCCCGTCGACGAGGCTCTCGCCACTGTTCACTCCCCCGCCGGGCAGCAGCCAGTACTCGCCGCGTCCGGATTTCTCGTGCCGGCAGAGCAGGAACCTGTCCTCCCAGCGGAGAACGGCCGAAACCCGGATGCGAGGTTCGAGCGGCATCAGTGAGCGGAGCTGCCGAGGCCCTTCTCGCCACGCTCGCTGTCCGGGAGCTCCACGACCTCGACCGGCGAGGGCAGCGCCACGGGGACGACGACCAGCTGGGCGATCCGCATTCCCGGCTCGACGACGAAGCCCTCGTTCCGGTCGGTGTTGAGGAGCACGACCTTGAGCTCGCCCCGGTAGCCGGCGTCGACGAGGCCCGGCGTGTTCAGCACGGTGATGCCGTGGCGAGCAGCGAGGCCGGAGCGCGGCTGAACGAATCCGGCATGGCCCTCGGGGATCGCGACGGTCAGGCCGGTGCCGATCGCAGCGCGCTCCCCCGGCCCGAGCTCGACCCGCTCGCAGGCGGAGAGATCGAGCCCGGCGTCGCCCTCGTACGCGCGCGTCGGCAGCGTCGCCCCGTCGTGGAGGCGCTTGACCGGCAGCTCCGTCACACACCCGTCCGGCGGCGTCTGGGAGCTTCCCCGGCGACGAGGTACGGCGCGAAGCGGTGCAGCTCGCGTCGCGGCAGCCGCGCGACGACGAGTACGCCTTCCGGCGTGTCCTCGCGCTCGTCGATCGGGGCGCCGAGCGCGTAGAGCTCGTTCAGTCGTCCACCTTCCTCGTACGGCAGAAGGAGGCGCACGCGTTCGAACCGCTCGCCGAAGCGCTCGGCGATGCGCGCCCGCAGCTCCTCGAGGCCCTCCCCGGTGCGCGCCGAGATCTGGACTGCGTCGGGGTAGCGGTTCGCGAGCCGTCGGCGGCCGAGCGTGTCGACGGCGTCGACCTTGTTGACGACAAGCTCGACGGGCAGCTCGTTCGCCCCAATCTCCCGCAAGACCGCGTCCACCGCGCTGATCTGCTCCACGAGTCGCTGCTCCGGAGCCGAACCGTCGACGACGTGGAGGACGAGATCGGCGACGAGCGTCTCCTCGAGCGTCGCCGCGAAGCCCTCGACCAGCTCGTGCGGCAGGCGGCGCACGAAGCCGACCGTGTCGGTGACGAGGTAGCGCCGCCCCTCGTGCTCGAAGCCGCGAGTCGTCGGGTCGACCGTCTCGAACAAGCGGTCGCGCACCGAGACTCCCGCGTCGGTGAGCGCGTTCAGGAGCGTCGACTTGCCCGCGTTCGTGTACCCGGCGAGCGCCACGGTCGGCGTCTCGGTACGGCGGCGCTCCTTCCGCCGGACGTCGCGCTGGCGACTTAGCTTGCGCAACCGCTCGCGCAGGAGCGTGACCCGGCGGCGCGCCAGGCGCCGATCGGTCTCGAGCTGCGACTCGCCCGGCCCGCGCGTGCCGACTCCGCCGCCGAGCCGTTCGAGGTGCTGCCACATCCCCCGCATCCGCGGGAGGTTGTATTCGAGCTGTGCGAGCTCGACCTGGAGCTTTCCCTCGGCGCTCACGGCGTGCTGGGCGAAGATGTCGAGGATCAGCTGGGTCCGATCGACGACGCGTGCCTGGAGGGTGTTCTCGAGCGCCCGCTGCTGCGGCGGGCTCAGCTCGTCGTCGACGATCAGGACTTCTGCCTGCGCCTCGCCATACGACCGCTTGAGCTCCTCGAGCTTCCCCTTGCCGACGTACGTACGTGCGTCAGGCAGACGCCGGTGCTGGACGACGCGGCCTACCGGCTCGACGCCCGCCGTGCGAGCGAGCTCCTCGAGCTCGGCGAGCTCGTCCTCGCCGTCTGCTCCGGGAGCGAGCACGGCGAGGACGAGCCCACGCTCGGGCTCGGCCGCCCAGGAGCGCTCGGGCTGTCTCGCCGCCATCCGACGGTCATTATGACTCCTGCCATGCCCGCTTCCGACCTCGCGGCCAGAACGCTCGAGCTCGTCGACGTCCCCTCCGAGAGCCGCCATGAAGCTGCTGCGATGGAGCTCGTCCGGAGCCTGTTGCCGAGCGCGCCGCTCTACGACGACGGCGACGCGATCGTCTGGGGGGACGCCTCGGCGCCGGTCGCGCTCTCCGGCCACCTCGACACGGTGCCGGCGCAGGGGAACCTCCCGGGCCGGGTCGCGGAGGATGCAGTGCACGGTCTCGGCGCCAGCGATATGAAGGGTGGTGTCGCCGTGATGCTCGAGCTCGCACGTGCGGAAACGTCGGCACGCTACGTCTTCTTCACCCGGGAGGAGGTTCCGCTCGAGGAGAGCCCGCTCCCGGCCGTCTTCGCGAGCGGCGTGCTCGCCGGCACCGAGCTCGCAGTCGTGCTCGAACCGACCGACGCGATCCTCCACGCGGGCTGTCTTGGGAATCTGCAGGCGCGCGTCGAGTTCCAGGGCGTGAGCGCGCACTCGGCTCGCCCGTGGACGGGCCGCAACGCGGTCCACGAGCTCGTCGAGGGACTCTCCCCTCTGGTGCGGCTGGAGCCGCGAGACGTCGAGCTCGACGGGCTCGTCTACCGCGAGGTCGTGAGCGCCGTGCAGGTCGAAGGCGGGATCGCGCAGAACGTCGTCCCGGCCCACGCCTCGGCGGAGCTCAACTTCCGCTTCGCACCCGGGCGCTCCCGCGACGAGGCCGAAGTGCGGCTCCGCGAGCTCGTGCCGGACGGCGAGCTCCACGTCCTCCACAACTCGCCTTCGGCTCCACCGGCCCTCGGTAACCCGCTGGTCGAGCGCCTGCGCAAGCTCGTCCCGGACGTCGCGCCGAAGCAGGCCTGGACCCCGGTCGCGCAGTTCGCCGAGCAGGGAATCGACGGCATCAACTACGGCCCCGGCGCGACGGCGTACGCGCACCGGCAGGACGAGCAGATCCCGATCGCGAATCTCCACGCGGTGTACGAGACGCTGGCTAGGTTCCTCTCGTGATCAATCCGGTGCTGACCGAGATGGCCGTCTATCCGTTCACTCGGCTCGAGGAGGAGCGGCGGAGGCTGCTCGCGGCCGGAGTCGAGGTGATCGACTTCGGCAAGGGCGATCCGAACGAGCCGACCGACCCCATGATCCGGCGCGCGCTGGTCGACGCGCTGCCGGAGCGCGCTCCCTATCCCCTCGCCCAGGGGCTGCCCGAGCTGCGCGAGGCCGCTGCCGGCTGGCTCGAACGGCGGTTCGGCGTCACGGTCGACCCCGAGCGCGAGATCGTGCCGACGTACGGCTCGAAGGAGGCGATCTTTTCGCTCGCGCAGGTGCTCGGGACGGGCGGTCACGTGGTGGCGTTCGGCGAGCCGTCGTATCCGGTGTACGAGCGGGGCGCGCTCTTCGCCGGAGCGGAGGTGCGGACGCTGCCGTTGCGGAGGGAGAGCGGCTTCCTGCCGGATCTCGGCGAGCTGGACGACGACGTCGCGCTCCTCTGGGTCAACTACCCGCACAACCCGACCGGCGCGGTGGCTCCACCCGCGTTCTACGACGAGCTCGCCGCGGCGGCCGAGCGCCACGACTTCGTGGTCGGCTCCGACGAGGCCTACACGGAGCTGTGGTTCGACGAGCCGCCGGCATCCGCCCTGCAAGCCGCCGACCGCTCGCGCTTCGTCGTCTTCCAGACCCTGAGCAAGCGATCGTCGATGACCGGCTACCGCTCCGGTTTCGTCGCAGGACCGCCGGAGGTCGTGGCTGCGCTCAAGGCGTATCGCCCGACGGTGGGGACTGCGCCGCAGGAGTTCGTGCAGCGCGCCTCGGTCGTCGCGTGGAACGACGAGCGGCACGTCGAGGAGACTCGGGCGCGCTACCGCGCGAAGCGGGAGGTGCTGATCCCGGCGATCGAGAGCCGAGGCTGGGAGATCGTGGCGAGCGAGGCGACGATGTACCTCTGGGTGGTGGGGCCCGATCCGGCTGCCTTGCTCGAACGTGGGCTGATCGTGTCCCCCGGCGAGATGTTCGGCCCGAGCGGTGAGGGCTACGTCCGCTTCGCGCTCGTCCCCACGCTCGAGGAGTGCGTGCGGGCGGCGGAGATCCTCCGGGAGGTGGACTGATGGACGTCGAGGGAACGATCGCGGCGCTCGACCGGGGCGAGCTGCGCGTCGCGGAGAAGGTCGACGGCGACTGGCGCGTCAACGAGGACGCGAAAACAGCCATCCTCGAGTACTTCCGGGTGCGGAAGGTCGAGCCGATCGAGGTCGGGCCGTTCGTGTACCTCGACAAGATCCCCCTCAAGCGCGACCACGCCGAGCGCGGGGTGCGCGTGGTGCCGCCGGCGACCGCGCGCTACGGCTCGTTCCTCTCGCCCGGCGTGATCCTGATGCCGAGCTACGTCAACATCGGCGCCTGGGTCGGCCCGAACACGATGGTCGACACGTGGGCGACGGTCGGCTCGTGCGCCCAGATCGGGGCCGACGTGCATCTCGCCGGTGGAGTCGGCATCGGCGGCGTGCTCGAGCCGGTCAACGCGCGACCGGTGATCGTCGAGGACGGCGCCTTCATCGGCTCGCGCTGCATCCTCACCGAAGGCTGCATCGTCGGCGAGCAGGCGATCCTCGGCGCGGGCGTCGTGATCACCGCCTCGGTGCCGATCATCGACGTCACCGGCGCCGAGCCCGTCGAGCATCGCGGCGTCGTACCGCCACGCGCCGTCGTCGTGCCCGGCGTGCGGCAGCGCGAGTTTCCGGCGGGAGGCTACGGCTTGCCGACACCGCTGATCGTGGGCTGGCGTGACGAGTCCCACGACCGGATGTCCCTGAACGACGTGCTGCGCGAGTTCGAAGTCGGAACCTAACGGCTCAGTCGAGAGGCTCCGCCGGCCCGGTGAGCCACGCCCGGCCGTCGGTCAGCCGTACGCGCAGGTCGCCGCCGGGGAAGTGCACGACGACCTCTCCGTCACCGTGGGTGGCGGCCGCGACCGCCACAGCGCTCGTCCCCGACGCCGATGTCTCCCCCACCCCGCGCTCCCACACTCGCGCGACAACCTCGCCCGGCCGCACGACCCGGGCGACCTGCACGTTGGTGCGCTCGGGAAACCGGGGATGCCTCTCGAGCCTCGGGCCGAGCTCGGCGATCCGGGCCGGATCAGCGAGAACGACGGCGTGGGGATTGCCGACCACGACGGGAGTCAACTCCACTCCGTCGACGACCTCCAGCGGCCCGACCTCCACCTGCCCCAGGTCCGACTCGAAGAGCCCGTCATCGGTCCGCCGGACGGCCACGATCCTTGGGCCGACGTGCACGCGCGCCGTCATCGATCCCGTGCGGCTCATGAGCCACGCGGCGGCGATGCGCGTGCCGTTGCCGGACATCGCCGCGTGCGAGCCGTCGGGGTTGAGGATGCCGACCGTCACGTCGTCGCCGTCGACGGACAGCACCTCGACGGCTCCGTCCGTTCCAGACAGGTCGACGTCGGCCGCCGGCCCTTCATGGACGAGGTAGACGTTCCCGTGTGCGTGCCAGCGCGACGATCTCAGCGGCGGTCTCCTCCGGTGAGCGGTCGGCCGCGACCATAACGAGCCCTTCGAGGCGCCGCAGCCACTTGCGCTGGTACGCGGCGTAGCGTCGCGTCCGCACGATCAGCGCCTCGAGCGCCTCCTCGCGCGACAGCGTGGCCACTTCGTCGAGTCCGATGATCTTCCCCGCCGTCGCGGACGGCTCCGCCCGGAGAGCGTTGCGGACCTCCTTCTCGACGCCGGCCGCGAACATGCGCTCTGTCCGCTCCGCGATCCTCCGGTCGAGCTCGGGCTTCGGGACGTCGAGACCGACGAGCAGCGTCGGATGCCGCCACGCGCCGCCGAACAGGGCCTCTCGGCGAGGAACGAGCGACGTGCCTGCCTCCGCGAGCTCGAGCGCCCGAACCACGCGCCTGCGGTCGTGCGGGTGGATCCGCCCCGCAGCCGCCGGATCGAGCTCGGCGAGCCGTGCGTGCGCGGTCGCGGAGCCGTGCTCGTCGTAGAACCGCTCCCAGCGTTCGCGTGCGCCGGGCACCGGCGCGGGCGGCAGCTCGAGCTCGGCGAGCGCGGCCCGGAAGTACAGACCGGTCCCTCCGACGACGAGCGGCGTCCGCCCGGCTGCGAGGATCTCGTCGATCGCGTCGTGGGCCAGCGGCGCGTACTCGCCCGCCGACGCGACGTGCGAGAGCGGCCACATTCCCACGAGCCGCTCCGGGTGAGGCGACCGGTTCGTGAGGATCGGCAGGCCGTCGTAGACCTGCATCGCGTCGGCGGAGACGACCTCCGCGGGAATCAGCTCCGTGACGGCCGCCGCGATGTCCGATTTGCCACTTGCGGTCGGCCCGAAGAGACCGATGACGGGCACGGCGTCAGGCCGCGGCGAGCGCGAGCTGCACGCCGGCGAGAGTCGTCGACGTCGCGCTCTCGATTGCAACCGGGACGAGCTCGCCGGGAGCAGCCTCTCCGCTGAAGTTGACCGTCGTGTTCCGGCGCGTCCGGCCGCGGAGGAGCTCGGGATCGGTACGGCTCGGGCTCTCGACCAGCACCTGCTCGACCCTCCCCACCCGCTCCGCATTTCGTGTCGCGGCAACCTGCTGCACGAGCTCGACGAGGCGCTCGATGCGCTCGCGCTTCACCTCGTCCGGCACCTGCTCGGGCATTGCGGCCGCCTCGGTTCCGGCACGCGGCGAGTAGACGAAGGTGAAGGCGCCGTCGAAACCGACCTCTTCCACCACCTCGAGTGTCTCGCGAAAGTCGTCCTCCGTCTCGCCGGGGAAGCCGACGATGATGTCCGTCGTGAGCGCGAGGTCCGGGATCGCTGCTCGCAGCTCGTCGACGAGCCGCAGGTAGCGGTCGCGCGAGTACGTCCGCCGCATTGCCTTGAGAATCCGGCTGGACCCGGACTGGAGCGGCAGATGCGCGTGCTCGCACACCGCCGCACACTCCGCCATGGCTGCGATCACGTCGCGACGGAAGTCCTTCGGATGCGGGCTCGTGAAGCGGATTCGTTCGATCCCCTCGACGCGGTCCACTGCGCGCAGGAGCTCAGCGAAGCTCGAGCCGACGTCGCGGCCGTACGAGTTGACGTTCTGGCCGAGCAGCGTCACCTCGCGAACGCCTGCGGCGGCGAGCCGCTCGATCTCGGCGACGACCTCGCCGGGACGACGGGAGGTCTCGCGGCCGCGGACGGCCGGCACGATGCAATAGGAGCAGACGGAGTTGCAGCCCATTGACACCTGCACCCACGCCTGGAAGCGCCGCTCGCGCCGGACCGGGAGCCCGGCAGCGAACGCTCGCTCCTCCCCGGTGCCGAACGCGCCGCGCGCGACCCCCTCCCCACCGGCGCCGAGCCACGCACCGAGATGCGCGATCGTGCCCGGCCCGAACGCGACGTCGACGTCCGGGTAGAGCGCGAACAGCCGCTCTCGCTGTGCCTCCGCGTAGCAGCCCCCGACGGCCACGATCGTCCCCGGCCGCTCGCGCTTCAGCCTCGCGGCGTTGCCCATGTGGGCGGCGAAGCGCGTGTCGGGCTTCTCACGGATCGTGCACGTGTTGAGCACGATCACGTCGGCCTGCTCCTGCGACGGCGCCTCGCCGAGCCCGAGCTCCTCGAGCAGCCCCTTGATTCGCTCCGAGTCGTGGGCGTTCATCTGGCAGCCAAACGTCGTCACGCTGTACGTCTTGCCGTATGCCAGGCGAGGGTCGTCCATGACGCCGACGCACGATAGCGCCGGGACGAACGCCTGACGAACCGCTCAGCCCGGCAGCGTGAACCTCGCGCTACCGACCAGGCGATAGTGCGCGAGCTTGCGGGCGCCGAAGCCGGCCCAGACGTACCAGTGGTACTTCCCCGGCCGCAGCGCCCAGTGACGTCCGGCCCATCTCCAGCCGGTCGGCAGACCGACCTGGTGACTCGTCGGCCACGTGGAGTAGATCCGCTTCGAACCGCGGAACAGTTGCAGGTTGTAGTACGTGGCACCGCGGACCGGTCCCCAGCGGAGAATCGGATTCGGCGCCGCGTGCACCACGTATCGGGTCTTCGGACGCAGCGTCAGAATCGTGGGGTAGCCGGCGATCTGCACGGCCTTCGAGACATTCCCGGCCTCGTCGATCGACCGCACCGAATAGATGTACTCGTTGCCGGGCTTGATCGTCGCGTCGGCGAAGGTGCTGGTGCCCGCGACACCGTCGAACACCGTCGTGTGGGCTCTGCGGCCGCGGATCGCACGTCGGACGATGATGCGGTCCGACGGACTCGACGAGGCCCAACTCACGAAGTCGGCGGTGGCGGTGCTTCTCTCCGTGACGCCGTGCACCGCGGGTGGAGTCGCGTCGTAGGCGAGGTAGAGCGACGCGACGGCGCTGTTGCCGGCCTTGTCGGTGCAGCCACCGGTGGCCGTCGCCTCTCCGTTGTCGGGACCGCTGTACGTCACGGAAGAGCAGTGCGCAATGCCCGACGTCGCGTCTGCTCCGCTCCAGTGGATCGTGACGGGGTGGTTGTACCAGCCGTGGTAATCGGGTTTGCGCGAGAAGCTCGCCTTGAGCTTGTTCGGGGGCGTCGCGTCGATCTTGATCACGCGCGTCACCGCCGTCGTGCGGCCGTCGGCGTTCTGTGCCCAGCAGCTCTGCGTCGTACCGCCTGTAGGACCCGGGATCGTGACGGCGGGCAAGCAGTTGGTGGAGGTCGCATTGAGCGACACCGACCAGTGCAGGACCACGTTGTTGCCGTTGCTACTCCCGCGATACCAGCCGTTGGTGCCGGAGATCCCGTCGATCGTGTAGCTGATGGTCGGCTGTGCCGCGGACGCGGTCGCCGCAAAGATCAGGACGAACGCCAGGCAGACCAGGCCGGCGAAGGTGGAACGGCCCATCACTAGGGCGACCTCAACGGAGTCGGAGCCGACCCACTCTTCGGAGCCCGGAGCGGCGTAGGGCCGCCGCCCTGCGGCGCTGCGGCTGTGAACGTCGTGCGGCCTACTGGCGCCGTGTGGTCGGACACCGGTTGCAGGTTCGACACGACCTGCGTGTGCTGTACCTGTGCCCGCTTCGCCGGAGGTGCGTGTCTCGCAGTCTGTTTCGCGGCGCGCTTCGGCAGGCTCGCGCGGCCGTGCGGCGGGCGCCACAGCCGGCTCGTGGTCCAGGGGCCTGCCTGCAGCCTGGCGGATGCCCTAGCTCCGGTCTCGCTGCTCGATCCGAAGTCATGTGTCGCTCCGAGAACGGTCGCGGCCGCAAGAGCGACGACCGCGAGTACGGCCCAGGCGAGGCGGCGGGGAATCGGCGCCCGCCCACGCAAGAGGAGCAGCTGTTGCCGTGGCCAACCCCGCAACTCCGCTCCCACACCCACAGACGCCGACTCCCAGATCTGCGGGGCGGCGCGAGACTGCACCCGGCGCGCTCGCCTCGACGGGACCGGCCCACGCCGCTCGGCCAACCGCCGCCGCAGGTCCTCCGACAGATCTTCCAGCGAATCCCGGAAAACCAGGTACAGGACCACGCCTGCGGAGATCGCTATGCCATAGATGGCTACCGCTGCGGCAAGAAATCTTGCGGGAGACATCACTCTCGTTCCCCTCGTTCCGCGTTGAAGTCTTCGAAAAACCTGCCTCTCGGCGCCGCAGTTCGGGATAGTCGAGGCGGACAAGGTACCAACGCGGACGTCCCACCGCTGTTACGCGTCGGTAAAAGGTGCCGCTTTCAGCTCTAGGCGGCCTGAATGGGCGAGTCGGCGGGCCGGTCCCGCTCCCCGCGCTCGGCCTGCGACGCGGAGCCCGCGGGGTGATTCTTCGCGACCTCGACGGCCCGACTCTCGCGGATCACGGTCACTTTCACCTGGCCGGGGTATTCGAGCCGGTCCTCGATCTCCCGGGCGATCTCGTGGGCGAGGAGTGCCGCCTCGTCGTCGTCGACGGCGCCCGGGCTGACGATCACTCTGATCTCGCGTCCGGCCTGGAGTGCGTAGACCTTCTCCACGCCCGGCTTCGAGGCTGCGAGCTCCTCGAGGCCCTCGAGACGCTTGATGTACTGCTCGAGGCTCTCGCCGCGCGCGCCGGGCCTACTGGCCGAGACGGCGTCCGCTGCGATCAGGAGGACCGCCTCCACCGTCTGCGGCTGCACCTCGTAGTGATGCGCCTCGATGGCGTGGACGACCCCCTGCGACTCGGCGTGACGGCGAGCGAGCTGGGCCGAGATGAGCGCGTGCGAGCCCTCCATCTCGTGCGTCATCGCCTTGCCGACGTCGTGAAGCATCGCCGCGCGCTTCGCGGTCTGGACGTTTGCCTCGAGCTCGGTCGCCATGATCCCGGCGAGGTGCACGACCTCGAGCGTGTGCTTGAGGACGTTCTGGCCGTAGCTCGTCCGAAACCGCAGGCGCCCGAGAATCTGGACGAGCTCGTCGGGGAACGGGCCACAGTTCGCCTCGAACACCGCCTGCTCGCCGGCCTGGCGCACGACCTCGTCGACCTCGGCTTTCGATTCGTAGTAGGTCTCCTCGATGCGTGCCGGGTGGATCCGGCCGTCTTCGAGGAGCTTCGTGACCGTCAGCCGAGCGACCTCGCGTCGGAGCCCGTCGAAGGACGAGAGGACGACGGCGTGCGGAGTGTCGTCGACGATGAAATCGACGCCGGTGAGGTGCTCGAGGGCCCGGATGTTGCGACCTTCCCGCCCGATGATCCGTCCCTTCATGTCGTCGGACGGAAGCTCGACCACCGTCACGGTCGTCTCTGCCGTGTGAGTGGCCGCCACGCGCTGGAGGGCGTCGGCCACAAGGTTGCGGGCGCGGCGTTTCGACTCCGCTCGGGCCTCGTCCTCGAGCGTCCGGACACGCCGCGCAAGCTCGTGTCGCGCCTGCTCTTCGCCGCGGTCGAGGAGCTGCTCCCTCGCCTCGGACTGCGTCAGGCCCGCGACGCGTTCGAGCTCTTCGAGCTGGGCGCTTCTCGACTCCTTGAGCTCCTCCTGGAGCTGCCGGACATGCTCTTCCCGGTCGGCGAGTCCCTGCTCGCGACGGAGGAGCTCCTCGAGCTTCTTCTCGATCTCGAGCTCCTTCGCCAGAACGCGCTCCTCGATCTTCAGCACCTGCGCGCGGCGGTCGGTCAGCTCGGTGTCGATTTCGCTCCGCAGCCGTACGGCCTGCTCGCGCGCCTCGACCTGCGCCTCTCGCCGTACTGCCTCGCTCTCGCGCTGCGCGTCCTCCAGCAACTGGTCGCGGATCCGACGCGCTTTCGACACTCCCGTGGTGCCGAAGACCGAAACCGCAAGCAGAGCGAGGGCGACGCCTCCGGCGATCCCGATGGCGATTCCGATCCCGATCAGCATTGCCGCTCCTCGGTCGGGGACCCTGCCGCCTGCGGCGGCACGTGCCATCCGTCGCCGGACCTACCCGGCAGCTATCCGAGAAGCCTTACTCCAGCAGGCAAAACGGCCCGCCGGAACGTCGCTGCGCTACCTCGCGCGCGACCTCCGAATCGTCGGACGTAGGTGATCAATCATCGGATGTGGTTTCGGAAAAGCTGCTTTTGCAGGCAAAACGTCGAATGGAATGCGTTCCGATCCTATCGCGTTCACCCCTCCGGCGCAAACGACGAGGCGATCTCGTCGAGCGTGTCGCGCGAGAAGCCGCGCGCCGCGAGACGTCGCAGGAGTTTCGGAGTCGCGTCCCGGCCGGCGAGTACCCTCCCCACGCGGGCGAGCTCGGGCTCGAGTCCGGCGACCGCGTCGGTGACGGTCTCGGCTCCAATCAGGCGGCGTCGCAGGTCGGCCCGGATCGCAGCGTCGCCGTAGCCGCGGCGCGCGAGCGCTGCGGCGCGTGTCTCGGCCAGGCGCACATCGTCGACGAGCCCGGCGCGGCCGAGGCTCTCGAGCGCATCCTCCCGCGCGTTTCCGCCGTGGCCGGCGCGTGCCAACCGTTGCTCGAGGTCGCCTCGCGACCGCGCGCTCGTAGCGAGCGTTCTCGTCGCCTGAGCCAGCGCACGCGCCCGGCGAATCTCCCTCGCGAGCTCCCTCGCCGTATGCCGGTCCAGCTGGCGCCCGACCACGAGCCCGGCCCGTACGACCGCATCCGTCGGCAGAACACGCCACGGCCGTCCGTCGAGCTCGACGGCGACCCGGCCGCGCTTCCGCTCGCGCAGCCCCGTTACGGTCGGCGTCACGCCTCGGCTTCGGCCGACGCGAGCGCCT
Organism: uncultured Actinomycetes bacterium; assembly: GCA_963820725.1. Lineage (GTDB taxonomy): Bacteria > Actinomycetota > Thermoleophilia > Gaiellales > Gaiellaceae > Palsa-739. The sequence continues at coordinate 361,620 of CAWGAZ010000004.1, read as the reverse complement.
CCGCCGCTACCTCCGCCTTACCGTTCGCTGCCGCGGACTCCTCGGCGGCGACGGGCAGCAGCCGCGCCGACGCCACCTGGTCCGAGCCGAGCTCCAGCTGGATCGCCTGGAGAATCTGCTGCGTCACGTCGGGGTGCTCGCGCAGGAAGGCCGTCGCGTTCTGGCGACCCTGCCCGAGCCGCTCGTCGCCGAAGCTGAAGTACGAGCCCGACTTCGTCAGGATCTTGCGGTCGAGGGCGGAGTCGAGCACCGTCCCCTCCCACGAGATGCCGGAGCCGTAGATGATGTCGAACTCCGCCTGTTTGAACGGCGGCGCGACCTTGTTCTTCACGACCTTGACGCGGACGCGGTTCCCGAACGCCTCGACGCCGTCCTTGAGCGTCTCGATGCGGCGGATGTCGAGCCGCACAGAGGAATAGAACTTCAGCGCGCGACCGCCCGGCGTCGTCTCGGGATTCCCGAACATGACGCCGATCTTCTCGCGCAGCTGGTTCGTGAAGATGCAGATCGTGTCGGTGCGATTGAGCGTGCCGGCGAGCTTGCGCAACGCCTGACTCATGAGGCGTGCCTGGAGACCGACGTGGCTGTCGCCCATCTCGCCCTCGATCTCGGCTTTCGGCGTCAGTGCCGCGACCGAGTCGATCGCCACGATGTCGAGTGCGCCGGAGCGGATCAGAAGCTCGGCGATCTCGAGCGCCTGCTCGCCCGTGTCGGGCTGCGAGACGAGGAGGTTGTCGATGTCGACGCCGATCCGCTTCGCGTACGCCGGATCCATCGCGTGCTCGGCGTCGATGAAGGCGCAGATGCCGCCCCGCCGCTGGGCCTCGGCGATCACGTGGTAGACGAGGGTCGTCTTGCCGGAGGACTCGGGGCCGAAGATCTCGACGATGCGGCCGCGCGGCAGCCCGCCGATCCCGAGCGCGAGATCGAGCGCGAGCGATCCTGTGGAGACGGCGCCGATCGAGACCGCGGCGCGGTCGCTCATCTTCATGACCGAGCCCTTGCCGAACTGGCGCTCGATCTGGCCGAGCGCGACGTCGAGTGCTTCCTGCCTGTCCACCTCTCCTAACCTCCTAATGCGACCGTCTGGAGAACCTCGTACTGGGCCCCGCTCGGCCGCAGCCGTGACAGATAAGCAGCTGCGTCGGACGGAACGAACGTTCGTACCGGTGGGGGCTCGAGCCCGAGCCCGGGACGCGTTCGCCAGCGCGCGACCGTGACGTGCGGCAGCCAGGCTCGACCTTCGCGACGGTAGACGCCGAGCTGCTCCAGCCGCTCCTGGACGTCGCCGGCGAGCTGAGCCGCATTGCCTCCGTCGTCCTCGAGGACGAGCATTCCGGCGCTCCGCGTCTCGCGAAAGCGAACCGGTGTGAGGCGGATCTCCCCCGCTCTCGCCGCAGCGTCGCACAATGCGCCGACGATGGAATCGAGCTCGCCGGCCGGCCGGTGGCCGAGGAAGGCGAGCGTGACGTGGAGATGCTCGCGCCGGACGATCCGGATGTCCCGCAGCCGCTCGCGCTGCCAGCGCTCGATCTCGTCGAGCACCTCGTCGGGCAGGCGGAGTGCGAGGAAGACCCGGAGCCGTTCAGCGCCGCCCACGTCGTCGTTGCCAGAAACGCCATTCATGCGATGGTGCCGGAAGAGATGTGCCCGATCCTTGCCGACTTTGCTGCGTTTCGTCGAACCGACTACCCGGCGACCCGCCCGAGGCCGTTGTGGATCGTGAACCGGAGGGAGCGCGTGCTCGCGTTGTCCCGGATGTCTCTCGCGGTGACGACGAGGTCGTAGACCCCGTCGGGAAGCGAGCGCGTGTCGAACCTCGTCGGCGAGAGCAGGAAGAGGTAACAGCCCGGCTGCATGAGCGAGTAGTGGCCATGGAAGGCCGTCATGTTCTGGAACGTCCCGCGCGCGTAGATCGACCAGAAGTCGCCGTTCTGCGGCTCGCTCGTCCGGAAGTCGGCCGCCACCCGCGTCGGCACGACGACGGCCCCGTCCGGACGCTGGATCCGCCAACTGACAAGCGCAGGCGTGACCGGAAGCCCGTGCCAGTCACCGGGAACCGACAGCGAGGGCTTGTCGAACGCCTCCGCGACGAGCCAGATGCGGCCATTGACGAAATTCGGGAAGAGGAGATGACCCGCGTCGTCACGCTGGAGGCGAATGCTCGCAACCACGGGATGCGTCGTGTCCGAGTAGGGCGTGAGGTGCCCGGGCGCGAGCGGATTCACCGTTTGCCCGTCGACGACTTCGGTGAGATCGACGTGATCGGGGCGCCCGATCCGTCCGAGCACCGTCTTCTCGGCACGGACGACCGTCTCGAGCCGAAGCGTCGACCCGATGTGCCAGTACTCGAACACCACTCCGCCCGGGGACCTGATGTTTACGTGCGAGGCGCTCACGAACACCACGACGCCGTCGCGAACCGGATAGACGGTCTCGCCCCGGCGGCCCGAGATGTCGACCCCGCGATGGAAGGTGAAGGAACCCGATCCGTGGTAAAGCGTTGCCTCGGTCGGTGGCCCGTGAAAGACCATCCTAGGATCGCCGAAGTTCGCGCGCACCGGGTGCGGGCGGTGGAAGGGCTTGAGCGGCCAGCCGTAGCCGGTCTGCGCCGGTGCCGGTACCTCCGCGATCGCACGCTCGAGGGGCACCGCGCCCCGGATGTCGAATGCTCCGACCAGGGCCAGAGCGAGAACGACGGCAGCCGTCACACGTCCGGCCGGCCGGGCCAACCTGTGAAGCCGATACCTGCCGCTCGCTCTCATCGCAGCACCTCTGTCTACGCTCGAAGGATCCTCTCCGGCGCGTCAGCCGGCATCGGTGGAGACGCTGAGAGCGGCGCGGGAAAACCGCTGCGTTCTGCCTAGCGGCCTTCGGTCAAAAGCGCACGCAGCAGATGGAGCGCGGTCACCGTTGCGCGAACGCGTATCTGCTCGCGCTCACCCGGCAGATCGAGCATGCGCGCGAGCGACCCGTCGGGACCGGCCGCGTGGAGGTGGACGCGCCCGACGGGTTTCTCGGCCGTACCGCCTCCGGGGCCCGCGACGCCCGTCACCGCAACGGCCAGGTCAGCGCCGAGCCGGCGACGCGCTCCCTCGGCCATCGCAGCGGCGACTTCCGCAGAGACGGCGCCGTGCTCCGCGAGCAGCTCCTCCGGCACGCCGAGCTCTGATCGCTTCACGTCGTCTGCGTACGCGACCACACCGCCGACGAAGCTCTCGCTCGAGCCGGGAACGGCCGTGAGCCTCGCGGCGACCATGCCTCCGGTGCAAGACTCGGCGGTCGCGAGCCGGAGGCGCCGTGCGCCGGCGAGCGAGAGCACGAGCTCCTCGATCCGCCGCTCGTCGCGCGCGAAGAGCCACTGCTCGAGTCGCTCGGTGAGCGCGGTCTCGAGCGCATCTCCCTGCTCCTCTGCCCCGGGGTCGACGACGAGATCGATGTGGATCTCGAACTCGCGCGCACAGATCGTCGCCTCGACGCCGTGGCCGTCGCCTCCCGCCTCCTCCAGCGCCCGCGCGACCGCGGACTCGCTGACGCCGAACAGCCGCAGCACACGACGGCCGGGCGGCCGCGTCCGCTCCAGCAGCTCGCGCATCGGCTCGCTCGCGAGCGCGTTGGGCCAGAGCCTCCGCAACTCGCCCGGCGGGCCCGGGAGGACGACGACGACGCAGCCCGTAGGCGCCTGAAGAACGAGTCCCGGAGCGGTGCCGGCCAGACCGATCGAGACCGCCGAGGACGGGCGAGTCGCCTGCTTCGTCACACCGGGTGCGAAGTCCCCGTACGGCCTGCGCAGGCGCTCGGCGACGGAGCGGGAGATCGATTCGATCTCACGCTCGAGCTCCTCGTCGACGACGAGCTCGAGCCCCGCCGCGCGGGCGACGAACTCCACGGTCCGGTCGTCGTGCGTCGGGCCGAGACCGCCGGAGACGAGACACGCGTCCGCCTCCAGCCCCTCACCCAGCACGGCCTCGAGCTCCTCGGGCGCATCCCCGACGATCGTGATCCGGGCCGGCTCGAGGCCGTGGGCGAGCGCCTGGGCCGCGAGGAATGGCCCGTTCCGATCGCCGCGGTCGCCGCGGACGAGCTCGCTGCCGGTGACGACGACGACGGCGCGCGGCCGCCTGCTCACCCGCGAAGCAGTGTCGTCCGTTGCGGTGTGACGCGGACGCGGATGTTGTGCCGGCCCGGCAGCGAGACGGCCCGGCCATCGAGCGTGATGTGAAGCCCGGCCGGCTCGCGCACGAGGAGGTAGAAGTGGTCGCCCGGGCTCGACCAGCTCTGGCCGGGCTCCACCGTGCCCTGTAGGTCGAGCTTGCCCGCGGGCCCGTCGCGGCGCACCTCGACGTAGGTCCCCTGCCCCACGCCGTTCAGAACGAGCTGAGGCACAGGCGCCGTGGGGCGCTGTTTTTGCCTCGTCCCGGTCCGCGGCCCGTGCGTCGACGAGCCGGGAATGCGGAAGGCGGCGAAGATGAGCGCCGTCACGACCGCGATGCCGACGAGCACGAGCAGAACGGCCCGCCGCTCGACACCGCGCCCACGCGTCCGGATCCGCGACCGCTCCCGCCGCGGCGGCGGCTCGTCGTTCCAGCCCGTGATGAACCGCGACGCGTACTCGTCCACGTAGACGTCACCGTCGAGCCCGAGGTAGTCGGCGTACGTCCGCAGAAAGCCGCGAATGTACGCGTCGCCCGCAACGGCCGTGAAGTCCTCCTCCTCGAGCGCCCGGATGTACTTCGCGCGGATCTTCGTCGCGAGCTCGATCTCGGGATAGCCCAATCCCTGCCGTTCGCGGGCTTCACGCAGGCTGTTGCCGATCTCGAACACGGAGGGAGTCTAGAGCTCAGTGCTCGAGCCGCAAGAGGAGCTCGTACAGACCGACGGCGATCGAGGCCGAGAGCGTGATGCAGATGCCAGCGACGGCGAAGATGCGGCCGAGCCTGATCCACCCGGAGCCACCGGCCCGCCCGAGCGTCCGCGCGATCGCGCCGCGCGCACCACGAGCGAAGAGCAGCGACACGATCGCTGCAGCCGCTGCGACCGGAATCGCCCAGACCGCGTCGAGCAGGACGGCGCCGGGGATCTTCCGCGTCAGCTCGATCGCCGCCGGGATCACGACCGCCGCGAGGACGCCGAAGAAGAAGGCGAGCCAGGCGCGGACGTTCGGCCGACTCGGCTGGGAGAGAGTCTGGGTCCGCACGGCCACTCAGTGAGCCATTGTAGGCGGCCTCAGGACGGCGAACTGGTCGGTGATCTCCAGCCGCGGGCTGCGGAAGCAGTAGATCGTCGCCGGCCTGCCGCCGCCGCTTCCGTAGTGACGCCGCTCTCCCGTGTCCTCGAGCAGCCGGCGGCGGAGCAGGACACGCTGGAGATTCGTCGCGCTCACCGGATGGCCGAGCGCGGCCGCGTACAGGTCGCGCAACTCGGCGAGCGTGAAGCTCGGCGGCGCGAGGGCGAAGCCGAGATTCGTGTACGACAGCTTTCCGCGCAGCCGCTCTCGGGCGCTGAGCAGGATCTCCTCGTGGTCGTACGCGAGCTCCGGCAGCGCATCGACCGGATGCCAGCGCGTGTCCTCCGGGACCCTGGGGTCCACCCCGCCCGGCACGAGGCCGAGAAATGCGGTGGCCAGCTCGCGGCGGAGCGGATTGCGTGACGGATCGCTCCGCGTCTCCAGCTGTTCGAGGTGCGCAACCTCCCGCACGTCAACCTTTTCGGCGAGGTGCCGGAGCATTGACTCCTCGAGCGTCTCGTCCGCCGCCAGTGCACCTCCCGGCAGCGCCCAACAGCCCGCGAACGGCTCGCGCGCGCGTTGCCACAACAGCGCCTGCAGCTGTCCGTCCCGAACCTGGAGGACGGCCGCGAGCACCGCATGGGCAGAAGTTTTCGCCTGAGAGTCGTCAACCATGTAAACTCGAACACGAGGTTATCGCTTGTGAGGCAAAAACGCCAGAGTTGCGACGTTCTCGTCGTCGGAGCCGGGGTCGCCGGACTCTCTGCCGGCCTCGCAGCGGCGGACGCCGGCGCCTCGGTGCTCTTGCTCGCCAAGGCCTCGCACACGAGCTCGAACAGCTATGCGGCTCAGGGGGGCGTGGCGGCTGCGATCGGTCGCGACGACGATCCCGCCCTTCACGCCGCCGACACGCTCGGCGCGGGCCGCGGCCTCTGCCGGCCCCGCGCGGTCGAGCTCCTGACGGCCGAGGCGCCGGCCCGGATCGCCGAGCTGCGCCGGCTCGGCGTCCGCTTCGACGACAGCTTGGGACGCGAGGGCGGCCACTCGCGCAGCCGTGTCGTGCACGCCGGCGGCGCGGACACCGGGCGCCACATCGCCGACGTCCTCACGGCGAGAGCCCGCGAGCACAAGCGGATCCGGCTGGTCGAGGGCGAGCGCGTCACCACGCTCGGGAGCCTCCGTGGAGCCGCCGTCGTCCTCGCCACCGGCGGATACGCGGCGCTCTGGGCGCGGACGACGAACCCGCGCGGGGCGGTCGGCGACGGTCTGCTCCTCGCGCACGCAGCCGGCGCCGCCCTGGCCGACCTCGAGCTCGTCCAGTTCCACCCGACCGCGCTGCGGGACGACAACGGCCACGACGGCTTCCTTCTCTCCGAAGCGCTCCGCGGAGCCGGAGCGACGCTGCTCGACGACGGCGGACAGCGGTTCGTCGACGAGCTCGCGCCGCGCGACGTCGTCGCGCGGGCTGTGGCAGCTCGGGCCGGCGCGCGGCTCGATCTGCGGCCGGTCGAGCGCGAGCGCTACCCGACGCTGATGGCGACGCTCGAGGAGGCGGGATACGACCCGGCCGACGAGCCGGTTCCAGTCTCCCCCGCCGCGCACTACGCGATCGGCGGGATCGTCGCCGACCTCGACGCACGCACGTCGGTGCCCGGGTTGTACGCCGCCGGAGAGTGCGCGTGCAGCGGCGTCCACGGCGCGAACCGGCTCGCCTCGAACTCGTTGCTCGAGTGCCTCGTCTTCGGCCGCCGCGCCGGGCTCGCCGCCCTGAACGGCCCCCGCTTCGACGTCGACGCGGCGCCGATCGCGTCTGCGTCCGATGCGGGCGCCGAGCTCTGGCGCGACGCCGGGCTCATCCGCAGCACACCGGGCCTCGTCCGCTTACTCGACTCGCCGCATCCACTCGTGCGCCAGATCGCCGCCTGTGGTCTCGCACGGGAGGAGAGTCGCGGCGTCCACTTCCGCGAGGACTTTCCGGTCGAGAGCGACGCGCTCGCCGGGCATCTCGTCGTCCATCCGGGCCGCGAACCGGTACTCGAGCGATGGAGCTGACTCGCGACGACATCGAGCGGGTCGTCGCCCTTGCGCTCGCTGAGGACGTCGGCACCGGCGACGCGACGACGCTCGCGCTGGTGCCGGAGGACACACGCTGCCGCGCCGAACTGCTGCTCGAGGAGCCCGGCGTTGTCTGCGGCGTCCCGATCGCAGCGGCCGTCTTCGGCGCGCTCGACGAGGAGGTGCAGATCGAGACTGAGCTCGAGGAAGGCACCGCCGTCTCCGACGTTCCGGCTGTTCTCGCCGTGGTCGAGGGACCGGCGCGCGGGATCCTGAGCGGCGAGCGCGTCGCGCTCAACCTCCTCGCGAGGCTCTGCGGCATCGCGTCCCTCACCCGCCGCTTCGTCGAGCTGACCGAGGGGACGCGCACGTCCGTCCTCGACACCCGCAAGACGACGCCAGGCCTGCGCGCGCTCGAGAAGTACGCCGTCCGCTGCGGCGGCGGTCTCAACCATCGCGCAGGCCTCTACGACGGCGTGCTCGTGAAGGAGAACCACCTTCGCGTGGCGGGTGGCGTCACCGCTGCCCTCGCGGCGCTCGACGGCCGGGTGGACGGGCTCCCAGTCGAGGTCGAGGCCGAGACGCTCGCGCAGGTGCGCGAGGCGCTGGCAGGCGGCGCGCCCCGGATCTTGCTCGACAACATGAGTCCCGAGGAGGTACGCGAGGCGGTCGAGCTGACCGCCGGCCGCGCCGAGCTCGAAGCGTCGGGAGGCGTCTCCCTCGGCACCGTCCGCGCCTACGCCGAGACGGGCGTCGATTTCGTCTCGGTCGGCGCCCTTACGCACTCCGCCCGCTCGCTCCACGTCTCCCTGGAGGTCCGATGACCGTCGCTCCGTCCACCACCGAGCTTCATGACGAGGTCCGCACCCTCGCGGCGGAGAGGAACGCCGTGATCCTCGCGCACAATTACCAACGCCCGGAAGTACAGGATGTCGCGGACTACGTGGGCGACTCGCTCGGCCTCTCGCGCCAGGCGGCCGCGACCGACGCGGAGACGATCGTCTTCTGCGGCGTCCATTTCATGGCCGAGACGGCGGCGATCCTCAGCCCGGAGAAGACGGTCCTCCTCCCCGACCTCGGCGCCGGCTGCTCGCTCGCCGCCTCGATCGACGCCGAGCAGCTCCGCGAGTGGAAGGCGCAGCATCCCGGCGCGGTCGTCGTCTCGTACGTGAACACGACCGCCGAGGTGAAGGCGGAGAGCGACTACTGCTGCACGTCCGGAAATGCGAAGGGCGTGATCGACGCGATTCCGCCGGAGCAGGAGATCCTGTTCCTGCCGGACATGTACCTCGGCCTCTGGCTCGAGAAGGTGACCGGTCGCAAGCTGACGATCTGGCTCGGCGAGTGCCACGTCCACGCGGGCATCCGGCCCGCCGACATCGAGCGCTGGCAGAACGAGGCTCCCGATGCCGACCTGCTCGTCCATCCCGAGTGCGGCTGCGCGAGCCAGGCGATGGCGTTCGGGAACGAGCGGACGCAGATCCTCTCGACCGAGAAGATGATCGACTACGCGAAGCGGTCACCGAAGCAGCGCTTCCTCGTCGCCACCGAGACAGGGATCATCCACCGCCTCCAGCGGGAGGCGCCCGGCAAGCGGTTCGAGGCCGTTCGTGACGACGCCGAGTGCCGCTACATGAAGGTGACGACGCTCGAGAAGGTGCGCGACTCGCTCCGCGACGGCAAGCACCGGATCACGGTCGAGCCGGAGCTCGCCGAGCGGGCGCGCCTCGCGATCGAGCGCATGGTCGCGATCACGTAGCTCGCGAGGCAGCTACGTCCTCGTACGAACGGGCCAGGTGAAAGGACGCTGGCGAGCCGAGCGTTCGGAGAGTGGTCGGGCGCCGCAGAAGGGCAGATGTCTGCGGGTTATCGTCGAGCGAGTAGGCGGATCGGGCACGTTCGCGAGCGTCCCAGAACGGCAAATGCGTGGCATGATCGACCCGCGTCGAGGAGGATCCGTTCAGCCGGGCCGACCCTTAGTTGGGTGCGCTGCTGGGCGATCCGCCATGACCGGAATCGAAGCTTCGACCTCTCTCCCCGCCTTGCCGGGCTGGTTTGGACCTAGAGCCCAGCCTCCTGTCGCTCGAGCGCCATCCCGCAGCGCATCAGGTGGCCCGTGACACGACCAGCGGCGGGGATTTCGTCGGCAAGAGCGGGTCGGGTATCCGGTTTCCCAGTCGAAGGAAGCCGACTCCGGTCAGTGCCAGCGCGACGGCGCCGCCCCACCAGATGGCGTCGGGCGACGTTTCGAGCAGCACGCCGCCGACCGCCTGGCCGAGAGCCACGCCGACCAGGAAGCTGAGCTGGTAGAGCGACATGTAGCGGCCGAGCAGATGCTGCGGCGCGATTTCCGCGACGAGCGGGCCGAGCACGATGAACTGGCCACACTCGGCGATCGCGATCAGGATCGCGACGCCGGCCAAGACGGCGGTGGCGGCGAGCGTCGAGTGCGTGAGCGTTGCGACCAGGACCGCGAGCAAGCCGACGGCGAATATGGCGCTGGTGGCGAACAACGCCTGAGTGCGGCGCATCCGCGCCACCACCCGTGTCGCCGGTATCTGCGCCACGACGATGAAGAAAGTGTTGATGAAGATGACGACGCCGATCCCGACGGGCCCGACAGGTGTATGCGCCGCCGCAAACGGCGAGAGGATGAAAGAGAAGAACGCGCCGCCGATCATCACCAGCGCGAGGTTGCCCGCGATCAAGGCGAGCAAGAGCCGATCCCGAGCAACAACTCGGAAACCCCGTGCACCCTCGCCCGCCGACGGAGCATCCACGAGGCCGGGATCCGGGATCCAGACGCGCACGACCAGCGCGAAGACGACGAACGTGACTGCGTCGAAGAGGTAGAGCGCCTGGAACGCCTGGAGGTGATGATGGGTGGCCGCGACGATGAAGCCGGCAACCGTCGCGCCAAGGCCGAGACCGAAGTTGCCTGCAACTCGCCGGAGCGCGGTCGATGAGGCGCGCTGCTCCGCCGGAACCAGGGTCAAGGTCAGGACCTGGCCGGCGGTTCCAACGAGTCCAAAGCCGGCACCGCCGACGGCCGAGCAGACGAAGCCTTGCCAGGGACGGTCGACAAAAGCCAAGCCCCCGTAGCCGAGTCCGTTCAGGACATTGCCCGCGATCAGGATCTGTTTCGCACTGAAACGATCGAGGAGCGCTCCCGAAGGGAGCGTCACCACTGCGGCCGTGCCCATGACCGTCGCCAGCACCAGCCCCGCGGTCGCCGTCGAGAAGCCGCGAGCCGCGTGGAGATAGATGATCTCGAACGGAAGGAGCAGTCCGGTGCCGAAGTAGTTGAGCGCGTCCCCGCCCTGCAGAACGAGGACCGGCCTCGGTAGGCCCGTACGCCAGAGGGCGAACACACGTGCGAGTGCGCTTCTCACTGTGCCGTCAAAGACACCCTGATGTCGCGAAACGGACCGCCGGTCCGTTTCCGACGGTCCTGGTGTCATTGCTGCGATGACCGTCGATCTCGAGCGGGCCAAGGCAGGCGACGAGCGCGCGTTCGCGTCGCTCGTCGAGCCGTTCCGGCGCGAGCTTCAGCTGCACTGCTACCGGCTGCTCGGCTCCGTGCAAGACGCCGAGGATCTCGTCCAGGAAACACTCCTCGCCGCCTGGCGCGGGCTCGACGGCTTCGAGGAGCGGGCGTCGCTGCGCTCCTGGCTCTACCGGATCGCAACCAACCGGAGTCTCAACGCAATTCGCGAACGCGGGCGCCGCCCCGCCACGGAGAACACCATGAGCCCCTCCAGAACCCGCCGCGCCGTCGAGCCCAGCTGGCTCGAGCCGTACGCGGACAGCGCGCTTCCGGATCCCGCTCCCGGACCAGAAGCACGCTACGAGCAGCGCGAAGCGATCCAGCTCTCGTTCATCGTCGCGCTGCAGCAACTGCCTGCGAAGCAGCGCGCAGCGCTCGTGCTGCGCGACGTGCTCGGCTTCCACACCGACGAAGCCGCCTCGATCCTCGAGACGACGCCGCAGTCGATCAAGGCCGCGCTCCAACGCGCACGCGCGACGCTCGACTCGTACACCGTCGAACGCCAGCAGGCGCCGCTTCCCGACTCGCCCACCGAGCGGAACCTTCTCGCCACCTTCAGCGACGCCGTCGAAGCCGGCGACACGGCGAGCCTCCTCACCCTCCTGAGCTCCGACGCTCGTGTGACCATGCCGCCGATCCCGGGCGAGCTCATCGGACACGAAGCGATCGGCGTGTACCTCGACCACGGCGCCGAGGTCCGCGGCGCCCCGCTACAGGTACGCCAGACCCGCGCCAACGGCCAGCCGGCCTTCGCCTGCTATCTGCGCTCGCAGCCCTGGGGGATGATGGTGCTCACCCTGAGCGGCAGCAAGGTCGACGAGATCACCCTCTTCGCCGACCCAGCGCTGCCCGGCCGCTTCGGTCTTCCCGAACACATCTAGCCTCGCGCGCTACTGCTTCGCGTACGGCTGGCCGTCGGCCGCCGGAGGAACCGTCCGGCCGATCACGCCGGCCACCGCGATCAAGGTCAGCACGTACGGCAGGACGTTGAACAGCGTGCCCGCAGACTGCGAATAGACCTGCAGCTTGAGCGCGAGCGCGCTCGAGAACCCGAACAGGATCGCTGCGCCGAAGGCTCCGGCTGGGCGCCAGTTGCCGAAGATCACGGCCGCGAGCGCGATGAAGCCGCGGCCGTTCGTCATGTTGAAGATGAACGTCCCGTTCCCCTGCGGCCCCTCGGAGAGGTAGATGCCGCCGATTGCGGCGAGGACACCCGACAGGACGACGCAGGCGTAGCGGATCGCGTACACGTCGATCCCGACCGTGTCGGCCGCACGCGGATGCTCGCCGCACGCGCGGATCCGCAGGCCGATCGCGGTCTTGAAGAGCACGATGTACACCAGGATCACGAGCGCGAAGCTCGCCCAGGTCAGGATGTTGAGGTTGCCGATCGCCTGCCCGAGGAAGCCGGAAAGCCCCGGGATGTGGACGTTCGGGAGCAGCGAGACGCCGTTCGGGATCGGATTGTCGTTGTAGAGCTGGACGAAGAAGTAGCCCGTTATCCCGACGGCGAGGAAGTTGATCGCCGTCCCGCCGACGATCTGGTCGGCCCGGAGGTGGATGGCGAAGTAGGCATAGACGAGCGCGAACAGGCCGCCGACGGCCATGGCGACGAGAAGCCCGACCACCCAGCTTCCACCCTTGTCGGCCCCGTAGACGCCCCAGAAGGCGCCCATCAGCATCATCCCTTCGAGGCCGATGTTGACCACGCCGCTCCGCTCCGAGAAGAGGCCGCCCATCGCGGCGAACACGAGCGGCGTCGCGAAGCCGAGCGTCTGGGCCACGAGGGTGGCGTCGAACGCGGAGCTCAGGTTCGCCGTGCTCGAGTGGGTGGCGAGGATTCCCAGGCCGATCCCGAGCACCCCGGCCGCCACGGCGCCCCAGCCGAGCCGGCGCCGGCCTCGGGTGACCGTCCAGATCCCGAAGGCGACGGCGACGATGCCCACCAGAATCGGCCAGACGATCGCCCGCGCCTCGATCGGCGGAATGGCGAGGAACGCGGAGAACGCCCCGAGGATGATCCCGAGATAGCCGGTCGTGGCGGGGTCACGCAGACGTGCGCTGACGGGGTTGTCGAGCCGTGCCGTCCAGGTGCTCACGGGGTGGCTCCCAGAGCTTTGCTCGATCGCCACCGCAGCTTCTTGCGCGAGCCCCAGACGGAGAGAAGGAGGACGTCGGCTCCGATGAAGAGCACGATCAGGCCCTGGACGATGTAGGGGATGTTGTTGGCGAGCTGCGGATCGATCACGCTCGAAGAGCCGAGTCCGTGGAAGCTCCCGTAGATGAGGCCGCCGAAGAGGATCGCCCCGAGGAGAGTCCCGACGGCGGTGTTGCGCCCGAGCAGGGCCACGGCGATGCCGATGAAGCCCACCTGGCTGAACGGGACGTCGAGCTGGCCGTACTGGTAGTTCGTGGCTCCGCCGAGCATGTCGATCACTCCGGCGAGACCGGCGAACGCACCCGAGATCGCCATCGCGCGGATGAGGTTCTTCTTCACGTTGATCCCGCCGTATGCGGCCGCGTCGGGGTTGAAGCCGACCGCGCGCACCTCGTAACCGAGGGTCGTGCGGTTGATCAGGACCCAGAAGAGAACGACGCATCCGAGCGCGATGAACAGGCCGATGTGGACGCCCTGGAATCCCTGGGCGCCCCAGAAGTCGGGCAGCCTGGCGCTCGGCGCCACCTGGTTGGAGACGGGGTTCGTCGGGTTGGTCGAGTTCTGCAGCGGCCCACCGTCGCCGAAGGCCCACGACGCGGTCCAGAACGCGATCCAGTTGAGCATGATCGTCGTGATCACCTCGTGCGCCCCGACGGTTGCCTTGAGGACGCCCGCGATCCCGGCATAGGCCGCGGCGGCGAGAGTGCCGCCGACCATCGCGATCAGGATGTGCGGGACGGGGCTCATGCCCGCCAGGGACACCCCGAGCCAGTTGGCCACGAGCAGCCCGACGAAGTACTGGCCCTGGCCGCCGATGTTGAACATCCCGCAGCGGAAGGCGAACGCGACAGCCAGGCCCGTGAGGATGAGCGTCGAGGTCGCCAGCAGCGTCTGCGACAGGTTGTACGCCGCCACGTTCTGCAGATTCGTCGTCGGATGGGCGAGCCAGTTGAGACCGGTGCCGTAGAAGATCTCCTTGAACGCGACGAGGGACGTGTGAAGGCTGTGCTGGGTCGCCGCCACGATGGCGATGCTGACGAGAAGGGCGAAGAAGGCCGTCAGAATCGGGATGACGATGCCGCCGGCGCGCTGCTTGACCGCGAGACGCGCGGCGAGTGTGCCGGGGTCGCCGAACTCCGGCTCGGGAGGAGGCGGAGGCGTTGGTGACTGGTCCGGAGCCGTCACGCGGCGTCCTTCTCGCGTCCGCCGAGCATCTCCAGGCCGATCTGCTCCTCGGACACCTCGCCCGAGTGCTCGCCGGCGATCTCCCCCTCGTAGAGGACGAGGATCCGGTCGGACAGCGACAGGATCTCGTCGAGCTCGAGCGAGACGAGCAGGATCGCGCGGCCCTTGTCGCGCTCGGTGACCAGCCGGCGATGGAGGTACTCGATCGCGCCGACGTCGAGCCCGCGCGTCGGCTGCGCGGCGATCAGCACCTTGGGGTCGCGCGAGATCTCCCGCGCCGCGACGAGCTTCTGCTGGTTGCCGCCCGAAAGACCCGCCGCAGCCGTGAACGGGCCGCCGCCGCGCACGTCGAACTCGCGGATCAGCACCTTCGCGCGCTCGATCATGCGTCCCGGGAAAAGCCAGCCGGCGCGGCCTACAGGCGGCTTGGCGTAGTCGTGCAGCGCGATGTTCTCGGCGAGCGAGAACTCGAGCACGAGGCCGCGACGCTGCCTGTCCTCCGGGATGTGTCCGATCCCGGCGTCGAGCGCCTGGCGAGCGTTCGGATGCGTGAGCTGACGGCCGCCGATCGTGATGCTCCCGCTCTCGATCTTCTGCAGCCCGCTGAGTGCGTCGATGAGCTCCGTCTGCCCGTTGCCGTCGACACCGGCGATGCCGACGATCTCGCCCGCGCGGATGTCGAAGGAGAGACCGCGCACCTTCTCGATGTCGCGGTCGTCGCGAACGTGGAGGTCGCGCACCTCGAGCAGGACCTCGCCCGGCTCCGCGGCGGCCTTTTCGACCCGCAGGAGCACGTCGCGGCCGACCATCGCCCGCGCGAGCGACTCCTCGGTCGCGCCCTCACGCGGCACGGTGTCGATCGTCTTGCCGCGCCGGAGGACGGTGATGCGGTCCGCGATCTCGAGCACCTCGTTCAGCTTGTGGCTGATGAAGATGATCGACATGCCCTCGCGCTGCAGCGTGCGCAGGATCTCGAACAGGTCGGTGGCCTCCTGCGGCGTCAGCACGGCGGTCGGCTCGTCGAGGATCAGCAGGTCGGCGTTCCGGTAGAGCGCCTTCATGATCTCGACGCGCTGCTGCTGGCCCACGCTGATGTCTTCGACGAGAGCGTCGGGGTCAACTGCGAACCGGAACGTCTTGGCCATCTCGGTCACCCGGTGGTCCGCCGACGCCTCGTCGAGCAGCACACCGCCCTTGACGGGCTCGGTGCCGAGGACGATGTTCTCGGCGACGGTCATCACCGGGATGAGCATGAAGTGCTGGTGCACCATCCCGATGCCGGCCTCGATCGCCTCGCGCGCAGACGTGAACGAGACGGGCTTTCCGTTGAGCCGAATCTCTCCCCCGTCGGGCTTGTAGAGCCCGTAGAGGATGTTCATGAGCGTCGACTTGCCCGCTCCGTTCTCGCCCAGCAGTGCGTGGACCTCGCCCCGGCGCACGTCGAACGAGACGTCGTCGTTGGCCACGACTCCCGGGAACTCCTTGCGAATGTCCCGCATCTCGAGGACGAGGTCGTCGGCCACGTGCGTTTCATACCGGAAACGAAGAGGGCGGGCTCGAAAGCCCGCCCTCTCGTAACCACTACCTGCTTCGGTTCAGCACTTCCCGCCCTTGCACACGGCGGGAGGCTTGAGCTTGCCCTTGATGATCTTCGTCTTGAAGGTGTTCATCGTCTTGATCCACGACTTCGGGACCTTCGGGCTGATCTTGCCGACGCCGACGCCGCTTGTTCTTCAGGTTGAACAGGAGGTCCTTGTCGCCCTTGAAGTGGCCGGCCTTCGCCGCCTTGATCGTGTCGTAGACACCCGACGTCGGTCTGCTTGAGCGCGCTCGTGAGGATCCGGCTGGCGACGCTGTACTCGTCCGCATCGACACCGATGCCCCACTTGTGCAGCTTCGAGGCCTCCTTGAGCGCCCCGTCACCGCAGAGGCCGGCGACCTGGAAGATCACCTGCGCACCCTGGTTGATCTCGTTCTGTGCGATGGTCGAGCAGGCCGACTCGTCCGTGAAGCTGCCCGAGTACTGCACGAGCGTCTTCGTGCCCTTCACGGCCTTCGCCGCGCAGTACCTGTAGCCGGCGATGTACGAGTCGACCGGCGGGATCTCGATGCCGCCCGCGACACCGATCGACCTTGTGGCCCATCTTCTTGGCCATCTTCGCCGCGAGGACGCCGACGAGGCAGCCGCCTTCCTGGGTCGCGTACGTGATGCCTTCCTCGTTCTGGGAGCCCGCCGATGTCGCTGACGGGATCGTCGGTGATCGCGAACTTGATGTTCGGGTACTGCTTGGCGTACTGCTTCACCGTGGTCGTCGAGCAGGAAGCCGGCGGCGATGATGATGTTCGCGCCGTCGTGCACCGCCTGTGTTGTAGTTCGGCTGATAGTCGCTCGAAGAGTGCGAGACGATCGGGAACGCCGACACGCCCAGCTTCTTCTGCGTCTGCTTCAGGCCCTTCAGCTGATTCTTGTTGAACCCGTTGTCGTTGAAGCCGGCGACGTCGCTCACGAGCGCCGCCTTGTAGCTCGCCTTGTGCGACTTCTGCGCCTTGGAGCCGCCGAGCGCTGTGCCGACGGCAATCGCCGCGGCGAGCGCGGCCACGCCTGCCGCAAGCAGCCAGCGTCTAACCCTCACGTGCCCTCCCTCATTCGTCGTAAGCCGATCGGTCCATCCTGGATCCGACCGGGCGATCCTAGCCCCATTTTCGACGAATTTGCAGGGGGTCGGTTAGTTGTCCCGGTTACTCGCGGCGGCGTACGTGTGGTACTGGCTCTCGTCGACGAGCACGCGGCGAGGCTTCGAGCCCTCGTAGCCGGAGACGATCCCGCGCCGCTCGAGCATGTCGATCAGACGGCCCGCGCGCGTGTACCCGACGCGCAGGCGCCGCTGCAGGAGCGAGACGGAGGCCGTCTGCGTCTGGACGACGATCTCGATCGCCTTGTCGAGCAGCGGGTCGTCGTCCGGGTCGAACTCGCCGTCTTCCGCAGAATCGTCGGGGTCCGCGAAAACCTCCGGGAGCTCGAGGTAGCTCTCGTCGAGCTCCTGCTCGCGCTGCCGCGTCTGCTCGACGACGAGCGCGATCTCCTCCTCCGAGACGTAGGCGCCCTGCACGCGCTGCAGGCGCGACGTGCCGAGCGGCTTGAAGAGCATGTCGCCCTGGCCGAGCAGCGACTCCGCGCCGCCCGAGTCGAGGATCACGCGCGAGTCGGTCTGCGAGGAGACGGCGAAGGCGATGCGCGAGGGAACGTTCGCCTTGATCATCCCCGTGATCACGTCGACGGACGGGCGCTGCGTGGCGAGGACGAGGTGGATCCCGACGGCGCGCGACTTCTGCGCGAGCCGGATCACGGCGTCCTCGACCGCCTGCGGCGCCACCATCATCAGGTCGGCGAGCTCGTCGATCACGACGAGGATGTACGGAAGTGTCGGCTCGCCGCGCTGGCGGAAGGCGCGGTTCGCCTCGTTGAGGTTGCGCGCGCGCACGGTCGCGAGGCGCTCGTAGCGGCGCTCCATCTCGGCGAGGCAGTTGGCGAGCACGGCGCTCGCCTCCTTCGGGCTCGAGACGACCGGCGTGAGGAGATGCGGCACCGCCTCGAAGTGGCTGAGCTCGATCCGCTTCGGGTCGATGAGGATCAGGCGCACGTCGTCGGGCGTCGCCCGCAGCAGGACCGATGTGAGCAGCGTGTTGAGGCAGCCAGACTTGCCCGAGCCGGTCGTGCCCGCGATCAGGAGGTGCGGCATGCGGGCGAGGTCGGTCCAGACGGCGGCGCCGGAGATGTCCTTCCCGAGCCAGACCGAGACCGGGCTCGCCGTCGGCGGCAACGGCTCGAAGATGTCGCCGAGCGTGACGAGATTCGGGGAGAGGTTCGGGAGCTCGACGCCGACTGCCTGCTTGCCGGGGATCGGCGCGAGGATCCGGATCTCGGTCGTCGCGAGCGCGTACGACAGGTCGTCCTTCAGCGCCGCGACCTTCGCGACCTTCGTCCCCGGCGCGAGCTGCAGCTCGTAGCGCGTCACGCGCGGGCCCGAGATCTGGCCGATCACCGTCGCCTCGACGCCGAAATGCGCGAGCGTCTGCACGAGCAGCTCGGCAACGCGCGCCGCGGTCTCGCCCGAGTCGTCGCCCTGCTCCGGCGAGATGCGGAGGACGCCCGCGTCCGGGAGCTTGTACTCCGCGTGCTCCGACGTCACCTCGTCGAAGAGCGTCGGCGGATCCTCGACGAGCGCCGCAGGCTCGGTCTGGAGAGGAGCGGGCTGCGCGCCGGCGTACGGCGTCGACGCTGTGTTGCCCACGACGTCGGGGAAGGCGGAGACGGCGTCGACCGGCGGTGTGAGCGAGAGCGCGGGACGCGTGGGCTGAGCCTCCGGCCAGGCCTCGGGCTCTGGGCGCGTCCGCCGTTCCCGCGCCTTGCGCGCGGCGAGATGAAGGCCGTGGCCCGAGCGACGGAGGATTGCTCCGAGCGAGGCGCCGGAGAGCAGCAGCGTGCCGACGAGCATGAGGAGGACGCCGAGCAGCAGCGATCCGGTCGCCCCGATCGCGATCCCGACGGCGCCGCCGAGCAGCTGGCCGAGGTACCCGCCCTGATCTCTGCCGAGCGTGATCATCAGACCGCACCCGAGCACCGCGAGCCCGGTGCGGAACGGCCGGACGTCGACGAGGGCGCTGCGCGTGACCACGAGTGCGCCAAGCGCAACGAGCACCACCGGGAGGACGTACCTCGCGTCGCCGATGAGCCGGTCGAGCCCTTCGTCGAGCCAGCCGCCGACGTAGCCGCCGCTCCAACCGAAGTAGAGGACGGCGCCGAGGAAGAGACCGAGCGCGACGGATCCGAGACCCCAGAGCTCGGGGTGCCGATTGCGTGTGCGGGCGCCGCGCTTCGTCCGCGTCTTCTTGACGCGGCTCGGGAGCTTCGGGCGCAGCTTCGACCTCCGCTTGCGGCGCGGCATGGGCTTGGTTTTCGCCCGCGGTGCGGCCTATCCTCCGTCGATGCCGCCCCAGACGCGCTACGCCCGCAGCGGCGATGTCAGCATCGCCTATCAGGTTTTCGGCGACGGACCGTTCGACGTCGTGATCTCGCTGCCCTCGAGCAGCCACTTGGAGCTCGCGTGGGAAGTGCCCATGATGCGCGCCTACTTCGAGCACCTCGCGTCGTTCGCCCGCGTGATCAACTTCGACAAGCGGGGCGTCGGCCTCTCTGACAAGTCGGCGGGCTACTCGTCGCCCGAGGCGCGCATGGACGATATCCGGGCCGTCATGGACGCCGCCGACTCAGGGCGCGCAGCCGTCATCGGCTGGTCCGAGGGGGTGCGGCTCAGCCTCCTCTTCGCCGCGACGTATCCCGATCGGGTCTGGGCGCTCGTCGCCTGCGGCGGCAGGGTTGGAAGAAGCATTAGCCCGGAGGAGAAGGAGCGTCTCCTGCGGCAGTGGGACGCCGAGCGGGCAGTGCAGGAGCGCGATCCGATGGCGACAGCCTTTGCGGAGGTGCGCGACGGGTCGCCGGATGCCACGGACGAGGAGCTCCGCGCCTTCGCGCGCATGTACGCCTACGGGCTCAGCCCGGGCGACGAGTACGAGTACGGACGGATGAACCTCGAGCTCGACGTGAGGCACGTCCTCTCCGCAATCGCCGTGCCGACACTCGTGCTCCAGAACGCCGAAGACAACTGGGTGCCGGTCGACCTCGGTCGCGAGCTTGCCGAGCTCATTCCCGGCTCGACCTATGTCGAGGTGCCCATCCGTGGCCACATCCCCGCGCTCGCCGACATGGCGACGTTCCTGGATCCAATCGAGCCCTTCCTTCGCGACGCCTGGGAGTCGGACGCGAAGCTGGAGCCCGACCGCGTGCTTGCGACCGTTCTCTTCACTGACATTGTCAGCTCGACGGAGAAGATGTCGGAGCTCGGTGATGCCGGCTGGCGTGAGCTGCTCGAGCGCCACCATGCGGTCGTTCGCGGGCAGCTCGCCCGTGGGCGCGGCCGCGAGGTGGATACCGCCGGCGACGGGTTCTTCGCGGCCTTCGACGGGCCGGCTCGAGCCGTCCGCTGCGCCAGGGCGATCGTCGATGGCGTGCGCGAGCTCGGCATCGACGTCCGCTCCGGGCTGCACACCGGCGAGTGCGAGCTCGTCGACGGCAAGGTGACGGGGATCGCCGTCCACACCGGCGCCCGGGTTGCAGCACACGCCGGTGCCGGCGAGGTGCTCGTCTCGAGCACGGTCAAGGACCTCGTCGCCGGATCCGGGCTCGAGTTCGAAGACCGCGGCCTCCACGAGCTCAAGGGGATTCCGGGCGAGTGGCGGCTCTACGCCGCGGTCTGAACCTCGGCGACGAGCATCCCGTAGTAGGTCGGCGCCGCGTATGCGAGAACGTCGGCTCGCGCCGCCTCGCCCAGCGCGCCCTGAAGCACGACGAGCTGCCACAGCGAGTCCGCTTTCGCCGGCTCGACGAGCTCGGCGAGCGGGACGAAGTCGAGGCGATCGGCGGCGAGGATCTCCTGCAGCCGGGCGTCGTACTCGGCCGCGGCCGGATCGAAGCCGTACGGCCCGTCAGGGTCGTGCGCATGGCCGTGGTCGGCACTCGCGATCAGCGCAACGCGTCCGGGCAGCGCCGCGATCGCCTCGCCGAGCCGGAGATGCTCCTCGAGCGGCCGGTCGCGCGCCGGCGCGACAACGACGACGCGCGGCGCCCGCAGGAACGAGAGCGGGACCTCCGTGCCCCAATCGAGCGGGAACTCGGCCGTCGACGGGTCGTTGCCGCCGTACGACACGCCGAGGATCGGGAGCGACGCCTCGAGGAGCGCGGCGGCAGGGTCGCGGCCGGTCTCCCACTCCCCCACCGTTGCGGCCGTGACGACGGCGAAGTGACCGGCGACATGAACGGAGTGCGGCGTCACGACGACTGCGACCTCGGGAGCGGCTGCGTCGAACCGCCGTCCGAGCTCCTCCATCGCCGTTCGCAGCTCGGGCGCAAGATCGACGTCGCCGTGCGGGGCGATGCAGGCGAAGGCGAGGCTCACGGGAGCGAGCCGATCCGCGAGACCAGCAGCTCGAGGAACCGCTCAGCGTCGACGTCGACCCCGACCTCCGCATTCGGCTCGCGACCGGTCACGCCGCGGAAGTCGACGACCGTGCGGCCGTCGCAGAGCTCGGAGCGCGTCTCGATCGCAACGTTCGCGCGGCGCGTCGTCAGGAGCGTCGGGTCGATGACATGTGCGACCGCCATCGCATCGTGGATCGGCGAGCCGTCGAAGTGGTACGACCGCTCGTGGAACGCCTGGAAGAAGTCCGACAGCTCGGCGACGAAGCGGCCTGCGCGGCCGGCCCCACGCAGCCGCTCGGCGTGCGCCCGCGTGAACAGGGCCTTGTGCGTCACGTCGAGCCCGACCATCGCGATGGGGATCCGGCTCGCGAAGACCTGCGCCGCCGCCTCGGGGTCGACGAACGCGTTGAACTCCGCGGCCGGCGTGATGTTCCCCTCGCTGATCGACCCGCCCATCCAGACGATGCCGCTCCAGGCGGTCGGGCACGTCGGGATGACGCTCGAGCATGAGCGCGACGTTCGTGAGCGGCCCCGTCGGGACGAGAACTACGTCCGGCTCGATCAGCTCGGCGAGGAAGTCGGCGGCGTGTGCGTCCACGGGCTGCGCGGAGGGCTCGGGCAGCTCGGGCCCGTCGAGGCCCGTCTCGCCGTGGACGTGGGCTGCGGTGCGCAGGTCGCGCCGCAGCGGCGCATCGGCTCCGGCGGCGACCGGGATGTCGCTCCGGCCGGCGACCTCGAGCGTGACGACCGCGTTGCGGGTCGTCTTG
The DNA here is from genome assembly GCA_963820725.1 of uncultured Actinomycetes bacterium. GTDB lineage: Bacteria > Actinomycetota > Thermoleophilia > Gaiellales > Gaiellaceae > Palsa-739. The sequence continues at coordinate 339,645 of CAWGAZ010000004.1, read as the reverse complement.
TCGAGCGTCTGGTTGCCCGCCACGGTCGTGACCCCGATCAGCTCGACCTCCGGCGAGGCGAGCGCGAGCAGGATCGCGATCGCGTCGTCGTGGCCGGGGTCGCAGTCGATGACGATCTTCGTGCTCATAGAAGCGCGTCCACCTCCTCGGCGGTCGGGAGCGAGGTCTGGGCCCCGAAGCGCGACGCCGCGAGCGCGCCGGCGGCGCACGCACGCCGCAGAGCGTCGTCGCGTGGCCGCCCCTCGAGCAGCGAGACGACGAGGCAGGCGGTGAACGCGTCGCCGGCCGCGGTCCCGTCGACGGCCTCGACCGCGGGAGGCTTCGCCAGCGCCACCTCCTGCCCGTCCTCGAGGAGGATTGCGCCCTCGGCTCCGAGCGTGAGACAGACGAGTCCCGGCCTTTCGCCGAGCGCCTCGAGCTCGAGGCGGTTCACGATGGTGACCTCGGCCTCGGGAGCGCCGTCGCGCGCCGGGGCGGCGTTGAGGAAGAAGCGGGGCGCGAGCTCGGCGGCCCGCACCACCGTCTCGGCCGGGATCTCCTGCTGGCAGAGAACGGCCTCGGTACCGGAAAGAGCGAGATCCTCCGGGCGCAGGTCGGCGTTCGCGCCGGGCGCGACGACGATCGTCGTCTCCCCCATCCCATCCACGGTGATGAGCGCGATCCCCGTCGGCGCCTGCTTGGTGAGCCAGCGCTCCTCGACGCCCGCCTCTCGCAGCTCCGCGAGCGCCTCTGCCGTGAACGCGTCGTCTCCGACGCAGCCGACGAGCGCGACCTCGGCTCCGAGCCGTGCCGCCGCGACCGCCTGGTTCGCCCCCTTGCCACCGGGAACGCGCGAGAAGCGGGCGCCGCCGACCGTCTCGCCCGCCTGCGGCAGCCGCTCGGCCCGGGCGACGAGGTCGAGGTTGATCGAGCCGACAACGGTGAGCCTGGGCGGAGCCACGCGCCGAGCCTAGTCCCGATGTGTATCCGGGCGATATTTTGTGGCGCATGAGCGAGGAACAGGCGAAGAGGGTCGGCCGCAACGAGTCGATCTTCCGCGAGGTCAACGAGCAGATCGAGAGCCTCAATCGCGACTTGGGCGCCGAAGACCGGACCATGACGGCTGTCTGCGAATGCGCGAACGGCGACTGCACCGATCGGCTCGAGATCTCGGTTTCGGCCTACGAGAGGGTGCGCGCCGACCCACGCCGCTTCATCGTGATCCCCGGCCACGAGTTGGCCGAATTCGAGTCGGTCGTCGAGAGTGCGGACGGATACGACATCGTCCAGAAGCGCGAAGGTGCGGCGGCGGACCTGGCAAGAGAGATGGATCCGCGGTCCTGACAGACTGCCGGCAGTGACGGTCGCGCACTGGGACGAAGTCGAGAGCCACCATCGCGCGAAGGGCGAGATGGACGGGAACTGGCAGCGGCTCGGCGACGCCGCCGGCACCCGCGCGGTAGGCGTGAACCGCATCCGCGTCGAGCCGGGCAAGCTATCGACGCCGCCGCACTCGCATGGCGCGTCCGAGGAGCTCTACTTCGTCCTCGCCGGCTCGGGGCTCGCCTGGCAGGACGGCGCTGTGCACGAGATACGGCCCCTCGACTGCGTCATCCAACGCGCGCGCGTGCACGAGCATACGTTCGTGGCGGGGCCGGACGGGCTCGACTTCCTCGCGTTCGGGACGCGCCATCCGGTGGAGCTCGGCTGGCTGCCGCGTTCGCGCGCGACGAGGCTCGGCCGGATCTGGGTCGAGGGACGCGACGACGACCCGTGGGAGGTCGAGGCGACGGTCGAGCCGCTCGCCGTCGACGAGCCCGCGGCGCGGCCGGCAAACATCGTCAACGTCGACGAGGTCGAGCACGAGCGGTATCGCGACAGGATCACGACCGCGCCCCTCGCAACTCCCGAGCGGTCGACGCTCGCCGGATTGCACTGGGAGCAGCTTGCGCCGGGCCACCGCGGGTCGGTCCCGCATTGCCACTCGGCCGAGGAGGAGGTCTTCGTCATCCTCGACGGGACCGCGACCCTCGAGCTCTGGCGCTCGCCGCGGAGCGAGGACGAAGCGATCGAGGAGATTCCGCTCCGGGCCGGCCATGTCGTCGCGCGCCCTGCCGGAACACGCGTCTCACACTCGTTCCGCGCCGGAAGGGACGGCGTGACGATGCTCCTCTATGGCACGCGCGACAAGAACGACGTCTGCTGGTACCCGCGCTCCAAGAAGATGTTCTGGCGCGGCGTCGGCGTGATCGGGAGGATCGAGACGCTCGACTACTTCGACGGCGAGCCGATCGAAGACGACTAGATGTCCTACGACGAAGAGCTAGCCGACCGGATCCGCACGCTCGTCGGCGACCGCGACGACCTGACCGAGCAGCGAATGTTCGGCGGTCTCGGGTTCATGATCAGCGGGAATATGGCGATCGCGGCAAGCGGCGGAGGCGGGATCCTGGTCCGCGTCGATCCCGACCAGTCGGCGGAACTCGTGGCGACGACTTCCGCAGAGCCGATGGAGATGCGCGGCCGCTCGATGGCCGGCTGGCTCCGCATCGAGACGGCGGCTGTCGCGGACGACGCTGCGCTGGCCGAGTGGGTCGAGCGCGGCGTCGGCTACGCGGGCTCGCTCCCGCCCAAATAGCGGCGCCGCGGGCTACTTGTAGTCCTGCGGCGCTGTGGCACCGCGAGAGTGGGTCGCGTAGATGTGGAGCTTCGAGCCCGGCTTCACGATCGTCTCCCCTTCGATGACTTGCCAGGCGTGGTGATGCAACGCCCGCAGACTGCAGGCTGCCATGGGAGGGCAATGGGGCCACCAGCTCTCGGTGAAGGTGACGCTCGCAGACGGCTCATGCGTCGGACGGGGTCGGACGCTCGTCCGGCAGATCCCGGCATACCGCTCGTGCGAAGGTGCGCTCTCGAAGATCACGCACGGTCTCTCACTTGGCACCGCCGGGAAGATCGAGAAGAGGCGAGGATTCGAGACGCGGGCGACCCGCACCTCTTCGCGGACGCGAGCCGTAGCGAGTGGCGGCACACTGACGACGACCGGACGCCTGTATCTGCGGCTGACGCCCTTGGGGTAGTAGAGGCTGACCTTCAACTCGTGGCGGACGTCGATCTGTGCCGGGTTTGTCGCGATGACCACCGGGACGGGATGCAGGTCGTCCAAGCAGATGCCCGGCGAGTGAGGCACCTGCACCCTGAGACCCGCGGCTGTTCGGCTCCAGCTTCCGACGACGAGATTGAGGCGAATCGCGTGAGGGCTCTGAACGATCAGCTTGTCCGGGACGGACGGGCAGTTGCTGCTGCCGACAATCGTCGGAATGGCCAGACGAGTCGGCGAGAGGAATCGCGCGCTGTAGAGATGGTGTTCGAGGCTACGCCTGGTCATCGCGCTGACGGGAACGACCAGCAGCCTCGTGCCCCTGCTCGAAGTCACGCGCGCGATCGGCATGGGTCTGGGCCCATTGGCCATTGACACGTTCGGGCCGTGGCTCCCACCGCAGGCAGAGACAAGAACAGCAGCGATCACCACGGCTACTGTGGCTAACGCCCGCATCCCAATGTGTATACGGCACGCACGAGGCGAGTGTCACAGCGGTCGGCGGCCTTGGCGTCGAAGAAGCGGCGGCTCAGACCTCGACGATCACCGGCAGCACCATCGGCCGCCGCCGCGTGCGGTCGTAGACGATGCCGCCGAGTGCGTCGTGCAGGTGCTCCTGGAGGAGCTTGATCTCGGTCACGTCGTCGGCGAGCAGCTCCCGGAGGACGGTGTTCGCCTCCTCCCGCAGCTCCTCGAGGAGCGGCTCCGCACCCTCGCCGAAGCCGCGCACGATCAACTCCGGAGGCGCCGTCAGCCCCCCGCCTTCCTGCGCCGCAAGGGTCGCGACGACGATGAGGACGCCGTCCTCGGCCAGCTTCCGCCGGTCGCGGAGCGCGACGTCGTGCACGTCCCCCACGCCCAGGCCGTCGACGAATGTCACACCGGCCTCGACCTCGTCGACGATTCGCGCCTCCCCGTCGCGCAGCTCGACCACGCTGCCGTTCTCGGCGAGGATGATCCGATCGTCCGGCACGCCGCCCTCGCGCGCGAGCTGCGCATGCGCCGCGAGCATCCGGAACTCGCCGTGCACGGGCATCACGGCCTTCGGCCGCAAGAGCCCGATCATGGTCCGTAGCTCCTCGGCACAGGCGTGGCCGGAGACGTGGACGGGTGCGTTGTCCTCGTGCAGCACCTCGGCGCCGATCTTGGCCAGCCGGTTGATCGCGTCGTGGACGCGCAGCTCGTTGCCGGGGATCGGCTTGGCGGAGATGATCACGGTGTCGCCGCGCTCGACCTGGACGGCGGGATGGTCGTTGTACGCGATCCGCGTCATCGCCGACATCGGCTCGCCCTGGCTGCCGGTGCAGAGGATCAACTGCTGGTCGCGCGGCAGTTCGGCGAGCTCGTTCGGCCGGAGGATCGCGTCCTCGGGGACGTCCATGTAGCCGAGGCTGCGCGCGATGTTTCCGTTCTTCCGCATCGAGCGGCCGACGAAGGCGATCTTGCGCCCGCAGTCGAGTGCGACGTCGGCCGCCTGCTGCATCCGGTGCACGTTCGAGGCGAAGGACGACACGAGGATCCGGCCCTCGCGACCCGGGAAGATCTGACGGAACGCCTCACCGACCACCCGCTCCGACTTCGTGATCCCGGGCCGCTCGGCGTTGGTGGAGTCGCCGAGCAGGAGGTCGACGCCGAGGCTGCCGACTTCGGCCAGGCGCCCGACGTCGGTCCGCTGCCCGTCGACCGGGGTGTGGTCGAGCTTGTAATCGCCCGTGTGGACACAGCGGCCGCCCGGCGTCTCGAGCACGACCGCGGCCGCGTCGGGGATCGAGTGCGCCATGCGCACGAACTCGAGCCGGAACGGACCGATTTCGACCGGCGCGTCGCCCGGCGCCAGCTCCCGCAACTCGGCGGAGCGAAGAAGACCGTGTTCGTCGAGCTTCGACTTGACGAGCGCGAGCGTCAGGCGCGTCGCGAGCACCAGCGGCACCCGCACCTCGCGCATGAGGTACGGCAGCGCGCCGACGTGGTCCTCGTGCCCGTGCGTAAGCACGACCGCGCGCACCATCTCCTCCCGATCGCGGAGATAGGAGAAGTCGGGCAGGACGAGGTCGACGCCGAGGTGCTCGTCCCGCGGGAACGCGAGCCCTGCGTCGACGACGACGATCGAGCCGTCCGCCTCGTAGACGGTCATGTTCTTGCCGACCTCGCCGAGGCCCCCGAGGGGGATGATGCGGCACACGCCCATCGGGGCTGAGTCTAGGGCGGCTACGCGGACGCCGCGGCGAGAAGCCCTGAGCGCTCGAGACAGGTGCGAATCTGCACGAGCTCGTCGTCGTCAGCCTCGATCATCGGCAGACGGTGCCCGCCGACCTGGTGGCCGGTGAGGTTGAGCGCCGCCTTGATCGGAATCGGATTGGTCTGGATCCGCAGGAGGTCGTACGACGGCTGCTGCTCCTCGTGGAGCGCGCGTGCGCCCTCGACGTCGCCCTCGCTATGCCGGCGAATCATCTCCGCGATCTGCGGCCCCCAGAGGTGCGCCGTCACGGACACGGCCCCGACGCCCCCCAGCTCGAGGAAGGCGAACGTGTTCGGGTCGTCACCCGAGTAGAGGTCGAGCCGTGTCTCCTCCGCGATGAAGCGCGCCTCGGCCGGGTCGTCGTGCGCCTGTTTGACCGCGACGACGTTCTCGATCTCGGCGAGGCGCGCGATCGTGGCCGACTCGATGTTGACGACGACGCGACTCGGGATGTTGTAGGCGACCACCGGCAGATGGGTCGCACCGGCGATCTCCTCGAAGTGGCGGACGATCGCGCGCTGCGGCGGCTTGTTGTAGTACGGCGTGACGACGAGGATCGCGTCGACGCCGAGCTTCGTCGCCTCTCTCGTCAGAGTCGCGGAGTGCCCGGTGTCGTACGTCCCGGTACCCGCGATGACCGTCGCACGACCTCCGACCTCGTCCACCGCCACCCGGAAGAGATCGAGCTTCTCCGCATCGGTCAGCGTCGGCGACTCGCCGGTCGTGCCGCAGACGACGAGTCCGTCCGAGCCGTTCTCGACGAGGTGCGTCGCGAGCTCGCGGAACCGGTCGAAGTCGACGGCGCCGTCGGCGCGGAACGGCGTCACCATCGCGGTGATCACGGAGCCGAGCATGTCCTGCAGTCTACGAGAGCCGACCCTGCAACTCCTGCAAGGCATAGAAGACGCCTTCGGAGAAGGTCGGGTACGGCTGGATCGTGTCGACGAGCGTCTCGAGCGGAACCGCTGCCCGGATCGCGAGCGTGAACTGGCCGAGCCACTCCGCCGCCTGCGGCCCGACACAGACCGCGCCGACGAGCACCCGCTGCCGCGGGTCGGCGAAGACCCGGACGAGGCCGTCGCGGCTCGGCCTCTCGTACGTCGAGAGACGCGGCAGGGAGCTGAGCGGAACGCCGGCGCTGACGAGGTCGTCGCCGTCGGTGCGGCCGACGGTCGCAACTTCCGGATCGGTGAAGATCCCGGCGGGAATCGCGCGGTAGTCGGCCTTGGCCCGGCGCTTCGCCATGTCGGCCGCGGCGATCCTGGCCTGGTATTTCCCGACGTGGGTGAACTGCGCGACACCGGTCACGTCGCCGATCGCCCACACGTTGTCGGCCGCGCGCAGCCGCTCGTCGACCTCGATGCCGCGACCGGAGATCTCGAGGCCAAGCTCGTCGAGGCCGAGCCGCTCGACGTTCGGCCGGCGACCCGTCGCGACCAGCAGCCGTTCGGTCTCGAGCGTCGAGCCGTCGGACAGATGGAGCTGGATGCCCGTTTCCACCCGCTCGATCCCCACGCCCGTGCGGACGTCGATCCCCTCCTCCCGGAACAGCCCGGCGAGGAGCTCGCCTGCGTCCGGATGGACGCGCCCGAGCAGGTGATCGCCGCGCTCGACGATCGTGACGTGCGACCCCATCCGCGAGAAGAACTGCGCGAGCTCGACACCGACCGGGCCGCCGCCCATCACCACGAGGCTCTGCGGCACCTTGTGCGTCCGCGTCGCCTCGCGGTTCGTCCAGTACTCGACGGAGTCGAGCCCGTCGATCGGGGGGATCGCCGGCCGCGAGCCGGTCGCGAGCACGAGCCGGTCGTATGACAGCTCCTGCCCGTCGACGTCCACGACTCCCGGCCGCGCGACACGTCCCTCGCCGCGCACGAGCCGGCAGTCCCACTCCTGGAGGTAGTGGAGCTGACCGGAATCGTCCCAATCGCTCGTCATCCAGTCGCGCCACGACCAGACGCCGTCGGCCTCCGGCCGCTCGCCGTGCAGGCCCGGCGCCCGCTCGAGCGAGGCGCCGAGCTCCGTGGCCCGCAGCATCGTCTTCGTCGGCATGCAGGCGAAGTACGAGCACTCGCCGCCGACGAGCCGGCTCTCGACGAGGGTGATCTCCGCCTCGTCGTCGAACCGGCGGAGGGCGCCGACGAAGTGCTCGCCGGTCGACCCCCCACCGAGGACGACTACCTTCACTTTTTGAGCAGGCCGTTCGCCTTGAGGAACGAGTGCGCGATCTGCTTCGCCGTCAGCTTGTTGACGTTGTAGGCCTTGTTCATCGCCTGCATCGCCTTGAGGCTCAGCTTCTTCGAGACCGCGTTGCTCGTCTTGGCCAACAACTTGCCCGAAGAGCCGTTGAGCAGGCTCTTCCGGAGCACTGGCGCGACGTTCTGGAAGCCGAAGATGTGCTTGTTGTCGACGAGCGCCGTGTACTTCTTGTGCTGGGCCTGCTGCGGATCGGTCGAGAACCCGTCACCGGCCGTCGCCTTGCCTTGGTCGAGCAGCGTGTAGACGCTGATGTTCCCGATCGGGACGAAGGTGATGTTCGTGAGACCGTAGATCTGCTTCATCCCGAGGATGCAGGTGATCCGCGTGTCGCACTCCGGATAGCCGGCGTACGAGAACGCCTTGCCCTTCATGTCCGAGATCTTCGTCACGCCGAGCTTCTTCGCCTCACTCGTCAGCATGGTGAAGGTGTCGGTGTCATAGAACGGCGTCGCCTTGAGCAACGTAAGGCCGCGCGTCTGCTCGAACTTCTTCGCCGCCTTGTACGTGGCCGAGGCCGACTTCGGCGAGTTCTGCGCCTTCTTCAAGTCGAGAACGATCACGCCGGTGTACTCGGGATAGAAATTGATCTGCTTGCTGGTGATCGCGGTGTCGATCACCTCCGAGCTCCCGATGTCGTTCTTGTAGGTGACCTTGAAGCCCTTGGCCGCCAGCGCCTGGCCGTAGAGCTGGCCGAGGATGAACTCCTCCGGGAAGTTCTTCGTGCCGATGACGAGCTTCGGCTTCGCCTGCGTCTTCTGCGCTCCGGCGACACCCTGGTTCGCGGCACCTCCGCGAGCCGTGATGCCGATGAGAAGCGCGACCCCCAGCGAAACCGCGAATGCCGCCTTCGCGGCGCGGCTCTTGTGCTTCCGAACCATCTCTCCCTCCTCTCGACTCTCCCGGTTCCGTTCCGGGTTCCCTGTTCCCCGGGACCCTATGCCCTGGGGACCATTCTGCGGTAGGCCGCACGCTGGACGAGCCCGAGCAAAGCGGCCGTGAGCAGGGAAATTCCCGAGACGAACATCGCGGCCGCGAGCGTCCCGGCGAGCCCGTACTTCACCTGGCGGACGAAGATGTCGCCGAGCCCACCGCCATAGCCCGCGAGGCCGGCGATCGTAGCGGTGGCGATGACGAAAACGGCCGCGAGCCGTATTCCGGCCAGGATCAGCGGCAGCCCGAGCGGCAACTCGACCCCGGTCAGGATCCGGCGTTCGGTCAGCCCCATCCCGCGCGCCGCCTCCACCACGTCACGGTCGACGCCGTCCACCCCCAGATACGCGTTCGTGAGGATCGGCGGGATTCCGATCACGACGAGCGCCACCGTGATGCTCCAGAAGCCGACGCCGAGGAAGGCGATGAGGAGGCCGATGACGACGATGACCGGCAGCGCGCGCCCGAGGGTCGACGTCCCGAGCGCGAAGCCGAGGCCCCGGTGGCGGTGGCCCAGCCAGAGCCCGAGCGGGAGGGCGAGGATCAGGGCGATCCCGAGCGCCGTGAACGCGAGTTCCACCGTCTGCCAGCTCTTCTCGAGCAGTAGCGAGATGTGGGGCGGGATGAAGCTGAACGCGTCCACGAAGACGCTCGCGACGATCATCGGACCCGGCTCCAGGGAGTGACGGCGCGCTGCAGTCCGGCGAGCAGGAAGTCGGCCGTGAGGGCGAGCAGGACGGCGAGCCCGCCGGCGACGACGCAGCTCCGTATGGAAGAGATCCGGTGCGTAGAGCGCGTCGAAGATCGGAGCGCCGAGCCCGTCCTGGATCAGGAATGCGGCGACGGTCGCGATCGAGATCGTCGCGACGGTCGCGATCCGGAGGGCGGCGAAGATCGCCGGTCTCGCCAGGGGTAACTCCACCCGCAAGAACGTCTGGCGCCGGGTCAGCCCCATCCCGCGCGCCGACTCGAGCACGTCCGCGGGCACGGAACGAAGCCCGACGACGATGTTGCGGTAGAAGATGAACACCGTGAACGCGACGAGCGCCACCTCCACGGTCGTGACGGTGACCCCGGTCAATGGCACGAGCAGCAGGAAGAACGCGATGCTCGGGATCGTGTAGAGGAAGTCGGCGAAGACCCCGATCGGCGCGTCGACCAGCCGGAAGCGATAGCCGATGACCGCGAGCGGGAACGAGATCGCGAAGCCGATCGCAACCGCGATCACGGTCAGCTGGATGTGCTGGATCAGCGCCGGCTGGAGGATGTCGTGCCAGTGGTGGCGGATCCAGAAGGTGCAGAACCAGCCGTTGTTCTTGAGGCAGGCGTTCGGCTTCCCGAAGTTCGGGATCACCGGGCCGCCGGCGGCAAGGAGCCGGCCGCTCATCCGATCAGGTCCTCGCGCCTGACGACGCCGACCGGCGAGCCGTCGGTGCCAAGCACGACGAGCGCGACCTGGCGCTCCGCCACGAGGACGGCGAGCGCTTCGCGGAGGTTCGTGTCCGCCGCCAGCCGGGGCAATCCGTCCGCGCCGCCGGACTCCACGGGCGCGAGCTCGAGCTCGCCGAGCGTGCGCAGGGAGAGCGCCTTGAGCGCACGGTCGCGGCCGACGAAGTCTGCAACGAACTCGTCGGCCGGCGCGTCGAGGATCCGCTGCGGCGTGTCGTACTGGGCAAGCCGACCGCCCTGCCGCAGGATCGCGATGCGGTCGCCGATCTTGATCGCCTCGTCGATGTCGTGCGTGACGAAGATCACGGTCTTCCGCAGCTCGTGCTGGAGGCGCAGGAACTCGTCCTGGAGCCGCGCCCGCACGATCGGGTCGATCGCGCCGAACGGCTCGTCCATCAGCATCAGCGGTGGGTTGGCCGCGAGCCCGCGCGCCAGGCCGACGCGCTGGCGCTCACCACCGGAGAGCTGCGCGGGGAAACGCTTCGCGTAGGACGGATCGAGCCCGACGAGCTCGAGCAGCTCGGCGGAGCGCGTCTTGATCCACGACCGCGGCCGGCCGAGCAGCTTCGGCACCGTGCCGATGTTCGCCTCGACCGTCATGTGCGGGAAGAGACCGACCTGCTGGATGACGTAGCCGATCGAGCGGCGCAGCTCGGTGACGTCGTGCTCGAGGATCGAGCTCCCGTCGATCCGAATGTCGCCGCTCGTGAGCGGGATCAGCCGGTTGACGAGCTTGAGCGCCGTCGTCTTGCCGCCGCCCGACGGGCCGACGAGGACGCAGATCTCCCCCGCAGGCACGGTGAGCGAAAGATGGTCCACCGCCGCGCCGTCACGGCCGGGGTAGACCTTTGTGGCATCGTCGAAGACGAGTTCGGCCGCCTCGGTCGGCATGCCGTGAATCTTCTACGAGATGAGCGTGTCCAGGCCGACGGTCAGGCCCGGCGGGAGCTGCGGGAGCTTCTCCAGCGCGAGCAGGACGCCGTCGGCGAACGACTCGCGTCCGGTCGTGTCGTGACGGATCGTGAGAAGTTGGCCGTCGCCCCCGAAGATGACCTCCTGGTGGGCCACGAGGCCTGGCAGGCGCACGGAGTGGATCGCGGGCGAGCCGCCGATCAGATCCGCGGTCGCCTTCGCGGTCCCGGAAGGCGCGTCCAACTTCCGCTCGTTGTGGAGCTCGACGATCTCGGCGCGCGGGAAATGGGCAGCCGCCTCCTGTGCGAACCGCATCATCAGCACCGCGCCGATCGAGAAGTTCGGCGCGACGAAGAGGCGCAACCCCTTCTCCGCCGCCAAGGCGCCGAGCTCGGCCGGGTCCCAGCCGGTCGTGCCGACGACGCAGGAAACGTCTTGCTCGAGCGCGGCGCGGACGTCGGCCGGCGCCGCCTCCGGCGTCGTGAAGTCCACAGCGGCGTCGCAGCCCGTCACGTCCGGCTCGTCGCCGAGCTCGATTCCGCGCACCTCGTGCCCGGCCGCCTCCAGCCGCCGCGCAACGGCGCTACCGGTCTTCCCTGCGGCCCCGAAGAACGCGATCTTCATGCCGCCGCCTGCTCACCGAGTGTCGCGCTCGCGCGCCCGACGGCGGCCCGGAAGTGGGCCTCGTCAGGCCCCACCCCTGCCGCGGCAAGACGTTCGGACGGTAGGAGCGACGCGGCGAGCTCTCCGAGCTCGTCCTCGTCCACCGCGTCGATCTCGGCGATCACGCGCTCGACGGTCAAGAGCTCGGTGTCGGTGACGAGCGACTTCCCGAGCCGGCTCATCCGGTTCGAGGTCGACTCGAGCGAGAGAACGATCCGCCCCTTCAGGTTCTCCTTCGCACGCTCGAGCTCGCCCTTGCGCAGCCGGCCGGCCGCGATCTCGCCGATCTGCTCGACGCAGATCTCGACGCAGGCGGCGAGGTTCTCCTCGCGTGTGCCGACATAGACGCCGATGATCCCGGTGTCCGTGTACTGGGCGCCGAAGCTGTACACGGCGTAGGCCATGCCGCGCTTCTCGCGGATCTCCTGGAACAGCCGCGACGAGGCCGAGCCGCCGAGGATCGAGTCGAGCAGCGACGCGGCGAAGCGACGGCGGTCCGAGCGTGAGATGCCGGTCGCGCCGAGGCAGAGGTGGTACTGCTCGGTCTCTTTCCGCTGGAACCGGAGCCCCGGGCCGGGCAGCCGCACGAGCGGCCGCCGTACTCGCGTGCCGGCCCGCACGGGCGCCCCCGCGTGGCGCTCGCTGCGCTGGAGGAGGGCGACGAGGCGATCGTGATCGAGATTCCCGGCCGCGGCGACGACCACGTTCCCAGGCGCGTAGGCCGTGCGATGGTAGCCGGCGAGCGCGCGGCGACTGACGGTCGAGATCACGTCGGCTGCGCCGATGACCGGCCGCCCGAGCGGGTGGTCGGAGAACACGGCTTGCGAGAAGAGGTCGTGCACGAGCTCCTGCGGCGCGTCCTCGTACATCGCGATCTCCTCGAGCACGACCTCCCGCTCCTGGTCCACCTCGGCGAAGGAGGGCGCGAAGACCATGTCCGTCATCACCTCGAGCGCCGTCTCGACGTGGTGGTCGGGGACGCGCGCATAGACGACGGTGTTCTCGCGCGACGTCGCGGCGTTCAGCTCGGCGCCCATCGCGTCAAACGTCTCCGCGATCTCCTGCGCGTCGTAGCGCCGCGAGCCCTTGAAGAGGAGGTGCTCGATGAAGTGGGAGACGCCGGCGCGGTCTGCGCGCTCGTCGCGGGAGCCAACGTCGATCCAGAAGCCGAGCGCGACGGAGCGCACGCTCGCGACCCGCTCGGAGATGACGCGCTCGCCGCCGTCGAGCTCGCTCAGGACCACCTTCTGCACGGTTCTGCGCCGGTGCCGGCTAAACCGGCACCTCCGCTCCTTTCCGTGCTCCGTCGAGCCTACGCACGGCCGGATCGTAGGCGAACGGCCGCCCGGAGCCGCTAGCCGCGGGCGACGAAGCGGAGCACGGTCCCGTTCCTCTTCGCGTCGTAGAGCGCCTCATCGGCGAGGCGGAACAGCGTCTGTGCGTCGTTCGCGTCCTCCGGACAGGCTGCACAGCCGAAGCTCGCGCTGAGGTCGGCAGCCCAGGGCTCGCCGCTCTCCGAGAGCTTCGCGAGCGCCGCCTCGACCCGCGCGACGACCCGGCGCGTGTCTTCCTCGGTCGCCTCGGCGACGAGCAGAGCGAACTCGTCGCCGCCGATGCGGAACGCGTCGTCGGGCTTCCGCAATGACTCGGCAAGCACGTTCGCGAACGCGACGAGCGCCTCGTCTCCCGCAGCGTGACCGAAGCGATCGTTGAGCTGCTTGAAGCGGTCGAGATCCGTGATCACGAGCCCGAACGACCGGTCGTAGCGCACGGCCCGCGCGACCTCGGCTTCGAGACGGTCGACGAACGCCCGCCGGTTGAGGAGGCGCGTGAGCGGGTCGTGGTCGGCGAGGAAGCGAAGCTCGCCGAGATGCCTCCCCGAAACGAGTGCGGCGGCCGCGTCGTTGGCGAAGATCCGCAGCGCCTGGAGACGGTCGGCCGACGGCAGGAGCCGGTCGGACGGGTTGTCGACCCAGATCGTCCCGAGCAGCGCGCCGCCGCCGTCCCACAGGGGCACGATCAGGGAGTGGCGGTTCCACGCCCACGGCCCACGGCCGTTGAGCTGTGACGGGTAGCCCTCGAGCTCGCGGCCGAGCCGGGCCTCCGCCTGCTCGTGCGTGACGAGGTAGCAGCCCTCGCGCAGGAAGACGTCGTCGAGCAGCGGCTCGAGCTGCGCAACGCTGACGGGCTCGCGCTGCCTCAGCTCCTCGAGCCGCCAGCCTGCTGCCGCCTGCGGCACGACGGCGCCGGTCTCCGGATCGACGAGTGCTGCGCAGACGTTGCGAAAGTCGAGCGCGTCGCTGATGCCGGTGCAGACCCGGCGCAGGATCTCGGGATTCGACGTCTCGCCCGTGATCCGGGAGGAGACGGCGAGCAGCTCCTCGAGGGCCCGCTGATGGCGCGCCGACTCGGCCGCCTCGCGCGCCGCCTCGACCGCGAGCGCGGCGTGGTCCGTGAGTGAGACGAGGACCTCGAGCTCGTCGTCGGTCGGCCGCCGGCCGCTCACCGGCTCGTCGACCGAGATGATCCCGAGCAACAGACCGCGCTGGTCGCGCATCGGGACGAAGAGAGCGTCCTCGGGATCCCAGGCGTCGGGATGGCTTGCGCGCGTTCCCTCCGGCACGTAGCTCGGCCCGAGCGAGTCCCAGTCGACCGACCCGCTCGGCACGACGTACGCACCGAGCCGCTCGAAGCGATCGGCGAGAAGCACCGTCCAGTCGTCGCCGGGCCGCGCATAGCCGAGCAGCGCCGCCCTGGCCTCCTCGTTCCCGTGGACGGTCGTCACCTCGAAGTCGTCCCAGGCAGCTCGGTAGAGGTTGACCGCGACGGTCCGGTAGCCGAGCGACTCGCCGATGGTTCGGGCGACTGCTTCGAGCAGCGAGGGAAGATCCTCACGCGCCCGCAGAAGGCGGGTCACCTCGACGAGGCCCCGCAGCGGTGAGATGGTCGGACGGCTCAAGTTGGTTTTCAGGAGACCATCGGCACGAGCGAGCCCCCGGATGAGCGCCGGCGGGTATTCGACCCCAAACGGGTTAACCCAGTGGAGGTGGGCGGCGCAGGCCGCCCACCTCCACTGCTGGGCTAGTCGTCGTCGCGGCGCGGGCCGCGCCCGCGGCCGCCGCCCCGGCCGCCGCGGCGGTCACCGCGCGGCCGATCCTCCTCCGGAGGACGCGGCGGGGCGTCCTTCGCCCGCTCGATCAGCTCCTCGGGCTGGACGAGGCCGCCGTTCTCGTGCTTCGCCACCAGCTTGAGGCCGATCCGACCGCGGGCCTTGTCGACCTCCTGGACGACGACGTCGACCACGTCGCCGCGGCTCATGACGTCCTCGATGTGCGCGACCCTGCCCGGGCCGACGTTCGAGACGTGCAGGAGCCCGTCGGTGCCCTTCTTCAGCTCGACGAAGGCGCCGAACTGCGTCGTCTTGACGACCTTGCCGGTGAACGTGTCGCCGACCTCGGGCTCCTTCGTGAGCGACTCGATCGCGGCGACCGCCTCCGCGGCCTTCGTGCCCTCGGTGGCGTAGATGAGGATCGTGC
The DNA here is from genome assembly GCA_963820725.1 of uncultured Actinomycetes bacterium. Classification (GTDB taxonomy): domain Bacteria; phylum Actinomycetota; class Thermoleophilia; order Gaiellales; family Gaiellaceae; genus Palsa-739. The sequence continues at coordinate 324,578 of CAWGAZ010000004.1, read as the reverse complement.
CGTCCTCCTCGATGTCGATCTGCACCTCGTAGTCGGACTCGAGGCCGCGGATCGTTTCGCCGCCCTTGCCGATGACCATGCCGATCTTCTCCTGATCGATCTTGATCGTCGTGATCCGCGGCGCGTTGTCTGCGAGCTCCGAGCGCGACTCCGGGATGACCTCGAGCATCTTGTCGAGGATGGACTCGCGCGCCCGCTTCGCCTGCTCGAGCGCGTCCCGCATGATCTGCTGCGTGACGCCGGTGATCTTGATGTCCATCTGGAGCGCGGTGATCCCGTCGCGGGAACCGGCCACCTTGAAGTCCATGTCGCCCAGGTGGTCTTCCGCACCCTGGATGTCCGTCAGGATGACGTAGTCGTCGCCCTCCTTCACGAGGCCCATCGCGATGCCGGAGACCGGCGCCTTGAGCGGCACGCCGGCGTCCATGAGCGAAAGGGTCGATCCGCAGACCGAGCCCATGGACGACGAGCCGTTCGACTCGAGCGTCTCCGAGACGATCCGGATTGTGTAGGGGAACTCCTCGGGGCTCGGGATGACGGCCTCGAGCGCCCGCTGCGCGAGCGCGCCGTGGCCGATGTCACGCCGCTTCGGGCCTCGCATGAAGCCCGTCTCCCCGACCGAGTAGGGCGGGAAGTTGTAGTGGTGCATGTAGCGGCGCTCCTCCTCGAGGGAGAGGTCGTCGATGCGCTGCCCCTCCTTCGCGGTGCCGAGCGTGAGCGACGAGAGGATCTGCGTCTGCCCGCGCGTGAACAGGCCGGAGCCATGGGTGCGCGGGTTGATGCCGACCTCGACCTCGATCGGCCGGATCTCCTCGGCGCCGCGGCCATCAGAGCGCCGCTTCTCGACAGCGATCTTCTGCCGCACGAGGTCCTTGTAGATCGACTCGCACGCCTTCTTGACCTGCGATTTGGTCTGTGAGTCCTTCGCTGCCGGCAGCGGCTCGCCCGTCTCGGGATCGGCGGAGGCGCCCCCGACCGGGAACGGCAGCTCGACCCCTTCGATGATCCGGTCGAACAGAAGCTGCCGCTTCGCCGACTTGAGTGCCTTCGAGTCCTGCTCGGCGTCGGTGAGCGCCTTCAGGTCTTCGCCGAACTGCTCGCGTACCGGCCCTTCGACCGCGACCGCACGCTGCTTCTCGAGCAGCATGGCGAGAGCCGACTTGACCTGCACCTGCCGTTGGATGTCGTCGTCGGTCGACTCCATCGTGATCGGCGGCGCGAGCTCGGCGAGGAGCTCGTCGACGGCCGTGCTGGACTCCCTGATCCCGACCTCCTGGATCCGTCCCCAGATCGTGTGGCCGTGGTCCCGCTCGATCTCGGCCGCGAGGTCGAGGTCGAGCCACTTCGGCTTGCCGGCCTGCCGGCGCAGGTCCTCCTGCGCCTCGCAGATCTTTACGATCTCGCCGTGTGCGAGCTCGAGAGCCTCGAGGATCTTCTCCTCGGGGACCTGGTTCGCGCCCGCCTCGACCATCGTCAGCCCTTCCTTCGTGCCGACGACGATGAGGTCGAGCTCGTCGTTGTCCTCGCTCTCGCGCAGGGTCGGGTTGACCGCGAGCCGGCCCTCGATGAGGCCGACGCGAACCGCGCCGACCGGGCCGAGGAACGGCAGCGGCGAGAGCATCAACGCTGCCGAGGCGCCGTTGATGCAGAGGATGTCGTGGGCGGTGACCATGTCCGCGCTGAGGACGGTGCAGATCACCTGCACCTCGTTGCGGAAGCCCTTCGGCCACAGCGGCCGGATCGGCCGGTCGATCATGCGTGCCGTGAGGATGGCGCGCTCGGTGGGACGCCCCTCACGCTTGAAGAAACCGCCCGGGATCTTGCCGGCGGCGTACATCCGCTCCTCGACGTCGACGGTGAGCGGGAAGAAGTCTGCGCCCTCGCGCGCCTCGGAGCGCCCCTGGGCTGTGGCGAGCACCATCGTGTCGCCGCTACGGACGACGACTGCGCCGTCCGCCTGTTTCGCGAGGTGGCCGGTCTCGAAGCTGATCTCCTGGTCTCCGATCTGGACGGAGACCTGCGCCCGGCTCTCGGTCGCGATACTCATCAATTGTCCTCCACTTTGCTTGTGGAGGGCGGGAGCTCGAGCCAATCCAATGGCGTGGATTCGCTCGAACTTCCACCCTCCGTGTTCTTGGGAGCTAGCGGCGCAGGCCGAGCTCCTTGATGAGGGCTCGATAGCCCTCGAGGTCGTGCTTCTGCAGGTAGTTCAGGAAGCGACGGCGGCGCCCGACGAGCTTGAGCAGCCCGCGCCGCGAGTAGTGGTCGTGCTTGTGGGTGCGCAGATGCTCGGTCAGCTCGTTGATTCGCTGCGTCAGCATCGCGATCTGCACCTGCGGCGAGCCGGTGTCGGCCTCGCTGCGGCCGTGCTTCGTGATGATCTCCTGCTTCGCTTCCTTGGTCAGGGCCATTGCCCTCTCCTTCCTGTCGTCTCCCGAGGTTCCGCCCGCGGCGCCAAGGAACGCTGCGCGAGCCGGGCCTGGGTCGCCGGGTAGGGTAGCGGAAACCGGCATGGCGAGCGCGATTCCGCAGGAACGACTGGCCGAGATCGTGCGCGAGGCTCGAGCCCGCAGCGACGTCCCCGCGGTCACCGCGGGGCTCCTGGTGGGTGAACGCGTCGAGCTCGCCGCGGCCGGGCCGGTCGAGGTCGAGACGCCGTTCCGGATCGCCTCGATCACGAAGTGGTTCACGGCGTCGCTCGCAGCGCTCCTGCTCGACCTCGAGGCGCCCGTGGCCCCGGGCGTCGCGACTGCGGGCCGCCTTCTCTCGCACACCGCCGACCTGCAACCGAACTCGGCAGGGCTTCTGCCCGAGGCGTGCCGCGGGCTGTGGTCGTACTCCAATGCCGGCTTCGTGCTCGTGGGCGACGCCTGCGCAGCAGCTGCAGGCACGTCGTTCTCGCAGGCGGTGCAGGAGCGCCTGCTCGACCCGCTGGGGCTCGAGAGCACGAGCTTCGCGGAACCGCCTGCGGCCGCGCCGGGGCACGTACAGGAGGGTGCGACGGGGCACCGGCCAGTCTCCGAGGTCGTGTATCCGGAGCCGCGGCGCGCTGCAGGCGGGCTCTGGTCGACAGTCGGAGACCTGCTTCGGTTCGCGGCGCACCAGCTCGGCGGCCCGGGCCCTCTGTCGGAGGCTGAGCTGAGCGCGGTTCACGAGCCTTGGGCCGACGCGCTCGGTGCCCGCTACTGCCTCGGCTGCTGGCGCCGGGAGCTCGAAGACCGCCGCCTCGCGTTCGATCACGAGGGGTCCGTGGGCGGGTACCAGTCGCTGCTCCTGCTCGTTCCCGCCGAGGAGACGGCGCTCGCCGTGCTGACGAACAGCTGGCGGGGCAGCGGGCTGATCCGGCGGGTCGTACGCGAGCTCGGGCTCTCGCCGGCTCCGGCTGAGGGCAACGGCGAGGCACGCATCCGACCCGGCCGCTACGCGCTCGGTGACTCCGTGGCGGTGCTCGCGGACCGCGGCGGCCGCTGGCGGGTGGCCGAGAGCGAGACCGATCCGCTGACGGGAGTCCCGATCGAGCGTCCGGAGTATGCGCTCGACCCGCTCGGCAGCGGCGTCTACGGGTTCGCCGGGGGTCTGCTCATGAGCCACCGGGTCGACTTCCCGCGGGAGGGCGTCGCGCGTGTCGGCTGGACCGCCCTGCCGGCCACGGACTCCTGAGGCGCCTCTGCCGGATCAGGCGGGACGGACGGCGGCGCGCGTCTCCTCGACGTCGTCGCCGATCGCCGCGATGAGCGCCTGCAGCGAGTCGAAGCGGCGCTGGTCGCGGATGGGAGCCCAGATCTCGACCACGAGCCGCTCGCCGTAGATGTCGTCGTCGAAATCGAGCAGGTGTGCCTCGACCCGACGCTCGACACCGTCGAAGTGCGGGTTCGTGCCGATCGAAACGGCTGCGCGGCGGTCGCCGGCCCAGCCGGCATAGACGCCGTCGGGTGGGACGAGGAGCTCCCGAGGTACGCCGAGGTTCGCGGTCGGGAAACCGAGCTCGCGGCCGCGTCCGTCGCCGCGGACGACGGTTCCCTCGACCTCCGGCGGCCGTCCGAGCACCGCCGCCGCTCGCGCGATCTCGCCAGCGTGCACGAACTCCCGCACCCGGCTCGACGAGACGTGCTCGACGAGCGGCACTCGCCGCACGTCGAAACCGAGGCGGTCGAGCACGTCCAGATCGCCTTCGCGACCGCGTCCGAAGCGGAACGTCTCGCCCGCCGCGATCGTCTCCGCACCGATCCCTCGCAGCTTCTGCTCGGCGAAGTCCTCCGCCGAGAGCGCCGCGAGCTCCTCGTCGAAGCGGAGCACGAGCACGTCTTCGACTCCCGCAGCGGCGAGCAGCTCGAGCCGTCGCTCGAGCGTCGCGAGCAGCTCGACCTGTCCGCCGAGCACAGCTCGCGGATGCGGATCGAACGTCACGACGCTCGTCCGCGCGCCGGCCCTCCGCGCTGCCTCGATCACGCGCAGGTGGCCGCGGTGGACGCCGTCGAACGTGCCGAGCGCCACGGAGCGCCGCGCGGACGTCAGCCCACCTGGCTCCCGAGCGACATTCACGTACCCGTCGCCGCGTGTCCGGCTTCCACGCGCTCCAACACCTGGGCCTCCGGCAGAAGCCTCTCGGCAGTGAACGCCGCCGGCGTGACCGCATCGGCGACTGAGAACGGCCCGACCTCCGTCCGGCGCAGCGTCACGCAATGCCCGCCGAGCGCGTTCGCAAGCGAGCGGACATACGTCCCCGAGCTGACGAGCAGGTCGAGCGTGACCTTCTCGCCCGTATACGCGATGACGTCGAGCGCGTGTACCGTCGAGCGGCGTGTCGGCATCTCCACCTCGACCCCTCGCCGCGCGAGCTTGTACGCGCGCTCACCGCCGATCTTCACCGCCGACGCGGCCGGGATCGGCAGCTCGATCACGCCGCGGAGGCGCTCGAGCCGTTCGCCGAGCTCGTCCTCGCCCGGGGGCGCCTGGCGGTCGACGATCTCTCCCTCCGGATCCCCGGTCGAGGTGCGAGACGAGAGGTCGATCTCGGTGAGGTAGCGCTTGTCCAGCCCGACAAGGCATGTGGCGAGCTTAGTTGCCCTACCGGACAACAGCAGCAGAAGCCCGGTGGCGAACGGGTCGAGCGTTCCGGCGTGCCCGGTGCGCGCGCCGGTCAGCCGGCGGATCTGCGCCACGACGGCGAACGACGACGGCCCGCTCGGCTTGTCGACGAGCGCGACGCCCGCAGGATCAAGCGCGCGAGGTGGCACGCTGCGCGAGAAAGCCTTCCCGGACCTGCTCGACGATCTCTTCCAGCGGAAGATCCGTGGAGAAGCCGGCGGCCTGCCGATGCCCGCCACCCCCGAAACGCCGCGCGATCACCGAGACGTCGAGCTCGTCGATGCTCGACCGGAGCGACCCCTTGTGGGCGTGCGCCCCGACGCTCAGTTGCTCACGGATCAAAACCGCCAACTCGGCTCCTTCGACGGCCCGCAGATAGTCGATGATCCCTTCGGAATACGGCTCGGAGGCTCCGACTTCCGCGAAATCCGTGCGGAGGAGATGGGAGACGATGATCCGCCCGCCTTCGAGCACCTCCGCGCGGCCGAGCGCGCGCGCGAGCAGCTTCAGCTTCGCGAACTCCACCGACTCGTAGACCTGTTGGAACACCGCGTGAATGTCGGCTCCGGCCTCCACGAGCTCCGCCGCCAGCCGGAGCGCCTTGGGCGTCGTATTCGCGTACTGGAATCGGCCCGTGTCGGTGACGAGCGCGATGTAGAGCGGCTCCGCGAGCTCCGGCGTGAGCTCGACGTCCAGCGCGCCGAAGACGTCCCGCAGGACCTCGCCCGTGGAGGAGGCGTCGGCGACGATGAGGTTGACCGCGCCGAAGCGCGTGTTGTCGTGGTGGTGGTCGACGTTCAGGATGAGCGGGGCGCGGGAGAGCGCTGCCTCGTCGCCGATCCGGTCCTCCTTGGCGCAGTCCACCGCCAGCAGTACGCGCTCGGCCGCGTCGGCCGGCGGTTCGCGCTTGAGCTCTCCGAGCGGCATGAATGCGTACTCCCGCGGCAGTGGTGTCTGCCCCGCGAGGTACATCACTACGTCCTTGCCGAGCTGCCGGAGAGCGAGCGTGGCCGCGAGGAGTGACCCGAGCGCGTCTCCGTCGGGATTCTCGTGCGTGACGACGAGGAAGCGGTCGTGCTGCCGCAGCGCGTCTGCGATCGCCTTCAGATCAGTCGTCTGGGTCATCGTCGTCCGGCGCGAGCTCGTCGATCAGGCGGGTCATGCGCACGCCGCGCTCGACGGTCGGATCGTACTCGAAGGTGAGTTGGGGCGTTCGCTTCAGTCGCAGCTCTCGCGCAAGCCGCGACTGCAGGACGCCGTGCGCCGCCTCCAACCCGAGCAGGGACGCGCGTTGCTTGCGGCCGGATCCGAGCACGCTGACGTACACGGTCGCGTGGCGCAGATCCGGAGCGGTGTCGACACCGGTGATCGTGGTGAGGCCGATTCGAGGATCCTTGAGCTCGGGGAGCGCCAGTGCCAGCACGTGCCTCACCGATTCGTTCACTCTGCGCATCCGGTCGCTCATGACCTCATTCAAGCGCCTCATTGCCGGAACTGCCTCGCCAAGAGCCACGCTCGCGTCCGACTCAACGGCCAATCCACGCTCCCCCACCCAGGGTGGGGTTGTCGTCCCTCCGCCCTCGATGGCGACGCTACCGCCCAAGACGTCACGAAAGCGTGCCGGTCGATCGCGAAACTCCGACACTTGCACGGGCCTCTCACGGGATCGCAGCAAACGCCCCGCGGTTCAGCGAATCACATCGAGGATGAGCGGCCGCGGCTCGAGGTCGTCGCCGATCTCGTACGCCGCTAGGAGCGCCGCCTCCGCCGCCTCGGCCGCCGTCTCGTCGCGTGCGTGGATCTCGGCGAGCTCGTCCCCACGCTCGACGCGATCTCCGCGTTTGGCTCGGCAGACCACGCCGACCGCATGGTCGATCGGATCCTCTTTTCGCTCGCGTCCCGCGCCCAGCGCCATCGCCGCGCCGGCGACCTCTCTCGGCCGCACCTCCCGGACGACGCCACTGATCGGCGCCGGCACCCGCCGCACGACCCGCGCGCGCGGAAGAACTGCGGGATCGGGATCGCCCCCCTGAGCTCGGATCCACCGCTCGTACGCTGCCAGGGCAGAACCGTCGGTCAGTGATCCCGTTACGCGCCTTCGGGCCGCCTCTTCGTCGAGCTCGAGATCCGAGAGCGCGAGCAACTGCGTCGCGGCCGCGACCACGAGCTCTCGAAAGTCGGCAGGGCCGGCTCCGGCGAGTGTCTCCCGGGCTTCGAGCACCTCCAACGCATTCCCGACGGCGCATCCGAGGGGCTGCTCCATGTCAGTGAGCAGGCAGACGACGTCGATGCCTGCCTCCTCTCCCAGCCCGCGCATCACCTCGGCCAGCCGGCGGGCGTCCTCGGGGTTGCGCATGAACGCGCCTTGGCCGACCTTCACGTCGAGGACGAGCGCGCTCGCACCACCGGCGATCTTCTTGGACATGATGCTCGCGGCGATGAGCGAGACCTCGTCGATCGTCGCCGTCACGTCGCGCAGGGCATAGAGCTTGCGATCCGCGGGCACCAGGTCGGCGGTCTGTCCGGCCACCGCGAGTCCGATCTCGTTCACCTGGCGGACGAGCTGCTCGATCGAGAGCTCGACGCGAAAGCCCGGGATCGACTCGAGCTTGTCGAGGGTGCCGCCGGTGTGGCCGAGCCCGCGGCCGCTCATCTTTCCGAAAGGGATGCCGCAGGCGGCGACGACGGGTCCGAGGGCGAGTGTGGTCTTGTCCCCGACGCCGCCCGTCGAGTGCTTGTCCACGACGCGCCGCCCGAGACGCGTGGCCAGGTCGACGGTCTCACCGCTAGCGACCATCGCCTCCGTGAGCGCGAAGGTCTCGGCGGACGACAGGCCGCGGAACCAGATCGCCATCAGCAGGGCGGCCACCTGGTAGTCGGGAACCTCCCCGCGCACGTACGCAGCGACGAAGTCCCGCAGCTCGCCGGCCGGAACCTCGGCGCCGTTCCGCTTACGCTCGATCAGCTCGGCTGCGTGCATCGGCGCGAGCCTAGAGGACGGCTAGTCCTCCGGATCGACGAGGAGTCGCTCCGCGAGCGCGACCTCCCACTCCTGACCGCGCAGCCAACGCTCCGCCTCGTCGAGCAACCGCTCGACTTCTCGGAGCTCGCGGGCGACACAGGCGGCCGTGATCCGCGCGCGCTGCCAGGCGTCGTGGTGGTCGACCTCAGCGACCGAGGCACCGACGCGGTTCTGCAGGTGCGACTTCGCCGAGCGCAGAAAGTGCCGCTTCTCCTTCAGCGAGTGCGCCTCCGGGAAGTGAAGCTCGCACGTGAGGATCCCGACCCAACCGCTCGACACGAACGCATTCAAGCGGAGCCGATCGCGCGTTCGACAACCGAGGCCGTCGTTCGCATCGCCGCGATCTCCGCGTCGGTCGTGTCGCTCAGAAGCCGCTCGAACAGATCGAGCCTGCGCGCACGGCCGCGCTGGAGGATCCGCCGCCCCCTGGCCGTCGGCTCGATCCGGATCGACCGAGCATCGCTGACGTCCGGATAGCGACGAACGAGCCCCTCCCCCTCCATCGCCGCCACGAGCTTGCTCATCGTCGCGTTCGTTACCCGCTCGGCAGCTGCCAGGTCGGTCAGTGACCGCGCGCCGCCGAAGACGAGCACGGAGAGTGCAGACGCGCGAGCAGTAGAGATCCCCATCGCTTCCGCGTCTGCCTCACGCACGCGACGGAGAAGGTGGATCGCCGCCGAGTGCATCCGGTCGGCGGCCTCGCGTCTTTGAGTTGACATCGGTCTGTCAAGTGACATACTTGGTTAGCCTAACTAATCTCCTGCCACTCGTCGAGGGAAGGAAGTCATGACTGCGATCTTCGAGCTGATCGACAAGGGCGATGCAGATGGGATTCGGACGCTGCTCGCAGCCGACCCGACGGCCCGAGACGCTCGCGACGACACGGGTGTCTCGCCGTTGATGCACGCCGCCTACGCCGGTCGCGGACCGGCGTTCGAGGCACTCGTCGAGGCCGCTGAACCGACCGACCCCTGGGACCGCCTGATCGCGGGATATGCCGAAGGTCTGCCCTCACACGACGCATGGAGTCCCGACGGCTTCACTCCGCTTCATCTCGCCGCCTTCGCTCACAACGTCCCAGCCGCGCGCGCCTTGCTCGAGGCCGGCGCCGACCCGAACGTCATCGCGCACGCGACGTTCGCGCGCGTGACTCCGCTCGGCACGTGTGCGTTCGCGAACGATCCCGACGTGGCGGAGTTGCTCCTCGAAGCAGGGGCGGATCCCTCGATCGCCGAGAACGAGCGCTCCACGCCGCTGGCCGTCGCCGTGGCGAACGGTTACGCGCACGCGGCCGAGATACTGCGTTCGGCGGCCGCCTAGGACGCGGCCGGGGGAGCCTCGTCGAGCGAAGTCCGCTCGACCTCGCGCGTCTCGAAGATCTCGAGCACGTCCCCCTCTTTCACGTCGTTGAAGCCGTCGAGGAGGATGCCGCACTCGAACCCTTCCGCGACCTCGCGGACGTCGTCCTTGAACCGCTTCAGCTGCGCGATCGTCGTCGCGTAGATCACGGCGCCGTCCCGGATCACTCGGACGCTCGCGTTACGGCGCACCACTCCGTGGGTGACCATGCAGCCGGCGATCGTGCCGAGACGCGAGACGCGGAAGAGCGCCCTCACCTCGGCCTCGCCGATCGTCTCCTCGGTCTTGACGGCGGCGAGCTTGCCGACGAGCGCCTGCTCGATGTCCTCGGTGAGCTTGTAGATGACGTCGTAGGTGCGGATCTCGACGCCCTCCCGGGCCGCGAGCTCGCGGGCTTCGGCGTTCGGTCGGATGTTGAAGCCCACGATGAGCGCGTCGGAGGCGGAGGCGAGCATGATGTCGTTCTGCGTGATCGCGCCGACGCCCTCGGCGATCACGTTCAGCCGTACCTCCGGGTGCTCGAACTTCGACAGTTCGGAGACGACCGCCTCGACCGACCCGACCACGTCGCCTCGCACGACGAGGTTGAGATCGGACACCTCGCCTGCTTGTAGCTGCTCGTACAGGCCTTCGAGCGAGACACCGTCGCTCGGACGCACGGCTGCGAGCTGCTCGCGGCGGAGCCGCTCGCCGCGCCGGTTCGCCGCGTCGCGTGCCTCGCGGTCGTTGGGGACGACACGCGCCAGCTCACCCGCCGCGGGAGGTTTGTCGAAGCCGAGGATCTCGATCGGATCGCCCGGGGCCGCGCTCTCCTGCCGCTCTCCCTTGTAGTCGAAGAGCGCCTTGACGCGGCCGTAGGCGTCTCCGGCGACGACCGCGTCGCCGACGCGGAGCGTCCCGCGATGGACGAGCATCGTCGCGACCGGGCCGCGGCCCACGTCGAGCCGGGACTCGATGATCGGGCCCGAGGCCTCGGCATTCGGGTTCGCCTTCAGGCCTTCGAGCTCGAGGTCGGCGACGAGAAGCACCTTCTCGAGGAGGTCGTCGAGGTTCTGCTGCGTCTTCGCCGAGACCTCCGAGAACTGTGTCGCGCCGCCCCAGTCCTCGGGCTGGAGGTCCTCCTGTGCGAGCTCGCCCTTGACCCGGTCGACGTTCGCGTCGGCCAGGTCGATCTTGTTCACGGCGACGACGATCGGAACCTCGGCGGCTCGTGCGTGCGCGATCGACTCCTTCGTCTGCGGCATCACGCCGTCGTCGGCCGCGACGACGAGGACGGCGATGTCGGTCACCTTCGCGCCGCGCGCGCGCATGGCCGTGAAGGCCTCGTGGCCCGGGGTGTCGAGAAACGTGATCTTGCGCCCGTCGACGTCGACCTGGTACGCGCCGATGTGCTGCGTGATGCCACCTGCCTCGGTGGCGACGACCCGCGCGTCGCGGATCGCGTCCAGAAGCGTCGTCTTGCCGTGGTCGACGTGGCCCATGATCGTGACGACCGGCGGCCGCGCCTGGAGCGACTCCTCCGGATCGTCGAACCCCTCGGGCTCCTCCTCCTCGTCGGCGGCATGCTTGATGGTGATCTCGCGACCAACCTCGGTCGCGATCAACTCGACCTCCTCGTCGCTCAGCGACTGCGTCGCCGTGCGCATCTGGCCGAGCCCCATCAGGATCTTGATGATGTTCGGCATCGGCACGCCCAGCGCCTGCGAGAGATCGCGCACGCTGACCCCGGACTCGACCGAGACAGGGCCGGTGGGCGGCGCTGCGGGTGGGCGCGGTTCGCGACGCTGGGTGTCCTGGCGCGCCTGCCGCTGCTCACGCGACGGACGAGCCCCGCCCTGGTCGATCACGACGCGCCGCCGACGTCCGCCGGCGCCACCGCCCCGAGGGCGAAGCGGACGATTCGGTCTATTGCCTCCGTTAGCCATGTCCGCCACCAGTGTAAAGGCGCCGCAGCTCGGGCCTGATTTGGACTTGCCGGCGTAGGACGCGCGCGAACGCCCCGCGCTCGGCCGCGCGGTCGAAGCACACGATGTTGCGGCAGGTGTAGGCGCCGCGGCCCGCCTCGGTGCGACCGGACACGAGAACGCCGTCGCGCGCCGCGAAGCGGACGAGCTCGCGCTGCGGAGCGCGCCGACCGCAGCCGGCGCAGCGCCGCTGCGGGACGGCTACGAAGACTCCTCCGTCGGCTGCTCGGCCGGGATCCCTGCCGGAACCTCCTCGGGCTCCGCGATCTCCGCGGCCGGCGCGACCGGCGGCTCTTCCGAGTCGACGTCGGCCGGGTCGGTCACCGGCGTCGAGTCGGACCGCTCCTCGGTCGCCTCCAGGGTTGCGTCGCCGTCCCCAAGTTCGTCCTGAGTCTCGGCCTCCGCTGCCGCGGCCGGGGGGCCTGCGACGTAGTCGCTGCCCGTGCCCTCGAGCGACTGGTGTGCCGGAACGCCGCAGAAACGCGAGCCAGGCAGCGCAGCGTTCGGGCAGCGCTTGCCGTTCGCCAGGATCGCCGCGCAACGTCCGGAGTAGTCCTCGCCACCTTCGCCGTCGCCGCCGCCGAAGGCCGCTTCGGCCTCCGCCTGGGCGAACTCGGTGTCGCTCTGGATGTCGACCTTCCAGCCGGTGAGACGCGCGGCGAGGCGGGCGTTCATGCCCTCCTTGCCGATCGCGAGCGCAAGCTGGTCGTCGGGAACGACGACGGTCGCCTCACGCGCATCGTCGTCGAGATAGACCTCACGCACGCGCGCCGGCGAGAGCGCCTTCGCGACGAACCGCGCAGGCTCCGGGTTCCAGGGGATGATGTCGATCTTCTCGCCGCGGAGCTCCGAGACGACCATGCGGACACGGGAGCCGCGCGGGCCGACGCACGCGCCGACCGGGTCGACGCCCTGGGCGTGCGACTCGACCGCGATCTTCGAGCGGTAGCCCGGCTCGCGGGCAACGCCGCGGATCTCGACGAGACCGTCCGCGATCTCCGGCACCTCGAGCTCGAACAGCGTCTTGATCAACTCGGGATCGCGCCGCGAGAGGATGACCTGCGGGCCTTTCGTCCCTGAGCGCACCTCGGTGATGACCGCCTTGATCCGCGAGCCCTGTTCGTAGCGCTCGCCGTCGACCTGCTCGGAGCGAGGCAGCAGCGCCTCGACCTTGCCGAGATCGACGAGGACGTTGTTGCGGTCGCCGGCCTGCTGGACGATCCCGGTCACGACCTCGGTTACGCGGTCGATGTACTCGTCGTACATCATCCGCCGCTCTTCCTCGCGAATCCGCTGCAAAATGACCTGTTTTGCGGTCTGCGCGGCGATGCGGCCGAAGCCCTCGGGCGTCACGTCCTCGCGCTTGACGTCCTCGGGCGGGACGTCGGACCAGTCGATGTCGAGATCGTCGTCGGAGATGAGCGTGTGCTGGCGCTCGCCGGTCTCCTCCTCGAGCCGCTCGAGCTCCTCGAGCTTGCGCTCGCGCGCCTCGTCGAGCAGGCGCTCCTCGATGTCGGCGGGCAGCTCGACCGAGAAGACGCGGAAGTCGCCGGTTTCGTCGTCCATCTCGACCGTCGCGTGGCGTGACGCTCCCGGCGTCTTCTTGTACGCCGCGAGCAGCGCGTCCTCGAGGGCGGCGACGAGCGCGCCTTCCTCGATCCCCTTGTCGCGCTCGATCTCGCGGACGGCCTCGATGATCTCCTGGCTCATGTCACGCTCCCCATCTAGTCAGAAATCGGAATCAGATTTGCTCGAACGATCTCGTCGTAGGAGATCTCGGTCTCGGCGCCGTCCGAAGCGGCGACCGTCACGCTCCGCTCGCCGGCTGAGACGACCTCCCCGCGGAACTTTCGTCCGGAGGTGCGCAGCCGGACGCTCCGCCCCAGCGCCGCCTCGAAGTGCTCCTGGCGACGCAGCGGCCGATCCGGCCCGGGGGACGACACCTCGACGCTGTACTCGCCCAGGTAGTCGCGCAGGACGTCGGTGACCTTTTCGCAGAGAGCGTGGTCGACGCCGTCGGGACGATCAATGTAGACCCGGAAGCGCGAGGGGGACAGGAGCTCGACGGCAAGGACGTCGACGCCCGGCAGGTCGTGTTCGACCTGCGATGCGATCTCGTCCTGCAGCTGGCGTTCCCTGTCGAGTGTCTTCGGCATTGCCTCTCTTCACAAAAAATGGGCCCGCAGGCCCATTTCTCCGAAGCGGTGAAATGTGGTCGCTCGAGTGTAGCAACGGTGCGATTCAGCCGGACGTCACATCGCCGTCGCCAGCGGTCGACGGAACGCGGCCGGGCGCAAAGCTCTTACGTCGTCGGACCGACGTCGAGGACGATCGTGACGGGGCCGTCGTTGACGAGCTCGACGTCCATCTTCGCTCCGAAGACGCCCGTCTCGACCGGAACGCCGAGCGCGCGCAGCTCGGCACAGAAGCGCTTGTAGAGCGGCTCGGCCTCCTCCGGAGGAGCGGCCTCGGCGAAGCTCGGCCGGTTGCCCTTCGCCGTGTCGGCGAGGAGGGTGAACTGCGAGACGACGAGGACCGCGCCGCCGACGTCCGAGATCGAGCGGTCGAACCGCCCGTCGTCGGCGGCGAAGATCCGCAGCCGTGCGAGCTTGCCCGCGAGCCGGGCCGCCTCCTCCTCCCCATCTCCGCGGGCCACGCCCAGCAGCACGCAGAGGCCGTGTCCGATCTCGCCGCCGGGCGAGACCCGCGCTCGCGCGACGCGCTGCACCACTGCGCGCATTCTGCGCGGAAGCTAGTCGAGCTCGCGGATCCGCGCCCGGTACTGCCGGGAGCCCGGCTGCAGTGAGCTGGCGAGCTTGTAGTGCCGGTTCGCCTCGACATCGCGTCCCTGCTTCTCGAGGCAACGGCCGAGCGCGTAGTGCGCGTAGTCGTTGACCGGCGAGAGCTCCAGCACCTTGCGGAACTCCGCCTCGGCCTCGCTCCAGCGTCGGATCCGGAAGTACGCGATCCCGAGCGTCTCTCGGATCGAGGCCTTGTCCGGCTCGCGGCGTTTCGCCTTCTCCAGCGAGACGGTCGCCTGCGCGGCCATGCCCGCCCGCAGGTGACGGCGGCCGCGTTGGAAGAGGTTGTAGGTCGATTCGCTCACGACGCCACAGGCCGTGTGAGCGAGCGGAGCGACAACAGCCCGCGCAGACGCTCCCGCCGCGTGAGGCTGCGGCGGGCGATGTCGAGGAGGGCGCGTAGCTCGCGCCGCGCGGTGGCGGCCGCGGCAGGTGCGCCCTCAGCCGGACCGAAACGAGCGGCCGTTGCGGCCGCCACGAACGCCTCGGGCCGGACGCCGAACTCGCGGCGAACGAGCTCGCCGAGGTCGCCGAACGTGGCGCTGCGCGGCGCCTCGATCCGCTGGTCGACGAGGAACGACGTGAGCTCCTGGCGGCAGGAGGCAGCGACGCCACGGGGATTGCGGCGGATGCTTCGGCCCAGGCGGAAGACGCTCTTGGTCAGGACGATCACGCCGACGGCTCCGGCGAGGACCGCGAGCAGGAGCAGCACCGGCCACCTGCTGGCGCTCCGTGCGCGGCTGCCGCGGCCGCTCACACCCGCAACCCCGGATCCCGACGAAACCCGCCCGCCGCGCTGGTGGAAGAACCCGTTCTGGGTGCTGATCTTCTGCGCGACACTCGCACCCCCACGCGACGGCGGCCCGGCGTTACTCGTCTGCGACGGACTCGACCCAGCTGACCCCAACACCGCTGCCGATCCGCCCGGAGCCGCGGTCAACCGAACGGGCGCGCCGGGCGCCGCGGGAGTCGGATCGAACGGGAGCCAGCCGTAGCCCTTGAACCAGACCTCGACCCAGGCATGCGCCTCGCGGTCGGTGACGTTCCAGAGGCGCCGATTCGGGTCGTAGGTCCCCCCGGCGAAGCCGACCGCCACCCGGGCGGGGATGCCGAGATAGCGGAGCATGAGAGCCATGGCACCTGCGAAGTACTGGCAGTAGCCGGCGTGGGTCTTGGTGACGAAGGTGACGAGCGGCGGCGAGATCACCGGCGGATGGTTCGAGTAGTGGAACGTACCCGAGGCGACGAACCAGTCCTCGAGCTTCTCGACTGCGTCGTACGGCGTCCGGGCTCGGCCCGCCACCTGCTCGGCGAGCCGGGCGAGCGGCACGTAGGGGTTGAGAGCCGGATTCGTCGTGAGCAACGCCTCGACGGCTCGGGCGTGCCGTGGGATTCCGAACGGAGGCATCGAGACACCGCGACCGACGTCGAACATGCTCTCCGTTGTGAGCTCCTGCGGGTACTCCGGCGGCGAGCGTCGCAGCGCCGCAGCGCTCGGCCTGGCCAGGTGGCTCCAGACCGTGTAACGGAAGCCGTGCGGGAGGTTCTGGTCGAGCTCGGCGAATCCCGGCTCGCTCCTGAGGAGCGGCGCCCCGGCGGCGGCCTTGAACCGCATCGGGATGCTGCCGCCGACCAGGTGTGTGTCGGCGAGAGCGTTCACCGTCACGATCTCCTGCGTCTGGTTTCGCGCCCGCCGAGCGGCCGCAGGCTCAAGTGAGTCCGCGGTGCGAGGAAGACCGATCTTCCACGCGTCGCCGATGAAGTCGTCGAGCACCGCCGCGCGCAGGTAGGTGGGCGGCCGAGCAGATTGCACCTGGAGCACGGTCGTGGGACGGCCCGACCATTTCAGTCCGCCGTACTGCGCGTTCCAGACGAAGCCCACGTCTTCGGGCCCGCTTGCAACGTGCGCCAAGTTCCACGCTTGCCACTGCACGAGCCCGTGGCGCGCAGCCGTCGCCGAGCCGACCGCGACAGCCGCCAGCGCGACGACCGCCGCCGCCGGGAGCGCGAGAGCCGGCACGCGGCGAGAACCGAGTCCGGCGAGCAACACGAGCAGGGCGCCGAGAATCCCGACCCCCATCGCGACGCCGTGCGATGCGCCGAGGAGCGTCGCCGGCCAGCCGGCGCCGGCCAGGAGCACGAGTCCGGCCGCCACGGGCTTCCGCTCCGCCACGAGCAGTGCGATGCCGAGCGAGAAGAGGAAGACGCCGAAGAGCACGAGCTGGTTCATCGCCACGTGCACGCGCGGGTCGAACGGCAGGTGCGTGCCGTAGAAGTCGTCGAACCCGTTCCCGAACCTCGTCCCGAGAGCCGAGAACGCACCCGAAAGGCCGAGGCCCGGGACGAAGTCGACTCCCACGGCGATCCGAGCCGCGGCGATCGTCGCGGCCACTGCGGCGACGAGGCGGACCGAGCGCCGGCGAGGCAGGGCGGCTGCGACAGCGAGGGCGAGGAGGGCGAGCACGCGTGACAACGACGAGCTCGGCTGCTCGAGGCGCAGCCAGGCCGTCGCCACGACGACGAGCGCGGGCGCGCTGACAGCCGCGGTCCGGGCTGCGCTAGGCACGCGCCATCTCTTGCGCACCGACTCCATCGAGCGCGCTCGCGATGTCCTCTCCCTGCCGCACGACGGCGATCGGCACCCCCGCCGCCTCCAGACGAAGGAGCGCAGGCTCGGCGCGGCGGGGACGTCCGGCGAAGCTCTCGGGCTCGACGTGGACGAGCGCGACCGGGCGTCGCGTGAGGGCGCGCTCGAGCAGACGGTCGACGAGTGACTGCTCGACCCTGGAGGTGACGACCACGAGCTCGAGCGCGCGGGCAGTCGGTCCGTCACCCGAGCGAAGGAGCGCCGCCGCCGGCCCGCGGGCGTCGGGCTCCGCCGCCGCGAGAAGCTCGAGCGCGCGCTGCCACTCCGGTCCGTCCCCCGAGACGGTCTGCATCTCCCGCCCAGCGGTGTTGAGGACGAGCACGCAGCGACGGCCACGCCGCACCTGCGCGAGGAGGATCGAGCCGGCGACCCGAACAGCGACGTCGAAGGACGAGTCCGGCGGCGAGCCCGTAACCGCCGCGGGGTCTCCGTCGAGCAGCACGGCGACCTCGTCGCGCGGCGAGTCCTCGAGCTCCTTGACCATCAGCGAGCCGCGTCGTGCCGTGGACGGCCAGTGGACACGGCGCAGCGATTCCCCCTGCTGGTAGTCGCGGACGCTGTGGAGCTCGAAGCCGACGGGCCGTCGCAACAGAAGGCGCCGGCCATGCTCGGGACCGGAGCCGCCGTCGAAGAAGAGCCGTTCGAGCTCGACGAGGCGCGGATAGACGACGAGCGCCTGCTGCTCCTCGACGGCCAGGCCCGTCTCGGCGAGCCCGAACGGATCGGTGAGCGACAGGCGCACAGGCGCAAAGCGGTGACGTCCCCGCGGCACGTCGCGGAGAAGGTAGGAGCCCGAGTGGCGCCCCCTGCCGCGTGACCGCAGCTCGACCTCCTCGCCACCGACTCGTCCGAGTTGCTCGTGGGCGATGACGTTCGGCAGCGGAGGGCCGGGCTCGCACTCGAGGACGAGCTCGATCCGGACGTCGTCGCGCTCGACGAGGTTCTCGTGCTTCCAGCGCCTGCTCACGCGTGGCTGCCGCAACGTGATTCGCACCCACGCGACCGCGAGCGGCACGACGAGGACGAGCCCGGCCGCGACCGGAAAGAGCGCCGGCGAGCCGAAGATGATCGCGACGATCCAGCAGAAGACACCCAGGGCGAGTACCGCTCGACCCCGGGCCGTCATCAGACGGGAACCGGCGTGTGTGCGAGCGCGTCCGCGACGAGCTCGTCGGGGCCGAGCCCGGCCGAGCGCGCCTCCGGCGCGAGGATGAGGCGGTGCGCGAGTACCGGCGCCGCCACGGCCTTCACGTCGTCGGGAGTGACGTAGTCGCGACCCTCGGCGAGCGCTCGCGCCTTCGCCACCCGGAGCAGGGCGATTCCGGCTCGCGGACTGGCACCGAGATAGAGGCGCGAGTCGCTGCGCGTCTGCCGCAGCAGCGCGACGACGTAGCGGCCGACGCTCTCCTCGACGAACACCAGGCGCGCGGTCTCGACCAGCCGCAGCACGTCGGCGGCGTCGAGGGCCGGCGACAGGTATCCGAGCGGTGGCTCACTGGTCTGCTCGTCGAGCATCCGCGCTTCCTCGGCGAGCGGTGGATAGCCGAGCGAGAGCCGCATCGTGAATCGGTCCAGCTGCGCCTCCGGCAGGGGATACGTCCCTTCGTACTCGATCGGGTTCTGGGTCGCCATGACCATGAACGGCGGCTCGAGCGCATACGTGACGCCGTCGACCGAGACCTGCCGCTCCTCCATGCACTCGAGCAGCGCCGCCTGCGTCTTCGGCGAGGCGCGGTTCACCTCGTCGACGAGGAGGAGATTCGCGAACACCGGGCCAGGCCGGAACTCGAACTCGTTCTGCTGCTGGTTGAACACGTTGACGCCGGTCACGTCCGACGGGAGCAGGTCCGGCGTGAACTGCAGGCGCGAGAAGCGGGCGTCGAGCGAGCGGGCGAGCGCCTTGGCGAGCATCGTCTTGCCGACGCCGGGGAAGTCCTCGATGATCGCGTGGCCCTCGGCGACGAGACAGAGGACAACGAGGCGCAGGGTCTCGTCGGGCGCGTGGACGACCCGCTTGAGGTTTGCCACGAGCATCGAGATCTGCCCGCTCGGGCTCGGTTCGACCGCGCGTTCAGCCACGTTCCATCAGCACCTCCACCTCGTCGAGGATCCCCGCTGCGATCTCCTCCTTCGGTGCCTTCGCAACCGTCCGCTCACCGGATGCGACGACGAGGGTCACCTCGTTGTTGGAGGCGTCGAAGCCGATGTCCGGGCGAGAGACGTCGTTGAGCACGAAGAGGTCGGCGCCCTTGCGCGCGAGCTTGTCCCGTGCCCGCTCGAGCCCCACCTCCCCCGTCTCGGCGGCGAAGCCGACCAGGAGCTGACCATCGCGTCGGCGGGCGCCGAGCTCCGAGAGCACGTCCGTCGTCGGCTCGAGCTCGAGCGTCCAGGTCGCGGTGTCCTTCGGGCGCTTCGCAGCGAGCGCCTCTGCGGGCCGGTAGTCCGCCACGGCCGCGGCCATGATCACGACGTGGGCGTCGGGGGCGCGGGCGAGTGCCTCGCGCTCGAGATCGGCTGCCGTCGGTGTCGCGACGATCTCGACTCCTGCGGGTGCCGGCACCGCGAGATTCGCAGCGAGCAGGGTCACCTCGGCCCCGCGACGCCGCGCCTCGGCGGCGAGCGCGACACCCATCCGCCCCGACGAGCGGTTCCCGACGAAGCGGACCGCGTCGACCGGCTCGCGCGTGCCGCCCGCCGAGACGAGGACGCGCTTCCCACGCAACGGACCGGCTCCCGCGAGGATGTCTCGGGCGGCGCGGAGGATCTCGTCCGGCTCGGCCATCCGCCCCACCCCGAGCTCTCCCTCTGCCGTCTCGCCCTCGTCCGGTCCGACGAGCACGACTCCGCGCGTCCGCAGCGCCTCGGCGTTCGCACGCGTGGCGGGATGCGCCCACATCCGCGGGTTCATCGCGGGAGCGACAAGCAGCGGCCCGCGATGCGCGAGTGCAGCCTCGGTCAGGACGTTGTCGGCGAGCCCGTGCGCGAGCTTGGCCAGCGTGTTCGCCGTGCACGGCGCGACGACGAGCAGGTCGGCGCGCGTGAGATGGAGATAGACGTCGTCCCCAGGCGGCCGCCGGGCAAGCGCCCGGAACGTCTCGGCCGTGACGAAGCGCTCGGCTCCGGAAGTGACGAGCGGCACGACGTCGTGGCCCTCCTTGACGAGCAACCGGCACAGCTCACATGCCTTGTAGGCCGCGATGCCACCGGTCACGCCGAGCAGGACGCGAGACATGCCGAAATGATGCCTACCCACCGCGGGTACGGCTGGTGCGCGGGCCTCTCGCTAGGCGGTGTAGTCGTACTTGAGCATGCCCTGGGAGACTTCCTCCAGGGCCATGGTCAGGTAGTTCTTCGACCGGCTCTCGACGAGCGGCGGCAGGTTGTCGCCGAAGGTGCCCTCGCCGAGCTGGTGGTGGTAGTTGTTGATCTGCCGGGCACGCTTCGCCGCCACGATCACGAGCGCGTAGCGCGAGTCCACGTTCTCCAGCAGGTCGTCGACGCGAGGTTCGATCATCGTCGCGGGATGGTAGCTGTCGGGCTCAGGAGCCTGCGGACGAGGGCTGTCAGATCGGAAACGGCCTGCTCGAGGTCGTGGTTCTCGATCACGTGGTCGAACTCCCCGGCCTGCTCGAGTTGCTTCCGGGCGAGCTCGATCCGCTCGTGGATCTCGCCCGAGCTCTCCGTCGCCCGCTCGCGCAGGCGCCGCTCGAGCTCCTCGACGCGGGCGGAGATGAAGATCGTCACCGCGTTCGGCACCTCGTTCTTGACCCGCAGCGCTCCCTCGGTCTCGAGCTCGAGCAGCGGAACGTGACCGTTGGCCGCGATCCGCTCGAGCTCGGAGCGGAGCGTGCCGTAACGGTGCCCGGACACGTACTCCACGTGCTCGAGGAACTCGCCGCGAGCGACGCCTGCGAGAAAGTCGGCGTCCGAGAGGAACCAGTAGTCGCGGCTGTTCTCCTCGCCGTGCCGCCGTTCGCGGGTCGTGGCCGAGACCGTGACCTCGATTCCCGGCACGCGCTCGACGAGCTCGTGGATGAGCGTGCCCTTGCCGGCGCCCGACGGGCCCGTGACGACGAGCACCGACGGCATCCGACCCGCCTCCACTACCTGCTGTGGAAGAGGCCGATCAGCTCCGCGCGCTGCCGGTCGGACAGCCCGCCGACGGTCTTCGACTGGCTGATCCGGCACGTGTTGAGGAAGCGCGCGGCCTTCACGCGTCCGAACTTCGGCACCGCCATCAGGATGTCGATCACCTTTGCGGTCTCGACGTACTCGGGCGGGTTATCGAGGATCTTCTCGATCCGGACGTTGCCGTCCTTGAGGTCCTTCTTGAGCTGCGCGCGCCTGACGCGGACGTCGTTCGCTCGTTTGAGGGCATCCATCCGCTGGTCGAGCGAACGGAGCGGAGCATGTGCCTGCGTCTTCGTCGGACTCACGGTCGGGCGATCTTACCAATGCGCCCGCGAGCTTCAAGCCGGGACTTTTCGCTCGGTTTCCGGGCTTTTTGCCAGATGATCGCGACGTCTTCCGGTGTGGCAACACCGGCCTCGGCGCACGCGGCCGAGAGCTCCACGCGAACCCGGGCCGGGGCGCCGGGATCCGCGAAGAGGACCGTGCCGAGCGCAACGTCGCGGGCACCGCACGTGGCGAACTCGAGCGCGTCGCGGCCGGTCTGGATCCCGCCCATCCCGACGATCGGCAGGCCGGTCGCCTCGTGACAGACGGCGACGGCGTAGAGGGCGACCGGCTTCAGCGCCGGGCCTGAGAGACCGCCGCTGCCGCGCGCCAACGCCGGTCGAAGGCGCCGGTCGAGCGCGACCGCGCGGAGCGTGTTGATGAGCGAGAGGCCGTCCGCGCCGGCCGCGGCGACCGCCCGCGCGACCTCCGCGACGTCGGGATGCGCGGCGGAGAGCTTCGCGTAGAGCGGGAGCTCGGTGGTCCGGCGACAGGCCGCGACGATCTCCGCCGCCGACTCCGAGGCCTCGTCGACGTTCGGGCAGGAAAGGTTGAGCTCGATCGCCTCGATGTCGGCCAGACGCGAGCAGGTCTCGGCGTAGTCGGCGACACAGAAGCCGCCGACACTGACCCAGAGCGGGACGCCGAGCTCGCGCAGCCGCGGCAGATTGTCGGCGAGGAAGCGCTCGCGGCCCGGATTGGCAAGGCCGATGGCGTTGAGCATCCCGTGCGCCGTCTCCGCGATCCGCGGTGGGGCGTTCCCCTCGCGCGGCTGCGGCGTGACGGTCTTCGTCACGAACGCGTCGAGCTGCCGCGCTACCTCCGGCGCCGCGAGTGCGTCGAGGCAGCCGCTCGCGTTCAGGATCCTCATGCGACGGCCTCCACGGGCGCCCGGACGCGTGCAGCGTCGAGCACGGGCCCCTCGAGGCACAGCCGCTGGAGAGCGCCGTCGATCTCGACGACGCAGCCGTAGCAGGCGCCGTAGCCGCACGCCATCGGCGCCTCCCACGCAAGCTGCGCAGTCGGACAGAGAGCGGCGACGGCATGGAGCATCGGCTCCGGCCCACACGCGAGAACATCGAACGCCGGCTCGATCAGCTCCGTGACGAGGACCGGATCGACGACGACCTCGGCGCCGGGCAGCAGCGCCGCCGCCTCGGCGTGCTCGGCGCTGCGGAAGCCGAGGACGACCGGCGGTGTACCTCCGAGCTGCTCGGCGAGGTACGGCAGCGGCGCGATGCCGATCCCGCCGGCCACGAGGAGCGGACGCTCGACCTCGAGCCGGTAGCCGTGCCCGAGCGGTCCGAGCACGCGGATCTCGTCGCCGGCCCGCAGCCTCGCACGAGCGCCTGCGTCCCGGGTCCGATCGGGTCGACGAGGAAGGCGAGCTCGCCCGGCGGCGCGAGGCAGAGCGAGAACGGCCGCGGCAGCAAACGTCCCGGGGCCTCGAGCATGAAGAACTGCCCCGGCACGCCCGGGATCGAGCCCCCGGCGCGCGAGCCGTAACAGCGTGTACGGCCCGACCTGCTCCGAGGCGATGACCTTATGCGGACTGGGTGACGCCGAGCTCTGCATCGATCCGTTCCTGGAGGGACACCGCCTGCTCGGCCCGCGCGGTCGCGATCGCGTGCACGGCGGCGGCGGCGCCCGAGAGGGTCGTGATGCACGGCACACGCCTGGTGAGCGCCGCCTCGCGGATCGCGTAACCGTCCGACCGGGCGTTCCGACCCTCCGGCGTGTTGATCACGAGGTCGCAGCGGCCGCGGCGGATCAGGTCGACGACCGTCGGCTCACCCTCCGCCGCCTCGCTGAGTTTCCGGACCGGCTCGACCGCGATCCCCGCTGCGGCGAGCGTCGCCGCCGTCCCCTCCGTCGCGTACAGCTCGAACCCGAGACCGACGAGCGTCGCGGCGATCGGCACCGCCTGCTGGTGGTCGGGCTCGCGAATGGAGATGAAGACCGAGCCGGATCGTGGCAGGCGCCGTCCCGCGGCCCGCTCGGCCTTGTCGAGCGCGGTAGAGAGGTCGGCGGCGCTTGCCATCACCTCGCCGGTCGAGCGCATCTCCGGGCCGAGGACCGGATCGCTACCGGGGAAGCGCGCGAACGGGAGGACGGCCGCCTTGACGCTCCACTGCCGCGGCGGACGCTCGGGCGGGAGACCGAGCTCGGAGATCGTCGCGCCGAGGGCGAGGCGACAGGCAGCCTTGACGAGCTCGACGCCGGTCGCCTTGCTCACGAACGGCACCGTTCGCGACGCCCGCGGATTCGCCTCGATCACGAAGACCTCGCCGTCTCCGGTCACCGCGAGCTGGACGTTGAGGAGCCCGACGGCGCCGAGAGCGCGGCCGAGGATCCGCACCACCCGTGCGATCTCCTGCGTCTGCGCGAACGAGAGGCTCGGCGCGGGCAGGACGCAGGCCGAGTCGCCGGAGTGGACGCCCGCCTCCTCGACGTGCTGCATGACGGCTGCGACGTACGTGTCGACGCCGTCGCAGAGCGCATCGACGTCCACCTCGACAGCGTGCTCGACGAAACGGTCGACGAGGATTCGCTCGAAGGGCGGCATGTCGCGGACCTCGTCGGGCGTGTAGCAGACGCGCATCGCGCGGCCGCCGAGGACATAGGACGGCCGGACGAGTACCGGGTAGCCGATCCGCTCCGCGATCTCGACCGCCTCGTCCGGCGAGGCTGCGATCCCCCACTCCGGCGAGCGCAGGCCATGTGCGCGCAGGAGCCCGGCGAAGCGCTCGCGGTCCTCGGCGAGGTCCACGGCGTCGAACGGGGTGCCGAGAATCCGGTAGCCGGCGTCCTCGATCGCGCGCGCGAGCTTGAGCGGCGTCTGGCCGCCGAACTGGATCACGACGCCGTCCGGCTTCTCCCGCTCGCAGATCGCGAGCACCGACTCCGTGTCGAGCGGCTCGAAGTAGAGCCGGTCGGACGTGTCGTAGTCGGTCGAGACCGTCTCCGGATTGCAGTTGACCATCACCGCCTCGTAGCCGAGTTCCCGGTACGTCGTGACGGCGTGGACGCAGCAGTAGTCGAACTCGATCCCCTGCCCGATCCGGTTCGGGCCGGAGCCGAGGATGACGGCGCGCGGCCGGGCGCCGGTTGGCGCGGCCTCGTCCTGCTCGCCCCAGGTCGAGTAGTAGTAGTTGGAGGTCGCCTCGACCTCGCCCGCGCAGGAATCGACGCGGCGATACGCGGGGCGGACGCCGCAGTCGCGCCGGCGCTGCCGGACCGCGGTCTCGGTCGTGCCCGCTGCGGCGGCGATGTCCGCGTCGGAGAACCCCTGCCGCTTGAGACGCAGCCAGTCGGCGGCGACGAGCGACTCGACGTCGCGGACACCGTCGAGCGCGTCGCGGATCTGCTCGAGCTCGCGCCGGAAGAACGGGTGCACATCCTCGGGGACGTCCGAGAGGAGCTGCCACGGGGTGGCCGCGCCGGCGTCGAGCTCGCGTGAGCGGTACGCCTTGAGGAACGCCTCCGCGAACGTGCGGCCGATGCCCATCGTCTCCCCCACCGACTTCATCTGCGTCCCGAGCGTCCGGTCGGCGCCGGGGAACTTCTCGAACGCGAACCGTGGGAACTTGACGACGACGTAGTCGAGCGTCGGCTCGAAGCTCGCGGGCGTCGTCCCCGTCAGGTCGTTCGGGATCTCGTCGAGCGTGTAGCCGACTGCGAGCCGCGCGGCGACCTTCGCGATCGGATAGCCGGTCGCCTTCGAGGCGAGCGCGGAGGAGCGCGAGACGCGCGGATTCATCTCGATGACGCGCACCTCGCCGGTCTCGCGGCTGCGGGCGAACTGGATATTCGAGCCGCCCGTGTCGACCCCGACCGCGCGGATGACCGCCGCCGCCGCGTCGCGCAGCTCCTGGTACGCCTCGTCCGGCAGCGTCATCTGCGGCGCGACGGTGACCGAGTCGCCGGTGTGGACGCCCATCGGGTCGAGGTTCTCGATCGAGCAGACGATGACGACGTTGTCGACGCGGTCGCGGACGACCTCGAGCTCGAACTCGTCCCAGCCGCGCACCGACTCCTCGACGAGCACCTGGCCGATCGGGGATTCGGCGAGGCCGCGCTCGACCTGGCGCCGGAGCTCCTCCTCCGTGTAGGCGAAGCCGCCTCCGTGGCCTCCGAGCGTGAAGGCGGGACGCACCACCGCAGGAACCATCAGTCCCTCGATCTCATCGAGGGACGTGACGATCGCCGAGACGGGCACGGTGAGCCCGCACGACTCGACCGCCTCCTTGAACTTGAGCCTGTCCTCCGCGCGCTCGATCGCATCGAGCCGCGCTCCGATCAGCTCGATCCCGAGCTCGTCGAGGACGCCCGCGTTCGCGAGCTCGCGGGCGAGGTTGAGCGCCGTCTGCCCGCCCATGGTGGGCAGGAGCGCGTCCGGACGCTCGAGGCGCAGCACCTCGGCGACCGACTCCACGTCGAGCGGCTCCAGGTACGTGCGGTCGGCGAAGCCGGGGTCGGTCATGATCGTCGCCGGGTTCGAGTTGACCACGATCGTGCGGAACCCGTCCTCGCGCAGCACCTTCAGCGCCTGGCAACCCGCGTAGTCGAACTCGGCCGCCTGACCGATCACGATCGGGCCGGAACCGACGATGCAGATGCTTTCGAGGTCCTCACGCCTTGGCATCGGCCACCTCCTTCACCCAGGCCTCGAGCAGCGGCCACGCGTCGTGCGGCCCCGGCCCCGCCTCCGGGTGGAACTGGAGCGAACGCGCCCGCAGCTCCGGGAGGTCGAGTCCCTCCACCGTCCCGTCGTAGAGCGAGACGTGCGACACGCCCGCTTCCTCGCTGGGCCGCACCGCGAAGCCGTGGTTCTGGCTCGTGACGAGCACCCTGCCGGTGAGCTGCTCGTGCACGGGATGGTTCGCGCCGCGGTGGCCGAACGGGAGCTTGTAGGTCTCGTGGCCGGTGGCGCGCGCGATCAGCTGGTGGCCGAGGCAGATGCCGAGCACGTGCGTGCGTCCGAGCAGCTCCCGCACCGTCTCGGTCTCGGCCGCGAGCGGCTCGGGGTCGCCGGGCCCGGGCGAGAGGAGGACGCCGTCGTAGTCGGCGAGCTCGTCGGCATCCGTGTCGTGCGGATGGACGGTCACGGCCGCGCCCGCCTTCGCCAGCCGGCGCAGCACCGAGTTCTTGACCCCGTAGTCGACGACGCCGATCCGCACGCGCCCCTCCTCGGCGTAGACGTACGGCTCGTCCGTCGAGACGTCCTCGACGAGCGCGCGGCCGAGCATCGGCGGCAGCTGCGCCGCAAGCTCGATCGCCTCCTCGACCGCGAGGCCGGACGCGACGGCAATGCCGGGCGCGGAGCCGGCATCGCGGAGGTGGAGGACGAGGCTCCGCGTGTCGATCCCCGTCAGCGCGACGAGACCCCGCTCGCGCAGCCAGTCCATCCATTCCGGCCCGCGGGCCTCGCGCATGAGCACCGCGCACGCGTGCGTCCGCGCCGACTCGCTCCGCTCCTCGGCGACGCCGTAGTTGCCGACCATCGGCGCGGTGAAGCAGATGAGCTGATCCTCGAAGCTCGGATCGGTGACCGCCTCCTGGTAGCCGGACATGCCGGTCGTGAACACGGCCTCGCCGAGCGCGTGGCCGTCGGCGCCGACCGACTCCCCGGGCCAGACCGTTCCGTCCGCGAGCGCGAGATAGCTCATTCGTACGCCACCCCTCCGCCGGCGAGCGTCATGCGCACCGCTCCTTTCAGCTTCGACCCGAGCAGCCACGAGTTGTCGGATCGCGAGTGGAAGGGCTGCTCGCCGACCGTCCACTCCCGCTCGAGGTCGAGCAGGACGAGATTCGCGCTCGCGCCCGCCGCGACCCGCGGCCGGTCGAGCCCGAAGATCCGTGCCGGCCCGGCCGACATCCGCTCGAGCAGCGTCTCGAGTGGCAGCAGGCCCGGCTTCACCAGGTGCGTGTAGAGCGCGGCGAACGCGGTCTCGAGGCCGGTCACCCCGAACGGTGCGGCCTCGAACGTCACTTCCTTCTCGTGCGCTGCGTGCGGCGCGTGATCGGTCGCGATCGCCTCGATCGTCCCGTCCCGCACGGCCTCGAGCAGCGCCTGCCGGTCGGTTTCCGCTCGCAACGGCGGGTTCATCTTCACGTTCGGGTCGAGCGAGCGCACCGCGTCGTCGGTGAGGACGAGGTGGTGTGGTGTCGCCTCGCCGCTCGCCGCGACGCCGGCCCCGCGCGCCCGTCTCAGCGCGTCAACCGACTCGGCGGCCGAGAGGTGGAGGACGTGGACGTGTCCGCGTTCGTAGGCGGCGAGCGACAGGTCGCGCTCGACCGCGACGGACTCGGCGACGGAGGGATAGCCCGCGAAGCCGAGCTCGGCCGCGACGCGTCCCTCGTGCACGTGGCCGCCGTGCGAGAGCGCCGGCTCCTCGCAGTGGAGCGCAAGCGGCCGGTCGGTCGTCGAGGCGTACTGGAGCGCGCGACGCATCAGCCCCGCGGACGCGACCGGCACACCGTCGTCGGAGAACGCGACCGCGCCGATGTCGGCGAGCTCGCCCATCTCGGTCAGCTCCTCCCCGCGCTGGCCGCGCGTGATCGCGGCAAGAAAGCCGACGGGCACCTCGGCCTCGCGCCGCGCCGTCTCGACGAGCGCGCCAAGCGTCGCGGCGGAGTCGACGATCGGATCGGTGTTCGGCATCGCGAGGATCGCGCAGTAACCCCCGGCCGCCGCGGCCGCCGTCCCGCTCGCGACGGTCTCCTCGTCCTCGCGGCCCGGCGTGCGCAGGTGAACGTGCGGATCGACGAAGGCCGGCGCGAGCACGAGCCCGTCCGCCTCGACGACGCGGTGCCCGTTCGCGTCGACCTCCTCCGCCACCTCGGCGATGGTTCCGCCGTCGATTCTCACGTCGAGCCGCGAGTCGATTCCCTCGGTGGGGTCGAGCACACGCGCGCCGCGGATGACGAGATCGGCGCCTGGGAGGTCGCGCTGCCACAGCATCACGCCACCTCCGCCGCTGCGAGCGCCTGCACGTCGACCGGCCCGCCCGTGAGCAGGTCGTAGAGAACGGCCATCCGTGTGACGAGCCCCGAGCGCACCTGCACGGTGATCAGCGACTCGGGCGAGTCGGCGACCCGTGGGTCGATCTCGACGCCGCGGTTCATCGGGCCCGGATGCATGACCTTCTGTCCCGGCTGCAGCCGCTCGGGCGTGATCCCCCAGCGCGCCGTGTACTCGCGGAGGCTCGGAACGAAGTTCGCTCCGGCCTCCATCCGCTCGTTCTGCATACGCAGGACGTAGACGACGTCCGCATCGCGGATCGCCTCGATGTCGGTCGAGGCCTCCGCGGGCAGCTCGCGCGGCAGCAGCGCCGGCGGGCCGACGAGCGTCGCCCGGATCCCGACGAGCGCGAATGCCTGCAGCAGCGAGCGGGCCACGCGCGAGTGGAGGACGTCGCCGACGATCGCGACGTGGAGTCCGTCGAGCTCGCCGACCTCCTCCCGCAGCGTGTAGAGGTCGAGCAGGGCCTGCGTCGGATGCTGGTGCTTGCCGTCGCCCGCGTTTACGACGTGCGCGTCCGTGACCCTCGCGACGAGCTGCGGTGCGCCGATCTGCGGATGCCGGATCACGATCACGTCGGGGTCGTAGGCGCCGAGCGTGAGTGCCGTGTCCTTGAGCGACTCGCCCTTGTCCACCGAAGAACCGGTCGACTTGACGGTGAGCGTGTCCGCCGAGAGCCGCTTCGCCGCGAGCTCGAACGAGGAGGACGTACGGGTCGAGGACTCGTAGAAGAGGTTCACGATCAGGTGGCCCTTGAGCGTGGGCAGCTTCTTCACGTGCCGCTCGAGCGCGGTCTCGAACGTGCGCGCCGTGCCGAGCAGGCGCTCGACGTCGTCGCGGGTCAGGTCGCCGACGGAGAGGAGATGCCGCTTCGGCGGGTCTCCGGGCGGCCTCAGGTCGTCGGTCACCAGGCGAATCATCTGCCGTCCTCCTCCGGGCTGCCGACGAGCAGGACGGCGTCGACCTCGTCCACCTCGACGAGCTGCACCTGGATCCGCTCGCCGCGTGCGGTGGGCAGGTTCTTGCCGACGTAGTCGGGACGGATCGGCAGTTCGCGATGTCCGCGGTCGACGAGCACGGCGAGCTGCACGCGCGCCGGCCGGCCGTAGTCGAAGAGCGCCTCGATCGCCGCCCGGATCGTGCGGCCCGTGTAGAGGACGTCGTCGACGAGGACGACTGTCCGCCCGTCGAGCGGGAAGTCGAGCTGTGTCGCGCGCACGAGCGGCTGCGCCGCGAGCGGCGCCTCGCCGCCGCGGACGGTGACGTCGTCGCGGTAGAAGGTGATGTCGACCGCGCCTAGTGCAGGCTCGACACCGGCGCGCTCCTCGATCAGGCGCGCGAGCCGCCGTGCGAGCGGTACGCCGCGGGTCTGAATTCCCACGAGGGCGACGTCGCCGAGGTCGGGGTTGCCCTCGATGATCTCGTGGGCGATTCTCGAAAGAGTCCTCCCCAGCCCGTCGGCCTCGAGGACGGTCTTGCCCTGTTCGGGGGCGTGCGTGTTCATCCGACTCCTTTCCGGCCTCGCTGGACCGGGTTAAAGGGGTTCGTGCTGCAGGCAGCCTAGCCGCTCTTGCGGACGGCCGCCGTCAGCAGGTCGAGTGCCGTCTGTTGCGCGGGATAGCGCTCGTCGGCGGTGAGAACGATCGCGACGGCGTCGGCGTGGGGCGCCGCGAAGACGGCGGTCGCGTAGCCCGGGCCGCCGCCGCCGTGACCGACGACCGCGCCGAGCGGGCTGTCGGGATCGGCCATCACGCCGAGGCCGTAGCAGGGACGGACGAACCCCTGTGCCTCGCTTCCGATCGGGACGAACGTGCGCGGGTCGAGCATCTCTGCCGGCAGGTCGCGCCAGAAATCGACGAGGTCCTCAGCATGCGCGACCAGCGTTCGGTGGCCGACCCAGCGCGGGTCGTAGACGCCTCGGACGTCGCCGACGCCGTCGAGCAGCAGCGCGCTCGGCGCCGGCGTGGCAGCGCGGAGGTCGTCCGTGCGCTCGGCGACCGTCGCGCCCGTGAGACCGAGTCGCGGCAGGAACGCTGCGAGCCCGCCGTGCTCGTCGAGGAGCCGCCGCAGCAGCAGATAGCCGGTATTCGAGTACGCCCAGCCCTTTCCGGGTTCGAACAGCGGCCCGGTTGCGGTCGCCCGGGCGAGGAACTCCTCGTCGTCCCACGCGGCTCCCGGCTGCATCCTCACGGCCTCGTGGTACTCCGGAAGCGATCCGTAGTCGCGCAGCCCGCTCGTGTGGTCGAGCAGGTTCCGCACCGGGTCGAGCTCGAGCACACCCTCGCGCGCGAGGAGGAGCACCGCAGCGGCGATGACGGTCTTGGTGACGCTGTAGACCGGGTACCGCGCGGCTGGATCGCCGGTGAGCTCGCTCTCGTCGCCGGCGACAACGAGCGTCGTGATGCTCACGCGAGCTGCCAGAACTCGCCCACGAGCCCGAGCCGTTCGAGGATCGCCTGGTTCTGCTCGCGTGTGTGCGGAGTCCACTCCGACGAGATGCGGTCGCCCCACCAGGCATGCGCCAGCTCCGAGAGCTTCGCCACCGAGATCGACGTGCCGGGCTCTCGCTCGCCGAGCCAGCGGGCCAGGTGCTCTTCCGACCGGAAGAGATTCATCGCGCTTCAGGTGAAGACGATGTCGTCCCACCAGTGCGCCGCGGGGACGAGGCAATGGAAGACGAGCGACTCGTCGTCCGGCCGCGCGTCCCGCACCTCGACGGCCAGCGGCTCGCCGCAGTCGGGACACGAGGTCTCGATCCGACCGTCCGTGTGGAGCGCGGCGCAGATGCCGAGCGCGTCCCAGGCGCAGTTGCCGTACCACCAACGGTCGCCGGCCCGGACGCGGTAGGCGGTCGGCACGACCGAGAACGGGTTGAGCATCCGCAGCTCCTCGGTCCCCGGGTTCAGGACGATCGCATGCTCGGCGTGCAGCCTGTGCCAACCTGCGAGGACCTCGTCCGCGGCCCCCAGCTCCTGAGCCGTCGGTGCGCGGCCCTGCTCCACGAAGAACGCGTACGTTCGCCGGCGCAGCTCGAGATCTGCTGCTTTCACGGCGGCGAGGCTAGCGGTTGAGGGCGCGGTAGAGCGAGGCCCACTGCCGGACGTCGAGGTCACGCGCGCGGGCGTGCGGGTCGAAGCCGTGCTCGAGGGCGACACGGCTCACGAGGCGCCGCGGCAGGATCCGGTCGAGCGGCGCCTGAGCCGCGAACGCACGACGCAGCAGAGCCTCGTACCGCGCCGCGTGGCCCGGCGGCACGAGCGCCTCGCGCCGACGCGTCGCGCGCAATACCGCGGCGTCGACACCCGGCGGGGGAGCGAAGCAGGCCCGCGGCACGCGCCGAACGAGGCTCAGCTCGTGCCACGCCCCCCACGTGCAGCCGACGAAGGTCGACGGCCAGATCGCCGTCCGCTTGGCGGCGAGACCCCACTCGACGATCGCATCGAGCTGGGTCAGCGGCACGCGCGGGTCGCCGAGCAGACGGCGCAGGATCGCGGTGCCCGCCGCGAAGGGAAGGTTCGCGACGACGGCGAACGGCTCGGGCGGCAGCGGAACGCTCCTCGCGTCCTCCGGGAGGATCTCGACTCGGGGATCGCGTCCGAAGCGTGTCCCGAGCTGTCGCAGCGCGGCCGGATCGAGCTCGACGGCGCGCACACGGGCGCCTGCGTCGACGAGCGCGCGCGTGAGCACGCCGCCGCCCGCACCGAGGTCGAGCACGAGCGCGCCCGGCACCACACCGGCGGCGCGGACGAGCTCGTCTGCGAAGACGCGGCTACGAAGAGCGTGGCGCCCGCGCGGGCGCGCCTGCGGTGAGGCGCGGCCTGCCACGGAGGAAGGCCATCGTCGACATCGGGCTCAGTCTACGGCTCCGAGATCAGGTCGTCGGGTTCCGTGAGCGCCTCGATCACGTCTTGCGCCTTCTCGAGCTCCGCCTCCGGGACGAGGACGTTGACAGCGTCCTCCTCCGGCGCCTGCTCGAGCGACGACTCGATGCCGGCGTTGCGGAGGATCTCCTGCAGCTCTTCCGCCTCCGCGACGTCGCCGACCGTCGTGGCATGAACCAGCCCGCTCATGTCTCGATCATAGGGGCTTCGGTGCGCGCCGGCTCTCCACGTGGAGGCCGCGCACCGCTCTTGACGAGGCGAGGGGCGCCGCGCTCCGGGAACGGCACCTCGATCAGGTCGAAGTCCCGGGGCACCACGGTCTCGGAAAAGACCTCGCGCGCCTCGTCCGCGAGCTCGGGCCCGAAGTAGCGCGGCGAGACGTGGGTGAGCGCGAGCAGCCGCACCTGCGCGAGGCGAGCGACCTCGGCAGCCTCGGCGGCGGTCGAGTGCATCGTCTCGCGTGCGCGTTCCGACTCTGCGACGAGAAAGCTCGCCTCGTGGACGAGCAGGTCCGCCGCGTGCGCTGCCTGGACGACGAGCGGCGAGGGCGCTGTGTCGCCGGTGAGCACGAGCTTCCGCCCGGCCCGCGGCTCGCCGAGCACGTCCGCAGGAGTCACGGTGCGCCCGGACTCGGCCGTTACCTCCTCTCCAGCCTGCAGCCGTCCACGAGCCGGGCCGTCGGGCACGCCAAGAGCGTCGGCAGCCGCGACGTCGAACCGCCCTGGCCGCTCGCTTTCGACGACGGTGTAGCCGAGCGCCTCGGCGCCGTGCTCGACCGCGAATCCCTCGATCGCGTAGTCCCCGCGCTCGACCCGTTCTCCCACCTCCAGCTCTACGACGGTCAGCGGATAGGGCAGCCGGCCGAGGAACGGGTGCAGCCGCTTGAAGAGCTCGCGCAGGCCGCCCGGGCCGTAAACGGTGAGCGGCGTCTCGTCCCGGCCGCGCAGGGCGAATGTCTTCAGCATTCCCGGCAGGCCGAGGAAATGGTCGGCATGGAAGTGCGTGAGGAAGATCTCCTGCAGGTCGGGCAGGCCGATCGCTGAGCGCTGCAACTGCCGCTGCGTCCCCTCGCCGCAGTCGAAGAGGAGCCGATCGCTCCCTCGGCGGACGAGCAGGGCCGCGGGCGCGCGCTGGGCGGTCGGCATCGAGGCGGCCGTGCCGAGGAAGACGACGTCGAGGTCCACGCGGCGATTCTAGGAAGGCCGGGCTAATCCAACGGCGCCGGCCGGCCGATGGTGCGCCGGTGAACGACGGCAAACGGCTGCGGCGCCGGCGTGACCTCGAACGGTCGATCACGCTCCTGCGGGTATTCATGCTCGCCTCGCCGCTCATCTGCGCGGGCGCGGGAGTCGCGCTCGTGGAGCGTGATCCCGAGCTGTTCGGAGCCGATCCGATGGCCGACGAGCTCGTCCTCGCCTGAGCGCCGCGCCGCGCCGCGCTAGGCTCGGCCCATGGCCGACCCGACAGTGCTCGAGGTCTACCGCCGCGAGGTGACGCCGGAGGTCTACCGCGACGTCCGCGAGCTGTACAAGAAGCACTCCCTCGCCGAGGACGCCCGCGACCTCGAGGGCCTGATCTCGACGCTGACGCCGGACTGCGCCTACGAGCTCGTTCAGACCGGTCATCGCTGGGAGGGCCACGACGGCGCACGGCGCTTCTACACCGAGCTGCTGACCGCCTTCCCGGACATCCGCTTCGACCTGACCGACATCGTGATCGGGCCGCAGGGCGTGTGCGAGGAGGCGAACGTCTCGGCGACCCACCGGGCGCCCTGGCTCGGGGTTGCGCCGACGGAGGAACGACTCGAGTGGAAGGTCGTGATCTGGTTCCCCTGGGATCCCGAGCAGCGGCTCTTCCGCGGCGAGAAGGTCTACACCTTCGGGATCGAGCTTCCGCCGGCCGCCGCCTAGGGCACGACGAGCCTCTCGCCCGGGACGATCGTCGCCGAGGCAAGGTGGTTCCGCTGCTGCAGCTCCCAGACGCCCTGCCGCGGGTCGCCGGAGTACGTGTGCTCCGCCACCGACCACAGCGTGTCGCCGGGACGCACGACGTAGATGCGCTTCGGCCCGGCGCCGCTCGAGCCGCGAGCCGCGAGGCCGACGGCGAGTGTCGCGACGCACACCAGGATCAGGAGCTTCCCGAACATCTGTTCGCATAGTAGGCGAACATGTGTTCGCTGTCAAGCAGCCGAGCGTCGCTCACGCTCCGTTCGGAGTACCCGCTAGGGGGCGGCGGCAAGCACGGCGTCGACGAGCTTCCCGGCTCCGAAGCGGACCGGATCGTCGGCCGGCAAGCCTGTCTCCTCCTCTGCTGCTTTGATCGCCGCGCGCGCCGCCTGCTCCTCCCCGACAGCGCTCGTGTTGAGCGCGACCGCCGCGACGCGCGCTGGCCTCGCCGGCAGGGCGAGCCGCTCGTGCAGCTCGACCAGCTCGCGCAGCGGAGGAATCGGGTGCGGCCCTCCTCCGGCGCCCTCGATCTCCGTGCGGCCCAACTCGTGGCAGAGGACGAGCAAGTGCGGAACGCTTCCGTGATAGAGGCCGAGCGCGACGCCGG
Organism: uncultured Actinomycetes bacterium; assembly: GCA_963820725.1. Taxonomy (GTDB): domain Bacteria; phylum Actinomycetota; class Thermoleophilia; order Gaiellales; family Gaiellaceae; genus Palsa-739. The sequence continues at coordinate 289,784 of CAWGAZ010000004.1, read as the reverse complement.
AGTAGACCGGATGCAGCAGCGAGCCCTGGCCCTCCACCCAGAGCAGCTCGCCGCCCCGGCCGCGTCCCTCGATCACGAGCCGTTCGGCCGCCCCTGCGACGAAGTCGGCCACGACGGCGTCCACGGCGATCCCCCAGCCGGCGATCACCATGCCCGTCTGGCCGGTGGGGACGAACACCGACCGGAGTCCGCGCCGCCGCGCCTCGAGGTCGAGCTCGAGCGAGACCGTCATCTTCCCGATCGCGCAGTCGGAGCCGACCGTGAGGACGATCGTGGCGTCGACCGCGAGGTTCTCGCCGGTCGCGGTCGAGAGCTCGGCAGGCGCCCGTCGCAGGTCGCGCAGCTCGACCCCGTGTTCCGCCGCGAGCGCGCCGAGCTCCGGATCGTCGCCGAGGAAGACATGGAGGCCGTTCTCGACGTCCAGACCGTGCTCGACGCAGGCGCGCAGAATCGCGATCCATTCGGGCGGGAAGCGGCCACCTTGCGTCGCGACTCCGACGAGCGCGGCTGTCGGGCCGAGTGCGAGCGCAGCCTCGACGCCGCCGACGACGGGCACGCCGTCCTCCATCTCCCCGGCTCGCGTCGAGTCGAGGATCGCCACGACGTCTTGCCGCCGGTAGCGGAGCACGCCGCGCATCGTCTTCCCGTAGTGCGGGTCGCCCGAGAAGCCCTCAGCGAGCAGCAGATACCGCGTGGACACCGAGCCCCGGTTCCTCCGGTGGAAGCTGCACGCCGTCGACGAACGGAACGCCCGGCCACGGATCGAGCGCGAGCAGGAGGTTGCCGTCGAGGTCGACGTGGTCGAAGAGCGACGCCACCTGCGCGCCGGCGGAGATCCCGAGCCCCGACTCGATCATGCAGCCGAGCATGCAGCCGAGCCCGAGTGACCGGGCCGCGTGCACCATCCGCACCGCCTCGCGGATGCCGCCCGACTTGGCGAGCTTGACGTTGATCCCGTGCGCGCGTTCAGCACAGGCCGCCACGTCCTGGAGCGTGTGGCAGTCCTCGTCGACGTAGATCGGGAGCGGTGAGCGCTCCTTCAGCTCAGCGCCGCCCGGATCCCCGGCGGGCAGCGGTTGCTCGCAGTACTCCACACCGAGCTCGGCGAGCGATGGCAGCCAGTCGAGCGCTTCCTCGAGGCTCCAGGCCTCGTTGACGTCGACCTGGAGGGGCAGGTCGCCGGCGACGGAGCGAACGGCACGCACACGGTCGACATCGAGCCCGTCCCGCCCACCGAGCTTGAGCTTGAGACGCCGAAACCGGTCGAGAGCTTGCTCGGCGCGGCGAGCCATGTCGTCGGGGTCCCCAAGCCAGACCGTCCAGCTCGTCGGCGGACCTGAGCGCCGCAGCCCGAGCAGGCGCCAGACAGGCTGGCCGAGCAACTTGCCCTGCAGGTCGTGGAGCGCGGCGTCGAGGGCCGCCCGCGCGGCGAACTCGCGCCCGGGGAGCTGCTCCATCAGCTCCTCGAGCGCGAACGGGTCGTCCCCCAGGAGCTCCGCGTGCTCCTCGACGTACGCCCGAGCGGAGTCGGCCGACTCGCCGTAGCGGTCGACGGGCTGCGCCTCCCCGAAGCCCGAGACGCCGGAGTGCCGGAGCTCCACGACGACGACGTCCTCGCTGTCGCGCGCGCTGCGGGAGATGACGAACGTCTCGGCCAGCTCGAGCGTGACGATCCGCGCGGAGACGTCCACCGCCGGAACGTACCAACCACCGACCGCCGGTAGACTGGCCTCCCCCGGCGCCAGTAGCTCAGGGGATAGAGCGCGCGCCTCCGGAGCGCGAGGTCGCAGGTTCGATTCCTGCCTGGCGCATTTCACGCCGCACTACGAGCGCTTTCCGCTCAACCATGCGGGTCACGCTTGCCGGAAATGCCCTGATTGGCCACCTCGTGCGTACCCCGGTGCGTACCCGCGCGAAGAACTCACTCGCAAGCGGAACTTCCTCCGTTTCCGGGGCGCGGACGGCGCGAACGAAGCTCTCAGCGGAGCGCGAACCAGACGGCTTGGCCCGTCGTCCCGTAAGCCCCGAGAAGAAGGGTGCCCGCATCGTTGGAGGCGATCTCGAAGCAGAGATTCCCGGTCACGGTCTGCCCGGAAGAGACCGGACTGAAATCAGAGTTGAGGTCGAGTGGTGGCGGTTGGCAGCCATAGACGTTGTAGCCCGCGTTGCCCGCCCCTACGGTCCACACTCCGGACTGGAGATAGCCCGGGAGGCTGCGCGACCCGCCTCCCACGTAGGTCATCGAGACGTTGGCGAGCGTGTACTGAGCACCCGTCGGAGGCGGAGGCTGGTTGTTGACCGCTTCGACGGCGGCGTCGGCGTTGAGCGTCGCTGAGTTGACCTTCATCTGCCAGCTGCCGCTCAGCGTCGCGGTCGTGCCGAGCGGGTACGGGTTCAAGCGGTCACCAGGCGGCACGAACGACGCCGTGACGAACCCGAACCGCCGGGCCTTCACCCGCAGCGAGCAGCTTGACGCGGATCCGTGACAAGCTCCGGTCCACCTCCAGAGCTTCCAGCCACTCGCAGGCGATTCCTTGAGCACAATCCGCCGTCCCTTGCGAACGTAGAACGTGTGTCGGCAGTGGCTGCTGGTCGGGAAGTGCGCCCGGCACGTGAAGGCAGGGTTCCCTCGTACGCGCACAGTTCCCGATCCGTTCACTGTGACGTGCAGCGCGACGGTTCGCGGCGCGGTCAGCGCCGAGGCACTCGACGGAGCGAGAAGCCCAACGAGGGCAGCCGCAGCGATCCAGCTACCGACCACGCGCACAGAGCCCCATCCATCCGAGTGCCGAACAATCGGTGATCTGAGGTTCATGGAGCCTCCTGCGCCAAGTACAAGTCTAGATCCTCGCTCCCCGCTCGGGGGTCATTCCGCAACGCTGGCCCAGCCGAGGCGATAGCTAGCCGGCTTCGGGGAACTCCCGCCTCCGCTCGGCCCAACGCGCTCTGAGCTGGTCGATCATCCGGCTCCCGCGTCCACGACCGAAAGTCGTGCAGGAGCTCGACGAAGCGAGGATGGTGCACAACTCGGTGACACCGACCCATGTCGGGCGCCGCCGCGACGGAGGCGGAACGAGAGATCGTCGTCCCCGGCCGACGTTCCAGGCGACCGCGGACAGCCGTCCGACTCCTGCATAGAATCAGCACACATGCAGCCGAGGAACGGAATCGGGATCCTCGCTCTGGCGCTCGCGGTCCTCGCGGGAGGCCTCTATCTGGCTGCCCCGTTCGCGGCCGCCGGCCAGCAGGCGGTGGCAAAGACACGGCGAACGTTGTCGTGCGCGACTGATGAGGGTGCGTTGCAGCTCTGGGCTTTTGCCACCGATCCCAGCGCCGGATCTGCGGGTATCACGATCGGCACCGGTAACCCGACCCTCTCCACCAGCCTTCTGCAGGTGAGCAGCGTCGGCCAGCAGCCGCACTACAGCGTGGCCGCCGGCCGCTGCCATTCCACGACGAAGCAGGTCGTCCTGAGCCGTCGCGGGCTCACGCCCGCCGGGGTGGTGCACGCGGGCGACCTCCGCTTTCCAGCTGTCTACTGCGCGGCGACGCGGCGTGTCCTCATCCGCCTCCTCATCTCGTACGGTGCGTCGGAGAAACCGACGGCCGCGACGATCGAGGTCCTGACACAGCCCAGGGCCCGCAGCGGGAAGACACCGAAGAGCAAGCGGCTCGGATACGTGCAGTGGTCGCCGAAGCGGTCCGTGACCTACTACTCGTCCGCGTGCACGACCCAGTTAGTGGCTGGGCGCTAGGCCGGCACGCGGACGAGTTCAATCGCCTCGGCCTGCCCGGGGCTCTGCGGTCGATCATCGTTACAACCACACGAGATAACGCGGTCGAGCGCGTAGCGGCCTCCTTCGGCGTGGTGTCTATGGATCGGCACGTATCAGGAGTTCGCCTCGCCGCACGACCCCCGTCACCGCCGGATCTCACTGCTGCTCCGCGAAGAGGATCCCGTGACCGTGTCGAGGCTGGTCGGCCACGCGCGCGCGTCGATGTCGCTCGACCTGTACGGGCACGTCCTGCTCGACGAGGCCGAGATCAACTACGAGGAGGTTCTGGCATGAGATACGAGGTCGGAATGGCGCTGAGGGTCGAGGCTGACAACGAGGAGCAGGCCGCGCTCGTAGCGTTACAGGTCGAGCGGCTGAGGGATCACCTCGCGGAGCTCGACCCGCGGGTGGAACGGCTACATGTCGGCGTGTCGTCGCTATTCATCGACACGATCGAGCTGACCGGAACGTCGATCGTGCCGCTTGCGTGACCGGACGGTGGCACACTCGGTGACACCCGCGGAGACGAAAACCCCGGATTAGCAGGCAGGTCTGATTCCTGCCCGGCGCATCGTCGTCGTCGGCCCGAGCCGATTGATCCAAACGGGTTGTGCGGTCGGGGCAAGGCCGCAGGCACCGTCCGCGTGGGGCGGCAACGTTCTCCGGCTGGAAAGCTCGCGGGAGGGGCGCCGAGGACTCCGCCCCACTTCTGCCCGGGTGCCGGCTAGCGCCGCCTCGGCGGGCGCATGGCCTCGGAGATGCCGTCGCCGAGGAGGTTGGTGCAGACGAGGATGACGAGGAGCACCATCGCGGTGAAGGCCCACGCCCACCAGCCCTCGCCCAACGTGAAGACGCCACTCTGACCCTCGCCGATCAGGTTCCCGAGCGTCACCTGAGTCGCCGTGGAGACGCCGAGGCCGAAGAAGTCGAGCGTGGCCTCGAGCACGAACACCTGGGCGAGCAGCGAGGTTGCGGCGATGATGATGCTTCCGCTCGCCGTCGGTAGCAGGTGACGGGCGAACAGCCGACGGTCCGAGGCTCCGAGGGAGAGCGCCGCCTGGACGAACTCGCGCTCGCGAATCGAGGAAATCTCGGCTCGCACGACTCGCGCCACGGGGACCCAGAGGAAGCACGTGAGCGCAATGGTCGCCTTCCCTGCCGTGACGGGTGTGAAGTACGCGTAGACGGCGAGGAAGACCAACACGAGCGGGATGACTCCGATCAGGTCGCAGATGCGCATGATCACCACGTCGAGCCAGCCACCGCGGTAGCCCGCAACGCTGCCAAGAACGATGCCGATGGCCGTCGCCATCGCCGTCGCTGCGAGGGCTGTCATCTCGCTCGTGTGGAGCCCGTAGAGCGTGCGCACGAGCATGTTCTTCCCGATGGCGTCGGTGCCGAAGAGATTCCAGCCCCTGAAGGTCGGGGGGTGGTTGCGCCATTCATCCGAGAGGTGGACGAGCGCGGGCGAGACGAAGTGTGGCGCGAAGGCACCGAGGACGAAGATGACGAGCAGGATGAAACCCGAGACCATGGCAACCTTCTGCCGCGCCAGGCGGCGCAAGGTCGGCGAGAACGACCGGCGTTGAGCCGTCGGTACCGCGGCCGCGGCGGTCTCGGTCACCCCGCCCACCTCAGTCAGGCCTCATTCGCGGGTCGAGCACGGCGAGGAGGATCTCGCCGAGCATGGACGCGGTGAGCATGACGCAGGCGGCGAACAGGAGGGCGAGCTGCAGCTCGTAGGTGTCGACGGGCACGTCCGCGTCGGCGCTCAGCTTGAGCGTGCTGATGAAGAGCGTCCCCATCCCTCCGAGCTGGAAGATCCAGTCCACCGCGAGCGCGGCTCCGAACAGGAGACCGATATCGGAGACGATCGCCGGCACGAAGGCGACGAAGGCGTTCCTCAGGGCGTGATGCATCACCACGACGCGCTCGGGAAGACCCTTGCCGCGGGCAACGGTGACGAAGGGTGCGTCGAGGGCGTCGATGACGGAGTTGCGCAGGTAGCGGGCGTGCAGGCCGATGAACCCGAGCGCGAGGGCGAACGCCGGCAGCGCGAGGTGATAGATCACCTGACCGACGTGGGTCAGCCCGTGCCCGGCCGCAGGGCACTGGAAGTTGTGCGGGTCGATGCCGTTTCCGTTCGGGCACTGGCCCGCCCACCCGACCGACGGGAACCAGCCGGTTCCCCAGCCGCCCGGGATCCGGCCGAACCCCTCCTGGAACAGGATCGCGACGATGAACACCGGTGCGGCCCACATGACATACGTGCCGATGCGCAGCGCGTAGTCGACGAACGAGCCCCGCATGGCCGCGCAGAGGCAGCCCACCGGGATCGCAATCACGACCACGATCACGAGTGTCATCGCGAGCAGCAGCAACGTCCGGCCGAACGCACTGCCGACGGTCGAGAGCAGGCCGCCGCTGAGCAGCCCGTTCTGCAGGCTCCGGCCGCTCGGGATGCCGCGCAGCCACACCCAGTACGCGTGCCCGATCGGCGTGCCTTTCAGCGGCAGGAAGTGTTGGGCGAGGAAGAAGAAGCTCGCCGAAACCGCCACGAACATGGCCACGAAACCGAAGGCGAGCCGCCGCATGACAAAGGCTGCCATCGCTGGATCATGTTGATTCCAGGAGGCGAGCGCAATGTCCACTTCGCTGCCTGCAATGGACAGCGACGCTGGGAACCTCGAGCGCCCGCTTGGTAGACGCCAACCCCTCCGCCGATTTAGAACAGCATCTGCTGGCCGGCGCGGGTTGGGTCATCGACAACGAGATCCTCTTGTTCTTGCGTACTTCCGTCAGGGCGTCTCGTTCGACATCTAGGCGCAACCCGCGGCCCCAGCCTCCACAGTCGCAGCGCAATTAGCCTCGGGCGAGTGCGCTCGTACCTCCGCAGCCTCGACCCGCGTCTGCCGCGCCCGGTCTACGTGCTCGAGCTCGGGGCGCTCGTCAACGCGTTCGGGAACGGCGTCGCCCTCCCGTTCCTGCTCATCTACCTCCACAACGTGCGCGGGATTCCGTTCGGGCTCGCCGGCCTCGCGGCCGCGGTGCAGTCGGCGGCGGCGCTCGGCAGCGGCTTCCTCGGCGGGACGCTCTCCGACCGGCTCGGTCCGAAGCGCGTGCTGCTCGCCTCCCTCGCGGTGATGACGATCGCGTTCGCGCTCATGCCGCTGATCCGGACGGCGTGGGAGGCCTGCCGCCCGCCGTGCGCCCGCCTACGCGCTGCAGCGGCTCTCGATGAACGTCGCGGTCGGCGGCGTCGTCGCGGGCCTGGTCGCGTCCGTCGGGAACCCGCAGACGTTCACCGTCCTCTTCGCGATCAACTGCGCGACGTTCCTCGGCTACATGCTGGTCCTCACCTGGGTCCGCGCGCCGGCTCTGCACGAGGGACGGCTCGGCGGCAGCTGGCGAGCGGTGCTGCGCGATCGCGTCTTCGCCCTCTACACGCTGCTCAACGCCGCCTTCATGACGGCCGCCATCTCGGTCGTCGTCGAACTGCTGCCGGCGTTCGGGAAGAACGTCGCCGGGATCAGCGAGAAGGAGGTGGGCATCGTGTTCGCGCTCGACGCGGTCGGCGTCGCCGTTTTCCAGCTTCCCGTCGTCAAGCTCTCCGAGGGCCGGCGCCGGATGCACGGGCTCGCGCTCATGGGGACGCTGTGGGCGGCCTCACTCCTCGGCGTCTGGGCCGCCGGAGCCTGGACGTATGCGACCGCGGCGTTCGCCATCCTCTCCTGCGCGGTGGTCGTCTTCGCGGTCGGCGAGTGCCTGCACGGCGCGATCCAGGCGCCGCTCAGCGTCGATCTCGCTCCGCCGCAGCTCGTCGGACGCTACCTCGCCGCTTCGAGCATCTCGTGGCAGATCGGCTGGATCATCGGGCCTGCCGCCGGCGGATTCCTCCTCCAGCATCGGCCGCTGCTGCTCTGGCCGCTTGCCGCGGGCGCCAATCTCGCGTGCGCAGCCGCCGCGCTCGCGCTCGAGCCGCGGTTGCCCGAACGAGTTCGCCGGACGCCGCGGGAAGAAGCAATTCCGTTGCCAATTCCGGCGAGCGGGTAGCATTCCCCGGCCATGACCGCGACCGCCGACCCCCTCAGTACCGGTGCCCAGCCTGCCGCGCATCCGTTCGCGCCGCGCTGCTCCGGGACGCCCGGTCGCGGAGCCGCGTCCCGGCCCTGCTGAGCTCAGCGCCGGCGGCGTCACCTGGGTCCACCTCCTCGGCCCGACGACCGAGGAGGCGCAGCAGCTCGCGACCCGCTTCGGCTGGCACCCACTCGACGTCGAGGACGTCCTGTCCCGGCGCCAGCGCCCCAAGGTCGACGTCTACGACGAAGACGAAGGCAGCCGCGGCGGCTACCTCTTCACGGTTCTCCACTTCCCGGTCTACGACGCCGCAGTCGGTCGGCTGAACGCCGGCGAGCTCGACGCCTTCATCGGCCCGGACTACCTCGTGACGTTGCCGGCGGTGGAGCTGAGGCCGGTCAGCCTGCTCTTCCGGCGCTGCGATGAGAGCGAGAGCTTCCGCGAGCAGCTCCTCTCGCGCGGCTCGGGCCGACTGCTCTACGAGGTGCTCGACGATCTCTACGACTACTGCTTCCCGATCCTCGACAAGATCGGCTTCAAGCTCGAGCAGATCGACGAGGAGATCAGCGCGGCCGCAGGTGAGGGCGCGAAGGAACTCGTCCGCGACATCCACCGCGTCAAGCAGGAGATCATCTCCTACCGCAAGATCATCAAGCCGCAGCGGCCGACGCTCCGACAGCTCGACCGCTCGATCGAGCGGTTCCTCTCGGAAGAGCTCGAGGACTACTTCGACGACCTCGTCGACGCGAGCGAGCGGATCTGGGACCTGCTCGACAACTACAAGGAGGTCGTCGAGGCGCTCGAGGACACGAACGAGTCGCTGATCTCGCACCAGCAGAACGACATCCTCTACGTCCTCACGATCTTCCTCGTCGTGCTGACGCCACTCACGTTCATCACCGGCTTCTTCGGGATGAACGTCCACTTCCCCGGCTTCAACGGCTGGGACGCGTTCTTCGCCTCGATGGCGCTCATGGCCGTCACGGTGGGCGGCATGCTCGCCTTCTTCCACTGGAAGCGATGGCTGTGATGCAGGAGGGTGAGCGTCGATGGCCCCGGCGTCGCCGGCGGTGCTCCACCTCTCGCTCGTCGTCGGTGGCGGGCTGCGTGACGCTGCGGGCGAGCGGCTCGGTCGCGTCGACGACCTGATCGTCCGTCTCGGCGACGAGAACTACCCGCCCGTCACCGGAGTCGTCGCGACCGTCGCCGCGCGGCCGGTCTTCGTCGCGGCCGAGCAAATCGTCGAGCTCGGGCCCGGCTTCGTCACGCTGATCGGGCAGCAGCTCGATCTCCAGCACTTCCAGCGCCGGCCGCAGGAGGTGCTGCTGAAGAAGGACGTGCTCGACCGGCAGCTGATCAACGTCGACGGCGCCAGGCTCGTCCGCGCCAACGAGATCGAGCTCGCGCGGCTCGAGGGCTGGTACCGCGTGGTCGGAGTCGACGTCAGCATGCGCGGGCTCGCGCGGCGCGTGCTGCCGCGGACGTTGGCGAGACGCGTCGACGCGGGCGGCTTCCTCGACTGGGCCTCGGTCGAGCCGTTCACGGGGCACGTCCCGACGGTGCGGCTGCGCGTCCCTCACCCGAAGCTCGCGAGACTCCACCCCGCGCAGGTCGCCGACCTCGTCGAGGCGGCGTCGCACCACGAGGGCGAGGAGATCATGGCCGCCGTCGCCGCGGACCCCGAGCGCGAGGCCGACGTCTTCGAGGAGCTCGAGGAAGGTCACCAGCGCGAGTTCGTCGAGGAGCGCAGCGACCCGGAGATCGCCGAGCTGCTCGGGCGTATGGAGACGGACGACGCCGCCGACCTCGTGTTGCAGCTGCCGGAGGAACGCCGAGAGGACGTGATCGGGCTGCTCTCCCCGTTCCAGGCACGCCGCCTGCGCACGCTGCTCGGCTACGACCCGGCCACGGCCGGCGGGCTCATGAGCCCCGAGTTCGTGTGCGTCTACGCCGACGCGACACGCGAGGAGGCGCTCGAGCGCGTGGAACAGTCGACGCTACCGGCCGACGCGCTGACGTGGGTCTACGGCATGAACACACACCGGCGCCTGCGCGGCGGCATCGCGCTGGCGGACCTCGTCCGCTCGGCCGCCGAAGAGCGGCTCTGGAACGTGCTGCAGCCCGTGCAGACGGTGCGCGCCGACGCCGATCTTGAGGAGGTCGCGCGCCTGATGACCGACTTCGATCTCACCATCGTCCCGGTCGTGGACGAGGAGGAACGGCTGCTCGGGATCATCACGGTCGACGACGTGCTCGAGCTCGTCCTGCCCGAGCCCTGGCGCCGTCGCTTCGGGCTCCTCGGAAGCGACTGACATGGAGCTCCGGCTCCGCCCGCCGCGCCTTCTGCGCGGCCGGCCCCGGCTGCGGCCGCGCAGCCGGCTGACGATCAAGCTGCTGGCCCTGCTCGCCTTCGTCGGGCCGGGCATCGTCGCCGCAAACGCGGGCAACGACGCCGGCGGCATCGCAACGTACGCCTCGGTCGGAGCGAAGTACGGCTACGACCTGCTCTGGATGATGGTGCTGATCACGATCAGCCTCATCGTCGTGCAGGAGATGGCGGCCCGGATGGGTGCCGTCACGGGCAAGGGCCTCGCCGAGCTGATCCGCGAGCAGTACGGACCGCGCTGGTCGCTGTTCTCGACCGCTGCCGTTCTGGTCGCGAACCTCGGCATCTGCATCTCGGAGTTCGTCGGGATCGGCGCGGCGCTCGGCCTCGCGCACGTGCCGGTGCAGGCGTCGGTGCCGATCGCCGCGGTCATGATCTGGCTGCTCGTCGTGCGCGGGTCGTACAAGGTCGCCGAGCGGGTCTTCGTCGCGATGACGATCCCGTTCTTCGCCTATCCGCTCGCGGCGATCCTGGCGCATCCGCACTGGGGTGACGTCGGCCGGGCGGTGGCCAAGCCGCCGATCCACATCACGAGTACCTATCTCGTGCTCTTCATCGCGACCGTCGGGACGACGATCACGCCCTTCATGCAGCTCTATCTCCAGTCCGCGGTCGTCGAGCGCGGGCTCGGGCCGGAGGACATTCCGGCCGAGCGCGCCGAGGTGACGATGGCATCGATCTTCGCCAACGCGGTGGCTGTCTTCATCATCATCGCCACGGCCGCGACGCTCTACGTGCACGGCGACCACACGGTCACGAGCGCCGCCCAGGCCGCGAAGGCACTCGAGCCGTTCGCGGGTCGCTTCGCCGAGGCGCTGTTCGCAATCGGCCTGCTTGGCGCAAGCCTTCTCGCCGCCGCGATCCTGCCCGTCACGGCGGCCTACGTGATAGCCGAGACGTTCGGGCTGGAGAAGGGGATCGCGCGGCGGCCGCGCGAGGCGCCGGTCTTCGTGGCGACGCTGACGGTGCTCCTGGTCGTCGGCGCCGCCGTGGCGATGATCCCGGGCGTCCCCGTCTTCAGGCTGCTCATCTTCGTCCAGGTCGTGAACGGAGCGTTGCTGCCAGTGACCCTCTCCTTCCTCTGGCGACTCGCCCGCAACGAGGAACTGATGGGCGAGTACCGCAACAGTCGCGCGTTCGATGCCGTCGCTGCGGTAACGGTGCTCGTGACCAGCGCGCTGTCGCTCGTCCTCGTCGGGTTGACGCTGACCGGGCGGGCCTGAGTAGCCTCCGCTGGGTGAAGCAGCTGTGGGCGCCGTGGCGGCTCGAGTACGTCCAGCACGCGGACGACGGGGACGAGTGCGTTTTCTGTCGCGCCGCCGCTCTGCCGGACGACGAGCCTGAGCTCGTGATCCACCGCGGCGAGCTCGCATTCGTCCTCCTCAACAAGTTCCCGTACGCCTCAGGCCACCTCATGGTCGCGCCGTATCGGCACGGCTCGGCGTTCGACGACCTCGCCGAGGCGGAGGCCATCGAGACCCACCGGCTCGGAGTCGAGGCGATCGCGGCCTTGCGGGTCGTCTTCGCTCCGGAGGGATTCAACGTCGGTTGGAACCTCGGGCGCGTCGCCGGCGCGGGAATCGTCGACCACGGGCATCTGCATGTCGTGCCGCGGTGGAACGGCGACACGAACTTCATGCCGGTGCTGGCCGACATCAAGGTCATCCCCGAGCATCTGCTCGAGACGCGCCGCAAGCTGGCCGAGGCCTGGCCCCAGCGGTAGCCAACCCCGGCCGAACGGCCGGAGTCGATCGGGGGATCTTGGGGTAAGACGAAGACATGCTCGTCGAGGTGGTCGCAGTGCTCGTACTGCTCCTGTTGGCAGCGGACACCTACCGCATGCTCTTCATCGACACGGAGCCCTGGCGCGACCCGGTCCGCCAACGCCGCGACTCCTAAGCCGTTATTCCGTTCACCCCGGCAGTAGGCTCCGCTGGTTGTTCGAGCGATACACCGAGCACGCCCGGCAGGTGGTTGTCCTCGCGCAGGACGAGGCGCGGGCGCTCAAGCACAACTACATCGGCACCGAGCACATCCTGCTCGGGCTGCTCCGTGAGGAGGAGGGCCTCGCGCGGCGGGTACTCGAGTCTCTCGACATCACGGTGGAAGAGGCGCGGGCGCAGGTCGCGCGGATCGTCGGCCAGGGCGACGAGATGACGACCGGCCAGATCCCGTTCACGCCGCGCGCGAAGAAGGTGCTGGAACTCACGCAGCGCGAGGCGCTGTCCCTCGGCCACAACTACATCGGCACCGAGCACATCCTGCTCGGCCTCGTCCGTGAGAACGAGGGAGTCGGCGCCAGGATCCTGCTCGACTTCGACGCAGACGCGGAGAAGATCCGCGACGAGACCCTCCGCATGCTCCCGGGCTCCGAGCGCCGCAAGGTCCAGGCGCCTCGAGCTCCGGCGGCGCCGTCCGATCTCGACCAGGAGCGGCGCACGTCGATGGCCGCCGAACGCACCTGGCTGGCGTGGTGGCGCACCGCCCTCGGCGCGACCGCCGGGGCGCTCGCGGTGGGCCGGTTCGCGCCCAAGCTCCTCGATGTCGCCCCGTGGCCGTACATCCTGCTCGGCTGCGGGTATGCGGCTCTCGCGGTCGGACTCGCGATCGTCGGCGCACAGCGCCAGCGCCAGCTCGAGCACGCGTTGCGCACCGGCGCCCACGCACCGCTGAAGTTCGACACCGTGGTCGTGTTCACCGTCGGCGGAGTTGCGCTGACCCTCCTCACCGTCGTACTCGTGATCGCGCAGGGCTGACCGTCAGGACTCGCGGCGGCGGGCGACGAAGCGCGCGCCGGTGGCCGGAATGCTGCCGCGCGCGATCGCGTCTTCCTCGGCTACCCGGAGCGAGTCGCCGAGGTTCCAGTGGTGGAGCCACGTGCCCCGCAGCGGCGCGCCCAGCTCGAAGTCCGGCTCCAATGCGGCGAGGATCCGGGCGAGCGGGTGGAGATGCTCGCGGTGCTCCTCGACGAGCTCCTCGGCGGTCTTGGGCGGCGCGTTACCGAGGGTGGCTTGCTGCTCGAGCCACCAGGCGGCGGCCGTGACATCGAACGCGCCGACGTCGAACTCGTCGACCACGAGCGTTCCCCCGGGCTCGACCAGCTCCCCCAGCCGGCGGCAGGACTCCTCGAGCGGGTCGACGTGGTGCAGCGAGACGATCGCGACCGCAGCCGCGAACGAGCCGGCGGGCTCGTCGAGCTCGACGAGCGCAACCCGGCGGACGTCGTCGGTCTCGGACCGGGGGTCGATAGCCAGCACGTCGTAGCCCGCCGCACGAAGCGCGCGGGCGAGGCGTCCCGCGCCGGCGCCGACCTCGAGCACGCGCGCAGGCGGCTCGGGCAGGTTCGCGCGCACGAAGGCTCTCAGATCCACGGACGTAGTCAGACGCCTCTCACTCTCCGATCCGGACCGCGCCGATTGCGTCAGTCGGCGGAGTCTGTGGCCGGGCGGTCGGCAACGGCAGGATTCGGCCCACCAGTCGGCGGCCTCGCGCCGACATCGACTCCGCCGAAGAGCGTCGTCCCCGTGAGTTTGAGCACGGGTGCATCAGGGTCGTCCAGCGAGGGCTTCCGGGTGCTGACTCCGCCGGCGATGGCCTTCATCTCCGACTCGAGACGCCAGCCTTCCGGTGTCTTGACCTCGATCCCGCCGAAGAGCGTGTGCAGAGACAACCGCGCATCGGGAGCGAGTTCCGCCTCGCGCAGGTCGACTTCGATTCCGCCGAACCACGCCAGCATCGAGCCTCCGGTGAACGCCTCGGCTCGGCTCTTGAGCGTGATGCCGTCGAAGACGGCCACGAGGCTGAGCTCGTCGCTGTCCTCGTCACCCACCGAGGGAACGGTCCGGCGGACATAGGCGGCAGCGGCCATCATCCCCGCCCAGGCGCCGAGCTTGAAGAGAAGCAATCCTCGAAGCGGCCGCATCGGTCTCAAGCGTACAAGGGCCCGCGACGCTGCGATCAGCGGTCTGAAAAAGCCCCGGCAAGCGGGGCTTCTCAGCGTTGCCGGCGGGAAGCGGACGATGGGACTCGAACCCACGACCCTTGGCTTGGGAAGCCAATGCTCTACCAGCTGAGCTACGTCCGCCGGTTGCGGCGATTGTAGCCCGGCCATAATGGATCCCGAGCCAGCGAAACAGGAGAGTTCCATGCCGCACACCGAGCTGCACGAGACCGCGCGCGCGCTCGTCGCCGAGGGGAAGGGGATCCTCGCCGCAGACGAGAGCTCCGGCACGATCAAGAAGCGTTTCGACACCATCGGGGTCGACTCGACCGAGGAGAACCGGCGCGGCTACCGCAACCTCCTCTTCACGACGCCCGGAGTCGAGGAGTTCATCAGCGGCGTCATCCTCTTCGACGAGACCATCCGCCAGCAGGCGGACGACGGGACGCCGTTCCCGGAGCTGCTCGCCTCGAAGGGCGTCATCCCCGGCATCAAAGTCGACCAGGGCGCGAAGCCGCTCGCGCTCGCCGAGCGCGAGACCGTGACGGAAGGGCTCGACGGGCTGCGCGCGCGGCTCGAGGAGTACCGCGAGCTGGGCGCGCGCTTCGCCAAGTGGCGGGCGACCTACTCGATCACCGACACCATGCCGAGCGAGTACTGCATCTGGGCGAACGCGCACGCCCTCGCCCGTTACGCCGCGCTCTGCCAGGAGGCGGGGATCGTCCCGATCGTCGAGCCCGAGGTGCTGCAGGACGGGACGCACTCGATCGAGCGCAGCGGCTTCGTCACCTCGCGCGTCCTGGCCGCCCTCTACACCGAGCTGTTCGACCAGCGCATCGACGTCGAGGGGACGCTGCTCAAGCCGAACATGGTCCTCTCCGGCTACGAGGCGTCCGAGCGCGCCGGCGTCGACGCCGTCGCCGAGGCCACGCTCCACACGTTGTCCAAGCACGTCCCCGCGGCCGTGCCGGGCATCGTCTTCCTCTCGGGCGGCCAGTCGGACGAGGACGCGACGGCGCACCTGAACGCGATGAATGCGCGCGGGCCTCATCCCTGGCAGCTGTCCTTCTCCTACGGCCGGGCGCTGCAGGCACCGGCGCTGAAGGCGTGGAGCGGCAAGGACGAGAACGTCGAGGCGGGCCAGCGCGCCTACTACCACCGCGCCAAGATGAACGCGGCCGCGCGCACCGGTGCCTATGCGCCGGAGATGGAGGCGGAAGCGGTCGCGGCGTAGCCGCTACTCGACGGGCCAGGGCAGCCGCGCCGGGACGAGCTTGCCCGGCCAGTCCGCGTACGCCTCGTCCGGGTTCGGCGTCTCCTGCGCGACCGAGGCGCCGTGCTTCGCTGCGACCTCGCTGACCGGATAGAGCAACTGCTCGTCGTCGGGGCGAGCGCCGATCATCAGGATCGCGCACGGTCCGTCGCCGGCGCCGACGAAGACGTGGGGCGTGCCAGCGGGGCAATGGAAGAAGTCCCACTGGCGCAGCGGCCGCTCCTCCTCCTCGACGATCAGCGTGCACTCCCCGCCGAGCACGAGGAACGCCTCCCTCGCGCCTTCGGAGTGATAGAGGCAGTTCGGCTCGCCGGGCGTGACGACATGCACGTTGACGCCGAAGTCGGCAAACCTCACCTCCCGGGGCTCGAGCGGAAAGAACGAGCCGCCCTTCTCGTCGTTCCGCATGGTGAGAGCATCGCCGAGGTTCAGCACGAACCAGCCCTCCGAGGCCGGGTTGCTCCCGTACGGCGTTTCGTCGAGCTTCGCTTCGTCGACCATCGAACCCCCTGAGTGTCTACGTGTACTCGAATCCTGTCAGCGCCGACAGCTTCGCAAGCGACTGCTGCGCGACGACGCGCCGAACCGTTCCCGAGCGCGAGCGCATCACGATCGAGTCGGTGACCGCGCCGCCCGGCGTGTACTTGACTCCGTCGAGCAGCGAGCCCGTGGTAACGCCCGTCGCCGCGACGAAGACGTCCTCGCCGGACACGAGATCGTCGGTGTGAAGGACGCGCGCCGGATCGAGTCCCTCGTCGAGCAGCTTCTGCCGCTCGTCGTCCGAGCGCGGCCAGAGCCGTCCCTGGATTCCGCCGCCGACGCACTTCAGCGCAGCGGCGGAGATCACGCCCTCGGGCGTCCCGCCGATCCCGTACAGCATGTCGACTCCGGTCCCCGGCTGCGCCGCGGCGATCGCCGGCGCGACGTCCCCGTCCCGAACCAGGCGCACGCGCGCGCCTGCGTCGCGCAGCTCGGCGATGAGGTCTTCGTGGCGCTCGCGCTCGAGCACGACGACGTCAACCTCGCGCGGCGTCTTACCGAGAGCCTCCGCGACGGCGACCACGTTCTCGGTCGGGCTGCGCTCGATGTCGATCGCGTCGATCGCGTCGGGCCCGACGGCGATCTTCTCCATGTAGAACGCCGCCCCGGGGAAGAGCATCGTGCCGCGCTCCGCCACGGCGATGACCGCGATCGCATTCGGCTGCCCGAACGCCGTGAGGCGCGTGCCCTCGAGCGGGTCGACCGCAACGTCGACCTCGGGCCCCTGACCGTTCCCGACTTCCTCGCCGTTGAAGAGCATCGGCGCCTCGTCCTTCTCCCCCTCGCCGATCACGACGACGCCGCGCATCGAGACGCTGTCGAGGACGAAGCGCATGGCGTCGACCGCTGCCCGGTCTGCGCTCTCCTTCTCGCCACGGCCGATCCACCGTGCAGCCGCCATCGCGCCCGCCTCGGTGACGCGCACGAGCTCCAGCGCGATGTTGCGGTCGGGAACCGCCCGCGAGCTCACGGAGCCGGTTGGCGCGCAGCCAGCAGCTGCAAGACCGCGACGACGACGAGCAGGATCGCAGCCGCAAGCCCGATCCAGGCGCCGTACTTGAAGGTCGAGAAGCTGACCGTGGCGCCGCTGCCCCACCGGAAGGTGACGAAGGTCGTCACGCCCATGATCCCCGTCGCGGCCGTGAGGCAGAGAGCCAGGAGGTCGGAGGCCCGGGAGAGCCATTCGCCGGTGCGTCGAAGCAGCTCGACCAGGACGACGGCGAGCGCAAGCAGCCCGGCGTCGTCTCCGGCCCGCAGTGCCCAGCCGGAGATCGTTTCGAACCACGGAAGAAAGAGCGCGATGAAGTAGGCGGCCGCGAGCACCAGGGCCATCGCGTCGAGATCGATTCCCCCGGAGTCGGGGACAGCGGCCTCCGAGTTCGGCGCTTCCGACGTCTCCACGAGCGGTGATCCTAAAGGTGCGTTAGTCGCCGCGCTGGATGGGGTGAGAGATCAGCCAGCCCGACGCCAGCAGGAAGAGCAGGATCCCGCCGATCAGCAGCAGGCCGCAGACCGCCGCTGCCCGGCGGCTGCGGATCGTCGAGCCCACAGCGAGCGCGGTCAACCCGGCGATCGCCACGACCAGCAGGGCGACCGCCCAGAACCCCCACGCCAGCTCGACAAGGGCGAGGACAAGAGACGGCCCGAGGATGAGCCCCGTCCTCTCGCCGAAGCCGCGGAGGCGTTCACGCCGCGTGAGCAGCAGGCCGTCCACAACCGAAGTGTTACATCCGGTCGGGCGCGTCGACGCCGACGAGCTCGAGGCAGCGCGCGATGACGGCCCTCGTCGCGCGGCAGAGGCCGAGTCGGAACGCCTCCTGCTCGCTCTCGAGCACGCGGTGCTCGTGGTAGAAGCGGTGAAAGTCGTCGGCGACCCGGATCGCGTAGTTCGGCACGGCCTGCGGGCCGCGCTTCGCGAGCGCCTCCGCCACGACCGCGGGAAGCTCGGCGAGCCGCTTCACGAGCTCCCGTTCCTCGGCCGCGAGCGGGCCGACCGGCTGGGGAGCCGCGACCGCGTCGTCGGCGTTGCGGAGGATCCCGGCGATCCTCGCGTGCGCGTACTGGACGTAGTAGACGGGGTTCTTCTGCGACTGCTCGGCCGCAAGGTCGACGTCGAGCTCGATCGTCTGGTCGGGCCCACGGTTGACGAGGTACCAGCGCGCGGCGTCCACGCCGATGTCGTTCATGAAGTCGTCGAGAAAGACGATGTCGCCGCGGCGCCGTGACAGGCGCTTCTGCTCGCCACCCTCTGTCAGGTTGACCATCTGGTAGAGGAGCACCTCGACGCGCTCCGGGTCGTAGCCGAGCATCCGCGCCACCGCCGCGTACCAGTTGCGCGTCCCGTGGTGGTCGGCGCCGAGGACGTAGATCGCGCGGTCGAAGCCGCGTTCGAGCTTGTCGACGAGATACGCGACGTCGGCCGCCCGATAGGTCGGGGACCGATCCTCCGAGCGCAGCAGGACGCGATCCTCGTCGTCGCCGTGCGCCGACGACCGGGCCCAGAGTGCTCCCTCCTTCTCGTAGGTGTCGAGCCGCGGCAGCAGCTCCGGGAGGCGGAGCTCGAGCTCGCTCTGCCGCCGGAAGCTGTCGAAGTGGATGCGAAAGCGCTCGAGCGTCCCCTCGATCTCCTTCAGCATCAGCGGCACCGGATCGCCCTTCAGCGCGGCGAGCTCCTCGACGTACGCGCCGCGGTACCCGTCCTCCGGCGGCTCCTCGCCGCGACGGGCCGCGTCGACCGAGGCGCGGAAACGCTCCATCTGACCGCCCGAGTCGTTGTAGTAGTACTCGCGCTCGACCTGGTGCCCTGCGAGGCGGAACAGACGCGCGACGGCGTCGCCGTACGCGCCGTTGCGTCCGTGGGCGACGTGGAGCGGCCCCGTCGGGTTCGCGGAAACCATCTCCACCTGCACGCGCTCTCGCGGCTCGACCGCGCCCGCTCCATAGCCCTCGGCGTCCTCGAGGATCTCGCCCAGCGCCGCCACGAACCACTCGTCCCGGAGGAAGAGGTTGACGAAGCCCGGTCCGGCGACCTCGGCACGCTCGACCGCTTCGAGCCCCGCAGCCGCCTCCGCGATCTCGGCGGCGATCTCCCGCGGCGGCTTCCGCCGCGCACCGGCCAGCTGCAGCGCGACGTTCGTCGCGTAGTCGCCGTGCTCCGGCTCGCCCGGCCGCTCGAGCTCGAGCTCTGCCCCCGCCGCGGCGGCGAGCGCGGCCGCCAACGATCTGACGGGGTCAGCCGGCAACGGTCTCGCGTGGCCCGAAGAGGTCTTCCAGCGCCTGGATCTCGTTCGGTGAGCCGACGCCGATCAGCACGTCACCGACCGTGATCGGCGTGTCTGGCTCGGGCGTCGTGTCGAAGCTCCCGTCGGCCCTCCGTAGCGCGACCACGAGTGCGCCCGTCTCGTGCCGGATGCGGAGCTCGCGGATCGTCCGCCCGGCCGCCGAAGAGGTCTTGCGCACCTCGATCTCCGCGAGCTGGAGGTCCGGCCCGGTCGCCGTCGTCACGACATCAAGGAAGGCGGTCACCTGCGGCTTGAGCACGAGGTTCGCCATCACCCGCCCCGCGGCGGTGTAGGGAAGGACGACGCGATCGGCGCCTGCAAGAACGAGCTTCCGCTCGGCGTCGGCGTGGGAGGCGCGCGCGACGATCGTCAGGTCCGGACAAGCCGAGCGAGCGGAGAGCACGACGTACAGGTTGTCGGCGTCCGAGTCGGACGCGGCGACGAGCCCTCGCGCCCGGTCGAGGCCGGCCCGGCGAAGGTTCTCGTCGCGGGTCGCGTCGCCCTCGAGCAGAAGCGCACCGTCCTCCTTGGCGGCAGCGAGCGCCTCCTCGTGGAAGTCGAGCGCGACGTAGGGGACGTCGGCCGCCCGAAACTCGTCGGCGACCTGCCGGCCTACCCGGCCGTACCCACAGATGATGAAGTGGTCCTGCAAGCGCTCGATCGTCCGCCCCCTCCGCCGTTCCGCCAGCGCCCCCGAGACGACGCCGCCCGAGATCGTCTCGACGATAACGGCACCGGCGTAGCCGATGATCGTCAGCCCCGCGATGACGAGGACCACCGACACGAGCCGCGAGCTGTCGTTGCGTGGAACGGAGTCGAGACCGGTCAGGGTCACGGTGACGACGGCGCGGTAGAACGACTGGAACCAGGCCTCGTGAAGTGTCTCGCGGTAGGCGATCGTGCCGACGACGAGCGTGATCGCGATCGCGGCGAGCAACCGTGCGACCTGCCGCGGGCGAACGTCCCTGTCCATGCTCCTAGTATGTGGCCATGGATGACGACGAGCTCGACCTACCGGATCCCGATCCGGACGAGCGGCGGCTCAACATCCAGATGCCCGCCGAGCTGATCTCCGGCACGTACGCGAACTTCGCGAACGTCAGCTTCTCGCCCTACGAGTTCACCTTGACCTTCGCCCGGATCGAGCACGAGGTCGAGGAGGGCGACGTGCCCGGCGCGGTGGTCGCGAGGGTGAACGCCTCGGCGCGCTTCATCCCCGAGCTCATCGAGGCGCTGCAGGACTCGTGGTCGAAGTACGTGACCCGTGAGGGCATCCGGAACCTGCCCGAGGCGCCCGGCCATCCGGATGCGGACGATCCGGGCAGCTGACGCTCTCCCTCGTCCCGTCCTATGCCGTTCTTTGCGGTGCGCAGGCCGCAACGGCCGCGGCACCGGCGCGACAGGCGCGTGCACGCGGACGAAGCTGGATCTGGCTCGCCGTGCCCTCGGCTTTGCTCGGCGCGGGCGTGCTCATCATCAACACCGTGCCGCAGGGGCCGCACTGGCTCGCGCGGCTCGCGACCTTCGGAACTCCGGTGCTCGCGGCGTCCTACGGTTGGTTCCGCGGCAGCCGCCGCTGGTGGGTCTGGCCGCCGGTTGCTGCCGGGTTGTGGTTCGTTGCCTGGCTCGCGAGCGGACTCGTGCAGGACGCTGCGGGCACGGCGCTGATCGCAGTGGCGTGCCTCGCGGCCGCGTCGGCCATCGCGACGGCCGCGCCCGCCTGGTCGATCCGTGTCGGCCTGGTGGCGCTCGCGGCGCTCGACGTCGTGCTCGTCTGGGGAACTCCGAGCGTGGAGAGAGCGACGAACACGCTCGAGAGCGTCCCCAGCCCCGTCGCCGCCGGTACGCCTCTTCCGAGCCTGCAACAGGCAACCTTCGGCTCCGCGCTCATGGGCTGGCTCGACCTCCTCGCCCCCGCGCTGCTCGGCGTCGTCGTGGCCGGACGGACGAAAGTCGTGTCGGCCGTGATCGTCGGCATCGCCGCCTACCTGTGGGGCTATCTCCTCTTCACGCACACGACGGAGGAGGTCGCAGCGACGGTGCCGGTTCTCGCCGGGTTAGCGTACGCCGCTGTCCATGCGCGTCGCGGTCGTCTCCGACATCCACTCGAACCTGCACGCGCTGAAGGCGGTCCTTGCGGCGATCGAGGGGGAGGCGCCTGACGAGCTCTGGTGCCTCGGCGATCTCGTCGGCTACGGGCCGCGGCCGAACGAGTGCTGCGCCGCCGTCGCGGAGAGGGCCGATGTCTGCCTCGGCGGCAACCACGACCTCGCCGTGCGGGGGACGATCGACCTCGAGGAGTTCGGCGGCGAAGCGGCAATCGCCGCTCGCTGGACGCGCGACGTGCTCCAGCCCTCGGCGCGGGAAGTCCTCGACAGGCTGGAGCCGGCCGGAACCGCACATGGAGTCGCGCTCTACCACGGCTCGGCGCGCGACCCGATCTGGGAGTACGTCCTCAGCGACGAGGGCGCCCTGGCGACACTCGAGCTCGCGCACTCGCCGCTCGTCCTCGTCGGGCACAGCCACGTCGCGCTGCGCGTCGTGGACTCGGGAGACGAGCTCGAAGGCGGCCTCGCCCCGGCCGGCACGGAGGTCGAGCTGGGCGGCACGCGGGCTCTCCTCAATCCCGGCTCGGTCGGGCAGCCGCGGGACGGCGACCCGCGTGCGGCGTACCTCCTGCTCGACCTCGAGGCACAGCGGGCGAGCTTCCGGCGCGTCGAGTACGACCTCGAGCGCACGCAGCGCGAGATGCGGGACGCAGGCCTCCCCGAGATCCTCGGGGCGCGCCTGGCGATCGGGGTCTAGAGCTCAGGCAGCCGGGAGCGCCGGCGGAGCCAGCACCGGGACGGGCGCGAGCACCGTGGGAGTCGCAGCCGCCGGGACCTCCGCGACCACCGGAACCTCGCGATCCTCGAAGACTTCGATCCCCTCGCGGGCGAGCGAGAGCTGCACGTCCTCACGCGCCTTCCAGATCCGCCACTTGACGGTCGCGAGCGTCACCTCGAGCGAGTCGGCGATCTCGGTGTAGGAGAGCCCGACCACGTCGCGCAGCAAGAGCGCCATCTTCAGGTCGACGCTGAGCCGCTCGACCGCACGCCAGACAGCATCGATCGCCTCGAGCCGCTCGAACGGCGCATCGACGACCTCGAGCGGCGGGATGTCGTCGAGATCCACCACGGCGCGCGGGCGGCGCTCGGTCGCCCGGAGCTCGTCGAGGACGCGGTTCTTCGTCACCTGGAACAGCCAGGTCGTGAACTTCGAGCGGAGCGAGAAACGCGGCAGCCCCTGGAAGACGCGGAGGAAGACCTCCTGCGTCAGGTCCTCGGCGAGCGAGCGATCGCCCACCATGCGGAGAACGTAGTTGTAGACCGGAATCTGGTAAGCGCGGACGATGATCGAGAAAGCTCGTTCATCGCCCCGCTGCGCCTTCCGCAGTACGCCGTGATCGGGCTGGGGCAGCGACAAGGTGGCGGCAGTATAGACCGCTAACGGGCGGAATTTGTAACGAGATTTTTACCGGTCATCTCATTTGACCCATCTTGGCCAAGGAGCGCGAGAACCGTCGGCGCGACGTCAGAGAGCTCTCCGTCGCGCAAACGCGCTCCCGGAGCCGTCAGGAGGACCGGCACCGGGTTGGTTGTATGGGCCGTGTGAGGGCTGCCGTCCTCCTGCAGGAGGTTCTCTGCGTTGCCGTGGTCCGCGATCACGAGCGAGACGCCGCCTGAGCGTTCGACGGCGTCGACGACGCGCCCGAGACACTCGTCGGCCGTCTCCACCGCCTGCACGACGGCCGGAATCACGCCCGTGTGGCCCACCATGTCGGGGTTCGCGAAGTTCACGACGACGAAGCCGTACCCGTCGGCTTCGATCTCATGCACGACTCGCTCGGTGAGCTCGGGCGCGGACATTTCGGGCTTATGGTCGTAGCTGGGCACGTCGCGCGGCGAGTCGACGAGGATCCGCTCCTCGCCGGCGAACGGCTCCTCCCGTCCGCCGTCGAGGAAGTAGGTGACGTGGGCGTACTTCTCGGTCTCCGCCGCGTGGAGCTGCCGGATGCCGTGCGACGAGAGCACCTCGGCGAGGGTGTTCTCGACCACGTGCTCCGGGAAGGCGACCGGGAAGTCGAAGTCGTCGCGGTAGCGCGTCATCGCCGTCAGGTCGACGCCGAGCCCGCCGAGCTTCTCGCAGAGCTGCCGCGCCCGGTCGGGGCGGAAGTTGAAGAAGATCGCGCTGTCGCGCTCCGGATCGAGCCGCGGCCGCCCGTCGATCACGACCGGCTCGATGAACTCGTCCGTGATCCCACGGTCGTAGCTCGCCTGCACGGCGGCGAGCGGCTCGTCCGCATGCTCGCCCTCGCCGTTCACGATCGCGCGGAGCGCGCGCTCGGTGCGGTCCCATCGCTTGTCGCGGTCCATCGCGTAGTAGCGGCCGGCAACCGTGGCGATGCGGTCGAGGGGCAGCTCGGCAAGGTCGTGCACCGCCGAGTGCGGCGACACGTCCCGCCCATCGGTGAACGCGTGGATCCAGGTCTTGTCCGGCGCGAACCTCAGCAGGGCCTGGAGATGGTCGATGTGCGAGTGGACGCCGCCGTGGGAGACGAGTCCGAGCAGGTGGACGCGCTCGCCTCGCTCGAAGGCACCGCGCAGGACGTCGTTCTCGAACAGCTCGCCGGTCTCGACGGCCTTGTTCACGCGCACGAGGTCTTGGAAGAGGATGCGACCCGAGCCGATCGTGAGGTGCCCGACCTCGGAGTTCCCCATCTGGCCCGCCGGCAAGCCGACGGCCCCGCCCGAAGCCGCGAGCTGCGCGTGCGGAAACTCGCGCCACAGCCGATCGAAGACGGGCGTCTCGGCGAGCTCGATCGCATTCCCCGGACCGGGCGGCGCGATCCCCCAGCCGTCGAGGATGACGAGAGCTACGAGGGGATACGGGCTGCCGTCTCGCATATCGCCTTGAAGGACTCGACCTCCAGCGACGCGCCGCCGACGAGGGCGCCGTCGACGTCCTGCTGGGTGAGCAGCGCTCCGGCGTTGTCCGGCTTGACCGAGCCGCCGTAGAGGACCGGCGCGTCGAGCAGCGACTTGATGAAGGCATGCGCCTCCTGCGCCTGCTCGGGCGTCGCGGTGAGGCCGGTGCCGATCGCCCAGACCGGCTCGTACGCGAGAACGAGCTCGGGATGCGGCTCGAGCACGGAGAGCTGGCGCCGGAGGACGTCCTCTGTCTCCCCCGCCTCCCGCTGCTCCTGGGTCTCCCCGACGCAGGCGATCACGCGCAGGCCCACGTCGAGTGCGGCGTGTACGCGCTTGGCCACGGTCTCGTCGGTCTCGCCGAAGTACTGCCTCCGCTCGGAGTGGCCCACAAGGGAGCCGACGACGCCGAGCTCGAGCAAAAGAGGCGCGGAGATCTCGCCCGTGTACGCGCCTTCCGGTTCCCAGTGGACGTTCTGCGCGTACGTCGTCAGGCCCGCGTCGACGCAGTCGTGCAGGCGCGTGAACGGCGGGCAGACGACCGCGTCCAACCCGGCCAGCGCCGCGGGATCCGGCCCGCGGAACATCTTCCAGTTACCGGCGATCAGCACCGCGCGATCCTATGCGGACGGGATCGCCGCCACGCCCGGTAGCTCCTTGCCCTCGAGCAGCTCCAGGCTGGCGCCCCCGCCCGTCGAGACCCAGGAGACGCGGTCGCCGAGGCCCAGCTCGTTGAGCGCGCGCACCGAGTCGGCGCCGCCCACGACGGAGAACGCGTCCTGGTTCGCCGCCACGGCCTGCGCCACGGCCTTCGTCCCGCCGGCGAACGGCGGCCACTCGAAGACGCCCATCGGACCGTTCCAGAAAATCGTGCGCGCTTCCCCGATCAGATCGCCGAAGCGCGTCCGTGTCTCCGGCCCGATGTCGAGCCCGAGCCAGCCGTCGGGCAGCTCGGCGTATGCGCAGACGCGCGACTCGGCGTCGCGCGCGAACTCCGCGGCAGCC
Organism: uncultured Actinomycetes bacterium; assembly: GCA_963820725.1. Lineage (GTDB taxonomy): Bacteria > Actinomycetota > Thermoleophilia > Gaiellales > Gaiellaceae > Palsa-739. The sequence goes on along the minus strand of CAWGAZ010000004.1, from coordinate 264,539 downwards.
ACCACGTCGACGGGCAGCTCGACCTCGAAGTCGAGCGGATTCTCGACGCGCAGCTCCTCGGCCATCTTGCCGCCGACGAGCACCGCGTCGGCTCGGCCGCCGAGGTTGCTCAGGACACCGAGCTTGTCCTCGACCTTCGCGCCTCCGGAGACGAGCACGAACGGACGCTCGACCTCGCCGAGCAGGCGGCCGAGGTGCTCGAGCTCCGCCAGGAGGAGCAGTCCGGCGTAGGCCGGCAGCAGGTGCGCGACCGCCTCCGTCGAGGCGTGCGCGCGATGCGCCGAGCCGAACGCGTCGTTCACGTAGAGGTCGCAGCCGTCGGCGAGCTCGCGCGCGAAGCGCTCGTCGTTGGCCGTCTCACCCGGGTCGAAGCGCGTGTTCTCGAGCACGTGGACGCGCTCGTCGGACAGGAGCTCCCGCAGCCGTGCCGCCACCGGCGCCATCGCGTACCTCGCCCGGTCCTCCTCGGTCTTCGGACGGCCGAGATGCGAGCAGACGCGCAGCTCCGCCGCATCCTGCTCGAGCAGGAGCTCGAGCGTCGGCAGCGAGGCGCGGATCCGGGTGTCGTCGGCGACGTATCCGTCCTCGAGCGGCACGTTGAGGTCGGCGCGGACGAGCACGGTCTTCCCCGCGACCGACGCGTCGCGGACCGAGCGCGGCAATCTGGCCATTTGCCGACCCCTACGCGGCGACGGCGGCCGGCAGCGTCTGTCCGATCTTCTCCACGAGGTCGACGAGGCGGCAGCTGTATCCCCACTCGTTGTCGTACCAGGAAAAGACCTTTACGAGCGGGCCGTTCGCCATGGTCAGGCCGCTGTCGAAGATCGACGAGTACGAGGAGTGGACGATGTCGCTCGAGACGATCGGCTCGTCGGTGTACTGGAGGATCCCCTCGAGGTCGCCCGTGTCGGCGTGCGACCGGAAGAGCTCGTTGATCTCCTCGACGGTCGGCTCCGAGCCGACCTGGACGGCGAGATCGACGATCGAGCCGGTCGGGACCGGCGCCCGCATCGACATGCCGTCGACCTTTCCCTTCAGGTCAGGCAGCACGACCCCGATCGCGCGGGCGGCACCCGTCGAGGTCGGAATCGAGGTTGATCGCGGCGGCGCGCGCGCGGCGCAGGTCCTTGTGCGGGAGGTCGAGCGTCTGCTGGTCGTTCGTGTACGCATGGATCGTCGTCATGAAGCCACGCTCGATCCCGTATGCCTCGTGGAGGACTTTGGCAACCGGGGCGACGCAGTTGGTCGTGCAAGACGCGTTCGAGACGATGTGATGCTTCTCCGGGTCGTACTCGCGGTCGTTGACGCCAAGCACGATCGTGAGGTCCGGATCGGTGGCCGGCGCGGAGATGACGACCTTCTTGCGCGCCTGCCTGGAGATGCTTCTCCGCGTCCGGGCGCTTCGTGAACAGACCGGTCGACTCGATCGCGACGTCCACCCCGAGCTCGCTCCACGGGAGGTCGGCGGGGTCACGCTCGGAGACGAACTTGATCTCGTGCCCGTCCACGCGGATCGAGTCGTCGCCCGCCTCGACCGGCACCGCGAGATTCCCGAGCACCGAGTCGTGCTTGAGCAGGTGCGCCATCGTCTTCGTGTCGCCGATGTCGTTCGCGGCCACGATCTCGAAGTCACCGCCGTGCTCGAGCTGGGCACGCAGGAAGTTCCTGCCGATGCGGCCGAAGCCGTTGATCCCCACCCTTGTCTTGGCCATCTCGGAAGCCCCTCTCTTCGGTTGCCAATCGAGTCTAACCGCGACGGTCGGCGAGAAATCCGTAGCTCTCCGCAGTGTTTCAGCGGTTTCGCTGCAGCACGGGCGGGCGGACCGGGAAGCTCCGAGGACGACCCTCCCGGCCCCTCACCCGCTCGAGACCTGACGGCAGACGGGGTCTGAATCCGCCGCCGGACGAGCAGGAACCCGCCTAGGCAAGTATCACTCCTGCGTTGTTGCCGCGCTAGGCGACCTGCAACGGATACCGACGTAGTTTACGAGCGGGAAAGTTCCTGCAAACGGCGCAGTCGCCGGTAAACCGCCGCCTTCGAAAGACCGGGCTTGCAGCGGCGGGCGAGCTCCGCGATCGACGCCGTGGGATGGCGCAGGCGAAGGAGCGCGATCTCGCGGAGATCGTCGGGGAGCGCGTCCACGTCGAGGCGATGGAGCGCCTCGAGCTGGGCGTGCGCAGCGCGGCCGGTGCGCACGAGGTTCGCGTGATCCGCGTTCGCGAGACGGTTCGCGTCGGCGCGCGTGGCGGCGAGCACCGACTGCTCCTCGAGCGCGAGAACGAGGTCGACGGCGCCGACCGCGACGAGGAGGTCGGCGATCGCGTCGGCTCCCTTCGCGTAGGCCGTCGCGTGAGAGCTCCGCTGCTGGATGCGGAGCTCGCCGCCGAGGCGTCCCGCGAGCGTGGCGAGAAAGCGAGCGCCGTCGGCTTCCGCCGTCCGAATCTCCAGGTGAGAGCCTCTCGGGCCGCTGAGCGTGCCCGCGCCGAGCAGCGCCCCGCGGAGGTAGGCGGCGGCGCAGCAGCGCCTGGCGACGACGCGGTGCGGCGGGCGGCCGAGCGGACGGTGGGAACGATCGAGCACGCCGGCCTGATGAAGCGTCGCGTACGCGTCCTCCGAGCCCTCCACGTGGAGCTGGTAGCGCGTGGCTCTGTCGAAGGCGCGGCGCGGATAGGTGCGGATCTCCGACCTCACACCGGAGGCGAGGAGCAGTTCGAAGGCGCGACGCGCGACGGTCGACGTCGACACGTCGAGGTGGACGTCGACGCTGCCGCGACCTCGCAGGTGGGCGCGACCGGCGACGTGGAACAACCCCGAGAGCTCGGCGAGCCGGTCGCATTCCCTCGTGGGCACGATGCCGGCCAGCTCCTCCCGCAGGTCGTCAGAGAGCGTCGGCATAGCCCTCGAGCGCGAGCAGACGGCGCTTGTAGCCGGTGCCGTAGGAGCCGTACGGGCCTAGGCCGCCGGCCGAGACGACGCGATGACACGGGACGAAGATCGAGAGGTGGCTGCGCGCGCAGAAGCTTCCTGCGGCGCGCGCGGCTCCGGGGGTACCCGCGAGCGAGGCGAGCTCGCCGTAGGTGACCACCTCACCGCGCGGGACCGTGCGGAGCGCAGCAGCGCATCGCGAGAGGAAGGGCGTCTCGTAGCTCGAGGTCGACCGGCACGTCGTCAACCGACACCGGCTCGCCCGCGAAGTACGCCTGCAGGAGTTCCACCACTTCCGCCACGAAAGCTCGACCTTCACGTGATGCTTTCCGTGCTACGACAGGCCCTAGCCCCGGGTGGGTGGGGGTTTGGGATGGGTCCAGGGAGTCGCCTGCCGCGCCCGGCACAGCCGGCTCCGAGCGCGGCCAGGGCAGCTCGTGCCAGACGACGCGCTCGTCCGATACGACGAGCTCACCCACGCCCCAGCCTTCGACTTCGTAGGCGACCTGCGTCACCGCCACAACCGCGAATCCTAGAATCGCACCGTGAGCGCCCACGGCATCTTCCGCGTCCCGGATCCCCACAACGAGCCGGTGCTCGGCTACGAGCCCGACAGCCCCGAGCGCAACGAGCTCCGACAGCGCCTCGACGAGCTCTCCGGCGAGCGGATCGAGATCCCACTCGTGATCGGTGGCGAGGACGTCGCGACCGGCGACACGTTCGAAGCGGTCATGCCGCACAAGCGGAGCCACGTCCTCGCCGACGTCCACAAGGGCGGCGCCGCCGAGGTCGAGCGCGCGATCGCCGCGGCAGCCGACGCCTGGGAGGACTGGTCGCGGACGCCGTGGGAGGAACGCGCCGCAGTCATCCTCCGCGCCGCCGAGCTCCTCGCCGGCCCGTGGCGGCAGACGCTCAACGCGGCCACGATGCTCGGCCAGTCCAAGACGGCGCACCAGGCCGAGATCGACTCGGCCTGTGAGCTCATCGACTTCTGGCGCTTCAACGTCCGGTACATGACCCGCATCTATGAGGAGCAGCCCATCTCCTCGCCCGGCGTCTGGAACCGGCTCGAGTACCGGCCGCTCGAGGGCTTCGTCTTCGCCGTCACGCCCTTCAACTTCACGGCGATCGCCGGGAACCTCCCCACCTCGGCCGCACTGATGGGCAACACCGTCGTGTGGAAGCCCGCCTCGACCGCGGCAGTGAGCGCGCATTTCCTGATGAAGCTGTTCGCGGAAGCCGGCCTGCCGCCGGGCGTGATCAACCTCGTTTCCGGCTCCGGAGCCGCCGTCGGCGACCCCGCCCTTGCGAGCGAGCATCTCGCCGGCATCCACTTCACCGGCTCCACCCCGGTCTTCCAGGGCATGTGGAAGACGGTCGGTGAGAACATCGCCCGCTACCGCAACTACCCGCGGATCGTCGGCGAGACCGGCGGCAAGGACTTCATCGTCGCCCACCCGAGCGCCGACCCCGAGGCGGTCGCCACCGCCATCCTCCGCGGCTCGTTCGAGTACCAGGGACAGAAATGCTCCGCCGCCTCCCGCGTCTTCGCGCCCGCGAGCCTCTGGCCGCAGGTCCGCGAGCAGGTCGTGGAGGAGATCGGCGACATGAAGATGGGCGACGTCGCCGACTTCTCGAACTTCGTCGGAGCAGTGATCGACGCGGGCTCGTTCGCGACCCAGAAAGAGGCGATCGAAGAGGCCAAGGCATCCGGCGGCACGGCTCAGGTGATCGCGGGCGGGAACTACGACGACAGCGAGGGCTGGTTCGTCCAGCCGACGGTGATCGAGACGTCCGACCCTGGTTTCCGGACGATGCGGGACGAGTTGTTCGGCCCGGTGGTGACGGCCTTCGTCTACGACGACGCGCGCTACGAGGACACGCTCGACCTCATCGACAAGGGGACGACCTATGGCTTGACGGGCGCCGTCTTCGCACGCGATCTCGCTGCAATCGAGGCGACCAAGGACCGGCTCCGCTATGCCGCCGGCAACTTCTACGTCAACGACAAGCCGACCGGAGCCGTCGTCGGACAGCAGCCGTTCGGCGGTGCGCGTGCGTCCGGGACGAACGACAAGGCCGGCTCGATGTGGAACCTGATTCGCTGGGTCAGTCCGCGCACGATCAAGGAGACGTTCGTGCCGCCGCGCGACTACCGGTACCCGTTCCTCGGGCCGGACACCGAGTAGCTAGGCCCGTCCAGCCTTGTGCAGCTGGGCGTAGACGCTGCGCGCGATCTTCGCCGGCACGCCCTGGACGCCCTCGAGCTCTTCCGGTGTCGCCGCGAGCATCGCGTCGACCGAACCGAAGTGGTCGAGCAGCGCCCGCCGACGCGCCGGCCCGACACCCTCGAGCTCGTCGAAGAGCGACGCGAAACCGCGTGACTCACGGCGCTGCCGGTGGAAGCCGACGGCGAAGCGGTGAGCCTCGTCGCGGATCCGCTGCAGGAGCTGGAGCCCCGGATCGTGCCGTGAGAGGACGACGGGCCTCGCGCGCCCCGGCACGAAGACCTCCTCCTCCCGCTTCGCGAGCGCGATCACGGCCACGCGCGGCAGATCGAACGCCTGCATCGCGGCGATCGCCGCCGCGAGCTGGCCCTTGCCGCCGTCGACCACGACGAGGTTCGGCGTCGCAGCGAACGACTCGTCGTACTCGTCGGCCATGGCGCCTCTGGCCAGGCGGGCGAAGCGCCGCGAGATCATCTCCCCCATCGCGGCGAAGTCGTCCATCCCCTCCTGGCCGCGGATCGCGAACTTGCGGTAGTGCGCCTTCTTCGGCAGCCCGTCCTGGAAGACGACCATCGAGCCGACGTTGTCCTGCCCCATCGCCGTCGAGATGTCGAAGCACTCGATCCGCAGCGGCAGCGACTCGAGGTTCAGCGTCTCGCGCAGCTGCTCGAGCGCCTCGACGCGGCGCAGCCGCCGCTGCTCGCCCTGCGCCAGGTCGCTCGTGAGGACGTGGAGCGCGTTCTCGTCGGCGAGCCGCTGCAGACGCCGCTTCTCGCCTCGCTCGGCCGTGCGGATCTCGACGCGCGCGCCACGCCGTTCGCCGAGGAGCTCCGCGAGCGCCGAGAGGTCTCCGGCGTCGCCCGGAACCACGATCTGCGGCGGCACGCTCGGCGCGCTCCCGTAGTACTCGAGCCCGAACGACTCGAGGATCGTCGTCACGTCCTGGCCGCCGACGTTCTCGAGGTGGAACGAGTGGCGGTCGACCATCTTGCCGCCGCGCAGCGGGAAGACCTGGACGACGGCGCGATCACCCTCGGCCGCGAATCCGATCACGTCCACCGTTCCGACCGACTGCCGCTCGACGGCCTGCCGCTCGACGAGGTGCTGTACGGCGAAGAGCCGGTTGCGGTAGCGCGCCGCATCCTCGAAGCGCTCCTCGGTCGCCGCCTCCTGCATTCGCCGCTCGAGCTCGCGCTGGATCGGCTTCACGTCGCCCGAGAGGAACTCGATCACCCCGTCGACGATGCCGCGGTAGTCCTCCGGCGACACGTAGCCGACGCACGGCGCCAAACAGCGGTCGATGTGGAAGTCGAGGCACGGGATACCGCTGTGCCGGCCCGGCTTCGGCCCCTCGCACGGTCGGTAGCGGAAGACGCGGTTGAGGACATCGAGCGTCTCGCGCACCTTCTTCGCGTTCGCGTACGGCCCGAAGTACCAGACGCCCGGCCGGTGCCGCTCGCGCGTGAACATGACGCGCGGGTACTCGTCCTCGACCGTGACGGCGATGTAGGGGAACGACTTGTCGTCGCGCAGCCGCACGTTGAACGGCGGCCGGTGCCGCTTGACGAGGTTCTGCTCGAGGTGGAGCGCCTCGACCTCGCTGCCCGTCACGATCACCTCGACGTCGGCGACGCGGGCCGGCAGGGTCTGGATCTGGGGGCGCCCGTCCGTCGTCTTCTGGAAGTACGAGCGCACCCGCGGCCGGAGCGACTTCGCCTTCCCGACGTAGAGCACCTCACCGTCCGCGTCGCGGAACAGGTAGACGCCCGGCCTCGCCGGGAGCGATTTGAGCTGATTTTCGACGCGGGTGGCCACTGCGGCCACCGTATCCGAGGCCTAGACCGTTACGGCCACCGGCTCGGCCGCGGCTTCGACGACGAGCCGGCCGTCCTGGTAGACGCGCTCGATCGCGTCCGGCGAGGTCGCTGAAGTCGAACGGGTCGCCCGCGACGACGACCAGGTCGGCGCGCTTCCCCGGCTCGATCGTCCCGAGCTCGTCTTCCAGCCCCATCAGCTCCGCCGCGGTCTTCGTCGTCGCGACGAGCACGTCCTCGGGGCTCATGCCTCCGTCGGCCATCAGCTGGAGCTCCTCGAGATTCGTGCCGTGCGGAACGACGCCGGCGTCGGTGCCCATGGCGATCTTCACGCCCGCCTCGGCGGCGCGCCGGAACGAGTCGCGGTGCGCCTCGATCACCTCACGCGCCTTGGTCACCGCGAACTCGGGAATCGGCGCGCCTGCGTCGGCGGCCTTGATCACGCCGAGCGGCGCGACGAGCGTCGGGACGAGATACGCGCCGTGCTCGAGCATGAGCTCGATCGCCTCGTCGTCGAGGTAGATCCCGTGCTCGATCGAGCGCACGCCTGCGCGGACGGCGTTCTTGATCCCCACCGTCGACTGGGCGTGCGACATCACCCACAGCTCCGCCGCGGCCGCCTCGGCGACGATCACCTCGATCTCCTCGAGCGTCGAAGCCGGGCTGGTCGCGGTGTGTCGCGCGGCGAGAGGACGCCGCCGGAGGTCGCGATCTTGATCACGTCTGCACCGGCGCGTACGAGCTCGCGCACCTTCCGCCGCACCTCGTCCGACCCGTCCACGATCGAGCCTGGCGTGCCGGGATACTCGGGGAAGATCTCGGCCTGGGCGCCGGACGGCAGCCACCCGTCGCCGTGTCCGCCCGTCTGGCTCAGCATCGTGAGCGAGATCTGCAGGCGCGGCCCGCGCGACGATCCCCTCCTCGACCGCCTGCTTCACGCCGAGGTCGGCGCCGCCGGCGTCGCGAACGGTCGTGATGCCGATCCGGAGCGTCGCGTCGAGGTTCCGGATCGCGTCGTAGAAGCGGTAGGAGAACGGCTGCTGCATGAGCCTCCACATGTCGACGTGACCGATCGTCACGTGAACGTGCGTGTCGAAGAGGCCTGGCAGCAGCGTCGAGCCGGAAACGTCGACCTGCTCGTCGCCGTCGAGTCCGACGCCGACCTCGACGATCCGTCCGTCGACCACGGCTACGTCGGCCTCTGCAACCGCCGCGCCGGTCCCGTCGAACACGCGTCCGCCGGCGAATACCGTCCTCAACTTCGGCTCCCTTCGTTCGTTCCTGCAGGAGAGCCAAGCCTATCGCCGTGGCTAGCATGCGACCCGTGGAGGGCCAGTACGTCGCGTACACGTGCTACCGCGTCGATCCTGCCTGGCGGCGCGAGTCCGACCGCCACCATCAGAAGGAGCTGTTCGCCGAGGTGGTCGAGGCGTTCGCGGAGCGCTTCGAGCATCTGCGCGCGTACACGGTGACGGGAACCCGCCCCGACTGCGACTTCTTCCTCTGGAAGATCACCGAGCGCTTCGACGACCTGCTCGAGCTCGGCGCGGCCCTGAACGCGACGCCGCTCGCCGGCTGGCTCGAGACGCCGTACTCGTATCTCGCGACCACCAAGGCGTCGCAGTACACGAGCGCCCGCAAGGCGCGGAAGATCACGCCGCACGGCCTCCCCTACCTCGTCGTCTACCCGTTCGTGAAGGTGCGCCCGTGGTACGCGCTCACCGAGGAGGAGCGTCAGCGGGCGATGGACGAGCACATCCGGATCGGCCGCGAGGAGTTCCCGGGTATCAAGAACCACACGACGTACTCGTTCGGGATCGACGACCAGGAGTTCATGACCGCCTTCGAGTGCGAGGAGCCGGCCGATTTCATGCACCTCATGCTGCGCCTGCGCGACAGCGAGGCCTCGCGGTACACCGAGCGCGACACGCCGATCTTCGTCGGCCGCCACGTGCCGATTCGCGAGGCGCTGAATGCGCTGGACGGCGCGTCCGCCCGCGTCGAGGCGTAAGCGCTACGCGTAGGTGTGCTGGTCGCGCCAGGTGCGCCACATGGCGAAGCCGCACAGCGCGAGCACCGCGACGAAGGCGAGGATCTGGTACCCGACGGCGCCGCCGTACCAGTAGAGCCCGACGTCGGCGACCGCGGTGATCGCGGCGCCGTAGAAGACCCACTGCGCGCGCTGCGACCACAGCGAGATCCCCTCCCGACGCTCCCGCCAGACGAGGAAGATGAAGTACGCGATCGCGAGGAGGAACGCGATGCGCGCGATCGTGGCCAGCGCCACGAGCGTCTGCTCGAGCTGGAACACGACCACGAGCCCGGCGATCGCCGCGAGGATCAGCAGCCCCCGGAGGGTCGGGTTGATGCGCGAGAAGAACCTGCTCATGTCGCGGTCATGTACGCCCGCACCGCGAGCGCTCCTGCAACCACGGTAGCGCCGGTGAACCACGCGAGGCGCCCGCGCCGCTCCGTCGGCGCGTACATCCAGGGCGCGAGCACGGCGAGCAGCGAGAGCGTCCCGTACAGGTAGTGGAGCCGGTCGGCGGCTCGATGATGGCTCGAGAGGAGGAGGAGCCCGATCCCGACCTGGGCGACGAGCAGTGTCTGCGCGAGCGCGAGCAGGTGCGTCAGGAGCCCACGCGGCTCCCGGTGGCGGTAGTACGTCCAGGCGCCGACCCCGGCCGCCCCGAACGTCGCAGCGAGGACCGCGAACGCGACCGCATGGTGGACGCCGACCATGGCCCGGCGGAGCCTAACGGCGTCGGCTGCTGATACCGGAAGAACTCGTTTTGTCCGGGCAGCCCGTGCTTCATTTCGATGCGAGTCCTAAGTGCTATTCGCTCTCGGGCTGCCCGGGATCGGGCACCGGTACCGGCGGCGTCCCCTCGTCGGGCGGTGGGTACGGCTCGGGAACCTGCGCCGGCTCGGGCGGGTTGCCCTCGTCCGGCGGCGGATAGGGAGCGTTCGGCCCCGGCTCTTCCTGCCGGGCGTCGTTGGCTTTGCCGACGACGCTTCCAGCACTGTCTGGCGTCACCATCACGGTGTCTTGTACCGGGAGACGGGCGCGGCGAATCCTCTCCTCGGCGCTCGCGAGCCGTTCCGCGAGGTCTTCCTCGAGGCGCTTCGTCTCCAGCTCGAGGTCCACGAGCCGCTGCCGAGCATCGCGTTCGGCGCCCCTATCGCCGCCCCACGCCGCCTCGCCCAACGCCCGGAAGGCCGGACCGCGCTCGACCGCGATCGAATCGAGCCGCGACCGCGTCCGCCAGCGGGCAACAGATGCGTCGAGGCTCGCCCGCCACACCTCGGCAGCCGTCGCGGCGCGCGCGCGGCCGTCCGCGGCCAGGCGGGAGGAGTGCCGGAGCCACGCATCTCCGCTCCGACGGGTCGCCTCCACAAGCCCGGCGAGAAGGATGCCCGAGAGGAGCAGGAGGACGACGCCCAGCACCCAGCTCCCGGTCGCGAAGAGGCCGATCGACGCGCCGAGCGCCGCGAAGCCGAGACAGAGGACGACGAAGCGCGCGGGCAGCCCGAGCCAGCGCCGCTCGACATTCGCGTGGACTGCCGGGCCTGGAACGGTCTCGAGTGGCGGCAGTTCGCGAACCGGCGCGCCACAGTGCGGGCAGTAGCGCGCCCCGGGCGCGAGCGCCTCGCCGCACTTACGGCACGCGTTGTCCTCGATCGGGGACGCGGTCATCGTCGGTCTGTTCCCCGTGTTCGAGGGCACGTAACGCGTGAGCGGCCTGTCTGCGGAGCGGACCGACCTGCGCGCGGTAGTCCTCGTCGGAGATCTTTCCCGTGCGGTGGTCGAATTCGAGCTCCTTCAGCGCGGCGAGCGCGCGATCCCGCTCCTCTGCCAGTGCCAGCCGCTGCCGTGCCTCGGGGGCGAGCTCGTCGAGACGGTCGCTCGCCGGGGCCGGGTCGCGGAGGAACGGCCGCGCGACGAAGACGACGATGACGACCGCGAGCACCGCCGCCACCGCAAGCGCCAGTCCCATGTCAGATCCCTGCTGGGGCCGCGCCGGCCGCGTACCGCGCGGCAAGTCGCCGCTGCTCGACCGCGTCGGGCCACATCGCAATCAGCGCGCCCGCGACGAACAGGAAGCCGGCGGCCCAGATGAGGTTGACGAGCGGCTTCACGAAGACCTTGAGATCGAGGTTCGCCGTGTGCGGAGCGACCGTGGCCGTCGTGAAGACGTCGCCGAGCGAGCGCGGATCGTGGTAGATGGACGCCTCGTTCGCGACGCCCTCGATGAAGTAATGGTTCGCGCCCGGATCGAGCCGGAAGCGCTCGCCGTGCCCCGTCACCACGAGCTGTGCGCGGTAGCCGTTGTAGTCCGGGCCTTTGACGCCCGTGAGCCCGGTGTACGTGAGCGTGTAGCCGGCGGCGTCCATCGACTGACCGATCCTCAACACTCGCTCCCGCTGCGTCTGGTACGCGCTCGAGCCGGCGATCCCGATCGCGAGCAGGACGATCGCGGCATGCACGATGTAGCCGCCGTAGCGCCGCCGGTTACGGCCGATCAAGCGGAAGATCCCGCCGGCCGCCGCCCTCCCGCGCACGAACTCGAGCACGATCGACGCGGCGACGAAGGCCGAGAACGTGTACGTGAGCAGCCCCGGCAGCGAGCTTGCGAAGCCGAGCGCGAGCAGCACGACGCCGGTCACGACCGCAGCCGCGAACGGGATGACGAACGTCTTGCTCAGCGAGCGGAGCGAGGCCTTCCGCCAGGCCACGAGCGGACCGATCCCCATGAGGAGCAGGAGTGGCAGCCCGAACGTGTGGAGGAAGAAGTCGTAGTACGGCCCCGCGACCGACCGCTGGTCGCCGCGCAGTGCCTGAGAGACGATCGGATAGAGCACGCCCCAGAGGATCGTCAGGCAAAGCGCGACCAGGAGCAGGTTGTTGTAGAGGAACGTCGCCTCGCGCGAGACGAGCGACTCGAGCTTCGTCTTCGTCCGCAGCAACGGCAGGCGCCAGCGGATGAGCGCGATCGAGAAGAACACCATCAGCGCCGAGGAAGCGCGAGGAACCAGCCGCCGATCGAGCTCTTCGAGAACGAGTGGATCGAGTTGAGCACGCCCGAGCGCGTGAGAAAGGTGCCGAAGAGCGAGAGGTTGAAGGCGAGCGCGACGAGGATCATGTTCCAGACCTTCAGCATTCCGCGCTTCTCCTGGATCATCACCGAGTGGAGGAACGCCGTCGCCGCGAGCCACGGCATGAGCGCGGCGTTCTCGACGGGATCCCAGGCGTAGTAGCCGCCCCAGCCGATCTCGACGTACGCCCAGTGGGAGCCGATCAGCTGCCCGACGCCGAGAAACGTCCAGGCCGCGAGCGTCCAGCGGCGCGTCGCGACGATCCAGCGCTCGTCCGTCCGGCCCGAGAGGAGCGCGCCCATCGCGAAGGCGAACGGGACCGTGAGTCCGACGTAGCCGAGATAGAGCATCGGCGGATGGGCGAGCATGTACGGGTTCTGCAGGCTCGGCACCATCCCCCGGCCGTCCGTGGGCGCCGGCTGGACGTTGAACGGGCTCGAGACGAAGCAGAGCATGAAGGCGAAGAAGACGGCGACGAGCCCGAACACGGGCACCGTCCAGGCAATGAGGTCTCGCGAGCGGCGGTTGAGCCACACCGCGAGTCCCGCATAGCCGGTAAGCACGAGCAGCCAGAGCAGGAGCGAACCTTCCGCGCCGCCCCAAAAGGCGGACAGCGCGTAGCCGAGCGGCAGCTTGTGGCTCGTGTGCTGCCAGACGTAGACGAACGTCATGTCGCGGCGTCCGAGTGCGACGAGCAGGATGATCGCGGCGATCAGCGTCGTCGGGAAGGCTGCGAGGAGCGCGTTCTGGGCCGAGAGCGCGAGCCGCCTCCGCCGTTTCCACGCGGCATACGAGCCGGCGATCAGCGCGTAGGCGACGAGCCCGAAGCTGAGGAGGAGCGCGGCGCGCCCGAGCGGGGCCATCAGGTGTTGGACGACTTGCTAGGTCCGTAATGGTCGGGGCACTTCGTCGAGAGCGAGCCCGGCTTCGCGACGAAGACACCCAGGTGGAGCTTGCCCTCGAGGACGACATCGCTTCCCGCCTTGAATAGGTCGGGGACGCTGCCGTGGTACACGACCTGCACGCGTGCAGCCGTCGCTTTTCCGATGTCTTTGATGCGGAAGCGCAGACCGCCGCTCGTGTGGGCATAGCCCTGGGGTGTGCCGACGACCTTGCCGACGAGCGAGACGTCGCCCTTGTGGCCGGCGAGCGTGCTCGGCGTGACGTCGGCGACGCCGTTACCGGCGAGCGCCGTGTACACGACGAAGACGGCGAGCGCAGCCGCCACCGAGAGGGCGATTACGAGCCGCGCAGGACTGGATCCCACGCTCCGCATCGTAGCCCTCACCCGCCGCGGGGAGCGGCAGTGCGTGCTAGCTCTTGGGCGTCTTCGCGCGCTGGCGCGCCGGAATGCGGTATCCGTGCTCGTGACAGAGCGAGCCGGGTGCGTCCTCGGTCAGCGCGTCGCAGTAGCCCTTCCCGTAGGCCGCTCGCAGAAATGCGGCCACGACCTCGAGATTCCAGTCCGTCACGTCGAGAGTCTCACGCCAGAGGTCGGCCAGGCGAAGGTCGATGTCGAGCTCGAGCAGATCGATTCTGGAAGGGCGCTTGGCGCATGGGGAAAAAGTAGGAACAGGGTCGGACGACACGGCCGGGCGGCATAGGCTCCGACCATGGGGGAGATCCGCTACGGGCCGGCCGGACTGCCGGAGGCACCGATGTTCGAGGAAGTGTTCGCCGCGCTCGCGGCCGAGGGCTACCGGGCCTGCGAGGTCGGCTTCGTCAGCGGTTTCTGGCTCGACTACGAGACGGCTCCCGCGTTCGGCGCCGCAGCGGCTGCCGCCGACGTCGCCCTCTCCGTGCACGCGCCGCTCGCGGCCTTCATGGGTCACGCCGACCGCGGCAAGAAGTTCAAGATGGCCCTGGGGATGCTCGACCACACGGCGGGCCTCGCGAAGGCCTGCGGCGCGCGGCTGATCGTCTTCCATCCGGGCTTTCTGCTCGGGCGCGAGCGGGAGCGGGCGATCGCAGACGTCGTCGACCAGCTGGGCGACCTGCGCGCGCGGTTGGAGAAGAAGGAGCGGCTCGTCCCGTTCGGCGTCGAGGTGATGGGCCGCGTGCGCGACCTCGGCACCGTGGACGACGTGCTGGCGATCGCGGCTCAGGTCGACTTCGTCCGCCCGGTTCTCGACTTCGCCCACATGCACGCGACGAGCGACGGGGCGTTCCTCGAGGCGGACGCCTTCGCGGAGGCACTGACCGGCGCGGACGCCGTGCTCGAGCCGGATGCGCCGTTCCACATCCACTTCAGCGACATCCAGTACGCGAACCGAAACGAGACGAAGCACCTTCCCTACGGCGAGGGGACGCTGCGCGCGGAGCCGTTGCGAGAGGCGCTGGCGCGGGTTCGAGCGGCCGGCGACGGTGATCAGCGAGGCACCTGACGCCGCGTCGACGCGGGCGATCGGCGACGTCCTCCTCGCCGCTCCCTAGCCGGGCTCGTGGCAGACGGCTTCGATGTTGTTGCCGTCGGGATCGAGGACGTAGCCGCCGTAGTAGTCGTCGTGATACCAGCGAGGGCCGGGCGCGCCGTTGTCGGTTCCTCCCGCCTCGAGAGCGGCGGCATGGAAGGCGTCGACGAGCTCGCGACTCTCCGCGCCGAAGGCGATGTGGAGCCGCCCGCGCGCCGGCTCACCGTGCGCCTCGATGAAGAACGACGGCCTGCCTCCGTCGTCTCTGCCGAACCCGGCCGCGGCTCCCGAGAACTCCAGGAGGAGGCTGTAGCCGAGCGGCGCCAGGGCCTGCTCGTAGAACGTCTTGCTGCGCCCGTAGTCGGCGACCCCGATTCCGATGTGGTCGAGCACCGTCATAGAGTCGCATAGCATCGCGCCCGTGCTCGATCCAAAGGTGTTCAAGGCGTACGACGTGCGCGGGATCTATCCCGACGAGCTGGACGAGGCGGGAGCCGAGGCGATCGGGCGTGCCTACGTCGAGCAGTTCGAGCCGAAGCGGATCGCGGTCGGCCGCGACATGCGGCTCTCGTCGCCTGCAATGCAAGAGGCCGTGATGCGCGGCGCCGCGGCGGCCGGCGCGGACGTGCTCGACCTCGGGCTCGTCGGCACGGAGATGGTCTATTTCGCGGTCGGCTCGCTCGGGCTCGAGGGCGGGATCATGGTCACTGCGTCGCACAACCCGAAGCAGTACACGGGCATGAAGCTCGTGCGCCGCGGCGCGCTCCCAGTCGGAGGCGAGTCGGGCCTCCTCGACGTCCGCGACAGAGCCCTCGCAAGTAACAGTCTGTTACAAGCGGTGCCTGCGGGCTCGGTCGAGGGGTACGACATCTGGCCCGCGTACGTCGAGCGCGTGCTCTCCTTCGTCGACGTATCCGCGATCGCGCCGCTGCGAGTCGTGATCGACGCGGCGAACGGAATGGCGGGGTCGATGCTCCCGCCGGTGCTCGAGCGGCTGCCGGTCGATGCGGTCCGCTGCTATTTCGAGCCCGACGGCTCGTTCCCGGATCACGAGCCGAACCCGCTGCTGCCCGAGAACCGGGAGTTCATCGTTCGCAAGACGCTCGAGGAGGGCGCCGATCTCGGCGTGGCGTTCGACGGCGACGCCGACCGCTGCTTCTTCGTCGACGACACGGGAGAGTTCGTCCCCGGCGACTTCGTCACCGCTCTCTTTGCCGAGAGCGTGCTCGCGCGGGAGCCGGGCGCGAAGATCATCTACGACGTCCGCGCCAGCCGGGGGGTGCCCGACACGATCGAGCGCGACGGCGGCATCCCGCTCGTGAACCGCGTTGGCCACGCCTTCATCAAGGCGCGGATGCGGAAGGAGGACGCGGCATTCGCCGGAGAGGTCTCGGGCCACTACTACTTCCGCGACTTCAGCCAGGCCGATTCGGGCGTCGTTCCGTTCCTGCTCATGCTCGAGCTGATCTCGAGGAAGGGCCGGCGGCTGTCGGAGATCCTCGAGCCGCTGCGCTCGCGTTACTTCATCACGGGCGAGCTCAACACCCCTGTCCCGGACGTCGCGCTGAAGTTGCAGGAGCTGAAGGAGCGATACGGCGGTGAAGGTCGCGTCTCGCACCTGGACGGCATCTCGGTCGACTTCGACGACTGGCACTTCAACGTCCGCCCCTCGAACACCGAGCCGCTGCTGCGCCTCAACCTCGAGGCAACCTCGGAGGAGCTCATGGAGCGGAAGCGCGACGAGGTGCTCGAGGTGATCCGTTCGTGAGTAGCGAGTACGCCTTCGCCACGCGGACGAGGGTGGGCTTCTCCGACACCGACGCCCAGGGAGTCGTCTACTACGGGCGCTACAACCCGTACTTCGACCTCGCCCGGGGCGAGTACCTGCGCTCGCTCGGTCTCCTCCACGCCGACCTGGGCGGCGAATTCGTGATGCGCGCGAACGACGTCGAGTACTTCGCGCCGGCCCGCTTCGACGACGAGCTCGAGATCCAGGTGCGCCTCGCGCGGATCGGGCGGACGAGCGTGACCTTCGAGTTCGCCGCGTTCAACGTGCCCGAGGGAGCGCTGCTCGTGACCGCGCACCAGACACTCGTCTTCATCGACCGGGAGAGCCGACGGCCCGTTCCTGTCCCCGACGAGTATCGAGCCCCGTTCGGTGTCGACTGACGCGGACGATCAGCTCCGGGCGACGGTCGCGGAGCTCGCGTCCCGGGAGGACTGCACCTGGGCCGGGATCTCCTTCGCCGAGGAGGACAGCCTCGTGCTCGGGCCGGAGTCCGGCACGCCGGATCCGGCTCGACGCACGGCCGTCCCCGTCCTCTGGCGCGGCACGCGCGTCGCCCAGCTCGCGGCCGACGGGGAGATCGCGAGGGCGGAGCTCGAAACCGTCGCCTCCGCGATCGCAGACCTTTGCCTCGTCGGCTGGGACACCGGCGGCGAGATCTGGCAGAGCTGACGCTAGGACGGTGTGACGCGGCGCGCGTCGAAGACGCCGTCGATGTTGCGTAGCGACGAGAGCAGGCCGCGGAGCTCCTTCACGTCGCCGACCTCGGCCACGTACCAGTTCCGGGCCATCTGGTCCTCGACCGTGCCGCCGTAGGAGACGATGTTCGAGCCGTGCTCGGCGAAGGTGCGGGCGACGTCCTCGAGCAGGCGCGGCCGGTCCCAGGAGTCGACGGCGATCTGGACGCGGAAGCTCTGACTACCGCCTCCCTCCCACTCCACCGGTGTGAACCGCTCGGGGTTGCGACGCAGCGCGCGCACGTTCGGACAGTCGCCCCGATGAATCGTGATCCCCTTCCCGAGCGAGATGTAGCCGACGATGTCGTCGCCGGGGACGGGCGTGCAGCACTTCGCGAGCCGGACGAGGACGTCCTCGACGCCGATCACGTTGATCCCGTAGCTGTCGCTGCCGGTCGCCTCGCGGGCGCGAGGCCGCTTGACGGGAACCGTCTCCTCGGCGACCTCGCCGACCTTGAGCTGCTGGAGAACCTTGTCGACGATCTTCGAGGCGGTCAGCTTTCCCGAGCCGAGCGCGATGTAGAAGTCCTCGGCCTTCTTGTAACCGGACTCGCGGATCACCCCGGCGAGAACGGCCGAGCCCGCGAGCTTCTTGTACGGGAGGTTCTGGCCCTTGAGCGCGTTCTCGAGCGTCTCGCGGCCCTTCGCCTCGAGATCCTCCTTCTGCTCGCGCGAGAAGAACTGGCGGATCTTGTTGCGCGCACGCGAGGAGGCGACGAGCGACAGCCAGTCGCGTGACGGCCCGCGCGCCGCCGACTTCCCGGTGAGGATCTCGACTCGATCGCCGCTGCGGAGCCGATAGTGGAGCGGCACGATCCGCCCGTTCACCTTCGCGCCGACGGTGCGGTGGCCGACGTCGGTGTGGACGGCGTAGGCGAAGTCGATCGGCGTCGCGCCGGCCGGGAGGGTCTTCACTTCGCCCTTCGGCGTGAAGACGAAGACCTCTTCGTCGAAAAGGTCGGTGCGGAGCGCCTGCACGAACTCGCTCGCGTTGGTCTCGTCCTCGTTGGCGATCACCTGCTGTGCCCACGACCGCCATTCGTCGTCCGCGACCTTCTTGCCGAGCTTGTCGAACTGCCAGTGGGCGGCGACGCCCAGCTCAGCGGTCTGGTGCATCTCGCGTGTCCTGACCTGGATCTCCAACGGCCGCCCTTCCGGACCGATGACGGTCGTATGGAGACTGCGGTAGCCGTTGAACTTCGGCATGGCGATGTAGTCCTTGAACCGGCCGGGCATCGGCTTCCAGAGGGAGTGGATGAGGCCGAGCGCGCCGTAGCAGTCGCGCGTTCCCTCCTCGCCGTTGCGCTCGACGATGACGCGCATCGCCGTCAAATCGTAGATCTCGTTGAACTCGCGACCCTTGCGGACCATCTTGTCGTAGATCGAGTAGAAGTGCTTGGCCCGCCCGGAGATATCGACCGGGATGTCGACCTTCTCGAGCTCGCGCAGCAGCACGTCGGCAGCCTCGGCGACATGACCTTCCCGGTCGGCGCGCCGCTCGGCGACCATCGTCTTGATCTCGGCGTACTTGCGCGGATGGAGCGTCTGGAAGGCGAGGTCCTCGAGCTCCCACTTGACGGCGTGGATGCCGAGCCGATGCGCGAGCGGCGCATAGACCTCGAGCGCCTCCTTCGACTTCTGGATCTGCTTCTGCTTGCCGAGGTACTCGATCGTGCGGAGGTTGTGGAGGCGGTCGGCGAGCTTGACGATGATGACGCCTTCTCGCCCCTCGGCCATCGAGGCGATCATCTTCCGGTAGTTCTCGGCCTCGGCCTGCTCGCGCGTCTGGAACTGGACGCGCGTCAGTTTCGTGACGCCGTCGACCAACGCGGCGATCTCGTCCCCGAACTCCTCGCGCAAGGTGTCGAGCTCGACGCCGGTGTCCTCGACGACGTCGTGGAGGAGCGCAGCGGCGATCGTCTGCTCGTCGAGGCGCAAACCGGCGCAGATCGTGGCGACGCCGACCGGGTGCGTGATGAAGGGCTCGCCGGAGCGGCGCTGCTGCCCCTCGTGCGCGGCGGCGGCGAAGCGGAAGGCGCGCGTGACCAGCTCGACGTCGACCTCGGCGCGCTGAGCGGCGAGCTCGGCGAGCAGCCCTTCGAGGAGCTCTTCGTGCCGCTCGCCTGCCGCAACCGTTGTCACCGTCTCAGTGTACTCAGGGGTTTTCGCGCTAATCCGTGCGGGAGGAACGGTCGATGGAGGGACGAAGTGACGCTTTCCATGGCCGTATATCGCCGATATCGCGCCGCTCTGCGGCTCGCGCTCGCGCTCGCTCAGTGCCTGAACGGCTCCGAGTAGACGACCTGCCCTTGCGGCAGCTCGGCTTGGGGCTCGAGCACGGCGACCTGGAACGCCCAGTCGTACCGGGCCTCGGGCGGCGGTAGCAGTCCGAGCTCGTCCGCGCGGACGAAGCCGAAGCGGCCGTAATACGTAGGAGCGCCTTCGACGAGCAGCAGCGGCTCGCCGATGGCCCGGACCGCGTCGAGCGAAGTCTGCACGAGGGCGGAGCCGTGGCCGCGCCGCTGGTGCGCCGGGAGGACCCCGAGCGGCGAGAGCTGCAGGAGTCGCTCGTCGGTCTCCTCCAGCCGATTCCACGTGTTCATGACGTGTCCCACGACCTCGCCGTCCTCCTCCGCGACGAACGAGAGCTCCGGAACGTAGAGATCCGCCCGCTCGCGCAGCTCGCCGACGAGCCGGGGGACGTCGGCGCCGCCGAACGCCTCCCGGCGCACCTCGAGGATCGCCTGCGAGTCGCCCGCCTGGGCGAGGCGGATCACGCAGCGCGCGCGAGCGACGGCACGGCAGCCAGGAGAGCGCGGAAGCGAGGCGACTCGAGCAGGTCGCGGCGAGAACCTCCCTCGACCAAATCGAGGTCGGCGAAGATCGCCGCTGCCTCGGCGTCGCGAGAGGCGGCGGGCTTGCGCCACTCCTCGCCGAGCCATTCGCGCAACTCGAGGTAGCGTGGCGGGCTCGGAAACACGCGGCGCACGACGAGCTGGGGCGCGACCGTGCCGTTCCAGCGGTTCTCCTCGAGACGGAACGCGACGTCGTACGCGGAGTCGGGGCGGAGCAGCTCGAGGCGCGCGCCCTGCCCGAAGGCGATCGCACTGCCGGCGTCTCTTCCGTCGCGCCGGACGCGGAAGCGGAGGTGCTTGCCGTCGCCGACGGTCGCGAGCTCGGCGAGCCCGCAGCCCGGAGCGAGCAGCGTCGGTGCGGGGTTGCCGAGCCCGAACGGCGCCAACCTCGCAAGCTCGGCACAGAGGCCGAGGGAGAGGTCGGCTCCGCGGGGGACGACGGCATCGATCGACGTCACCGGTTCGAGGTCCTCCGCTTCGAGCACGGCGGCCGCCTGCTCCGCGAACGCCTCAGCGAACGCCTCGACGTTCTCCGGCGCGATCGAGAGCCCGGCCGCGGCGCGATGGCCTCCCCAGCGCCCGAGGAGGGCGGCGCAGGATCCGAGGGCGGCATGCAGGTCGAAGGCGGGGATCGAACGCCCGGATCCCTTCCAGTCACCCTCGGTGCCTGCGATGAGGACGACCGGACGGTGGTAGCGGTCGACGAGTCGTGAGGCGACGATGCCGATGACGCCCTCGTGCCAATCGGCCCCGGCGACGGCGTAGGCGCGCCTGGCTCGCTTCTCGGGTGGCCAGGCCTCGACCTGCGCCGTAGCCTCGCGCAGGATCCTGCCTTCGACGGCCTGTCGCTCGCGATTCAGCTCCTCGAGCGAGTCGGCGAGCCTGCGCGCCTCGGCCTCGTCTGCCGTGAGGAGGAGCTCGAGGGCCTCGCCGGGGTGGCCGAGGCGCCCGGCCGCGTTCAGGCGCGGCGCGAGGCGGAACCCGACCGCACCTGCGTCGACCGTCGCCGGATCGACGCCTGCGCTCTGCATGAGCGCGCGCAGTCCTGGCTTCGTGGTGCGCGCGAGGGCGCGCAGCCCGGCGATTGCGAGCGACCGGTTCTCGTCGACGAGCGGGACGACGTCGGCGATCGTCGCGAGAGCGACGAGGTCGAGATGTCGCCGGGGCACCTCGGACTCGATGCCGAACAGGGCCTGCCCGAGCTTGTAGACGACTCCGGTGCCGCACAGCTCGGGGAAGGGATACGCGGACGGGCGCGTAGCGACGACCGGACAGTCGGGCATCGTCTCGGCCGGTCGGTGATGGTCCGTGACGACGACGTCGAGGCCGCGCTGCCTTGCCTCGGCCACCTCGGCCGCGGCCGTAATTCCACAGTCGACCGTGAGGACGAGCCCGCAACCGTCGTCGGCCAGGCGGGCGAGCGTCTCGCTGCGGACGCCGTAGCCCTCGTCGAAGCGACTCGGCAGATGCCAGGCGACATCGGCGCCAAGCTCGCGCAGGAGGAGGACGGCGAGGGCTGTGGCGGCGATTCCGTCGACGTCGTAGTCGCCGTGGACGCAGATCCGGAGGCCCTCGTCGACCGCGGCGCGGATCCGGGCGCACGCGGCCGCCATGTCACCGAGGAGGAATGGGTCGTGCGGGGGCAGCTCTCCCTCGAGGAAGCGCTGCGCGTCGGCGGGGTCGGAGTAGCCGCGCCGCACGAGCACGGCCGCGGTCAGCTCGGAGATTCCGAGTGTGCGGACGAGCTCGCTCCGGTCGGCGAGCGGGCAATCGGCAAGTGTCCAGGTGCCTTCGTGCATGTGCAGCCAAGCTACGGCGAGGGGCGGACGGAATCGGTCCAGGAGCCCGGCCGGAAGAGACAGTCGCATCTCGATTGCCGGAGTCTCGTGACGAAGCCGCGACCGACGCGTGACCTGGATAGCGGCAGGCTTGACCGGTCCCCGGGGTGGGTGGGGGTTAGGGATGGAGTAGAAGAGGGGCACCATGGCCGCTCCTTCGGCAGCCGAGTTGCGGCGCGAGTTCCTCCTCGATCCCGAGATCGCCTTCCTGAACCACGGGTCGTTCGGCGCCTGCCCACGGCCGGTCTTCGAGCGCTACCAGGCCTGGCAGCGGGAGCTCGAGTTCGAGCCCGTCGACTTCCTCCACCGCCGCCTGGCCGGCCTCCTCGACGACGCGCGGACAGCCCTCGCCGACTACGTCGGATGCCCCCAACAGGATCTCGCCTTCGTCCAGAACGCGACGACGGGCGTCAACCTCGCGGCCCGTTCACTCGACCTACAGCCGCGCGACGAGGTTCTCGCGACCGACCTCGAGTACGGCGCCTGCGATCTCGCGTGGGACTGGATCTGCGGCCGCACGGGCGCACGCTACGTCCGGACGCCCATCCCACTCCCGCTCCACGACCCGAGCGAGCTCGTCGAAGGGCTCTTCGCGGCCACGGGTGAACGGACACGCGTCGTCTACGTCAGCCACGTCACCTCGGAGACTGCGCTCGTCCTGCCGGTGGACGAGATCGTCATCCGCGCCCGCGAGCTGGGTCTCGTCACGATCGTCGACGGCGCCCACGCCCCTGCCCAGGTGCCGGTGGATCTCACCGCGCTCGGGGCCGACTTCTATGCCGGTAACGCGCACAAGTGGCTGTGCGGTCCAAAAGGCGCCGGCTTCCTTCACGTTCGACCCGAGCACCAGGACACCGTCGACGCCGCCATCGTCAGTTGGGGCTACGCGGAGGGGAGGGACTTCTCTCAGCGGATCGAGCTGCAGGGAACGCAAGATCCCGCGGCCTGGCTTGCCGTCGCCGACGCCATCCGCTTCCAGGCCGAGCGAGACTGGGATCGAGTCTGCGACCGCTGCCGCGCCCTCACGCGCGACGCTCGCACAGAGCTTTGCGAGCTGCTGGGGACCGAACCGCTGGCACCGGACGCGATGCTCGCGCAGATGGCGACTGTCCGCCTCCCCCGCTCCGCACCGGAACTGTCGGACGACCTCTTCACGCGGCATCTCCTCGAGGTTCCGGTCGGCGGCGCGGAGGACGACCTCCTTCGCGTCTCGGTCGCCGCCTATACGACGCGCGAGGAGATCGACCGGCTGCTATCCGCCCTCGTTCGGCAGCTTGACCCCGAGCACGGTCAGCAGCACGAGTAGACCGAGGCCGAGGAGCCAGTAGGCGAGCACGCGCCTCGGGTGCCG
Source organism: uncultured Actinomycetes bacterium (assembly GCA_963820725.1). GTDB lineage: Bacteria > Actinomycetota > Thermoleophilia > Gaiellales > Gaiellaceae > Palsa-739. The sequence goes on along the minus strand of CAWGAZ010000004.1, from coordinate 241,496 downwards.
CGACTCCTGCAGCGAGCTGTACGCGACCTTGCCCCACAGCAGGAGAAGACCGACTGCGGCGGCTCCGCCCACCACGATCACGGGCGCGAGGTAGGCCGCTTTCTCGAACGGCCAGGCGAGCGCCCAGGCCGTGAGCGCGACAAGTCCGAGGACGACCAGGAGCGCCGCCGGATAGCGGAGTACCCGCATGGCGTCAGGGTACGCTGCCGCCGTGGAAGCGGCCGGCAACTACCACTCGGGCGACGACTACGTCGTCGAGTTCCTGGGCTACCGCTTCTCCTTCAGCAGCCTCGACTTCGAGGAGCGCGTCACGGCGGCGGCGGTCCGGCTCGGGCTCGTGTCCGGCCCCGAGCTGGACGAGGACGAGACCGCCGACCTCGTCGAGCTCGTCGAACGCGACGCGATCGAGACGCCGCGCAGCGCGCTCGGCGAGTACCTCGTCCGCAACTGGGACGCGCTCGCGCTCGTCCGCGGCGAGTCGCTCGTCTACTGGCTGAAGAAGCTCGTCTTCCGCGGCGCGTGGCTCGACCACCGCGTCAAGGAAGGCCTGCTCGAGGTGGACTGGGACGACGAACGGCAGGACTTCACCTTCGCCGACACGAACGGCGGCCGCGCCCTGCTCGAGCTGCTCCCCACGCCGAGCTGGCACGAGCTCCAGTACCGGAGATGACGCCGCCTCGCTGGTATGCAGTCGCGTTGCCTGCGTACCTGGCAGGGCTCCTCGCCCTCGACACGCAGGTCTCGCGTGGCGGGCAGCTCGCGCTCGGGGTGCTGACGTTCGTCGTGCTCGCCGTCGCGTTGCGGCCGCTCGTCCCGCTCGCTCGAGCTCAGGCCGTCGGCGTCGTGCTCTTCGCGACGGTCGGCGAGGTCACGGGCTCGCTCGTCTGGGGCGTCTACCACTACCGCCTGCACAACCTGCCGCTCTTCATCCCGCCCGCCCACGGGCTCGTCTTCCTGAGCGGCATCGCACTCAGCCGCACCGTCCGCGAGCGCCCACTCGTCTGGGCCGCAGCGATCGGCGCGGCTGTCTGGGGGATTGCCGGCCTGACCGTCCTGCCGCGACTCGACGTCGCCGGCGCGGTCGGTGTCCCGCTGCTGCTCGTCTTCCTCTGGCGGTCGCGCTCCCGGGCCGTGTACGCCGGCGTGTTCCTGGCGGTCGCGGCGCTCGAGCTGTACGGAACGTCGATCGGGACGTGGCGCTGGGCGACCACGCTACCCGGGCTCGGGATTCCGGACGGCAATCCGCCGAGCGGTGTCGCGAGCGGCTACGTCTGGTTCGACGTGATGGCGCTGCTGATCGCGCCGTGGCTCGTCGCCGCCACCTGGCGGTTCAGGCCGGCGAGCGATGATTTGCGCGCGTACGCCGAGTCTCCATGAGGTGATGAAACTCCTCCTTACTTCGGCCGGCATCAAGAACCGGAGCATCCGCAACGCACTGGAGGACCTGCTCGGGAAGCCGATCGCCGAGTCCACCGCTCTCATCATCCCCACCGCGGCCTACGGACACCCCTTGGCGTTGCCCGGACCGGCTTTCCGGTTCATCACCGGCCGGAACCCCGGGACCCCGTTGTGCGACCTGGGCTGGAAGTCGCTGGGCCTGCTCGAGCTCACCGCACTGCCCAGCATCGACGAGAAGAACTGGCTCCCGATGGTTCAGGAAGTCGACGCCCTGCTGGTGTCAGGCGGAGACTCGCTCTATCTGGCTCACTGGATGCGGGAGTCGGGGCTCGCCGAGCTCTTGCCTTCGCTCGGCGCGGTCTGGGCGGGCCTGAGCGCCGGGAGCATGGTGATGACCCCGCGAATCGGCGAGCACTTCAAGTTCTGGAACCCGCCCGGCGGTGGCGACGAAGCCCTCGGGCTCGTCGACTTCTCGATCTTCCCTCATCTGGATCATCCCGATCTGCCGACGAACACCACTGCCCACGCCGAACGCTGGGCCGCCGCCCTACCGAATCCGGCCTACGCCATCGACGACGACACCGCAATCCAGGTGGTCGACGGCGCCGTCGAGGTCGTCTCCGAGGGGAACTGGCAGCTGTTCGGGCCGGAACGGCAGGCGGCGTAGCTAGCTCGGCGGCGGGACGCTGAAGCCGATGCTCTCGGCCCTCTCCGGGGCCGAGCGGAGCTCGATCCGCCGCAGGGAGCCGATAGGGATGATCATCGCGTCGGGCGCGTCGTCGCGGGCGTCGGTCACGTAGAGCGTCACCATCCCGAAGCCCGGGTCGGGCTCGATCCGCTCGAGCACGAACCGCGACCTGTCGGCGAGCTCGATCTCGACGATCGGCTTCTCCACGCCCTCCGCTTCCGCGAACGAGGCGATCGCCTTGTGCAGCCGCTCGACGAACGCCTCGTGCGGCAGCTCGGGGACGGGTGTCCAGAGCTCGGGCACGCCCGGACCCTAGCTGCCTCCTCCGATCTCGATGAGCCGCTCGACGACCTCCTCCAGCGGCAGGGTGGAATCGATCTCGTGGGTGCACGTCGCGCGCAACAGCGGTTCGACCTCGCGGAGATGCGTGAGAATCAGCTCGCGTTCCTCCTGCGACTTGCCGTAGTCATTGGTCGCGCGTGCTGCGACCCGGGCGAGCAGCACCTCGGCCGGTGCGCTGAGGAGAACGACCGCGTCGAAGCGGTCGTAGAAGCGGCCCTGATTCGACACGGTTCCGGACACGTAAAGGGTCGTGCCGACTTCCGCAAGCAGCGCCGCGATCCGAGCCTCTTCCCACCACTCGCCCGCATCCTCCGCCGTCCAACCGAGATCGTCGGTGTCGACCGTCCGGAATCCGCGGCGAGCAAGCTCCGCGAGCGCGCTCGATTTGCCGGTCCCCGACATGCCGGTGACGAGGATGCGGCGCACTCTCGCAGGCTAGAAGAGGCGCGGGTCCGTTTCGGGCTCGGGTGCGGCGCCGAGATGGGCGCGGCCGAGCGCGGTGATCGTGCGCCCGCGCGGCGTGCGCTGGAGGAAGCCGAGCTGCAGGAGGTACGGCTCGTAGACGTACTCGATCGTGTCCGGCTCCTCCCCCAGTGCGGCCGCGAGCGTGTTGAGCCCGACCGGCCCGCCGCCGTACTTCTCGGCGATCGAGCGCAGGAGCTCGCGGTCGAGGCGTTCGAGCCCGGCCTCGTCGACCTCGAGCAGGTCGAGCGCTTCTCGCGCGATCGCGGTCGTGATCGCGCCCTCGTGGCGCACCTCGGCCACGTCTCTGACACGCCGGAGGATCCGGTTGCCGACCCGCGGTGTGCCGCGGGCGCGGCCCGCGATCTCGTCGGCCGCGTCGTCGGCGATCTCGACGCCGAGGATCCCGGCCGAGCGGCGCACGATCGTCGCGAGCTCGCCGTCCTCGTAGTAGTCGAGCCGGAACGTGATCCCGAAGCGGTCGCGGAGCGGCGAGGTGAGGAGACCCGTGCGCGTCGTCGCGCCGACGAGCGTGAACGGGGGCAGGTCGAGCGTGAGCGTCCGCGCCGCCGTCCCCTGGCCCATGACGATGTCGAGCCGGAAGTCCTCGAGCGCCGGATAGAGGATCTCCTCGGCAGCGCGGCTCAGGCGGTGGATCTCGTCGACGAAGACGACGTCCCGCGGCTCGACCGCGGTCAGGATCGCGGCGACGTCCTTCCGCTCGAGCGCGGGTCCGGCGACCGAGCGGATGCCGACGCCGAGCTCCTCGCGGACGATGTGGGCGAGGCTCGTCTTGCCGAGCCCGGGAGGCCCGACGAGGAGGACGTGGTCGAGCGCCTCACCGCGGCCCTTCGCCGCATCGAGCGCGATCGACAGCTGCTCCTTCACGCGCGCCTGGCCGACGAAGTCGTCGAGCCGGCGCGGCCGGAGGCTTCGCTCGACCTCCTCCTCGTCCTCGCGCAGCGCCGGCGTCAGGAACTGGGTCGTCGCGTTCATGCGGCGTGTTTCAACGCGAGCCGGACGCGTTCCTCCGGCGGCAATTCGGCGTCGACGTCCGCGAGGGCGCGCTCGGCGTCGAGCAGCGACCAGCCGAGCTCGACCAGCGCATCGCGGGCCACGAGATATGGAGTATCCGGCCCGGCTTCCGGAGCGATGTCCTCGCTGCCCAGCTTCTCCTTGAGCTCGAGGACGATCCGATCGGCTGTCTTCTTGCCGATGCCGGGGATCGCCTGGAAACGAGCGGAGTCTTCGCGGAGGATTGCGCGTCGCAGGTCGGCGGCCGGCGAACCGGAGACGATCGCAAGCGCAACCTTCGGCCCGACGCCGCTGACGGCGAGAAGCTGGACGAACAACTCGCGCTCGCTCCGGTCCGCGAAGCCGTAGAGCTGGAGCGCATCCTCGCGGACATGCGTGTACGTCTCGACGGTGATCTCGTCGGCGGAATCGCCCTTGCGGATGGCTGTCGGCGTCGCATGGACCAGGTAGCCGACTCCGCCGACATCCAGGATCAGCCCGTCGGGCGTGTTGGCAACGGGCTTACCCCGGAGGCGCGCGATCATGGCCGCAATCTACGCACGGGAACGGACGTTCTCCTACCCCGCGGCGCGCAAGAGCGGCGGCGCGAGCGCATGGCAGATCGCGACGGCGAGCGCGTCGGCGGCATGGTGCGGCGTCGGTTCCTCGGCAAGGCCGAGGACCATCTTCACCATCCGCTGGATCTGCGCCTTGTCGGCCCGGCCGTAGCCGCAGATCGCCTGCTTGACGCTGGCCGGGGCATACTCGCGGCAGGCGACTCCTGCGTTGGCGGCCGCGACGAGCACGGCGCCGCGTGCCTGCCCGACGGAGAGCGCGATGCGGGCGTCGGCGCCGACGTACGACTCCTCGAGCGCCACCGCATCCGGCGCGTGCTCGGCAATGAGCTCCGCCACCGCGTCGTGGATCGTCTTCAAACGGAGGACGGTGTCCTGTCCGGCGGGAGTCGACCAACAGCCGTGCGCCACCTCCCTGAGGCGGCCTCCGCTTTCTTGGACGACTCCGTACCCGCAAGCAGCAGTCCCCGGATCGATGCCTACGACTTTCACGACAGAAAGCTACGGATCCGGCCGGACGAATCCTGTTCCACGGAGGGAGGCGCGCTCACGAGAGGCGCTCGTCAGGCGAGAGGACACTCGGCAAGCCGAGAGCGCTCCTGGCTCAGAAGCGGCGTCAGCCCGCGACCGACTCGAGGACGCGTTCCGGGATGTCGAAGTTCGCGAAGACCTCCTGCACGTCGTCGTTCTCCTCGAGCTGGTCGATCAGGCGCAGGATCTTCTTCGCCTCATTCTCGTCCTCGACCGCGACCGTCGTCTTCGGCAGCATCGTCAGCTCCGCCGACTCGACCTCGAAGCCCGCATCCGCGACGGCCTCCCGCACGGTCGCGAGCTCCGCGGCCGCGGAGAGCACCTGGAAGCTCGAGCCGTCCAGCGAGACGTCGTCCGCACCGCCCTCCGCCGCGGCGATCAGCAGCTCGTCCTCGTCGGTGCCGTCCGCAGGCACGAGCACGAGGCCGCGTCGCTCGAACAGCCAGGCGACCGAGCCCGACGTGCCGAGGTTCCCGTCGTTCTTGTCGAAGATGTGCCGCACCTCGCCCGCCGTGCGGTTGCGATTGTCGGTGAGCGACTCGACGATCACCGCGACGCCCGCCGCACCGTAGCCCTCGTAGACCACCGTCTCGTAGGCGGCGGAGTCGGAGTCGGTGCCGGCCCCCTTCGCGATCGCGCGATCGATGTTGTCCTTCGGCATCGAGGCGGACTTCGCCTTCTCGATCGCGTTCTGCAGCGCGAGATTCCCGGCCGGATCGGGCCCCCCGTCCTTCGCCGCGACGATGATCGCGCGCGTCAGCTTCGAGAAGAGCTTGCCGCGTTTGGCGTCGGCGGCGCCCTTCTTGTGCTTGATCGAGGACCACTTGCTATGCCCGGACACTTCGCTCCTCCCTCACCAGGGTCAGGAACCGCTCGTGGACGCGAGTGTCGTCGGTCAGCTCCGGGTGGAAGGCGGCGACGAGGAGTCTGCCCTCGCGCGCCAGCACCGGATGGCCGTCGAGGGCCGCGAGCACCTCGACGTCGGGGCCCGCCTCCTCGAGCCACGGCGCGCGGATGAAGACGGCGCGCAGCGGCTCGTCACCGTCGCCGATATCGAGATCCGCCTCGAAGCTCTTCACCTGGCGACCGAACGCGTTGCGACGCGTTCGGTAGTCGCCGAGCCCGAGGTGGTCGCGGTCGAGGACGATCATCCCCGCGCACGTCCCGAAGATCGGGGCGCCGAACTCGCGCACCGCCTCGTCGAGGCCGTACAGGCGCATCAACCGACTGATCGTGGTGGACTCGCCGCCGGGGATGACGAGCCCGTCGAGCCCCTCGAGCTGTTCGGGGAGCCGGACCTCGACCGGCTCGGCGCCGAGACGCTGCAGCACGGCCGCGTGCTCGCGGAAGTTCCCCTGCACGGCGAGGACGCCGATCCTGAGCGGCTGCTCCATTGCTTCGATGGTAACGGGGGCTAGACGGGAGGCGGAACGGCTGCGGCCGCCGCGCGCCTGCGGCTCGTGAGCAGCCCCAGAGCGACGAAGCCGAAGCCGAGCGCCGCGAACGTGACGAGCGGAACCCAGACCCTGAAGCCGGCGTCCGTCCCGAAGTAGTGCACTCCGGGCCGAGAGAGCGGCGAGTACGGAGGCAGGCCCGGCGTGACCTGGGCGAATCCACCGCCCCCGCTCGGGCGGCTCCAGACGATCGAGAAATGCGTGGCCGCAAAGGTCAGCCCGAGCGCTCCGAGCACCGCCCAGCTCGAACGATTCGTCCGCTGGGCGAGCCCCACGTAGACGAGGGCTATGACAACAACGAGCCACCACTGCCAGTTGGCCGTGTGCAACCAGTAGAGAAGGCTGCCGCCGATGAGGACGCCCGACACGAGATGCAGCCAGAACGCCGACGGCTTGTCGCTCGCGACCGCCGCGAGGAAGAAGACGAGACCTATCAGGAGCGTGACGACGGCCGACCATGTGCCGCCGCTCGAGAGCAGGTCGAGGACGAAGATCCACGCCACGACCGCCGAGACGAGGCGAAGGAGCGGAAAGCCGAAGCGCCGCTGGTCGTCGAGTGCGGCGACGAGCACGAGCAGTTCGAGGGAGAGCCGTCCGAGCGAGAAGTCGTCGAACGACTTGTTCAGCCAGCCGAACCACTCCCAGAGCGCGCCGACGAAGACCGCCCACGCGGCGACGGACACGAAGGCGAAGACTCCCGCGGCAATGCGCTGCTCCCGGAGCAGGAACGCAAGCGCGAGCGCGTAGAGCACGAGGAGCACGAGGAACGCCCACGCCGCGAACGCGCCCGGCCCGTACTGGCTCGCGAGGTACCCGAGCGAGGCGAGCGCGGCGCTGAGCACCGTGGAGCCGCCCGTGTAGACGAGGAACGACGACGTCGTCCAGGTCGGCTTGAACTCCTCCATCCGCGGGGATCGTCTCCCCCGCGCCGGACGGACTCGCCGGCCGGACTAGGCCCAGGGCAAACGGTCCCAGGTGGACGGCCGCTCGCGCCGCGACGGCTCCCACTCGGCATACGCCTCGTCCGGCTCGGACGTCTCGTGCTCGACGCTTGCGCCGTGACCGGCCGCGAGCTCTGAGACCGGGTACCGCACCGTCCACTCGCCAGTCCGCGAGCCGACCATCAGGATCGCGCACGGCTCGTCTCCCGCGCCCACGAAGGTGTGCTCCGTTCCGGCGGGTGAGTGGAAGAAGTCCCACGCGCGCAACGTCCGCTCCTCCCCTTCGACGAGCAGCGTGCACTCGCCGGACAGGACCAGGAAGCCCTCCTGCTGGCTCTCGGCGTGGTAACAGCCGTTCGGCTCGCCGGGCGGCAGGACATGGATACGGACTCCGAGGTGCTCGAACTCCGCCATCGGCGTCTCGAACGAGCACTCCGAGCCCGAACGTTTCTTCTCTCCGCCCTCGGTCGTGAGCCACATCGCGTCGCCCACGTTCACGACGAACCAGCCGGGCGCCGTCGGAGCGAGGCCCGAGCCGGAATCTTCGAGCGGCGCCTCACTCACAGGCAGGGACCACTACCAGCCGCGGGTCTCGAGCAGCTCGCTCGGGTCGAGCGTCTGCGCCGAGATGCCGACCATAGGCTCGCCGAGGCCGGCCGAGACACGGGCGAGGATCTCCGCGTCCTGGAAGTGCGTCGTCGCCTCGACGATCGCCTTCGCGCGCAGCTCCGGGTCGCCCGACTTGAAGATCCCCGAGCCGACGAAAACGCCGTCGGCGCCGAGCTGCATGCAGAGCGACGCGTCGGCGGGCGTCGCGATGCCGCCGGCGGTGAACGTCACGACCGGCAGCTTCCCGTTCTCGGCGACCCACTTGACGAGCTCGTACGGCGCGCGCAGCTCCTTCGCCTCCGCGTAGAGCTCCTCCTCGCGAAGCGCGCCCAGCCGCCGGATGTGGCCGAAGACCGAGCGCATGTGCGTGACGGCGTTGACGATGTCGCCGGTTCCCGCCTCGCCCTTGGTGCGGATCATCGCGGCGCCCTCCGCGATCCGGCGCAGCGCCTCGCCGAGGTTCGTGCAGCCGCAGACGAAGGGGACGGTGAACTGCCACTTGTCGACGTGGTGCTCGAGGTCGGCCGGCGTCAGCACCTCGGACTCGTCGATGTAGTCGATCTCGAGCGCCTGCAGGATCTGCGCCTCGGCGAAGTGGCCGATGCGGCACTTCGCCATGACCGGGATCGTCACGGCCGCCTGGATCTCACGGATCTTGTCGGGGTCGGACATGCGTGCGACGCCGCCGTCGCGACGGATGTCGGCCGGAACGCGCTCGAGCGCCATGACGGCGCACGCGCCGGCCTCCTCGGCGATCTTCGCCTGCTCGGCGTCGACCACGTCCATGATCACGCCGCCCTTGAGCATCTCGGCGAGACCGCTCTTGACCCGCATCGTCCCGTACTCGGCCATCGCCGTGAGTCTAGCCAGGCGCTCCGTGCTAGACAGCTGGGATGGGAGTCGATCCGAAGCGGCTCGAGGAGCTGTTCGGCGAGCTGTTCGAGCTCGTGTCGCCCGAGGATGCGGCTCGCGCCTGGTGCTCGTACCAGACGCGTGAGCACCCGCGGAGCGAGAAAGCCTTGGACGATCCGGACTGGTGGGCGGTCGAGCTGATGTTCAACCTGGCGTACTCCGAGGAAGAGGCGCGGCTAGGCGAGATGCTCTCGCTGGTCGTCGAGTGTTGCAGAGAGCGACGCAGTGCTTGCTACTGCGGGCGCAGGTCCTCTGAGGACTTCATCAAGGACGACGAGGAGCCTGTGGAGTGGGTGGAGGCCCGCGCTGCCGAGTCCAAGAAGTTCCGCAAGGCGCTCGCGAACGTGTGGGTACGCGATTACGTCTCTGCGGCGAACTTCGCGCGGCTGGAGCAAGCGGCCGGCGTGCCACTGCGCTAGGCCTGATAGAACCGACGAATGGAGCCGTGGTCGCGGGAGCCGGTGGGACGCTTCGACGAGCTCGAGATCGAGAGCGAGCTCCTGCGCGACAACCCGCTCGGCGATCCGCAGGTGCGACCGCTCTGGGTCTATGTCCCGCCTGCCTACGACGCCGAGCCGGAGCGCCGCTTCCCGTCGATCTACCTGATCCAGGGCATGACCGGCCAGCTCGACATGTGGCAGAACCGGACCGCGTTCCGCCCGAGCACGCCGGAGCGCATCGACCGCCTCTTCGCGGAAGAGGACTGCCCTCCCGCGCTCGTCGTCGCCGTCGACTGCTGGACCTCGTACGGCGGGTCGCAGTTCATCGACTCGCCCGGGACGGGTCGCTACGGCGCATATCTCTGCGACGAGGTCGTCTCCTTCGTCGACGCCCGCTACCGGACGCTCGCCGAGCCGGGGCACCGCGGCCTCACCGGCAAGTCGAGCGGCGGCTACGGGGCGATGGTGGTACCGATGCTGCGGCCGGACGTGTTCGGCGGCCTCGCGACCCACTCCGGCGACGCGCTCTTCGAGCTCTGCTACCTCCCGGAGTTCCGTGACACGGTGCGCACGCTGCGCGACGAGTACGACGGCTCGTACGAGCGCTTCTGGGAGGACTTCCGCTCTCGGCCCGCGTTCACGAGGCCGTGGGACCACATCCTCCTGAACACGTACGCGATGGCGGCGTGCTACTCGGCCAACGAGGACGGCTCGGTCGACCTCCCGTTCGACACGGCGACCGGAATGCTGCGCGAGGACGTCTGGCAGCGCTGGCTCGCCTGGGATCCGGTGCGGATGGTGCGGCGCCACGCCGATGCGCTGCGCAGCCAGCGCGCGATCTACATCGACGCGGGCAAGAAGGACGAGTGGTTCCTCGACCTCGGCGCCGAGGCCTTTCGGCACGAGCTGGCAGAGCTCGGGATCACCGACGTCTTCTTCGAGCTGTTCGACGCGAAGCACGGCGGCATCGAGTACCGCTACCCGCTCGCGATCCGCTACCTCGCCGAGCGTCTCCAGTAGGAGCCGCTCGGCCGGTGCCCCTCCGCGAGCACCGCTCCGCTGCCGTCGCGGAGCGCGATGTACGCGTCGAGCGTGAGGAAGACGAACCGCCGGCAGTCCTCCTCACCGCACTCGCAGCCGAACTCCCACTCGTGCTCCCCGTCGAGCGAGGCGCGGACGCGGCGAAGGGCACGCTGACTCGAATCGGTCACGATCGCGGTTTGCCCGCTTCGTCGGGTGTGACACCCGCGGGGCCCGGCGTCGTATACGCGCGAGGGATCCAGCGTTCGCTCCTCCCGGCAGCGCGCTCGCCCTCGTCGTCAAGCCTGCGGCGCCTGCATCGAGCCGGCGCCGCAGGTGACGGATCTGCCTCCTGTCATCCCCCCAACGAGTGAGCTCGGACCGAGCCCGCAGGAGATTTCGGCAGAAAGTCCTCACTCTTTCTCTCCGGGGCCGGAACACGCCCTCATCGCGAGCGCCGACCCTGCCGACACAGTGGGAAGTAGTTGCCGTCAGCAAGTCAGGGGGTTAGAGAAAATGGGCCGCACGCGTCGCGTACTGGTCATCGACGACGACCGGCTGCTGTGTGAGCTGGTTCGGACGACGTTCGAGCTCGAGGGGTTCGAGGTGGACACCGCCTACGACGTGATCGAGGCCGAGCGCGTGCTCGTCGAGTCGCGCCCAGACGCGATCCTGCTCGACATCGGGCTCCCCGGAATCGATGGGATCTTCTACCTCGAGCGGCTGCGCGAGACGCCGAACACGAGCAAGACGCCGATCGTCGCCATCAGCGGCTCCGAGGAGGCAGGCCGCTCGGCGCGGGCAGCCGGTGCGGAGGCGTTCATGCGCAAGCCGTTCAGCCCGCTCGAGCTGATCGCGCTCGTGACGCCGCTGATCCGGAACGGCAGCGATCCGTCTGAGCGTCCCGACGTCGTCGACGTCGCCGACCTGAACCGGTTGATCGAGATCGGCCGCCGCCAGCACCAGCTGCTGACCGAGGCCTACGCGCAAACGGTCGCCGTGCTCGCGTCGGCACTCGAGTCACGGGACTTCGGCACGAGCCGGCACTCTCGCCGGGTCACCTCCTACGCGACCCGGCTCACGCTCGAGGTCGCACCGGGACTGCTCGACGACCCCAGCCTCGAGTGGGGGTTCCTCCTGCACGACGTGGGCAAGATCGGAATCCCCGACGGAATCCTCCTCAAGCCCGGCCGCCTCAATACAGCCGAACGCAGGCGGATGGAGGAGCACGCGGAGCTCGGCGAGAGGCTGCTCGCACACGTACCGCTGCTCAACCAGGAAGGCGCGCGCGTCATCCGCTCCCACCACGAGCGGTGGGACGGGAACGGGTACCCAGACAAGCTCTCCGAGGAGAGCATCCCGCTCGGCGCGCGGATCTTCGCCGTCGTCGACTCGCTCGACGCGATGACCAACCAGCGGCCCTACCGCACGCCGGTCAGCTGGGAAGCCGCCGCCGAGGAGATCCGCACCTGCCGCGGTCGCCACTTCGACCCTGACGTGGTCGACGGGTTCGAGGCCTGCGAGCCCGACCTCTACCGCCTCCACCAGGCCGAGCTAGCGGCTTAGGTGAGGACGAGGGAGAGCGGCCGTTCGCGGCCGCCCTCCCTGATCCGTCGTTCAGCGCATGCGCAGCCGGCGCAAGAGCAGCTGACCGCTGCCGTAATGCGCCAGGCCGCTCGTGGTCACGCAGGACGGGTCGACCGCCAAGAGAAGCGCTCCCGGAGTCGTCGACGTGTCGACGTCGAGGGCGGTGCGCGGTGCGCTCGACACCTGCGTCCCGTACAGGAATCCCGGGCCGGTTGTAGCAGTGCCGAACTGGTTCACCGGCACGATGCCGGCGCCGGTCGAAACGAGGCACGTTCCGATGAACGCCGCCGCAGAATCGGCCTCCTTCTTGAGCGTCTTCTCGCTCTTGCTCAGCGTCGCCACCTGCTTCTTCAGCGCGGCGAACTGCTTCGCCGACGGGCCGCTCGCCCGCTGACTGCCGGGCGCAGCGGCTACATACATCGCCCCCGCGACAACGGCGACCCCGACCAGCATCAAGAAACGCTTCATCGTCCCTCCTTGTGGCCCCCGCCGGACGCGAGGAATGCTCTGACTCTTCCTCGCAGACGCGGTCCTGTCAAATCCAGCGACGTGCCGACCGGGCCGTCTCCTAGCCTCGTACGCGATGGTGCGGGAGGAGCTGCGCCGGCTCGTCACCTGGAGCGAGCGTCATCGCCGACTGCTGGCGCGCGTCGTGATTGCGATCTGCCTCTCCGTCGTGGTCGATCTCGCGTGTGCCGCGCTCATGTGGTCGTTCGAGAGCGGGGTCAAGGGGAGCAACATCCACGGCTTCGGGGACGCGCTCTTCTTCACGACCGTGCAGGTCCTGACGGTGTCCTCGTCGCTCAAGAATCCCGTCACGCACTCGGGTCAGGTCGTCGACGTCGTCCTCGAGCTCTGGGCGGTCTTCATCGTCACCGCCGTCGCAGGCTCCTTCGCGTCCTTCTTCCTGAGCGGCGACCAGACGTAGCTACGAGGCCGGGATTCCGATCGGGCAGGAGACTCCGGTGCCGCCGAGCCCGCAGTAGCCGTTCGGGTTCTTGGCGAGGTATTGCTGGTGGTACGGCTCGGCGTAGTAGAACGGCCCCGCCTCCGCGAGCTCCGTCGTGATCTCGCCGTAGCCGGCACGCGCGAGCTCGGCCTGGAACATGTCTCGCGACGACTCGGCGGCCGCCCGCTGCGCGTCGGTCGCCCAGTACACCGCCGAGCGGTACTGCGTGCCCTGGTCGTTGCCCTGCCGCATCCCCTGCGTCGGGTCGTGGTTCTCCCAGAACAGGCGCAGCACGCCCTCGAGCGAGAGGACGGCCGGCTCGAAGACGACGAGCACGGCCTCGGTGTGGCCGGTGCGCCCGCTGCACACCTCCTCGTACGTCGGATTCGGCGTGTAGCCGCCCGCGTACCCGACCGCGGTCGTGTAGACGCCGTCGGCCTGCCAGAAGACGCGCTCGGCGCCCCAGAAGCAGCCCATCCCGACGACGAGCTGCTCCGTCCCCTCGGGGAAGGGCGGCTGCAGCGGAGTTCCGAGCACCTCGTGGCGCTCGGGCACCGGCATCGCGGCGTCGCGGCCGGGCAGCGCCTGCTCGGGGGTCACCTGCTCGGTTTTCTTCGTGAAGAGGAACATGGACCCAGCTTACGTCGGGGTCCTTCACCTCACCGAGCTCCTCCGCGACCGAGCGCCGGATCTCTCGCTCGGCGACCTTCTGCAGCTCGGACTCCTTCCGCCTCGTCCAGACGACGACGGCGATCAGAATCACGCCCGACGCGACGCCGATCGTGACGTCGATCGTCGTGCTCAGCTTGCTCAGCGTGGCGCCGAACACGTAGTACACGACGCCGAAAGCCGTCGCCCAGACGATCCCGCCCGCGGCGTTGAAGAAGAGGAAGCGGCGCCACTCCATGTGGTTCGTGCCGGCGAGGAACGCCGCCCACGTGCGGAGGATCGAGACGAAGCGGCCCCAGAACACCACCTTGCCGCCGTGGCGGCGGAACAGCCAGATTCCGATCTTGATCCGTCCTTCGTGCAGCCGGATCCGGTGGCCGTACCGCAGTAGGAGCTTCGCGCCGCCGTAGCGTCCGATCGAGTAGCCGATGTTGTCGCCGATGATCGCCGCCGCAGCCGCGACCGCGATGATCCACGCGATCTCGAGCTTGTGCGTCGTGCCTGCGTAGAGCGCCGCCGCGATGAGCGCCGTCTCGCCGGGCACCGGCAGGCCGATGCTCTCGAGCATCACGAGCACGAAGACGACGAGGTAGCCGTAGGACTCGAGCCACGTGTTGATCGTGTCCGTGGAGACGAAGAAGCCGACCGTCATGCCTACATCCTCACCTCAGACTCACCAACGACCGCTACGTTCAAGCCTTGATCGAGGCCCGCGACCTCACGAAGGACTACGGCTCGAAACGTGCAGTCGACGGCCTCGGCTTCACGGTGCAGCCCGGCGTCGTGACGGGCTTCCTCGGGCCGAACGGCTCCGGCAAGTCGACCACGATGCGCCTGATCCTCGGGCTCGACGCGCCGACGCGCGGCGACGTGACCGTCAACGGCCGCCACTACCGCGACCACCCCGCGCCGCTGCACGAGGTCGGAGCGCTGCTCGAGGCGCGCTCCGTCCACACCGGCCGCTCCGCGTACAACCACCTGCTCGCGCTCGCCCAGACGCACGGGATTCCCAAGCGGCGGGTCGCCGACGTCATCGACCTCGTGGGCCTGCACGAGGTGGCTCGCAAGCGCAGCGGCCAGTTCTCGCTCGGCATGGGCCAGCGCCTCGGCATCGCGCAGGCGCTCCTCGGCGACCCGAAGACGGTGATGCTCGACGAGCCCGTCAACGGCCTCGACCCGGAGGGGATCCACTGGGTCCGCAATCTCCTCAAGAGTCTCGCCGCCGAGGGCCGCACCGTGTTCGTCTCTTCCCATCTCATGAGCGAGATGGCGCTCACGGCCGACCACCTGATCGTGATCGGCCGCGGCAAGTTGATCGCCGACACGAGTGTCGACGACTTCGTCGCCCGCGCCTCGCAGAAGGTCGTGGTCGTCCGCTCCCCCGAGCTAGAGCAGCTGCGCCAGACCCTCTCCGGCCCGGGCGTCTCGTTCGAGCCGGCCGAGCGCGGCGCGCTCGAGGTGCACGGGCTGACGGCGGAGCAGGTCGGCGACGCGGCCGCGGCCGCCGGGATCACGCTCCATGAGCTGACTCCGCAGCAGGCGTCGCTCGAGGAGGCGTTCATGAACCTCACCCGCGACGACGTCGAGTTCGCGGCCGAGCTGGAGGAGGCGGTGGCATGAGCACCCTGACCCCCACCGTGCGGCTCCCGCGGCTCGAGACCACGGGGCGTCTCGCGTTCCACCGCATCCTCATCTCGGAGTGGACGAAGCTCCGCTCGGTGCGGTCGACGAAGTGGTCGCTCGTCGCCGCCTTCCTCCTCACGATCGCTTTCCCCGTCATCTTCTCGTTCGTCACCCGGTCGCACTGGGGCTCGATGTCACCGTCGGAACAGGCGAGTCGCCATCCGCTCGACATCGCACTCGCCGGCGTCAACGTCGCGCAGCTCGCGATCGCCGTGCTCGGCGTGCTCCTGATCAGCGCGGAGTACTCGACCGGCTCGATCCGCTCGACCTTCACCGCCGTCCCGCGGCGGCTACCCGTGCTCTGGGCCAAGGTCCTCGACTACGCGGTCGTCACGTTCGTCCTCATGGTGCCCGCCGTGCTCGTGAGCTTCTTCGCGAGCCAGGCGATCGTCCACAGCATTCCCCAGCTCACGATCTCGTTCACGCAGGCGGGCGTCGCGCGGTCGGTGCTCGGCGGCGCACTGTACGTGGTGCTCGTCGGGATCTTCGCGCTCGCGATCGGCGCGATCGTGCGGAACACCGCGGGCGGGATCGCAACCTTCGCGGCGATCTTCTTCGTCCTGCCGCCGCTGATGTTCACCCTCCCGACGAGCTGGAACAACGCGATCAGCCAGTACCTGCCGAGCGAGGCCGGACGACAGGTCTTCGCGCTCCATCACGCCGCACACACGCTCACTCCCCTCACGGGCGGGCTCGTCCTCGCCGCCTACTGTGCGGCGGCGCTCGTGATCGCAGCTGTGCTGCTCGTCCGCCGGGACGTCTGAGCGCGGGCAGGCGGATCCGCCTGCCACCATGAGGGTGTGAGCGCCGACGAATCGCGCACCGGGCGCGTCCTCACCGACGCCGTCGCCATGGGCTCCGCCGCGGCGAGCGCCTTCTCACGGCGGTTGTCGGTCGCGCTGGGAGGGGAGGAGCGCACCCGCGTCATCATCGTCCTCGCCGCGATCCTCGGGCTGAGCGGCGCCGACGCCGCGACGGTGGGCGCCTCGGCGAGCGAGCTGCGCTCCGGCCTGCACATCAACAACACGGATATCGGCCTGCTCGTCGCCGTCAGCTCCCTCGTGGGCGCGATCGCGACGCTGCCGTTCGGCGTTCTCGCCGACCGCGTGACGCGGACGCGAGTGCTCGGCGCTGACCATCGTCCTCTGGGGCTTCGCGATGCTCTGGAGCGCAACCGCAGCGGACTTCACTCACCTCTTGTGGGCGCGCCTCTTCCTCGGCGCCGTGACCGCCTCGGCCGGGCCGATGGTCGCCTCCCTGGTCGGTGACTGGTTCGGGAGCTGGGAGCGCGGGCGGATCTACGGCGTCATCCTCGCGGGCGAGTATCTCGGCGCCGGCGTCGGCTTCGCGGTGACGGGCAACGTCGCCGCGCTCTCGTGGCGGGCGGCGTTCGTCATCCTCGCACTGCCGGCCTTCGCGCTCGCTCTCGTCGTCTGGCGCCTGCGCGAGCCCGAGCGCGGCGGCAAAGGAGTGCTCGCACACGACTCGGAGCCGCCGCCCGCGGTGGAGCCCGACGAGACGACGACCGAGACGGACGCGCAGCGGATCGCACGCGACCACGGCGTCGTGCCGAACCCCGAGCTCGTGATCAGCCCGGGCGAGGCCAGGCGGATGGGACTCGTCAGCGCGACCCGCTACGTGCTGCGCGTCCGCACGAACGTCGTCCTGATCGCTGCGAGCGTCTGCGGCTACTACTTCCTTGCGGGCCTGCAGACGTTCGGCCTCGAGTTCTCCCGGGAGCAGTACGGGATCGACCAGGCGCTGGCGAGCTCCCTCCTGCTCGTGGTCGGGGTGGGATCCCTGGCCGGCGTCCTCGCGGGCGGCGCACTCGGCGACCGGCTGCTCAAGAGAGGACTCCTGAGCGCCCGTGTCCTGACGCCGGCGATCGCTGCGGCGATCACGACGGTGCTGTTCGTGCCGGCGCTCCTCACGCGAGGAGCGGTGACGGCGGTGCCCTATCTCGTCGCGGCGGCGTTCTTCCTCGGCATGCAGAACCCGCCTCTCGACGCGGCGCGACTCGACATCATGCCGCCGCTGCTCTGGGGGCGCGCCGAGGCCGTGCGGACGATGTTGCGCTCGCTCGCGATGGCGCTCGCTCCGCTCCTCTTCGGCGCGGTCTCCGACTACGTCTTCGGCGGCGGCCGCTCGGGGCTGCAGTGGACGTTCATCGTCATGATCCTCCCGCTGGGTGCCAGCTCGTGGCTCCTCTTCAAGGGCCTGCGGACGTACCCGGGCGACGTCGCGACCGCTGCTGCGAGCGCGGACGACGCGCCCGGCTACCCTCAGTTCAGGGATCACTGGGGTCTTTGATGAGTACCGGCGACGCATTCCTCGTCCTCTCGGCCTTCCTCGCGAGCGGGGTCGAGTTCGTGGAGGCGCTGACGATCGTCCTCGCCGCCGGGCTCGCCCGCGGCTGGCGGTCCTCGATCGCGGGGCTCGGCGCGGCGACGGTCGTGCTGGCGGTGACGGTCGTGATCCTCGGGCCGGCACTCACGGTGATCCCGCTCCAGGCGCTGCGGCTCGTCGTCGGCGCCGTCCTGCTGATCTTCGGCCTGCAGTGGCTGCGCAAGGCGATCCTGCGCGCCAGCGGCTACAAGGCGCTGCACGACGAGGACGCGATCTTCGCGCGCGAGCTCGCCGAGGCGCGCGGCGTCGCGCACGTCGAGCGCGCGGGAGTCGACTGGTACGGCTTCACCCTCGCCTTCAAGGGCGTCCTGCTCGAAGGGCTCGAGGTCGTGTTCATCGTCCTCACCTTCGGCAGCGCGCAAGGCTCGATCCCGCTCGCGGCCGCAGGCGCCGCCTGTGCGCTCGTGCTCGTCGCGGGTGTCGGCGTCGCCGTGCGTGCGCCGCTCGCGCGAGTGCCCGAGAACGCGATGAAGTTCGCGGTCGGAGTGATGCTGACCACCTTCGGGATCTTCTGGTCGGTCGAGGGCGCGGGAGCGGACTGGCCCGGCTCGGACGCCGCGCTCCTCGGCGTCCTGGGCTTCGTCGCGCTCGTGTCGTTCCTCCTCGTGCGGCTGCTGCAGCGCGAGCGGCGGACGCAGCTCCGGGCGGCGGAGGTGCGCGCGTGAAGTGGCTGGGCCGGTTCGGCCGCTTCTGGTGGGACTTCGTGGTCGGCGACGACTGGCGGGTCGCGGCGCTCGTGGTCGTCGCAATCGGCGCCACCGCCGTGCTCGCCGCGGCGGGCGTCGCGGCGTGGTGGCTGCTGCCGGTCGCGGTTCCCGCAGTGTTGTGGCTCTCGCTGCGGCGAGCGATACGCTCGGCCTGACTCGGCGGGCCCGTAGCTCAGCTGGTCAGAGCAGCGGACTCATAATCCGTTGGTCCCTGGTTCGAATCCAGGCGGGCCCACTCAGAAACTGGCTGCAAAACAGCCGGTTTCCCTTGTCGAGGAACGGCTCTCGGTTGACGTGCGCGTACCAGAGGACGTACACACCGGGCCATGCAGGTGAACGGTGCCGACGCCCGAGGATCAACCGAGCCCCCGAGTCGCAAGTGCGCCCCAAACCGTCGTTGCCCTCGACGAGCAGGGGAATGCGACCCGCGACCAGGACGTTCGGGACGACCACAGCGCACCATCTCGCGCTTATGAGCTGGGCCAGGCGCGCTGTCAGGAAGAGGGGCACCTGCCTTGTTTGTAGGCGGCGTAGTCGACCGGCGAGAGAATCCACCGCCATTTGCCGTTGAGGCTAACGGCGTGCATGGTCGCGGTGGTGATGCCGTCGTCTGCGGTGACGCGGACGGAGACCGCTGTTGAGGGTGTGGCCTTGCCGGCGATCGCGACGGTGTCGGGATAGGTCTGGAGGACTTTGAACTTCTGCAGGTCGAACCCTGAACGGGTGTGGCATGCCATGTAGCGGGCGCGGCTGACGATGGCCTGGTCAGCGGGGTGGAGTGTGTCCCAGAGCGGACCGGTCTGGCCTAGGGAGAACTGTGTGGTGACCTGGCTGATGAAGTCGGCGGCCGATTGCTGCCCGGCTTGCGTGCCGCTGTTCCCGCTGCCTCCGCAGCCGGTGAGTACGGCTGCGACGAGCGCCGCGGTGGCGAGGACGGCGGGGTGTTTCACCGCCGGTGGATGGAAACGGGCTTTCAGCGCCATGGGAACCGTCCTACCTGGGTGTTGACGACGAGACGTGGGGGCCGATCGCGAGCAAGGCGGAGAGGGCCGATCGCGACAGGCTCGCCGAACTGAGGGATGAGCAGGGCTGCGATGTCGGGACGAGAGGCGAGAAGGTCGCGGGCATCGTCGAGGGTCGCGATTCCGAGCGCGGTTGCGTAAGCCTCCGCCTCCGCCGCGCTGGAGGCCGTGACCGTGGCCGCGAGGGGGCCGACCGCTGCGGGCGTACCCGTGCCAGGGTCGATGAGGTGGTGGAGTCGCCTGCCGGCCCCGAACCGTCGCGTGTCGCGTCCTGACGTCGCCACGCCGCCACTTTCGAGCTCGAGCGTTCCAAGCACGTGGTCGCGCTTACGCGGGTCTGTGATGTCCACACGCCAGGGCCCGCCTTCGGGCGGGGTACCCGAGACCGCGATGTCGCCGCCGAGATCGACGAGTCCTCCGGGGAGCGCGGGCCAGGCAGCCCGCATCGCGGCGAGCGCGCGCGTCGCGGCGAAGCCTTTGCCGATTCCGCCTAGGTCAACGGCAGCGCCCCGCTCGACTCGAGCTCGGCCGCAGCTCGGGTCGACGTCGATTGGCGCGCCGGCATGCCACTCTTCGAGCACCACGGGCGTTCGCTCGGTCAGCAGCTCGAAGGACCGGTCGTAGCCGGCGGCCTCGAGTACCGGAAGGATCGTCGGGTCGAAGAGCCCACCCGTGTCGGTGCGGCCGCGGAGCGCGGCTGAGAGCGCGTCGACGAGCCGCGGATCGACAGCAACCCACGCGCCGGCGGCGCTATTGAGCCGCGAGAGGTCGCTGCCCGCATCGAAGCGAGACAGGGCAAGCTCGCACGCCCTCACCTCGGACTGCGCCGCTTCGAGCGCGCGGCGCGCGAGGAATACGTCCGGCGGACCCGCCGTCGCCGCAACTTCGCAGACCGTGCCCATGGCGCGGAACGACCGGCGCTGCAGTTGGCGCGTCATGCCGGCACCAGGGTCCGGCTGTCTTCGTGCGGCTCCGGCGCGCTGGCAGAGGGCGCTGGCAGTGCGGTCGGGACTGGCGCCTTCCGCACTCCCGAGCGCGGCAGCAGGATGCGCGCGTACGTGAGCCACACGACCGGAGCGGCGACGATTCCGGCGAAGATCAGGCCGCGTGTCCCGGTGAGATCGGTGCCGACGTTGAGGGCGTGGTAGAGGCCGATTGCGAAGCCGGCGAAGCTGGCGTAGTGCATCAGGCGCCAGCGGCGCTGGCCGATGCGCCGGCGGACGCGGAAGGAGGCCGCGAGTGTCAGCATGATCCATCCGGTGACGATTCCGGCGGCGACCGGTAGAGGGCGCCACGGTGCCAGCCCGGGCACGAGCACTCCCGTAAACCCGAAGCGCATCACCGGGTCGAGGGCCAGTGCCGTTCCGTGCAGGCCGACCATCGCGAGGCCGGTCCACATGATCGTCTGGTGCCAGCCGAGCAGCATCTTGCCGCGCTTGCCGCCGAGCAGCCTGGTGCTGAGCGCGAGACCTAGCGTGACCGAGATCGCGAGAAGCCCGAACGCCACCAGACCGGCAGCCCGCGCGACGAGCCAGGCGACCGGCACTGCGCTTGTGGCCGCGGCGATCATCCCGCGGCAACCGGCGAGGTTCGCGTCGTCGCGTGTGCCGGCGAGGTGCCACCCTGAACGACCACAAGATGTGTCTGGCCGTTCTTGCCCTTCACCAGCACCGCTCCCGGGGTGTTCGCCGGCGCGGGCGCTGCCGGCGGCCGTGTCCAGGCCAGCACTGCGAGCACGCCGAAGAGCGCCCAAGTTGCAAAGACAGTTGCCCAGAGATTCCGCATCTCAGCCTCCTGGCTCGACGCGTTCCGGCTGCGTCGGTGCTTGCGGGGTAATCGTCTGGCCGATCTGTGGCGTCGACGGCGCCGCGGGGACGCTGCGCTTCAGGCCGGCAACAGCCGCTGCTCCGGTCAACGCGGTCGCCGCAAGCACGGCTGCGAGCATGAACACCTCGCGCCGATCTACGGTCTCTCGCCGATCGCCCACAGCAACAGCCAAGGTGATCCTTTCCCGTCGGTTGGTTCGCTCGGGTGCCGGCACCGCCGACACCGCTCCACCGAGGGTCGCCGGAGAGCTGCGCTGCGACATCCGAACTACGCACATCTCGTCTGCGGGTAATCCGCACCCTTGTCGGATCCGGGGAGCCCGACCTTGCGAGCACGGCTGCGGGTTCTCCCAGCGCCGATCGGCGTAAGCCCTGACGCGCCCGGCCGCCGGATGCGCTGACATGGATCACATGAGCGACTTGGTGGTCGTTGTCGGCAACGGAGTCTCCGGGTACGCGTGTGCGGCCCGGCTCGCCAAGCGGAACGTTCCCGTCACATTGATCGGGCCGGGCTTGCCGCACGATCGCCCACCCCTCTCCAAGCGCGCGCTCCTGACCGGTCGGGTGCCCCTCCTTGCCGACGCGACGCAACTTGCCGAGGGAGGCATCGAGCACATCGACGGAGTCGTGACTGGCTGCGACCTCGACCGCCGCCGGCTCATGGTGAGCCGCCCCGTCGCGGGTGACCAGCTCGAACTCGAAGCGCCGACGGTCGTGTGGGCGACAGGTCTGCGCTACCCAAGGCCACCTGTTCCCGGCTTCGAGCGGGCTGAAGAGAACACCACTGCCGCCGGTCTAGTTTCGCTCCTCCAGCATCTCTCGTCTCCTCGCCGGCGCGTGACAGTGGTCGGCGCCGGCCTGATCGGCACGGAGACCGCCGCGACGCTCGCCGCGGCGCACGACGTGACGCTTGTCGACATGCTCGACCGCCCGCTCGCACGATTCCTCCCCCGCGTCTCCGACCTCGCGCGTGCTGCGCTCGAAGAACTCGGGGTGCGCTTTCTGGGTTCGTGCAAGATCGACTCGGCGAGCATCGACGCCGACCGCGCGGTTGTCCGTACATCCACCCATGGCGACCTGCATTGCGACCTGGTCGTTTCGGCTGCCGGTTTCCGTTCCAGCCTCCCACCTGAGCTCGTTGGCCCCGACACGAGAGCGCTGACCCTTCCCGCTGACGAGCGCCTGCGTGTGATCGGCCACGAGCGTCTCTGGGCCTGCGGCGACAATGTGTCGTTCCCACACCCACGCTGGGGTCGCATCGGCATCCCCCACTGGGATCACGCGTTTTGGAGCGGCCGTCACGTGGCCGAATCGATCCTCGGCTCGACCGAACCCTACGTCCGCGACCCCTACTTCTTCAGCGACATCGGCCCCCTCCGCATCCAGCAGGTCGGCCTGGCCGACGCCGCAGTCGAGTGGCACGAGGAGGACGGGCTCCTTGTCGGTCGCGACTCCAATGGCGCTTCAGCCTGTGTGCTCCTCATCAACGCACCGGCGCGACTGCGCGAAGCCCGAGAACTCATCGCCTCTGTCGAATACAACGCCGCCTGATGACCTGTCACCGACAACGCCCCAGGAGGACACCATCATGCTCCTAAGCGTGATCGTCGATCCCGACGCCTGCATCGGCTCCGCCGAATGCGTTGCGCTCGACCCAGAAGCAGTGAAGCTTGACGAACACGGCACCGCACAAATCCTTCTTCCCGAACTTGAAGAAGCACGCGCCAAACAGCTTTGCGACGCGTGCCCCACGGGTGCTCTCTCGATCACCAGCCCGTAGCAAATCACCTGCCAGCAGTCGAGCAATCCGACCTTGGTACCGACCTTGGTACCGACCTTGGTACCGACCTCAGCGGATCCAACGGACCTGAGCGGACGGAAGCGACCCCGGGAGGCCGCTTGCGTTTGTCAGGGCACCGCGTCTCGCCCTCCACACTGGCCCAGGCGAGCTACCTTCGCCCGAGCGCGCGTCGCGGGGCGACCCCGCACCCCGCCTGCGGTGTCACCCATTCAGGGTCCCCACATCGGCGCTTACGCGGATGCCGGAACCGGACGTCGCTACCACGCTTTCGACACAAAGGACGAGTAGTCCGGCGTACTCCGCCACTACCAGCGGCGTCCTTCGGGGCGCCGGTTGGTTACGGGCCCGAGTAATCGATCGACCGCTCCAGAGCGAGGATCTGGGGCGATCAGGCGTAAGGACGCTCGCCCAGGCGTCGACTGCGCTTGGGCCACGCGAGTCATCGCGACCCGGCCGGCTCGAGCTTCACTCGTGTTCTGCGGGACCGGTCGGCCGGCTCCGGGGGCGATAGGTCGTCGACACTGGCTGCCAGGTCGTGCGGAACATCAAGAGGGCGAGGAACGCGAGCGGAACGAGCAGGACGAGGAGGATGTGGCCGCCTGGAACCAGGAGGAGCATCCCTGTGAGGGCGATTCCGATGGCGAGGCTACGCATGGGATGTCTCCTTCTGTTCCGGTGAGTGGATGTGTTCCGTGATCCACGGTAGAGCAGTTGGTGCAAAGGACGTGCCAAGTTACGGCGAGCTTTCGACGGGAAGGCGACGCCGACTCGGACCGGAATCTCGTGCCTGCCGCATTCGTCCCCTGCAATAGCACGGGAAGCTCAGGGGTCATTCCTGAACACCGGCCCAACCGACAGCCCTCGCCTCTGACTCGTGGCGTGGGAGAGCGCCCTCTAGTGCTGGTTGCGGGTTCAGCTCGACCGCCGGGTTCACAGGGACTTCACATGGACGGTTCATAGGCCGTTCATCGAGTATTGCTGCACTTGTCCTGTGACCGAGGCGCATGGAACCAGGCGGCGGGCGGCGGCCCGCGATGCGCTCGCCACGCGTACTCGCGCTCTCACCGCCGGCATCCTCACTGTGTCGGCGGCTCTGAGTGGTGTGTTCGCCGGGATCGCCGCCGCCTCCGCGCCGGGACACACGCTGTCTCCCGGGACGTCGTCGCCAGGGACGAAGACGTCGACCGGTCGGAAGACAGCGGCGCGCTCGAGCTCGGCAATTCCGCCGCTGCCGGCTGCTCCCGGCCCGGGGAACCTCGGTTCCGCGTCGCCGCCTGCACCCACACCGGCGCCCGCACCCTCGCCGACGCAGTCGCCACCTGCAGTCGTCTCGGGCAGCTCGTGATCGCCTCCGCCCGGCTACGCGCACTCGGGACCAGCGCCGTCCTGTGCGTCACCGATCCCGCAGCCCTCCCGGGGGCGCGCCGCGAACTCGTACGCGAGCTCCGCGCGGTCGACCTGCTTGCCAGCCGCTTCCGAAAGGACTCCGAGCTCACCGCCCTGAACGCCCGTGCCGGCGAGCGGATCCGCGTGTCCCGGCGCCTGTTCGAAGCCGTCGCGCTCGCGCTAGACGTCGCGCAACGCACCGGTGGGCTCGTCGACCCCACTGTCGGCCGCGCCCTCCGGCTCGCCGGCTACGACCGCACCTTCGTGGCTGTGCGGGCTCGCGACGGGAGCTTTCTGGCCGTCTCGCACCGCTCCCCGGGATGGGGAAGCGTCCAGCTCGACCGCGAGTGTCTCGAGATCGGCGTTCCGGCCGGGGTGGAGCTCGATCTCGGTGCAACTGCCAAAGCCGCCACCGCGGACGCCGTGGCTGCCTCGATCCACACGATCACCGGCTCGGGAGTGCTTATCTCACTCGGAGGCGACGTCGCCGTTGCGGGGCCCGCGCCGGCGGCCGGCTGGCCGATCCGCCTCGCCGATCACCACGACGCACCGCTCGACTCCGAGGGGCCAATCGTCGCGGTGCACGACGGCGGCCTCGCCACGTCCGGAGTCTCTGCGCGTCGCTGGCACGTACGCGACGGCGAACGCCATCACA
Organism: uncultured Actinomycetes bacterium; assembly: GCA_963820725.1. Taxonomy (GTDB): domain Bacteria; phylum Actinomycetota; class Thermoleophilia; order Gaiellales; family Gaiellaceae; genus Palsa-739. The sequence goes on along the minus strand of CAWGAZ010000004.1, from coordinate 216,419 downwards.
TCATCGATCCGCGCACTGGGAGCTCAGCGATCACGCCCTGGCGCACGGTCACGGTGACCGGCGCGACCTGCGTCGACGCGAACGCGGCGAGCACGGCGGCGCTCGTCCTCGCCGCCGACGCGCCCGCCTGGCTCGGGCTCCGTGGCTTTTCCGCCCGGCTCGTCCGGCACGATGGCTCCGTCGCCTTCGTCGGCGACTGGCCGCGAGTCGAGGCGCGGGCGGCGTGATCGCGAGCACCGGCCCCACGACGCTCTGGTACCTCTCGCGCGGCACGGGCGTCGTTTCGCTCCTGCTCCTGACCACTGCCGTCGTGCTCGGCGTGGCCGGTCCCCTCCGCGCGCGGCCGCGTGTGCTGCTCGCGGGGCTACACCGCAACATCCCACTGCTCGCCATCGCCTTCGTCGTCGCGCACGTGCTGACGACGGTTGCCGACAGCTATGCCCCGATCGGCGTGAAGGACGCGGTCATCCCGTTCCTTTCCCCTTACCGGCCGATCTGGCTCGGGCTCGGAACGGTCGCCTTCGACCTCCTGCTCGCAATCGTCGTGACCAGCCTCCTGCGGGCGCGGATCGGCCTGCGCGGCTGGCGCGCAGTCCACTGGCTCGCGTATCTGTCGTGGCCAGTCGCGGTGGCGCACGGGCTCGGCACCGGCACCGACGGCAAGTCGAACTGGCTGCTGATTCTCACCGCGGCCTGCACGCTCGCCGTCGCGGCCGCCACCGCGTTGCGGGTGCTCGCCGCCCCAGGACTAGATCCCGCGCGGAGGCTCGCGGCGCTCGGCGCGGTGCCGGCGGTCATGCTCGTCCTCTTCATCTGGGCCAAGACCGGGCCGCTGGAGCACGGATGGGCGCTCCGGGCCGGCACGCCGACCTCCTTGATCCCGGCGGCCGCGCATGGCCCCACTCGGAGCGCAGCCCGCGCGACGACGCAGCAACGGACTCCGACGACACCGCTTCCCTACACCGCAACCGTCTCCGGCTCGCTCACGCAGGCGCAACCGAACTCCTCCGGCATCGCGACCGTGCAGATCGAGGCGCGCACATCCGGCCCGGTCGCGGGCAGGCTGCGGGCGACGCTCTATGGTTTCCCGCTCGAGAACGGGGGACTCTCGATGCAGAGCAGCGACGTCGCCTACGCTACGGCGGGCAGTCCAGCCGCCTACCGCGGGCAGGTCGTCTCGCTCGCAGGGACGCACATCACTGCGGTCGTCTCCGACTCCGCGGGAAGGCACCTCCGACTCAACCTCGACCTGCAGATCAACCCCTCCTCGGGCTCCGTCGGAGGAACGCTGGGCGTCGATCACTCCGGCGGGGGGACCGCATGAGCGTCTCGGTCTCGCGCCTCCTGCGGGGGCTACACACGGATGGAAGCCCCATCAACCTGAGCGAGCACCTGCACCTGCACGGTCCGCTTCCGGGACGGCTCGAGGGTTGGTCGCTTCTCGACCACGTCGAGGGAAGCAACCTGCGCGGCCGCGGCGGCGGCGGCTTTCCGACCGCGCTGAAGCTTCACGCGGTCGCAAGCGCCCGCGGACGGAAGATCGTGCTCGCCAACGGTGTGGAGGGAGAGCCCTTGAGCGGCAAGGACAAGGTGCTTCTCCGGTACGTACCGCACCTCGTCCTGGACGGCGTCGAGGTGGCCGCCCATGCGGTCGGAGCCGACCAGGCGATCGTCGCGGTCTCGGAGTCGGCGGGCGAACTGCCCGTGCTTCAGAAGGCGCTCCACGAGCGGGCCGGAGCCAACCATGTCGAGATCAGGATCGTCGCTGTTCCGGAGACGTTCGTCGCCGGCGAGGAGACTGCGCTCATCAACGCCGTCGGCGGCGGGCCGCCCCGACCGACGGCGACGCCTCCACGACCGTTCGAGCAAGGAGTCGACCGCAGGCCGACCCTCGTCCAGAACGTCGAGACACTCGCTCAGCTCGCTCTGATCGCTCGCCACGGTGCCGCCTGGTTCCGGAAAGTCGGCACGCGCGAAGAGCCGGGCACCGCACTCGTCACCCTCTCCGGCGCGATTCAGCTGCCCGGGGTCTACGAGGTCCCACTCGGCACACCGCTTCGCGGGCTCGTAATGGAGGCGGGAGGAGCGACGCAGGAGCCACGTGCCATGCTCATCGGTGGGTACTTCGGGACGTGGCTCGACGCAGAGACGGCTCTCGGCTGCGAGCTCAGCGATGCGTCGCTCGGTGTTGCCGGAGCCATGCTCGGCGCCCGGGCAGTCGCCATCCTGCCGGAGGGCTCATGCGCTCTCGCCGAGGTTGCCCGTGTCAGCCGCTTCCTCGCCGACGAAAGCGCCGGTCAGTGCGGCCCGTGCGTCCACGGGCTGGATGCGATCGCACAGGCGATTGGCTCTCTCGCGCAAGGGAGAAGCCTCGACGGCGAGCTGCGCGTCCGCCGCTGGTTGGATCAGATCGAGGGCCGCGGTGCCTGCCACCACCCGGACGGCGCAGCACGGTTCATCCACAGCGCCCTCGATGTATTCGCCGACGACGTCGCGCTCCACAGTCGCAGCAAGCGCTGCGGCGGAAGAGACCTCCACCTGCTGCCGGTCGGGCGGCGCCAAGAGCGGCGAGCCGCATGAGCTCACGCCTGCACGTGAATCCGATCGCCTGCGACGGGCATGGCCTGTGCGCCGAGCTCTTCCCGGAACGGGTCAGCCTGGACGACTGGGGCTACCCGATCGTCGACGACACCCCGATCCCACGCCCGCTCAAGCAGCACGCGAGGCGCGCCATCGACGCGTGCCCGGTCCTCGCACTGCGGCTCGAGCAACTCGCCCGGCGCGACTGAACCGCCTCAGTCGCGCGGAACGCGATGCGAGTAAGTCCGACCCCGTTAAGAGGCGACCTGGAGTGTCTAAGAGGCGGACGAGACCGGCCCCACGATGGGGTGCCTCCGATCAAGCGGCTTCGTCTTGGAACATCGCTCCACTTGCGTCCAGCAACGTCAGAGAAACCACGTACCTAGCCTCTGCGTGATGGCTGACGGCGTCGAGGCGATCACCGCCTAGATGGGCGCAGGGGCGCTCCTGGCAATCAGGCCTTTCCCCGATGCAATCGGGCCTCTCCCCGATGCCGCCGTACCACGTCGCGGGGATCCTCGGAGCATGATCCTTGTTGTCTATGCAAGCCGCCATGGAGCCACTGCTGAAATCGCCGCGCGGATCGCCGAACGGCTGAATCGCGCCGGGACCGCCGTTGAGCTGCGCCGCGTCGATGAAGTCGAGACGCTCGATCAATACGACGCGGTGGTCTTCGGTGCACCGGTGTATGACCAGAACTGGCTACCCGAGGCAAACCGCTTCGCGGCCGAATATCGCGAGGCGTTGTCCGAACGTCCGCTATGGCTGTTCAGCGTCGGCTCGTTCGGCGACACGAAACCTGTGATCGGCCCGCTCACCCACAAAGAGCCCCGAGAAATCATGGAGATCCGTGCCGACGTGCGGCCGCGCGAGTATCGCGTCTTCCAGGGCGTGATCCAGAAGAACCAATGGCCGTTTTGGTCGCGCATGCTCTTCCGGGCCTTCGGAGGACACTTCGGGGACCACCGCGACTGGGAGACGATTGACGCATGGGCCGACCGGATCGCGGTCGCACTGACAGAACTGCGCTCAGCAACCCGCGTCTGAGGTCGGCATGACGCTGCAGACGTTTGACGCGGACGTTGGTCGGTGGAGGCTGAGCCGTTGCCGGAAGCCTCGGCGGCTCGAGCACGGATTCGCGCTCGATTCTGTCTTTGAGATGGTGCAGTGAGCGGTCAAGATCGTCACGCGGGTCTCGCAGCCTGGGGCGCCGCGATGCCGCAAGGTCAAGCGAACGCGGGAGCCCTGACGCAAACGGCCACTGGCTATGGCTGGCCGATCAAGCCCTTCAACCAACCCCATCCGGTGCGCGGCAACTTCGGAGATCCCCGGACAATTTTTCACGGGCCGCCATCCGCGCAAACGCTTTACTACGCACCAGGCAGCTATCACTTCCATCGCGGGGCGGATATCGCCGCACCCGTTGGCGCGAAGGTGTATCCCGTTCGCGACGGCACAGTCGTGTTCGACAGTAAGTCGCACGTCAACATCAAGAGCTCCGACGGGACGATGTTCGAGTACTGGCACATCGGGGCGAAATTGCGAATCGGGACCGTCGTCCACGCCGACAAGACCGTGCTCGGAACAATCCAGCGTTCCAACGAGCACGTCGACCTCACCGAAGACCAGAACGGGCATGCAGTGAATCCACTCGCCCGCGGTCACCTAACGCCCTATCGGGACACGAGCCACCCGGTGGTCGCGAGCATTCGCCTCCAGAGCGACAACCGCGGCCATGTCCTGCTCCCGAATTTCGTACAGGGCCGGGTCTGGCTCGTTGCGCAGGCCTTCGACAAGCCGTCGGTACCGGTTGCCGGCGTCTGGAGCGGGTTACCGGTAGCTCCCGCACTTGTAACTTGGAGGATCCAATCGACAAACGGGAAGGTCGTCGTTCCGACACGTGTTGCCGCCGACTTCCGGACGAGCCTGCCGCCGAGCACAGCCTTCTGGTCGACCTACGCCCGCGGCACACTCCAGAACATGGCCGTCTTCGGCAAGCACAATTCGTACATGCAGCCCGGCGGCTACTTCTTCCTGCTCTCGCCGACGACGTTCGACACGCACTCCCTCTCCGACGGCATCTACAACCTCGTTGTCACGGCCAGCGACATTCGCGGCAACTCGAGCAGTCGCTCGCTCCGTCTCACGATCCACAACCGGCCTTGAGCTCTCACCGGCGACAGCGAGCCTCAGCTATCCGGCGGGAGGCCAGATGAAGGAGCCGAGTGCCGAACGGTCGTCTCGTCCTCCGTACGCCGGAAGCGCCAATCGCGCCGGCGCTTCCGACTCCGTTCCTCGCCCTAGCTAGACAGCGACGGCCTCGATCGATGACCGACGTGCCGCAGCGTCGAAGCCGTCCACAACAAGACGATGGCGACGACCAGAAGCGAGAGGAACGTCAGCGATCCGGTAGCGAGCGCCAATACCGCGAGAACGAGCGCCACTACCCCAAGGGTCGCGAGCACGCTGGTCGCGGGGCCGCGATCAGGTGTCCCGAGCGCGCAGGTCAGGACCCCGAGCACGAGGATCACCCCGGCCGCCCAGCGGTGGCTGTCCCCCACGAGCCACACGTTCCACCCCTCATGGGTGGCGAAGAACGTGACTACCGCCAGCGCAGTAAGCGCGGTGGCTGCCAGATCCTTGCGGCTCAGCATCATAGTTCTCACTCCTTCGTTGAAGCAGCTGTCTGAGAATCTGCATTGGAGATCGGCCTATCCCCTCTTCCGGACAGCGGCATAGAGTCCGCCGCCACCGATCAGGAGCAGCAACGCACCGCCTCCGAGCACGCCGATTCCGATCCAGAGCAGATGTGGGAAGCGGGCTCCGATGGCTATGTCGGTGTGGATGCCGGCGGAGCCGTTAGCGTTCATGACAACGATCCGGTAGTTGCCGCTAGTAGGCGACCAGGAGAGCGTCTGGGTACCGGAGCCCATGGAGTGTGCGACCCAGAAGTCCTCGCTTGTCGGCGGAGCGGCGGGAGCGCCGCCCGTGCGAAGTCGGAAGTCGTGTTGGGCCGCGTCGAAGCGCGTTGCGACCTCACGGCTGACGCCGGCGAGATACGACTGGACGGCCGTGGCCGGCCCGATGCCGACGAATACCGGCCGGGTGCTGTGTGTGCGGATACGGACGGTGCCGAGCATGTCGCGCGCAAGGAAGACGTCGCCGGCTGCGCCGGTGCGATAGCTGTCCGAGACGAGTGCGTGCGTGTTGGTCGCGTAGGCCGTGGAGCCCGTCATCAAGTAGCCGCTCGCATCACGCTGGGTTTGGTCGAACACGAGCGCGGCTCCTCCACCCGCGAGGACGGCGAGCCCAGCCAGCAGCGCCAGGCTGGAGAGGATCACGGCTATCACGCGCCCTGCGCCCCAGCGCGAGGCTTGGGTTGCAGCCGTCGAGGGTGCCGGCGCTGCAGACGGCGGCATCGGGTCGATTGCGATGCCGCCGGGTTCGTTCTCGCCATCGTCGAGGCGGAAGGGCGGATACTCCGGCGTCATCAACGCGGCGTACGCGCCGACCCGCAGAACCCAGCGATTCAGGCCGAGCACGAAGTCGAAGATCGAGCGCGGGTACTCGCCGCGGAAGAGCAAGACGACGACCGCGACAAACACGAGCAGGTCGATCAGGCCGACTGACGCCGGTGAGGTCCAGTGGGAGTTGGACGCGTCCCAGCCGAAGCTGCCAACTCCGCCGGCGAAGATGCACGCTACGGCGTACTGGGGGATGCCGAGCAGCCACCAGCCGATGAGCGGGAGTCCGTGCCGCTGCCGCTCCGGATAGGCGACCTCCAGACGCGCCGGATAGTCCGGGACGTCGGCCAGCGTGAACGGCGGGTAGCGGTCGGTGCCGTTGGCGCCGAAGGCATAGAAAGCGACCCGCCACGTCCAGCGCAGGACGCCGAGATTGAAGTCGAAGATGCCGCGCGGATAACTCCCTCCGAACAGCAGCGAGACGAACGCGAGCACGGAGAGCAGTGCGAACGCCAGCCACAGGAAGGTGAGGATCACGAAGTGCGGCAGCGCAAGCAGCCACTTGACCAGCCAGAGCCAGCGCGAGGGCTGCTCGAGGTGGCCTTCGAGACGCGCTGGGAAGGGCGGAACGGGATGCGGGTAGGTGGCTTGCATGAGGTCACTCCTTTCCGAGCAGTGCGTGGTCGAAGAAGCCGGCGACTCTCCGCTCGTACGCGTGCGGCTGTGCGGTCATGCCGCCGGTGTGGCCCGCGCCGGGGACGCGCCAGATCTGCCTCGGCTCGCCGGTGGCGCGGTAGAAGTTCCGGTTCAGGTCTTCGCTGCCGACGCCATGCTGGGCAGTTGCTGACATCAACCCCACCTCCGTCTGCCTGAGAGGCAGTTCGAAGGCGCCGCCCTACGGCCTCAAGCGGGCGCGGACGGCTACCACTCAGCCCCTCTGTTCGTTTACCGGAGCCTTGCTGGCTCGTGGTGTCCGGGCATCAGGGAACGCGATGAACCGGGATACGCAGAAACACGTAGCGGCGGGCGCCTCCGATCTCGTCGAGATCAGCCCGGCTGACGGAGCCGGGCCTCGAGCTCCTCCAAGAAGTGCGCGCCAACGATCAGGCGACCGTTTTCGAGCAGGTCACGCGCCTCCTGCAGTGTGAGCCAGACGCTCCTGCTGCAATGCTCGAGCCCGCACTCGCAGAAGAACGGCAGGGTCTCCGGCGTCTCGGCGCGAACCACCACGCGGATCTTCTGGTTCCATGCCCGCGCCCGGACGGATCCTGGGCGCACAAGCCGGACACCTCGACGGCGGCTGGACGCTACGGCTGCTGGCATTCGCCGATCCTCCTACTCCCGCCGGACGCCGGCATCCGTGATCTCCACGGATAGACAAGCGTGGGCGCCACGGATGCAACCGGCTCCTGACTCGTGGAACGTCTGTCGCAGCGATGGCGAGGCTCACTTCCTCAGCAGGCAGGACGATCCCGGTCACAGCGGTCAATCTAGGATCCCTCGCAGTGTTCATTGCGTGGCTCGTAGTCGCCTGCTATGCGCTCGCGTATCTCGTCTCCCACTGACGCCGCAGACGGACGCCACACAGGCGGAGATCGCGGTCGCAACCAGCTCCGGGAGGCTCGTGCTTGTCAACGCTACAAGGTGGGCTGGTCGGCCGACGGCGCCAAGATCGTCTATGCCCGACTCGGCATGACCCCAGCCGGTGACGTGTTCTCGATCATGAACGCCGATGGCCGCAACGCGCACCGGATCAGGAAGAGCGCCGGCGCCCCAGCGTGGCCCGCACGATCACACCGTAGTTTCGGCCACCGCGTTTCGCTTCAGGTGGTCAGCGGGTCGTGTAACGGCGGGCGGAGCTGAAGCCCGGCCGAAGAGGGACGACCCGCACGTTATGTGCGGAGTCGGGCGACTCGATCATCGAGCCGACGCCGGCGACGATCGCGACGTGCGTCGCGGGGGAGCCGTAGAACACGAGGTCACCGGGACGAAGGTGTCCGGCGCGCACTTTCCTCCCGCCTCGCGACTGCGGGCCGGTGTCCCGCGGAATAGTGACGTCGTGGGCGCGGAAATCGTTCCAGACCAGTCCGGAGCAGTCGAAGCCCCAGGCGGAGACGCCGCCCCAGAGGTAGCGGAGACCGAGGAAGCGCTTCGCGGCAGCAACGATCGACGCGCCGGTAGGCACCGGCGCCTTCTGGAGCGATCCGTGCGCGAGCCAGCCGGACCCGTCTGGAGTGCGGACCAGCCAGTTGCCCCGCGTGTCCTGCCCGGTCACGGACAAGCGCGTCCCATAGCTCAACTGCATGGTTCTCCTCCGCAGGTGGAGGAGGGCTGTGCGCGTGGTAACGGCGCGGTTCGCGCCCGCACTCGTGAATCGACTCGCAAGTTGTCGCACCGGGAGCCAGCCTGGGTAGCCGCGCGGGTTGAGCGGTGTGGGCTGGTCCGGAACGACGACCTTCGCCCAGCGACCGCGCACTGCAACCACCTTGACCGTCTCTCCGTACAGGGCTTGGGTCACGACGCGGGAGCCGAGCCAGCGGCGGGAAGCGGCGGTCGCGAGGTTTCGGTTCCAGCGATCCAGATCCACGGGGTTCGCCAGCGCGGGAGCGTCGATCGCCCGCGCCAGACCGGGCGCGCGCCAGAGCGTGGCCAGAGAGACGTCGATCGCAGCGGTGCTCCCCGGCCGCGGCACCGCGAGAAGAAGTACAGCCGCCAGGGCGGCGATCACGGAGCCGCTCCGGAGTCCTCGGACTGTTCGCGGAAGCGGGGAACGAACCGTGGGTCAAGTGCTGCAAGGCCGAGGACCGCGACCAGTGCACCGGCTACAGCCGGCAGGACGATGGCGAGTGAGGGTGCCGCGAGCAGGAAGAAGTCTCGGGCAAACGGGACGATCAGGACTGCCACATAGCCCGCAAGCAGAGCCAAGACGAGCATCCCCACCGCACCGCTGCGGCGGCGGCCCTCGGCTTCGAGGGCGAGAATCAGGTAGAGCCCGACGAGGACGAGGGTCGTGGTTGCGACGGTTCGCGCTTCCCGGACATCGAGGTCGAGGACGTTCAGGGCGAAGAAGTAGCTGGAGAGGACGCCGAGACCGGCAGCCGTTCCGGCTGGGAGCGCGAAGCGGGCCAACTCGCGCAGAAATCCCTGTGAGTTGTAACTGCCGCGACTCGGCGCGAGAGCGAGGAAGAAGCCGGGGATTCCGATCGTGAGCGAGGCGGCGAGCGTGAGGTGGCGTGGAAGCAACGGATATGCAATCGGCGTGAGTCCGACCGAGAGGACGAGGAAGGCGGCGAACACCGACTTGGTCACGAAGAGCTTCGCGACGCGCTGGACATTGCGCAGGATCTTCCGCCCCTCGGCGACCATCGCAGGCACGGCCGAGAACTCGCTCCGAACGAGGACGACGTCGGCGACCGTACGCGCCATCTGGGTCCCGCTGCCCTGGGCGATCGCCAGCCGTGCGGCCTTCAGTGCCGGCACGTCGTTGACGCCGTCGCCGACCATGGCGACATACCGCCCGGCGTCGCGCAGCGCCTCGACGACGCGCCGCTTCTCCTCAGGGGCAATGCGGCCGAAGATGCTTGTGCTGAGGGCGAGCTCGCGTAACTCTTCCTCGTCCTCGGGAAGCTCGGAGGCGTCGAGGGCCGGACCGGTGATTCCGGCGTCGCGGGCAATCGAGGCGACTGTCTCCGGACGATCGCCGGAGAGGACCTTGAGCTCGACCCCCTGGTCTTGCAGCCAGGCCACCGTTTCGCGCGTTTCCGGTCGGAGGTCCTCGCCGAGCAGGAGGAGGCCGCGCGCGATCGGCTGCGGCTCCTCGAGGTCTTCGGCTGTGCCGAAGGCGAGAACGCGACGACCGTCGGCCGCGCCGCGGGCTGCATCCTCTGCGAACTCGCCGAGGCTGAAGTGCTCGGGAGCGCCGAGGATGTAGCCGACTCCGCCGATGCGCTCCGCCCCGAAGCGGCGACGGGAGGAAAACGGGACTTCCTCCTCGAGAACCGCAGGGACCGCGGGATATGCGGCGGCTACGGCTTCCAGCGTCCCGTTGCGTGTTGTGGCCGACGCGGCGTAGACGCCCAGGTCCTCGGCGAGGGAATCCGGGCCGATCAGATCGACGACGCGTAGGCGCGGCTGCGTCAGCGTCCCCGTCTTGTCGAGGCAAACGACATCCACCGACGCCAGCGATTCGGTCGCGTTGAGTTGTTGGGCGAGGGCGCCGAGGCGCGCCATGCGCAACGCCGCCACCGCGTAGGTCAGGCTCGCCAGCAGGATCAGCCCTTCCGGGATCAACGTGACGACGGCGGCAACCGCGGTGGGGACCGCAGTGCTGAGCGTGACATGCCGGTGCCAGAGCGCGTAACCGAGAATGACGCCGAGAGGGACAAGCACGGCCACGAGGACGAAGAGGAGCCTGTTCAGCGCGCGCTCGAGCGGCGAGCGAGGATGACGGAACGAGCGGGCTTCGCCCGTGAGGCGCTCGGCATAGCTGTCGGTACCTACCGCAGCCACGACGTACTCCCCCGCCCCCTCGACCACGAAGGAACCCGAGCGGACGGCATCGCCGGCAGCCCTCTGCACGGGGCGCGACTCGCCGGTGAGGATCGACTCGTCCACACGGACCCACTCCGCCCGCTCGAGGGATCCGTCGCCAACGATCTGGTCCCCCGGCCCCACGCGCACCAGATCGCCGACCACAACTTCCTCGACTGGCAGCTGAGTCGGCTCGCCATCCCTCACCACCGTGGCGTGCGGAGCAATGAGGGCGCTGAGCCGATCGAGCGCGCGCTTTGCCCGCAGCTCCTGCGCCGTGCCGATCGTCGCGTTGGCGAACAAGACGCCGAGGAAGAGAGCGTCCTGCCACTCGCCGAACACGAGCGTCGCGGCACCCGCTAAACCGAGAATCAGGTTGAAGACCGTGAAGACGTTGGCCCGGACGATGCTCGCGTAGGAGCGGCTACTGCGGCGAGCACTCGGCCGGCCACGCAGCGCGAGCCGGCGAGAAGCCTCGCTCTGCGACAGCCCATGCGATCTCCCAGCGAGCGGGTTCTCGGTCGCTGGGGGCGCGCGGGATGGGCTGGCCGCCATGGCTGGAGTCCTCGCTCCTTTGATACCGCGTCGCGCTTCGCAACGGTTCGGCGTAAACCCGCGCATCGTCTGCGGAGAACCCCGACGCTGGCGGAGCCACGGCAACGGAGCATTGGGGCGATGGCTGAACAGCCGGCAGTGGTGGCTGAACTGAGGTGACCGCGTGGAGACCGAAGTCGGACTGACCCTTGCTCTCGTCTCTGCGGTGCTCGTCAACTGGGCCTACTCCAAGGAGCATGACGCGGCAGCAGCGATGCCGCCCTTCTCGCCGCGCCGTCCACTGGAATTCGTGAGGCTGCTCCTCGCCGACCGCCACTGGGTGCGAGCGTTCGCCACCGAAAGCGTCGGCTGGCTGATCTACGTCGCCGCCTTGGCGCTCGCGCCTCTATCACTCGTCCAGGCCGTGTGCGCCTCCGGCATTGCCGTGCTGGCAATGGTCAGCGTCCAGGGGCGGCCAGGACGGCTCGCGACGCACGAACAGCTCGCTGTCGTCCTCGCGATCGTCGGCCTCGTTCTCCTCTCCCTGTCGCTCGTCGATACGCACCAGGCCGACCATTCACCGCATCCAGCCGCCCTCGCCCTTTGGCTGACGTTGCTTCTCGCCGTGGCAGTCGTACTCGGCCGCCGGCGCACCGGCCTCGCGGTCGGACCGGCGCTCGGGCTCGCGGCGGGACTGCTCTTCGCCGGCGGGGACATCTCGGCGAAGCTCGTCGTCTACGGGGGCCCGTGGCTGGCGGCGGCCGCGACCCTCATCGCGTTCTACGGCCTGGGTACGAGCGTCCTCCAGGGATCGTTCCAACATGCAAACGCGCTCACAGGAGCAGGGCTGGCAACGCTTGCTACCAACGCCGTCCCCATCGCGGCCGGCTTCGTCATCTTCGGCGAGCAACTTCCCCATGGAGCGAAGGGTGGCCTTCAGCTCGCCGCCTTCAGCCTTCTCGTCTTCAGCGGCGCGTTGCTCGCCAGTGTGGCGCGACCCAGCGCAGCAAGGAACGGCCCGCGCCGAGTCCCGGTCTCGTTCACGGGACTTCGTACGCACAGCCGCCGTCTGATCGCTGCGGCAGCGCTCGCCGGCGTCCTCGGAGGGATCGGGTTCTGGGCCCTCGGCCGCGGGACCGCCGCCGACTGGCTCTGGGCAGCGACAACCGCGCTCCTACTCGTGCCGCTCGCTTTGTCGGTCCTGCGTTCCCTCCTACGCCGCGACGTTGGGGTCGATGCTGTCGCACTCGTCGCAATGGCAGGTGCGCTCGCGCTGGGCGAATACCTGGCGGGTGCGGTCATCGCGCTCATGCTCGCCGGCGGCAACGCGCTCGAGGAGGCAGCGAATCGCCGCGCCAAGCGCGAATTGACCGCTCTGGTGGAGCGAGCTCCGCGCGTCGCGCTCGTCCGGCGAGCAGACGGCGTGCACGAAGTTCCGGTCGATGACGTCCAGGTCGGCGATCACGTGCTCGTGCGAGCGGGGGAGGTCATCCCGGTCGACGGCATGGTCGAGACCGACGAGGCGATCGTCGACGAGTCGGCGCTTACCGGCGAACCACTCCCCGTCACCGTCCACAAGGGCGGCCAGGTGCGAAGCGGCACCACAAGTGCGGGCAGTGCTTTCGAGGTCAGCGCCATCCGGCCCGCCGCAGAAAGCGCCTACGCCGCACTCGTCCGTCTGGTCGAGCAGGCCGAGCAGGAGCGGGCGCCCTTCGTGCGGCTCGCGGACCGCTACGCCGCGATCTTCCTCCCCGTCACGGCTGCCGTCGCCGGCATCGCATGGGCGATTTCGGGCGACCCGGTGCGGGCGCTCGCCGTCTTCGTTGTCGCAACCCCGTGCCCGCTCATCCTCGCCGCCCCGATCGCTCTCATGTCCGGCCTCTCCCGCTGCGCCCGCGCTGGCGTGGTCGTCAAAGGAGCCGGCACGATCGAACAACTCGGCGAGGCGCACTCCGTCCTGCTCGACAAGACCGGCACCGTCACACTGGGCCACCCGGAACTCGAGCGGCTCGTCGCGCTCGACGGCCTCGACCCGAACGAAACCCTCCGGCTTGCGGCCAGCGTCGACCGGCTCTCGTCGCACCCGCTCGCCCACGCGCTCGTCGCAGGCGCCGACACCCGAGGGCTCACGCTCGAGCTTCCCACGCACGTCAAGGAGTCGTTCGGTCACGGCGTGATCGGCGACGTCCAGGGACACGAGGTGCTCGTCGGGAGCCGTAGATGGCTCGGCGAGCACGGGATCGACGCAGCAGTCCCCGAGCAGCTCGACGGCGCGGCCAAGGTCGTCGTCGCAGTCGACGGCAAGGCGACGGGCGTCGCGCTGATCGGCGACCGCCTCCGGGCGGACGCCGACCAGCTCGTCCCACGCCTGCAGGACGCGGGCATCCGGCACGTTGCCCTCGTCACCGGCGACAAGACCGCCGTCGCCGAACGCGCCGGTGAAGCCCTCGGCGTCGACCGCGTCTACGCCGAGCAGAGCCCCGACGAGAAGCTCGAGATCGTCCGCGCGCTACAGGCGCGCCCCGACCTGCGTTCGGTCGTGATGGTCGGCGACGGCATCAACGACGCTCCCGCCCTCGCGCTCGCCGACGTTGGCGTCGCGATGGGCTCGGCCGGCGCCACCATCTCCTCGGAGACCGCGGACGCAGTCGTCCTCGTCGACCGGGTCGACCGGGTCGCAGATGCCATCCGGATAAGCCGCCGGGCTCTCCACATCGCACTTCAGAGCGTTCTCCTCGGGATGGGAGCCTCACTCATCGCAATGGGATTCGCAGCCGCGGGCTATCTGCCACCCGTGGCTGGCGCCCTCCTCCAGGAAGGAATCGACGTCGCCGTGATCCTCAATGCCCTACGCGCACTCACCGACTGAGGGGAGCAGAGTCATGACCACTAAGCAAGCACCCACCCGCGGAGCACCTGCTGCGGCCCACGCGATCCTCGAACGGGTACTCGTCGGCGTCGACGGGACGAAGGAGTCCCTGGATGCATGCCGTCAAGTCGCCTGCTTGGTAGACCCTCGAGCGACAATCGAGGCAGCCACCGTCTCGCTGTTCCCCCCGGAAACAGCATCGGCTCTCGGTGTGCCGGACATGGCCGAGCGTCTCGAGCACACCGCTAGCTCGGCCCTCGAAGCGGCCGCGGGGATCCTTGGCCCAGATGCGGACCTGCGTCGCCTCCAAGGACTCACGGTGGAGGCGCTGCTCGGGGAGGTCAAGCGCATGCGGGCGACGCTGCTCGCCATCGGAACGCACGGGCACTCTCGTATCGAGGAGATCCTCCTGGGCGGGGTCGCGGGCGAGCTGCTGCACAAGGCAGCCTGCGCGGTAGTGATCGCACGCCCCGTACCGGACCTCGCGACCTTCCCACGCGAAATTGTGGTCGGTATCGACGGCTCAGACGAGGCCGAGCACGCCTTCGAGGTTGCACGCAATCTCGCAACCCGCCGGCACGGCGCGTTGCGATGCGTCGTCGCCCATGGAGGCAAACGTGTCGACGTCGCCCGGGCAATGAGGCGTCATCGCGACGCACAGGAAGTTCCCGACGCCCCGGTCCCAGCCCTGGTGGAGGCGGCATCCTGCGCCGACCTCCTCGTGGTGGGCAGCCGTGGACTGCACGGCATCAGAGCCCTCGGCAGCGTCTCCGAACGCGTCGCGCACGAAGCGGCCTGCTCAGTCCTCGTCGTCCGTTGAAGCGTTGAGATCGGAACTCGATACGAGGAGCACGCGATGAGTGGTTGGACAAGCCTCTTCACCGACATCGTGGGGTCGACTGCGAAGGCAGCCGAGCTTGGCGACGGCCCCTGGGCGGAGCTCCTGGAGCGACACCACGCCCTCGTGCGAGCGGAGATCGCGCGCTTCGGCGGCGAGGAGATGGACACCAGCGGCGACGGCTTCTTCGCCATCTTCGCGGAGCCCGCAAAGGCGATCGAGGCGGCCAAGAACATCCGCACTGCCCTCCAAGAGCTCGACGTCCAGGTCCGCATCGGCATCCACTTTGGAGACTGCTGGGTCGCAGACAACAAGTGCGCGGGACTAGCGATCCACATCGGAGCGCGCATCGCCGACCTCGCCAACCCGGGCGAGATCCTGGTCTCAGAAGCGGCGAAGGCGATGGCCGAACCCACCGGTAGCTTCGACGAGCGCGGCGAGACCCAGTTGATCGGTGTTCCGGGCCAGTGGCGCCTGTACGCCGTCGCCGGCTGAGGACCGGGCTTGGCTGGAGGTCGCATCGAGATGTCCAGCGCCTGCTCGGCCACGATCTTCTTCAGCCGGCTGTTCTCCTGCTCCAACGCCTCAACCGCTGCGCCTCGTCTTTCTTCAAAGCGCCGTACTTGATCCGCCAGCGTTAAAACGTCTGCTCCGAGATCCCCAGCCGCTTCCCACACCCCTACGAGCTCACCGGGTCCGGGGAGCTGCTGAACCGACGATCGCTCAGTCGGTGAACGTTTCGCCCGCGAGACCCGCGATCGACTCGATCGACGGGACGACGTAATAGGCGCCGGTCACCGGTTTTGTGAAGCGAGTCAGTGCGTCGCGGGCGCCGCTCGTCAAGCCGGCCATGCTCTCGAGCATCGCGTGCAGCACTCCGCGGCTCGCAGCGAACCCCACGAACATCGTCCCGTGGTCGGTCACGGTTCCGTAGGCCATGTTCCGCCGCAGGATCTTGCCGAAGGTGTCCTGGTCGGTCCGCGCAACGTGCGAGTCATCCGGCCTCGGATCGAGCTCGACGCTATCGGCCTTGGTGCGGCCGATCACCTGTTCCTGCCGCTCGACGCCGAGCGACTCCCAGACCGTGGCGTCGTGCTGCCACTTCTGCAGCAGCAGAACCGACCCGCCGGCACCGGGGCTGCTTTCGGCAACCACGACCAGCTGCAGTGCTTCGACGAGCGTCGGGTTCTCGGTTCCGTCGATGAAGCCCGTGAGGTCGAGGTCGTGGTGGTACGACCAACTGGAGGTCTCCTCGCCGACCGTGGCAAGACCTGCCAGCTCGGCAATCGAGGCGCGCGCGACGTCGAAAACGACGTCGTAGCTCCCCCCGGAAATCCAAAGCACTGCGTCGTGCTGAGTGGCCGGGATCACGAAGCCCTCGCTCCCGGCGAGGTCCGCATTGAACCCGGCGGCGTCCGCAGGCGTGTCCTCCGCGCGGAGCTCTCGCCACAACTCGGGCCGGAAGCCGGCCACGAGGTTGACGCCGCCCATGGTCGTCCTCGGTTCGCGAAGCGAGGCAACGGCCGTCGCGAGCGCGGCCGCATCGTCCGTGGCGTCGAGCTCCAGGTACGCATGCGACGTCGTGCCCAAGGCGAAGATGCCGCTCTGCGGAGAGGCCATCGGGGTTCTGACCTACCGCACGCCCTGGGTCGCTGTCAAACGCGTGGAGCGCCATATGCTCGACAGACGATGGCTCGTCAGACGGTCGGCCCGCGCCGCTCCAGCTCATTTCGCACGCACGTGCGGTCGACGCGGATCATCGGCGTCGTCAGCGTGCTCGTCCTCGCCGGAGCGATCGCCTGGGACCTCGACGACGACGGGTCTGAGTCCGCCACACCCTCTTCACCGCGAGACGTTGCTCGCGTTCTTGCGGGGCGCCACCGGGCGATGAAGTGGCGGCTGCCGTCTACTGCCCTCCGCCGTACACCGTCGTCAGATCGGCATCCTGGCAGCGAGCGCGCCCGGCACGTCGTCGGTGATGACGCCGCTGATTCGTGTATCGGACAGCAGCGCGGCGTGCTCCGCCGCCATGAAGTCCCAGACGATCACGCTCAGCCCCGCGTCGGAGAGCTCGGCGAGCGACGCGTCGTCCACGAGCCGGATCTTCGGCAGGACGATGGTCGCGCCGCACGCATTCGCGCGCTCCGGGCCGCACTCGGTCGCGCGCCCGAGGATCAGGCCCCGGCTGAGCTGCGACGCGAGCTCCCTCAACTGCGCCAGCACGGGGTCGAGGAACGAGGTGACGATCAGGTCGCTGCCGCTCGCGGCGAAGCCTGAGAGCAGCTCCGCAGGCTCGTCCACGTAGCCGTCCTCCTTGAGCTCCACGTCGAGCGCGATACTGCCGAGCGCGAGCTCCAGCGCCTCCTCGAGCAACGGCGGCAGCACCCCGGCCAGCTCCTCTATCTCCGGGCGGGTCAGAGTCCCTATCGGTGCTCCGGCGACCTCCGCATCGTGGAAGACGACCAGCTTGCCGTCGCGGGTGCGCCGGACGTCGAGCTCGATCATGTCCGCCCCGAGGTCGATCGCCCGTTCGAAGGCGGCCAGCGAGTTCTCGGGCACACCGGCGCCCCAGGCGCCGCGATGCGCAATCACGCTGGGCACGTGTGTTGTGGCTCGTCGCGTTACGCGACGACCACGGAATCGGCGAGGATGCGCATCGCGATTCGATCCCCGAGCTCCACGTGCGCATGCAGGCTGGACGACTCGACGAGCACCTTCTCACCGGTCTCCAGCGTCACCTCCAGCCGCACCGCCGACCCCAGGAAGGTGCGATCGGTGACCGTTCCGCCCCCGGCCGAGTCGGTCACGATCTCGAGCGCCTCGGGACGCAGCAGAGCGTCGACCGCCTCGCCGGGCGTCTGGCCGTTCGGGTTCAGCACCGTCAGGCGCTGACCGAGCACCTGTACGTCGCCGCTATCTCCAATGCGACCGGGCAGCCGATTCATCGCGCCGACGAACTCGGCCACGAACTGGGTGGCGGGGCGGCGGTAGACGTTCTCCGGAGTGTCGAGCTGCTCGAGGCGGCCGGCATGCATGACGCCGACGCGATCTGCGATCGACAGGGCCTCGGACTGATCGTGCGTGACGAACAGGGTGGTGATCCCGAGCCGCTGCTGCAGGCTGCGGATCTCCGCTCGCAGCTGAGTGCGAACGAGGGCGTCGAGGGCGGACAGCGGCTCGTCGAGCAGCAGGACCGTCGGCTCGATCGCGAGCGCCCGAGCGATCGCCACGCGCTGCTGCTGCCCGCCGGACAGCTCGTACGGATACCGGTGCGCGGTCTCCGACAGCCCGACCAGCGCCAGCAGTTCGTCGGCACGAGCGAGGCGCTTCGCCTTGTTCTGGTGCCGCATCCGCAGGCCGAAGGCGACGTTGGTGCGCACATCCATGTTGGGGAACAGGCTGTAGGCCTGGAACACCATCCCCATGTCGCGCTTGTTCGGCGGCACGTTCGTGATGTCGCGGTTGTCCACCAGCACTCGGCCCGCGTCCGGGCGGTCGAATCCCCCGAGGATCCTCAGCGCAGTCGTCTTGCCGCAGCCGGAAGGACCGAGCAGCGCGATCAACTCGCCGTCCTCGATCTCGAGGTCGAGGCCCGCGAGCGCGGTCGCCCCTGGGTAGATGCGTTGGACGCCTTCGAATCGGATCATCAGAAAACCCTTGCTGCGCGGCCGCCTCGGCGGCGCTGTGCCAGGAACGAGAGGATAAAGAGAAGCAGGAACGTGAACGTGAGCGTGAGCATCGAGAGCGCAACCGACGCGCCGATCTGGGCCTGGTGGGACAGGACGACCATCTCGACCGGGAAGGTCTGGTACAGCAAGAGGGTCGCGATCACGACCTCGCCGAGGCACAGCGCAATCGTCAGGAACATCGCTCCGAGCACCGCGGTCTGGACGTTCGGCAGCACGACCCGCGCGAGCGTCGAAGGCCATGAGGCGCCCAGGTTCCGCGAGGCGTCGACCAACGTGTGAAGGTCGATCGCCCGCACCCCGGTATCGATCGCGCGGTACGTGAACGGCATCGACAGCACCACGTAGAACGGAATCAGCCCGGTGAGCGTGTGGTTGAACACGTCCTGGATCACCCACGACGGCGCGCTGAGCTCATAGAACTCCAAGCCCGCGGCCAGCACGACCGGCGGGACGACGATCGGGAGCAGTGTGATCAGCTCCATTGCAGCCGTCGCCTTGGGTTTCTTGAGCCTCACCCAAACGACCGTCGGGAGCATCAGCAGGATCACGATCGCAGCGCTGATCGCGGCGATCTTCAGTGACGTCACAAGCGGCGACCGTACCGCCGTGTTGTTGATGATCTCGCCGTAGTTCGCGAATCCGTAGCCGCCCTTGTCCTGCACCAGGCTGTACTTGAAGGCGGCCGCCAGGGGGACGAGGAAGAAGATCCCGGCGAGCACAAAGATCACGATTCGCCAGATGCGCGGGCGCCCGCGTCGTCGCGGGACTGACGCCGGCGGAGGCCCGCCGATCATCTCGCCTACGAGCTCGGCTTGGCCGAGCGAGCCCATCGAGCCGGTAACGCCTATCGCAGCCACCTCCGGGCACGGCGTTGCACGAGCAGGTACCCGACCATGACGATCAGGATGACAATGATCATCTCCGTGCCTAACGTGAGGCCGGGACGGTCGGCGCCGACAAGCACGTTGCCGTTGAGCGCGTTGTCGATCTGCGCCGGGACGATGTTGAGCGTGCTGCCCACGAGGGCCAGCGCGGTCGCATAGGCGGAGAAGGCGTTGCCGAACAGGATCAGCGTGGCGCCGACGAAGGATGGGAGCAGCACAGGCACCGCCACGTGGCGCAGATAGCGGAGCTTGCTGGCGCCCAGATTCACCGCGGCCTCCTGCCACTCGGAGCGGAGGCCTTCGAGTGCAGGCGTGATCAGGATGACCATCAACGGAACCTGGAAGTAGACGTAACAGAGTCCGACGCCGATCATCGAGGAGATGGTGAAGCCGTGCGCGTACAGGTCGATGCCGAAGTGCTTGAGCAGCACCGTGACGACCCCCGTCTGGCCGAGTGCCGCGATGAAGGCGAATGCCAGGGGTACGCCCGCGAAGTAGGCGAGTACGCCGGAGCCACTCTGGGTGATCCGGTGCAGCATCCCGCCGGGTCGTGCCGCGACCACCGCCGCCGCGAGCCAGGTCCCGAACACGGCGCCGACGAGAGACGTCCAGACGGACAGGAGCAGGCTGTTCTTGAACGCAAGCCTGTAGCCGGGAGAGTCCCACGTCTGCTTGAAGTTGTCGAACGTGAAGTGGTTGCTCTCAGTCGTCAGGGACGCGTGGATCACGATGAACAGCGGGATCCCGAGGAACACGATCATGTAGGCCGCGAAGGGCAGGATCCCGGCCCAGCTTCCGAGACCTGAGACGAAACGACGTCCGATCCCGCGGCGCCGGGGCGCCGCGGGATCGGGAGTTAGTGCGAACGCTGCGTCTTGCGCTGCGATCGCTTACGGCCAGTTGCTGGTGACGTAAGCGCTCGCGGCGACGGACTGCGCCGTGGTCGGAACGACCGCCTTGCTGAGGTTCGTGACCTTCGGCAGGGCCTTGTACGCCGCCTTGTTCACCGTCTTGGCCTTGACCATCGCGGCGAGCGTGACCGGGCGGGCACCACCCTTGAGCCAGAGGTTCTGGCCCTTCGGGGAGTAGAGGAACTCCTCCCAGAGCCGGGCGGCCGCCGGGTGCGGAGCGTACTTGCTGACGGCCTGGTCATAGAAGCCGCCGAAGGGGACGCCCTTCGGGTCGACGACCTTCCAGTGGGTGGCACCGGTCAGGCCCCACGCGCCGGCCGTGTTCAGGTAGTCCCAGTTGATCGTGATCGGGCACGAGGTGGCGATCACCGAGGCCGCGTTGCAGTCGGTCGAGTTGAAGTTCCCCGCACTCATGAGCCCCTTGAAGAAGTCCACGCCGGGAGCGATGTTCTTGGCGGAGCCGTGATTGTTGACAGCCGCGGCCCAGACTGCGGACAGCGCCGCATTGGCCGACAGCGGGCTGCCGTTGAGGGCGACGTCGTTGTGGTACTTGGACTGCTTCAGCGCCCCCCAGGTCGTCGGGCACGGAGTGGATCCGAGCAGGTTCATGTTGCAACCGAACGAGATGAATCCGCCGTAGTCCTGGTAGTAGCTGCCGTTCTTGGCCTTCTGGTTCTTCGGGATGCTCTTCCAGGTCATGACCTTGTAGGGCGCGAACAACCCCTGGCTCGCGCCGGCGGATGCGAACGGCCCACCGACGTCGACCACGTCCGGTGCGGACGAGCGACCCTTCAGGGTCTTGATCGCCTGGATCTCCTGAGCGCTCGTGCCGCTCGGGTTGTAGCTGACGATCTTGATGCCGTACATCTTGTGGAAGGTGTTCAGCTCGGCGCCGTAGTTGGCCCAGTTGGTCGGCAGCGCGATCACGTTCAGCGTGCCTTCCTTCTTCGCCGCCTTGACCAGGGCCTTCTTGCCACCGCCCGCCTTGGCGGACTTCGCGGTGGACCAGTTGGTCGACGCCGTCGACGCCAGCGCCGCGGTTGCGCAGACGGCGACGGTTGCGCAAAGGGCGCCGGCGGCGAGCAGCCCACGCCTGGCGCGGTGCGAACCGGACCCGCCCGCGAGTTTGGACACACGAACTCTCACAACTTCCTCCTGGTGATCGCAGTGATTACGAGACAGCCCAATCTGACCTGGTACAAGATCACACGTTCGCAACCGCGATTCAAGGGCGGTTACACCCTCGCAACCATCGTGTAAAGGGTCGGTCGTCGCGGGCGCTAGGCTCATGAGCCGTGAGCCGACTGCTTCGGCCCGACCGCGCCCGTGCGCTCGAAGAGCTAGCCGACCGAGACTTCGATCTGCTGGTCGTGGGCGGCGGGATAATCGGCGCGGGCATCGCCGCCACCGCGGCCCGGCACGGGCTTGCGGTCGCGCTCGTCGAACGCGGCGACTTCGGCGGGGAGACGTCGAGCGCCTCGTCGAAGCTGATCCACGGAGGGCTGCGCTACCTGCGCCTCGGCGACGTGCGCCTCGTGCGCGAGGCACACGCTGAGCGCCGCCAGCTCATGACTCGCGTCGCGCCGCACCTCGTCCGGCCCCTGCCGTTCCTGCTCCCGCTCTACGACTCCGGTCCGTACCGCCCGGCCGCCGTCCAGGCCGGGATCGCCGTCTACTCGACGCTCGCCCGCGCCCGCCTGAACGGGCTCGTCTCGGCGGAACGAGCACAGCGCATGGTCCCGGATCTGCGCACCGGCGGTCTGCGCCGTTGCGGCCTCTATGTCGACTGCGTCACCAACGACAGCCGACTCACCCTCGCCAACGTCCGAGCCGCCGCCGAGAGCGGCGCAACCGTCGTCAACGGTGCGGAGGTGTCGGCGCTGCGGGTCGTCAGCGGCCGCGTGAGAGGCGCCGACGTGGTCGTCGACGGCGGAACCATTGCGGTATCGGCGAAGACGGTCGTCAACGCCGCCGGGCCGTGGGTGGACGAGGTCCGCCGGCTCGCCGACGCCAAGGTGCAGCCGTCGATCCGCCTGAGCAAGGGGGTGCATGTGCTGCTCTCGGCGGATACGGCGTGGTCGGCGGCGCTCACGATCCCACACGACAAGGTGCGGGTGAGCTTCGCCGTTCCCTGGGAGGGCATGCTGCTTCTCGGCACCACCGACACGCTGCACGAAGGCGGCCCCGACACGGTCTTCGCGGAGCAGGCCGACGTCGAGCACGTGCTCGCAGAGGCGGCCGCCGGCCTCGAGGAGCCGATCGTCCACCGCGAGCGCGTCCGTGCCGTCTTCGCGGGGCTACGGGTGCTGCCGCAGAGCGGCCGCGAGACTACGCGCGCGCGACGCGAGACCGTGTACATCCGAGACGGAAGCGGATTGCTGACCGTCGCGGGAGGCAAGCTGACCACCTATCGACGGATTGCGCTCGACACCCTCGAGCGTCTGCGAACGGACCTCGGCCTGCACCAGATCGACCGTCAACCCTGGCCCCTCCCGGGGGCAGCCGGACTCGACCGGGTCAGCTTCCCCGTCGAGGTCGGCCCGGGGCTGCGCGCGCACCTGCTCGGCCTCTACGGCTCGCTGGCCACCGAGGTGCTGGAACCCGCTGTCGCCGATCCGGCACTGCTCGAGCCGCTGACGCCGGACGCGCCCGACATCGCCGCACAGGCGGTCTACGCGGCCGAACGGGAGTGGGCGCGAAACCCCGAGGACATCCTGCGCCGGCGCACGACGCTCGCCCTCCGCGGCCTCGCCGACGCCGGGCTGACCCGGCGCGTCGAGCAGCTGATCGGCCGGCACGGGGAACCGCTGGTGGCAAGCCGCCGCTAGAGACTCGGACCCGCTTCCGCTCCCGCAGGATCCACTGAGGTGTGGTGCTTCGTCGCGCGCGTCAGGTAACCATTGGCGCAGAATGGCGTCGGCGATGAAGGTCTTCCAGCACGAGACGCAACTTCGGACCGCGGGCGGGCTCACCGTCAACGACATCACCGAGGACGTTCAGAACGCCGTCCGGGAGAGCGGCGTGGTGGACGGGATCGCCTGCATCTACTCGCCGCATACGACGTGCTGCGTCCGCGTGAACGAGATGGAGACCGGCTTTCTCGAAGACTTCTGTGACCTGCTCCGCCGGCTCGTGCCGCACGACTCGTACTACGCGCACGACGACTGGGACCGGCGCACGGAGAACATCTGCCCCGAGGACATGGATCAGGGCAACGGCCACTCGCACTGCATGGCGATGCTGCTCGGCACCGCCGGGGAGTCGGTGCCCGTGCGCGACGGGGAGCTCCAGCTGGGGACGTGGCAGCGCGTCCTCTTCATCGAGCTGGACCGCGAGCGCGACCGGCGCTGGCTCGTCCAGGTCGTCGGTTCCTAGCGCGCCGTCCCGGCCCTAGTGGCCGTTGACGGAGAAGTGCATGTAGTCCTTGGTCGAGCCGAACCACGAGCCTCCCCAGCCCCAGCCAATCGAGGCGAAGGCGGCCCGTACGGCCGGCGTGACCATCCCGGGGCGGTGCCGCGACCGGTTCATGTACGAGAGCGCCGTCTTGTCGCGGGTCATGCCACAGCCGACGTACGGGTTCTCGCGTGGGTCGAGGTCGACCGCCTCGCCGAAAGCGTGCATCGACCAGTGGTTCGTTCTCCCTCCGGTGCACGGTGACGCGGCCGCGTTCCGGCACTCGAAGGAAGCGGTCACGTCGCCGCTTCGGTCCGGGTGCGGGCCGTAGGTCGACGCGAAGGCGCCGTCACGGATGGGAAACCGCATCCGGTAGAGCTTCGCGAAGACGGTCGAGAGCCCCGGCGCGACCGTCATGTTGACGACGATCTGGCCGCCGTGGGTCTTTCGGTCGAAGCCGTAGTACGGGTAGCTGAGGACGCGCAGCTGCGACAGCCAGACCGGGCAGCCGCGGTGCCACTCGCCCGCGGCGCGAATCGCACGCTGCTGGGCGTGCGTCAGCCGAGCGATGCCGGCGTGAGCCGAAGCCTGCTGGGTCGCCGCGTGGCTCGTCGCGGCGGTGACCGCGAGGACAGTGCAGAGAACAACGATTGCGACGATCTTCATCCGGCGGCCATGGTGCCAGCGATCGGAGCGGGTCGCCTAGGCGGCGGCGGCCGAAGCCGTCTCGACGACCGCGGTGTTGCGCGTCAGCTTCGCCTTCTTGACGAGACGGCTCGCCGCCTCGAGGGCATCCTGGCCGGCCCGCGCCTCGTCGAGCAGCACCGCACCGACCGACCCGGTGATCGTGCGAGGCCGTCCGTCGATCGCGAAGGGGCGGGCCGCGAGGAGCAGGCGCAGGCGCTCGGCGAAGTCGGCCAGCTCCGCCCGCTCGACGTGCGGGGCGAGCACGACGAACTCCTCCCCGCCCCAGCGAAAGATCAGATCGGTGGCGCGGAGATGGTCGCGGAGCCGCTGGTGTACGTCCACCAGTAGCCGGTCGCCCGCTGCGTAGCCGTACGTGTCGTTGACCGCCTTGAAGCGGTCGAGATCGAGGAAGCAGACGGCCGCCGTACGTCCGCCTCGCTTGATCCGGGCTTGCTCGGCGTTGAGCGCCTCCGCGAGCGCATAGCGGTTCGGCGCGTTCGTCAATGCGTCGACGCGGGCGCGGGAACGTTCCGCTGCGAGCCTTCGCTCCAGACGGACGCGGAAGCGGTTCGCGGCGGCGAGTACGAGCAGCAGACCGGCGGCATAGGCCAGCGCGAGACCGGGCGCCGTCTGGAAGACATACAGAAAGACAGCGAGCAGCGGGCCTGGGAGGAGCCAGCTGAGGGCGATTGCACGCCAGGAGGCGCGGAACTCGCGGCGTAGCCCGATCCCGCGGTCGAGGCAGACGAGGGCCAGCGACGCTGCGTAGAGCGCGAACCCGGTCAGCAACCCGACGGTCGCACCGGCGACAGCGCCGGATGTTCCGTGCTGCGCGAGCTGCTCGCCGACGACGCCGACGGTGAATCCCTGCAGCGCGCCCGCCCCGGAGCCGGCGGAGCGTTTCCACCACGCGTCGTCGATGGTCAGCGCCTCAATGGAGGCGCCGGCGACGGCGCCGAGGAGCGGCCCGCCGACGAGCGCGGCCGCGACGACGAACGCACCGGCGGCCGAGATCCGAGTCCGCGGCGCGACGACGATGCTGATCCGCGCCGCGAGCGCACTCAGGACGACGAGGACGACCGCCGCGGCAGGACCGGTGTCGAAACCGGGGCCGTGCAGGTCGATCCAGAGCGCCACGGCGAGCATGGCCGCGGCCGGAAACCCGATCGCAACGAGCGCTCCCCGAGCACGCTTCCGCGTGGTTGCAGGCATGAACGCATTGAACAGTCGCGGCCGGACTGCGCCCGACTACGAGAGGAGGCGGACACCGCGGGCGCCCGCCTCCTCGAGCCGCCGCCCGTCAGCGGATGATCGTGTCGCAGTAGGTCGGCCCGGCGAAGATGCCGTCCTCCGGGCACTTCTCGGTCTGCGCGAACTGGCTCGCCCTGCCGAAGTTGTCGACCGTGTTCGGGTAGTTGACGCCGTAGTTGAACGCCTGCCCGTCCCACGAGTACCACGGGTAGATGCAGTACGGACCGCCGTAGCCGGTGCAGTCGGTCGGGCCGACGAACGAGTTGCCGAGCACCTCCGCCTTGCCGCCGGTGTCGGAGACCACGCCCCAGTGCTGCGGGTGCGATCCGTCGCCGAAGGTCACGCCGAAGATCCGGATCGGCTGCTGACCGGCCCAGTTGGCGCGGTTGAACGAGCCGCAGTCGGTCTCTCCCGGGAGGCACAGAGCACCGTTCTGCGGGCCGAAGATGTCGGAGTGGCCGATCTCGTAGACGAACGCCATCGGCGTGTCCCAGACACTGCCCCAGTCGAGCGCGTTGCCGATCTCGTTCGTGGAGAACTGCGGCGTCAGCGGGCCGTCACCCGGGCTGATCAGCGTGAGGACGCCGGACGTCTCCCCGCTCGTCTCGTCCCTCACCTGCTCGTTGTACGGCGCAGTCGGCGACGAGGCCCAGATGTGGATGTCGAGGATGTCGCGCCCGTGCATGACGAACGGACCCGTCCCGCTCGAGTTCGTGAGCATGCCGTTGAACGCGGCCGGTTCGGTGATCTTCCCGCTCTTCTTCTGCACGAGCGTCCAGACCGGGGAGCACACGGTGTAGACGCCTACCTCGTGCTTGACGATGAAGTTCCCGTTCGGAGTGCACTTCTTCGTGAACGAGTCCGGATAGAACTGCATCTCGAGGAACCCCTCGCCGCCGAGCTTCGCCGGATTGGTGTCCTTGACCGTGCCGCCGAACCAGAAGGTCGGTCCGACGCTCGGCACCGAGGACGTGCCTCCGGCCGGCAAGGCGACGCGCCACGTGATGTTCTCGGCCGAGCCCGGTGCCGACGAGACCGGATCCAGCTCGGGCTCGTCGTGACCGGTGCAGCCCGGTGTGTAGTAGTCGGCCCAGTCGCTGTCGTCGGCGCTCAGCCCGCCGACTACGTGCGCCAGACAGTCGGTCGTGCTCGCCCTTGCGCCTGCCGAGCTCATGCCGGCGGCGCCGGCGGATGCGCTCAGCCCGAGCGCCATCGCTGCGATTGCCACGATCCAGGCAACCCTCGCTCCGCTCATTCGCTCTTCCCCCTTCGCTCGTTCTCCCCCTGCAGCAGGAGCGGAACATATCGCTCCGCGTGCCGGCCGCGAACGGGTTCTCCTACGGCCCGAGCAGGAACCGCGCGACGGCACGACGGCCGACGTCGCTCACGGCCCTGGACTGAACCGAGTGACCCGCGCCGGGGACGACGACGAGCTTCCCGTGCGGAGTTAAAGCAAGCTGCTGCCGCGCCCAGCTGAGCTGCGTCGAGAGGTCGTGGCTGCCCTCGATGAACAGCGTCGGTACACGCAGCGTGCCGTGTGGCTGTGGCGTCGGTGGCGTCGGCGCCCACGGCAGGCACTGCCGCACGAAGCCGTTGCCGGCAGCCGTCTGCCGGTCGAACGGATAGAGCTTCGCGGCGGGAATCCGCGCCACGGCGGCTCGGAGCTTCGCGGCCCGACCGGCAAGCGGCGCTGCCGAAGTCCCCCAGGGGAAGCGCCAATCCGCGCACAGCGTGCTGGCGTGCAGACCCTGATCGAGCAGGTCGGCCGGGTACCGCTGGTAGTGCAAGGCGGCGGCGAGGAACCGGTCGAGCTGCTTCCTCTTGCCGCGGCGAGCGGCGTGCAGTGCCGCGGGCACGTTCCAGTACTTGCGGTACGTCGGGTCGGCGATGCTGTCGAACGTCAGGGCGTCGAACAGCTGCGGCCCGAGGTGGTAGTGGTGCACGACGGCGGCGAGGTCGGCCACACAGCCGGCGCCACAGACGGAACCAAGCACGCGCCGCACCGCCGCGAACTCGTCGACTCCGAGGTCGGTCAGCCCGACCTGCGGCACAACCGAGTCGAGCACGAGCTTCGACACGTGGGACGCATGGGCCAGCCCGTAGCGCTCGCCGACGTAGGTCCCGTACGAGATCCCGTCGATCGACCACTTGTCGACCCCGAGCGCCTGCCGCAGAGCCTCCATGTCGGCGACCGTGTCGTCGGTGCCGTAGAACTGACGACGTGCGCCGAGCTTGCGGGCGCAGGCCTGAACGGCGGAGGCCTTCGGCGGGGTGAGATCGGAACTGCCCATCTCGTGCTGCAAGGCCTTGCAGTCGAGCGCGCCGGCGCCGGTTCCGCGCTGGTCGAACACCACGATGCGGTATTGGCTCTTCTCGGCCGAGAGCGCCGCATTGACGTACCGGTCGAGGATCGGCAGCCCCGGCTGGCCCGGACCACCAGAGAGAACGAGAAGCACGCCGTGCGGCGCATGCACGTTGTCTCCCATCCCGACCTGCAGGTGGAGCGTGCCGCGCCTCGGATGGGCGCGATCGAGCGGAACGTCGAGCGTCGCGCAGGTGAACCCGGTCTCGGGGCACGCGTGAACATCGCGAAGCCCGGCCGGGCGAGCCGACGCGGATCCGGCGGCCGCGAGGGCCGCGACCAGCACTGGCAAGAGGAGACGAGCGCGCATCTCTCATATGGACGCACGGAACGGGCCGGCGGTTGGCCGCCTTGCGCCATACTCCTCTGTATGGCGACCAGAACCGACTTCAGTGACGAAGAGTGGAAGGCAATGCAGGAAGGAATCACGGGCGCGGGCATGTTCGTCGCGCTCGTCGACCGTGGCTTCTTCGACAGCTTCAAGGAGGCGAACGCGCTCGCCCAGCATCTGCGCGACGCACACGAGCACAGCGAGAGCGTGCTCGTCCGCGATCTGGCGACCGGGCACGACCGTCCGTTCGGGATGACCTCCTCGCCGGCGGAGGTGGAGCAGAGCACGGTCGAGACGCTCGGCAAGGCGGTCGCGGTGCTGGAGGCGAAGTCGCCCGAGGATCTCCCTGCGTACCGGCAGCTCGTCCTGGAGGTCGCTCAGTCGGTCGCGGAGGCCGCCAAGGGCGTGTCGCCGCAGGAGAACCAGGCGCTCGACCGCATCCACACGGCCCTCGGCTCGAGCGGCTAGCCGGCCGACCTCAGCCGGACGAGCGCCAGCGCCGGCTGCGATTCCAGAGCAGCCAGCTCAGGGCGAACCAGACCACCGGAAAGACGAGGAGCGCGCCGAGGCTGGGGCCGTTCGCGGCCAACCAGGCGACGAACGCAGCGAGCACGCCAACGCTCCAGAACAACCAGATCACGGCGGTTCCGGCGAAGATCGCGGCGTTCCGGGCCGCCCGGAGCGGCGAGCGAAACGCCTCTACCTCGGTCCAGCGACCCGCGCCCGGAAGGCCGCTGAGAGCAGAGCGCAGCTGTGGCCAGGTCCGGGCTCCGAGCGCCTTGTCCAACCGCAGCCCGAGCTCGTCCATCGTGAGCCGCCCCTCGCTGTAGTGCCGCCGCAGCTGGTGCGCAGCGGTGTCACGCTCACGATCTCCGACGAGCTGCGCCATGGCTCGATAGTACCGCTCCCCCGCCGCCGCCAAGAGCTCCCTGCCCCGGACCAGAAATTCGCCGAGCCGGTGGCGGTTTCGTCCACCTCCGAGCAATGCATTCGGCTTCCGCCTAGCTCATCGCCCGGGGGCTTCGGTCTAGTCCCGCTCCGTGCTCGGCGCGATCGCCATACTGCCCCTCGTCGCGCCTGCCGTCAACCGGCAATTCGCGCTATTTGCGGAGTTCGTGTCGCGGCCGTTCTCGGGCGAGGTTCGGAATTTGCGGAAACTTCGACGCCGATCCGAGCCCCGGCTTGACGGAATGGGTCGGCGTTCTCTATTCGTTGTAGGACGCTGATGGGGATGTTCTTCCACGACCGGGGAGAGGCGCCGCCCGAACGTCCCGCCGATCCTGAGGTGCGGCGGGCGAACCTGCGGCGGATCGGATCGCTCTTCAAGCCGTACTGGCGGCGGCTCTCGCTGCTCCTCGGACTGATCGTCGTCAGCGCGGGCCTCGGCGTCGTGCCGGCGTTGCTGCTCCGCCGGCTGCTCGTGGCCCTGGAGGCACACGACACGCACGCAGTTTCCCTGAACGCAGCGGGGATGATCGTCGTCGCGATCGCCGTGGGAATCCTGAGCGTGGTCCAGACGCTGCTCTCGAACCAGGTCGGCCAGCGAGTCATGCACGACCTCCGCGCCAGGGTCTTCCGTCACCTGCAGCGGCTCTCCCTGGCCTTCTTCACGCGGACGCGCACCGGCGAGGTCCAGTCGCGCATCAACAACGACATCGGCGGCGTGCAGAACGTCGTCACCAACACCGCCACGAACATCGCCTCGAGCCTGACGACGGTCGTCGCGACGATGATCGCCATGCTGTACCTCAGCTGGGAGCTCGCGCTCTTCGCGTTCGCGCTGATCCCACTCTTCGCCGTCCTGACCCGCCGGGTCGGCAACGAGCGGCGGCGGATCGCGAAGACGACGCAGGAGTCGCTCGCGGACATCTCGAGCATCGTCCAGGAGTCCCTCTCCGTCAGCGGGATCCTGCTCGGCAAGACGATGGGGCGCGGCGACGAGCTCGCCGACCGCTTCGAAGGCGAGTCGCTGCGCCTGGCCGACCTCGAGGTGCAGCAGCGCATGGCGGGCCGCTGGGTAATGGCGTCGATCCAGACGAGCTTCGCGGTGATGCCGGCCGCTGTCTACTGGCTCGGCGGGACGGTCCTGAGCAACACGATCACGATCCCGACGATCATCGCCTTCACCACGCTGCAGGCGCGGCTCTTCTTCCCGGTCGGATCGCTGCTCGGCGTCGGCCTCGACATCCAGACCTCGCTCGCGCTCTTCGACCGCATCTTCGAGTACCTCGACCAGCCGGTCGACATCGAGGAGGGCACGGTCGAGGCCGCCGAGGCGGGCGACGTCGTCTTCGACCACGCCTGGTTCCGCTATGCGGACGAAGAGTGGACGCTCGAGGACGTGAGCTTCGCCGTTCCCGCCGGGACGACCACGGCGCTCGTCGGCGAGACGGGCGCCGGGAAGACGACGCTCGGCTACCTCGCGGCGCGGCTGTACGACGTCGACCGCGGCTCCGTCTCGATCGGCGGCGTCGACATCCGCGACCTCTCCTTCGCAGCACTGGCGAGCCTGGTCGGCGTCGTCTCGCAGGAGACGTACCTCTTCCATGCCTCGGTGCGCGAGAACCTCCGCTTCGCGAAACCCGACGCGAGCGACGAGGAGCTCTACTCGGCCGCCGAGGCGGCGCGGATCCACCACGTGATCGCCGCGCTTCCCGAGGGCTTCGACACGGTCGTCGGCGAGCGCGGCTACCGCTTCTCGGGCGGCGAGAAGCAGCGGATCGCCATTGCGCGCACGATCCTCCGCAACCCGCCGATCCTCGTTCTCGACGAGGCGACGTCCTCGCTCGACACCGAGACCGAGCGCCTGGTGCAGGAGGCGCTCGACCGGCTCTCGCAGGGGCGGACGACGATCGCCATCGCGCACCGGCTCTCGACCGTCAGGAACGCCGAGCAGATCGTCGTGCTCGACCGCGGGCAGGTCGTCGAGCGCGGCCGCCACGAGGAACTGCTCGCCGCCGGCGGCCGCTACGCAGCGCTCGTCAGCCGCGACGCGGAACTCGAGCCCCCGGCGCTCGTCTAGGCCGGCTCGGCCACCGGCGTCTCGGCCCGCGCCGCTTTCCGATCTCCCTCCGCCCGTCGGAACTCCTCCCACACCGGCCCGAAGACGGCACACACCATCGAGATCGTGACCGCGATCAGGACGAACGCGAGGAGCGCGAGGACGACGCCGAACGGACCGAACAACCTCGCGTTCTGGTTCAGGGTCGGCCCCATCCAGAGCGGCGCGGTGCCGACGGTGCCGCCGAGCACGAACGCGCCGAGAAGGGCGCCCGGGACGAGTTTCCTCGTCGGCACCTTTCGGTGCAGGAGGAAGCGAGGCGTCCAGAGCCAGTAGACGCTCGAGGCCGCGAGCCAGACAGGGATGAAGAGGGCGCGCTTGGACGACGCCGCCTCGGTCGTCGCCACGAACATCACTCCGAGGAGCCCGCAGGTGACGAAGTACCAGATCGTGAACAGCACCTGGTCCGTCGCCTGCGCCGTCTCGACGCGCCATGCCCTCGTGTAGACGTCGCGGTAGAGCTGGCCGATTCCGATGCCCCAGAAGAGGAAGCTGACGACGATCGCCAGCGTCGCCGCGAGCGCGTTGTTGGCCGTCGTGCCGAAGGTTTGTTGCACGATCTCGGCCGTGTTGCCGGTGAGGTGCATGCGCGTGATGAGACGCTCCGCCAGGGCGTTCGTGTCGCCTCCCGCCTTGGCGAAATAGGCAATCGCGGCGAGCGCGGTCGGGAAGACCGAGAGCATGAAGTACGCCGACGTCGACGCCCCCGAGTTCTTGCTCGCCTCCATGTAGCGCTTGAACCAGAGGAACGAGAGCCGGCCGACCCAGGAGTCCGTCTGGCTCGCGAGCCAGTTTCTGATCCTGCCGACGCGTGTCCCGACGCGCCCGGAGCCTTTGCTCATCCGCTCTTCCTCCTCTTGCGCTCCCACAGGGTTGCATTGACCTCGGCTCCCCCGACGAGCACGCGTCCGAGCACCCACAGGCCGAGGAGCAGCGCCGCCGCCAGACCGAGCGCACCGTACGTCCCCTGCTTCTCCAGGGCGTACGGGCCGAGCAGGTAGGCGGCGCCGATCTGGACGATGCCGACCCCGATTCCCACCGTGACCGCACCGGGCACGAGATCAAGCCAGCCGGCATCTCGATGCGGCAGTTGCATCGACGTCCAGAGCCACAGCCCCGCGAACCCGAACATCACGACGATCGTGACGACCAGCCCTGCCACATGCGAGTGCGCACGGGCCCACCCTGCGAAACCTGCGAGCACGAAGTAGACGACGAACACGCCGAGGAGCTTCACCGCATCGAGAAAGGTGGGCTTGGGTCGTGCGTCTCGCACGTCGCCCCACGCCAGACGGTGCGTCCCGATGAGGACGCGCAGAACGCTTCGCGTGGTGTACAGCAGGATCGGCACTCCCACGATGACCGCGTACCAGGCCGAATGCGACTTCGAGGCGTTCTGCAACGAGTGCGAGACGATGCTGCCCACACCCAGGTTCGACGCGACGTCGTTCGGCGAGTCGGACACGGCGGCGGCGATAACGCCGAGACCACCCACGAAGACCAGCCCGGCCGGAAGCAGCCAGATGAAGAGCCGGTAGGCGAGCGCGCCGGCGATGACGCCTCCAGCGACTTCGCCGTCGCGGTCGGCGACCTCGAAGATCACGTCGACCCAACCGCGGCGGTGCCGCTCCTCCTGTGCCCGCCGAGAGAGGTGCTCCATCCGAGCCTGAACCGCCTCCTGGCGCTGACGCACGCGCTCCCGCCTGCTGCGCTGCTCCGCGCCCTCGGAGCCGCCTCCGGCCGGCGGCGGCCGCTCGTCAGCCATCCGTCAACCGGGACGTGCGAGTCACCATCGGCGCGAACATCATCGCATCCGGTATGAACCCCTGCTCGCTGGGGTCTCCGCCTCGGCGCGATCGCGGTAGGGTCGGCGTCCGTGGCTCGCGTGCTGCACGGAGTCGGTCTGTTCGCCGCCCGCCACCGGTGGCCAGTCTTCATCGCCTGGGCCGTCCTGGTCGCGGCCCTCGTCGCCGCCTCTCACCTCATCGGTGCGAACACGAGCGACAACCTCAGCCTGCCCGGCACCGACAGCCAGGCGGCCAGCAACCTGCTCGCCGCCCAGTTCCCACCGCGGCAGAACGGCAACAGCCCGCTGGTCTTCCACGCCCCCGTCGGCGAGAAGGTCACCGACTCCGACAACAAGCAGGCGATCGAGGCCTCGTACTCGCGGGTGAAAGAGCTTCCGCACGTCGCGAGCGCGGTCGACCCCTTCAGCCAGAGGGGTGCGTCCCAGATCAGCAAAGACGGTCGCACCGCGTACATCCCGGTGCTGCTCGACGTCAGCGGCGACACCCTCACCGAGGACATCGCGCAGAGCGTCCTGGACGCCGGTAACCCCGGCGTGAAAGCGGGCCTGCAGGTGGCCGTCGGCGGCTCGGTCGGGAGCAAGCTCTCGCCGGCCGACACCGAGAGCAGCGAGGTGATCGGGATCGCCGCGGCGATGGTCATCCTCGCGTTCACCTTCGGAACGCTCGTCGCGATGGGTTTGCCGATCGTCTCCGCGGTGCTCGGGCTGGTGGCGGGACTCTCCTTGATCGTGATCCTCGGGCACGCGGCGACGGTGCCCTCGATCGCGCCGACGCTGGCGACGATGATCGGGCTCGGCGTCGGCATCGACTACGCGCTGTTCCTCGTGAGCAGGCATCGGGCGAATCGCCGCGAGGGCATGTCGATGGAGGCTTCGATCGCCAACGCGGTCGCGACGTCCGGCAGCGCGATCGTCTTCGCCGGAACGACGGTCGTCGTCGCGCTGCTCACGCTCATCGTCGCCGGGATCCCGCTGATCACGGCGCTCGGCTACTCGGCGGCCGTCGCCGTGGCGACTGCCGTGCTCGCGGCGGTCACGCTCATGCCGGCGCTGCTCGCGGTCGTGGGGACCCGCATCGAGTCGCTCCGCCTTCCCGCCCGCATCCGACCCAACTCCAAGAGCACGGATGGGGGCTTCTGGGGCGGTTGGGCGCAGATTCTCACGACGCGCCCCTGGCTCCCGATCCTCGGCTTGCTCGCACTCCTCGCCGTCCTGATCGTCCCCTTCTTCTCGATGAACCTCGGCCAGGAGGACGTGGGATCCACACCGAAGTCGACGACCGAGCGTCAGGCGTTCGATCTGATGTCCGCCGGCTTCGGCCCCGGCTACAACGGGCCGCTGCTGATAGCGACCGAGCTCGGCACTCCCGCCCAACCGAGCAGCACGTACTCGAGCCAGTACAAGCAGGCACAGAGCCTCCAGAAGCAGCTGGAGCACGAACAGAAGACCGGCACCAGCCAGGCGGCGAGCCTGCAGGCGCAGGCGAACGCGCTCACGCGGAAGGAGCACTCGCTGGAGCAGCAGCAAGGCACGCTGGAAGCGCAGCAGAAGCAGCTCGAGCAACAGGCGAAGGTCGACAAGAAGGAGCAGGCGAGCCTGCAGGCGCAGGCCAACCGGCTCGAGGCCGAGCAGGTGGCGCTGAACAAGCAGATCGCGACGACGGGCGGCGTGGCGAAGCAGGTCGTCAAGGCGGGCGCCGTGACGACCAAGAAGCTCACGAAGGTCGTCGTCAAGCTGAAGAAGAACCAGGCTCAGCAGCGGAAGGTCGAGCTCGAGCTCGAGCACGCGACCTCGCCGAGCGAGAAGGCGAGGCTCGAGGCGAAGTTGAAGGCGCTGCAGAAGACCGAGACGGCGCTCGAGAAGCAGCTGACGATCCTCGTGCAGCAAGAGCAGTCGAACCGCGAATCGGCGGAGCAGCTTCTCGCCAGCGCCTCGGCGCTGCGAGAGCAGGAGGTGGCGGTCGCCAACCAGGCGATCGCGCTCGCGGGCCAATCTGCAGCGCTTGCGACGGATGCGGTCAAGCTCGTCCAGCAGAAGCAGAAGCTGCTCCAGCAGGCGTCCGCCCTCCAGGTTCAAGCGGCGAACCTCCAGACCCAGGCGGCGCAGCTGCAGACGCAGCAGGTGACGCTCGAGGGCCAGCAGCAGACGGCGCAGGGTCAGCAGCAGCAGGCGGAGCAACTGAAGACCGACCTGACCAACGAATTGACGAAGGCCGGGGGCGACAACCGTGGCACGGATCCCCGCCTCGTCACCCTCCAGGATGCGCTGGGGAGCACGGTGGGCGTCAAGGTCGTCTCGCCCCCACTGATCAACGATCGAGGAACCGCCGCGGCCTTCAGCGTGATCGCGACCACCGCCCCCGCAGACCCGGCGACGGCAGACCTCGTCCGGACGCTACGCGTCTACACGATCCCCCAGGCGACCCAGGGCACGAACCTCCACGCCTACGTCGGTGGGACGACGGCCAGCTACGTCGATCTCGCCGACGCGATCTCGGCGAAGCTCCTGCTCGTGATCGCCGTGGTGATCCTGCTGAGCTTCTGCATCCTGCTGATGGCCTTCCGCTCCTTCATCTTCGCCACCCAGGCCGCCGTCGCGAACATCCTGTCCGTAACAGCCTCGTTCGGCGTGCTCACCGCCGTCTTCCAGAAGGGTTGGGGCCTGAGCCTCGTCGGTCTCGACACGGCGAGCGGCACCAGTCCGATCGCGAGCTTCGTCCCGCTGATGATGTTCACCGTGCTGTTCGGGCTCTCGATGGACTATCAGGTCTTCCTGATGAGCAAGATCGAGCAGCACCGGAAGGGACGCACCGACCTCGAGGCGATCCGGCTCGGCCTCACGGCGGGAGCGCGCGTCATCGTCGCCGCGGCGCTGATCATGATCTTTGTCTTCGGGAGCTTCGTCCTCAACGGCGATCCCACGGTGAAGCAGTTCGGCGTCGGCCTCTCGGTGGGGGTCGCCCTCGCCGCCGCAACCGTCCTCGTGTTCGCGCCCGCCGTGCTCGTGCTCGCCGGGAACGGCAGATGGTGGGTGCCGGGGTGGCTCGACCGCATCCTGCCGCGGATCGACGTCGAGGGCAGCAGCGTCGAGGTACCCGACGCTCCGCCCGGCCAAGCGATCGCCTAGTTCACCGGCTCACTCCGATCGCAGCCGGGACGAGGTCTCTCCGGATGCGGTCCAACTGCTCGGTGCTCAGGAAGCGGCCGCTGCCGAAGTAGTCCTTGTCGTGGTCTGCACAGACCTCGTAACGACGGATCCGTCCCTGCACGTGCGACGGCCCCACCTCGTGCGCGACGGTCGCCGGCTTGCGGCAGCGAACGACGCAGCAGCGACTCACGCTCATGCCCGCGGGTCGTACCCAGGGAGATGGGCCTGCGAACGTCGGCGCTCCGCGGGTGTTTCAACTGGGACGCAAGCAGACATAACTCGATTGGCCCCAGCTTGTGAGATCGCGCAACCCCTCGGTCAACGCTGTCACGCTCACCGTAGCGCTCGTTGCACTCGGTGTAGCTGCGATCGCTCTCGGCGGGACGTCCGGCCCGACCTACCAGCAGGAGATCGCCTACACGCAGACGCGGCCGGCGTTCACGGCGAAGCGCACCGTCGATGTGGCGAGCGCCGCATCGTTCAAGTCGGCCGTCGCCAACCTGCGGCCCGGCGACCACGTCGTCGCGACCGCGCCGTTCGTCGTCAGCGGGGAAACGATCATCAAGAACCGGCTCTCCGCCCCGGCCGAGCTCGACCTGGCCGGGGTCCGGTTCGTCTACTCCGGCGGAGGTAACAGCCCTGCGGTCTGGATCAACAACGCCGAGAACGTCTGGCTGTTCGGCGGAGACGCCTCGACCGCGGACACGGGCAATGCCTGCATCCTCGACTACGGCTCCCAGTACGTCCGCTGGTGGGGCTTCACCGCCCACGACTGCGGAGGCTCCGGCTTCTCGGCGCTGACGGTCAAGGCCGACGTGGCGCACGACGACTTCCAGGGCACCATCTGGAAGGCCGGCCAGAACCGGCGGTGGGACCCTCATGCCGAGAAGGGATCCGGCGAGCACTGCGCGGGCGAGATGGCCGACGCCCGGACGAGCTACACGTTCACGGGCAACAGGCTCGCGTTCTACTGCCACGACATCCCGGTCGGCGGCGCGTTCACGTTCGGCTTCTCGCGGACGCCGGCCCGGCCGGCCACCGGGAACGTCCTCTACCTGAAGGCCGTCAACATGTCGTTCGTCTCGAAGATCCAGACGGGCGGCAACGGCGTCGAGCTCTGGGGCGACACCAGCAAGATGGGCCTCGACGTCAAGTACGTCGAGTGCGACAACTGCGAGGGTCGGCCCTTCCAGGCAGGCGGCATCTTCGGCGACCAGAACCTGCACGGCGTCAAGGTCGAGTACGGGCGCGGCACGAACATCAACCTGAACCCGCGCTACCACGGCCAGTCTGCCTGGGACACCAAGGGCGAAGCGATCTTCCAGAACGTCGCTCCCACCGGCTAGCTCGAGTCGCCGTCACAGCCCGCCGACCAGGTCGCGGAGTGCGTTGGTGTAGGCGGCGAGCGCGGCGCGCTGCCGGTGCGTAAGCGCGATCGCGGTGTGAGACAGATCAGCGAAAGATGATGCGGGTCACGTCCACGGTGGCCCCAGGGGAAGGGAGAACGCGATGAAGAAATTCATCTTGGGGTTCGCTGTGGTCTTCGCCATGGCTTCCGTCACCCCATTGGCATCGGCAACCCCGCGCAGCGGAACGCTCGAGGTGGACAAAGAGTGCTCGCACTACCCGGGCTTGCCGGGTTTGTACTGCACGTTCCAGGTCTCGAACGTCGCGTGGGCGCCGGCCGGGACGAACATCTTCTACCTCCAGCCCAGCACGAACTCCAACGATGTCATCCTCGACCCGCCCGGGCCCGGTAACAACATGGCCTTCGGCCATTGCAATCTTCCCGACGGGCTCAACGGGAACTGCAGGTTCAACGGTGGGACAGGGAAGTTCACCCACTTCCATGCCACGATCACGGTCACCTACGAGGGTGGTCTCAACTGGCACTGGGAAGGGGCGTACAGCTTCAGTCCTCACTGACCGTCGCTCGCCCCGTCGCCCCTTGTCTCGAGCGCGTACGAGGCGTACGCTCGCCTGCGAATCGTCCACCCGGACAGGAGGACTCAGGGGATGGCAACTAGCGCCACGCAAACCGGGACAATGCACGTGACGAAGGAATGCTCGGAGTACACAGGCGAGGCCGGCGCGTTCTGCACCATCGATTCGTCGGATTTCGACGGAATCCCGCCTGGCTCGAAAGTCGTCTATGCCGAGGCTGCAACCGACGTCGGCGGACTCGACACCGACATCGTGGTCGAGACGCCCAACGGCGACACGATCCACGGCCACGTGCTGCTCGATGGGGCGACACAGACGGGCACCGTGACGCTGGCGGGCGGTACTGGGCAACTGGCGACGCTCAGCGCCGAGCTCGAAGTCGCACCTCTCGGCGAGCCGAACTACAGCTGGGACGGTACGTACTCCCGCTGACAATGGAGGCGGCGACAGGGCGCTCGTGCCGGATGGAGCGTCAGATCAGGGCTCGCTCGAGCGCTCCGCGCCATGCTTCGCGGTGTGCTTCCGCGGTTGACCGATCCATTTGCGGCTCGAACGTGCGGCCCCGGCGGACGAGGCGAGCGACGTCGGCCGGTGACTCCCACACGCCGACGCCGAGGCCGGCCAGGGCCGCCGCTCCGAGAGCTGTAGCGTCTTGCTCCGAGGAAATCTCGACGGGGGTGCCGATGAGGTCCGCCTGAAACTGCATCAGGAAGGCGTTCGCGCTCGCGCCGCCGTCGGCACGTAGCACGCCGACCTCCGCTGGAAGAACATTGAGCACGTCCGCCACCTGGTGGGCGATCGCCTCGAGCGCAGCACGCACGAGATGCGCGCCGGTCGAGCCCCGGGTCAGACCGCAGATCAGTCCGCGGGCACTCGGATCCCATTGCGGCGAGCCCAGGCCCGTCAGTGCCGGGACGAAGAACACGCCCTCCGTCGAGGGGAGTCCGGCCGCGAGCGCCTCGGACTCGGCGGCGGTCGCGATCACGCCGAGCCCGTCACGCAGCCACTGCAGCGCGGCGCCGCCGACGAGCACGGATCCCTCGGCCGCGAACTGGGCCGGCGCCGCCGGTGCGACAGCGGCAGCCGTCCCCAGCACACCGTTCGCGACGGGCGCGAGACGCTCGCCGAGGTTGACGAGCACGAATGTCCCCGTGCCGTAGGTCGCCTTCGCCTCTCCCGGCGCGAAGCACGCCTGGCCGAAGAGCGCTGCCTGCTGGTCGCCGGCGATCCCGGCGATCGGCACGTCCGCCCCCAGCAGCGAGGCCTCGGCGACGATCCCCGACGAGCCGACGATCGACGGCAGCACCGACCGCTCGACGCCGAAGAGCTCGAGCAGCTCGTCGTCCCACGCGCCGGTCGCCAGGTCGAGCAGCATCGTCCGCGAGGCGTTTGTCACGTCCGTGATGTGAGCGGCGCCGCCGGTCAGCTTCCAGACGAGCCACGCGTCGACCGTTCCGAATGCGAGCTCGCGCTGCGGCAGGTTCGTGCGCTCGAGGATCCACTCGAGCTTCGTCGCCGAGAAGTACGGATCCGGCACGAGGCCCGTCCGCCCCCGGATCAGATCGGCCGGCAGCTGCGCGCACCGTGCAGCGGTGCGGCGGTCCTGCCACACGATCGCACGGTGGACAGGGCGCCCCGAACGCCGCTCCCACACCAGCGTCGTCTCGCGCTGGTTGGTGATCC
Organism: uncultured Actinomycetes bacterium; assembly: GCA_963820725.1. Lineage (GTDB taxonomy): Bacteria > Actinomycetota > Thermoleophilia > Gaiellales > Gaiellaceae > Palsa-739. The sequence goes on along the minus strand of CAWGAZ010000004.1, from coordinate 176,454 downwards.
CGATCGCGGAGAGCTCGTGCGCCCGCAGGCCCGCTTCCGCCAGCGCGTCCGCGGCGGAGCTCTCCACACTCGCCCAGATCTCGTCCGGATCGTGTTCCACCCAGCCCGGCTGCGGAAAGTGCTGCTCGAGCTCGCAGTAGCCACGGCCGACGGGACGGAGCGCCCCGTCGACGACGAGACACGTGGTACCCGTCGTGCCCTGGTCGATCGCGAGGATCACAGCCGGCCAACGGTAACGCGCGACGTGCTGCGCGAGCGACCGGTCGCCATCGACAAGGCGGAAGACGTGCGGCTACCCGCGGAGACGGCGTCTTTCAACGGTGATGGAGGCGGCGGGAATCGAACCCGCGTCCGCAGCCGCACCGGCTGAGCGTCTACAAGCGTAGGCTGCCCTTTCGTTTCGCCCGCCGGCCGGGGTGCAGCCGCCCTACCGACGCGCTAGCCGATCCTTTCTGTGTCGCGCTTTGGGCGATCAGCTCTCCCTCCGCGCCGAGCCCGTTCGTTGGCGCCGCCTCCGGGCCACGGGCAATCCCGGGGCGGCGTCGCCGCGCTAGGTCTCCCTAGGCAGCGAGTGCGAGATCGTTCTTCGCACTTGCGTTTTGCCGGTGGATTTACGAGGCCAACCGGCGACCTCGGCTTGCAGCTCATCCGGATGGATCGACCACGTCGAAACCAGGTCGCCCCCGTATGTTTGTGCACGAATTGTAGCCGGCTCCACGTTTCAGGTTGCTGGAAAAAGCCTTCGGAGAGGGATAGCCTTCGACGCGTATGAGTCGTCGCCCTGGCATCTGGATCGTGGGTCTGGTCGCGGCCGCACTCTGCGCAGCCGTGGGCGCGCACGCGAGCTCCGCCGCCCGGAGCGGGACCCGGGCCGCTGCGTCCACCCTCGACAAGACGTATTCGTGCAAGGTCCGTCCCGAGCACTTCATCACCTTCTACGCGGGCGTCACCCTCCCGCCAACCAACAACCAGCCGAACCCGGGAGTGCTCTCGTTGACCACGGCCTCGAAGACCACCACCCACAACGGCACCACGGTGACAGTGGCGCAGGTGAGCTTCCTGGCTGAGAAGAATTCCTTGAGGATCGACACGTCGACGTGCCACCGCGTGAAGCAGCAGATCCCGCTGAAGCCGAAAGGGCTCCCCACCCCTCCCACCACCGTGACGCCGACTCTCTTCGGCCGCACCAACGCACAGTGCAGTGCGTCGGCTCGCGTGCTCGTCAGGCTCCGGCTCACGACGACGAACCACGTCCCCTCACGGGCGCTGCTCGCGATCCGCAACGAGAACGCGAAGAACCGGCCGATCGCGTTCTTCAAGTGGAGCCCGAGCAAGCTCAGCACGTACACCAACAAGACCTGCCACTAGGAGGGTTTCGCGGAAGGACGCCGACGACCCAGCTTGGCTTTCGCTGAACCCTCCTAGCGCCGCAGGCTCTTCGAGCTCCCGTTCGATCTGGCGTCGTGCATCGCGGGCCGCGATGTCACGCCGCTTGTCGCGCAGCTCCTTGCCGCGCGCGAGCGCGAGCTCGACCTTGACACGGCCGCCCCGGAAGTAGAGCTTCGTCGGGACGAGCGTGAAGCCCTTCTCCGCGACCGAGGAGGCGAGCCGCTCGATCTCCTTCCGGTGGAGCAGGAGCTTGCGCGGCCGGTCGGGGTCGTGGTTGGCGCGGTTCCCCTCGGTGTACTCCGGCACGTGGAGCCCGACGAGCCACGCCTCGCCGTCTCGCACCTCGGCGTACGCCTGCCGTAGCGCCGCCTCGCCGCCGCGCAGCGACTTCACCTCCGTGCCGGTCAAGACGACGCCGGCCTCGACGCGGTCCGAGAGGTGGTAGTCGTGCCGCGCACGGCGGTTGTCGACGATCAGCTTCTCTCCGGACTCCTTGGCCATAGCGGGCAAGTGTAGGGACGGTCTCCGCCGGGTCCTCTACCGACGACCGGCGCGGTAGCCCCGCGCCATGAAGCACCGGTCGCACAACGTCGCCCACGGCGCGGTCCGCGCGCCGCAGACGCGGCAGCGGCCGATGGTCGGATCTTCGATCTCGGCGCGTAGCTCGCGGACGACCCGGGCCGCCGCGGCCTCCTCGAGCGCGGCGGCCCGCTCGATCGTGACGCCCGCGACGTCGGGGTACTGGAGCGCGAACCAGCGCAGGATCGAGGCTTCTCGCGCCGCCTGCTCGGCCTCCTCGAGCCCGGCGGCGTCGAGCCGGCGCGGGTCGAGAATCCAGCCGATCACGGTCCGCTGCGGCTTGTCGCCCGCGACCGCCGCCGCGAGGCTGCCGAGCAGCTGCCCGTTGTCCTCGTCGACGGGCGCCTGCACGAGCTTCCAGACGTCCGCCAGCGCGAGGGTGCGGCGCGCGTGGTGGAGCGCGTCGCGCACCGCGTCGAGCCGGGCGAGCAGCGGCTGGATCGACTCGACCTCGAGCCAGCCGTCGACGCTCCAGTAGCGAAGCGCCGCCTGACGCCAGGCGTGCAGCGCCGGCTCGAGCTCGTCGACGCGCGTCACGTTGAGGTCGGAGAGCTGCGGACGCAGGCGGCCGCTCTCGACGACGCGGTAGCCGAGGTGGCCGTTCTCGATCGGCACGTGCGGCGCCAGCGCCGAGCGCACCAGATCCGGATCGGGATCCGCCCACGGCAGGCCGGTGAGCACGCCGACGTGCCCGCGCTCGTGGAAGCCGAAGCGCCCGGCCCGGCCCGCGATCTGCGCGATCTCCCACGGCTCGAGGTCGCGCCGCTCCTTGCCGTCGAACTTCGTCGTCTCGGCGAAGAGGAGCGTCTCGCACGGCAGGTTGACGCCGTGGCCCAGGACGTCGGTCGCGGCGCACACCTCCGCCTGGCCGGCGATGAAGCGGTCGATCTCCTCCCGCCGCGACGCGAGCGGCATCGCGCCGTAGAGGCACGCGACGCGGCCGGGATGGAGCTGGTTCAGCTCTCCTGCGAGGCCGATCACGGCGCGGCGGCTGAAGGCGACGACCACGGTTCCCGGGCCGAGCCCCGCGATGCCGCGGCGGCCGACCCAGTCGAGCGGTGCTTTCCGCTCGAAGAAACGAAGCTCGGCCTGCGGGAATGCGTGCCGCACGAGCGGCAGCGCCTCGACCGCGCCCAGCAGGAGGATGTGCCGGTACTCGCCGCCGAGCAGGAGCCGCGTCCACGCCGAGCCCCGCTCCTCGTCCTCCGCCCACTGCACCTCGTCGAGCACGAGCGTCTCGCCGCTCGCCGGCGCCATCTCCGCCGTGCAGCACACGATCGGCGCGCCCGGATTGACCCGTTCCTCGCCGGTCACGAGGCCGACGCGCTCCTCGCCGATCTCCGCCGCCAGCCGCCGATGCGCCTCCTGCGCGAGCATGCGCAAAGGCGCCGCATAGACGCCTGTGCCGGTCTCGATCAGGAAGCGGAGCGCATCGTGGGTCTTGCCCGAGTTGGTCGGCCCGAGGTGCGCGATCACCGTCTCCGGCTCGACCCGCCGCTCCGGCAGACGTACGGTCAACTCGGAGACCGCCTTGCGCGCGTGCTGTTGCCGCCTCCGGTGCCGCTCGCTCCGACTGGGGCGCTTCTGCCGCCCCCTGGCCACTAGACCTGCAGGAAGCGGCGGAGCGTGACGGCCGAGCCGATCGCCCCGAGGAGCAGGCCCGCGGCGAGCAAGAAGATCACATTGAGCGTGAACGACAGCGCATGCACGTCGGAGGCGCTGCCCCCGATGTGCGGCATGATCGACGGGAGCGCGATCGTCTTGCCGAGCACGAGGAGGATCACCGCGAGAAGCGAGCCGACGAACCCGCAGACGAGGCCCTCGAGCATGAACGGCCCGCGGATGAACCAGTTCGTCGCGCCGACGAGCTTCATCACCTCGATCTCTCGTCGTCGCGCGAAGATCGAGAGGCGGATCGTGTTCGCGATCAGGAGCGTCGAGGCGATCACGAGCAGGATGACGGCGATCAGGAAGACGACAGAGATGACCTTCGCGATCGTGAGCACGCGTTTCGCCGTCGCGCTCCCCCACTTCACCGCGTCGACTCCCGACCAGCCCGCCTGCTGCACGTCCTTGCCGAGCAGCGGCGTGTAGGAGGCCTTCTTCGGCACCGCGACGTACGAGTCGGGCAACGGGTTGTTGAGCAGCTTGGTCGTCCAGAGCTGCGGGTACTGCTTCTTCATCTGCGCCTCGGCCTGGGCCTTCGAGACGAAGATGACGTGCTCCACGCGCGGGTCGTTCACCAGCTTCAGGCGAACCGCGTTCTCCTGCTGCTGCGTCGCGCTGCTCTGGAAGTAGACGTGCACCTGAAGCTCCTTCTGCACGTGGTTGCTCCAGGAGAGCACCCAGGTCCCGAGCGCGATGAACAGGCCGAGCAGGCACATCCCGATCAGCACCGTCATCGTCGCCGCGAAGGTCGTCGAGAGGTTCATCCGGATCGAGGACCACGCCTCGGAGAACAGCAAACGAACGCGACTCATTCGGAGGTGTAGCCTCCGCGTCGCTCGTCGCGGGAGAGCTTGCCGTCCTCGAGCGCGATCACGCGCTTGCGCATCTTGTCGACCATCTCACGGTCGTGCGTGACCATGAGGATCGTCGTGCCGGCGCGGTTGATGCGGTACAGGAGCTGCATGATCCCGACGCTCGTATCGGGGTCGAGGTTCCCGGTCGGCTCGTCGCAGACGAGGAGCGGCGGGTGGTTGACGACGGCGCGCGCGATCGAGACGCGCTGCTGCTCGCCGCCGGAGAGCTCGTCGGGGAGCGAGTTCATCTTGTTCGCGAGCCCGACCAGCGTCATCACCTCGGGCACCTTGCGCCGGATCGACGTACGGCTCTCGCCCTGCACCTTGAGCGCGTAGGCGACGTTCTCGGCCGCCGTCCGGCTCGGCAGGAGCTTGAAGTCCTGGAACACGCAGCCGATGTTGCGGCGCAGGCGCGGCACCTTCGAGTGGCCCAGCCGGCCGAGGTCGCGGCCGCCCATCATGATCTTCCCGTCAGTCGGCTCGAGCTCCTTCAGCAAAAGCCGCACCAGCGTCGTCTTGCCCGAGCCCGAGGCGCCGACGATGAAGACGAACTCGCCCTTGTCGATCGCGAAGTTGACGGCGTCGAGCGCCGTGACGTCGGGCTCGTACACCTTCGTCACGTTCTCGAACACGATCATCGAGCCCGTCGGCTGCTTCGCCTGGTCAGGCTGCACGTGTCCGTTCGTCGAAGGCTCTGGCTCTGCCGAAGGCTGTGCCGGGGCCGAGGCTATTGGCTGCTCTATCTGTACGTCAGTCACGTCTACCGGTTACGAGTTGGAGCGGGCTACGGGGCCCGGCGCCGGTGGAGTGCGTGCGGGAGCCCCCACTCTAGCGCAGCTTTCGGCGCTTTACTGCAGCTCTCCTGCGGTTTGCAGGAGATAGGCGCGAATGAACCCATCGAGGTCACCGTCGAGAACGCCCTGCGTGTTGCCCACCTCGTGGTCGGTGCGGTGATCCTTGACGAGCTGATACGGGTGGAGGACGTAGCTGCGGATCGCGTTGCCGCCGAACCCCATCGACACACCGCCGCGCTCCCGCGCGAGCTCCGCCTCGCGCTCCTCCTCGGCCTTCTCGGCGAGCCGTGAGCGCAGGATCTTCAGCGCGGTCTCCTTGTTCGCCGACTGGCTGCGCTCGTTCTGGACGGCGACGACGATGCCGCTCGGCATGTGCGTGATCCGAACGGCGGAGTCGGTCTTGTTCACATGCTGACCGCCGGCGCCCGACGAGCGGTAGGTGTCGATTCGGATGTCGTCGTCCACGATTGCGATCTTGCTCGCCTCCTCGAGCAGAGGCGCGACGATCACCTGCGCGAAGCTCGTGTGGCGCCGGTGCGCCTGGTCGAACGGACTGAGCCGCACGAGCCGGTGCTTGCCGCGCTCGGCCTTGAGGATCCCGTAGGCGTTCTCGCCCCGCACCGTGAACGTCGCCGACTTCAGGCCGTACTCCTCCCCCGGGCTCGATTCGATGACTTCTGTCTTGAGGCCTCGCTGCTCTGCCCAACGGAGGTACATGCGCAGGAGGATCTCGGTCCAGTCCTGAGCGTCCGTGCCGCCCGCGTCGGACTGGATCGTGACGACGGCGTCTCCCGCGTCGTACTCCCCGGAGAAGAGCGCGTCCTCCTGCAGTCGTGCGAGCTCGCCGCGCACGTCGCGCAGCACCGGCTCGAGCTCGTCGTCGGGGAACGTGCCGGCACCCTCGCGCAGGAACTCGACGTTGGAGACGAGCTCGTCGTAGCGCCGGAGCTTCTCCTGCGTGCGCTGGTGCTCGGCGGAGAGGCCGGCGGCGCGCTGCTGATCCGACCAGAAGTCGGGTTGCGCGAGCTCCTGCTCGAGCTCGTCGAGACGGGACTTCAGCGCAGCGGGGTCAAAGGTAACCACGGACCCAGTCGAGCTGGGCCCCGATCTCCTCGAGCTGCTCGTCGAGCGGGATCTGCGTCTCGTCAGGCGCCATGGCGTCGGTCATCGTAGGGCACGGCCGCGGCGGACGGCCGCAGCATGCGCCGGCAGCGACTCGACTCCGGCGAGCGCCTCGACGGTCGGCCGCACGCGCGCCAGCCCCTCCTCGGTCAGGCGCTGCACGACGACGGGCTTGAGGAACGCCTCCAGGCCGAGACCGCCGGTCGAGCGTGCCCGGCCGCCAGTCGGGAGGACGTGGTTCGCCCCGGTACCGAGATCACCGGCGGCGACCGGGGAGCTGGGACCCACGAAGATCGCACCGGCATTGCGGATCCGGGGCGCCAGGGCCTCTGCCTCGCCGAGCAGCACGACGTGCTCCGGAGCCCGAGTCTCCACCTCGCGCAACGCGTCCTCGAGGTCGTCCGCAGCGAGGATCTCGCACACGGAGCCCGGCCCGTGTTCCGCCTGAGCCGCGACCTCGAGCTCGGCGATACCGGGGTCTCCGCCTCGCCCGAGAACGACGAGCACCTCGGAGGGGCCGGCCGGGAGGTCGATGGCAACGTCGCGGGCCACGAGGAGTTTCGCCTCGTTGACGTAGGCGTTCCCCGGCCCGACGATCTTGTCGACCCGCGGGATCGTCTCCGTCCCGTAGGCGAGCGCGGCGACGGCGTGAGGGCCGCCGACTGCCCACACCGATTCGAGGCCGAGCAGCTCCGCGGCCGTGGCCACGGGCCCGGCGCCTGCCGGCGGCGTCACGACCACGATGCGCTCGACTCCGGCCACGAGCGCAGGAACGCTGGTCATCACGAGCGTCGACACGAGCCCACGCGGCACGTAGATCCCGACCGAGGCGAGCGGCACCCAGCGGCGCTCGAGCTCCACCCCGGGTTCGACCTCGAGCCGCACGTCGAGCGGGCGCTGCGCCTCGTGCCAGCGCCGAACGCGCCCGGCGAGATCGAGCAATGCCTGCTCGGGGAGCGCTACTTCCGGCACCGCCCGCTGCGGCTCGATTCGATCCAACCGCACGGCCCACTCGCGGACTGCCGCGTCTCCGCGCGCTCGGACGTCCGCGACGATCTCCGCGACCTCGGTCACGCCGCGAGTCTAGGTCGCGCCGGGAACGGCGATGCAGTCTGTCCGGCCGCCCTGGCACGGTGCGGTGATGAGCGAAGCGTCGTTCGATCGGGTGATCTCGGAGCATCTGGCGCTCTGCGAGCGGAACAAACGGCTCGAGCGGCGGATGCCGCTCGACAACTACCGCGAGCACGGTGAAGGCGAAACGGCGCCGGAGACAGCCGTGAGCGCATCACAGGAGCACTGGCTCGACGAATCGTCGTGGGACAAGACCGGCGAGCGGCCGATGCCGGAGATCGACTGGGGCGACGACTAAGACCCTGCTCGGCGCGCTACGCGCCGTGGCACTTCTTGAACTTCTTGCCCGACCCGCACCAGCAGGGATCGTTCCGGCCGAGCTTCTCGTGCGGGCTCGCGTGCACGGGCGAGGTCACCACGCCCGAGGAAGACGGAACCCCCGTTGCAACGGCCTCTCCCTCGCCCGCGGCCGCGATCGCGGCGGCGCCGGCCGACGTCTCGTGCTCGTACTGGAGGCTCCCGTTCGACGTCTGGCTCTGCCCCAGCTGCTGCTGCGGCTCGTTGGGCGCGATCTCGGCGTGGAAGAGGAGCATCACGACCTCGCTGCGGATGATGCGCCCCAGGTCGGTGAACATCATCTCGCCGTCGGCCGTGTACTCGACGAGCGGGTCCTTCTGCGCCATCGAGCGCAGGTGGACGCCCTCGCGCAGCGCCTCCATGTTCTCGAGATGCTCGCGCCAACGGACGTCGACGACCTGGAGCACGATGAAGCGCTCGAGGTTGCGCATCAGCCCCTCCTCGAGGGCCTCGAGCTCCTCCTCCTTCGCCTTGTACTCGTCGAGCGCGTCCTCGACGAACTCCTCGATCAGTGTTTCGCGCGAGATCTCGCCGAGATCCTGGCGCAGCTCGTCGGCCGTGATCTCGGTCTGGTAGAGCTGCGTCATCGCCTGGGTGAGCGCCTCGAGATCCCAGTCGCGCTCGGACTCCTCCTGGGTGAAGACGTGCACGGTGTCCTCGACGACCTCCCCGATCCAGATCTTGACCTGCTCGGAGAGGTCCTCGCCGTCGAGCACCTGACGCCGCTGCTCGTAGATCCGCTGGCGGTGCCGGTTGAGGACGTCGTCGTACTTGAGCGTGTTCTTGCGGATGACGAAGTTCTGCTCTTCGACCTTCTTCTGCGCGCCCTCGATCTGGCGGGAGAGGATCTTCGCCTCCATGGGCTGGTCGTCCGGGATCTTGAAGCGCTGCATGATCCCCTTGATCCGGTCGCCGGCGAAGAGGCGGACGAGGTCGTCCTCACCCGAGAGGTAGAAGCGCGTCTCGCCCGGATCGCCCTGGCGCCCTGAGCGCCCGCGAAGCTGGTTGTCGATGCGCCGCGACTCGTGGCGCTCGGTGCCGAGCACGTAGAGCCCGCCGGCGTCGATCACCCCGTCGCCGAGCTTGATGTCGACGCCGCGGCCGGCCATGTTGGTGGCGATCGTGACCGCGGACCGCTGGCCCGCGTCCTTGATGATCTCGGCCTCGCGCGCGTGCTCCTTCGCGTTGAGGACGTTGTGCTTGATCCCCTTGCGAGTCAGGAGCTGCGCGAGGTACTCCGAGGTCTCGACGGCGATCGTGCCCACCAGGACAGGCTGCCCGGCCTGCGTCCGCTCCTCGATGTCGCGCACGACGGCGGCGAACTTCCCCTCCTTCGTCCGGAAGACGAGATCGTTCTCGTCGGCGCGGGCGACCGCGACGTTGGTGGGGATCTCGACCACGTCGAGCCCGTAGATCTCGACGAACTCCTTCTCCTCGGTCTTGGCGGTACCGGTCATGCCGCCGAGCTTCTCGTACAGGCGGAAGTAGTTCTGGAGCGTGATCGTGGCGAGCGTCTGGTGCTCCTCCTGGATCTTGACGCCCTCCTTGGCCTCGACCGCCTGGTGGAGGCCTTCGCTCCAGCGACGCCCTTCCATGATCCGGCCCGTGAACTCGTCGACGATCTTCACCTCGCCGTCCTGGATCACGTACTCGACGTCCAGGTGGTAGAGCGACTCCGCCTTGAGCGCCTGGTAGAGGTGGTTGACGAGCTGCGTGTTCTCGGGCGCGTAGAGGTTGTCGATCCGGAGCGCGCGCTCGACCTTGGCCACGCCCTGCGGCGTCACGCCGACGGTCTTGTGCTTCTCGTCGAACTCGAAGTCGGCGCCGGCCTCCTCGGCCGCGCCCTTCGGGTCGCCGGCCGAGGCGCGGAACGGGACGAGCTGTTTCGCGACCCGCGCGAAGTCGTTGTAGATCTGCGCGGCCGTCTCCGGCTCGCCGGAGATGATGAGCGGCGTCCGGGCCTCGTCGATGAGAATCGAGTCGACCTCGTCGACGATCCCGTAGGCATGTCCGCGCTGGACGAGCCCCTCGTGCGCGACCGCCATGTTGTCGCGGAGATAGTCGAAGCCGAACTCGGAGTTCGTCCCGTACGTGATGTCGGCGGCATAGGCGGCCTTGCGCTGGTCGAACGGCATCATCGTCTCGATGAAGGCGACGCTCATCCCGAGCGACTCGAACACGGGCCGGTTCCACTCGGCGTCGCGCTGGGCGAGGTAGTCGTTGACCGTGACGAGATGCGCGCCGCGGCCGGCGAGGCCGTTGAGGTAGAGGGCGAGGCTCGCCACGAACGTCTTTCCCTCACCGGTCTTCATCTCGGCGATGTCGCCCTCGTGGAGGACGATCCCGCCCATGAGCTGCACGTCGAACATCCGCTGGTCGGACGCGCGCTTGCGGGCTTCGCGGACGGCCGCGAACGCCTCGAAGACGAGGTCGTCGAGGCTCTCGCCGTTCTCCAGCCGCTGCCGGAACTCGACCGTCTTGCCCTCGAGTTCGGCGGCGGACAGCCGCTCGAAGTCGGGCTCGAGCGTGGTGATGTACGCGGCCTGCTCCTGGAGCCGCTTGAGGCGGCGGCCCTCGCCGACGCGGAGGACCTTCTCGAGGTTGCCGATCTCCACGGGTCAAGCGTAGCGACCTAGAGCGGCAGGACTCTGACCTCCCAGAAGTCGCCGTCGATTCGCTCCGCCTCGACGCAGTAGTTCCGGCCTTCCCGCTCGCCGAGCTGCTCGAGCTCGGGCACCTGCGCCTCGCTCGGCTCGTCGTCGACCTGAACTTCCTCGGTGCCGTCGTTCACCGCTGAGCACGATCGCGTCGCCCTCGGCGAACTCGAACTTCGCGACCTGAATCCGGCTCGCCTGGACCGCCCAGAGATCTCCGCCCTGGCGGACGGCGATCGCGCGGTACGGTGGATCTACGTGTCGCTCGACGGCCTCGGCGCACGGTGCAAGGTCGCCGTCACCCTTCGCCTCGTCGACGATGATGTCGCCGTCCGGCAACGTCGTGAACTCGATTCGATCTCCGGGCAAGGCCGCCGCCCGGAGCGTGACCATCGTTTCTCCGCCCCGTCTCGGCCTCCGGGAGCTTTGACCTCCCAGATTGGCGTTCCCGACCGGAAACGGCCCTGGATCCGGGGGCTCGGACACCGGCGGCGGATCGCGGAGTGCCTGAGAGACGTCGTCAAGCCCTGCCTCTCGCAGGAGCTGCTCGTTCAGCGTCTCCTGCTTGCGCCGGAACAGCGCCACTAGCTCTCGCTGATCTCTGCCTCGACGGGACTCTCGAGCTCGGGCGTTTCGACACGCCGGCGACGGTCGACCCGCTTCTCGTGCAGGTCCGTGATCTGGCGGACGAGCTTGTCCGCGAGCTGGTCGATCGCCGCGTTCATGTCACGCGCTGCCTCGCGGGCCCGCAGGGTACGTCCCTTGAGGTGGACGGTCGCCTCGGCCACCTGCGACTCCGCGATCGACGGGTTCCGCTCGACGGCCAGCTCGATCTCGACCTGCGTCTGTTCGTGGACGCGGCGGTCGAGCTTCCGGAGCTTCCGCTCGGCGTAGTCCCGGATGGAGTCGTTCACCTCGAGGTTTCTCCCCTTGACGTGAAGCTGCATCTGAGCCTCCCCTGTTGCCTGCCTGTGCGGTGCTTCTAACCCTACTCGGGTCGCGGCGAACCGCATCGGGGCTAACACCGACGGATCGCTCGTGCGAACGCGACCGCCTCGACCCGGTGTGCACCACCGGAGCGGAGGGCGCTCGCGGCGGCCGCAGCGGTGGCACCGGTCGTGTACACGTCGTCGACCACAGCGACCGTGCGCGGCGACGGCCCCGCCGCGCGGAAGGCGCCGCGCACCGAGCGACGCTCGACCGCCGAGCTGCCCCGCTGCCGTCCGCCGCGCGTCCGCTCCAGCAGCCGCACGCACGGCAGCTCCCAGAGCACTGCGAGCTCGACCGCCAGCCGCTCGGCCGGGTTGTGGCCGCGCTCGAGCCGCCGCCCCCGATCAGCCGGGACGAACGTGAGCGCTTCGACCTCGGGCGCCGGCAGCCGCTCGGCGACGAGCTCTGCAGCCTCGGCGGCAAGCCGCCTCAGCCCGCGTTCCTTCCACGCGTGCACGAGCCGGCGCGCTGCGGCGTCGTAGCCGACCGCGGCGCGGGCGCTGGCGAACGCGAGCCGGCGCCCCGCACACTCGCGGCAGCGCTCGACCGGCCACGCCGTCGGCGCACCGCAGCGCGCGCAGAGCGGCAGCTCGATCCGCGGGAGCTCCTCGCGACAGCCCGCGCAGAGCTGCCTCCCGCCGCGGCCGCACACGACGCAGCGCTGCGGGAGGAGCAGGTCGAGCACGCTCCCACGCTAGGGCGAGAGATGTGCCTGGACCGTGTCGACTCAGTCGAGGCTGTACGCCGTGCGCTCGGGGAGCCCGGCGCTCCGCCGCAGCATGTTGTCCGCCTCGAGCAGCTGCTCGTGGTTTCCGATGTCGTACCAGCTGCCGTCGAACCGGTAGCCGTAGACGGCCTCCCGCGCCGCGAGCCACCCGAGGAAGCTGCCGGCGTTGTCGGGGCTCTGTCCATCCTCGAGGAAGGCGCGAACGAGGCGTATGTGCTCGGGCGGCAGAAGGTAGATCAGCGTCGAAGCGAGCGTCGACGGGGGATCGCTCGGCTTCTCGACGAACCGCACAATGCGGCCCGCGTCGTCGGTCTCGGCGATGCCGTAATGGGTCGCGAGCTCCAGGTCGCCGACGTCGTGGAGCGGCACGGCGCCTGCGGGCTGCGGCTTAGAGTGCGTCCACTCGACGAAACGCGGCAGGGAGAGCTCGAAGAGGTTGTCGCCGGCCAGGACGAGCAGCTCGTCGTCCTCGAGCCCGCTCTTCTCGATCACGAGCCGCAGGTCGCCGACCGCGCCGAGCCGGTCGTCGTTCGAGGTCGTTCCGTCGTCGTGCACCGACACGCCCTGTGGCTCCGCCCAGCGGGCGAAGATGGGGGCGAAGCGGTGATTCGTGACGAGGTGGATCGCATCCACGTCGTCGACCTCACGGACACGGTCGAGCACCCAGTCGAGCATCGGCCGGCCGCCGACAGGAAGCAGGTGCTTGGGCACGTCGTCCGTCAGCGGTCGGAGCCGGGTCGCGTAGCCCGCCGCGAGGATCAAGCACTTCATGCCGGCGACTCCCCTTCGTGTGCGAAGGCGTACGGCGGCCGGTGGACGCCGTGTTCGGTCACGATCGCCGAGATGAGCGTGGCCGGGGTCACGTCGAAGGCGGGATTGCGCGCAGGGAAGCGGCTCGTCAGCTCCGTCGGGTCGCGCTCCTCGATCGGAATCGCCGAGCCGTCGGGCGTCTCGCGGTCCAGCGTCGAGCTGGGCGCGACGACGTGGAACGGGATTCCGTGGTGCGCGGCGAGCACGGCGAGGGAGTATGTCCCGATCTTGTTCGCCGTGTCTCCGTTCGCGGCGATCCGGTCTGCGCCGGTGACGACGAGGTCGACCTCGCCGCGGGCCATGAACGCCCCGGCCGCGGAGTCGGCGATGACGGTGTGCGGGATGCCTGCCCGCTCGAGCTCCCACGCGGTGAGGCGGGCGCCCTGGAGGAGCGGCCGGGTCTCGTCGACGAGAACGCGTTCGAGCAGGCTGCGCTCTGACGCGGCACGGAGCGCGCCGACCGCGGAGCCGTAGCCGCCCGTCGCAAGGCCGCCGGCGTTGCAGTGGGTCAGGGCGCGCGTTCCCGGGTGGAAGAGCTGGGCGGCGTGCTCGGCCATCCGATGGCAGCGCTCGACCTCTTGCTCGTGGAGCGCACGGGCGTGGCCGACGGTCGGCTCCTCGCGCATGCGGGCGAGGGCCCACGGGAGGTTGACCGCCGTCGGCCGGGAGTTGGCGAGAACCCGCTCCGCCTCGCCGAGGTCGTCCCCACGGAGCGCGGCGAGCGCGAGACCGTACGCGGCCGCGATCCCGATCGCGGGCGCGCCGCGCACGACCATCGTGCGGATCGCATCGGCGACCTCCTCGGCCGTCGCGCAGCGAACCTCGACGACCTCGTCGGGCAGCCGGCGCTGGTCGAGGAGGACGACCATGGGGCCGTCCTCCTCGAGGCGCACGATCTGCTCTGGCTCGAGCTCTCGGCTCAGGTGCCCTCGTCCCACGAGGCAAGGTAGTTCGCCTGCTCCTCCGTGAGCCGGTCGATCTCGACGCCCATCGTCTCGAGCTTCAGGCGCGCGATCTCGCGGTCGATCTCGGCCGGCACCGGATAGACCTTGCGGTCGAGCTCGCTCGCATGCTGCGCGGCGTACTCCAGCGCGAGCGCCTGGTTCGCGAAGGACATGTCCATCACGAGCGCCGGGTGCCCCTCGGCGGCGGAGAGGTTGACGAGCCGGCCGTCGGCGATGAGGTAGAGGCGCCGCCCGTCGGCGAGCGTGAACTCCTCCACGAACTCCCGCGCGCGGCGCGTCTCGACAGCCATCTCGCGCAGGGCCGGGATCTCGATCTCGACGTTGAAGTGGCCCGTGTTGGCGAGGAGCGCGCCGTCCTTCATCCGCTCCATGTGCCCGCGGGCGATCACATGCTTGTCGCCGGTCGCCGTGCAGAAGAGGTCACCGATCTCCGCCGCCCGCTCGAGCGGCAGCACCTCGAACCCGTCCATCGACGCCTCGAGCGCCTTCATCGGATCGACCTCGGTGATGATCACGTGCGCACCCATGCCGCGCGCCCGCGAGGCGACGCCGCGCCCGACCCAGCCGTAGCCGCAGACCACGAAGCGCTTGCCCGCGATGAGGACGTTCGTCGCGCGGATGATCCCGTCGATCGTCGACTGGCCCGTGCCGTAGCGGTTGTCGAACATGTGCTTCGTCTGCGCCTCGTTGACGGCGATGATCGGGAAGCCGAGCTTCCCCTCCGCCTCGAGGGCCTTGAGCCGGATCACGCCGGTCGTCGTCTCCTCGGTCCCGGCGATGATCTCGCCGAGCTGCTCCCGCCGCGCCGAGTGGAGGACGCCGATCACGTCGGCGCCGTCGTCCATCGTGAAGTGCGGCTTGTGGTCGACCGCCGCCTCGATGTGGGCGTAGTACGTGTCGTTGTCCTCACCCTTGATCGCGAAGACGGACACGTCGTATTCGGCCACGAGCGCCGCAGCGACGTCGTCCTGCGTCGAGAGCGGATTCGAGGCGCAGAGAACGACGTCCGCGCCGCCCGCCTGCAGCGTCCGCATGAGGTTCGCCGTCTCGGTCGTCACGTGGAGGCAGGCGGAGATGCGATGGCCGGACAGCGGCTGCTCGCGCTCGAACCGCTCCCGGATCGCCGCGAGCACCGGCATCTGCCGGTCGGCCCACTCGATCCGCCGCTTGCCCTCCTCGGCGAGGGCAAGGTCTTTCACGTCGTAGCGCTGCGTTGCTGCCATCTGTTCCTTTCGTTATGCGGCGAGAAGTCGTTCGTGCTTGTGCTGTTCCCATTCCACCCAGGAGGGATCCTCGACGTCGGCGAGCCAGCCGTCGATTGCGGTGCGAAGCTCGGGCTCCCGGCGCAGCCGCGCGGCGAAGGCTATGTCGCCGATCCCGAGGCCGAAGCGGCTCCGCAGCTCGGCCAGAGCGCGGAGCTGGTTCAGCTCGCGCAGGCCGTAGAGCCGGTAGCCGGAGCGCGTGCGCGACGGGACGACGAGCCCGGCCTGCTCCAGGTAACGGAGCATCCGGGCCGACCAGCCGGTGCGAGCGGCTGCCTGACCGACGTGGAGTGGATCCATAGCTCCTAACCTTAACAAGGACGTGTCAAGCTGCGCCTCGCAGCCGGTCAACCAGCCGGTCGAGCGCGGCTTCGTCGGCGCCCGCACCGAGGAGCAGCCGGCGGATCCCCTCGCGCTGTTCGATCTGCTCGAGCACGTCGGCGAGGGTGCGGCCCGGGGGCTCCAATACCCGGAGGCGGCGCTCCCGCTCCTGCTCGTCCTCCGCCCGGTCGAGCCACTCGTGGTTGTACGGCGCCCAGTTCTCGTCGCTCAGAGCGTGATCGGCGGCGATCACGTCGGCCTCCACGCCCGCGAGCCAGAGCGCCATGCCGCAGGCGATCCCCGTCCGGTCGCGGCCGCCCGCACAGTGGATCGCGGCCGGAGGCTCGGCGTTCCCGAGCAAGGTCAGTGCCTGCGCAAGCTCGCTCCGGTAGTGGTCGGCCAGGGCGAGATACGCCTCGTGCATCGACGGCCAGTCCCACGCTGCGGGAAGCGGGCGAGGATCCATCGCCTGGCGCACGACCGGCACGGGCAGCGGGTTGATCCCGTCGTCCTCGTGCTCGCGCTCCGGACGGAGGTCGACGACGAGCGAGACGCCGTACTCGACGAGTGCCTGCCGCCCCTCCTCGCTCAGACCCGGGAGCCAGTCGGCGCGGACGACCACGCGGTACGCGGTCTCGCCGCCGCCGGCGAGCGGTAGCCCGCCGAGATCGCGGACGTTGACGCAGCCGTCCCAGCGCAGGATACGGTCTATCTCCGCTCCCGGAGCCGGCAGAGCCGGCACCTCGGCTCTTTGGTGAGCTCCGTCGAGCCTACGCTCACGCGTCGCTTGTGCCTTCGCGTCCGTAGCGGTCCTCGAGCCGCACGACGTCGTCGAGGTGCGGTGTCGAGACCTCGAGGATCGTCGTGTCCTCGAGCGCGGTGACGCGGTGGACGGTGCCGGGCCGGTAGCGGAAGCATGCCCCGGCCGTCACGACCTCCTCGTCGAGCGCCTCCTGGCCGGCCTCGCCGAGTTCGAGCCGCGCGCGTCCGCTCTCGACGAACCAGCTCTCGTCCTTCTCCCGGTGGAACTGGAGCGAGAGCGACTCGCCCGCCTTCACGAACAGGATCTTGCCGACGTAGGCCTCGGCGTGCGCCCAGATCAGCTCCCAGCCCCACGGCTTCTCGACCCGGCGGGGCTCGAAGGCGAAGCGGTCGAGCGAGCCGTAGTTCGGCGAGTCGATCACGCGACCTGCCCCTGCGGCCGCCACTCGGGGTGCGCCTGGACGAACTCGGCGGCGCGGCGCAGATCCTTCGGCGTGTTGACCGTGAGCCAGACACCCTCGTGACGGTGCGCATGCAGCCGGCGCTCGCCCGCGAGTTGCGGGAAGGTCGACTGCTCGTGGTCGCCCCTCTCCGGCAGGAGCGCGAGTGCGTCTTCTCCGAGCACGTAGACACCGGAGTTGACCCAGTGCTCGAGCAACGGGGCCTCGCGGAAGCCGGTGATCGCGCCGTCCCCTTCGATCTCGACGACGCCGAAGGGCGAGCGCACCTGCGCGACGACGATTGTCCCGGCGGCGCCGCTCGCCGCGTGCTCGGCGAGGAGTGCGCGGAAGTCGACGTCGAGCAGCTCGTCGCCGTTGAGGGCCAGCACCGGTCCCTCCTCCCGGCGTCGCGTCGCCGCGAGCCGGAGGCCCCCGCCGCGGCCGAGCGGCTCGCCCTCCCCCACCGCGTCGACCTCGGCGCCGAGCCCGGACAGGGCTCGGACGAAGGTCTCCTCGTCCCCGGCGCGGCACGCGACGATCACGCGGGTCACGCCGCATTCGACGAGCCGGGCGACCGTGTATGCCGCAAGCGGGGTCCCGCCGACCGGCACCAGCGGCTTCGGCAGTCCCTGCGCCGCCTCGCCCAGCCGCTCCGCCTTCCCCCCGCCCAGGAGGAGCGCCTCCACTATTCGCTCGTCTCCAGCTCGGGCTCGGCGGCTTCCGGCAGGACGTCCGTCGCCGAGATCCGGCGACCCGTCCCTTCGTAGGCGAACCCGAGCGCGCGCACGGCGTCCGGGTCGAGGAGATTGCGCCCGTCGACGATCAGCGGATGCCGCATCGCCCGCCGAGCCTCCTCGCAGGGGAACTCGAGCAGCTGCGGCCACTCCGTGACGATCACGGCCGCGTCGGCGCCGGTGACGGCCTCGAGCGGCGTGGCGCAGAGGGTGACTCCCTGCAGATCCGGGCGCGCGATCGGATCCCACCCGCGCACCTCCGCCCCCTCGGCGAGCAGCCGCGAGGCGAGGACGAGGGACGGCGCCTCGCGCATGTCGTCGGTGTTCGGCTTGAAGGCGAGACCGAGCAGCGCGACGGTCTTGCCGCGCAGTCCGCCGAGATGACGCTGCAGCTTCTGCAGCACGCGGCGCTTCTGCAGCTCGTTGACCTCGATCACGGCGTTCATGAGGTGGAAGTGATAGCCCGAGTTCGCCGCGAGCTGCTTCAGCGCGAGCGAGTCCTTCGGGAAGCACGAGCCGCCCCAGCCGATACCGGCGCGAAGGAAGTGCGGGCCGAGCCGCCGGTCAAGGCCGATGCCCTCCGCGACGTGCTCGACGTCCGCGCCGACGAGCTCGCAGACGTTGGCGATCTCGTTGATGAAGCTGATGCGGGTCACGAGGAACGCGTTCGCCGCGAGCTTGATCATCTCCGCGGAGTTGACGTCGGCGCGCACGACCGGTGCGTCGATGCCCGCGTGAAGCGCCGCGACGGCGTCGCCGTCGGCCGCGTCGAATGCGCCGACCACGATGCGGTCTGGCTCCATGAAGTCCCGGACCGCCGTGCCTTCCGCGGTGAACTCGGGGTTCGAGACGTAGCCGACCGCCTCGAGGCCGCGCGCGTCGAGCGCGGCGCGCACCTTCTCCCCCGTGCCTACGGGCACGGTCGACTTCATGACGATCGTGACGCGCGCGTCGTCCGGGAGCTCGTCCACCACCGTCCAGACGGCGGACAGGTCGGCATCGCCGGCGTAGGTCGGCGGCGTCCCCACGGCAACGTAGAGGAACTCCGCGCCGTCGACGGCCTCCTGCACGTCGAGCGTGAACGAGAGCCGGTCGCTGCAGCGTTCGAGCACGTCGTCGAGCCCCGGCTCGTAGATCGGCACCTCACCGGCCCGCAGCCGCTCGATGCGCTCGGGCACGACGTCGCGCACGACGACTTCGTGACCGAGATCCGAGAAGCACGCGCCGGTGACGAGACCGACGTAGCCGGCCCCGAAGATCGCAATCCGCGCCACGGCTCTAGCGTAATCCGCCGCTCAGCGGCGCAGGGGCCTGAGGCTCTCGGCGATGGCGATCATCGTCGAGTTCGAGAGCTCGTTGAGGATCGTGTTCGAGACCCAGTACGTCGCGCGCGGCGTGCGGAGCGCGACCATCTGGATCGCGCCGCCGGTCGAGTAGATCTGGTACTTCTGGCCGCGACGGATGATCGTGCCCGTCGGGTTCTGCAGGATCGGCGCGGAGTTCCAGGTGCTCTCCTCGATCTGCCAGTACTGGATCCCGTCCGGCTGGATGAACGTGAGCACTACCTCATGCTGGTTCTTGAGCGGCTTGAAGCCGCGTACACCTTCCTGCGACGAGAGCTGCGCGTACTGGGCGATCTTGTGCGGCACCATCAGGGGGAAGTGCACCTCGTCGTAGACCTGGCGGAGCCTCGACGTCGTCATGGCCGCGCCGTTGCTCACCTGCGGCGGCTGCTTCGGCAGCACCTTCGGCGGCCTGGCGATGACGAGAGTCCCGCCGAAGCTCGTTCCGACCGTGACGACCGTGAGCGGATTGCCGGCCTGCTTCGCGTAGCCGGCGATCGCGGTCGTCATCTGCTCGACCTTGGTGTTCGAGCCGAACAGGGGCCGCAGCTGCTGCGCGGCCTGCTTCGCGTTGGGCTGGACCGGGTCGTAGTACACGATCGTCTTGCTCTGCACCCTGGGCGCGTTGGCCTGATCGCCTGCCGGCAGGGTCTTGATCGTGTAGCCGTGCGTCGAGAGTCGGTACGACGTGTTCTCCGCCTCTCCGGCGACCTTGCCGCCGTTGAGGACGAGCACAGAGATCTGCGACTTCGGCAGCTTGTGCTGCTTCGTCTTCTTGGGAGCCTTCTTGTGCCCGCCGAACTGCGCGTTGACCGCCGCCGTCTGGCGGACATCAGGGTTGAGGAAGCTGTGCACCGCCGTCGCGACCGATCCCGGCGATGCCTCCAGCACGTCGGCCCCACCCGCGGTGACGACGTTCTGGAGATCGGCGATCGGGATCTGGTTGCGGAAGAGGTGGCCGGCCGGCAGGCTGTACGCGACACCGAGATACGACTCGAGCTCGTTGATCGTCACCGAACCGCCGCCGCCCTTCGCCACCTCGATGTTCTTCTTCAGGTCGCTGACGAGCTTCGGGGCGTCGAAGACCGAGAGACCGGTCCTGAGGCGGCTCTTCAGCGCCTCGAGGAAGAGCTGCTGCCGGCCGGTGCGATAGATGTCGCTGTCCGTGTGCCGGTAGCGCACGTACGAGAGCGCCTGGCCGCCGTCGAGCTTCTGGTAGCCCGGCTCGAGGTTGATGGCGGAGACGCCCGTGTGCAGCGGGATGTAGTAGCGGCGGTCGACGTTCATGTACACGCCGTGCAGGTGATTGACGATCTGCTTGAAGGCGTGGAAATCGAGCGTGATCAGGTAGTTGATGTTCAGTCCGGTCAGGTGATGCATCGTCTCGAGCACAGCGGTCGGGCCGTTGCTGCCGCAGTGCCCCCAGGCCGAGTTGATCCGGTCGGTCGTGATCGGCGCGCTGCCGCTGCAGTAGATCGGCACCTCGAGGTCACGCGGGAACGAGAGCAGTGAGAGCGTGTGGTTGATCGGGTCGGCGCGCATGAGCATCAGCGTGTCGGAGTTCGAGCCCGCGTAGGAGTTCGACCCCTCACCGGCGCGATGGTCATAGCCGGCGACGAGCGCGATCGCCGGCTTCGAGGCCACCGGCACCTGGAGCTTCTTTATCGCATGGATAGTCGATTTGTCCTTCGGCGCGATGGACGCGAGGGTCTCGTGCGTGTAGAGGTAGAGCCCGCCCGCAGCGCCCGAGGCGACGACGACGAGGGCCAGCACGAACCAGCCGAAGCCACGCAGGATCAGCCCGATCACGGACCGGTGCGGCGGGTCCGGCTGGCGGTACCGCGCGACCGGCCCGAAGAGTGGAGGCGCTGCTGAATGGCCGTTGCCGTTCAGCCCGGCGGCCTGCCCAATTCCGCGTTTCAGCGTCGTCCGCATACGAGAGCGGCGCCGCCGTGGCGCCGGTCACCGAGGATAGCTCAGTTACCGGAGGAGGCCGTCACAACTCTTACCTCCTCCTCACCGTCCGAGGGCTCGTAGGCGAGGTTCGGCCGGAGCGAGCTCTCGGCCTCGGCGAGCGAGAGGCCCTTCCGAGCAGCGTAGTCCTCGACCTGGTCGCGGCCGACCCGCCCCACCGAGAAGTAGCGCGCCTCGGGATGCGCGAGGTAGATGCCGCTCACGCTCGCCGCAGGCGTCATCGCGTACGTCTCGGTGAGCGCGAGCCCGGCCTCGTCGGCGCCGAGCAGCGCAAACAGCTGCGACTTCTCGCTGTGATCCGGGCAGGCGGGATAGCCGAACGCGGGCCGGATGCCGCGGAAGCGCTCCGCGATCAGCTCCTCGGTCGGGAGCTTCGAGCCCGTCTCGTACCAGGCCCGGCGCGCGATCTGGTGCAGATACTCGGCGAAGGCCTCGGCGAGACGGTCGGCGAGCGCCTTGACCATGATCGCGTGGTAGTCGTCGTGCTCCCCGGCGAAGCGGGCGGCGAGCTCGTCGGCGCCGAGGCCGGCCGTGACGGCGAACGCTCCCAGGTGGTCTCCGTCCGAAGCGACGTAATCCGCGAGCGAACGGTTGGGGCGCGAGTCGCCGTAGTCGGTCTGCTGGCGGAGGAAGGAGAAGCGCATTCCCTCGTCCAGCACCACGTCGTCGCCGTCACTGTGCGCAGGCCAGAAGCCGAAGACGCCGCGGGCCGCGAGCAGACGCTCGTCGACGATCCGGTCGAGCAGGCGCTGGGCATCGTCGAAGAGCTCGCGGGCGGCCGGCTGCTCGAGGATCGCCGGAAACCGCCCTTTCAGCTCCCAGGCGTGGAAGAAGAACTGCCAGTCGACGTACTCGCGCAGCGTCCCGAGGTCGGGCTCCATCAGACGGCGCCCGGTGAACTCCGGCGTCGGCAGGTCGTCGAAGGGGACGCGATGCCTGTTCTCACGCGCCCGGCCGAGGGGCAGCAGCGGCTTGCGCTCCTTCTCGGCGTGCAGCCCGCGCAACCGGTCCTGATCCGCGCGGTTCTCGACGTCGAGCCGCGCACGCCGTTCTGCGTCGAGCAGCGCGGACACGACGCCGACCACACGCGAGGCGTCGAGGACGTGGACGACCGGCTCCGAGTACGCCGGCGCGATCCGCACCGCCGTGTGCTGGCGCGAGGTCGTGGCGCCGCCGATCAGCAGCGGCAGGTCCATCCCCCGCCGTTCCATCTCCCGTGCGACGTCGACCATCTGGTCGAGCGACGGCGTGATCAGCCCGGACAGACCGACGACATCCGCCTCCTCCTCGACCGCGACGTCGAGGATCCGCTCGGCCGGCACCATCACGCCGAGGTCGACGACCGCGTAGTCGTTGCAGCCCAGCACGACGCCGACGATGTTCTTGCCGATGTCGTGGACGTCGCCCTTCACGGTCGCGAGCACCGCCTTCCCGCGGGCGCGCGGTGGCCCCCGCCGGCAGCCTGCTCGGCCTCCATGTACGGCTCGAGATACGCGACCGCCCGCTTCATCGCGCGCGCGCTCTTCACGACCTGCGGCAGGAACATCTTTCCCTCGCCGAAGAGGTCGCCGACCACCTGCATGCCGGCCATGAGCGGCCCCTCGATCACATCGAGCGGCCGGTCGGCGCGCCGGCGCGCCTCCTCGGTGTCCTCCTCGATGAAGTCGACGATGCCGTGCACGAGCGCGTGCTCGAGGCGCTTTTCGACCGGCGCCTCGCGCCACGAGAGGTCGACCTCGCGCCGTGTCGCCTCGCCGCGCACGCGCCCGGCGTACTCGACGAGCCGCTCGGTCGCTTCGGGATTCCGGTCGAAGATGACGTCCTCCACCAGCTCGAGCAGCTCGGGCGCGATGTCCTCGTAGACCACGAGCTGGCCGGCGTTGACGATGCCGAGGTCGAGCCCCGCGCGGATCGCGTGGTACAGGAAGGCCGAGTGCATCGCCTCGCGCACGGCGTCGTTGCCGCGGAAGGCGAAGCTGAGATTGGAGATCCCGCCGCTCGTCCGTGCACCCGGACACTGCTCCTTGATCAGCGGCAGCGCCTCCAGGAAGGACTTCGCGAAGCCGCGGTGCTCCTCGATGCCGGTCGCGACCGCAAGGACGTTGGGGTCGAAGATCAGATCCTCCGGGGGAAAGCCGACCTTCTCGACGAGGAGCCGGTATGCGCGCTCGCAGATGGCGACCTTCCGCTCGACCGTCTCGGCCTGTCCCTCCTCGTCGAAGGCCATTACGACGACGCCTGCTCCGTAGCGGCGTACGGCGCGCGCCTGCTCGAGGAACGCCTCCTCCCCCTCCTTCAGCGAGAGCGAGTTGACGACGCCCTTGCCCTGGACGCACTTGAGCCCGGCCTCGAGCACCGACCAGCGGGAGCTGTCGACCATGATCGGGATCCGCGCCACCTCCGGCTCGGTCGCGACGAGGTTGAGGAACGTCGTCATCGCGCGCTCGCCGTCGAGCAGGTCGGCGTCCATGTTCACGTCGAGGAGGTTCGCCCCGCCGCGCACCTGCTCGAGCGCGACGTCGGCCGCCGCCTGAAAGTCGCCTCCCTCGACGAGCCGCCGGAAGCGGGCCGAGCCCGTGATGTTGGTGCGCTCGCCGATCAGCGTGAAATTCGCGTCCGCTCTCAACTCGAGCGACTCGAGGCCGCTGAAGCGGGTGGCGGCCCGCCGCTCGGACAGGCGGCGCGGGGCCACCCCGTCCACCGCGGCCGCGATCTGCCGGACGTGCTCCGGCGTCGTGCCGCAACAGCCGCCGACGATGTTCACGAGCCCGTCGCGCGCAAACTCCCCCAGCCAGCGGCTCGTGTCCTCGGGCAACTCGTCGTGCAGGCCGAGCTCGTTGGGAAGGCCCGCGTTGGGATAGCAGGCGACCCAGATCGAGGCGGCCTCGGCGAGGTCCTCGACGAAGGGGCGCATCTGCGCGGCGCCGAGCGAGCAGTTCACGCCGACGACCAACGGCTGCGCGTGCTCGACCGAGATCCAGAACGCCTCGACCGTCTGGCCCGACAGGTTGCGGCCGCTCAGGTCGACGGCGGTGAAGGACAGCCAGAGGGGCAGGTCCGGCGCCTCGTCGTGTGCGGCCGCGATCGCGGCCTTCGCGTTCAGCGTGTCGAAGACGGTCTCGATCAGGAGCAGGTCGACGCCGCCGTCGCGCAGCGCCCGCATCTGGTGCGCATAGGCCTCGACGACCTCGTCGAAGGTCGCGTCGCGGTACGCAGGATCGTCGACCTTCGGCGACAGCGAGAGCGAGACGTTGAGCGGCCCGACCGAGCCGGCGACGAAGCGCGGGCTCCCCGTCCTGGCCTGCCATTCGTCCGCGGACGCACGCGCCAGACGAGCGCCCGCGAGGTTCATCTGCTCGACCACGGCCGCGTCGAGGCCGTAGTCGGCCTGGCCGACCGTCGTCGCCGTGAAGGTGTTCGTCGTCGCGATGTCCGCCCCGGCGGCGAAGTACTCGCCGTGGATCCGCGAGATCAGGTCCGGCTGCGTCAGGTTGAGCAGGTCCGGGTCACCGGCGACGTCGTGGCTGTGGTCGCGGAACCACTCGCCGCGGTAGCCCTCCTCCCCGCGCACCTCGCGCTGCAGGAGCACGCCCCACGACCCGTCGAGAACGGCGATGCGCTCCCGGAGGATCGATTCGAGCCGTTGCCGCGTGTCCTGCACCTCGTCTCCTTCCAGAGGCCCGGGAGCGGCGCGCTCTCGGGCGCTTTAGGCGTTTGTTGACCCGGTCGCCAAGCTGCCTGTCAAAGCTCTCCGGGTACGCGAAACGCTAGCAGCCGAGTGGCGCGTCGCCCGTCGCGTGAAGGCCGAAGCGCTCGCTAGGGTGCCGCTTCGTGGCCGAGGTACACGACGGCGCGTCGCTGCGTGCGGCACTCCTCGAGATCGCTGGCGACTTCTCCTTCACGTGGATCGCCGAGACGCGGCTCCTCTTCAACGCGCTCGAGCCGCGGCGCTTCGCCGAGCTGCAGCACAACCCGACCGCGCTTCTCTCCGAGCTCACCGACGACGACCTCGCGCAGGCGCTCACGCCGGAGTACCTCGCGCGGCTCGCGCGGGTGCAGGGACGCCTCGCGCGCGACCGCGGCGAGGAGACGTGGTGGCGCAGCCGCGGCGGCCCCTCGGACCTCCTGGTGGCGTACTTCTCCGCGGAGTTCGGGCTCGACGAGAGTCTCCCCATCTACTCCGGCGGGCTCGGCGTCCTCGCCGGCGACTACCTCAAGGCGGCGTCGGAGCTCGGCCTCCCGCTCGTCGGCATCGGACTCTTCTACCGTCGCGGCTACTTCAGCCAGCGGCTCGACGAGCAGGACCGGCAGACCGAGCACTACCCACTGACCGACACGAGCCGGCTGCCGCTCGAGCTCGTGCCCATGGCGCCGGAGGTCGAGCTCGCGGACGACGACGGCAACCTCGTGCCGGTGCGGCTGGGCGTTTGGCGTGTGCGAGTCGGCCGCGCGTCCCTCTACCTCATCGACACCCAGGTCGTCGGGAACCCGGAATGGTCGGTCACCGACACGCTCTACGGCGGCGACCGCGCGAACCGGCTGCGGCAGGAGGTCTTGCTCGGCATCGGCGGCGTGCGCGTCCTCCGAGGACTCGGCCTCGAGCCGACCGTCTTCCACCTGAACGAAGGGCACTCCGCGTTTCTCCAGCTCGAGCGGATGCGCAAGCTCGTCGAGGAGCAGGGGCTGTCGGCGGACGAGGCGATCGAGCGGCTGCGCGCGTCGACGGTGTTCACGACGCACACGCCGGTGCCCGCCGGGAACGAGGTGTTCGATCCCGAGCTCGTGCGCGGCGCCCTCGGCGGCCTCGTCGAGCGCTGCGGGCTGGCGTGGACGGACTTCCTGGCGCTCGGCAAGGTCGAGGAGAACGAGACGGGCTTCGGCCTCACGCCCTTCGCCCTGCGCACGTCGGAGCACGCGAACGGCGTCTCGGAGCTGCACGGCGCCGTCTCGCGCGAGATGTGGCACGGCCTCTGGCCCGAGCGGCGCGTCGACCAGGTTCCGATCACCTCGGTCACGAACGGCGTCCACCAGCGGACGTGGATCTCCGGCGAGCTCGAGACCCTGCTCGGGGACACCGACCCCCACTTCGAGCGCGCGCGCGACCTGAAGGCGGCAGACCTGTGGTTCGCGCGGCAACGAGGGAAGGAGCGCCTGCTCGAGTTCCTCGCCACGACGCGCCGCGTGCCCGCGCTCGACCCGGACGTCCTCACGGTCGGCTTCGCGCGCAGGTTCGCGACGTACAAGCGGGCGAGCCTGCTCTTCAGCGATCCGGAGCGTCTGGCCCGGCTGCTGGCCGATCCCGAGCGGCCGATCCAGGTGCTCGTGGCCGGCAAGGCGCACCCGGCGGACGAGGACGGAAAGGACGTGATCCAACTCGTCGTGGAATTCGCCCGGGAGACCGCAGCGGCGGGTCGGGTCGTCTTCCTCGAGGACTACGAGATGACCCTCGCCCGGCGGCTCGTGCAGGGCGTCGACGTGTGGCTCAACACACCGCTCCGGCCGTTCGAGGCCTCGGGCACGTCGGGCATGAAGGCAGCGCTGAACGGCGTGCTCAACTGCTCGATCCTCGACGGCTGGTGGGCGGAGGCGTACTCGCCGACCTGCGGGTTCGCGATCGAGGGTGCTGCGAAGGAGAGCGCGACCGAATCCGAGCGGGACGCCGCCGACGCGAAGGCGCTCTACACGGTGCTCGAAGAGCAGGTGCTCCCGGCCTACTACGAGCGCGACGACACCGGGCTGCCGCAGCGGTGGATCGCCTTGATGCGGGAGTCGATCGCAGAGCTCGGGCCGCGTTTCGGGACGGCTCGGATGGCGGCCGAGTACGTCGAGCGGCTCTACCTGCCGGCACACGAAGGTGCGTCGCGCGTCGCGAGCCGCGTGTCCTAGGAGGAAACGGAGGCGCGCCGCCATTCGGCGCGCCTCCTCCCCCGACTCAGGCGGTGGCCGCGGCGGCCCGCATCCGTGCGCGCGAGCCGAGCAGAACGAAGAGACTCGTCCCGAGCGTCCAGAGCGGCACGCCGAAGATCAGGCCGAGCCAGCCGATGGGCCCGGCGATGAGCACGACCGCGACCAGGCCGGCGAACGCCGCCCACCAGCGCGGCAGGACACGCGTCCGCCAGACGACGATCGCGAACGCGGCGAGAGGCAGCACCGCAGCGAGCTCTGCACCGACGAAGAAGATGTCGACCGAGTGATGGAACACGGCAGCGATCGACGGGTTGATGTCGTTCTTGTCGATTCCTCCGGCGAGATCGACGGCCGCCGTGAGCATCCCGCAGAGGCCGGCCATCGCGGCGCCGGCGAGCGCGAGTCCCGGAAGCTGGCTGTCCCGGCCCACAGCCTCGGTGAGCCGCACGCGCAGTCCGGCGACGAAGGTGACGAAGCCGATGCAGCCGAGCATGAACAGCCAGGCGCCGAGGGTGACGGAGTCCGAGTGAGACTTGTACCAGGCGAGGATCTGGCTCCCGGTCGCGTGCTCGGCCGGCCCATGGTTGTTGATCAGGATGATCCCGACCACCCAGAGGGCGACCGTGAGCGGACCGAGGAGGGCCCAACGGCGGTTGTCGGACGAGGTCATGCGAGGCTCCTTTCGAAGGCGACTGAGGACGTGTTGGCGGTACGTACGCGCGGGTGACGCGTACGCACCTTCGAGCGGACGGAGCGGGCGAGCGAGATCGACGCACCCAGCCCTGCGAGCAGCAGGAGGGCGAGGGTGAGCCCGCCGATGAGGAACAGGCGCCGCATCAGGCTGCCGCCGTCGCGGCGGGCAGACCGGCCGGGGCCGACGCGGGGACGTAGACGGGCTCGTACCCGAGCACGCGGCCGAGCGGGCTGCCGAGCGCGAGCCCGATCCGCTGCACGACCGCCGGCGGGAACGGCAGGCGCACGGTGTCGAAGTGGGCCCGCGCGATCACCGCGAGGTGCAGCGGGTTCGGCATGCCCTTCCGGTTCGTCCGGCCGTCGGCGGCGAGGGAGAACATCGTCTCGATCAGCGACTCGAACTGCAGCGCGGGACGGATCTCGCACACGAAGTGCGCGACCTCGTCGCCTGCGTTCCAGAACTTGTGCGGCGTGCCGGCGGGCACCGTGAGCCGCTTGCCGGGGCCGGCGACGAGCTTCTCGCGGCCGACCTTGAAGCCGACCGAGCCGCGGAGGACCTCGAAACGCTCCTCCTGGCTCGGATGTACGTGCGCCGCGGCCACGAAGCCGTTCGGCTGGACGTAGGTCTCGATCACAACGGCCGCGCCGTTCGTCTCGCGGCTCGTCTGCCGGAAGACGAGGCGCTCGCCGGTGACCGGGTTCTCGATGGAATCTCCTGCGCGGATCATGCTTCCCTCCTTCTCGGTGGGCCGCGGGCGCGGCTGACGGTTGGAAGCGTCGGGGAAGCCGCTTAAGATCCACTTGGGCAGTCGTTAAGAGGTCACTGGTCAAGGGGTCAGGGAAAACCGATGCAGTTCCGCATCCTGGGGCCGATCGAGGCTCGGCTCGACGACGGGCCGGCGGCGCTCGGTGCGCCGAAGCAGCGAGGACTGCTCGCGCTTCTGCTCGTCCACCGCAGACGCGTCGTAACCGCGGAGCAGCTGATCGACGGGCTGTGGGGCGAGGCGCCGCCGGCCTCGGCGCTCCAGTCGCTGCAGGTCTACGTGCACGGCCTGCGGCGCGCGCTCGGCGCCGAGCGGATCGAGACGGCGGGCCGCGGGTACCGCGTCGTCGTCGAGGAGGACGAACTCGATCTCGACCGCTTCGAGCGCACGCTCGAACGCGGCCGGGCAGCTCTGGAGGCAAGCCGCACGGACGATGCGGTGGACGACCTGCGGGAAGCGCTCTCGCTCTGGCGCGGGCCGGCGCTCGCCGACCTGCCCGAGGAGACGAGGCGTGCCGCGGAAGCCGAGCGGCTTGAGGAGCTGCGCCTGACGGCGCTCGAGCTTCGCTACGACGCGGAGCTCGCCGGCGGCCGGCACGACGCTGTGGTCGCCGAGCTCGAGACGCTGACGGCCGAGCACCCGTACCGCGAGCGGTTCCTCGAGCAGCGCCTGGTCGCGCTCTACCGCTGCGGCCGCCAGACCGAGGCGCTCGAGGTCTACCGCAGCGCGCGCGAAGTCCTGGCAGAGGAGCTTGGCCTCGACCCGGGTCCCGCGCTGCAGGAACTGGAGCGGTCGATCCTGCAGCAGGATCCGAGCCTCGCAGCTCCCGAGCCGCCGACGCGCTCGACGCGGCCGCTTCCGGTGCCACCGACGCCGCTCGTGGGCCGCCGGCTGGAGCTCGCGGCGGTCGGTTCGCTGTTCCGCGACGAGGGCGCACGGCTCGTCACCCTCACCGGACCGGGAGGCACGGGCAAGACGCGGTTGGGGCTCGCGGTCGCGCACCAGCTCGAGCCGGAGCTCCGCGACGGCGCCCTGTTCGTCAGCCTCGCTTCGGTCTCGAGCCCGGAGCTCCTGGTTCCCTCGATCGCGGATGCGCTCGAAGTGCGCGAAGGCGAGCGCAACCTGGCCGAGGGCGTCATCGAGCATCTCCGTGAGCAGCGGATGCTGCTCGTCCTGGACAACTTCGAGCAGATCCTCCCCGCCGCCCCGTTCGTCGGCGAGCTACTCGCCGCGGCCCCACGTCTGTGGATCCTGGCGACGAGCCGCGCACCGTTGCGCCTGGCAGCCGAGCGCGAGTACCCCGTGCCGCCGTTCGACGCCCCCGACGCCGGCCTTCCGTTCGAGACGCTCGTCAAGGCCGACGCGGTGCGGCTCTTCGTCGCGCGCGCGCGGGCGGTCGATCCGGGATTCGAGCTCGACGCGGCCAGCGCATCGGAGGTCGCCCGCGTCTGCGAACGGCTCGACGGGCTACCGCTCGCGATCGAGCTGGCCGCCGCACGCGCGAAGCTGCTCGCACCGGGACAGATCCTGGAGCGGCTCGAACGTGAGCCGAACCTCCTGCCGAGCGGCCCGCGCGACGCGCCTGCACGCCAGCAGACGCTCGCCGCCACGATCCGCTGGAGCTTCGATCTGCTCGGCCCGGCCGAGAGCGAAGCGTTCGTGCGGCTGGGCGTCTTCGTCGGCGGCTGCACGCTGGAGGCGGCCGAGGGAATCTGCGACGTGACACTCGAGAGCCTCGGAGCGCTCGTCGACAACAACCTGCTGCGACGGCGCGACGGTCGTTTCATGATGCTCGAGACGGTGCGCCACTTCGCCGCCGAACGGCTCGAGGAGTCCGGCGCCGACGAGGTGCGGCGGCGACACGCGGTCTGGCTGACCGAGCTGGCCGAGACCTTTGCCGAGCGAACGCTCGCGGGCGAGGACATGACGGCCTGGCTCGATCGCATCCAGCCGGAGCACGACAACATCCGCGCCGCGCTCGCCTGGTCGCTCGCGCACGAGCCGGAGCTGACGCTACGGCAGGCGAGCAAGCTCCGGCTGTTCTGGGAGGTGCGGGGGAATTTCAGGGAAGGGCTCAACTGGATCGAGGAGGCGCTTCCGTACGCCGAGGGCCTGTCGCCCGAGGTCCGGTTCAACGCCCTGGCCTCGAGCGGAGCCATCGCGACCCGTCTCGGCGACCTCGACCTGGCGCAGCAGCGGAAGGAAGCGGCTCTGGCGCTGGGCCGGGAGATCGGCGACGAGCTCTGGATCGCCCGCGAGCTCAGCGACCTCGGCACGATCTGGGCGATGCGCGAGGACTACGACACTGCGACCGAGATGCTCGAGGAGAGCGCCGCGCTCTTCCGCAAGCTCGACGTGCCGTCGCGGCTCGGAACGGTGCTTTCCAACCTCGGCCACATCGCCGGACAGCGCGGCGACTACGAGCGCGCGATCGAGTACACGGAGGAGGCGCTCCTGCTGGAATCCAGCCACAAGCAGAACGCGGCCATCTCGAGCTACAACCTCGGCAGCCACAACCTCCTTGCCGGCCACTTCGAGCAGGCGCGCGACTGGCTCGAACGCACCGTTGCGCTCACCCTCGAGCTCGGCTTCAAGGAGGTGATGGCCTACGCGCTCGCAGCGTTCGCCCGCCTCTGCCTGCTCGAAGGCGACAACGACCGCGCCGCTTACCTGGCCGGGATCGCCGACCGGCAGCTCGCCGACGCCGGCCTCCAGCTCCAACCGAGCGAGCAGGTTCCCTTCGACGAGGCGAAGGCGGCTTTGGAGCAGCGGCTGGGAGCCGAATTCACCGCGATCCACGACGATGCGATGGCCGCACCGCTGGAGGACGCACTCCGGCAGGGTCGTGTGCTCACCGACGCACCTGCCTCTCCCTAGGATCGAGGGCGATGGACGAGGACGGCGCACCCGACTTCGAGCGGCTCGTCCGCGACGCGCTCGACGAGCTGCCCGAGGACATCCGCGGCCTGATGACGAACGTCGTCGTCACGGTCGAGGACATGTCGCCGCGCGGACCCAGCCTGCTCGGCCTGTACGAGGGCGTCCCGTGGGGCAACCGCGGCCCGTACTACTCGGGCGCCCTACCGGACAAGATCACCATCTACCGCGTGCCGCTCGAGCGGATCTCGGGCGGCGATCCCGAGCGGTTGCGGGCACTGGTGCGGCGCACGGTCTTCCACGAGATCGCGCACCACTTCGGCATCAGCGACGAGCGCCTCGTCGAGATCGACCGCTACTAGGACGCGCCGCTGACAGTGAGCTGGTTCTCGGCGTGGCGGATCCGCTGCTCCAGCTGCCAGCGGTCGGCCGTGGAGTCGCCCGCCTCGAGCTTCGCGAGCTCCTCCTGTGCCTCTTCGAGCTGCGCCCTCGCCCGCGCCTCGTCGATCTCGCCCGCCGCGACCGCGTCGTCCACGAGCGCGATCGCCCGGTTCTCGAGCACCTGGAAGAAGCCGGGGCCGGTCGCGAACTCCTTCACGTCGCCGTCGCCGACGTGGACGCGGGTCGAGCCCGCCCGCAGCATCGCGACGAGCGGAGCGTGCCGCGCGAGCACGCCGATCTCCCCTGCCGCGCCGGGCACGATCAGCATCTCGGCCTCGCCCTCGAACGCCGGCCCCTCGGGCGTGACGACCGAGACCGGGAAGAACGGATGGTCGGCCATCGCTAGGCAGCTTCGGCGGAGTCGGCCTGCTCGTCCGCCTCGCGCTGCGTCGCGTCGTGCGGCTCCTCGCTGCCGAGCTCCTTCCCACGCTCGACCGCCGCCTCGATCGGTCCGACCATGTAGAAGGCCTGCTCGGGCAGCTCGTCGTGCTTGCCGTCGAGGATCTCGGTGAAGCCGCGGATCGTGTCCTCGAGCTTCACGAACTCGCCCGGCGTGCCGGTGAACTGCGCGGCCGTGAAGAACGGCTGCGAGAGGAAGCGTTCGATCTTGCGGGCACGCTGGACGACGAGCTTGTCCTCGTCGGAGAGCTCGTCGATGCCGAGGATCGCGATGATGTCCTGCAGGTCGGCGTAGCGCTGCAGCACCTCCTGCACACGGGTCGCGGTCGCGTAATGGTCGGCGGAGACGATTCCCGGCTGCAGCGCGCGCGAGGTCGAGCGCAGCGGGTGCACCGCCGGGTAGATCCCCTTCTCGACGATGCTGCGATCGAGCACGGTCGTCGAGTCGAGGTGCGCGAACGTGCTGGCGGGCGCCGGATCGGTGAGGTCGTCGGCCGGCACGTAGATCGCCTGCACCGACGTGACCGAGCCCGTGCGGGTCGAGGTGATCCGCTCCTGTAGCTGCCCCATCTCGGTCGCGAGCGTCGGCTGGTAACCGACAGCGCTCGGCATGCGGCCGAGCAGCGCGGACACTTCCGAGCCCGCCTGGACGAAACGGAAGATGTTGTCGATGAAGAGCAGGACGTCCTGGCCCTCGTCGCGGAAGTACTCCGCCATCGTCAGGCCGGACAGCCCGACGCGCAGGCGTGCGCCCGGCGGCTCGTTCATCTGGCCGTAGCACATCGCGACCTTGTCCATGACGCCCGACTCCTGCATCTCGAGCATCAGGTCATTCCCCTCGCGCGTGCGCTCGCCGACGCCGGAGAAAACCGAGACGCCGCCGTGCTGCAGGGCGACGTTGTGGATCAGCTCCGTGATGGTCACGGTCTTGCCGGTCCCGGCCCCACCGAAGAGGCCGACCTTGCCGCCGCGGACGAACGGCGCGATCAGGTCGACGACCTTGATGCCCGTCTCGAAGATCTCGATCGCCGGCGAGAGGTCGCCGAACAGAGGCGGGTCGCGGTGGATCGGCCAGCGGTCACCGGTCGCCGGCTCCTTGCCGTCGATGGGATCGCCGATCACGTTCCAGATGCGCCCGAGCGTCTGGGAGCCGACGGGCACCGAGATCGACTGGCGGGTGTCGACCACCTCGACCCCACGGGCGAGCCCGTCGGTCGAGTCCATGGCGACGGCGCGGACGCGGTCGTCGCCGAGGTGCTGCTGAACCTCCGCGATCAGCTCCCGCGAGCCGCCGTCTGCCGGGACCTCGATACGAAGCGCGTGGTAGATCTCGGGCAGCCGGTCCGGGAAGACGGCGTCGAGCACGACGCCCTTGATCTCGACGATCCTTCCCGTGTTCTTGCCGTTGCTCTTATCGGCCACTGAGTCTCCCCTGATGCTCGAGGTCGGCGCCGCTCGCGGGCGGCTGCAGGCAGCGCAACTCTAGCCGAGTGACCGTCGCAGTCCTCGGTCGAACCGACGCCGTTTGCGAAGCTTGCCGGCATGGCCGAGACCGACGTCTCCCCGGCTCCATACAGCGGCAGGACCGCCTGGACGCGCAACCTGCAGACGCCGCTCCGCTCGTACCTCAGCACCGAGACGGGGAGCGCGGCGGTCCTGCTCGCAGCCATCCTCGCGGCGCTCCTCTGGGCGAACGTCGATCACGCGTCGTACGAGCGGGTCTGGACGACGACGCTCTCGATCCGGTTCGGCAGCCACTCGATCTCGCTGGATCTGCGCGGCTGGATCAACAGCGGCTTGATGGCCCTCTTCTTCTTCGTGATCGGGCTCGAGGCGCGGCGGGAGTTCGACCTCGGCGAGCTCCGCGAACGGCGCCGCGTGGCGCTGCCGCTCCTGGCCGGCCTCGGAGGGATGGTCGTGCCGGTCGTCGTCTATCTCGCGATCAATGCGGGCCACAGCTCGAGCCACGGCTGGGGAACGGCCATGTCGACGGACACCGCGTTCGCCCTCGGGCTGCTCGCGCTGGTCGGCTCCGGCCTCCCCGACCGCCTGCGCGCGTATCTCCTCACGGTCGCGGTCGTCGACGACATCATCGCGCTGCTCGTGATCGCGATCGCGTACAGCGGCTCGATCTCGGTGGTGCCGCTCCTCGTCGCGTTCGGGCTGTTCGGCTGCATCCTGCTCGTCCGGGCCGCGGATATCCACTTCGGCCCCGTCTACTTCCTGCTCGGGACGGCGGTCTGGCTCGCGTTCTACGAGGCCGGCGTCGATCCGGTGGTCGCCGGCCTCATGGGAGGCGTCATCGCGCTCGCGTACCCCGCTCAGCGCACGGATCTCGAGCGCGCGAGCGACATCTTCCGCAGGTTCCGCGAGCAGCCGACCGGGGATCTCGCGCGTTCGGCGCGCGGGGCCCTCCGAACAGCCGTCTCGCCGAACGAGCGGCTGCAGTCGCTCTGGCATCCGTGGACGAGCTACGCGATCGTGCCGCTCTTCGCCCTGGCGAACGCCGGCGTCCACCTCAGCGCCGGGTTCCTCTCGACTGCGTACGCCTCGCCCGTGACGCTCGGGATCATCTGCGGTTACGTGCTCGGCAAGCCGGTCGGGATCGTCGGCGCCAGCTGGCTCGCGACCAAGCTGAGCCACGGGCGCCTGCGCCCGCCGGTCGGCTGGGCGTCGGTGGGCGGCGCGGGGACGATCGCCGGGATCGGCTTCACCGTTTCGATCCTGATCGCCGACCTCGCCTTCCACGGCGTCGAGCTCGACGAGGCGAAGGTGGGAACCCTCAGCGCAGCCGTGCTCGCAGCCGGGCTCACCTGGCTCCTCGTCCTCGTGACGAAGCGGCTGCCGCGGCGAAAGCGGATCCGTGCACTGCTCGGAACGCCCGACCTCATCGTCGATCTCGCCGAGCCGGTCGACCTCGAGCGGGACCACATCCGCGGCCCGCACGACGCTCCGGTCACGGTGCTCGAGTACGGCGACTTCGAGTGTCCGTACTGCGGCCAGGCGGAGCCCGTGCTCCGTGAGCTGTTGCGCGAGCACGGCGAGGTCGCGTATGTGTGGCGCCACCTGCCGCTCAACGACGTCCACCCGAACGCCCAGCTGGCGGCCGAGGCGGCGGAGGCCGCGGCCGAGCAAGGCGCATTCTGGGAGATGCACGATCTCCTGCTCGAGCGTCAGGATGCGCTCGGCTTCCGGGATCTCGTCGGCCATGCCGAGCAGCTCGGGCTCGACGTCGCGCGCTTCGAGGACGACCTGCGGACCCGCACCGGAGCCGCCCGCATCGCACGGGACGTCGACTCGGCGGATCTCTCGGCCGTCTCCGGCACGCCGACCTTCTTCGTCAACGAGCTGCGTCACTACGGCGCATATGACATCGCGACGCTGTCGGCGGCGGTGAAGGCGGCGCGGGCCCGCGAGCTCGTGCGGCCCACGGCATGAGGACCTGATGCCGGTCGGCCTGCTCGTCCCGGTGGTCCTGGTGAGCTGGGCCACCGCGTGTGCCCTCACTTCCTGGCGAAGGCTCGGTCGGCTGGCGCGGATCCCGGCTCTCGTGGTCAACGAGCTGCCGTTTCTCGCCGCCTACCTCGTGCTCGCCTCGACCGCGCTCGCGCTGGGCCAGGGCACCCTCGACTCGGTCGGCGGAGTCGTCGTCGGGGTCGCAGTGCTCGCCGGGCTCCTCGGGCTAGCCATGATCGTCCTGCGGGCACTGCGAGCCGACACCGCCCTCCACAATCCGCAGCCGTGGCGCCGGCCGTGGCGCCGGATCCTGCTCGCGCCGCTCCCGGCGTTCCGGCGCGACGTGGTGCGGGTGCGCAACCTCTCGTACGGCGGGGGACGGCGCCGGGAGCTCGACGTCTACCACCGCCGGGACCGGCCGACCGGAGCACCCGTCGTGCTGCACCTCCACGGGGGCGGCTTCCATTCGGGCAACAAACGCCGCGAGGCCCGGCCGCTGATCGGCCACCTGGTCAGCCGGGGCATGCTGTGCGCGAGCGCCGGCTACCGGCTACGTCCACACGTCGGCTACGAAGAGCAGCTCGCCGACTGCCGGGCCGCGATCGAGTGGGTGCGCGCGCACGCGGGCGACTACGGCGGCGACCCGGAGCGGATCGTGCTGGTCGGCAGCTCGGCCGGCGCCTACCTGGCCGTCGACGTGGTCAACGCCGGCACGGCTGGAATCGTCGGCATCGTCGGCCGGTACGGCTACTACGGCAAGCTCGCGCCGGAGCGTCCGCCGCCGCCGCTCCTCGTGATCCACGGGGAGAACGACCTGCTGGTCCCACCGTCACGAGTCCAGGAGTTCGTCGAGCGCATGCGCAGCGGCTCGAGCAACCCGGTCGAGTACGCCGAGCTACCCGGCGGCCATCACGACTTCGACCTCTACGAGTCGATCCGTTCGAACGCGGTCGCCGTCGCGGTCGAGCGGTTCATCCTGCGGACTTAACCGGTCAGAGCGTCTGCGCCGGCGACGACCTCGAGGATCTCCTGCGTGATCTCGGCCTGGCGGGCACGGTTCAGCGAGAGGGTGAGGTTGTCGATCAGCTCGCCGGCGTTCTTCGAGGCGTTTCGCATCGCCGTCATCTGGGACGCGAGGAAGGCCGCCGCCGACTCGAGCAGCGCGCGGTAGATCTCCGTCTCGAGGTAGACGGGCAGGAGCCGCTGGAGGATCTGCTCGGGCTCAGGCTCGTAGATGAAGTCGGCACTCGGGCCCTCGGACTCCTCCGCGGGCGCGTCGCTCGCGAGAACCTCCTCGCGGATCGGCAGCAGATCCGTCGTCGTCACGCGCTGCACGAGCGCCGACTCGAAGCGGTTGTAGATCAGGACGACGCGGTCGACCTCCTCCGCCTCGTACAGCTCGGCGACCCGGTGACCTATCGCCTGCGCGTCGTGGTAGCTCGGCTTGTCGGCGAAGCCCGCCCACTGATCCGTGACCTCGTAGCGGCGGAAGCGCAGCGTCGAGGCGCCCTTCCGCCCCACCGCGAGCCAGGTCACCTCCTGCCCCTCGGCCCGCGCCTGCCGCTCGAGCTCGAACGCCCGCCGCAGCACCTGCCCGTTGAACGGTCCGGCGAGGCCGCGGTCGCCCGTGACGACGACGAAGGCGATCCGCCGCACCTCGTCGCGCCGCTGCAGGAGCGCGAGGTTCCGCAGTGACGAGGCCGCCTGCGCCGTGCCGATCATCAGCTCCTGCATCCGGTCGGCGTAGGGCCGCATCTCCTCGATGCGCGTGTGGGCGCGGCGCAGCCGCGCGCCGGCCACGAGCTCGAGCGCCTTCGTGATCTTGCGGGTGTTGCGGACGGACGCGATGCGTCGCCGGAGATCCTGCAGAGACGCCATCTGGCCTAGATGACCGCTTCGCCCTCGACGTTGAACCCGTTCTTGAACTTCTCGATCTCGGCGTTCAGCTGCTGCGCCAGCTCGTCGGGCAGATCGCCGGATTCCCGGATCTGTTTGTAGATCGACTCCTCGGCGCGGAGATGCTCGCGCAGCTCGTCCTGGAAGCGAGAGACCTGCGGCGTCGGGATGTCGTCGAGATAGCCCTCGTTGCCGGCGTAGATCGCGGCCACCTGCTCCTCCATCGGCCACGGCTGGTACTGCGGCTGGTTGAGGGTCGCCACCATCTTCTCGCCGCGCGTCAGCGCCTGCTGCGTCGCGCGGTCGAGCTCGGAGCCGAACTGCGCGAACGCCTCGAGCTCGCGGTACTGCGCGAGATCGAGCCGCAGGCGGCCGGCGACCTTCTTCATCGCCTTCGTCTGCGCCGACGCCCCGACGCGCGAGACGGAGATGCCGACGTTCACCGCGGGGCGGACGCCCGAGTAGAAGAGCTCCGACTGGAGGAAGATCTGCCCGTCGGTGATCGAAATCACGTTGGTCGGGATGTACGCGGAGACGTCCCCCGCCTGCGTCTCGATGATGGGCAGCGCGGTCAGCGAGCCGCCGCCGTTCTCCTCGTTGAGCTTGCAGGCGCGCTCGAGCAGCCGCGAGTGGAGATAGAAGACGTCGCCCGGGAACGCCTCCCGTCCCGGCGGCCTCCGCAGCAGCAGCGAGAGCTGGCGGTACGCGTCCGCATGCTTGGAGAGGTCGTCGTACATGACGAGCGCATGCTTGCCGCTGAAGAGGAAGTGCTCGCCCATCGCGCAGCCGGCGAACGGCGCCATCCACTTGATGGGCGCAGCCTCGTGGGCGGCGGCGGTGACGATCGTCGTGTACTCCATCGCACCCTCTTCGCGCAGCCGCTCGTAGATGCCGGCCACCGTCGACGCCTTCTGGCCGATGGACACGTAGATGCAGTGGACGTCGGTGTCGCGCTGGTTGAGGATCGTGTCGATCAGGATCGCCGTCTTGCCGGTCGAGCGGTCGCCGATGATCAGCTCTCGCTGGCCGCGGCCGACGTTCGTCATCGAGTCGATCGACTTGATGCCGGTCATGAGCGGCTCCTTGACGGGCTGACGCTCGACCACGCCCGGCGCCTTGAACTCGAGCGGCCGCGTCTCGGACGCCTCGATCGCGCCGCGCCCGTCGAGCGGGTTGCCGAGCGGATCGACCACGCGACCGAGCAGCGCCTCGCCGACGGGGACGCTCGCGACCTTGCCGGTGCGGCGGGCCGGTTCGCCCTCGCTCACCTGCTCCCACTCGCCGAAGAGGGCGGCGCCGACGTCGTCCTCCTCGAGGTTGAAGGCGAGGCCGGTGACGCCGTGCTCGAGCTCGAGCATCTCCATCGCCACGGCGTTCTCGAGCCCGTAGATCCGAGCGATTCCGTCGCCGATCTGGAGCACGGTGCCGACCTCGGCGAGGTCGGTCTCGACGTCGTACTGCTCGATCCGCTGTCTGAGGATCGACGTGATCTCTTCCGGTCTCAGCTTCAAAGCGCTCTCAGCTCCTAACGAGTTCGTTTCTCAGTCGTTCCAGTCTCCCGCGCACGCTCGCGTCGACGCGGAGCGAGCCCGCCTGCAGGACGATCCCGCCCACCAGGTCCGGATCGACCTTCTGCGTCGCCTCGACCTTGCGGCCGGCCGCGTCCTCGATCTGCTTCAGGATCGCCGTCGCCTCGGCGTCGGTCAGCTCGCGCGCCGTCGTCAGCTCGACCGTCAGACGCCGCTCCTCGCGCGCGACCAGCCGCTCGAACTCCTTCGCGATCTCCTCGAGCTCGCCCGCGCGTCCCTTCTCCGCCGACGACCTGGAGGAAGTGCGTGAAGAGCGGCTCCTCGTCGCCGGCGAGGTCGGCGAGGATCGCCGCCTTCGAGCTCGGCTCGAGCTGCGGATTGCGCAGCACGGCGCGCAGCTCCCGCGACTCGGCCATCGCCGCGTCGAAGTCGGCCAGCGCCTCGTGCACCTGCGCGAGCTTGCCCGCGTCCTTGGCGGCGCCGAAGAGCGCGTCGGCGTAGATGCGATGCGCAACAGCCATGTTGGTTAGGCGCTCTCCTCCAGGCGCGAGAAGTCGAGGCCCGCGATTGCCTCTTCGATCAGCTCCTGGTCGCGCTTCGCGTCGAGCGTCCGCCCGACGACTCGCGAGGCCGCCTCAAGCGTGAGGTCGGCGACCTCGGCGCGGATCTGCTGGAGCGCGCGCGTGGTCTCGGCCGCGATCTCCTTGCGCGTCTCCTCGAGCCGACGCTGCCGCTCGGCCTCGGTCTCCTCGCGCATCCGCTGCTCCATCGACTCGCGGGTCTTACGCGCCTCGGCCAGAATCGCCTCGCCCTGGCCCCGTGCCTCGGCGATCAGCTTCTTGTGCTCTTCGAGCAGCCGCTGCGCCTCGTCTCGCGCCGCGTCGGCCGCCTCGATCGAGTGCCGGATCGACTCCTGCCGCTGGTCGATCATCTTCTGGATCGGACCGAACGCGTACTTCTTGAGCACGAAGAGCGCGATCAGGAAGCAGACGATCGTCCAGATCATCAGCCCCGGCGTAACCGAGATGAGTGGGTTCGACGCGAGAATCACTTGACGAGCACGTAGGCCAGGATCGATCCGAGCAGGCCGTAGAACACGACGGCCTCGGTCAGCGCGAAGCCGAGCCACTGGATCCCCTGCAGCTCGCTGCGGAGCTCGGGCTGGCGAGCGACGGACTGGATCATCGAGCCGAAGATGATCCCGATGCCGACACCGGCACCGGCCGCGCCGAGCCCGACTCCGAGGGCGAGGCCGATCGCCTTGCCGGCACTCGTGACGTTGCCGGACGTTGCGGCGAGGATGGTGAGCATTTCGGTTTCCTCCTTAGTGCTCCGGCTCGATCGCCGAGCCGATGTAGATGGCGGACAGAGCAGCGAAGATGAATGCCTGGATCCCGACGACGATGACGACTTCGAAGATGTAGAAGAGCGTCGCGGGGATGACCGTGAACACCAGGGCGAGAGATTCGAAGATGAAGATCAGACCGAGGAAGGTGAGGATCAGGATGTGGCCCGCGAGCATGTTCGCGAAGAGTCGGACGCTCAGCGAGATCAAGCGCATGAACTGGCCGAGGATCTCGAGCGGGATGATCAGGATCAACAGACCCTTCGGCGCCTCGGGGATCCAGCTCTTGAAATAGCGCCGCGCTCCGTTCCACCTGATGCCCTCGTAGTGGGTGAAGAAGAACGTGAGTAACGCCAGCCCGAGGGTCACCGAGAGCGACGACGTCGCTGCGTAGATCCCCCACGTGGGTACGCCGTGCCACGTCTCGCCGGTGAGCGGTAACGGAATGAATCCGAGCAGGTTGACCACGAAGATGAAGAGCAGGAGCGACGCGCAGTACGGGAACCAACGGCCCATGGCCTTGGTCGGCAGCCCCTGCTGGGCGACCTGCGTCTGGGCGACCTCGTACAGCGCCTCTCCTACCGTCTGCCTCTTGCCGGGCATGAGGGCGAGCCGGCTGCGCATCGTGAAGATCCCCAGGGCGATCGTGCCCAGCGTCCCGAGCATGAGGTACACGACCGCCTTGGTGATCGAGAGGTTGAGCGGGCCGAGATGGATCGGGATCCACTCGTGCTGCTCGAACTCCGTCGTCGGGTCGAAGTTCCCCCGGGCGAAGGCAGCCTGCGGGGCGACGAGCGCCAGCGCGACGAAGACGAGCAGGATCCGGAGACGCGTCAAGCCGGCGTTCCGAAATAGGTGGCGAGCGACAGGCCCAACTCGAACGTGTACGCGAGGCCGTACGTCAGCGCAGCCGCGAGCGCGACGTCGCGGTCGGCGGCGAGCGCGGCGAAGAGCACCACGAGGATCGCGATGATCTTGAAGAAGAGCCCGAACGCCTGCACGCCCGGATTCGCGCGGCCGTTCCCCTGCCGCCGGACCCGGGCGAGCACGAGGTCGAGGCCATGGAGGCCGATCCAGAGCAACGCCGCGAGCCCCCACCCTTCGATGCTCCAGCCGACGAGCGCGATCACCGGCAGAAGGAGTGCGATCACGAGCGTTCCGCCGGCAGCGGGCAGGAGATGATCCGGCTCCGAGCGCGGAGTCGAGAAGAGCGTGCCGAGCATCAGGCCATCGTCCCGTAGCGGCGGTAGACGGCGAAGATCCCGCCGAAGATCCCGAAAACCGCTCCGAGCAGCGCGCCGACCGCCCCCGAACCCGCAGCCCAGCCGATGAGGACGCCGACGCCGACGCAGGCCACGAGCACGCCTAGGAGGACGCCACCTGCACCAGCGGCGCTGAACTGCGTCGAGGTGGTCCCCTGCATCCGAGGCGAGAATAGCAGCGTGGAAGGGTCCGCGAGGGGGTACTTTGTGACACCTGAATCCCGCATGGAGAGCCAACAGCGCCTGTTACTTGTTCACGGTTCCGTCGCCAACGCGGACCTGACCTGGAGCGCCCAGAAACCGCTCGCCGAACAGTTCGAGATCGTGACGCCGAACCGGCGCGGCTTCCCACCCGGACCGGACGTCGACCACGTCGACTTCGAGGAGGAGGCGGTCTGGCTCGAGCAATTCCTCGCACCGGGCACGCATCTCGTAGGGCACTCGTACGGTGGCGTCATCGCGCTGCTCGCCGCGGCGCGAACCCCGGAGCGTCTCCGTTCGCTCACGGTGATCGAGCCGCCGGCGTTCGAGGTCGCGCGCGGGATCCCGGCTGCCGACGAGTTCATCGCGCGAATCGGGCAGCACTGGACGAACGGCCCGCGCGACCCCGGCGAGTTCCTGCGCGGCTTCCTCTCCCTCGTCGGTTCGTCGATCCCGCCCGGGAACTTCACGCCGGAGCTCCTCCAGGGCGCGCGCACCCTGATGGTGGAACGGCCGCCGTCCGAGGCGGTGATCCCGTTCGGCGGGCTCGCACGCGCGCCGTTCCCGAAGCTCGTCGTTTCAGGCGGGCACAGCCGGGCCTTCGAGGCGGTCTGCGACGTGCTCGCGGAGCGGCTCCGCGCCGAGCGGGCCGTCCTAGCGGGCGCCGGACACTCGGTGCAGCGGCTCGGCCAGCCGTTCAACGAGCTGCTGGCGAGCTTCGTCGAGCGCGCCGAAGCCGACACGGCCTAAGCGGTCTTGCGCAGCGGATCGTCCTGCTTCCGCCGCTTCTGGATCCGGTTGCCGAGCTTCACGATCTCGAGCACGTAGACGACGTAGACCGAGAAGAGCACGGCCGCGAAGCCGA
This sequence comes from uncultured Actinomycetes bacterium, assembly GCA_963820725.1. Classification (GTDB taxonomy): domain Bacteria; phylum Actinomycetota; class Thermoleophilia; order Gaiellales; family Gaiellaceae; genus Palsa-739. The sequence goes on along the minus strand of CAWGAZ010000004.1, from coordinate 134,003 downwards.
TCGAGACGGCGAGCAGGGTCCACCACGGGTGCCACACGCCGTGCGCGCGGAACGGGACGAATCGGGTCGCGAACGCCGCTGCCGCGAGCGTCATACACCAGGCCCAGATCGTCAACGCCGCCCGACGCTGCGAGAAGCCGCGGCGCAGGAAGCGGTGATGCAGATGCGCCTGGTCCGCCTCGAACACCCGCTCGCCGTGCTTGAGCCGGCGCACGACGACGAACGTCGTGTCCACGATCGGCACCGCGAGCACCAGTAGCGGGAAGAACAGGGCCACGGTCGCCGCGGTCTTGAGCAGTCCCTGGACGGCGATGGTGGCGAGCACGTAGCCGAGGAGCAGCGCGCCGGAGTCGCCCATGATGATCCGCGCCGGATAGAAGTTGTGGCGGAGGAAGCCCACGCAGGCGCCGAAGACGATCGCCGACAGGATCGCGGCGTCGACCTTGCCGAGCGAGAGCGCGATCACGCTGAACGTCAACCCCGCGATCGCCGCGACCCCGGCGGCGAGACCGTCGAGCCCGTCGAGGAAGTTGAACATGTTCATGATCGCGACGATCCAGATGATCGTGAGGGGAATCCCGACCGACGACGGCAGGGTGTGGATGCCGAGGAACGGGAACGTGAACCGGTTCACCCAGATGCCGGCACCGGTCGCCACGGCCGCCGCGAGGACCTGACCCGCGAGCTTCCCGTACCACGGAAGGCCGCGGAAGTCGTCGACGATGCCGACGGTGACGGCGATCGTGGCGCCGAGCAGCAGCCCGCGCGTCTGATGGCCGACGTGGAGGAAGGCGAGCGCCGGCACGAGCATCCCGAGGAACAGACCGATCCCGCCCAGGCGCGGCACCGGGAGCTCGTTGACGCGCCGCCCACCGGGGATGTCGACCACGCCGAGCCGGCGCGCCATCCCTCCCACCGCCGGCGTCAGCAAAACGACGATGGCGAAGGCGACGAGCGCTCCCCAGAGGACTTGGAGGTGATCGCCGAGCTCGTCGAGGACGCTGAGGTGCGGGCTGATCGCCGCGAGCACGCCGACAGCGTACTTCGCCGCCCATCCCGGCTCGCCTGCGACGAGTAGGGTCGGGATCAGTCAGCCTGTGCGCGTCGCGCATGGTTGACTACTCACCAATCGCTACGAATACATCGCGAATACGAGCTAGGAGGGCAAGTGATTCTCGCCAACTACAACTTCGCCAGCTTCCTGTGGGACGTGCTGGTCATCTTCGCGTTCGTCATCTGGTTCTGGCTGCTGATCATGGTCTTCAGCGACCTGTTCAGCCGGCACGACATCGGCGGCTGGGGGAAGGCCGCCTGGATCATCCTGGTGATCATCCTGCCCTACCTTGGCGTCTTCATCTACCTCATCGCCAACGGGCACGGCATGGCCGAGCGGGGCGCGGCGAGGGCGCAGGCGCAGCAGTCGCAGATGGACGACTACGTGCGCTCGGTCGCCTCGTCCGACTCGGGCGCCGACCAGATCGCCAAGGGGAAGCAGCTCCTCGACTCGGGCGCAATCACGCAGGCCGAGTTCGATCAGCTCAAGGCCAAGGCGCTTTCTTCATAGCGAGCGCGGGCGGCGGGAAAAGCCCCGGTTAGCGGGGCTTTTCCCGTCTGCAGGATTGCGAGCGTGTCGTTCACGGTCCGGAACATCAAGCAGGATCTCGAAGACATCGGACCCGTGCTCGACGGCGCGCCGAATCTCGGTGAGGACCCGCGGGAGGACGTCGACGGCCGGCGCGGTTGGTGGACCGACTAACGGCTCCAGCGCACGGCGATCTGGCCCTCGACACCCGGTAGCGGCAGCGAGTGCGCTTCCGCCTCGACTGCGTCGCTCTCCGCCCGGGTGAGCCTCCGCCACGGTTGAACGCTCAGGTCCGCCTGCGCTCGCCGCCACGTCCCGACGATCTCCCCGTCGGCGAGGACCGCGCCCGGCCAGACGCGGGAGGTCCAGAGCAAGGCGCGCCGCGACGCGTCGGGAACAAGGAGCTCGCGGCCGGCTCCCCAGAAGAGGAAGTACGGGTCGCCGCTGGGCAGGAGGCGCGCCGCGGCCGGCGCTCCGCGCGGCTCGCGAAGAACGGGCTCGTCACGGCTGAGGATCCAGCCGTCGCCGATCGGCGTGCGCACCGGTGTCAGCGACCTGCTCAGCGCGCCGAACGCGGCGTGGGCCTCAGCCGCTCCGACACCCGCCCAGACGGCGAACGCCTCCGGAGTCGACGGGCCGACGACGTGCAGATACCGGCGGACGAGCTCGCGGCGTGCTTCGAGCGGGTCGATCTCGGGCCGGGGCACAGTCCAGATATCGGGCGTCCGCGCGCCGTCCCAGCGAATCAGCAAGGTCCCGGTCGGCGCCGCGTACTTGATCGCGTTCCCGATGCCGAGCGCGTGCTGCACGTCGTTGTCCCTCAGCCTCCGCCCGGCGATGTGGGCATTCACCAGAGCGGCCATGTCCTCGGCTCTCGCGCGGCGGCGCGCGGCGTCGGGCAACCGGCCGAGCGTAAACACCGCTCGGTCGCGCGCCGGCACGACATAGAGGCTGTAGCGAGGCCCCCAGACCTGGACGAGCGCCGAGTCTTCCCAGCTCGACGGATGCGTTCCCTCGACCCGGGCATGGATCGAGAGGAGCGCGGCCCGCGGAACGCTGTCCGTCAGCCCCGCCCACGCCGCCTGCCGCAACGAGCGAGCGCCACGCGGCAGGCGCCCATCGAGCGCCCCGACGCGACGCCGGAACGCGAGAATCTGCTCGCGGGTGAGCTCGAGAGACAGCGTGGGCACGGCGTCAGACGATAGGGGCGGGAGTAGGATCGGCGCGTGTCCGATTTCGAGACGCCCACCGATTTGCTGAACAACCGAGGGCTGATCTCCGACCCGGGGGCCTTCGCCCGCGAGAAGGGCGCCGCGTCGTGGCTCTACCTCTGCGGCGAGGAGTTCGCCTCGATGGACGGCGGCATGTCCTATGCGGACGTCGAGCGCGCGGTGCCCGTGTCGGCGAACGTCGTCTCGGACCCGCCCACTCCACTCGACCTCGACCTCGCCCGCAGACAGATCGAGGCACTCGACAGACTGCCCAGGCCGACGCTCGTGACCTGCCGCACCGGCCCGCGCTCGTCCGCCCTCATCTACCTCTACGGCGGGCTGCAGTCAGGTGCGTCGGCCGTGGACGTGCTCGCCCGCGCCGAGGAGGCTGAGGCTGCGTTCGTCTCCTCGGACGAGCTGCGCGCGTGGGTCACCGACGGGCTCGAGCAGCTTTCCTGAGCCCGCCCCGGTGAAGGTCACCGCCGAGGCAGCGCGTCGGTTCCTCGTCGCCCGGCACTTCCTCGCGCCCGCGCGGTCTCTCGAGGGCGGCCCCGCCGCGGTGCTGGAGGTGATCCGCGGGCTCGGCTCGATCCAGTTCGACCCGATCGCAGTCGCCGGCCGGAATCACGACCTGATGCTGCACGCGCGGGTCGCCGGCTACGAGCCCGCCTGGTGCGATGCGCTTTACGAACGCCGGGAGATCTTCGAGACGACCAACAAAGCGCTGTCGTTCATCCCGGCGAGCGAGTTCCCGTGGTACCGCGTGAACGCGGGCCGCAAGGGCGCCCGATTCCACGCCGCCGCACTCGAGGACAACGCCGCCGTCGCCGAGCGGGTGCTCGAGCGCCTCCAGGCCGACGGGCCCCTCTCCTCGGCGGACTTCGAGCGGGAGAGCGGCCGCACGCAAGACTGGTTCGGGATGCCGGAGAACGCGGTGCGCTCCGTCCTCGAGGCGTACACGGTCGCCGGCGAGATCGGGCTCGCGCGGCGCGAGGGCAACGTCCGCTATTACGACGTCCTCGAGCGGCTGCTGCCCACGGAGCTGCTCGCGCAGAAGATCCCTGAGCGCGAACAGCTCCTGCACAAGCAGCTCTCCCGCCACCGCGCCCACGGCCTGCTCGGCGCCGGCGGCGCCGGCGGGACGTTCGCCCGCATCGCAAACCCCGACGTCCGCAAGTCGCTGCACAAGGAGCTGGTCGAGCAGGGCGCGCTCGTGCCGGTCGAGATCGCGGGCCTGCGCGGCAAGCGCTTCGTCGTCGCCGAGGAGGTCGCCCTGCTGGAGGCGCCGCCGGAGCCGCCGGCCTCGGCCGCGTTCATCGCCCCGTTCGACTCGCTGCTCTGGGACACCAAACTCCTTGCCGGCCTGTTCGGCTTCGACTTCGTCTGGGAGGGCTTCTTCAAGGCGGAGAAGCGCCGCTTCGGCTACTACGTGCTCCCGCTCGTCTTCGGCGACCGCTTCGTCGGCCGGATCGAGCCCCGGATCGACCGGGATGGAGGCCGCGTCGACGTGATCGGGCTCTGGTGGGAAGAGGGATTCGCCCCGCGCCGCGACGCCGGGTTCGTCGAGGCGATGCGCGACGCGCTCCGGGCCTACCTGCGCTTTGCAGGTGCCGACCGGCTCGAGTGGGCGTCGCAGCTCGCTGCGGAGAAGCGACTATTCCCCGAATGACATCGCAGAGCGAGAGAGTCGACGCGTTCCGCCGGCTGCACGCCGAGGGCTGCTTCGTGCTGCCGAACCCCTGGGACGTGGGCAGTGCGGTCGCCCTCGAGCGGATGGGCTTCGCCGCGCTGGCGACGACGAGTGCCGGTTTCGCGTGGTCGCTGGGCCGTCCCGACAACGGCGTGCGACGCGACGAGGCGCTAGAGCATCTTCGCCAGGTCGCGGGCGCCGTCGACGTCCCGGTGAATGCGGACTTCGAGCACGGTTTCGCGCGAGAGCCGCACGGCGTCGGCGTGAACGTGAAGCTCGCCGTTGCGACCGGGGTCGCCGGTCTCTCGATCGAGGACTCGACAGGAGATCCCGGGAAGCCGCTCTATCCCTTCGATCTCGCCGTCGAGCGAATCCGGGCGGCACGCCGGGCGATCGACGAAAGCGGGACGGGCGTCCTCCTCACCGGGCGCTCCGAGGGGTTCATCGTCGGCCGGCCCGACCTCGACGAGACAATCCGCAGGCTCGAGGCGTACGCAGAGGCAGGCGCTGACTGCCTCTACGCGCCGGGCATCCAGACGCACGAACAGATCTCCGCGGTCGTCGCCGCCGTGGCGCCGAAGCCGGTGAACCTGCTCGCGTACGGGCCGTTCGTCACGGTCGCCGAGGCCGCCGACCTCGGCGTCCGCCGGATCAGCGTCGGCGGCGCGCTCGCGAAGACTGCCTGGGGAGGCTTCCTCGCGGCAGCAGAGGAAGTGGCCCGAGACGGCACTTTCTCGCGGTTCGCCGACCTCCCGAACGTGGACGCCGTCTTCGGTCGGTAACTCAACCTGGTGCAGTTCATAGCCTGCCGTGCGCGTGCGCCCGTCAGTCGCAGCGGCGTTCGACGAAGCCGGGTTTGCCGGCCGGGGTGACGTTCAGGTCGCGGTAGACGATCGAGATTCGGGTTCCGCGCAGCGCGCAGGCACGCTCGAAGTTGGGCAGGCCGCCGTCGGTGTACTCGATCTCGATCACCTCGTCGCCGTAGGCGCGTAGGTAGCTGTTGCACTCCCGGTACGTCTGACACTCCTCCGCGATGGCGAAGTCGAATCCGAGCCGACGCCCCCGGGCGGCGATCTCGGCGGCGTTCTTCTGGGCAATTGCGAGCCCTTCTGCGTGGGCGTGCCGAATCAGCAACCGCGCGAGGGCCAGGTTGTCGGAGATCGTCAGGGCACGGTGAGAACGCGTCCAGGAGTCGAGGTTGTCGGGCTCGACCGCGCGGTAGCCAGCGTGAGCGCAGCGGTCGATCCAGCGGTCGATGACGGCTGCGACCCTGCGTCGCTTCGTCGCCGTCGAGGTGTCAAGGAGCTGCTCGTTCCATGCCCCATCGACAACCGCATGTCCGGCCCGGCGAAGCAGCAGTGAGGGGTGTCTCCGCTGCCACCACGCGTGCTCCCCCGCCTGCGCCTGGAAGGCGTTCACGTAGCAGATGCCGTACGCACCCGGCGCGGGCGCCACGTGCCAGTCTCGATCCACGGCCGTCACACCGGGCGCCGGGCGAAACGGCCCACCAATCTGGTAGCTGAAACCGGCACCGGGCGGAGGTCCGAGATGACGCGAAGACGCGCCGACCGACGCCCCAGCGGCCGCCAGAGACACCGCGGCTAGCGCGACGCAAGGCATCAGCCGAAATCTCACGAGGACGGTTTGGCTCGCCGTGCCGGGCTACTTCGTGCCGTAGAGCCGGTCGCCCGCGTCGCCGAGGCCCGGGACGATGAAGCCGCTCTCGTTCAGGCCGCGGTCGACCGCGGCGCACACGATGTGGACCTCGGAGTGCTGCCGGTGCACCTCCTCGATCCCCTCCGGGGCCGCGACGATGCAGACGAGCGTCACCGACTGCGCGCCCGCGTCCTTCACCGCCGCGATTGCCGCGCAGCTCGAGTGGCCGGTCGCCAGCATCGGGTCGAGCACGATCGCGTCGCGCTCGGAGAGGTCGTCGGGCAGCTTGAGGTAGTACTGGACAGGCTGGAGCGTTTCCTCGTCGCGGTACATCCCGACGAAGCCGACGCGCGCGCTCGAAACGAGCGAGAGGACGCCGTCCAGCATGCCGACCCCGGCCCGCAGCACCGGGCAGACCGCAACCTTCTTGCCGGAGATGCGCTGCACTGTCGTCCGCTCGAGCGGCGTCTCGATCTCCGCCTCCTCCGTGGCCATGTCCTTCGTGGCCTCGTACGTGAGGAGCAGCGTGATCTCGTTCGCGAGCTTGCGGAAGTGGACGGTCGGCGTCTCCGCGTCTCGGAGGTAGCCGAGCTTGTGCTGGACGAGCGGATGCCGAACGACGGTGAGGCGCGGGTCGGTCAAGCGACGTAGGTCGTGTAGCCGCGGAAGCCCTCGTAGAGCGGCCGGCTCGCGCACAGTGCCGCAACTCGGCCGCGCAGCCCGTCGAGGTCGGGCGACTCGGTCAGGGCTTCGCAGATGATCCGCCCCACCTCGTGGAAGTCGTCCTCGTCGAAGCCCCGCATGGTCATCGCCGGCGAGCCGAGACGGATCCCCGAGGTGACGAACGGGGATCGCTCGTCGAAGGGGATCGTGTTCCGGTTCACGGTGACGTCGATCTCGTGCAGCCGCTCCTCGGCCGCCTTGCCTGTCCACTCCGACTCGCGCAGGTCGACGAGCAAGAGGTGCGTGTCGGTGCCGCCGGTGACGAGCGAGAGCCCACCCTCGAGCAGCGTCTCGGCGAGCGCGTCCGCGTTCCGGCGGATCTGCGCCTGATACTCGCGGAAGGCGTCGGTCATCGCGATCCGGAAGCACGTCGCTTTCGCAGCGATCGTGTGCTCGAGCGGCCCGCCCTGCATCCCCGGCATCACGGCCGAGTCGAGGGCCTTCGCGTGCTCCTCGCGGCACAAGATGAACCCGGCGCGCGGGCCGGCGAGCGTCTTGTGCGTCGTCGAGGTGACGAAGTCACAGTGCTCTACGGGATTCGGCTGGAGGCCCGCAGCCACCAGCCCCGCGAAGTGGGCCATGTCGCAGACGAGGATCGCTCCGACCTCGTCGGCGATCGCCCGGAAGCGCTCGGTCTCGACCGTGCGGGGGTACGCGGACCCGCCGCAGACGAGCACCTTCGGCCTTGCCTCCTTCGCCCTTGCGAGCACGTCGTCGTAGTCGACGGTCATCGTCTCGCGCGACACTTCGTAGTGCGCCACGTGGTAGAGGCGGCCCGAAAAGTTGACCTTGTGGCCGTGCGTGAGGTGTCCGCCCTGGTTCAGCGCCAGCGCCATGAGCGTGTCGCCCGGCTCCATCACGGCCGCGTAGACGGCCATGTTCGTCTGAGCGCCCGCGTGCGGCTGGACGTTCGCGTGCTCGGCGCCGAACAGCTCCTTCGCGCGGTCGATCGCGAGCTGCTCGATCTCGTCGATCACCTCGCAGCCGCCGTAGTAGCGGCGGCCGGGATAGCCCTCGGCGTACTTGTTCGTCGGCGCCGAGCCGACGGCCTCGAGCACCGCGGGCCACGTGAAGTTCTCCGACGCGATCAGCTCGATCTGCCCGCGCTGGCGCTCGAGCTCGTCGCCGATCAGCCGTGCGATCTCGGGATCGACCGCGTCGAGGCCCTCGTGCTTCAGCTCCTGGAACGTCGCCTGGGTCGCGGCCACGCGTGGATGCTACTCGGGGAGAGGGCCGGCGCCCTGCCGCAGCACGCGCGGCTCCGCGCCGGTGAGGTCGAGCACGGTGGACGGGACGCCGGGCAGCTCGCCCGCGTCGACGATCGCGCCGCAGGCGGCGCGGATCTCCTCCGGCACGTCCTCGATACGACGCGGGTCGCGCCCGCCGGCCAGGTTGGCGCTCGTCGCCGCGACGACCCCCACCGCACCGACGACCTCGGCGGCAGCCGGCGGCAGGTTCGGCACGCGTACCCCGATGTCGCCGAAGACGAGCGTGTACGGACCGGGGAGGTACTGCTCGAGCACCGACGGGTCGAGGTGCGGCATCGAGGCGACGAGGGCGTCGACGCCGGCGGCGAGCAACGCGACCGCCTTCGAGCGGTCACGACCCTTGAGCTCGTAGAGGACGTCCTCGTGCCCGGGGAGGCTGCAGAGCCCGTACACGGTGTCGGTCGGGAGGATGACCGCGCGGCCGGCGCGCAGCGCGGCGACCGCGTCCTCGGTCACAGCAGGAAGTCCGTCAATGCGGCGCGGAACGCCCCGGGCTGCTCGACGTAGACGAAGTGACCCGAGTCCTCGATCGTCACCAGCCGGGCGTTCGGCAACTCGCGGAGCATCGCCTCCGCACAGACCGGACCCGCGATGAAATCGTCGTCACCGACGACGACGAGCGTCGGCGCCTCGATCGTGCGCAGCTCGCCGCGCAGGTCGAAGGTCGGGAACACGACGGTGTTGAAGTGGTGCAGCGGCTCGGCGTGCGCAAAGTCCTCGGCGAGGATCGAGCCGACCTTCTCGTTGCCGTCCCAGCGGTGGAAGTAGAGCGGGATCTGCCGCCGCAGGTTCGCAATGAGCTCCTCCGCGGTGGAGAACTCGCCGGCCTGCTCCTCGTCGATCGCCTTCGCCGCGTCCGCGAACCAAGGCTCGCCGCTGCGCCGCTCGATCGCCTGTCCCATCGCCGCCTCGGCCTCGTCGCCCCAGACCGCGAGTGTGTCCACGAGCAGAAGCCGGCGCACGCGGGCCGGATGCGCGGCTGCGTAGGCGATCGCGACGCAGCCTCCGTGCGAGAAGCCGAGGAGGTCGAGCTGGTCGACGCCGAGGTGCTCGCGCAGCGCCTCGACGTCGGCGACATACGAGGCAGGCGTGTAGTCGGCGGCGGGATCCGATCCGTGCGAGCCACGCGGGCTGAGCAGGAGGAGCTCGAACGTGTCGTCGAGTCCCGCGAAGTCGAGGAACTCGGCGGCCGAGCCACCGGGACCGCCGGGGTGGCAGACGAGGAGCGGGCCGTTCCCTCGCCGCTCGTACGAGAGCGTGAGCCCGTCGGACGTGGTGAAGATCTCGATCACGGCAGCCTCCCCTCGACGACCCTAGCGCGGCCCGCGAGGTCGGCTGTGATCGCCACATCCGTGCAACCGATCCGTTCGAGCATTGCCGCGACGTCGCCGGCCTGCCCGTCTCCGACCTCGAACACGACGAGGCACGCGACTGCCGCCCGCGCGAGCCGCTCGTGCTCGCCGCTGCCGAGAAGGGCGACCCTTGGCTCCCAGCCGAGCTCCGGCTGAAGCGCCTCGAGGCTCTCCACATAGGGCGGATTGGCGACGACGACGTCCCACCCCTCCGCGGCGACCGCGGCCCCTTCTCCGTGACGCAGCTCGACCTCCAGGCCGAGCTGCTCGGCGTTCTCGCGGGCGAGCGCCAACGCGTCGGCAGAGAGGTCGACGCCGGTCACCTGCGCGTCCGGCCGCTCGTCCTTGAGCGCGAGAGCGATCGCGCCCGAGCCGACGCCGACGTCGAGGATCCGCGGCCGCTCGATCCCCTCCACGAGCGTCAGCGCCCGCTCGACGAGCGTTTCCGTCTCGGGCCGTGGGACGAGTGCCCTGGCATCGGTCTTCAACGTCAGCCGCCGGAAGCCCCACTCCCCGAGGACGTAGGCGAGCGGCTCCCGCGCCTCCCGCCGCACGAGGAGCGGCTCCAGCGCTGTGCTGGAAACGTCGCCGGCGAAGCCGCCGACGACCGGCGGGAACACCCCGGCCGCTTCGGAGCCGGCCGGAACCTCGTGGTCGAGGTGCGCCGCGAGTCCCGAGCGCGTCGTCCCCAGCAGCTGGGCGACGAGCCACTCGGCGTCGACGCGCGGCGTCTCGACGCCGGCCGCAGCGAGCCTCCGCTCGGCCTCGGCCAGCGCCTCGCGGGCGGTCACTCCCCCAGCGCCCGGCGCCGCTCGTCGGTCGCGAGCGCCTCGGTGAACTCGTCGAGCTCGCCCTGGAGGATCCGGTCGAGTTGGTGCACCGTCAGCTTGATCCGGTGATCGGTGAGCCGGTTCTCGGGGAAGTTGTAGGTGCGGATCTTCTCGGCGCGTTGGCCGGACCCGATCTGGGCGTTGCGCGTCGCGTCGAGCTCCGCTCGCTGCCGCTCGAGCTCCCGTTCGTAGAGCCGCGCGCGCAAGACGCGCATCGCCTTCTCCCGGTTCTGCAGCTGCGACTTCTCGTCCTGCATCGAGACGACGACGCCGGTCGGGAGGTGCGTGATGCGGACGGCCGAGTCGGTCGTGTTGACGGATTGGCCGCCGGGGCCGGTCGAGCGGTAGACGTCGATCTTGAGGTCGTTCGCGTCGATCTTGACCTCGACCTCCTCCGCCTCGGGCATCACGGCGACCGTCGCGGTGGAGGTGTGGATGCGGCCCGCGCTCTCGGTCTCGGGGACGCGTTGGACGCGATGCGTGCCTCCCTCCCACTTGAAGACCGAGTAGGCGCCGTCGCCCTTGACCGCAAACGTTGCCTCCTTGTAGCCGCCGCCGTCCGATGGGCTCGCTTCGAGCTCTTCGACCTTGTAGCCGCGCCGGTCGGCGTAGCGCGCCAGCATCCGGTAGACGTCGCCTGCCCAGAGCGCGGCCTCGTCGCCTCCGACGCCCTGGCGCACCTCGACGATCACGTCCTTCCGATCGGCCGGATCGGTCGGAACGAGCGCAAGACGGAGCTCTTCCTCCAGGCGCTCCGTGCGCTCCTCGAGCTCGGGGATCAGCTCGCGAAGATCGGCGTCCTCGCGCGCAGCGGCGAGGTCGTCGCGCGCAGCCTTCCATTCCTGCGCGAGCTTGTACGGCTGCTCGAGCTCCTTCAGGCGGCGGCCGATCTCCGCCGCTTCGCGGTGGTCGTTGTAGACGGCCGGATCGGCCATGCGTGTCTGGAGCTCTTCGTACGAGCGCTCGAGCTCCGCGACGAGGTTGTCGAAGTCCGTTGCCATCGCCGCGCCAGCGTAACCCTTGCCTGATAGAGCTTCTGTCGGATGTCCGTCGTCGACGAGGTCACCCAAGCGAACGAGCGTTACGCGTCTGCCTTTTCGAGCGGCGACCTCCCCGCGGCGCCGGGCAGGAGGTTCGCGGTAGTCACGTGCATGGACGCACGCCTCGACCCCGCGCGCTTCCTCGGCCTCGAGGAGGGCGACGCGCACGTGATCCGAAACGCGGGCGGGCTCGTCAACGACGAGACGATTCGCTCGCTCGTCATCTCCCATCACCTACTCGTGACGGAGGAGGCGCTCGTGATCGGGCACACCGACTGCGGCATGCTCAGCTTCACGAACGCCGACGTGCGCGCCAGGCTCGGGCCGGAGTCGGAGAGCATCGACTTCGAGCCGTTCCCGGACGTCGCCGAACGCGTGCGGCAGAGCGTCGAGACGATTCGCGACCATCCGTTGCTTCCCGACTCGTTCGGGGCGACCGGCTTCGTCTACGACGTCGGCAGCGGGCGGATCGAGCCGGTCTAGCCGACGAGCTGAGCCTCGAGGCTGATCTCCGGCACACCGGCGAGCGCCTTCGATACAGGGCAGTTCTCTTTCGCGGCCAACGCGGCCTCCTCGAACGCGACACCGTCGATGCCGGGAACGCGGCCCTCGACCATGAGCGCGATTCGCGTGATGCCCGCGCCGGGCTGGAAGGTGACGGTCGCCGAGGTACGGAGTTCGTCGGCCGGTGTCTCCGCTCTCGCGAGGCCCGCGGAGAGCGCCATCGAGAAGCACGCGGCGTGCGCGGCCGCGATCAGCTCCTCCGGGCTCGTCAGGCCACCGTGCTCGTCCTCGGAGCGCGCCTTCCACGTGACGCCGAGCCCGCCGAAGGCGCCGCTCGTCGTCGAGTCGATCGTGCCGGACCCTTCGAGCAGGCTTCCCCGCCACACCACCTCGGCGCGCCGTTCCGTTGCCATCAGGCCATCACCTCCACGAGAGACTGTTCGCCGCGAACGTTCTCCAGATCGAGCACCTCACGGAGCGCGCGAATCGAGACCTCGAGCTGATCGAGCGTCGGCTCGCGGGTCGTCAGCCGCTGCAGCCACAGCCCTGGTGCGAGGAGCGTCATGACGACCCGATTGTCCTGATGCTTGCCCGCGAACCGGATCAGCTCGTAGGCGAGGCCGGCGATCACCGGCAGCAGCAGGATCCGCGTGGCGATCAGCCAGTACCAGGTGGGCCGACCGAAGAACGCGAACACGAACACCGCGATCACCATCACCCAGAGCAGGAACGCCGTCCCGCAGCGGGGGTGGATGAGCGAGTAGCGCTGTGCGATCTCGGGCTCGAGCGGCTCACCCGCCTCGTAGGCGTTGATCGCCTTGTGCTCGGCGGCGTGGTACTGGAAGACCCGGCGCAGGTCGGGCAGGAGCGAGATGAGGAAGAGATAGGCAACGAAGATCGACACGCGGATCAGGCCCTCGACGATCACGAAATACTCGCCGGTTCGGATCGGCAGCTGGTCGGTGATCAGCGCCGGCCCCACCTTGAACACCGCGACGGCAAAGCCGATCGCGATCAGGAAGGCGAAGACGATGGCGCCACGTGAGATCTCCGTCTCGACCTCGCCGTCCTCCCCTTCCTCCTGCTGCGCGTAGTTCGCCGAGATGGCGAGCGCACGGAAGCCGATGGCGAGCGACTCGCCGAGCGCCATCACACCGCGCACGATCGGCAGCCGGAACACGACGTGGCGCGCCATCGCCGAGTCGATCGGGCGAGAGACCTGCGCGATCTCACCGGACGGCTTGCGCACCGCGACGGCCCAGTTGCCGGGGCCGCGCATCATCACGCCCTCGAGGACCGCCTGTCCGCCGACGTTTGCCATGGTGTCTCTTCGGCGCTAGCCGCGTCGCGCTTGACCGGCGCGCTCCAGGCGACGCTGGAAGCGCTCGACGCGACCGCCCGTGTCCATGAGCTTCTGCTTGCCCGTGTAGAACGGGTGGCACTGCGAGCAGATCTCGACGTGCAGCTCGGGCTGCGTCGAGCGGGTCTGGAACGTGTTTCCGCAGGAGCACGTCACCGTGGCGAGGACGTACTCGGGATGGATGCCGGTCTTCATTGCCCTCTCAAGATAGCAGCGGCCTGTTCGGGCTCCACGTTGCCGCCCGAGACGATCACGGCGACTCCCCGGCCCGCCTTCACCTTGCCCGCGAGCACTGCTCCCGCTGCCGCAGCACCTGCCGGCTCGCACGCGAGCTTCGCGCGCGCGTAGAGGAAGCGCATCCCCTCGGCGATCTCCTCCTCGGTCACGAGCACGGTCTCGACCTTGCCGCGGCAGATCTCGAGCGGGAGGTCGCCCGCGAACGGAGGCGCGAGCCCGTCGGCGATCGTGTTCGTCTCGACCCGCACGCTGTGGCCGGCCGCGAGGCCTGCGGGAAACGCCTGGGCCCGTTCCGGCGCAACACCGACGATGCGGGCACGTCCGTCGAGCGCGGTGACGATCCCCGAAATCAGGCCGCCCCCACCGGTGCCGACGACGACGGTCTCGAGCTCCGGCACGTCCTCGAGCAGCTCGAGCGCGAGCGTTCCGTGGCCGGCGACCACGAGCGGATCCGAGTGCGGGTGGACGAAGACGCGTCCCTGCTCCTCGACGATCGCGAGCACGCGGTCGTACGCCGCCGCGGGATCGGACGGCGAGAGGTCGACGGTCGCGCCGTAGGCGCGCGTCGCCTCCACCTTGAGCTGGTTGGCCGTTTCCCACATCTCGACGAGGCAGTCGACGCCCGTCTGGGCCGCCGCCCACGCAACCGCGGCCGCGTGGTTTCCCGCCGACCACGTGACGACCCCGCGCTTCCGCTCCTCCGGCGTGAGGGCCGAGAGGCGGTTGAGCGCGCCGCGCGCCTTGAACGAGCCGGTCTCCTGAAAGAGCTCCGCCTTGAGGGAGACTCCGAGCGCGCGCGAGGCGAGGGTGGGCGTGCGGCTAATCCGCCCGGCGAGGACCGTGCGCGCGTGCTCAACGTCCGCCGGAGAAACGCTCACGCAGGCAATGTCTCGCGCGCGGCGACGTTCGGGACTTGCAGGCGCACGGTGAAGACGGTGAGCTTGCCGGGGCGGCTCTCCACGTCGACGTCACCGCCCATGGCGAGGGTCAGCTCCTTCACGATCGCGAGGCCGAGGCCGGTGCCAACCTTGCGCTCGAGGCCGTAGCGCTCGTGCAAGTAGAAGCGCTCGAACGCGCGCTCGGTGTCCGCCTCCGCGAGCCCCGGTCCGGTGTCCTCGACACGCAGAACGCCGGGGGCGGCCACGACCCGCACCTCGCCGCCCGGCGGCGTCAGCCGCAGGGCGTTCTCGACGAGGTTCGACACGACCTGCAGGACGCGGTCGGCATCCGCGATCGCCGGAGCCGCACCGGCGACAACCGCGTGCAGCTCGACACCGAAGCTCTCGGCCTGCCCCTCGTACCGGCGCACAGCGTCCTCGGCGACCTCGGAGAGGTCGATCTCGGAGTTGTGCACGCTGAAGTCGGTGCGGTTCATCCGCGCGAGGTCGAGCAGGTCGCGGACGAGGCGCTCGAGCCGGCGCGCTTCCGAGGCGACCGTCGCCGCGGCCTCCCGCGGGTCGACGGCACCGTCCCCGACCGCTTCGGCATAGCCGCGGATCGCGGTGAGCGGCGTCTTGAGCTCGTGGCTGACGGAGAGCAGGAAGTTCCGTTCCGCCTCCTGGGCCCGGCGGAGCTGCGCGGCGAGCTCGTTGAACGCCGCGGCGAGCGTGGCGATCTCGGCGGCGCCTTCGATAGGCACCGGCGCCGGATGCGTGCCGTGCATCAGGCTCCGCGCCGCTGCCGAGACGCGGTCGACCGGCCGCGCGATGCGCCGGGCCAGGAGGAATGCTGCGAGCGCGGCGAGCAGGCCGCCGGCCGCGGCGGCGATGAGCAGGCCCCAGACATACCCCGACAGGAGCGACCGCTGGTGTCGTAGGAGGATGAGCGTCCCCGGGTTACCCGTCCGCGCCGCGAAGTAGTAGGTCTCCCCGTCGTAGTCCATCGTCCCCTGAACGGCCTCTTGCTGCGCGAGCTGCTTCTGCGCCCACACCGGCAGTTCGCCGCGTCTGACGAGAAAGATCTCCCGTTGCGGCGACTGCTTGAGAATCGCCTGGATCCGTGGCTGCAGACCTTGGGGCGTCGAGACTCCGGGGATCGCATGGATCAGATCCACCTGATGCGCGAGGTCGCGCAGAGCCGACTTCTTCACCTCGCGCTCGGTGAGCACGAGGCCGAGGCCGATCGTGAGCGCTACGCAGATGAGAACGACGAGCCCGATCGCCCGGAACAGCTGCGAGCGAAGCCGGCCTCCCGTCATCTCAGGCCGGGACGAGCTTGTAGCCGGCGCCGCGCACCGTGCGGATCCCCTCCGGGTCTCCGAGCTTGCGCCGCAGCTGGGCGACGTGGACGTCCACCGTACGCGTGCCGCCGGGGTAGGTCATGCCCCAGACGAGATCGAGCAGGCGCTCGCGCGAGAGCACGATGCCGGGATGCTCGAGGAAGCAGGCGAGCAGGTCGAACTCCTTGCTCGTGAGCTCCACCTGGGCGCCCGCGACCGTCACCTCGTGCGAGTCGCGCCGCAGGACGACCTCGCGCGCGGCGAGCACCTCGTCCTCGGTGCGGCTCTCCGAGCGCCGCAGGATCGCTTTGATCCGCGCGGACAGCTCACGCGGCGAGAACGGCTTCGAGACGTAGTCGTCGGCGCCGAGCTCGAGACCGGCGACGCGGTCCGGCTCCTCGTCGCGGGCGGTGAGCATCACGATCGGCACCTTCGAGCCGGCACGGATCTGGCGGCAGACCTCGAAGCCGTCCATGCCCGGGAGCCCGATGTCGAGCACGACGAGGCGCACCGGCTGCCCCCGCAGCTCGGCGATCGCCTCCTCCCCGGTCCGGTGCCACACGACGCGCCAGCCGTCCTGCTGCTCGAGGTACTGCTTGACGAGGCGTCCGATGGCGTCGTCGTCCTCGACGAGGAGGAGCGCGCCTCCCGTTGCCTGGACGGTCACGGCCCCAGGATAGGTGTGGCGTCGGCGCGCCAGCTCATCCCGGGCACCGCCGTCTACCGCACTCGCGGGATCTTCTCGACGTCGACCGACTGCGCGGGCCCGACCGCCGGCCAGGTCACGACCACGTGCCACCGCTTGGCGAGCACGGTCGCCGGGAGGTGATGTCCCAGGCGGATGACGTCGGTCGTGCTGGAGAGCGGAATAGTCTGCACCTTGGTGTCGCGCTCGCGCAGCGTGAGCTGGGTGCTGCTCACCTGGATGATGACGCCGCGATCGAGGCGCGTGTCGGCCGGCTGTGCGCCGGGTCCTGCCCAGTCGATCACCTCGGCCCGGATCATCTTGGGGCCGAAGAGCTGGTTGACGAGCGCCTTGCGGAGCGCCAGACCAGGCCCGGCGAACCAGAGCGCGAGGTTGAGCGTCACGAGGACGCCTGCGAGGAAGACGAAACGCCGCGTAAACATGCGTCACATTGTCGTCCCTCGGCGCCTTCCGAGCGTAAATCCGTGGTAAATCAGGTCATGGTGTACTCGGGCCCCGAGCCGCCTTCGGGCGGTGTGAGCCGGCCGCCCTTGGCCGTGATCGCGCCGCACTGGACGCAGTTCGACGGCGCGACCTCGACCGTCACCGTCCCGTCCCCGTCCTCCGCCCCGACCTCGTACACCTGCGCCGGGCACATGTGCGCCCAGAGCTGCGCGACCTCCCGCGGCACGCGCCGCTCAATCCGGATGTGGTTCGGCTGGTCGTCGCGCGTCTTGTTGCCCGAGGCGAAGACCGACGAGAGCTTGTCGAAGGTGAGCTTGCCGTCCGGCACCGGGTAGCTCTTCTCACGGTCGGTGACGAGGAGCGGCTGGTCGGCGTCCGGCTCGGCTTGCATCTTCCCGAGCTCGACGCGACCCTTCGACATCGTCATCGCACTCGCCATCGCGCCGCCGACGACGAAGCCGCGGCCGAAGACCTGCCGCATGTTCCGCACCTCGTGCAGGTCGCTCCAGATGAAGCTGTCGCGCACCGCGTCGTCGTAGGACGAAAGCGCGCTCGCGGGCGTCTCGCCTCGTTGCATGGCTCGGAACGCGGCCTCGGCCGCGAGCCGTCCCGACTCGATCGCGTAGTGGATGCCCTTGAGCCGCGGGACGTTGACCATGCCGACACCGTCGCCGCAGAGGAGCAGGCCGGGCGCGTGCAACTGCCGCGGCAGCGAGTTGAAGCCGCCGCTCGGGATCGTCTTCGCTCCCCACTCGATGCGCTCGCCGCCGGCCAGGATCTTGCGGAGCTTCGGGTGCGTCTTCAGCTCCTGCAGCAGATCGTGCACCGAGAGCGACGCGTCGCGGTAGTCGAGCCCGACCACGAGGCCGATCGTGACCATGTCCTCGCCCATCGGGTAGATGAACGAGCCGCCGAACTCGCGATAGCGCTTCCCGCCGCGCAGCGGCCAGCCCATCGTGTGGATGACGCGATCGAGCGGCCTCGTGACCTTCCAGACCTCTTTCACGGCGAGCTCCCAGACCTGCGGCTCCTCGCCGCGCAGGTCGAACCGGTCGAGTGCGACGCCGGTGAGGTGGCCCTGCGTGCCCTCCGCCAGCACGGTGACCTTGGCAACGAGGTCGGAACCGGCCTCGAAGTTGGCGAGCTCGCCCCCCTCGCGGTTGCGGCCCTTGTCGCCGGTGCGGACGCCGACCACGCGCCCGTGCGAGACGAGGAGCTTCTGCGCCGCGGTCTCGGGAAGGATCATCGCGCCGCCGTCCTCCGCGCGCTCGCCGAGGAAGCGACCGAGCTGCGAGAGCGAGAAGATCCAGTTGCCGTGGTTCTGCATCGGCGGCGGCGGCGGAATCGGGAGCGCCGCGTTGCGCGTGAGGACGTACACGGATTCGCCGTGGACCTGGCCGTAGGAGGGGAGATCCTCCATCCGGAAGCCTGCTCCGAACAGGCGGCGCAGCGCTCTCGGATTCACCACAGCCCCCGACAGCAGGTGCGAGCCGGGCTGCTTGCCCTTCTCGAGCACTGCCACCGGCACCTCGCCGAAGCGCTCTGCCGTCTCCGGGTGCTCCTCGAGGAGCTGCCCGAGGCGGATCGCGCACGCGAGTCCGGCCGGGCCCGCTCCGACGATCAGCACGCCGACCTCGATCCGTTCGTCGACCGGATCGGTCGGCTCGGCGAGGTAGTCGCGCGCCGCGAACGGCGGCGGGAAGTTGGAAGGCCTGGCCATCAGCAGGGGGTCACGATTTGCGAGCCCGGACGAGCTCGGTCAGCTGCGGCACGATCGCGTGCACGTCGCCGACCACGCCGAGGTCGCTGAACTCGAAGATCGGTGCGTTCGCGTCCTTGTTGATCGCGACGATCGTGCCCGAGCTCTGCATGCCCACCTTGTGCTGGATCGCGCCGGAGATGCCGAGCGCGACGTAGAGCTTCGGCGAGACCGTCTTGCCGGTCTGGCCGATCTGGGCCGAGTACGGGTACCAGCCGGCGTCGACGACCGCACGCGTCGCGCCGACCGCTCCGCCGAGCGCCTTGGCGAGCTCTTCTGCGAGGGTGAAGTTGTCGGGCGAGCCGAGGCCCCGGCCGCCCGCAACGATCACGTCGGCGTCCTCGATCGAGGGGCCGCTCGACTCCTCCGCGTCCTGGCCGACGAGCTTCACCGCCGTCGAGTGGTCCGCGTACGACGGCGAGACGTCCGCGATCTCGGGCTCGCCGCCGCCCACCGGGGTCGCATCGAACGAGCCCGCACGGAAAAGTGCGAGCCGTTGCGTCCCGTTCCAGCCCACGTCGGCATAGACGGAGTCCTGCAACGCCGGGCGCTTGCCGACGAGCTCGCCGTCGCGGAGCTCGATGTCGGCGAGATCCCAGTTCAGTCCGGCGTCGAGGCGCGCCGCGAGACCGGCCGCGACGTCCGCCGCGAGCACGGAGTTCGCAAAGAGAACGGTGTCGTAGCCGCCCTCCTCGACGACCTGCGCGAGCACGTCGACGCGCGGCTGCGGCACCGGCTGCGCGACCTCGGTGTCCTCGCAGACCCAGACCTTCGCGGCGCCGAAGCGTCCCGCCTCGGCAGCGAGCGCCTTCGCACCCTCGCCGGTGATCACCGCCTCAGCCTCGCCGAGGGAAGCGGCCTTCGCCAGCACGCCGAGCGAGCCCTTCTGCAGCTCGCCGCCGTGATGCTCGAGGAAGACGAGCGTCGGCATCAGATGAGCCTCTGCTCGGCGAGGAAGTCGACGATCGCCTGCGCCGCGTTGCCATCGTCCTCGATCTTGCGCGCATCGCCGCGCGCCGGTGGATCGCCGAGGGCCAGCACCGTCGTACGGGAGCCGGCCTCGCCCGCCTCGCCCGGGTCGATACCCAGATCGCCGAGCGAGAGAACCTCTTGCGGTTTCTTCTTCGCGCCCATGATCCCCTTGAGCGACGGATAGCGCGGCTCGTTGATCGCGTCGCTGACCGCGACGACCGCGGGCAGCGGCGCCTCGAGCGTGTCGTAGCCGAACTCCGTCTGCCGCTTGACGCGAACGGAGCCGCCGTCGACGGCGAGCTCCATCGCCTGCGAGACCACGGGCCGGCCGAGCCGCTCCGCGACGGCCGCCCAGAGGACGGCGCCGTCGGCGTCGGATGCCTGCTGGCCGAACAGGACGAGCTCGGCGTCCTCCTTTCGGAGCGCTGCCGCGAGCAGCCGGCTCGTCGCCACGAGGTCGGAGCCGGCGGCCGCGTCGTCGGCGACGAGCACGGCGCGGTCGGCGCCCATCGCGAGCGCCTTGCGCAGCGAGTCGAGCGCCTTCTGCGGACCGAGCGAGACGACGACCACCTCGGTGTCGGAGTCGCCCTTGAGCCGCAGCGCCTCCTCCACGGCGTTCGCATCGAAGTGGTTGAGCGCGCCCTCGCCGGAGCGGTCGAGGCGCTTGCTCGCTGGATCGAGGCGGCCCGCCCCTTCGGGCACGTGCTTGACGCAGACTGCGATCTTCATCCCGGCGGGATGCTAGTGGTGGAACGCCGAGCGCTGGCTCACATGCGCTGTTCGAGCGCGAGCACGTCCGAGACGAACTGCTTGCTCACCTTGTACACGCCGTGCTTCCGGACCGCCCCCTCGCCCTGGTACCAGCCGGCGAGCGCGAGGCTCCGGTCGCCGTGAAAGTCGTGCAGCAGATGCGAGAGATAGGCCACCCCGGCGCGGACGTTGCCGTTCGCGTCGTGGCGGAGGTGATGTCCGATCAGGACGCTCTCGGCGAAATGGAACGTCGTCGGCAGGAGCTGCATGATCCCGCGCGCTCCGACCGACGAGACGAGCCCGTTGTTGTAGCCGGACTCCATCCACGCGAGGGCGCGGACGAGATGGAGGCTGACCCCGTAGTGCACGGCCCACCGGTCGAGGAGGCCCCGGACCGACCCGACGCTCGAGGTGCGCACCGCGACGCGCGTCGTCGTGACGTGCTTGGCGAGCTCGACGTGCGGGACCCGCAGGCGCGTCCCGATCAGGAGGAAGTGGCTCGCGTCGAGGTGGTTCATCCGCGCGAGCTTCGCCACGGTCGTGTGGTAGTGGCGCGCGAGTCCCGTCAGCGTGTCACCGGAGCGCACGACGTGAATGCCGGTCAGCACGCGGTGCCGGTGCCTGTGCCGGCGCTCGTGCTGGTGGTGAGTCTTCGTCTTCTGGACTCTGACGGCGATCGGGCGCGCGAGCGGCACGGGGTTTCGCTTGACGAGCGCGGTGAACGTGTGCACACCGACAACGCCGTCGCGGCGTAGGTGAAGGCGCCTCTGCATGATCCGCACGCCGTGCAGCGTCGGCCCGTCGAAGTACGCATTCACGGGGACGCTGATCCCCTGGCGGGCGAGCAGGAACTGGAGCACCGCGACATCCCAGCCGAACGCGCCTCTCTTGAGCGTGCGCGCGCCGAAGAGCGGTCGTCCGAGCGGTCCGAGGGCCTTGCGTGTGCGCGCATCCGCGAGGCCGGTGACCGGTAATCGCTGGAGGCGCTGGAAGGCACGAACGGCGGCGACGGTTCTCGGTCCTGAGATCGCGTCGATCGGCCCGCGGTAGAGACCCTGGGCACGCAGCGCGACCTGCAACCCGGCGGTCTGGGGGTTTCGACTCGAGGCCGACGCGGTCGGGCCGACGGCCATGACGGCGGCCGCAACCGCTGTCAGAAGGAGGATGCGAAGACGCATGGGGGTCCTCCACTACGCGCCGCCGGCCGCGAATCCTCCTGCGCGGTGGCGGGAGTTATCTGCCGACGAAGCGGGGCGTGCGCTTCTCGGCGAAGGCGGCGAGACCCTCTTTGGCGTCCTCGCTCCCGAACAGGTCGCCGAACTCCTCCGCTTCACGCTCGAGCGCTCCGGGCGAGAGGTTGAGCAAGCGTTTGGCGACGCGGAGCGCCACCGGACTCTTCGCCGCCAGCTTCCCGGCGACCTCGAGCGCGTGCTCGAGGACCGGATCGGCGATGCCGTTCACGAGGCCGATGCGGAGTGCGTGCTCCGCGTCGACCGGGCGGCCGGTGAGGACGAGCTCCTTCGCAGCGCCCAGGCCGCAGACGCGTGCGAGCCGCTGCGTGCCACCCCAGCCGGGAACGATGCCGAGGTCGATCTCGGGCTGGCCCAGCCGCGCGTTGCTCGAGGCGTAGCGCAGGTCGCAGCCGAGCGCGAGCTCGCAGCCGCCGCCGAGCGCGAAGCCGTTGACCGCAGCGATGGTCGGCTTCTGCATCTCCTCGAGCAGCCGCGCCGCCTCGTGGCCGAGCGCGCCCCACTCCCTCGCCTCGTGCGGGCCGAGGCCGCTCATGTACTTGATGTCCGCGCCGGCGACGAAGGCGCGGTCGCCCGCGCCCGTGAGGACGACGACGCGGGCCGACTCGTCGTCGGCCAGCTCACGCAGCCGGTCGCGGAGCGCGGTCAGCGTCTCGACGTCGAGCGCGTTCAGCGCCTCCGGGCGGTCGATCGTGATGACGGCGACCGCGTCCTGGCGGTCGACGAGGACGCTCACGCTGTGACGGCGCCTTTCAGGAAGTCCACGATCTCGGTCGTCGGCGCTCCCGGCCCGAAGACGCCGGCGACGCCGAGCTTGCGCAGCTCCTCGGCGTCGTCGTCGGGGATCGTGCCGCCGACCACGACGACGACGTCCTCGACGCCGTTCTCGCGCAGGAGCTCGAGGATGCGCGGGACGAGCGTCATGTGCGCGCCGGAGAGGATCGAGATGCCGACGGCGTCCGCGTCCTCCTGGATCGCGGTTTCCACGATCTGCTCGGGTGTCTGGTGGAGGCCGGTGTAGATGACCTCCATCCCCGCGTCGCGGAGCGCGCGGGCGATGATCTTGGCGCCGCGATCGTGCCCGTCGAGGCCCGGCTTCGCTACAACAACGCGGATCTTTCCTGCCATGGCGCGAGCGTAACGGAACGCCGCAGGAGCCATGTCTATCGCGTCTTCAAAAGACCGGTGTCTCGCGCCACGTGCCCCACACGTCGCGCAGCGCGTCGCACATCTCGCCCATCGTCACGTACGCACGCGAGGCCGCCATGATCGGCTCCATCAGGTTGCGGTCGTCGTGCGCCGCGTCCTCCTTCAGCCGCGCGAGCGCAATCTCGGCCGCCGCGGCATCGCGCTGCCCCCGCAGCGCCTGCACCCGTTCGATCTGCTTCTGCTCGAGCGCCGGGTCGATGCGGAGAATCTCGATCGGCTGCTCCTCTTCGAGCTCGTAGCGGTTGACGCCGACGATCACGCGCTCGCCGCGCTCGACCTCGGACTGGTAGCGGAAGCTCGCCTCGGCGATCTCGCGCTGCATGAAGTTCTGCTCGATCGCCGGGATCACGCCGCCGAGCTCCTCGATCCGCTCGAAATAGTCGTACGCCTGCCGCTCGAGCTCGTTCGTCAGCTGCTCGAGGTAGTAGGAGCCGCCGAGCGGGTCGATCGAGTTCACGACGCCCGTCTCGTGCGCGATCACCTGCTGCGTCCGCAAGGCAAGGCGCACGGCATGCTCGGTCGGCAGCGCGAGCGCCTCGTCGAAGGAGTTCGTGTGCAGTGACTGGGTCCCGCCCAGGACCGCAGCGAGCGCCTCGAGCGCCGTCCGGACGAGGTTGACCTCCGGCTGCTGTGCGGTCAGCGAGACACCCGCGGTCTGCGCGTGGAAGCGCATCAGCCACGAGCGCGGGTCGCGGGCGCCGTATTTCTCGCGCATCTGTTTCGCCCAGATCCGCCGCGCAGCCCGGTACTTCGCGATCTCCTCGAAGAAGTCGAGGTGCGCATTGAAGAAGAAGGAGAGGCGGGGCGCGAAGGCGTCGACGTCGAGGCCGCGCTCGATGCACGCCTCGACGTACGCGAACCCGTCGGCGAGCGTGAACGCGAGCTCCTGCGCCGCGTTCGACCCGGCCTCGCGGATGTGGTAGCCCGAGATCGAGACGGGGTGCATGAGCGGCAGCCGCTCTGCGCACCACTCGATCATGTCCACCACCAGCCGCATCGACGGCTGGGGCGGGAAGATCCACTCCTTCTGCGCGATGTACTCCTTGAGGATGTCCGTCTGGACGGTGCCGCGCAGCCGCTCGAGCGGAACGCCCTGCTCCTCGCCGACGCACGCGTAGAAGGCGAGCAGCATCGCCGCGGGGCCGTTGATCGTCATCGAGGTCGAGACCTCGCCGAGCGGGATCCCGGCGAAGAGCGTCTCCATGTCGCCGAGCGAGTCGATGGCCACGCCCTCGCGCCCGACCTCGCCGAGCGAGCGCGGATGGTCGGAGTCGTAGCCCATCAGCGTCGGCATGTCGAAGGCGGTGGAGAGGCCGGTCTGCCCGTGTTCGAGGAGGTAGCGGAAGCGGACGTTCGTTTCCTCCGCCGTCCCGAAGCCCGCGAACTGGCGCATCGTCCACAGCCGGCCGCGGTACATCGACGGGTAGACGCCCCGCGTGAAGGGATACGCGCCCGGCCAGCCGAGGTCGCGCTCGTAGTCGAGATCGACGTTCTCGGGCGAATAGAGGGGCTCGTTCTCGACGCCGGAGATGGTCGAGAACAGCTCTCCCTCACGCTCCGGCGTCGCCTCGTACCGCTCGCGCCAACCGGCGCCGCCGGCGTCAGCCTTCCGTGTCGTCGCCATCGCCCGAAGTGTAGGAGCCAGGCTTCCACAGCGGCTCGTCGCCCTCGTTCACGGCGCGGGCGAGGACGAAGAGCAGGTCGGAAAGGCGGTTGAGATAGATCGCTGCGAGAGGATTCACGTCCGGCACCGCGAGGACGGCGCGCTCGGCTCGCCGGCAGACCGCCCGCGCGAGGAAGAGGCGCGCTGCGCGTTCGCTCCCGCCCGGCAGGACGAAGCTCTTCAGCTCGGGGAGCGCGGCGTTCGCCCCTTCGATCTCCTGCTCGAGGCGGTCGATCGCGTCCTGCGTGATGCGGAGCCGATCCTCGTGCCCCGCGAACGGGACCGACAGGTCGGCTCCCACGTCGAAGAGCTCGTTCTGAATCCGCTCGAGGCCGCCCGCCAGGCCGACGAGCGAGTTGAGCTCGTCGACGTCGCCGATGGCGGCCACCCGCGGGTCGAGCTTCGAGACGCGCGAGCCGTCGCCGAGGCTCGTCTCGCCCTTGTCGCCCCCGCGCGTGTAGATGCGTGTCAGACGGACGGGCTCGTTCGGGTCACGCGGCACGCCCGTAGCGTACGGCGGCCGAGGTTGCTCCGGCCCACAAGCGGCGTCAGACTCGGCTGATGCGGCAGCGCGACAGGTCCGGCAACGTCCTGACGACGCTCGTCTTCACGGACATCGTCGGCTCGACCCAGGTGGCGGAGGAGCTCGGCGACCGGCGCTGGCGGGAACTGCTCGCGCGGCATCACCGGATCGTCCGCGAAGAGCTGAGGCTTCGCGGCGGGTGTCCTGTACTACAACCGGGTGCACGGCACGCACGTCCGGGTACTCGGGTGGGGCCCGACCACGAAGCAGAAGTCGTTCGTGAGCCGGAAGTCGTCCGACTTCAGCGCCTTCGGGAATACCGTCGTCGCGCAGGACCTGGCCGCCAACGTCATCCACGCCGGGGCGGACGTCGTGTTCGCAGTGGACGGGCCACTAGGGGAGGTCGCCACATGCCGGGCGGCGCAGCGAAGCCCGCACGTGCTTCTCATCGGCGTCGACACGGACCAGCACTACGCGACGCCCGACTGCGAGGCGCAGTGGTTGACGAGCGTGCAGAAGAACGACGGCCCCATGGTCTTTCTCGCGATGAAGCGGATCATCGACCACCAGTTCAACGGCGGCCGCCTCGAGGGGACGCTCGGGAACGGCGGCGTCGGCCTTGCGCCCTTCTACAACCTCCGTTCGAAGGTGCCGCTCGGTCTCCGGCACGAGCTCCACCAGGCCAAGCAGGGAGTCCTCAACCGGTCGATCCCGGTAGATCCGAGGGTCTACCTCTCCGGTTGATCCGCCGCGCGACCGCCGACGACGTGGAAGAGATCGCCTGCCTCTACGAGCGGTCGTTCGCGACGCTCGACTTCCTGCCGGTGCTGCACACGCTCGACGAGCACCGGATGTGGTTCGCGCGGCAGCTGGCAGAGAACGAAGGCTGGGTGTGGGACGAGGACGGCGTCCGCGGCTTCAGCGTGCTGACCGAAGACGAGCTGATGTACCTCTACCTCGACGTCGGCTGGACCGGGCTTGGCATCGGCTCGGCGCTGCTCGAGCGCGCCAAGGAGCGCCGGCCCGGCGGATTCACACTCTGGACGTTCCAGCAGAACGCGGGTGCCCGCCGCTTCTACGAGCGCCACGGCCTCGTGGCGATCAAGTTCACGGAAGGCGAGGGGAACGAGGAGAAGACACCCGACGTGCAGTACCGGTGGACGTCGAGCAGCTAGCCGACGGCCTTTGGCGCTGGACGGCGTCAGAGTCCGGCGGCGTCTACTACGAGGCGCCTGATGCGGTCGTCCTCTTCGACCCGCTCCTGCCCACCGGCGAGGAGCAGGAGTTCCTCGTCCACCTTGACCGCGACGTCGAGCGGCTCGCCCTTCCCGTTTCGATCCTCCTCACCACTCCCGAGGACGAGCGCAGCGCGCCGTTCCTCCGCGAGCGGTACTGCGCCGACAGCCGCGTGCCGGTGAGCGTCGACGTCTACCCGGCCGAGGAGCAGCTCTCGTACTTCATCCGGCCGCACCGAACACTCGTCGTGGCGACGCTCGGTTCCTTGCCCGCTGCGGTCGCCGAGCTTCCGGTCGAGCTCGTGCTCGTCTCTAGCCCTGCGTGAGGGCGCGTTCCTGCAGACCGAGGATCTCGCGCGCGATGACGAGCCGCTGGATCTCGCTCGTTCCCTCGTAGATCTCGGTGATCTTCGCGTCGCGGTAGTAGCGCTCGACGGGGAACTCCTTCGTGTAGCCGTAGCCGCCGAGGATCTGGATCGCCTCGCCCGTCTGGCGGCGGGCCATCTCCGAGGCGAAGAGCTTCGCTTTCGCACCCGCCTCGGTGTGCGGCCGCTCCGTTTGCTTCAGCCACGCGGCGCGGTGCACGAGCAGCCGGGCCGCGTCGATCTCGGTCGACATGTCCGCGAGCTTGTGCTGGATCGCCTGGAACCGGGCGATCGGCTGTCCGAAGGCGTGCCGCTCCTTCGCGTACTCGCGCGCCACGTCGTAGGCCGCCTGCGCGATTCCGACCGCCTGCGCAGCGATCCCGATCCGGCCGCCGTCGAGGGTCGCCATCGCGATGTGGAAGCCCTTCCCCTCCTCGTGCAGCAGCCGGTCGGCGTCGACGTGAGCATCGACGGCGATCGAGTTCGTGGTCGAGGAGTTGAGCCCGAGCTTCTCCTCGCGACCGGTGACGCGGACGTGGTCGGCGTCGAGCACGAAGGCCGAGACGCCGCGGGCGCCGGGCGTGTCCGGATCGGTGCGCGCGAAGAAGAGAAACGTCCCGGCGTACTCCGCGGTCGAGATGAACTGCTTCGCGCCCGCGATCCGCCAGCCGCCGTCCTCGCGCGTCGCCGAGGTTCGCAGGGAGCCGGCATCGGATCCCGCCTCGGCCTCGGTCAGCGCGAACGCGCCGATGAGCTCGCCGCGCGCGAGCGGCGGCACGAAGCGCGCACGCTGCTCCTCGGTCCCGAAGCGCAGGAGCGGCAAGGTGACCGCGCTCGTGTGGACGGCAACGGTGACACCGACGCCGGCATCGCCGCGCGAGAGCTCCTCGAGCACGAGCATGTAGGAGAGGAAGTCGGCGCCGGCGCCGCCGTACTCCTCCGGCACGCAGACGCCCATCAGGCCGAGCTCGGCGAGCTTGCCGAAGACGCCGCGCGGGAAGTGGTGCTCGCGGTCCCACTCCGCGGCGTGCGGCTCGATCTCGGCGCCGACGAACTCGCGCGTGAGCGCCTGGATCTCCTTCTGCTCGGCCGAGAGCTCGAAGTCCATCAGGCGTAAGCGTAGAAACCCTGGCCCGACTTGCGCCCGAGGCGGCCGGCCTCGACGTGCTCGCGTAGGAGGGGGCACGGCGCGTACCGCTCCTCGCCGAGGCCTTCCTCGAGCACCTCCATGATCGCGACGCACGTGTCGAGGCCGATCAGGTCGGCGAGCGCGAGCGGACCCAGCGGGTGCGCGAAGCCGAGCTTCGCGATCGTGTCGATCGCCTCGGGCTCGGCGACACCGTCGTGCAGAGCCCAGACCGCCTCGTTGATGAACGGCATCAGGATCCGGTTCGAGACGAAGCCGGGGAAGTCGTTCGCGACAGCCGGTGTCTTCCCGAACTCCTCGGCGAGCGCGACGACCGACGCCGCCGTCTCGTCGGAGGTCTCATGCCCGCGCACGACCTCGACGAGCTTCAGCACCGGCACGGGGTTGAAGAAATGCATGCCGATCACGCGGTCGGGGCGCGACGTGACCGCCGCGAGCGAGGTGATCGGAATGGAAGACGTGTTCGAGGCGAGAATCGCCGCCTTGGGCAGAAGCTCGTCGGCGCGGCGGAAGACGTCCTGCTTGACGTCCGCGTCCTCGACCACCGCCTCGATCAGCAGGTCGGCCGGCACGAGGTCGTCGGCGGGGTCGACGCGCGCGAGCACCTCGTCAGGATCGGCGCCGCCCTTCTCCGCGAGCTTCTCGAGGCTGCGCCGCATCGTCGCGAGGCCGCGTTCGGTCGCTCCCGGCGCGGCGTCGTGGAGCGAGACGTGTCGGCCCGAAGCGGCGACGACCTGCGCGATGCCGCCGCCCATCTGGCCGGCGCCGACGACGAGAACGTGCTCGAAGTCCATGCGGCGAGGACTATAGGGTCGCCCTGTGTCCGTAGTCGACGTCAACGGCGCCCGGCTCTGGTACGACGAGGCCGGGAGCGGCGAAACGGTGCTCCTCCTGCACGGCGGCCTCGGCGACTCGGGATTGTGGGAGCCGGTCGTTCCCTTCCTCGCCGAGCGGTTCCGCACGATCCGCAGCGACCTTCGCTTCTTCGGCCGCTCGACCGGGCCGGCCGGTCCCGTGGTCGTGGCACGAACGACGTCGATCGGCGTGCTCGACGAACTCGGCGATCGAGCGAGCGGCACTCGTCGGGCTCTCGCTCGGCGGCAAGCTCGCGCTCGACGTCGCGCTCGCGCACCCCGAGCGGCTGTGGGCCGTCGTCGGCGTCGCGCCGGCGCTCGGCGGACACGACGGCGCGCCCTACTCCGAGGAGCACGAAGCGCGCTACGACGCTGCGGAGGCCGAGGACAATGTCGAGACGATGATGGAGATCGACCTCGAGGTCTGGGCGCCGCTCGGCGCCGACGAACGGATGCGACAGCTCTGGCGCGCGACCCCGGACGCGAACCCGCTGCCGGACGGTGTCGAGCCGCTGGCTCCGGCCGGGGGGCCAGCGAAGGAGCGGCTCCGCGAGCTGGTCGTGCCCACGCTCGTCGTAACGGCCGCGCACGATCCGGTGGGATTCCGGCAGATCGGCCCGCTCGTGGCGGACGAGGCGCCGGACGCCCGCCACGTCGAGCTCGACTCGGACCACTACGTGACGCTACGCGAGCCCGAGCTCCTGTCCCGCGTGCTGCTCCACTTCCTCACGGCGGCGGCGCCGCAGCAGTAGGACGCCGGCCGAGAGGAGCGCGAGGCAGCCTCCGATCGCGGCCGCTACCCAGACCCACGGGAAGCCGGCGCTCGGGTACGAGATGCGCCAGCTGCCGACGGCGACGTTCAGCCAGGGCCGCCCGCTCCGCCAGTGCACGGCAAGCGTGCGGTCGTGGTCGCGCATGGAGAGGACGATGTTGTAGAGCGAGCGGTTTGCCGGGAGATCGATGCAGTACGACGAGGCGCCTACCGTGTCGAGCGCGTGCACGAAGGGCTCGCCGGACGGCTTCTGGTAGAGCGTGTACACCCAGCGGCCGTCGGCGCTCGTCGTCCGGGTCATGGCGTAGCCCGCCATCGTCTTCTCGCCCTCGGCCCGATCGGCGATCCGCCCGGGCATCAGCTTGTTCGTACGCATGTCGTAGCCGCGCACGACGTAGTCGGTCAGATCTCCCGAGTTGCCGTACTCGTACTGGATCAGGTACATCCTCGACGCGTTCGGCGAGAGGGCGTCGAACGAGAATGATCCACGCACGGTGATCATGCGGAGCATCTTCGCGCGGCCGGGGTCGACGACGAGGAACTTGCTCGGCGAACTGGACGGCCCGTACGCGGACTCGAGGATCAGCACTCGGCCGTCGCGGGACAGCCCCTGACCCGCCTCCCGTCCGTTCCCGATCGTGGGGATCCCCCACGAGCCTGGGAGCGTCATCCACCGGGACACCTCACCGGTGCTCTCGATCGTCTCGAGGACCGTCCCGCCCGTCCCGTCCGGGACGGTGACGTAGTGGAACGTCCCGTCGTGGCCCGCCACGCCCGAGCCTCCCTGCCCGACTTGGACCGGACCGTCCGCGAGCGCGACGGGAGCGAGGACGAGGGCACCGACGGCAACAGTGAGGCAGAGCGAGAGCCTGCGCATGGCTTCCTCCTTCGAGTGACACCGCTGATACGCGGCGGTGCCCGCAGGAGGTCCGGCCGCTCAGGGGCCCGCGTTCGGCCCCTGCACGACGACGATCTCGCGCGCGACGGCGAGCCCGACGACCACTCCGATTGCGACGCCGATCGCCTGCGAGTGATGCCGCGCACCGGCGGCCGCGAGCGCGCCCCAGACGACGAGGTACACCCACCCCGCGATGGCCGCGCCGTACACGAGCCCGACCCCCAGGCGATGGGAGGCGGGCATCAGTCCGAACAGCTTCGGCGTCCGGCCGTGAGCGCCGATGAGAGGCCCGCCGGGGAAGAGCTCCGTCTCGAGGCGTTGCACTCGCTCGATGGCGCGGCGGCGCAGCTCCCCGTTCCTCAGCTCGTATGCGAGCACACCGGAGGTGGCCGCCAGGCCGAGCCCACCGATGGCCAGGAGCTCGACACCGGTCCGTCCGGCCGAGACGAAGGCCACGACCGCGCCGGAGAGCGTCGGCACGAGCGCGAGCAGCTTGAAGCGGATCTCGTCGAGCGTCCCGAGCAGCCGCGACGCGGATTCGTACTCGAGCCGTAGCAGCCCGTCACTATCCGGCACCGATCCCTCCTCAGGCGCATCTTCGCGCCGCGGACCGGCCGGGTCAATCGCCCTCTCAGACCTCGATCAGGAGCGCGTCGCCCTGGCCGCCGCCGGAGCAGATCGCTGCAAGCCCGAGCCCGCCGCCCGTGCGGCGGAGGTCGTGCACCATCGTGCCGAGGATGCGGCCGCCGCTGGCCCCGATCGGATGCCCCAGCGCGACGGCTCCGCCGTTGACGTTCGCCGTCTCCGGATCGGCGCCGAGCATCGCGAGCGAGTTCAGCGCGACCGAGCAGAACGCCTCGTTCACCTCGATGCGCTCCACGTCGCCGATCGACTTCCCCGCCTTCTCGAGTGCCTGCGTCCCTGCGTTCGCCGGCGTGCGCGCGAGCCAGGCGAACTCGTCGGCGACGTACCCCTGCGCGACGATCGTCGCGAGCGGCTCGAGCCCGCGCCGCTGCGCGAACTCCTCCGAGCAGACGACGACGCAGGAGGCGCCGTCGTTGACGCCGGGTGCGTTGCCGGCCGTGACCGTCCCCTCCGGATCCATCACCGGCTTCAGGGAGGCGAGCTTCTCGATCGTCGTCTCGCGACGCACCGACTCGTCGGCCGTCACCTCGCCGACGGGAACGAGCTCGTCGTCGAAGCGGCCGGCGTCCTGCGCTGCCGCGGCGCGCTCGTGGGAGCGGAGCGCCCACGCGTCCTGGTCCTCACGCGAGATGCCGAGCTCGCGTGCGACCTTCGCCGCCTGCTGCACCATGTGCAGCTCGTCGAACGTCGAGCGCAGCCCGTCCCAGATCATGAGGTCGAGCAGCGTCCCGTCGCCCATCCGGTAACCGGCCCGCGCCTTCGGCAGCGCGTACGGCGCGTTCGTCATCGACTCCATGCCGCCGGTCACGACGAGCTCGACGTCGCCGGCGCGGATCATCGAGTCGGCGATCTCGACCGCGCGGATCGAGGAGGCGCAGACCTTGTTCACCGTGTCCGAGGGAACGTCGATCGGAATCCCCGCGCCGACCGCCGCCTGCCGCGCCGGAGCCTGCCCCGCGCCGGCCTGCAGCACCTGGCCCATGATCACGTAGTCGACCTCGCGGCCCTCGAGGCCGGCGCGCTCGAGCCCCGCCCGGATCGCCGTCGCACCGAGCTCCGTCGCGGGATACGCGCCGAGACCGCCGTTCAGCTTCCCGAACGGCGTCCGCACCGCCGAGACGATGACGCTCCTGCTCACGCGTCCAACTTAGCCCGCGAAGCTCAGTCCGGGCTCGAGCCTGAGAGCGAACGCGACGACGAGCTGCACCGCCCGCTCGAGATCCTCCAGATCGACGATCTCGACCGGCGAGTGCATGTAGCGGAGCGGCACCGAGACGAGACCGGTCGCCACCCCGTGGCGGCTGAGATAGACGGCGTCGGCATCGGTGCTCGTCGTGCCCCGCGAGACCTCGACGGCAAACGGGATGCCCTCCGCCTCCGCCGTCTCGTGGAGCAGCTCGAAGACGGCCGGATGGATGGACGGCCCGCGCGACAGGGTCGGCCCCTCGCCGAGCACGACACGTCCTTCGTCCTCCGGCTCGCCGCCGCGGATGTCGTTCGCGTGCGTCACGTCGACCGCGAGCGCAACCTGGGGCTCGGTGGCGAACGCGCTCGTGCGCGAGCCGGCGAAGTCGCCCACCTCCTCCTGTACCGCGGCGACGGCGATGAAGTCGCCGGGGCCTCCGCCCTGCTCTGCCAGGCGCCGCGCGGCCTCGAGGGCGACGTAGCAACCCATGCGGTTGTCGATCGCGCGCGAGGCGACGCGGTTGCCGTGCAGCGCAAGCGGAGGGCCATGCCAGAGCGCGGCGTCGCCCGGCCGCACGAGCTGCTTGAGCTCGTCTCCGTCCCTGGCGCCGACGTCGAGGAAGAGATCCTCGTATTCGACCGGCTTGCGCTCCTCCCCGCGGCCGCGCCGCAGCTTCTGGACGCGCGCCACGACGACTCCCGGTAGCGGGCCGTTCCGGGTGAGCACGTCGACGCGCTGGCCGACCATCACCTGCGGGTTGAAGCCCCCGACCGGACGCACGGCGGCGATGCCGTCGTCGCCGAGGTGCGTGACGACGACGCCGATCTCGTCGATGTGGCCGACGACCGCCAGCGACGGACCTCCAGCCGTGCCCGGCACGCGCACCCACGAGCTGCCGAGCACGTCGGACGAGACCTCGCCGACAGGCGCTGCGGCCTCCCGCCACACGGCCGCCACCGCATGCTCCTGGCCAGACGGACCAGGGGTCGTCAGCAGGCGCTCGAGCAACTCGGGAAGCGGCATGGCGGGCGGACACTACCTGCGCCTTCTGCGCCGACTCCGCTGTAGCGTCCCGCCGGTGAAGCTGCGGACGCTGCCCGACAGCTATGCCGTCGTCCGGCTCCAGCCGGGCTCGGAGCTGCCGGAGTGGGTGGACAAGGGCCCGTTCCGCTCGGTCACTCGCACCGACCACGAGGTCTCGGTCGTCTGCCGCGACCACGACGTGCCCGAGGGCGAGAGCGTGGACCGCGGCTGGACCGTGCTCGAGGTGATGGGGCCGCTCGATTTCTCCCTCGCCGGCGTCGTCGCGTCGCTCGTCGTGCCGCTCGCCGAGGCCGAGCTGACGATCTTCGTCATCTCGACCTTCGAGTCGGACTACGTCCTCGTCCGCTCGTCCGACCTCGGGCGCGCCGCCGACATCCTCGAGGACGCCGGCCATGTCTTCGCCGCTTGACGCTCGCGGAGGCCCTGCCTACCCTGCAGCCGTGACTTCCGTCCGCAACCGGTGGGCCTGGCGCACCGAGCGTGGCGGGAGCCTGCGCGCACGCTGAGTGCGCCGGAACAGCCCGTCCCGCTCGACCCGGCTCCGCGAGGAGCCTTTTTCATGTCCGAAACCGAGCTCCCAACCGACCTCCTGACGCCGCTCGGCGCTTACCTCAGCCTGCGTCAGAACGCGCGGCGGAGCGTTCCTGCTCGAGTCGGTCGAACGCGGCAGGCTCGGGCGCTTCAGCTTCGTCGGCGCCGGGTCGCGGCTCGTCTCCTTCGCGGAGGCGGAGACGCTCGGCGAGCCCGTCGTCGGTTACCTCGGCTACGACGCGGTCGCCACGTTCGAGCCGACCGTGCCGCTGCCGGAGGACGGGTCGGACGTGCCCGAGAGCCTCTTCCTCGTTCCCGACGTCCTGCTCCGCTTCGACCACGCACGCGGCGTCGCCGAGCTGTTGCGCGGTGACGCCGGCGGACTGGCAGGCCCGGCTCCGGCCCTGCCCCGCGGTGCGACCCCCCGCGGGCCACTCGAGCGTGAGCCGTCGCGCGAGGAGCACCTGCGCCGTGTCGCGCTGGCGCAGGAGCACATCCGCGAGGGCGATGTCTTCCAGGTCGTGATCGCGCAGCGCGCCTCACGCCCGACGTCGGCTTCGGCGGTCGAGCTGTACCGCGCGCTGCGCCGGGTCAACCCCTCGCCATACCTTTTTCTCCTGGAGCTCGGCGACACGGCCCTCGTCGGCAGCTCACCCGAGACCGTGGTCAAGTGCACGGGACGACGCGCCGAGCTCAACCCGATCGCCGGGACGATCGCACCGGGTGAAGGCGACGCCGCAGCGCTGCTCTCGTCGCAGAAGGACCGGGCCGAGCACACCATGCTCGTCGACCTCGGGCGCAACGACCTCTCGCGCGTCTGCGTTCCGGGCTCCGTGCAGGTCGAGCGCTTCATGGAGCCTGAGCGTTACTCGCACGTGACCCACCTCGTCTCGGAGGTCGCCGGCGAGCTGCGCGACGACGTCACGCCGTTCGAGCTGCTGCGCGCGTGCTTCCCCGCCGGCACCGTCTCGGGCGCGCCGAAGGTGCGCGCGATGCAGATCATCTCGGAGCTCGAGCGCTACCGCCGCGGCATCTACGCGGGCGCCGTCGGCTACTTCCTGCCGCAGACGGCCGAGCTCGACACGTGCATCGCGATCCGCACGCTCTGGCTGCGCGACGGCGTCGCGCACCTGCAGGCTGGCGGTGGCATCGTCGCCGACTCCGATCCCGAGGCGGAGCACGAGGAGTGTCTCGCCAAGCTGCGCGCGCTCGAGACCGCGGTCGAGCTGGCAGAGTCGGAGCAGGACGCCCTCTCGTGATCCTCCTCATCGACAACTACGACTCGTTCTCGTACAACCTGGCGCATCTGTTCGGGGCGCTCGGTGCGGAGGTGGTCGTGCGGCGAAACGACGAGCTCGATGCCGACGAGGCCGAGCGGCTCGCTCCCTCTCACCTCGTGGTCTCCCCCGGCCCCGGCCGTCCCGCGGCGGCAGGCGCGACGCCGGCGATCGTCGAGAGGCTGTTGCCGACGACGCCGACGCTCGGCGTCTGTCTCGGCCACCAGGCGCTCGTCGAGGTCTGCGGCGGCGAGGTCGGGTACGCGCGCGAGCTCCTCCACGGGAAGGCGAGCCCCGTGCGGCACGACGGAAGCGGGCTCTTCGCCGGGCTGCCGGATCCGTTCGAGGCCGGGCGCTACCACTCGCTCGCCGCGACGCGCCTGCCGGACGTGCTCGAGCCGACAGCGTTCGCGGAAGACGGCGAGGTCATGGCGGTTCGCCATCGCGAGCTGCCGGCGGTGGGCGTCCAGTTCCATCCCGAGTCGGTGCTGACGCCGGACGGGCCCGCGCTCGCGCGAAACTTCCTCGCGGGAACGTTGTGATCCAGCAAGCGGTCGCCCGGCTGCTCGACGGCCACGACCTGACGCGCGACGAGGCGCGCGCGACGATGGCCGTGATCATGTCCGGCGAGGCGACGCAGGCGCAGATCGCCGGCTTCCTCGTGGCCCTGCGGGCGAAGGGCGAGACGGCGGACGAGATCGCCGGCTGCGCCGAGGCGATGCGCGAGCACGTCCTGCGGGTGAATCCCTCGCGTACCGATCTCGTCGACGTCGTCGGCACGGGCGGAGACGGCGCAAACACGTACAACATCTCAACGGCGGCCGCACTCGTCACCGCGGCGGCGGGGGCCGCCGTCGCGAAGCACGGCAACCGCTCGGCCTCTTCGCAGACGGGCGCCGCGGACGTGCTCGAAGCGCTCGGCTTCCGGCTCGATCTGCCGCCGGAGCGGATCGAGCGTTCCATCGACGAGCTCGGCTTCGGCTTCCTCTTCGCGCAGGCGCACCATCCCGCCATGCGGCACGCGGCGCCCGTCCGGCGCGAGCTCGCGACGCGTACCGTCTTCAACGTGCTCGGGCCGCTCACGAACCCGGCCGGCGCGCGCGCACTCGTCCTTGGCGTCTACGACCCCGAGCTCGCGCGGACGCTCGCCGCTGCGCTCGTCCAGCTCGACGTGACGCGCGCGTACGTCGTGCACGGCGCCGGCGGCATCGACGAGCTTTCCCCCTGCGGGCCGAACCTCGTCTGCGAAGTCCATTCCGGACGGATCCGTGAGTACGAGCTCGACCCGCTCGACCTGGGAGTGGAGCGCTGCGACCCGGACGAGCTGCGCGGCGGTGACCCGGCCTCGAACGCAGCGGCCCTGCGCGACGTGCTCGCCGGGGCGGACGGAGGCCACCGCTCAGCCGTGATCCTCAACGCCGCCGGGGGTATCGCTGCAGTCAGCGAGGCGGACGACATCCGCGAAGGTCTGGCGCAAGCGTGTGAGGCGATCGACTCGGGCGCGGCCGCCGCGCGGCTCGACGAGCTCGTGGAGTTCTCGCGCTCATGAGGTTCGCGGACGCGCTCTCCGCTCCCGGCTTCGGTGCGATCGCCGAGTTCAAGCGGCGCTCGCCGTCGGCCGGCGATATCAGCCCGGGCGCGCGGGTCGAGGACGTCGTGCCTGCGTACGAGAAGGGAGGGGCGCGGGCGGTGTCCGTGCTCGTCGACGAGGCGTTCGCAGGCTCCCTCGACGACCTGCGTGCGGCTCGGGCCGCGATCGGCCTGCCGCTGCTCGCCAAGGGCTTCTTCTCGACCGAGGAGCATCTCCGCGACGTGCGAGACGCGGGCGCCGACGCCGCCCTCCTCATCCTCCGCGACCTCGATGACGCGACGGCTGCACAGCTCATGCGCGCTGCCGAGGAGCTCGGCCTCGACACGCTCGTCGAGGCTCACGACGAGGACGAGCTCGGGCGTGCGACTCGCCTCGGGGCAGGTGTGATCGGCGTCAACGCGCGCGACCTCGGCACGTTCCAGATCGACCGCCGCTCTCAGCTCGACCTCGTGGCGCGGGCGCCCCGCGATCGGGTCGTCGTCGCGGAGAGCGCGATCCATACTCGCGCGCAGGCCGCCGCGGCCGAGCTCGCCGGCGCTGACGCCGTCCTCGTCGGCACCTCGCTGATGCGGGCGGACAAGCCCGGCGCGAAGCTTCGCGAGCTGTTCTCGCGGCCGCTCGTCAAGGTCTGCGGGCTGACCCGGCAGGAGGACGTCGACGCCGCGGTCGACGCGGGTGCCGACCTGTGCGGCTTCATCTTCGCCCCGGGCTCGCCGCGTCGGGCCCCCAGCGTCCTGCCTGTCCCGGACACGGTGCTCAGCGTCGCCGTCTTCGTCGGAGAGCCCGGAGAGCAGGACGCAGATCTCGTCCAGCTCTACAAGCGGCAAGAGGGCGTGGTGCGCGGCCGCGACGCCGTCCTCCTCCGCGAAGGCGAGCCGGTTGCGCGCGTCGCCGACCTTCCCTGGGAGGGCGAGGATCCCGGCCACTGGCAGAACGCAGGCGGCAGCCACGACCGCCTCGTGCTCGCGGGCCGGCTGGGGCCGCACAACGTGCGGGCGGCGATCCGCGCCGTCCAGCCCTGGGCGGTCGATGCCGCTTCGCAGCTGGAGTCCGCTCCCGGGATCAAGGATCACGCCAAGCTGCGGGCGTTCGTCGAGGAGGCACACGCATGAGCGACTTCGGCGACTACGGCGGGCGCTACGTCCCGGAGACCCTGATCCCGGCGCTCGACGAGCTCGAGCGCGGCTGGCGCGAGGCGCTCGCAGACGATTCCTTCCGCGCTGAGCTGCACGACCTGCTGACGACATACGCCGGCCGGCCGACGCCGCTCACCCTCGCCGAGCGCTTCGCGCCGGGCAAGCGGATCTACCTCAAGCGGGAGGATCTCCTCCACACCGGTGCGCACAAGCTCAACAACGCGCTCGGCCAGGCCGTGCTCGCACGGCGACTCGGCAAGCGGCGAATCGTCGCCGAGACGGGAGCCGGCCAGCACGGAGTCGCGACCGCGACGGTCTGCGCGCGCTTCGGCTTCGAGTGCGTCGTCTACATGGGCGAGGAGGACATGCGCCGCCAGCGCCCCAACGTCGAGCGAATGCGGCTGCTCGGCGCGGAGGTGCGGAGCGTCGACTTCGGCACGAAGACGCTGAAGGAGGCGACGAGCGAGGCGATCCGCGACTGGATCACGAACGTCGAGACGACCCATTACCTGATCGGATCGTGCGTCGGGCCCGCGCCGTATCCCGAGCTCGTGGCCGAGCTGCAGTCGGTGATCGGCCGCGAGGCGCGCGAGCAGATGCTGGCCGTCGAGCAGCGCCTTCCCGAGGCCGTCGTCGCCTGCGTCGGCGGCGGCTCGAACGCAATCGGGATCTTCCATGGCTTCGTCGCGGACGAGGACGTGAGGCTCGTCGGCGTCGAAGCGGCGGGAGCAGCCTCGCTCGGGAGCGGCCGGCCCGCCGTCCTGCACGGCGCACGCTCCTCCGTGCTCGCCGACGAGGACGGCCAGATCGCGGACGCGCACTCGATCTCGGCCGGACTCGACTATCCGGGTGTCGGCCCCGAGCACGCCTTTCTCCGCGACACCGGCCGGGCCGAGTACCGCGTCGCGACCGACGAGGAGGCGCTCGAGGCGTTCCACGATCTGGCCAGAACCGAGGGCATCCTCCCCGCGCTGGAGCCCGTCGCACGCACTCGCCCGCGCACGCGACCTCGACGCCGACCTGATCCTCGTCGGACTCAGCGGCCGCGGCGACAAGGACCTCGCGGAAGTCTTGGAACGGCTGTGAACGGTAAACGGCTCGTCATCTACCTGATGGCCGAGCCTGAGGCGCCCGAGCTCGCTCGCGCCGCCGTCGAGGGGGGCGCCGACATCGTCGAGCTCGGCTTCCCGTTCTCGGACCCGCTCGCCGAAGGGCCGGTGATCCGGCGGGCGTCGGAGCGCGCGCTCGCCCGCGGGATGCGCACGCGCACGTGCCTCGACGTGCTCGCCCGCACCCGCGAGCTGCTGCCCGAGACGCCGCTCGTCCCGATGACGTACGCCGCGATCCTCGAGGCCTACGGCTACGAGCGCTTCGCGGCGGATGCGCGAGAGCGCGGCGCGTCGAGCTTCATCCTCGTCGACCTCCCGGTCGAGGAGCAACCGGCGCTGCGCAGGA
This sequence comes from uncultured Actinomycetes bacterium, assembly GCA_963820725.1. Lineage (GTDB taxonomy): Bacteria > Actinomycetota > Thermoleophilia > Gaiellales > Gaiellaceae > Palsa-739. The sequence goes on along the minus strand of CAWGAZ010000004.1, from coordinate 94,920 downwards.
TCCAGCTTGTCGCCCCGACCTCGACCGAGGAGCGAATACGCACGACGGCAGAGGCGACCGACGGCTGGCTCTACCTCGTGTCCGTCACCGGGACGACGGGCGCGCGGACCGAGCTGTCGCCCGCGCTGGCGCCGCTCCTGGAGCGGGTGCGGGCCGTGAGCGACGTCCCCGCATATGCGGGCTTCGGGATCTCGACGCCCGAGCTTGCGCGCGCCGTCGGCGAGATCGCCGACGGCGTCGTGGTCGGATCGCGCGCCGTCCAGGTCGCCGAGGACGGGCCGGACGCGCTAAGGAGCTTCGTCGGCTCACTCCGCGCAGCGCTCGACACTTAAGGATCTTTTAGGCCTCGCTCAGGTGGTTCTCACCCGGGGCGGCGACCATTCATCCCAGAGCGATCCGACCCTCAGAGAGCGCCGCCTCAGGCCCGGCGCCGGCCAACTCCCCCTCAGCCGCCGGCGTCGGGCTCGGCGCATCTCCCGGAGCGACCCGAACGGGCAGGTGAAGCCGGAACGCGGTCCCGCGCGGCAGTGGCTTCACCGAGCAACGACCGCCGTGACCACGCGCCACCGCGGCGACGATCGCGAGCCCCAGGCCCGCGCCGCCGCGCTCGCGAGTGCGCGCGCCGTCCGCCCGCGCCCAGCGGTCGAAGATGCGGGGCAACGCTTCGGGAGGGACGCCGCCACCGGAGTCCGAGACCTCGATCACGACGCCCCCCGTGCCGTCGGCATGGGCCGCGAGCTCGATCGTGTCGCCGGGGTCCGTGTACTTCACCGCGTTCTCGAGCAGCGCGTCGAGCGCGTTCCGCAACGCTCCGGGATCGACGAACATCCGGCCCTCGAGGTCGACGTCGAGCCGCCACGCACGCGGCGCGACCTCAGACCAGCGGATGAAGATGTCGGAGAGGAACACCTCGACGTCGATCTCCTCGAAGGCGAGTCCCTGCTGCTCCGACTTCGCGAGCAGCAGCAGCCGGTCGACGATCCGCTCCATCCGGCCGAGCTCGTCGAGCGCCACGTCGAGCTCCGGCGCATCCGGCTGCTCGCGGCGCAGCAGCTCGAGATGGCCGCGCGCGATGGTGACCGGTGTCCGCAGCTCGTGCGAGGCGTCGTGCAGGAAGCGCTCCTGGCGCTCGAGGAGCGAGGCCCGCATCTCTGCGACGCCCTGTACCTCCGCGAGGGCCGACTGGCGGCGTTGCGCGTGCCAGACCATGGCGAGGAACATCGCCGCCATGAGCGGCACCTCGAACAGCTCTCCCCACAGCTGGATGCCGTTGAAGGCGTCCGCGAAGATGCTCACACCCGTCGCCGCAGCCACGACCGCGAGCACCGCCCACATCGTCCGATACCCCCAGACCCGGACGCCGTAGACGAACGTGAGGCTGATCCAGACGAAGTGGAACGGGATCGTCTCCCAGCTCGGCCACAAGATCATCGCGACCAGGTTCGCGATGGCGAACGCACCCCAGGCCGCTTCGAGCGGGTTACGCCGTAGCCAGCCGATAGCCCGCGTTCCTCACGGTCTGGATCTCCGCGTCCGGCCCGAGCTTCTGGCGCAGCCTGCGCACGTAGACGTCGACGACGTTCGAGCCCGGGTCGAAGTCGTAGCCCCACACCTCGGCGAGCAGCCGCTCCCTGCTCAGCACCTCGCCGGCGTGCACGAGCAGGTGGTGGAGGAGCCGGAACTCGCGATCCGAGAGATCTGCGGTCCGCTCGCCCACCCCTGCCTGGCGCCTCGCGACGTGGAGGACGACGTTGCCGCCCCGCAGGACGTGCTCGTCGCCGAAGGTGGCCACGCCGCGGAGCCGGACACGAATCCGCGCCAACAGCTCGTCGAGCGAGAACGGCTTCGCGACGTAATCGGTCGCGCCGAGCTCGAAGCCGCGCAGCTTCGTCTGCACGTCGCCGCGGGCGGAGAGGATCACCACCGGCAGGTCCGGCTTCGTGCGCTGCAGCTCCCGCAGCACCTGCAGCCCGTTGAGCCCCGGCAGGAGCAGGTCGAGCACGACCAGGTCCCAGCGCGCCTTCGTCGCCAGGTCGAGCCCTTCGCGGCCGTCTCCGGCAGCGACCACCGTGTACCCCTCGGCCTCGAGCCCACGGGCCAGGAAGGCCTGAATACGTGCTTCGTCCTCGATGACCAGGATGCGCAATCCGACCTCGCGCGGGTGAATCTACACGGGTCCCCGATGACATGTGAATGACGTGCGGATGACAGCTTCGTCATGAGACGGGCGCTGGCGCCTCGACCTTGATAGGAACGCGATCGATGCGGCCCGGGCTGAAGCTCCTGCTCGTCGCCGTGGCCGTCGTGGCCGCGGGCGTGATGATCGGACTCTACGTCTCGAACCTCACGACGCTCGCGGGCTCGCCCTCCTACGCCGTTCCCGTCTCGGGCTCGTCCAGCCACCCGGTGGTCGACCTCGAGATCCAGACCGTCGCCGCCATCGGGCCGAAGCTCAGCAGCAATCCCGATTGGGTCTCGTACCTCGTCCACACATCGCAGGGGTGGCAGCGCAAGACGGTGTGGGACCTGCCTGCACACGCAACGATCCACGTCACGATCTACAACTTCGACGGGGCCAGCGGCCTGCGCAACCCGTTCCTCGGCCGCCCGCAGGGCATGGTCGGCGACAAGATCCTCGTCGACGGCAAGTCGGTCGACCGCGTCGACCCGAACGAGGCGTCGCACACGTTCGCCGTGCCCGCGCTCGGGCTCATCACCGCGATCCCGGGCGTAGCCGACGACGCCAAGAACCAGTGCGGCTACGCGCCGTGCCCGATGTCGAACGCGCACCGCACTGTTCAGTTCACGTTTCACACCACGGCTCCCGGCCACTACCGCTGGCAGTGCTTCGTCCCCTGCGCGGCAGGCTGGATCTACGGCTTCGGCGGGCCGATGCAGACCATCGGCTACATGGACGGCTTCCTCAACGTGAAGGCGTAAGTGGCCGCCGATCCCGCAGCAGCCCCGCACCAGCCCACGGATTCGACGAACCACGGCCTGCGCGTCATCGTGGCGTGGCTGGTACTGAGCGCGATCGCGACGCCGCTCGTCGCGATCTACGTCGGCCCGCTCATCCCGCCGGGCAACGCGAGCGCGCAGGGCCAGGGACAGACCTTCAGCAACCAGGTGATGGTGAGCGTCGTCACGCCGATCCTCTGCCTCTTCGCCGTCTTCTTCGCCTACGGCCTGATCAAGTTCCACGCCCAGCGCAACGAGGCCGTGCTCGACGGCCCGCCGCTCCGGGACGACTCGCGGATCCAGCTTCTGTGGATCGTGATCACCTCGGTGACGGTTCTGTTCCTCGCCGGTTTCGGGACGTACGAACTGCTGAAGGACGGCGCCGGCGGCGGCCAGGGCCCGAACCCGATCGCCCTTCCCGCCGGCCACAAGAACGCCTACCAGGTGCAGGTCATCGGACAGCAGTGGCAGTTCACCTACCGCTATCCGGCGCTCGGCGGGATGGAGTCCAACGAGCTGGTCCTGCCCGCGAACACCCTCGTCAGGCTGAACGTCACGTCACTCGATGCCATCCACTCGTTCTGGGCCGTCGAGCTCGGCGTCAAGGCCGATGCCAACCCGGGCGTCAACAACGTCGCGTACGTCGAGACGAGGGCGCCGCTCACGTTCCATGTCCGCTGCGCCGAGCTCTGCGGGCTCTGGCACCCCTACATGTTCAACAACGGCAAGGTCGTGGACTCGTCGCAGTTCCAGTCCTGGGCGTCCGAGCAGAAGAAGCTCTACGCCTCGATCAAGCCGTACGTGAACCGCTCGACCGACAACGGCGGAGCGCCGTACGCGCTCACGTACCTGCCCCAGCCGACGAGGAGAGCCGGATGACCGCTGCCGCCGTTCCACCGCCGCGCCCGCTCTGGCGCCGCCTGCTCGGCTTCAACCTGATCACCGCCGTCATCCTCGGCGTCGCAGGGTGGTATGCCGGCTGGTTCGCCGCCCACTCCATCGTCGGGCCGAGCGTCGCCTACTTCGCCGACATCGACTACAACGAGCTGTCCATCTTCCTGGGTTATCTCGGCGGCGTCATCGGCTTCCTCGTCGGCCTCGGCTTCCTCAACTACCCGGTCAAGCGCCTGCTCGGGTATCCGCCGTCACTGCGGGAGAAGGAGACCGGCGGCTGGACGCGCTACTTCGGCCTCTGCACCGACCACAAGGTGGTCGGCATCCAGTACCTGTGGGGCATCGGGCTGTTCTTCTTCATCGGCGGCCTCAACGCGATGCTGATCCGCACCGAGCAGCTGAGCCCACACAGCCAGGTCTTCCCGATGGGGACGTACCTGACCGTCGTCGGGATGCACGGGACGATGATGATGGGGATGATGACGAGCGGGATCCTCGGCCCGTTCGCGAACTACTTCGTCCCGATCATGATCGGCGCCCGGAGGATGGCCTTCCCGCGCATCGAGGCGCTCACGTTCTGGCTCCTGATGGCGGCCGGCACGGTGCTCACCACCACGATCTTCTTCGGCGGCTTCCCCACCGGCTGGACGGGCTACGCACCACTCCAGACCCAGGCCAATCCGGGGATCGACAACTACATCCTCTTCTTCGCCCTCGTCGGGCTCTCGATGACGCTGCTCGGCTTGAACATGATCGTGACGATCCTGACGATGCGGGCGCCCGGCCTGACGTGGATGAGGCTGCCGATCTTCGTCTGGGCCGTCCTCTCGACGGCCGTGCTGATGGTGCTCGCGGCGCCGGTGCTGATCGCGACGCTCGGGATGGGAGCGCTCGACCGGACGGCGCAGACGTCGTTCTTCAACCCCGCGGCCGGGGGCAGTAGCTACCTCTACCAGAACCTCTTCTGGGTCTTCGGTCACCCGGAGGTGTACATCCTTGCCCTGCCGGGCTTCGGGATCGTCCTCGAGCTGCTGCCTGTCTTCGCGCGCAAGCCACTCTGGGGCTATCGGCTCTCGGTCGCCGGCCTGCTCGGCGTGTCGCTCCTCTCGTGGTTCGTCTGGCAGCACCACCTGTTCGTGAGCGGCATCAACGGCGACCTGCGTCCCTTCTACATGCTCTCGACCGAGCTCATCTCGATCCCGACCGGCTTCACGTTCCTCTGCGGGATCATGACCCTGTGGCGCGGCCGGATCCGCTTCACCGTACCGATGCTGTTCTGCCTCGCCTGGTTCTTCAACTTCCTGATAGGCGGACTGTCGGGTGTCTTCCTCTCGGACGTGCCGAGCGACGTCACGACCCACGGGAGCTTCTTCTCGATGGCCCACTTCCACTACACGATCATGGGCGGCCTCATCTTCACCTTCTTCGCCGCGATCTACTACTGGGTGCCGAAGATGACCGGCTGGGAACTGAACGAGACGCTCGGGAAGATCCACTTCTGGACGATGTTCCTTTTCTTCAACCTGACCTTCGCGCCGCTCTTCGCGATCGGCTTCCTCGGCCAGCCGCGCCGGTCGCCGGTCTACCCGAGCAACCTCCAGTTCCTCAACGACTGGGTCTCGATCTCGGCGTTCCTGCTCGGGATCTCGATGCTCGTGTTCCTCTTCAACCTCGTCTGGTCGCTCGCGTTCGTGAAGAAGCCGGCCGAGGCGAACCCTTGGGCGTCGCGCTCGATCGAGTTCCAGCTGCCCTCGCCGGTGCCCGTGCACAACTTCGACCGCATCCCCGTCTTCTCGAGCGATCCGTACGGCTACGGCGAAGGGCCGGCGCCGAGCTTGCTGCCGGCAGGTGCGCCAGCGGGGAGGGAATAAGCGATGGCCGAGTCACTCGCATACGAAAGCACCGGCTACGAGGTCGTCGAGGAGGAGCCCCCCGAGCTCCTCGGCCGGAACCTCGTCTCCGCGAGCTACCTGCTCGCCGGAGCTACGGCGTTCTTCTTCGTCGCCTTCCTCTTCGCCTACTTCTATCTCCGCGCCCTGAACAACGCGGGCATGTGGAAGCCGAAGGGAATCGACGCCTCGATCGGCTGGGGCACCGCCGTCGTCGCGTGCTACGTGCTGAGCGCGCTGCTCGTCCGGCTCGGGCTCAACGACCATCGGGCCGCGCGGCGCAACCAATGGCGCGTAAAAGGGCTCGTCGCACTCCTCGTCGGGCTCGCGGGTCTCGTCCTGCAGGTGATCGCCTGGAAGCAAGCGAGCTTCGGGCCGGCCGACGGGGGCTATGCCAGCGTCTATTTCGGCTGGACGGCGTTCATCTTCCTCTTCGTCCTCGGGACCCTGATCTGGCTCGAGATGACGCTCGCGACCTCGTACCGCTATCGCAAGGTCGAGACCGGTGCCCCGGCCCCGGGTGAAGCGTCCGGCGACCCGCACCGGATGGCGCACGACATCAGCGATCCGCTGTCGCTCGTCCGCGCCGAACTCGTCGGAGTCAGCTTCTACTGGACGTTCCTCGCCGGGATCGCCGTCGTCACCTGGATCGTCCTCTACCTGGTCTAGATGGATCCGCTGCCTCTCGTCGTATGCGGGGCGACAGCGGTGCTCTACGCCCTCGGGCGGCGCGGACGGTTGCGCCTGTGGCGCGAGGTGAGCTTCTACAGCGGCGTCGCACTCGCGTTCGTCGTGCTCGAGGCGCCGTTCGAGGGATGGGCCGACACGTGGCTCTCGGTGCACATGGTGCAGCACGTCGTCCTGATGACCGTCGTGCCTCCGCTCGTCGTGCTGGGGCGCCCGTGGCCGCGCATGTGGCTGCCGTTTCCGTTGTCCGCGCGGCGCGCCGTCGGCGGCGCGCTGTCGCGCTCGCCGTCCTTTCGCCGCAGCGCCGGGTACCTGAAGCGCCCTGCGGTGGCGTTCGTGGTGATGTCGGTGGCAACGGCCGTCTGGCACGTTCCGCAGCTGTACGACGCCGCCGCCCGCAACGAGTGGATCCACGTCCTCGAGCACGTGTGCTTCGTCGTGCCCGCGCTCATCTTCTGGGGGGCGCTGCTCGACGCGCCGCCGGTCAGGGCGCGGATCGACGACCTGCACCGCGCAATCTGGTTCACTGCGGCGATGATCCCGAGCTGGATCCTCGCGATGGTGCTCGCGTTCGCAACTGCGCCCGTCTACGCCGCCTACCCGTCGCTGACCGACCAGCAGCTCGCGGCGGGAGTCATGTGGGTGCCGGGATCGCTCACCTTCTTCGTCGCGGCGCTCGCCGCGTTCTACCGCTGGCTCGAGCCCGGCGCGTCCGGCGCGCCGACTGCTGCCGAACCCCGACCCGAGGAGCTCTCATGGACGTGACCGCCGCCTATCTGTCCGCCGAAATCCTCACGTGGGCGGTGCCGCTGCTCCTCCTGATCGCGGTCGTGATCTGGTGGATGGCGGTGCTGCGCCGCCGCAGTGAGGACGCGTAGCTAGCGCGACTGAAGATCGACCACGGAGGGCTTGCCGCCGCGCGTGATCTTGAGCACGTCCCACATACGCGCTTCCTCGTGCCCGGCGACGAGGCATGCGAACCGGTAGACGCCCCTCTTGCTCGCGCGGAACGTGAAGCTCGCGCTTTGCCCCGCGTCGAGCCCGTCTTGTGGCTGAGGCGTCGCAGCTCCTCGGAACGCCGGCTTCGCCGAGCCGGAGTTCCGGACGACCGCGCACGAGTTCGGGAGCGGCCCGCGGTTCTTGCAGAGGACGCGAACCGTCCAGCCGCGCGGCACCGTCCACATGAGCGAGCGCGAGTAGCCGTCGAAGTTGAAGCCGCCGTTCTCGTTGTCGTAGGAGGCGATCAACGTGATCGTGACGCGGTGCCGGTGGGAATCGACGGCGAGGAACCTGCGCGGCGGCGGCTGCGCCGACGCCGCGAGGGAAAGTGCAACGGCGGCAGCTGCGATCACCTCTCTAGCATCGCAGAGCGAAGCGAAGATGACCAGCGGTTCTTAGCGAACACTCACGCCCCTCTCACTTTCGTCCTAGGGAAAACGGGCAATCTGGCAGCCGAGACCCGATTGCAAGGAGACTTGACCATATGAACCCTCGCCCTTCCAGCCCGCGCCTGCGGCGCCTGATCCCCCTCGCGGTCGCCGTCGCCATCGGCGCCTTGGCGGGCGCCGGCGCATATGCCCTGACCAACAACGGCTCCGGCTCTGCGACACCGAGCGCATCCCCCCTCGTCGTGCCGGCCCAGCCGGCCTCTTCCACCTCGACCGTCGACTCGTTGGCGCAGCTCTACAAGGAGGACGCGCCTGGCGTCGTCGACATCACCGTCACCTCGACCGCCAGCGGCAACTCGTCGTCCGGCTTCCCGTTCGGGAACAGCGGGCCGCAGCAGCAGCAGAAGCAGGAGGCCGAAGGCACCGGCTTCGTGATCAACAGCAACGGCGACATCCTCACGGCCGAGCACGTCGTGGCCGGCGAGAACTCGATCAAGGTCACGTTCCAGGACGGCTCGACCGCCACGGCGAAGCTCGTCGGCAGCGACAAGACGACCGACACCGCGGTGATTCACGTCGACGTGCCGGCCTCCAAGCTGCACCCGCTCGCGCTCGGCAACTCGTCGTCGGTGCAGCCTGGCGAGAGCGTCGTGGCGATCGGCAGCCCGTTCGGCCTGCAGGAGACGATGACGGCCGGGATCGTCAGCGCGACGAACCGGCAGATCACCGCGCCGAACAACTTCTCGATCACGGGCGCGATCCAGACCGACACCGCCATCAACCACGGCAACTCCGGCGGACCGCTCATCGACACCGCCACCAACACCGTGATCGGCATCAACGACCAGATCGAGAGCGACACGAACGACAACTCCGGTGTCGGCTTCGCCGTCCCGATCAACGCCTCGAAGGCCGTCGCCCAGACGCTCATCGCCGGCGGCACGGTCAAGCACGCCTACGTCGGTGTCCTGATCCAGGGCGTGACCGGCGGGGCCCGGATCACGAAGATCGTCTCCGGCTCCCCCGCGGACAAGGCCGGCCTGAAGGTCGGCGACGTCATCACCGCCTTCAACGGCAAGACGGTCACGTCGGCCTCCGCGCTCACCGCTGCGGTCTCGGCCTCGCAGTCCGGTGAGACGGTCACCGTCACCGTGCACCGTGGCGGCTCGACGAAGCAGCTGAATCTCACGCTCGGCGTTCAGCCCGCCTCGGCAACTTCCTAGGTTCCTGCGCAGCGGCGGGCGGCCCAGATGGGGGGCCGCCCGCCGCGATTCCCTCCCGCTAATAGCCGTTGGAGCGGCCGACCCAGGCGTTGCGGTCGTAGCCGAGGTTCTCCCAGTAGCCGTTCGTGGCCTGCGGGACGAGATTGACCTCGGCGACCCACTTGACGTTCTTGTAGCCGTACATCTCGGGGATCACGACGCGCGCAGGTGCGCCGTGCTCGCGGAGGAGCGGCTTGCCGTCCATCTCCCAGGCGAGCAGCACATGCGGGAGGCTCGCCTGGCCGAGCGTGAGGTAGTCGACGTACGGCTCCTCCGCCGATACGAACTGAAGCGCGTGGGCATGCGGCAGCGGGCGCGCCTTCGCAAGAAGATCCCGGAACCGGACGCCGCGCCACTGGACGTTGCCCACCGTCCAGCCCGTGACGCAGTGGAAGTCCGAAACCTGGGACACCTGCGGCAGCGTGCGCAGCTCGTCGTACGAGAGCTCCATGGGCTGCTCGACGAGCCCACCGATGCGCAACTTCCAGGTCGCCGGGTCGAAGGTCGGCATCGTGGCGGCGACGGTGTAGATGCGCCAGCCCGAGCCCGGCCCGAGCGCCGAGTCGACGCCGCCGAGCGCGCCCGAGACGCGTCCCCACGCGGCCTTGCCCCAGTAGAGCGACGTCAGACCGCCCGCGACCGTGGCGAGGAAGACTCCGCGGCCGTAGCGGCGGCCCCCGTCCTTGCCGGAAGTTCGGTCGTCCACCAGCGAATGGTTGCAGCCGGAGCGGTAGCCCTGCCAGCAGTTCTTAGGATCGCCACATGGAGCCGTCTCGCATCGCCCGCTGGACGCTCGTGGCCAGCATCCTCGGCTCGTCGATGGCGTTCATCGACGGGTCGGTCGTCAACGTCGCCCTGCAGGCGATCGAGCAGGATCTCGGCGGCGGCCTCGCCTCGCAGCAGTGGATCGTCGACGCCTACCTGCTTACGCTCGGCTCGCTTATCCTCGTCGGGGGCTCGCTCGGCGACATCTACGGCGAGTTCCGCATCTTCGGCTTCGGCGTCGCGAGCTTCGCGTTAGCCTCGGTTCTCTGCGCGATCGCACCGGACGCGCCCGCGCTCATCGTCTTCCGCGGCCTGCAGGGTGTCGCCGGCGCGCTCCTCGTCCCCGCCTCGCTCGCCGTGCTCACGGCGACGTTCTCCGGCCCCGCCCGCGGTGCGGCGATCGGCCAGTGGACTGCGTGGAGCGGGATCTCGTTCGTGATCGGGCCGACGGTCGGCGGCTGGCTCGTGGACGCCTCGAGCTGGCGCGTGATCTTCATCCTCAACGTGCCGATCGCCGCCGCCACCCTCCTGCTCGTGCACCGGCTCGGCGGGATGAGGCAGTTGCGGCGAGCCGACCGCCGCGTCGACGTGCCGGGAGCGTGCCTTTGCGTCGCCGGGCTGGGTCTGCTCGTCGCCGGCTTCATCGAGCAGCCGCAGCTCGGCTGGGGAGATCCGCTCGTCGTCGGCGGCATCGTGGGCGGCACCCTCCTGCTCGGGGCCTTCGTCGTATACGAGCTGCACACGTCCACGCCGATGCTGCCGCTGCGGCTGTTCCGGCTGCGGAACTTCTCGGTGGCGAATATCGAGACGCTCGCCGTGTACGGCGCCCTCACAGCGCTGACGACGTTCCTGACGCTCTTCCTGCTCGAGCTCGCCCGGTACTCGGCCTTCCGTGCGGGCGTCTCCCTCCTGCCGATCACGGCGATCATGTTCTTCCTCTCCCCGCGGATCGGACGACTGGTCGATGCAGCACGGTCCCCGCCTCTACATGACCTTCGGTCCGCTCGTCGCAGCTGCCGGCGTGCTCTGGTACTCGCGTCTCCCCGTGGACCCCTTCTACCCGGTCGACCTCCTCCCCGCGCTGCTCGTCTTCGCCCTCGGTCTGTCGCTCACGGTCGCACCGCTGACGACGACCGTCCTCGCGGACGCGGAGCCCGGGGAGGCAGGCGAGGCGTCGGGCGTGAACAACGCGGTCGCGCGCATCGCAGGCCTTCTAGCCGTTGCGGTGCTCGGCATCACGGCCGCGGGCGGCGGCGACCACCTGACCGAGCACGGCTTCCACGTGACGATGGTCGTCGTCGCCGTCCTGCTCGCCTGCGGCGGCGTCATCGGCGCAATCGGGATCCGCAACCCGCCGCGCGGCTCCTAGTCCCCGGCCGGGGCGCTCGCGACGACGCGGGTTCCGGTGGCCTTGAAGCTGGCGTAGACATGCTCGCCCGGGTGGAGACCGAGCCTGCGGAGCGAGTCGACGGTGATCTCGGCGGTGAGCGGTCCGACGGTGACGCGTGCCCGGTTGCCGAGCTCGGTGATGGCGCTGATCGCGCCTTCGATCACGTTCATCGCGGAGTCGTGCGGTCGGGTGGTCGAGATCGTGACGTCCCAGGGATAGACGGCCAGAACGAGCGCTCCGGCGCCGTCGTCGCTCGTCGAGACGAGCGTGCCGTCGTCGAGCCGGATTGCCGTCGTGCCGGCTCCGGTGACGCCCCGTTCGCCGTGCAGGAGGTTCGCGCCGGTGAACGAGGCGACGAACGGATCCGCAGGCTGCGCCACCAGGTCGGCCGGCGTCCCCGTCTGGCGGATCCGGCCCTCGATGATCACGCCGACCTGGTCGGCGAGAGCTGCAGCGTCTTCGAAGTCATGGGTCACGAGCAGGGTCGGGATCTCGAGACCGGCCAGGAGCTGCTGGAGTTCGGCCCGCACGTCGATCCTGGTGTGGGCGTCGAGCGCCGCAAGCGGTTCGTCGAGCAGGAGGACCTGGGGGTCGCGCGCGAGGGCTCGCGCGAGCGCGACGCGCTGGCGCTCCCCGCCGGAGAGGCTGCCGGGTCGGGCGTCCTCCAGATGACCGATCCGGAACCGCTCGAGGTACTCGTCCGCGGGCCGACGTCGGGCGTATTCGACGTTCTGCCGGACGGTCAGGTGCGGGAAGAGCGCGTAGTCCTGGAAGACGAGCCCGACCCGGCGTCGCTCAGGCAGGACGAAGACGCCGCGCTCGGCGTCGAACCAGGTCTCGTCGCCGCAGCTGATTCGCCCCGCCGCCGGCTTGACGAGGCCGGCGATCGCGTTGAGGACGGTGCTCTTGCCGGCGCCGGACGGACCGACGAGCGCGAGGGTCGAATCGACCTCGAGGCTCAGCTCGAGCTGGAAAGTCCGAAGAGGGACGGCGACCTGGTCGAGGGCGAGCTTCGCCATGAGAGTCCGATTCTGAGCGTCAGGAGCAGGACGGCGCTGATCAGGACGAGCACGCCGCCCATCGCGAGGCTGGCATTGAAGTTCACGGCGAACTCCTGGTAGATCGCGAGCGGCAGCGTCTGGGTCACCTTCTGCAGGCTGCCGGCGAACATGATCGTCGCCCCGAATTCGCCCAGGCCGCGGGCGAAGGAGAGTGCCAGCCCGGCGACCAGCCCGCCGCGCGAGAGCGGCAGGACGACCCGGAAGAACGTGCGGACCGGGCCTGCGCCGAGGGTGCGTGAAGCCGCGGTCAGGTGCGGATCGGTCGCCTCGAAGGTGGCGATCGCCTGGCGGATGTAGAGCGGGCTCGCGACGTACGCCACGGCGATCGTGACCGCCGTCTGGGTGAACGGGAGCGTGATCCCGAGCGCGCTCAAGCTCGAGCCGAGCAGGCCGAAGCGGCCGAGCGCGGCGAGCAGGCCGACGCCCGCGACCGCCGGCGGCAGCACCAGCGGCAGCTCGACCAGCGTGATCGCCAGCGAATGTCCGGGAAAGCGCCGGGTGGCGAGCAGGTAGGCCGTCGGCGTCCCGAAGAGCAGGATCGCGGCCTGCGCGAGCACGCTCGTCTTCAGCGTGACGACGAAGGCGTCCTTGACGACGGGGTTCGAGAGCTGGGCGAGTACCTTGCCCGGCGAGGTGTGGACGAAGATCCCGACGATCGGAAGGGCGAGGAACGCGAGCGTCAGGACCGCGACCGCGAGGAAGAGGCCGTAGCCGAGCGCTCGCTTCATCCTCGGAGCCGCCTACTTCTTGTGCTTCTTAACGCGTGGGAGGAAGCCGAACTTGTGCAGCTTCTTCTGGCCGGTCTTGCTCAGCACGCGCTTGATGAACGCCGCGGCGGCCGCCTTCTGGCTGCTGTTCGAGACGACGCAGATGCCGTACTGGACCTTCGGCTGCGCCCACGCCGGGACCTTGATCACCTTGACCTTGCCGGGCACCGTCTTCGCGTCCGTCGAGTAGACGAAGCCGGCGTCGGCCTCGCCGAGCGCGACCTTGGCCAGCACCTCGCGCACATCGGTCTCCTGGCTGACCACGTTCTTCAGGACGGCGTCGGTCAAGTTCATGTTCTGCAGGATCTGCAGCGTGTAGCTGCCGACCGGGACGCCCTTGGCGGCGATGTCGATCTTCACGCCGGGTTTCGTCAGGTTGAAGACGTTGTGGACGTGGGCCGGGTTCGCCTTCGGCACGACGATCACGAGCGTGTTGCGGGTGAAGACGACCGGCTTCGAGCAGAGCCCCGCCTGGAAGAGCTTCGTCGGCAGCGTCATGTTGGCCGAGGCGAACACGTCTGCCGGGGCGCCCTGCTGGATCTGCGCCGCGAGCGTGTTCGAGCCGCCGAAGGAGTATTTCTCGGTCTTGTCGATCGCCGGGAAGACGTTGGTCAGCGAGGCCGCCGCGTAGACCGTGAGCTGCGCACTGGGGGCCCGCTGGACGTGGTGCGTGGCCGAGGCGGCGCGCCCTGCCGGCAGAGCGACCAGGAAGAGAGCGGCGACGGCGACCAGGACGGCGAGACGGCTATGGCGGACTGACACCGATGAAACCCCTTTCCGGCTCTGCAGCTAGCTCTGGATGATCACGTTGGTTGACTTGACGATCGCGGTCGCGGCCATGCCTTCCTTGAGGCCGAGCTCCTCCACCGCGTCGCGCGTGACGATCGCGACGAGGCGCACCGGGTCGGCGACGACGAGCTCGACCTGCGCCATCAGGCCGTCGACTTGGACGTCCGTCACCGTCGCGCGGAAGCGGTTGCGGGCGCTGATGTGCGTCCCCTGGCCGTCGCCGCGCAGCCGGTCGAGCTCCTGCGCGGACACGACGCGCCGGTTGCTCCGGTCGCGCGTGACCTTGATCCGGCCGCTGCGATCCCAGCGGCGGAGCGTGTCGAGGCTGATCCCGAGCGCTGCCGCCGCCTCGCCCGCCGTGTATTCCTGCTTCGGCATCGCTAGCTCTCGAACTCGTCCAGTGCGTCGGACACCGCCCCGATCTGCAGCGCGGGCGCAAACGCCTTCCCGATCGCCGAGCGGCCGCCGAGAGCGGCGAGCGCGCTCGCGTGCTGCGCCTCGTTGGCGGCAATCTGGCCGATCGGCAGCCGCACCGCCGGAGTGTCGAGATTCTCGACGGCTCCCAGGTACGCGCCGACCATCAGCCGCTCCAGCCGTCCCGCGAGCTTGAGAATCGAGGCCCGGCTGCGGAAGCTCCCCTTCGGGTACGTGAAGTCGATGTCGTCAGAGGTGGCCGGCGTCAGCCCGGCCGCGGTCAGCATGCTCGCAAGATTGGCGTAGTGGGCGTTCTCGTCGGCGCGCATGCGGCGAATGACCGCCGACGCGCCGTCGTGCCGCAACTTGCGGCTGTTCAGCGCCTGCGTCTGGAAGTCGACGGCGAGCAACTCGGCGGCGACGAGCAGGCGGAGATACGTGAGGTCGCCGTCCGGGATCGTGTCGGCCGAGGCGACCTCGGCGAACGCCGAGAAGCCGGATGCCGAGACGAGCAGCGCCCCTCCGCCGAGCGCTCCTCGCTTCAACAACGCCGCCCTGCTCAACCCCGTCCCCACGATTCGCCGCGCTCCCTCGTCCTGACACACCGGTGCAATGCCTACTTGCACGGCCTCAGCATATACCGAGGAAGGCGTCCTTACTTCGGCGTACCGACCGGAATCCGCCTAGGTACAGTCAAGGCATGGTGAGCTCAGATACCGATACACCAGCGCTGCTGGTCGCCGCCGATCTGATGCTGCGCGACCCGAAGACGCTTGCCGCAGCCGCGTCGGTTGCGGAGGTCCGCGAGCAACTAGCGAACCCGAAGGTGCAGATGGTCCTGCTCGCCGAGGGCCGGGCTTTCACGGGCGCCGTCACGCACGTCCCGGCCGACGCCACGCCGAGCGAGCCGGCGCTCGCCTACGTCGATGCCGAGGCCGAGACGATCTCCCCCCATGCTCCAGCCGACGAGGCGTTCGAGCGTGCAACGGCGAGTCCGAGCCGGCGGGTGATCGTGCTCGACGACGACTGCAACCTGCTCGGGCTCCTCTGCCTCAACACGAGCCGCACGGGCTTCTGCGGGTCAACCCTCTAGTCGGCTCTGCTCGCGCGGTAGGCGGCGACGACGAACGGCAGCCAGAGCGTGCCGGCCGCGTCGCTCACCGAGGGATCGGAATCGAGAATCTCCGCGACCTCGGCGCACACACGCGTGCGCTCGTCCTCGGGCAGCGCGGCGACGCCCGAGTACGACATCAGATGGTCGCCGAGCGCCTCGCGCGGCAGCTCGAGCACGTGGTCGAACAGCGCATCCTCGACGTCCCGGAAGAGACCGCTTGCGGTCAGCTCGGTCGGCCAGTCGCGGCTGCGCCAGCGAGGCCCACGGGTTCGCATCTGGGCCGCGTAGACGGTCTCGGCCATCCGCGCGATCGCGAGATGCCGGTCGTCGCGGTGATTCCAGCCGAAGGCGAAGCGGCCGCCGGGCTTCAGGACGCGGTGGATCTCCGACAGCGCCTGCTCGAGCTCGAACCAGTGCAGGCTGGAGCCGGCGACGACCGCGTCCGCCACCCCGTCGCCGAACGGGATTGCCTCGGCCGAGCCCCGTAGGCCTTCGAGGCCGATCCCGTGCAGCACCGCGAGCATCCGCGGATCGGGTTCGACCGCGACAACCCGGACGCCGAGCATGTCGACAGCTCGCGTCAGCTTGCCCGTGCCGGCGCCGAGCTCGACGACGAGCTCCGCGCCGTCGGGAACGAGCCAGCGCGCCGCCTCGTCGGGCCACTCGGGCCGTGCGCGCTCGTAGGCGTCGGCGTGCGCGCCGAACGTCAGTCGCCGGGGAACCGTCGTCACTGCGTGACCCTAGTCGGGCGAGGGGACGGTGCACACCCGGCGGGCGGCGGCGGCGTACGTCCGGTCGGCGCGCGTCACCACCGACCCTTTCCCGCCGACCGCGAAACCGACACGTCGGCCAGCTAGAGCGCTCGTCTCGCGGCCGACCCGCCGGCTGACTCGGGGTTCAAAACTGCCGCTGCGGGTACGCATAATGCTCGTGGCCAGCGTCCCGCAGCGGCAACCGGGTACGCGGCCAACCGAACGGCCCCGCCTCGTCTTCTTCTACTCGCCTCTCTCCGGCCGCTGCCGACGCGTAGAGGGCTTCATCGCCCAGGTCCTGCAACGGCGGCAGAATCACGAGACGTTCGACCTCGTGCGAGTGTCCGTCGAGCGCCGGCCGGACCTCGCGGAGAAGTTCCGCGTCGAGCAAGTGCCGACGATCTGCGTCGTCGACGGACGGAAGCTCCGCCGGGCGATCGTCGGGCCGCGCGGCTGCCGCGAGCTCGAGCAGGCGCTCGAGCCATGGCTACGGTGAACGCAGAGGCGCAGGCCTCTCGGGCGATCAGCGGATCTGAACGAGCTTCGCCGGCGCGTGCTCGACCTGGAGCGTCGTGTGCTCGAGGCCGAAGCGTTCGTGCAGCAGCGCCTCGAGCTCGCGCCGGATGCCGTGGCAGTCGGCCCCCGGCTCGACGAGGACGTGCGCCGAGAGCGTCGGGAACTCGGTCGTGACCTCCCAGACGTGGAGGTCGTGCACCTCCACAACCCCGGGGTGCGCCACCATCGCCGTCCCGATCTCGTCCACCGGCAGGCCTGCCGGGGCGATGTCGAGCAGGACGCGGCCGGAGTCGCGCAGCAGCCGCCACGCCGCGAGCAGCATGAGCGCCGCGACGAACAGCGCCGCGACCGGGTCGGCGCGCACCCAGCCGGCGGTCAGGATCACGACCCCGGCGACGGCGGTCGCGATGAAGGCATAGAGATCGTTGAGGACGTGCTGGAA
This sequence comes from uncultured Actinomycetes bacterium, assembly GCA_963820725.1. Classification (GTDB taxonomy): domain Bacteria; phylum Actinomycetota; class Thermoleophilia; order Gaiellales; family Gaiellaceae; genus Palsa-739. Next base: position 77,832 of record CAWGAZ010000004.1, on the reverse strand, counting down.
GCTCCCCTCGATATTGAGCGAGCGGCGGTTCGCACCCGAGAGCTGCCACGTGGCGATGAGGTTGACGGCGATGCCCACGAGCGCGACGACGAGCATCGCCCCGCCCCGCGTGTCCGGCGGCGAGACGAGACGGCGAACGGCGCCGTACACGATCAACCCGCCGAGCACGAGCAGCGCGGCGCCGTTCGCCTGCGCGGAGAGAATCTCCGAGCGGCGCAGGCCGAACGTACGATTCCCTCCGGCCGGCTGCGCCGCGAGGCGCAACACGATGAGCGACATCGCCAGAGCGCCGGCGTCGGTGAGCATGTGCGCCGAGTCCGAGAGGAGCGCGAGGGAGTGCGCAAGGATGCCGACGACGACCTCGGCGACCATGAAGGCGAGGATCAGCGCGAGCGCGATCCCGAGGCGGCGCGCGTCCTCCCCAGCTCCATGCCGGTGTCCGTGGTGATGCACAGGTCAGATCATGCCGCTGCTGGCACCACCTCGTTCGCGAGCGTCCTCCCCCACTCCTTCGCACGCTCCAGCTCGCCCTCCTCGAGGGGACCGGGCGTTCCCTCGACGAAGAAGCTCTCGGGCTCCACGACCAAGCCGTAGCCGTGGCGCCGCAGGCGGCGGGCCATCCCGTGGGCGGCGGAGCCCACGAGCCACGCGGGCTTCTGCGCTCGCGTGTCGAAGACGGCGATCTTCGCGTCACAGCCGTCCGGCAGCCGGTCGATCCAGCCGCGGACGCCGATTCCCGGTCTGCCGCCCTGCGCGCCCTGCTCGAGCGCGGCCTCTCTGGAGCGCCCGCTAGAGAGTCCGTGGACGTGGGTCGGAGCGCCGAGCACGATCACGTCGATTCCGTCGAGCGGCGGCGGCGGGTCGTCGACCGAGAGGACGTCGACCTCTCCCTCCACTGCGAGCGCATCCGCGACCTCTCTTGCCACGCGCCGGGTGTTGCCGAACCACGACTCGTAGACGACGAGCGATCTCATCGGACACCTCCTGTTCCGTGTTTCTTCCGACGGTCGCGCGATCGGAACCTCTCGGCATCGGTGCCTGCGCGGATCCCCTTGCCCGAATACCGCACCTAATCTAGAATTTAGGCATGGCTCAAAATCCGGCCGCGTCCGAGACCCGCGAACTGACCGCCGCGGTGCAGGACTATGCGAAGGCGATCTACACGCTCGAGTCCCGCCAAGGGGCCGCGTCGACGACGGAACTCGCCACGCTGCTCGAGGTCCGCCCCGCCTCGGTGTCCGGGATGCTGCGCAAGCTCGCCGCGCTCGGGCTCGTGGAGCACGAGCGCTACCACGGCGTGCGGCTCACCAAGCGCGGCCGACGCGTGGCGCTCGAGGTGATTCGCCACCACCGGCTCGTCGAGCTGTTCCTCGTCGAGAGCCTGGGCATGACCTGGGACGAGGTGCACGCCGAGGCCGAGGTGCTCGAGCACGCGCTCTCGGAGGAGCTCGAGGAGCTCATCGCGGCGAAGCTCGGCAACCCGACGGTCGACCCGCACGGCGACCCGATCCCGAGCCGCGAGCTGAAGCTGGCCGAGACCTCGGGGCCGGCGCTGGCGGAGCTCGAGCCAGGCGACACAGCCACCTTCGTCCGGATCTCCGACACCGACCCCGAGATGCTCCGGTACCTCGGCGAGCGTGGAATCGTCCCCGGAGCGCAGCTCGAGCTCGTGGAACGCCACCCATTCGACGGCCCGCTCTTCGTCCGCGTCGGCGACGAGGTGCACGTACTCGGCGCCACGCTGGCGCGCGCAATGCACGTGCAACGGGAGCGCAAGGCATGAGCGACGAGGCCTACGAGGCCTTCCGACACGGCGCCACCCCCCTCCACGCGATCGTCGCCCGTGGCCGCGTACGGGCGACGCTCACGATGCTCGGGCCTGCCTTCGTCGCCGCCGTCGCGTACGTCGACCCGGGCAATTTCGCCACGAACATCCAGGGCGGCGCCCGCTTCGGCTACCTCCTGCTCTGGGTCGTGCTCGCCGCGAACCTGATGGCGATGCTGATCCAGTACCTCTCCGCGAAGCTCGGGGTGGTCACCGACCGCGACCTGCCGGAGCTGTGCCGCGACCACTACTCCCGCCCGGTCGCGTGGGGCCTCTGGATCCAGGCCGAGGCGATGGCGATGGCGACCGACATCGCGGAGTTCATCGGTGCGGCGCTCGGCCTCAATCTCCTGTTCGGCGTTCCGCTGCTGCCCGCCGGGCTCATCACCGGCGTGATCGCTTTCGGGCTCCTCGAGCTGCAGCGGCACGGCTTCCGCCGGTTCGAGCTCGCGATCACCGCATTCCTCGGGCTGATCCTGCTCGGCTTCCTCTACGAGACGCTGAAAATCGGACCATCCGCGGGTGGCGCCGCCGCCGGACTCGTCCCCCACTTCGACGGCCTGAGCTCGGTCTACCTCGCCGTCGGGATCATCGGCGCCACCGTCATGCCGCACGCGATCTATCTCCACTCGGCGCTCACGAAGGGCAGAACGCCGGTGCGGGACGAGACCGAGCGTCGTCGGCTGCTGTCGTTCGGGCGGACGGACGTGATCGTGGCGCTCGGGCTGGCCGGCCTCGTGAACATGGCGATGCTCGGTGTCGCCGCCAAGCTCTTCCACGACCGCCCCGGCTGGTCCCATGTCGACACCCTGCGGGGCGCGCACGCCGGTCTCGAGCATCTCGTCGGCGGGACCGCCGCGCTCACCTTCGCCGTCGCGCTCTTCGTATCCGGCATCTCGTCGTCGAGCGTCGGCACGTATGCCGGCCAGGTCGTGATGGCGGGCTTCGTCAACCTGCGAATCTCGCTGCTCGCGCGCCGCACCCTGACGATGCTCCCCGCCCTCATCGTTCTCGCCGTCGGAGTCAGTCCGACGAATGCGCTGGTCCTCAGCCAGGTCGTGCTCTCCTTCGGTATCCCGTTCGCCCTCGTGCCGCTCGTGCTTCTGACGAGCCGCCGGGACGTGATGGGCGATCACGTGAACCGGCGCGCGACCACCGTCGTTGCGGTCGCGATCGCCGCGCTGATCAGCGCGCTCAACGTCTTCCTGCTGGCGCAGGCAGTCGGGCTCAGCTAGCGGAGGTTTCTGACGCGCCGGTCGCCTCCGGTGGTTCCGGCTCGACGAGCTTTCCCGTCCAGAGGACGTGCCAGATCTTCGCGGGCACGGCGCGGAAGCCGGTGTGACGGACGATCTTCGCTGCTTGCCGTCCGGCCAACAGCACCCCGATCAGGCCGATGATCGTCTGCACGATCGCGATGACGACCGTGACCGATCCGACGGGCTGACCGACAACGTGCGCGACGAGCGGAGCGAGGAGCCAGATAGGGATCCACCAGATGCCGATCAGCGCCACGCCGAGCCGCAACCGGACGACCGAGACCTGCTCCATCCGCCCAGAATGACAGCCGCCGCGGCGGTGCCCGGAGGCGACAGTCGAGCCGCCTAGACTCTCAGCGTGTTCGGAGTCTGGTCGCTTCGCGTCTGGGAGTTCTTCGAGAGCGTGATGAATCGGCTTGACTGGACGCGCTGTATCCCCCCGTTCCCCTGAGCACCGACGTCAGGCGACAGGACTCTCCGCTGGGCCAGTGTTCAGGAATGACTTCTGAGCGGGCTAACCTTCCGGGGGGATGGCTCGGCTCGCGTTGATGGCGAGTGTCGCAATCATCCTCGTGGGCTGCGGCTCTGGCGGCGAGGGTGCGAAGTGCGGCGGGAGGGGAGATCTCTGCGTCACGAAGGCGCAAGTGCGGCGGATCAAGATAGGGATGACTGCGAAGGCAGCGTTTCGCGTGCTCCCCAGAGAATCGTCCGGCGGCCAGCGAACGGTGCAGCCGTTTCAGTACGACTATCCGATCTCGGGAACCGGCACGGGTGACCCCGAAGGAGTAGGTGACGGGGTCAATGCGAGCTACTCCTGGTTGACCATCTGTGTAGTCGGCGGTCGAATCGTGGACACGAATCGCCACCACACCCTGTACCAGGGCGACGGCTGCCTCGTCGAGGAACGGCGCGAGTTCGTACTCGCAAAGCGCAATCATCCCGGCCCACTTCCTCCTGAGTTCCGCACCGAGGCCGCTTGGCTACTGGCAGGCAAGCCGCGTTAGGAGCCGCCTTCATGCGTAGCAGGCAACTCGGTAAGCGGCCGCTGCGCGGACTTGCACGCGCCCGCTGGAGTTACACCGACGCATCCGCATCCGCACGGGGAGGAGGATGCTGCCGTGGGCCAGTGTTCCGGAATGACCCCCGAGCGATGGGTCTGGCAGCGGCTCAGCGACCGCGGCCGCAAGCGACTAGGTCGACGACGAGCGCTTAGGGCGTTTCTTCATGACGACGTACAGTGAGGTTGCGGCGATCCCCACGCGGAAGAGCCACATCAGTTGTTTCGCTCTCACGCTTCGAACCTAGCTCGCGCACACCCTTGTTGCAAGCAAGGGCTCGGTGAGAGGTCGCTTGCCTGGGCCAGTGTCCCGGAATGACCCCTGAACCGGCTCGCGCGTGAACCATCTGGGATGGGGCAATCGAGAGGGTGACGTGGTCACGCATGAAACGGATGGCTTCTGGGAAAAGGTCGATTGCAACCACGCCGTGTGCATATGACGGCTGGCCCGTAGGCAGCAATAAGAGGGGGCTCTATGAAGAAGGGCTTGTTCATCATCTGCGCGCTTGCATTGGTGCTTGGCGTCACCTCGGGTGCGCTGGCAGGAGCGACCGCGAAGCAAACATCTCGCTTCTGCGTGTACGTCGATCACACGGGTCGCGGAGCGTCGCACCTCGACGTTTCTACTAACTCCAAGTACGGGCACAAAACGTGCATCGTCGGGAAGCAGGGTGCGAAGGGTGCGAAGGGTGCCACCGGTGCCGCGGGAGCTCCAGGCGCGAAGGGCGACACCGGAGCCAAGGGAGATAGCGGAATCAACTCACCGCTCGTTTACAGCTTCGCGGGTGCTACCGGTCCGGACACCGGAGCCTGTTCCGACAATGGGAGTGGTGCAGGTTGGGCAACCGATACCTTCGATGCGACGTACGTTGTCGCGACGCAGCCCGACGGGTCGTACGTCCTGACCAAGGTCGTGAAGGGCACCTTCGTCACGAGAGCCGGCGTCGGGCAGCCCAACCCCCCGGACGCCCCCGTCTGCGCCACAAAGCAGGTGGGCGGCGTTACCGGGACGTTCTACGGATCGATGACCGTCACTGTCCCGGCCAACTCGGGGTTCGACCCCTACGCCTCGTGCGGAGCGCCGTGCTCGCCTCACACCACCGTGACGTCGGCGAACGTCGCCCAGAACGACGCCTTCGTGGCCGCGTTCTTCCGGGTGGGAGTGAGCGGCACCCTGACCGGGTACGACTTCACTTACGACGCGGGGGCGAACGGCCACATGGAGCAGAACTTCAACGGCGCCACCGGCAACATCACGGGCTGAGCAGCCGGTATGAGCGATTGAGGTCGCGTCACGCGGCCTCAATCGCTTTCCCGAAGTGCGTGATCCGGCCGAAGTCGCAACGCCAGCCGTCGGCGGCCGTGACTACCGCAACAGCCGGGTCGCGTTCCGACAGTTGCTCGCCACCGCGCGCTCAAGGCCGTAACTCGCTCGCCTGCGCGAGCGTCCTCACGCCCGACGCGTTTCAGCTGCGCTGCAGAACTACGACTCGCGGTAGACGATGCGGCCGCGCGTCAGGTCGTACGGCGAAAGCTGGATCTTGACCCGATCGCCCGGGTTGATCCGGATCCGATACCGGCGCATCCGGCCCGACGTGTAGCCCAGCGTCTCGTGCCCGTTGTCGAGGACGACTCGATGCTGGCCGCTTCGGAACGACTCGACGACAGCGCCTTCGACCTCGATCTTCTGTTCCTTCTCCGCCATGTGGCCTCCAAACCTCGTCTAGCCGGCGGCCGCCCCCACCAGTGACATGAAAAGCCCCGCGGCTGCGGGGCTCCTCGATAGCGGGGGCAGGATTTGAACCTGCGACCTCCGGGTTATGAGCCCGGCGAGCTACCTGACTGCTCCACCCCGCGTCGTGGGCCCGATTGTAGCACTCTCGTTACGCTGGCCTCCATGTGGGATTGGGCGATCTGGGCCGCGCTGATCGTCGTCGCGCTGGCGGGAGCAGCAGCGGCTGCGCTACTCGTCGTGCGCGCATGGGAGGCGTGGCAACGCCTCGCAGAGACGCGCGGGACGGTGCTCCGCGGGCTCGACGAGCTTTCCGCGAGCGCCGAGGCGGTCGAGGCAAAGCTCGCAGCCGCCGAGGACACGCTCGAGCTGCAGGAGAGCCTCCGTCGCCTGCGCGTATCGCTCGCCCGGCTCGCCGTCCTCCGCGCGGCGCTCGACGAGGCGCAAGTCACCTTCCGACCCGTCGTCGCCTTCGTCCCTCGTCGATGATCGTCGGCGCCGTTGACCTGGGGACGAACACGACCCGCCTCCTCGTGGCCGAAGTCGGCGACGGCCACGTCGAGGATCTGCACCACGAGACGCGCATCACGCGTCTCGGCGAGGGCGTCGACGCGCGCGGCCGCCTCCTGCCCGTTCCGATCGCGCGCGTCCGCAACGTCCTCTCCGACTACCGCCGCACCGCCGAGTCGCTCGGCGCCGACCGAACGCTGCTCGTCGCGACGAGCGCGGTCCGCGACGCGGAGAACGGCGAGGCCTTCCTCGGCGAGATCGAGTGGAGCTACGGCTTCGTGACCCGACTGCTCTCCGGTGACGACGAGGCGGAGCTGATGCTGCGCGGGCTCGGGGACGTCGTCCCGGGGACGCTGATCGTCGACATCGGCGGCGGCTCGACGGAGCTCGTCCTCGACGGCTTCCAGACGAGCCTGCCCATGGGCTCGGTTCGGTTCACGGAGCGCCACGGCGAGGAGATCGAGGCGCTCGGGGCGGCAGCGCGGGCCGTGTTGCCGGAGCTGGAGCCCGCTCCGACTGCCGCGATCGGCGTCGCCGGGACGATCACAACCCTCGCGGCGCTCGATCTCGGCCTCGAGGAGTACGACCGGAACCGAGTGGACGGTCATCGGCTCACCCGCAAGGGAGCCCAAACCCAGCTCGACCGGCTGGCCGCTCTCCCGCTCGAGCAACGACAGCGGGTGCCTGCGCTCGAACCGGAACGCGCTCCTGTCATCGTCGCGGGCGGCGCGATCCTCGTCTCGCTGCTCGACGCCTATTCGCTCGACGCGATCACCGTGAGCGAGCGAGGACTGCTGCACGGCGCGGCGCTGGCAGCGGCCGAGCTCCCGGAGCCGGAAGAGGGTGCAGCGCCTCCCGGCGCCTACACCTGCTGCTAGAGAACGAGCGCACTACAGGACGAGCGAGCCCGGCTGCTCCTCGCCTTCCGAAGGCTCGTCCTCGGGCGGCTCGGTCTCGGCGAGGCGGCGCTGGACGACGGCGCGCGAGAGGACGCCGACCAGGCGCCCGCCCTCCTCGACGACGGGGACCCTCTCGAGGTCCTGCTCCTCGAGGAAGCGGAACGCGCCTTCGAGCTGGAGGCCCGCGTCGAGGGTGAAGTTCGGCGGCTCGGCGATCGTGCGCAGAGTCACAGCGCGCGGCTCGAGTCCCGCGGCGACGACCTCGCGTACGAGCGTCTTCCGCGTCACGACGCCGAGCAGGCGTCCGCCCTCCTCCGTGACGAAGATCGCTCGCACGTCGCCGTTGTCGGCGAAGCAGCGGCCCGCCTCCTGAGCGCTCGCGGTCGCGGCGAGCGTCGTCGGCTCGGGCACCATCGCGTCGCGGACGGTCTCTGCGGACATCGTGCGCATTCTCGCTCTCAGGGGAACATTCCGCGCGCCTCGAGGGCGGCGGCGACCTCGCGGATGGCCGCGACCATGGCCGCCTGACGCAGGGTGATCCCCTTTTCGGCGGAGATCGAGTAGACACGATCGAACGCGTCGGTCATCTTGTCGGACAGCTTGCGCCGGATCTCGTCGCGATCCCAGAAGAGCCGGCCGAGATCCTGAACCCACTCGAAGTACGAGACGGTGACGCCGCCCGCGTTCGTGAGGATGTCCGGGACGACGTGGATTCCCCGGGCGCCGAGAATCTCGTCTGCCTCGATCGTCGTCGGGCCGTTCGCACCCTCGACGACGAGCGACGCGTGGACGCGGTCGGCGTTCGCGCTCGTTAACTGGTCTTCGCGGGCCGCGAGGACCAGGACGTCGCACGGGAGCTCGAGCAACTGCTCGTTCGTGATCCGCTCGCAGCGGTCGTACCCGGCGAGCGAACCGTGCTCCGCGACGTAGGCCCGGAGGGCGGGAACGTCGAGGCCCGTCTCCGCGTGGACGCCGCCCGATGCGTCGGAGACGGCGACGACGCGCGCGCCGCGGTCGTGCAGCTCGGAAGCTGCCACGCCGCCCACGTTCCCGAAGCCCTGCACAACGCACGAGTGGTCGGCGAGCTCGTACCCGAGCCGCCGGGCGGCCCGTTCCGCGACCATGACAACGCCGGCACCGGTCGCCTCGCGCCGGAAGACGGAGCCGCCGATCGAGATCGGCTTGCCCGTCACGACCTCCGGCACGGCGTAGCCGGTCTGCATCGAGTACGTGTCCATCATCCAGGCCATTGTCTGCTCGTTCGTCGCCATGTCCGGGGCGGGGATGTCGGTCTGAGGGCCGAAATCGCGGATGAGCTCCGAGGTGAAGCGGCGGGTGAGACGCTCGAGCTCGCGCTGCGAGAGTGTGTGGGTGTCGCAACGGATGCCGCCCTTCGCGCCGCCGTACGGGAGCCGTAGGAGCGCACACTTCCACGTCATCCAGGTCGCGAGGGCGGCGCATTCACCGAGCGAAACCTCCAGGTCGTAGCGGATGCCGCCCTTCGTCGGGCCGAGCACGGTCGAGTGCTGGACGCGGTACCCCGGGAAGACCTCGACGACACCGTCGTCGCGGCGAAGCGGGACGCTGACGATGACCGCTCGCTCGGGGAAGCTGAGCCGCTCGGCGACCATGTCCGAGATGCCCGCGTGGGGAAGGGCCTGCTCGTACTGGGCGCGCGCCATGCGGAAGAGCGGCGTGTCCCACTCGAGGACCGGTTCGGTCGGCGACGCATCCACCTCGGACACGGCCGGAGTGTACGGTCGGGCGTCAATCGGCGGCTCACTCTGGGGCCACCCCGCGCCTCCACCCACCGTCGAGCCTACTGCGAAAGGGTGGGCGTGTCCGTGACGGAATCGTCGCGAAAGGCGACCGGCTCGGCTCCGTCGGGAGCCGTCAGCCCGAGCATGCTCTGCCCCTCCATGTCGGCCGGCACGGCCTCGCCGAGGAGCTCGAGCAGCGTCGGCGCCACGTCGGGCAGCGCACGCTCAGGCCCCTCTCCGGCCGGGACGCCGTCAGCCACGAGCACGTACAGACCCTCGTGTGCGTGGTTGGCGTCGTCCGGACCCGTGTCGTTCTCGAACACGTGCACTGTCCCGGTGCCCACGAGGCCGACGCTCCGCCAGTAGAGGTCGCCGAAGTAGACGAGGAGGTCGGGCGCGATCCCGTGGGCCTCCGCGTAGAGCTCTTCCGGCCGATGCGCGACCGTCCCGATCGGCCGGCCCTGGTCGTCGCCGAGGGCCTCGAGCCGCTCTTTCAACTCGTCCCGCACGCGGTCGAAGTCGGCCGGGGAGACGATCCCCTCAGGCTCGCGTCCTTCGACGTTGAGGAAGAGCCGGCAGTAGTAGCCGCCTTCGCCCCAGGCGACGGTACGCGACCAGTCGATGAGGTCGGGTGTGAGCCGCGTCGGCTCGTTCGGCTCCTCGTGCAGCACGAGGTACCCCTCGCGTCGCAGCCACTCGTTGATGCAGATGCCGCCGTCCATGCGCTTCGCGCCGTGATCCGAGACGACGAGCACGGCGGTCTCGTCGTCGGCGAACCGCAGGAGGCTCGCCATCTTCGCGTCGAGCCGCCGGTAGTAGTCGAGCATCGCGTGCTCGTAGGGATTGCCGGGCTCGAACAGCCGGTGCTCGGAGTCCGTGAAGCGCCAGAAGCCGTGGTGGATCCGGTCGGTACCCATCTCGACCATGAAGAAGAGATCCCACGGCCGGGTCTCGAGCAGGTGCTCTGCGAGGCGGAACCGCTTCTCTGTCATCTCCTCGATCTGGTCGAGCAGCCGGTCCTTGTCGTCGGAGCGAAAGTCCTCGACGTCGACGAGATAGTGGCCCACAACCTGCTCGATCTCGTCCTTCAGCTCAGGCGGATACGTGTAACGGCTCGTCCGCGTGTCCGGGGTCAAGAAGCACGAGACGAGCGCTCCGTTGACGCGGCTCGGCGGATAGGTCTGGGGCACGCCGAGCACGATCACGTCGCGTTGCCTCGCCGAGAGGATGTCCCAGACGCGCGGCACGCGCACCGCGCGGGAGTCGGCGAAGACGAGCTGGTCGTACGAGTGGTCGCGCCGGTTGCGGAAACCGTAGAAGCCGAGGGAGCCCGGGCTGCGCGAGGAGGTCATGACCGACCACGCCGGCACCGTGATCGGCGGGTCGCAGGAGCGCAGGACACCGAACGAGCCCCGCTCGGTGAGCGAGCGGATCGTCGGCAGCTCCGGCAGCCAGCGGTCGAAGACGAACTGCGGCGCCGCGCAGTCGAGCCCGATCACGAGGACGCGCTTGGCCATGTGGCAAGGCTAGTCGCGGGGCAGCCCGAAGCGTTCCGCTGCCAGACCGGCGAGCTCTCCGGCCGAGAGACAGATCCCGCCTCGTTCCCGCACGGCCTCGATCAGTTCGAAGTAGAGCCGGTCCCAACCGCGTGCGCTCGGGCCGTCGAACCGCTCCGGATGCCAGAGGATCGAGAAGGCGCCGCCGTGTTCGGCCGCCCAGTCGAGGATCGCGAGCACTCGGGGTTTCGCCTCGGCCGCCGAGAGGTCGGCGTAGCGCTCTTCGGAGAGCGTCGCGTCCATCACCGCGAGCGGCACCTCGACGAGGTCGGCTGCTCGGTCGCGCGCCAAGTCCCACGGTCGGAACGGATGCGCGATGCCGGCGCGGAAGCCGAGCGCATCCGGGAAGCCGAGCGACGTGTCGTACCGGAAGCCTATGCCGGCGAGCGGCGCGAGGTTCCGGTGCGGGTCGACGCGGAGGTAGTGGTAGCGCTGCCCAATCAGCGGGCCGTCGAGCTGCGCCAGCGCGACACGCTCGCGCGCGAGCCGCTCGAGATCCTCCGCGGCGAGGTAGCTGCCGTGGAGCCCCACCTCCGCACCTGCCTCGAGCAGCGTCTCGACGAGCCGCGGCCGCAGGCGTTCGTACGCCTCGGGCGCGGCGCCGTCGGCGCGGTGCCCGTGCCCGGCCATGAGAAAGAAGGTCGAGCGGGCGTCGAGCGAGCGCTCCTCGGCGGCGACCTCCGCGAACCGCCAGTTGGGATCCGTGCCGCGCAGCTTGTGGAGCGGCACCCGGGCGAGCCCACGCGCCTCGTGCATCGCGGGGCCTGTGCGGCCTGCGAGAGCGTGACGCTTCAGCCGGGCGGCGGCGCCGCGGACACCGATCGGAGTCCAGCGCCACGGGACGTCGACGTCATGCGTGAGCGCAACGGCGAACCGTGCTCCGCGGTAGCGCGGCGGCTCGGCACCGAGCTCCCGTCGCAGCCGCTCGAGCGGCGGATCGAGCGGATCGAGGCACGAAGAGGCGGCAAGGAAGCGTCCGTGGCGGTCGGGCTCGGCCCCCCGCTCCTCGACCCGCGCGAGATGGAAGAAGGCCGCTGCGAGCTCGTCTCCCTCGGGGAGCCGGCCATGCTCGACCGCCTCCCATGCGTCGGGCCGATACGGCAGGTCGTCGCCGAGACGCAGGCCGGGAGCTCCCACCATGTCGAGCACCCAGCGCGCCCGCTGCTCGACAGAAGCGGGGATCGCCACGGCGCGAGTGTAGTGCCGAAAACGGATTGTCCCGCCAGGCAGCGGGCTACCCTTGCCCTCGTGAGCCAGGTCACTGAAGAGAAGCCCACGAGCCCTCCAGAGCCCGGCGACGGCAAGCCACGGTCCCTCGCCTCACAACTCCTCGAGCTCAGCCGCCACTCCGTGATCTACGGCGTCGGCGGCCTGATGTCGCGCTTCCTCGCGATCATCATGCTGCCGATCTACACGAGCTATGTCTCGGCGGGCGACTACGGCCGGATCGAGCTCCTCATGTCCGCAATGGCCGTGGCGGTCGTGGTGATCCGGGGCGGCGCCAATTTCGGCTTCATCCGCTTCTACTTCGTGGAGAAGGATCGCGACTACCACCGTCGGCTGATCCGCACCGTCTTCTGGGCCCAGATGGGGTACTCGACGCTCGCACTGGTCTTCTGCATCGTCTTCGCGCCGCAACTCGCCACCCTGCTCGGTGTCGCCGACCACCCCGGCGCCCAGCTCCAGGGAAGCGGCACGAGCCTCGTAATCGCCACGGGCGTCCTCCTCTGGGTGAACGTCAACTACGCGCAGATGACGAACCTGTTCCGCGCCGAGCAACGGTCGGTCGCCTTCTCGATCGCGACGCTACTGAACATCGGCATCACCGTCCCGCTGACCGTGATCCTCGTCGTCGTCTATCACGAAGGCCCGCTCGGAATCATCGTCGGGAACCTCAGCGGCACGCTCGTCGTCTTCCTCGCTCTGCTCGGTTACCGCCGGGAGCAGCTCGGCCTCCAGTTCGACCGCAAGCTGCTGCACTCCCTCAACCGCTTCGGGTTCCCGCTCATGGGGGCCGCGCTCGCGATGTGGGTCATGAACTTCGGCGACCGCTTCATGATCAGCAAGCTCCTGCACGGCCAGTACGCGATCGTCCAGGTCGGGCAGTACTCGCTCGCCAACAAGATCAGCATGGCGATGGTGCTCCTCTTCACCGCCTTCCAGATCGCGTGGCCCGCGTTCGCGTACTCGATCGAGGACGAGAAGGAGGCGAAACGCGCGTACTCCTTCGTCCTCACCTACCTGATGTTCATCGCCGCCTGGGTCGCGGTCGGCCTGAGCCTGTTCGCACCGTGGATCGTGCACTTCCTCGGGCGGAAGCCCGGCTTCTGGCCCGCCGCCTCGGCGGTCCCTGCACTTGCCTTCTCGAGTGTCTTCGTCGCCGGCTTCATCGTCGTCACGATCGCCACCGGTCGCACGCGCCGGACCCAGTTCAACTGGATCGCCGCAACGGCTGCCGCGGTCTTCAACTTCACGCTCAACCTCTGGCTGATTCCCGCGTACGGGATGCTCGGCGCCGCCTACGCGACCCTCGCCGCGACCATCCTCCTCATGATCGTCCGGACCTGGAACGCGCAGCGCGTCTACCCCGTGCGCTACCAGTGGCGGCGCGTCGCGATCGTCCTCCTCGCCGCCGGCGCTCTCACCGGAGTCGGCGAGGCGTTCCCGCACTCGCTCGTGCTCGCGTTCGCCCTGACCGCCGCGTATCCGCTCCTGCTCGCGGCGTTCGGCTTCTATCTCCCGGACGAGCGGAAGCGCTTGCGGCGACTGCTTCCGGCCCATAACTAGTGCGCCGTCCGGCGATGCTCAGGGCGTCGCTGACGGCTGCAAAGCTTCGCGACTCCTCGCTTCGCTCGTCGGCCGGCTGCGCCGGCTTCTTCGTCCTCTGTCGCCCCGGTGGCTTCGGCTACCGGGACTCCCTGCGTCCTTGCCTCGCTCGCTTTTCGCCACCAGGAACGCGAGACCATCACCAGACGGCGCACTAGACTCGCGCGGATGTCTGGGAGGGGCACGGCCGTCGTCGTCGAGGTCGCATGGGTGAACGGCCTGGCGGCGATCCGGTCCCTCGGCCGAAAGGGCCTGCGCGTGCTCGCGGTCGATCACCGGTCGTTCGCGCTCGGGCTTCGCTCGCGGTACGCCGAGGCACGCATCGCGCCCGAGCCCCTCGACGACGAGGACGGCTTCATCGACGCGCTGCGGGCCATCGGCGAGGAGACGGCCGACGTCCTCCCCATCTTCCCCACCCACGACGAGCATCTGAACGCGATCGCGCGCCACGCCGACGCGCTCGGCGAGCGCTACCGCTTTCCGTTCCCGGCCTGGGACGTACTGGAGAAGATCCAGAGCAAGCGGCACCAGCTGGAGACCGCGGAAGCCGCCGGAGTCCCAGTCCCCCGCACGCTCTATCCCGGCTCAGCCGAGGAGGCTCGTGCCGCGGGCGAGGAGGTGGGCTTCCCGCTGATCGTCAAACCGTCGGCGAACGTCGGCTTCCGCCGCAGCCACAAGCGCCAGCTCTTCCGCTGTCAGACACCGGCCGAGCTCGATCGAGCGTACGAGCTCGCAGCGCCGCACGAGCCGATGGTGCAGGAGCTCATTCCGTCCGGCCCGGAGGAGATGTACACCCTCGGAAGCTACCTCGACCGCGAAGGGCAGGCGCTCGGGCTGTTCTCGGGGCACAAGCTGAGCCAGACACGCGGCTACATGGGCAGCGCGCGCGCCGGCGAGGCGCTGTGGGTGGAGGAGGTCGTCGAGCAGGGACTCACCCTCCTGCGCGCGCTCGGCTTCCACGGGATCTCGCAGGTCGAGATGATGCGCGACCCGCGCGACGGCCGCTACAAGCTGCTCGAGGTCAACCCGCGGCTCTGGCAGTGGCACAGCCTCGCCGCCGCGTGCGGCGTCGACCTGCCGTGGATCGCATACCGCGACCTGGTCGGCGACCCGCTGCCGCCCGCGCGCATGCACGGCGACGGCAAGCGCTGGGCGATCACGCTCATGGCCGGCTCGGGTCACGCGATCGAGCGGCCGCCGTACGTCGATGCCGTCTTCTCGCGCGACGACCCGAAGCCCGCGCTCGTGCAGCTCGGCCGCCACGCCTTGCGGGGTGTCCGCACGATGACCGGCGCAGGACAGCGTGGCTGAGGCCTTGCGCATCCTCGGGGTCGGAGACGCGAAGTCGCGCCACTTCGCCCGCTGGGCGACCCGGCTGGCGGAGCGCGGCCACGAGGTGCACGTCGCGTCCGGCCGGGTCAACCCGCGCGAGGGCGAGCTCGACGGCCTCCACGTCCACCAGTTCCTCGATCTCGACCGGCTGCTGCGCGTCCCGCTGGTGCGGCGCTACCGGATGGCACCTGCGCTCGCGGGGCTCGCGCGCCGCGTCCAGCCCGACGTCGTCCACTCGCACTACCTCCTCCCGTACGGCTACTGGACCGCGCGCGCCGGCCTCGAGCCGCTCGTCGTCAGCCCGTGGGGGAAGGACGCGATCGTCGACGCCTGGAACTCGCCCGAGGCCGAGAAGCGAGCGCGTGTCGCGATCGCGCCGGAGCGAGCGCGCGCGTACGTCGTCAACTCGCAGGCGCTCGAGGATGCGGCAGTCCGGCTCGGCGCCGACCGCAGCAAGTTCCACCGCATCTTCTGGCACGCGCGCATCGACGGCTACTCGCCCCGGCACGCCGACCGCTTCCGTTGGCGTGCGCTCGGCTGGCCAGACGACGCGGTCGTCTGCCTCTCGTTGCGCAACTTTCGGCCGTACTCCAACCTCGACATCGTCCTGAAGGCCTTTGCCAAGGCGAGGCAAGAGGCGCCGGAGCTGCGGCTCTTCTCGAGCGCCGGCGGCGGCTGGACCCGCACCGAGTTCGACCGTCTCGCCGCGGAGCTAGGGCTCGAGCGGTACATGGCCGTGCAGGACGTTCACGCCGGAGACCTGCCGTCGGTGACCGCCTCCGCCGACTTCGCAGTCACGCTCGCGGACGTCGACTCCTCCCCCGCCTCGCTGCTCGAGACGATGGCGAGCGGCGTCCCGCTCGTCGTCGGCCTCGCGCCTTCCATGGACGAGTGGATTCAGCAGGGTGAAGGAGGAGAGCTCGTCGACCGGCACGACGTCGATGCGGTCGCGGCCGCGATGGTGCGCCTCGCCCGCGACCCCGCGCTGCGCCGAAGCTACGGCGAGCGGAACCTCCGCGAGGTACACGCCCGTTTCGGTGACCCGACCATTCAGCTAGAGCAGGTCTACAGCGAGGTGCTAGGCAGATGAGACGCGTCCTCGCCCTTGCCTTTGACGGCGCCGACTACGAGCTCGTGCAGCGACTCATGGGCGAGGGGAAGCTGCCCGACCATCTCTCGCCTCGCGCGCGAGGGGACGTTCGGGCCGCTCCGCTCGACGATCCCTGCCTTCACGCCGACCGCGTGGTCGACGTTCCTGACCGGGCTCAATCCGGGCGGCCACGGCATCTTCAACTTCACCACCAACCCGAACCGCGGCACGCAGAAGCTCGAGAGCGCCGCGAGTCGCGCCGGCACGCCGCTCTGGCGCCTGCTCGGCTCGGCCGGAATCCGCTCGGCGTACATCGGGATCCCGTTCACGTACCCGGCCGAGCCGCTCGACGGGATCGTCGTGACCGGCTACGGCGGGCCGGAGCGGCCGCAGATCCTGCCGGCGAGCGCCGCGGAGCGGATCTTCGCCGCGTATCCCGACCTCGTCACCGCCCACCATCCGATGGCCGAGCGCTGGTGGGAGGACTTCCCGGCCTACACGCAGCGGCTGCTCGAGCACGCGGAGCAGATGGCCGGCGTCTGCAAGCTCGTCTACGAGCTGGAGCCGGATCTCGGTCTGCTGTGCGTCGACTTCATGAGCACCGACCATGTCGGCCATCTCGGCTACGCCCGCTTCGACCCAGGGCATCCGGCGCATCAGGCGAGTGGAGCCGGCGACGAGCTCCTCCGGGTCTACGAGCGCGTCGACGAGCTGTGCGGCGAGCTGATCGACGCAGCCGAGGCGCAATACGGCGAGGAGCCGACCGTGCTCCTCTTCTCGGACCACGGGATGAAGCCGATCTACTGGATGTTTCACCTCGACCGTTGGCTCGAGGAGCGCGGCCATCTCCGCTTCCGCAAGCGGTCCCTGCAGCCGTGGCGACGTGGCCGGCTCGATTACCTGGCGCGCGTCGACCAGAAGCTCGTGCGGACGGTCGGCTGGTACGGCCGAGCCGTCGACGCCGTCCCGTTCCTTCCGCGGCCCGCAGGGGATCGGCTCTTCGCCGACATCGACTTCGGCACGACGCGCGCGTACGGGTTCGCCTCCCAGGGACAGCTCTACCTCGGAGAGCTCACCCGCGCGAGAAACGACCCTGCGTACATCGACGCGCTCGCGGCGGAGCTCGCCGAGGTGCCGCACCCGGAGACGGGCGAGCCGGCCTTCCAGGTGCTGCGCAAGGAGGAGCTCTTCCACGGGCCCTTCCTGGACAAGGCGCCGGAGCTGATGCTCATCCCACACGACGAGCGGATCAACGTCGACCCTTCTCGCCGCCGCTGGACCGAGGCCTTCGAACGGCACGAGCGGCTCGATCCGGAGGTTTCCTACGGCTACTCCGGCCACCACGGCGTCACCGGCATCCTCGCGGCCACCGGCCCGGGAATCCAGCCGGCGGACCTGCCGGACGGCGCCGAGATCGTGCAGTTGCCGGCGACGATCCTGCAGTTGCTCGGACTTTCGGCGGAGGGACTCGACGGCGAACCGCTCGCGGCGATCCTCGAGGAAGAGGGCGGCGCGACCGCCGAAGCGGTCGCAACGGAGACGCCGCGCGAGGCGAGCGACGAGCCGGTCTACTCCGAGGAGGAGGAGCGCCAGATGGTCGAGCGCCTCCGCGACCTCGGCTACGAGTAGCGGCCGCCGGCGCAGCTACTTTTCGGGCGCATGCCGAGTGGCAAGAAGTCGAGGCGGCAGCGGCAGACGGCTGCGTCGGGAGGCAAGACTCCTCCGCCGGTGCGCTCGAAGGGCAGCGGCGGTCGGGATTCTCGCGTCTCGCGGCGCACGCTACTGATCGGCGGCGTCGTCCTGCTCGTCCTGATCGGCCTCGCCGTCGGGCTCCCGCTGGCGATCAGCAGCAACGGAGGACACGGCACGTCAACACAGGTCGAACCGATCCGCACCGAATCGATCTCGAAGCTGGGGCACCTCGAGCCGGCTCCGGCTCTCGGAAATCCGGGACCGGAGGGACCGCCGCTCGAAACCGGTCCGGATCTCGCCCCCGCCGGCTCGCTGCAGCCGGGCGGCTCCGTCGACGGCATCCAGTGCCAAGCCGGCGAGCAGGTCGCCTTCCACATCCACTCGCGTCTCACCGTCTTCGTGGACGGGCGGTCGGTGAAGATCCCGGCCGGAGTCGGGATCGCCGACCCGCAGACCGAACCGACGCAGGTCGGACCATTCGTCGGGAGCGGATCGTGCTTCTCCTGGCTCCACACCCACGCGGTCGACGGGATCGTCCACATCGAGTCGCCGGTGCAGCGGACGTTCACGCTCGGCAACTTCTTCGACGTCTGGGGCCAGCCGCTGTCGACGACGCAGGTGGGGCCGCACAAAGGCCACGTCACCGCGCTCTACAACGGCAAGGTCTGGCTGGGGAACCCGCGGGACATTCCCCTGGGGTCGCATACGCAGATCCAACTCGACGTCGGCAGCCCGCTCGTCGAGCCCGAGCAGATCACCAACTGGGCCGGCCTCTAGGCTCCCGCTCGTGAAGCCGATTCTCTATGTCGCCTTCCAGTTCGTCGTCCTGGGGTGGGCGTTCTTCGCCCACGTCCGGCACGACCCGTTACCGCTCTATCGATTCGCGTGGCTCGCGGCCCTGTGTGGGGTGATCGGCATGGACGTCTGGTACTTCTCCAACTACGCGTACCCCGGCGGCTTCAGCCTCTGACGCCGGGCTTCCGCGCGAGGACGACCTCGGTGTCGCCGGGCCAGTCCCAGAAGACGCCTTCAGGCGAGCGAACGGCCAGCAACTCGCGCACCTCGTCGGCGAAGTCCCCGGCGCGGTCGCCGAACAGGTGGGGCGCCGAGTAGGAGAACGAGAAGTACCCCGACAGCACGCTCTCACTGTCTCGCACCAGATCCGGGATGCCGGGGACGAAGAGCGATCGTGGAGCACCGAACCGGGTGCGAACGAGGACGTCCTCGAAGCGGTGGGTTCGCACCGGCGCGACGCCCTCACCGGCGCGCCGGGTCGAGCCGAGGTATTTCTCCACCAGCGCCCTGATCTCCGCGTGCGGGATGCGCGGCGGCCCGGGGCTCGGCGGCCTCGGCCGGCCGTCCACCGTGTGGACGATCAGAGCCAGGGCGCTGCTCCCCTCCAACATGTCGTAGAGAACCTCGGCGACCCGGATCTCGTCCGTCCAGTGGAACGACGAGCCAAAAGTGATCAGGCGGTACGGGCCCGGCGCAGCCTCCGGCAGGTCCTCGGCCCGGGCCTGAACCCAGCGGATGTTCGTGATCCCTCGCTCGTCGGCGACGCGGCGGCCTTCGGCGAGCATCGCCGGATCGGGATCGAGGCCGACCGCGTCCTCGAACAGACCGCCGAGCCGGACGGTGAGGATGCCCGGCCCGCAGCCGCCGTCGAGCAGCCTTCCGCTCCCGTCCAGGCCCAGCTCCTCGGCGAGAACGGCCTCCAGTTGCGGCGAGTAGGGCGGGCGGCCGCGCCGATAGTGGGCGGCCGCGCCTGCGAAGAGCGTGGGGTCGTACGACATCTAGGTCGGAGGGTCCGGTACGCGCTCACCCCGGATCCCGTCGCGGGCGAGCCGCAGGCCGACCAGTCCGACGAAGACCGCGAAGACCAGGCGGAGCGTCGTCGCCGGCAAGGCGAGCGCGAGCAGTGCGCCGAGGACGCTCCCGCCGGCGCCGACGACGCCGAAGCGGAGCGCGAGCCCGAGGTCGCCGACTCCGCGGCGGCGCAGAACGAGGCTTCCCGCGATCGCCGTGGGCAGGATCACGACCAGCGACGTCGCCTCGGCGGAGTGCTGCGAGAAGCCGACCGCGAGGGTCAGGAAGGGGACGATGAGCGTCCCGCCGCCGACTCCGAGCAGCCCCGACGCGACACCGACGGCGACCCCGAAGGCCACGAGCACGACGTAGAGCGTCGGCCCGCTCATCCGCGGACTCCCATCACCACGGCGACACCGACGAGGAACACGCCGAAGACGATCTTGAGCAGGCGCTCGTCGATCCGCGCGAGGAAGCCGGCGCCGACGCGGGCGCCGACGACCGACCCGGCGGCGAGCCCGATCGCCGTCCCCCAGCGCACCTCGCCCGCGACGCCGTACGTGGCGATGCCGGCGATGCTGATCGGGATGATCGCGCCGAGCGAGATCGCGTGCGCGTCGCGCTGCGCGTAGCCCGCCCACAGCACGAGCAGCGGCACCATGATGATCCCGCCGCCGACGCCGAGCAGGCCCGACAGGAGGCCGCCGCCCATCCCGATGACGAGCAGCTTCGGGTCGAGCGCGAGCGAATGCAGGCGTTCACGCATGGCGCGGCAGACTAACGTTGAGCGGGTGAGCTTCACGACGCGACCCGAACTGCGAGGAACGTTCGGCATGGTGGCGTCGACGCACTGGCTCGCGTCGGCTGCGGGCATGGCCGTGCTCGAGCAGGGGGGCAACGCGTTCGACGCCGCCGTCGCGACCGGCTTCACGCTGCAGGTCGTCGAGCCCCACCTGAACGGGCCCGGCGGAGACCTGCCGGCGCTCCTCTGGCCGGCGGGCCACGAGCGGCCGCTCGTCCTCTGCGCGCAGGGTTCGGCGCCGCGGAAGGCGACGATCGGGCGCTACCGCGATGAGCTCGGACTCGACCTCGTCCCCGGTACCGGGCCGCTCGCCGCGGTGGTGCCGGGCGCCTTCGGCGGCTGGATCGCGCTGCTGCGCGAGCACGGGACGCTGCCGCTCCGCGACGTGCTCCGCTTCGCGATCGGCTACGCGGAGGACGGCTACCCCGCCGTCGCGGCGATCGGCGACTCGATCCGCAAGGTCGAGCAGCTCTTCCGCGACGACTGGACGACCAGCGTCGACACCTATCTCCCCGTCCCGGCGACGGGCGCGCTGCACCGAAACCCCACGCTCGCCGCCACCTACCGCCGCCTCCTCGAGCAGGCGGAGGCCGTATCGCCGGACCGGGACACGCAGCTCGAAGCGGCACACAACTGCTGGTACCGGGGCTTCGTCGCCGAGGAGGTCGTCCGCTTCCAGGAGCACGAGTGGCTCGACAGCTCGGGCGAGCGCCACTCGGGGCTGCTCGCCGAGGAGGACCTGCGCGACTGGGGGCCGACCTGGGAGGAGCCGCTCTCGGTGACCTATCACGGCTACGAGGTCTTCAAGGCCGGCCCGTGGAGCCAGGCGCCGGTCTTCCTCCAGCAGCTCCGCCTGCTCGAGGGCTTCGACCTCGGCGGCATGGCACAGGCGAGCGCCGACTGGGTGCACACCGTGACCGAGTGCGCAAAGCTCGCGTTCGCCGACCGGGAAGCGTGGTACGGCGACCCGGAGTTCACCGACGTGCCGCTGGCCGAGCTGCTCTCGCGGGAGTACGCCGAGGAGCGGCGGCGGTTGCTCGGCGACGAGTCCTCGCCGGAGCTCCGTCCGGGCTCGCCCGGCGGCCGCGAGGTGCGCCTGCCCCAGCCAGTGGTCGGGGCGCCGGTCGCGCCGGGCGTCGGCGAGCCGACGCGGGGCGACACCGTCCATCTCGACGTCGTCGACCGCGACGGAAACATGGTCTCCGCCACTCCGAGCGGCGGCTGGCTCTGGGGGGCCCCAGTGATCCCGTCGCTCGGCTTCTGCCTCGGTACGCGGGCCCAGATGTTCTGGCTCGAGGAGGGACTGCCGAACTCGCTCGAGCCCGGCAAGCGTCCGCGGACGACACTCTCGCCGACGCTCGCGGCCCACGGCGGCGACTCGCGCCTCGCCCTCGGCACGCCAGGCGGCGACCAGCAGGACCAGTGGACGCTCCACGTCTTTCTCGCCCATGTCCACCACGAGCTCGACCTCCAGGCCGCGATCGACGCTCCGAACCACCACACCGAGGCGTTTCCGTCGAGCTTCTACCCCCGCGAGACCCGTCCCCGGCACGTCGCCGTCGAGGAACGCGCCGGCCGCGAGACGATCGACGGCCTGCGTCTTCGCGGGCACGAGGTCGAGGAGCCCGGACCCTGGAGCCTCGGGCGCGTCACCGCCGTGGGGCGTGAGTCCGGCGGAATCCTCAAAGCCGGTGCGGACCCGCGTGTCCGGCAGGGGTACGCCGCCGGCCGCTGAGGTCTGCCGGCCGGCGATGCCGGGGCCGGGTGCCGTACCCTTGCGCTCGCCGTGTTCTCTTCCAGCGTCTTGTGGCTCCCGTGCAACTCGATGACCGTCTGACCGGACCGCTCCTGCCAGCGCGGTTCGAGTCCGTGCGCCTGCTGGGACGCGGCGGGATGGGCACCGTGTTCCTGGCCCGCGACCGTGTGCTGGCGCGGCAGGTGGCGATCAAGGTTCTCGCAGCGGAGCTCGCAGGCGACGCGGTGGCGCGCGAGCGCTTCGCGCGCGAGGCGGCGCTCGCGGGCCGGCTCGGGACGCATCCGCACATCGTCACCGCGTACGAAGCGGGCGAGTGGGAGGAGCGGCCGTACGTCGTCTTCGAGTACATGCCGAACGGCAGCCTCGCCGAAGGGCTCCAGCAGCACGGGACGCCCGACCGCGCGCAGGCGTTCCGCTGGCTCGAACAGGCGGCCGAGGCACTCGACCACGCGCACGCCGAGAAGGTCGTCCACCGCGACGTCAAGCCGGCGAATCTGCTGCTCGACGCGGACGAGAACATCAGCGTCGCCGACTTCGGAGTCTCTCGACGGGACGACGAGACAACGCTCACCGCACAGGGTGAGGTCGTCGGCACAGCGGGCTACCTCGCGCCCGAGCAACTCGACGGACGAGGCGCGACCGCGGCGAGCGATCGGTTCGCGCTCGGCGTCGTGGCCTACCAGCTCCTGACGGGCAAGCTGCCCACGGCGGACCGGCCCGACCTGGGAGCCCCGCTCGACGCCGTGTTCGAGCGCGCGCTCGCCGACGAGCCGGATCGCCGCTACCCGACAGCGAGCGCCCTCGTGAACGCGCTGCGAGGGGCGCAGGCGGACGACTCCGCGCCGACCCTCGTCGCAGCGACGCGACGCAAACTCCTCCCGCCGCGCACCACGCCCGGCGCGCGTCCGGCCGCCCCGGCGCCCGCGCAGCACAAGCAGCGCACGCGGCTCTGGCGCGCCGGGGTCGCCCTCCTCGCCGCACTCGCCGTGGCCGCTCCGGCAACGGCCGGAGGAATGATGCTCGGACGAAGGCTCACCCGCAGCCAGTCGCCGCCGCAGCCACGCGCGATCGCGACTCGCTGCGCAGTCTCGCCGTTCAACGCCGACGCGAACCTCGTAGTCTCCGGTGTCGGCGCCATCCGGTTCTGCCGCTCGCAGGCCGAGACGCTCTCGACCGGGGGGGACGCCTGGGCGTATCGGGCGAGCACGCATCTGCTGGCGCCGGACAGCGGCGTCCCGAGCAACCTCAGCCGCATCTGCTCCCTGACGCGGGGACCGCTGGTCGCCACCGTCTACGACGATCTCGGACGCGCCATCGGCACCAACCTCTGCCACGGATACGCCGCCTCGGGCTGGGAGCTCCGCAGCTAAGCGGGGCTGGAACCTCATCCCGCCGGGATGACGTCGCGGCCGGGAAGGCGGCGTACGTTTCCGACGGCCTCGAGAATGCCCGCCGAAGACCTCGACATAGCCCGCCAGTTCCAGGAGGCTGCCCAGCATGCGCTGCGCGACGGCGACGCCGCGGCGGTCGTCGCGCTCCTCGCAGCGGATGTCGAGTGCATGACGCCGCAACGCACCCTGCGAGGTTCCGAGGCAAGTGACGCGATTGCCGAGGACCTGCTCCGTGCCCGGCCGAGCGAGAGCCTCGAGGTCGAGTTCGAGAGCGACGAGTGGAAGAGCCTCGGCGACGGCCGGTACATCTGCGAGATCCGCGCGCACTATCGGTCGAGAGCGACGGGTGAGGTGTCCTACAGCCGAGATCGCACCTTCGAGCTGACGATCCGCGCCGGAGAGGTCAGCCGTCTCGAGATGCGTTTCGCCGGTTGAAGACGCCGGGGGCTGCCGAGCCCGCTTCGACAGAGCCTCTCGGCGAGTCGCGTTGGCCCCCCGTAGCGGCGCTCGTCGTCTTCATGGCCTTCACCATCGCCGCACGAGTGTGGCTTCCCGGCGGGTCGGCGTCGCGGGTGCCGTGGTTGATTCCGTCGCTCGAGGCGGCGTTGCTCGTGGCACTCGTCGCGAGCGACCCTGCCCGACTTGCCCGGCGCACCCGCTGGGCGCACCGCGTCGCGATCGCCATCGTGCTCGCGCTCGTCGCGGCTGCGCTGTGGGCGACCGCGCTCCTCGTGTACGACCTGATCAAGGGGCACGGCGTCAGCCAGTCGGCTACGCAGCTTCTCGCCGCAGGCGCGCTCGTCTGGGTCGGGAACAACCTCACCTTCGGGATGCTCTACTGGTTCATGGACGGTGGCGGTCCGATCGCGCGTGCGCACGATCCGGCGCCGGTCGACTTCGCCTTCGTCCAGCACCTGAGCCCGGAACTCGCCCCACCCGGCTGGCGGCCGGTCTTCCTCGACTACCTCCACCTCGGCTTCACGAACGCCACGGCGTTCAGCCCGACGGACGTGATGCCGCTCAGCCTCAGGGCGAAGTACGTGATGCTTCTGCAGGCGACCGTCGCCCTCGCGCTCTTCGGGCTGGTCGTGGCGCGCGCCGTCAACGCGTTCACCTGACCACGGCCGGTTCTAGGCAGCGCCGAGCGTGACGACCTGGTCCACCAGGTCGAGCCCTTCGGATCGGTGCGTGATCAGGAGGACGCTCCGCTCCCCGGCCGCGTCGAACGCATCGGCGACGACGGCCTCCGCGGTCTCCGGGTCGAGGTGCGCGGTCGGCTCGTCGAGCACGAGCACCGGGGAGTCCGCGAGCAGCGCCCGTGCGATGGTCAGTCTCTGTCGCTGACCGCCCGAGAGCCTGCTTCCGTCCTCACCCACGAGCGTGTCGAGCCCCTCCGGCAGCGACTCGACCCAGTCGCCGAGATGTGCACGGCCGAGCGCAACGTGGAGATCGGCCTCGGTCGCGTCGGGCCGGGCGAGCAGCAGGTTGGCACGAATGGTCGAGTCGAAGACATGCGCCTCCTGACCCGCCAGGGCGAACGTCGCGCGCACGTCTTCCTGCCGGTAGTCGCGAACATCGCGATCCGCCAGGATCACGCGACCTTCGGTCGGATCGAGGAACCGCAGCAGGAGGCTCGTCACCGTCGTCTTCCCCGCTCCGCTCGGGCCTACCAGCGCGACGCGCCGACCCGGGTCGAGCCGGAGGTCGAAGTCGCTGAGAACCGGGCCCGCGGCGGGCTCGTAGCCTGCCGTCACGTGCTCGAGCGCGGCCGTCGATCCGCGAGGAGGATCGAGCGGAGCAGCCGGGTCGCGAACCATCGGCCCGCGGTCCACGAGGTCGAGCACGCGCCTGCCCGAGGCAAGCACGCCCGTGAGCTCCCGGGCCGCCGACGGCAGGCCCGACACGGCGTCGAACGAGGCGACAGCGAACAGCGCAAGCATCGCCACGAGCACACGGTCGAGCGAGCCGACCTGATGCGCGTGCACGGCAGCCGCGAGCACGCCGACCACCGTTAGCCCGGCGACGAGAATCGACAAGGCGTCGGCGAGGCCGGCGACGAAGGCGTCCCGCTTCGCCAGACGGTCGAGCTCGTGGTCGGCCGACCGGACGCGCTCGAGGGCGCGCTCCTCGGCACCGTAGACGACGAGCTCGGGCGCGCTCCGCAAGAGATCGACGACCTCGGCGGTGAGCTCGCCTCGCGCCGCCGCCTGGCGCCTCCCCGTCTTGCGAGATATCCACCCGGCGACGGCGGGGGCTCCGACTCCTCCGGCCACCAGGCCGACCGCCAGCACTGCGCCGGCCGCCGGGAGGAACGCCGCGGCCGTTCCCACACAGATCGCTCCAGCAACGAGCGCCACGAGCGGCGGCCCGAGCCCGCCGAGGTAGAGACCCTGCAGCGCGTCGACGTCGGCGATCATCCGCGCGGTCAGGTCGCCGCGGCGAAAGTGTTCGAGACCGGCCGGCGCGAGCGGCTCGATCGCCACGTAGAAGCGGGAGCGGACGCGACCGAGGGCGCGGAGTGCGAGGTCGTGCGACCAGAGCCGGTCCGCGTAGCGGGCGAGCGGCCGCGCGAGGGCGAAGAACCGCACGGCGACGATCACCGTCGTCAGTGCGAGGACGGCGGGACGCTCCGCTGCGCGTGAGATCAGGTAGCCGGCGGTCGCCATCAGGCCGACTCCGAACACGATCGTCAGGGTCCCGAGGGCGACGGAGACGGCCACCCGGAAGACGCGGATTCCGGACAGGGCGAGCAGCCTGGCGAGCACGGACCTCACGCGACCGCCTCCACCATCGACGTGACCGATCTACCGTCTTCGATCCGCACGATGCGGTCGCACCGGGCCGCGAGGTCGGAGCTGTGGGAGATCACCAGCATCGTGCAGCGGCCCCGGTGCGTGTCGATCGCGGCAGCGATGCGGTCTGCGCTCTCTGGGTCGAGGTTCGCCGTCGGCTCGTCGAGGATCACCAACGGGGCGTCGCGGAGGAAGGCCCGCGCCAGCGCGATCCTCCGGGCCTCCCCGGCCGAGAGCGGCCGGCCGCCGTCGCCGAGGAGAGTCTCGAAGCCCTGCGGAAGGGTCTCGATGAACTCGTCCGCGCCGGCGAGCGCAGCCGCGGCCCGGACACGCCCGAGGTCGGCCCCCGGGTCGGCGAGGCGGATGTTTTCGGCCGCGGTTCCCCGCAGCACGGACGGCCGCTGTGGCAGCCAGGCCAGCTGTCGCCTCCACGCCTCGGGCTCCAGAGCCGCGAGGTCGAGTCCGTTGACCAGGATGCGCCCCTCGGTCGGCTCGGCGAGACGAAGAAGCAGGGCCGCGATCGTGCTCTTCCCGGCGCCGCTCGGCCCGACGAGAGCGACCGTCTCGCCGGGGCGCAAACAGAGGTCGACCTCGTCGAGCGCCGGCAGCGTGCGGTCCGGATAGTGGAACGAGACGCGCTCCAGTTCGATCGTCGCGGTCCTCAGATCCGGAACCGTCTCGTCGCGCCGGGCGACCGTGGCTGCCTGCGGACTCTCGCTCAGGTCGAGGAGCCGCCCGGCGACCGCGGCGCCGTCCGCGCTCGCGTGGAACTGCGCGGCGAGGTTGCGGATTGGAAGGTAGAGCTCGGGTGCGAGCACGAGCACCGTCAGGCCTGCCTGCAGCCCGAGTCCTCCGTCGTCGAGCCGCACGCCGACGGTCACCGCCACGAGAGCCACGCCGATCGTCGCGGCGAGCTCGAGCACCGTGCCGGAGAGGAAGGCGACACGCAACGTGCCGAGCGTGGCGACCCGGTACCGGTCACTGATCGTCTCGATCTGCTCGGCCTGCGCCTGCGCCCGGTTGAAGGCGCGCAGCGTGGGCAGTCCGCGGACGACGTCGGAGAAGTGGTGCGCGAGCAGCGCGAGGGCCTGCCAGCGCTCACGTGTCCGGTGCTCGGTGTAGCGGCCGATGAGCCACATGAACACGGGGACGAGCGGGAGGGTCAGCAGCATGACCCCGGCCGACGTGAGGTCGATCGACGCGACGAGCGCGAGAACAGCGATCGGGACCAGCACGGCGAGCACGACCTGCGGGAGGTAACGAGCGAAGGTCGCCTCCAGCGCGTCGACTCCGGTGACGGCGATCGTCGCGAGCTCGGAGCTCTCGGCGCCGTCGAGAGCAGCAGGCTGGTCGTGGAGCCTGCGCTCGACGAGGCTCAGCCGCAGCCGCGAGAGGATGCCTCCCGCGGCGCGTCGTCCGACCACTTCGAAGCCCCAGACCGAGGCGGCCCGAGCGCATACCACCGCGGCCAGTAGCACGAGGGGCCGGACGACCTCGCGCAGCGAGGCACCGTGGAACGCGCGGGCGGCCACGTCCGCGAGCAGCACGCCCTGAGCGAGCACGAACAGCGCGGCAGCCGTCCCGAGGAGGACGTCCGCGGCGAGCGCCACCCGGGCCTCCCGAGCCTGTCGCAGAAGCCGTGGGTCGAAGGCCGCCATCGAGTCAGGTCGTGGTCGGAGACTCCCCGCCGACCCGGGCGCGGAAGACGTGGTATGTCCAGCCCTGGTAGAGGAGAACGAGCGGCAGGCAGATGAGGGCGACGACGGACATGACCGCCAACGTGTAGTGCGCCGAGGAGGCGTTCTGGACGGTGAGGCTGTTGGCGAAGTCGGGGCTCGAGACCATGACGCGCGGGTAGAGCGAGGTGAACAGCGTCGCGACGACCCCCAGCGTCCCGACGGCGCTCAACGTGAAGGCAGTGCCGTTTCGGCGGACGTAGACGAAGACCAGGGCGAGCGCGAACGCTGCGATCGCGAGCCCGGCCAGGAGCACCGACGGAAAGACGCTCTTGTCGTTGCGGTCGACCGCGACCGCAACCGTCCAGATCAGGTACCCACCGCCTACCGCCAGGGCCGGAATCGCCAGCCGCAAGGCGGCCGTGTGCGCCCGTTCGCAGAGATCGCCCACCGTCCGCAGCGTCAGATAGATCGCGCCGTGAAAGGCGAAGAGGAGCACGAAGGCGATCCCGCCCAGCACCGTGTAGCCGGTGAACAGGTTCCAGAAGCCGCCGGCGTAGTCACCGTTGGAGTCGATCGGCACCCCGTGCAGGAGGTTCGAGAGCCCGATGCCCCAGATGAGCGCGATCCCCGTGCTGCCGACGGCGTTCGCCAACATCCAGACGCGCCGCCAGCCCGGGCTCTCGCTCTTCTCGCGCCATTCGAACGAGACGACGCGGATGATCAGGAAGAAGAGGATCAGCAGCAAGGCGAGGTAGAAGCCCGAGAACATCGTTCCGTACCAGGTCGGGAAGGCCGCGAAGGTCGCGCCACCCGCGACGACGAGCCAGACCTCGTTCCCGTCCCAGACCGGGCCGATCGACTCGAACATCGCGCCGCGCTCTCGCTCGTCGCGCGGCAGGAACGGGAGCAGCATGCCGACGCCGAAGTCGAAGCCCTCGAGCACGAAGTAGCCGCCCCACAGCACGGCGATCAGGACGAACCAGAGATTCTGGAGGTTCATCAGTAGGTCACCGCCGGCGCCGAGAGCTCCTTGTCGGCCGTCGGCCCGTCCGGGCGCGCGTAGCGACGCATCAGGACGAAATCGACGATGCCGAGGATGACGTAGAGCGAGATGAAGAAGGCGAGGCTGATCGCGAGCCAGGTCGTGCTCACGTTCGGCGAGTTCGCCTTGCTCGTCAAAAGCAGTCCCTGCACGATCCAGGGCTGGCGACCCATCTCGGTGAGGATCCAGCCCGCGGTCGCGGCGATGTACGGGACGGCGATCGTGACGATCGCCGTCCGGTGGAACCAGCGCGCGCGCTCGAGTTTCTGCTTGCGGTAGAGCCAGGCCCCCAGGAGCGCGACGAGGAACATCAGGACGCCGGCGAAGGCCATGACCCGCATCGACCAGTAGATCACGCGGATGTCGGGCATGTAGTTGCCGCGGCCGTATCTCCGCTGCTCCTGCTTCTGCAGCTGGTTCAGGCCCTGGACCTGGCCGCTGAACGAGCCGGTGGCCATGTAGGAGAGCAGCCGCGGGATCGTGATCGAGAAACTCGGCGTCGGGTCGCTCTTTGTGAAGCCTCCGATCTGGAAGAGCGAGAAACCGCACGGCTGGCACGTGTTCCACTGTGCCTCGGAGGCGGCGATCTTCATGCTCTGCGCGCTCGTGACCGCCTCGCCGAACCGGTTGCCGACGATGAGCTGGAGCAGCGTGACCGGCACCGCCACGATCAGCGCGAGCATGGCCGCCTTGCGGAAGAGCTCGACCTGGCGGCCACGCAGGAAGTGCCAGCAGCAGATGCCGAGCATGATGATCGAGCCGAAGATCAGGCCGGCGAGGATCGTGTGCAGGAACGCGCGCAACGCGAAGCCGTTCGACAGGAGCGCCCAGACGCTCGTCAGCTGCGCCTCCCCGTGGACGATCTTGTAGCCGACCGGATGCTGCATCCACGAGTTCGCGACGAGGATGAAGTAGGCCGACAGCCAGGTGCCGGCCACCGCGATCCAGAGCGTCGCGAGGTGGACGCGTGGCGAGAGCCGGTTCCAGCCGAAGATCCAGAGGCCGAGGAACGTCGACTCGAGCATGAACGCGGCCAGGCCCTCGATCGCCAGCGGCGCCCCGAAGACGTTCCCGACGAACCGCGAGTACACCGACC
The DNA here is from genome assembly GCA_963820725.1 of uncultured Actinomycetes bacterium. Lineage (GTDB taxonomy): Bacteria > Actinomycetota > Thermoleophilia > Gaiellales > Gaiellaceae > Palsa-739. The sequence goes on along the minus strand of CAWGAZ010000004.1, from coordinate 47,933 downwards.
AGTTCATGCCGAACTCGAACTCCTGCACGAGCCCGGTCGCGACGCCGATCGCGAAGTTGATCAGGAGCAGCGTGCCGAAGAACTTCGTCAGCCGGAGCCAACGCTCGTCCTTCGTCCGCAGCCAGAGCGTCTGCATGACCGCAACCAGCGGCCCGAGCCCCAGCGTCAGCGGCACGAACAGGAAGTGGTAGATCGAGGTCGTCGCGAACTGCAGCCGCGCCAGGTCGACGGCGGTCGAGCCAAGCACGGTCACGGGCCTACTCCGCCTCCACCGTGATCCGACCGGGCCGCTGGTGCGTCGTGGCCGCCCCGAACCAGGAGACGACCGCCTTCGCCCGATCCTCGTTCGTCGGCAGCAGCGCGAGGTGCACCGCTCCCCAGGCCGCCTGCGCCTTCGCGCCGGTCATCGTCTTTCCACCGAGGAACTGGACGACAGCCGCACCGCGGCCGATCGTCGCCATCGTCCCCTTGTCCTTGTACGCGAAGAGCTTCGGCTCCTTGCCGGCGATCCGGTCCGCGATCGCCTCGCCGGCGTGCTCACCCGACTGGAGCGCCACCGAGCCGAGCTGCGGCAGCACCTGCTCGGTCTTCGAGTCGGTCATCGCCGCGACGTCGCCGACGACGTAGACCTCCGGGTGGCTCGGAAGCGTGAGCTCGGGGCCTACCCCGATCCGGTTCCCGCGCTGGAGCTCGATCCCGAGCGACTGCACGAGCGGATTCCCCTGCAGGCCCGCGCCCCAGACGAGGGTGTGCGCCTTCAGCTCCTCGCCGGACTTGAGCGTGACCCGCGTGGGCGTCACCGAGGCGACGGCCTCACCGGTCTTCACCTCGACGTCCCGCTTGGTGAGCGCCTCCTCGGCGTAGTCCTGCAGCTTCGGCTTGAACATCGCGAAGAGCTCCGGCCCGGCCTCGACGAGGATCACCTTCGCGTTCTCCGGCTCCACCCCCGGATAGTCCTTCGCGAAGTCGCCCCGGTAGAGCTCCGCGAGCGCGCCGGCGGTCTCGACACCGGTCGGGCCGCCGCCGACCACGACCACGTTGAGAGCGCCGTCCTCGATCAGGCTCGGATCGCGGTCTGCGGCTTCCCAGCGCTCGAGCAGGTGGTCCTTGAAGCGAACCGCGTGCGGCAGCGTGTACATCGGGAAGGCGTGATCGGGCGCGCCGGCGGTGCCGAAGAAGTTGACCTCGGCCCCTAGACCGAGGACGAGGTAGTCGTACGAGATCGGCGAGATCTCGGTGAACTCGACCCTCCGCTGCTCGAGGTCGATCGCCGTCACGGCGGCCTTGTGGATCGTGGTGTTGTCGTGGCGCGAGAGGAGGTCGCGCAGCGAGTGCCCGACCGCCGTCGTCTCGAGCAGCCCCGTCGCGAGCTGGTAGAGGAGCGGCTGGAACGTGTGGTAGTCGTGCCGGTCGACGAGGACGACGTCTGCGTCTGCTCCCTTCAGCTTCTGAGCGGCGCCGACCCCGGCGAACCCACCGCCGAGAATCAGTACACGCGGCCGTTCGTCACTGGACATCGGGACCTCCCGTTGCTGAGAGCCGCGGCTCGATCCCCCACGCGCTCGAGGTCGCTTCCCCCGGCTCGAGCCGGATCAGCGACTCACCCGAGCGGAACGCGTTCGGCGGGCAGGTCATCGGCTCGACGGCGATGCTGCGCCGCGCGACGTCCGGGAGCGGGTCGCCGGTGAAGACCATCAGATACGGGTAGCTCTCGTCGACCCAGAGCGTGACCCCCGATCCGCTGGCCGGATCGTCGAGCAGGACGCGGGCGCGACCGTCGGTATCGCGGTCGAGCTCGGTGTACGCGTTGTCGAGCACGACCTCGCCGATCGCCCGGCCGGCGCGGAAGTCGTACTCGGTGCCGTCGACCGAGGCGGAGCGTTCCGGAAGCCCGCGGTCGTCGGAGAAGCCGACCACCTGCGCCGGGACCTGCAGACGCAAGCCGTCGATCGTGGGCGTCCCCAGCGTGAGATACGGGTGCTGCCCGCTCCCGTAGGGGCACGGCTCCGCGCCGAGGTTGCGCGCGGTCGTCGCCACCGTGAGCCCGGCGTCGGAGAGGGAGTACGTGACGGTCAGAGCGAGCGTGAAGGGATAGCCCGGCTGCGGGTCGAGCACGTAGTCCAGCACCACGTGGTCGGCCGCCTGGCTAACGACGTTCCACGTCGCCCGGCGGACGAGACCGTGGATCGCGTTTCCGTGCTCCGGCTCGGTCAGCGGCAACTGCATTCGCTTGCCGTCGAACTCGTAGCTCCCGTTCTCGATCCGGTTCGGCCACGGGACGAGCACCTGGCCACGCCCCGAGGTGGGCCGCCTCCCGGCGGGGAAGCCGTCGAGGAGCGGTCGATCCGCGACCTCGTACGACCGGAGGCCTCCGCCGAGGCGCACCACGCTCACGCGCTGGCTTCCGCAGGCGATCACCACCTCCGCGAGCTCGGCGGCGGGCACGGCGACCTCGCTCAAACCCCGACCCCCGCCGTCACTTCGCTCGCCACTCCGAGGCGCTCGAGGAGATGGTCGCCGACCCGGATGGAGTTGGCCATCGCCGTCAGAGCCGGGTTGACTGCCCCGATGCTCGGGAAGACGCTCGTGTCGACGACGTAGAGGTTGTCGAGCTCGTGCGCCTTGCAGTCGACGTCGAGGACCGACGTGTCCGGATCCGTCCCGAAGCGGCACGTCCCGGCCTGGTGCGCGCAGCCGGCGACCGGGATCTCGTTCTTCATGTAGGCGAAGCGCCCGAACAGATGGTCGGGCTCCATGCGCAGCTGGCCGAGGATCGACTTCAGCTTCTTGTAGAGCTCCTGCTTGGGGACGTCGTTCGAGGATTTGTAGGCGAGCGTGAGCCGGCCGTCGCCGTCGACGGTCACGCGGTTGTCGGGCAGCGGCAGGTCCTCGGTCGAGAGCCAGAAGTCGATCGCGTGCTTCGCGATCTTCTCGAGTGTCCACCCCGGCGCCAGCCTCGTCTCGGTCGGCTTCTCGCCGCGGAACATCGGCGCCTGCGACTTCCCGACCATCTGGATGTTCCCGAGCGGATAGTCGTGCTCGTCGCTGCCGAAGTAGAAGTCGTTCAGTCCCAGCGTCTTCTGGAAGACGGTCGGGTTCTCCTCGCGCGAGAGGGCCAGCACCGCTGCGCTCGCATGGAACATGTAGTTGCGGCCGACCTGGTCCGAGCCGTTCGCGAGGCCGTGCGGGTGCCTGTCGTTCGCCGAGGAAAGGAGCAGGGCGGCGGTATTCGCGGCGCCGCACGCGAGCACGACGATGTCACCCGCGTACTGCTCGGTCACGCCGTCTCGCTCGACCGTCACGCCCGTCACCGTGGTTCCCGCGTCGTTCGTGGCGAGGTGGACGACCTTCGCGTTCGTCAGCAGCGTGACGTTCGGGTGCTCCAGCGCCGGCCGGACCCCGAGCACCTCGGCATCCGACTTCCCGTGCACCGCGCAGGGGAAGCCGTCGCAGTTCTGGCAGCGGACGCAGACGCTGTACGGCATGTTCGACTCGTTGAGCCTGATCCCGCAGGGCGCGTGGAACGGGCGGTAGCCGGCGGCCTCGAGGTCGTCCGCGAGCTGCTGGATCCGGGGCTCGTGCGAGACCGCCGGGAACGGGTACGGCGCGCTTGCCGGCCCCTCGGTCGGATCCTCGCCGCGGGCGCCGTGCACCTCGTACGCGTGCTCGGCCCGCGTGTAGTAGGGCTCGAGGTCGTCGTAGCCGATCGGCCACGCCGGCGAGATCCCGTCGTGGTGGTGAAGCTCGCCGAAGTCCTGCGGCCGCAGCCGGTACAGCGCGGCGCCGTACAGCTTCGTCGCGCCGCCGACGAAGTAATGCACCTGCGGCTGGAACGCGGTCCCCTTCTCGTCGTACCAGGTGTCGGGCGACACGTACCGGTTGTCGACGAACACGTCCTGCGCCTGCCAGTTCGCCGGCTCGCGCGGGAGCCAGTCGCCGCGCTCGAGCAGGAGGATCTTCTTGCCGGACGGTGCCAGGCTGCGGGCGAGCGTGCCGCCCCCCGCCCCGGTCCCGACGATGATCACGTCATAGGCGTCCATGGTCTACCTCCTCGGACGGGGGTGTCGACACACTGCGGTTCAGAACTCCGAGAGCATCTCGGGGAGGATGATTCGCGCCGCGGCCTCGATCAGCGCCAGATGCGAGAACGCCTGCGGAAAGTTGCCCAGGTGGCGGCCGGTTGGCGCGTCGAACTCCTCGGCGTAGAGGCCGAGCGGCGACGAGACCCGCAGCAGGCGCTCCATCAGATCCTGCGACGCCTGCTGCTCGCCGACGACCGCCAGAGCCGAGACGAGCCAGAACGAACAGATGAGGAAGGTGCCCTCCTTGCCCGACAGGCCGTCGTCCGTCTCGTCGGTCTTGTACCGGAGGACGAAACCGTCCTCGGTGAGGTCGTTGGCGATCGCCAGCACCGAGGAGTGCAGCGTCTCGTCGTCGCCGGGGAGGAAGCCGAAGATCGCCGCCAGCAGCGTCGACGCGTCGAGCGCGTCGGTGTCGTAGTGCTGGCGAAGCACGCCGTCGCGCGCGCCGTGCTCGAGGATGTCGGCGCGGATCTCCTCCGCGGTCGCGCGCCACTTCTCCTGCAGGGCGGGGTCGCCGCGGATCTCGGCCAGCTTCGCCGCGCGGTCGAGCGCGACCCAGCACATGAGCTTCGAGGAGACGTAGTGCTGCGGCTTGCCGCGAGCCTCCCAGATCCCCTGGTCGGGGTTTTTCCAGACCTCGGTCGCACACTCGGCTTGCGTCTGCACGATCGGCCAGAGGCGCCGCGGGCAGACGCTCGCTGTGGCGGGTGTGGAGCAGGATCGAGTCGAGCACAGCGCCGAAGACGTCGTTCTGCTTCTGGTCGAAGGCGCCGTTGCCGATCCGTACCGGCCGTGCCCCGGAGTACCCGGTCAGGTCGTCGAGGGTCGACTCGCGCAGGTCGCGCCGTCCGTCGATCCCGTACATGATCTGCAGCGAGCCGTCCTCGGTGGGCTCGAGGTCCGCGACGAACTCCATGAACTCGCCCGCTTCCCAGTCGAGGTTGAGGAAGTGGAGCGCCTGGAGGGTGAACGTCGTGTCCCGGATCCACGTGTAGCGGTAGTCCCAGTTCCGCTCGCCGCCCGGCGTCTCCGGAAGCGAGGTCGTGAGCGCGGCCACCGTCGCGCCCGTCGGCATGTAGGTGAGGCCCTTGATCGTCAGCGCCGACCGTTGCACCGGGTCGCGCAGCCGGTGGTCCGGGATCCGCGCGGTGGTGAGCCACCTCCGCCAGAAGCGCGTCGTCGCGTCGATCCGGGCCTCCGCCTCGTCGTGGCTCTGCGGGGCAGCAAGCTCCTCGGCCCACGAGAGCGCGCAGTACGCCTTCTCGCCGGCCTCGAGCACGTGCCGCCCTCGCACGGCTTCGCCCTCGACGTCGATCGCGAGATCCGAGACGAGCCTGAACGTCACACCCGCTCCGGATGCGTCGGCGACGTGCTGCGATCCGTCGACCTTCGTCCAGGTGGGCGATGCACGGCCGTAGTCGAAGACCGGCTCGCAGACGAGGTCCACCTCGACGCGTCCATCGAGGCACTCGACCGTCCGCACGAGCATGTGGTCGGCGTCGTCGTCGGCCGGGGGCCGCGTGTGCGGCGTGACGGTGTCCTCGTGATCTCGCGGACCGAGCGTCAGCGCGTCGCGTACGACGACCCAACCCGCCGGTGTCCTCCACGTCGTCTCGACGACGTTCGTGCCGGGCACGTACGCCCGTGCCGTCGGGTGGGAGATCCCGAACGGGGCGAAGCGGAAGAAGCCGGCCTCGCGGTCGAGGAGGCTGCCGAAGACGCTCGGGGCATCGAAGTTGGGGATGCACAGCCAGTCGATCGAGCCGTCTGGCGCGACGAGCGCTCCGGTGTGGCAGTCGGACAGAAACGCGTAGTCCGCGATCGGCGGGAACGGCGACGGTGCAGCCGCGCTCTGCGGCGCGGTCCCGGTTTGCTTCTCCTTGACGGCACCCATCGCCGCTCCTTTCTCGTTGAGGAACTCAGGTCTCGATCCAGGGGTGGTGCCACCCGCCGTGGCCTGCGAGAAGCTTGTCCCCCTCGGCAGGGCCCCACGATCCCGGGGCGTAGGCGAAGACGGGCGGAGGGGCATCGAGCAGCGGCTGCATGACGCGCCACGCCTCCTCCACGCTGTCCTGACGGGTGAACCGCGTTGCGTCGCCCGTCAACGCCGCGTGCAGCAGCACCTCGTAGGGCGTCGGCCCTTCGCCGCCCTCCTCGCCGAACTCCATGTCGAGGGTGATCGGCGCTGGGCCCGCCTTGTCGGCCCGGTGCGCGTCCACCACGAACCGGATGCCGGTGGACGGATCGAGCTTGACGACGATCTGGTTCGCCTCTGCGCGACGGCCTCGCGCCAGCCCGATCATCGGCGGGCGCTTGAAGACGGCTCGAAGCTCTGTCTGCGTCACGGGCAGCCGCTTCCCGGTGCGGATGAAGAAGGGAACCCCGCTCCAGCGCCAGTTCTCGATCTCGAGCTTGAGTGCCGCATACGTCTCTGTGGCCGAGTCCGCCGCGACTCCGTCGATCTGGCGGTAGCCGTCGTACTGGCCGCGGACGTAGTGCTCGGGATCGGCGGTCTCGACCGAGTGGAAGAGCGCAGCCTGCGCGTTCTTGATCGTGGCCGCATCGGTGCGCGACGGCACCTCCATCGCCGAGGCGGCCAGGACCTGCATCAGGTGGTTGACCACGACGTCGCGCAGGGCTCCGACAGGGTCGTAGAAATGCCCGCGGTCCTCGACCCCGAACGCCTCGGCCATCGTGATCTCGACGGCCTCGACGTAGTTGCGATTCCAGATCGGCTCGAGGATCGAGTTCTGGAACCGGAGGTGCAGGATCTCCTCCAGCCCCATCTTCCCGAGGTAATGGTCGATCCGGTACAGCTGGGACTCGTCGATGTACTGATGGAGCTCGGCGGCGAGCGCCCGGGCCGACTCGAGGTCGTGCCCGAAGGGCTTCTCGACGACGATGCGCGCGCCTTTCGTCAAGCCGGCGTCGCTCAGCTCCTTCACCACCTGGCCGAACAGGAAGGGTGGGATCTCGAGATAGAAGACCGGCGAGCTCGCTCCGTCGATCGCGGCGCCGACCCGTTCGTACGTGGCTGCGTCGGTGAAGTCGCCGGAGACGTACGAGAACCGCTCGGCGAGGCTGCCGAACACCTTCTGGTCGATTTGCTCGCCCGTTCCCTCGATCGACGTGCGGGCACGCTCCTTGAGATCGTCGACGGACCAGTCGTCCACCGCGACACCGACGATCGGGCAGTCGAGGAGGCCGCGCGACTCGAGCCTGTAGAGCGACCGGAAGGTCATGACCTTGGCCAGGTCGCCGGTGATCCCGAAGATCACCAGGACGTCACCCTTGGTCTGTGCTGCAGCAGTGCTCGACGCGCTCGCGTCGGTAAGCGTCGACGCCATTACGCCTCCTCTCCCGGGTAGCGAGGTACGGGCAAGGCACGAATCTGACAAGAGCTACCCGCTACGGGTAGGGCGCGCGCCCTCGAGCCCGCGCGCGCACATCACCCTCGCCTGTTCGGGTAACACGCCGATTCGGCGCGCGAGAGACGGTCAGGCGGTCGAAATCCCCCTCAAATTCCCTCCTCCACCTCGATCCGACCGGAGTCCGCCGCGGCGCGGAGAGCGGCGTGATCCTTTTCGTTCTGGTCGGCGTACGCGCGGGCGAACTCGAGCAGGGCGCGGTCGAAGATGTCGCCCTTGCCGAGATACGAGGCGATTGCGATCCGGTCGCCAGACCTCGCGTGAGCGCGGGCGAGCAGGAAGCCGCAAACAGTTCCGTAGAGCTCGAGCCCGCGAGGGAGCACCGTGTCGAGGTCGACGGAGGTCTTCCAGTCCCAGAGCTGGCGGATGTAGAAGTCGCGCGGGGCGCCGTCGAGCGTCTCCTCGGCGTGGACCCAGCCCAGGAAGATGTCGCTCACGGACTGCATCAGGCGCTGGCCCTCGACGACGCGCTGGCCGTGGTTCGCGTACTTGCTCTTGCCGAGGTACGGCTCGAGAACCGACGTCTGTGCTTCCTTGACCTGGAGGAAGAGCGGGTCGTCGTTGTCCCTGCCGGCCAGCAGGACGATCCAGCAGCGGGTCCCCACACTGCCGACGCCCACGACCTTGCGGGCGATGTCGAGCCAGCGGAACTGCTCGGCGAGGTGGCGGCGATCACCCTGCAGCGTGCGCCGGTAGCGCCGGTAGAGGTCGTGGAGCGCCTCGAAGATCACGCTGGCGGGAACCCCCGCCTCCTTCGCGAGCTCCTCGGCCGGCACGATCAGGGGCGGGTCGGAGATCAGGCGCGGCTCCCCGTCGACCAGGCGCGTGAGCTTCGCGAAGGCCTTCATGCTGTCCTTCGTCTGCGCTTTGGCCGCGGCCTGGGCGACGTTCTTCGCCTGCTTCGTCGCCTGCTCCTGCCTCAGCCGCGCCTCGATCGTGTCGACGTCGAGATGCGCGTACCACACGTCGAGATTGCGGCTCTCGGCGGCGGTCCGCATCCACTGACGGTAGGAGCCGACCGCGCTCAGGACCGCGGCAGTCCGCTCTGCATCGGTGAAGTCTCGGTCGCGCCCGGCGATCTCGAAGCTCGCTGCAAGGCGCTTCACGTCCCACTCGAACGGCCCGGGGAGCGTCTCGTCGAAGTCGTTCAGGTCGAAGATGAGCTTCCGCTCGGGCGAGGCGTAGCCCCCGACGTTCGAAAGGTGGGCGTCGCCGCAGAGCTGTGCCTGCAGGCCGACCCGCGGCGTCGTCGAGAGATCGTGTGCCATCACCGCAGCGGCGCCGCGGTAGAACGTGAACGGCGAGACGAGCATCCGCCCGTACCGGATGGGGACGAGCTCGGGCACCCGCGAGGGCGCCTGTTCCTCGAGAATCGCGACCGGGTCGCGCCCGGAAGCGAGATCGAAGCCCGCATGACTCGACCGTGGGCATTCCGTCCGCGCTGCGCGGCCGCGAGCCGCACGCTCCTCCACGCTGAAGTGCGGCACCGCAACCGCTGCGTCTCCCTTGCCGTTTGTCTTCTCGTCGACCGCCGCCATCACATCCTCCTTTGCTCTCCACACACCTTCCGCCGCCGAACCGCCTCGTTATAGGCGAGCCGCTTGCCGATCGGCCCTCGTGCCGCCACCACCATCGCTCAGCTCGCCGGTGCCGGCGCGGCCGGTGCATCCGGCTCGGCAGCGGCAGGCTGGGCGCTGTCCTCGGCGGCGAACCGCGCCAGCATCTCCTGCTCTTGCTCCTTTGCCGGGAAGCAGAAGAAGACGAGCACGCCGCCGAGCGCCACCGCGATCAGCCCGGCCGCGTACGCCCAGTGGTCGCCGTGCAGGAACGCTTCCTTGGCGCCCGCGATGATCTGGCTCGCGTGGCTCGGGTACTGCTGCGCGATCGCCTCTGCGCCGTCGAACGACTTCGTGAGCTGGTTCTCGACGTTCGAAGTGACGTGCGCGTTCGAGGACGCGACCTCGTTGGCCGCGGCGGTGGCGTACCCGGCGGTGAGGAGGGCTCCGAAGATCGACTGCATGATCGCTCCGCCGAGATCGCGCTGGAGGTCGGCGGTGCCGGAGGCCATTCCGGCGCGGCGCACGGGCACCGATCCCGTCAGCGAGTGCGAGGCCGGAGTGCCCGCGAGTCCCACGCCGATCCCGATGAAGACGTAGGCGAGCCCGATCTGCCAGTACGAGGCGTTCTCCCGCCAGAGCACGAGCATGGTCAGGAACGCGAGGAAGAGAAAGACGTAGCCGCAGAGCAGCGTGAACCGGGCGCCGTGCGACTCGACGAGCTTGGCCGACCGCGGTGCCACGAGGATCATGAAGACGACGGCCGGCAGGATCGCCGCCCCTGCTTCGACGCTCGAGTAGCCGAGCACGTTCTGCAGGTACTGCTGGCTCACGAAGGCCGCACCCATCAGCGAGCCGAAGACGATGATCCCGGCACAGGCGGCGACCCAGAACGTCCGCCTGGCGGCGACATCGAGGTCGTACAGCGGTGTGGAAGCGCGCCGCTGCCGCACGTAGAAGCCGACGAGGGCCACGGCGGCGATCCCCGCGAGCACCAGCGTGAGCGTGCCCTTGTTCGGCACCGGCGCGAAGTTGATCGACAGGATCAGGGCGCCGACGAGGACGAGCGAGAGGATCCCACCGAGGTTGTCCACCGGATCCGTCGTCTCGTTGACGTGGCTCGGTACGAAGAGAATCGCCATGACGACTGCGATCACGGCGAGCGGCAGGGTGAGCAGGAAGACCGAGCCCCACCAGAAGTGCTCGAGCAGGGCGCCTGCGAGCAGCGGCCCGAGCGCCGCGAGGCCGCCGCCGATCGCCGACCACAACGCGATCGCCTTGGTGCGGCCGGGCCCCGACCAGAGCGCAGTGATCAGCGCGAGCGTGGTCGGGTAGGCCATGCCGGCCGAGAACCCGCCGAGCACGCGCGCCGCGAAGAGGACGTTGTCGGTCGGCGCGTACGCTGCGAGCAGGCAGGCCGGGACCGAGAGCACCATCCCGAGGACGAGCATCATCTTGCGGCCGTAGCGGTCGCCGAGCGCGCCGAGATAGAGGACGGAAGCGGCGAGCCCGAGCGAGTAGCCGACCGCGATCAGATCGAGCGTGGTCTGCGACGAATCGAAGTGCTGCCCGATCGACGGCAGGGCGACGTTCGCCACGGAGAGATTCAGGTTGGCGACGCCGGCGACGAGGATCAGCGAGACGAGGACGATCCCGGCGCGGGCGGGCGCGGAACCGGGGGTCGACTCGTTGGCGCTTGCCGTCGCAGTCACGCGTGCAGCCTCCCGGCCGCGCTCCCGGCCCGCATCGCCCTCTCGGGATGACTGGCAGCCCGTTCAGCCGCTTCGAATGGGGGGTTTTCGCCGCGACCGGCGAAGAAGGGAGCCGCAGCATGGCGGACACAGCCGGCACCGCAGCTCCAGTCCCCCACCGGGTGCGGGGACTCAGGCGCTTCCACGCGACCCACAGCTACTGGGCCGTGCTGGTCGGCATCAGCGTCGCCTTCTTCTTCGCGGCGCTCGCACCGGATACGGGCTGGGCGACGAGCCTGCTGGTGCTGATCGAGACCGCGACGCTCGTACTGGCGTTGCGGACGGCCGGTTGGAGCATCAAACAGTCGCGAGTGGTGTTCGCCCTCGTCGCGGTCGGCTCGATTGCGGCGATTGGAGAAATCATCTGGAGCGGCCGCGACGTGAACGCGCTGCTCGGCGTCCTGATGGGCCTGCTGACGTTCGCCCTCGCGACGGTCATCGCGCTCGGCGCAGTCGAGCAGGGAGAGATCAACTCGAAGTCGGTGGCCGGCGCGATCTGCGTCTACGTCCTGCTCGGCATGGTCTTCATGCACGTGTACGGGGTCATGGCGGTGCTCGGGCACGGCGCGTTCTTCGCCCAGGGCACCGACGGCACACGGGCGCTCCGGCTCTACTTCAGCTACACGACGCTCGCCACCCTCGGCTACGGCGACTACACACCCGCCTCGAACCTCGGCCACATGTTCGCCGTGGTGGAGGCGCTGATCGGTCAGCTCTATCTCGTCACGGTGGTGGCGGTCGTCGTCGCCCGGCTCGGCGGGCAGCGCTTCGCACGATCGTGAGGATCCGTCAGGTCGCGATCAGCTGGCCGTGGTGGACCAGCGCCACGGCCTCGAGCCGGGAGTGCACGCCGAGGGTCTGGAACAGACGTCGAACGTGATTGCGGACGGTCTCCGTGCTGAGGTGCAGCTCGTCGGCGATCTGGGCGGTCGAGTACCCGTGCGCCAGCATCCGCAACACCTCGGTCTGGCGCGGCGTGAGGTCGGGATGAGCCGGTGGCGGCGGGCTGTCCTCGACGTGCGTGACCTGGCCGAAGACGCCGATCACGTGATCGCCTTGCTTGAGCGGCACGGCGCTCACCTCGATCTCCACGCGCTCGCCGTCGGCTCCGAGGACGACGCCGCGGTTGTCCGAGCCGCGCGGCGGGCCGTACAGGTTGCGCGTGAAGATCTCCCGTCCGCGGCGCCTTTCCTCGGGCGCGAGGACGGAGGTGATCTGGAGACCCCGCACGTCTCCCACGATCTTCTTGGCGGCCGGATTGACCCAGCGGATGATCCCGTGACGATCGATGACGTAGGCGGGGACGCGCACGCGCTCGAGGGCGCTCTCCACGTCCCCGCTGATCGCCTTCAATCCTGTTTCCTTCTCAGGCATGCCCAGAGCTTGCGTGTCGACAGCCGAGCGTGCGTCGCCCACTTCGGACGATGTCGCAGCACTTGTCGAGCCTGATGGTCTGCGCAGAAAGACGGTGCAGCCCTGGACTCCCTGATCCCGACGGTCATCGGACTCGGACTCGCGATCGCGGTCTGCAGTCCGGTTTCCGTGGTGACCGTGATCGTCCTGCTGACGATGCCTTCCGGTCGGCGGCGCGGGATCGCGTTCGTCATCGGGTGGCTCCTCGCAATCGTGGTGATCGCTGCGGCCGTCGTCGCCTTCGGCGAGACCCAGGACTTCAGCTCGCACCAGACCACGCCGTCCCGCGCCGCATCCTGGGTGGAGATCGCGGTCGGCCTGCTTGCCCTGATCGGCGCCTTGCGTGGCCTGCGGCGCCCGAGAGGCCCGTCGAGCAGCGAGACACCGAAGTGGCTCGCAAGGCTAGACCGGACGAACTGGGTGCTCGCGATCGTCGTCGGCGCGTTCATGCTCACGTACTCCCTCACGATCGCGGCTGCGGCCGAGATCCTGAAAGCGCACGTCTCGGCGGAGGACGACATCCTCGCGTTCGCGATCTTTGCGGTCGCCTCGATCGTCACGATCGTCGCGCCGATCGTGGTCGCTCTCCTGGCTCCGGATCGCGCAGACGAGCGGCTGGCAGCGTGGCGCGCCTGGCTGCTGGGCAATTCGCGGAAGATCGGCCTGATTGCGCTGATGGTGATCGGCGCACTGCTGATCGGCAAGGGTGCCCACGACCTCATCGCGTGAGCCACGCGTCGTCCCATGCGGACGATGTTCGGCGGAGCGCAGCCTCGGAGTGTGCTGAGGCAACGGCATGACCTCCGTCTATCTCGAACTCGTTCTCGTCTCGCTCGCGGCGATGCTGTCGCCCACGACGCTGACCTTCTCGGTGCTTGCGCTCGTGCTCTCGAAGCGTCCTCTCCGCACGGGCATCTGGTTCTACCTCGGTGCCTTCCTGATCACGATCGTGATCGGGATCGTGGCTGCGTTCGTCCTCGGCGACGTCGCCGCCCCCTCGTCGAACGGCGCGCGCAAGACCTGGGTCTCGGTCTTCGACCTCGTCGCCGGCGGCCTACTGCTCGTCTACGTCGCGCGAACGTGGCGAACGCCGCTCCCGGAGAAGACGACGAGAGGAATGGTCGAGAAGATGAGCTCCGTCGCCTCTTCTCCGTGGATCGCCGTCTTCGCCGCGGGCGCGACGCTCGCCAATCCCGGCGGGTTCATTCCGCTCGCGCTGAAGGCGATCTCCGAGATCGGCCCGAGCACCACCGGCTACGCGGTGTTGTGGCTCGTGTTCACGCTCGTCTCGCTGCTCCCGCTCGGCCTGGCCGTCGTGCTCATGCTCGTCTCGCCGGACCGTGCGGAGCGAGTTCTCAAGGCTGCACGCGTGTGGCTGGAAGGACACCTGCGGCTGATCGCATCCGTGATCATCCTGCTGCTCGCGATGTCACTCCTGGGCAACGGCATCTCCGGCCTGACCGGATGACGAGGCTGGATCATCCGCTTCGGACGATGCCCGCCGCGACAGGCGACGGGAGGCTGGCCGCCCGATGACCCTGTCGCACCCCAAAGGCCCGAGGCGCTCCCACCACAGCCTTTCGCTTTCGCCGCTCTTCACGCGTGAGCGGGACACGATCCCGCGCCACGAGCTGCCGAAAAGCGAGCTGGATCCCGACGTCGCGTACCAGATGATCCACGACGAGCTGATGCTCGACGGCAACGCACGCATGAACGTCGCCACGTTCGTCACCACCTGGATGGAGCCCCAGGCCGAGAAGCTGATGGCCGAGTGCTTCGACAAGAACATGATCGACAAGGACGAGTACCCGCAGACGGCGGAGCTCGAGTCGCGCTGCGTCAGCATCCTCAGTCACCTCTGGCACGCGCCGAAGGCCTCGCAGGCGACCGGCTGCTCCACCACCGGGTCGAGCGAGGCCGCGATGCTGGGCGGGCTGGCGCTGAAGCGGCGCTGGCAACAGCGGCGCCGGGCTGAGAACAAGTCGACCGACAAGCCGAACATCGTGATGGGGATCAACGTCCAGGTCTGCTGGGAGAAGTTCGCCAACTACTGGGACGTCGAGATGCGCCTCGTGCCGATGGAGGGCGACCGTTTCAATCTCTCCGCCGAGGAGGCCGTCGCGCGTTGCGACGAGAACACGATCGGCGTCGTCGCCATCCTCGGCTCGACCTTCGACGGCTCGTACGAGCCGGTGGCCGAGATCTGCGCGGCGCTCGACGATCTGCAGCAGCGCACCGGGCTCGACGTGCCCGTCCACGTCGACGGGGCATCCGGCGCCTTCATCGCGCCGTTCGTCGACCCGGAGCTCGTCTGGGACTTCCGCCTGCCGCGCGTCGCGTCGATCAACGCGTCGGGCCACAAGTACGGGCTCGTCTACCCGGGCGTCGGCTGGATCGTCTGGCGGGATCCCGAGTCGCTACCCGAGGAGCTGATCTTCTGGGTCAACTATCTCGGCGACGAGATGCCCACCTTCGCGCTCAACTTCTCGCGGTCCGGATCGCAGGTGGTGGCGCAGTACTACAACTTCCTGCGACTCGGGTTCGACGGCTACCAGAAGGTGCAGGGGTACGCACGCTCGGTCGCAACGCGGCTGTCCGCCGAGATCGAGAAGCTCGGACCGTTCAAGCTGCTGACCAAGGGCGACGAGTTGCCGGTGTTCGCCTTCACGCTCGCCGACGGCGTCGAGGGCTACTCCGTGTTCGACGTCTCGAGCGCGATGCGCGAACGTGGTTGGCAGGTCCCCGCTTACACGTTCCCCGAGAACAGAACCGACCTCGCCGCGCTCCGCGTCGTCGTCCGCAACGGCTTCGGCCACGACATGGCCGACCTCCTGCTCGACGACCTGAAGCGACAGCTGCCGCGCCTCGAGAAGCAGGGGCAGCCGGTGCAGGACAGCAAGAGCGGCTCCAGCTTCAGCCACTGACGGCCGGCGTCAAGCCCGGACGCGCCGCTGGAAGACCCGCTCGCGCGCGATGTCGAGACCGGCGCCGAGCGCACCCTCGATCACCGCGGCCTCGCCCAGCGCCGAGACTTCGACCCGCGGCGCCGGGAAGGGGAGCCACTCCGCGAGATGGTGGCGGACCGGGCCGAGGAGGTGCGGGTTGGCGCCGACGCCGCCGCCGAGCACGACGAGCGGAACATCGAGCGTTGCCGCCAGCGGGACGATGTGCAGCGCGATCCGGCGGGCCGTTTCGTCGACGACCGCCCTCGCGACCCCATCGCCGGCGCTCGCCGCCGCAAAGATGTCCGGTACGTCGTAGGGCGGTTCGAGCAGGGTCGTCTTCCCGTCGCCGAGCTCCGAGGCGAGCTTCGAGACCGACGCGGCGCAGGGATCGAAATCGTCGGCGCGGCCGGTGCGCACGGCGTCGAGCTCGCCTGCGTTCCCGTTATGGCCGCGATGGAGCTTCCAGTCGAGCATGACGGCTGCGCCGAGCCCGGCCCCGACGAGCAGGAAGGCGAAGTCGGCGACGCCGCTGGCGACTCCATGCCGTTGCTCGGCGACGGCCGCGAGGTTGACGTCGTTCTCGAGGGTGACGGGCACGCGCATCGCCTGCTCGAGCTGCTGTCGGAAGTCGGGCGCTTCCAGCCCGGGGAGGTCGACGGAGGAGACGCTCCCGTCGGTGGGCGACACGACTGCCGGCAGGGCAACGACCGCGTTCTCGACCAGGTCCGCGGGAAGCTTGCTCGACTGCAGCAGCGAGCGGACGGTGCCCGCCAGCGCCTCGATCCGCTCCTCGAGCGGGCCGCGGCTCCGAATCTCCACTCGCGCCCGTACCGAGCCACCGAGATCGCACAGCGCAGTCCGGACGACGCGCGACCCGAAGTCGACGCCCAGCACGACCGCGACCTCGGGGTCTGCCTCGTAGAAGACCGCGCCGTAGTGCGGGCGGCCGGGGTCGTGGGCCGTTTCTCGAACGAGCCCGTCTGCGAGCAGCGAGCGCAGCACGACCGAGACGGTCGGCCGGGAGATTCCCGTGCGGCGCGCGACCTCGGCGCGCGAAATCGGGCCGGACTCCCGGACCGCATCGAAGACCGCGCGCTCGTTCAACGCCCGCAGCAGCCCCGGAACGGCCTTGGTCTCCGCCACCTCGTAAGTAAGATTAACCAGAATGAAGGTTGCGGTGGTCGGAGGCGGATCCACGTACACGCCCGAGCTCGTCTCCGGGCTGACGCGCCTCCCCGTCGACGAGTTCGTGCTCCAGGACATCGATTCCGACCGGCGCGAGGTCGTCGGCGGCATGGCGCGGCGGATGCTCGCGCGGCAGGCGTTTGCGGGCCGGTTGGAAGTGACCGGCGAGCTCGACGCAGCCGTCGAAGGCGCCGACTTCGTCCTGATCCAGATCCGCGTCGGAGGCCAGGAGGCACGGCTTCGCGACGAGACCGCGCCGCTCGCCTGCGGCTGCATCGGTCAGGAGACGACCGGCGCAGGCGGATTCGCGAAGGCGATGCGCACCGTCCCGGTCGTGCTCGAGATCGCGGAGAGAGTCCGGGCCCTCGCGGCGCCCGAGGCCTGGGTCGTCGACTTCACCAACCCCGTCGGGATCGTCACTCGAGCCCTGCTCGACGAGGGCCACCGGGCGGTCGGCCTGTGCAACGTCGCCATCGGCTTCCAACGCCGCTTTGCGGAACTGCTCGCCGTCGAGCCCACGCGGATCGTCGTCGATCAGGTCGGGCTGAACCATTTGACCTGGGTTCGCCGGGTCCTGCTCGACGGGGAAGACGTGCTCCCGTCCCTGCTCGCCGCGCACGGCGACGAGCTCGCGGAGGAGGTCGAGCTCCCGCGGCGGCTGCTCGACGAGCTAGGAGCCGTGCCGTCCTACTACCTCCGCTACTTCTACGCGCACGACGCCGTCTTCCGCGAGCAGCTCGACGGCGAGCCGCGGGCCGCAGCGGTCCAGGCGATCGAGCGGAACCTCCTCGACCTCTACCGCGACCCGGCAGTGGACGAGCGGCCGGACCTCCTCATGCAGCGGGGCGGCGCCTACTACAGCGAGGCCGCGCTCGGGCTGATCTCTTCGCTCACCGGCGGCGACGACACCGTGCACGAGGTGGACGTGCGCAACAACGGAACGTTGGCGGGCCTCGCCGACGACGACGTCGTCGAGGTGCCTGCCCGAGTAGGTCCGGACGGCCCCGAGCCGCTGCAACAGGCGCCGCTCGCTCCCGAGCTGCTCGGCCTCGTCCAGCACGTCGCCGCCTACGAGCGGCTGACCGTGCGGGCCGCGCTCAGCCGCGCCCCCGCGGACGCGCGCAAGGCGCTGCTCGCCCACCCGCTGATCGGCCAGGTCGAGCTCGTAGACGGCCTGCTCGACCGGCTCGTAGCCGAGGCAGTCCACTGAAGACCGTCTTCGCAGTCGACGGCGGAGGCTCGAAGACCGACGCCGCGCTCGTCCGGGAGGACGGTGCGGTGGTGGGCTTCGCGCGCGGACCGCTCAGCCATCCGCACCTGATCGGCGTCGAGCCGAGCGGCGACGTCGTCGAGGCGCTCGCCGCCGAGGTCGGCGCACCCGCGGATCTCGGGGTTCTCCTCCTCGCGGGGCTCGACTTCCCGGACGAAGAGGACGCCTATCGCGCGGAGGCGGCGCGGCGTGGCTGGGCGCCGGAGATCGTGGTCGGCAACGACACGTTCGCCGTGCTCCGCGCGGGCAGCGAGCGCGGCTGGGGCATCGCCGTCACCTGCGGCTCGGGAATCAACTGCGTCGGAGTCGCGCCGGACGGTAGCCAGACCCGCTTCGCCTCGCTCGGCGCGGTCAGCGGCGACTGGGGCGGCGCCGGCGACGTCGGCCTGGCTGCCGTCTCGGCGGGCGCGCGGAGCAGAGACGGTCGAGGCCCGAAGACCGGGCTGGAGCAAGCCGTCCCGGCACACTTCGGCACCCGGGATCCGGTCGAGCTCGCCCGTGCCATCCAGGCCGGCACGGTCGGCTGGAGCAGGCTCGGTGAGCTCGCGCCGCTCGTCTTCGGGCTCGCCGACGACGATCCGGTCGCCGGGGAGATCGTCGACAAGCTCGCAGCCGAGTGCATTGCGCTCGTCCGGGCTGCCGCCGACCGGCTCGGAGTCGCGGGGGAAGAGGTCGAGGTCGTTCTGGGCGGCGGGCTGCTCCAGTCCGGGAACCGGCGGCTGCTGAACGGGATCCGGGCCGGGCTGCTCGAGATCGGTCCCGGGCTCTCGATGCAGGTAGCGCGCTCGCGGCCGATCGTAGGCGCAGTCTTCGCGGGTCTCGACCGGCTCGGAGCCGACGCCGACGCCTACGAGCGAGCCCGCGCAGCGCTCGACCGCGAAACGAGCTCACTCGGCGACGTGGCAGGCCACGCGCCGCCCGTCTCCGAGCTCTCGTAGCTGCGGCGTCTCGTTCTCGCACCTCGCGATCGCGAGCGGGCAACGCGGCCGAAAGCGGCAGCCCGGCTTGGGATCGACGACCTTCGGCGGCTCGCCGACGTCGTGCGCATCGGCCAGACCGAGCTCGGCGCGCGGATCGGGTACCGCCGAGACGAGCAGCTGCGTGTACGGATGCTTCGGCCGCTGCAGCACTTCCTCCGTGGGGCCTTCCTCGACGAGGTGGCCTGCGTACATGACGAGGACGCGGTCGGCGAGGTAGCGGGCGCTCGCGACGTCGTGGGTGATGTAGAGGAACGAGACGCCTTCGTGCTCGCGCAACTCGCCCATGAGATTGAGGACACCCACCCGGATCGAGACGTCGAGCATCGAAACGGGCTCGTCGGCGACGATGAGCTTCGGACGGAGCGCCAGCGCCTGGGCAAAGCCAACCCGCTGGCGCTGCCCGCCGCTCAACTCGTACGGAAAGCGCCGGCGCGTGTTGCTCGCGGGCACGAGGCCCACGGCTTCGAGGACGCGGTCCAGCTCGACCTGCCGCTCGGTGCGGGAGAGATCGCCGCGGTGGAGCTTCATCCCACGCAGGATCCCGTGCGAGACTCGATACGCAGGGTTCATCGAGCTGTACGGATCCTGGAAGACCATCGGGACGGCGGCGCTGTACGCAAGCCTGCTCTGCCGGCCGCGAAGCCGGCTGAGCGGCCGATCTTCGAACCAGATCTCGCCGCGCGTGGGTCGGTAGACGAGTGCGAGCAGCCTCGCGATCGTGCTCTTGCCGCTGCCGCTCTCGCCGACGAGCGCCACGATCTCGGCCCGGCCGATCGACAGATCGACATCGTCGACTGCGTGCAGCCTCTGCCGCGACGTGAGCTTGCCGACGTGAAAATGGCGCGTCAGCCCTTCGGTGCGGAGGAGCGGCTCGCTCACGGGACGGTCTCGCGGAGGACGCAGCGAACGAGGCTCCCGTTCACCTGGTAGAGCGGTACCTCGCCGGCGGTGCAGCGCACCTCCGCGTGCGGGCAGCGCGGCGCGAAGCGACAGCCGGCGGGCGGCCGCGCGAGATCGGGCGGCGAGCCGGGGATCCCGGCCAGCCGCACCTTCGGCCCGCGGAGCGAGGGGAAGGCGCTGAGCAGACCCTGTGAGTAGGGGTGGAGCGGATGGTCGAACAGGGTCCGCGTCTCCGACAGCTCGGCGACCTCGCCCGCGTACATCACGAGCAGCCGGTCGGAGAAGTGGCTCACCAGCGACATGTCGTGCGTCACGAAGATGACGGCAAAGCCGAGCTGGTCCTGCAGCTCCTTGATCTGTGCCATGAGCGATCGCTGGGCTACGACGTCGAGCGCCGAGGTCGGCTCGTCCATGATCACGAGCTCGGGTGTGAAGAGGAGCGCCATGGCGATCATCGCGCGTTGCCGCATCCCGCCCGACAGCTGATGCGGGTGGCTGTTCAAATGCACAGGATCGATCGAGACGAGCCGTAGCACCTCTCTCGAGCGAGCCTCGATCTCGGCCCGCGACATGTTCGAGTGGGCACGGCAGGCGTCGCTCATCTGCTCGCGCACGGTCAGCACCGGATTGAGCGCGTTCATCGCGCTCTGCATCACGACCGAGAGATTGCGCCAGCGAACGGCACGGAGCTGCTTCTCCTCGAGCAGGACGAGATCCTGACCCTGGAAGTGGACGCTGCCCCCGACGATCTCGCCCGGCTGGGGCGCACCAAGCAGCCGTGCGATCGCGTAGAGCAGCGTCGACTTGCCGCAGCCGGACTCGCCGACGATGGCGAGGAACTCGCCGCGGGCGAGCTCGAAGTCGACGTGGTCGACGGCGATGACGGGTCCGGCATCGGTCGCGTACGCGACGCTGAGGTTCTCGACCTTCAGCACGGCATCGTTCGCGACGGGCTCCGCCGGCGCAGGCGGCACCTGCGAAGGCTGGTGCTCGGGAAGCCCGCGCCGCTCGAGCTTGCGGACGCGCAGCGCGGGGTTCGAGACCTCGTCGAAGGCGTAGTTGAGGAGTGCGAAGGCGGCGCCGAGCAGCGCGATGCAGATGCCGGGTGCGATCGCCCACCAGATCATTCCCGCGCTGAGCGCCTCGTTGTTCTCCGCCCAGTAGAGCATCGTCCCCCAGCTCTGGCTGTTCGGGTCGCCGAGCCCGATGAACTGCAGCCCCGCCGCGGTGAGCACTGCGTAGATCGCGGCGCCGAGGAAGGTCGCCACGATGAGCGAGGTCATCGTCGGCAGGATCTCGTAGAGGATCACATAGGACTTGCGCTCCCCCCGCACCCGCGCCGATTCGAGAAAGTCGCGTCTTCGTAACGACAACGTCTGCACGCGAAGCTGCCGGGCGCCGTACGACCAGCCGAGCACTCCGAGCACGACGATCAGGGTGAGCAGGCCCGCGTTCTTCTCGTAGGCAGCGATCACGATGATGAGCGGGAAGATCGGCAGCACGAGGATCACGTCGGTGATGAGCGACAGGACGCCGTCGGTCGCCCCGCCGAGGTAGCCGGCCGAGACGCCGACGAGAACCGCGAGCACGGTCGCGAGGCCGCCGACGGAGAGTGCGATCACGAGCGACAGACGGGTCCCCCAGATGACCTGCGAGAAGATGTCCTGGCCGTACGCCGTCGTCCCGAGCAGATGCGCTCGGGACGGGCCGAGCGCGGGGGTGAAGATCTCCGCCTGTCCGTTGTACGGCGCGATCTGGCCGGGGAAGATCGAAAGCACCGTGAAGAGGAGGAGCAGGAGAACCCCCGCGAGCGCCTTCCGGTTGCGGCTGATCGCCCGCCAGAGATCGCCCCAGCGGCCGTGCTTGATCTCGGCGACGGCCGGCGCGGGTCCGACGGGCGGTGTCGCGAGCTGGTCGGTGGCGCCGACGGAGGACGCGCTCAACTGACGTCCCGCGTCCGGGGATCGAGGACCGCGGTCGCAGCATCGGCCGCGAGGATCGCCGTCAGGACAGCGAGGGTGATCAAGAGGAAGAGTCCCTGCATCAGGGCGTAGTCCTGGTTCTCGACCGATTGCAGGAACATCCAGCCGACCCCCGGATAGTTGAAGACGTACTCGACGAGGATCGCGCCGGCGACGACGAAGCCGAGCGACATCGCGAAGCCCGTCAGGTTGGGCAGGATCGCGTTCCGGCCTGCGTACGTCCACATCACCCGCCAGGGGCTCAGGCCCTTCGCGCGAGCCATGCGCACGTAATCCTCGGACAGCACCGAGATCGTGTTGTTGCGCATCGTCAGGGTCCAGGCGCCGATCGACGTGACCAGGATCGTCATCGCCGGCAGGATCGCGTGCGTGAACGCATCGTGGATGAATCCCCACGACCAGGCCGGGGTGTCCTTGATGTCGTAGCCGCCGCTCTGCGGCAGCCAGGGGTGCTTGATCGCGAAGAACCAGATCGCGAGCAGCGCAAGAAAGAAGTACGGGAACGCGGACGTGATGACGAAGATCGGCGGCAGGACGCCGTCGAGCATCCCGCCGCGCCGCCACGCCGCGAGGAGACCGATCAGCGTCCCGAGCAGGAAGCCGAGGATCGTCGTGACGCCGACGAGCACGAGCGTCCAGGGCAGCGCCTGGAGCACGTCGTGCGTGACCGTGTCCGGGAAGAACGTCAGCGAGATGCCCAGATGCCCGCGGAAGATGTTGCCGAGGTAGGTGAAGTACGAGCTGAGCAGGCTCTGGTGGTTGTTGACCCCGAACGCGATCTGGAGTGCGTGCAGCGCTTGGGGATTGATGTGCCCGCGGTAGCGGGCCATCATCGCTACCGCCGGATTGCCCGGCATGAGGCGCGGGATGAGGAAGTTCAGCGTGACCGCCGCCCAGAGGGTGACGACGAAGAACCCCAGCCTGCGGACGACGAACCTCACGACCCGCGCCTCATGTCAGCACAATTCTCCTCAGGCGCTCAACCCTTCGGCTTCAGGTGGAGGAGCATGACACCCCAGTCGGGCACCTCGTAGGCCGCCGGCTTCGCGTACGGGTTCTTCTTCGTCACCCAGCCCGCGAGGCTCTTCGTGTTGTACTGGTACCAGTCGACTCCCTCGGTGATCGGGATGATCGGGACGTCGTTCACCATCGCCGCCTCGAGCTTGTTGACGACCGAGTGCTGCGTCGCCGAGCTCGTCGTCGCGGCGTACTGCTCGATGAGCTTGTCGACCTTCTTGTTGTAGTAGCGCTCCCAGTTCGATGACGCCGTCTTGCCGATCGGCGCCGAGTTCGGCGAGTAGAGCTCCTGGCGCAGCTCGTAGTACGGCGCAGGCCCGCCGGATTCGTTGCCGTCGTACGCGAGGTCGTACTTGCCGGTGTAGACGTCGTTGTCGTACGTCGTCTGGGAGATGTTCGAGGGCTTGACCTTGATCCCGATCGCCGCGAGGTTCTGCTGGACGATCGACGCCGACGCGACCCAGTCGGAGTAGCCGCCGATGTTGACCATCGTGAACGAGAGCGACTTCCCGTTCTTCTGGAAGACGCCGTTCTTCATGGTGTAGCCGGCCTTCGTCAAGACCTGCTTGGCCTTCGCGGGGTTGTACGTGAACTTCTTTGCAAGCTTCGGGTTCAGCCAGCTCTTGAAGGTTGGGGTCACGATGCCGGTCTGGTTCGCGGCCGGCTCGTAGCCGTACTCACCGATCTTCGCGACGCGCGAACGGTCGATGGCGTAGGCCATCGCCCGACGGACTGCGACGTCCTTGAGGGTCGGGTTCTTGAGGTTGATGAAGACCGAGACGTTCGCGACCGGCGGGAACCAGTAGTGGTTGTCCTTGCTCTTGGAGAGGTAGACGCTGTTGATGCTCGGGATGAACTGGCTGCCCCACTGGGCCTTGCCGCTGGCCAGGTCTTGATTCGCCGGGTCGTTCGAGAGGTAGGCGGGGTAGTAGACGGTGTCGATCTTCGGCTTGCCCGGCTGCCAGTAGTGCGGGTTCTTCGTGTACTTCATCACCTGCGGCGAACACGAGGCGATCGTG
The DNA here is from genome assembly GCA_963820725.1 of uncultured Actinomycetes bacterium. Classification (GTDB taxonomy): domain Bacteria; phylum Actinomycetota; class Thermoleophilia; order Gaiellales; family Gaiellaceae; genus Palsa-739. The sequence continues at coordinate 24,405 of CAWGAZ010000004.1, read as the reverse complement.
AAGGGACCGCTCCCGACCGGCTTCTGCGACGGCGAGTCTTTGAAGGTGACCGGGTTCTTGACCGACTTCCAGATGTGCTGCGGCACGATCGGCGTCTGGCCGGCGACGTAGTAGAAGTACGGCACCGCGGCGGTCTTGAACTTGAAGGTGACCTTGTTGCCGTTGCGTGTGACGCTCTTGAGCACCGACCAGACAGCCTGCAGGTCGAGGGCCTTGTGCTTCTTGATCAGCTGGAAGGTGTAGAGGACGTCCGCGGCGGTCAGTGGCTTCCCGTCCGACCACTTCACGCCCTTGCGGATCGTGAATGTCAGCGTCTTGTTGTGGTTGGACCAGGCGTACTTCGAGGCGAGCCACGGCGTCGCCGCGCCGCTCTTCAGCTCGTCGACGAAGACGAGCGGCTCGTAGACCGGACCGAACGACCAGTCGACGAGGCTCGCGTTGAACGGGTTGTAACCACACGTCCAGGTGCCGCCTTGCTCGTTCGAGATCGTGACCGATGTGCCGGCGGCGGCATGGTCGGTAGCGGCCGAAGTCCTGTCTCCGGATCCGCTGCCGGTGGCAGTCCAGACTGCCGCGACGGCCGCGGCGAGCAGCACGACGAGAAGCCCTCGTCTCATCTCGAATCCCTCCTTGGCCGCCGAACGGCGGTCCTCGCGTTGAGCGGTGCGTGGAGCTGACAGCGCAGCCAAGCCCCTTTCATGAGTTAGGAAACTAACCTATCTTTATCTCGGTGACAAGCTTGTGACAAGCACGACGACTAAGACGAGGGCCGCTCGCCCGAGTTTGATGCGCACGCTGAACGAGCACCTGCTGCTCGAGCGGATGCGCGGAAACGGCCCGGTGTCCCGCACCGAGCTCGCGGGCGCCTCCGGCCTCTCGAAGCCGACTGTCGGCCTCGCCCTGGCCGCGCTGGAGAGAGACTCACTCGTCCGGCAGGCGGGACGCCGGGCCGGTGGGCGCGGGCGCACAGCGGCGTTGTACGAAATCCGCCGAGATGCCGGCTACGTGGTCGCACTCGACGTCGGTCGGGAGTTCGTACGGGGCGCGGTCGCGGATCTCGGCGGCGCCGTCCGCGCGCGCGCGAGCCGACCGGCTCGCTCGTCGAGCGGCGTGGCGCGGGTGCGTGAGCTCGCCGGGCTCGCCGACCAACTCCTCCGGGACGCCGACGTCGACGGCACCGGAGCACTGCTCCAGACCGTCGTCGGCAGCCCCGGTGTCGTCGAGCCGGAGGGCCGCGCCCTGCAGCTGGCCCCGAACCTGCCCGGCTGGGAGCGGCCTGCAGTGTTGCGCGAGCTCCGGAGCCTCCTCGGCGCCGAGACGACGATCGAAAACGACGTCGACGCTGCGGCGGTCGCCGAGCGAGAGCACGGCCTCGGTCGCGACGTCTCGACGTTCGCCTTCGTCTCCGTCGGCACAGGGATCGGCATGGGCCTCGTGCTCGACGGCGACCTCCATCGCGGGGCGCACGGCGCCGCCGGCGAGATCGCCTTCCTGCCACTCCCCGGCGAGGAGCTCGACCCACGCGAAGCCCGACGTCGTGGCGCCTTGGAATCGGCCGCCTCCTCCGCTGCCGTCGTGAAAGCCGCCCGGCTTGCAGGGACAGGGCTCCGCACCGCTCGCGCGGTGTTCGCCGCCGCCGCGGACGGAGACGTCCGGGCCAGAGCGATCGTCGCCCGGGAGGCGGCGTTCGTCGCGAACGCGCTCGCCGCCGTCATCGCGGTCGTCGATCCCGAGCTGATCGTGCTCGGCGGTGGAATCGGCCGCGCCCCCGGCTTCGCCGAGGCGGTCGAGGCGGCTCTGGCGGATCTTGCTCCCGTCGTCCCCAGGGTGCGGCCAAGCGCCCTCGGAGACGACGCCGTGGTCGAGGGCTGTCTCGCTGTCGGCGGCGGCCTTCTGTGGGAACGCATCCTCGACTCGCGCCTCGCCGGCGGAGGCTGATCAGGGCAGGAACTTGGTCAGGTTCCCGGGGACCTGCTTGACGAGCTGCTTGGCGAAGGCGGTCTGAATCGTGAGGTAGTCGTGCTGGAGGTCGGTGGGCTGGGTGGCGGCGGCGGCGCGAGCGTTTGCGCCGAGCGTGAGGTGTTGGTGGGTTCCGTCTCTCCGGTTGGCGTCGATCTTGGTCGCGAGCCCCCGGTACAGCTCGGGCGTCTCCGCGGGCCGAGGGTGCGGCTCGGTGAGGAGGACGCCGAGGTGCTCGGCGTTGCTGACGCGCTTGCCCATGTCGGGGATGGTGTTCCTGCTGCGGGCGAAGCGGAGCAGGATCGTCTTGATGATCGACGTGTGGTCGAAGACCTCGTGCGAGAAGCTGCGCTTCCCGACGAGCGGCGAGATGACCAGCGCGGGAACGCGCACGCCGTAGCGGCTGAACACCGCGGGGTCGTCGTCCGGTGGATCCAACGGCGGCGGGACGTGGTCGTAGAAGCCGCCGTGCTCGTCGTAGGTGATCACGAACAGCGTCTTCGCCCAGTTCGGGCTGCAGGCGAGCGCGTCGTAGATCTTGAGGACGAGCGCCTGCCCCAGCGTGATGTCCGAAGGCGGGTGGTCATCGTTGGACGGCGGCGAGATGATCCGCATCAGCCCCGTGCGCAGGTCGGCGAAGCTCGGGTCGATCCAGGAGACGCTCGGCAGCTTCCCGGCCGCCGCCCGCTGGATGAACGTGTCGCCGAAGTACGGCGGCCGGAAGTGGCCGTCGAACCAGGCGACGTGCTCGTTGACGAGATTCTTGAACGGGTAGTCGTTGTCGACCGCCCACAGGATCGGCGCCAGGTCGTGCACGAACATCGACCACGACACGCCCTTGACGCCGTCGAGGTGGCGGACGAAGGAGGGCAGGTGGTAGATCGGCGGTGAGTCGTTGTCGCGCTTGCCGGCCGCCCGGCCCGCCATGGCGTACAGCCGGTTCGGGAGCGTCGAGCCGGCCACCGAGCTGTACCAGCGGTCGCAGATGCAGAACTTCTCGCTCAGGTGGTCGTAGACCGGCAGGTGCCGGTCCGTGTGGTAGCCCATGACGTCGCCGGGATGCACCTCGCTCGGTCCACCCCGCTCGTCCATGTAGGTCTGGACGAACCCGCCGTTGTCGTCCGCGAGCTGGTTGTCGACCGAGTTCCCACCGTGCGGTGGGTCCTGTGCCTTCGTCAGCTGGGTCGCGGGCAGCTCGTGCACCGCGAAGCTCAGGCCGTCGTACTGCGGGAACTTCCCCTTCTTGTCGTGGTAGGCGTTCGCCATCCCCGCCTGCAACCCGTCCAGCTCCGGGCGGCGTCCCGACAGCCGCAGGTATCCGAGCATGTGGTCGAACGAACGGTTCTCCATCATCAGCACGACGATGTGATCGATCTGATCGAGCGCCCGCACCGCCGGGTCGATCGCGACCTTGACGCGCCCCGTCTCACTCGTGCTCGCGGCCATCAGTCTTGCCTCCCCCATCGACGAGCCGCAGACCCGGGACCGAGCCTACAACCTCACGCCGGCAGCCGACTCGCTTCCGAGGTGAGCGATAAGGTCGCTCGTGGCTTCCGCGGCACCGGGATTCTCGAGCTAGATGGGAGCCTGGGTACTGGCGGTCGTGGCCGGGGTGGTGCTCGTCTACGCCCTGGTCTCGCGGCGGCTCGACCGGACGCCGGTCACCGCGGCGATCTTCTTCCTCTCCGCTGCCAGGGGCTCAACGCCGAATCGGGGCTGAATGACGCATCTGCGTGCCGCTGCTCTTCATCGCCCTTGCCATCAGCGACACCGAAGCGCACACCAAGAGCCCGGCCAGGGCCCCCGCGCTCGTCGGCGAGGCGATCGGCTACGGCGTCCTCTTCGGTGTCGTCGCCGGCGCAGTCGGTGCGATCTTGCTCCGGGCGGCCCGCAAGAGCGGATTCACGGAATCGACGTGGCTGGAAGTCGTGCCGGTGGCCACCGCCGCGCTGGCCTATGGGCTGGCCGCCCCGCTCGGGGGCAGCGGGTTCATCGCCGCGTTCGCCGCCGGCCTCACGTTCGGCGCGCTCTACCGCGACTCGTACGAGGCGACCTATCTGCTCGAGGAACTGGGCGGCCTCTCGAACGCGGTGACGTTCATCGTCTTCGGCGCGGCGATCGTCGGGCCGGTTCTCGCCGGCATGACGTGACGATTGCGTTGTACGGCCTGCTCAGCCTGACCGCTGCGCGGATGGTTCCCGTCGCGATCGCGCTCGTCGGAACACGCGCGCGCCGGCCGACGGTCGCCTTTCTCGGCTGGTTCGGACCACGCGGCTTGGCCCCGATCGTGTTCGGCGTAATCGTCCTCGACGAGGCGAAGCTGCCGGACATCTCGACGATCACCGCGGTCGTCGTGTTCACGGTCGTCCTCTCCGTCCACGCGCACGGCGTCAGCGCCCGGCCACTGTCGGCCCGCTACGCCTCCTGGTTCCACTCGCATCCCATCGACGAGCGGCCACGCATGGAAGACACCCACACACCCCCGCAGCGTTGGAGACTCCGGTCTCTGGACGCGAGCCCGCACGGCCCGAGGTCCCCGGCTTAGGGAGAATCTCCCCCGACTGTGGCCACCGTTCTCGCCCTCATCGCCGCGGCGATCTTCGCCCTCGCGACCGTGCTCCAGCAGCGCGGCGGTCTCGAGGCGCCGCCCCTTTCGGTGCGCCATCCCGGCTCGTTCGCCCATCTCGCCGGCCAGGGAACGTGGCTGGCCGGGATGACCCTGCTGCTTCCCGGGTGGGCACTCCAGGCGGCGGCACTCGACCGCGGGCGTGTCGTGGTGATCCAGCCGATCTTCTCGCTGACGGTCGTCTTCGTGCTTCCGCTCGGCCACTGGCTCACGAACCAGCGAGTCACCTGGAAACAGGTCGGCCAGGCTTGCGTCGTCGTGCTCGGGATCGGCCTCTTCATCGCGTTCGGCCGGCCGGCCGGCGGTCGCGACAACGCTCCGGGTTGGCAGTGGCTCGTGGCGATCGTCGTGATCAGCGCCGTCTGCGCGGTATCCCTGTCTCTGGGGACGAAGGAACAGCCGTCACTGCGAGCCGGGGCCTATGGGTTGACGGCCGGCATGCTTTCCGGCCTCGCGGCAACCGTGACCAAGCCCGTCCTCGAGCTGCTCCACACGGGCGGGCTCGGCGGAGTGCTCTCCAACTGGCAGGTGTACGTCGTCGTCGTGGCCGGCCTGCTCGGCGTCGTCTTCCAGCAGGTCGGACTCCAGACCGGGAGGCTCGCTCCGGCCGTCGCGACCGGATCGGTCGCGAACCCGCTCGTCAGTGTGCTGCTGGGTGCCCTGCTCCTCGAGGAGCGCCTCTCACCTCCGGCCTGGCACAAACTCCTCGCAGGCACCGCGCTCGGCCTGGCCCTCGCCGCCGCTGTCGCCATCTCCCTCTCGGAGGAGCGTCTCCGCGACGAGAAACCGACTCTCGAGCCCGCGCGGGCATAGCGCCTCGAGCGATGCCGGGGGCGGGACTTGAACCCGCACGGCCCGAGGGCGCCACCCGATTTTGAGTTCCCCCCCCACGCCTCGGATCATCTCGGCCGACCTGAGCTTTCGGCACTGTTGCGCCGATTCCATTTGAGACATACCGAGGCGCTCTCGGCGCATCTCGGCACCTCTTGTTGCCCCAAGTTGCCCCAACCAGGAGCTCGAAGAGCTCACAGTTACCTGGTCTCGTTTTCTGCTTCAAGTGAGAGGACGCTGGCCCAGGCGAGGGTCCCGTCTTTCGGCCGGTGGCTGGGCCCACCGAGCGAGCGGCAGCGGCGCGCGGGAAGCGTGTTGGAGGTATGGATGGTCGTTCAGTAGGCTCGCGCCCGTGGAATCGCGCGGCGACTCTTCGGGAGAGTTGGTTTCGGTTGCGCCGCGGACGTTCTTTGGTGTGCCGATGGTCCGCGACTTGAAGACGCTCGGGGCCCAGGTTGCGTTTCTTGGCGTCCCGTTCGACGCCGGGACGCCGCAACCGGGCAATCGAACCGGTCAGGCGGCTGGCCCTGCGGCGGTCCGCTCCACGTCGTGGGAGATGTTCGAGTACGGGGCGACGGCGGCCGCCGGGGCGGTGGGCTGGTATGACGTCGAGGTCGATCGTGAGCATCTCGTCGGCGTGACGATGGCCGATGTCGGCGACGTCGCGATCCAGGGCTCGGACGAGGCCGGCAATTTCGCCCGCATGACCGAAGCTGCCCGTGGCATTGCAGAGTGCGGCGCCGTTCTCGTCGCGGTGGGCGGTGACCATTCGATCAGCTTTCCGCTGGGTCGGGGAGTAGCCGCCTGCCGCGACGTTGATGTCGTCCACGTCGATGCGCACGCCGACTTCCTCGACGAGCTCGACGGGGCGCGCTACAGCGGCGCGAGCCAGCTGCGGCGGCTCGCAGAGCTGTCTCAGGTTGGGAATGTGACCGCGCTCGGACTCCGCAACGTCGCTCCAGCAGAGGTCGACGGGATGCGACAACTCGGCGTTCGGTGGGCGACAACGCTCGACCTGGTCGCTAACGGTGCCGCCACCGTCGTCCCCGATCTCGTCCCCGCCGAGCGCCCCCTCTACGTCTCGATCGACCTCGACGTCCTCGATATGGCCCTAGTGCCCGGAACCACGCTGCCCGAGCCAGGCGGAATCGCGTACCGCGAGCTTCGATCCATCCTCGCCGAACTGACCCGACGCGGCCGCGTCGTCGCGTTCGACATCGCCGAACTCAACCCACCCTACGACCCGTCCCGCGTTACCGCGCGACTCGCCGGCTGGATCATCACCCACTTCCTCTGCGAGATCTTCGACCAACCCCGTTAACCCAGCCAGCGAATGATCGACCAAACCTCAGGGGTCATTCACGAACACTGGCCCAGCCGACGGCCCAGTAGCCTGACGCACTGTGAACAGCGACGCGCTAGGGCAGTTGCAGCGGTGGTACGCCGACCAGTGCGACGGCGACTGGGAGCATCAGCAGGGCGTCGAGATCGGCACGCTGGACAATCCAGGTTGGTCGGTGAAGATCGCTCTCGGCGGCACCGGGCTGGAGAAGCGATCATTCGACCGAGTCCACGTTGATCGGGCGGAGGACGACTGGCTCCGAGTATGGGTCGAGGCGATGAGTGGAACGCCGCCTGCGGCCCGCTAAACCTCGTGGAGGCCGTCGAAGCCTTCCTCGCCTGGGCATCGCCCTAGTCGCGCTCAGAGGTCATTCCGAAACACTGGCCCAGGCGGCGGTTCCGCGTCCTCGATGTTGTGCCGTTCGAGGAGGATGACGAGTCGCCGTTCACCGGCCAACTGCAGGTCGAGGCCGTCTAACCGCCTGCGATCCACTGCTCGGCGTCGATGAGACCGTCGTATCTGCCGGACGGGTCCCGGAGGACGCGCTGCACGACGTAGGCTCTCAACGGAGTGCCTTCACGGGGGCGGTTGCGCAGGTGGGAGTCACGTCGGAGCGCGTTGTCGGATCGGTACTCGAACTCTCGTTGGCCGCCCTCGAACTCGGTGACGGTGACGAAGTAGACAGGCACGCGTGACATCTTCCCATGCGAGCAGACTCGCTGCTCGGCGGCGGCAGCGGCGCGAGGACCGCCGGCCGCGCTCTTGCCGTAATCGCGATGCTGCTCGGCGCAACCTTCGGCGCACTACTCCTGCTCCACGTCGCCCCGGTCGCGCCGCTCGGTCGACCCGCGGGGCAGTCAGGTAACGGGCGGCGGGTCTCCTTCCATGCTGGCTGCGAGTCTGGCGTTCCAGCCGCAGACCCGGCAGCCGTACTCGACCGCCGAGCGGGCGAAGCTCAGCGCGGCCTCGTAGGGGTCCGGGCAGGCCCGGACGTCGTCCCAATCGAGGATGAACTCGCCGAGCGTCTCGTCCCAGCGTGCGCTCGCCGGTGAGAGCGTCCCCGCCGCAAAGCTTTCCTGCGCCGGATATGCGTAGGCGAAGAAGGCTGCGCCCGGATAGCGGTGATCGCCGGGCCACCAGCCGACCTCGATCTGCTGGGCGTCACCCGAGTTGCGCACGATGAAGTCCTGCGAGGGCGGGTTCGCCGGCTCGCCGGAGAAGAGGCTGACCGCGAGGTCGAACGACCCCCACCAGGCATTGACCGGTGTCGAGCGGCCGCGATACGGCGCTCGCAGAGCCGCGAGCACGAGCGCAGCTTGGGTTGCGGCAGCGAAGTACGCGGCGACCTGGACCGGGTCGTAGCTCGCGTGCTCGCTGTCCTCGTCGAGCGGTGTTGTCCACGGCGTTTCCTGTGGGGTGGTGTTGATCTCGACGGGACCGACGAGCGATCGCACGGCCGCGACTACCTCGCGCGTGACCTCGCCGACCGGCCGATCCGGCACGAGCGCGACCCGCCGGACACGCCCGTCGCTGTGCTCGACGACGGCTTCGTGGCTGCGCAGGTCGAGCGCGACCACAAGCGCACCCGAGCCGTCGGGAGCCGGCAGCGGCAGCGTCTCCCAGCCGCGCGCGCTCAACCGCAGAGCCGCATGCTGCAGTTGCGGCTCGGGCGGGGCGAGCGCCACCGCAAGCTTGCCCAGCACCTGTGTGTGCGCGTGCAGCGTGTCGCACGTCGCGCGCCAGGCCTCGAAAGGAAGCGCCGGCCAGCTCATCGCACAACCGCGACAGCCACCGGCCCACCGTACCGGTCTCGGGCGCGGCGACAGCGAGCGTCGGCGCTCGGCTACGCTCCGGCAGCAATGGACGATCCGCAGATCCATGGGACGATCGAGCAGCTTGTCGCGGAGGAGCACGAACTGTGGCAGCGAGAATCGGCCGGCAGCACGAGCGAGGCCGACAGGCAGCGTATGGAGCAGATCAAGGTGTCGCTCGACCAGTGCTGGGACCTACTCCGCCAGCGACGCGCTCTGCGCGACGTCGGCCGCGATCCGGACAACGCCGACGTGAGGCGACCGGAAGTCGTCGAGCGCTACCAGCAGTAACGAGCGACCAACTCTCCACCTCGTCGCTGAGCTCCCCGAAGGGGAATACTTGTGCGCGCAATCGTCGTTTGAGTCTTCGATGGACCTCGGACTAGTCACCTTCGCCGACCTCCACCCCGGCCTCAGCCCTGCGCAACGCATGCGCGACCTCCTGGAGGAGGCCAGGCTCGCGGACGAGCTCGGCTTGAAGGTCTTCGCCGTCGGTGAGCATCACCGCCCCGACTACCTCGTTTCGTCACCGACGACCGTGTTGGCCGCGATCGCCGCCGTCACCAACCAGATCCGGCTCTCGAGCGCCGTGAGCGTGCTCTCCTCTGACGACCCGGTCCGGGTCTTCGAGCAGTTCTCGCACGTCGACCTGATCTCCGGGGGTCGAGCAGAGATCATGGCCGGCCGTGGCTCGTTCATCGAGTCCTTCCCACTGTTCGGCTACGACCTGGGCGACTACGACGAGCTGTTCACCGAAAAGCTCGAACTCCTGCTCGCGATCCGGGACAGCGAGCGCGTCACCTGGCAGGGCAAGCATCGCGCCCCTCTCGAGGACGCGGTCGTCTGGCCACGACCCGTACAAGATCAACTTCCTATCTGGGTCGCCGTCGGTGGCAGCCCCGAGTCCGTGGTGCGGGCGGCAAGCCTCGGCCTACCGCTGGCACTCGCGATCATCGGCGGCCAAACAGCCCGCTTCAAGCCGTTCGTCGACCTCTACCGGCACGCCTGGGTGCAAACCGGGCAAGTCGGCGAGCCGCGCATCGCCATCAACACCCACGCGTTCATCGCAGACTCGCGCCAACAGGCCGATGGAGCCTTCTCCGAGCCATACCTGAACGTGATGAACCGGATAGGCAGGGAGCGCGGCTGGCCTCCCTCAGGACACACCGAGCTCGAGGCACTCGCAGCTCCGTCCGGCCCGCTCGCACTCGGCTCGCCCGAAGAGGTCGCCGAGAAGATCATCTCGTTCCACCAGACCTTCAAGCCCGAGCGCTACCTCGCCCACATCGGCATCGGCGCCGTCTCACACACGGACATCATGCGGGCGATCGAGCTCTTCGGAACCCAGGTGGCGCCGATCGTCGAGTCCGAAACGCGACTTGCTGCCGGGGTTCCGTCGGCGTTCTAGAGGTCCAAGGGGCTCAGCCAGGACAAGCCGCTTTCCTTGCGAGCGATCGCACCAAACGTGGCGACCTTGGCGCGGATTTGGCTTGGATGAGCGATGCCGGGGGCGGGACTTGAACCCGCACGGCCCGAGGGCCACCCGATTTTAAGTCGGGCGCGTCTGACCAGTTCCGCCACCCCGGCGGCCTGAGGGTACCGCCCGCCGCGCGGCGGGATACCCTGCGCGCCGGATGACCCACGACACGATCGTTGCCCTCTCCGTGCTCGGCGTGATCGGCCAGGCACTCATCGCGCTTGGGCTCGTCGTGGGGCTGCTCGCCCTCGTCGGCGTCCGCGGACCACTCGACGGTCTGCGCAACCTGCTTTGGGGCTACGAGCTGTGGGGAGCGTTCGTCGTCGCGTCGATCGCGACCGGCGGCAGCCTCTTCTTCTCGCAGATCGCACACTTCCCGCCGTGCGAGTTCTGCTGGTTCCAGCGAGTGCTGATGTATCCGCTCTCGATCCTGACGCTGTTGCTCGCCCTGCGCGCCGACAACCGGGGCGCGCGCTACCTGCTGCCGCTGCCGATCGTCGGCGCCGGCACCGCCGTCTACCACCTCCTGATCGAAAACCACGTGATCAAGCAGCCGACCGCGTGCACTGCGACCGGCGGCTGCGACGTCAAGTGGATCAACGAGTTCGGCTACATGACGATCCCCACCCTCTCGCTCACGGCCTTCCTCCTTCTCATCGGATTCTTGGTCCTCGCCTCGGTCGGGGAGGCAGAAGTGCCCGCTACCCTTCCCGCGCATGCCGAGCGGTAAGAGAGCCAGACAGCAGAGACACGAGGCAGCGGTCGCAGCGCGGACGCCGCCGCCCGTGCGCTCGAAAGGCGCCGGCGGGACGGGTGCGCGCCGGGCGTCGCCGCGCGCGCTCGCGATCGCCGGCATCGTCGTCCTGATCGCAGTGATCGCCGTGGTGCTGGGCGTCGTCCTCAGCGGCGGCAAAAAGTCTTCTTCGGCGGACTTCCCGGCCGTCGGCAGCGCGACGTGGCCGGGCGCTCTGCAGGGATCGACGGACGTGCGCAAGCTCTACAAGGGGATCCCGCAGTCCGGCCTCACTCTCGGCAACCCGAAGGCGCCCGCGACGCTGACCGAGTACATCGACCTCCAGTGCCCGAACTGCCAGGCCTTCGAGACGCAGCAGATGCCGACGATCATCCAGAAGTACGTTCGCCCCGGAAAGCTCAACATCAAGATGCAGCCCTGGTCGATCCTCAGCCCGCCGGACTCGCCACGCGGCCAGGCGGCCACGATCGCGGCGTCGCTCCAGAACAAGGGCTTCCCGTTCGCCTCGATGCTCTACCTCAACCAGGGCGTGGAAGACACGGGCTGGCTGACCGAGAACATGGTCGGGTCCGCCGCGTCGAGCGTCGACGGCACCGATCCGCGGCGGGTGCTTGATGACCTCACCTCGTCACAGGTCAAGGCGATCGTCAACAACGTCGACAGCTCGGCCAACGCCCAGGGCTTCACCGGCACGCCGACGCTCCTGCTCAACCACACAGGCCAGAAGGCGCACGTGGTCGCGGTCGGCGTCCCGAATGCCGCGACGCTCCGCTCGCAGATCGAATCCGCGATCCAGGGCTAGTCCAAAGCGCGCAGAGTCTGTCCGACCCGATCTCTAGGGTTTTGCGCCCCAATGATCGTCGGACTCCTCATCGGATTGGTGGTCGGAGCTGCCGGAGCCTGGCTTCTCCTCCGCAGCAAGAACGCCGAGCTCTCGGCCCGTTTCGGGGCACTCGCGGCCGATGCGCTGCACCGGAACAACGAGACCTTTCTCGACCTCGCCTCCGGCAAGCTGGAGCTGCTGCAAAACGAGGCGACGCACGAGCTGGAGCAGCGCCAGAAGGCGGTCGAGCATCTCGTCCAACCGATCCGGGAGTCGCTACTGAAGGTCGACGGCAAGCTGCACGACCTCGAGGTCGCCCGCACGAGTGCGTACTCCGCGCTGAGCACCCAGGTCCGACAGCTCGCCGAGTCGCAGAGTCTGCTGCGCAGCGAGACCGGAAACCTCGTCAGTGCGCTGCGCGACCGTCCCAACGTCCGCGGCCGCTGGGGCGAGATCCAGCTGCGACGCGTCGTCGAGATGGCCGGCATGCTCGAGCACTGCGACTTCGAGACGCAGGCCCACGTCGCGACCGAGGACGGCCGGCTCCGACCCGACCTGGTCGTCAAGCTGCCCGGCTCGAAGACGGTCGTCGTCGACTCGAAGTTCGCCGGACAGGCCTACCTGGAGTCCCTCGGCGCACGCGACGACGAGGAGCGCACGGTGAAGCTCCGTGACCACGCGCGCCAGGTGCGAGACCACATCGCGAAGCTGTCGGGCAAGAGCTACTGGTCGCAGTTCGACTCCGCGCCCGAGTTCGTCGTGCTCTTCATCCCCGGCGAGACGTTCCTGAGCGCGGCGCTCGAACAGGATCCGTCGCTGATCGAGGAGGGCGTGAACCAGCAGGTCATCCTCGCCACGCCCACGACGCTCATCGCGCTGCTCCGCGCCGTCGCGTACGGCTGGCGGCAAGAGACGATCGCCGAGTCGGCGAAGACGATCAGCGACCTCGGCCGCGATCTGTACGGACGGCTCGCCACGCTGACCGAGCATTTCGCGAAGGTCGGCCGCGGCCTCGAGACCGCTGTTCGCTCGTACAACGAGACCGTGGGATCGCTCGAGACGCGGGTGCTGCCGAGTGCTCGCAAGTTCCGTGACCACGGAGTCTCACCTGCCTCCGAGCTCGCAGAGCTCCCGGCCGTCGAACGGACCGTTCGGCCCGTGACCGCGCCCGAGCTTGCGACGGGCGAGGACGCGGCCGCCGACGCCGCGTAGGCAGCCTCGCAACCTGCGGTGCCGGGAACGTCAATCCGGCCCAAATCGTTTAATACAGCAGACAGTTTGCGAGAGAGGAACCGCATGAACGAGGTACACGATGTGATCGTGATCGGCGGGGGACCTGCGGGCTACACCGCGGCCCTCTACGCCGCGCGCGCGAACCTGCAGCCGCTCGTGATCGAGGGCTTCAGCTGGGGCGGCCAGCTCATGATCACGAGCGACGTCGAGAACTACCCCGGCTATCCCGACGGGATCATGGGCCCCGAGATGATGGCCGAGTTCCGCCGGCAGGCGGAACGCTTCGGCACCGAGTTCGTCACCGACGACGTGAGCCGGGTCGACTTCTCGGAGCGGCCGTTCCGCGTCTGGGTCGAGGACGAGGAGTACCGCGCCCGCTCCGTGATCGTCGCGACCGGTGCGAGCGCCCGCTGGCTCGGGCTCGAATCCGAGGAGCGGCTGAAGGGGCGCGGCGTGTCCGCTGCGCGACCTGCGACGGCGCGTTCTTCCGCGACAAGCACATCGTCGTGGTCGGCGGCGGCGACTCGGCATTGAGGAAGCGCTGTTCCTGACGCGCTTCGGCTACAAGGTCACGCTCGTCCATCGCCGGCGACGAGTTCCGCGCCTGCAGATCATGATCGACCGGGCGCGGGCCAACGAGAAGATCGAGCTCAAGACGCCGTTCGTGGTCGAGGAGGTGCTGGGCGAGGACTCGATCAGCGGCCTGCGCCTGCGCAACACCGAGACCGACGAGATCGAGGATCGTCGACGCCGGCGCGCTGTTCGTCGCGATCGGACACGATCCGAACACCGCGCTCTTCGTCGACCAGCTCGACCACGACGCGAACGGCTACCTCGTCACGAAAGCCGGGACGACCGAGACGAACGTGCCCGGCGTGTTCGCGGCCGGCGACGTCCAGGATCACGTCTACCGCCAGGCCGTGACCGCCGCCGGCAGCGGCTGCATGGCGGCCCTCGACGCCGAGCGGTTCCTGGCCGCCGACGAGGGCCACACCGGCACCGCACTCACGGCGCCGAGACCGGAAGCCGAGCCGACGCAGGTCTAGAAGTCCTCGCAGCTAACCTGCCGCCGTGCCGCACTTCATCTGCCCGAACTGCAAGGAGCGGTCGATCGACATCGACCGCAAGGAGGGGATGTTCGACGAGGCCGTCGCCTGCCACCACTGCGGCTTCGGCTTCCTCTTCGAGCTCATGGACGACTACTACCCGGCGCCGACGACCGGGCTCGTCACCTGCGACCAGGAAGGCCGCATTCTCGCCATCGGTCGCGGCGTCTTCGAGCTGAGCGGGTGGAGCGAGCACGAGGTACTCGGAGCCGACGTGGTCGCCGCGTTCGGTCTCGCCGGCTTCGAGGAGGAGAAGAACCCGGTCAAGCTCGCCCTCGAGTGGGGCGTGCGCCGCCCGAACGAGCAGCTCCAGCTGCAGACGCGAAGCGGCCAGGTCAAGCGCGTGATCGGAGACTTCTTCCCGGCGCTCGACGACGACGGCGGCCTGCTTGTCGCGCTCACTCCGTCGCACGGCTAGATTTCGGGTCGGCGCCGAGGCGCCCCAAGATCTCGCTGGGCGGCGACGGCTTTGCCGGCGCCGCTTCCAGCAGAAGGCGATGGAGCTCGCCGCGAACCGCCGCAAAGGCTGATGGCTCCTACGATCGAGAGGAGCTAGAGGTGCGGACGATCGTGGCCATCGGCATTGCGGGATCATTGGGAGCGCTCGCACGCTACGGACTCGACGGACTCGTGTCGCGGCGTCTTCCGTCGCCGTTTCCGTGGGGAACGTTCGTCGTCAACATCAGCGGCGCGTTCGTCCTCGGCTTCCTGATGACGCTCATGACGGGACAACTCGCGACGGCTCCGTGGCTGCGGTCGGCACTGACGATCGGGTTGCTCGGCGCGTACACGACCTTCTCGACGCTCTCCTACGAGACATACCGGCTGCTCGAGGACGGCGCGCTCGGCCTGGCCGCCGCCAACCTCCTCGGTAGCTGCGCCGCCGGGCTGGTCGCCGTCTACCTCGGCGTCGTGGCAGGGAGGGCGTTGTGAAGCTCGAGGGCGAAGGCAAGCTTCTGCGACTCTTCATCGGGGAGTCCGACACGTGGCACGGCAGGCCGCTCTACCAGGCGATCGTCGAGCGCGTGCGCGAGGAGGGGCTCGCGGGTGCGACGGTAGTCCGCGGCATCGAAGGGTTCGGCGCCGACTCGCGCCTCCACACCTCCCGGATCCTGCGCCTCTCCGAAGACCTGCCCGTCGTGATCGAGATCGTCGACTCGCCCGAGCAGATCGACCGCGTCGTGCCGATTCTCGACGAGATGGTGGGCGACGGGATGCTCACGCTCGAGCGCGTGCAGATCGTCTCGTACCGGTCGAGCGACGAATAGCTTCCGACGGCCACAATGGCGGCGTGGAGTCGCTGAGCGGAACACTTCTCGTCGCGTCGCCCGCGCTGCTCGACCCGAACTTCCGCCGCACCGTCGTGCTCGTGACCGAGCACACCGAGGACGGTGCGGCCGGCCTCATCCTCAATCGCCCCTCTCCGTCGAGGTCGCGGGTGCGGTGCCGCAGCTCGAGCCCGTCGTGGACGACGGCGAGGCGGTCTGGGTCGGCGGGCCGGTGCAACCCGAGGACGTGCTCGTACTCGGCGAGTTCCTCGACCCGGACGACGCCGCTGTGCCGCTCTTCGGCGCGCTCGGCTTCCCTTCGCTGGCGGAACCGGAGGAGATCGTCCCGGCCACGACCCGGCGTCGCGTCTTCGCCGGCTACGCGGGCTGGGGGGTCGGCCAGCTCGAGGCCGAGGTCGCGGACGAGGACTGGATCCTGGAGCCTGCGCTCCCGGACGACGCCTTCACCGAGGACCCGGAGGAGTTGTGGCGCGACGTCCTGCGCCGCAAGGGCGGGATCTACGAACTCGTCTCCCGCATGCCCGAGGATCCGCGGGTCAACTGAGCCGCTCGAACGCGAAGACGTACGTCAGTCGCCGGAACGGGAACCGTTCGCCGTAGCGCGCGGCAACCGCGTGCGCCTCGCCGAGCCGCACGTCGCGTTCCTGCGCGTCCATCGTCACGAACATGCTCGTCGTGGCGAGGTGGGCGACGAGCGAGTCCGGGGTCGATTCCTCCATCGTCTCGACGACCGTCCGCCCCAGCTCGCGGAACCACGGCTCTCTCGGCAGCGTTTCTCCCTCACGGTACGGCTCGTGGCCCGCGTAGCCCACGAGCTCGCCCAGCTCGCGCTGCAGCGGGTCGCGCTCATCCCACCAGTTCCAGATAGACACCAGCCCGCCGCCGCCCGCGATCACACGGTGCAGCTCCGGCAGCGCCCGCTCTCGATCGAACCAGTGGAACGCCTGGCCCGCGAAGACGGCGTCGACGCTCTCGCCCGGCAGCGGGATCGACTCCGCCGACCCCTCATGCGCCTCCGCCTCCGGCACGGCCGTCCGCAGCTGCTCGAGCATCGGAGCGCCCGGCTCGATCGCTGCCACCTCGAGGCCGAGCGCGACGAGGCCGCGCGTTAGCTTCCCCGTCCCGGCGCCGACGTCGAGCACGCGCGCGCCCGTCTCCAGCCCGAGCTGCTCGGCCGCCCAGCGCAGCGCCTCGGCGGGGTACTCCGGCCGGTGCCGCTCGTACTGCGCGGCGACCGACTCGAAGCTGCGGGAACGGGCCGCCCGGTCAGACACGGCTCGACGGACAGAGGTCGCTCACGACGCAATCCTCGCAGCGGGGCCGCCGTGCGTCGCAGATGCGGCGGCCGTGCCAGATCAGGAGGTGCGGAAAGCGCGCCCAGTCGGCCCGCGGTACCAGCCGGACGAGGTCGCGCTCGATCTTCACCGGATCCTCCCGGCGCGTGAACCCGAGCCGCTGGGAGAGGCGCCGCACGTGCGTGTCGACGACGATCCCCTGTGCCTCTCCGAGCTCCGACGACACGACGTTGGCCGGCTTTTTCCGTGCGACACCCGGTAGACGAATGAGCTCTTCGAGCCGCCGTGGACCTCGCCGTCGAACTCCTCGAGCAGCGTCTGCATCGTGCCGCGCAGCGCCTTCGCCTTCTGGCGGTAGAAGCCGGTCGCGAAGATGTCACGCTCGAGTTGTTCTTGCGGCACGGCGAGGTAGTCATCCGGCCGGTGGTACTTCTCGAACAGCGTCTGAGTGACGCGGTTGACGTTCACGTCGGTCGTCTGCGCCGAGAGCATCACCGAGACGAGCAGCTCGAGCGGACTCCGAAAGCGAAGCGCGATCGCCGCGTCGGCGTGCTCGATAGCGAGCCGCTCGATGATCGGCCCGATGCGCTGCTTCTTCGGCCCGACGCGCTTCCGGGCCTCCTGCACGAAGCTACGAGGCAACTGCCTCCGGCACCCAGGAGCGCAGGCGCGGCCCGGCGCAGACGAGGTCGAGGGCAGGGCAGCCCGCGCAGGCGAACTCGCTCGGCGTCGGCCGGAACTCGCCGGCCTGGATGCGCGCGACCGCGGCCGACAGCTCGGCCTCGAGCTCGGCCACGTCGGCGCGAGTGAACACGGCCTCCACGGGCGCGTCCGGCCGCTCGAGGAAGTGGTAGACGACCTCGACCTCCTCGGCGCCCGCGCGGAAGCACGCGAGGGCGTAGACGAGCCGCTGCAGCCGGTAGTCCTGCTCGACGACCTCCTCCGGTGACGCCTCGCCGAGCGCGTTCGTCTTGTAGTCGACGACGAGCGCGCGGGCGTCGGCGAGATGGAAGGCGTCGATGAAGCCGTGAATCAGGACTTCGTCGTGCTCGAAGGTGAAGTGGCGCTCCTTCTCGACTCCCGTCAGGCCGGCGACGCGGCGGGCCAGATCGGACTCGCAGTACGCGCTCGCGAGACCGCAGACCAGCTCGTCCTCGAGCTCGGGCACGACGGGGGCGGCGAGATCGATCTCCTCGAGGAGGGAGTGCACCGCGGTACCGATCTCGGTGCCCGACCTCTCCCCCGTCCCGTCGCCTTCGGCCTCGACGGGGCGCCGCTCATCCCGAGGCCGTAGCGGACGAAGTACTTGTACGAGCATTGCTCGAAGAGCGAGAGCGCGGTGAAGGAGAGCCTGCGGACCCGGTGGAGCGGCGGCTCCGGGAGCGCCACGAGTGGTGGCGGCTCGGCGCGGCGGGCGGAGCAGCGACAGCCTCGTCGAGAGCGGTGAAGAGCGCCAGCTGTCCTTCTTCCTTCTCCTCCTCGGGCTCGGCCGGTGCCGCCGCCGGCTCCGGCCGGTAGCGGTCGAGGCGGACGAGGAGCCGCGCGTCGCCGCGCACGAGCTCGACCGGCGTATCGCCCGCCTGCGCGAGGTCCTCGTCGGCTTCGAGCCGGTCGAGCACCCACGCGATCGGCGTCGGCGTCGCTGTCTCGCGCTCCGAGCCGAGATCGACCGAGCCGGACACGATCAGCCGCTCCTTCGCACGCGTCATCGCGACGTAGTAGAGCCGCAGGCGCTCGGCCCGCTCCGACTCCTGCCGCGCCTGCTTCACTGCCTCGTAGTCGAAGGCGCCGCGCCGCTTCGCCGTCACCGGATCGGCGACCCGGAAGCCGAAACGGCCGTCGGGCAGCGCGAGGATCTCGTCCGGCGAAGGCGGCACGCGGTCGCGGCCGGCGTCGGCGACGATCACGACCTTGAACTCGAGGCCTTTGGCCGCGTGGATCGTGAGCAGGCGGATGGCGTCGGCGCCCTCCTCCTCGGCGACGGCCTCGAGCTCCCGCGCGCACGGCCTCCTGCTCGGCGACGAAGCGGACGAAGCCCTCGACGTCGGGCCCGCGCAGCTCCTCGTACGAGCGGGCGAGACGGGCGAGCTTGCGCAGGTTCGCGTAGCGCCGCCGGCCGTCCCACTGCGCGAGGACGGCGAGGTCGTAGTCGTGCTCGGCGACGATCTGCTCGCACAGCCGTTCGAGCGAGAGCCGCGGCATGGCCTCGACGAGCCGCTCGTAGCGCTGGCGAAACGCGCGCATCAATCGTTCGTCGCTGCTCGGCCAGACCCGGCGGCAGCGCGTGCTCGAGCCCGGTGAAGAGCGGACGCCGTGACGCGACGCGGCGCAGGAGCGCCAGCGCGTCGTTCGAGACCCCGACGAACGGCGAGGCGAGCACCGAGGCGAGCGCGGTGTCGTCGTAGCGGTTCTGGAGCAGACGGAGGTACGAGAGGAGATCGACGAACTGCCGCTGTCCGAAGTAGCCCTTGCCGGTGGCGCGATACGTCGGGAGCCCCGCCCGCCGCAGCT
Source organism: uncultured Actinomycetes bacterium (assembly GCA_963820725.1). Lineage (GTDB taxonomy): Bacteria > Actinomycetota > Thermoleophilia > Gaiellales > Gaiellaceae > Palsa-739. The sequence continues at coordinate 5,348 of CAWGAZ010000004.1, read as the reverse complement.
CGTCCTCGTACCCACCGCGTCCGTGCCGGCGGCGAAGAGGAGGACGATCTCGCCAGGCGTCGCCGCGCCGGAGTCGACGAGCTCGCGCACCCGTCGCGCGACCGCCCGCGCCTCGCCACGCCTCCAGTGGAGCGGCTGTCCTGGTAGCTCTCCTTGTCGGTGACGAGCAGCTCGACCGGATGGCCGAAGACGGGATCGGGAAACTCGGCCGCCGCTGCCAGCTCCTGGAACTCGCCGCCGAAGTCCGCACCGAACAGCTCGTTCACGGCGGCGAGCACCTCGGGGCGCGACCGGTAGTTGAGCGTCAGCGAGAGGGGACACTCGGCGGCCTCGCGCCGTTCGCGAAAGACCTGGACGTCCGCGTGGCGGAACCCGTAGATCGCCTGGAACTCGTCACCCACGAAGAACAGCTCCGTCTCAGGCGACCGCAGAAGATCCACGATTTCCGTCTGCAGGCGGTTCGTGTCCTGGAACTCGTCCACGAGGATCGAGCGAAAGCGGGCTTGCTCGCGCTCGCGCAGCTCCGGCTCGGAACGGAGCAGGTCACGCGCCTCGAGCTGCAGGTCCTCGAAGTCGAGCGCCGACTCGCGCCCCTTCGCCTGGGCGTAGCGCTCGGCGAACAGCGTCAGCAGCTCTTGCAGAAGCGCCCGGTCGCGCGCGGCCGCCTCGTCGAGGGCAGCCTGCTCGACGGACGCCAGCGTCTCGCAGTACGCGGCCGCACGATCGCCGCGGGCCTTGAAGCCGGTCAGATTCATCAGGCGGTCGGGACGGCGGTCACGCTCGAGCAGCTCGAGCAGCTCGGCCGCAGTCCGTCGCTGGGAATCCGTCGCTTCCGGATCACCGACGAGCGACGTCGCGGCGGCGTGCAGCTCGTCGACCCGCTCGCCGAGCTCCGGCCGTGGCGCCACGGCGAGGTCGAGCTCGCGCCCGGCTGCGCGCAGGGTCTCGTAGACGCTCGTGAGCATCCGCCGCAGCCGGTCGCTGCCGTAGGTCGCAAGGAGCTCGAGTCGCTGCGGCTCGTCTCCCGAGCAGAACTCCGCCAGCGCCTCGGCGAAGGCTTCGGAGCGAAGCACGGCCGCCTGCGCCTCGTCGAGCTCGCGGAAGCGCGGGTCGAGCCCGGCAGCGAGCGGATACGCCCTGAGCACGCGGAGCAGAAGCCGTGGATCGTCGAGATCCAGGCGCCGTCGAGCTCGCGGGCGAGGTCGTGCCGGCCACGCTGGGCGAGTGCCGCACGGATCCGGGTCCGGAGCTCGCCGGCGGCACGGCGCGTGTAGGTGATCACCAGGATCGAGTCGACGTCGAGCCCGCCATCGCAGACCGCACGAACCACGCGCTCGACGAGGACGGCCGTCTTCCCCGTGCCGGCACCGGCGGAGACGAAGACCTCCCCTCCTGCCTCTACGGCGGCGAGCTGCTGCTCGTTGAGCGAACTCATGCTCGCTCGATCCGGCAAACGGTCCAGAGATCGCACCAGCTCGGGCATTCGCCGCCGAGCGGGTCGTGGCGGACGTCGCCCTCCCGCAGATCCGCTCGGCGAGCGCGGTCGCGGTCTCGCGCGCCGACTCAACGACGCCCCAGAACGCCTCCTCGTCGAGGTAGTCGTGCGAGACGTATCCGGGAAGCGTCTCCGCCTCCGAGCTTCGCACGAGCCCGCGCGGCTTGCGCGCCCCCGCGAGCGGCCGATACAGCCGCCCAGCGGCTCGAGTCCAACGAGATCGCGCAGCACGAGCATGTAGAGCGGGATCTGCAGCCGCAGCTCGCTCTCGATCTGCCGCGCGGAGTGGGCGCTCTTGCCCGACTTGTAGTCCTGGACGATTCCGCGCGCGCCGAACGGGTCGACGTCGATCCGGTCGATCTTGCCGGAGAGGGTCAGACCCGGCGCCAGCTCGAGCCCGCGCTGCAGCTCGGGCGCTGCGCGTTCGCTACCGAACGAGACCTCGAACCGCCGCGGTACGAGCGGCGACGAGGCCCCGCACTCCTCCTCGACGAACGCCCAGAGGTCGCGCCACAGCGTCTGGTCGAGCTCCCGCTCCTGCATCTCGGTCAGATCCATGCGCACGCCCGCGAGCGAGTCGTCGAGGCAGCGGCGCATCAGCCCGGTCGCCGCCTCAACGTGCTGCGGCTCGAGCCGCTCCACCCCGAGCTCGGCCGGGACGCGGAGAAGAATCGGTGAAGAGCGTTGTGGGCGACGCTGCCGCGCTGCTTCGCGTCGGGCTCGGCGTCGATCGTCTTCGGATCGAGGAAGCGCTCGACGAACCACGCGGAGGAGCAGTCGGCGAACCGCTCCAGCTCGGTCACGGCGAACGAGGTGCGCGAGGCGAGCTGTTCGAGCACGAGGGGATGGGTGAGCCGGGTGGGACGGCGGAACGCGGACAGCGCCCGCTCGAGTCTCCGCTCCCAGCCGTTCGCGCGGGCGAGGGCCCCGGCCTCCGCCCTGTCGTGCGCGGCGAGCTCCGCGAGCGCGCGCAGCCGCTCCCGCTCGGTCGGCGCCTCCTCTAGCGGCCAGGTGAGCGCAGAGAGCGGTCGTCGGCAGGCCCACCGCCGCACGTCTTCGCCGTCGAAGACGGCCTCGACGTCGTACCAGAACGGGCTCGCCTCGCGCGGGCTGCCGTCGTCGTCGGCCGCCTCGCGCACGAGATAGAGCCGCTCGGAGGCGCGCGTGCAGGCCGCGTAGAAGAGATAGCGATCGCGCTCGACCCGGTCGGGCCGGATCAGCCTCGCCCCTCGCTCGTCGAGCCCGCGCCGCGTCTCCTCGTCGAGGAACGGCGAGCCCGCATCGCGCCGCGGCAGGCTTCCTTCCTCGAGGCCGAGGACGAAGACCGCGTCGAAGCGGCGCGTGCGGGCGCGCAGCAGGTCGACGACCGCGACCCGTCCCGCGTCGTCGCCCGCGCGACGGGGCAGCGCGGCGCGCTCGACAGCAGCGAGCACGTCCTCGCGACTCGCTCGCCGCTCAGCTCCCGCCAGCCGTCGAGCTCGGCGAGCAGTCTTCTCAGAGCCTCGTACGCCCGGAGGTCGAGCCGGCTTGCGACGTCGGCCGGCGGTCGCTCGAGGCCGTAGGCGTTGCGCAACATCCGCTCCGCGAGCTCGCTCACCGCCTGAACGGGGTCGGCCGCTTCCCGGAGCTCGGCGAGCGCCGGAAGCGGGGCTTCGCGCAGGCGTTCAGCCTCCTCGACGACGCGCTCCGGCGCCTGCACCGCTCGCCCGCGGAGCCGGCCCTCCGACGAAGTCGACCGAGCGCCGCTCGAGTCCCGAGAACGGCGAACGGAAGAAGCGGAAGAGGTCGTTGCGCGTGCCTCCTCCCCACGCGAAGCGCAGCAGCGCCGCAAGCGCGTGCACGAGCGGGGTCTGAGTGAGCCGGAGCTCCCCGTCGACCGCGTACGGGACGCCGAACGAACCGAGCACGGTCTCGAGCGCACCGCGGAGCCGGTCGTATCCCGGTACGACGAGCCCGATCCGCTCGGGCGGCATCCCTCCGCGGGCGAGAGCCAGAACCTCCTCGGCGACGAGCTCGAGCGTGCCGCGGCTTCCGGCTCCCTCGAAGAAGCGGATCACGCCGTCGAGCGGCGGAGCATCGCCCGGCTCGTCGGCGAACAGTGCCCGCTCGAGGTGCGCGAGCGCCGGCGGCGCGATCGCCGCGTAGTTCGGCGGCAGCTCCTCGACAGGGGCGTCGGCGAGGCGGGCCAGGTCTTCGGCGGTCCGCCGCAGCGCGGCGAAGGCGGGCCGTCCGGGCTCGTACGGGAGCGAAACAGTCACCTCGGTCGCCGGCGAGCGCCTCGAGCAACGCCCCACTCCGCGCCCGTGAGGTCTTCGAAGCCGTACGCGAAGACCGGCTGCCCGTGCCAGGCGTCGAGATCCCCGTGGAGACGCTCGACGGCCTGACTCCGCAGCAGACCGAGGTCCCAACGCCCGAGCCGGTCGAGCTCGTCGCAGTAGCCCGCGTAGAGCACCCCGAGCTCGCCTTCGACCGCCGCGGGAGCGAGCAAGCCCTCCTCGAGCTCGTCGAGCGTCCGCTCGAGCGAATCGACGAAACCCGCCTGCGCCGCCGAGCGCGAGTAACCGCGGAGATCGGCGCCGCCCACGACGCCGCGCACGAGCAGTGCGCGCTGTACGCCGGCCGACGAGCGGCGACGCTCGCCGGTCCCGGCCACGACCTGCTCGAAGACGTCGTCGAACGTACCGATGGATCCGCCGAGGAGTGCATGACGCCGGCGCAGCAGCTCGCGCTCGACGCGGTCGACGTCCGCCCTGTTCGGCACGATGAGCACGGGCTCGGACCCTTCGCGAGGATCGAGCGCAGCGAGGTACCGGTCGAGGAGGAGCTCGACCTTGCCCGCGTTGGCGTGGTCCGGCGATCAGCCGAAGCGGCACCCGCCTACCTAGCGCGCGGACGGGACGGGCTCTGGAAGGGTTCAGGCCGCCGTGACGGACTTCGGCCGGCGCCCACGGCGGGCTGCCGCGCGACCCGGCATCTTGCCGGCGCACGGGTCGCAGAGATCGGCCTGCTTCGCTCCGCGGCGCGCGTCGGTGTACGTGACCCGCATCACCGCACCCTTGCCCTCGTCGACCTCGCTGCCGCAGTTGTCGCACACGAGCACCGTTTTCCGAGCCACCGATCTCCTCCTTCGCGTGGGCCTTCTCCCGCGGAAATCCTACAGAAACGCGCCGCGCACTATGCAGCCGCATGTGCGCGCCGAATTCGCCACGAACGCAGCAAGCTGAGCATTCCCTGTTCCTCCGGCGAGAGCGCCGCATCTCGCGCCTTAACACCCTGACGCCGCGGACGAAAATCGTCGATCGTTCGGCCCTCGAGGTACTGCTCGACGACCGCAGGGGAGACGTACGACTCCCGCGTGACGGCCGGTGTATTTCCCAGTTGCTCCGCCACACGACGCATGACCGCGGTGATCGATCGCTTCTGCTCGCTTTCCGACTCGGGAAGTCCCTGCTTCGCGACATGTTCCGCGAGGTAAATCGACGCGAGTAGCGTGCCGCCCCAGGTGCGGAAGTCCTTCGCGGTGAACTCCTCGCCGAGATAGATCTTCACGTAATCGTTCAAGCGTTTGCTCGTGAGGTTGTAGAGCTCGTCCTCCCGGCGGTACTTGAAGACGCGCGGACGGCCCTTCGCCTTCAGCAGGTCGCGGATCGCTTCGGCGAGGTCCTCGTCGACGAGCTCGCAGCGGACCCTGATGCCCGCCTTGGAGAGAAACGAGAGCTTCACGCGCCGGCCGCGCACCTGCACGTGGCGCCGCAGCAGCGTCGTGACTCCGTAGGTTCCCTCGCGGGCGTAGCGCTCGGAGCCGACGCGAAACCAGCCGAGCGAGATCACGCGCAGCGCGACCGCCGACACA
>CAWGAZ010000003.1:0-34689 GCA_963820725.1 uncultured Actinomycetes bacterium | reverse complement strand
CCGCTCCTGCGGGAACGAGAGCGGGGCGGACCCGGGATGATCCCGCCGGTGGATCCCGGGGAGTGCCGCCGCGCTCATCGAGATGCGTCCTCGCCCTGCGAGAACTCGGCAAGCAGCCGCTCGGCCTCTTCGTCTGACAACCCTTCCAGCTGCGCAACGAGCTTGGCGGTCTCGTCACCGTCGGCTGCTCCCATCAACGCGACGATCTCCGCCGACAGTGCGGCGACGGTCGGTGCAGTGAAAAGGCTATGCAGTGGCAGGTCCACCGCGAGGTCGCTACGCACCTGCGCGACGACCTGCGTGGCGAGCAGTGAATGGCCGCCGAGCGCGAAGAAGTCGTCCTCGACGCCGACCCGTTCAAGCCCGAGCACGTTTGCCCAGATCTCAGCCACAGTCTGCTCGACCGCGGTCCTAGGTGCGACGTATCCGTCGTCGTCCGACGCCGCGTGCGCCGTCGCCGGGTCGGCCAGCGTCATCCGGTCCACCTTCCCGCTCGCAGTGAGCGGCAAGGCCTCGAGCATGATGAACGTCGAGGGGATCATGTAGCCGGGGACCCACTCAGCGAGGTGATGGCGCAGTTCGTCCACGGTGACCACTTCCCGGGTCGCGCAGTAGGCGACGAGGCGTGCGTCGCCGGCGGCATCGGCGAAGGCGACGACTGCGTCGTCGCTGACGGCCGGGTGCATTCGGAGTGCGGCCTCGACCTCGCCCGGCTCGACCCGGAAGCCGCGGATCTTCACCTGCTCGTCGAAGCGTCCGAGGAACTCGAGGCTCCCGTCTGGGAGCCAGCGCACGCGATCTCCCGTGTCGTACATACGCGCGCCGGTGCCCGCGAACGGGTCATCGGAGAAGCGCTCCGCCGTCAGCTCCGGCTGGCCGATGTAGCCGCGCGCGACCCCGGCTCCGCCGATGAACATGCGGCCGGGAGCGCCGATAGGCACGGGCTCGAGGCGATCGTCAAGCACATAGCAGCGCGTGTTCGAGATCGGCCTGCCGATGGGCACCGTCGCCGGTCCGTAAGGCGATGGGCTGTCAGGGACGATACCGGCGCACGAACCGACCGTGGTCTCGGTGGGGCCGTAGTGGTTCAGGATGGTGCACTGAGCGCGTTCGCGCACTCGGGCGACGAGATCCCAGCCGGAGCGCTCGCCGCCGAGAACGAGCCAGCGGCGCGGGAGCACGCCGGCGTCGTTGCTCACGAGCAGCGCGGTGAGGTGTGACGGCGTGATCTTCAGAATGTCGACCGGCTGCCCCTCGAGCTGCCGGGCGAGTGCCGCGGGGTCGCCGGCGATTTCGGGCTTGATCAGCTCGAGCGTGCCGCCCGAGCAGAGTGCCGGGAAGATCGCGGTATTCCCGAGGTCGGTCGAGACTGCCGTCACCATTCCGAACGTCAGCGGCTCGGCGTCGGCGCCGAGCCTTCCGATCATGTCGCCCACGTAGTTGGCCAGGTTGCGATGCGTCACCGCCACGCCCTTCGGGCTCCCCGTCGAGCCCGACGTGTAGATCACGTAGGCAAGGTTGTCCTGGACTCCGGGCGCCTCGATCGGGGCCGTGTCCTCCTCGTCGAGCTGCGTCCGGTCACGGTCGAGGCAGACGAGCTCGACGTCGACCGTCGGCAGGTGCTCGACGAGCGCCTCTTGGGTAACGATCGCGCTGGCGGCGGCCTCGACGAGCTGGCACTCGAGCCGGGCCGCTGGATGCTCGAAGTTGAGCGGCAGGTAGGCGGCGCCGGTCTTCAGGATCCCGAGCAGGCCGACGACCATCTCGACCGAGCGATCTGTGCACAACGCCACCACATGGCCCGGCTCGACTCCGGCGCGAAGCAACCGATGAGCGAGCTGGTTCGCGCGCTCGTCGAGCTCGGCATACGTGAGCGAGGCGGCTCCGTCCGAGACGGCGATCCGTTCGGGCGCCTGTGCCGCGTGCCGGGCGAAGAGCTCGTGAACGCGGGCCTCCGCGATCGGGGCGTCAGTCTTGTTGAACTCGATCGTGAGTCGGCGGCGGTCATCGTCGCCGAGCAGGTCGAGCTCCGACAGGGGAATCGACGGACTTGCGATTGCGCCCCGGAGCAGTCGCTCGAGCTGCTGAGCGAGACTCTCCGCCCAGTCGGCCGCGACTGCGGCCTGGTCGAAGCGGATCGAGAGGCCGAACCCGTCGCCACCGGTCGGCTCATAGACGAGCGACAAGAGGGCACCGGAATCGGAGAGGCCAGCGTCGAGGACGGAGAAGCGCGCCCCGTCCGCGGTCACATCGAGATAAGGCCGGACAACGAAGACGGCCGACCTCGACTCCGCCCTGGGCGGAGCGTAGTCCTGGTGGACGGCCGCCTCGGCAAGTTCCCGTTCGACTCGATCGACCAGCTCCGGGAACGTAATCCCCGGCGCGACGTGCACGGGAATCGGGAGCGGCTGTTCGATCGCGCCGATCGCTCCCGCGAGGCTTGGATGACGGGTGACGGCGCCGACCGCCTCGACCACGACGTCCTCGCTTCCGGACGCTCGCGCGAGCAGCGCATGCCACGCCGACAGCGCGAGCACCGCGGGGCTCGAGCCGTAGCGGGCCGCGCTCGACACGACGTCGGCCGACAGCACGGCGTCGATCGGGATCTGAACAGCGCCCGGTTCGTGCGGGAGGTCGGACTCCCAGACGAGCGGGACGGCCGACCGCTGGTCATCCGCTCGACCCCAGAACTCCTTCGCGCTTTTCGCGCCGTCGTCGTCTGACGACGAGAGCTCGTGCTGCCACTCGGAGAAGTCCGCATATTGGAGCACCTCGTCGGTCGGCGGCTCGCCTCCATAGGTCGTCGCGAGTTCCGTGACGAGCACCTCGAGCGAGCCTGCATCGGCGCAGAGCGACGACACCGTGAGCACGAGTAGCGCGTTGTCGGCGCCCCGCTCGATGAGGAGCGCGTGGACGAGTGGGCCGTGGTCGAAGTCGAGCGCCCGGTTCAGCTCGGTCTCGACCGCAGCCTTGAGCGCCGACCCCTGCGACGCGGCGGTCTCGGCCGCAGCCAGGTCGAGGGCCTCCCAGCCCGGCTCGAGCGAGTCGTGGATGAGCTGCAGCGGCACGCGAACCGACGCACGGCGGACGAAGGTGGTCCGCAGGATCTCGTGGCGCTCGACGACCTTACGGAGCGCGTCTCGGAGGCGTGCTGGATCGAGCGGCCCGGCGATTTCGATCGTTGCCTGCGCTCGGCCCGTCGGCCCGTCGGGCTCGTCTTGCCAGAGCCGCTCCTGCTCTGGCGAGACCCGGAAAGTCTGTGCTTGCTCCATGGCTACGTCTCTCTTCTGGGTGGCTGCGTGTCGGTGTTCGTTTGTTGTCAGGCGGAGGCGCTCTGGACGATCTCGGCGAGCGCTGCGACCGTCGGAGCCGTGAACAGGGCTTGCAACGGGATGTCACCGTGGCGGCGGCGGATTCGGGTGATCATGTGTGTGGCGAGCAGCGAGTGGCCGCCGAGTGCGAAGAAGTCGTCGTTCACGCCGACGCGCTCGATTCCGAGCAGCTCCTGCCAGATCGCGGCGATCTCTTCTTCGGTTGTGTTGCGTGGCGCGACGAAGGCCTCGTCGCGCTGGAGCTCCTGGTGGGCCGGGTCGGGCAGCGCGTTTCGGTCGACCTTTCCGCTCGGGGTGAGCGGGAGCATGGCCATCGGCACGATTGTCCGCGGAAGCATGTACTCCGGTAGCCACTCGGAGAGGAACGAGCGAAGCTCGCGCGCCTCGGGTTGCGGTGCGGCGACGACGTACGCCACGAGTCGCGCCTCCTCCTGGTCCGCGTGCACGACGACGGCCGCCTGCCGCACGGCCGGGTGACGTTGGAGCGTGGCCTCGATCTCGCCGGGCTCAATTCGGAACCCACGGATCTTCGCCTGCTGATCGACACGACCGAGGAACTCGATGTTTCCGTTCCGGAGGTAGCGTGCCCGATCTCCGGTGCGGTACATGCGCTCGGCCGGGCCCCCACCGAACGGATCGGCGACGAAGCGCTCTGCGGTTTCTTCCGGCCGGCCGACGTAGCCTCGGGTCACGCCTGCGCCGGCGATACAGAGCTCGCCCGCGACGCCAACGTGCACCGGTTCGAGGTTTGCGCCGAGCACGTAGGCTCGCGTGTTGGCGATCGGCCGTCCGATCGGCACCGCGGCCGAGCCGGATGACGTCTCCTCGCCCGGTTCGAGCACGCAGGAGCCGACAGTCGTCTCCGTGGGGCCGTAGTGATTCAGGATCCGGCAGGCCGGCGAGAGAGCGCGGACCCGTGCGAGCAGTTCGAACGTCAGCGCTTCGCCGCCGCATACGAGCCAGCGGCGCGGAAGGATGGCCGCTCCGCCGACGTCGCCGATCAGTGCGCCGAGATGCGACGGCGTGATCTTGAGGACGTCGATGGGCGTTCTCTCCGCATACGCCGCGAACGCGGCGACGTTCATCGCCACAGCCGGATCGATGAGGTGGACGCAGCCGCCAGCAGCGAGCGCGGGAAAGATCGCGGTGTTGCCCAGGTCGGTGCTGAGCGCCGAAACGACGGCGAACTGCAACCCGTCGGCCGCGCCGAGGCGGTCCACCATGTACGCCGTGTAGTTCGCGAGGTTGCGATGGTCGACGGCGACTCCTTTTGGGAGACCCGTCGAACCGGACGTGTACATGACGTAGACGAGATCGTCCGGCTCGCTCACCCGCTCGGGGTTGGATCCAGAGAAGGTCGAGAGGCGAGCTTCATCGCGGTCGACGCACACTACAGGCCCGGCGAACGTCGGCAGGTGCGAAAGCAGCGGCTCCTGGGTGACCACGGCCACGACGTCTGCTTCGGCCAACATGTGGGCGAGCCGCGCCGCCGGGTGCTCGTAGTTGAGGGGGACGTAGGCCGCGCCGGCCTTCAGGATTCCAAGGAGCCCCACGATCGCCGCCGGCGACCGGTCCATGCAGAGGGCCACACGATCGTTGCGGGCGATGCCGAACTCCCGCAGCAGGTGCGCGATCCTGTTTGCTGCCGCATTCGCCTCGCCGAATGTGAGGGTCTCGGCCTCGCTGGCGACCGCGGGTCGATCCGGCGTCGCAGCCGCGCAATCCTCGAAACGGAAATGGATAGGCGTGGTCGGTAGCTCCACGGAGGGCCCGGCTGCGAGCTCGATTGCGCGTGCGCTCTCCCCTTGGGTGAGCACCGCCAGCCCCGTCACGAGCTCGTCGGGATTCGCCGACGCGCTGGCGACGAGCTTCAGGAAAGCCACGCTGATCTCCTCGACATCCGGCAGGTCGTAGCGGGACGGGTCGTAGACCAGATCGCCGGTAATCCCGTGACCGGTGGAACGGAAGGCCAGCTCCAGTGCGAGCGCGCCGTGCCGCGTCAGAGATTCGAAGTCCGAGCTTGCGTACAGCTCGCCGTCGAGCGCGACGTCAGTGAACGCAAAGCCGATCGCCGCAGTGGCCGCGAGTTCGGCGAGGTCGCGGGCCGACCCGTGATCCTGCCATCTCGCCGCCTCCGACCGCGACCGACGGACCTGGTCGATGACCTCGGCGAAGGTCGTGTTTTCGTCGTAGTGCGTGCCCACGGGGACGTACTGAGCGTACGGGCCGATCGCTCCGGCGAGATCGGGCTGCGACCGGCCGTCCTCAAGACGCGTGAGCACGAGATCGCGGGTTCCTGCGAGGCGGGCGACGGCTGCGTGCCAGCATGCCTCGAGGAAGATGTCCTCGTTCACCCCGGCCAGAGCCGCCGCCGCGCGAACGGTCTCACCGTGCGCGTGGGCGAGAGGGACCGCCAGTTTTCGGGGAAGGGTGGCTTCGGGACTAGTAGACCGGGCGAAGAGCAGCGTCGGGGGCCGGCCCTGCATGCTCGCCTGCGCCCAGAATGCGCGCGCAGCCTCGGGTGCGGGCTCCTCGCCGGCGAGGAGCTGGTTCCGCCACTCGGCGTAATCGGCGTACTGGAGCGGACTCTCCGCGAGAGCGTCCTCGCCATGGTGGAGCTGAGCAATCTCAGCGAGCAGCAACACCATGGACTGCGCATCGAGGCAGGCCGCCGGAGCTGTCAGAAGAAGCGCCAGCCGACCGTCTGCGGCGGGCACGAGGGCAGCGCGCAGCACTGGACCAAGCTCGAGGTCGAGGGCGGCGGCCTCGTCGTCGATTGCCGCCTTGAGGCCGCTGCCGCTCGAAGCGGCCGCGGACACCAGCGGTGGCAGCGCCTCGTGGATGGCCTGCTGCCGCATTCGCATCCCGGCCGGTTGCAGAAACGTCGTTCGCAGGATCTCGTGGCGCGCCGCCAGCGTCTCCAGCAGGCGGCTCACGTCGGCCGCCGCGAGGTGCTCTCGCAGAACGACGGCAGACTGAGTGAGCGCGGGCGCCTCGTGGAGCGACAGCAGCTGCTCTTGCTGGGGCGAGAGCCTGAAGTTTGAGATTTCGGGAGGTTGCGTCTGCATTGATCCGGTTCGAGCCCTAGTAAGGATGCCCCGCGAGCGTGCGAGTGCACGGTCTGATCGTAGTTCAGATACACCCATTCAATAGTTCAGATTCGCCCGCTTTGGAAGGGCTGGGTTCGGGCGTCAAATTTCGTCGGCGGTAGTACGCGATTGCGTCGCGTCGGCCGGGAACGCCCATGCGGCAGCCGCTTCCCGATCGGCCAGCTCCTCAAGCGTTTCCGCCACGGAGGTGCTCGGCTGGCGACCAGCGCCCAACGCCAGGGTGGCCTGCAGGAGGAGGGGGGCCATGTTGGACCACCGGCGGGCGAGGGGAGCCGCGTGACCGTCGACCCACGCGCCGAGCTCGTCGGCGGAGTTCTCGGCCACCCGCGCCGCATACTGTGCGAGGAAGGCTCGATGTCGGCCGATCGACCAGACGTCGTCGGCTTGACGGTAAGCGTCGATGTCCGTGAGGTGGTCGCGGAAATGCCGAGCCAGTCGTCGGGTGGCCTCAGGCCCGGACACGCCGCCGGGCGGCCGTGCGTCCACCGACTCCCTGGCGAGCCACTCGAACCGCCCATGAATGCCGTCGCTCGCGTCGTCGCCGAGTGCGAACCGCTCGCGGAGTGTCACGACCCGATCGTAGGGTGGATGGCTCAGGGCAAGCTTTGCAAGTGCTCGCGGCTCGATCGCAAGCTGGGTCGCCTCCTGCCGGCCGAGATCGTTGCGGCAGGTGAATGGATCGACGACGAGAGGCTTGGCCGGAGAGGCCGCCAGCACGAACCAGTGCGGAACGTGTCGCCGGCCGGCGGCCACGTGCCAAGGCAGGTTGTATCCGTCCCCGGCGACAATCACCCGGCCACTGCGCTCGAGCTCCTCGAGGATCGCCGCCGAAGCCTCGTCGGCGTTGTCCGAAGCGCACCGGCGGAGCTCGAGCTCTGTGCGTAGCCCGGGCGAGAAGTGCGCGAAGCCGAACAGCCCGTCGTCTGCCTCCACGAGGGTGAGGTGGAGGCCGTTGTTCACGGCGCGGTGCCAGAACGGGCGGTCCAGGCCGACCCACGCGGCGAGGGCGGAGCTGTAACAGGTGAACACCTCGCCGTAGGCGACGAGGCTCTGCCAGGGAGCCGGCTCGATGCTCTCGCGCGCGGTCACAGGGCCTCCGGCTCGAGAATCGTCAATCCAGGCTCTATCCCGCCGTGTTCAAGGCGCTCGATCAGCCGGGCGGCGATCGGCTCCGGCGCGGCGGCGTCGAGCCGGGCGCTCGGTGAGTTCGTCATCTCGGTCCGCATCTTCGGGAGTCGAGCGACGACGGTGCGGAGGCCGGGTTCGGTCGCGGCTGTCCATCTTGCTAGACCCTCGATCGCGCCCTTGGCGGCGACGTAGTGCGGCCAGTCTCGTGGGGGCGCTGCGACCGCGGAGGACGAGCAGAACAGGACGAAGCCGTCGCCGTCGTCGGCCAGCACGGGCAACAGCGAGCCGAGTGGTGCGGCCACGAGGCCGACGCTCGCCGCGACGTAGGCTGCGATAGCGGCCGTGGACTCGGCCGTGACACCCATGGCTAGCGGCGGCGGTGCCGCCGAGAGCACGAGTCCGCGGAGGATGCCTCCATTTGCGCGGAGCTCTTCGGCTAGCGCGGCAAGTGCCTGCGGGTCCCGGGCGTCGGCCTGGTGCAGCGCGAGCCTCTCGTCGTAGGCGCCTACGAGGCGGCGCAGTGAGGTGGCGTCGCCCACGGAGGTGGAGAAGAGTGCATGGACGACGTGTCCGCGGCCGAGGAGGGCGAGCGTCAGTGCTGCGCCAAGGCCTCGGCTGCCTCCGACCACGACGAAGGCCTGGCCGGAGAGAGCGGCAGGTTCGGCCGGCAGGAGCAGGCCGGTGTCCGGCTCCGGCACGGGGCGCCGGGAGAACGCCTCGAGCGTCCCTGCCGTTCTTGTACCGCTGCTGCCACTGAGAATGCCGTCGATCAGGAGCCGACCGGACCGCTCGTCGCGCTCCCTGAGCCGGAGGGTGTGGATTCGGCTCGCGGATCCGCCGTCGCCCGCGAGCACGGTCAACGTCGCGGCGGTGAACAGGCCGTGGAGGCCCGGCAACTCCATACCGATCGCGTAGCTCGCCCATGCGAGGCCTTCGAGGAGCGCTGGTTCGAGTGCCTCTGCGCGCCATCGGCGTGCGACGTCGGCCAGTTCCGGGCCTGGCCGGTAGCTGCCCGCGATCTCGGCTCCGGCTTTGTCCTCGCCAGGCCCAGGTGCGCGCGGCTCAACGCGCATCGGCGCACCCTGCTGCGGGCCGAAATCTGGCGGGGTCACCTCCCGGTCGCGGGAGTCGGTCGCCAGGACTCTGGCGAGCGTCCGGCCCCGTCCGGTGAGACGTAGCTCCCAGTGCGCGCCTCGACCGGCCGGATCGGCCTGCGCGGTCACCCGCTCACCGACGAGAACCGGCGCACTGAATGTCGCGCGCACCGTGCGCACCCGGGCGAGGACGTCCTCCGGCAGAGTGCCGAGCAGTCCGAGCGCCAGGAGCGAGCCGTGGACGATGCACTCCCCGTAAGGGGATTTTCGGGCGAAGGCCGCGTTGATGTGGAGCGGGTTCCGGTCGCCGCTCGCCGCCGCGAACAGGGCGATGTCCTCGCCCGTGAACTGCAGCTGCCGCGAGGAGCCCGGGGCCTCAGGAGTCCGCAAGCCGCTCACGGACGAGTTGCTTTAGTGACCCCACTGTCTGCTCCTCAAGCAGTGCATCGTCGGGGAGGCGGACGTCGAAGCGGGTCTCCAGCAGGTGGACGAGCCTGATCTGCGCAAGCGAATCCCACTCCTCGATCGTGCCAGGCCCGTCGCCGTCGCCCAGTTCGGTGTCCCAGCCGAATACGTCCTCCAACGCGCCGTTGAACGCGCCGTCGAACCCCTGCGTGGTCATCCGAGGGTTCCAATGTAGGGGCTCTCCGGCGGTCCGTTTGCAGCGATGTCGTACTCCCAAGCGCCGTCGTCGCCCTCGAGTTCGACGAAGCCGAGACGCGGGAGGAGATCGGCGACAAGCGCGTTGCGCGGCCCAGCGACGTACTTCCCCCGGATCCGCGTGATCCCGGCCTCGAGCGCGGTGCTGCATACGTGCCGGAACAGGTGGATCTCCGCCGTTCGTCCGATCACTCGGCAGCTGAGTAGCAGCGTGTCGAGTGCGACCGTGTTCGCTGCGTCGCTGGCAGGAACCGCGAAGGCGAGACCGACGATACCGTGTTGCGCAAAACGGTCCTCCAGTTCGATCGTCTTGCAGATGGACGAAGGGTCGGCGATCAGGCGCCGGACTTCTTCCACGGTCCGTCGCGCGAGAGTCAGGTTGAACTGATTCGTCTTCTGCGTAAGCTGCGCCGCGCGCTCGAGTGAGCGAGCATCGACGTCGCGCACCCGCGCTTGCATCTCGAGCGATCGCCAGAAGTCTTCTAGCGTGACCGCCGCCGTGCGCAGCGTCTCTGCCTGGGCACGCGCCGCGTACGACGCCTGCCGGGAGGCGTCCTCGGCGGTCAGCGCTGAAGCTTCGAACCGCAGACTTGATCCGAGCGTTCGAATGAACTCTGCGGGCGGGACGTCGAGCGGCACGGTGTCGACCTCCGGTAGTGCCGCCGCGACCTCGGCGCACTCTGCGGGGTTGTCGTCGGCGAAGACCAAGGCGTCAAGGCCGAGCCCGAGTCGCTTGGCGAGCTCGGCGATCTGTTCTGACTTCGGCCGCCAGTCCGCGACGAATGCGGCGAAGTCGCCGAGGCGGAGCCGCATCCGTGGGTTCTCTTCGAAGGCGGAGCGAGCCGCATCCGCGTCGTTCTTGGAGGCCACGGCAAGCAGGACTCCCCGGCCGGCGAGTGCCAGGAGGTATTCCTGGAACGCGACGTACGCTTCGCCCTCGGGGCCTTCGCCGATCGTGATCCCGTCAGGCCCGTCCTCGCCCACGAGGCCGCCCCAGAGCGTGTTGTCTAGGTCGACGACGAGGCAGCGGGCTGCGAGCCCCAGATCGCCGGCGAGGACTGCGGCCGTCTCGCGGGCGAGTAGGGGCAGCGCCGCGTATGAGACGGGTTGTCGCGTCGCGTGCCAGAGGCGCTCGTCGATCCAGCTCTGCTTGCCTGTCCGCGAGGCGAGTCGGTCGCAGTCGACGAGCAGCACCGACGGGCCCGCTGCCGCCGCGAGCCTCCGGTTCACCTCGCGGACGAGCGATAGCCTGCTCCCTGGCAGTCGCATCGAGAGGTGGCCGAGGGGCGTCTCGTCGGGGACGACGAACCCGTGTTGGACGGGTCTCGCGCCGGTCGTGGCGGCAATGCCTTGCCAGAGGTCTCGCCAACGCGATTCGGCCGCGTCGGCGACTGACTCCGGGTCGTCCGCGATGTCCGGCAGGTCGAGATCGGCCGTCGTCGCCGCGACGAGTACATGGGTCGGCTCGAAGCGCGCCAGGCCGCTGCGACCGTCGAGCACTTCCTGCTCGAGCTGGCCAAACGGCGCGGTATAGAGGGCGACGTCGATCCGCAGGGCGCGACACGCGAGTTCGAGATGGGCGACTAGCTCTGCGGATTCGTACGAGCAGAGAACGCCCAGTCGCGCTTGCCTTGCCGCCCGAGGCGTCCAGTCGGCGCGCGCGCCGCTTCGGAGTGCGTTGCGGGCTACGGCCCACGCGCCGGGATCGTCTCCGCGCAGCAGATGCGGCCTGAGCAGCTGCCACGCCTCGTCGTAGCGGCCCTCACCAATCAGCGGGCGGACAGCCGCGCGATACGAGTCAGCTCCCGCTGTTGCGATGCTTCGCGCGTCCATCCGGTGCGAGGATCGTAGTGGCTTGCACGCGTGGCGGCGCAATGAGCGCGCCGGACGTGTACCCGCCAGAGGCGCGGCGAGTACGATGCGGCGATGGAGGAGCACCGCGCGTCGTCCCTACTTGAGGCTGCCGTTGCGCAGGTTTGGCGAGACCTACTGGCCGTGTCCGACGTGAATCCGGATGACGATTTCTTCGAGCTGGGCGGCGACTCCCTGCGGGCTGTCGAGATGCTCGCGATGGTTGATGAGATCCTCCTGACCCTCGTCGACTTCCCGGACTTCCTCGAGGAGCCGACGGTCGCGGGCCTTGCCGCGGCGGTCGAGCGGTCTCGGCTAGAGCCATCAGATACGGCGCCCGAACCCTTGCGAGTGGCGCCGGCCGCCGCCGATCGGATTCCCTGCACCTTCGCGCAGGAGCGTCTGTGGTTTCTCGATCAGCTGACGGGACCGACCGGCGTCTACAACATGCCGCTCGGCACGCGCTTTCGCGGTGAGCTCGACTCCCAGGCACTCGCGCGAGGCATTCGCGAGATCGTTCGGCGGCACGGGGCTCTCCGCACGACCTTCGGCTCGGACGCTGACGGGCCGTTTCAAGTCGTAGCGCCCGACCCGCGGATCGACTTCACTGAGCGCGACCTGACCTCCGAAGCCGACCCCGAACAGGCCGCGCAACGGCTTGTCGACGAATTCGCCTCGCTTCCTTTCGATCTCGAGGTCGGCCCGCTCGTGCGGGCGCTGCTTCTTCATCTGAGCGAGTCGGAGCACGTGCTCGAGCTCGTCTTCGACCACATCATCTGCGACGGCTGGTCGCAGATCGTTGTCCACGACGAGCTCGGCGAGCTCTACGACGCCTACCGAGAGGACAGGGATCCGCAGCTGCCCGAGCCCTCGCTCCAGTATGTCGACTACGCGGCTCGGCAACGGGAGCGGCAGACCGATGTGGCCCTGGAGAACGTGCTCGAGTACTGGCGGGAGCGGTTGGCAGGGACTCCGGATGTTCTCGAGATTCCGACCGATCGGCCGCGGCCACCCATGCCGAGCGGCCGTGGCGCCACTCGACGAACGCACCTCTCGGCCGAGTCCGCAGAGACGATCCGGGCCTTCGCAAGGGCAGAAGGCGTGACGCTGTTCGTGAGTCTCCTCGCCGTCTTCGACGTCCTCCTCTTTCGTATCACCGGGCAGGAAACGGTCACCGTCGGTACGACATCGGCATCGCGTCAGCGCGGGGAATCGCAGGCCGTCGGCCTGTTCGCGAGCACCGTCGCTCTCCGCGCGGACCTCGACGGCGAGCCGACGTTTCGCGAGCTCCTGTCGCAGGTTCGGCGAACGGTGCTCGAGGCGGTCGCGTATCAGGACGCGCCGTTCGAACGGCTCGTCGCCGAACTGCGGCCCGAACGCGATCCGAGCCGACACCCGATCTTCCAGGTCTTCTTCGCGCACGTGCCGCTTGCGGCGCTCGCGATTGAGGGCGCGGAGCCGTTCGACGCAAGTCCGCCAACCTCGCGTTTTGACCTCACCCTGTGGGTCGAGGAGGAGACCGACGGCCTCGACCTCGTCTGGGAGTTCAGTACCGACCTGTTCGATGTCGCGACCGTCGAGCGCCTCGAGCGCCAATATCTCCAGCTCCTCGACGCCGCGCTCGGCGATCCCGATCGTCCGGTCACGATGCTGCCGCTCATGGGTGACGCGGAGCGGCGGGCGTTGCTCGAGAGCGGCGGCGAGCGCGGCCACGAGTTCCAGGTCGACTGTCTGCACGAACTCTTCGAACGCCGCGCGGCGGCCCAACCGGATGCGGTGGCCGTCACCTACGAGGGCGCATGTCTTCGGTACGGCACGTTGAACGAACGGGCGAACCAGCTTGCCCACCGGCTTCGCGGGCTCGGCGTGGGGCCGGAGTCGCTCGTCGCGCTGTGTCTCGAGCGCTCGCCGGACCTGGTTGTGGCGATCCTCGGGGTGCTGAAGGCCGGGGGCGCATATGTGCCGCTCGATCCGGAATACCCGTTCGACCGACTGGCGTTCGCTCTCGACGACACGAAGGCACGGGTCCTCGTCACGACCGAGCATCTTCTCGACCGGCTGCCGGACGATGCGGCGGCGGTCGTCTGCCTCGATCGAGACGCTCTGGCTCTTGAGGGTGAGAGCGCGGAGAACCCCGCTTCGGCCACTACGCCCGTCAACGCGGCATATGTGATCTACACCTCCGGCTCGACCGGGCGGCCGAAGGGTGTTGTCGTGGAGCACCGCAACGTCGCGCGCCTATTCGCCGCGACGGACGACTGGTTCGGCTTCGAGGCGGGCGACACGTGGACGCTCGTCCACTCCTACGCCTTCGACTTTTCGGTGTGGGAGCTCTGGGGAGCGCTGCTCTACGGAGGCAGGCTCGTC
This sequence comes from uncultured Actinomycetes bacterium, assembly GCA_963820725.1. Lineage (GTDB taxonomy): Bacteria > Actinomycetota > Thermoleophilia > Gaiellales > Gaiellaceae > Palsa-739. Next base: position 21,147 of record CAWGAZ010000003.1, on the reverse strand, counting down.
GTCGTCCCCCAGTGGACGACACGCTCGCCCGGCGCGCTGCGCGATCTGCTCGTCGAGGAGCGCGTCACGGTTCTCAATGCCACCCCGAGCCTGTTCCTCTCGGTGCTCGACGACCTTCTGGTGGAGGCCGGTGGGCTGTCGTTGCGCCTGATCGTCTTTGGCGGCGAGGCACTCCACCCTCCGACCCTGCGCGCCTGGTTTGAGCGATTCGGTGCCGGGGGACCGACACTCGTAAACATGTATGGCATCACCGAGACTACGGTTCACGTCACCTACAGGCCGATCACGCTCGCGGACTGCAACCGTGACAGCAGCCCGATCGGTGAGCCCATTCCCGACCTTCAGCTGTACGTGCTCGACGCCAAGTTCGAGCCGGTACCCGAGGGCGTCCCGGGAGAGCTCTACGTTGGCGGCGCCGGCGTCGCCCGCGGCTACCTCAACCGGCCCGAATTGACGGAGGAGCGGTTCCTGCCCAACCCTCACGGCTCCGGTCGCCTCTACCGCACCGGCGACCGCGCCAGGAACGTCGGCGGCGAGCTCGAATACCTGGGCCGCATCGACACCCAGGTCAAGATCCGCGGCTTTCGTATCGAGCTCGGCGAGATCCAGAACGCACTCACCGACCACCCGGACATCCGCGACGCGATCGTCACCACGTTCGAAGGGGCCTCCGGCGACACCCGGCTGGCCGCGTACACCGTTCCCGAGGGATCCCGAACCGTAGGCAGCGACGAGCTCCGCCGTCACCTCGAGGCGAGGCTGCCGGTTTACATGGTGCCGTCTTCGTTTGTTCAGCTAGAAGAGTTGCCGCTGACGCCGAACGGCAAGCTTGACAGGGCCGCTCTGCCGCCACCGGTCGCGGAGGAGCGGAGCGAAGAGGCTGCCGGATCGCCCGGGACGGTGACGGAGCAGCGAATCGCGGAGATCTGGCAGGAGGTACTCGGCGTCGAGGCGGGACCAGCGGACAACTTCTTTCATCTCGGAGGGCACTCGCTCTTGGCCGCCAGGGTTACGACACGGACGAGGGACGAATTCGCGATCGAACTCTCCGTAAGGGCGCTCTTCGATCGACCGACGCTGGGCGCGTTCGCAGCGCACGTCGACGCGGCGCGGAGCCAGGCGAGCGATCAGGGATCAGCTCTTGCGGCGGAAGCCTCTACACCCGGTCGCCGGGCGACCTACCCTCTCTCGTTCCAGCAGCAGCAGCTCCTGTTCCTGGATCAGCTCGCGCCCGGAAGCGCCGTGTACAACGCGGCGTTCGCGGTTCGTGTCCTCGGGCCGCTCGACCGCGTCGCGCTGACTCGCGCGGTCGAGACGCTCGTCGAGCGCCACGAGGCCCTTCGGACGGTGCTCGAAGTGGACGGGGACTCCGCGATGCAACTCGTCCTCGACGACTGGAGTATCGAGTTTCCTCTCGTTCTCCTTGACCACCTGCCCCCGGAGGAACGGCAGCCGACGCTCGAGGCTCGCCTCCGCGAGGGGGCGCGCCGACCGTTCGACCTCCAGCGTGACCTGCTGCTGCGCCCGACGCTCTTCCGCCTCGACGCGAACGACCACGTCCTGTTGCTCCAGACCCACCACGTCGCCTTCGATGCATGGGCGATCGACATCTTCTTCACCGAGCTCGGCGAGGTGTATCGGGCGGCACTCGAGAACCGGGAGCCGCGCCTGCCGAGCCTCCCGGCCTCGTACGGCGACTTCGCGCTATGGCAGCGCGCGCGGCTGACCGGACGCATGCTGGAGGACGAGGTCGCGTTCTGGCGCACGCACCTGTCGGGCGCGCCACTGGCGCCGTTGCTCGCGGCCGAGAGGCCTCGGCAGGCGGCAGCGGAGCTCGAGGCGGCGAGCGTCGCGTTCGAGCTCTCGCAACCGCTAGCCGACGATGCTCGCGCGCTCTGCGCCGCAGAAGGTGTGACGGCCTACATGCTGCTCTTGTCAGCCTTCGCGACGCTGCTCTATCGGCTCACGGGCCAGGACGACCTCCTCGTCGGCGGGCCGAGCGCAAACCGGGTTCGGAGCGACTTCGACGGTGTGATCGGTTTCTTTGCGAATACCGTCGTCACACGGGTGCGGCTCGACGGGAACCCTTCGTTCTCGGAGCTCCTGCGGCGGGTCCGTGCGTCGACGCTCGAGACGATGGAGCACCAGGAGCTCCCGTTCGAGCAGGTCGTCGAGGCGATCGGTCCGCCGCGGCTGCCCGGCGTCAACCCGCTCTTCCAGGTGAACTTCCGCACCCGTACCGAACGTATCTCGGCGATCGAGCTTCACGGGACGGAGACGAGCCTCTTGCCGGCCGACGTGGGCCTTGCCAGGTTCGACGTCGCATTCGAGGCGAACGTTCACGAGCACGGGGTCTCGGTCGAGCTCATCTACGCCGCAGACCTCTTCGAGCGTCCGACGATAGAAAGGCTCGCGGCCGCGTTCGAGCGCATCCTCGGCCAGGGCGTCGCGGTGCCGTCGCGTCGGCTTCTCGCGCTCGAGTTGGCCGACGAGCAGGCGGTCGTGGCGAGCGGGCCGGGCATACCCCGGCGCGGTGCGGGCTGAGCCCGCTCGGCGCCGTCGGATCGACGCTAGCGGACGGTGAAGCCCGCGTCGACGGGCAGAGCCGCTCCCGTGATCCGTCCAGCCTCGTCTGACGCGAGCCACGTGATCGCCGCTGCGACATCCTTCGCCGAGACGAGTGTCCCGAGGGGATGGTGTGGCAATGAGAGCATTTCGTAGTCCTCAGTACCGATGCCGAGCATCGACGCCACGCCGTGCAGCATTCCCGAGGCGAGCTCGGCCTCGTCACGAACCGATGTCGGACAGACCGCGTTGACGCGAATCCCCGAGGACGCGTAGTCGAGCGCGAGCGCACGAGTGAGCCCGATCAGCCCGTGCTTCGCTGCGACGTAGTTGGCGAAATGTGGAAACGCGACGAGACCGGCGGTGGAGGCCACGTTCACGATCGCGCCGCGGCGCCTGGCGACCATCTGCGGAAGCAGGCCCTTGGCGCACCGCCAGGCGCCGCTCAGATCGATGTCCACGAGAACGCTCCACGCGTGCTCGTCGAGCTCGTGCGCGGGCACGCCGGCCGGCCCGACGATGCCCGCGTTGTTCACGAGGACGTCCGCTGGGCCGAGCTCGTCGAGGCAACGGGACGCGGCGGCGTCGATCTCGCCCTGGATGCGGACGTCGACGATAGCCGTAAGGGCGCGAACTCCGAGGTCTCTACACCGCCGGGCCGTCTCCTCCAGGTCGTCGCTCGTTGCAAGGGGGTACGGGCAACCTTCGACGTCCGCGCAGATGTCGGTGAGGAGCAGATCGGCACCGGTCGCCGCGAAGGCGAGTGCGGTGGCGCGACCGACGCCGCGTCCGGAGCCGGTGATGAAGACCGTCTTCGGCATCGGACGCTACCGATCCCACCCGAAGTCGATCCCGAGCAGCTCGTAGAGTCGCTCGTTCTGCGGCCGGAAGTACTCGACGAGCTGCGCGCGCGTGTCGGCCCCCATCGGTTCGTAGACCGGCGCAGTGTGGAGATGCGGAAGGTGTTCGTTGCGGTAAGCCGGCAACTCCAGGAACTCGTAGGCCTGGTCGAGCGCCCCCTGCGGCTGGGATTCGAGATCGTCCGTCTTCAGGAATAGGAACTGCTCACGCCTGAAAAGCTCGAACCACCGTTCGACCTGCTCTGCGTATCGGCTTCGCAGGAGATACGACCAGCATCCGAGTGGCCAGCTGTTGTACCGCTTGTCGGCGAGCGAGCGCGTCTTCTCGCCCCGCAGCCGCTCTTCCTCGAGGGCGACCGCCTCGGCGAACGATTCGCTCTCCTCACCTTCGCGGCAGGACATCTGGTATTGCGAGTAGGCACGATCGACGGGGTTCCGCAGTGCAACGATCAGCTTTGCCTCCGGCAGTGCAGCAGCGATTCGGCTCGGTGCCCACTGGTGCGAGATGTACGTGGGGCTCGCCTCGCCTGTGAGGAAAGGCCGTCCGCTCTCCCGCTCGACCTCGTCGCGCTCGCTCGCCAGGGGAAAGTGCGACCGGTACCAGTCGGTCCCCCGATAGAATTCGTAGTCGAAGAAGTGCACTTCCTTCGTGGACGCCGGGACGATCAACGGATGCTCGCTCATCCAGCCGTGCAGCGTGGTCGTCCCCGACTTCGCCGTACCGATGATCAGGAAGTCCGGAAGCAGGCGCCCCCGACCGGGGTTGCGGCCGGCGAGAGCGCGGACGTCGTAGTAGCGCCTCCTTCCGAAGTGGTACATGGGCCGGGGCAAGGTCATGCGGAGCCTCGTGTCGACACGTCTTAGTCTGGTTCGACGCACGCTCACCGGGCAGCAACGCTCGTCGAGTCCGCTCGACTCGCCAGGTACCCGACGAGCCGGTCGCGGACGAAGGCCACGTGCGGCTCCATCAGCAGCTGCCGATTGTTCGTGTGCTCGCCGGGGGCGCCGTGGGTCTCGACTTCTCCTTCGACGAGGTCGGCCCATCCGAGCGCAGGATCTTCGTACAGGCCTTCGCCGTAGAAGGCAACGAAGCCACCGGGATACGGCCGCGGCTCGTATTCGCGCTCGGCAGTGGCGTGGATGCGCAGGAAGTAGCGCTCGCGCAGCGACTCGGGGACCTGACGGCCAAATGCCAGTGCGATCCGAGCACGCTGGTGGTCGAATCGGCCGAGGGCCCGATGAGCATGCCAGCGCGACGCGCTCGCGAACCGGCTGGGTTCGTGTAGCGCGCGTCTCAGCTTGGCGCCAAACCCGATCCGCTCGACGCGCGTGGCCTGCGCGATGCGAGCAGGCTTCAGCGTCGGCTGGTTGCCGTACCAGCCCCATCTCTGGATCCACGCCGGACTCGGGCCGTTGAATGTGGCGAGCAGCCGCACCTCCTGTCCCTCGGCGACCATGCGCTGCGCCATCTCGTAGGCGACGATGGCGCCGAAGCAGTACCCGGTGAACGCGTACGGGCCCTCGGGTTGCACCTGGCGCACCTCGGATAGATAGTGCGTAGCCATCTCCTCGACCGTCGACAACGGGCGATCGCCGCCGTAGAGCCCTCGTGACTGCAGTCCGTACAAGGGCTGGTCGTCTCCGAGCAGGCGCGCCAGCGGCTCCAGGTGGAGAATCGTTCCCGCGCCACCGTGCACACAGAAGATCGGCTCTTGCGTCCCGTTAGGCTGGATCGGGATCAGGGACGTCCATCGAGTCCCGGCTTCAGCCTCGCCGCTCTCGATGAGTGCCGCGAGCGCCTCGATCGTCGGGGCTCGGAACACTGCGCCGAGCGGCAGCCTGTTGCCTAGCTCGTGCTCGATCTCGGCGAAGACCTGCGCGGCGACCATCGAGCTCATCCCGAGGTCGAAGAAGTTGTCTGTCACACCGATCGGTGTGATCCCCGTGACGCGCTCCCAGATCCCGGCCAGCTGGCGTTCGAGGTCCGACGTGGGTAGGACGATCTCGTGCTCGGATGCCCGCATCCGTTCGGGCGCCGGCAAGGCATTGCGGTCGATCTTGCCGTTCGGGGTGAGCGGGAAGGAGGAGAGGCTGACGATCACGCTGGGCACCATGTGGGGCGGCAGGCGGTCGGCGAGGTAGCGTCGAAGCTGGGCCGCACCCACGGGGATCCCATACGGGGTGATGTAAGCGACGAGCTCCGGCCCATGGCCGTCGTCGCGGGCGACGCACACGGCGCGCGCGACCGCCTCGTGCCGGCCTAGGGTCGTCTCAATCTCGCCGAGTTCGATGCGGAACCCCCGCACCTTGACCTGGTGGTCGAGGCGTCCGAGGTAGTGGACTGCGCCGTCCGGCGCGAAGCGGGCGAGGTCGCCGGTGCGGTAGATGCGGTCTGCCCCGAAAGGGTTTGCAACGAACCGCTCCGCCGTCAGGTCAGGCCGGTTCCGGTAGCCGCGCGCCAGCCCCGCTCCCCCGATATAGAGCTCTCCGGCCACCCCGGCCGGAAGCGGATTGAGGGTCGAGTCGAGTATGTAGAGGCTCGTGTTTCCGATCGGTCGGCCGATCGTGAGAGGCTCTTTCGGATGCAGCGGCGCTACGGTCGACCAGATCGTCGTCTCGGTCGGGCCGTACATGTTCCAGAGCTCGATCCCAAGCGCGAGCAGTTGCTCTGCGAGCGCGACCGGGAGCGTCTCGCCCCCGCAGAGAGCCCTGAATCCGGGCGGGCTTTGCCAGCCTGAATCGAGGAGCATCCGCCAGGTAGTCGGTGTCGCCTGCATCACCGTTGCGCCCGACCGCTGGAGCAGCTCGGCCAGCTGCTTCGGGTCCGCAGCCGTCGAGGCGGGAGCGATCACCACGCGTCCGCCGACGAGGAGGGGCAGATAGAGCTCGAGGCCTGCGATGTCGAAGGAGAGAGTCGTCACGGCCACCAGCACGTCGTCGGAGCCCAGGCCCGGGCGCTCTCGCATTGTCCAGAGGAAGTTCGCGAGCGCGCGGTGCGGAATCTCGACGCCCTTCGGCTGTCCGGTCGAGCCGGATGTGTAGATGACATAGGCGAGCTGCTCGATCCCCCGCTCGAACGCCTCGAGCTCCCCGGCGCGTTCGATCTCCTGCCAGTCCCGGTCCAGGCAGACGGCTCTCGCATCGCCGAGCGGGACCCGGTCGAGCAGTCGCTCCTGGGTGACGACGACGGTTGCAGCGGCGTCCGCGAGCATGAACGCCTGCCGCTCCAGCGGATACGCGGGATCGATGGGAACGTACGCGCCGCCCGCCTTGAGGATCCCGAGCACTCCGACGAGCAGCTCGACGGATCTCTCGACGGCGATTCCGACGAGAACCTCAGGCCCGACCCCGAGGCCGCGGAGAAACGCTGCAAGCCGAGTCGAGCGGCGATCGAGCTCCGCATACGTGAGGTGCGCCCCGTCACATTCGACTGCGATGTCCTCGGGCCTACGTGAGGCCTGCGCCGACACGAGCTGATCGACGGGTTCCGACGGAAAGTCGAAGCCGGTCGCGTTCCATTCCTCGAGCATCACCCGCCGCTCTTGGACGGTGAGTAGCGGCAGCTCTCGCGCGCTCGCAGTCGTCTGCGCGAGGGCGGCACCCAGGAGCGTCTGGAGATGCCCGAGCAAGCGGGTCGCGGTTTTGGGCTCGAAGAGATCTGCGTCGTAGTCGAGAAGGAAGCGGAGCGCGTCTCGCGAGCGCGTTGCCACGAGAAGGAGGTCGGGCTGCATCGAGCCCGGTGCCGCCTGGTCGAGAGCGATCACGACCTGCTGCGGCGGCCCCGGCCGCCGTGCCGCGATCTCGGAGAGTGCCTGCGATGCGGCTGCCGCAAACGTGACTCCGTCGGCGAGATCGAGCCGAACCGCGCGGAGCGGCTCGTCCGAGGTCATCAGCCCGAACGAGACGTCGCCGACCCCGGTATAGCGGTGCAGGAGGATCGCGAACGCCGCGACGAGCGCGGCCTCGGCCGACGGACTTGCCGAGGCGAGATCACCGGCAAGACCGGCGTCGGCGACGAGTTCAGCTTGTCCGCGGCGGCCGCTTGCAACCGGCGGACGTGGGCGGTCGGCCGGGAGATCGAGAGCGGCGCCCTCGCCGGGATCCCAGGCCGGGTACGCCTCGGAAAGACGGGTTTCGAGCTCCGTGGAGCCTGATTGACTCGGTCCCGCCACGCAGCCCATTGTGTCCACATCGCTCCCTTCTCGCCACTAGCCGACCGATTAGGCGCCGCTCCCAACACTCCACGATCGTCGTGTAGGCATTAAACGTCGGATCCCTCTAGTATCGGGGTGTGGTCCTTCGCGTCCGTCCGCGTTGTATGCCGACGCGCGAGACGGTCACGTGAGCGCCGGGTACGACGCGCTAACACCGCGCCAGCGGGCTCTGCTCGAGCGTGCGCTCTTGCGTCGGCGGCAGGCCGCCGCCGGCCGAGGGATTCCGCGCCGCCCTGACCCGGGGCCGGCACCGCTTTCGTTCTCGCAGCAGCGGATCTGGTTCCTCGACCAGTGGGAGCCGGGGGCGCCGACGCACAACGGTGTCCGTGCGTTCCGGCTGCGAGGGCCGATCGACGCGGAGGCGCTCCGCTCGGCGTTCGATCGAGTCGTCGAGCGCCACGAAAGTCTGCGCTCCGTCGTAGCGATCGTGGAACGGGAGCCGGTTCAGATCGCGCTTCAGGAGTGGTCCCTCGAACTTCCCTTGGACGATCTCTCGACCGTCCCGGACGCGGAGCGCGAAGGCCGGCTGCGAGCGCTGCTCCGGTCGCTCGCGCGAGAGCCTTTCGATCTCAACCGGGACCTCATGATCCGGACGAACCTGATCCGGCTCGGCCACGAGGACCACGTCCTCCTGGTCAGGCTTCACCACATCGCCTCCGATGCATTCTCCGACCGGATCCTCTTCGGCGAGGTCAGTGTCGCCTACGAGGCGCTTCTCGACGGGCGCGAGCCGAAGCTCCCGGAAGTCCGGATCCAGTACGCGGATTTCGCGTCATGGCAGCGGGCCCGACTGAGCGGGGACGCACTCACGCGACTCGTCGACTACTGGCGCGGCCAGTTGGCGGACGCCCCTCCTCTTCTGCGCCTGCCGACGGATCGGCCTCGCCGCCCGGTGCAGCGCCACGAAGGCGCGCATCTCGAGCTCGCGCTGCCGAGCCACCTCGCCGAGGGAGTGGTTGGGCTCGCGCGCGCGGACAACGTCACGGTCTTCATGACACTGGAGGCGGCCTTCGCAACGCTGCTCTATCGACTTACGGGAATGGACGACGTTGTCGTCGGCACACCGTTTGCCAACCGGGGCGAGGTCGAGCTCGGAAGCTCGATCGGGTTCTTCAGCAACACGATCGTCCTCCGGAACCGCCTCGGTGGAAACGCGACGTTTCGAGAGGTGATGCGTCGCACGCGCGAGGTGGCGCTGGGCGCCTACGGTCATCACGACATGCCGTTCGAGAAGGTGGTCGAGGCGCTTCGCCTCCCTCGCGACCCGAGCTATAACCCGATCTTCCAGGTCAACTTCAGGGCGCACGCCGACGACCGGCTCGTTCCTGTGTTTCCCGGGGTCGAGGCATCAACAATCTTCGTCGACATCGGCTTCTCCCGCTTCGACCTCTCGCTCGAGCTGCACGTCGAAGCAGACGGAATCACGGGGTACTTCGAATACGACAGCGACCTGTTCGACGAGGCGACTGTTGAGATCCTGATCGGCGACCTCGAGACGCTCCTCGAGGCCGTCCTCGCCGACCCCGACATTCCCGTCCTCGCCCTTCCAGCGCCGCGTGCAACCGGTCGGGCGAAATCGCGTCCGGTGTCCCGCGGACCCCGGCGTTCCCGTTAGCGAACAACGGCCGCCGCATCTGGTCATCGGTCGGATTCGCACTACTATGGGCAGGGTATGGATGCACCGTCTGCGGCGATATCGTCGGCGAGCAGGGGCTCCGCCGACCAAGACCTCCTCTTGCTTGCGGACCTCTCGCTCGCGGAGTTCCTTCGGCATCTTGCGCGTTACGGGGGCGCGCTCCACGAGGAGGACGGGCTCCTGCTGTTCGCGGGTGCGCACCCACAGCCGAACCCGTACCGAAACGGCGCGATCCGACTCGACGACCGTCTCCCTCCCGACGAGGTGTTGGCCCGCGCGGACGAGTTCTTCCGGCGTCGGCGGAGCGGCTACGTCATATGGTCGCGCGGCCACGCCGACGGCGAGCTCGAGGCGCGGGTCAGCTCCCCGTCGTTCCGCGAGCTTGAGCGCTTGCCGGAGCTCGTCATGGACGAGCTCCCCGCCGAGGTCGAGGCCCCGGAGGGTGTCGAGCTCCGTCGAGCGCTCGATTCGCAGACGAGGCTCGACTACCTCCAGATCGTCGCAGATGCTTGGGGCTTCGGAGCGATGCCGCTGGACACGGCCGCGAAGGTCTTTTTCTCGCCGGACAGCATCGCCGCGCCCAACGTGGTCGCGTTTGTCGCCTATTACGACGGTGCTCCGCTCTCCGGAGCGATGACGCTCGTTACGCACGGGGTCGCACTCGGATGCCAGGCTGCGACGATCCGTCGTCCGAGGCCGGGGCAGCGCCTTCCGGCTCACAAGCCCGGTCGACGTGGTCTCGCCGAGAGCTGTCTCTGCGCCGCGCTCGAGGTCTCCTTCCAGGAGCTGGGGGCGCGGCACACCGTCTGCCAAACCTCATCGGCCGGCGAGCCCGTCTGGCGCAGGCTGGGCTACGAGCCGCTCACGAGCTATTCGCGACATCTCGCTCCGCCGCGGGAGAGGACGTGAGCATTCAGGCCGATTCGTCGGCAGTCCACGATCCGTCGAACTTCGACGACGAGCAGCGGATGCTCTACGAGTCCGTGGTCGAGTTCGCACGCCGTGAACTCGACCGGGAGCCGGAGCACGGCGGCGCGCGCGAGGTGTTCTCGCCGGACGCCTGGCGGAAGTGCGCAAAGCTCGGCTTGCTCGGCCTTCCTGTGGCCGAGGAGTATGGAGGGGGCGGCGCGAAGGCTACGACGATCGCGGCTGCGCTCGAAGGCCTCGGCTACGGCTGCTCGGACAATGGGTTGATCTTCTCGCTCAACGCCCAGCTCTGGGCCTGCGAGCGACCGCTCATCCGCTTCGGGAGCGAAGAGCAGAAGCTGCGGTATCTTCCGAAGCTCTGCGAAGGCACGCTGGTAGCCGCCCATGGGGCATCCGAGCCCGCGGCCGGATCAGACATCTTCTCGTTGCGTACAACCGCGGTCGACCGAGGCGACCAATGGGTCCTCAACGGCTCCAAGACGTTCGTCACGAATGCGCCGGAGAGCGGCCTCTTCATCGTCCTCGCGACGACCGATCCGGGGCTAGGCTTCGCGGGGCTCTGCGTGTTCCTGCTGGAGCGCAATGCTCCAGGCCTGACGGTCGGCGCGCCGCTCTCGAAGATGGGCCTGCATTCCTCCCACATGGCCGAGCTGTTCTTCGACGACTGTCAGGTGCCGGCGGACGCGTTACTCGGCACGGCCGGCTCCGGGATGGCGATCTTCAACGACGCGATGCTCTGGGAGCGCGGGTTGATCCTCGCTGCGGCGACAGGGACGATGCGGCGCCAGCTCGAGCAGTGTCTCGACTACGCGCGCGAGCGGAGGCAGTTCGGCCAGGCAATCGGCGGCTTCCAGTCGGTGTCGCACCGGATCGCCGACATGAGGGTCCGCCTCGAGACGTCCCGTCTCATGCTCTATCGATTCGCCTCTCGGCTCGACGCGGGCACCGCCACGCACCTCGACGCAGCGATCACGAAGCTGCACCTCAGCGAGTGTCTGGTCGAGTCGAGCCTCGCCGCGCTCGAGATACATGGAGGCTACGGCTACATGACCGAGTACGGCTTCGAGCGGCAGGTCCGGGACGCGCTCGCCAGCCGCATCTATTCCGGTACGTCGGACATGCAGCGGAACGTAGTTGCGCACCACCTCGGCCTTTGAGCGACATGCTCATCCACGGTTGGTTGGCTCGGTCGGCGGAGCTCCACCCGGACCGAGACGCGGTTACCGGGCTCGGGCAGACCCTGACCTACGCGGAGCTCGACAAGCGGTCGAGTCGACTAGCCCAACTCTTCGTTTCACACGGTGTGCGCCCGGGCGACCGCGTCGGCCTTTTCCTCGAGAAGTCGCCGGAAGCGGTCGTGGCGATCTACGGTGTTCTGAAGGCCGGGGCGACGTACGTGCCCTTCGACGAGCAGGCGCCCGTGGCGCGGCTCGCGTACATCGCGCGGAACGCGGAAACGCGATTGCTGGTCACCTCGACCTCACGAGCCGACGACTGGACGCCGCTGATCGAAGCCGGAGCGCCGCTCGAAACGCTCTTCGTCACGGACGTCGATAGGTTCTCCGGCGGGCCTGCGGGCTTGACCGTCCTCGCCGGGAACGACCTCGATTCGCAGGAGCCCGAGGCGCCCGTCGTTTCCGTGGACGAGGACGGCCTCGCGTACGTCCTCTACACATCCGGCTCGACGGGCGATCCAAAAGGGCGTGATGCTGTCGCACCGCAACGCGCTGGCGTTTGTCGAGTGGGCCGCGACGCTGCTCGCCCTGCAGCATCACGACCGGCTCTCGAGCCACGCACCGTTCCACTTCGACCTTTCCACCTTCGACCTCTTTGCAGCCGCGATAGCCGGCGCCTGCGTCGTGTTGGTCCCACGCGAGGCCTCGGTCTTCCCCGTCGAGCTGGCCCGCTTTATTCGCGAGTCGCGAATCACCGTCTGGTACTCCGTGCCGTCGATCCTGACGATGCTCGCCCTCCGCGGATCGCTCGAACGGCAGCGTCCTGAGCACCTCCACACGGTCCTCTTCGCCGGCGAGGTATTCCCGACGAAGCACCTGTCCAGGTTGATGGAGCTCCTTCCTGACGTACGGTTCTACAACCTCTTCGGGCCTACGGAAACGAACGTCTGCACTTGGTACGAGGTGCCGCGGCCGACGGGTTCGCTGCCGGACGAGATACCCATCGGCAAGCCGATCGAGGGAGTCGGGATCGTTGTCGCCGACGAGCAGGGCCGTCCGCTCGAAGCGGGGGAGGTGGGCGAGCTCCTCGTCCACGGGCCGACGGTGATGCACGGGTATCTGGGCGACGCGGATCAGACGGCGAAAGTACTCGGCACGCTCGACGGCGACCGGCTCTACCGCACCGGTGACCTCGTTCGGCAAGGCGTGGACGGCAACTTGCTCTTCCTCGGTCGGCGCGACGCGCAGGTGAAGAGTCGTGGCTATCGGATCGAGCTTGGTGAGATCGAGCGCGTGGTGGTAGCACACGTCGACGTCCTCGAATGCGCCGTCGTCGCCGTCCCCGACGAGATCGTGACGAATCGGCTCAGGGCGTTCGTCGTTCTGCGCGCGAGCGTTTCCAAGGCTCAGCTCACGAGCTTCTGCCGCGACCGTTTGCCCGGCTATATGGTTCCGGATCAGATCGAGTTTCGGGATTCCCTTCCGAAGTCTTCGACCGGCAAGATCGACCGACGTCAACTGAACTCGTGACCCCAGCAGACAACACCTTGCTGTCCGACCGGATCAGGGGCATCCTGATCGAAGAGCTGCAGTGGGACGGTTCACCTGAGGAACTGGCCGACGATGTGCCGCTGATCGAGGACCACATCCTCGACTCTCTCGGGCTCCTGCGTCTGGTAACTCGCCTCGAATCCGAGTTCGGAATCACGATCCGCGACGAGGACGCCGTCATCGCGAACTTCGGCTCGATCGCACGGATCGCCGCGTACGTGCAGGGCGCCATCGGCGCTCCCTGATCGCGAGCGGTTTCAGGCGGGAACGGTCACGCTGCGGATGATCGTGACCGACCCACCGGAACTGCCGCGGACGCGGACCCTCACGGTGTAAGGGCCTGCCGGTGCCTTGGCGCCGACCTTCAATTGGAGCGCCACCTTGCCGCCGCGATCCGCATGCGCCAGCTTCGCGGCGACGATACGCGAACCTTTCAGCAGCGCAGCTGAGATCGTTGCCGGACCGCTCAGGGCGATCCGAAGCTCGACCTGCCGGCGTGCCCCTCGCCCGGTCACCCGGACGGACGTAAATTGCGCGGAGACGGCCGCCGGGCGGTCGGTCGAGGCGGATTGGCCCGAGCTGAAGAACTCCCAGAGCGACTGGCCCGGTACGAAGCCGTTGGTGCTCACCGCACCGTTAAGGCTGTCGTTGAGCCCTGAATACGTGTGCAGGCCGTTTTGGACGGTCACTCCCTCGACGCCGTAGTTCGTCCCGTATGCGCAGTGGGTGAACACCTCCTGGCGGTTTGCCTGCTGAGGGCTGCCGAAGACCGTCGTGGTGTTCGCGGTGGTGCACCCGAGGTGACGCCTCCAGAAATCCAGGGTTGCCGAGAACGACGCCAGACAGTGGCTCGCGAGGCAGATGCCGTTGTACGGAACGTTCGGATCGGCGGTGCCTGCCTGCAGCTGCACGAAGAGGTTGCGATTCGAGCTGCTGCAATGAGGGTCACCGGTGGACTGTCCGGCCGAGATTGCGACAGGCATGAACTCGCTCACGGCGGAGATGCCCCGGAGCATCGTGGAGTTCGTCGGATCGCAGGCCACGGCCTGAACCATCGCTCCTCCGGACGAGCCGCCGGTCGCGTAGATCCGGAGCGGATCGACGTTCTCCTTGCCGAGGATGTCGCGGATGACGGCGGTGACGTACGGCTCGTCGTCCAGGGGGTCATGGCCCTCCCCGATGTCGATGGCCGGATGGTGCCACGCGCACTTTGGAGCCCCAGCGGTCTGGGTGCTCATGTAGACGACGATGAAACGATTCGCGTCCGCGATCGGTTGGAGCCTCGACTCGTTGTAGAGACGCGAGATCTCTCCCGGGCCGCACGCTCCGGCTCGACCGAATGCAAGGACGGCTGGCGCCTTGTTGGTGGGCGAGTTCGTCAGCCCGGCAGGCCGGTACACGGAGTAGTAGCGGTCGATGACGGTTCCCGTGCCGTCGTCCGCCCGGACCGTGACGGCGCCGTGCGGGCTCGAGACGGGCGGTGGCCCCTGCCTGCACGGGCTCGGAGTGCAGATCGCCTGGCTCGCGCCGCTGATGGGCGGCGTCGCCAGGAGCCCGTGCTGGATGCGAGGGCCGACGGCCCGAGCCGTGGTCCCAGTCGCGAGGTAGCCGCCGGTAAGAACGACAGCGACGAGGAGTGCCGCTCCCGTCGAGCGGGCACGGACTCCTTCGAGGGGTCTACGAGATGGGATGCGGCGCGACATCATGGCCAAGTGACTCTTCAGGCCACTGTACTGGCGTCGTCGTCGTCCCGCGGCAGGCACTCACGCGGGCCAGTCGCGCACGAGGATCCGTGCGTCGGTCCGTCGGACCGCGAGCGCGGCAACGTGGCCCGGGAAGCGGGCTGAGAGGTCGAAGATGCCCCATCGCGACGGCTCGGACCGTGACCAGGCGGTGCGCGTCAGCGCGGGAGCATCGCCGGGCCGCAGCGTCATGTCGAAGCTGTCCAGAGCCAACGAGAGGCCGTGACCGAGCGCCTTGATGAAGGCCTCCTTGCGGGTCCAGCACGCGAGGAACGCCCCCGGCTGCTCCTCGGCACGCAACGACCGCAGCGACGCGACCTCGCTCGGCGAGAAGAAGCGCTCGGCAACCTCTTCTCGAGCCGGTTCTGGCCGAAGGCGCTCGATGTCGACGCCGATGTCGCCTCCGCTCGCGACGGCGACGAGTGCGCTGTCTCCCGAGTGCGAGACGTTGAACGACAGTTCCGGTAGCTCGGGGCGACCGAAGCGGCCGTACTGAAACTCGAGGCTTGCGGGATCTCGGCGGAGGTAGCCACCGAGAACTGTTCGCAGCACGCCGCGTCCGGCGACGTACCGATCACGGTCGCGTGCGAAACGGAACCGATCTGCCCGCGAAACCTCATCCTCGCTCAGGAGCGGCTCCAGCTCGTCGACCTCTCGGCACAGATCGACGCTCCAGACGTGCACCTGGTCGGCGATGAGGGCCGGGCTAGCGAGGAGTTCGCTCACCCGGCGGGCCCGGTTCCGTTCGAGGCTTCCTCTATGCATCTCGTCAGCTCGGCCGCGAGCGTCTGGACATGAGGCTCCTTCATGATCTCGAAGTGCGTCATTCCCTCACCTTCGATCGGGTGGACGGCGACGCCGCCGCCCGCGAGCTGTGACCAGAATCCGAGCCGGTAGTACGACTGTGTTGCCTCGCGCTCGGCGCGGAAGAGCGTGACCTTGCATTCAGACGGCGGTGTGACGAACCTGGAAACTGCCCTACGGTTGACCATCTCGACGTTCTGGAGCGCGCGCGGCAGAGGCATGCCCGCTCGCGACAACAGGTCGAAGGTCGCCCAGCGCGTCCGGGTGCGAATCTTGTACGCGAGGCCGGGTAGGAGGTGACCGACGACCGCGACCTTCCCTCTTGCGTCGGCGTTTCGGAATTTCGACCAACGGGTTCGCTCGAGCTCGCGGCGCGACTTCGGCTGCGCCCGTCGATACCCGACCGGGCCAGCATCGATGAGCGCGAGGAGCGCGACGTCCTCCCCCATCGCGTGGAGCTCGACCGCCATCGCGTAGGCGACGACTCCCCCGAAGCAGTAGCCGGCCAGGAAGTACGGGCCGTGCGGCTGGAGCTCTCGCATCTCGCGGACGTAGTGCGCAGCCATGTCCTCGATGCGGTCCTGCGGGTGCACCCGGCCGTCAAGCCCGAGTGACTGGAGCCCGTACACCGGTTGATCGTCGTCGAGGTGCTCTACGAGCGTGTGGTAGCCGAAGACGTCGCCATCGAGGTACGGGCCGAGGAAGAGCGGCGTGCGCGTGCCACCCTCGCGGATCGGGACGAGCGACGACCATGCCGTGCGTGACACGCGCTCGCCCTCGAGGACCTCCGCCAGGTGCGCGATGGTCGCCCCCTTGAACAGCGTTGCGATCGGAATCCTGACCTTGAACTCGCGATCGATCTCTGAGACGAGGCGGACCGCCAGCAGCGAATGCCCTCCGAGGGCGAAGAAATCGTCGTCCGCTCCAGGCAGTTCCTCCAGCTCGAGGAGGCGGCGCCAGATCTCGCCCAGCTCCCGTTCTGTCGTGGTCTTGAGCGGCTCGGAGGCGCGCGAGGCTGCGAGCTCGGGCTCGGGAAGCGCGTCCATGTTCACCTTGCCGTTCGGCGTCACCAAGAAGGAGTCGACGACGGCCCATCCGGCCGGAACCATGTAGGCGGGCACGTGCTCGGCGACGAAGTCACGGAGCTCCTCGTGCTCTGGGGCTGGAGCCTGTGGCACGAGTGTGAAGTAGGCGACGAGCCTGGCGTCGCCGCGGGCGTCGGGACGGGTCGTCACGACCGCCTTGCGGATCGAGTCGTGACGTTCGAGCACAGCCTCGATCTCGCCCGGCTCGATCCGAAACCCGCGGATCTTGAGCTGCCGGTCGGCGCGGCCGATGAACTCGATGTCTCCATCAGGGAGCCGTCGCGCGAGATCGCCGGTCCGGTAGAGCAGCTCGCCGTCTGCGTAGGGATTCGGCACGAACCGCTCGGCGGTCAGCTCGGGTCGGTTCAGGTATCCCTGGGCGACGGCGACGCCGCCGATGCAAAGCTCGCCGGGAATTCCTGTCGGGAGCGGCTCGAGGTTCGCGTCGAGGACGTAGACCTTCGTGTTCGACAGCGGCCGACCGATCGGCACGAAGCGTCCCGGGACGAGGATCGCGTCGTCCGCGGGTTCGTACCAGGTGCTGTCGATGGTCGCCTCGGTCAGTCCGTAAGAGTTGATCAGCCGGGTCGTCGGCCCGCACAGACTCCGGAAGAACGTGTACTGGTCGTTCCGCCAGGCCTCTGAGCTGACGATCACCGCCTTCATGAAGTCGACCCGCTCGCCGTTCTGGCTCGCCCAGTCGAACAGCATCGCCGCGGTGGCCGGGACGAACTCGGCCGCGTCCACCAACTCGCGCTTCATCAGCTCGAAGAGGCTCGCCGGATCGACAACGGTCTCGAGGGGGCAGAGCACGAGCTTGGCGCCCGAAAGCAGTGATCTGATTAGATCGCCCGTGAAGACATCGAACGAGAAACTCGCCATCTGGAGGTGGCTGGTGAGCTCCGGCAGCCGGTACGCGTCCTTGTAGGCGAAGTACGCGCTCGCCAGACTCCGATTCGTGATCAGTGCTCCCTTCGGGCGCCCCGTCGACCCGCTCGTGTAGATCACGTATGCGAGGTCGTTGCCGCTCGAGAGCGTCGGTGGGTTGTCGGCGCGTTCGTCACCCGAGAGGTCGTCGACAGCTATCAGGGTGGCCCACTCGGCATCGACCTCGTCAAGCATGTTGGCGTGGGTCAGCACGACCTCCGGCCGGGCGTCCTGAAGCATGAAGTCGAGCCGGTCCTTCGGATACTGCGGATCGAGCGGCACATACGCTCCACCCGACTTGATCACCGCCAGGACCGCGGGGACGAGCTCCACGCACTTGTGCATCATGATCCCGACCCGCGAGCCTGGGCCGACCCCAGAATCCTTCAACCGCCAGGCGATGCGATTAGCCGATCGGTTCAGCTCGTCATAGGTCAGCCGCTCCTCTCCCCAGACGACGGCGGGCAGGTCGGGTGACCGCTCCGCCCTTTCTTCGAACAGGTCCTTCACCGACTCGGACTCCTGAGCGTCCTGTGTGGCGTCGCTCGAGGAAAGGACCCGCGTGCGCTCCTCTGTCGAGAGCATGGAGAGACGCGAGACCGGCCGGTCGGAGCCGGCGATGGCGCTCTCCGCGAGGACGCGGAAGTGGCTCATCATCCGCTCGATCGTCGGATCGTCGAACAGCTCCGTGCTGTACTCCCAAGTGGTGTTGAGGCCTGCAGTACGCTCGCTCATCCCGAGCAGGAGGTCGAACTTCGACCAGCCCTTCTCGTGCGTCATCTCGGTCGCGTGAATACCCGTGGGCTCGAATTTCGGGCGTCGGGTCTCCCAGGCCGGATTGTGGAGGACGATCATCGTCTGAAACACTGGCGTCTGACTGAGGTCGCGGGTGGGGTGCGTCTCGCGGACGATCGTTTCGAACGGAACGTCCGCGTTGGCGAACGCATCGAGCACGGTGCCGCGGGTGCGACCGATCAGCTCCTCGAAGCTGGGGTCGCCCGAGAAGTCGAGCCGAAGCGGCAGGGGATTGATGAAGTAGCCGACCATTTCCTCGAACTCCGTCCGGTTCCGCCCCGCGAACGGCGTCCCGATGACGATGTCGTCCTGACCTGCGTAACGATGGAGAAGCGTGCCGAACAGGGCGACGAGCGCCACGAACAGCGTCGCGTCCATTCGACGGGCGAGGCTCCGCAGGCTCTCGCGCAGCGAGAGATCGAGCATCTGGCTGCGGTAGTCGCCGACATACGCGCGGGACCGCGGCCGCGGGAAGTCGGTTGGGAGCTCGAGCCGCGACGGGAGGTTGGCGAGCTGCTGCTTCCAGTATCCGAGCTGGGTTTCTGCGGCTCCCCCGTCTAGCCACGTGCGATGCCAGATGGCGAAGTCCGCATACTGGATAGGCAGTGGCGCGAGCGGCGACTCCTCGTCGGCGGCAAAGGCGTCATAGAGCACGGTCAGGTCGCGATAGAGAACGGCGCGCGAGAAGCCGTCCGTGGCGACGTGGTGAAGCACGAGCATGAAGACGTGATCGTCGGCTGCGTGTCGGATCACGGTCGGCCGCAGCACCGGACCTGTTTCGAGGTCGAATGCGTGAATCGACTCTTCCTTCAGGATCGTCGCCGTCTCGGCGGCCTGCTCCTCGGCCGTGCGACCGCTCAGATCGATCAGGTTGACGTGGACACGCATCCGCTCGTGGATCACCTGCATCGGTCGGTCACCGATCACGGAGTACGTCGTGCGCAAGATCTCGTGACGGTCGATCAGTGCGTCGAGCGCACGCTGGAGGAGTTCGAGGTCGAGGGGTCCCTGCAAGCGGTAGGCGCCTGGCACGTTGTAGGCGACGCCGTCGTCGAATACCTGGCTCAGCAGCCACAGGAGTTCCTGCGAGTAAGAGAGCGGCGCCGGGCTCAAGATCTCGCGTCGACCGACCGGGTTCCGCTTGGCCGCCGACGTGCGGCGCTCAATCAACTGACGCTCCAGAAGCGCTCGTTGCGCCGGGGTTAGGCTCTGCAGCCTCTTGCCGAAGTCAGCCGTCGCGCTCAGGATGAACTTCCAGCGACGGTTGTCCCGGAGTTCGCCTGGGCCTTCGCGCCGGACGAGCGAGGTGGGGAGACGCCGAGGTTCGGTGTTTGCGCGTACGCGACTGCAGCGGCGGTGCGGTTAGCGACCCCGAGCTTCCGGTAGACGCCGTTCAAATGGAACTTGACCGCGTGCACGGTTACGCCGAGCGTCGCGGCGATCTCTGCGTTCGTCGATCCGGTCGAGATCATTGTCAGCACCTGGGCTTCACGGATCGTCAGCAGCTCTCCGGGCGCGCGGCCGCTCTGCTTGTCGGTGCCAAGGCGCTGAGCCATACTCCTCGATGCTAGAGGCAGTGCGGAGCGACTCCTACGCGACGTATTGGCAGCCTTTTTGGACATGTCCTAGCCAGGTGGATAGGTACGGCCGACCTCAGGGGTCGGCCGGCCGGCGCCGCCGCGGACAGATCAAGCTCTCAGGCGGTGCCTCCGCCGAGGTCGTCGAGGGTGCTGGTTTTGAATTCGAGGGCGATTCGTCCGGCGCTGGTGTAGCGGGTGGTGTCGGGGGTGGTGTCGTAGCTGAGGACCTGTGCCCAGCCGGTGGTGGTTGTGTAGTGGAGTGCGGTGATCAGTGGGCCGGTGATCCTGATCGCGAGCTTGTCGCCGCTTGTGAGGGTCTGGGTGGGGCCTGTGGCGAGGGTGACGGGAGTGCTTTTGTCGATGCGTAGGATCGACCAGGTGCCGGTCGAGTTGACCGAGACGTAGTAGCCGGATTGGTTGGTGGTGCCTGCGTTGCTGACCCGGGCACCGATCCGGATCGTGTCGGAGGCTCCGTAGCTGCTGATCGTGGCGTAGGCCTCGGTGTCGGGGCCGAAGGTGGCGGCGTTCCAGTAGTTCCAGGCGAACTTGGTGGTCGAGCTGTCGACGGCGGCGTTCGCGGCGATGTTCATCGCGGCGAAACTGGTCGCCGTGATCAGAGCCCAGTTGGCCCCTGCCGTGCCGTTGGCGCGATTGAAGGTGTCCAAGACCGGTGTCGTCGGCGCCAGCGATGCGATGCCGACGGCCGCGCTTGGGGGAGAGCTGGCCGGGCCGGCGCTGCCTGCAGTGTTGGTCGCGGTGACCTGCAGCACGAGAGTCGAGCCGATGTCGGCGCCTGCCACGGTGTAGGTGGAGGCGGTCGCACCCAGGATCGCGACACAGTTGGCGCCACTACTGTCACAGCGCTGCCACTGATAGGCAAACGACGGTGCTGGCGACCCCGACCAGACACCCGGCAGCCCCGTCAACACCTGACCGACCGCAGCCACACCCGAAACCGACGGCGCCACCACACCCACAGGCGCCGTGGCCGGGGCACCGACGGCCGCGCTTGGGGGAGAGCTGGCCGGGCCGGCGCTGCCTGCAGTGTTGGTCGCGGTGACCTGCAGCACAAGAGTCGAGCCGATGTCGGCGCCTGCCACGGTGTAGGTGGAGGCGGTCGCACCCAGGATCGCGACACAGTTGGCGCCACTACTGTCACAGCGCTGCCACTGATAGGCAAACGACGGTGCCGGCGACCCCGACCAGACACCCGGCAGCCCCGTCAACACCTGACCGACCGCAGCCACACCCGAAACCGACGGCGCCACCAAACCCACAGGCGCCGT
>CAWGAZ010000002.1:0-1546544 GCA_963820725.1 uncultured Actinomycetes bacterium | reverse complement strand
ATCGACGGCGGCGGCGGGCCTTCGCGCCGGAAATACGCGACCGTCTCGCGCGTCACGGTCACCGGCACGTCCGGGACAAGGTCGCGGATCCAGGAGCCGGCGGTGACGACGACGACGTCCGCGTCGAGCTCGTCGGTCGACCCGATGCGGCGGTTCGTCTCGACCTCGGCGCCGGCGGCCTCGAGGAACGCGTAGCGGGCCCGATCGGCGAAGACGATCCCCGCGTCGGCGGTGTGCAGCGCCGTCCAGCCCTCCGGGAGAAGCGCGCCCTGCGCGCGCACCTCGTCGCGGTCGAGCAGCCGGTACGGCACGCCACTCTCGTCGAGCGCGCGCGCCGAGGTGAGCTCCGGGTCCGCGACGAGCTCGATCAGCCCGTAGAGGCCGAGCAGATCGGGATCGAGATCCCGCCAGCCCGCGTACGCGTCCTGCGCGAACCGGATCCAGAACGGGTCCGGATACGAAACCCGGAAGATGCGCGTGCGACCGTGGCTCGACCCGCGGTCGTGATCGAGCGCGAACTGCTCGTGCACGGTCACTTCCGCCCCGCGTTCGCGCAATGCCCACGCTGTCGCGCAGCCCATCACCCCGGCGCCGACGACGGCGACCTTCATCGGACGAGCAGATCCCCGGGGAAGAGCGCCGTGTTCTCGGCTGCGTGCGCGACGAGCCGCTCCCAGTCGACGCCGGGCGGCACGCCCTCGTCCGGTGTCGTCACGACCGGCCCGAGGGTGAGTGCGAAGTCGCGTTGCTTCGCACCCTGGAGATCGCGCGCGACCCACTCGACCAGCGGCGTGAACCCGCCGATCACGCCGTCGACGCCGACGATCGCCGCCACGCGCTCCACCGGCTCGGCGCCCGGCACACCCGGGTCTTCGTCCACAGCCTTGACCGCCGCCGGATTGGCGAAAACGAAGTCGCCGGCGTCGTCGAAGATCCGCACCGACGGCGGATGGAGCACCGGCGCGCGGAAGATGACGTCGGCGAGCGGATACTCGGCATGCTCGCGCGCCTGGCCGCCGCCGGTGAAGAACGCCTGCAGCGTCTGCGCCGCGAGCTGGATCACCGTGTCGCCGACGATCCGCCCCGGCCAGCCGCGCTCGAGGAACGGCTCCTTCGGCGAGAACATGCACAGCTTCACTCTGCCTCCTTAACCCAGTGGCTCCGTGTGCACGACGACGTCGGCGATCTCGGGCCGCTCGCGGCGGATGAGCTCCTCGATCCGGCTCGCATCCGCGTGGGCCGCGGCGAGGGTGTCGGAGCCGAGGCGCAGCGTCAGATACGCGACGAGTCCCTCTTCGGTGTCGACGAAGCGCAGCTCCACCGGATCGACGCCGAGCTCGGCGCGGACGATCCGTCGCACGGTCGCCGCATCTCCGGCGACCTCGGTGCCCGCGGCCTTCTCCCCGAGCGGCTCGAGATGCGTCTGCACCGACGAGACCTCGGGAACTGCGCGCTCGATCGCGCGCTCGACCTCCTCAGCGATGGCGTGCGCCTCTTCGAGCCTCAGGTCGCCCGGCAGCTTGAGGTGGAGCGAGAGCTCGGTGCCGCTGTCGACAGAGACGACCGAGACGTTGTGCACCTCGCGAACGCGCGGGACGTTGAGCGCCGCGGCATGCGCGCGCTCGCGCACGTCGGCGTCGGCCGGGCCGGTCGGCTCGACGTGGACGACCACGTCGGCTTCCGGCAGCGCCGTCTGCACGGCGCGCTCGACCGCGTCGGCGGCCGCGTGGCCCTGACTGACGGCGGCGCCGTAATCGACGCCGATGACCACGTCCGCGAACACGCGCCCCGCGGCCTGCCGCATCCGCAGCCGCCGCAGCTGCACCGGCGGCTCGATGCCGACGATGGCCTGCCGCGCCGCTTCCTCCGCGTCGGCCGGGGCTCGGTCCATCAGCACGTCGATGTTGCGGCGCATCAGACGCGCAGCCGCAGTGAGAACGAACGCGGCGACGATGAGCGCGGCGACGGAGTCCGCTCCCGGATGGCCGGCGCGCACGAGGAGCAGGCCGACGAGGACCGCGACCGAGCCGCCGAGATCGCTGCCGAAGTGAAGAGCGTTCGACGCGAGCGCCGGGCTCGAGTAGGCGCGTGCCGCTCGCCAGGAGGCGACCGTCCGCGCGAGGTCGATGCCGATCACGATCCCGACGACGAGAAGCGCGTACCACGTCGCGCGCACCGAGGCGCCGCCGTGGACGAGGCGGTCGATCGCGCGCCAGACGATGAAGACGCTCGCCAGAACGAGGATCGCGCCTTCCGCCAGCGCAGCGAGGTGCTCGGCCTTCCCGTGCCCGTACTGGTGCAGCGAGTCCGCCGGCCGCACTGCGACCCCGACCGCGAAGAACGTCAGGAGAGCTGCGATGAGGTCGGTACCGGAGTGGAGCGCCTCCGAGACGAGCCCGAGGCTGTGGGTCGCGAGGCCCGTACCGAGCTTGAGCGCGATGAGCGCGATCGCGGCGAACACCGACCAGAGCGCGGCCTTCCGCTGGGCCTCCACGCCCGGAAGCGTACGTAGGGGTCAGGTCGAATCAGGTCAGGACGCGATGGGCTCCGGCGGCCAGATGAGCGCGTCCTGCCGGAAGGCGAAGTGGGAGCAGGGCGGCGGCCCACCGAGCGTGAACGGCACGATCGACGACAGCTCGACCTCTGCCTCTACCGGGCTGAGCAGCCAGCGATCGTGGTGCATCTCGGCGCTCGCATCGACGGCGAAAAGGCGATAGCGCTCGGTCAGGAACCACTCGAGCGAGCCGGGCTCGGCGTGGAACGTCTCACCGTTCACCCGATAGCGCGCCGCGAAGACCCGACCCGGCTCTCCGATTCGCGCGCACTCCGCGTCCTGCCAGTCGCCGGCCGGCTCCAGTGTCATCCGCGCGTGGAAAGCGGGCACGTGATAGATCCGCCGCACGCCCAGCGCCGCGAGCCGGCTCGAGGCGTCGATGCTGAAGAACCAGACGCCCGGCAGGCCGTCGGGGCCGCGGACGTATGTGCGCACGTTGAGCTGCAGGAACGAGGAGATCCCGGGAACCGGCAGCGCACCGCGGGCGCGCAGCGCACGCACCCGGAAGAAGACGATCCCGAGCCACGCCGTGCCGTCGTGCTCCTCGATCTCGAGCTCGTCGGGAACACGCTGCCGAAGCTCGACGGTCGACACCGGCCAGTGCGCCCAGAACACGCGCTCCCAGGTCTGGCCCAACGTCCAACGGCTCTCGGGAAGCGGGAAGGGGCGATGCCCGACCCGGCGCAGCGCACGCGCCTGCCGGCTTGCCGCTCTTGCGTCGTCGAAGAAGTCCGTCCGTGCTCCTAGAGGTTGCCGCGCAGCGCCTGCTCGCGCTCGATCGCCTCGAACAGGGCCTTGAAGTTGCCCTCGCCGAAGGTCGTCGCGCCGTGCCGCTCGATCACCTCGAAGAAGACCGTCGGCCGGTCCTGCGCCGTCTTCGTGAAGATCTGGAGCAGGTAGCCGTCCTCGTCGCGGTCGACGAGGATCTTGTGCTCCTGCAGGATCGGCCACTCCTCGGCGATCTCGCCCACGCGGCCTGGCGCCTCGTCGTAGTACGAGTCGGGCGTGTCGAGGAAGACGAGGCCGCGCTCCTTCATCGCTTCGACCGTGCCGACGATGTCGCTCGACGCCAGCGCGATGTGCTGCGCTCCGGGGCTCCCGTAGAAGTCGAGATATTCCTGGATCTGGCTCTTCCGCTTGCCTTCGGCCGGCTCGTTGATCGGGAACTTGACCTTGCCGCTGCCGTCCGCCATGACCTTCGACATCAGAGCCGAGTACTCCGTCTGGATGTCGTCGTCGCCGAAATGGATGATGTTCGTCATCCCGAACACGCGCTCATAGAACTCGACCCAGAAGTCCATCTTCCCGAGCTCGACATTGCCGACCACATGGTCGAGGTTGAGGAGGCCGACACCCGCTTCGCGATGGCCGTTCTCCGAGAGCGAGACATAGCCCGGGAGGAACGGACCGGCGTAGTCGGCGCGGTTGACGAACGTATGGATCGTGTCGCCGTAGGTCGCGATCGCCGAGCGCTCCACCGTGCCGAACTCGTCCTCGTCACGCTGCGGCTCCATGATGCTGCGCGCGCCCCGCGAGACGGCTTCACGGTAGGCTCGGGTCGCGTCGGGGACGGTGAGCGCGATGTCGCGGACGCCGTCGCCGTGTCTCGCGTGGTGCTTCGTGATCTCGTGCTCCTCGCGCAGCGCGCTCGTGACGACGAAACGCACGTCTCCCTGCTCGAGCACGTAGGAGGCGCGGTCGCGCACGCCCGTCTCGGGCCCTGCGTACGCGGTTCGCGTGAACCCCATCGCGTGCTCGTAGAAGTACGCGGCTTGCTTTGCGTTGCCGACCCACAGCTCGACGTGATCCCAGCCGTTGAGCGGCATGAAGTCTTCGGCCATGGGCCGATTATGCCTCTAGTCCGAGCTGAGCAGCCGCCAGGCGGCGAAGGCGATGAGGAGAAGACCGACGCCTGCGAAGAGGGTTGTCTCGATCCCTTGTAACTCCCAGAAGCGGCTTTCCGGCTGCCAGACCGCGTGGTTGAAGCCCGCGCCGTGACGCGCCAGGCACTTCGCGTTGAGCACCTTCTCACCCTTGAATGCAACGCGCCCGCACGCCTGAAGAGCCGCGAAGTTGCCGCCGAACAGATGACCGGCCCTGTCGCTGATCCCTGACGACAACACCAAGGCGTTATCCATGCTTGGGCCGCGGGCGTTGATGCTCCAGGTGGCCGAGAGAGGCGCGACGAACCGCTGCCGCAGCCAGCCGTCCACGAACAGCCGGCAGGCCACGTATGCGAGGAAGGCACTGATCACGGCCGGAGCGGTGCGCCGCCAGAGGGCGCCGATCGCGAGTCCGAGGCCGAGCGCGAAGAGCACGTAGCCGAGCGACACCGTGCCCTCGAGGTCGAACGACGAGGAGTCGAGGCGGCCGTAGACGTGGTCGAGCGGCGCGCGGTACCACGTGAAGAGGAGCGCGAGAAGCGCGGCCGCGGCGAGCGCCGTAGCGATCGCGAGGGAAAGGCGGCCCGCGACCCAGCGGCTCCGCGTGACGCTCTGCGTCCACGCGAGCCTGTACGTGCCGCTCTCGAGGTCGAGGATGATCGGCGCGGCCAGCGCGACCCCGACCATCCCCGGCAGCAAGGTCAGCCAGGGTACGACGCCACGCAAGATTCCCGCGCGGCTCCCGAAGGCGGACAGCGTCTGCTGGCACGCAGGGGTCTTGTGGTCGAGGCAGCGAGCGACGTGGTAGTGATCGTAGAACGACGCGAGATGAAGACCGGCGGGGATGAACAGCGCAGCGAGCAGGACAACGATCGCAGCGGAGAGAGCCGCCTCGGTCCTCTGCTGACGCCAGCTGAGCCAGATCACGACAGCACCAACTCGCGCCTGCGTGCCGCGTCTTGGCCTAGATAGGCGAGCACGATCTCCTCGAGGTCGAGCTCGTGCACCGTCCAATGAGAGTCGTAGACGTGGCAGTCCGCCCGCACCAGCAGGGTCGTCTGGCGTTCTGCATGGCTCTCGCGAACGACGTCGTGCATCCGCGACACGCTCTCTGCCTCGTCACGCGGGCCCGTGAGGAGCCGGTGCGAGCTGACGATCTCTTCGATCGAGCCGGTGAGCTGCGTCCTGCCCTCCGCGAGGATGACGAGGTGGTCGCAGACGCGTTCGAGGTCGGCGAGGATGTGCGAGGAGAGGATCACGGTAAGGTCGCGCTCGGCGACTGCCTCGACCACCGATTGCAGGAACTCGCGGCGAGCCAACGGATCGAGCGATGCAACCGGCTCGTCGAGCAGGAGCAGTTCCGGGCGTTTGGCGAGCGCAAGGGTGAGCGCAACCTGGGCGCGCTGCCCGCCCGAAAGGCTTCGCACTTTCTTCTTCAGAGGCAGATCGAGCGCGGCGATGCGGGCGCGAGCGGCGGCGTCGTCCCAGCCCGGGTTGAGTTCGCGGCCGACGCGCAGCATCTCTTCGACCGTGAACCCGCCGTAGAGCGGATGCTCCTGCGCAAGGAAGCCGACTCGCGGAAGAGCCTCCGCGGCCTGTCCGCGCGGGTCGAGCCCGAACACGCGCACCGAGCCGGCGCTCGGCCGGGTCAGGCCGCCCGCGAGCCGCAGGAGTGTCGTCTTGCCGGCGCCGTTCGGGCCGACGAGCGCCGACACCGTGCCGCGCGGGATGTCGAGCGTGCAACCCTGCAGCGCCCACTGTGAGCCGTAGCGGCGGCCCAGCCCCTGCGTCTCGAGCGCGGCCGTCATGCCACTCGCCTCGCAGAGCCTCGCTGTTCGGAGAGGAGCGCTTCGATCGCCTGCTCGTCGAGACCGGCAGCACGCGCCTGCCCGAACCAGTTCCGGAGCGAGCGCCGGAGCTTTCCGACCTCGTCGCCGAGCGGCGAGGGCGCGGAACGCGTCACGAACGTCCCCAGGCCACGACGGCCCTCGGCGATCCCCTCGCCCTCGAGCGCTCCGTATGCCTTGAGGACGGTGTTCGGGTTGATGGTGAGGCTCGTGACGACTTCCTTCACCGTCGGCAGCTGGTCCCCGGGCCGAAGGATGCCGAGCTGGACGGCGTGCCGCACCTGCTGGACGAGCTGCAGGTACGTCGGCACGCCCGAGCGTGAGTCCAGATGAAACTCGATCAAGGCCATATATCTAGTTTTATAGATAAAGTCGCACCGCCTGTCAAGCGACGGCGCCGGTCGGACCTGCACCCCAGACCACAGCTGCGCTCGGCCCGCACCGGCAGCAGGACGGAGACGCGCGGCCGGCTCACTCCGCTGTCGGCACGCGCGCCAACACTTGCCGTCCCACCCGCTCGTACGCGATGCCGGCGAAGATCAGCGCGCCGCCCGCGATCTCGAGCCCGTGGATCGACTCCGAGAGGATCAGGAGCGCGAAGAGCACACCGAAGAACGGCTGCATGTTGTTGAAGATCGTCGCCCGCGGTGCGCCGACCCGGTCGACGGCCGTGAACCAGAGGATGTTCGTGAGGAAGAGCGGCCCGATCACGGCGTAGGCGAAGCCGAGCCAGACCGTCCCCGGGAAGGACGAGAAGTCCTGGCGGCCGATCTGCGGGATGCTCACGAGGGCGAGCGGAAGCCAGCCGAGCGCGAGCACGATCGCGCTGATCCGGTAGGGCGAATAGCGGCGCATCAGCGGCGCGATCGCGATGGTGTAGCTCGCCCAGGTGACGGCGAGCGCGATCGCGAGCAGGTCGCCCTTCCAGCCCGAGACGAGCCCACCGCCGGCTCCGGCCGCGATCAGGGCGACGCCGGCGAGGGTCAGGCCTGCGCCGATCCAGAACGACCGGTCCAGATGCGCGTGCAGGAAGATGATCGAGATCAGTCCCACGAACATCGGACACGTGCCGAAGAGAAGCGACACGGTCGAGGCGTGCGCGAACTCGAGGCTGTAGACGAAGCAGAGCTGGTTGACGAAGATCATGCCCGCGGCAATGCCGACGTAGATCCAGTCGGCGCGCGCGATCCGGAACGAGCGCTCGCGCCACCAGGTGTAGATCCAGAAGATCGAGATCGCGGCGAAGTAGCGGATGGTGGCGTACGCGAGGGGCAGCCAGCCGTGCTCGAGCATGTACTTCGTGACGGTGATGTTGAGCGCCCAGAGCAGGACGGCGCCGAGCAACATCGCGTCGACGGGAGACACACGGCGCACGCCTTCGAACGTACCTTCGTTACGCTCCGCTGCGATGCCGGAGCCGACCTTCGCCGACGTCGACGAGCTCGTCGGGCCAGCGACGCCGCACTTCGCCTACCAGCTTCGTGCCCGCGTGCGCGAGCTCGTCCTCGACCTGCCCGAGGAGCACGAGGTCCGGCGGTACGCGGAGGAGAAGATGGAGCTGCTCGACCGGCTCGGGCACGCGTCCTCGAAGGCGGCCGACAGCCGTCGCGAGCCCCAGACGCGGCCCGGCTGGAGCGAGCTCCCGAGCTCCGCCCCCGCCGACGAGCCGCTGCCGAGACTGCAATGAGCCTCCAAGGAGCCTCGGTGCTCGTCACCGGGGGGACGCGCGGAATCGGACGCGCGATCGCGCTCCGGCTGGTGGCCGACGGAGCCGCACGCGCCGTGCTCGGCTACATGCGCAACGACAAGGCGGCGGAGGAGGCCGCGGCTCTCGTCGAGGAGGCAGGCGGCGAAGCAGTGCTCGTGCGGGGAAACGTCGCCGACGCGAGGGTCGTCGACGAGCTCGCTGCCGGCGGGCCGTACCGCGTCGTCGTCCACAACGCCGCCACCGGCGTGATCCGCCCGGCGCTCGAGACCGAGGACAAGCACTGGGACTGGACGCTGGCCGCGAACGCCCGCGCCCTGCTCTCGCTGGCCCGCGCGACTGCGCCCGCGATGGAGGAAGGCGGCTCGATCCTCGCCATCTCGAGCCTCGGCTCCCAGCGCGTCCTACCGAACTACGTCCTCGTCGGCACGTCGAAGGCGGCCCTGGAGTCGGTCGTCCGCTACCTCGCGTTCGACCTCGCGCCGCGCGGGATCCACGTCAACTGCGTCTCGGCGGGCGTCGTCGACACCGAGGCGCTCGACTGGTTCCCGAACAAGGAGCAGATGCTCGCCTCGGTAAAGCGGACGCCGGCCGGCCGGCTCGTCGAGCCGGAGGACGTCGCGGCGGCCGTGTCCTTCCTCTGCTCTCCGGACGCGGCGATGGTCTGCGGCCAGACGCTCGTCGTCGACGGCGGGTACTCGCTCGGGGCCTGAGGGCGCCGTGGAGCCCACTGAGGAGAACATCCGAGCCTGGGACCAGGCGCATCGAGCTCGCGCCGAGCCGGCCGAACTGCCGCCGTTCGTGCAGCGCACGCTCGGCGACCTGAAGGGCAAGCGTGTGCTCCACCTCCACTGCGGCACGGGACAGGCGACGGCTGCGCTCGCGGAGCTCGGAGCAGTCGCGACCGGGGTCGACGCGCGGGCCGGCGCGCTCGAGACCGCGCGCGAGCGGTGGCCGAAGATTCTCTGGGTGGACGGCGACCCGCAGTCGCTACCCCGCCAGCTGCGACGCGGGCGGTTCGACCTCGTCTACTCCGGCGAGGGCGTGCTCGGCCAGCTCGACGACCTCGACGGCTGGGCGCTCGGGATCGCCGCTGCGCTCCGCGCGCACGGCGAGCTGCTCGTCTTCGACGACCACCCGGTGGCCGACTGCGTGGACGGCTTCCTCCACTGGCGTCACGACTACTTCCGCGCTCCGGCCGATCCCGACCGGCTGTGGCGGATGGGCCAGGTCGTGAGCGCACTCGCGCGCGCCGAGCTGCACGTCGAGGCGCTCGAGGAATACCCGGGCGGAACCTCACGCCGTCGCCACGACCGCCGAGTCCCTGCGACGTTCCTCCTCTACGCCCGGCGCGCGTCCTACGTTCGCTAGGACAGTCGCTCGAAGGCCTCGTCGAGCTCGGCGTCGGTGATCGTCAGCGGCGGCGTCGCCTGGATCAGGCCGCCCTCGATCCCTGCTGGAACCACGAGCACGCCGCGCTCGAGCGCCTCGTCCGCGTCACCTGCCCGCGCGCGCAGTAAGCCGCGACCGCGCCAACCGGCCTGCTCGAAACGCTCGCCCGCCTCGCGCACACGGCGGAGGAGTTTCGGTACCTCCGCGAGCACGACGAGACCCGCGGCGCACGCCAACGGGTTCCCGACATGCGTGTGCGTGTAGACGTCCTCAGCCCCGAGCTGCCATGCCTCCTCGAGCCCCTCGCGGTAGAAGAGCGCCGCCGAGAGCGGCAGACCGCCGCCGAGCGCCTTGCCGACGCACAGCACGTCCGCGACCTCCTCTCCCGGCCACATCTCGCCGACGCGCCCGAGCCCGCAGAAGATGGAGTCGACGAGGAGCAGCGCCCCCGCCTCATCGCAGCGGCGGCGCAGCGACTCGAGGAAGCCGTCGGGCGGGACACGACACCCGGCCCGCCCCTGCACCGGCTCGACGATCACGCAGCCGACATCCGCCGGCAGCGGCCCCGGATCCTCGCCGTACGCGCGCCGGTGCACCGGCCCGGGCAGCCACGGTGCGAACGGCTCACGGAACTGCTCGAAGCCGGTCGCAGCGAGAGCGAGCAGCCCCGTGCCGTGGTAGGCGCCGTCGAACGCGACGATCCCCGGCCGCCCGGTGGCGAGCAAGGCCGTGCGCAGCGCGATCTCGACCGCGTCCTCTCCCGTCACGCCGAGCTTCGCCGGCCGCGGCAGCGCCTCCCGTAGCCGCTCCGTCACCTCGGCGTCGGCGAGATCGCCGAGCGCGTGCACCACCTCCTGCTCGCGCCAGGCCTCGAGGATGCGCGAGTTGCGGTGACCGAGCGCGGCGACGCCGAAGCCGCCGGTGAGGTCGAGCAGCTCTCGCCCGTCCGCGAGGGTCACCCGGCAGCCCTCGGCCCGTGCCCAGATCATCCGCCCAGCCGCAACACACGCCCGGCCGTCGCCTTCGCGATCGTCCCTGCCATCGCCGGATTCTCCTGCAGCCGCCGCAGCGAGTAGCCGTACCAGTGCTCGCCGTACGGGACGTAGACCCGCAGCCTGTGCCCCTGGGAGACGAGCTCGTCTCGCCGCTCTTCGCGCACGCCGAGCAGCATCTGCAGCTCGTACTCGAGCGACCCGAGGCCGTGCTGCGAGATCCGCGAGAGCGACTCCTCGATCAGCCACTCGTCGTGCGTGGCGACCCCGACGTAGCAACCGGTGTCGAACAGCGCGTCGAGGCAGCTGAGGAAGTTCGCGCGCACCGCCTCGAAGTCGGTGAACGCGATCGTCGCCGGCTCGAGGTAGATGCCCTTGCAGAGGCGCACGCTCGGTCGGAGATCACCGAGTGCACGTACGTCGTCGAGCGTCCGGCGCAACCGCGCCTGAAGGACGACGCCGAGGTTGTCGTGCCCGTCCTCGCGAAGCTCGCGGTACAGCCGCAGCGTCTCGTCGGTCGTCGCGGAGTCCTCCATGTCGATCCGGACGAAGTTGTCGTACCCGGCCGCGGTGCGCACGACCTCGACCAGGTTCTCGCGGCAGAGCTCGTACGAGAGGTCGAGGCCGAGCGCCGTGAGCTTGACGCTGACGTTGGAGTCGAGCGCAGCCGTGCCGATTGCCGCGAACACGTCGCGGTACGCCTGGGCGATCGCGCGAGTCTCGTCCTCGCGCGTGATCTCCTCGCCCAGCACGTCGACGGTCGCCATCTTCCCGCCGGCGTTCAGCTCGCGGACGCATTCGACGGCCTCCTCCAGCGTCGCGCCGGCGATGTAGCGGGAGGAGAACAGCTGCACCACGGGCTTCGGCACCGCCGGCAGGAGGCGAACGAGGGCGGAGTCGAGCAGCGACACGGGCGCGGCGATTCTATTCCGGAGGGGTTGTCCCGACGGAGATCCTGGAGTACGGTCGGAGCGACCACTGCGGCGCCACGACCCAATTGAGGAGGCGGAACGATGCAGTGGATCGACGAGGCCGACGCGGTATTCAGGGGCGGAGGCGTGAAGGGGCTGGGGCTCGCGGGCGCACTGTGCGGGTTCGCCGAGCATCCGACGAAACCGATTCACAACTGGAAGGACGTCGCGGGTGCGAGCGCCGGCGCGATCATCGCGTGCTATCTCGCGACGGGGCACGACGCCCAGCAGATGCTCGAGCTGATGCAGAAGACGAGCTTCGGCCAGTTCGCGGACTTCCCGGGCCACAACAAGGACCTCGGGATCGCACGCCTGGTGGCGGAGCACGGGATGGCGCCGGGCAAGGCGTTCGAAAGCTGGTTCGACGACGTCCTCGAAAGCGCGACGTTCGCGAAGGTCCGGAAGCCGCCGACGAACGGGCAGGCAGAGGAATGGTCGCTGAAGCTCATCGCCGTGGATGTCACCGGCGGGCACCTGCTCGTCCTCCCCGGTGACCTTGCGAACTACCGCGACCCGAGCACCGGCAAGCAGATCGACCCCGACGAGTTCCCGATCGCGCGCGCAGCGCGGATGAGCATGTCGATCCCGTACTTCTTCGATCCCGTCGAGCTACAGGACGCCCAGGGACGGACGTGCCTGATCGTCGACGGCGGCACCCTCTCGAACTTCCCGGTCTGGCTCTGGGATACCAACCCGAAGGTCAGCGGCCACGACCCGACACGCCCGACGTTCGGGTTCACGCTGAAGGGCGGCAAGGGGTTCGGCGGCCCGGGCGCGCTCGGGAAGGTCGCGCCGTGGCATCTCCGCTTCGCATTCGAGATCTTCCACACGGCTGAGTCGGCGTGGGACGAGCGGTTCCAGTCGAACTCCACCCGCGTCCGGACGCTCGCCGTCGACGCCGGCGACGTCGGCACCACGGAGTTCAACCTCTCGACGGAGGAGCAGGAGATGCTCATCCAGAACGGCCGGGATGCGGCGAAGGCATTCCTCGACGCGTTCTCGCTCGAGGAGTACGAGAACACGTACCACGCGGGCATCGCGCAGACCGCGGGGGTAGCGGGCGGCTAGTCGGCTTCGCGCATGAACCCCTTGCGCGCGGCACTGACGAGCGCCACGGCCTCGGGGAAGAGGACGCGCATCGCGTCGCGGAGGGCGATCGCCTGCTCGTCGACGCCGCCCTGCGGCTGAACCTGCTGCAGCGCCGCCGAAGTCAGCTCCACGGCGGTATTGAGCGTCAGCGTGGCGAACTGCTCGCGCTGCGCCTCCTGGACCGACTCCGCCTGCTGCTCCGCGAACTCACGCAGGCCGCGCATGAGATCGTCGGGATCGCCGCCGAAGGGAAATCCGAAGCCACCGCCTTCCATGCGACCCAGCTTAGCGACGGAGAGCCTCGAAGAAGACGGGCTGGCTCACTCCAGCGGAATCTTGTAGTGGCTCTCGACGTCGGCGGCGAGCTCCTCGACGGAGCCGAGCGCTGCTTGCATCGTCGCGGCGAAAGGGGAGGCGCCGCTTTCGCCGAGCGCCTGCTCGAGTCGCCTGGAGGCGGAGCCGATCGCGTCGAGGTAGGCGCTGCTCGCCACGCGCGGCTCGGGCTGGAGCGTGTCGGCGAGGAACGCCGCTGCCGCCTCCGCCTCCTCGATCCCCGACGGGTTGTCCGTCGCGCGCAGCTCGGCGAGCCTGGAGCGGAGCTCCGGGAGGTGTCCACCGCCCGCGGACTCCTCCGCCACCTCGCAGAGCGCCGCAACGG
Organism: uncultured Actinomycetes bacterium; assembly: GCA_963820725.1. GTDB lineage: Bacteria > Actinomycetota > Thermoleophilia > Gaiellales > Gaiellaceae > Palsa-739. The sequence goes on along the minus strand of CAWGAZ010000002.1, from coordinate 1,533,453 downwards.
AGGCGGCCTCCCGCACGAGCTTCTGCTCGGTCACCGGCTCTCCATCGCCGCCCAGTGCGAGCCAGGCGTGTCCCTCGCCAGAGGCGAACGCGCAGAGATAGATGCGTCGGCCGAGCGTCTCGGTTGCGAGCACGCCGGCGACCTCTTCTCCCGGCTGCGCGAAGCCGGCTGCGGCGCCCGCGATGCGCCCGACATCCTCGGCCACGGTCATGCGGCCAGAATACGGCCGTGGACGCCTCCACCCGCACCCGCCACGCGCGCGAGCTGTTCGCGCCGCTCGGGCCGACCTACGACCGCTACGCACGCCTGCTCTCGTTCGGGCAGGACCCGCGCTGGCGCTCCTTCCTCGTCTCACGGGTCCCCGCCGACGCGCGGCGTGTGCTGGACGTCGCGAGCGGAACCGCGGCGGTGGCCATCGAGCTCGCGAGCGCAGAGCCGGGCCGCGCGGTGATCGGAGTCGACCAGAGCCCGGAGATGCTCGCCGCCGGAAACGAGCGAGTCGGCCAGGCCGGGTTAGGCGACCGGATCGAGCTGCGCGAGGCGCGCGCCGAGACCCTGCCGTTCGCAGACGGAGCGTTTGACGCACTCACGTTCACGTACCTCCTCCGCTACGTCGACGACGTCCCCGCAACCCTGCGCGAGCTCGCGCGCGTCGTCCGGCCCGGCGGAACGATCGCGATGCTCGAGTTCGGCCTCCCGCGCGGCGTCTCGCGGCCGCTCTGGGAGCTCTACGTGCGACTCGGGCTCCCGGCGGCCGGCGCGCTCGTGTCGCCCGGCTGGGGCGGCGTCGGTCGCTTCCTCGGGCCGAGTATCCGGAAGTTCTGGGACGCGTGGCCCGAGGAACGTCTGCTCGATGCGTGGCGCGAGGCGGGCATCGCCGACGTCCGCGCGCAAAGACTGAGCGTCGGAGGCGGGATCGTCGTCTGGGGGCGGCGCGCGTGACGGCGGCCCGGCCTCGGCCCGCCTTCTACGCACTGCGGCCCGGCGGCTGGCGCGACTACGTCACGCTCCTCCACCCGCCGTACACGCTCTGGCATCTTTCGTATGTCGCCGTCGGCGCGGCGCTTGCGCCGCGAATGGACTGGGCGCTCTGGGGTTGGACGACGCTCGCGTTCGCGCTCGCGATGGGCGTCGGGGCACACGCCCTCGACGAGCTTCGCAGCCGTCCGCTCCAGACCCGCATCTCGCCGGCGGTACTCGTGACGCTCGCCGTGGTGTCGATCTCCGCCGCCTCTGCGATCGGCATCGCCATAGCGATCTCGCGCACGCTCTGGCTGCTCGTCTTCGTAGCGGTCGGCGCGTTCCTCGTCGTCGCGTACAACCTGGAGCTGTTCAGCGGGCGCTTTCACGGCGGACTCTGGTTCCCGGCCGCCTGGGGAGCCTTCCCAGTCCTCACGGCGTACTTCGCCTCCGCGCGGACGCTGCACGCTGCCGCATTCGCCGCCGCGGGTTACGCGTTCGCCTCGAGCTGGGCGCAGCGACGTCTTTCGACGCCGGTCCGCCTCGTCCGCCGCCGTGTGGTCTCGATCGAGGGGAGCATGCAGCTCGACGACGGAACGACGCTTCCGGTCGACGCGGATGCGCTGGCGGCCGAACCCGAGGCGGCGCTCAAAGCGCTCGCGGCGGCAACGGTGCTCATCGCCGTCGCCCTTCTCCTGCTGCGCGCGAGCTAGCGCCTACACTCAGGCCGGTGGCGCTGACGACGATCGCCGATCTCATCTTCGCCGGCGGCATCGTGCTCGCCGCGCTGGCGCTGGCCGGCGCTGCCTTTCAGCGCGCATCGGTGCCGGTGCTCACCGCTGTCTGCGCCGTCGAGAGCGCAGCCGCCGTAGGAGTCTGGGTCGCGTTCGCCCTCCGTCACGACCGATCGCTCGCCGTAGCGGCCGGCGGCCTCACCGCGTGCGCACTCGTCGCCGGCGCGGCCGTTCTCCTCCGCAGCGCTGCGAAGCGTGCGGCCGCGATGGACGCCCGTCTGGCCGAAGCGCAGGCCGACCTCCTCGCCATCGTCGAGCGGGAGAAGACCACGCTCGGAAAGGACCTCGAGCTGACGCTCGCACGGGCGCGCGCCGACTCACGATCGCTGCTGGAGGAACAGGAGCGGCAGATCGCGGAGGAGCGGCGGACGCTCGTCGCCGAACGGGAACACGACGCGACGGCAGCTCTCGGCGACAAGCTGAACCGGGTTCAGGCACAGACCGAGCAGCGGCTCGCGGGCTGGTCGCAGGATCTGGATCGAATCGCCGACTCGACGAAGATGCGGATCGCAGAGCTCGAGCAGCGGCAGCAGCAGGTGTTGCGCGAAATCGAGCTTCGGCTCACCGCCGACGCCGAGCGGCTGTCAGCAGAGAGCGAGGAGCAGCGAGTGGGCGTGGCGCGACTGCGCGCCGAGCTCAGCCGGACGCTCGACGAAGCCCTCGGCAACGTCCGCGGCGAGCTCGAGACACATGCGGCGGATCGTCGCAGGGCGCTCCACGAGCTCGAGAGCCGAATGGCCGGGCGGGAGCGCGCCTTGACGGAACAGGCACAGCGGGAGGAGGCCGACGCGGTGCAACGCGTGCGCGCCGGCTTCGAGGATCTCTCGCGCAGGCAGATCGAGCAGCTCGAGCGCGCGGTCGACCGCGCGGTGGCGTCGCACGCGGACGAGGCTGCCCAGCGGTTCGCGCAGCTCGTGAAGACCTCGCGCGAGGACGCCGCGAAGCGCCTCGCACGCGAGCTCGACCGCGCCGTGAGCGCCTTCTCGCGGGAGGCCGAGACGGTGCTCGCGGAACGGCTCGCACACGTCGGGGACGCCGGGGCGCAGCGGCTGGAGCACCGAGTCGAGAACGTCGCCAAGGAGCTCGAGCGCCGGCAGGACGAGATCGTCGCCGGCCATGACCTGCGGCTCGGCGAGCTAGAGGCCGAGATTCGCCGGCGGATCGAGGAGCTTCGCTCCGACATCGATGCGGAGCGCGGGGTGCTCGAGGCACGCCTTCAGGAGCTCCTGCGCCGGCTGGATTCGGCCGCGGCCGTGCGCGGTTCCTGACCGTTCCTAACAAAAAATTGCCCTAACCAGAACCCGGCAGGGTTCGTCGAAAGCACCACGAACCAGATGTGGCCATGAGCGAGACGACGACCCCCATCCTCGAGCCTCTCTTCGACGAACGTTCGAAGGTGGAGAGCTGGCGTCTCCACATCTTGATCGAGGCCGGGTACCCGCTCTCGATCGCCGAGAGGGTCGCCGTGAGCGAGGCCGACCTCCATCTCGCGTGCGAGATGCTCGGCCGGGGCTGCAAGCCCGAGACGGCCGCCGAGATTCTGCTCTAGGAGTCACGCCAGTACGCTGCGACCGTGGCCAAGGTCGAGGCGCTGCCGTACGACGACCGCACCGTCTACTCGGTTGCGGCCTTCAATCGCGGCATCGGGCAATGGCTCTCCCGACTCCCGACTGTTTGGGTCGAGGGCGAGGTGACCGAGCTCCGGCGGCACGAGCGGTGGGCCACGGTCTTCTTCACCCTGAAGGATCCGGCCGACGGTTCCTGCGTGGGCGTGACGATGGCACGCGGGAGGTTCGACGCGCTTCGGCTCGAGCTCTCGGACGGTGAGCGGGTGCACGTGTTCGGGCGGCCGGAGCTGTACGAGCAGCGCGCGGAGTTCAAGCTTCGCGCGCTCACGATCGAGCGATTCGGCGCCGGCGCCCACCTCGCCTCCCTCGAGCGACTGAAGGCCTCCCTCGCCGCCGAGGGTCTCTTCTCGGATGCCCGCAAGCGACCGCTGCCGTTGCTCCCGCGCCGAATCGGCGTCGTGACCGGGAACGACGCAGCCGCGAAGCGCGACGTCGTCACCACGATTTGCTCCCGCTTCCCGCCGGCAGCGGTGCTCGTCGCTGAGACGTACGTGCAAGGCCCGCGCGCCGCCGCGGAGATCGTGGCCGCGATCGGCGCCCTCTGCGAGCACCCGGATGTCGACGTGGTCGTCTTGACCCGTGGAGGAGGCAGCTTCGAGGATCTTCTTCCCTTCAGCGACGAGCGGGTCGTACGTGCAGTGGCCGAGTGCCCTGTTCCGGTCGTCTCGGCGGTGGGGCACGAGCAGGACACGCCGCTCTGCGATCTCGCTGCGGACCTCCGCGCCTCGACACCGACAGCCGCGGGCAAGCTCGTCGTCCCTGAGTTGGCTGAGTTGTGCGGCAGGCTCGACCGCGCCCACGCGACGCTCGCGCGCAGCGTCCAGCGTTCGCTCGAGCACGATCGGCGGCGTCTCGCCCACTCCATCGACCGGCTGCGAGCCTGGCCGCGCCCCGCCGTCGACCGGGAGCGCCATCGACTCGAACGCACGCGTGACCGCCTGCGCCAGGCGCCGGCGCTCACGGTCGAGCGAAAGCGGGCGGCGCTCGAGACGAGCGGCGCAAAGCTCGTTGCGTTGTCACCCTTGCAAACACTCGGACGAGGGTACGCGATCGTCCGGACGGAGTCCGGCGACGTCGCGGCCTCGGCCGGAGACCTCTCACTCGGACAGCGCGTCGACGTCACGCTCGCCAGTGGCGCATTCGCGGCGCGTGTCGAGGAAGTAACGCCGTGACCGAGTCCGCGGAGCGGACGTTCGAAGAGGCTCAGGTAGAGCTCGAACAGATCGTCGAGCGGCTCGAGCGCGGGCAGGCGCCGCTCGACGAAGCGCTGAAGCTGTGGGAACGAGGCGAGGAGCTCTACGCGTTCTGCAAGGCGAAGCTCGACGCCGCTGAGGGCCGGGTCGAGGAGCTGGCGCGTCGCGCCGAGCAGTCGCGACCGCCCGACGCTGCGCCCCACGCCGCAGCGGGCGACGGCTAGCGCGCAGCAGCGCGCTGTGCCGGCCGATCGGATTCGTCTGCGACTTCCTCCGACGGAACCTCGGCCTGATCCGCTGTGGGCATGACGCGCAGCATCGCGAACGAAAGCCCCTCTCGGGCGAGGAAGAGCAGCCCGACGCCGATCCCGACCGATGCCTCGATCGCCTGGAGCCCGAACCCGTAGGCGACCCCTGTGCTGTAGGGCACGCCGTACCCAACGAGCGCAGACGCGATCGCGACCTGGACGAGCCCGACGTTGCCCGGCCAGAACGGGATGATCGTCACAACGTTCATGAGCAACAGGACGACGCCGGCCGCCGGCAGCGGGGCGTGGATGTCGAACGCCCTCATCGCCGTCCAGACCGCGAGGAGCTGGAACGTCCACCCCAGGATCTGGAGGAAGGTCGCGAGCGCGGCGTGCAGCGGCGAGCGCATGACGCCGAGCCCATGCCTGCCCATCGTCAGCAGCCGGCGCACGGGGCCGAGCCCCTCGATCGCCATCTCGTGGTGATGCCGGCGCGCGGAGACGAACGCGAACGCGAACGCCCCGGCGCCGATGCCGATGACGAAGAACAGCGTCGCGCGGGCCGACGACGGGATGCTCGCCGTGGAGATGACGTAGAGGATCAGCAGCAGCACGGGCACGATGTCGAAGACCCGGTGCGCGAATACCGTGCCGACAAGCGTCGCCCAGGCACCCTTGCGGCCGGGCATCTTGCGCGTGAGCACCCCGACCCGCGCCAGCTCGCCGATCCGGCCGGGCAGCACGGCGTTGGCGAACAGGCCGACGGAGAACGCCGAGAAGACGAGCGTCACGCGCGGGCGCGGCGGCTCCATCGCCGAATGAATGACCGTCGTCCAGGCGAGAGCGCGAACGATCACCGAGAGGAGATTCAGCGCGATCGCGACGACGACCCACTCCCAGCGCACCTGACTGAAAGCGCTGCCGATCGAGGCAAGGCTGTCGCGCCTCCACCAGAACAGGCCGACGAGCGAGGCGAGAACGACGAGTCCCAGGAACACCCGCGCAAGGCGGTTGGACGGGAGCCGGACGAGGCCCTCCGGCAAGCGCGACAGGCGGTTCGGCCGCTGCATTCCGGCCATTATCGTCGGCCGCCCCCGGTGCGTATTCGTTCCCCGCACGACCGTGAGATCGTTCGTCTCGCGCTGCCCGCGCTCGGCGCGCTCGCAGCCGAGCCGCTCTACGTTCTCGCCGACACGGCGATCGTCGGGCACCTCGGACGGCCGCAGATCGCCGCGCTCGGCCTGGCGGGGACCGTGCTCGCCGGTGCATTCACGATCTTCAACTTCCTCACGTACGGCACGACTGCGGTCGTGGCACGCGCGTCGGGAGCGGGACGCAAGGACGAGGCCGCACGGCTGGCGGCGCAGGCCCTCTGGGCTTCTCTCGGCATCGGAGTGGCGTTGCTCGTCGTCTGCCAGATCGTGGCCGCGCCGCTCCTCGCCGGGCTCGGCGGCCACGGCCAATCCGGCGACTTCGCGCTCCTCTACTTCCGGATCGCGGCGTTCGGCCTGCCGGCGGCGCTCATCGCGCTCGCCGGCCAGGGCTACCTCCGCGGTGTCTCGAACCTGCGACGACCGCTCGAGATCGTCGTCGTCGCGAACGTCGCCAACCTCGTGCTCGAGGTGCTGTTCGTCTACGTCTTCCACTGGGGGATCGCCGGCTCGGCCGCGGGAACGGCGATTGCGCAGACCGGGATGGCCGCAGCCTTCGTCGTCGAGCTGCTCCGCCCACACGCGCCGTCGAGGCGGCCGAGCCGGCGCGAGATGAAGCCGCTCTTCCGCATCGGCCGGCAGATCTTCGTCCGCACCGTCGCGCTCTACGCCTGCTTCCTCTTCGCAGCCTCGCTACTCGCGCGCACGGGGGACGCGGAGATCGGCGCGCATCAGATCGGCTACCAGCTGTTCCTCTTCATCGCACTCGTGTTGGACGCGGTCGCGATCGCAGGCCAGGTGATCGTCGGCCGGATGCTCGGAGCCGGAGACGCCGACGGCGCCTACGCGGCAGCCGTGCGCATGATCGGCTGGTCGGTCGCCGTCGGACTGGTCTTCGCCCTGGTGCTCGCGCCGCTCTCACATGCGCTGCCGCAGGCGTTCACCGACGACCCGGCCGTCCTCCACGAAGCGGCGCTCTTGTGGCCGTTTCTCGTGGTGATGCAGCCGCTCGGCGGCGCAGTCTTCGCGCTTGACGGGATCCTGATCGGGGCCGGCGACACCCGTTTCCTGATGTGGTCGATGGTCGCCGCGAGCGGGATCTTCATCGTCCTGGCGTCGGTTGCCTACGCGCTCGGCTGGGGAGTCGTGGGCGTCTGGGCGGCACTCGACATCCTGCTCCTGGCGCGGCTCGCGTTCCTCGCCCCGCGCTTCGTTCGGCGTCGCTGGGCGGTGGTGGGCTGGAACTAGACTGTGCCGATGGAAGGCCTCGCCGAGCTCCACACTCACCTCGGCGGCTCGGTTTCCTCCGACACCCTCTGGTCGCTCGCCCACCGGCAGGGCATCGCGCTTCCGGTCAAGGATTTCTGGGACTTCGACCGACTCGTGACCGTGTCCGACCCGCGCGGGGTGCCCGACCTCGACGCGCTCGACGCGATCTACCACTGGACGGAGCTGATCCAGTCGAGCCCGGCCGCGGTCGAGGTGTCGGTGCACGGCGCGATCGGCGGCGCGTACCGGTCGCAGGGGATCACGACCCTCGAGCTTCGCTTCAACCCGATGAAGCGGAACCGCGGCGGCGAGCGCGACCTCGACCACATCATTCTCGCGGCGATTCGCGGCCTCGACGTCGCGAGCCTCGAGTACCCGCAGGTGCGCGCGGGCCTCATCCTGATGATGGACCGGACGTTCACGCCGCGCCAGAACGAGATCATCGTCGAGAAGGCGATTCGCTGGGCGCCGCGCGGCGTCGTCGGCATCGACATCGCGGGGCCGCGACCCGGCGGCGAGCGCTACGACTACGCGCAGGTGCAGCCGATGGTGGAAGAGGCTCGCGCCGCCGACCTCGGGGTGACGATCCACGTCGGCGAAGAAGGCGGCGAGATGGGCCGCGCCGAGATCGGAGAGGTGCTCGAGCTCCTGCGACCCGACCGCATCGGGCACGGGATCCTCGCCGCCGGCGACGCCGAGTTGATGAAGGAGCTGAGCGAGCGCGAGGTCGTTCTCGAGATCTGCCCCACCTCGAACCTGCTCACGAAGTCGCTGCCCGACGAGGAAGCGGTGCGCGACATCTTCCGCACGTTCGTCGAGCACGGCGTGCTCTTCACGATCGCGACGGACGGGCCGGAGATGATGCGAACGCACCTTCGCGACGAGTTCGATCTCCTGTTGCGGAGCGGTGCGCTGACGCAGGAAGAGCTCGAAGAGGCCAATGCGCGTGGCCACGAGGCGAGCTTCGTCGGCAGATCACACGCCGCCCGGCCGAATACCCCCGTCGGCCGATAGCTGCCACGCCGGCGCGGTCGTAGCGTGCCGGGCCATGAGAGGCAGCGACGAGGCAAAGCCCGACCTGACCGAACGCCAGCGCCAGATCGTTGCGCTGATCGCGCGCGGGTGCTCGAACGACGAGGTCGGAGAGCGTCTCGGCATCTCGCCCAGGACGGCGAAGGCGCACAGCGACGTTCTGCGCCAGAAGCTCGGCGTGCCGAGGCGGCGGCAGATTCCTGCCGCTTTCAAAGCGCTCACCGGCGAGGACCCACTCGCGCGTGAGCTCGCGCCGGCCCTTGCCGGCGCCGGGGGCTGACGGCGATCCCGCGCTCGGGCCCTACCCCGAGCGCGGGCTCCCCCGCTTGCAGCAGACGTGACGAACAGTCGAGAGAGGAGTAGGGTCCGCGCGACCCGGGCTCCAGCCGAGCCCGGCAGGGGAAATGGCGGAGACGATCACAGCGGCGGCCTCGCCCGCGCTCGACCACATCATCGAGCGTCCGCGCCTGATCGCCCGACTCGCCGAAGGTGGCGGCGCGCGGGTCACGGTGCTGGCCGCCTCGGCCGGCTACGGGAAGACGACACTCGCACGCCAATGGTCGCAGCGACAGGAGGGGCCAGTCGCGTGGTATCGGACGACGCGCGCATCGGGAGACGTCGCGCTCCTGGCGGTGCAGCTCGACGATCTGCTCGCTTCGATTGCTCCCGACTTGCCGCGCGAGCCGGACAAGGTCGCGACCATCGCGTCCGTCAACCCGAAGCCTCAGCCACTCGGTCGGGCAATCCTCCGAACGTTCGACACGGTCTCTCAGGATGTCCTCCTCGTCGTCGACGAATGGGAGGCGGCGGAAACCGACGAGGCCGAGGAGCTCCTGTCGATGCTGGTCGAGGGCCTCAGCATCCGGTTCCTGATCACGACGAGAACGCGACCCGACTGGTTCACACCGCGCCTCGAGGTCTATGGGGAAGGGCTCGAGATCGGCGTGAGCGAGCTTGCGATGACCGACGAGGAAGCGGCGCAGGTCCTCACCGCGGTGGGCGCCGTAGCCGGCCGCGCGCGTCTGATGCGCACCGCGCACGGCTGGCCCGCTGTTCTCGGTCTGGCGGCGATGAGCGGGGACGTCGACTTCACGTCGAGCCGGCTCCTCTCCCACACGCTCTACGACTTCCTCGCAAGCGAGCTGTTGGCCGCCGCCGCGGAGCAGACGCAGGATGCCCTGATGTTGCTCGCCGTGGCGTCGATCACGGACGTCGAGGTGGCCCGCTCCGTCCTCGGGGAAACCGGGGACGAGGTGCTGGAGGAGGCCGTGGCACGCGGCTTGGTCGCGGTTACAGACCACAAGTCACTCTTCCTCCATCCCCTCCTGCGCGAACTGCTGACCCGCCGCTTCGAGGAAGCCGACGCCGCGATTCGGGAAGCCGAGCTCTCTCGCGCCCGCAGGTTGTTCGACATGCGGCGGTGGGACGAGGCATTGAGCGTCTCCGAGGCCGCCAATGACCCGGCGTTCGCCACCGAAGCCATCGAGGCTGCGCTCGACGACCTGCTGGCGGCAGGCCGGACGAGCAGCCTCCAGCGCTGGGTCGCGGCCGCGCGTTCTGCCGGGGCCGTAGGTGGCTTGATCGACTACGTCGAGAGCGAGGCTCGCTTTCGAAGTGACGAGCTCGACCGAGCAATGGCACTCGCAACCCAGGCAGCTCGGTCGCTCGATGGAGATCTCGCTGCGCGCGCTCATGTCGTCGCCGGCCGGTCGGCCCATCTGATGGACCGCTGGCAGACGGCCGAGGAGCATGCCGAGTCGGCCACGGAGCTCGCTCGGACGCAGGGGACACGTGAAGGAGCTCTCTGGTTGCACTTTCTTGCCGGACTTGGCCCCGAGACCGCTGACCTGAGAGACCGCCTGAACCAATACAGACGCGAGGCAGAATCCGGCATCCAGCAGTCGCTGTTGGCCGCGTCAGCCGAGATCTCACTGGCGGAATTCGAAGGCAACCTCGGACGGGCGATCGAGGACGCGCGATCCGCGCTGTCACTGGCGACCGAGGGAGTCGACCCCATCGCGCTCACTGGCTTGCTGAACGTGTACAGCTATCTGTTGGCCCTGACTTGCCGGTACGACGAAAGCCTCAAGCAGATTGAAAAGCTACTCGCGGTCGCCGGGAGTTGTGGCCTCGAGTTCCCCATCCCGTACGCCCAGGTCAACCGTGCGAAAGCGCTTGTTGCCATACGCCGGTTTGCGCCTGCCGCTCGGACCCTCTCGGCGCTCGAGCGGGACTTGCACGATGAGCCGGGCAGCTTCTTCCGAGGCAGCCTTCCCGTTCAGCGTGCTCGACTCTTCGCAAGTGTCGGCGATCTGAAGCGAGCTCTCGACGTTCTATCTCTTGGCCCGCTCGAAGGCCTGAACCGCTCGGGGCGCGGTGAGTTCCTAGGTTGGCAGGCGTTGATCCACGCCGCCGTGGGAGAGACCGATCGGGCGCAAGCCTTGGGGGCCGAGGCCCGTGTTGCCAGTCGAGACCTTGAAGTCGCAGCCATCTGCCTCCTGGCCGAAGCGATCGATTCCCTCGACGCCGGAGACTCGGCAACCGCCGTCGACCGCCTAGGCGCCGTGATCGATAACGGAATCTGGGATCCGGTGGTAATAGCTGTGCGTGCAGCGCCCCGGCTCGGAGAGTTCCTGGCAGATCAGCTCGGATGGCGCGCGTGGCTGCAGCGGTTGCTCTCCGCATCTTCAGATACCGCGTTTGCGAGTCGCCTCGGCCTTCGAGTACCGCGAGGCGCGAGGCGCGCAGCCGAACTCACGCCGCGCGAGAACGAGGTTCACGAGCTTCTAGCTCAAGGCTTGACGAACGAGGAGATCGCGAGGCAGCTCTACATCAGCCTCTCCACCACGAAGGTGCACGTGAAGCACATCTACGAAAAGCTTGGCGTTCGCTCGCGGCTCGAAGCCGCTCGCGCGCTACGTGGCGACGTCTAGTGCGACCGCGAGGTTTTCGTCGCCCGGCTCGAGCTGAGCGCGCTCGCGCATGAACGATGTGCCGCGCCCGGAGCGGTAATCCTCATCCGAAGCGGCCAAGATTGCCTCGAACGCAGCCACGACCGTAGTGTCGAACTGCGTCTCGACCGCCTGAGCAAGACGCATGCGCGCAACCCGGCTCGGGAGCGCCTCGCGGTAGGGGCGATCCGAGGTCATCGCGTCGTAGGCATCCGCGACGCCGATGATCCGCGCCAGGAGCGGGATCGCGTCCCCGTGCAAGCCGTCTGGATAGCCCATGCCGTCGATCCGCTCGTGATGCGATCGGACGATGTCAGCGATTTCCGAATAGTCGTCGACGTTGCGCAGGATCCGCTCGCCGATCTCGGAGTGCTGCTCCATTTGTCGGCGTTCCTCGAGCGTCAATGGCCCCGGCTTCTCGAGGAGGCCAGCCGGAAGCCCGATCTTCCCGATGTCGTGGACCAGGCCGCAGAGGTGAACGAGCTCCTGGTTCTCTTCCGACAGACCCATGCGCTGCGCGATGTCTCTGGCGTAGATGGCCACCGCCGCGGAGTGACCCGCGGTGTACTGATCTCTAGCGTCGAGTGTCGCGACGAGCGCAGTCGCGAAAGAGAGGCTCGCACGCCGCAGCCGCTCGTTCGCTCCCGCTAGGTCTTTGGAAACCACCTTCTCTTGCTGGTAGAGGTGCAGCAAACGTTGCGCTGCGAGTGCGGGAAGGAAGAGGATCAGAACGAGCCGTAGGGAGTAGAGGTAATAGCCGTAGACGAACAGCGCTACAACCGGGACGTAGAGCGGGACGGTGAGCAGGGAGAGCGCGGTGATCTCACGTAGGACCTCCGGAACGTTCCCGCGACGGACCCGAGCAGTCATCCCAACGAAGGCTCCCTCGGCAGCGAGGTAGGCGACCGATGCGACCAGGCTCGCAAGCAGGTACCCCGCGAAGCTTGTAGGCGCGGGCACGAGCGTCCAGGCGGCGAGCCCGCTGATGGCTGCGGTGAGTCCGCGGATCGGCGTGTAGACGCTCCAACGGAACGGATCCTCGCGCAGATCCGGTGCGTTCGAAAGCGTTCCCACCACAAAGCCGCCCATAGGGCCGAACACGACGGCCGAGAAGATGAGCGGAAGGAGCGATACGGAGTAACTCACCCGTTCGGTAACGGGGACGATCTGGCTCTCTGCGATTGCCGCGACCGCGATGAGGAACAGACCTGCCCATATGGGCGGCAGTCGATAACCGTGCAGCCAGAGGACGCCGACGGCCGCTCCCGAGAGCGCCCATAGGGTGCAGGCCCAGGCGAGCGTTCGTCGATCGACGCTAGCCAGACCTTTGACCAGCCGGTCCAGCCTTGCGTATCCCCCAAAAGGGGTATAGGCTGGCGGTGCCGTCAGTCCCCGATCGATCGGAGTTCTCAATGCGTTCCTTTGCTCGCCTCGCGGCCCGCGCCACTGTCGTCGGGACCGCCAGGTTCTGGTAAAGCCGTCGCATAGTCCGTTATCCACAGCTCGTGATCATCCCCCCAGCGGGGGATCCGGGTCAGAGCTGCGGGGCGGATAAGCGGTTTCACGAGCGCCGGGTGATCTTCACCCGGCGCTTCGTTTTTCCTTTGTCCACAGCGCCTGAGCAGGGCCTGTGGACGAGACTCAGCCGATGATTCCGCGGCGGAAGCCCACCGCGACCGCATGGGCACGGGAGCGCGCCTGAAGCTTCGCGAGCAGGTGTCTAACGTGCGACTTCACCGTTTCCTCCGACAGGAACAGCCGCTGGCCGATCTCGCGGTTCACCAGCCCGTCGGAAATGAGCTGCAAGACTTCGACCTCGCGACCCGTCGGCTCCTGCTCGAGCTCACGAAGCGGGTTCTGAAGCGGGATCACGTCGCCCCCGCCGGTACCGCGACGCCGCGCCGCAACCTCCTCGAAGCGGCGCGAATGCGTCAGGTAGCGGCTGAGGATCTCCTTGCGCTCCGCAGCATCCACGCCCCGAATATCGGCGGCCCGCCGAAGCCGCTTTAGCGTCTTCGGCTACCTCGAACGGGTATCAGTCGGATGGCGCTGCAGCAGAGGGATTGGAGCTCCCGGACGTGTCCTGCGGCAGCGCGCTCTCGTCGGCCTCGGCGGGCGTGTGCTGCCCGGCCACCTTCACTCTTTCGAGCGTCGCCTGATCGACGTTGAGCGGGTGATGGCAGGCGGCGAAATGGCTGTTGCCGTAATCGACGAGCGGCGGCTCGATCTCCTTGCACACATCCGTCGCATACCGGCATCGCGGATGGAAGCGGCAGCCGCTCGGCGGGTTGATCGGGCTCGGCACGTCGCCTTCGAGCACGATCCGCTCCCGCTTCTCGGCCAGGTCCGGGTCGGGGATCGGAACCGCCGAGAGCAAAGCCTCGGTGTACGGCATGATCGGCCGCGTATAGAGCTCCTCCGCCGGCGAGAGCTCGACGATCTTGCCGAGGTACATCACCGCGATCCGGTTGCTCACGTGCCGGACGACGCCGAGGTCGTGGGCGATGAAGATGTACGTGAGGCTGAACTCCTTCTGCAGGTCGCCGAGCAGGTTCAGCATCTGCGACTGGATCGAGACGTCGAGAGCCGACACGGGCTCGTCGGCGACGATCAGCTTCGGCCGCAGCGCGAGCGCCCGCGCGATCCCGATTCGTTGGCGCTGTCCCCCCGAGAACTCGTGGGGGAAGCGGTTGTAGTGCTCGGGCGAGAGCCCGACCGTCTCGAGGATCTCGTTGACCCTCTTCTTCTGCTCGGCCCGGTTACCGAGATCGTGGATCCGCATCGGATCGGACACGATGGTCCCGACGCGCTTGCGGGGGTTGAGCGACGCGTACGGATCCTGAAAGACCATCTGCATCTCCCGCCGGAGCGGGCGCAGGCCCCGCGTGCCGAGACTTTGGATCGGCGTTCCCGCGAAGATGATCTCGCCGTCGGTCGGCTCGAGCAGACGCACGAGAGTGCGACCCAGCGTCGACTTGCCGCAACCCGACTCGCCGACCAGCCCGAGCGTCTCCCCTTCCCGAACCGCGAAGCTCACGTCGTCGACGGCGTGCACGCGCGCGTACTCGCGCTGCAGGACACCTTTGCGAATCGGGAAGTACTTCTTGACGTGCCGGACGTCGAGGAGTGCCGCGTCGCCCGATCCGTTCGTCGGCTCGGCGGCCGTCACGCGGCCTCGGCCGAGCCGGGGGAGATCGTGTCGTCGCGATGGCCACGCTTGAAGTCGACGTCGAGCCAGCACCGGTCGAGATGACCCGGGGTCTCGACGCGATTCTCGAGCCCTGGCTCCTGCTTGCACTTCTCGAACGCGTGCGGACAGCGCGGCCGGAACTTGCAGCCCTCGGGCAGGTTGATGAGCGACGGCGGCGATCCCTCGATCGTGTGCAGGCGCTCGACTCGCGGCCGGTCGAGTCGCGGGATCGACCCGAGCAGGCCCCACGTGTAGGGCATCTGGGGATCGTAGAAGACGTCGCGCTTCGAGCCCTGCTCGACGACCCGTCCCGCGTACATCACGATGATCTCGTCGGCGATCTCGGCGATCACTCCGAGGTCGTGCGTGATGAAGATCACGGCCGAGTCGAAGTCGTCCTTCAGGCGGTTGACGAGGTCGACGATCTGCGCCTGGATCGTCACGTCGAGGGCCGTGGTGGGCTCGTCGGCGATCAGGACCGACGGGTTGCACGAAAGCGCCATCGCGATCATCGCGCGCTGCCGCATCCCGCCCGAGAACTCGTGCGGGAAGTTGTCGACACGCGTCTCGGGGTTCGGGATGCCGACCTGGCGCAGCAGCTCGATCGTGCGCGCCCGCGCCGTCCGCTTGTCGACCTTCTCGTGCGACTGGATGGCCTCGACGATCTGCTCACCGATGCGATAGACCGGGTTCAGCGAGGTCATCGGGTCCTGGAAGATCATCCCGAGCTCGTTGCCGCGAAAGTCCTGCATACCCTTGTCGGAGACCTTGAGCAGGTCCGTTCCCTTGTAGAGGACTTCACCTTCGAAGCGCGCGTTGACGCCGCGCGTCAGGCCCATGAGCGTCATCGCGGTCACGCTCTTGCCCGAGCCCGACTCGCCGACGATCCCGAGCACCTTGCCGCGCTCGAGCCCGAACGAGATTCCGGCGACCGCCTGCACGATCCCGTCCTCGGTCGCGAAGCGAACCTTGAGGTCGTTGACCTCGAGCAGCCGTTCAGCCATCAGGCGAGCCGGATCCTCGGATCGAGATAGGCGTAGAGGATGTCGACGATCAGACTGAACACGACGATGAACATCGCGCCGTACAGCGTGACACCCATCAGCGGCGGCAAGTCCTCGGTCTGGATCGCCTGGGCCGCGTACCAACCCACTCCCTGAATGTTGTAGACGGTCTCCGTGATGATCGCGCCACCGCCGATCACCGCCGCGAAGTCGAGCCCGAACAGCGTCACGATCGGGATGAGCGAGGCTCGCAGGGTGTGCTTGACCAGGATCCGGTTCGACGTGAGGCCCTTCGCCTTCGCGGTGCGCACGAAGTCCTCGTTGATCGTGTCGAGGATGTTCGAGCGCAGAACCCGGCCGTAGAAGCCGATGAAGAGGACGGCGAGCGTGAGCCACGGCAGGATCAGGTGGTAGAACCACTGCACCGGGTCCTGGGTCAGCGGGACGTAGCCGCCGGAGGGGAACCAGGAGAAGATTCCACCCACTCCGCCGAAGAAATAGAGCAGGATCAGGCCCAGCCAGGCGACCGGCAGCGAGATGCCGATCAAAGCCCCGGCGGTGATCACGCGGTCCGAGGCCTTGCCGGCGGTGACCGCCGAGACCGTGCCGACGACGATCCCGAAGAAGAGCCAGATGACGCCCGCCCCGATCGCGAGCGAGAAGGTGGCCGGAAGCCCGTCCTTGATCTGCTGCACCACGTTCGTCTGGTTGGAGTACGAGACGAGCTGCCCCGTGAAGAGCTGCTTCAGCATGTCCCACCACTGCACGACGAAGTTCTGGTCGAGCCCGAGGTTGTGCCTGATCGACGCAATGTTCTGCGGCGTCGCGGTCCGGCCCGCGATCCTGATCGCCGGGTCGCCGCCCGGGATGACGATGAAGATCAGATAGACGATGAAGCTCACGGCGAGCAGGACGAGGATCATCCCGAAGAGTCGCCGGATGATGAACGCGCCCACCTAGTTCTCCGGTGTCCTCAGTGCTCGATTCTGACCTTCGCCCGCGGATCGAGCGCGTCGCGGAGGCCGTCGCCGAAGATGTTGATCGCAAGCACGGTGATCGCGATCGCGATCCCGGGGTAGAGGCTGATCTGGGGCGCCGTGGACAGGCTGCTCTGTCCTTCCTCGATCATCGTTCCCCACGACGGATTCGGGGGCTGGACGCCGGCGCCGAGGAAGGAGAGCCCGACCTCGGTGAGGATGCAGGCTGCGATGATCAGCGTGAACAGGACGAGCACCGAGGAAGCGATGTTCGGCAGCACCTCGGTGAACATGATCCGGATCGGGCCTGCACCCTGCGCGGTGGCGGCCTCCACGAACTCCCGGTTCCGTAGCGCGAGCACCTGGCCTCGCAGCGGTCTCCCGAGATACGGGATGAAGACGAACGCGACGACGCCGATCGTGATCCAGAGACTGGAGCCGGAGAGGTTGATCCCGAAGTGATGGAACCCGTTGACCGACAGCGCGGTGCCCAGCGCGATCCCGAGCAGGATGACCGGGAACGCCCAGATGATGTCGAAGAAACGCGAGATGATCCAGTCGGTCCCCCCGCCGAAGTAGCCGGCAAGCAGGGCGAGGGTCACCGCGAGGATCGTGGTCAGCGCCGCCGAGGTGATTCCGATGTAGAGCGAGTTGCGCCCGCCGTAGAGGAGCCTCGTCATGACGTCGCGTCCGAGCTCGTCGCCCCCGAGGACGTACTTGCCCCCGGCGGCGCCCCACTGCGCGCCGATGGGAACCCCGCCGGGCACGACCACCGGGATCCCGTTCTTGATCGTCGTGTGTCCTTGCGAGATGACGTGGACGGTCTGTCCGTTGATGACGACGGTGCCGCTGTTGTTCGCAACGTTCGGATCGAGATGCGAGACGTGCGACACGTAGACAGGCCCGAGGAGGCAGCACACCACGACGAGGATGAATACGCCGAGGGAGACGAGCGCGACACGATTGCGGCGCAACCGGCGGCCAGCGAGCGCCCACGGGCTCCGGCCCTGAATCTCCTTGGCCGCGCCCTCCTCGGCCGCCAGCTCGGCAGCGGTGTCGAGGGTGAATTCCTGCTCTTGGCCGGTGGTCGCCACTGGTTCCTGTGAGGGTAGATCAGATCGACCGAGCCGGCGCGGTGGTGGACATCCACCACCGCGCCGGTGTCAGCCGGTTTATTTCTGGGTCATCTGAGCGACGTCGTCCTGGTTGTCGGTGAAGACATCGCTGGCCGGGTCGATCTTCGTCGAGAAGAACGACGTGATGATGCCGTTCAGATACGGCGCTGCGGCCGCGTTGTTGATCATCAGGCTCTTGTCGATGGCGGCCCACTGAGCGTTCGTGCTCGTGGCCAGGGCCTGACTTGGCGGCAGATGCGACAGGTTGGTCATCTGCGTGTTCGCCGACTTGACGTCGACGTTGCCGTAGTTGTTGTTGTGGACCTGGGTGATGCGGTCACCGTTCAGAAGAACGTTGAACCAGTCCGTCGGATACGGGTAGTCCTCGAACCAGTCGGTGAAGCCGATCTGGGCCTTCGTCGCCTGGTTCCCGACGATCGTGAAGTAGTTCGCGCCCGCGATCGCGTGGAGCGAGGCCTTGAGGCCGATCTTGTTCAGCTGGCTCTGCAGGTACTCGCCCGTCGAGAGGTCGACCGCCACATCGGAGATCGTGAAGACCTTGACCGGCTGGCCCGCCATCCCCGACTGCTGGACGAGCTGCTTCGCCTTCTGCAGGTTGTACGGGAACGGGTTCGGGTTGAACTTCTTGTACTGCGGGTAGCTCGGCGGCAGGAAGTTGTACGTCGGCACGCCGAGGCCGCCGCGTAGGTTGACGAGCGCCTGCCTGTTGATCGCGTAGTTCACGGCCTGCCGCACCTTCAGCGAGCTGAACGGCTTGAGCCGCTGGTTCATGAAGAAGTAGTACGTGGAAGGCGTCGTCCAGAACTTGACCTGGCCCGGGAACTTGTTCTTGTAGTGGGCGAGCTGGTCGGTCGGCAGGATGTTCTCGTCGTAGCCGTACTGGTTCGACGCAACGAGCTGTGCCGCCCGCGCCTGGTCGTCGGTCATCAGAGCCACGACCTTGTCCGGATTGCCGTCGGGAATCGCGGGGATCTCGTGCGGCTTCCAGTACGGGTTCCGCTTGAGCGTGAACGACTTGCTCGGGTTGTAGCTCGCGATGTAGTACGGCCCGCTGGCGGCCGGAGGCGGATTCTCCGTGTCCTTGTTCGGCGTCGACGACGGAACCTGGGACGTGAACGGGATCGAGAGCACGAACTCGAAGTCGGACTCGGGCTTCTGCAGGTCGATCTCGATGGTTCCCGCAGAATCGTTCGTCTTGATCCCCGAGATCGTCTTGCACTTCGTCGGGTTCGCCTCGCACGAGTCGATGCCGACGATGTTCGAGAAGAACCCGATGCCCGGCGAATTCATGTTGAAGTCGCGGACGATCGTGTGCGTGAAGTCACTCGCCTTGATGGGCTCGCCGTTCGAGTACTTCAGCCCCTTCCGCAACGTGAACTTGTAGGTCTTGCCGCCGTTCGTGATGTCTCCGGTCGTCGTCGCAAGGCCTGGAAGGATCTTGGTGCAGTTGCTCGACAGACAGCTCACGCGAGCCTTGACCACGAGGCCGATGTACGTGTCCTGGAACACCTGCCAGGACTCGAGCCGGTAGGAGAGGCCCGGATCCATGTAATCCGTGGTCCCCCAGACGGCCTTCAGCTCCGGGAACGTCCTCTGCCCGGAAGCCGTCGTCTGGGTCGTGGTGGTCGTGTTGGTGTTGGAACCACCACCGCCGCAGGCGCTCGCTACCAGGACGAGCCCCGCCGCGACCGCCGTCGCAACCGCGACGGATCTCACTCGCTTCAATCTCACTTCCTCAACACCTCCCGGATAGCAAGCACGTACTGACTAGGACCCATCGGCCCCACCCATAGGCCAGACGGCCCGAGGGCGAAGTCTTATCAAACACCATCTTTATTGACGTTGACGTCCGTCATTTGTTGACGCAGATGCTCGCGTAGTCGAACTCGTACAGAACGTTGTTGACGTAACACCCGAGATCGACACGCGCGCCGAAGAAGTCCGTCTCCTTCTGGTTGAGGAACGGCGCCCAGGGGGCGAGGCGCATCACCTTCCGATCGAGCGCGGCCCAGTCGCGGTTGACCCTCGGCGTCAGCTTCTTGGGACGGGTGAGCGCCTCGATCTCGCGGTTCACCCAGCCGACGTCGAAGTTCGCGTAGTTCGAGTTGTGGGTCGGGGTGATCGTGCGGCCGTCGAGGAGCGCGAACCAGTCGAGCGGATGCGGATAGTCCTGCACCCAGTTGGCGAAGCCGATCTGCGCACGCGTCTTCTCATTGCCGATGGTCGTCCAGTAGCTGCCGGCGGTCACCACCTTCTTCCTGGGGCGGAAGCCGAGCTCCTTCAGCACCGCGAAGAGATACTCCGTGAACGGCAGGTCGGACGGAACGTCGTGGTTCCAGACGATGACCCGCTTTCCGCGGTAGCCCGACTCGCGCACGAGACGGATCGCCTTGCGCAGGTCGTGTCGGTAGAGGCTGTGCGGTCGGAAGGAGGGGTAGCCCGGCGGCAGGATGTTCTCGCTCGTGTCGGCCAGCCCGCCGGCGAGCCGCTTCAGCCAGCGCCGCGAGATCGCGTAGTTCACGGCCTGCCGCACCTTGAGGCTCGTAAACGGCGGCACCCGCGTGTTCATGAAGAAGTACATGAGGTTAGGCGGCGTGAAGGTGCGCAGGCGGCTCTCGTGCTTCTGCTCGATCGCCGGCAACCGTTTGCCGGGGACCTGGTAGTAGCTCATCCAGTCGTCCTTGCGGGTCAGCACACGGTGCAACGCGACGGAGGCGTTGGGGACGATGTCCCACGTCACGCGGTCGGGATTGCCCTCCGGCACGGCGCCGTGGAAGCGCCAGGCCTGGAAGTCCGGGTTGCGCTTCTCGAGGATCTGAGACGTCGGCTTGTAGCTCGTGATCTCGTACGGCCCCGTCGCGGGCAGCGGGTGGAGCGAGGTGTCCGTCGCCGGAGCGTCGGCCGGCACGGGAGCCGCGAACTCCGATGCGAGCACGTTCGCGAAGTCGGCCTGCGGCTCGGCGAGATGGATTTCGATCGACGTGGGATCGTGGACGACGATGCCGCGAATCCCGCCCCTCAGGTGCGGCCGCTTCGCGAACTCCTTCGCCCCGACGATGTTGCGGAAGAAGGCGGCGCCTGCGGAATCGAGCTTGAAGTCCCGCTCGACCGTCGCCTTGAAGTCGCTGGCCTTGACCTCCGTGCCGTCCGAATAGCTCAGCCCGTCACGCAGGGTGAGGCGGTAGGTCCGGCGATCGCGCGAGATGCGCGGCAGCGACGTCGCGAGGTACGGGACCAGCTTCGCGCCGGCCTTGCCGTTGACATGGCGGTAGCCGAGCAGCGGGAGGTAGACGTTCCACATCACGCCCCAGCCCTCGGCCGTGTCGGAGAGGCCGGGGTCGAGGTAATCCGTCGCCTCGTCCATCGCGACCCGGAACTCTGGGAACTCGTTCGCGGGTGCGGCGGCCGCGGTCTCGCGTGTGGCAGCGGTCGTGGATCGCACAACCGTCGTCGTTCGCGCAGGCGTCGTGGTATTGGCGGCGTCGCCGGCGCCACCGCAACCGGCGGCGAGGACGAGGGCCAGGAGCGCGAACGCCGCCGTGGCAACGGTCGCCGTCCTCGGAAAAGCTTTCGGCTCCACGGGAGCGGCGAAATCTAGCGCCAGGTTCAGAGTTCGCCGTCGGCGCCAAACCGCACGAACGCGCGCCGACGCTCGCGTAGCTCCGGCGGCTCCTCCTCCTCGACGACGCAGGCGAGACCGTCGCGCCCCGTCGCGTGAAGGATGCGTCCGCCGCCGAGCCAGAACGCCACGTGGTCCGCTCCCCCGGGGGGCCCGTAGATCACGATGTCGCCTCGGCCCAACTCGGCCTCGGACAGGCTCTCGGCCGCCTCCTCCTGCTGGTCGGCATCGCGCGGTACGAGTCGCCCGCAGGCCCGGAAAGCCATGTGGACGAGGCCCGAGCAGTCGATCCCGGCGGAACTCATCCCGCCCCACTCGTAGCGCGTGCCGAGCAGCGTGCGGGCGTGCTCGACCGGATCCGTGGCGACCGGCCGGAGCCAGTGGGGGTCGGGCTCGCCGCCGAGCTCGTCCCGCCGCACCCAGCCCGGATAGGCGTACGCGGTCTCCACCCGCACCCAGTCGCCGGTTTCCTCGAGCACCGTCAGCGGCTCGCCCTCGAGCGCCTGGGTCACCTGCTCGGCGTCGTCGGAAGGCTCTGAGCGGAGCGGCGCGAGCTGGCGTGCGAACGTATGTTCGCCTAGGCTCTCGGCCATGCAGCTCAGGCTAGATGCGGCCGACCGCCTCGTGGAGCTCGTGGAGGAGCAGCGCGGACCCGTGCTCGCCGAGGATGCGGCGCGGCGCCTCTTCGCCCTCAGGCAGACGCCGGTCGCCCTCGCGCGAATGCTCCTCGCCGATGTCGTAGAGACCGACACCCGGCTCGCCTGGAGCGGCGACGCCGTCACCCTGGCCGAGCCGCCCGGCGCGACGCTCCTGCTCGAGGATGCAACGTACGTCGTGGTCGACCTCGAGACGACAGGGCTGCGCCCGGGTGAGTCCGGGATCTGCGAGATCGGGGCCGTACGCCTCCGCGGCTTCGAGGTCGACGCCGAGTTCCAGACGCTCGTCGACCCGGGACTTCCGATCGCCGCCGGAGCAAGCGCGGTGACCGGACTGCGGACCGAGCAGCTGCGCGGCGCGCCCCGTCCGGCGGAGGCCGTGCGAAGCTTTCTCGCGTTCGCGGGCGACGCGGTCCTCGTCGCGCACAACGCGCGCTTCGACCTCGCCTTCCTCGACCGCGAGACCGAGCGGCTGACGGGCAGCCGAATCGGCTCGGCGGTCGTCGACACCGTGCGGCTCGCGCGAACCCTCCTCGCCGGCCGGGTTCCGAGCTTCGGTCTCGCCCGGCTCGCGTGGTTCCTCGACACGACCGAGCAGCCCTGCCACCGCGCGCTTCCGGACGCGCGCGCGACTGCCGAGCTGCTGCTCGCGCTGATCGGGCTCGCGCAGGAACGCGGCGCCCGCACCGTCGCCGACCTCACAGCGCTCACGGCAACGAGGACACGCCGCCTGCTCGACAAGCGCCAGCTCGCGTTCGGCGCACCGACGCGGCCCGGCGTCTATCTCTTCCTCGGCGCCAAGGACCAGGTCCTCTACGTCGGCCGGGCGCGCGACCTGCGATCGCGCCTGCGCTCGTACTTCCGCAGCGACCGCCAGCGGCCGGCGGTCGAGGCAGCGGTCGCGGCGGCGGAGCGAATCGAGTGGAGGGTGACGGGCTCCGAGCTCGAGGCGGCGCTCGAGGAGCTGCGCCTGATCCGCGAGCTCCGTCCCCCGGGCAATGCGCGCGTCTCGCGACCGGAACGACTCGTGTGGCTGCGGCAGCGCGGCGACGCGGTGGTCGCGTCCACTCGGCCTTCGCCGGTCGGCCCTCTGCGGTCGCGCCGCACCACCCAGCTCGCAGCGCGGGTGCTGTCTCCCGACGACCTCGCCCGACCCGCGGCGGCGCTGCCGCGCCTGCGGCGCCGCCTCCGCGAGCTGTCCGACGTCCGACGATTCGAGGATGCGGGGCGTCTCCGCGACCGCATCGCGGCGCTCGAGCGGATCTGCGGCGAACTGAAGCGCCTCGACCGTGTGCGCAGCCTCCGCTGCTGCGTCCTCGCGCCGGCCGGTGAGCCCGGCTACGTGCGGGCGTTCTTCGTCGCCGGCGGCCGGGTCGCGGCGGAGCGGACGCTCCCGCCCGGCGGAGGCGCGGCACTCGAGACGGAGGCGGGGCTCGCCGCCGCGCGGCGTCCCGGCGACCTCGACCTCGACCTGGACGAGCTCCTCCTGGTCGATTCGTTCCTGCGCAAGCCGCCGCCGGAGTTGCGCGTCGCGCCGCTCGAGCGGGAGGCGATACTCGACGCTGCGCGAAGATTGGCGTCGTGGCACCGCGGCACCTCGTCCTCGACGAGCTCGGCGACGCCCTCGCCGCAGTTCGCGCTCCCGCTGGACTGACCCGGATCGGACTCGACGGCGTCGACGGTGCGGGCAAGACGCAGCTCGCCGAGGAGGTGGCGCAACTGCTCACGGGCCGCGGGCGTCCAGCCGTCCGCGTCTCGATCGACCAGTTCGAGCGGCCGCTGACGGAGCGGTACGCGCGCGGCGAGCTCTCGCCCGAGGGTTACTACCTCGACGCATTCGACTTCGGCCAATTCCAGGCCCATGTCCTGAGCGTCGACGGGCCCGCCGATGTCGTGATCGTCGCGGACGGTGTTTTTCTGCAGCGACCGGAGCTCGCCGACCTCTGGGACGCGAGTGTCTGGGTCGACGCCGACCTCGACGTGGCCGCACGCCGGGGTGCCGAGCGGAACCTCGTCTGGTTCGACTCCCTCGACGAGACGCACGAGCGCTACCGCGTCCGCTACCTGCCCGCGCAGCGGCGTTACATCGACGAGCAGCGCCCGCACGAACGGGCGACGTTCGTCCTCCGCAACACGGATCTCACCGAGCCGGAGCTCGTCGCGAATCGGCGCTAGGCGGCTGCGACCGAGATCAGGTCGCGCAGAGCCCCGAGCCGGGACAGTGCCTGGCCCTCGAGCTGGCGGACCCGCTCTCGCGTCAGGTCGAGCTCGTTCCCGATCGCCTCGAGCGTCCAGGGCTCACCCTCGAAGCCGAAGCGCAGCTCGAGAATCCGCCGCTCACGCTCGGGCAATGCCTCGAGCGCGCGCCGCACGCCCTGCCGGCGAAGCGACTCCTCGGCCTCGTCGAACGGATCGACCGCCTCCCGGTCGGCGAACAGGTCGCCGAGCTCGCCCTCGTCGTCAGCGCCGACCGTCTGGTTGAGCGAGACGGATGCGTTCGCCGCGCCGAGCGCCTCGTCGACGTGCTGCATCGGCAGGCCGGTCGCCTCGGCGAGCTCCTCCTTCGTCGCCTCGCGCCCGAGCTCGACCTCGAGCCGCCGCGCCGCGCGCGAGAGCTTCTGCTGCCGCTCGACGACGTGGACGGGCACGCGGATCGTGCGCGCGTGGTTCGCAACCGCGCGCTGCACCGACTGGCGGATCCACCAGGTCGCGTAGGTCGAGAACTTGTAGCCGCGCCGCCAGTCGAACTTCTCGACGGCACGGTTCAGCCCGAGCGTCCCCTCCTGGATCAGGTCGAGGAACGGAACGCCGAGACCGCGGTAGCCCTTGGCGATGGAGACGACGAGCCGGAGGTTCGACTCGATCATGTGCCGCTTCGCCGTGACGTCGCCGCGCTCGATCCGCTTCGCGAGCATGACCTCCTCGGCCGCAGTGAGCAGCTTGTGGCGGCCGACGTCGGCCAGGAACAGCTGCAGGCTGTCGGCGGAGCCGGAGATGGCCACGGTCGGCGTCTCGGGCTCAGGTGCCGGCTCGGCCTCCTTCTCCTCCTTCTGCGCCGCGGGGCGCGGAGCGACCGCTGCCTGCGCAGCCGGCTGGCCGATCTCGAGGCCGGTCCGCTCGAGCTCGCGCGTGAGCTCCTCGACCTCCTGATCGTTCAGCTCGAGCTCGGCCGCGAAGGCCTCGAGCTGGACGGGGTCGATGAAGCCCTTCTCCTCGGCGCCCTCGACGATGGCGCGGATCTGATCCGACTCGAGCAAATCGTTTAGCTGGTTCTGCGTCAGCGCTCCCTCAGTCCTTTCGTCCTGCTTCGTCGCTTCCTCGCAAGCCTTCGTACCTTAGGAGGGAAGTCCTCCGGTTACCACCCACGCCCGAGAGTGCCGCCTCTCCGGTCGCTCGAACGAGCCGCCGGGCAAGTGTATTCCGTGCCCCGACTCGGCCCGTGAGCATAGGACGCGGACCGGTCGGCGAAGTTTGCAGGGAACAGTTCAGGAAGCCTTGCGCCGCCGCGTCGGGCGCTTTGCCGGCCCTTTCGCGCGGCGCTCGGCAAGCAGCTCGAGCGCGCGGTCGAGCGTGACGGTCTCCGGATCGTCCCCCTTGCGGAGGCTCGCGTTTGTCTCGCCGTCGGTGACGTACGGACCGAAGCGGCCCTCCTTGAGCACGACCTCGCGGCCGCCCGCCGGATCGGTGCCGAGCTCGCGCAGCGGCGTGGTCGCCGCCCGCTGGCCGCGCCGCTGCTTGGGTTGAGCGAGCAGCGCGAGCGCCTCCTCGAGCGAGATCGTGAACAGCTGCTCCTCGGAGGAGAGCGAGCGCGACTCCTTGCCCTGCTGGACGTACGGGCCGTAGCGGCCGTTGCGTGCCACGACCTCCTCGCCGTCCGCGGCGACGCCGACCACCCGCGGCAGCCGCAGCAGGCGGAGCGCGTCCTCGAGCGTCACCGTGTCGAGCGACATCGTCTTGAAGAGCGAGGCGGTGCGCGGCTTCTCCTTCGCCTCCTCGGGCAGCACCTCGGTGACGTACGGGCCGTAGCGCCCGGTTCGTGCGGTGATCGGGCGTCCGGTCTCGGGATCGGTGCCGAGCTCGCGGTCTCCGCTGGGCTGCGCCAGGAGCTCCTCGGCCCGCTCGAGCGTCAGCTCGTCCGGCGCGAGCTCTGTGGGGACGCTCGCCCGCTGCCCCTCGCGCTCGAGGTAGGGCCCATAGCGCCCGACGCGGAGGACGATCCCGTCGCCGATCTCGAGCGAGTTGATCTCCCGCGCGTCGATCGCGCCGAGATCCGAGACGAGCTCATGAAGACCGCCCGTTCCGTCGCCGAAGTAGAAGCGGCCGAGCCATTCGACGCGGTGCTCGTCGCCGGCGGCGATCCGGTCGAGGTCGTCCTCCATCGAGGCGGTGAAGTCGTAGTCGACCAGGCGGCCGAAGTGCTTCTCGAGCAGAGCGACGACCGAGAAGGCGAGGAAGGCAGGAACGAGCGCGGTGCCGCGCTTGAAGACGTAGCCGCGGTCGAGGATGGTGCCGAGGATCGACGCGTACGTGGACGGGCGGCCGATGCCGAGTTCCTCGAGCGTCCGGACGAGGGTCGCCTCCGTGTACCGCGCGGGCGGGCTCGTCTCGTGGCCCTGCGGCTCGAGGGCGCGCAACTCGACGGCGCCACCCTCCGTGAGGTTCGGTAGGCGCCGCTCCTGGTCGTCGTCTCTCGCCGGGCCGTCGTCGTCCCGACCTTCCTCGTACGCGGCGAGGAAACCGCGGAACGTGATGACGGTTCCGGAGGCGCCGAACTCGACGGCCTCCGCGGCGCTGGACTCTCCTCCGATCCGCAGCGAGACGGTCTGGCCCTGCGCATCCTTCATCTGCGAGGCGATCGTCCGCATCCAGATCAGCTCGTACAGCGCGTGCTCGTCGGAAGAGAGCTCCGACCGTACGTCCTGCGGCGTGCGGAAGCGGTCGCCCGAGGGGCGGATCGCCTCGTGTGCCTCCTGCGCGTTCTTGACCTTTCGCTCGTAGCGGCGCGGCTGCGGCGGCACGTAGTCGGCTCCGAAAAGCGACGTCGCCTGCTCGCGCGCGGCGGTGAGCGCCGACTCCGACAGCGTCGTGGAGTCGGTGCGCATATAGGTGATGTATCCGTTCTCGTAGAGGCGCTGGGCGAGCCGCATCGTCGTCTGCGCCGAGAAGCGGAGCTTGCGGCTGGCCTCCTGCTGCAGCGTCGACGTCATGAACGGCGGACTCGGGCGGCGGACGTACGGCTTCCGCTCGACGCGCGCGACCTGGAAGGCGGCGCCTTCGAGACGCTCCGCGAGGCCGCGCACCGTCTCCTCGTCGAGCTGGCGCGCGTCGCCCTTCAGCTGCCCGTCGGGGCCGAAGTCGCGGCCGGTCGCCACGCGCTGCCCCTCGACCGAAACGAGCCGAGCGTCGAACGACTCTCGGCTGGAAGCGGCGTCGGCCAAGGCGCCACCGCCCGGCCGAACTTCGTCGCCTTCGGCGACCAGGGGATCGAACGTCGCAACGAGGTCCCACCACGCGGCGGCGCGGAACGCCATCCGCTCGCGCTCCCGCTCCACGACCAGGCGCGTCGCGACCGACTGGACACGGCCCGCAGAGAGCCCGCGCATGACCTTCTTCCAGAGCACCGGCGAGACCTCGTAGCCGTAGAGCCGGTCAAGGATGCGCCGCGACTCCTGCGCGTCGACGAGGCGCTCGTCGACGTCGCGGGTCTCGTCGAGCGCCTGCTCGATCGCGTCGCGGGTGATCTCGTGGAAGACCATCCGTCGCACCGGCACCTTCGGCTTCAGGACCTCGAGCAGGTGCCATGCGATCGCCTCGCCCTCGCGATCCTCGTCCGTTGCGAGCAGGAGCTCGTCAGCGGCGGCGAGCTGCTTGCGGAGCTGGGCGACGGTCTTCTTCTTGTCCGGGTCGACGACGTACAGCGGTTCGAACCCGTGCTCGACGTCGACGCCGAGCCGCGCCCACGACTCGCCCTTGTACTGCTCGGGGATCTCGGCGGCGCTGTCGGGCAGGTCGCGGATGTGGCCGACGGAGGACTCGACCACGAACTCCGGGCCGAGGTAGCCGGCGATCGTGCGCGCCTTCGCCGGGGACTCGACGATGACCAAGCGCTTCGGCATCGGCGCGTCACGATAGCCCCCACCGCGGCCGCCGCAGACGAACGCGGGGTCTTCGGGTCGGCCCGCGATACTCCCAGGCGTGCGTCCGCCGGGCATCTATCGGGTCGTCGCCGCGTTCAGCCGGCCAGTCCTCTACGGGCTCTTCCGGCTGCGCGTGCAGGGGGTGGAGAACGTGCCTGCGAGCGGCGGTTACGTCCTCGCCTGCAATCA
Source organism: uncultured Actinomycetes bacterium (assembly GCA_963820725.1). GTDB lineage: Bacteria > Actinomycetota > Thermoleophilia > Gaiellales > Gaiellaceae > Palsa-739. The sequence continues at coordinate 1,505,319 of CAWGAZ010000002.1, read as the reverse complement.
CCTCTCGAACTTCGACCCGTGGCCGCTCGGGATGCCGCTCTACCCGCAGCACTGGCTCCGTTTCATGGCAAAGTCGGAGCTCTACTGGTGGCCGGCGACGTACATCCTCGACGCTGCCGGTGCCTTCCCCGTACATCGAGGGCGCGCCGACGTCGTGGCCGTCCAGACCGCGATCCGCCTCGCGCGGGAAGGCAACGTCGTCGTCATGTTCCCGGAGGGGACGCGGCGCAAGAAGGGGCTGGTCAAGAAGTACCAGCCCCGCGGACGTTCCGGCGCGGCACGGATCGCCATCGAAGCGGAGGTGCCGCTCGTTCCCGCGGCCGTCGCCGGCACCGATCGGTTGCTCGCCCTCGGGCCGCTGCGAGTTGCCTTCGGCGCGCCGATCGAGCTCGACGACCTGCGCGCGACCGGCGAGATGCGTCGTTCGTCCCAGGAAGCGACGAACCGACTGATGGCGCGCATCGGGGAGCTGGAGGCATCTCTATGAGCGTGCTGCTGGCGATCGACGGCGACTCGTTCGCCCACCGCGCCTACCACGCACTGCCGAAGTCGATCCGGCTCAACGCGGTGGTCGGCTTCACGAACATGCTCGTCCGGCTATGGCAGGCCGAGGAACCTGACGCCGTGCTCGTCGCTTGGGACACGCTCTCGGTGCCGACCTACCGCCACGTGGCGTTCGAGCCCTACCAGTCGGGGAGAGTGTTCGAAGAGTCGATTCTCGAGCAGCTCGAGATCCTGCCCGAGGTCGTAAGCGCGTTCGGCTTCCTCGTGGCGAAGGCGGCCGGCTACGAAGCCGACGACTTCCTTGCGGCCGCGGCGGGCAAGTGGCCCGGCGACGTGCTGGTGGCGACGTCCGACCGCGACGCCTTCCAGCTTGCGAGCCCGCGCGTGACGATCCTGCAGCCAACGCGCGGAGTGAGTGAGCTCGCGCGGATCGGCCCGGCGGAAGTCCGCGAGCGCTACGGCGTCGAGCCGGAGCAGGTGCCGGACCTGATCGCGCTGCGCGGCGATCCGTCCGACAAGCTGCCGGGAGCGCGCGGCATCGGCCCGAAGAAGGCCGCCGACCTGCTTGCGCAGTACGGCTCGCTCGAGGAAGCGCTCGCCGACGGCAGGTTCGCCGCTGAGGCGGAGGACTTGAGGCTGTTCCGGCGAATCGCGACGATGGACGCCTCCGCCCCCCTTCCTCCCCTCGCAGAAACATCCCCGGCGTGGGCGGAGGCGTCCTCTTTCCTCGAACGGCTCGGGCTCGGCGGGGTCGCCGACCGTGTGAAGGCGCTATCGACGTCCTGACGCATCGCGATCTCGCGCGCCTGCATCCGACAGGCGGCCACCCGGAGCGGCCCGAACGCCTCGCGGTGCTGCTCGCGCACCAGCACATCTGGAGCGAGGGCCGTGCCGCCACGGTCGAGGAGCTGCAGCTCTGCCACACGGCCGAGCACGTCGAACTCGTCCGCACCGTCGAGGATGCGGTCTGGCTCGACGGCGACACCGTCTGCACGGCCACGACGTTCGAGGCGGCAGCCCTCGCGGCGGGCACGGCGATCGAGGCGGCGCTGCGCGGAGGCTTCGCCCTCGTCCGCCCACCCGGCCACCACGCTCTCGTCGGGAGGGCGATGGGATTCTGCGTGTTCAACAACGTCGCGATCGCGGCCCGGGCCGCCCAACGGCGCCTCGGGATCGAGCGCGTCGCGATCGTCGACTTCGACGTCCACCACGGGAACGGCACCGAAGCGATCTTCCGCGAGGACGACAGCGTGCTGTACGTCTCGCTCCACCAGTGGCCGTTCTACCCGGGCAGCGGCGGGCCGGACGACCAGGCGGAGACGACGGTCAACGTGCCCCTGCGGGCCGGCTCGGGCGACGCCGAGTACTTCGAAGCCTTCGAGCGTGTGGTCGAGCCGGCGGTCGGGCGGTTCGAGCCGAAGCTCGTCCTGGTCTCCGCCGGCTTCGACGCGCATGAGGCGGACCCGCTCGGCGACATGCGAGTCACCGAGGACGGCTTCCGCGAGCTCGCCCGACGCTGCGCCGCTCTCTCCGACCGGGTCGCCGCGGTGCTCGAGGGCGGCTACGAGCTCGAGACGCTGCCCGGGCTCGTCGACGCCGCGCTCGACGGCTTCACGGACTAGCCGCGGGCGAGCGCGAGCTGCTCTAGGGCCTCGCGGCGAGACGAGACGCCGAGCTTGCGGAGGAGGCTCTTGACGTGTGAGCGGACGGTGTGCTCGGAGATGAAGAGCCGCCTCGCGATCTCGTCGGTGCCGTGGTGCTCGTCGAGCAGCAGCAGGACCTCGAGCTCGCGGGCAGAGAGAACCGATGCGATGCGATCGGGCACGCCCGAACCGCGACCACCCGCACGCACCTGGTCGAGCAACCTGCGCGCGACGGGGCCGGAGAGGGCGGCGTCGCCCTGGACGACTCCGTCGAGGAACTCCGCGATCCGGTCCGGAGACTCGGTCTTGAGCAAGTAGCCGGCCGCCCCGCCGCGGATCGCGGCGAGAAGGTTCTCCTCGGTGCCTGACGCCGTGAGGACGACGACCTCACAACCGGGGGCGGCCTCGCGCAGCCGAGGCAGCGCCGACAGGCCGTCGAGGCCGGGCATCAAGAGGTCGAGCAGGACGAGGTCGGGCTGCGTCCGAGCCGCAGCCGCGATCGCCTCTTCGCCGTCGGCCGCCAGGCCGGCCAGCTCGAAACCGTGAGAACGCAGCAGCGCCGCGAGCGCCTCGCGCGTGAGGGGATGGTCGTCGACGACGAGCACGCGTGCCGGCATGCGTCTCTTATCGGCAGAACCGCTTCTGCCGACAAGACCTAGATGCGAAAGCAACGGACCGAGTTGCAGACGTGGCTGTGGGGCGAGGTCGTCCTCTCCGGGCTGCTCGCGGCCAGCCTCGCGCTGCTGCTCACGTATCCGACCTTTCGAACGCAGTACTACAGCCCGCAGCTCCTGCTCGTGCTCGAGACGATCATGGCGCTGGCCGGCGTCCTCGTCGCCCTTCTCGCGGGAGCGCGCTTCTCGGTCGTCGGGTCCCGGACCGATCTCCTGCTGGCGGCCGGCTTTCTCATCTGGTCGCTCTCGACGATCGCATTTGCGATCATCCCCGCGCTCGTCGGGGAATCCCTCGATCGAGCCGACGGCTGGGCGGCACTCCTCGGCGGCATCGCCGGCCAGGCCCTGATTGCCCTCGCGCCGTTCGTCGGCGGCCGCAGCCGGCTTCGTGACCGCGCGATCCGCGACACCGTGCTGGCGGCAGCCGTTGCGCTCGCCGCCGTCTGGGTACTCCTCCGCGCCCACAGCGGGGCGCTGCCGGCCCTGACGGCCCTGCCGGGCGCCAGCGCACCCGGCCTCTCGTCGGCGCTCGCGGTACAGGCGCTCCTCGACCTGCTCGCCGTCGTCGGCTGGGGTCGCCTCCTCGCGCGCACGGGAGACGACCTGGCCAAGTGGCTCGCTCTCGGCTTCACGCTCCAGCTCTTCGCCGCGATTCACCTCGTCTTCACGCCACCGCGCGGGACGATGTACGTCGCAGCCGGCGAGTATCTGCGCCTGCTCGCGTTCGGAGTGATGCTGGTGGGCGCGTGGCGGGCGATCCGCTCGGCCGAGCTGGGGCGGGCGGTGGCGGAGGAGCGGGCACGGGTGGCCCGCGAGATTCATGACGGGCTCGCGCAATATCTCTTCGCCGTCTCGACGCACGCGCAGATGCTTGACGCGGGAGCGCCGGTGGAGGAGATCGGGCCGCAGCTCAAGCAGGCCGCGGCGCTCGCGCAGCAGGAAGCGCGCTTCGCAATCCTCGCGCTGTCGTCTGCGAGCGGCACCGCGCCGTTCGACTCCGCGCTCCGCCGCTACGTCGAGTTCCTGACCGCCGACGGAGAGCTCGCGGTCGACCTCGAGATCGACCCGACGATCCGGCTCGCTCCCGACGAGCAGATCGAGATCTTCCGCATCGTCCAGGAAGGGCTCGGCAATGTACGCCGCCATGCGAACGCGACGCGCGCCGACGTCGTGATCGGCCGCCGCCTCTCAGGCGAGCGGTTCGTCGCCATCGAGGACGACGGCGAAGGCTTCCCACCCGGGGTCGAGTCGGACGGTCAGGGATTGCGGAACATGCGCGACCGCGCATCGTCGATCAACGGCGGGCTCAGCGTCCGCAGTACACCCGGCCTCGGCACTGCGCTCGAGGTCGTCCTGCGGACGTAAAGTCCGCTTTCCAACGGCTGCGGCTCCACTTAGAGTCCTACGGCGTGGGTCGCGCTCTCGCCCTGCTCGCCGCGGTCGTGCTCTGTTGCGCGCTCGCAGCGACCGCGGTCGCGGGGAAGAAGCAGCTCCAGCACGTGACGATCTTCTCCGACTCGTCCGGCGCCGCGCTCGACTGGGACTCGACAGCGAAACGGATCGTCGCACGCGGCAACCGCGTGCTCCTCGAGCTCCACCCCTGTGGCCGCCTGACCCAACCCGGCTGCTTCACCACCCACCCGCCGCCCAGCGTCCTCGCGACGGTACGCAGGATCGGCAGCCGGATCGGCCCGAACGTCGTGATCTTCGTCGGCTACAACGACGACCCGGCGACCTACCGCGGCGGCCTCCCAGTTGTCTTGAAGGCGCTGTGGAGGCGCGATGTCCAGCACGTCCTCTGGTTCACCCTGCACGCCGTCAGCAAGCAGTACGTCGACATCAACCACGCGATCTACGCCGAGCAGCAGAAGTGGGGCCCGACGATGACTGTGATCGACTGGAACCACTACTCCGCGCGCCATGCCTCGTGGTACGCGTCCGACGGGATCCACCTGAGCGGTGCCGGCGCGGTCGCGTTCGCGACCTATCTCCACCGCTCGCTGAGGAGGCTCGGCCTGACGGGCCCGAGCACGAGCTGAGACTCGACGAATGGAGAAGCCCCGCCGAAGCGGGGCTTCTCGGTAGCAGGCCTGTAAGCCGGATTCTGTCGAGGGTGGCCATCCATCTGTGCGGCTACCCGGCTCCTCGGCGGGCCACGTCGGCGGAGCCTGTTCGCCTTGCACCGGACGGGGTTTGGCGAGCCGGCCCTGTCGCCAGGGCCGCTGGTGGGCTCTTACCCCACCGTTTCACCCTTACCGGCCGCGACTCCGGAGATCCGCGACCGGCGGTCTGCTTTCTGTGCCACTTTCCGTCGGCTTTCGCCGCCTCCCTCGGTCGTCAGACGATGTCGGGAGCGTCCTGCCCTGCGGTGTCCGGACTTTCCTCGACGCGCCCTCTGAGAACAGAGCGCGCCGCGGTCACCCGGCCTGCACGCCGGATTGTACCCCGGTTCCGGCGCACTCGATCCGCCCGTGCAGGCGCATCGAGCACTCGGGGCAGCGCACGACCGAGTCCTCGTGGAGCACGAACTCGCCGCAGACCGGGCACTCGAGCGATGCTCCGCGCAGCACTGCGAGGAGCTCCTGTTCGAGCGTCCGATGAAGTGGTGTCGGCGGGGTCATAGCTCCCTGAACACTCCGACGACCTTGCCGAGGATCTCGACGTGCCGGGCGTAGATCGGCTCGAGGGCGGAGTTCTCGGGCTGCAGGCGGATGCGGCCGTTCTCGCGGAAGAACCGCTTGACCGTCGCCTCGTCGGCCGACTCGTCGTCGCCGGCCAGGGCGACGACGATCTCGCCGTCGCGTGCGTCCTGTGCGCGCCGCACGACGACGACGTCGCCGTCGAGGATGCCGGCCTCGATCATCGACTCGCCTTTGACGCGCAGCAGGAAGTCGCCGCGGAGATTCTCGGGCACTGCGATCTCGTCCTCGACGTTCTCCTCTGCGAGCAGCGGACCGCCGGCGGCGATCTGGCCGAGCAGCGGCAGCTTCGGCACCTCGGCCGTGACCGCCTCGGCGCTCTTGTCGCGACCGACGAGCTCGAGCGCTCTCGGCTTCGTCGGGTCCCGGCGCAGCAGTCCTGCGCGCTCGAGGTTCGCGAGGTGCGCGTGGACGGTGGAGGGCGAGGCGAGGCCGACGGCCCCGCCGATCTCCCGCACGGTCGGCGGATAGCCGTGCCGGTCGACGTACTCGACGAGGAAGCTCCAGATCTCGCGCTGCCGGCCGGTCAACTCGGCTGTGGTCTGCATCTCACGCTCCGTGGGTCGGGAAGAGTGGCGAACACGTGTTCGACAGCAGGGTACGGACTCCTCCGGACGGCGTCAACAGAAAAGGCCGCCCGGGGGCGGCCTACGAAAATGCGCTGGAGAGGACTTGAACCTCCACGGCCTGTTAAGGCCACTAGGCCCTCAACCTAGCGCGTCTACCAATTCCGCCACCAGCGCGAGAGCCCGCGCAGTGTAGCGCCGCAGTCTCCGTTACTTCAGGTAATGGAAGAGCGCGATGCTGTTGGCGAAGAAGAGCACCGAAAGCACGACGGTGACGCGGGTCAGGTTCCGCTCGACGATGTGCGTTCCACCCTGCGACTGCGGCGTGAAGCCCATCCCGCCCATGCCCGCATCGCGCCCGGAGTGCATGAGGATCGTCGACACCATGCCGACGACGATGAGCACCTGCATGACTGCGAGAAAGCTGAGCACGCGCTCAGGGTAGCCGCCGGCGCGACACTTCGACGATCGTCGCCACGAGCTCGGAGGCGATGCGATCCTTGGTCACGTAGCCGGACGCGCCCATCTCCCGCGAACGGTCGACGTCGGCGCGCGAGTTCGACCCGGTGAGCATGAGTATCCGGACGTCTTCGCTCGCCGACCGGATCTCGCGCGTGGCCTCGAACCCGTTGAGGACCGGCATGCTCACGTCCATCAGGACGACGTCCGGACCGAGCGTTCGGGCGAGCTCGACCGCCTCCTCGCCGTCGCTCGCCTGACCCACGACCTCGATCCGCTCGTCCGTGGTCAGAATCGCCTCGAGCGCCTCGGCGAAGAGCCGGTGGTCGTCGGCGATCAGCACGCGGAGCGGCTTGCTTTTCGGCCTGCGCTCGGGCACCTCTTCATCCTCGCTGTTAGCGTCGAGTTGTGGAAGAGGACGTCCGCGAACGGATCCAGAAGCTGCTCGTGACCGGCGACAACCGCCTCAAACAGGGCGTCGATCCGGCGAAGGCACGGGAGAGCTGGGAGCAGGCGCTCGCCCTCGCGCGGGAGGCAGGCGTGGAGGAGCGGATCCGGCCGCTCGTCGAGGTCAGGCTGGCCGACCTGCCGCAGCCGCCCGGCTGAGGATCTCCTCGATCCGCTCCGCCTGGCGGCGGACGTCGTGCTCCTCGGTCGCCTCGCGGGCGGCGAGGTTGGGGCGCGGCAGAGCGGCGGCCTGCTCGAGCCCGCGCGCGAGGTCGTCGAGGTCGAGCGGATCGACGAGCACGCCGGCTTCGGGCGGGACGAACTCGGGCGGTCCGCCGATCCGGGTCGCCACGACCGAGCGGCCGCACGCCATCGCCTCGAGCAGCGCCTGGCCGAGCGGCTCCACGAGGCTCGGCTGCGCAAGCACGCGGCACGCGGCGAGCAGGTCCGGCACCTCGTCGTGCGGCAGACGACCGAGCAGCCGAACCCGCTCCCGTCCCTCGAGCCGGGAACGGAGCGGCCCGTCTCCGGCAAAGGTGAGCGTTCCCGCCTCGAGGCGTGCGAAGGCATCGGCCAGCCGGACGACGTTCTTGCGCTCCTCGAGCGCACCGACGCAGAGAAAGGCGGGAGGCCCGGCCGGCGGCTCGGTGATCGCGAAGCGCTCGCGGTCGACGCCGCTGGACACCACCTCCACCTTGCCGCGGGCCTCGGGCAGCTTCGTTTCGAGCTCGCGCCGCAGGTAGTCGGACACGCAGATCACCGCTTCCGCCCGCCGCACGACGAGCCGGGTCGCGGCAGCCACACCCGGGATGGCGCCGACGTTGCGGACGTCCCTCCCGTGCGCAGTGACGACGAGCGGTGCGCCGCCGGCCAGGGTCGCGAGGAGGCCGGAGGGCACGAGGAAGTGCGCGTAGACGACGTCCGGCCGAGCGGCCGCGAGTGTCTTTCTCGCCAGCGTCAGGTAGCGGAGCTTCCCGCCTGCACGTGTGTCGAGGACTGCGAGCTCGATCTCGTGACCCCGCGCCGTGAGCTCGCCCTCGACCTGCGCGACGAACGTCCCGAGGTCGGGCGCGTCGACGCCCGGGTACATCTGCGAGACGAGCAGGATCCGCACGGGGCCAGCGTACGCGGGCCCCGCCCGTGATTCACGTCGTTGCAGCGCCGCGCACGGCCTCCACGACGAAGTCGGAGCGGCCCTCGAAGAGCAGATCGAGCAGCCTGGCAGCGCCGAGGAGCCCGGCGGGACGCCGCAGCAGCGCCACGAGACGGGCCTCGTCGAGACCCACGGCGCGGGCTGTCTTGACGGCTTCGCGGACGCCGACCGGGATCGTGCCGCCGGGGCCGAACTGCCAGGCCGGATAGAGCCACTCGCCGTGATCGCGGACCGCGAAGAGCTCGCCGCGGTCGCGCAGCTGCTCGATCTCGCGTGCATTGACGCCCAACCGGCTCGAGAGCCACGAGCCGGGCAGCGGGGTGGTCAGGGTGTCGTGCATCGGTGCGCCTCCTGTTTGCGTTCTGCGGGTCGGGAGCACGATCGACGAGACCGCTTAAGATCGGCTTGATGAGCGACTACACGATCGTCAACCTGGGCGACGTCGAGAACGTCGCCCCGAGGTTCCAGATGCCGGAGGGCATGGACGTCCGCTTCCCGCGACGCGATCTCGGGTGCGAGGCCGGCGGCGTCGGGATCGAGAAGCTGCCGCCCGGCCTGCGCATGCCTTTCGGCCACAAGCACACGCAGCAGGAGGAGATCTACGTGATCGCCGAGGGCTCGGGCCGGATCAAGCTCGACGACGAGGTGCACGACCTGCGGCAGTGGGACATCCTGCGCATCGGCCCAGGCGTCATGCGCAATCTGGAGGCCGGCTCCGACGGGATCACGCTGATCGCCTTCGGCGCGCCGCTTGGCGAGCAGAACGACGGCGACCTCGTGCCCGGCTGGTGGAGCGACGGCGCCTAGCTAGGCCCGCGCCCGCACCGCGTCGTACATCCCCCACTCCTCGCGCAGCGTCTCGCAGATCTCGCCGACGGTGGCGCGCGCCCGCAGCGCCTCGCGCATGGGCGGGAGCAGGTTCGCGTCGGTGCGCGCGGCATCGCGCACGGCCGCAATCGCCGCTGCGGCTGCGTCGGCGTTCCGCTCGGCGCGAACGCGCGCGGTCCGCTCGAGCTGCCGCCGTTCCGCAGCCGGGTCGATGTGCAGGAGCTCGATGCGCTCGCCCGACTCCTCCTCGAACGCGTTCACCCCGACGATGACCCGCTCGCCCGCCTCGACCTGCTGCTGGAACTCGAACGCAGCGCGCTCGATCTCCTCCTGCACGAAGCCCGACTCGACCGCCGCGACGGCGCCGCCCGCCTCGTCCACCCGCTCGATCAGCTGCCGCGCGCGCGCCTCGAGCTCGTCGGTCAGCGCCTCGACGTAGTAGGAGCCGCCGAGCGGATCTGCGGTGTCGACCGTGCCCGCCTCCGCGGCGATGATCTGCTGCGTGCGCAGCGCGATGTGGGCGGCGTGCTCGGTCGGCAGCGCGAGCGCTTCGTCGAAGCTGTTCGTGTGCAGGCTCTGTGCGCCGCCGGCGACCGCCGACAGTGCCTGGATCGCGACCCGCACGATGTTGTTCTCCGGCTGCTGCGCGGTGAGCGTCGAGCCACCGGTCTGGGCGTGGAAGCGGAGGGCGAGCGCGCGCGGGTTCGTCGCGCCGAAGCGCTCGCGCATGATCCGCGCCCACAGCCGCCGCGCGGCCCGAAACTTCGCCACTTCCTGGAAGAAGTCGTTGTGCGCGTTGAAGAAGAAGGAGAGACGCTCGCCGAAGTCGTCGGGCGAGAGCCCCGCCGCGACGGCCGCGTCGCAGTAGGCGATGCCGTTCGCGAGCGTGAAGGCGAGCTCCTGGACCGCGGTCGAGCCCGCCTCGCGGATGTGGTAGCCGCTGATCGAGATCGTGTTCCAGTGCCGGATCCGCTCGGCGCAGTACGCGAACAGGTCGGTGGTCAGCCGCATCGAAGGTCGCGGCGGGAAGATGTAGTTCCCGCGCGCGATGTACTCCTTGAGGATGTCGTTCTGGACGGTGCCACGGAGCGCAGCCGGCGGCACGCCCTGACCCTCGGCCACGAGCTCGTAGAGCAGGAGCAGGAGCGACGCGGGCGCGTTGATCGTCATGGAGGTCGAGACCTTGTCGAGCGGGATTCCGGCCAGCAGGATCTCCATGTCGGCCACCGAGTCGACGGCCACGCCGGTGCGGCCGACCTCGCCGAGCGCACGCGGGTCTTCGGAGTCGTAACCGAGCTGAGTCGGCAGGTCGAACGCGATCGAGAGGCCGGTCTGGCCGCGCTCGAGGAGGTAGCGGTAGCGCGCGTTTGACTCCTCCGCCGAGGCGAACCCGGCGTACTGCCGGATCGTCCACGGCCGGCCGCGGTACATGTCCGGATACGGCCCGCGGGTGAAGGGATACTCGCCCGGCGGCTCGAGCTCACGCGGCGCTGCGGCGGCCGTGTAGACGGGCTTCACCTCGATGCCCGACTCGGTGCGCCGATCGCCGCTCTGAGCCACGGCGTAGATCGTAGGGGGCTACGCGGCCGGGTGGCACCGCGAGCGCACCGGCCGCACGGTATGTGCGACCGGCACGCTCGCCGCCCGCGGAGGGGCGGGCAGAGGCGATAGATGGTCGGCGAGCGCCCGGAGAGCCGAGGCGGCTCCCGCGCGGAAGGTTCCGGGGCCGCGCAGCCTCTCGGCCGCTGCGACGTCCTCACGCCGACGGTGATCGGTCGAATGGAGGTCGAAGAACTCGGACGGCTGGGGGATCATCGTGCGGACTCCTTGTGTTCGATGAATCTCGCTGGTTCGAAAGTTATCGAACACAATTCATGTTTGTCAAGCAAATATCGGGAAATCGCGGTATCATCCTGGTGACAATTCGATGGCAATCGAAAGAAACCAGCAGCCCCGCCCCGCGCAACAGCCGCGCGTCGTCGACGTCTCGCGTCCCGGCCAGGCGAGAACCGTCGAGATCGACGCCTCGGAAGCAGCGGAGCTGCTGCTCAGCATCGCGACGGTGCTCGTCGAGGGAGAACAGGACACCTACGAGCTCGGGGCCGCCCGGATCGACGAGATCCGCGGCGCGGTACCGCCAGAGCTGCTCCGCCAGGCCGCCGAGCTCCTCCCCGAGAAGTCCGCGGCGCTCCTGCTCGGACTGGTCTACACGACGCCGAAGCCGCGCACGGTCCCGGCCTTCCTCGAGCATCTCGCCGCGACCGATCCGATCGAGCTCCGCCTCCACCTGCTGGGCTACTACATGAAGGGCCATCACGTCTCCGAACCGGAGACGATCCGCCGCGCCGCGGAAGGGGACGCCGAGGCGATCGACGAGCTGATGGCCGTGGCCGCCGAGTACGCCGACGCGGACAAGTGCGAGAGCCTGCAGCTGGCTGTCAAGCGCGATCCGGCCGAGAGCAAGCGCGCGCTCCTCGACCTCCTCTCGGGCTGGTACGAGCACGTCCTGCCCGGGATGGCGCCGGCCGACGCGACGCTCGCCGAGCGCGACGCGGAGGCCAAGCGCGAGCTCGTGAAGTCGGTCCCGCCCGAGCAGGTCGTGGAACGGCTCGCCCCCGGCATCCAGTGGGTGCCGGGGCCCGAGATCGACCGCGTCGTGCTCTTCCCCGCCTACTCGCCGCGGCCGTGGGTCTACATGAGCGAGTACAAGCGCGTGAAGATCTTTTGCTACCCGATCACCCTCGACCGCGAGCGAACGGAACCCGGCGATCCGGCCTCGCTCGTCCGGATCTACAAGGCGCTCGGCGACGAGAGCCGGCTGAAGCTGCTGAAGCGGCTCCAGGAAGGGCCGATCTCGCTCACCGACGCAGCACAGGAGGTGGGCCTCGCGAAGTCGACGACCCATCACCACCTCGCGATCCTGCGTCAGGCCGGCTTCGTGCTGATCCAGGAGGGCGACGACACCTACAAGCTCCGCCCGGACCTCAGGCCGGAGCCGGGCGCGCTGCTCGAGAGCTACCTCGGCACCTGAGTACGCAGGCAAGATCCGGGGATGCGCGTCACCGTCCGCCTCTTCGCCGGCTTGCGGGAGCGTGCCGGAAAGTCTCGGCTCGAGCTGGAGGACGTCGCACGCGTCGCCGACGTGTGGCCGGCGCTCGGCCTTGACGAAGAGCCGCAGGGTCTGCTCTACGCCGTGAACCGGGAGTACGTCGAGCGCGGGCACGAGCTGTCAGACGGCGACGAAGTGGCACTCATTCCGCCGGTCAGCGGCGGTTCCTTCACGCTCGTCGAAGGACCGCTCGACGTCGCTGCGGCTCTGCACGAGGTCGAGGACCCCGAGGCGGGGGCGCTCGCAAGTTTCGTCGGCACCGTCCGCCGTCGCTCGCGCGGGCGCGAGGTCGTCCACCTCGAGTACGAGGCCTTCGAGGAGATGGCGGAGCCGCTGCTCGTCCGGCTCGGCGACGAGCTGACGGAGCGCCACAGCCTGTGCGCGATAGCCGTCCACCACCGGCTCGGACGGGTCGAGATCGGCGAGGCGAGCGTCGTGATCGCCGTCTCGGCGCCGCACCGCTCGGCAGCCCTCGACGCGTGCCGGGAGGCGATCGAGACCCTCAAGACGACGATTCCGCTCTGGAAGAAGGAGGTCTACGCGGGCGGCGAAGAATGGATCGGTCGAGGCTCGTGAGCGCGCAGACCGAGGATCAGGGCGGCTCGGCCCGCCGACCGGGCGGGCGGCTCCGCGAGCTCGCCATCTTGATCGGGACGTTCACGCTCTCGTTCGTCGCGTTCTCGTTCTGGTACGGCAGCTGGAGCTTCGGGCTCGGCTTCGTCCTCCTGATCCTCGTGCACGAGCTCGGGCACGTCTTCGAGGCGAAGCGCCAGGGCCTGCACGTGACGCTCCCGACGTTCATCCCGTTCTTCGGGGCCTTCGTGATGGTCCGCCACGCAGGCATCGCCCCGTGGCGAAGCGCGCTCGTCTCGCTCGCGGGACCGCTGGCGGGTGGAATCGGGGCCGCCGTCGCCTGGGTGCTCGGGTCCGCATACGGCTCACACCTGCTCGTCGAGCTCGCCTACTTCGGCTTCCTGCTCAACGCGTTCAACCTGCTGCCGATCGGCTTCCTCGACGGCGGCATGATCTTCCGCTCGATCCCGGAGACGTGGCGCCGCCCGCGTATTCGCTACGAGAACGAGGTCCCGGTCGAGGCCTCGGCGCCCGAGCGCGAGCGGGCGGTGCAGATCGCGGTCTTCTACGGCCTGCTCGCGATCGGGCTCGTCGCCGGGCTGCTCGCGACCCGCTACAGCGTGACCTTCTGATGCACGATCGCGAGCTCTTCCAGACGCATCACGGCCTCGCGCATCTCCGCGAACGCTCGGAGTCGATCGGCCGCGAGTTCCTCACGGGCTTCGAGGCCGTGGAGCGGATCGACCGGCCGGCGGTCACCTGCTTCGGCTCGGCGCGCGCTCCCGACGGCTCGTGGTCGTACGAGCTCGCCCGAGAGGCGGGACGACTCTTCGCCGAGGCGGGCTGGGCGGTCGTCACCGGCGGCGGACCCGGCGTGATGGAGGCGGCGAACCGCGGCTGCCGTGAGAGCGGCGGGCTCTCGGTCGGCTTCGGAATCGAGCTGCCGCACGAGGAGGGGATGAACGACTACGTCGATCTCGGGCTCGTCTTCGACCACTTCTATGCACGCAAGACGATGTTCGTGAAGGCGGCGGAGGGCTTCTGCGTCTTCCCCGGCGGCTTCGGCACGGCGGACGAGTTGTTCGAGTCGCTGACCCTGATCCAGACCGGCAAGGTCCTCCATTTCCCGGTCGTGCTCCTCGGCGAGGCGTACTGGACGCCGCTGCTCGAGTGGGTGCGCCGCAGCGCCCTCGCCGACGGCATGGTCTCGGCCGAGGATCTCGACCTTCTCACCCTGACCGACGAGCCGCGGATCGCGCTCGAGACGGTGCTCGACGCCTTCCGCGCCGACGACGGGAGACCGAGCCCCTACGCGCCGGAGAAGGCGGACGCGCAGTAGCGTTCGCTCCCATGGAGCTGCGCGACCTGCCTTCCGTAGACGAGCTCGCGCGCGAGGCCGGCGACCCGCTCGCAGTCGACGCGGCCCGGTCCGTCATCGACCGAGCGCGGGGGGAGATCCGGACCGGTGCCGATCCGGGAGATCTGACGGCGAGGCTGCGCGAGGAGCTGGCCGACGCGCGGCGCGCGCGGCTGCGGCGTGTGCTCAACGCGACGGGCGTCGTCGTCCACACGAACCTCGGCCGCGCACCGCTCGCCGCGGAGGCGCTCGAGCGGGTGGTCGAGGCCGGGCGCGGCTACTCGAACCTCGAGTACGACCTAGCCGAGGGCGCCCGCGGCTCGCGTCAGGACCATCTCGCGGCGATCCTCCGCCGGCTGACGGGCGCCGAGGCCGCGCTCGTCGTCAACAACAACGCGGCAGCGGTCCTGCTCGCGCTCGCCGCGCTCGCGGAAGGCCGCGAGGTCGTCGTCTCGCGGGGTGAGCTGATCGAGATCGGCGACGGCTTCCGGATCCCGGACGTGCTCGCCCGCTCGGGCGCGCGCCTCGTCGAGGTCGGGACGACGAACCGGACGCGGGCGGCCGACTACGAGCGCGCGATCACCCCCGAGACGGCAGTTCTTCTGCGGGTCCACCAGTCGAATTTTCGAGTCGTCGGCTTCGAGGAGCGGCCGTGCCTCGAGGAGGTCGCCGCCGCCGCGCGGGGCCACGGCCTTCCGCTCGTGGACGATCTCGGCTCGGGCGCGATCGCACCGGTGGAGGCCGAGCCCACGGCCCGCGAGTCGCTTGCGGCCGGCGCCGATCTGGTCTGCTTCTCCGGCGACAAGCTGCTCGGCGGTCCGCAAGCCGGGATCGTGCTCGGTCGCGCCGACCTCGTCGAGCGGCTGCGGCGACACCCGCTGCAGCGCGCGCTGCGGATCGACAAGCTCTCGCTCGCCGCGCTCGAGGGGACGCTGCTTCTCCACCTCGAGGCGCCAGAGCGGATCCCGGTCCTGCGCACGCTCGCCCAGGGGACAGACATGGTGCGGGCGCGCGCCGAGCACGTCGCCGCCGCGACCGGCGGCGAGGTCGAGGACACGGTCGGGCGCGTCGGCGGCGGCGCGCTGCCGCTCGCCGAGCTGCCGAGCTTCGCGTGCGCGCTCGAGGAGTCGCTCGCGGAGCCCCTGCGCGTCGGTGAGCCTCCGGTGGTCGGCGTCGTCCGCGACGGCCGTCTCCTGCTGGACTGCCTCACCCTCACGGACGAGGAGGCGGACGAAGTCGCGGCCCTCGTCGCCGCCGCCCGCCGATGACCGACCTCTGGAGCTTTCTGCGCGGCGCGCTGATGGCGAAGGGTCTCGCCGCCGTCGTCGACGTCGGGGTACCGGAGGCGCTGGCGAACGGGCCGCGGCCGGTGTCGGAGCTCGACGGCGACCCGGACACGCTGCACCGGCTCCTGCGCGCGCTCGCGAGCGACGGCGTCTTTCGCGAGACGGAGCCGGGCGTGTTCGAGCACACGGAGGAGTCGCGCCGCCTGCTCGGGCCCGGCTGGAGCGAGTTTGCGCATCTCTTCGGTGGCGTCTTCTTCGAGGCGACGACGGAGCTCGACGCCTCGACGTCCGAGTCGCCGTTCGAAGGCCGGTTCGGAACCGGCTTCTGGGAGTGGCTCGCTCAGCACCCCGCCGAGCGAGCAGCGTTCGACGCCGCGATGGCGGGAGAACGCGACCGCTCCGCCGACCGCCTCGCGGCGCTCGAGTGGCAGGAGGGCGAGGTCGTCGTGGACGTCGGCGGCGGCAACGGTGCCCTGCTCGCCGAGCTGATCCAACTCCGCCCCGAGCTGCGCGGCGTCGTCCTCGATCTGCCCGAGACGGTTCGGGACGAGGCGGCGCTCGGCGACCGAATCGAGTTCGTGGAGGGAAGCTTCTTCGAGTCGGTGCCGGAGGGCGACAGTTACGTCCTCTCCGGAATCCTCCACGACTGGCCCGACGACGACGCGGCGCGGATCCTGCGCACGATCCGCGCGGCTGCCCCGCCCCACGCGCGCCTGCTGATCAACGAGTCGGTGATCGAGCCGGGCAATGACGCCGACGCCGCGAAGTGGCTCGACCTCCTGATGCTCGTCCTCGCCGGCGGCCGCGAGCGTGACGAGAAGCAGTGGCATGAGCTGCTCGAAGGCGCCGGCTTCCGCGTCGAGTCACTCGAGCGCCCGATCGTCGCCACATGCCGCTGACGGTCGGCACCGCGGGTCACATCGACCATGGCAAGACGGCGCTCGTCGAAGCGTTGACCGGCAAGAACACCGACCGGCTGCCCGAGGAGCACGAGCGCGGGATCTCGATCGACCTCGGCTACGCGCCGCTCGAGCTGCCGGACGGCACGAGCCTCTCGGTCGTCGACGTTCCCGGCCACGAGCGCTTCGTCCGCACGATGGTTGCGGGCGCGAGCGGCATCGACCTCTTCCTGCTCGTGATCGACGCCGGCGAAGGAGCGCGCCCGCAGACGCACGAGCATCGTGCGATCCTGCGGCTGCTCGGACTCGAGCACGGAGTCGTCGCCCTGACGAAAGTCGACGCCGTCGACGAGGAAACGGTCGAGCTCGCGCGTCTCGAGGCGGAGGAGCTCGTGCCCGACGTTCCCGTGGTCGCTACGAGCGCACGCACCGGCACCGGGCTCGACGAGCTGCGGACGGCGCTCGGGGAGGTCGCCGGCCGGGTCGCACGACACGACGCCGCAGGGCCGGCCCGCCTCCATGTCGACCGCTCCTTCACGCTCCACGGGATCGGGACGATCGCGACGGGGACGCTCTGGTCAGGGGCGATCGGTGAGGGCGACGAGCTGCACGTCGAGCCGGGCGGCCGCGCGGTGCGGGTGCGGAGCGTGCAGGTGCACGACCGGCCCGTCGACCGCGCGGAGGCGGGACAGCGTGTCGCGGTCTCGCTCCCGGGGGTCGAGCGCCGGGAGCTGCGCCGCGGCGACGTTCTCGTCACGCCGGGTTCGGCCAGGCCGAGCTTCCGGCTCGACGTGACCCTGGAGCCGTTGGGCGAGATCCCCACCCGCGTGACGCTCCACCACGGCACGGCGGAGACTGAAGCCCGCGTCGCACGCGCCGGCGACCGCTTCGCGCAACTGCGCCTGTCGCGGCCCGTCGTCGCCGCCCGCGGCGACCGCGTCGTGCTGCGCGCCGGGACGACGGTCGGCGGCGGAGTCGTCATCGATCCGGCGCCGACACGGCACGCCGACGTCGCCAGGTTCGAGGCGCTCGAGCGCGGAGAGACCCTCGTCCATGCTCCCGTTCTCGTGGACGGGGAGTGGCGCTGGTCCCAGGAATGGCTCGACGAGCTCCGCGGCGAGCTCGACCGGGCGATCGACGCCGCCGATCCGCTCGACCCCGGCGTCGCGGCTCCAACAGCCGAGTGGGCGAAAGCCGTCGTCCCGCACCTGGGGCTCGAGCTGCGCGGCGCGAAGCTCTACCGGCCCGGCGCCGGCCCCGAGCTCGGCGAGCGCGGGGAGGCGGCCGAGGCACTGGCGGCGCAGCTCGGCGTCGAGCCGGTGCGCGTCGAGGATCCGGCGCTCGCCCGCTGGCTCGAGGAGCGGGGCCGCCTGGTGCGGGTCGGAGACGGCTTCGCGGTCTCTCCTGACGCGTACGAGCAGGCACGGGCGGTGCTCGTCGACGGAATCACGCTCGCCCGGTTCCGGGACGCACTCGGCGTCGGACGCAAGACGGCCCAGCTCTATCTCGAGCGCTTCGACGCCGACGGCGTGACGCGGCGCGTCGGGGATGCGCGCGTCCTGCGGCGCAGCTCTACCGGCTAGACGTCCCAGGCGACCGGCAGCGCGACGAGGCTGCGGAAGAGCGGCACCGGACGCCAGCGCAGCTCCTCCCGCGAGATGGCGAGACGCAGACCGGGCAGGCGGCGCAGCAGCGTTCCGAGCGCGATCTCGGCCTCGAGCCGCGCGAGCGGCGCGCCGAGACAGAAGTGGCGGCCGCGACCGAATCCGAGGTGCCGCGACTCGCGCTCGGAGGCCAGCGCGAGCTCGTCCGGCGCCTCGAACCGCTCCGGGTCGTGGTCGGCGGCGCCGAGGACGACGATCACCGTCTCGCCGCGACGGATCGTGTGCCCGCCGAGCTCGACGTCCACCGCCGCCCACCGGTTCAGCGTCCGCTCGACCGGCCCGTCGTAGCGGATCAGCTCCTCAACTGCGCGTGGCAGCAGCGACGGGTCGCCCTCGACCGCGGCCCGCTGCTCGGGATGCGTGAGTAGCGCGAGCGTCGCGTTCCCGATCAGGCTCACCGTCGTCTCGTGCCCGGCGACGATCAGGAGCGCAACCATGCTGCACAGCTCCTCCTCCGAAAGCGTGTCGCCGCCGTCCTCGACCGCGACGAGCGCGCTCACGAGATCCTCGCCGGGGCTTCCGCGCCGCTCGGCGAAGAGCGCGAGCAGGTACTGGACGAATGCGCCCAGCAGAGCATCGGCCTGCTCCATCTCGGCGGCGGCCAGCGCCGGGCTGACCATCGCGCCCGACCACACACGGAAGCGTTCACGGTCGGCGACGGGAACGCCGAGCAGCTCGGCGATCACCGTAATCGGCAGCGGGAACGCGAACGCCGAGACGAGCTCCATCTCGCCTGCTGCCGAGACGCCGTCGATCAGCCCGTCGGCGATCTCCTGGATCCGCGGCCGCAGCTGCTCGACCATCCGCGGCGTGAAAGCCTTCGAGACGAGGCGGCGCAGGCGCCGGTGGTCGTCGCCGTCGCGGTTGAGCATGTTGCTGTCGATGAAGGAGAAGAACTCCGGAAGCTCGAGACGCTGCTCCGGCGGCAGCGCAAGCCGCGGGTCGCGGACGAAGCGCTCGTCGTCAGCAGCACCGCCTCGGCCTCCTCGTAGCGGGTCACCCACCAGATCGGCGTTTCGCCGTCGATCCCGGGCTGGCAGATGATCGGGTCGTCCTCACGCATGCGGGCGAAGGTCGCGTAGGTGTCGGCGCGGAATGCATCGCTGTAGAGGTCGTACTTGCGCGCGACCGACGCCATGCGCGGATGCTAACTACGCTCTTGGGGGTGGACGCAACCGTGGTTCGCGACCTGATCGAGCGCTACAACGCCGCCTGGAACGCGCAGGACCTCGACGCGATCCACGAGCTCCACGATTCCGAGATCGTCTTCGACAACCACACCGCCGGCGAGCGGGCGGAGGGCGCTGCCGCGGTACGCCAGCACATCGCGCAGATCTTCCGCAACAACCCGACGCTGCGGTTCACGGCGCGGTCGCTCTACACCGGCGACGACTTCGCGGTGTGCGAGTGGACGGCTTCGACCGGTGCGAAGGAGTGGGACGGCGTCGACGTCTTCCCGCTCAGGGACGGGAAGATTGCGCGGAAGGACGTGTACTCGTCGTCGCACCGTCCGCGCGAACTGTGAGCTGGAGGACATCCGGCCGGCTGTAGTGGCCGACCGGGTCGAAGCGCTGCCGCTCCGCGAGCAGGCGTGCGGGCTCGAGCTCCGCGTAGAGGATCGCCTCCTCGTCGTAGACCGGTCCGGCGAGATATGAGCCGTCGGGGGCGAGGATCGCGCTGCCGCCGCGGCCGATCGTCCCCACTCCTGCGATCTCCGCGGCGAGCGGGAAGTCGTCGGGGTACGCCGACTCGAGCTGGAAATGCGCCGGCGCGACGACGTAGGCGCGGCTCTCGCGCGCGATGTGGACGAGCGTCTGCTGCCACGCCTCGCCGTCGTCGGCGGTCGACGCGACATAGATCTCGATGCCGGACTCGTAGAGCGCGACGCGTGCGAGCGGCATGTAGTTCTCCCAGCAGATCAGGCCTCCGAGTCGGCCGAAGCCGGTCTCGACCGCCTCGAGGCCGCGGCCGTCGCCCTGTCCCCAGACGAGCCGCTCGTGGTTCGTGGGCACGAGCTTGCGGTGGTGCAGCGCGAGCTCGCCGGCCGGCGAGTGGTAGAGGAGCGAGTTGTAGATCGTGCCGGGCCGCTTGGCGTCCACCTCGTTGACGCCGGTCACAATCCAGATTCCGAGCTCCTCCGCCGCAGCGCCGATGCGCCGCTCGGCCGGCGAGCCGACGGCGACCGACTCCTGCGCGAGGCGGGCGAACGTCTCCTTGGCGCCGGTTCCCTCCCAGCCGGCGAACGCCTTCGCCCAGAGCGACGACGGATAGACCGGGACGAACGTCTCGGGGAAGACGACGAGCTCGGCACCCTCCTTCGCGGCCTCGGCGGCGACGGTCTCGAGCCTGTCGAGCGTCGCCTCGCGATCCAGCACAACGGGCTGGACCTGGACGCAGGCGACCTTGACCGGGCGCTCCATGCCCGAGAGCCTACTCCGGGGTGCCGTACCCGCCGCCGCCGGGCGTCTCGACGCGGACGACGTCGCCCGCGTGCAGCTGGCAGGTCAGCTTGGGTGGCTGCTCCTCGCCGTTGACGAGGGTCCGACCGGTCGCGCCGTCCTCCCCGCCGGCACGGCCGGGCGGCGGATTGCGCCGACGCTCGGCGAGCACGGAGAGGCGGCAGTCCTCGAGCACGCGCAGCTCACGCACGACACCGTCGCCGCCGCGCTGGGCGCCCGCTCCTCCCGAGCCGGCGCGCAGCTCCCAGCGCTCGACACGCAGCGGATACTCGAGCTCGATCGCCTCGGCCGGCGTGGCGAACGTGTTCGACATGGCCACGTGGACGCCGCTCGGGCCGTCGGCGACCGGGCAGGCTCCCTGGCCCCCGCCCACCGTCTCGTAATAGGTGAAGCGGTCGTTGCCGAAGGCGAGGTTGTTCATCGTTCCCTGTCCCGCCGCGGGCACCGGCACGAGCTCGGCGAACGCGGCGAAGACGACGTCGACGATGCGCGACGACGTTTCGGTGTTGCCGGCGACGACGGCGGCCGGCGGTTGGGCGTTGACGAGACAGCCTTCAGGCGCGGTCACGGTGACGGGAGCGAACGCTCCCCCGGAGGCCGGCAGATCCGGCTCGGTGAGACAGCGGACGACGAAGTAGCACGCCGACTTGGTCACCGCGAGGGGGCAGTTGAGGTTGCCTTCGTACTGGGGAGCCGTCCCGGCGAAGTCGATCCGAATCCCGTCACCGGCGATCTCCACCGTGCAGTGGATGGTCAGGTCGCCGTCGACCGCCTCGACGACGTCGTCGGCCTCGCCACGCCCATCCGGAAGCTTCGCGAGCGCCGCTCGCACCATCCACTCGGAGTAGGCGTAGAGCTCGTCCATCGCAGCGGCGACCGAGTCCCGGCCGCGCCGCGCGCACAGCTCCTCGATCCTCCGCTCGGCGAGCCGGTGGGCGGACAGCTGGGCGCGAAGGTCGCCACGGCGCTCCTCCGGTTGCCGCGTCGCCTCGACGAAGCGCTCGAGGACATCGTCCGTGAGGAGCTGCGGCGGCAGGATCACGCCTTCCTCGTCGAGCGTGCGCGAGAACGCGGGAAGGCTTGCCGGCTCGATCCCGCCGACATCCGCATGGTGGGCGCGCGAGACCGCGTAGCCGAGGTCGGTGCGTGAGACGAGCGTCACGTCGGGCAGGTGCGTGCCGCCCGTGTACGGGTCGTTGAGGATCGCGACCTCGCCGGGCTCGAGTCCGAGCGGGATGACGGCCGCGACCGCGTCGGGCATCGCGCCGAGGTGGACGGGGATGTGCTCGGCCTGCGCGATCATCCGGCCGCGCTCGTCGAAGAGCGCGGTCGAGCAGTCGCGCCGCTCCTTGATGTTGGCGGACAGTGAGGAGCGGATCAGGACCGCTCCCATCTCCTCAGCGATCGACCGCAGGGAGGCGCCGATCACTTGGAGCTGAATTGGTGCGATCACGTCAGCCACGCGTCACGACCCAGCCGGAACCATCCCTAGCCCCCTCCCACCCGGGGGGAATCCACAAGGTCGAGCCGTCCAGTTCGACCAGCGCAGGGCCTGACATGTGCTGCGGTTCGCCGGCAGGCAACCTCAGATCCGGGCCTGGCACGACGTCGGCGGTGCGGACGGCGACGAGCTCGACCTCCCGCTCGCGTTGGGCGTAGCCGTAGCGCTCCTCGTGCGACCGGTGAAAGCGTTCGGCGAGACCGTCTCCGAGGGGGACCGTCAGCTCGAACGACTGGCCGCGGTAGCGAAGATCGGCCTCGCCGTCCGGCGGCAGATCCGCCGCCTCGCCGAGCGGCCGGACATGCGAGACGACGCGGTCCCGGCGCTCGTCACCGGCCGCAAGCCCGAGCGCCGACAGAACCCCGGCCGCCGCCGGCACGACCACGGCCTCCATCCCCAGCTCCTCGGCGAGCGCGCACGCGTGGAGCGGCCCGGCGCCGCCGTACGCGACGAGCGCGAACTCGCGCGGGTCGTGTCCCCGCTCCACCGAGACGACGCGTAGCGCACGCAGCATCTCCGCGTTCACGACATCGACGACCGCTGCAGGATCGATGCCTTCGAGCGCCGCCGCCGCTGCGTCCCGGTCGAGGACGAGCCCACCCGGCAGCTCTTCGCGGTAGGCGCCCGAGCAGGAGGTTCGCGTCGGTCACCGTCGCGCCGCCGCCCCTGCCGTAGCACGCGGGACCGGGATCGGCACCTGCCGACTCCGGCCCGACCCGCAGCGCGCCGCCCGCGTCGCGCCGCACGAGCGAGCCGCCGCCGGCGCCGACCGTGTGCACGTCGACCGATGCGAGGCGCACCGGAAGGCCCCCTATCTCTCGCTCGGACACCCGCTCCGCGCGACCACCCGGGAGCAGGCACACGTCGGTGGAGGTACCGCCCATATCGAAGGCAATCGCGTCCGCGAAGCCCGCCAGGCGCGCGACGAGGCCGGCGCCGACCACCCCGCCCGCAGGTCCGGAGACGAGCAGCCGCGCCGGGTGTGCTGCGGCCTCTGCCGCCGGCAGGACACCACCGGACGAGAGCATCACGACGGGCTCGGGCAGCCCTGCCCCGACGGCGGCGGCAGCGAGCTCGCGCAGGTAGCGGCCCGCTACCGGCGTGAGGTAGGCGTCGGCTGCGGTCGTCGAGGCGCGCTCGTACTCCCGGAACTCGGGCGCGAGCTCGTGCGACGCGACGACGTGCACGCCCGGATGCCGCCGCCGCAGCTCCGCGGCGACGGCCTGCTCGTGCGCCGGATCGCGAAACGCGAACAGCAGGCAGACGGCAACGGCCTCTGCGTCGCCGAGGTCCGGAAGCGAGTCGAGCTCGAGCGGCTCGAGCTCCCCCTCCGGCCCGAGACGGCCGCGAACGCCGTGGCACCGCTCGAGCGGCACGAGCGGCTCCGGATGCTCGGCGCAGAGGCGATACAGGTGGGCGCGCGTCTGGCGGCGCAGGTGGAGCAGATGCTCGAAGCCCGCGTTGCCGACGTATGCCGTGCGGGCGCCGCGCCGTTCGAGGAGCGCGTTCGTGGCGACGGTCGTCCCGTGGGCGAAGCGCTGCAGCTCCGCCGCCGGTGCACCCACGGCGCCCGCCGCAGCGAGCACCGACTCCTCCTGCCGCTTCGCCGTCGGCACCTTGGCCGTGCGGATGTGCCCCTCTTCCACGAGCACCGCGTCGGTGAAGGTGCCGCCGACGTCGACGCCCAGGATCGCCACACCCGTACTCTGACCGCGCATGCGGGTCCGCGCCTTCCTCTTCGATTTCGACGGCCTCATCCTCGACACCGAGCTCGCCTCGCGCGCCGGCTGGGAGCTGCTCTACCGCGACCACGGCCACGAGCTGCCGGCCGACCTGTGGGCGACGGTCGTCGGCACGACCCATGCCCCGTTCGATCCGATGGCGCACCTCGAGGAGCTCGTCGGCGAGCCGCTCGAGCGGGAAGCACTGAACGAGCGGCGCTACCAGCACGAGATTGCGCTGATCGAGGCGGAGGAGCTACGCCCGGGGATCGCGGAGTACCTCGCGGCCGCGCGGCAGCACGGGCTGAAGCGGGCGATCGTCTCCAGCTCGCCTCGCGGCTGGGTCGACATGCACCTCGAGCGACTGGAGGAGGCCGTCGGCTGGGACGCGATCTGCACCGCCGACCGCGACCCTGCCCGGGCGAAGCCCGCGCCGACCTTGTATCTCGAGGCGCTCGACGCGCTCGACGTGGCCGCGAACGAGGCGGTCGCGTTCGAGGACTCACCGAACGGCGTCCGCGCGGCGAAGGCGGCCGGCGTCTTCTGCGTCGCCGTTCCCAACGAGGTGACGCGCGACCTCGGGCTCGAGGAGGCCGGCGCCGACCTCATCCTCGACTCCCTCGCCGAACTGCCGCCCGAGACCTTGTTCGCGCGACTCGCAGAGGGATAGGGTCGCCGCATGTCGGCATACGAGAAGGCCCACATCGACGAGATCGCCTCGAAGCAGTGGCCGCACTGGATCCCGGTCCGCCACCACTTCGGGATCGAGACCTTCGGCGTCAACCTCTGGCGGAGGCAGGAAGGCGGCACCGTCATCCCCGAGCACGACGAGTCCGGAAGCGGCTCGGCGGAGCTCTACTACGTGGTCGAAGGACACGCGACGTTCACGGTTGCAGGGGACGAGGTGGACGCTCCGGCCGGGACGTGCGTCTGGGTGACGGATCCGAACGCCAAGCGGGCGGGTCGCGCGAGCGGGGACACGCTCGTCCTCTCGGTCGGCGCCGCCGCACCGGGTCAGCCCTACACGCCCGCCGGCTGGGACTCGCACTACCTCGACGGAGACAAGTAGCCGGGTACGCTCGCGGCGGAGCGGCCGGGCCCGGTGGCCCAGCGGGTCTTCAAAACCCGTACGGTCGTGCAACCCACGGCTAGGTCGGTTCGACTCCGGCGCCGCTCCGTGTTCATTGCGCCTCGCCCGCTTCGCTTTCCGCTCGCGCTAGTGCCGCGCCCGCCATGTCGGTCGCGACACGGAATGGGCTACTGGCTCGAGTCTTCCGAGCGCATGTCGTCGAGCGCGGCGCGGCCTTCCTCGTGCACGGCACGGCGGCGGTCCTCCGGCGACTCCGCCTCGGCGGCGGGTTCCTCCTCGGGCGCTGGCTCTTCCTCAGGGGCAGGCTCGGCGGGAGCCGCCTCGCTCTCGGGCTCCGCGGTGCGGGACTCGGCGAGCTTCGCGCGCAGCTCGTCCGCCCGGTCGTCGGTCTCCGTTGGCGTCGGCTCCGGGTACGCCGGCTCGGAATAGGGCTCGGAAGCGCCCTGCGAGTGCCGCCGCCAGAGTCGATAGGCGGCGACACCGCCGGCTACTCCTCCGATCCAGGCGGTGAGGCGGCGCACGGCGACGATGCTACAGTGACCGCCGCTTCCTGCCCCGTCATCGCGCCGTTCCGTCCCGAGCGGCGCCGGCAGTCGGGGCCGACATCGAGACCGTGGGAAGGGAGGACCTCGGGACGTGACGACTTACGAAATTCTGCTGCTGCTGGACCCCGAGCAGGCGGAGGCCCGCCAGGACGACATCGTCGCCCGCACGCGCGAGCTCGTCGAGAAGGCGGGCGGGGCGTGGCAGAGCCACGACGCGTGGGGCCGGCGCCGTCTCGCCTACCCGATCGCGCACAAGGAGGAGGGCGTCTACCACCTCGTGGTCTTCGACACGGACGCCGCGACGCTCGACGAGGTCTCGCGCGTCCTCAAGATCGACGACGCCGTGCTACGTCACATGGCGACCCGCCACATCACCGGCTCCCGCACGAGTGCGCCGCGCGACGACGCCGCTGCGGCTGTCGGGGTTCCCGCCGAGGCGGCCACGCCCGAAGCAACGGCGCCCGAAACGACGGCGCCCGAAGCGGCCGTTTCGGTAGACGACGAGCCGGAGTACGCTGGCCCTGAAGAGGAGGCTGCCTCGGCAGAGCAGCCCGGCGAGGAAGAGGAGTAGTACATGGCAAACATCAACCGCGTCGTTCTCGTAGGCAACCTGACGAAGGACCCGGAGTTGCGGCACACCCCCGGCGGTACGCCGGTCTGCAGCCTGCGGGTGGCGGTGAACAGCCGTCGCCGGGACGAGTCGGGCAGCTGGGTCGACAAGCCGAACTACTTCGACGTCTCCGTCTTCGGCAACCAGGCCGAGAGCTGCACGCAGTACCTCTCGAAGGGGCGCCCGGTCGGCATCGACGGCCGGCTCGACTGGCGCGAGTGGGACGCGACCGACGGCTCGGGCAAGCGTCAGGCCGTGCAGATCATCGCCGAGAGCGTCCAGTTCCTCGGCAGCCGCGGCGACGGCGAGGGCGGTGGCAACCAGTTCGTGCCTGCGGGCGCGGCGCAGCAGGAGAGCGCCGACTTCCCGGCGGCAGCCGACGACGACATCCCGTTCTAGGAGAGGCATGGCCAGAGAGAAGAGTCAGCAACAGCGGCGGCGGCCGGGCGGCCCCGCCGGCCAGATCAAGCGCCGCAACTGCTTTTTCTGCAAGGAGAAGATCGCGGAGATCGACTACAAGAACGTCAACCAGTTGCGCCGCTACGTCTCCGAGAAGGGGAAGATCCGCAGCCGCCGCATCACCGGCGCGTGCCGCCGGCACCAGGTGCAGGTGGCGACCGCGGTCAAGCGGGCTCGCGAGATGGCGCTCCTGCCGTACGTCGCCGAAGGCGCCGAGGAGCGTGGCGGCGGACGGCGCGATCGCGGCGACCGCGGGGATCGCGGGGATCGCGGCGACCGGGGGGATCGCTGACGTGGAGGTCATCCTCCTCTCGGACGTCGAGCACGTCGGCCTGCGGGGCGACGTCGTCTCGGTCGCGCGCGGCTACGCCCGCAACTACCTCCTGCCGAGGCGGCTCGCCGAGGAGGCGACGCCGGCGCGGGTCGCCGAGTTGCAGAAGCGGGACGTCCTGCGCGCCCGCCACGAGGCGAAGACGACCGACCAGGCACGCGAGATCGCCGAGGCGCTCGCGGGCACGGTGC
Source organism: uncultured Actinomycetes bacterium (assembly GCA_963820725.1). Lineage (GTDB taxonomy): Bacteria > Actinomycetota > Thermoleophilia > Gaiellales > Gaiellaceae > Palsa-739. The sequence continues at coordinate 1,478,551 of CAWGAZ010000002.1, read as the reverse complement.
TGCGCTTCGAGGTCAAGGCGGGTCCGACCGGATCGCTCTTCGGCTCCGTCACGCCGACCGACATCGCGGACGAAGTGTGGAACGTGAAGAAGATCCGTGTCGACCGGCGCAAGATCGCGAGCGATCCGCTCAAGCGCATCGGCCGCTACGAGATCCCGATCGGCCTGTTCGAGGACGTCCGCGTCGAGGTGAAGACCGAGGTGATCCCGGAGGGCGGCGAGCTGCCGTCCGACGAGGAGCTCGCAGAGCTCGAGGCGGCCGAGCGCGCCGAGCAGGAGGCGGCGGCTCCAGAGCCGTCCGTCGAGCTCGAGGAGATCCTCGCCGAGGTCGACGCCGCCGAGACGGCCGAGGCCGAAGAGGCGGCGGCTGCCGAGCCCGAGGCCGGCGAGTCCGAGGCTGCCGACGCGATGGAAGCGCAAGCCGAGGCGGAGGCCGAGCCCGAGTGGCGCGCCGACGCCGACGCCGCACTCGCCGAGGAGTAGCTACCCGCAGTCGAGGCGGCGCCCGAGCCGCGAGCCGGACGCCTGACCGACTCTCGCCAGGCGTCCATCCGGCGATCGTAGAGCGACGTTCACACGCTGTCCACGGCGGTGTGGATTGCGCAGGAAGTTCCCGCTCCTAGCGGCCGATTTCGTTCACAGCGCGCCGTCCGGAGCGCCTGCAAGGATGGCAGATTCTCCTGCAAATGGCCAAAAACGACCTGTTCACAAAGGACATTCCCACAGGGGTGGCTACCCCTGGCGACACGGCCGGCGACGTGCTGGAATCGCCACGCATGTCGCTTGCCCCCGCTCCGACGCCCGCCTCCGTCCCGGGCGCCGTCCCACCGCAAAACCTGGAAGCCGAGGAGTCCGTCCTCGGCGCGATGATGATCGCGCCGGGCGCGATCGCGGCCGTCAGCGAGATTCTCGACGCGAGCGACTTCTACCGCGAGTCGCACGGGAAGATCTACCGGGCCGCGCTCCAGCTCTACGGCAAGAACGAGCCCGTCGACGCGATCACGCTCACGAACGAGCTCGAGCAGCGCGGCGAGCTCGAGGCGGTCGGCGGACGCGTCCGCCTGCACGAGCTCGCGCGCCTCGTACCCGCCACGGCCAACGCCCGCCACTACGCCGAGATCGTCCGCGAGAATGCGACGCTGCGCGGCCTGATCCTCGCCGGCGGCGAGATCGCCCAGCTCGGCTGGGACCGGGAGGGTGAGCCTGCGGAGCTCGTCGGACGCGCCGAGCAGCTCGTCTTCGAGCTCGGCCAGCGCAGCAACCAGGGTGAGCTCGTCCTCTTCAAGGACTCCCTCGTCGAGGCCTTCGACCGCATCAGCCATCTCTACGAGTCAGGCGCCGAGGTCACCGGTCTTGCCAGCGGCTTCAAGGAGCTCGACAAGATGACGGCAGGGTTTCAACCCGCCAACCTCGTGATCCTCGCTGCACGACCTTCGATGGGTAAGAGCGGATTTGCCCTCGAGATCGCGACTCACGTCGCGCTTACCTTGAAGAAGCCGTGCGCCTTCTTCAGCCTCGAGATGTCCAAGCAGGAAGTTGCACAGCGACTCATCTGCTCGAGAGGCAAGGTCGATTCGAATGCAGTTCGAACCGGGAAGCTCACGCGGGAGGACTGGAACCGTCTCACGAAGGCGTGCGCAGATCTCGAAGGCATTCCCCTGCACCTCGACGACACGCCTGCGCTCAGCCTTCTCGAGCTGAGAGCACGCGCGCAGACGCTGAAGCGACGCGAGCCCGACCTCGGCCTCGTCGTCGTCGACTACCTCCAGCTGATGACAACCGGGACGCGTGAGGAGAGTCGCCTGCAGGAGGTCTCGAAGATCTCCCGCGACCTGAAGGCTCTGGCCAAGGACCTCGATGTGCCGGTGGTCGCGCTGTCGCAGCTCAACCGCTCCCCGGAGCAGCGCCATGACAAGCGGCCAATGCTCGCCGACCTGCGGGAATCAGGCGCGATCGAGCAGGACGCGGATCTCGTGATGTTCCTCTACCGCGAGGAGTACTACGAGCGGGACGAGACCGACCCCGACAAACAGGGTAAGGCGGAGGTCATCATCGCGAAGCACCGGAACGGCGCAACGGGTTCGTTCGATGTCAACTTCATCGGCCGCTATGTCAAGTTCACAAACATCGAGCAGTAGCCCGCTCCCGGCGCGCTGCCTGACCTGCGGGCGGGAGTTCGAGACCGAGCAGGTCGTCGTGCTCGGCCGGCCGTTCGCCGCTGAACGCTACTGCGAGTTCTGCAGGGCAGCCGAGGAGGCCGGGCAGAAGGAACGCGAATGGTCGACGCTTTGGGGACGCGTGGGCGTCCCAAAGGCCTGCGAGACGTGCACGTTCGAGAGCTTCGAGCCTGCGGCCGGCACCGAGACCGCCGCCGCTGTCTGCAAGCAGTGGGTCAAGGAGTATCGCGCCGGTACACGCCTGCGGAGAGGTCTGATGCTCCGCGGGCGGCCAGGGTCAGGAAAGACCCACTTGGCGATCGCGATGCTTCACCAGCTCGTGTGGAGCGAGCATCCGCGCAGTGCGCTCTTCATCAACGTTCCGCAGTGGCTCAATGCCCTGAGAGAGAGCTTTGACCAGGGGGAGCCGCCCCCCAGTCCGAGCGGCTTCGACATCCTCGTGCTCGACGACCTGGGCGCAGAAGACTGGTCATCGCCGTGGACGCGCGACCGGATCTACCAGATCCTCAACCAGCGGGAGCAGGAGCAGTTGTTGTTGATCGTGACGACGAATTGCGGCTGGGGCGAGCTCGCCGGCCGCCTCGGCGGTCCCTCAGTGAGCCGCCTACGGCGACTTTGCCGCGACGTCGAGGTCGAGGCGCAGCGCGACTTCCGCGAGATTCTCGTCGAGCGGGACGCCGCCTAGCCTCCACCGGCGGCATACTTCTCAGACGTGCCCGCCACCGTCATCGTGGGCGCGCAGTGGGGCGACGAGGGAAAGGGCAAGATCGTCGACCTGCTCGCCCAGCACTCGGACGTCGTCTGCCGCTACCAGGGCGGCCCGAACGCCGGCCACACCATCGTGGTGGGCGAGGAGACGTACAAGATCCGGGCCCTGCCGAGCGGGATCGTGCGCGGCAAGCCGTGCGTGATCGGGAACGGCTGCGTCGTCGACCCCGAGGTGCTGATCGCCGAGCTCGACGAGTTCGAGCGACGCGGCCATCCCGCCGACGTCTACGTCTCGGGCAACGCCCATCTCATCATGCCGTGGCACCTCGCGATCGACCAGGCGAGCGAGCGGCGGCTCGGCAAGCTCGCGATCGGGACGACGAAGCGCGGCATCGGCCCCTGCTACGCCGACAAGGCGATGCGGCTCGGCATCCGTGTCCAGGACGTCCTCGATCCGAAGATCCTGCGCCAGAAGATCGAGGTCGCGCTCGCCGAGAAGAACCTCTGGCTCGAGCGCGTCTACGAGACGGAGCCGTTCGAGCTCGACGCGGTCGCGGCGCGCTACGAGGGCTATGCGCAACGGCTGCGTCCCCTCGTCACCGACACCTCCCTCTACGTCGACACCGCGCTCCGCGAGGGGAAGCGAGGTGCTGTTCGAGGGGGCGCAGGCGACCCTGCTCGACCTCGACCACGGCACGTATCCCTTCGTCACGTCCTCGAACCCGGTCGCGGCGAGCGCGGCCACCGGGGTCGGGATCGGGCCGCAACGCATCGACCGCGTCGTCGGAGTCACGAAGGCGTACGTGACCCGCGTCGGAGAGGGACCGTTTCCATCCGAGATCGAAGGTGACGAGCAGGCTCGCATGCGCGAGCTCGGCGGCGAGTACGGGACGGTGACCGGCCGGGAGCGCCGCTGCGGCTGGCTCGACCTCGTCGCCCTCCGCTACGCGGCGCGCGTGAACGGGATCGACCAGCTCGCGCTGACGAAGCTCGACGTCCTCTCACACTTCGCGGAGCTTCCGGTCTGTGTCCGCTACCGCACGCGCGACGGCTCCGAGACACGCGACTTCCCGGCGCACCAGAGCGACTTCCACGCGGCGGCCCCGGTGTACGAGGTGCTCGAGGGCTGGAACGAGCCGCTTGACGGTTGCTCGTCCGTCGCCGAGCTTCCGGAGGCGGCGCGCGGCTACGTCGAGTTCGTGGAGCGCGAGCTCGACGTCGAGGTGACGCTCGTCGGCACGGGCGCCGAGCGCTCCTCCGTTCTCACGCGGGCGTGACGGCCGCGGCGAAAGCGCGCGCCTTCAGCTCGAACGGTCCCTGAGGGCTGCCGAGCTCCCCGAACAGCTCGTCGTGCGCACGCTCGCGCTGGTCGGGGTCGAGCGACGCGAGCCACTGGCCCGCGGGGCCGACACCGCGGTCCATCGCCTGCCAGAACTCCTCGAAGTCGACGTAGCCGGCAGTCACGTCGAGCTCGGCGGACTCGACCTCGCCGTGCGGCGCCAGGAGATCGTTGATCTCCTGCGGCGTTCGGTAGCGGCGCGGCTCGGTCGCTCGCGAAGCGCCAACCGCGGCCGCCGCGCGGTCGATCGCCGCGAACATGTCGACCTCCGCGACGCCCCACATGCAGACCGCGACCCGGCCGGCGACTCGTGCCATCTCCGCGATCGCCGCCGGCGCGTCGGACATGAAGGCGACGACGAGCTGAGCGAGCGCCACGTCGAATACGGCCGCTCCGAACGGGAGTGACTCTGCGGGCGCCTGCTCGACCTCGAGGCCCGGGAAGCGCTCGCGCAGCACCGCCACGAACTCGGGCGACGGATCCGCCGCCGCGACGGAGGCGCCACGAGCCAGCAGGACCGCGGTGAGAGCGCCCGTGCCGGCGCCGACGTCGAGCGCGCGCGCTCCCGCGGAGACACCGGCGAAGTCCGCGAACAGCGGCGCCAGGCTCCTCGAGTAGCGGCCCATGAAGTTGTCGTACTCGTCCCCGCCGACGCGAAAGGCTCCGCTCAAGGGACGAGCGTAGCGAGGTCGGCCGGCGTGTTCACGTTCGCCAGCAGCGCTTCGTCGAGCTCGACGCGGGCGGTGTCGAGACCGTCCAGGACTGCGCCGAGGCGGTGCTCGCCGGTCTCGAAGGCAGGCAGCATGCGGCGGGCGACCGCGCAGGGGAGCGGGCCACGTTGAGCGGTTGCAGCGTCGCGGCAGGCCCCGGCCAGCAGTCGCAGCGCGCCGGGCGGCAGGAGAGGCATGTCTACCGGGATTACCACCGCGAGCTCGTGCGTCGCGGCACGCAAGCCGGCGGCGATCGCGGCGACCGGCCCGGTGCCTGGATCGTCGAGGCCGCCGGGACCGACGGTCAGCCGCTCCTCGCACACCTCCCCGAGCAGCCGCCAAGCGCGGTCGGCGAGCGTCTCGCCCTCGAACTCGGCGAGCTCCTTCGGCGAGCCGAAGCGGCTGCTCGAGCCGCCGACGAGCAGGATCCCACTCAGAGCTTCTAACGGAATGACCACGCGCCGTCTGGATGTGAAGGGCGAGTGCCAGGGAGCGTGAATAGCAGCGCTATTCGCGCGACCGAGTACGCGGCAGCGTGCCGCACAGCACGTCCAGGCGGCCGGTGCTTCATTGCGTTAGGAGCTCTCAACGGCTGATCCGCCACGGCTCCGTGTACACATTGAGGGAGCGGCCGCGGACGAAGCCGCAGAGCGTGAGACCTCGGTCGGTCGCCAGGTCGACCGCCAGGCTCGAAGGAGCCCCGACCGCGACGAGCATCGGGCAGCCGGCGACGGCTGCCTTCTGGACGAGCTCGAAGGACAACCGTCCGCTCACGCAGAGCACGTGGTCGGCGAGCGGCAGCAGCCGCTCGCGGAAAGCCCAGCCGACGACCTTGTCCAGCGCGTTGTGCCGGCCGACGTCCTCGCGCACGCACAGCGGATCGCCGGCCGCCGAGAAGAGCCCGGTCGCGTGCAGGCCGCCGGTGACCGCAAACGCGGCCTGCGCCTCGCGCAGCCGGTCGGGCAGCGACCCGACGAGCGACATCGGCAGCAGCAGCTGCGACTCGACGCGCTGCGCCTCGACCTCCACGGCCTCGAGCGCGCCCTTTCCGCAGACCCCGCAGGAGGACGAGGTGTAGAAGCTGCGCTGGAGCCGCGAAGGATCGAAGCCGGGCGCGTCGACCTCGACCGTGTTCGCGGCGAGATCGTCGGGCAGCCGCGCGTCGCGTGGGTGCAGCCCCTCCGAGAGGCAGAAGCCGAGCGCGAGCTCCTCGTCGTGCCCGGGCGTCCGCATCGTGACCGCGACCGGCCGGCCCGCGATCCGGATCTCGAGCGGCTCCTCGACCGCGACCCGGTCCGGCTCGGTCGTGCCCGCCGGGAGCCGGAGGACGTCGACCGCGGCGGCGGAGTAGGGCGGCGCGTCCATCAGGGACGCAGCATACGATCGCCCGGTGAGAGTGCTCGTCGTCGGGTCGGGAGGTCGCGAGCACGCGCTCGCGTGGTCCCTCTCCCGCAGCGCCGGCCTCACCGAGCTGCACGCCGCCCCCGGCAACCCAGGGATCGCGGCGCTCGCCCACTGCCATCCCGTGCGCGCCGACGACCCCTCTGCGCTCGTCTCGCTCGCGCGAGGGCTACGGATCGACCTCGTCGTCGTCGGCCCCGAGGCGCCCCTGGTCGCAGGCCTCGCCGACGAGCTGCGCCGGCGCGGGATCGCCGTCTTCGGCCCGAGCGCGGCGGCGGCGCGGATCGAGGGCTCGAAGTCGTTCGCCAAGGAGGTGATGGACGCCGCCGGCGTGCCGACCGCGCGGACGCTGCCGGTCGCGCGGCCGCCCTGCGTCGTCAAGCTCGACGGCCTCGCCGCCGGCAAGGGAGTCTGGGTCTGCCCAACGCAGGACGAGCTCGACGCAGGGCTGCGGGCAGCGCAGGGGCAGACGTTCCACGTCGAGGAGCTGCTCGAGGGGCCCGAGCTGTCGCTCTTCGCGGCGGCCGCGGGTGAGGAGGGCGTCGCCTTCCCGCCGGCCCGCGACTACAAGCGCATCGGCGACGGCGACACCGGTCCGAACACCGGCGGGATGGGCGCCTTCTCTCCGCTGCCCGACGTCGCCGACGAGGAGGCGCCCGAGATCCTCGAGACGGTGCACCTGCCGGTGCTGCGCGAGCTTGCGAGCCGCGGCACGCCGTTCCACGGCCTTCTCTACGCGGGACTGATGAGAACGGAGGACGGCCTGCGCCTGATCGAGTTCAACTGCCGCTTCGGCGATCCCGAGACGCAGTCGCTCCTGCCCCGACTGGAGAGCGACCTCCTGCCGCTGCTCGCGGGGGACCTCTCACGGCCTCCCGAGATTGCGGATCGAGCTGCCGTCACGGTCGTGCTCGCCGGCGGCGAGTATCCGGAGAGCAGCGACCAGGGAACTCCGATCGACGGCGTCGAGGAGGCCGAGGCGACGGGAGCGCTCGTCTTCCATGCGGGAACCGCGCTGCACGGCGGAAGTCTCGTCACGAACGGCGGCCGCATCCTCGACGTCGTCGGCCTCGGCGCCACGGTCGAGGCCGCGCGAAGTGCGGCGTACGAGGCTGCGGGACGCATAGATTTCGCCGGCATGCAGTTGCGAACCGACATCGCCGCGAATGGCTGACGGCCCTCTGGTCGGGATCCTCGTAGGCTCGGAGTCCGACCGGGAACGGATGCAGGGCGCATTCACGCTGCTCGACGAGGCCGGCGTCGGATACGAGTTCGACGTGCGGTCGGCGCACCGCACTCCCGACGCCGTCGCGGAGTACGCACGCACCGCCCGCGACCGTGGGCTGCGCGTGCTCATCTGTGGCGCCGGGCTCGCGGCCGCGCTGCCCGGCGCGGTCGCAGCGCACACCGACCTGCCCGTGATCGGCGTCCCGCTCCGCTCGAGCCTCAGCGTCCTCGACGGCCTCGATGCGCTGCTCGCGATCGCGCAGATGCCGCCCGGCGTGCCGGTCGCGGCGGTCGGCGTCGACAACGCGAAAAACGCGGGCGCCCTCGCGCTCCGCATCCTCAACAGCTGAACCGGGCGACGGCGGGCGCGCGCCCTAGACTGGAGCCGTGATCGCCCGCTACTCCCGCCCGGCCATGGCCAGGATCTGGTCGGACGAGGGGAAGCTCGCCACCTGGCTCGCGGTCGAGCAGGCGGCGACCGCAGGCTGGGCCGAGCTGGGAGTCGTGCCCGAGGACGGAGCGAGCCGCATCGCCGAGGCGACCCCGCCGAGCGCCGAGCGGGTGGCCGAGCTCGAGGCGACGCTCCAACACGACACCGCCGCCTTCGTCGACGCCGTCGCCGAGCAGCTCGGCGAGGAAGGCCGCTGGTTCCACTACGGCCTCACCTCGTCCGACGTCGTCGACACCGCGCTCTCGCTGCAGGTGCGCGAGGCCGGTGCGCTGATCGTCGCGGGGCTCGAACGCGCTCTTGCCTCCGTTACAGCGCGCGCCCAGGAGCACCGCGAGACGCTGCAGATCGGCCGTACGCACGGCGTCCATGCCGAGCCGACGACCTTCGGGCTGAAGCTCGCCGGCTGGGCGTTCGAGCTGGCCCGCGGCCGCGAGCGCGTCGCGCGGGCGCTCGAGGGAATGCGGGTCGGGAAGCTCTCCGGCGCCGTGGGCACGTACGCCGCGACCGACCCCGAGCTGGAACGACTCGCGTGCGAGCGACTCGGCCTCGAGCCTGCGCCCACGTCGACGCAGATCCTCCAGCGTGACCGGCACGCCGAGCTCCTCACAGCGCTCGCAGTCGTCGCCTCCTCCCTCGACGCCTTCGCGCTCGAGATCCGGCACCTGGCCCGCACCGAGGTCGCGGAGGTGCAGGAGCCGTTCGGCCGCGGCCAGAAGGGCTCCTCGGCGATGCCGCACAAGCGGAATCCCGTCGTAGCGGAGCGGATCTGCGGCCTGGCGCGCGTCGTACGAGCCTGCTCGCTCGTCGGCCTGGAGAACGTCGCCCTCTGGCACGAGCGGGACATCTCCCACTCGTCGGCAGAGCGCGTCGCGATTCCCGACGCCTTCCTCGCACTCGACTACATGCTCGACCGCTTCGCCTGGCTCGTGGAGGGTCTCGTCGTACGGCCCGAGCGGATGCGCCGCAACCTCGAGGAGAGCCACTTCCTCTTCTTCAGCCAGCGCGTCCTCAACGCGCTCGTTGAGTACGGCCTCGCCCGGGACGACGCCTACCGCCTCGTCCAGCGGGCGGCGATGCGTGCCTGGGAGGAGGAGCTCGACTTCCGCGAGTTGTGCCGCGGCGACGAAGAGATCGCCTCGCGCGTCGACCTCGGCTCGATCTTCGACCTCCGCGCGTACACGCGTCACGTCGACACCGTCTTCGCCCGTCTCGAAGCTCTCAAGGAGGAGCCGCTCCATGCCTGAGACCCACATCGCGTCCGGAAAGGTGCGCGACATCTATGCCATCGACGACGAGCGCCTGCTGCTCGTCGCCTCCGACCGGATCTCGACCTTCGACGTCGTCCTGCCGACCGACATCCCGGACAAGGGCTGCGTGTTGACCGGCCTCTCCGGCTACTGGTTCACGCTCCTCGCGCCGATCGTGCCGAACCACATGCTCGCGATCCGTGACGACGGCCGCTCGATGGAGTGCCGCCGCCTCGAGATGCTGCCGATCGAGTGCGTGGTGCGCGGCTACCTCGCCGGATCGGGCTGGAAGGACTACCGGGCGAACGGCGAGGTCTGCGGGCACCGCCTGCCGGAGGGGCTCCGCGAGTCGGACAAGCTGCCCGAGCCGATCTTCACCCCGGCCACGAAGGCGCAGGAGGGGCACGACGAGAACATCACGCGCGAGCAGGCGGCGAAGCTGATCGGCGAGGAGCGGCTCCGCGAGGCCGAGGCAGTCTCGCTCCGTCTCTACAAGACGGCGGCCGACCACGCGCTGCAGGCGGGAATCATCATCGCCGACACGAAGTTCGAGCTCGGGCTCGACTCCGACGGCGTCCTCGTCCTCGGCGACGAGGCGCTGACCCCCGACTCGTCGCGCTTCTGGCCCGGCGACACGTACGAGCCCGGACGCGCACAGGACAGCTTCGACAAGCAATACGTCCGCGACTACTGCGAGACGACCGGCTGGGACAAGACCGATCCCGGCCCGGAACTACCGGACGACGTGGTGCAGGTCACGCGCAAGAAGTACCACGAGGCCTTCGAGCGGCTGACCACAATCCCGTTCCCGGCCTACCGTGACGACCCGGGCGTGGTGTTGGGGTGAGGGCGACTGTCCTTCTTCGGCCGAAGCCCGGCATCCTCGACCCGCAGGGCGAAGCGGTCGCCTCGGCGCTCGGTCAGCTGGGCTTCGAGGTGCAGGACACCCGTGTGGGCAAGGTGATCGACCTCGAGCTCGACGCGGCGGACGAGGCGACAGCCAAGGCGCAGGTGGAGCAGATGTGCGAGCGGCTGCTGGCGAACCCGCTCGTCGAGAGCTACGAGATCGAGGTCGCCGGCTGATGGCCAGCCCGCAACCGCGGATCGGCGTTGTCACGTATCCGGGCTCGCAGGACGACCGGGACGCGATCTGGGCGCTGGCTGCCCTCGACGCCGAGACCGTGGCGGTCTGGCACGAGGAGCATGAGCTGCCCGATCTCGACGCGGTCGTCCTTCCCGGCGGCTTCTCCTACGGCGACTACCTCCGTTGCGGCGCGATCGCCCGCTTCTCGCCCGCCACCGCCGCGGTCTGCGAGTTCGCGGAGGGCGGCGGGCTCGTGCTCGGGATCTGCAACGGCTTCCAGATTCTCTGCGAAGCGGGCCTACTGCCGGGAGCCCTGCTGCGCAACGGATCGCTCCGCTTCGTCTGCCGCGACGCGCCGTTGACCGTCGAGAGGGACGACCTGCCGTTCACCAGGCGCTGCACCGCCGGGCAACGGCTCGTGCTCCCCGTGAAGCACGGCGACGGCCGGTACCTCCCGCCGCCGGATCTCCATCCCACCCAGGTCGTGCTCCGCTATGTCGACAACCCGAACGGATCCGTCGAGGGCATCGCCGGGGTCTGCAACGAGGCCGGCAACGTGATGGGGCTCATGCCCCACCCCGAGCACGCGGTCGATCCGCTGCTCGGCTCCGACGACGGCGCACTGCTCCTCGCCTCGCTCGTCGATGCCGCCCGCGCCAGCGTGCTCGCCACGATCTAGGGGCCTATCCCGAGAGCCTCCCCCAGCGCGGGACACTGCTCGAGGGCGGCTTTCAGCCGTCCGATGTCTCGCTCTCGGAGGGTCACCGGCCCGCGCGCGCCGCCTCCCGAGCCCGCGTAGGAGAAGCGAACGAGCTTCTCCCCCTTCGCCGTCTCGAGCAACTGAACCTTCGAGGCGAACCGCTTCTTGCCGGCCTGCTGCGGGACGGTCAGCTCCTCCACGAGATCCGCCGGTCCCCACGGTGTCGCCGCCCTCGTCGCCATGACGAGGACGCTAGCCGCGCAAACGTGACGCGTTCGTGCCGGCTTCGCAGTAAATCAGCGAACGATCAAACCGAAGACGAACCCGGCCGCGATCGAGACGGCCGGACCGAGCACCCAGCCCTGGAGAATCGAGAAGAGCGTCGAGAGATGAACCGTCTCGCGACCGCGGGCGAATCCGGCGCCCGCCATCGCGCCGACGAGGGCCTGGTTCATCGAGGTGAAGAAGCCGAACGCGACGGCCGCGAGCACGACGCCGGCCTGGACGAGCTGCGCCGCGGTCGCCATGGCTCGATCCACGTCGACGATCTCGAAGGCGACGCGCCGCAGGAGCGGCTTGCCCCAGGTGAGGACGCCGACCGCGATGGCGGCACCCCCGATCGCTCCCGCCGCGAGCGGGCTGAAGGTGCCGGTGCCGACGAGCGCTCCGCTCGCATTCGAGACGTCGTTCGCGCCCATCGCGAACGCGGCCACCGCCCCCATCGCGACGAGAACCGCTCCGGTTCGCTCTCCGAGCCGAAGGCGGTCGAGCACGAGCGTGAGCAGGAGGCCGAGGATGATCGCCGCGATGGGCGCGACCGCCCAGACGACGACGAGGCGCCCGATGGCGGACCAGCGAACGCCGATGTCGGTCGCGAGCGCGACCCCGATGACCGAGAAGACGAGGATCTGGATCGTCGAGGTCGGCATGCGGAAGCGGTTGAAGAAGGTTGTCACGGCGAACGCGACACCGATCACGACGACCTGCTGCTCGACCGAGAGCGGCCGGTCGGTGAGGCCCGAGCCGACCCGCTGCTCGACCGCATGGCTCGCGAACGTCGCGCCGAGAAACGCGAGCGGCGCCATGAGGAGCAGGGCCTGCCACGCGCCGATCGCGCGCAGCGCGTGCGGCATCCCCATCACGGCGCCCGTGTAGTGCGCGCCGATGCTCCACGCGAAGCCGATCGCGAGGACGATGAGGAGCGCCGTCACCGGGCGCGAGGCTACCTCTCTTGTCGGCCCGGCCCCGCAGCCTGTACGGTCCGCAGCCATGGATCGCGACGAGCGCGACCCGGGCTACGACGACTGGTTCGACGAGCCCGAGCCGCCGACCGAGACGCAGAGTGCGGTCGGCCGCGGCGTGTACGAGGACGCCGACGAGGTCTGGGTCCTGCCGGAGGACGAGGCCGGGCCCTCGTCGAGCCGACGCGAGATCGTCGTCGCCGGGAGGAAGCTGACGGCGACGCAGGCGGCGATCATCGCCATCTGCCTCCTTGCCGTCTTCTTCGCGATTCTCGCCGCCTTCGGCGTGTTCAACGGCAGCAGCCCGCCGACGCCGACCGTGGCGCCCCCGCCGAAGCCGCTGACCACGGCCTCGACCCCGACCACGACGGCAACGACCACGACCGCCACGACGAATACGCCTTCGACGTCACAGACACTGCAGCTGGGTGACACTGGTTCCCAGGTGACGCTCCTCCAGCAAGCTCTCGTGTCGCTCAGCTTCCTGTCGAGCAAGCCCGACGGCATCTACGGGCAAGACACGCAGATCGCGGTGGAGAAGTTCCAGGTCGCGCAGGGACTCCCGGAGGACGGCGTCGCCGGGCCGGCGACGCTCACTGCGATCCAGCAGCAGGTGGCGAAGCAGTAGGACGCATGCCGGGCGCGTTCCTCTCCTGGGGGATGAGCAGCTCGAAGCGGGCGCCGCCCGGACGAGGGTCGTAGACGAGATCTCCTCCGTGCGCCTGGGCGTACGCGCGGGCGATCGCGAGCCCGAGGCCATGTCCGGTCTCGCTGCCGCGGGCAAAACGGTCGAAGACCTTGCCCTCGAGGTCTTTCGGAACGCCGAGCCCTCCGTCCTCGACAGCCACGCGGAGATGGCGGTCGCGCCGGCGCGCGACGATCCGGATCGGCGGGGCCCCGTACCGGACCGCATTCGCCACGAGGTTCGAGACCACCCGGTCGAGCACGAGCGGATCGACGACGGCGGCGAGGTCGTCCGGGATGTCCAGCTCGACCGCGTCGGACTCCAAGAGCGCACCACGGACGACGTCCGCCACTGCCGCCTTCAGAACGACCGGCCGCGGCTCGACGTTGATCGCGCGTGCATCGAGGCGCGAGAGGTCGAGCAACTCCTCGACCAGCCGCCGGAGGCGCTCGCCCTGCTCGACGCCGACGCGAAGGAGTTCCTCTCGCAGCTCCTCGCTCAGCTGGCCGCCGCGATCCGCCAGCGTCTTGAGCACGCCGTAGACGGAGGTGGCCGGCGTCCGCAACTCGTGCGAAGCGACGGCGACGAAGTTGAGCTTGAGCTGGTCGAGTTGGAGGACCTCCTCGTGCAGCTGCGCCCGCTCGATCGCGATCGCCACGCGCTCGGCGACGATCTGCAGGAGCTCGACCTCGTCCCGCGTGAACAGCCTCGGCGTCAGCCTCCCGACATGGAGGACGCCCAGCGGGACCCCCCGGACGAGCAACGGCACCCCGAGCATCGTCTTGAGCCGCTTCTCGCGCAGGATCGGGTTGAAGATCGGGTACTCGTCGACGTCGATCGCCAGCGGCCGAGCCTCGAGCGCCACCCGGCCGGCGAAGCCGGCGCCGAGCGGGATCCGGACGCCGACCTCTTCCTCGATGCCGAGCGCGGCGCGCGCGACCAGCTCGTCCGTCTCCTCGTCGAGGAGCAGCACTGCGCAGGTGTCAGTGCGCAGGATGTCGCGAATCCTCGGCAGGAGGACGCGGAGGAGCTCGTTCACCTCGAGATGCGCGAGCGCCGCGTCGGTCACCGCTTGCACGTGCTCGATCCGCTCGCGCGCAGCGCGCTCGGCCTCGAACACGCGAGCGTGCTCGATGGCGAGCGCAGCCCGGTCGGCCACGAGCTGGAGCAGCTCGACCTCGTCCTCCCGGAAGGCGCGAGGAACGAGCGAGCCGACGTGGAGGACGCCGCGGAGCTCTCCTTCCACCACGAGCGGCACGCCCAGCATCGACTTGATGCCCTTCTCGCGCAGGAGCGGGTTGAGGACGTGTGCGTGGTCGACGTCGTCGAGGATCACGGGCCGCTTCTCGGCGGCGATCCGGCCCGCGAAGCCGCCGCCCACCGGGATCCGAACGCCCTGCTCTACCTCTTCCTCGATGCCGAGCGCGGCGCGCGCGACGAGCTCGTCGGTCTCCTCGTCGAGCAGGAGGATCGCGCAGGTGTCGACCTCGAGGATCTGGCGGGTGCGCTCGAGCAGCGCCGCCAGGAGCTCGTCCAGACGCAGGTGCGCGAGGGCCGCATCGGTGACCGACTGCAGCCGCCGGACATGCTCCGAGGTGGGCGCCTGGGGCCACACAACCGCGGCTATTCCCGCAACGTGGCCGAACCTACCCCTGGCTGCTTCCTCGAAGAGCGGCTGACGACCACCGCGGCGGCGAGCGCCAGGCCGGCGGCGACCTCCGCGAGCCAGACGTCGCGATACCGAATCGGATCGATCGTCGCGCGCCGTGCGAGCGGCTCGAGGCAGAGCGCGGCGGCCGTGACGAGCGCGCCCGCGATCTTCCGCCTGGTTCGCCACTGCTGGCCGAACCAGCCGAAGAGCGGCCCGGTCACGACGCCGCCGAGGAGCACGCTCCGCTCACTGATGAGGAAGCCGCGGACGGTCGTGACGGTCAGGTGCGCGTTCTCGACGGGGCTGAGCGTCATCAGCCCGTAGCCCAGCAGCGCGGCGTACGTGCACGCGAGCCCGAGAAGCGCGGCCCGGCGTGCATCCCGCTGCGTCGCTCCGGCGACGAACGGGAGCACGAGCCAGGGCGCCGAGAGAAGGCTGATGTCCGCTCCCCACGGGTGCGCCGAGAGGCTGCCGAGGTACTGATCGCCGGCGCCGAACGCCGCGGAGACCAGGAGTGCGAGCGCGACCGCCATCGCAGGCGATCCTAGCCCGGCCCGTCGGCGAGTCTCTGCGCCGCGGGGTCGCTCAGCGCCCGACCCCGCTAATTGCCGCTGCGGTCGATCAGTTCGATGCGGTAGCCGTCGGGATCCTGGACGAAGCAGAGGAGCGAGCCGCCTTCGCGCACGCGATAGGGCTCGCGTTCGGCTTCGATGCCCTGCTCCTTCAGCTCCACCAGCGACGCAGCGAGGTCGTCGACGCTCACCGCGATGTGCCCGTAGCCGGTGCCGAGGTCGTAGGTGCGCCCGTCGTGGTTGAACGTCAGCTCCAACACCGACTCCTGGTCGCCGATGCCGAAGAAGTAGTTCGTCGCCTCGACCTCGCCGTCTCGGACGATGTCCATGTCCCGCTCGAAACGGAAGCCGAGCGCCTCGTAGAAAGCGCGACTCTTGTCCGGATCCGTGATCCGGACCATGGTGTGGAGGAAGTCGGCCATGGCCGAATCCTACGGGCTAGGCCTGGTCCCGTCGTACCTCGGTGAAGAGCCCGCCCTGCGCCGCGGCGGACCCCGCCCGGCCGCCGCCCGGACCGCGGAGGACGTACGCACAGGCCACTGCGATGGACGCTCCCACGATCGGCCCGACAATGTAGATCCAGTACCCCGTCCACGTTCCGGAGACGAGATCCGGCCCGAACGTGCGGGCGGGGTTCATGGAGGCGCCCGAGATCGGGCTTCCCCACAGCCCGGCGAGCGCGATGTAGCCCCCGACGCCGATCGCGCCGATGATCCCGATGTTCTGTGCGCCCGAGGCGGTTCCGAGGATCACGCTCACCAGGCCGAAGGTGAGCAGCATCTCCATCGCAAGCGCTCGCCAGTCCGAGTACCCGCCCGCGGGGTAGTTGCCGCCGTATTTCGCGGAGACGTCGACGACACCCCAGAGGACGAGGGACGCGAGCGTCGCACCGATCAGCTGGACGATCACGTAGCCCGGAACCCGGCGCCAGGGGAAGTCGCCACGCAGGCTGAAGGCGATGCTCACGGCAGGATTCAGGTGGGCTCCGGAGATCTTGCCCATGAACATGATGATCCCCATGACCATCAGGCCGGGCGCGACCACCGCGGCGGTCCGGGTGATGGTGCCGGGGAACGCCTGGCTCATCATCCCGCCCCCCGCGGCGACCAGCACGAGAAGGAAGGTGCCGTACAGCTCCGAGAACAGACGCCGCCACTCCTGGCTGGGGTCCTGGAAGTCGGCGATCGCCTGCAGGAACTGCTCCTCCTTCTCCGCGAAGAAGCCGGGCAACTGGATCTTCACAGGCTCCTGCGCCTTCGTAGCCGGCGTCTGCATGTCTGCCATGTCGCTCTCCTCTAGGTGGCGGCCGCCGCGGCGTCCGGTGCGAGTAGGGGGAAGTAGTGCCAGGCGATGTGTGCGAAGCCGTCGAGGATGACCGCCGGGGCGAGCTCTGTGGCCCCGTGGTCGATCCGCGCCGGGAGCTCGATGCCCAGCTCCTTGGCGTGTTCGATCACCCCACGACCCATGGTCTTGCCGAGCCCACTGAGGCCCCGGTTGAGGGCGGCCTCGTCGAGTTGCCATTCCGGGACGGGGAGGGCGGTGAAAGCCGCCCACGTCTTCGGATCGCGCGGCTCGTCGAGGGTGAGCAGGTCGTCGAAGGGTCGCGCCGAGGCGTCGCGTCCGGTGAGCGTCTCGCCGAGGTTCCAGACCTTGCGCAGCGTGGCGATCAGCGAGGTGTGGCGGTATTCGTCGTTGAAGACGGAGCCCCGCGGGACCCAGGGAGAGACGAGGATCGCGGGCACGCGGTAGCCCGAGCGGTCGAACCTGAACCCCATCTCGCCGGCCGGCGCGTCCGGGTCGGGCGGTGGGGCGGCGCCCGGCGGAACGTGGTCGTAGGTTCCGCCCGGCTCGTCCCAGCCGATCAGCAGGGCCGTGGTCCAGACGTTCGAGCCCGACTCCGACGTGCTGGAGCGGTACGAGTCGTAGATGCGCTGCAGGAAGGCTTCGCCGGCAAGGACCGAGGCCGGGGGATCGAGGGAACCGGCATTGAGGTGGTGACCGAGCGAGCGGCCGAACGCCGGGTGGTAGTCGCCGTGCCCGCGGATGAGGTTCGGCTCGATCAGCGAGAAGTCGGGCAGCGTTCCGGCCGATGCGTCCCGCTCGAACTCTGCGAACGGCACCACGTGCGTCGCCAGCCGATGCTTGAGGCGCGAGTAGTGGATGAGCCCGTGGAACGAGATCGCCATCGGCTCCGCCACGTAGATCTTCCAGGTCCTGCCGTGCTGCTCGAGCCGCTCGAAGATCGTCTCGGCGTCGTTGTGCTTGAGCCACTTCCCCGCCGGGGAGTTCACGACCATCCCGGACGAGGTCGCCGCCGTCCAGAAGGAGCGGTTCATGAACGTCTGCGAGGGGACTTCCGAGAACCAGTGGTCGAACACGCCGAACTCGCGCGCGATCCCGTTCAGGACGGGCAGCTGCTCGGGCGTGAACCCGGTCATGATCTGGGCGTACTCGTCGTACGTCGGCTGCCGGCCCATCTCGCCCGTGAACGTGCTGATGTAGTCCGCGACGAAGCCGTCCATCGTGGGCGTCGCACCGGGCTCCGGCGCATTCCACGGCTCGGCGACGTCCTCGCCGATCTTGTAGCGGTTGTGCTCGTCGAGGACGCCGTAGAGCTGCGTGTTCGTGTGGTACCACTCCTCGCCCGAATCCGGGTTCGGCGAGTCCAGGTCCGTCGCGACCGAGTACGGCACGACCTTCTTCTCGGCGCCGTGCTCGGCCCACTCCGGAATCGGGTTGCTCAGCTCCTTCCCGAGCACACCCTCGAAGGTCTTGCCATCGCCGGGGCCGTAGAGGTGCCCGAGCACGTTGTCGAGCGAACGGTTCTCGAACAGCACCACGACCACGTGGTCGAGAGCGCGCGTGGCGTCTTCCTTGCTCAAGGCGCCGATTTCCGCCTACGGCCAGGCGACGAGCCGGCAAGGGACGTCGGCGTCCTCGTCGAGGTGGTGACTGGCGCAGATTCGGTGGTAGCCGTCGGCGACCGTGAGCGGCACGCCTTTCTCGGCGCGGCCGCGCACGAGCAGCACCGGCGACAAGCACTTGCCGTCCCCGACCTTGGCGAGATCCTTCTTCACGTGCACGTTGTCGGACGAGAGCAGCCCGAGCCGGCTCGCGCGCAGCAGGTCTTTCGCCTTGCGGTGAGTGGTTTCGGCCGAGCGAAGGGCCTCGACGACGCTCGCGACCTCGTCCGGAGGGGCGAGCAGGCTCAGGTAGTCGGCGGCGGCCGGGAAGTCGTGCTCCTCCGGGTCGTCCTGCCAGTGCTCCGTGACCGGCACGTCGAGAGATTCGCGCCTGCTAGGCGAGCTCCTCCGGCAGCAGCGCGTAGAGCACCGAGTCGACCCATTCGCCGTCCTTGAGGTACGCCTTCCGCTTCCGCCCCTCGCGGACGAAGCCGGCCCGCTCGGCATGCGCGCAGGCACGCTCGTTGAAGGCGTAGATCTCGAGCTCGAGCCGGTGGTAGCCGAGCTCCTCGATCAGGTGGCGCTGGAAGAGCCGCGCCGCCTCGTCGGCGAGCCGGCGGCCGCGAAAGTCCGGGTCGACGGCGAGCCGCTCGAGCCGCGCGATCCGGTTCCGCTCGTTGGCCGCGTGGAAGCCGAGTGTCCCGGCCGGCTCTCCGTCGACCTCGATCACGAAGCGTCCGAAGACGTCCGGCTCGGCGAGCGAGCGCTCGATCTCCTCGAGCACCTCGTCCCGCGTCGTCGCGGTGCGCGGGGCGAGGAACTGCCGGACGTCGTCGTCGCCGAGCAGCGCGAGCATGAAGTCCGCGTCAGGCGGCTTCGCGCGCCTCAGCTCGACCGGCACGCAGCGAGGCTAGACGAACGGAGCCGGTCGCGAGCGCGACCCCGACGAGGATGAGCGCGAGGGCAGCGAACGCCGTCGCCCCGAAGCTCTCGCCGAGGAAGATCGCGCCGTACGCGAGCGCGATCGGCGGCACGAGATAGGTCACGAGCGTCGCATAGTTCGCGCCTGCCCGCTGGATGAGCGCGAAGAAGAGCAGGTACGCGAACGCGGTCCCGACGAAACCGAGCACGAGGATCGCCATGATCGTCTCTCCGTGCCACATCCCGGACGGCGCCTGGATGACGCCGACGGGCAGGACGGCGATCGTCGAGACGCCGGTCGACGCGAGCGCCACTACAAGTGGCGGCGTGCCCCGGAGGTGGCGCCCCGCGATCAGCGTTCCGAACGCGTAACAGAGGGCCATGGCCACGATGGCCAGGGCGGCGAGCAGCTTGCCCTGCGGCTGCGCGCCGACGAGCAGCGCCACGCCGACGAAGCCGATCACAAGGCCGACCAGCCGGATGCCGCCGACCCGCTCCTCCCTAAAGAACGCAAAGGCGAGCAGCGCGTTGAAGATCGGCACCGCTCCCTGGATGATCGAGGCGAGACCGGAGTCGATGCGCGTCTCTCCCCAGCTGAGGAGCCAGAACGGCACCGCCGTGTTCACGATCCCGACGACGACGAGCCAACCCCATCTGGCGCGGATCTCCTCGAGCGTCCGCCGGGGGCCGAGACGTACGAAGGCGATCACTGCCAGGAGCAACGCGGCCGATGCGACCCGGCCGAGGATCAGGGTCGCCGGGGTCAGCTCCCGGTCGGCGATCTTGATCAGCATGAACGACGCTCCCCAGATGAGCGCCAGCAGCACAAGGATGACGGCCGGGCGACGCATCTACCTAGTGAAGCGCAACGCAGCCCGGTCCCGTGAGATTCCTCCGCACGCGCCACTAGACTGAATCACCTGACGGAGCTGGCCGCCCAACAGCCCCTCCACCGCGCCCTTGGTCTGACGGACTGGGAAGCGGACCGTATCCGGGAGCTGCTCGGCCGCGACCCGAACCACTTCGAGCTCGCAGTCTTCTCCCTCCTCTGGTCGGAGCACTGCGGCTACAAGCACTCGGCACCCCTCCTGAAGCGGCTGCCGTCGGCGGGCGAGCGCGTCCTGCAGGGGCCTGGGGAGAACGCCGGCGTCCTCGACCTCGGCGACGGGACGGCGGTCGCCTTCAAGGTCGAGTCCCACAACCACCCGTCCGCCGTCGAGCCGTTCCAGGGGGCGGCGACGGGGATCGGCGGGATCCTGCGCGACGTGATCGCGATGGGGGCACGGCCGATCGCGCTCCTCGACGGGCTCTGGTTCGGCGAGCCGGGCTTCCACTTCCAGCAGGCCGTGGCCGGCATCGGCCACTACGGCAACTGCGTCGGCGTGCCGACGGTCGGCGGCCAGACCGTCTTCGACCCGGCCTACGCCTCGAACTGCCTCGTCAACGCGATGTGCGTGGGACTGCTCGAGACCGGCCGCCTGCGTTCGGCGAAGGCGAGCGGGCCGGGACGGCTCGTCGTCCTCTACGGAGCGACGACCGGCCGCGACGGCATCGGCGGAGCCTCGGTGCTCGCCAGCGCGGAGCTGAGCGACGGAGACGCCGACAAACGGCCCTCGGTCCAGGTCGGCGACCCGTTCACGGGCAAGAAGCTGATCGAGGTCTCCCTCGAGCTCGTCGAGGCGGGCCTCGTCGAGTCGCTGCAGGACTGCGGCGCCGCGGGCCTCGCGTCGGCCCTCTCCGAGATGGCCACGGGCGGCGTCGGCATCGACGTCCACCTCGACCGCGTGCCGTTGCGCGAGGCGGGCATGGAGCCGTGGGAGATCATGATCTCGGAGTCGCAGGAGCGGATGGTGGCGGTCATCCGGCCCGAGATGCTCGACGCGCTGCAGGGCGTCTGCGCCCGCTGGGAGCTGGCGTGCACGGTGATCGGCGAGGTGACCGAATCCGGCTCGCTCCGCGCCTTCCACGAGGGCGATGTCGTCGGCGACATCCCCGCGCGCCTGTTGACCGACGAGTGTCCTCGCTACGAGGTCGAGCAGGCGGCCGAGACGCGTCCGGTGCGGCAGATCGCGCCGCCTGCGTTCGAGGTCCGCGAGGTGATCGAGCAGTACGACCATCTCGTCGGCTCTCGCACCGTCCGGCGACCCGGCCTCGACGCGGCGGTTCTCCGTCTGCGGCCGTCACTGCGTGGGCTCGCGGTCGCGCTGCAGGGACCCGCGCCCGGCGAGACCGACGGCTTCCGTGCGGGCGTCCAGGCGACGCTCGGCGCCGCCCGCAACGTCGCGTGCGCCGGCGGCGAGCCGATCGGGCTCACCGACTGCCTCAACTTCGGGAACCCCGAGAAGCCCGCGATCGCCCACGAGCTCGCCCAGGCGATCGAGGGAATCGCGCAGGCCGCGGAGGCCCTCGAGATCCCGGTCGTCTCGGGCAACGTCTCGCTCTACAACGACGTCGACGGCGCCTCGATCCCTCCCACGCCCGTGGTCGGCTGCGTCGGGCTCGTGCCGGACGTGCGGCGCGTACCGAACCGCTGGCAGAGCGGCGATGCCGTGCTGCTCGCAACCTCGCCCGACGGCTCGCTCGCGGCCGAGACCGCGCTGATCCGCTTCCTCTGGAAGGCCGCGACGCACCTGAGCCTCTGCCACGACGTCGGCAGCGGCGGGATCGAAGCGGCTCTCGCCGAGGCCGTGGCCTGGAGCGGCGGCCTGGAGGCCGACGTCGAGCTCCCGTCCGACTACGACTCGCGGCGCGGCGCCGCGATCCTCGCTTGCCGCCCCGGCCGCTTGCAGCGCCTCGGCTCCCGCGGCTTCGTCCAGATCGGCGTGGTCCGCTAAGTGACTCTCGCGACCCACCCTGCCGGCGCCTGGCCCGCGGGCACGCGGCGCGCTGCGGCGTCCTTGGTCGCGCCGATAGCTTCGGCTATCGACGCTCGCTGCGTCCTTGCATCGCTTGGGGCTCGCGACCCAGGCATCCAACAAGCAGATCGCGAGGATCACTGATGTGCGGCGTCTTCGGCGTCTACGCACCCGAGCGCGACGTCGCGCGGCTGACGTACTTCGGACTCTTCGCGCTCCAGCATCGTGGACAGGAGTCGGCGGGGATCGCGGTCTCCGAGCACGGGCGGCTGACGGGGCTCCGCGACCTCGGGCTCGTCTCCCAGGTGTTCGACGAGCAGAAGCTCGGCGGCCTGCACGGCCAGGTCGCGATCGGCCACAACCGCTACTCGACGACCGGTTCGTCGCAGTGGGCGAACGCGCAGCCCCTCGTCCAGCACGGCCGAGCCCGCACGGTCGCCCTCGGTCACAACGGCAACCTGATCAACGTCGGACAGCTCCGGGACGCGCTGCGCGAGGACGGCGTTCCGCTCGGGACGACCTCGGACAGCGAGCTGATCGCAGC
Organism: uncultured Actinomycetes bacterium; assembly: GCA_963820725.1. GTDB lineage: Bacteria > Actinomycetota > Thermoleophilia > Gaiellales > Gaiellaceae > Palsa-739. Next base: position 1,456,136 of record CAWGAZ010000002.1, on the reverse strand, counting down.
GCTGATCGCGAACGACCCCGCCCCACTCGAGGAGGCGGTGGCGAACGCGATGCGCCGACTCGAGGGCGCCTACTCGATCGTCGCGCTCTCGGAGGGACGGCTCGTCGGCTTTCGCGACCCGCACGGCTTCCGTCCGCTCGTGATCGGTCGGCTGCAGGACGACTGGGTCTTCGCCTCGGAGACGTGCGCGCTCGACCTCGTCGGCGCGGAGCTGGTCCGCGAGGTCGCTCCCGGCGAGCTCGTCGTGGCGGACGCCGACGGGCTGCACGCGACCCAGGCGATCGAGCAGACCGACGGCGGCGCGCTGTGCATCTGGGAGTTCTTCTACCTCGCGCGCCCGGACAGCCGGCTCGAGGGGATCGAGGTGCACAACGCCCGAGTGCGGATGGGCGAGCGGCTGGCCGAGGAGGCGCCGGTCGAGGCCGACCTCGTGTTGCCGATCCCCGACTCGGGCACGCCCGCCGCGATCGGCTTCGCGCGGGCGCTCGGCCTGCCGTTCAGCGAGGGGTTGATCAAGAACCGCTACGTCCAGCGCACCTTCATCCAGCCCGACCAGGATCTGCGCCGCCAGGGCATCAGGCTCAAGTACCACCCAGTCGCCGAAGTCGCGGGGAAGCGCGTGGTCGCGGTCGACGACTCGATCGTCCGCGGCAACACGACGCGCGAGATCGTGCGGATGCTCTTCGACGCCGGCGCAGCCGAGGTGCATCTGCGCATCTCGTCGCCACCGGTGATCGGCCAGTGCTTCTACGGGATCGACCTCGCAGATCCGTCGGAGATGATCGCCGCGACGCGCACGGTCGAGGAGGTGCGCGAATACGTGGGCGCCACCTCGCTCGCCTATCTCTCTCACGACGGGCTCGTGGAGGCGACACGGAGGCCGGCCTCGGGCCTCTGCCGCGCGTGCCTCACCGGCGAATATCCCACCGAGGTGCCCGCGGAGGCCGCGAAGCTCAGGTTCGAGCCGGCCCGCGGCTAGCTACCGGGCTTCGGCTGCCAGAGCTCGAATCGGTTCCCCTCGGGGTCGGTGCCCCAGCCGAAGCGTCCATTCTCGTGCTCCATCGGTCCTTCGACGGCGACCCCTGCTTCGCGGAGCTGCGCCATCATCGCGTCGAGGTCCGGGACGCGGTAGTTCACCATCGCCTGCCGATCGCGCGGCCGAAGTAGTCGGTCTCGGCTGGGAAGAGCGCCCAGACGAGCGTCTCGCCGCCGGTCGAGCGCAGCACGGAGCCGTTCCAGGCTTCGACCTCGATGCCGCTGACGCGTTCCATGTCGGTGGCTTCGTACCATGGCCGACCGGTGCAGCTCTTCCACTACCACCTCGTCACGAGCCGCGTTCGCGAGGTCGAGGCCCGCTACATCGGCAAGCTCGCCTTCGACCTCGTCGCGCGTCACGGGCGAATCGGCGAGGACCTCACCTCGTACGAGCCCGGCATCGCCTGGGGCGAGCTCGACGCGATGGGCTTCAAGCTGCGGCTGACCGAGCTCGAGAAGGGCGCGGTCAACGTCGTCGTCCAGCCGGGCCAGTGGCCGACGCCGCGAGTCGACCACCTCGGCTTCGTCCTCGACGAGGACGAGTTCGAGCTCGCCCTGGAGCGCGCCGAGCAGAACGAGCTCCGCGTGCAGGAGCACGGCGGGCGGCGCACGTTCGTCTCCACCAACGCCGGCTACCGGCTCGAGCTGCATCCACCGCGCGAGTGGATCGACGAGCTCCTCGCGCAGGGCGACGAGCTGCGGCTTTCCGAGCTGCACCTGAAGGCGGACGACCCCGCGGGCAAGGCGCAGGCCCTCGCGCAGATCCTCGACGCCGAGCGCGACGGAGCCAGCGTGGAGATCGGCGACACGGTCGTCCGCTTCGTCCGCGGCGGGCCGCAGGGCAGGCCGGAGCTCTTCGGCGAGCTGTTCGTCTAGCGACGGTCGTAGACTCGCCTCGTGGCGGATGAAGGAGCGACGTACGACGCGACCGGCGTCTCGCTCGCCACTGCCGACGCGGTAGTCGAGCGGCTCCGCGCCGCCGTCGCGTCGACCGGCGCGACGGGTTTCGGGCAGTTCGCGGCGCTGCACCCGCTCGGAGACGGCCGCTTCCTTGCGGCCTCGACCGACGGCGTCGGCACGAAGCTGATCCTCGCCCGCCAGCGCGGCGCCCTCCGCGCCTGCGGCGAGGATCTCGCCGCGCACTGCATCAACGACGTGATCACGTGCGGCGCCGAGCCGCTGGTGCTTCTCGACTACGTCGCGGCGGCCCGGATCGAGCTGGAGGAGGTGGTGGAGCTCGTCGAGGGCGCGGCCGAGGTCTGCCGCGCCGCCGGCGTCGCGCTCGTCGGAGGCGAGACCGCCGAGCTGCCGGGGATCTACCGGGAGGGCGAGCTCGACTTCGCCGGAACCTGCGTCGGCGTCGTGGAACAGCCGCTCGACGGCTCCTCGATCGAGGCGGGCGACGCCGTGATCGGATTCGCCTCTGCGGGCGTGCACGCCAACGGGTTCACCCTCGTTCGGCGGGTGCTCGAGGCCGAGGACTACGACGGCGACGACCTCCTCGCGCCGACGCGGCTCTACCTCGACGACGTGCGGCGCCTCCGCGAGGCGGCGCACGCGTTTGCGCACGTGACGGGCGGCGGCATTCCCGGCAACGTCGAGCGCGTGCTTCCCACCGGGCTGCGGGCCGAGATCGACTGGGACGCCTGGGAGCGCCCACCGGTCTTCGAGTGGCTCGCGCGGCACGTGGCCGAGGACGAGCTGCGGCGCGTCTTCAACCTCGGCATCGGCTATCTCGCGGTGATGAGCGAGCCCGCTCCAGACGACCTCGTGATCGGGCGGATCGTGTGATCGGCGTGCTCGTCAGCGGCACGGGAACGAACCTCCAGGCTCTGCTCGACGCCGGGCTGCCCGTGGTCGCCGTCGCGAGCAACAAGCAGGACGCGCCTGCGCTCGCCCGCGCGGGGTGCGCGACGGCCGCCTTCGAGCTCGCCGACTTCCCGGACCGCGCCGCGCGCGACACGGCGATGGCCGACTGGCTCGGGGCGCAGGGCGTCCGTCTCGTCGTGCTCGCCGGCTACATGCACCTGCTCACGCCGACGTTCCTCGAGCGCTTCCCGGGCGCGGTGGTCAACGTCCACCCCTCGCTGCTGCCAGAGTTTCCCGGCGCGCACGCCGTAGAGGAGCAGCTCGCGGCCGGCGTCGCGGAATCGGGAGCGACGGTGCATCTCGTCGACGAGGGCGTCGACAGCGGGCCCGTGCTCGCACAGGAGCGCGTCGCCGTCCTCCCCGGCGACACGGCCGAGAGCCTGCACGAGCGGATCCAGTCGGTCGAGCACCGGCTGCTGCCCGAGGTGGTGAGGGGCCTGTGCGCGCGCTGATCTCCACCTGGGACAAGACCGGTCTCGACACGTTCGCGCGAGGCCTCGTCTCGCTGGGGTGGCGACTCGTCGCGAGCGGCAACACGGCCGCCGCGATCGAGGCGATCGGCCTGCCGGTGGAGCACGTCGAGGAGGTCACAGAGTCGCCGGAGATGCTCGGCGGCCGCGTCAAGACGCTCCACCCGCGCGTCCACGCCGGCATCCTCGCCCGCCGCGACGAGGCCGAGGACGTCGCCACGCTCGCCGAGCACGGGATCGAGGCGTTCGACCTCGTCTGCGTCAACCTCTATCCGTTCGAGGAGGTCGCGGCCCGGCTGGGTGTGACGGAGGCCGACGCGGTCGAGATGATCGACATCGGCGGCCCGTCGATGCTGCGCGGCGCCGCGAAGAACTTTGCCCACTGCGCGCCCGTGTGCCGGCCCGATCAGTACACCCGCATCCTCGAGGAGCTGCGCGCGAGCGGCGAGCTCTCGCTCGAGACGCGCCGCGGCCTCGCGGCGGAGGCATTCGCGCACACCGCCGCCTACGAGGCCGCGATCGCGACGTGGTTCAACGCGCGGGAGGAGTTCCCCGCGTCGCTCGTCGTCTCGCTCGACAAGGTGCTCGACCTCTCCTACGGCGAGAACCCGCACCAGCGGGCCGCGTACTACGCCGAGCGCGGCGTCCGCCGCCACCTCCTCTCGCGCGTCGAGCAGCTGCACGGAAAGGAGCTCTCCTTCAACAACCTCAACGACTTCTCGGCGGCCCGCTCGCTCGCGCGCGAGTTCCGGTTGCCGGCCTGCGTGATCGTCAAGCACGCGAATCCGTGCGGCGTCGCAGTCGCGACGACGATCGAGGAGGCGTACGACAAGGCGCTCGCCTCCGACCCGACCTCCGCGTACGGCGGCGTCGTCGTCCTCAACCGCGAGGTCGAGGCGCCGCTCGGGGAGAGGCTCGCCGAGCAGTTCGTCGAGGTCCTGTTCGCGCCCGGCTACACCGAGGACGCCCTCGACGCGCTGCGCCGGAAGAAGAACACCCGCATCCTTCTCGACGGGGAGCGCCGCGCCGGCACACCGGGCGAGCGCAGCTACAAGCGCGTCATCGGCGGGATGCTCGTCCAGGACTCCGACGCGGAGGTCGAGGACCGCGACGCCTGGCAGCTCGTCACCGGCGAGCTGAGCGAGCCGCAGTGGGGCGATCTCGTCTTCGCGTGGCGGGTGTGCAAGCACGTCGCGTCGAACGCGATCGTCCTCGTCAAGGACCTGCAGACGATCGGAATCGGCGCGGGCCAGATGAGCCGCGTCGACGCCGTGCGGATCGCCGTCGAGAAGGCCGCCGAGTTCGGCCACGACCCGACCGGCTCCGCGCTCGCCTCCGACGCGTTCTTCCCCTTCCCCGACGGTCCGCAGATCGCGCTCGACGCCGGCACGACAGCGATCGTCCAGCCGGGCGGCTCGCGCCGCGACGACGAGGTGACCGCGGCGGTCGCCGAAGCAGGAGCGGCGATGGTCATCACCGGCCGCCGCCACTTCCGGCACTAGCTGGTCGGGATGTCGATTTCGAGCTAGAGCGTTCGTCTTCGTACGATGGGGCAAGACTTCAGGGGAGGAGATTCGATGGAAGCTGCAACCGGGACGACGGCCGCCGCGGCCGATCCGCTTCGCTGGAAGGCGCTCACGGTCGTCTGCGCTGCGTTCTTCATGACGATCCTCGACGTCTCGATCGTGAACGTCGCTCTGCCGTCGATCGGCACGTCGCTGCACTTCTCGCAAGACAACCTGCAGTGGGTGATCACGGCGTACGCGATCACCTATGGCGGCTTCCTCCTGCTCTTTGGGCGCCTCGCCGACCTGTACGGGCGCCGGCGGCTCTTCATGATCGGCGTGGTCATCTTCACGATCGCCTCCCTCTTCTGCGGGCTGGCCTGGTCGGAGGGCGTCCTGATCGCCTCACGGGCCGTACAGGGGCTCGGGGCTGCGGTCATCACGCCGTCGGCGCTCTCGATCGTGATGACGACCTTCGACGAGGGCGCCGAGCGAAACAAGGCGCTCGGGATCTGGGGAGCGCTCGGCGGCGGCGGTGCAGCGGTCGGCGTGCTCGCCGGCGGAGTCCTCACGACCTACCTGAGCTGGCGCTGGATCTTCTGGGTCAACGTCCCCGTCGGCGCGGTCGCCTTCTTCCTCACCACCCGCGTCGTGCGCGAGAGCCGCGCCGAGGCGAAGCGGGCACTGGACATCGCCGGCGCGGTGACCGTCACCGTCGGCCTCGCACTGCTCGTCTACGCGGTCACGAAGGCACCCGACCACGGCTGGACGTCGGCCTGGACGCTGACCCGGCTGGCCGTGGCCGTCCTGCTCCTGCTCGCGTTCGTCGGCATCGAGGCGCGGGCCAAGGATCCGCTGATGCCGTTCCACATCTTCCGGATCAAGACGGTCGCGGGCGCAAACGTCTGCGGGCTCCTGCTGGGAGCGATCACGTTCGCGAACTTCTTCCTCCTGACGCTCTACGTGCAGCAGGTGCTCGGGTACAGCGCGATCAAGACGGGGGTGACGTTCGTCGTCACTGCGGGCTCCGCGGTGCTCTGGGCCGGCCTCGCCCAGAGCCTGACGACGCGCTTCGGAGTCAAGCCCGTGCTGGCCGCGGGCTTCGCCGCAATGACCGCCGGCGCGATCTACTACACCCAGATCCCGACGAGCGGCTCCTTCGTGAGCGCGCTCCTGCCCGGCTATCTCCTGATCGGCTTCGGGCTGCCGTTCACCTTCATCCCGGTCTCGATCGCTGCGCTCGCCGGCGTCAGCTACGACGAGGCGGGGCTCGCGTCCGGGCTCATCAACACCGCACAGCAGATCGGGGGCGCGGTGGGCATCGCCATCTGCGCATCGGTCTCGGTGAGCCGCTTCAACAGCCTGATGGCGGAGCACGGCCCGAGCTACTACGCGCAGGCGTTCACGTCTGGAACGGCCCTGGCCTTCTGGGTGCTCGCCGGGATCAGCGTCGTCGCGTTCGTCGCGGGGCTGGTACTGATCCGCCGAGACGAGCTCGCGCCGGACACGGAAGGCGCCTACGCGGGCTGAGCGGCCGTCGCGACACTGCTCTAGGCTTCGACCCGATGCCGCGGGAGTATCCGACCGTCCTCGACCTCGTCGGGGGCACGCCGATCGTCCGGCTCGACAGGCTTTCACCGGTCGGGCACGCGCGGATCCTGGCCAAGCTCGAGTTCCTCAACCCCGGCGGCTCGGTCAAGGACCGGATCGGGCTGGCGATGATCGAGCAGGCCGAGCGGGAGGGCAAGCTGAGGCCGGGCGGGACGATCGTCGAGCCGACCTCCGGCAACACCGGCGTCGGCCTCGCCATCGCGGCGGCGGGCAAGGGCTACCGCTGCGTCTTCGTCATGCCCGACAAGATGAGCCAGGAGAAGATCTCGATGCTGCGCGCGTACGGCGCCGAGGTCGTGATCACGCCGACCGCGGTCGACCACGACTCGCCGGAGTCGTACTACTCCGTCTCCTCGCGGATCGCCGAGGAGATCCCCGGCGGCTTCAAGCCCGACCAGTACTCGAACATGGCGAACCCGCAGGCGCACTACGACGTCACCGCGCCCGAGATCTGGGAGCAGACCGGCGGCGAGATCGACGCGATCGTCATCTCGGTCGGCACGGGCGGCACGATCTCGGGCGTCGGCCGCTGGTTCCACGAGCGCAAGCCGGAGGTGAAGATCGTCGGCGTCGATCCGGAGGGCTCGATCTACACCGCGCACGACGACTCGGAGCTTCATCCGTACCTCGTCGAGGGGATCGGCAAGGACACGTGGCCCGACACGATCGACCTGAAGGTCGTGGACGAGTGGATCCGGGTGTCCGATCGCGAGTCGTTCCTCATGGCGCGCCGGCTCGCCCACGAGGAGGGCATCCTCGCCGGGGGCTCCGCCGGCTCGACGCTGGTGGGGGCGATCCGCATTGCCGAGGGGCTGCCGGCGGAGGCAAGCGTGCTCGCGATCGTCCCCGACTCCGGCCGCTCCTACATGTCGAAGTTCTACGACGACAACTGGATGCTCGAGCACGGCTTCGTCGAGCGGCAGGCGTCGCTGCCGACGGTCGACGAGCTGCTCGGCGCGAAGCACGGCGGCGAGGTTCCGGAGCTCGTGACGATCGCGGCGCACGCGAAGGTCGGCGAGGGCATCGACACGATGCGGCAGTACGGCATCTCGCAGCTGCCCGTCGTGCGGGACGGCCGCTGCGACTCGCTCGCCGACGTGATCGGCTCGCTGCAGGATCGCGCGCTGCTCGAGCGGGTCTTCGGCAACCCCGACGCGGTGCACGAGGACGTTGCGGCGGCGATGCAGCCCCCGCTCGCGGCGGTCGAGGCCTCGGCGACGCTCGACGAGGTGTTCGCGACGCTGACCGGCGGCATGAACGCGGTCGTCGTCGCGCGTGAGGGAAAGCCGGTCGGCGTGCTGACGCGCTCGGATCTCCTCGACTTCCTCGCCCACCGCTCTTGACGCTCCGCGTCGTCGGCGCCGGACTGCCGCGCACCGCGACGCGCTCGCTGAAGACGGCGCTCGAGCTCCTGCTCGGCGGCCGCTGCTACCACATGGCCGAGGTGTTCCAGCACCTCGAGGACGTACCGACGTGGAGCGCGGCGACGCGAGGAGACGAGGTGGACTGGAGCTCGTTCCCGCCGGACTCGGTCGCAGCAGTCGACTGGCCCGCATCGGCGTTCTGGCGCGAGTTCTCCGCTGCGCACCCCGACGCAGTGATCGTCCTCTCGACCCGCGAGAGCGCGGCGAAGTGGTGGGAGAGCGCCGACGAGACGATCTTCCCGGTGCTGCGGAAGCCGGTCGAGCCGCAGCACGAGGACTGGAAGGAGATGGTCGAGGCGCTCCTGGCGCGCGAGATAGGGCCGGATTGGGACGACGCCGCGCGGGCGCAGGCGTTCTACGAACGCCACAACGCGCAGGTGCGGCGCGAGGCTCCGGCCGGCCGTCTCCTCGAATGGCAAGCCACCGACGGCTGGGAGCCGCTCTGCGCGGCACTTGGCCTGCCGGTGCCCGACGAGCCGTTTCCACGGGTCAACACGCGAGAGGAGTGGCGCGCGCGTGCCGAGCAGTGACCCGGTGGCGCGCGGCTAGTCTCCAGGCATGGCCGTCGAGCGTCTCGAATCCCTGCTCCGCGACGCGTTTCCCGACGCGCCGGAGCTGAGTGTCGAGGACCGCACCGGCGGCGGCGACCACTTCCAGGTGACCGTCGAGAGCCCGCGCTTCGACGGGCTACCGCTGCTCGAGCAGCATCGGCTCGTGAACGAGGCGCTGGCCGAGCCGCTGCGCGACGGCACCATCCACGAACTCCGGATCAAGACGAGGGGGACGACGTGAGCCAGAACGAGGTTTCCGCACGGATCAAGGACGTGATCGAGAACGAGCCGGTCGCGCTGTTCATGAAGGGCACGCCGCAGTTCGTGATGTGCGGCAACTCGGATCGCGCGTTGCGCGCGCTGCGCGAGGCGGGCGCGCCGGTGACGGCGGTCGACATCCTCCCGGACCCCTCGATCCGGCAGGAGCTGACGGAGCTGTCGGGCTGGCCGACGATCCCGCAGGTCTTCGTCAACGGCGAGCTCGTCGGCGGCGCGGACATCGTGCAGGAGCTCGGCGAGAGCGGCGAGCTGCGCACGATCCTCGAGACGAGGCTCGGCGCGGGCTACGGCGACGGCGCCGAGGAGCGCGTCGTCGACGTACTCAGCGGCACGCGCGCGTGAGCCGAGATCATCCTGGTTGGATGACGGTCCAACGGCGCGGGTTCGCTTAGGTCGCGGGTATGAAGAAGCTCGTCGGGTTCGCGGCGCTGTTCGCCGCCGGTCTACTCCTCGCAGGCGGCATCACCGCTGTCGGAGTGGCCGACGTCACGACGACCGAGACCGTCCCGGTCACCACGACCCTCGAGCAGACGACGACGGCGCCCGCGGAAACCGTGGTGACGACGATCGAGCAGACGACGACGCGCAGGGTGCCCGTTCCGACGACCGGCACGACCGCGGCCTCCAGCTCGTCGAACACGACGCCGACCTGGGTCTGGATCGTGCTCGCTGTACTCGCCGCAGCCGTGATCGGCCTGATCGTCGCCCTCGCCACTCGCCGCGGCGGAGGGCTCTCGGACGAAGAGCGGCAGCGGCGCCTCGATGCCACGGTCGCCAGCTGGACCGCGCAGGGCTGGGCCGTCGAGAATCAGACCGCCGGCTCGGCCATCCTGCGGCACGGAGCCGACCTGATGGTGGTCAGCGTCGACGACAAGGGCCAGGTCAGCACGCGGCCGGTCGCAAACTCGTAGGCGTCGTCCCATGCTGAGCAATCGGTCTGCGCCGCCGGCGACCGTCACGCCGGTGCTGGTGTATCCGGACGTGCGGGCGGCGGTGGCGTGGCTCGAGGCGGCATTCGGTTTCGCGGAGCGAGTGCGGATCGGTGAGGCCCACCGAGTGCAGATGCGCGTCGGGGTCGACGGAGCGATCGTGGTCGCCGACGACGGCGGGGACCGGGCCGCTCCGGACGGCGGCGGCTACTCCCACCTGATCAAGGTGCGGGTGGCCGACGTCGATTCGGCGTTCGCCCGCGCCCGCGAGCAGGGCGCGCGCGTCGTCGAGGACCTGACGACCTGGGAGTACGGCGAGCGCTCGGGCGTCGTCGAGGACCTGGGCGGCCACCGCTGGGAGCTGACCCAGACGGTCCGTGACGTCAAGCCCGAGGAATGGGGCGGAACGACCGTCGAGCCCTGGTGAGAGCGCCGGTTGCCCGGCGACGGGCCGAAAGTTAGGCTCGTCCCGTGTCCGACGGATCCGCGCTCCCGGTGGTGACGCACGTCGATGCGAGCGACGGCTGGGAGCACGACGAGGAGAACGGCGGCCTCGTGCGCATGGTGCGGACCGCGGAGGCGGTCGAGATTGGACTGTGGAAGCCGAACGGCGTCGCAGGGACAAGGCTCGAGTACGAGCTGACCGCTGACGAGACGCTGGTCGTGCTGCAGGGAAGCGGCGAATTGCGAGTGGACGACGGCGACCCGATCAACCTCCGGCCCGGCGTGGTCGTCTCCCTGTCTCGCGGCTGCCGCCTCAGCTGGCTCGTCGACGCCGAGTTCCGGGAGCTCTGGGTCTACTCCTGATGCTCTAGCCGCCCGCGCCGAAGCCGTCGACGCGCTCCGGCTGGATCCGGATGATCACGCGCTTCTCGCCGGGTCCGAGATAGGGGTACTTGTCCTCGCCCAGGTACTTCTTGGCGAGCGTGTTGATGTGCTCGAGCGCACCCTCTTCGCTGATCTGCGCGGGGCCGCTCACCATCACGTAGCCGGACTGCTGATCCTCCGCGGGTAGGACGGTGACCGTCGCCCGCGGGTCGCGCTCGATGTTCTTGACCTTCGTCCGCCCCTGGGCACTGTTGACGAGGACGTTCTCGCCGTCGTAGTCGATCCAGACGGGAGTCGCCTGCGGTGATCCGTCCTCGCGCACGGTTGCGATCACACCCCAGTTGCGGTCCGTGAAGAGCTTCGCCTGTTTTTCGTTCAGTGCGGCCATCGACTGAGCCTCCTCATTTCGCATCGTGCCGGTGCGGAAACCTCGGCTTCGGACAAAGGCTTCGAACGCGCAGAGGAGTGCGGATAGTCCTAGCTCGGTTCCGGGCCGGTGTTCCGGAACGACCCTGCCCCGCACAGCGGGCGAGATAGTCTCTGCCCGCGTGATTCCTTGGCTCATATTCGGTCTGGTCATCGTGCCGCTGCTGGTCGTCGCCTTCGTGGCGGTGCGTCGCAGAACGGTTGCCGCCGAGCATCCGGCGAGCGAGACCGCGCAAGACAGGGCACAACTGGAACAGGAGTTCGCGGAGTCCGAGGCGTATCAGGCGAAATGGCGCGAGGAAGACAAGGTGAGGCACGATCGGGAGCGCCTTCCCTAATCGCTCGCCTGGGCCAGTGTTCCGGAATGCCTGCAATGACCATGCGTGACTCGTCCTTGAAGGCTGCTGCCGCGCTGGTTGTGTGTGCCGGCGCACTGCTCGTCGCCGGGTGCGGCGGCGGCGGCAAAGGCAGTGGGAAGGTCCTCGGCGGCAGCAACAACACATCGGTGTGTCAGTACACGAAGCGCTTCGGCAAGGGTCGCGTCTACGTGGAGATTGCCGTCTCCCCGGTGTCCCTGGAGCCGACGGCGTGCAGTGCGTTCAACCGCAGCTTCGGTGGCCGGAGCTTCGGCCGGAATCCGCCCAGCCTGCCGGCCGGGACGGGCCGCCCGCACTGCGGTTACAACAAGATCGGGTCGTCGTACAGAATCGAGCTCGGCGTGTTCGCGACCCCGCACACGGGAACCGGACGCGCGTTCTGCCGCTCGTTCCACCCCGGCCACGGCTTCAAGCGCGTTTTTTCGCGTTAAGGCAAGCGCGGCGTCGACACGCTCGGCTGGGCCGTTGTCCCGGAATGACCGCTGAGCTCAGGTGGCGGCAGGCGCTGTCTCGAGGATCCAGATCGGCGCGTCGGCGCATTCGACGGACGTGCCGCCTTCGGCGGCGTCGAGGCGCGTTCGCTGCACAATTACTCGCGTGCCTTCGAGTTGGGCGAGCGGGCCTCGGACGCCATCGCGTGCTGCGGCAAGCCACCATGCTCGAACTTGCCGGTGTACTTCCTCGGCGGTTCGCGTCCAGTCGATCTCGGCGTACTCGGGCTCGAAGAACCCCGCGTAGCTTGCCTCTTCCTCCGTCTGAGGATCGCCGGGGTCGCCTGCCTCTACGCGCTGGAGCGCCTGCGGCAAGAGTGACGTAGCGACGCCGAACAGCGCTTGCAGAACGTCCTCGGCCTGCTCGGTGCCGACGAGCGGCGCGGCGCCCTGGGCGAGAAGGCGTCCGGTGTCGAAGTCGGCGTCCATGCGGTGGAAGGTGAAGCCCAACTCCTGGTCGCCGTTGCGGAGCGCCCACCCGATCGGGTTCGGCCCGCGGTAGCGTGGAAGGAGCGCCGGATGGCAGTTGACGATCCCGTGGCGCGGCACCTCGAGCGCGTCCTCTGGGATCCGGACGGGAAGGCCGCCGCTGATCGCCAGATCCGGCTCGAGCACCGCGGCCCTTCCGTCGTCACGACGCCAACGCACTCGTGCCCTAGCTCGCGCAATTGCCCCTCGAGCCAGACGACCACGCCAGGGACACGAGCCAACACGGCGATCCGCATCAGCCAAGTTCTAAACGATCAGCGCCTCGACAGGCAGCAGGGGAACGTCTACCCCACCAAACCCGAGAGAAGCGCGTCTCAGCCCTGACGCGCCGAGACTCACCAGCTGGCATTTGCTGGCTTCAGCTGCCGTGAGCGGAGTAGCCTCCTGTGCTTGGCTACTTCTTGGCCCGCTTGGCCTGGCGCTTCTCCTTCAGCGTCTTCTGAGCAGGTTTCTTCTCCATGCTCTTCTTCGTGTTCTTGTCCTTCGTCGCCATTCCGACCTCTCTGTAGGTGAGGAGAGAGAATGTCAGCGGTGGCTGAGGATGTCCACCCGCGACCTGCGGGCTCACGCATAGCCTCATGTCCGTCGCGGTTCCGCAGGACGCATGGTGGCAGTTCCGTCTTCGTCGACCTCGACGACATAGCGGCCGGGGTCCGAGCCGCTCGTAAAGCGCTTGAGACCCTTCGGTCGCCGCGAAATGATCGCGTGTGTTTCGGTGCGAGTCTCGATCAGGTAACCCTCTGCGGTCTTCTGGTCGAGGAACGCGTCGAGGCCATCTTTCCGAGTGCCACCTGGATCGATCTCTCCCACGGAGGGGAGTCTCGCAGGCGAGGTCGATAGAAGTGCAGTCGGCTGCGCCGGTGTTCCGGAATGACCCCTGAGCGCTCGGGCGGCTAGCTTGTGCGCCGTGGTTGCGGTGGTCGAGATCCGTCCGTATGCCGCGTCGGACTTGGACGCCATTGTCGAGTTGTCTCTTCGGGCGTGGAGGCCCGTGTTTGAGTCGCTTCGGCAGATACTTGGCGACGCAATCTTCGCGCGCCTCCACCAGCCAGACTGGACTTCAGCCCAGGCGGAGGCTGTGCGATTGACCTGCACAAGCGATGACCGGGATGTGTTCGTAGCTGTTGCTGATGAGCGCCCAGTCGGATTCGCAGCTGTTGCACTTAACTCTTTCCACGATCGAATGGGCGTCGTGGACATGATCGCCGTCGATCCGCACTACCAACGCCGGGGCATTGCCACACGCCTGATGGCCAGCGCCGTCGAGCACATGCGGGCCGAGGGAATGGACATCGCAGCCCTCGGGACCGGCGGCGATCCGGGACACGGTCCGGCGCGCGCTCTGTACGAGACTCTTGGCTACACCCCTCTGCCCGGCGTGAGGTATCTGAAGCTCCTGGACTGATCGCCTACCGACCCGGCCACAGACTCAGTAGGCAGGGACCCTGGATTGGGCCAGTGTTCCGGAATGACGCCTGAGCGTTGCGGGAGGATGTGGCCTGTGGCCCCGCTTCTTGTCGTTGTCGCCGGGATGCCGTCCTCGGGCAAGACCACGGTCGCGGAGGGTCTCGCGCGGCGGCTTCGGCTGCCGCTGATCGCCAAGGACGAGATCAAAGAGTCGCTGTACGAAAGCCTGGGCGCGGGAAGTGTCAGCTCGTCGGCCGTACTAGGTGACGCGGCCTACGCGCTCATCTTTGCGTTGGCCAGAACGATGCTCAGCTCGGGCGTCTCGGCGATCATCGAGGCGAACTTCTTCCGCGATCAGGAGAGCGAGTTCGCGGCTCTCCCGGAACACCAACTCGTGCAAGTCCACTGCAAGGCCCCGCTATCCGTCTTGCTGGATCGGTACGCGAACCGCTCCCGTCACGCCGGACACCACGACGCGCAAAAGATCAAGGAGCTACCGGCGCGATACGAGAGCGGCGCACACGACGCACTACGCCTCCGAGGCGACCTCATCGAACTCGACACGACCCAGCCAGTCGATCTGGATGCCCTGGCTGACCGGGTGCGGGAGGGTGGCTGAGAGGAGGACCGTCGGCTGGGCCAGTGTTCCGGAATGACCCCTGATCTACCGGTGGCCACCTTGGAGGTGGAACACCCGATCCTTTCCGGCGTTGGTGAACGTCCAGACCTCAATCGGCGGCTCGCCTACCTCAGCGGTCTCGGCGTAGCCAGCGGCAACGAGGGTCGGGAGCAGTTGTCCGTAACGCTCAATCTCGTACGGGCACGGCCAGGCATCGCAATGATCCTCAAGCGACCATGCTTCGAGGAGGGCTTCATCCGCGTCCACGCGCGCATTGAAGCAGCGTCAGAGACGCCTGAAGGATCAGGACGCTCGGCTGGGCCAGCGTCCTTACGCCTGAGCCGCGCCGCGCTAGCTCTGGCCGGAGACGATGAAGGCCACGAGGTCGTTCAGCTGCGTGCTCGAGAGGGAGGTGCCGAAGTTCGTCGGCATGACTCCCTTGCTGTACCCCTTCGCGATGTAGGCGTCGGGATTCTGGATCGACTCCTTGACGAACGCGGTCAGATCCATGTTGTTGTCCGCCTTCGCGTCCTGCGTCGGGGCGGTATCGAGATTCGGACCGACGGTGCCCGTTGCGCCCGCCGGCTGGAACGCGTGGCACGAGGCGCAGCCGTTCGCGGCGAAGACGGCCTTCCCGGCGGCGGCATTCCCTCCGCCCGCGGCGCTCGTCGTTGCCGCCCCGGTCGTCGTCGCCGCCCCGGTCGTCGTCGCTGCAGAGGTAGTCGTGGCAGACGTCCCACCGGCCAGCGTGACCGTGTGTGTGACCGTCTGGCTTCCGAGCGAGGTGTAGTGCCCCACCGCCCAACCGGCGAAGGCCGCAGGGAGGAGCAGCACCGCGAAGAGCACCCAGATGAACACCTCGCCGGTCGAGGTCCAGGGATTCCGGCGTCTCGGGCGCGGCACGGGCGCGAGACTACCGACTCGCGCTCCGTCGCGACGCACCTACCAACTGGTAGGTAGAGGCGAATGGCGACCACGACTGTCAGCCTTGCCGCGATCCGGCGGCTCGCCATCTCGACACAGGGGTACGCGCCGCGCTTCCGCCGGGCGCGCGCCGGCGACGTAGAGGCTTCGATCCGCCGGCTCGGCGCGGTCCAGCTCGACTCGATCTCGGCCGTCGACCGCGCCCACCGCCTCACCCTGACGAGCCGAATCGGCGTGTACCCCGAGCCTGAGCTGCAGGAGCTGCTGGTCGCCGGGCGCATCTTCGAGTACTGGGCACACGAGGCCTGCCTCCTCCCCATCGAGCTCTGGCCGCACTGCCGCCTGAACATGGAGGGCAAGGGGCACTGGCGCTTCCACGAACACGCGCTTGAGCAGCACTCGGACCTCGTCGAGCCTGTGCTGGAGCGGATCCGCGCGGAAGGCCCCCTCGGCTCGCGCGACTTCGAGGGCGCGGGCGACGGCACGGACATGTGGAACTGGAAGCCGGCGAAGATGGTGCTCGAGGCGCTCTGGGACCGGGGCGTGCTCGCCGTGGCCGGCCGACAGTCGTTTCAGCGCCGCTACGACCTCGCCGAGCGGGTCATCCCGCGCAAGATGCTCGAAGCGCCCATCCCGGACGAGGACGAGACGCTGCGCACGCTCGCGCTGCTTGCGGTGCGCGCCCGCGGGGCGTTGACCGAACCGGCGATCCGCGAGCACTGGCGACTCAAAGGCGGACGCGCCCGTCTCCACCATCACGTCCTCGCGCTCGTGGACGAGGGTCTCCTGCGCGAGGTGGCCGTCGACGACGGCGGTCCGCCGTTCTACGTCGACGCCGAGGCCGAGCTCGACGGAGCTGCCGCGCCGCCCGTCCTCCTCTGCCCGTTCGACAATCTGCTGTGGGATCGGCCTCTGCTCGAGCGGGTCTTCGGCTTCCGCCACGTGATCGAGGTCTACAAGCGCGAGCACGAGCGTGCATATGGCTACTACGTGCTGCCGCTACTGGCGGGTGACCGGATCGTGGGGCGCGCGGACCTGAAAGCCGACCGTGCCGAAGGCGTGCTCCACGTCCGGCGCTTCCACGCCGAGCCCGGCGTGCGAGGGAACGTCGGCGCGAATTTCGAGCGCGCCGCCGCGCGTCTCGCGCGGGTGCTCGGCCTCGCGGAGGTGCGCCATGCGTGAGGTTCCCGTCGAAGAGGCGCGGAGAATCGCCGTGCGGGCGCAGGGCCTGGACGGCAGCGCGAGCGGAGTGCTCGAGACCGTGCGGCGACTCGGCTTCCTCCAGCTCGATCCGATCTCGGCGGTCGCGCCCCCGCAGCACCTCGTCCTCTGGAGCCGGCTCGGCTCCTTCGACATCGCCGAGCTCGACCGACTCCTGTGGCAGGAGCGGAAGCTCGTGGAGTGGCGCGCGTTCGTCTATCCCGTCGAGGACCTGCCGCTCCTTCGGGCCCGGATGCGGCGACCGCTCAACCGCAACGCGAACGAGTGGCTGAAGGAGAACCGCTCGTTCCGCCGTTATGTCCTGCGCGAGCTCGAGCAGCGCGGGCCGCTGCTCTCCCGCGAGATCGAGGACCACGCCGGCCTCGAGCGCCAGCAACACGATTGGTGGGGGGCGCGCAAGATGGGGCTGATGCTCGAGATTCTCGCCGCGAACGGCGAGGTCGCCGTCGTCGGTCGCCGTGGCAAGCAGCGCGTCTGGGATCTGGCCGACCGGTGGTATCCCCAGACGGAGACGATCCCCTGGCCGCAGGCCGAGAAACTGATCGAGGAGAAGCGCTTTCGCGCCCTCGGGGTGCGGCTCCAGCGCGGACGGCTCGTCGCCCATCCGGAAGCCGAGGACGGTCCGGTTCCCGATCGCGTCACCTTCCTCTCGCCGTTCGACCGGCTCGTCCACGACCGCGCCCGCGCCGAGGCGCTCTGGGGATTCCGCTACCGGCTGGAGATGTACGTCCCGGCGGCCAAGCGGGAGTACGGCTACTACGTCCTCCCCATCCTCCGCGGCGACCGGATCGTCGGCCGCATCGAGCCCGTCTCCGATCGGAAGACGCGCCGGCTCGAAGTCAAGGGTGTCTGGTGGGAGCCGGGCCAGAAGAAGATCGACCTGGCCGAGCCTCTGGGCAACCTCGAAGGCTGGTTAGCATCGACCTGATGGACTTCGAGACGCGCGCAATCCACGTCGGCCAGGAGCCGGATCCCGCGACCGGCGCGATCATCACGCCGATCTACCAGACGTCGACGTACGTCCAGGACGCGGTCGGCGAGCACAAGGGCTACGACTACTCGCGCGTCGCGAACCCGACCCGGCGCGCGCTCGAGACCGCGCTCGCCTCGCTCGAGTCCGCCGAGCACGGCATTGCCTACTCCTCCGGGCTCGGCGCGACGACGACGCTCATGCACCTCCTCAATCCGGGCGACCGGGTCGTTCTCATCGCCGACGTCTACGGCGGCGTCTACCGGATGACCTCGCAGGTCTACGAGCCGAAGGGCTACCGCTTCCACTACCTGTCGGCCGAGGAGTTCCCGAACCTCGCCGACCATCTCGACGACTCCACGCGGATGGTGTGGATCGAGACGCCGTCGAACCCGATGCTCAACGTCGTGGACATCGCCGCCGCCGCCGAGGCCGCACACGCGGCCGGCGCGCTCCTCGTCGTCGACAACACGTTCGCGACGCCGTACCTGCAGCGTCCGCTCGAGCTCGGCGCCGACGTCGTCGTCCACTCGACGACGAAGTACCTCGGCGGCCATTCCGACGTCGTCGGCGGCTTCGCGGCGAACGAACGACCCGACGGTCGCCGAGCGCCTGCGCTTCCTGCAGAAGTCGCTCGGCGCGGTGCCGGGCCCGTTCGACTCCTGGCTCGTGCTACGCGGGATCAAGACGCTCGCGCTGCGCATGCGGCAGCACTGCCGGAACGCAATGGAGATCGCCGCGGTGCTCGAGCGGCACTCGCGCGTCGCAGCAGGTCTTCTATCCCGGGCTCCCGTCGCATCCCGGCCATACGATCGCGGCGCGGCAAATGCGGGACTTCGGCGGCATGGTCTCGTTCCTGGCCGAGTCGCCCGAGGAGGCGGAGGCGGTCGCGGCCCGAACGCAGCTCTTCCAGCTGGCCGAGTCGCTCGGCGGCGTCGAGAGCCTGATCGAGGTGCCGGCGCGGATGACGCACGCGGCCACGGCCGACGCGCCGTTTGCGGCGCCGCCGAACCTCATCCGCCTCTCGGTCGGGATCGAGTCGGCCGAGGATCTCGTGGACGACCTCGAGAACGCGCTCGTCCCGGCCGCCGCGCGCGCATGAGCGGCGAAGCGGTCGTCTTCGTCGAGATCCCGTCGGGCTCGCGCAACAAGTACGAGTGGGACGAGAAGCTCGGCGGGCTGGTGCTCGACCGGCGGCTCTTCACGGCGATGACCTATCCCGCCGAGTACGGCTTCGTCGAGGGGACGCTGGCCGAGGACGGCGACCCGCTCGACGCGCTCGTGCTCGTCTCCGACCCGACCTTTCCCGGTTGCCGGATCCGCGTGCGCGCCATCGGCGTCTTCCACATGTCCGACGAGAAAGGCCCCGACGAGAAGCTCCTCTGCGTGCCGCTGGGCGCATCCGAGTTCGAGCGGGTGGCCGACGTCCACGACGTCCAGAACGAGCTGCGCGACGAGATCGAGCACTTCTTCCAGCGCTACAAGGACCTGGAGCCGTCGAAGAAGACGGAGACGCGCGGCTGGGGCAACCGCGACGAGGCGGAGAAGATCCTTGCCGCCGCGCGCGAGCGCGCCTCGTAGGATCGCGCCATGGCCGTGCCGGAGCCGATCGACCTCCATCACCTCGGCCGTGAGCGGATCATCGCCAGCTACCTCCTCGACACCGACGACGGGCCGGCGCTGTTCGACTGCGGCCCCTCGACGACGATCGACGCGCTGAAGGCCGGGCTCGCCGACCGCGGCCTCGCGCTGACCGACGTCCGCCACCTGCTGCTCAGCCACATCCACCTCGACCACGCCGGCGCGACCGGCGTCCTCGTCCGCGAGCACCCGGCGCTGCAGGTGCACGTGTCGCCGATCGGCGCACCGCATCTCGTCGATCCCACCCGCCTGGAGAGGAGTGCGCGGCGGCTCTACGGCGACAGCTTCGACTCCCTCTGGGGCGAGCTCGCACCGGTGCCGGAGGAGAACGTCCACCCGCTCGACGGCCCCGTGCTCGGGCTCGAGTCGTTCCCGACCCCCGGCCATGCCTCTCACCACGTCTGCTTCCTCGATCCCGACGGGACGCTCTATGCCGGCGACGCATGCGGTGTGCGAGTCGTCCCCGGGCGCTTCGTCATGCCGCCGACGCCGCCGCCCGAGGTGGACGTGGAGGCGTGGGAGGACTCCATCGACGAGATCGAGCGGCGAGCTCCCGAACAACTCGCGCTCGTCCACTTCGGCGTCGCCGACGACGTCGGCCGCCACCTCGCCGAGCTGCGCCTCAACCTCCTCGACTGGGCCGAGTCGGTCGAGGGCGGCGCGACCGAGGAGGAGTTCGTCGAGTACGCCCACGCGCAGCTCGCCGACTCGCGGGACGACGTGCCGACGTATGACTCGGCGATGCCGCTCTGGCAGTCGTACGCGGGGCTCAAGCGCTGGGCCGAGAAGCGGGCCGCGCGCTTGTCAGCCGGCTCGTAGCCCGTCACGATCCGACCGGTGACCGGCCCGTTCAGCCTTCCCGCGTTCCGCCTGATGTTCTCGGCGCGCGCGATCTCGTACATCGGGACCTATCTCGCACCGATCGCAGTCGCGTTCGCGATCCTCGACAACGGCGGCGGCGCAACCGCGGTCGGCCTGAGCTTTGCCGCGTGGACGCTGGCGACGGTGGCGACGCTCGCGTTCGGCGGCGTCGTCGGCGACCGGGTGCCGCGGCGCCTGGTCATGATCGGCTCGGACATTGCAAGCTGCGCCGTCCGCACGACGATGGGCGTGCTCCTCGTCTCCGGGCAGGCGCAGGTCTGGGAGCTGATCGCGCTGCAGGCGTGCGGCGGCGCCGCGGTCGCCTTCTACTCGCCTGCTTCGTACGGGCTCGTGCGTGAGGTCGTGCCGGAGGATCAACTCCAGGAGGCCAACGGGTTACTCGCCGTCGCCCGCTACGCCGCATTTCCCGTCGGCGGCGCGATCGGCGGCTCGATCGTGGTCCTCGTCGGCACGGGCGCGGCGCTGCTCGTGGACGCCGGCACGTATGCAACGAGCGCCTTCCTCCTCTCCCGGATCAACGTCCGGTCGATGGCCCGCGCGGGTGCCGGTTTCCTCCAGGAACTCCGGGAGGGATGGAGTGCCTTCGTCGAGCAGACGTGGGTATGGGTGCTCGTCCTCTACGTCTCGCTCTACTTCCTGATCACGTACGCCCCCTTCTTCGTGCTCGGGCCGTATATCGCGAAGCACTCGATGGACGGAGCACGGTCCTGGACGCCCGTCGTAGTCGGCGAAGGCGCCGGTGCGCTCCTCGGCGGACTCACCGCTCGCCGGTGGCGGCCAGAGCAGCCGATGGTCAAGACCGGGCTGCTCCTGATGTTCTCTGCGGGGCAGAACCTCATCCTGGCCTTCCACCCCACAACCGTCCTGCTCTCGGTCGCCGCCATGGGTGCCGGGTTTGCATTCGCCCTCGGCTCCGTGGTGTGGGACACGACGTTGCAGCGAAAGATCGCGCCCGAGAAGCTCGCGCGTGTCGCCTCGTACGGCTGGATGGGCGCGATGGTCTTCCTCCCGGCCGGCTACGCGCTCGCCGGGCCGATCGGGATGGCGATCGGCCTCAAGACGTATCTCGTGATCGCCGCCGGCTGGATCGTGGTGAGCACCCTGTTCGTCATCCGCCTCCGCGCGGTGCGCGAGGTCAGCCTGGACGCCGCGACCGACGCGATACCCGCACCCGCTCAGTAGGCTCGAACGCGTGCCGCCCGTGCCCGTCCCGCCCGAGGTCGACGCGTTCCTCGCCCAACCCAACCCGGCGGTCGTCGCGACGGTCAGCCCGAGCGGCGCGCCTCATACCGCGGCGACCTGGTACGACTGGGAGGACGGCCGCGTGCTCCTCAACATGGACGAAAGCCGGCTCCGTCTCCGCTACATGCGCGAGAACCCGGCCGTGGCGCTCACCGTGCTCGGCGAGGACAGCTGGTACGCGCAGGTGACGCTGCTCGGCCGCGTCGTCTCGATCGAGGACGACCCCGAGCTGGCCGGCATCGACCGGCTCTCGCTCCGCTACTACGGCAAGCCGTTTCGCGACCGCGACGCCCGCCGCGTCACTGCCTGGATGGAGCCCCGGCGCTGGACTGCGTGGCCTCTTCCTCGCTGAGCTCCTCGGTCTCGACGATCCAGAGCGGCCCGTCGCCGCACTCGAGCCGCCGGGCTCCCTCGGCCTCGGTCAGCGACGTCGCGAGCACGCGCAGCGGCGTGCCGTCGAGCTCGAGCAGCGCGCCGCGGGTCCCGTCGAGCGACATCGCGTAGCGCCAGGCCCAGACGAGCCGGTGCACCTCGAGCGCCGGGCGCGAGAGGTCGAGCCACGCATCGTCCGCGGTGAAGAAGGTCTCGTAGTTGCCGCCCTCCGGCTGAGGCTCGCCCTGTTCGCCTGCCGCCACGCGCGCGAGCGCCTCGCCGAGCGCCTCCATCCCGACCGGTCCGATCCGCGGGTAGAACGCCTCCGGCGGCTCGTACTCCCCGAGCGGGAAAGGCCGCTGCGCGAGGATCGGCCCGGTATCGAGGTCGGCGTCCATCCGGTGAATGGTGAACCCGGACTCCTCGTCGCCCTCACGGATCGCCCACGCGACGGGCAGCGGGCCGCGATGCCGGGGCAGCAGCGAGGGGTGGCCGTTGAGCCAGCCGAGACGCGGCACGGCGAGCGCGTCGGGCGGGATCTTCCACGGGAATCCCATGCAGACGACGAGGTCCGGCTCGACCGAGGCGAGGAGCGGCGCGATCGTGCTCCGGCGCGCGGGCAGGAGGACGTCGAGCTCCTCGGCGGCGCCGAGCACGAGCTCGCCGGTGTCGGCCACAGGGCCGTAGCGCCCGTCGACGTTCCGCATCGTCAGCAAGGCGACCGGCTCGTGCCGCGCCTCCCGGACCACGGCGTCGAAGCCGGCGAGCACCGGCAGGATGCGCGTCACGATCACGACGCGCAGGCTCATTCGTCGCGCAGGATTCGCCCGCCGGACGACTGGTTGCGGGCCTTCACGACGAGCTCGTCGACGTTCACGTGCCACGGCCGCGTGAGGGCGAAGAGGATGCAGTCGGCGATGTCCTCCGGCTGCATCGCGTCGACGCCGCGATAGACGGCGGCGGCCTTCTCCTCGTCGCCCTTGAACCGCACGAGGGAGAAGTTCGTCTCGACGAGCCCAGGATCGACGGACGTGATGCGAATCGGCCGGCCGAGGAGGTCCTCGCGCAGGGAGTACGTGAACCCGCGCTCGGCGAACTTCGAGGTGACGTACGCGGCGCCGCCTTCGTACGCCTGGCGGCCCGCGACCGAGCCCATGTTGACGATGTGCCCCCAGTCGCCGAAGTGCGGCAGGCAGAGCCGTGTCATCCGGACGAGACCGGCGATGTTGACGGCGAAGACGGGCGCTTCGTCCTCCTCGCTCGACTCGTCGAACGGCGCGCGGCCGAGCGCCAGACCTGCATTGTTGACGAGGACATCGAGGCCGCCGAGATGCTCGACGGCCTCCGCGACGAACCGCTCGCAGCTCGCGGGGTCGGTGACGTCGAGCTCGAGCGCCACCTCGGTCTCGAGCCGCTCGACCCGCCGTGCGCCGCCCGCCACGGTCATCCCCGCGGCGGCGAGCGCGGCTGCGGTCGCCCGGCCGATGCCCGAGGAGGCGCCCGTCACGATCGCCCGCTTGCCCGTCAGGTCGAGAGGAGCCACGTCGTGACTCTATGCCGCGGGCTATTCCGCCGGACGCAGGTCGGCCGCGCCGATCGTCTCGTGTCCGGGAGCCAACACGGGCCGGCCCGCGGCACGCAGCGCTTCGTACTCCGCCAGGGTGAGCGAGACCGTCGCGCGGCAGTCGGAGGCTCCGCACTCGCACGTGAAGTCCCACCGGTCCTTCTTGCCGGGCTCGACGCCCTCGAACCGCTGTGCGGCCTCGTGCACGTGCGCGTTGACCTCGTGCAGGACGTCCTGCTCGAACGCGCCTCGCTTCTCGTCACGACCGGTCACGGCAACACCATACGACTCCCTCCCCTGCATCCTTCGACTCGCGGAGAAGGGAAGCAAGGGGGGCAGGCAACAGTCCTCAGGTGTGGGCGGCACTCCAGGCGCGGCCGAGCGCGAGTCTTTCCGGCGCCGTCGGGTGGCTGAAGAGGAGGAGATAGGCGAGCCGCGGCGGCTCGAGGTCCGAGAGGTTGCGCCGTGCCAGCTCGACATGCGCCCGGGCGAACGCCGCCGGCTCCTCCGTCAGGTCGAGCGAGCAGCGGTCGGCCTCACGCTCGAAGCGGCGCGAGAGCCAGGCTCCCGGAGCCAGCGCCGCGAGCTCGAGGGCGAGGAGCACCAGCAGCGCCTCGGGGAACGTGCGCGGGTCGCCGACGCGCGTGCCCAACACCGACCACAGG
The DNA here is from genome assembly GCA_963820725.1 of uncultured Actinomycetes bacterium. Classification (GTDB taxonomy): domain Bacteria; phylum Actinomycetota; class Thermoleophilia; order Gaiellales; family Gaiellaceae; genus Palsa-739. The sequence goes on along the minus strand of CAWGAZ010000002.1, from coordinate 1,432,345 downwards.
ACCAGGACCGCGAACCCGGCGCCGACCATCGCGAGCACGGTCAGCTTCGCGACATGCCGCTCGCGCCGGTGACCCAGCTCGTGCGCGACGACGACCTGCACGGCGCCCGGGTCTGCCGCCCGCAGCAGCGTGTCGAAAAGGACGACGCGGCGAGTGCTGCCGATGCCCGAGACGTAGGCGTTGACCTTCGTCGTGCGGCGGCTCGCGTCGGCGACGAGGACGTTCTGCACCGGTACACCGGCTCGCTCCGAGAGCAGACGCAACCGGGCCGCGAGCGCCTCGTCCTCGAGCGGCCGAAACCGGTTGAAGATGGGCTCGAGGACGACCGGAGCGACGAACGAGAGCAGGAGCACCGCCAGGGCGAGGGCAACGCCGGCGGGAACCGCCCACCAGCCGGGCAGCGCCCGCGCGAGCGCAACCGCCGCCGCCCACACAACCGCCGCGAGAACGATCGCCACGGCGAGACCCTTGGCGCGATCGGCGAGCCAGCCTCCCGCGCCCTGGGTCGAGAAACCCCAGCGTCGCTCGCGCCACCAGCCGCGCCAGCACGCGAGCGGTGACCGGACGACGCTCGAGCAGGTCGTGACGAGCGCGGCGTACACGGCTGCAGCCGCCACCTGCGACAGCGACTCGAGCGGAGAGAAGAGCCAGTCTCCGAGCGGGCTCCAGGCGAGAGCCGCGAGCAGGCCGGCGGCGAGCGCCAGGTCGGCGATCAACGCGAGATAGAGCGGCCGGTGGTACTCGCGCGCCCGCGCCCGCTCGTCCGGCGAAAAGTCCTCGGCAGCCTTGTTCATCTGGAGGGAGGCTACGCGCGTAACCGCATCCGGGCCTTTGCCGTTTTCACTGCCAAAAGGAGGTTCTAGATGCTGCTGCTGATCCTGTTGGCAATTCTGGCGGTCATCGCGTTCGGTCTCGGTTTCGTCGTGCACTGGCTGTTCATCGTGGCCGTGGTGCTCGCGCTGATCTGGCTGATCAGCCTGTTCACCGGCGGCCTCGGCGGTCGAACCGGCGCCCGCTGGTAGGCCGCAAACGCTGCGAAGATGAGCCGGGCGGCCCCTTGCGGGTCGCCCGTTCCTCTGCGACCCGGCCGGGTCATGGTCGTTTAACTGCGTCTTAGAGAGCTCTCACTCCGCTCTCAAAGACGGCGCCTAGCCTCTGAAGCCAGGTGAAGCGGCTCCTCCTCGCCGGCCTCGGGGCCGTCTTCCTTCTTGGTCTCCTCCTCAGCTCCGCCGAGCTGCCGGGGCATCGGCACGAGGCGCGCGCCGCCGATCGCGACGGGATCCACAAGATCCGCCACGTCGTGATCATCATGCAGGAGAACCGCTCGTTCGACTCCTACTTCGGCACGTACCCGGGCGCCGACGGGATCCCAGGACTTGCAGGCAACCCGGGAAGGGTCGCCTGCAATCCCGATCCCGGAACGCGCGTCTGCGTCAAGCCGTACCACGACACCTCCGATCGCAACGCGGGCGGCCCGCACGACACCGTCAACGCAATCAAGGACATCAACGGCGGCAAGATGGACGGGTTCGAGCGGCAGGCGCGCAAGGGGCGCTTCCTCGCCTGTCACAACACCGACAACCCCGGCTGCTCGCTGACGCCGGCGAAGCCCGACGTGATGGGCTACCACGACTGGCACGAGATCCCCAACTACTGGGACTACGCGCGGAACTACGTCCTCCAGGACCACATGTTCGAGGCGGACAACTCCTGGAGCCTGCCCGCCCACCTCGCGCTGGTCTCCGGCTGGTCGGCGCGCTGCTCGAAGCACGGCGACCCGATGAGCTGCAAGTCGTCGATCACGGCCCCGTTCGGCGCGAGGGGGGACGGCAAGCCGCTCGACTATCCGTGGACCGACCTGACCTATCTCCTGCACAAGTACGGCGTGAGCTGGCGCTACTACGTCGCGAACGGGAGCCAGCCCGACTGCACCGACAACCAGATGTTCTGCCCGAAGGTGCCCCAGGGGGCGGGGACGCCCGGAATCTGGAACCCGTTGCCGCGCTTCGACACGGTGCAGCAGGATCACCAGCTCGGCAACATCCAGCCGCTCGGGAACTTCTACAGCGCGGCAAGCAGCGGGAAGCTCGCGTCGGTCACGTGGGTCACACCCTCCCAGGCCGTCAGTGAGCATCCGCCGGGGCGCGTGACCGTCGGCCAGACCTACGTCACCCACCTGATCGACACGATCATGTCCGGCCCCGACTGGAAGTCGACCGCCATCTTCCTCGCCTGGGACGACTGGGGCGGCTTCTACGACCACGTGAAGCCGCCGCGTGTGGACGGCGCGGGCTACGGGCTCCGCGTGCCGGCGCTTGTGATCAGCCCCTACGCCAGGTCGGGATACATCGACCACCAGATCCTGAGCTCCGACGCCTACCTCAAGTTCATCGAGGACGACTTCCTGCACGGCCAACGGATCGACCCGCGCACCGACGGGCGACCGGACCCGCGACCCGACGTGCGCGAGAACGTCAAGATCCTCGGGAACCTCGTCCACGACTTCAACTTCGACCAGAAGCCGACACCGCCACTGATCCTGCCGCTCCACCCGCCGTTCAGCTGAGACACCTCCCACGTGTCGCACTCCTCCTGCTCGCCGTCGGCGCGGTGGCAGGCTGCGGTGCAGGCTCCTCGTCATCACCGCAGCGGCGGGCCGCTCCGCCACGACACGGCATCCACAAGATCCGGCACGTGATCGTGATCATGGAGGAGAACCGCTCCTTCGATTCGTTCTTCGGCACGTATCCGCACGCGGACGGGATTCCCATGAAGCACGGTGTGCCGACGGTGTGCGTGCCGAACGGCGTCGGCCAGTGCGTGAAGCCGTTCCTCGATCCGAACGGCACCGACGACTCGGGCGGCGCGCACGGCCCGGTCGCCGGCAAGAGGGACGTCAACGGCGGGCGCATGGACGGCTTCATTCGCGTCACCGACCGCGGAGAAATTCGTACCTGCCGTCGGAACCGGCACAGCTCGGCCTGCGCTCACCTTCGCCGCCCGGACGTCATGAGCTATCACGACGCCGGCCAGATCCCGAACTACTGGTCCTACGCGCGGAACTTCGTCCTCCAGGACCGCATGTTCGAGCCCAATTGGGGCTGGAGCCTGCCGGCGCATCTGTGGCTCGTGTCCGGCTGGTCGGCCGAGTGCCGCGACCCGTACAAGCCGAGCACGTGCAAGACGAATCTGAAGCGCGGGGCGATCGCGCCGCTCCGCCACTATCCGAACGGGCCGCTCTACGCCTGGACGGACCTCACGTACCTGCTGCACAAGGACCGGGTCTCGTGGGCCTCGTACGTCCAGAACGGCAGTGCACCCGACTGCCTCACAGGCCCGATCAGCTGCTACACGCGTCTCAAGGGGAAGAGGACACCGGGGATGTGGAATCCGCTCCCGGACTTCACCGACGTACGCCAGGATCACCAGAGCGCCGCCTCGCAGGTGCCGCTCTCGAGCTTCTACTCGGCTGCCGCGGACGGCACCCTGCCGAACGTGTCGTGGGTCACCCCGGACTGGGCCGACAGCAATCATCCCGGCACATCGCTCGCCGCGGGGCAGGCATGGGTGACGAGGCTCGTGAACGCGGTGATGCGAGGGCCGGACTGGAAGAGCTCGGCGATCTTCCTCGCCTGGGACGACTGGGGCGGGTTCTACGACCACGTGAAACCGCCGGTCGTCGACCGCAACGGCTACGGGCTGCGGGTGCCGGCGCTCGTGATCAGCCCCTACGCGAAACGCGGTCATGTCGACCACCAGATCCTCAGCTTCGACGCCTACCTCAAGTTCATCGAGGACGACTTCCTGCACGGCCGACGGATCGACCCGCGCACCGACGGACGCCCGGACCCCCGCCCCGACGTCCGCGAGAACGAGAAGGTCCTCGGCGACCTGACGAAGGACTTCGACTTCAAGCAGAAGCCGCGGAGGCCGCTGCTCCTCCCGTTGCGACCCTAGAGCGGCGAGCTCCAGCGCTGCTCGATCCGCCGCGTCTTCCAGACGGTGAGCGAGCAGAGCCAGGTGACGCCGAAGAGGCCGACGACGACGTAGCCGAGGCGGCCGAGATCGAGCTCCCGCAGGAGCGTCCAGAACGGTCCGTGAAGCGCCAGCTTCGCCGCGAGAACCTGGAGGAGCTCGATCGCGCCGACGAGCCAGGCGACGGCGACCGAGAGGCTCGTGACGCTGATGTTGTAGTAGACCTTGCGCACCGGGCTCGAGAACGCCCAGCCGTAGGCGGTGCTCATGAAGGCGCCGTCGGCGGTGTCCATCAGGCTCATCCCGGCGGCGAAGATCAGCGGCAGCGAGATCACGGCGAGGAACGGGACGTGATGGGTCGCGACGCCCGCGGCCACGGCGAGCAGGGCGATCTCCGTGGCCGTGTCGAAGCCCAGCCCGAACAGGACGCCGAGCGGGTACATCTTCCAGCTCGCGTCGATCCGGCTGCCCACGCGCCTGAGCAGGAAGCGGCTGAGGAAGCCCTGGTTGGCGAGCGCGCGATCGAGATCCTGCTCGTCGTAGTGCCCGCGCCGCATATTGCGGAAGACGCCCACCACCTCGAGCAGCACGAGCAGGTTCAGCGCCCCGATCAGCAGCAGGAACGTCCCCGAGACCGAGGCGCCGATCGTCGAGCCGTACGCCTGGAACGTCGGGATCTGCGAGTGCACGGTCGAGGCGGCCACCGCGAGACCGGCCGTGAGCGAGAAGACGATGGTCGAGTGGCCGAGCGAGAAGAAGAAGCCGGTGCCGAGCGGACGCTTCCCGTCCTGGAGCAGCTTCCGGGTCGTGTTGTCGATCGCCGCGATGTGGTCGGCGTCGAAGGCGTGCCGCAGCCCGAACGTGTAGGCGAGCGTCGCGAGGCCTGTCAGCGCCGGGTTGCGCGGAAGGTAGTAGAGGAAGAGCCCGAAGCCGAGCACGTGCAGCAGCACGACCCCGCCGGCGAAGCCACCGAGCCTCCTCCACTCGCCGTGCGTCACGCCTGCGCTCCCGCGAGCGGCAGCCGTGCCGCCCGCCGCTCGGCAAGCACGGCAAGCCAGATCGAACCCTCGAAGAGCGCCCACATCGGCAGCAGCTCGAGCAGCGTGGTCACGGGATCGGGCCCGGGCAGCGCGAGCGCGACGACCGCCACCAGGAAGTAGCCCTTGCGCCGGTTTCGGCGCAGCGTGGCCGACGAGAGCACGCCGAGGCTGACGAGCGAGAGCACGACCAGCGGGGTCTCGAAGACACACACGACTCCGAGCAGCACCGTGACGACGAACGAGTAGTAGCTGCTCGCCCGGATCAGGAGCCTGAAGTGCTCCGTGTCGTAGCCCGTGAGCCAGTGCACGGCCCGCGGCAGCAGGATGCCGTAGCCGAAGGCGAGCCCCGCCGCCGCCAGCACGAGGCCGAAGGCGGCGAGGCCGAGAATCCGACGCTCGGCCGCAGAGTCGAGCGCCGGAGCGAGGAACGACCAGGACTGCCAGAGCAGCACCGGCAGCGCGACGAGGATCCCGGCGTACAGGCTCACCGCGATCGAGACCGAGAACGGCTCGGTCACGGTGAACGCCGCGACGTGACGGTGCCCCGGCGGCAACGGCCGGGCGAGCAGGTCGAGGATCGCGTTGTGGAAGACGAACGCGACGGCGGTCGCAACGCCGACGGCGGCCAGCGCGACCATGATGCGCCGCCGCAGCTCCTCGAGATGCTCGACGAGCGTCGCCTCCTCCTCGCGGTCGAGCCGGTGCGTTCGCATCAGTCGGTGGTCTGGCTCTCGTGTTCGGTCTTCTCCGGCAGGGCCGCGGTCTCGTGCGAGATGGATTCCTTGAACTCGCGCATGCCGGAGCCGAGCGAACGCCCGATCTCCGGCACCCGCTTGGCGCCGAAGAGCAGGAGCGCGATCAGGAGCAGGAGCGCGAGGTGCGTGGGACTGGTCAGGCCGATCATTCGTGTGCCTCCTCGATCGAGATGTGGGTGACGGCCGCACCGGCGACGGCGACCTCGCGCCGCAGCGGACGGTCGTCGAGCCAGAGCGTGTACTCGCCTGCGGGCAGGCGGTCGAACACGGCCGCGTAGTGCGACCGGCCGCCGATCCGGCGGTCGTGAACCTGCTTGTGCGAGCGCTCGTCGTCGGAACCCGAGGGGCTGATCTCAACCTCCGCGCCGTGCAGGTCTGCGCCGGCGCGGAGGACGAGGGCCCCGACGCCCGGTCCGAGGTCGAGCATCACGTGCTCGGACCGAGCGTCGGTGGAGTGGTCGTGCGTATGGGTCACGACGAGGGCGTGTCGAAGCCGTCGTGCGGCGAGCCGAGGTACGGGAAGCTCGACTGGTACCGATCGGCTCCCGGCGTGAGGTACGACGAGACCGCGCCCACAGCTGCGTCGACCTTGTAGGTCGGATCGACGAGCGGAATCGTCGCTCCCGCCACCGCCTTCAGCTCGATCGAGACGACGTCGTCGAACACCCGCCGCCCGTTCGGATAGCCGGCGAGATCGCCGCCCACCACGCCGAGCGCATTCGGCTTCGAGGTTGTCGGCGGGATCGCCACGTTCAGCCGCAGCATGTCGGATGGCTTCGTGGTCGTGAAGTTCTGGAACCCGGGAACGATGCCGCTCGGAATGCCCGTGAGCAGGATCGCCTCGAGGTCCGCCCGGTCCTTGGTGTAGGCGGCGAGGTTCGGGAACGCACCGGGATAGAGGACCGGCAGGAGCTTCGCGAGCTCCGGCTGCTTGACGTACTTCGCGAAGTCCTTGTCGTCGCTCGGGTCGACCGCGTTCCAACGGTCCTTGTCGCCGACCGGCACGATCACCTCGTTGAAGAGCGGGTTGCCGAGGCGAGAGACCTGCACCCACGGTCCGCTCAGCTTCGTCCCGTTGCCGTCGCGAACCTGCACCTTGCGGCGGCTCGCGCCGCCCCAGATGCCGAGCACCGACTTCAGGCTCGCCGGATCGCTCGGGACGGAGCCGTCCTTCGTGAGGCGCCAGATCGGCACCTTGATCGCGATCGTGTGGATGTTCAGCGTCTTCAGCGGGTCGACGCTCGGAGCCGCCGGGGTCGGGATCAGGTGGAGGTTCTGGATCGGCCTGATGTCGCCCAGGTCGAAGATCGCGCCGAGGTCGACGAAGAAGCCGTCGTTGCGCTGGCCCGCGAAGACCGTCGTGTCGCGCGGGATGTGATGCACCGCGGCGGCGGCGAGGTCGTCGTAGTCGGGCGTCGAGCGGGGGCCGATGTTGCAGGGTGGACAGGCGAGGTTGTCACCGAGCAGGTCGCCGAGCCCGTCCCGCTCGTGGTTCTCGTTGTGGTGCGAGTGGATGACGTGGACGGAGTAGAGCTGGCGCTTGTTCCAGTTCGGATCCGTGAGCGAGCCGATCGGCCCGGTGTTGTAGAGAAACGTGTCCTCGTTCTGGTAGGTCGTCCGGAACCGGAACTGGTACGTGATGTCCGGGAAGGCGTCGCCGTCATTGTCGATGAAGATCGAGTAGAGGACGTCGTCGCCGAACTCGAAGAAGTTCGGGCCGCCGGGCGGCCCCTCGAGCGGCACGTAGTTGGTGATGATCGTGACCGTCGTCGGGTCGTCGGGGCTGACGAATGCGTACGTGTCGGCGTTGTCGGCGACCGGGTCCTGGCTGATCGCCGGGGCTTCGCGGTGGGAGGACATCTAGCTCACTCCCTTCCTGCCGGCCGCACGCAGCAGGCGCTGCACGAGCGCGCGGTCGCGGTACGTGTGCTCAGCGGTACCCGCGGTGACGGTCACCTCGCCGCGCCGCGCGTCGCGCACGTAGGCGACGACCGGCTCCTCCGGCACTTCGCCGGTGGGATGAATTCGCTCGGCGTCGTCACCGGCCGCAGCGCGTGCGATCGGGGGCGCTGCGGCGAGGGCCGACGCAGCGGTTGCCGCGCCGGCGATCTTGACGAACGAGCGCCTACTCAGGCGTTCCATGTCTCGGCTCCTTCCCGGCGGCACCCGCCGCCGTGAGTTGCGGTCGGCGCTGATTCGTCCGGATCCCTCGATCGGTTCGATCGGCTTGAACCGTCCGCGCTTCGCGCGCGAATATCGAACGCAGTGAACCGGCACCTCGCCCATCTCTCCGACGAAGCGCTCGTCGCGCTCGCCGCCCGGTCGGAGCAGACGGCGCTCGCCGAGCTGTACGACCGCTACGGGCGCACCGCCTACGGGCTCGCGCTGCGCGTGGTGCGCGACCAGACGCTCGCCGAGGATGCGGTGCAGGAGGCGTTCCTCGCTGTCTGGCGAACGGCGTCGAGGTTCATGCCGGAGAAGGGCAGAGCGAGCACGTGGATCCTCACGCTGGTGCACCGGCGGGCGGTCGACACCGTCCGCCGCGAGGAGCGGCGACGGGCCGACTCGCTCGAGCTGGCCGCCGAGCCCGCGGTCGAAGGCGTGGAGGAGGACGCGTGGCTGCGGCTCCAGCGCGAGCGCGTCCAGGAGGCCCTGCGTCGCCTTCCCGACGCCCAGCGCGAGGCGCTCGAGCTCGCCTACTACGGGGGGTTCAGCCAGTCGGAGCTCGCCGAGAGGCTCGGCCAGCCGCTGGGTACCATCAAAAGCCGCATGTTCACGGGGCTCTCGCACTTGCGCGAGCAGCTCGGAGAGCCCGGGACGGAGACTTCATGGACCTCCACGACCTGACCGCCGCGTATGCGCTCGACGCGCTCTCGCCCGAGGAGGCCGAGAGCTACGAGCGGCACCTGAGCCAGTGCGAGAAGTGCCGCGACGAGCTCGCCGAGCTCAACGGGACGGCCGCCGCCCTCGCGTTCGGCACGGTCGCACCCGCGCCGCCTCCGCGGCTGCGAGCGGCGATCCTCGAGCAGGCGGCGGCGGAACGGACGAACGTCGTCCCGCTGCCGCGGCGCCGCTGGGTCGTGCGCGGGCTCGCCGTCGCGGCGGCTGCGGCAGCGTGCATCGTGGTCGGCGTCGCCGTCTCGCTGAGCAAGTCGAGCCACCCGCAACAGGTCTACAGCGTCGTTGTCGACCGATATGGGAACGGGACGCTCAGCGTCTCCGGGCTCTCGGCCGCGCCGCAAGGGAAGACGTACGAAGCCTGGGTGATCCCGACCATCGGCGCACCGCGACCTGCAGGCCTTTTCGCAGGCGGAGCGCCGACGACTGTTCATCTTCAGCGGCAGGTACCGCAGAACGCCGTCGTCGCCGTGACGGTCGAGCGCGCCGGCGGCGTCGACGCACCGACCACCGCGCCGATCTTCAGCGCGCGGACGTAGCCCGGATCACGCAGCGGAAGCCGATGTGGCACGTCGACGTATCGACGGTCTCGCTCTGGCGTGCGGCGGGCCGATAGCGCAGGCAGTAGTTCGGGGCGCAGAGATGGGAGCCGCCCTTGATCACCTTGCGCGGGTACTTCTCGTCGGCGCCTGCGAGCGGCATCTGCGGCGCGCAACACGGTCGGCCGCTCGCGGGCTGCTGCACGAAGTCGTCCACCGTCCACTCCCAGACGTTCCCGGCCATGTCGTAGAGGCCGAAGCCGTTCGCCGGGAAGTGCTCCACGGGCGAGGTGCCCTCGTAGCCGTCCGTGAGGAGGTTCTGCCACGGGAACTCGCCCTGCCACGTGTTGGCCATCATCCGGCCCTTCGGCGCGAACTCCTCGCCCCAGGTGTACGTCGCGCTGTCGAGCCCGCCGCGGGCCGCGTACTCCCACTCGACCTCGGTCGGCAGCGACTTGCCGATCCAGTCCGCGTAGGCGACCGCGTCCGAATACGCGACGTGCGTCACCGGATGCAGCTCGCGGCCGCCGACGTTGCTGCGCGGGCCTTCGGGGTGCCGCCAGTCGGCACCCGGTCCCCATGTCCACCAGTTGCTGTAGTCGCGCAGGTCGACCGGCCCGGCGGTCTTGCGAAAGAGGAGCGACCCCGGTACGAGCAGCGCGGGATCGGCGCCGGGATAGTCCTCGGCGGCCGGCGCCTGCTCGGCCCAGGTCACGTGCCCCGTGTCCTTTACGAAGCGGCGGAACTCGGCGACGGTGACCGGATGCCGGTCGATCGCGAACCCTTCGACCGTCGCCTCGCGCACCGGCCGCTCCTCGGGATAAAAGCGGTCGCAGCCCATCCGGAACGTCCCGCCCGGCAGCTCCACCATGTTCTTCATGCCCATCTCAGTCACGGGCGAAGGCCATCCGCGCCTCTCTCGGCGAGGTCGACGAACGGCTCGCCGCTGACGTCGATGACCGCCTTGTGGATCGTTCCGCCGACGAACGCCCACGGAGAGTCGCCCGGGTAGTCGTCGGTCACCGCCTCTCCGCCGTCCTTGCCGACGTTGAGTCCCTCGCCCGCAAGCGAGAAGAAGCCGGGCTGGGTCTTGATCCGGCCCTCGCCGACCGCCTGGTCGCGGATGTGGAGCGTCAGCGTGCCCTCGGTCGGCATTCCGTCGCCTTCCTTCTCGAACGATGCGGAGAGGACGACGTGGCCGAGCGGAACGGGTTCGGTCGACTTCGACCATCTGCTCCTCGAGTCCGACGAAGTTGTAGACGTACTTGAGCCTTCGGTCCTTGATGTAGAGCGCGTGCCCACCGAAACGCGAGCCCTGGGAGAAGAGCACGCCGCCGGCTTCCTCCGTGTCGATCGTGACCTCGACGGCGAGCGTGTACGAGCGGTTGCGGATGTTCGGCGGCCACCGACTCGCGGGATCTCGGCGCCGCCCGGGTAGTAGATGTAACGGTCACGCGGCTTCGCCAGCTGCGGCCGCTCGGTCGTCGAGGATCTCGACGGCGTTGCGGGTCTCGAGCGGGAAGCGCGCCGTAGCGTCCCGGCCTCGGCCCACCAGAGTGAGATCAGCTCCTGCAGCTTCTCCGGCTGCTCGGCTGCGAGGTCGTGGCACTCGCTCGGGTCGTTCTCGGTGTCGAACAGCTCCCAGCGCTGTGCCGCTGAAGTCGGGCCAGCTCGCAGGCGCGGCCGGAGTGACGGCCGCCGCCTTCCAGCCCTTGTGCCAGATCGCCCGCGTGCCGAGCATCGAGAAGAACTGCGTCTGCTTGGCGGTCTCGACGTCCGCGTCCGGCGAACGTGGGCGCGAAGCTCACGCCCTCGATCGCGTGCTGGGTGTAGCCCTTCACGACCTCGGGAGGCTCGATGCCGAGGCAGTCGTACACCGTCGGGACGATGTCGATGGCATGCGTGTACTGCCGGCGCGTTCCCGACTCGGAGATCTGGCTCGGGCCAGGACGACGATCATCGGATCGGCGGTCCCGCCCTCCCAGTTGGAGTAGCGCTTCCACAGCTTGAACGGCGTGTTGAACGCGCACGCCCAGCCGGTCGGGTAGTGGTTGTAGGTCCGCGGCGCTGCCGAGATCGTCGATGAACGGCAGGCTCTCCTCGATCCGGTCGGGGAGCCCGTTGAAGAACTTGTTCTCGTTCACCGAGCCGTTCGGGCCGCCCTCGCCCGACGCGCCGTTGTCGGAGACGAGCACGATCAGCGTGTTGTCGAGCTCGCCGGTCTCCTCGAGGTGGTCGAGCAGCCGCCCGATCTGGTGGTCGGCGTGGCTGAGGAAGCCGGCGTAGACCTCGGCCATGCGGCAGAAGAGACGCTTCTCGTCGTCGGAAAGCGAGTCCCAGGGGCGGACCGTGTCGGCTCCGGCCAGTCCTCGCCCGTCGCCGCTCTTCTCGTCGATGTACGGATTGATCGGCGACAGCTCGGCCTTGTCCGTCACGACGCCGGTCTGCTTCTGGCGCTCGAACACCTGCTCGCGGTACGCCTCGTAGCCCATGTCGAAGCGGCCCTTGTACTTGTCCGCCCACTCCGTGGGCGCGTGGTGCGGCGCGTGGCAGGCGCCGGGGCAGTAGTAGAGGAAGAAGGGCTTGTCCGGGGCGATCGCCTTCGCGTCCCGGATGAACGAGAGCGCCTTGTCGGTGATGTCGACGCCGAAGTGGTAGCCCTCCTCCGGCGACGAGGGCTGCTCGACCGGATGGTTGTCGTAGACCAGGTCGGGATACCACTGGTTCGTCTCTGCGCCGAGGAAGCCGTAGAACCGCTCGAACCCGCGGCCGAGCGGCCACTGGCTCTTCCGCGAGGCGAGGTTCATCTCGTCCTCGGCGGTCAGGTGCCACTTGCCGACCGCATAGGTGTTCCAGCCGCGCTCGCCGAGCACCTCGGCGAGCGTTCCGCACTCGAACGGGATGTGGCCGTTCTGGTTCGGGAACCCGGCCGACGCCTCGGTGATGCACGCCATTCCGTTGGTCGTGTGGTTGCGGCCGGTCAGCAGGCAGGCGCGCGTCGGGGAGCAGAGCGCCGTCGTGTGGAAGTTCGTGTACGTGAGGCCGCGCTCGGCGATCCGGTTGATGTTCGGCGTCTCGATCATCCCGCCGAACGGCTCCATCGCCGAGAACCCCACGTCGTCGAGAACGATGTAGAGGACGTTCGGTGCGCCTTCCGGCGCCATCGGCTGCGTGTACGGCTCCCAGTCGGGGACGGAGTCCCGGATGTCGATGTTGATCGTGCCTTTGAACGGCTTGGCCACGGCTAGCTTTCCTTCCAGTCGACGGAGCTTCCGACACTAGGCAGCCGTCAGCGGGGGCGGCTCATCCGCAACGGATGAAGGGGGCGCCTGCTTAGCAGGGTCCGGATGACTGCCGGGCTGCTGACCGATCGGGGCATTCCTGAAGAGGCGGCCGACGACAAACCACACGTTCCCCCTTTAGGGGAAGGGAAAACGGGGCCAACCTGAGCCACTGTCGTAGGGATGCCCTGGAGGTGATGGGCAGTCTGCGGTTAGGAGGTACTAGATGATTCGCTGGAAGAACCCGCGCATTCTGCGGATTGCGATTGCGCTCGGTGCCTTTGTGGCGTTCGCGATTGCGAGCGGTGCAGGGGCTCGCTGGAGCTAAGCCCCAGCTCGTGAGCCGCGCACGACGCCTGATCGAGTTGGGACGCGGTTACCCGCCCCGGCTACTCGGATTTGCCCTCGCGACCATCGCGGTTGGGCTTCCGATCGTGGCTGGGGCGGTTGCCCACATCATCGGCGGCAATCCGCCGAGCCCTCCTGTCGTGGCCGGCATCGTCGTCTTCTTCCTGCTGGCGCTGGCCGCGGAACTTCGACCCGTGCCACTCGATGTCGAAAGCGAGTGGCTGGTCTCGTACGCGTTCGTGTTCGTCGTCAGCGGCGTGCTGATCCTCGGCTGGGCCTGGGGAGTCGTAATCGGCACCGCATCGATCCTCATCGCCCAGGTGCCAACGAGACCAGGCCCGTTGCGGCTCGCCTTCAACAGCGCCGTCTACGCCATCGCCGCCGGCTTGGCATCGATTCCCGCCGGTCTCGCGAACCAGCCCGAAGCGAGCGCCAATCTCGGCGCCGTCATCGGGCTCGCGTTCCTCTCCGGAGCCGTCTTCGTCGCCGCAAACGTCGCTCTCGTCTGCGGTGCGATCGGGCTCGCTTCCGACCAGCCGGTCCGGAAGGTCATGGACGCCCATCTCCGCCATTCAGGCCCTGCGTTCACGGTGATGGTGTTCGTCGTGGCCCAGGCGGTCCTCGCCTGGCACCAGTCGCCGTATCTCCTCCCGCTGGTGGGAGCACCGTTGTTCGCGCTCAATCTCTACCAACGAGCCGCGATCAAACGGCGCACCGCCGAGGTCCAGGCGGCGCGCGACAACCTGACCGGCCTCGGCAACCAACGCGCCTACGAAGAGGCAATCGGCGACGCGATCCTGAGCGCCGCCCCGGGTGACTCGCTGACCCTGTACCTGCTCGACGTCGATCGCTTCAAACAGGTGAACGACCGCTACGGCCACCCCGCCGGCGACGCGGTGCTCGCCAGGCTCGGCGAGCTGATCGAGGAGGTCGCCCCAGGGCGCGGCTACCGGATCGGCGGCGACGAGTTTGCGGTGCTCCAAGAGGGCGACGACCCGGCAAGAGAGGCATTCCCCGAGCATCTCCGCGACGGTCTGGTCGCCATGACGGTCGCGGGCGTCACCGAGCCCGTAACCATCAGCGTCGGCGCAGCGCACTTCCCTGAACATGCCCCCGATGCGAGCTCACTCAAGCGGCGGGCCGACCTCGCCCTCTACCAGAGCAAGCGCAACGGCAAGGACAGGACAAGCGTCTTCCGGCCCCAAGAGTCGCTCTTCGAGGGCGACTCGGAGACTGCGCTGCTCACAGGCTCGATGGTCGCGGTCCGGCGCCTCCTCGCGGCTCTCTCTGCCCGCCACGGACACGTCGGCGAGCATTCGACCGCTGTCGCCCATCTTGCCTGCTCGATCGGCCGCACGCTCGGCGTCGAGAACGATGAGCTCGACCACCTCTACCTCGCCGGGCTCCTCCACGACCTCGGCAAGATCTCGACGCCGGACGCCATCCTCATGAAGCCCGGACCGTTGACGGTCGAGGAGCGAGCGGTCATTCAGGAGCACTCGCTCACCGGTTTCCACTTGCTCGATGGGCTCGACCTGACTCCCGTCGACACCTGGATCCTTCACCACCACGAACATTGGGACGGTTCCGGCTACCCGGACGGCCTCGCCGGTGCCGAGATCCCGTTCGGCTCGCGCATCGTGCTCGTGGCCGACGCCTTCGACGCGATGACCACCGACCGCCCCTACCGGCGGGCATTTTCGGTTGAGTCCGCTCTCGGTGAACTGCGCGACCAAGCCGGTCACCAGTTCGATCCACTCGTCGTCTCAGCGCTCGAGACCTGCCTTGCGGCGGAGTCCGACCGCGTTCTCACCGGCGCACTGGCCTGATGGTTCTTGCCGAGGCCGCCATCGCGGGGATCGCGCTCGGCTTGCTGTCGGGCGGGCGCCTAGGCGCTCTAGGGGAACTGCGGATCAGACACGTCGAGTTCGTCTACGCGGCAATTCTTCTCCAGATCGGCGCCTTTCCTTCCGGCGTCCTTCCGTGGTCGACGCCCGAGACGCTTGCTCGAGGGCTCTGGCTGGCCTCCTTCGCACTGCTGATCGGATTCGCGGCCGCCAACCGCACTCTGCGTGGGGTCGCCCTGGTGTTCGCCGGTCTTGCCTGCAACCTGGCGGCTGTCGTCGCGAACGGGGGCCTGATGCCGGCGAGCCCGAACGCCATCCGAGCCGCCGGTTTGACCTACCGTCTGAAGAACAACAGCATCTCCACCGCCGAACCACACCTCGCCTGGCTCACGGACCGCTGGGCCGTCCCGGCATGGATCCCCTGGGGCAACGTCTTCTCGGTGGGAGACGTCCTCATCGCCGCCGGCATCATCGTGACGATCGTCCTCGCAATGCACGGGCGGGCCCGCCAGGCCGGAGGCAAACCCAACCGCCGCACGTCTCCCCAACTCCAAGACGAGCACGCCAAGCCCGCCTAACCACCGGCCCCGACGGCGACCCCGACCCATACCCGTCCAGCACAGCCAGCTCTGCCTCTAGCTCTTGGCCGGCGAGAACGCCCATCACGTGCAGGTCTAGGAGGTTGAGTTCACGCTCAGAACGGGTCGTCTCGTCCATTGGTTGGGACGTTCTCGTGGACGGTTGACAAAGTGCATCCGTAGGTAGCCGCGGGCCTCGAAGTCGGTAGTAACCCGCACGGCGGCTGTGGTGCCTCACGTTGAGCGGCAGGCGCCGCTGGCCCAGGGAGGTAGGGGGCTCACGCCGTCTACGAAGGGAATCCATCATGTGGTGGGGTATTGGCGCTTTCGGAATCTTCCTGTACGTCGTTTTGCTGATCTGGCTCGGCCTGAGCTGCCTGCGCAAAGGCCACTGGGTCATGTTCATCCTCTCGGGATCTTCCTGCCGCTCTTCTGGATCGTCGGCGCGCTGATTCCCTCGGCTCGACCACAGACCGCGTGAGCGGAACCGGTCGATGCTCAGCCGTATCGGACGATGGAGCGGCCGCCGACGCCGTCTAGCGTGGATGTAATGCCGAACAGGTGTCCGGCGCAGCCCGGGCCGACGCGTTCGTTTCCGGGGGCATCGTGAGCGCGCAGCCCGCGGAAAGCTTTCCGCGTGAGCGGTGGATTCGGCGGCGGGCGGAACGCGCGGTTGCGCACCGGCATGTTCTCCCGTTCCTGATCGGTTCGATCGCCGTGATCTCCGTCGTCACCGGCGCGAGGCTCATCGACCGCAGGGACTTTCACAGCATCGGCGACGGCATCTGGTGGTCGATCGTCACGCTCGGGACGGTCGGTTATGGGGACATCGTTCCGCACACGGCCTGGGGTCGCGTCTTGGGCAGCATCGTGATCGTCTGCGGCGTCACGTTCATCGCCTTCCTGACCGCAACGGTGACCTCTCTGTTCGTAGCCGTCGACCAGCTCCCAGGTGTCCTGCTCCGGAGCCTCGCGAGCGTCGAACGCGGGCCATCCATTAGTGGTCGTTCACCGGCCCAGGAACCATGAGGAGCTTCCGGGGCTGATCAGCCGCGGTGTAGTGGGCGTGATCGCCGCAACTGTTCCGGGGATGCGGTAGGTGTCGACGGCGACGAGGCCGCCGTCCGCAGAGCATCGGTCGCGGTACACGCGCCCGCCGAGGATGTCGACGCGCAGCAGCTCCTCGCGGCGAGCATCCCAGCGGACTCCTTCACCGAGCAGCGTCTGCTCGGTCGTGCACGCGATCGCGACAGGACTCATACGGGCGTGAGCACCTCCTGTGAGGCGATGGCGTGCGACAGCATCCCGCCGGAGACGACGCGTGCGTCGTATCCGTGCTGGAGCAGGCAGCGTGTCGCGGTGTAGGCGCGCTGTCCTGAGCGGCAGATGACGTGGATCTCCTGGTCGTGAGGGAGCTCGTCGAGGTGGGAGCGGAGCTCGCCCATTGGGATGTTCACCGCTCCGGGCACCTCTTCCACAGCGAGCTCGAACGGCTCGCGGACGTCGAGCAGGAAGCCGTCGTCGACCGAGTCCCAGTGCACGAGCGGCATGTCGCCGCGTAGGACGCCGGCCGCGACCATGCCGGCGAAGTTGACCGGGTCCTTGGCGCTGCCGAACGGCGGTGCGTAGCAGAGCTCGACCTGCTCGAGGTCGTACACCGTCGCGCCTAGCTGAATCGCGAGTGCGAGCTCGCTGACCCGCTTGTCGACGCCGTCCTCGCCCATGGCCTGCGCGCCCAGGACGCGTCCGTCGGAGCGCCGGAAGATGACCTTCATCGCGATCGGCTTCGCGCCTGGGTAGTAGCCGGCGTGCGAGTTCGGATAGATGTAGATCTTCTCGAAGTCGTCGTCGCCGAGCCTGTCGAGCGTCTTCTCGTTCACTCCGGTCCAGGCGACCGTGGCTCCGAATAGCCCGACGATCGCGGTGCCCTGCGTGCCACGGAAGTGGGAGTCGCGTCCGGCGATCACGTCGGCCGCGATGCGGGCTTGTCGATTCGCCGGCCCGGCAAGCGCGACGAGGCTCCATTCGCCGGTGACGAAGTCGCGTACCTCGACAGCGTCCCCGGCTGCGAAGATATCGGGGTTGCTCGTGCGCATCTGGTCGTCGACGCGGATTCCGCCGTGCTCGCCGATCTCGAGCCCTGCCATGCGTGCCAGCGTCGTGTCGGGACGAACGCCGAGCGCGAGGATGACGACGTCTGCCGGATACGACTCGCCAGACTGCGTCGAGACCTCGAGCGATCGGTCGTCGTGTTGCTCGAAGCCTGCGACGCCGTCGCCGAGGACGACATGGACGCCGTTCAGTTCGAGGCAGTCGGCGACGGTCCGGGCATACTCGGGATCGAGCGGGACCAGCACCTGATCGGCCAGCTCCAGCACCGTGACCTCGAAGCCGCGGTGCGCGAGGTTCTCGGCCGTCTCGAGGCCGATGAAGCCGCCGCCGACCACGACCGCCCGCATTCGCGGCCTTGCGATCTGGAAGCCGGAGTACTTCCCCATCCCGGCGAGGAAGCTCGTCCCACGCTCGATCCACTCCCGGATGTGGCGAGCGTCGGGCACGGTTCGCACCTGGAAGATGCCTGGCAGGTCGATGCCAGGCAGCGGCGGGCGGATCGACGCTGCGCCGGGGGCGAGCACGAGCTTGTCGTACGACTCCGTTGTCACCTCGCCGCTCGCGGCGTCGCGCAGTTGCACGGTCTTGTCCTCCGGCGAGACGGTGATTGCCTCGCAGCCGGTTCGGCAGTCGACGGCGAAGTGCTCGCGGAACAGCCGCTCGTTCGCGACCAGCAGGTCGCCCTCGTGCTCGATCACGCCGCCGATGTGGTACGGCAGGCCGCAGTTCGCGAACGAGACGTACGGTCCTCGCTCCACCATTAGAATCTCGGCTTGCTCGTCCAGCCGGCGCAAGCGCGCCGCACACGACGCGCCACCGGCGACACCGCCAACGATGATGACCTTCATGGTCACTACCTCACTCTCTTGACTTGTTTAGTCGTCTGCTCAAGGGACTCCCGGCTGCTCAGCGAGCTTCCTGGACTCGCTCGTGGACGATGATTCGCGCGGCGGCCTCGATCAGGGCGAGATGGGAGAACGCCTGCGGGAAGTTGCCGAGGTGTCGCGCGCTGGCCGTGTCGAACTCTTCGGCGTAGAGGCCGAGCGGCGAGGCGACGCGCAGCAGGCGTTCCATCAGGTCGCCGGCCCGTCGAAGCTCGCCGACGTACGCGAGGGCCGAGACGAGCCAGAACGAGCAGATTAGGAACGTCCCTTCCTCACCCGAGAGACCGTCGTCCGTCTCGTCCGTCCGGTAGCGGAGCACGAAGTCGTTCTCGCTCAGCTCCTCAGCGATTGCCAGCACTGTCTTGTGGAGACGTTCGTCGTTCTCGGGCAGGAAGCCGAAGATCGCCGCTAGGAGCGCCGAGGCATCGAGTGCCTCGGTCGCATAGTGCTGGCGCAGGACGCCTCGCTCGGAAACGCCGTGCTCGAGGACATCGGCGCGGATCTCCTCGGCAGTGGCCAGCCACTTCTGCGCAAGCTCCGTGTCGCCCCTGATCTCGGCGAGCTGCGAGGCCCTGTCGAGCGCAACCCAGCACATGAGCTTGGAGGACACGTAGTGCTGCGGCGCCCCGCGTGCTTCCCAGATGCCCTGGTCGGGCTCGCGCCAGATCTTCAGCGCGCATTCCGCCTGGGTCTCGACGATCGGCCACAGCCGCCTCGGGAGCCGCTGGCTGCGCCGCGTGTGCAGCAGGATCGACCCGAGGACCGCCCCGTACACGTCGTTCTGCCGCTGGTCGAAGGCGCCGTTGCCGATCCTCACCGGCCAAGCTCCTTCGTAGCCGGAGAGCTCGTCCCGCGTCGACTCCGTCAGGTCGCGGCGGCCGTCGATGCCGTACATGATCTGCAGCGAGCCGTCCTCGGTGGGCTCGACGTCGGCGACGAACTGCATAAACTCGTCGGCTTCCCAGTCGAGGTTGAGCCAGTGCAGCGCCTGCAGCGTGAACGTGGCGTCGCGCATCCACGTGTAGCGGTAGTCCCAGTTGCGCTCGCCGCCCGGAGTCTCGGGCAGCGACGTGGTGAGCGCCGCGACCGTCGCGCCGGTGGGCATGTACGTCAGGCCCTTGATCACGAGTGCAGAGCGTTGAAGTAGGTCGGCGAAACGATGGTCGGGCATGCGTGCCCGCCCGAGCCACGCCCGCCAGAAGCGCGTGGTGGCGGCGATCCTCGCCTCGGCGTCGTCCAGGTCCTTCGGGGTGGTCAGGCCCTCCGCCCAGGAGAGCACGCAATAGGCTCGCTCTCCCTTAGAGAGCACGTGCCGGGCTCTGACGCGATTGCTCTCGATGCCGAGGGTGAGATCCGATCGGAGCCGGATCGTCTGCCCGGCACCACGCGCGTCGGCCACGTGGAGGTCGCCCTCGACAGCGGTCCAATCGGCCGGAGTGCGACCGTAGTCGAACGCCGGCTCGCAGACGAGGTCGATCTCGACCTCCCCTTCGATGCACTCGACCGTCCGAACCAGCATGTGCTCCGCGTCGTCGTCGGCCGGCGGTCGTGTGTGAGGCGTGATCGAGTCCGGCCGCTCCCAGAGGCCTATCGTCAGCGCGTCGCGGACGACGACCCACCCGGAGGGTGTCTTCCACGTCGTCACGAGGACGTTCGTGCCCGGCTCGTAGGCGCGGGCGTTCGGGTGGTTGATGCCGAACGGCGCGAACCGGAAGTACCCCGCCTGCCGGTCGAGGAGACTGGCGAAGACGCTCGGGGCGTCGAAGGCGGGCACGCAGAGCCAGTCGACCGCTCCGTCCGGGGCAACGAGCGCGCCCGTGTGGCAGTCCGAGAGGAACGCGTAGTCCGCGATCGGCGGAAACGGCGACGGCGAGGCGGCCGTCTGCTGACTGTCCTCTGTGACGAGCGTCGCGGCGCTCATGACGCCACCCAGGGGGTGCGCCAGCCGCCGTGTTCAGCGACGAGCCCGTCTGCGGCCTCGGGCCCCCAGCTGCCCTGCCGGTAGGGTTGGGCGGGAGGCGGCGCGTCGAGCAGCGGCTGCATGATCCGCCAGGTCTCCTCGATCTGGTCCTGGCGTGGGAACCGTGCGGTATCGCCGGTCATCGCCGCCTCGATCAGCACCTCGTAGGGGGTCGCCCCCTCGCCGCCCGCTTCCGCGAGTTCGACCTCAAACGGGATTGGCGCCGCGGCCCTGGCGTCGGCGCGGCGTGCGTCGAGGACGATCCGCACACCCGTCGAGGGGTCGAGCTTGATCACCAGCTGGTTCGGCTCGGGCCGTTGCTCGAGCACCGCGAAGCCGAGCCTGGGCGCATGCTTGAAGACGAGGCGCAGCTCGGTCTGTGTGGCCGCCAGGCACTTCCCCGTACGGATGAAGACGGGGACGCCTGCCCAGCGCCAGTTGTCGATCTCGAGGCGAAGCGCGCTGTATGTCTCGGTCGTCGAGTCGTCGGCGACGCCGTCGACGTCCAGGTAGCCGTCGAACTGTCCGCGGACGTAGTAGGCCGGGTCAGCCGCCGGCATCGCCCGGAAGACGGCGGCCATCGCGTCCTTGAAGTCCTTCGGCTCGCCGCCTGCGGGCGGCTCCATCGCGGCCGCCGCGACGACTTGCATCAGGTGGTTGACGACGACGTCGCGGAGCGCGCCGACCGGGTCGTAGAAGTGACCGCGTCCGGCGATGCCGAATTCCTCCGCGAGCGTGATCTGGACGCATTCCACGTGGTTGCTGTTCCAGATCGGCTCCAGCATCCGGTTCGCGAAGCGGAGGAAGAGGATCTCCTCGAGGCCCATCTTTCCCAGGTAGTGGTCGATTCGGTACAGCTGCGACTCGTTCACGTACTCGTGGAGGTCTTCGGCCAGCTCCCGCGCGGAGGCGCGGTCGTGACCGAATGGCTTCTCGACGACGATCCGCGCCGAGTCGGTCAACCCGGCTTCGGCGAGCCCCTGGACGACGGTCGCAAAGAGGAACGGGGGAATCTCGAGATAGAAGACTGGCGCCGACGCGCCCTCGATGGCGTCTCTGACGCGCTGGTAGGTGGAGGCGTCGGCGAAGTCGCCCTGAACGTACGACAGCCTCGCCGCGAACCGGTCGAAGACCTCCTGATCGAGCGCCTCGCCGGTCGCGACGATCGAGTCGCGCGCCCGAGCGAGCAGCTGCTCTCCGGACCAATCGTCCACGGCGACGCCCACCACCGGGCACGACAGCAGCCCGCGCTGCTCCAGCCGGTAGAGCGACAGGAACGTCATGACCCTCGCTAGGTCGCCGGTGATCCCGAAAACGACGAGGACGTCCGCGGGCGAAGTGCGGTCCGCAATCGTCTCTCTCTGTTGAAGTACGGCGCTCATCGCGCCACCGTCCTTTCTGCTCCTTCGTAAGGCGGTGCCGTCGTAGGGGACGGCACCGCCAGTCAGGTGTGCTCAGCCGTCGCGGAGCTTGCGTCCTCCGTAGGCGGCGAGTCCGTAGATCACGAGGATGTCGACTGCGAACATGCAGACGCTCCACCACGGTTGCGCGTGGAGGAACATCAGCTGTCCCCAAGCGTTGATGCCGGCGATGGCGATGCCGTACCAGCGAGCCAACTCACTGCCCGCGAACACGGCGAACGCCGCCACGACCGCCAGCACGCCGAGGGTCATCATGATCCAGCCCCACGTATGAAGGTTGCTGAACACATACGTGGCGTTTGCGACATAGATCTTCGACGACGAGATCGCGAGGATCCCCTCGAAGAAGGCCCACACGCCGGCGAAACCGAGCGCGATCGCCGAGAACATGACCCAGCCGACACCCTTCGGCTCCGAGTCGGCGTAATACGGCTCAGCTGCCCTGGGCGTCCTCTCGAGCTCCTCGGTGACGGCCCCATTGGTCTTCTCGATCGTTGCCACTGCCCAACCTCCTCTGCATTGACTCTCGACCGCGATGTGCGCGGCCTGATCTCGACTATCCCGCTCGCACCGGTGGCTGCCATCGGTGCTGGCCGCGCGTCCGCTCCGTAGAACGCCGCACCATTCCCGGCGGCTGCCGCTCAATGGCAATGGCGATCGGCCTCTCCTACGCACGGCATCCACTTGGCGATCCCCAGCAGCCCGGCCGCCAGCCGGCTACCACCGCGGCCCCGACCACCGGGGGGGGTTGATCACCACTGCTGCAACGACTATGAGGACCCCTTCGATAAGACTCGCGTATGACGTCGCCAGCGTTGACGATGCTCCTCAAAGAAGAATTCGGACGGCCGTGCGTGGGGGACAGCCGCGGTTGACGAGATCGATCGCGAGGTGGAGGTCAATCTCTGGTTGTCCGCTCAAGACCAGCGCGTCGCCGGGGTCGTAGCCGGCCCGGACTAGCCTTTGGAGCCGCCAGCGACGCACGGGATCGCCTTCGGTCACCTGCTCAGCCAGGGTTGCGGCACTCATGCCGGTGTCGCTTCGCTCGGGGTCTGCTCGCGGCGCGGCTCGGGTTGCGGCGGCGGCAGGAGGGGAGAGGTCTTGTCGCCTTCGACCTTTTCGCGTCCGGCAGCGGTCAGACTGATCCGGCCCCGATAGTGGGTGACGAAGCCTGCTGAGACCTCGCGCCGCAGACGCTCCACGAGGTGGCTGTGTCCGAAGTCGGGTGGGATGCCGAGATCTGCGGCTAACTCGAGCACGGTCGGGCCCGTTCGGTGACGCGCCTTGTACGAGTCGATCGCCCGCAGCAGCAGAGTCTCGCGGCGAGACTCGATCGCATGCTCCCGTAGGCTCATCGAGGCGGCCCTAGACCACTGGGCCGGGCGGGTACGCGCGCCAGCGGTTGCCACTCGATCCCCTGACACATCGGGCACGCCCGGGGCAGGACCAGGACACTGACCCCGTAGCCGCAACTCGCGCAGACGAGTTCACGGCGGGAGAGGGCGTCGCCTTCGTCGCGGTGGATGCGCGTCTCCGTCCCCCGTCGCGTCTTGGTGTTCGGCTGGTGTATCACCGCTCAGACTGGGTGCAGGTTGCGCAGACGCTGCCGGTGATCAGGCGGCCGCAGGACGGGCAGCGCCGTGCTGCTCTGCGTGGCTGGAGCAGTCCTCGGGTGACGCCGAGTCGGATCATCAATGCCCCGACGGCGGTGGTTAGAAGGCTGAGCTGTGGGATGAAGCCGCTCATGCAGCCCGCGTGAATGTCGGCGCTGGCTCGGTTGGGCCGACCAGCGTGTGGGAACGGCCGCCGATCGAAAGCGTTGCCGAGGCGATGCCGTCCGCGGACAGCCAACGATCGACCACGTCGATGACCTCCATAATCGCGCGCGACTCCCATTCAGAGCCAACCCGAACCTCGCCGCAACTGCGGTCGTAGGAAACTGAGGAGCTGCCGAACAGCTGCGCAAGCCCGCGCATCAGACTCCCGGCGCTGGCCGGATCATCAACCGCGACACAGATCTCCACCATCACGTCCTCCGGTTCGAAGCGTCAGCGCCGACCGAAAGGTTTGAGGCCGGCCAGGTACTGGCTCCAACCCGCTCTGCTGGGGGAGGACACTCCGCGAGGCCGTTCGCTGGGCCTCGCGCGCTAACTCGCTGCGCCGATCGCTTGAGGTGCAGCAAGGCCAAGCCTAGCACTGCGCCCTCGGCTTTAGCCTGGCCGCCGCCCGGCCCTCAACCTTGTCCCCATTGGCGGCATTTCGCCGGACGCCCCTTCTCAACCCAGCCGCCGGGTAGCCTGAAACCCGCCGCCCCCATCGACTAGCGGTCCAGGTCGCGGCCCTTTCAAGGCTGAAGCACGGGTTCGAATCCCGTTGGGGGCATAGTTCCCCGGGAGCTGTCGGTGATCGGCTTCGACGACATCGAGGTCGCCGCGTACCTCGAGCTGACGACGGTGCGCCAGCCGCTCGTGGAGAGCGGACGGCGCGGAGCGACGCTCCTCCTCGAAGCGCTGGCTCGCCACCGGATCGAGCCGTTGCGCGAGCTGCTGCCGCTGGAGCTCATCGTGCGCGGCACCACGGGACCCGCTCCGGCCTAGAGCTCGACGGCTACGCTCCTCGCGTGGCGAAGGTCGAGAAGTCCGAGGGCGAGTGGCGCGACGAGCTCACGTCCGAGCAGTACCGCGTCCTGCGCCAGAAGGGGACTGAGGCGCCGTTCAGCGGGGAGTACGACCACGTCTTCGAACCGGGCTCCTACCGCTGCGCGGGTTGTGGCGCGGAGCTCTTCGACTCCGACGCGAAGTACGACTCCGGCTGCGGCTGGCCCGCCTTCTCTGCGCCCGCGGGTGAGGACGCAGTGGAGGAGGAGTCCGACACGAGCCACGGCATGGTGCGCACCGAGGTGCTGTGCGCGAGCTGCGGCGGCCACCTCGGCCACGTCTTTCCCGACGGCCCGAATCCGACGGGTCTCCGCTACTGCATTAACTCCGCCGCGCTGAAGCTCGACGAGCGCTAGGGGTACCCTCCGCGCACGCGGGCGGTTAGCTCAGCTGGGAGAGCAACGGCTTTACACGCCGTAGGTCGCAGGTTCGAGCCCTGCACCGCCCATCGCCGCGGACTTGTAACGGCCGGCGCGAAGCTCGAGAATCGAGCCCTCCTCTAGGGAGGGCAGATGAAGCGCACGGTTCTGGTTACTGCAGCGGCGCTCCTGCTCTCGGCACTCGTGGTCGAGGCAAGTGCCGGCGGGCTCGCGTCGTCCTCGCGGGCGCTCGTACGGACGGCGTACAACAAGAAGCTCGGCAAGAAGATCCTCGTCGGCAGCGCGGGACGGACGCTCTACATGTTCACGACAGACCTGAACGGCAAGGACACCGTCTGCACTCCGCAGGGGCCGTACGGTGCGGAGTGCCCCCGGATCTGGCCGGCGCTCACGAGCGCTGGCCGTCCGCGCGCAGGCAAGGGTGTCAAGGGATCGCTCCTCGGCGTGTACAAGCGCAGCGACGGCAAGCACCAGGTCACGTACAACCACCACCCGCTCTACTACTTCCACGGCGGCTCCGGCTTCCCGGCCGGAGACCGGAGGGCGGGCGACGCCCGCGGGCAGGGATACGGCAAGGAGTGGTACGTGCTCTCGCCGAAGGGCAACCCGATCAAGAAATAGCGAGTCGCCATCTTCGATGGGGCCGCTTGACTTCGCCGCCGGGCGGCTCTAGCGTCGAGCCCGTGACGTGCAGCGTGGTCTGTGTGTCCCATACGACGGGCTCCGGGGGCGACGAGGTGGGGAAGCTGGTCGCGGACCGGCTCGGTCACCTCTACGTCGACGAGGAGATCGTGGCCAGGGCCGCGGCCCAGGGCGGACTCGAGCCGCGAGACATCGCGGACGAGGAACGGCGGCGATCCTTCGCACGGCGCACCCTTGAAGCGCTTGCCGAAGGAGGCGGCGATGCCCTGACGTTGGGCGCGCCGATCGCGGCGACCATGGAAGGCCTGCGACCCGCGGACGTCCGCGCGCTGATCCGCGAGACGGTCGTCCAGACGGCGGCCCGCGGGAATGTCGTAATCGTCGCGCACGCAGCCTCGCATGCGCTCGAGCCCAGTTCGGGGGCGCTCCGCGTGTTCGTCACGTCATCGCCCGAGACTCGCGCGCGCCGCGTGGGCGCCGCCGAAGGACTCGACGAGGCGCGCGCGGCACGTGCGATCAAGGATTCCGATGCGGGCCGGCGCGATTACATCAGGCGCTTCTACTCCGTCAGCGAGGAAGCGCCCACCGACTACGACGTCGTGATCAACACCGATCTCCTCTCGACCGAGCAGGCTGCAGAGATCGTCCTTCGGGCCGCCGACCTGTAGCGACCGGGCCGAGGCTGCGACACTTGCGCCGTGGAAGCCGCACAGGTGAGCCTCCTCCGCTGGCTGCGGCGACAGCTGCGACAGCCGATTCCGATGCGCGAGCACCTCGAGGCCGCGGTCGAGAACGACGACGTCGCCGAGGCGCGGCGGCTACTCGCCGGCTTCGAGTTCAGCGACGACCAGCGACGGAACGTGGAGCAGCTCCTCGACGCCTGGGAGCGCCAGCAGCGCTTAGTAGAACCCCTCGCGTCGGCGATACCGCTCGGTGCGAGCCTCCTCGTAGTCCTCGACGTCGAGCTCCGCATCGGCGGTCGCCCGCAGAATGTCGCCGGAGCGCGGCAGCTCCGAGCGCTCGATGTGCCGCTCGGGATTCCACAGGTCCGAGCGCAGCAGCGCCTTCGGGCACTGCGTGTACGCCTCCTCGACCTTCACGAGGATCCCGAGCTGCGGCACCTTCCCCTCGACCTCGCTCGCGGCGAGCAGCTCCGCGTCGTCCACGATCTGTGCGCGGCCGTTGACGCGGAAGGTGTCGTCGACGCCCGGGATCAGGAAGAGCAGCGCGATCCGGTCGTCCTCGAGCAGGTTGGTGAGCGTGTCCGCGAGCTTGTTCCCGGGTCGGTCGGGGAGGAGCAGCGTCCGCTCGTCGAGGATCCGGACGAAGCCGGCCGGATCGCCGCGCGGCGAGACGTCGAGCCCGCCGTCGGGGCGCCCGGTGGCGACGACCACGAACGGCGACCGCTCGACGAACTGCCGCGTCAGCGGGTTGAGCCGGTCGGCGATCTTCTTCCGCACGAGGTCGGTCGGCTCGCCGCCGAGCGCTGCACGCAGCTCGGCCTCGTTCACGCGCCGAACCTCGGCGGCCGCTTCTCGCGCACGGCCGCGACACCCTCGCGCACGTCCGGGCCGGTCATGTCGAGAAACTCGAGCTCGAGCGAAGCATCGAAGATCGGGCCCGCCCGCAGCAGCCACTCGTTGAGAGCGCCTTTCGTGTGGGAGATCGCGGCCCGCGAGCCGGCCGCGAGCCGCCGCGCGATCTCGAGCGCACGTTCCTCGAGCTCCTCCTCGGGCACGCAGAGCGAGACGAGCCCGATCCGCTCCGCCTCCGCGCCGTCGACCTCCTCGCACAGGAGCAGGTGGTACTTCGCCTTCGCCATCCCGCACAGGAGCGGCCAGACGATCGCCGCGTGGTCACCGGCGGCGACGCCGAGCTTCGTGTGGCCGTCGACGATCCGCGCCTTCGGGCTCGCAAGGGAAACATCCGCGAGGAGCCCGACCACGAGGCCCGCGCCGACGGCCGGGCCGGTGATCGCCGAGACGATCGGAGTCGGACAGGCGAGCATGTTGTAGACGAGGTCGCGCGCTTCGTGGAAGACGCGTTGGCGCGTGTCGGCGTCGTCGGCGATCGCAAGCACGAGGTCGAGGTCGCCGCCGGAGCTGAACGCGCCGTCGGCGCCGCAGACGAGCACTGCCCGCGTCTCCTCGTCCAGCGCGATCGCCTGCCAGACGCGCGCCAGCTCGCCGTGCTGCACCTCGCTGACGGCGTTGAGGCGGCCGGGGGCGCGGAGCGTGAGCCGCAGGATCCCGTGCTCGGGTCGGTCGAGGTCGAGCGACGGGAACTCCGTCTCGTAGGGATACCGCGCCACCGGCAGATCCTACGGCGCGGCGCTACGCTCGCTCGACGCGGGCCGGTAGCTCAGTTGGTAGAGCAGCGGACTTTTAATCCGAAGGTCGCAGGTTCGATCCCTGCCCGGCCCATTTCCCGCTTCGCCCGCCTCGCGCCCGCGCTGGTCGGGCGCGGCGACGGTGCCAGAGGCGTCCCGGCACCCTCGAACGAGGCACTACGGAGGGCCGATACCGGCTGGACGTCCATGCGGCGCGCGCCCGCCCGCCGTCGGCGAGGCTGTGCGCGAGATGAGCGAGGCGGAGCAGCAGCGGATTCGGAAGCGGGAGCGCGTCGTCGACTGCGTCGAGTGCGGCTGCCGGAGCGAGGCCGAGTGGTCCGGTTGGCGCGCGTATCGCGTCGACGACCCGGAGCTCGACGAGCCGCCGACGCTCGGGTTCTATTGCCCGGCGTGCGCCGAAGCCGAGTTCGGCCCAGTCGGTTAGCCGCCCGTTACGATCGCGCGGTGCCGTTCGTCGTCCGTCTGCTCGTCGGCTGGGCCGTCGATGCCGCATCGCTCGCAGTCGCGGCGTGGATCTTCACCGGCATCTCGGTCGGCGGGTCGGCGGGAACGCTCATCCTCGCGGCGCTCGTCTACGGGATCCTCGCGACGTTCGTCAAGCCGCTGCTCAAGCTCCTGACCTTCCCGCTCGCGATCGTCACGCTCGGGATCGCCTGGTTCTTCGTGGCGATGTTCATCCTCTGGCTGACCGACGTGATCGTCGGCGGCTTCACGATCGACGGCTTCTGGGACCTGGTCGGCGGAACGGTCGTCGTCTGGGCCGTGGGCGTCGTGGCCGATTTCGTGCTGTTCCGGAAACGGCGGTCGGATTGAACAGGTCACTCACGCGTTTCGTTCGCGACTGAGCGGAAACGAGCGCGGAGCAGGCGGTCGGCTCCGGTGCAGAGCGTGCGGGACGTTCCGATTCGGGGCCGGCCGCGGCCAAGCCTCTAGGCTGCCGCGATGCGGCTCTTCCTCGTCGCCCGGCACGGGCAGTCGCTCTTCAACGTCGACCGGATCGTCAACGGCGACCCGGCTCTCGATCGCGGGCTCTCGGAGCAGGGGATCGAGGAAGCGGAGCGGCTGGCGGGCCAGCTCGCCGCGCTACCGCTCGAGCTCGTCGCGGTCTCGCCGTTCCCGCGCTCGCTCCAGACCGCGAACATCGCGCTCGTGGGCCGCGACGTCCCCCACCTGGTGGACGAGGAGCTTGGCGACGTCCGCATCGGGGAGCTCGAGGGCAAGTCGCTCGCTGCCTACCGCGAGTCGCCCGCGCACTCCAACCGCAAGCAGCGGTTTCCCGGCGGCGAGAGCCTCGACGAGGCGGCGCTGCGCTATGCGAGCGCGTTCGAGCGGCTGCTCGCGCGCGACGAGTCTGCGACGCTCGTCGTCTGCCACGAGTTCCCTGTCCGCTACCTCGTGAACGCCGCCGCCGGCAGCAACGAGCTCGACGGGCCCCTGCACGACGTCGCAAACGCGGCGCCGTACCTCTTCGCCGAGGAGTCTCTGCGCCGCGCCGTCGCACGCATCCGCGCGCTCGCGCTGTAGCGTCGGGTCATGACGGCCGCCGACACGCTCGCGTTGCTCCACTGGAAGCGGCGCGTCTTCGACCTGTACGCCGCCGTCCGGGCGCTCCCGCCCGAACCGGGCTGGGAGCTGTGGCGCGACGCACGCGACGAGCTCTTCCGGAGGCATCCGCAGTCCCCGCTCCCGGCCGATCGGCGTGCGGCGTTCGAGGGGCTCGAGTACTGGCCCTACGACCCGCAGGCGCGGGTGTCAGCCGAGCTCGAGGATCTCGAGGCTCCGCCCGAACCGGTCGAGACGAGCGGCCGCGAGCAGATCCTCTTTCGGCCGTTCGCCCGAGCGAGCTTCGAGCTGGGCGGCGACCCGCTCTCGCTCGAGGTGGCGTGGCTCGAGGCCTACGGCGGCGGCGCGTTTCTCTGCTTTCGCGACGTGACGAGCGGACGGGAGAGCTACGGCGGCGGCCGCTACATCCTCGACACGGTGAAGGGCGCGGATCTCGGGGAGGAGAACGGCAGGCTCGTGCTCGACTTCAACTTCGCCTACAACCCGTCCTGCTCCTACGACCCGGGCTGGGTCTGCCCGCTGGCCCCACCGGCGAACCGGCTGACAGTCGCCGTCGAGGCCGGGGAGCGGTATGCGGCATGAGCGAGCTCGATGCGCTCCGGCAGGAGATCTCCGAGCTCGACCGGCGCGTGCTCGAGCTCCTGAATCGGCGGCTCGAGCTCGTCGCCGCCGTGCGCGACTACAAGGACGCGGCCGGCGAGCGCTGGATCGATCCCGAACGCGAGACGGAGCTGCTCCAGGCGCTCGTGGCAGCGAATCCCGGGCCGCTCTCCGAACGGGGGGTCAGGTCGATCTTCTCCGCGGTCCTCGACGTGCTCAAGCAAGAGGTCGCGGCCGACCGCCGCGCACCGTCGTCCCCGGAAGGCGCGACCGAGCGGCCGCGCGCGGTCGAGCGGCTCGCCGTCGTCGGTACCGGGCTTGTCGGGACCTCGGTCGCCCTGGCCGCGGGGCGCGCGGGCACGCGATGCCGCGGCTTCGACAAGGCTGCCGGCGTGCTCGAGCATGCTGCGGCTCGCGGCGCAGTGGAGCCGGCGTCGTCGCTCGGCGAGGCGGTCGTGGATGCGGAGCTCGTCATCGTCGCCGTTCCGGTCGGCTCGGCGCCCGCCGTCGTACAGGAGGTGCTCGACGCCGCCGCGCCGGACACGGTCGTCACCGACGTCGCGTCGACCAAGCGCCCGCTCGCCGCCGTCGCCGATCCGCGCTTCGTCCCTGGCCATCCCGTCGCCGGCGGCGCGACGGGCGGCCCCGCCCGGGCCGCAGCCGACCTCTTCGACGCCGCGACGTGGTTCCTGACGCCGACCGACGCCTCCTCGGCCGAGAGCGTCGCCCTGGTGGAACGGTTCGTCGCCTCGCTCGGCGCAAATGCCGTGCGAACCGACGCCGCCGCACACGACCGCCTGCTCGCGCTGACGAGCCACCTCCCCCACGCGCTCGCCAACCTCCTCATGCTGCGGGTCGCGGAGGCCGCAACCGAGGACGATGCGCCGCTCGCGTTCGCGGGAGCCTCACTCCGCGAGATGACCCGGCTCGCCGGAGCGAACGCGTCCGTGTGGAGCGACATCTTCCTCGGCAACGCCGACGAGATCGCGGCGGCGCTCGCAGGGCTTCGCGCCTCGCTCGACGAGCTCGAGCAGGAGCTGCGCAGCGGCGATCGCGAATGGATCGAGACCACGATCGCCACGGCGCGGACCGCACGCGAACGGCTCGAGTCGTTCGCCTACCGCACGGCGCCGGCGCAACTCAACCGGATCCGCATCCGCGTCCCCGACCGCCCGGGCGTGCTCGCGCGGATCACGCAGATCCTCGGCGCGGCGCAGATCAACCTCGAGGACTTCGAGCTGCGGCACGTCTCCCCGGAATACGGAGGCGTGCTCGTGATTCTCGTCGCGGGCAGCGACAACGCTGCGCGGGCGCGCGAGCTCCTCCGCCGCGAAGGATTCGCCGCGGCCTGAGCGCGCGGCTCGCGACCGCTCGCCTGACCGGCCCGCCTAGCCGGTGCCGAGCTCGGCGACGCCGGCTTCGGCTTCCGTGATGCAGCGGTCGAACTCCCCGAACGCATGCGCCCAGGTCTGGGGATCGCGAAGGTCGACGCCGAGCGGCGCGAGGAGATCCTGGGGTGAGCGCGAGGAGCCGCTCGAGAGGAACTCGAGATAGGCCGGTGTGAAGCGCTGGGGATCCTCGCGATAGCGGGCGGCCAGCGAGAAGGCGACGAGGTGCGCGAACGCGTAGGCGTACGTGTAGAAGCGGACGTGGATGAAGTGCGGGATGTACGACCAGCCGAGCCGATAGCCGGTCGGTAGCTCGAGCGAGTCGGCGTAGTAGCGCTCGTTCTCCTCGATCCACAGCTCGGCGAGCCGGTCGCGCGTCAGTCCCTTTCCCTCGCCGCGCGCTGCGTAGGCCCGTACCTCGAAGCGCGCCATCATCGTCTGACGGAAGATCGCGGCCATCGCTGCCTCGGCCCGGTCGGCGAGGAGCATGACCCGCGTCGCGGGATCCTCCTCGAGGCCGATGAGCCGCTCGACGGCGAGGAGCTGCGCGAACGTCGATGGCACCTCGGCCAGCGCGAGGCCCGTGTGGTACGAGCGGTAGGTCTGCCGCTCGAGCGAGAGCGTCCCGTGAACCGCGTGACCGAACTCGTGAGCGAGCGTGACGACGTCGCGCAGCCGGTCCGTGTAGTTGAGCAGGACGTACGGGAGCACGTTCTTCGAGATGGAGCTGCAGTAGGCTCCGCCGATCTTGCCGGGACGCGGCTCCGCATCGATGTGCGCGCGGTCGAGGCAGCCGCGGAAGATGTCACCGAGACGCGGGTCGAACTCGCGCAGAGAGTCGTCGACCATCGCAACCGCCTCGGTCCACTCCACGCGGCGGTCGCTGCCGACCGGCGCGTACTGGTCGGCCAGCCGCAGCCGGTCGAGCCCGAGCACCTCGGCCTTGCGGACGAACCAGCGGCGGCCGAGCGGATAGTGCTCCTCGACGGCGCGCATCATCGTCTCGACGACCTGCCCGTCGAGCTCGTTGCGCTGGTTCGTCGGCCACATCGGATCGGGGATCCCGCGCAGCCGGTCGATCGAGAGCCGGTCGCCGACGAGAGCGTCGTAACAAGCAGCCTGCACGTCGGCCACGCCGTCCAACGCGGCATAGAGGGTTTCGAGCGCCGCGAGCCGCAGCTCGCGGTCGGGATGGTGGACGTAGGAGAGGAGAAGGTCGATCGTGTGCGGCTCGGGCCCTTCGCCGCCGTCGAACTCGACGGTCAGCGTCGCGAGCTCACGGCCGTGCAGCGACTCCCACGCCGAGATCGCCGGGCGGCGCGCGTTGAGCGCCTGCTCCTCGCCCTCGGGCAGGACGTACGGCTTCTCCTCCCTCGCGACCCGCAAGCTGTGCCTGTACGGCTCGAGCTCCGCGGCTTCGACCAACGCCTCTGCCTCGGCGTCCTCGAGCGCCAGCCACTCGAGCTCGACGAAGAGAAGCAGGCTCTCGAGGTCGGCGGCGCGGTCGCGCGCGAGCGTCGCGAGGTCGTTCGTCTCGGGGTCGGTCGCGTCGGTGTGCTCGCGGGCCGTCGCGTAGAAGTGCACGCGGGAGATGTCCTGCGTGAGCTCGTCGAGCTCGTCGAGCAGCTCCCGTAGACCCTCGGCTCCGGTCCGGCCGACGGTGCCCCGCCGTTCCTCGGCGAACGCACGCGCACGCTCCAGCAGTACGTCCCAGTCGCGGCGTGACTGCTCGGCACTCGGCTCGAGGTCGCTCAGGTCCCAGCGGACCCCGGTGGCACTGAGAGAGGCGCTGACAGCCACGGCCCGAGAGCGTATACGGCCTCCCTCCATCTCGCCGCCATACTGGATCGGAGTGTCCCGCCGCCTGCACTGGATCGTCCTGGGGAGCGCGCTCGCTGCCGGAATCGGCATCGGGACGGCCATCGCGGCAATCCGTCCGTCGGGAACGCCGGTGTCGGCTCCGATCTCGGCAGGGCCTCAGACGACTTCCTCACGGGTCGATCCCGGCGTGCAGCTCAGCGCTGTCGCTCCCGGCTTCACGCTGACCGACCAGTTCGGCCAACGCGTCTCGTTGCGCTCGCTGCGCGGCAAGGTCGTCGTCCTCTCGTTCAACGACCCGGAGTGCACGACCATCTGCCCGCTCACGACGACGGCGCTCCTACGGGCGAAGAAGCTCCTCGGGCCGGCCGGCCCCCAGGTCGAGCTGATCGGGATCGGCGCCAATCCCGAGGCGACGCAGGTCAAGTGGGTGCGTGCGTACTCGCAGGCGCACGCGATGCTGCACAAGTGGCGCTTCCTGACCGGCTCGCTCCCGGAGCTGAGGCGGGTCTGGCGCGTCTACGGCATCGAAGCCGCCGTCATGAACGGCATGGTCGACCACACGCCGGCGACGTTCGTGATCGATCAGAGCGGCAGGGAATCCCGGCTCTACGAGACCGCGATGGCGTACTCGAGCGTGAAGCAGCTGGGCGACGAGATGGCGCGGAGCATCGCCGCGCTCCTCCCCGGCCATCCGCAGCTGCACGGCGAGGGCTCGCTCGCCGAGCCGGCGCTCTACGGACCGCATGACCCGGTGACGCTGCCGCGTGCAGGGGGCGGAGTCGTTCGGCTGGGGCCTAGCACGGGAGCACATCTCGTCCTCTTCTTCGACACCTGGGAGACGGAGGTCACCGACCTGAGCGCACAGCTCGAGGCGCTCAACCGCTATCAGGCGACGGCCAAGCGCCAGGGTCTCCCGCCACTCGTCGCGATCGACGAGGGTGGAGTCGAGGCCTCGCCGCAGGCGCTGCCGCGGTTCCTGCGTAGCCTGCCCCACCCGCTTTCGTATCCGGTCGCCGTCGATCAGGGCGGCGGCGTCGCCGACGGCTACCGCGTGCAGGACTCGCCCTGGCTCGCGCTCGTCTCGCGATCCGGCCGGCCTCTGCTGTACGAGGACCTCGCCGCGAAGGGCTGGCCGACGCTCCGGAAGCTGGTCGCGCAGGTCCATGCCGCTCAGGCGCACGCGAAGTAAAGGTTTTTCGGCGAATCTGCACGAACCTTCCGGAAGTTGCACTTTCTGAGCCGACCCTGACCCGTTCGGGGCATGCATGCCCAGCGGGTGCTCTGCTGAAGTGCGATCAACGCCGAACGTGAGCGGCCGCACTCTGCGACGGCCGCGCCCATCGACGGGAGCTCACACTTTCCTTGCGGACCATCCGCCTGCTGATACTGCTGCTCGTCCTCGCCCTGACCCTGGCGCTCGCACTCCTGCGCCCGCTGCCGGGACGCGCGACCGCCGCCGCGAAAAGGCACCGAGCGCATCACGCGAAGCACGTGAGGAGGCACGAGCCGAGACGGCACCATCGGACGGCTCTCCGACACCACCGTCACCACCACCACCACTACCTCGCGCGGCCGCTCGGCACCCGCGTCGTCGCGTACGCACGCCACTTCCTCGGGACCCCCTACCGCTGGGGCGGCTCTAGCCCGCACAGCGGCTTCGACTGCTCCGGGCTCGTCCGCTTCGTCTACAGCCACTTCGGAATCGCACTGCCTCACTCGACGTGGGGCGACCTCTCGCATGGCCACCGGGTCTCGCGGGGCTCCTTGCGCGCGGGCGACCTCGTCTTCTTCTACGGGGCGAGCCACGTCGGCATCTACGTGGGCGGCGGGCACTTCATCGACGCGCCGCATACCGGAACACGCGTCCAGGTCTCGACGATGGGCCGCTACTCGGCCTATTACGGCGCCCGGCGCTTCGGCTAACGCCGCCGGGACCTACTTCATCTTGTCGGCCATGGCCGTGAGCAGCTTCCAGGCGATCGTCGAGTTGGTCTCGACGAGGGGCCGGAAGTCCCACGGCGTCATGCCGTAGCAGACCATGTCGGTGCGGGCGGTCAGCGTGGCCGTGCGTGGCGACTCGTTGATGAGCGCGATCTCGCCGAAGTACTCGCCGGGGCCCACGACGCCTCTGGCCTCGCCGCCGACATTCACCTCGGCCTCGCCCTGCTCGACGACGAAGAAGCCGACGCCGCCCGAGCCTTCCTGGGTCACCGTGTCGCCTGCCTTGAAGCGACGCTCGCGCATGCTGCTCGCGATCTGCTCGAGCTCCTTGTTGTCGAGGCCCGCAAAGAGCGGCACCCTCTTCAGCAAGTCGGCGGAGACGGCCACGGCGTACTTATACACAGGTCCACTTCTCCATGCGAGCACCGCCTCGTTGCAGCGAGGATAGGCGCGTGCACGTCCACGTCGTCGGCTGCTCTCCCGCCTGGCCCAACCCGGGCGGCGCCCAGTCGGGATATCTCGTCGAGGAGGACGGCCGACGCCTGTTGCTCGACTGCGGCCCGGGTGTGCTGCCGCGGCTGCGGCGGCTGGAGCCGTGGCCACGGCTGGACGCCATCGTCATCACGCACTTCCATCTCGACCACTGGGGGGATCTCGTGCCGTGGGCCTTCGGCGGGCTCTTCGGCGCGGGCCGCGAGGTGCCGCCGCCCGTGCTGTGGCTGCCGCATGGCGGCCGCGAGACCCTGCACGGGCTCGATCCCGTCCTCTATGCGAATGCGATCCTCGAGCTCTTCGAGGTGCACGAGTACGAGGAGGAGCAGCCGTTCACGGCCGCGGGCTTCGAGCTCGTCGGCTACCGGATGCTCCACTACGCGCTCGAGAGCTACGGGCTGCGCGTCTCGAGCGGCGACCGGACGCTTGCGTACAGCGCCGACTCCGCGCCGTGCGACGGCCTCGTGGCGCTCGCCCGCAACGCCGACCTCTTCCTCTGCGAAGCCACCCTGTCCCAGCCCGAGCAGGGCATCCGGGGACACCTCACTGCCGAAGAGGCGCTCGACGCCTTCGCGTCGTCGGGAGCTCACCGCTTCGTCGTCATCCACCGGCCGGACGAGCTCCCGCTGCCGGACGGCGTCGAGCGCGCCTACGACGGGCTCGAGCTAGCCGTCTAGCGGCGGCAGGCGGAAGGCTCGCTCGCCGAGCAGGCGGTGGCCTTCGATCGACGGGTGGTCGCCGTCGTCGGTCAGTCCGTCGCGCATGCGGCTCGGCTCGGCGGGGTCCGCAAGCGTGGCGTTGAACGTGAGCAGCGTCGAGCCGAACAGCCCGATCAGCTCGTTGAGCGAACCGATATCCGCCGCCGTCCGCGCGTCACCGTTGTTCCACGGGAGCACGTCGGCGACGGCGAGCGCGAGTCCGGCCGCACGACCCCGCTCGAGCATCGCGGCGATGTTCAGCGCGGCCTCCTCCACCAGGCGCCCCTGCACGACGTCGTTGATCCCACCCTGCACGACGAGCACGTCGGCTCGGTCCAGGACGAGGTCGAGGCGACGGGCGATCTGGTCCGTGCGCTCCCCGTAGACGGCGGTCGTCCGGAACTCGAGCCGCGGATCCGCCTGCGCCGCCCACCACTGCCACGAGCTCCGCTCGTCGGGCGCCGCGATCCGCGCGCGGACGACGGGGTCCGGATCCCACAGCGGCGAGCCGGCGGAGATCGAATCGCCGGCGACCGCGACGACGATCTCCGCCATTCCCTCAGTGCTTGTGCGGCTCGAGCTCGACGACGAGCTCGCAGTCGAGCGCCTCGGCGATGCGCAGCAGCGTGTCGATCCGGGGCGGCCGTCCGCCGCGCTCGAGGCGGGCGATTGCCGACTGGGTCGTTCCGCAGAGCTCCGCCAGCTCGCGCTGCGAGAGGCCCATCGCCGTGCGCCGCTCGGCGACCCGGTCGGCGATCCGCGCGAAGAACCAGCCGCGGTCGCCCGCGACGATCCGCTCGTGCAGCCTCTCGACCGGCCCTTTGGATTCCGCCCGTGCCTTCGCCACCATCGCCGTAATGCTATGCCTGGACCGCGTCGGGAACGACGAGGCCCACCGGGTCGCCCACGCGGACCCGCCCGGGAACGGCCACGTCGCAATAGACGCCGAACGGCAGCGGCTCGGTCAC
The DNA here is from genome assembly GCA_963820725.1 of uncultured Actinomycetes bacterium. Taxonomy (GTDB): domain Bacteria; phylum Actinomycetota; class Thermoleophilia; order Gaiellales; family Gaiellaceae; genus Palsa-739. Next base: position 1,395,207 of record CAWGAZ010000002.1, on the reverse strand, counting down.
TCCGTCCCGCCGATAGCCGGCCAGGAGCTTGAGCGTGTCGAAGTCGGAGACCGCCGTGTCGGGGTCGCACGTCGTGACGACGCAACGGCCCACGTCGCCGATGGGAAGGATCACTGCGTCACCGATCGCGACGCGGTGCCCGAGCCAGGTGTCCTCCTCGTGCGGCTCGACGCCGTCGATCTCGAACAGCATCCGGAAGCGGCGCCCGTCGACCGGCTCGGCGACCCCGGCCTCCGCGCGCATTCGTTCGAGCGAGCCGCGGGAGACGAGCGACGCCCAGCCGCCGTGGTCGCGGCCGCGGTCCTGCGCGCCGCCCTCGGACCAGAGCAAGGTCAGCGGCTCGCCGGCGAACTCCGACAGCGCCTCCGCCCACGGGCCCGAGACGGCTCGCGACGCATGCGGCGTCCCGTACAGCTCGGCCGCGACCGGCTCGCCGGGCGAGACCTCGCCCTCGACGACCGCGCCGTCCGGGAACGCGAGCGCGAGCCTGCGCGATTCCTCGTCCCAGTCGGGATGAACACGCATGAGCTCGGGATGACCCTTCCCGTTGACGAGCCGCCGGTTGCGGTCGACGAGCCAGAAACGGCGGTCGCCCACCACGCCGGCGCTCGTGAGCTCGACCTCGCCGGGATTGACGACATGCAGCGCCTTCACCGGCGCGATCGAGATCCGGGCGACGCGGCCGTCCATACCGTCAACCTAGCGGCTACGGAGGCTCGCGCCAGTCGCGCTCAGAAGAAGAACGCCGACCAGGCCGACCACCAGTCGTCGCCGCGGACGACGAGCGAGCTCGGTCCGGTCACCTCGACCGCCTTCCGGTTCGCGAACTCCTGCAGGCGGTCGGGCGTAGTGAACTCGATCGCGATCTCGCTCGGGCGGCCCGGGTCGTACGGCGCGACCGCCGAGAGATCCGAAAGCGCCTGCCGCGCGCCTTGCTCGATGAGCTCGCGTGCCTCGCGCGGCGTCTTCATCCGCGCGCTGAAACGGCCGAGCCCTTCCTTCACCTCGACCGCCGTGAGTCCGTCGCCGAGCAGTTCCTTCCCCTCCTCGCACACCGCGCGGTCGCCCGTCACGAGGAGGACGGGAACGCCCCAGTGGCCGCAGAGCGCCGCGTTGATCCCGGTTTCGCCGACGAGCGTCCCGTTGAAGCGGAGGCTCCGCCAGGCCTGGCCCGAGACGGTGTGCGAGAGCACCCCGTCCGTGGTGCCGGCCATCGCGTGCATGCCGACGAAGAGGGCGGCGTCGCAACCGGACTCGAGGAAGGCCGTGTACTCCGTCCATTCCTGCTGCACGACGTACTCGCACGCCGGATCGAGCAGCTCGGGGAGCAGCGAGTTGAAGTCGTAGGCGCCGCCGGCGCCGTGGCAGTCCATGACCACGATCTCCGTCGCGCCGGCCGCCTTGGCGCCGCGCACGGCCGCGTTGATCTCCTCGGTATAGAGGACGCGGCCCTCGTCGTAGAGCTTCTCGCCGCCGGTCGTCTGCTGCCACTTGACGATGCCGGCGACGCCCTCCATGTCGCTGATCACGTGAACGCGCACGGCGGGACGATAACGTCAAGCCGTGGAGACGGGACTGGCCGGGAAGCGCGTCCTCGTGACCGGCGGCGCGGGCGGGATCGGGTCGGCGTGCGTGCGCGCGTTCGCGGCCGAGGGCGCTCGACTGGCGATTCACTACCGCACGAGCGCGGCGCGCGCCGAGGAGCTCGCCCGCGAGACGGGCGGGGTGGCGCTGCAGGCGGACCTGACCGTGGAGGCCGAGGTCGACGGGCTGTTCGACGCGGCGGAGCGGGAGCTGGGCGGCGTCGACGTCTGCGCGGCAGTCGCGGGGTTCTGGCCGCGCGAGCACGCGCCGGTCTGGGAACTGCCGCTCGAGCGGTGGGAGACGACGCTGCGCACGAACCTCACCGCCACGTTCCTCACGGCGCGCGGCTTCCTCCGCGTCGTCGAGCGAGCCGGACACGGGAATCTCGTGCTCGTCGGCTCGACCGCCGGCCGCTTCGGCGAGGCTGATCACGCCGACTATGCGGCGGCGAAGGCCGCGCTCCAGGTCGGGCTCCTCCTGAGCCTCAAGAACGAGATCGTCCGCATCGCGCCGCGCGGCCGCGTGAACGCGGTCGCTCCGGGCTGGACGTACTCCCCGATGACCCGCGGCGAGCTCGGCGAGGAGCTCGTGGCCCGCCTGAGCCGCACGATGGCGCTGCGCAAGGTCGCGCAGGCGGAGGACATTGCGCGTGCCGTCGTCGTCCTCGCCTCCGACGAGCTCTCGGGTCACGTGACCGGCGAGCTCGTGACCGTCGCAGGCGGGATGGAAGGCCGCACGGTCCACGCAGACGCGTGAGCCGGTTCCTCGAGCGGCTCGCCGAGGAGACGCCGATCGTCGCAGACGGCGGCATGGGAGCACTCCTCTCGAGCGCGGTGTCCGGGCTCCGCTGTCCCGAGGAGGCGAACATCCGCGCGGCCGAGAGCGTGCTCGAGGTGCACCTCGGCTACATCCGAGCGGGCGCCGAGCTGATCGAGACGAACAGCTTCGGCGCCAACCGGGCGAAGCTCGCGCGGCGGTTCCTCGTCGACGAGCTCGAGCAGATCAACGCCGCCGCCGTGCGCATCGCGCGCGAGGCACGGGAGGTCTCCGGCCGCGACGTGTTCATCGCGGGGTCGATCGGCCCGCTCGGCGATTACGAGCTGGCCGGTCACGAGCCGCTCGAGCTCTATGCCGAGCAGGCACGGATTCTCGAGGGACGCGGCGTCGACCTCTTCATGGTCGAGACGTTCTACGACCTCGACGAGCTGGAGACGGCGATCGCCGCTGTTCGCTCCTGCTCGGCGTTGCCCATCGTCGCGCTGCTCACCTTCGACGCGGGCGGGGAGACGCTGGCCGGCGTCAAGGCGGAGGATGCGGCCGAGCGACTGCAGCCGCTCGGTCTCGCGGCGTACGGCGCAAACCATGGCGCCGGCCCGGCAGCGGCACTCGCGGCGCTGGCGCGGATGGAAAGCGACCGGGCCGCGCTCGCGGCGTTGCCGAACGTCGGCCTTGCCAGCATGAGCGGGCGCCGCATCGTCTTCCCGCACGCCACGCCCGCCTACTTCGCCGAGTTCGCGGCGCAGGCGCGTGCGCTCGGCGCGCGGTTGATCGGCGGCTGCTGCGGGACGACGCCGGCCCAGATCTCCGCGATCCGTGAGGCAGTCGACGCGAACCGCCGCCCGGCGGGCTCCTTCCTCGTCCGGGAGCGCGAGCAGGTCGCGCCGTTCGAGCCGCCGACCGGAGAGACGCAGCTCGCCCGGCTGCTCCGCGAGGGTGAGTTCGCACTTTCGGTCCAGGTCGATCCGCCCCTCGGCGCGAATCCCGAGGCGCTGATCGAGACGGCGCGCGCAGTCCGCGACTCGGGCCGTGCGCAGTTCGTCGACGTCAACGACAACCCGAGAGCGCGCGCGCGGATGAGCGGAATCATGGCCTCCGTCGCGATCGAGCGCTTCACGGGCGTCGAGACGATCCCGCACCTGACGCCGCGCGACACGACGATCACCGGCCTCGAGTCGCTGCTGCTCGGCGCGCACGCAGAAGGCGTGCGGAACATCCTCGCGGTCACCGGCGACCCACCGGAGGCCGGCGACTACCCGGGCACCCATGCGGTCTACGACGTCGACTCGATCGGGTTGGTGGAGCTGATCGCGAAGCTCAACGCGGGCGAGGACTGGCACGGCCGCGCGATCGACGCGCCGACGACCTTCTTCCCCGGCGCGGCGGTGAACCCCACCGCCGACGACCTGGGGCTCGAGGCCGACCGCTTCCACCGGAAGGTCGCGGCCGGCGCGCGCTTCGCGCTGACGCAGGTCCTGTTCGACCTCGAGGCGCTCGAGGCATTTCGGGAACGGATCGGAGGCTGGCCGGTGCCGGTGCTCGTCGGCGTCTGGCCGATCCGGACGACGGAGACGCTCGTCCGCGTCCACAACGAGGTGCCGGGAATCGTCGTCCCCGAGCACGTGCAGGAGCGATACCGCTCGGCAGGGACGCACGCGCGCGAGGTCGGGCTCGCCCTCGGGCAGGCGCTGATCGAGCGCGCCCGCGAGCTCGCGAGCGGCGTCTACGTCGTCGCGCCGTTCCGCCGGCCGCTCGACGTCGTCGAGCTGCTTCCCGAGCCCGGCTAGCTACCGAGCACACGCGCCGGAGGAGACGGCGTTCGTTCCCACGCGCGCGAGATCGCTGCGAATGATCGAGGACGGGACGCCGTAGCCGCTCGCCGATCCGACCCGCGCGGCGAAGATCATCGACTGGACACGGCCGGCCGTGTCCACCGCGGGCCCGCCGGAGTCTCCGTGCTCGACCCGCCCGGCGACCGCGGTGATCGTCCTCGCGACCGGCGCGTTTCCGAGCGCGTCCTGCGTCAGCACGGTCGCCGTCCGGCCGATCCGGCCCGGAGTGGCGGTGAGCCCGCCGTCCAGCGGGTAGCCGAGGATCGCGACGGATGCGCCGGACTGCGAGTCCGCGAGGGGCAGCGGCTGCAGGTCGACTCCCGAGACGCGGAGCACGGCGACATCGTTGTGGATGTCGAGCACGACGATGTCGGCCAGCGCCGGGAGCAGCCGTCCCGGGACGCGGACGAGGGTGTTGTGCTCGCCGGCGACGACGTGCGCCGCGGTCACGACGAGGTCCCGGCCGGCGATCCAGCCGGTTCCCTCGACGCCGACGCCGCAGGCCGTCCCGAGCACCTTGACGATACGGGTGGTCGCATCCCGGATCGACTGGTTGCGAAGCACGCCCTTGCTCGGCGGCAGCGTCGGCGCCTTGGGGCCGACGATCGACGGGAACGGGTCGATGCGAGCAAGCAGGTTGAGGAGCGTTCGGGGCGGAAGCGCCGAGTCGAGCTGCTTGACGATCGCCGAGCGCTCGACCTCTTGCCTGATCCTGGTCTGTCCGGGCGTGAGGAGCGCCGCCGACGCGCCGACCCAGACGATGGCCAGGCCGACGGCGGCGCCGAGGAGAAGGCCTCCGGCCGAGTCGATCAGCCGCAACGGCGTCAGCCGCAGGCCGCCGCGGATGAACGAGCCGGCGACGAGCGCCCCGAACTGCAGGAGCATCGCGCCGACCACCGCCCCGACGAGCCCAGCTATCGCCGTCCATTTCGAGTTCGACCCGCCGCGCAGCAGGTGCGGCGCGATGCGGGAGCCGATGTAGGCGCCGACTACGAGCCCGACGAGGGAGAACGCGCTGAGAACGAGACCGCGACGCAGCCCGCCGACCGCCGCGAGAACCACGACCGCGATCGCGATCCAGTCGACGAGGTTCACCACGGCAGAGTAGAGGCGAGGCCGGTCTGCCGAGCGACGCCGCTAGACTGGGCCGTCCCGCGGGGGCGTAGTTCAGTTGGTTAGAACGCCGGCCTGTCACGCCGGAGGTCGCGGGTTCGAGTCCCGTCGCTCCCGCTCGAGAAACCCGCTGCACACGGCGAGTCTTCCTCTTGAGAGGTGTGGCTCGTCTGCGATCACTAGCGCCTTGTGGAACGTGTTTTGGAACGGCCGGCGCGAAAAGGGCGCTCGCGTGACCTGCGAGTCCCGAGTTCGGCGGCGCACAGGCTCGTCTGTAAGGGCACACGTGACCCAGGTCGGCCCGCCGATGCAGAGCCGCGACTACATCTGGTCGTGAGCTCTGAGAGAGCCGAGCGCGGCGGCGGTCCGGACCCATCAGGCTGTCTCCCGACCTCGGTATAAGACGTCCGACAGCCTCGCTACCGGCGACGAGAGGGAAGCAGAGTGACTGAGCAGGCAGCAGCGCTCGCGCTGGTCGCTCGGGTCGAGTGGTATCTCGTCTCGCAGCTCCTCGACGTGACCGGGAGCGCGCGCCGCGTCATCGAGCGCGACTGGACGGGATTCGAGCCGCCGGAGCTACTGGCCGCGATCACCGACGAGCCTGTGTCCGACGATGACGTCGACCGCTACGAGCGGCTCATCGGCGAGCTGGAGGCCGAGGACGTGTCGCTCGTAACGGTGCTCGACGACGCATACCCGACGAACCTCCGGATGATCTACAACCGGCCGCCCTTTCTGCTCGTGCGCGGAGCGCTGCGGCCGGAGGACGATCGCGCGGATCGCCGTCGTCGGGACGCGCGGTGCGTCCGATGAGGGCCTTGCGCTCGCCCAGGGGCTCGCTCGCGAGCTCGCGACGAGCGGAGTAACGGTCCTCTCGGGACTGGCGCTCGGCATCGACGGTGCCGCACACAGAGGCGCGCTCGAGGCAGGGGGTCGTACGGTCGCCGTCGTCGGAACGGGCATCCGGCGTACCTATCCCCGCGAGCATGCGGCGCTCGCCGACCAGATCGTAGAGTCCGGCGGGGCGATCGTCTCGCAGTTCTGGCCTGATGCGCCGCCGACGCGGTGGTCGTTCCCGATGCGGAACATCACGATGAGCGGAATGGCCGTCGGCACGGTCGTCGTCGACGCCTCGAAGACGAGTGGAGCGAAGAACCAGGCGCGGGAGGCGCTCGAGCACGGGAAGAGGCTCTTCCTCGTAGAGTCCCTCGTGATGCAGGAGCCGTGGGCTCGCGACTACGCGCAGCGCCCGGGCGCGCAGGTCGTGGACTCCGTCGGTGACGTCATCGAAGCGCTCGACACAGACCTGACGCCTGTGCGGCAGCTCACGCTCACCTAGGCGCTCGCGTGCCCACAGTCCAGAAACCAGTCAACGAGCGAGAGCGCGCAGTGGGCACGTGTGACCGCGTGGCCTCGCGGGCTTACCGGTTGGGCTGTTGAAGGCACACAGGGCAACGCGCGGCCCACATGAGCCTTCCGGTTCATGCCGCCTCGACCTGTAGCAGCCCGACGAACGGCGACTCGTCCTCCTTCTGGAACGGCGGGAGGCGAGCGGACTCGAAAGTCTGTGGGAAACCCCGTTTCGGCCGCCCGCTCCCACGTCTAGCGTCCTCACTATGAGCGCGAAGCTAGAGCAGTCGGCATCGTTACGGGCCGTACATCCTCGCCGTCAAGCGCTCAGCAGCCGCAGGGCGCACCCGATCGGCATGAGGAAGCACCTGCCGACCTGCTCGTCCTGCGGTCAGCCGATGATCAGCGTGAACGTCTCGAACGGCACCTGCTGGGAGTGCTCGTTCCCGCGCTGACAAGGCCGCCGACGAGCCTTCGCATTCTGAAACGAGTTCTAAGCGGCCTCGACCTGCAGCAGCCCACGAACGCCGACTCGTCCTCGTCCTCGTCCTTGAACACGACGACACTGAGCACGCGGAAGCGCCGGCCGCCACCAAAGAACAACTCCTAATGCTCCCGATTGCAGCTGCCCTTGAGGGTTCAGAATGTCGTTAGTGGACGCTCTTCGTCCTCCAGTGAAGCTCCTCCCGGGCGAGCGGATCGCGGCCGTCCAGGAGCTTGATCTGAGGGATCCTGAGACGATGCCGGATGCGCTCGAGGAGCTTTGCAAGTTGACCGGGGTCGAGAGACCGGAGGAAATCGGGCTGAACGGGCCGGCGGTCGCTGCACGCGTGACCGCGGCGAATGCCGGCGAGGCGGCGCTCCGCTTGTTCGAGGTGGTCTTCGGTCGCGACTCGCTGACAATTGCGCTCGTCGTGGGCGATCTCTTCCCGCGGTTGCTGGAGGCGACTGTGACGCATCTCGCTGGTGTCCAGGGGCGCGCGTTCGATGCGCTGCGCGAAGAGGAGCCGGGGCGGATCGCGCACGAGCTCCGTGACGTCGACACAGATGGCCTTTGGGGATTTCCCTACTACGGTTCGGTCGACGCCACGGCCCTATTCGTCCGTGCTGCCGTGCGTGCGATCGAGCGCCGGCCGGAGTTCGCAGCCGCGCCCGTTCCCGGACGCGAGGCGAGCGTGCGCGACTCGTTGGACGCCGCCGTCGGCTGGCTCCTCCGGCGACTCGCGGGTGACGACCTCGGGCTCCTGAGCCATCAACGCAGCAACCCCCGTGGGCTGGAGAACCAGGTTTGGAAGGACAGCTGGGACAGCATGTCGCATGCGGACGGCACGGTCTGCAACCATGACGCTCCGGTCGCCTCCGTCGAGGCGCAGGCGTTGACATATGACGCGCTCGTCGAAGCGGCGACTCAGCACCCAGACCCATCGGTTCTGCTCGAGGCTGCGGGGAGGCTCGAGCTTGCCGTCGAGAAGCGTCTCTGGGTCGACGATCCCGAGGGCGGCTTCTACGCGATCGGCGTCGACCGCGAGCCGGAGTCAGGCGAGCCGCGGCCGCTGCAGACGCGATCGTCCAACATGGGGTGGCTGCTCGCCTCGCGCCTGCTCGACCGGCTGGAGCACGCCGACCGGCGGCGGCGTCTCGTCGATCTGCTGCTTTCGCCCGAGTTCCTCGCCGACGGCGGAATCCGCACGCTCTCGGCGCGCGAAGCGCGCTTCAGGCCGCGCGCCTACCACAACGGCAGCATCTGGGGTTTCGACAACTACCTGATCTCGCTCGGCTTCGCACGGCGAGGATTCCACGACGAATCGCAAGAGCTCCAGCGCCGTCTTGTCGCCTCTTGCCGAGGCACACACCGCTTCCCCGAGTTCGTCGCCGGCGGCGCGCCGGGCACCGAGCTGATCGCCAAGCGGATTGTCGACGTGTTCGACAGCCGCAACGGACGCCTGAACCGCGTGGAGCAGGCGCCGCAGGAGATCCAGGGCTGGACCGTTGCGGCCATGGTCGCGATCGAGTTCTCGCCGACTTCGACGCTCTGACCTCTGGCGGTGGGATGAGCGCCCGCGCTGACGCAGCTAACTCTGGGAGACGGCCGGAGTCCAAGCCTATGGACGGGGCTGTTCCAATTCGGTTGAAACGGCGGCAGGCATGGGTCTATCGTCCAACTCGCTGGCTTCAACAGGATGCGGGGACTCGAAACGATTAGAGGGTAGGAGGGTAAGCATGGAGACTAGAAAGCACCGGCTGGTCGCGGTGGCGACAGTGCTGGCAGCCGCGGTGGCTCTTACGGTCGGCCTGAGCATGGCGTCGGCAGGAACGAGTCATGCGAAGGCGGCGGCCGCGACGGTGCAGGCACCGCGCGTGCCGAACGCCAAGGCGATTAAGAAGAAGTACGGCGGGCAGTCCATCACCTTCGTCGGTGACTCCGTGGGAGGCGGCCATGCCCGCGACATGGCGATCGCGAAACGGTTCACCCATGACACGCACATCAAGGTGAAGATCATTCCGCATTCCAGCGCGTCGGACCAGTCGTACGCGCAGCTCGCGAGGGCGTTCTCCTCGCACTCGTCGTCGATCGACGTCGCGATGGTCGATGTCGTGTGGCCGGGCTCGTTCGCTCCGTTCCTCGTCAACCTGAAGCCGGCGCTCGGCAAGCAGTCGAAGCAGCACGCAGCCGGGATCGTCAAGAGCGACACCATCCACGGCAAGCTCGTCGCGATGCCCTGGTTCGGTGACTTCGGCATGCTCTACTACCGCAAGGACCTGCTCAAGAAGTACGGCTATTCGAAGCCGCCCACGACCTGGTCGCAGCTCTTCTCTATGGCGAACAAGATCCAGACCGGCGAGCAGAAGTCGAATCCGAACTTCAGCGGGTTCGTCTTCCAGGGCAATGCCTACGAGGGGCTGACGTGCGACGCGCTCGAGTGGATCGCGTCCTCCGGCGGTGGCACCTTCATCAACAACAAGCGCCAGGTGACGATCGACAACCCGAAGGCGATCAACATCCTGAACCAGTTCCGCAGCCAGATCGGCGTCACGACTCCGCGCGGTGTGACCAGCTACCAGGAGGGCGAGGCGCAGACCGCGTTCACAAGCGGTAACGCCGCGTTCGAGCGCAACTGGCCGTACGCGTACTCGCTCAACGAGGCGACTGGCTCGGTGGTCAAGGGCAAGGTCGGGATCGCTCCGCTGCCGCACGGCCCCGGCGGCCACTCGGTCGCGACGGTCGGCGGCTGGCAGCTTGCCGTCTCCAAGTACTCGAAGCACAAGGGCGCGTCGATCGAGTTCGTCCGCTACGCCACGAGCAAGCCGGTCGAGAGGTTCGACACGATCACGAACTCGAACGTGCCGACCATCCCCTCGCTGGCCAAGAACAAGGCGTTCGTGAAGAAGTACGCGCCGTACCTCAGCCCGGCGACGGCCAACGTGCCGCGGGCGGCCCGCCCGTCGAGCATCCTCGGCACGAAGTACAACCAGGGCTCGACGTACATCTACCAGGCAATCAACCGCATTCTGAACGGTACCCCGGCCCAGAACGTACTGCCGGGCCTCAAGTCCCAGCTGCAGACACTGCTGAAGTAGCGTTGGCACGCTGAACCGAAACGAGGGAGGATGGCATCCGTCATCCTCCCTCGTTCCTTCTCTTGGCATCCGTAGCCGCCCCAGCCCCCAAACGCCGGCGCCGCGGGACGAAGCTCCAGCGCCGGCAGACGCGAATCGCGTGGCTGTTGCTCCTGCCGTCGCTGGCCGTCGTCGCGCTCGTGGCGCTGTACCCGCTCGGCAAGACCGTCTACCAGAGCTTCACCAACCAGGCGTTCCTCGCCTTGACTCCGACGAAGTGGGTTGGCCTCGCGAACTACAGGCAGCTGATTCACGACGCGGTCTTCCGCGGCGCCGTCTGGGAGACGATCAAGTTCACGCTGATCACGGTCTCCTTCGAGTTCGCCCTCGGCCTCGCGATCGCACTCGTCGTCAACTCGAGCTTCAAGGGCCGTGGTGTGATGCGCGCGGTGATGCTCGTTCCGTGGGCGATCCCGACCGTGGTCGCAGCGCAGATGTGGAAGTGGATGCTCGACGACACGTACGGCGTCGTCAACGACCTCGGGATGCGGCTGCATCTGATCTCGCACCCTCATGCGTGGATCGCGGAGCCGAGCACGGCGCTCGCGTCGGTCTGCGCGGTCGACATCTGGAAGACCACGCCGTTCGTTGCGCTGCTGCTGCTCGCGGGCCTGCAGGTGATACCGCAGGACCTCTACGAGGCCGCCAAGGTCGACGGCGCGAACGCGCTGCAACAGTTCTGGAGGATCACCTTCCCGCTGCTCGGGCCGGCGATCCTCGTCGCGCTGATCTTCCGCACGCTCGACGCGCTCCGCGTCTTCGACGTCTTCTACGTGTTCTTCGGCAATGCCCCGAACACGCAGACGATGGCGATCTACGCCCAGTTCACGATCGTCAGTAACGGCTATGTCGGATACGGCTCCGCGATCAGCGTCGCGATCTTCCTGATCATCGCGGTCTTCGTGATCATCTACGTGACCTTGAACCGGGTGCGGGAGGAATGAGCACCGCGGCGGAAGCGGTCCGGCCGGCGGCGCGGCCGGCGAGCCTCAGTCGCCGCGTGCGGAAGAACCGGCTCGGGCGTCTCGTCGTTCGGCTGCCCTTTTATTTCCTGGTCGCCGCCATCTTCTTCTACGCGCTGTTCCCGTTCTACTGGGTGCTCCGCTCCTCCTTTACGCCCGAGGCCTACCTCTTCCAGACGCCCATCAAGTACTTCCCGTCGCACGCCACGCTCGCCAACTACCGCGCGGCGCTGAGCTCGTCGTTCTTCACGCATGCGCTGCTGAACTCCACCATCGTGGCGAGTTCCGTCACGCTGCTCTCGCTGGCGATCGGCTCGTTTGCGGCCTTTGCCCTCGGCCGTTTCAAGTTCCACGGCCGGTCGTTCGTGCTGTACCTCGTGCTGTCGATGACGATCTTCCCCCAGATCGCGATCCTCGGTGCCCTTTACACGATGATCACGAAGTTCAACCTTTACGACACGCTCGGGGCGCTGATCTTCAGCTATCTGATCTTCACGCTCCCGTTCACGATCTGGGTGCTGACGAGCTTCATGCGAACACTGCCCGGGGACCTCGAGGAAGCCGCGTACGTCGACGGAGCGACGCCCTTGCAGGTCTTCTGGAAAGTGCTCCTGCCGCTGGTCGCTCCCGCGCTCGTCACGACGGGGCTGCTCGCCTTCATCTCGGCGTGGAACGAGTACCTCTACGCACTGTCGTTCATCCAGTCGCCCAACCACTACACGGTGCCGCTTGCGATCACGTCCTTCACCGTCAGCGGGACCGGCAACAACTTTGCGTACCCATGGGGCGAGGTCATGGCGGCGACCGTGATCATCACGGTGCCGCTCATCGCCCTGGTCCTCCTCCTCCAGAAGAGGATCATCTCCGGCCTGACCGCCGGAGCCGTCAAGGGCTAGACGCTAGATCGCTTCCCGCGTCTGCGGGTCGAAGAAGTAGAGGCGTCTCGTATCCACCACGAGTTCGGCGGGCTGGCCCGTCGCGATGCGCGTGCGCGGGCTGACACGAGCGCAGAGCCGCGTCTTCCTGTCACCGTCGCCGTTGGCGCCGATATGGACGGCGGCATCCTCGCCGACGTCGGCGGCGGCCGCGCTCGGCAGGACACCGGTGGCGGTGGTTCCGAAGTACAGGAGCACGTCTGCTCCGAGCAGCTCCGTGAGATCGACCTGCACCTTCAGGCGCCGGTCGTCGGGGACGCCTGACTCGACGCTCGCGTCCTCGAAGTCCTCCGGCCGGATACCGAGGATGACCGTTCTGCCAACGTACTCCTTCAGCCGCGGCCGGTTGCGCTCGAGAATCTGGTCGACCGTCAACCGGTCGTCGCCGAAGGCGACGGAGTAGCGGCCGTTCGCCTGCTCGAGCTGCGCCTCGACCAGGTTGATCGCGGGAGAGCCGATGAAGCCGGCGACGAACTCGTTGGTCGGCTTGTCGTAGAGCACCTGCGGCGGGTCGACCTGCAGCAGACGTCCGTCGTTCATGACTGCGACCCGGTCGCCCATCGTCATCGCCTCGACCTGGTCGTGCGTCACGTACACGGTCGTGGTCCCGAGGCGCCGCTGGAGCTGGTGGATCTCGGAGCGCATCTGGACACGCAGCTTCGCGTCGAGGTTCGAGAGCGGCTCGTCCATCAGGAAGGCGTCCGGATCGCGCACGAGGGCCCGGCCCATCGCGACGCGCTGACGCTGGCCTCCCGACAGCGCCTTGGGCTTGCGCTTCAGGAACTGCTCGATCTCCAGCATCTCCGCCGTCTTCTGGACACGCCGGTTGATCTCGTCCTTCGGCATGTGGTGGAGCTTGAGGCTGAACGCGAGATTCTCCGCCACCGTCATGTGCGGGTAGAGCGCGTAGCTCTGGAAGACCATCGCGATGTTGCGCTCCTTGGGCGTGAGGTCGTTGACGATGCGATCGCCGATCCTGAGGTCGCCGCTCGTGATCTCCTCGAGCCCGGCGGCCATCCGAAGGGACGTCGTCTTGCCGCACCCCGAGGGCCCGACCAGCACCATCAGCTCCCCGTCCTCGATCTTCAGGCTGAAGTCGAAGACGGCCTGCGTGCCGTCGTCGTAGACCTTCGAAACGTCGGTGAACTCGATCTCTGCCACGCTCGGCCCTCCTCTGACCGCGAGCTTACTCCCGACGGCCGCGTGCGCATTCTCCCAGAACCCATCGTTACCGCCATACACCAAGGGCGTAGGGATCGTCGCCAGCGGCCTGGAGTTGCGCGTGAGTGGGCGAGGCGTGCCTGCGAAGTTCTCACCCTCCTCCGCGCTACGTCCGGCTCAGCGAACGCCATACCCGGCGACGGTGATAGCCGGTCTCAACAGCGTCGAGGAGAACTGTGGCTAAGGCGGGGAGCGAGCCTGCACGGGATCCTGCACAACATTCCGGCCGCCACGGCGCACACCGTGGACACGCATGTGAGCAGGAACCTGGTCGAGCGGTCCTCGAAGTTAGCGAGGGTCGAAGTCCAGAAGGAGGACGACCCTGCGTGCGGGTCACAGGTAGAGCAAGCCGGATCGTGTCGACGAATTCCTCATGGCGGAACGGTTTCCGCAGCACCGGTGCATCTGCTGTTGCGACAAACGGAACGCCCGCGTCCCCGGTCATGAGCACGATTGGCAACTCAGGGTAGAGCCGGCGCAGGCGGTCGGCTACCGCTCGCCGCTGATGCCGGGCATCAGCACGTCGAGAACGGCCGCGTCGACCTCGTTGCTTCCCATCGCCGCCAGGGCCGCCGGCCCCGAGTAGGCGGTGATCACCTCGAAGCCGCCCTCCTCGAGCGTCGCCCGTAGCATCTCGGCGAACTCGGTGCTGTCGTCTGCGACGAGCACGCACGGCATCCGATAGACCACCTCTGACGATTCGCGGACTCGGCAACCAACGCGGCGAGGCAGCCTAGCGGGCACTCAGCGGCGATCGCCAACCGGCCCCGGAATCTCGGCCGGATGAGTTAGCGAATCTGCCAGCCGTTCGCTATGAGCGCGCAGCGAGAGCAGTCGGCATCGTTACGGGTCGTACATCCTCGCCGTCAAGCGCTCAGCAGCCGCAGGGCGCACCCGATCGGCATGAGGAAGCACCTGCCGACCTGCTCGTCCTGCGGTCAGCCGATGATCAGCGTGAACGTCTCGAACGGCACCTGCTGGGAGTGCTCGTTCCCGCGCTGACAAGGCCGCTGACGCTTCCGTCAAGCGCTCGCCCCCCCCGCGGACAGGCACGCACGGTTGGTTACGACGAAGACCGCCACAAGGGCGGCCTTCCGTCGGTTCCTTCGAGAAGAGAGCTACGCGCTAGACGAGCTCCTTCACGAACAGCTTGACTTCCTCTGCGGGGAACGTCTCGGTCTCGAACACCTCGAGCTTCTGGATCTTGCCGAGGACGCGGAACGCGGCCTCGAGATTCGGATACTCGAAAATGCCGAGGTACTCGAACGGGCCCATGATTGCGAGGAACCGCTCGACAGTACCGCCCTCTGCCTCGACGATCTTGTGGATCTTGTCGAAGTACTCGGGGGTCTTCTCGGGGTGCTCCCGCGCCAGCGGCGCGATCCTGAAGAGACCGACATAGGTGAACATCCGCCACCTTCTCCCTTGCTTGGGGGCATCGCTTAGAGCCCCACAAGGGGAGTGTCTTTCTGACGGCACCCAGGGCCATCGGTGAGCTCACGGGTTCGGCCGCTCAAACTACGTACTGGCGACCTTCGCGCTGACGCCTGGAGGCGCCTTCACTCACTCTGAAACGAGCTCTAAGCGGCCTTGACCTGAAGCAACCCGACGAACGGTGACTCGCCGGTACCGTACCGCCGCCGTGGAACGGGAGGTCACACTCGCCCAGCTCTCATGCTGGATGCTCGCCTTGATGGGAAGCATCGCCGCGCTGTGTTGGGCCGGCTTGCAGTTCCTCGCTGATCATGAGCAGCCGGCGGCGCTGTTCGCAGCCGGTGGCTTTGCTCTCGTCTTCTGGGCGGCTTTCCACCTGGCCGACATGTCGCCCCACCCAGTTAGAGGCGCTTCTGGATACTGCGGTGTGGGTTACGCAGCCTCAACCTGTAGCAGCCCGACGAATGGCGACTCGTCCTCCTGCTCGAACGGAACAAGGTCGAGGACGAGGAACCGCCGGCCGTTGCCGAAGAGGATCTCCTCTCCCGGCTTGATCCGGAGCCTGGAGCTATACCGCGGAAGCTTTGCCTCAGCCGATCTCTCTACTGCGGCGCTCGGCTCACGGGGGCTGACGGTCAACGTGGGCCGCGCCGCATTTGATGACGGCGGCCTGGGCCAGTTTCCGGAATGACGCCTAAGCTGCCGCCGCGGCCGTTCACTACGTGGCGCGGACGACGCAAACGCGCGGATACCCCGTAGCGAGTGATTAGCGGGATTCGACGAAGTGCATTACGAGGTCAAGGCGCTGTTCTTCGTCAAGCGCAGGCGCCGTCGCGGCTGAAGCGTGGGCGTGCCAGCACCGAACGCGATGCCGTGCCCGACGATCGAACCGACCACGAGTGCCACACCAAGCCAGCCGAGAAGTACGACGATGAGAAACCACCAACTCATGCCTCCAGAGTCGCCAGAACCGGTGTCCAGCACATCCGGAGATTCCCGCATGCCGGGTACGTGCCCCCCGATCAACCAGAAACTCGGAGGACGCTCGCCTGGGCGAGTGTTCCGGAATGACCCCCGAACGGCAGCAGCGGGCTTGCGCTGTCTGGGTGTACAACCTGGGTATGCAAGAGGCACGGTCACCCGCGAAGTGGTTGTCGGCCTTCGCGCTGGTGACGTTGCTTGCGTGCGCCCTATTTGTCCCGAGTGCGCCTGGGTCAACGAGACTGCCGAGGCTGCTCGGGACGAACATGCGTAGCCATCGCTACACGTGGCAGAGTCGGCCGACACAGATCGTCTACACCGGCGATGGCTCTGGCGTGTTAGGGGGCTCCGATGGAACAAGCGCAGCACACCCGGGCCACCTGAGGTGGGCGACCTGGACGCCGAAGCAAGCCACGGGATCGGGCGCGGTCTGGATCGACAACTGCAGCCCAGATTGCGCACAAGGGACGTTCACATCGCACAAGGTCAAGGTGCAGGCGTTCCGCCCAGTGAAGGGTCACTTCACGCGCCTCACGCTCCGCTACAGCTACCACGGCAGGCCCGTCATCGACAGGCGCGGCATAGAGCGCCACGGCGGCAAGAAAGGATTCTGGGCCTACTACATCGTCAGCCACTGAGACCCAGGCGGCAGGACGCCCGACTGGGCCAGTGTTCCGGAACGACCCCTGAGCGACGCCTCTCCTGTCTGAGTAGATCGAGGCGCTGAACCTCAGCAAATGCCCCGATGGCGCGACCTCCGGCGCATGCCACCATGGTGCGGCTACTTTCGATCTGCTGGGCCACGAGGTGAGAGTGGTGAAGACGCGTTCCGGGGTCTTGTTCGTTCTGGCTGCCGGGATCTCGGTCTTGGCGTTGGTGACGAGTGCGGCGGGAACTTCCGCGCGCGGGCCGACGTCCATGCGGCTTCACGTTCCGCCGCTGGAGGCGCTTGCGCTAGATGGGAACCGCGTGGCCTACGACGTCGCCAGGACCTCGACGTCCCGCAAGGGGAAACGGGAGGCAGTTGCGCACCCGAACAGGGTGTTCGTCTGGAATCTCCGTACAGGCAAGACGATCAACGTGAGCGGCAGACGGGGCACCGGCGCTGACAGCCATACCCGGGGCGGCCGCCTCGGCCAGCTCGCGATCGCGGGGACGCGAGTCGCCTGGCTGATCCAGGCAAGCGACGACGACGAGGCTGCCGACGACCTTTACATCTCCTCCGCGCAGCGACCGAAGGTGCGGCATGTGGCGAAAGAGGTGCGCCGCGGCGACGCTTGCGTGGATCCCGCACACAGCGCCCCGGGGATTTCTTGCGGAGGGGACTGGCTCGGCGGGCTCGTCGGGGCCGGGAACCGGCTCCTGGTCATCGCTGGACGACCACCACCGACCCCCAGATAGGGATAACCAGGGGCGGGTTGTACGCACTCACCGGCGCAAAGCTCGCGCCGGTTGCTGGCGGGATCGGGACGGTCGAGGCAGGCGATACCGATCAGGGGCGTGTGGCGGTGCTGCGGTACTTCTCTGTGTATTCCGAAGGAGGCGTCGGCCTCTATTCGTCGTCCGGAAGCCTGCTGTTCAGCGTGACCCCGACGTCGTATCCCGTGGAGGTCGCGCTCAGCGGCCCCAACCTCGTCGTATTCGAGGAGGGTCCGAAGCTCGCCCTCTACGGCGCCCGCAGCGGCCTGCTCCGGAAGACTTTCACCCTGCACGGGATGAGCTGGTCGCAGGGGGGTGACGTCCAGGGCAACATCGCCGTCTACCCCGCGGGCAGGTCGGTTCGCGCCCTCAACCTTTCCACCGGCAAGGATCGCGTCGTCGGCCGGCTCGCGCAAGGGATCACCGTGGCCCTCATCGACTCGTTCGGCCTCGTCTACGCCAATACCAGCGCTTGGCCAAACCCCTCCGGAAGCTTCGACGGCCCGAATGGCGTTGCCGGCCCGATCGTCTTCCTGCCCTTCAAACAGGTCGCCGCCGCCGTCTCCTAGACGCCTTCCCCGGCGGCAGGCTGCAACGGAAGGGCCAACACTCTCGCCTGGGCCAGTGTTCCGGAATGACCCCTGACGTCAGTGGCCGCGTAGGATTCGAGGCTGTGAGGATTGCGGTCCGCGTTTTGGCGGTCGGTTCGGCAATTGCGCTTCTGATGCTGGTTTCGTCGGTGGGCGGGGCCAGCTCGGCGGCCTCGAAGACCGCAGAAGCTGCGTCGACGTCGGCTGGGGCGAACACCAGCTGGTCGACCGGGATGCAAGCGGTTCTACCCGCCAACGCCCTCACCACGAACCGGCAAGACGTCGGAATCGCTGGGCCCTCCTGCCCCTCGGCTGGGAACTGCACCGCGGTGGGTTCTTACACGGACAGTGCGGGGAACGGGGAGGGGCTGCTGCTGACCGAGACAGCGGGAGTCTGGGCGAACGGAGTCGAGATGGCCCTGCCCGCGAATGCCGGCGGGGGACTCGGCTCGGTGTCGTGCGCCTCTGCCGGGAACTGCAGCGCTGTCGGCGAGTACTCGGAGAGTTCCGGCGATATCCAGGGTCTGCTACTGACCGAGACCGCGGGGGTCTGGACGACGGCAGTCATTCCGCTCGGAATCAGCGGCGGAGACGGCGCCCCCGGGCTCGTCTCGGTGTCGTGCCCTTCTGCCGGGAATTGCACGGCCCTGGGCTGGGCCGGCTACTGCACCCACGACGGCGGCTGTGTCGGCAATCCGCTGATTCTGACCGAGACCGCGGGCAGCTGGGACACGGGATTCGTTCCGGCCGGCACTTGGCCGTCGGGGCCGGAGTTCTTCAATCGCGAATCCCTCTCCTGCCCGTCCCTAGGGAACTGCACCGTCGTCGGCGGTGGGCTTCTCCTGAACGAGGCCGCCGGAGTCTGGGGGGCCGGAGTAGAGGCAGTCCCGCCCGCGAATGCGGCAGGACCGTTCGACGAGCTCGACTCGGTGTCATGCTCTTCGCCCGGGAACTGCAGCGCGGTGGGAACGTACACCGACAATGCTGGCAAGCAGCAGGGGGGGATGCTGACCGAGACCGCAGGCAGCTGGGCGGCCGGAGTCGAGGCCTTGCCCGCGACTGCTCCGTCCTCCCTCACCTCGGTTTCGTGCGCTTCGCCGGGGAACTGCAGCGCAGTGGGCGTTTACTACGCCGGCGCTTGGCAGGCGTTGATGCTGACCGAGTCCGCGGGAGTTTGGGGCCCCAGGGTCGAGGCAACCCTGCCGGCGAGTCGAACGAACATTCAAGGCTCCCAGCTCTTCTCGGTCTCTTGCCCTTCGCCCGGGAACTGCGTCGCCGTGGGCGAAGACTCCTTCGACTCACCTGACTATACGAGCCAGGATCTACTACTCACCGAAACGGGCGGCGTCTGGGCACGAGGGATCGAGGCACAGCTGCCCCCAAACGCCACCCCGACCACGGAAATGAGTGAACTCTCGGTCACCTGTCCTTCGCCCGGGAACTGCAGCGCCGTGGGCAGCTACCCCACCCAAACCGCCGGATGGCAAGGGCTACTGCTGGGCGGAACGGTCACCAAGCCGAGCCCGTGCATCGTGCCCATCCTGAAAGGCAAGACCTTCGCGGCAGCGAAACGGTCGCTCACGACGCACTTCTGCTCGGCCGGCCGGATCAAGCACGCCTTCTCCGCCACGGTCGAGAAGAGTCGCGTCATCTCATCGAAGCCCAAGCCGGGTGCTCGGCGGAAGCACAAAGCCAAAGTCGCTCTCGTCCTCAGCAAAGGGAAGCGACCGTAGACCAGGCGCCTTGGGCGGCAGGACCGTCGCCTGGGCCAGTGTTCCGGAATGACCCCTGACGAGACTGCGGTTAGTGCGACCGCGAGAGGATGTTCTTCGGAAGCCGGCCGGCCGAGAGGTGTGGCGCCAGTAGACGCAGCTCTGCAGCGACAAGCGCCGGTACGGCGTACCACGTCCGGGGAGCGAACTGACCGACGTTCACACCGAAACTGAGAAAGTGCGTGAATCGCGAGCCCGCGGCTATCCCGGTCACGTAGCCGTCCCTGTACACCAGACGGAGGTAGGCAGACCGCCTCTTAGGCGCCACCGCCGGCGCCGGCGAGCGCGGACCGTAGTACAAGCTCGCGAGGACATCGAGGACGCGCTGTGACCGGATCGCGAAGCAGTGATGCACGCCACAGGCGCGCACGTCTCCGGGCCTGAACTGCTTCATGCTCCTCGCGCTCGCCGCCTGCGAAAGCACGAGCACCAGCAAGGCGACCAGTAACACGAACGGGAACGCGAAGCGCAGCCTTCGCATGATCTCCCGATTCTACATCCCAGGGGTATTTGCACTCGCCTGGGCCAGTGTTCCGGAATGACGCCTGAGCGGCACCGCGAGTCCACAGGTCGGGCGTACCATGCGCAGGGTGCAGGTAGATGCCAACCCCGGACTACAGCAGCTTGTCCAAGAGGTGACCGGGGCTGGGTACCGCTTCGAGAACACAGGAGGATCATGAGCATCCACCTCAAGACGTGGCAGTGGGTCGTTCTGACCCTCGTTCTGCTGTTCGTGGTCTGGCTGTCGCTTGTCGTTGCTGTGAAGTGAGCACTCGGCTGGGCCAGTGTTCCGCAATGACCCCCGAAGGGGCCCAGATTAGGGCAGGGGAAGGTCGTGCCGGGAGCGCGCCCGACGCTGCTCTTTGGCAGTTAGTTCCGAGTCCCTCACCGGGGTCACCAGGGTCCAGTGACGGCCCACCGGACACCGCTGGAATCTCACCCAGCCGAGACGGAGCGCCTTGACCGATGCGCTTGGCACCCAGATGGTGGTGAAAAGGTGGCCATCGCGGCAGCGCACGATCAACTTGCCCCCAATCGGGTAGCCACGCGCCCACATCGCAAGCGGCTCCGCAAGAAGACCCACTAACAGCAACAACTGACGCCGCTTCGGGCCTCTCGTCACACCTAAAGACTAGGCACTCCTAAGCGCAGACGCTCGGCTCGGCCAGTGCTCCGGAATGACCCTGAGCGCGCGCGAGGCCGGGTGCGTCCTGGGACTCCTGATTGCCCAGATTAGGCGAGTGCGTTTTCGAGAGCCGCGCGGTCGGTGGGCTCGCCATGCGTTGGCAGTACGATCTCCACCGGCTTATCGAGCAGCGGCCTCAGCCCGCTCGCTACCTGTTCCACCGTGACTCCTTCCGGGAGCCAGCTCGCGGGAATCTCGAGGCCGCTCCCGAGATCGATCAGCGTGTCGCCCGCGATCACGGCGCGAAGCCGTTCACTCCAAAGCACAAGGTCGAGCTCTCCCTCACGGCCGGGATATGCCTCGAGCCCAAACAGCGAATCGCCAATCCCGTAGCGTGACGCAGGGACGAGCTGGTCTTCTGGCCGGTCCGGCGCTGGAGCCCAGACCGGAAAGCCGAGCGGTGCCGCGTCGCGCTCGTGCCAGGTGGAGGTGAGTACCGTGGCTACCTCGCGGGACCCGAACAGCGCACGCACCTCGTCCGGAACGGCGATCGGATCGATCAGGATCAGCCGCTCTCCATCATCGATCGCGTACGCCGACACTGGCCCCTTCCACTCGGGATGTGTCGCGGTCCAGTGATACAGGCCTTCAGGCAGCAATCGACCTGATTTTAGTCCGAGCCGGTTAGCTCCGCGCCGCGACAGTCCATCCACTGACATTCCTCCAGAGCCATGGTCGCTCGCCTGGGCCAGTGTTCCGGAATGACCCCTGAGGAATCTGCGATCTCGTTAGCGCTCGACCGATGAGGTTTGCGTCGCCGAGCGGTCAAAGTCTCAGAGCAACATCAGCGACGAGGCAAGGGGAGCAGGGAATGCCTGAATGGGAGAAGAAGATCGGCGCCATCAATCTGGTCGTCGGCGACCTGGAGCGCTCGAAGGCGTTCTACCGCGATGTCTTTGGACTGCACCTGCAGCATGAGGATGAGGACACGGCGATGTTCCGCTTTCAAGACACGTATGTCTTCTTGCAGCGCGGAGCGGCTCACGACGACGGCCCGTCAGGCGACGTACTCACCCTGGCGCAGAAGGGCGTCGGACAGTTCGTCATCTTCGTCGAGGACGTGGACGCAGTGCGCGGCGAGCTGGATCAGCATCAGGTGGCGGTACTCAGCGGCCCTGCGGACCGTGACTGGGGTATGCGCACACTCACCTTCGCCGATCCCGGCGGCTACACCTGGGAGATAACGCACGAATTGCCCAGCTCTTCGTAGTGCGGGACGGTCGGCTGGGCCAGCGTTCAGCAATGACCCCTGACGCTGTCCCAGAACGACAGATCAGTGAGTGAAGAGTCGGATGCCGGTGTGAGTCATGAAGATGCCGTGCTCGTCTGCGGCTGCGATGACCTGCTCGTCGCGTGTGGAGCCGCCGGGTTGTGCCACGTACGAGACGCCGGCTGCGGCAGCCCGGTCGATTGAGTCTCGGAAGGGGATGAGTCCGTCCGAGCTGAGGCAGACATCGCCCACGCGGGCGAGCCACTTGGTCCGCTCTTCTTTGCTCAGCCGCTCTGGTACGTGCTCGAATCTGTGCTGCCAATCCTGGCGCTCGTTCGCAGTCATCTCGTCGCGCAGGAAGAGGTCGATCGCGTTGTCGCGCTCTGGCCGACTGATGCCTGCACGGAACGGAAGACGGCGGACGGAAGGATGCCGCCGCAAGTGCCAGAGCCGGAGCTTCGCGGTCGCGAGCTCGACGCAGTGCACCCGCGACTGCTGGCCGCACCCGACCCCGACCAGCTGCCCGTCGAAGGCGACCGTAACCGAGTTCGACTGCGTGTACCTGAGGGCGATCGTCGCGAGTAGAAGATCGCGGCCGGCGGGCGCCGGCAAGATGGTCCGCCGTGTTACCGCGCCGCGCTCAAGGGCCTCGACTGACACTCGGGCGGCGTTCGACGGCTGCTCGATGGTCACGCCGAAGAGGTCGCGACGCTCGAGCCCGGGCAGCGGCACAGCCTCGTCCATCTCGAGTACGAGATACCTGCCGCCCCTCTTCTCCTTGAGAAGCGAAAGTGCAGCGGGTTCGTATCCGGGCGCAGCGACGACATCCGACACCTCGCGGTGAAGCAACGCTGCTGCCGACTCGTCGACGACGTCGCTGAACGCCGCGCAGTCACCGAACGCGCACAAGCGATCAGCACCGCGCGCCCGCGCATACGCGACAGCCGACGGACTCAGTGAAGCCTCGCCTACGAAGTACGACTCGCGAAGGTCCGGCGGTAGCGGCAGACCAAGGGCCGCACCCGTCGGGCTCAGATGCTTGAACGACGCCGCCGCCGCTACACCGAACTCCGCGCGCAGCTCGCGCGCCAGCTGCCACGAGAGCACGGCATCCCACACGTTGATCGCGCTCGGCGATCCGTTGAGGACGCGGAACGGCAACGGTCCACCATTCGTCGCCCGCACGGTCGCAGGAGCCTGGTGCGGGTTAGTGCCATATCGAAGCTGAAGACTGCTCGTCGACGCCATGGGGCCTCCCCGGCTCGGTGACTACAGGCCCAGGCGCGCGGCTCGTCGAAGCTGTCGCTCCCCGGTGGTCGATCCCACCTCTGGCGCCAGTCACGACAGCACGACGATTCTTACAGGGACCGCTGGTGCTTGCGACCCTGTCCCGTCGAGACAGCGACTACACGCGGCCGTGACAACGACCCATACGAAGCGACCCCTCGCCTGGGCCAGTGTTCCGGAATGTTCCCTGAGCGGAGACCGGGACGGCGTGTCTAGGCGGCTTCGTGCTCGTCGTGGGAGAAGCGTTCCCAGGCGGACTGTCGTGACATGCCGAGGGCTTCGCCGATGTCGGCCCAGGATGATCCTCGCCGGCGTGCTTCTCTGACCCAACGCCGCAAGCCGCCTTCGACTTGTGCTGCTACGGACGCGATGCGTGGCAGTGTGGCGAGAAGGTCTGCGTCGGTGAGTGAGTGCCAGGATGGGATCTGGGCTGTGTCTGGGTCTGGGGTCTGAGACTCCTGCGCGAGGATCTCGTTGCAGAGGTTGACGCACTGGTCGCAGATGTAGATGCCTGGACCCGCGATGAGCTTGTCGACCTCGGGGGCGGGCCGTTGGCAGAACGAATAGCGGACTGTCATTTCGGATTCCCGTCTGGGCCAGTGTTCCGGAATGGCCCCTGAGGAGGGCTGGCGGAGCTGTCACTCAGAGGTGCTGCGGCGAGCTGGTCTGACTAGTAGGACACCGGCTGCTCCGGCGACTCCGAGTAAGCAGATAACGAGCGCTGTTGGATCCACCCATCCAGGCCTCTGAAGCTGGGTGCATGGCACGGTGCCGACGCAGGGAGTAACTGGGTGGCTGACCGGCCGTCGACGCCACGTGCGGGCGGACAAAGACAAGCGCTGCAGGCGCTTGTCGCTGCACGAGAAGGCGCCGTCGACGCGAAGCGGGCAGCGGTCTGCCAACTCCGGGATCTGTTGATCACCACGCCGGAGCCGCTGCGTAGCGAGCTGCGGCCGCTCACCCGTGCGCGCCTCCTGCAGCGGCTCGCTGCAACCCGACCTGGCGTCAGACACGACTCCGAGCTGCGTGGCAGCCTGCTCGCGCTCCGCTCGATCGCGCGCAGGGTGCTGCAACTGACCGCCGAGGAGCGCGAACTCGCCCGCGAGATCGAAGCGCTCACACAAGCACTAGCGCCGCAGCTGCTCGACCAGCCGGCGTCGGACCGCACGCCGCAGCACAACTCGTCCTCTCCTGGTCACACCGCGGACGCATCCACTCCGAAGCCGCCTTCGCCAGACTCGCCGGCGCAGCACCAATCCCCGCATCCTCCGGCCAGACGATCCGCTACCGCCTCGACCGCTCCGGCGACCGAAAGCTCAACCGCGCACTGCACATGATCCTCGTCACCGCAAACGCACACACCCCCCAACGATCGCCTACATCGAACGCCGCCTCACGGAAGGCAAGACTCGACGCGAAGCAAACCGCTGCCTCAAGCGCTACCTCGCCCGCAACCTCTACCGCCTACTCGAACACCAGCCGCCGATCGCGACTTGACAGACATAGAAGCATCACTGGACCAGGCGAGCGTCCGCTCTATCTCTTCAGCGCCTTGCGTTCGGCAGCTGAGATCTCGCACCGCCTCTATAGACCGGTGGGGCGTGACCTCGCGCGGCGGCTGCGGCGCTGTCGGTAACCGGGGCCGCGCGAGCTGCACGGTCCTTCGGCTTTCTACAGGGGCCGGAGAATCTGTGGCCAGACGTCGGCCAGGGGGTTTCTGAGTGTGCAGCGGGCGATGATGTCGCCGCGTTCGTCGTTGTCGACGGGCATTTGGATCTTGCCGACGATTCGGTAGTCGTTTCGGCAGAACGGCGGCGCGGTCTTGGCGAAGCCGATGGTGAGCGCTTGCCGGCCCGTGATTCGTGGGCGCCAGAAGCGGAAGGTGGCGTCACCTGATGCGACCGGTGGGAGCTGTTGGCCTCGGCCGAGGATCTCGAGTGCGCCGGCTTCGCCGTAGTTCTGGGTGATGATCACGTTTGCGCCGGCCGCGTGGTTGTGGATCTGGCGGACGAATCCGGGCCAGCCGATCTCGTCTTGGTAGTCGCCGCGGGCGGCGACGATGTGCCAGTGCTCCGCCGTGTTGAGCGGCAGCACCGGCATGGCGAGCGGCAGGAGGGCGAGATCGAGGGCGACGTAGGCCGCGCCGACGACAATCAGTCGCCGCCGACCGGCCCAGCGATCGAAGCCGATGGCGCCGGCGGCGAGCGCGACCAACAAGGCGGGCATGGCGTAGTACGACTTGCCGCCGAGCAGGAAGAAGGCGATGACCGTGCCGACGATCGTCCATCCGAGTGGGCGCAGCGTGCGCTCACGGATAAGGAAGATGACCCCGGCGACCGCGATCGGGACGGCGATGAGCTGGGTGAGAAGGAGGGTGTTGAAGATGTACTGCGGTCGTGTCTCGTCGCTGCCGCTCGGCGGCGGGTGCAGGAACCAGTGCACGCTTACCCAGGCATGGCTGGCTTCCCAGATTAGGTTCGGCACCAGCAGCAGTAGCGCGATGGCGACAGCGGCGGGAAACCGCCATGTACCGAGGACGTCACGCCGCCAGATCGCGAACGTGACGATAAGCAGCACGAGTGGAACTGCGATCGAGTACTTGGTCTCAAGCCCGATCCCGGCTGCGACGCCGAGAAGGAGCCAGGAGCCGCGGCCGAGCGCGAGCCGGATCGCCAGCCAGAAGACGATCAGCCAGGTCAGCTGATCGAAAGAGACCGGCTGGAAGAGTCCGTTGGTTCCGAGCATCAGAGGCGAGAACGCGATCAGTACCGCGGCGATCGTCTGCGCTCGTCGATTGCCGCCGACCTCCGCGGTGATCCTGGCTCCGACGATGACGGTGCCGGCGCCGGCGAGAATCGGGAACAGCCGGAACCCCACCAGCGACCAGCCAAACAACGATCGGGCGAGCGCCGAGATAAGAGCCGTGACCGGCGGAAACTCGACGTATCCGCCCTGCAAGTGCAGACCGGCTACGGCGTAATAGAGCGTGTCTCGATGCCAGCCGTAGCGAGCCGCGAACGCGAGCTGCAGGCCCGTCTTGACGGCAGCAACAGCAAGCACCGAGGCCACCGCGAACCTGCCGCGGCGAAGCCCCGGCTCTTCGCCGGGCCGAAAACCGGGAGGCACGTGCTGAGCCTAAACCCAGTCAGGGGTCATTCCGGAACAACGACTGTGGCGGCGGCCCGCCTCGTCGCGGTCACACGCCATGTCCTCGCTGCGGTGAACGCGGGCGCTGCCGCGCCGTCCGAGGTTGGTGCCTGAGTGGCCCTGCAGGCGTAGCGAGACGACTATCCGTGGCTCCGTCTGGCGTTCCGTCAATCCGGCGCGTTCGGCAAGACAGCGTCGGAGGAGTGGCGGTGGCGGATCGATGAAGTCCTGAGTGCGCCGCTCGGCTATCAGGTGCGAGACGGCGGGACGGCCGCGGTCTGGTCCGGCCTCTCGAGCTACGACTTCAAGCACGAGCTTTTCCGGCTTCCCTCGCCTAGCGACGCGACGATGGGCGAGAGGGGCGTGTTCGCCGAAGTCTTCGAGTGAGCTCGCTTAGCCTGAGACCCCAGACGAACGTTGATCGCAGCGAACGCTAAGCGGAGCAGTGGAACGAGAGTGGAACGCAGCCGTGGCGAACAACGGCGATCAACCCCCAACACTTCGCGCCGTGTGGAACGATGAAGTGGCTTGGTGACCAGCCACCGCGACTCGTCGCAACACCCGTCCCACAACTGTCACGCCGGAGGTCGCGGGTTCGAGTCCCGTCGCTCCCGCTCTTCAAGGCCCTGGAAACGGGGCCTTTCTACTGACGGCTTGCGAACACACCGACCTTTTCCGGGTCGAGACTTCGATCGAATCGACTGATGCTCGCCCGCCACGCCAGTTTGTAGGCGTCCTCGACCTGACGCAGATCCTGGGCCCCCAGTTGTGTCTTGCCATCTTCGCCTCCGTCACGCAGATCTGCTTGCCGGAGAATCGCGTTGAACCCTGACATCACTGCGTAGAAGTCGTGCGCGTTCACCCCCGCAGCGAATTGCTCCTGCTTGTCGTCCCAGATCGCGAGCGATTGCCGCAGCCTCGCTGAGCTGACTGCACCGATGCCGTCGCGGTCGTGCTTGAGGAGCGTCGCGGCGACGCGTAGATCGCGCCAGAGGAGCCGAGCGGCGACACGCGCAGCATTGCGCCGATCGCGTCTCGAGAGAATGATCTGGCCCGCGCCGGCGATGATCGCACCGGCAACTAGGCCGGTGAGGGCCTGCGCCATTCCTGGAATTCTCGCGCGACGACCGGACAGTCCGGCGGGGCGGCGCCCGACGTGTGGGCGCCGCCCCGCGTGTGCGTCCTGGTCAGGCCTCGCAGCTGCCGACGAGCTCTGCCGACTGCGGCTTGCCCTTGTGCCCGGCCGCGGCCAGGATCGGCGGAACCTCCGGGTCGGACACGAAGCTCTGCCAGCCCTGGGCGTCCCAGTCGAAGATCACCCAGACCCGGTCGCTCTCGGACGGGTCGCGGAAGACAGCCGCTCCGGTCGAGCCGTGCTTCTTGCGCTTCTCCGCTCCGCTCGTCGTGAAGACCTCCATGAAGCGGTCGATGTCCTCGATCTGTGTGGTTGCGAGCAGCATTGCGTTCTCCTTTCGTTCGGGTGTTGATCAGGCGGTGAGGGCCGGTGAAGCGACGAGGCGCTCCTGCGGGTCGATGGCGCCGAGGCTCTCGACGACCTCGAAGCGGCCGGCGCGCGCCTGGCCGATGTACATGTGCATCCGCACGTGGTGCTGTCCCGGCACCATCGCCGCGGGCCCACCCGGGCCTTCGGCGATGCGAGCGTGGTCGAGGGCGGCGATCACGTCGCCTTGCTCCAGCGAGCCGGCCTCGGTCACCGCCGTCGCCCAGAGGCGGAGGCCGCGGTAGAGGCCCGAGCACCCGCTGCCGCCGGTGAACTTCGACGCGTCGGGGTAGAGCGCGTCGTACTGGCCGAGGAGCCTCTGGCTGAACGGATCGTCGACCGTCTGGTAGTAGTCGAGGCAGCTGTACATGCCCTCGACATGCGCCTCCGGAAGGGCGCCGAGCAGGTTCTCCTCGAAGTAGGTGCAGACCAGCTGCCCGCCGCGGCTCGTGAAGCCGGAGTCGTGCAGCTGCTCGAGGAACGGCGCGACCCCGGGCGGCACGGTGGTGTTGAAGACCACGTCTGCGCCGGTCGCGGCGATTCGCCCGACGGTCTCGCGGTAGTCCTCGTGGTCGAGCGGGAAGTACTCCTCGCCCACGACCTCTCCGCCGTTCGCCGTGACGACCTCATGCACACGCGCGTTCAGCACGTGCGGCCAGATGTAATCGGCAGACGGCAAGTAGAAGGTCTTCGCCCCCGTCTCCCGCATCAGCCACGGGATGAACAGGTCGACCTGCTGGGCGGGCACCGGCCCGGTGCAGAAGATGAGCGGATCGGACTCCTGCCCCTCGTACTGCTCGGGGTAGATGTAGAGCCGCTTGCCCTCCACCACGACCGGGCCCTTGATCGCCTGCCGCGTGGAGCTGTAGATGCCACCGAGTACGACGTCGACCTCGTCCTGCTCGACGAGCTTCCTGGCGACCTCGGCCGCGACCTCGTCGTTGGTGGCGCTGTCTTCGAGGTGCAGCTCGAGGGGGCGGCCGAGCAGCCCGCCCTTCGCGTTGAGGTCGCCGACGACCATCCGTGCGACGTTGGCATTCGCGAGCCCGATGATCGAAAGCGGGCCCGTCTGGTCGGCGATGACGCCCACCTTGATGGGGTCGTCGCCGGAAAGCGGCGATCCAGTCATGGTCTCTCCCTTGCTGTAGCGTTGGCAGTCGCCCCGGAGCGAGAACTGCGACGCGTCGTGGGCGCAATTCTGCTCGCAGGCCGGCGCCGAAACATCGGGAGGACTCCCCATCTTCGACCCACCACTCCGTCTGGGTGAGCTGATCGCGACGCTTGCGCTGGCCCAGGACAACGCGTTCGGGCAACCCCTCGAGTCGCAGCTCCGCTCGTGTCTGCTCGCGAGCTGGATGTGCGAGGCCGCCGGGTTCGACGAGGAGCTTCGCGCGACCGTCTACTGGGTGGCGCTGCTCCGGTTCATCGGCTGCACCGGACATGCCCACGAGGTGTCGGTCCTGTTCGGCGACGAGATCGCGATCCGGGGCCAGACGCTCCTGCACGACTCCGGCAATCCCGCGGAGGTCATGCGGGACATCGTTGCTTTCGCGACCGCCGGCCGGGATGAGGAGGAGCGGGAGGAGATCGTCCGGAAGATCCAGGAGACGATCCGCGAGTGGGCGTTCCTCAACTTCTCGTCGGGCTGCGAGGTGGCCGACGTGCTCGTCGAGAGGCTGGAGTTCGGCCCGGATGTTCGTGAGGCGCTCCGGTGCACATTCGAGTGCTGGAACGGGAACGGCCACCCCAACCACGTGCAAGGGGAGGCGATCCCGCTCCCGATGCGCATCGTCCACGTCAGTCACGACATGGAGGCGATCGGTCGCCTCGTCTCGCCCGAACGGGCACTCGAGGCCGCGCAGGAGCGTCGCGGCGCGACGTACGACCCGGCGCTGGCCGACGTCTTCCTCGCGCACGGACGCGACTGGCTCGAGCAGCTCGCCGACACCGAGCCGTGGGACGCCGTGCTCGCCCTCGAGCCTCAGCCTCACCGGGTTCTCGAGGGCGCCGATCTCGACGAGGCGCTCAGCGTGATGGCCGACTTCATCGACCTCAAGTCGCCGTACTGGGGCGGCCACAGCCGCCGCTGCGCGAAGCTCGCCGGGGACGCCGCCGGCGTGCTGGGGCTCGACGATGCGGAGGTGACGAGGCTCCGGCGCGCGGCGCTGCTGCACGACTTCGGCACGACGGTCGTGCCCAACTCGATCTGGGACAAGCCGGGCGCGCTCACGCGGTCGGAGTTCGACCGCGTCGAGCTCCACCCGATGCTGACCGAGCAGATGCTGCGCCGCTCCCCGGCGCTCGCCGTCCTCAACCCCACCGCCTCCGCCCACCACGAGAAGTGCGACGGCTCGGGGTACCACAAGCGCCTGCGGGCTGCGGACGAGGACCTCGGCGCGTGCGTCCTCGCAGCGGCGGAGGTGTACGCCGGATTGACCGCCGAGCGAGCCGACCGCCCGCCCTTCTCCCCCAACGACGCGGCCGCTGAGCTGCGCCGGCTCGAGTCGGAGGGCATGCTCGAGCCCCGCGCGAGCCGCGCCGTGCAGGTTGCAGCCGGGCACGGTGAGCCGAACACGCGAACGGGCAAGCGACAGCAGAACCCGGGCGGGCTCACGCGCCGCGAGGTCGAGGTGCTTCGGCTCGCTGCGAAGGGCCTCACGACGCAAGACATCGCCGGCCGCCTCTACATCTCGCCCAAGACCGCCGACCACCACATCCAGCACATCTACGGCAAGATCGGCGTGTCGACGCGGGCCGCGGCAGCTCTCTGGGCAATGCAGCACACCCTTGTCGCCTGACCGGTCGAGGAGATGCTCCGGCTCAAGCGGGGATTTCCCCTATGTGGAGGTCGGGTACGGCTAGAGAGCCGGGCCCTTGACCAGGGTCTCGATCGGGAAGAACTGCGGCTCGGGCCGTGCGCCGCCGCCGGCGCCGGTCGACTCGATCGCCGGTCCGAGCTTGTCGGAGGCGAAGCGCTGGAAGTGGTCCTGCGACTCCCAGAGGTCGTAGACGTACCAGCCCTGATCCGACTGGCCGGCCGTGTGCACGATCAGGCCGTCCGGCGACTGGTCCTCACGCACGGATAGTTGCCGAACATCGCTTCGGTCAGCTGCCGGTAGCTCTCTTCCGTGATGCCTTCACCCGCGAGCAACATCCCCACCGCCATCTCGGCCTCCTTGTGTCGACGTGATGAGCCGATCCTCGCACAGCTCACGCCGGCAGGAGAAAGCCCCGGTCGCTTGGCCGACCGGGGCTTTCGGGCGCTCCGCGTGGAGTGCTCTAGTGCGGCGGGAACGTGTTGAACGTGCCCCACATCGTGCTCGCGCCCATTCCGTTGATCGACGCTGCGCCGTACGGCAAGCCCGGAATGTAGGCGTCATCGGCGAAGAGATACAGCGGGCGGCCCTTGTAGGTCACCTGCTTGGTGCCGTCGGGTCTCGTGATGGTTCCGACAGCGCCCTGGTCGACACCCGTTCCGGCTTCGGGCTGCCCCGAGGTGAGGACCGGCGGCCAGTACTGCGCGCACAGGGAGAAGCAGCCGTTCCAGGAACCGAGCTGAGCATGGTTTGGCTCGTGCGGACCCATGGCGTAGACGGGGAAGCTCCCGTTCGGGAAGAGGCTGAAGTCCTGGCCCATCGTTGCGGCCAGTACCGTCTTGCTCGGGCCGTTGCTTCCGACCGGGGCGGTCTCGAGCTGCAATTGAGCGGGACCGGTTGCGGGGTAGCCGTGCTCGGGCGCGACGAGGTACCAGATACCGGTGGGACTGGTCACCGGATCGAACAGGTTGGCGCCTTCGGTCTCGTCTGACGATTCGTCCAGGAAGAACCGATAGAGCGGCATCCCGGCGTACGTCACCTGTTGCACCGCTCCCAGCCCGGGGAGGTCGGTACGGGTCACCGTGCCGAGCAGACCGGCCTTGACTCCGGGCCCGGCGATGGGAGCACCCTTGGTCAGGAGCGCCGGCCAGAGGAATGTGTCGCACGGCTGACCGATCGCGTTGAAGGTGTCGCTGCACGCATAGTGCGACCCGGTCACCTCGTGGAGCTGGTCGGAGGTGAGCAGGTACAACGAGCAACCGTCGTACTGGCCGGAGCCGATCACCAGCACCTTGCCGAAGGGTGCCTTCGTCTCGGCGGACACGGTTGCGGGGCCGGTGGGGGCGGTGGTCACGGTGTCGGCGCAGGAGCTGCTGTCTGCGCTGGCCGAGGCGCTGAAGTGCAAGGCGCCGGCGGCGAGCACCAGCGCGAAGGCGCAGGCCGCCGCAGCGACGGCCAGCGGGCGTCGGCGTAACGCCGTCAATCTTCCGTTCATGTCCTTCCTCCTTGGCTGTAGAAGTACGGATCGAGGACGCGCACCTGGGTGATCCGGTCGACGGGAAGCCGGTTGCGCGCGGCAGTCCTGCGGATCGCTTCCGGGGTCGGCCCGTCGTAGAGGCAGAACGTCTTCGTCCGGTCGTCGCTCACGTACGAGTGGAGCCACGTAACGCCGTCGTCGGCGTTGCGGTCGACGACGTCGAGGTAGCGTTGCGCCCCCTTGCCGTCGGTCGGGAGCCGGAACCCATCCGGGAAGCTGCGCTCGACCAGGTATCGCGGCACTCGAACCTCCTCTCGCTCGAAGGCGTGGCGTCGAGGCTAGGAGGGCTCGCGCGGGCGCGCATCGGTGCGCTTGCCCAGGTTTGGCCGCGCGGACTACCTACGTTGCGGGCCTTCGCCTACGAGCCCCAGGCGGATTGCCTCCGCTGCGGCCTGCGCGCGCGTCGGGACGGAGAGCTTGCGCAGGATCGCAGAGACGTGGTGCTCGACGGTGCGCCGGGAGAGGACAAGATGTTTGGCGATCTCGGCGTTCGTGAGGTTCTGGCCGAGCAGGACGAGCACCTCGAGCTCTCGGCCGGTGAGGTTGGCGGGGTTGCTGCGGGTGGCGGCCCGTGGGCCGCGAGTGAGGCCGCGAACTCCCAGCTCTCGGAGTCGACGGGCGACCATCGCGGTCGCGGACTGCGCACCCATCCTCTGTAGCTCGTCGAGCGCTTGCAGGAGTTCGTGCTCTTCACCCGTCTGGGCGCGCGCGATTCCTGCCTCGTATCGACAGCCGCGGTCTGCCCAGGCCGACGCGGCTTCCGACCATGCGCCTTCGAGCTGCAGCCGATAGGGCTCCGGAGCAGACGTCGTGGTCTCCGCATCGAGACCGGCCAGCCGACGCCAGCTTCCGACCTCGCCGAGCACTCGCGACTCGCCGAGATCACGCGCGAGCGACAGAACCGCGCTCGTTGCATCGGCGACTCCCTCGACGTCGCCTGCAAGCCACGCCGTCTCCGCCCGTGCCGCCGCGACTGGCCCGAGGCGGCCGAGCTCCCCGGTGGGCTCGGCGAGCTCCGCGGCTTCGGCGAGCAGCTCCCGCCACCCCGGGTCGCCGCGGCGAGCTCGCACCAGCGCGAGCACGCAGAGCGCCCAGATTCGCGGCGTAGTCGACGTGCGATGAATCCGCAACACGGTCTCGGCCGTGTCGGCTGCGTCGTTCCAGTGCCCCTGGTCGAGCTCGAAGCGCGCGCGCAACGCGAGCAGGTAGAGCTGGGACAGCTCGAGGCCCCGTTCCTCGCAGTAGTCGAGTCCTTCCCGGAGGTAACGGTCAGCCTCCCGATAGCGGCACTCGAAGAGGCTGGAGGCCGCGAGGATCGTCAGAGCGTCAGACGTTTGTCCGGCAAGTTCCGCTCGCCGCGCCCGTTCGAGCGCTTGATCAACCGCGAGCACCAGTAACGCGTTGACGGCAATCGGCTCGTCGCCGATTTGTTCTGCGAGCTCGAAGGCGCGCGAGGCCCACTCGGCCCCTTCAGCGACTCGGCTTGCCCGGTCGCAGCTGAACGCAAGTACGGAATACGCCTGTGCGAGCTCGCGTCCGGGTGGAAGTGCTTCAAGCAGGGACACCGCCTCGCGGGCTCGGCTCTCCGCTTCCTCCGTCCGGCCCGGGCACCAGAGGAAGTTCGAAAGGCGACCCAGCACGTCACCCTCACGCAGCCGGTCCCCCTCGGCTCGGTGGATCTCGAGCGCACACTCGAGCGCGGCGATGCCTTCGTCGTACTGGTCGGTCAGGTAGCAGGCGTCGGCCTGACGCTCGAGGAGCGACGCGCGCTCGCTCGGCGGAAGAGAGTCCGCGAAGCGAAACGCGCGGGCGTACTGCGCGGCCGCCTCCCGGTGCGCGCCGACCGCCTCGGCATGCTCGCCGGCGGCGGGGGCGTAACTGAGCACCGCAGATGTGTCGCGAGCGGCCTCCGCATGATGGGCCAGTCGTGCGAGGTCGCGCGCTTCGTCGGGCGGATCGGCAAGGGCCAAGAGCGCGCGACGGTGGATCGCGAGCACGCGATCCGGGGCCACCGACTGCGCGACGGCAAGCCGCGCGAGCTCGTGGCGGAAGACGACCCCCGGTGGCTCCGACCGGAGCATGCCCGAGGCGAGACACTCCTCCAGGTCGTCCGGCGGACCGTCGAGGAGCGCCTCCAGCAGCCAAAGCTCCGCTTGCGGCGGGACGAGCGCGACGGCTTCGAGCAGGGCGCGAGCAGCCGGTGAAAGTCGCGCGCTCCGCGCCTCCACAGCCTCGCGAACGGTCGACGGAATCCTCTCGCCCCCGCTCGCGAGGACCTCGACGACGAAGAACGGATTCCCCCCTGTCTTCTGGTAGAGCTCTGCGGCGTCTACGCCGTGCGGATCCGCAAGCTCGGCTACCGCCTCGCGCGAGAGGGGGGCGAGCTTGAGGCGAATTGCGGAGCGCTGCGTGGCCAGCTCGCCGAGCATCCGACGCAGCGGGTGACTCCACTCGAGCTCATCGTCGCGGAACGCCAGGACGACGAGCGCCGCCACGTTCTCGAGCTTGCGGACGAAGACGCGCAAGACGTCGAGCGTCGCCTCATCTGCCCAGTGAACGTCCTCGAACAGGAGGATCGCGGGCCCGCGAGCCGCAAGCGTTCGCAGGAGAGCGCCGACGAGCCCGTGTAGCTCACGGTTCTCGGCGAGCGCCTCGGCGAACTCGCCCCCGAGGTCGTCCGCGATGTCGAACAGCGGTCCTAGCGGCCGGGGGGTGAAGAGTGGATCGCACGCGCCCCAGAAGATCTGCGCGTCGCTCTCCTCTCGAGTGGAGAAGTGCCGCAGGAGCGTGGTCTTGCCGACTCCGGCCTCGCCGTGCACGAGTGCAAGCCCGCCCCGGGAATCGGCCCCGACGCCCGCATAGGCCTCGGCCAGCACGGTCAACTCGCGCTCCCGTTCGAGCAGCCCCCTCTCCGCGCCCACGGTGACGGACAAAACGCGCTCCTGCCTTCGACTCCGAGAGGCACATCGTGCACCGCGAGCCCAACCGAGGCAAGCGCTCAGCGGCTGTAGGTGGCCGGACGCGGCTAGAGCTCTTCGACCTGCACCCGGTTCTTGCCGTCCTTCTTCGCCCGATACAGCGCGCGGTCTGCCGCCTCGAGCAGCGCCTTGAGCTCGAGATCGGCCGCCGCCGCGATGCCCGCGCTCGCTGTGATCCTTCCCAGGTGGTCGCGACCCTCGTCGAACTCGGATGCTGCCAGCGCAGCGACGAAACGCTCCGCGGCCTCCCGTGCACCGGCCAGATCCGTCTCGGGCAGCAGGACGGCGAACTCGTCGCCGCCCAGCCGGGCCGGGAGGTCGATCTCGCGGAAGTGCTCGCGAAGCTCGTCGGCGACGCCGGAAAGGACGCGGTCGCCTGTCGAGTGGCCGTACGTGTCGTTGACCTCCTTGAAATCGTCGATATCGACGAGCACGACTGCGAGCGCCCTCCCCGACCGGCGGGCCCGAACCAGCTCGCCGGCAGCGGCCTCTGTGAAGGTGCGGCGGTTGGGCAGGTTCGTGAGGTCGTCCATACCCGAGCTCCGCGCGTCGCGCCCGAGCCGCCCGAGCGGGACGAGCAGCGGCCGCGCCAGGAGGCGCGCGAGCATGAGCAGCGCCACGAACGTGACCGCCAGGGCGGCGGCGAGGAGGCGATCGGAGCGGGCCACGGGCCTGGCCACCTCCGCCGCGGGAGCGAACGCCGCAAGCCGGGTCGGCTCGGGTCCGCCGACCACACGTGTCTGGACCACGCGGTAGTCGGCTCCCCCGAGCCGGACTGACTGCGCGTGGGACGGCACGCGTGCCCCCTGGACTCCTGCCGGCCCCGCGAGCACGTGCTCACCTCGGACGAACAGGATCCCTTCGCCGGCGGCGAGCGGTGCCGCGGCGCGGAGGCGTGAGAGCGCGGCGCCGTCGAGCGGGACGGTGACGGCCACCGTGCCTACGACCTTTCCCTTCGCCAGCACGCGGACCGTACGGCGAAGCGACGGCCGGGTAGGCAGCGGGACACTCTCGGTTCCCGGCACGGCAACCGCGCCGGGAACAGCCGCGGTCAGGCGCTTCAGGGCCTGCTCGTCCCCCTCCACGAGCGCCCGCTGAAGCCGTGGCTCCGCCGCCAGCGCCGCTGCGCGCTGCTGCGCCGCGACGGCCTCGTGCGAGGCCTCGCTCAGCGCCGCCTGGAGCGCGACGCCGAGATGGGCGGTCACGCGGCTCTGCTCCTGCTGACGGATGGAGTGGGCCAGCGCCAGGCCGATGCCCGTCAACGCTGCGACGAGCAGTGCGACGAGCGTGATCGCGGCACGGCGACCGACCCGCACCTCGTCGGGATGGCGGGCCACACGCGTCAAGGCCGAAGGGGCGGCAGTCACTGCCCCGCGGGCTCGACCGGGGCGGTCGGCGTCGACTCCGCCGTCGCGGTTCCGCCCGCGTTCGCCGCGGTCACCTCGACGCGCATCAGGAAATCGAGGTCGTCGCTGGTGAGGATGTAGGTGGTGCCGTCGGCTCCCTCGATCGGCGTGCAGCTGTCGCTCTCGTTCCCATGACACCGCAGCCAGGCGTAGCTGAAGGTGGCCGTGGGATCGCTCCACGTGCCCGGATCGGCCGTCAGGATCGAGCCGACGATCGCGTCACCGCTCACCGACGGAAGCGTGACGACCACGGGCGGAGGCTGCGGAACCACGGGCCCGACGAGGTTGGAGCCGGCATCGCCGGTTCCGGCAGCGGTTGTCGCAGTAACCTCGACGCCGATCGAGGATCCGAGATCGTCGGCGGTGAGGGTGTACGTCGTACCTCCTGCTCCGATCGGGGTGCAGGAGCCACTATCGTCGCAACGCAGCCAGGCGTACGTGAAGGTCGCGGTGGGATCACTCCACGTGCCCGGATCGGCAGTCAGCGTCGCGCCGACGATCGCGTCGCCGCTCACCGACGGAGGCGTGACCACCGTAGGCGGAGCCTGCGAGACCACAGGCCCAACCGGGTTCGAGTCGGCGCTGCCCGTACCGCCCGCGTTCGTGGCCGTCACCAGGACCTCGATGCTGAAGCCGACGTCGTCACGCGTGAGCACGTACGTCTTGTCGTTGGCTCCCCCGATCGTCGCGCAGCTACCGCTCCCGTCGCCGGGACACCGCAACCACGCGTAGGTGAAGGTCGCGGTGGGATCGCTCCACGTGCCCGGATCGGCGGCCAGCGTCGAGCCGACGATCGCGTCACCGCTCACCCTCGGCGCGGTGACGACCGAGGGGACGGCCGGAACCACCACGCCCGTCGGGAGGGAATCCGCCGTACCCACACCTCCGGGGTTCGCTGCCGTGACCTCGACGCGGAGCGAGCTGCCGAGATCGTCGGCGGTGACGTCGTAGCTTGCACCGGTGGCGTCCTCGATCGAGCTGCAGTTCCCGGCTTGGTCGCAGCGCTCCCACGCAATCGTCAGGTCTGCGTTGGGATCACTCCAGGTTCCCGGATCGGCGGTGAGTCGTTCGCCGACCACCGCGTCGCCGGTGATGCTCGGCGCCCCCAGATCCGTTGGGGCCGTCGGGACTACCGGTCCGACGGCTGCAGAAGCCCTCGAGACGGCGGCGTCGCCGACGTGTGCCGTCACGCGGACCCGCACGAACGCGCCTCGATCGGCCGAGACGAGATCGTAGGTTCTTCCGTCGGCGTCTCCGATCGGCGTGCAGGAGTTGCCGCGGTCGCAGCGCTCCCAGACGTAGGTGAAGGTCGCCGTGCCGTCGCTCCAGCTCCCCGGCGCGGCGGTCAGGGTGCTCCCCACCACGACGGTGCCCGAAATCGTCGGCGGCGAGAGCGAGCTGAGAGGAGGAACCGGATTGGACGGTTGGGAGGCAGGCTGGGTGACCGTCGCGGCAGGCTGCGCGGCCGGCGCGGGAGGCGTCGCAGGCGTCGAGACGGACACCTGCGCGTGCGTGGCCGTGATCGTCCCTGCGCTCGGCGGCGCCTTGTAGCCGATCACGCCGGCCGCGAGGAATCGAGGGGGCCCGGTCCGCGCACCCACGAGCCTGCGCACCGTGGCCGTCCGCACGCCGTTCACGGTGACCAGCAGCCATCCGTGCGCCTTGAGAGCGACGTCGACGGCGACGCCCGAGATCCCGTCGTTCGGGACGATCGCCCCCGTCGCCAGCACGAGCGGAGTCGCCCGCAACCCGCCTGCCGGGCTGGTCAGGTAGAGGCGCCGGTCGCGCCCGGCGACCAGCTCGAAGATCAGCCGGTGCGAGCCGTCGAGCACCTGGAGCAGGCTGACGCGACGGGCGGGAGTCTCGCCGCGGCCGAACCCGATGACGTCGTGAACGAGCACCTGCCCGCCCGCAGGGTGGTTGGCGACATCGAGCAGCGCGTAGGCCGTCCGCCTGCCTGCTCCGGACGGCACCTTCGCGCGGACCAGCCCGCCGGCGCCGACGTGGACGGTGCAGCTCTCGCAGGCTCCGCTCCGCACGACGCCGCGCACCGGCAGTCCGGACTCAGGCGAGGTCGCCGGGGCAAAAATCGACTGCGAGCCGAACGACGGAATCGCCGGCGTCGCGGTGACGGTGCCGCCGGTCGAGCGGAACACGGCGACCCAGAGCCCCGCGGCAGCGACCGCGAGGACGACGAACGAGACTGACCGAAAAACAGCGGCGGGCATTGGGCGGCGACCTATCCATCCGATGCGGCAGACCCCGTCATCGGCACGACGACCGCCGAGTCTACGTGGTGAATCGGCTCTCCGACACACCCCGTTGGGGGAGGTCGCGGGGGATTCGTCACACTCGTTTCGGGTGGCTTCTCACCCGCGTCTGCCCGCGCGCTGATATCCGGGAGGTCGCTACCCGGCGACCACCGACCGCGCCGCAGCCCGATGCGACGCGATCCGGTCGCGGTACCAGGCGAAGCTGTCCTTCGGCACACGCTCGAGCGTCGGATAGTCGACGTAGACGAGCCCGAACCGCTTCGAGTAGCCGAGCGACCACTCGAAGTTGTCGAGCAGCGACCAGACGAAGTAGCCGCGCACGGGGACGCCTTCGGCGACGGCCTTCGCGACGGCATCGATGTAGCGGTCGAGATACCCGATCCGTTCGACATCGTGGATGCAGCCGTCATGGCCGCGCACGTCTGCAAACGCGGCACCGCTCTCCGTCACATACAGCGGGTCGGCGCCGTAGTCCCGGTGCAGCCGGACGAGCGTCTCGTACATTCCAGCCGGGTACACCTCCCAGTCCATGTCGGTCAGCTCGCCCTGCGGCGCGCGCACGTCGACTGCCGTTCCGTCGCTACCTGCGCGGACGATGCGCCGCGAGTAGTTGTTGACGCCGACGAAGTCGAGCGGAACGGAGATGGTCGCGAGGTCGCCGTCGCGCACGGGTGGTGCGACGTCGGCGAACCGCTCCAGCACGTCCTCGGGATACCGACCTCGGAGGAGCGGGTCGAAGATCGAACGGTTTCTGACGCCGTCCTCGGCGTAGGCGGCAGCGACGTCCTCCGGCGAGTCGGTCGCAGGATAGATCGGGCACGAATCGATAACGATCCCGACCTCCGCGTCCGGCGCCGCCCGCCGCAGCGCCTCGACCGCCCAACCGTGTCCGAGCAAAGCGTGGTGGCAGGCGGCGAGCGCGTCGCGGACACTCGTCCGCCCTGGGGCGTGTTCGCCCAACCCATACCCGAGCCAGGACGTGCAGAACGGCTCGTTGTGGGTGATCCAGTCCTTCACGCGGTCGCCGAGCCGCTTCGCGACCACCTCCGCGTAGGTGCCGAAGGCCTCCGCGGTTGCGCGCTCCGGCCAACCCCCGGCGTCCTCGAGTTCCTGCGGAAGATCCCAGTGGAAGAGGTTCGCAAAGGGCCGGATGCCTGCCTCGAGCAGCGCGTCGACGAGGCGGTCGTAGAAGTCGAGGCCGGCTTGGTTGACGGGGCCGGTGGCACCCGGGACGATGCGCGGCCAGGCGATCGAGAAGCGGAACGCGTCGATTCCCAACTCGCGCATGAGCGCGATGTCCTCCGGATAGCGGCGGTAGAAGTCGCACGCGATCTCGCCGGTGTCGGCCGCGCGGACCTTGCCGGGTGTCGCGCAGAAACGATCCCAGATGCTCTCGCCGCGCCCATCCTCGTGCACCGCGCCCTCGATCTGGTAGGCGGACGCCGCCGCACCCCAGATGAAGTCGGACGGGAAGTCGTGGTTCATGCTTGCTCCTTTCACAGCGCCGCCAGGTGGCCGCTTTCGATTTCGACGAGCGGCGCCGCATCGCCCGCCGCCGGGAGTTCCCGCGCCCGCTTTCCGTACGTCCACTTCGTGTGCAGCTGCGGGACGCTCGCGAGCAGCATCTGCGTGTACGGGTGCCGCGGATCGCCGAAGACCTTTTGCGTCTCGCCCATCTCGACCACCGCACCGTGCCGCAGGATCACGTGTCGTGTCGCTGATGTAGTTGCCGAGTGAGAGATCGTGGGTGATGAAGAGGATCCCGAGCCCGCGCGCCTTCAGGTCGCCGAGCAGGTTGAGAACGTCGATCCGAGTCGACGCGTCGAGCATGCTGATGATCTCGTCCGCGACGAGGAACTCGATCTCGAGCAGCAGCGCCCGGGCGACGAGCAGGCGCTGCAGCTGCCCGCCGCGAAAGCTGGTGCGGGTACTTGCCGAGAACGTCGCCCGGGTTGAGCGACACCGCCTCGAGAGCGCCGCCGACCCGCTCGCGCCACTCGTCGGCTCCGACGTGCCTGAAGAAGCACGCGACGTGCACCAGGGCGAAGATCCGGTCGGCCTTGAAGATCGGGTTGTACGAGCTGAACGGGTCCTGGAAGACGCCCTGGACGTGCCGGTAGTACTCCTTGAGCGCGCTGCCGTGGAACTGTCGCGATGTCGGCGTCGCTCGAAGGTGATCGAGCCACCGGTCGGCGGGGTGAGGCGAAGGATCATCCGGCCGATCGTCGACTTGCCGCTGCCGCTCTCGCCGATCAGCGAGATGACCTCGCCAGGCTTGACGTCGAAGGTCACGTCGCGAACTGCGGTGAGCCTGCCGCGCCGAAGGAGCCGACCCGGTAGGTCTTCGAGACGTGGTCGAGGCGCAGCATCAGAGAGCCCTTCCGGCCAGCGGCGCGCCCGTTTCGTGTGCCGGCGTCGCCTCCCAGCAGGCGACGGCGTGTCCGTCCTCCTCCACCCAGGGAGGCTCCTCGTTCGCAGCGTGCGGTCGCGAGCGGGCACCGGTCACGGAAGCGGCAGCCCGTCGGCGGCTCGAGCAGCGGCGGCGGTCTACCCGGGATGCCGGTGAGCTTCTTCTCGGCGTAGCGAACGCCGACTTCGGGCAGTGACGAGACCAACAGGCGCGTGTACGGGTGCCGCGGCGCTCGAGACGATCGTCCTCGGCCGACGCCTTCTCGGCGAGCTTGCCCGCGTACATGACGAGGATCGTGTCCGCGATCTGGTACAGGATCGACGATGTCGTGGGTGACCACGATCATGCTCTTGACGAAGCCGCGGTCGCGGAACTCGACCAGCGTCTCCGCGACCGCCTTCTGGGTCGAGACGTCGAGCGCCGAGGTGATCTCGTCGGCGATCAGGAGCGACGGGTCGAGGAGCGTCGAGATGACCATCACGATCCGCTGCTTCATGCCGCCCGAGAGCTCGATCGGATAGAGATCGAGCACGTCGCGCTCGAGGCCGACGAGCTCGAGTCGGCGCTCGCAGCTCGTGCTGCGACGCGTCCGTAGCGTCGACGCCGCGCGAGCGCAGCAGCTCGTGCGATCATCTGGCCGATCTTGCGGGTCGGGTTGAGCGCGCTCATCGCGTACTGCGGCACGATCGAGACGTCCTGGAACCGGAATCGATTCATCGCCTCGTCGTCCCAGATCGGCAGCTCCTGCCCGTCGAGCGCCGACGTGTCCGCCGACGTAGCGCATCCGGCCGTCGAGGCGGATCAGGCTCTTGCCGAGCGTCGACTTGCCGCAGCCGGACTCGCCGGCGAGACCCATGATCTCGCCGTCGGCGACGTCGAAGGTGACGCCGTCGAGCGCCTTCACGTCGCCTGCCAGCGTGCGGTAGTAGACGCGCAGGTCGTCGACGTGCAGGCTCACGTCACATCTCCCGCAGCTTCGGGTTGAAGACCTCGTCGAGCCCGACGTTCATCACGTAGAGCGAGCCGACGATGGCCATGATCGCGAGGCCGGGCGGCAGGAACCACCACCAGAGGTGGAGCTGCAGCGCGGCGTTCTGCACCGAGAGCTGCATCATCATCCCGAGCGAGATCGTGTTGGACGGGCCGAGCCCGATGAAGTCGAGCGTCGCGGCGATCAGGATCGCGCCGCCGAACAGGAGGATGAACATCATGAAGAGGTAGGAGCTCATGTTCGGCGCGATCTCCTGGAAGATGATCTGCCAGCTGCTGCGCGCCGCTCAGGCGCGCCATGTCGACGAAGTCGCGCGAGACGAGCGAGAACGTCTGCGCGCGGAGCGCGCGCGCCGCCCAGGGCCACGAGGTGAGCCCGATGAAGACGGCCTCCATCATGATCCCGCGCACCTGCAGGTAGGCGGCGATCACGAGCAGGAGCGCGAACGTCGGGATGACGAGGACGACGTTCGTGAGCATGTTCAGGCACCTCGTCGACGAGGCCGCCGCGGTAGCCGGCGGTGAAGCCGATCGACCATGCCGATGATCGCCGCGATCCCGCCGCCGAGCGCGCCGACGATGAACGCAAGGCGCAGTCCGGTGGCGAACTGCGCGAAGACGTCCTGGCCCTGAGCAGCGTCGTCCCGAACCAGTAGCCGTCCTTCGTCGTCGGAGCGAGCGAGAGCTGGCCGCCGTAGTCCAGGGGGCCGTGCTGCGCGATGAACGGGCCGATGATCGCGAACAGGAGCAGCGCAGCGGTCATCGAGAGCCCGAAGACGAGCTTCCTGTTCCGCAGGGCGAAGTGGAGCGTCTCCTGCAGGCCCGTCTTCGGCCGCGCGACCGGCGGCGCCGTGACCTGCGACGGATCGGCGGGACTCGCGAGCGGCGCGGTCGGAACGGAGCTCACGACCGGCCGCCTTCCATCCCGATCCGCGTCCGCGGGTCGACGATCACGATAGACGATGTCGACGATGAAGTTGGCGAGGAGGACGCCGATGATGATGAACAGGAAGATCCCCTGGATCACGAAGTAGTCCTCGTTCGTGATCGCGCGGTAGATCTGGTACCCGAGCCCCGGATACGAGAAGACGATCTCCGTGACGATCGCCCCGCCGAGAACCGCGCCGAGCGGCCAGTGCGAGCCCGGTGATCTGCGGCAGCATCGCGTTGCGGAAGGCGTACTTGCGGATCAGCCGTTGCGGCGCCCCGAGCGCCTCGAGGTAGTGCGAGTAGTCCGACTCGAGCTCGTAGATGATCATGTTCCGCATGCCGATCGCCCAGCCGCCGAAGGCGACGAGGAAGAGCGACAGGAACGGCAGGAACCAGTGGTACGCGAGGTTCGAGACGAAGGGCCAGGTGAACCCGCGAACCGCCGTCGGGTCGTAGGCGTAGCCGACCGGGAAGACGTGCCAGGTGACGGCGAGCAGCCAGACGAGCAGGATTCCGAGCCACATGTACGGCGTCGCGGTCAGTGCGTAGCCGAGCGGAAGCACCGTGTTGTCGAGCCCCTTGCGGCGTGCGGCGAGCGCGCCGAACTTGTTGCCCGCGTACCAGCTGAGCAAGATCGCCGGGACGAGCAGTGCCAGCGTGTACGGGATCGCCTGGGTGATGATCGTCATCACCGGCGTCGGGAACTGGAGGATGCTCGTAC
The DNA here is from genome assembly GCA_963820725.1 of uncultured Actinomycetes bacterium. Classification (GTDB taxonomy): domain Bacteria; phylum Actinomycetota; class Thermoleophilia; order Gaiellales; family Gaiellaceae; genus Palsa-739. The sequence continues at coordinate 1,351,227 of CAWGAZ010000002.1, read as the reverse complement.
CGAGGTCGCCGTGGAAGAGTGCGACCCAGAAGTACAGGTACTGCTTCCAGAGCGGCAGGTCGAGGTTGAACGCGCGCATGTAGTGGTCGTACAACTGATGGGCGACCTTCGGATCCTGGACCTGGATCCTGCTCACCAGCGTCAGCACCGGGTTACCCGGCATCAGGTGCGGGATCGCCCAGTCGACCGTCACGGCGACCACGAAGGTCAGGCCGTAGATGAGCAGTTTTCGCGAGAAGTAGCGCAGCACCCGTGCCTCCCTGGGCCGGGCTGGGCGTCCCTCCCGTGGACCGGGAGGGACGCCGAGCCGTCTATGACAGGGTCATTTGCAGCGCATCCTCACTTCGCGTGCCTGAGGTGCGTGATCATGTCGATGCCGGTCATGTGCGGGTAGCCACCCCACATGATCGGGGTGAACTGCCTGTGGGTGCCCGCGGCCGGCCAGTTCGTCCAGTAATGGGACGTGAACTGCGCCCACTGGCCGTTGTACCAGAGCGGGATGATCGGCAGTTGCTGCATGAGGATCGTCTGGAGCTGCGTGTTGATCGACTTGATCGTCGCCGTCTTGGACAGCGGGGTCTTGTCGAGCTTCTTGACGAGCGTCCAGGCCTTCGCGTTCGAGTAGCGCTCGAAGTTGAAGTTCTGCTGGCCCGTGCCCGTGGTCAGGACCGGCAGGTGGTAGATGCCGTTCCAGTACGAGTACGGGTTGTCGCTGATCTGGTAGTGGTTGTCGATCACGAGATCGAACTTGCCCGTGTTCCGGTCCGCCTGCCAGGTGTTGAAGTCCTTCACCACGGCGTGGATCCGGATCCCGGCCGCCTTCGCGGACGAGACGATCATGTCACGGGCGGTCTCCCAGTCCGACCAGCCCTGCGGCACCGAGATGTCGAGGTTGATCGCCGACCCGTCCTTGTTGGTGAAGTAGCCGCCGGCCAGCTTGTACCCGTGCTTCTGGAGCAGCTTCTTCGCTGCTGCAGCGCTGTGCTTGGTGACCCCGTATTTCTTCACGGCTGCCTTGTTGACGTACTTGCCCCAGGTCGGGAGCAGGCCGGTCGGGTTGGCCGGAAGGACGAGGTGGCGGTAGTCCTGCGAGACGATCTGGTTGACGTTGATCGCCATCGCCAGCGCCCGGCGGAAGACCGGATCGCTCAGCGGCTTCACCGTCGTGTTCGGCTCGAGCATGGCGGTGTTCGCCGACAGGTTGTACGGCGCCTTCTTGAAGTACGTCAGCACCTTGTGCTGGGCGACGAGCTGCTCGACGCCCGGGAGGTAGTTGTTGTTCAAATCCTCAACGCCTCCGAGCACCGCGTTGAGGCTGTTCGTGTTGCTCGTGTTGACGAGGTCGATGATGTACTTCGGCTGGGGTGCCGGCGAGAGATGCTTGTCGGCCGCCCACCAGTGGGCGCGCTTTTGCCAGATCACGCGCGTCACCGGGTCGTAGCCGCTCCGATCGACCGTGTACGGGCCCGTGCCGATCGGGCTGGCCGGGTTGTACGTCGTGAGCAGCTTCGCCGTCTTGATGGCCTGCCCCTGAACGGGGCTGATCATCGGGATGTTGTACATGGCGTTCTGCCACTGCACGTAGTTGGGCGTGCCCTTGAAGTTGACGACCACCTTGTTGCCTTTGACGGCCATCGACTTGACGTTCAGATAGAGGTTGTTCCACTGCGACGTGTTGAAGCGGAGGAGCCTCAGGTTGAACAGCACGTCCTTTGCCGTGAACACCCTGCCGTTCGACCACTTGACTCCCGACCGGGCGACGATCGTGAACTGCTTCGCACCCGTCCACTTGGCGGAACTCGCCAGCCAGTCGACGTACTGGCCTTTGACCGGGTCGAAGCGGAGGATCGTCTCCAGGTTGAGCCCGACCATCCCGGCCGCGTAGTTGCCGCCGTACGGGTTGAACCCGGTGATGTTCCCCCACTGCGTTCCGCTCGTAATCAATGTCTGTGAGCGCGGGTAGCCCGCGGAAGGCGTCTTGCCGCCACCCGAGGCTGCTGCGCTGAAGACGGTCGCGGCAACCGCTACCAACGCGACGCCGAGAACCGTCCCTCTCCAGATGCGTTTCATTTAGACCACTCCCTCCTTGCTGAGAGACGAAACCCCTGTGAACTCGGCCTCACGCTGCTGCATCACTCCTTTCGTACGCCGGCGGCCGGGTGACCGGCCCAAACACGGCGGCGCCGGAGGGTCGAGGCGCCACGACATCCCGCGCTCGGCCCCGGCCGCCGACGATCGTTTCCGCCCAGCATGTGGGCGATAATGAGAAGATCCCGTCATCGGTACCGGAACTTTTACATGACTTACATCCCGGATGCAATCGTGGTTTCCACGGATTGATGCATCCGGTAGGGTGCGTACAGTGACCGAGATGAGTAAACGGTTCCGGGAACGTTCCACGATTCACGACATCGCGGCGGAGGCTGGTGTCTCGGTCGCCACGGTCTCTCGGGTCCTCAACGCGCGAGACCACGTGGCCCCGGAGACCCGCGAGCGCATCGCGCGGATCGTGCGCGAGCGCGGGTACGTCGTGAACCGCAGCGCCCGGAATCTGCAGGACGGGCGAACCGGCCTCGTCGGGCTCCTCGTCCCGCTCGTGCATCCGCATTACTTCTCCACGATCGTCGCCGGCGCGAGCGAGGCGCTCTTCGAGCAGGACCAGCGAGCCGTCCTCTCCGCGACCGAGCACAAGCACGACCGCGAGGTGACCCTGCTCGACCGGCTCATGCACGGGATGGCCGACGGAGCCCTCGTCGTCCTTCCGGAGGAGACGAGCGACGAGCTCGAGCGCCTGCTCGACACGAACTACCGCTTCGTGGTCATCGACCCGCGCCTTCCCCTCGACGCGCGCATTCCTGCGGTCTCAGCCGCCCATTCTTCCGGTGCAAGCGACGCGGTCCGGCACCTGCTCGAGCTCGGCCACCGGCGGATCGCCGCGATCACCGGCCCCCGCGACTGGGTGGCGACCGAGGAGCGGCGGCGCGGCTATCACGCCGCCCTCGCCTCCTACGGCATCCTCCCCGACCCCCGGCTCGAGATCGAGGCCGACTTCGAGATCCCCGGCGGAACCCGGGCGGCCGCTCGGCTTCTGGAGACCGCGGAGCCGCCGACTGCGATCTTCGCCTTCAACGACAACCTCGCGATCGGAACCATCCGGGCCGCGCGAGCCCACGGCCTGCGGGTGCCCGAAGATCTCTCGGTCGTCGGCTTCGACGACAGCGAGCACGCGTCGCTGATCACGCCGACCCTGACGACCGTGCGCCAGCCGCTCGCCGAGATGGGACGGACGGCCGTCAACCTCCTGCGCCGGCTCCTCGACGGGCAACGCGTCGAGACGCTGCACGTCGAGCTCGGCACGCGCCTCGTCGTGCGGGACTCGACGGCCCCTCCGCGCGGCTAGGGATCTGGCACACTCGTCGCGGTGTCGGGCGCGCGCGTTCTGCTCGTGGCAGCTCTGCTGTCCGCGGTGTTGACGGCGCCGGTTTCAGGCGGCGCAACCGGTTACGCGCACCGGCGTTCGGCCTACGCCGGCCTCGGAACCTGGCTCGACATCTACGCGACGGCGTCCTGGGCCGACCCGCGGCGGGAAGTCGCGGCGATGGCGCGGGACGGAGCCCGGACGCTCTACCTCCAGACCGGCAACTACGAGCAACGCGTCGACCTCGTGCGGCCGCGGGCGCTCGGCCGTTTCATCGACGCAGCCCACGCGGCGGGGATGCGCGTCGTCGCCTGGTACCTGCCCTCGTTCGCCGACCCGGCGCAGGACATGCGGCGGGCACTCGCCGCGATCCGCTTCCGCAGCTCCAAGGGTGAGCGCTTCGACTCCTTCGCGCTCGACATCGAGGCCAGTCTCGCCAAGCCCGTCGCGCTCCGCACCCAGCGGCTGCTTCGACTCTCCGCCCGGCTGAAGACGGCGGTCGGCCCCCGCTATCGGTTGGGAGCGATCATTCCCTCGCCGGTCGGGATCCGCAAACATCCCGCCTACTGGCCCCGCTTCCCCTACCGGGCGCTCGCCCGCCTCTACGACGTGTTCCTCCCGATGGCCTACTCCACCGACGCACACGTGCGCGGCAGCAAGGCGACGCGCGCCTACAACGCCGCCGACGTCGCCATCATTCGCGCCCGCACCGGCAAGCCCCACGTTCCGATTCACCTCATCGGCGGGCTCGCCGGGACGATGGGCGCCGGGGAGACCGCTGGATTCATGCGAGCCGTCGCCGACTGCGCGCCGCTCGGCTACAGCCTCTACGACTTCCCCATCACGAGCCGAGCAGCCTGGGCAGCGCTCGCCGCGCCCCCCGCTGGCGACCATCGCCGATGCAGCCGCTGAGCGGAACGCTGGTGGTGGACTTCAGCCGGTACCTCCCCGGCGCGTTCGCGTCGCGCGAACTGCTGGGGCTCGGAGCACGCGTGGTCTGCGTCGAGCCGCCCGGCGGCGACCCGATGCGCAACACCGCACCCGCCTGGGACGCGGCGTTGCGCGCGGGGAAGGAGTCGCTCGAGGTCGACCTGAAGCAGGATCCCGCCCCCGCGCTCGAGCTCGTGCGCGAAGCCGACGTCGTGCTCGAGTCGTTTCGGCCGGGCGTCGCCTCGCGGCTCGGCATCGGCCCGGAACAGGTTCCGGAGCGAGTCGTCTACTGCTCGATCACCGGCTTCGGCCTCGGCGGGCGCCACGAACAGCGGGCGGGACACGACCTCAACTATCTCGGCTGGGCCGGGGTCCTCTGGGACACGGTGCCGTCCCTGCCGCCGGTCCAGATCGCCGACCTCGCAGCAGGCGCCCTCGGCGCCGTGTCGAGGATCCTCGCCGCCCTACTCGAGCGCGAACGCACCGGGACGGGAGGCCACGTGGCGGTCTCGATGACGCACGGCTCCCACCGGCTCGTCGCGCACCGCCTCGGCGGCGACCCCGTCCCGCGCCTGCTGACCGGCGGCCTCGCCTCCTACCGCATCTACCAGACCGCCGACGCTCGCCACCTCACGGTTGCCGCGCTCGAGCCCGTGTTCTTCCAACGCCTGACCGAGCTGCTCGGCCGGCCGGAGCTGGCCGAGCGCCAGTTCGACGCCGACCAGGAGACCCTCGCGGCCGAGCTCGCGGCGATCTTCGCGGCCCGTCCGCTCGCCGAGTGGCTGGAGCTCTTCGAGGCCGAGGACGTCTGCGTCGGACCCGTCGCGACGCCGGCCGAGGCGGCGGCCGACCTCTCCGCCGCGCCCCGTTAGGATCGCCGGGTCATGAGCTTCGACGGCACGACCGTGCAGAACGCGATCTACACGGGAGGCGCCGAGTGGCCGATCACGCCCACCGAGTGGGAGAGCCGCGCCGAGGAAGCCCTCGAGCCCGGCGCGTTCGGCTACATCGCCGGCGGAGCAGGCGCCGAGTTGACGCTGCACGCGAACAGGGAGGCGTTCGAGCGCCGAAGGCTCCGGCCGAGGATGCTGACCGGCAATCGCGAGCGCGACCTGTCGGTCGATGTGCTCGGAACGCGCTCGGCGGCACCATTCCTCCTCGCCCCGGTCGGGGTCCTCAGCATCGCTCATCCGGACGGCGAGCTCGCCTGCGCGCGTGCCGCCGCGGCCGCGGGCGTTCCGTTCATCCTCTCGAGCGCCGCCTCGCACTCGATCGAGGAGATCGCGGAGGCGATGGGCGACGCGCCGCGCTGGTTCCAGCTGTACTGGATCAACGACCGGGAGGTGGCCGCGAGCTTCGTCGACCGCGCGGCGCACGCCGGCTACGGCGCGATCGTCCTGACCCTCGACACGCTGATCCTCGGCTGGCGCCCGCGCGACCTCGCGCGCGCGTACCTGCCGTTCCTGAGCGGCCAGGGCTGCGCGCAGTACTTCACCGACCCGGTCTTCCTTCCGCGCCTCGAGAAACCACCCGAGGAGGACCTGCTGACCGCGGCCGCCACGATGCTCATGACCTTTCCCAACCTGGGACTCACCTGGGAGGACCTGGAATGGCTGCGCGAGCGGGTCGAGCTGCCGCTGCTCGTCAAGGGCGTACTGACCGCCGAGGACGCGGTCCGCGCCCGCGACTGCGGCGTCGACGGGATCATCGTGTCGAACCACGGCGGCCGGCAGGTCGACGGCGCGGTTGCCGCGCTCGATGCGTACGTCGAGGTCCGAGAGGCGCTAGGCGACGAGGCGACCGTGCTCGTCGACGGCGGGATCCGGACCGGAGCCGACGTCCTGAAGGCGATGGCGCTCGGCGCCGACGCGGTGCTCGTCGGCCGCCCCTACGCGTACGGGCTCGCCGTCGGAGGCGAGGCGGGTGTCGAGGCGGTGATCAGGCAGCTCCTCGCCGAGACGGACATCACGCTCGCCCTGCTCGGCGGTCGGGCGGCGCGCGATCTCGACCGCTCGTTCCTCGCCGCGTGACCGCCGCGCAGCGCTCCGTCCTCATCACCGGAACGTCGTCCGGGATCGGCGAGGCGACGGCGCTCCGGCTCGCCCGGGCCGGCTGGCGCGTGTTCGCCGGCGTTCGTGCCGACGCCGACGGCGACCGCTTGCGCGCCGCGGCAGGGGAGCGGCTCCGACCGGTGACGATCGACGTCACCGAGCCCGCGACGATCGCGGCCGTCGCCGAAGCGCTCGGCGACGCGCCGCTCGACGGTCTCGTCAACAACGCCGGGACGGCGTTTGCGATGCCGCTCGAGTTCCTCCCGCTCGACCAGCTCCGTCGGCAGCTCGAGGTGAACCTCGTCGGCCACGTGGCGGTCACGCAGGCGCTCTTGCCGAACCTCCGCTCGGCCCGTGGACGCATCGTGAACGTCGGCTCGATCGCCGGCCGCAGTGCGCTGCCCTTCCTCGGGGCCTATGCGGCGTCGAAGCATGCACTCGAGGCAGTCACCGATTCGCTGCGCGTCGAGCTGCGGCCGTTCGGGGTCGCGGTGGTCGTCGTGGAGCCGGGGACGATCGCGACACCGATCTGGCGCAAGGCGGGCGAGCGGGTCCAGGAGCTCGCGGCGGAGCTTCCCGCTGAGCTCGGCGAACTCTATGGGCAGCGCATGGCGGCGTTCCGGAACGCAGCCGCGGCAGCGGGCCGACGCGCCGAGCCTGCGGACGACGTGGCCATCGTCGTCGAGCGCGCGCTGACGTCGCGGCGCCCCAGGGCCCGGTACGCGGTCGGTCGCGACGCGCGGCGGCGAGCGCTGGTCGAGCGGCTGCCGACCGGTCTGCGCGACCGCGTGTACGAGCGCGTCCTCCTCCGCACCTGAGGGCCAGCCGGTCGAACGCGGCGCACTACCCGTGCGGATAGAGCCGGGACTCGGCCGAGATGTAGGCCTGCGCGTCGCGGACGACCTGCGCGCTCGGATGCTGGTCCTGGAGGCTGAGCAGCCGCAGCGACTGGTGGTCGACCGGAAGCTCCTCGTAGACCGGGAAGCGAAGCGTGACGCCGCCGCCGCTGCCCGTGCTGATCCACTCGATGGGGTCGAGGTGACCGCGTCGACCACGTAGGTCTTCCCGTCGACGAGGGATTCGAGCTTGATCGCGTCGCGTCCGTCGACGGTCACACGGCCGACTACTCGCACTCGATCCGACTTGAGCAGCGCGAAGAACTGCGCACGGAACTCGGGGAGCAGGACGCCCGAGGACTGCTCGCTTCCGTGGGCGGCTTGTTGCGCAGGCGCGTCGCGCGCCCTGCTCGGTGGCGATCACCGTGGGCGTAGTGCCGCTCTTCGCCACGACGTACGCCACATCGGCCTTCGAGGTGTCGGTGAGCTTCTCGAGCTTCATTTTTGGAGACGATCTCGATCTTCGGCATCCGGGCCGCGCGGAGCTGCTCGCTGGTCGCGATGTAGATCGTGTTCTTGCTCGCGTCGAAGAGCTCGTTCGTGTCACCGGTACTCACCCGACTCCGCGCTAGGCGCCCCGGCGTCGACCTCGATCTGTCGTCGCGTATACGGCCGCACCAGGAGCTGCCACGTCTCGGAGCTCCAGCTGACGGACGTTCGGTCCCCGTTCTCCGCGTCCGTCCGATCGGTCACGTGTCTCACACCAGTCAATGGAGGAACCCCGCCAAGTTGTATCCGCGCGGCACGCCCTGGGGGTAGCCCCAGAGTCGGACGCCGGGCCGCGCCATGGTGCGGGGGGCGCGAGGCGAGCAGCCTGGAGTTCGTGAACTGGACACGACCCGGGAGGGGAACATGAACCTCGCAGCCCGCGCGGGCCGGTGGAGCGCCGCGCACTGGAAGACCGCCACCTTCGGGTGGCTCGCGTTCGTCGTCGCAGCCGTGGCCCTCGGGACCATGCACGGCACGATCAAGCAGACGGACGCCGAACAGACGAACGGCCAGGCGGCCCGCGCAGAGCAGATGCTCGCCGCGGCCCACGTGAAGAACGTCGCGAGCGAGGACATGCTGGTCCGTTCGCGCACCCTCACCGCCGCGTCGCCCGCGTTCCGCCGCACGGTGGACGACGTACGCACGACGCTTGCCGGAACCGAGAACGTGCGCAACGTCCGGATCGGTGACGTGTCGAAGGACGGCCACCTCAGGCTCGTCGGCTTCGACATCGCCGGCAACGCGGACACCGCCGACGCGCGAGTCCAACCGGCGCTGAACGCGACCGCCAAGCTCGCTGCAGAGCATCCTGGCTACGCGATCGCCGAAGTCGGCGACGCGAGTATCTCGAAGGCGATGAACGGTGTCGTCTCGGGCGGCCTTTCCCACGCCGAGAAGCTTTCGCTGCCCATCACCTTCGCGATCCTGCTGCTCGCGTTCGGCGCGCTCCTCGCCGCCGGGATCCCGGTCCTGCTCGCGTTCACCGCGGTGCTCGCGGCGCTCGGGCTCACCCATCTCTCGAGCTCGTTCATCCACGAGGCCGATCCGACCGCGAGCGTGATCCTGCTCATGGGGATGGCGGTCGGCGTCGACTACTCGCTCTTCTACCTGAAGCGCGAGCGCGAGGAGCGCGCCCGCGGAGCGAGCCGCGCAGAGGCGCTGCAACGGGCCGCGGCCACGTCGGGACGCGCGGTGCTCGTCTCGGGCCTGACGGTGATGACCGCGGCGGGCGGGCTGATGCTCTCGGGCAACAGCGTCTTCACGTCGCTCGGCGTCGGGACGATCCTCGTCGTGCTCGTCGCCGTGCTCGGCTCGCTGACCGTGCTGCCGGCGCTGCTCTCGAAGCTCGGCGACCGCGTCGAGTGGGGACGGCTTCGGTTCCTGCGCTCGAACCGGGAGTCGCGGTTCTGGCGGGCGGCGCTGCGTCCCGCCCTGCGCTATCCCAAGATCACCGTCGTCGGCGCCGTCGCACTGCTGCTGGCGATCGCCTCACCGGCACTGCACATGCACACGCGGGACGACGGCGTCTCCGATGCCCCGCAGAACCTGCCGGTCGTGAAGGCGTACGAGCAGGAGACGAAGGCATTCGGCACGACGAGCGCGCCGGCGGTCGTGGTCGTCCATGCTGCGAACATCGACGCGCCGCGCGTGCGGTCGGGAGTCGACGCGTTGCGGCAGGCGGTGCACCGGCCGGTGAAGGTGATCCGACACGGGCACGACACGGTCGAGCTCGATGTCCCGCTCGCCGGGAACGGAGCGAACGCCGCGTCGTTCCGCGCCCTGGACACGCTGCGCTCGCGGATCATCCCGTCGGCGCTCGGCTCGGTTCCCGGCGTGGAGGTCGCTGTGACGGGCGAGACGGCTGGGAGCGCCGACTTCACCTCGACGATCGACCGTCACATGCCGTTGATCCTCGGCTTCGTGCTCCTCCTGACGCTGACGTTGATGCTGCTCTGCTTCCGCTCGCTCACCGTCGGGCTGACGGCGATCGCACTCAATCTGCTCTCGGTGGGAGCCGCGTACGGCGCGATGACCTGGGTCTTCCAGGACGGCCACCTGGGCGGCCTGCTCGGCTTCCACTCGAGCGGTGCGATCGTGCCGTGGGTGCCGCTGTTCCTGTTCGCAGTGCTGTTCGGGCTGTCGATGGATTACCACGTCTTCATCGTGAGCCGGATCCGCGAGCTCGTCGACCGCGGCTACTCGACGCGCGAGGCCGTCGACCGCGGCATCCGCTCGACCGCCTCGACGGTGACGAGCGCGGCGATGGTGATGGTCGGCGTGTTCGCGATCTTCGCCACGCTCGGCCTGCTCTCGCTCAAGCAGATGGGCTTCGGCCTCGCCGTCGCGGTGCTGATCGACGCGACGGTGATCCGGGCGCTCCTGCTGCCGGCGACGATGACGCTGCTGGGCGAGCGCAACTGGTGGCTGCCGCGGGCACTTGCCCGGTTGCCGCGGGTCGACCTCGCGGCGGAAGGCGCGTGACGGACAATGGAACCGTGATCACGCTCGTGCTGTTTCGGAGGACGGTCCGGGCCTCGGCCTGGGCCCTTCTCCTCGTCGATCTCTTCGTCCTCGTCGTCTGGGCGGCGAGCGGCGGCGGCTCGTTCTGGCCGGTGTGGGTGTGGCTTCCGACCGGGCTCGCCGTCGCCTCGGCCTGGTGGGCAAGCACCGCACAGAGCCGCTTCGCGAAGAAGGTGGGCGAGGCGGTCATCCTCTCGCTGTTCCTGATCGGTATCTGGGCCGCCGCAGGCCGAGGCTCGTTCTGGCCGGTGTGGCCGATCGCCGTGATCGCGCTCGTGTTCGGGCTGGAGGCGGTCACGCGCGGGAGGAAGAACGAGGCCCGTGTCGAGGAGCTCACGCAAAGCCGCGCGGGCGCCGTCGAGGCATCGGAGTCGCAGCTACGGCGTATCGAACGCGACCTGCACGACGGCGCGCAAGCCCGGCTCGTCGCGCTCGGCATGAACATCGGCCTGGCCGAGCAGCAGCTCACGAAGGATCCCGAGAAGGCGCAGGAGCACCTCACCGAGGCGCGCGCGGCGGCTGCCGCAGCCCTGCAGGAGCTGCGCGACCTCGCGCGTGGCATCCACCCGCCGATCCTGGCCGACCGCGGGCTCGAGGCTGCGATCGGCGCGCTCGCAACGCACGCCGGGGTGCCTGTCGACGTCGACGTGGACCTGTCCGAGCGACCGCCCGACGCGGTGGAGACGGCGGCGTACTTCGTCGCCGCGGAAGGGCTCGCCAACGCCCTCAAGCACGCGCACGCCTCGCGGATCGACATCGACGTGCACGAACGCGAGCAGGCGGTCGTCGTGCGCGTGCTCGACGACGGCACCGGCGGCGCGTCCGAGGCCGAGGGCGGGCTGCACGGGCTCAGGCAGCGCGTCGAGGCGCTCGACGGATCGCTCCGCATCGCCAGCCCCGACGGCGGCCCGACGGTGATCGAGGCGGTGCTGCCGTGCGCGCGGTGATCGCCGAGGACCTCGCGCTGCTGCGCGACGGCCTGGCGCGGCTCCTGCGGGACAACGAGATCGAGGTCGTCGCCGCGGTCGGGGACGGGGACGCGCTCGTGCACGCAGTGCTCCGTGAGCGTCCGGACATCGCGATCGTCGACATCCGCATGCCGCCGACGTTTCGGGACGAGGGCCTGCGCGCTGCGCTCACGCTGCGCGAGCGCGTACCCGAGACGGCGATCCTCATCATCTCGCAGTACGTGGAGGGGACGTATGCGCGCGAACTGCTCGCCGACGGCCGCGGCGGCGTCGGCTATCTGCTGAAGGACCGGGTGATGGACGTCGACGCCTTCGTCGAGGCGGTGCGACGCGTCGGAGACGGTGGAACAGCGCTCGATCCCGAGGTGGTCGCGCACTTCGTCGGGCGCAAGGACCGACTGGCCGCGCTGACACCGCGTGAGCGGGAAGTGCTCTCGCTGATGGCGGAGGGCCGCTCGAACGCGAGCATCGCTGAGGCTCTCGTCCTCACCGTCGGCGCGGTCGAGAAGCACGTCGCGTCGATCCTCCAGAAGCTCCGGCTGCCTCCCTCGGAGGAGACCCACCGCCGCGTACTCGCCGTGCTCGCGTACCTCGACTCCGCCTCGTGAGATGAGTGGCGAGCCCGCGATCGCCGCGACGGGCCTGTCGAAGGACTACGGCTCGGGACGCGGCCTGTTCGGGCTCGACCTGGAGGTTGCACGAGGCGAGATCTTCGGTTTCCTCGGCCCGAACGGTGCGGGCAAGTCGACCACGATGCGACTGTTGCTCGACCTGATCAGGCCGACGTCCGGGTCGGCTCGCGTGCTCGGACTGGACATCGGCAAGGGAAGCCTCGAGATCCGCCGGCAGGTCGGCTTCCTGCCCGGCGACCTGGCGCTGTACCCGAAGCTGACCGGGCGGGCAGTGCTCGACTATCTGGCGCAGCTGCGCGGCGGCGTCGACCGGCGGGTGCGCGATTCCCTCGTGGAACGGTTCGACGGCGATCTCGACCGGCCGATCCGGCAGCTCTCGACGGGCAACCGGCAGAAGCTCGGTCTGATCCAGGCGTTCATGCACGAGCCCGAACTCCTGATCCTCGACGAGCCGATCTCGGGACTCGATCCGCTCGTGCAGCAGAGCTTTCACGCGTTGCTGCGAGAGGTCAGCGCGCAGGGGTGCACCGTGTTCCTCTCGTCGCACACGCTGTCGGAGGTCGAGCGCGTCACTCATCGCCTCGCGATCCTGCGCCGCGGCCGCCTCGCGGTGGTCGACTCCCTCGAGAACCTCCGCAGGGTCGCGGTGCAGCGCCTCGAGATCGAGTTCGGCGAGGACGTCGACCCGGCGGCGATGCGCGCGCTGCCGGGAGTGAGAGAGGTCGAGGCGAACGGGCGGACGCTGACGATCGGCTTCGAAGGATCCGCGGACGCCGTCATCAAGGCAGCAGCCGCCCATGAGGTGCGCGCGATCCGGACGAGGGAGGACGACCTGGAGGCCATCTTCCTCCACTACTACCGGGAGGAACCGAACTGAGCTGGCCCGTCACCCGGATCGCGTTCCGCCAGCGAGCGACGAGCACCGTATCGGCGGCAGCGGGATTGATCGCCGTGATCATCCTCGTCGGGGCTCTCTTTCCCGCTGTCGGGCACACGATCGGGAAGCTCGACGTTCCCACGAGCGTCGCCAACCTCCTCGGCGGCGCGGACTACGGGACGATCACCGGTTGGTTCCGCAGCGAGATCGCGGTCATCTACGCGCCGCTCGTGATCGCCGCGCTCGCGATCACCGCGGCGGCCGGGACCACCGCGGGCGAGGAGGAGGACCGAATCCTCGCCCTCGTGCTCGCCCATCCGATCCGACGCCGGCGGCTGCTCGTGGCCAAGGCCGCCGCCGTGGCCCTGATCGTGCTCGCAATCGCGTTCGCGGTCTGGGTCGGCCTGATCGTCGGCGTGGCCGTCGGCGGCGGTGGGATCACCACGGCGCACATCACCGCTCTCGCCGTGCAGCTCGCGTTCTTCGGCTTCGCCACCGGCGCCGTCGCGCTCGCGCTCGGCGGCGGCACCGGCCGCCGGGCGCTCGCCGGCGGCGGCGCTGCGGCGGTCGCGATCCTGGGCTGGCTGGTGAGCAGCTTCGCACCGCTCGTCGGCGCGATCGCCTGGCTCAAGTACCTCACGCTGTTCTACTACTACTCGGGCCGGGATCCGCTGACGCGCGGCGTGGACATCACGGGTCTCGTAGTCCTCGGACTCGTCGCTCTCACACTTACCGCGGTCGCCGCCGCCACCTTCGAGCACCGCGACCTCCGCGCCTGAACCCGCACTACTCGTCGCGGGGGCCGTATGGTTGCCTCGCGTGAAGGACGTTGTGATCCTCGGCGCCGGTTTCGCCGGACTGGAGCTCGCGACTCGGCTCTCCGAGTCCGTTGCCGACGAGGTCCGGGTGACGCTGATCGACCAGAGCGACGGGTTCACGTTCGGGTTCTCGAAGCTCGACATCCTGTTCGGACATGCGGACGCGGCCGAGGTGCAGATCCCCTACCGCGGGCTCGCGAAGCCGGGCGTCGAGTTCCGCCAGGAGCGCATCACCGCGATCGACCCCGCGGGCCGACACGTCACGACCGACGGAGGCTCGTACGACGCCGACATCCTCGTCGTCGCCCTGGGCGCCGAGTACGACGTCGCAGCAACTCCGGGCTTCGCCGCCGGCGGCTTCGAGTACTACTCGATCGCGGGAGCCGAGAAGATGCGCGACGCCGCGCTCCCCGCGTTCACGGGCGGAAAGATCCTGATCGGCGTCCTCGGCCAGCCGTACAAGTGCCCGCCGGCGCCGTTCGAAGGCGCGTTCCTCCTGCACGACCAGCTCGTCGAGCGTGGCATCAGGAACGAGACGGAGATTCGCGTCGTTGCGCCGATGTCCGCGCCGGTCCCGGTCACGCCCGAGGTCTCGCAGCGGTTCCTCGACGAGCTCGCTGCGCGCGACATCGAGTACATCGGGCAGAAACGGGTGGTCGAGCTGGACGTGCCGACCAAGGAGGCCGTGCTCGAGAGCGGCGAGCGGTTGCCGTACGACCTCTTCGTCGGGATCCCGATCCACCGCGTGCCCGCAGTCGTGGCCGAGTCGGGCCTCGCCGAGAACGGCTGGGTCGCCGTCGACCGGGACACGCTCATGACGCCGTTCCCGGACGTCTACGCGGTCGGCGACTGTGTCGCCATCCCCATGGCCAAAGCGGGCGTGTTCGCGGAGAACGCGGCCGGCATCGCGGCCGACGGCATCATCGCGCGCCTCCGCGGCGAGGAGCTGGGCAGGCGCTACGAGGGCCAGGGCAACTGCTACCTCGAGTTTGGCGGCGGGCGCGTCGCGAAGGTGGAGGCGAACTTCCTCGGCGGCCCGGCCCCGACGGCGACCGTCGTCGGCCCGTCCGAGGATCTCGCGGCCGAGAAGGCCGAGTTCGGCTCGAGCCGGCGCAAGCGCTGGTTTGGCGCTTCTTCCGCGTAGCAGCGAGGTTCATCATTGCGCCGTGGGCGCGCTTCCCGAGGGAACGGTCACGTTCCTCTTCACCGACATCGAGGGGTCGACACGACTGCTGCACGAGCTCGGCCCCGCCCGGTACGCCGAGGCACTTGCAGAGCACCGGCGGATCGTGCGCGAGGCGGCGGCCGCGCACGGCGGAGTCGAAGTCGACACGCAGGGCGACGCCTTCTTCATCGCGTTCCCGACGGCCGGAGGAGCGGCTGCGGCCGCGCGGGCCGCGCGCGACGGGCTCGACGCAGGTGCGGTGCGCGTGCGCATGGGACTGCACACCGGCGTCCCCACGCCGACCGGCGAGGGCTACGTCGGGCTCGACGTCCACCGCGGCGCGCGCATCGCCGCACTCGCGCACGGCGACCAGATCCTCGTCTCGCCCAGCACGGCGGCGCTGCTCGACGCCGAGCCGCTCCGCGACCTCGGCCAGCACCGGCTCAAGGACTTCGAAGGCGCCGTTCGCCTCTGCCAGCTCGACGAGCGCGAGTTCCCGCCGCTGCGGACGCCGGGAAGCGTCGAGCTGCCGACTCCCGCCACGCCGTTTCTCGGCCGCGAGCAGGAGCTGTTCGACGCAGTCTCTCTTGTCTACGAGCGCGACCCGCGAATCCTCACGATCGTCGGCCCGGGCGGAACCGGCAAGACGCGATTTGCGATCGAGCTGGCACGGCTGCTCGGCGACGATGCAGACGGAGGAACGGTCTTCGTCCCGCTCGCGCCACTTCGCGACGCCGAGTTCGTGCTACCGGCGCTGGCCGACCGGCTGGGCGCCTCGTCTCCGGATCCCGCTGCGATCGCCGCTCGCATCGGGGAGCGCCGCACCCACGTCGTCTGCGACAACCTCGAGCAGCTCCTCCCCGCCGTCGCTCGCCCCCTCGCCGAGCTCGCGGCCGCCGCTCCCGCCCTGCGCCTCGTCGCGACGAGCCGGGAGCCGCTGCGCATTCAGGGCGAGGCGGAGCTCGATCTGCCGCCGCTCGTCCGTGACGAAGCGGTGGCGCTCTTCTGCGAGCGCGCCCGAGCTGTCCGGCCGGACGTCGCGGGCACCGCCGCGGTCGCGGAACTCTGCGACCGACTCGACCGACTCCCGCTCGCGATCGAGCTGGCAGCCGCCCGGACGAAGCTGCTCGCGCCCGAGGCGCTCCTCGAGCGTCTCGGGGACCGGCTCGACGCGCTGAAAGGCTCGCGCGACGCCGAGGAGCGGCACGCAACGCTGAGGGCGACGATCGCCTGGTCGCACGACCTGCTCGCAGCCGATGAGCAGCAGCTGTTCGCGCGGCTCGGAGCGTTCCGCGGCGGCTGCACGCTGGAGGCCACGGAGACGGTGTGCGAGGCCGATCTCGACACGCTCGCCTCGCTCTTGGACAAGAGCCTTCTCCGCCGCCGCACCGGTCTGCTCGGCGAGGAGCGCTACTGGATGCTCGAGACCATCCGCGACTTCGCGCTCGAGCAACTCGAAGCAGCGGGCGAGACCGACGTTCTCCGACGCCGCCACGCCGGGTACTTCCTGGCGCTCGGCGAGACCGCGAATCTCACCGCGGAGAGCGAGGGCCCACCGCGGGCGGAGATCGTCAGGGCCGAGCAGGACAACTTCCGCGCGGCGATCGACTGGGCGCTCGACAGCGATCCCGAGCTCGCGTTCCGCCTCACGATCGCTCTGGAGCAGTTCTGGGTGATGAACGACCCGTTCGAAGGCGTTCGACGGCTGCAGTCCGTGCTGGAGCACGGCTCGCGTGTCCCCCAGGTGCTGCGCGCCCGCGCGCTGAGGGTGTACGCCGAGTCGGCCTATATCGCCGGCGACTTCGACACCAGCGAGCGGGTGCAAGATGAGTCCCTACGTGAGTTCCGCGAGCTGGGCAACGAGCCTGGGATAGCGATCGCGCTCCACCGCATCTCCGTCGGTGCGACGGCAGCGGGCGATCTCGCTCGCGCGAGGGAACTACTCGACGAATGCCTGGCGATCTGCCGACGCCGGCCGAATGCCAAGCTCGTCGCCGATGCGTTGGTGAAGCTCGCCTGGATCGAGCAGCTGGAAGGAAACCCTGAGCGCGCGCTCGAGCTCTTGGAGGAAGGCGCTGCACGATGCGAAGAGATCGGGTTCACGTGGATGCAAGCGAGCGCAGCCAGGTCTGCTGCCGCCACGGCAGACGAGCTGGGGCGCACCGAGCTCGCCTGGGAGCGGGCACGCGACGCTCTCCGCCTCTGCCGGGAGTGCGACGACCGGCAGATGACTCTCTACGCGCTCGCTCTGCTCGCCCGGTTCGCGGGCAAGGCCGGGCAGGCCGACCGCGCCGGCCGGCTCTGGGGCGCGATCGAGACCGAGGAATCGCGAGGGCCGGTCGGCATCTGGGAGAACGAGCGCGACGAGATCGCCTCGGACGTGGCCGACCCGTCACCCGAGTTCGAGCAGGGTCGCTCGTCGGGTCGTTCGCTGTCGCTCGAGGAAGCCGTCGAGTACGCGCTCGACGAGGACTAGACGGACACCTCGGATTGCTCCGCTGCCTCGAAGCGGCGGAGGCAGTGGTCGGAGCAGAAGTAGACGGGCGCGCCGTCGCGTTCGGCGCTGGCAGGGGCGTTCGCCACCTCGATCTGCATCCCGCAGACGGGGTCGATCGCGTAGCCGGCGCCGCCGCCTAGCCGCCGCTGATTTCGCGCCAGCCACCAGAGACCCGCGAGCACGATCAGGAACACGATGTTGAGGAACGTCGTGTAGTTCCACTCGAAGCTCGTCTGCACGACGGTCCCCGGGCGCTCGGTCGGCTCGATCCCCAGGCCGCGGAAGAGGTACTCGACGATGAGCCCCGCCGCGCTCATCACCGTCCAGAAGATCGCGAGCAGCTTCAAGGTCAGCCTGCCGCCGTAGTAGCGGCGGTAGATGAGCAGCAACGGCAGCGTGATCAGGTCGGCGAAGATGAAGCTGATCACGCCGCCGAAGCTGATGCCGCCGTGCCAGAGCGCGGCGGCGAGCGGCACGTTCCCCACCGAGCAGACGAAGCTGAGGATCGCGATCAGCGGACCGACGATGACGTTCTGCAGGGAAGTCCAGAAGCCGTGGCCGGTGACGAAGATCCTGCTCCAGGCGCTCGCGGGCACGAGAACCGTGAGAAAGCCGGCCACCACGTACCCAGCGGCCATCTCCTTCCGCAGCATCTTCGCGTCGGCGAACGTGTAGCTCGCCGCGTCGGCCCAGCCCGCCTTCGACCGGACTCGGTCCCGCCAGCCGCTCCGGCCCGAGCCGTCGCCGTGCGGGTGTCCTCCGCCGCCGACCCTCGCGTGCGCAGCCTCGATCTCGCGACGCTTCAGGAAGGCCCGGGCGAGGAGCGTGAAGAGGACGATCATGATCACGCCGCCTACGAACTCGGCCAGCGCGAACTCCCACCCCAGCAGCACCCAGATCACGATCCCAAGCTCGATCACGAGGTTCGTCGAGGCGAACATGAAGACCATCGAGCTGACGAAGTCCGCGCCGCGCTGGAACAGCGTCTTTGCCATCGCCGACGCCGCGTACGAGCACGAGGAGGAGGCCGCGCCGAAAAGGGTCGCCCGGCCGATCTCGCGCGGCCCGCGCCGGCCGAGCCGCCGCTCCATCTCCGAGCGGGAGACGAACGCCTGCACCGCGCCGGAGAGCCCGAAACCGAGGATCAGCGCCCAGAGGGTCGCCCAGAACATGAAGAAGCCCTCGCGAAGCGAGTGGCCGATGTCGATCAGAAGGTGCATCTCCCTAGATGGACGGTAGCTCGGCCGCCTCGGCCGGAGCCGGTCTCGAGCGCCGCAGGACCACCCCGCCGACGAGGAGAATGAGCAGCTCGACGCCGGTGAGTGCGAGCCGGTTCAGGGCGACCGCGCCGAGAGCTTGTCCCGGGGTCGCGACGGCCAGGAGCAGCCCGTACATCGACGCCTCCCGCACTCCGAGGCCCGACGGAGCGAAGACGAACAGGACCGCGACGATCGCGCCGACCGCGGCGACTCCACCGAGGAAGACGATCGACGCCGCTTCGGGATGCGCCCCGACCGAGCGCAGGATCAGCCACAGCGCGACGCCCCCGATGATCCACGTGCCCGCGTAGAAGACGAGGAGGAGGTAGAGCGTCCGCGCGCGCATGTTCGGCAGCTCCTTCGTGTAGTGGAACCGTCGCAGAACCCATCTGGCCAGCGGCCGGAAGACGCGCGGCTGGACGAGAATCGCAACCACGACTCCGAAGACGAGAAGCGGCGCCAGCGGCGCGTCGACGTTGTCCACGTAGGCGAGGCTGAGCACGAAGACGAGGATGCCTGCGACCGCCGAGAGCCCGGCCTCGAGCAGCATCGACGAGGTGACGAGCGCCGCATCCGTCACTCCTGCGCGGCGCGCGGCGACGACCCGCGCTGCCGGGGTCCAGATCCCGCCCGGGACGTACTTGGCGAGCATCGAGACCATCTCCGCCCGCAGTGCCAGCGGGTAGTGGATCCGAACACCCCACTCCCGCAGGATCCACATCCAGCCGACCACGAACACGAGGTAGTAGACGGCGAGAGCCAGGCAGCCGAGCAGGAAGAGGACGAGGTTCGCGTGGTCGAGGTCCTTCGCGGCCGAGTCGAAGGAGCCGCGAAGCCCCCAGCCCAGCGCCCCGAAGAACACGACGAGCACCGCAATCTGGAGCACGGCGAGCAGCCGGCGGTGGCGAGAGGCGAAACCGGCGATGTCCTCGAGCTTGCTCACGCAATCACTCTTAGCACGGCGGCCCCCCGGATCTCGCCGCGCCGCAGAAGATCGAGAGCCTCGTTCGCCTGCTCGAGCGGGAACGCCTCGACCTCGGTCCGCACCGGCACGTTCGGCGCGAGCGCGAGGAACTCCTCCCCGTCGCGGTGCGTCAGGTTCGCCACCGAGCGCACCGCGCGCTCCTCCCAGAGGAGCTCGTACGGGAAGGCCGGGATGTCGCTCATGTGGATGCCTGCGCAGACCACCACGCCGCCACGGGCGAGGGCGCGCAACGCCGCCGGCACGAGCTCTCCGGCGGGCGCGAAGATGATCGCCGCGTCGAGTTCCTCAGGCCCCGGCTCGTTCGACGGCCCGGCCCACTCGCAGCCGAGCTCGAGGGCGAACGCCGCGGCCTCGTCGTCTCCCGGCCGGACGAAGCCGAACACCCGACGTCCCTCGTGCCGCGCCAGCTGCGCGACGATGTGCGCCGAGGAGCCGAACCCGTAGAGCCCGAGCCGCTCCGGGTCGCCGGCCAGGCGCAGGGAGCGGTAGCCGATCAGCCCGGCACAGAGGAGCGGCGCGGCCTGCAGGTCGTCGTAGGCGTCGGGCACGGGAAGGCAGTAGCGCTCGTCGGCGACGACCCATTCCGCGTAGCCGCCGTCGAGGTCATAGCCCGTGAACCGGGCCGACTCGCAGAGGTTCTCGCGCCCGGACAAGCAGTAGCGGCACGTGCCGTCCGTCCAGCCGAGCCAGGGCACGCCGAGCCGGCGCCCGTCGTCCGCACGGCCCACGATCTGATGGCCGGGGACGAGCGGGAGCTTCGGGTTCGGCAGCTCGCCGTCGACGACGTGGAGGTCGGTGCGGCAGACTCCGCAGGCCGACACGCGCAGCCGAACCTGGCCCGGCTGCGGCTCCGGCACGGGCACGTCCTTGAGCCGCAGTTGCTCTCCGGCCGCATGAAGCACCATCGCGCGCACGAGTAGATTCTCTCCTGTGCAGACGACCCTGCCGTACGGTTGGTACACCGATCCGGAGATCCTGCGGCGCGAGCGCGAGCGCATCTTCCAGGGCGCCTGGCAGTACGTCGGCCACACGGGACAGCTCGCGCAGCCGGGCTACTTCGCCACGCAGGTCGGCCCGACGCCGGTCGTGGTCACGCGCGACCGCGACGGCGTCCTGCGCGGCTTCGTCAACGTCTGCCGGCACCGCGGCTTCGCCCTCGCCGAGGGCGAGCAGCAACGCGAGACGCTGCAGTGCCCGTATCACGCCTGGACGTACGGGCTCGACGGCCGGCTCCGCGCGGCGCCGCGCAGCGAGGAGGAGGCCGAGTTCCCGCAGGACGAGCTGTGCCTCGTGCCGGTCGCCGTCGACACCTGGGGGCCGTTCCTGTTCGCCAGCGTCGGAGCTGAGCCCGAGCCGCTGCCGCAGGCGCTCGGTTCCCTGCCGGCGCAGATCGAGGAGCTGGGACTCGATATCGCGTCGCTCGTCCACCACTCGCGCTGGGAGGCGGAGATCGACGCGAACTGGAAGATCGTCTGCGAGAACTTCCTCGAGTGCTACCACTGCCCGGTCGCCCATCCGGGGTTCAGCGAGGTCATCGACGTGTCGCCGGAGGCGTACATGCTGTCGAGCGACGGCCGCCTCTCGACGCAGCACGGCCCGCTCCGCACCGCGAGCCCGCAGGACACGCTTCCGCGGTCCCAGTTCCACTTCCTCTGGCCGAACCTCGAGATCAACATCTTTCCCGGGGAGCCGAACATCTCGATCGGGCCGAGCTACCCGCTGACACCGGAGCGGACGTACCGTTTTCTCGACTACTTCTTCGGCCCGGAGGTCGAGCGGGCCTGGATCGACGACCTCCTCGCCTTCGACGACCAGGTCGGGCGCGAGGACGCGACGCTCGTCGCGGGTGTGCAGCGGGGCGTCGCCTCCGGCGCTCTCGAGCGCGGTGTGCTCATGAGCCGGAGCGAACAGCTCATCGGCCACTTCCAGGCGCTAACCGCAGCCGCTCTTGCGGACTAGCCGACGAGCGGCAGCGTGAGGCAGGTCGGGCCTCCGTCGCCTTTGCGCGAGATCTCGTCGCCCTTGTAGACGAGCACCTCGACGCCGACCTCTTCCAGACGCTGTCGCGTGACGTCGTTGCCGTCGAGTGCGACCGCTCGCGCCCCGTCGGCGAGTCCGAGGACGTTCGGCCCCATCGTCGCGAACTCTTCCTCGGGGACGTCGACGAGGCTGACCCCGCGTTCGTCGAGAAGCTCCACCATTCGTGCGGGTAGGAGCGGCAGGAAGGCGACCGCAAGTTGCCGTGAGATCGGGTTGATGAGCGAACGGAGGTGCAGCACCTCGGCTCGACCGTGCGCATGCGGAAGGTCGAACGCGACCACCTCTGCCTCCGGCAACAGCACGCGAAGCGCCTCGATCCCGGCGTCGTTCGTGCGGTAGGAGCGCCCGACGAGGAGGGTCCTGTCGTCGAGCCAGACCGTGTCGCCCCCGTCCGCGGTCGCCGGCGCCTCGAGCCGTCCGAGGATCCGGAGCCCCGCGGCCTCGAGATCCGGCAGCAATGCATCGGGCTCTCCGAGCCGCCCCTCCTTGCCCGGCCGCAGCAGGATCGCCCCGCTTGGAGCGATCAGGGTCGGGTCGTAGACGTAGAGGGAGTCGAGGTTTCCCGGCTCCCCGCGGGCCTCGAGCACGTCGGCTCCGGCGTCGGCGAGCACGGCACGAAACGCGCGGTGCTCGCGCTCGAGCTCGTCGAGGTCGGGCGCCGACCGCCAACCGAGCCGCTGCCACGAGCCGATGTCATCCGACGCTGGGGGCCGGACCAGGATCCTCACCGGCCGAGCATAGGCGAGTCCTCGGTAGAGCTTCTCATCGCAGCGCGGTAAAGTCGGCCCCTCTCGCCGGTCTCGAGGTATAGGAGGGCAATCCCGTGAAGCGTTTTCTCCCCCTGGTCGGGGTCGTAGCGCTCGCCAGCGTGCTGGCGGCCTGCGGCGGTGGTGGCGGTAGCGGCAATAACACAACGACCACGTCGTCGACGACGGGCGTCCCGACGTTGCACCACGGCAAGCTCGTCGTCGGGTTCGATGTCCCGGCGCCTGCGTTCTGGAACGGCCAGCTATCCGGAAGCACGCTCAAGAACCCGTCCGGGTTCGAGTACGGGTTGGCCCTCGACGTGGCGAAGCAACTCGGCATCAGCCAGAACAACGTCACCTTCAAGCGAGCGCCGTTCGCCACGATTCTGCTGGCGGGGAAGAAGCCGTACGACTTCGCGATGGAGGAGACGACGATCACGTCTCAGCGGGCAAAGGTGATCGGGTTCTCCTCCCCGTATTTCGATGCGAACCAGGGCGTCCTGCTCGCCAAGGGCGTCGCGAAGCCGACGACCATCAACGACCTCAAGAGCCTGCAGACGTGCGCACAAGCCGCGACGACAGGCCTCGACTGGATCCAGCACAAGCTGCGGCCCGCTAAGCAGCCCCGCGTCTACTCGGCGTCGTCGAACGCCGCCTTCGACGCCGTGGCATCGGGCGCGTGCCAGGCGCTGATCCTCGACGTCCCGATCATCGAGGCGCAGAACCAGAAGCAGCCCGGAACATACGCAGGCGTGGTGGGGCAGATCGACACCCACGAGGGCTACGGCGCAGTGTTCGCCAAGGGGAGTCCGCTCATCCCGGACGTGAGCAAGGCGATCAAGACGCTGGAGAGCAACGGAACCATCAGCAAGCTGACCAAGCGCTGGTTCGGCTACGACCCGGCCAAGGTTCCGGTCCTGAAGTAGGCGCCGAGCTGATCCAGGCGTAGATTCGCGGAGGAGGTCGAGGTGGGCCAGTTTCTGCACGAGTTCTTCAGCCCGCTCGACTTCCTCCGGGCGGTGCCGCAGGTCTGGAGCGGCTTCAAGCTCAACATCCAGCTGATGCTCGTCGCCGAGGCGCTCGTGCTTCCGCTGGCGCTGCTGGTCGCGATCGTGCGCGGCCTTCCAGGACGGGCGGCCGTTCCGTTCCGCGCCATCGCGATCCTCTACACGGACATCTTCCGCGGAACGCCGCTCATCCTCGTTCTCTTGATGGTGAACGGCGGGTTCGCCACCCTGAACTACTTCGGGCTCTCTTCGAACACGCTGTTCAAGAACGGCGTGATCGCGCTCGTGCTCGTCTACACGGCGTACGTCACGGAGGTCTACCGGGCAGGCATCGAGTCGGTCCACCCCAGCCAGCGGATGGCGGCGCGCTCGCTCGGCCTGAGCTATATGCAGGCGATGCGGTACGTCGTGCTGCCGCAGGCGATCCGCCGGGTCGTCCCGCCGCTCCTGAACGACTTCGTGGGCCTCCAGAAGGACACGGCGCTCGTGACGATCATCGGGCTGACGGAGGCGGCTACGCAGGCCGGGATCTACGCCAGCAACTGGGCCAACTACGCGTCCTTCGCGGTCGCGGCGGTCTTCTTCATCTTCCTCACGATCCCGCTCGCCCGCTTCACGGACCACATCATCAGGGAGCGCGAGCGTCGAGAGCGGGCGCAGGCGGTATGAGTGAGAACGGACACTTCGTCTCCCTGCAGGGGGTGCGAAAGAGCTTCGACAACCTCGAGGTCCTGCACGGGATCGACCTCGACGTCGCCGAGCACAAGGTCGTCTGCCTGATCGGAGCGTCCGGGTCGGGGAAGTCGACGCTGCTCCGCTGTGTCAACCTCCTCGAGAAGGTGGACGAAGGCACGATCGTCGTCGACGGCCAGACGATCACCGGCACCAAGCTCGACGTCAACAAGCTCCGCCAGAAGATCGGGATCGTGTTCCAGGCCTACAACCTGTTCCCGCACATGACGGTGCTCCAGAATGTGACGCTGGCGCCGCGCAAGGCACTCGGGATCTCGCGCACGCAGGCGGAGGCACATGCCCGCGCGCTCCTGCGCCAGATCGGCCTCGAGGAGAAGGCCGACGAGTTCCCCGACCGCCTCTCCGGCGGCCAGCAGCAGCGCGTCGCGATCGTCCGCGCACTCGCGACCGGGCCGAAGTTGATGCTGCTCGACGAGATCACGTCGGCGCTCGACCCGCAGCTGATCGGCGAGGTGCTCGAGCTGGTGCGCGAGCTCGCGGCCTCGGGGATGACGATGATCATCGCCACCCACGAGATGAGCTTCGCGCGCGAGGTCTCGGAAAAGGTCTGCTTCCTCGACGCCGGGGTGATCCACGAGGAGGGCCCTCCCGAGCAGATCTTCTCGTCTCCGCGTGAAGAGCGTACGCGCGAGTTCCTCGCGCGTACGCTCGAGGGCCGCCAGGCATGAGGCGGCTGCGCGGAGGGTCGAAGGCGCCGGTCGCAGTCGCCGGGATCCTGGCCTTGCCGCTCTTCTTCGTGGGGCTGATGGCGTTCTCCCTCAAGGTCGACAAGCCTTCCCATCACCTGACGAAGAAGGGGACCGTCGCCCTCGGCGATCCGACGAAGGGCACCGTAGGCACGATCTATCTGCTCGCCTTCGCAGTCTCGATGGCCCTCGTCCTCGTGGGCGTGCTCGCCATGCTGCTCCGGTCGCGCCTCGCCGTGATCGTCCCCGCTGCCGCGGCCATCGTCGCGTCCGCTCTGCTCACGCTCCCGCTCGCAACCTGGGCCGCCGAGCACACGAAGCGCTTCCCCCTGGGGTTCGACAACATTCCGCGCTCATCGCCAGGGGACCAGTTCCTGCGTGGGGAGTGGGAGCAGACCGCCAAGACGACCGCCGACCAGATCGGGCTTGCGACGATCGGGATCGCGCTCGTCGCGATTCTGCTCACCGTCGCGCTGGAAGTCCGCCGGCGCCGAGGGGGCGAGGCGCCGCCCGTGGGACCGCCCCCGCTGGAGCTCGCGACCGGAGGCTCCCCGTCGGCCACCGGCGGTTGAGCGTCTAGAGCACCTTCGAGAGGAACTCTTTGGTCCGCGCCTCGCGCGGGTTGACGAGCACCTGGTTCGGATCGCCGGTCTCGACCACCACACCGTCGTCCATGAACACGGCGACGTCGCCGACCTCGCGCGCGAAGCCGATCTCGTGCGTGACGACGACCATCGTCATCCCGATCTCGGCAAGCCCGCGCATGACTTCGAGCACCTCCCCCACCAGCTCGGGATCCAGCGCAGACGTCGGCTCGTCGAAGAGCATGAGCTTCGGATTCATCGCGAGCGCGCGCGCGATCGCAACTCGCTGCTGCTGGCCGCCCGAGAGCTTCGACGGGTACTCGTCGCTCTTCTCCTCGAGCCCGACCCGCCGAAGCAGCTCCTTCGCCGAACGCACGGCGACGTCCTTCGGTGTGCGCTTGACGCGGATCGGCGCCTCGACGACATTCTCGAGCGCCGTCATGTGGCCGAAGAGGTTGAAGCGCTGGAAGACCATGCCGATCTCGGTCCGCTTTCGTGACACCTCGCGGTCGGGCAGCTCGTGCAGCGTGTCACCGACCTGCCGGTACCCGACGAGCTCGCCGTCGACCCAGAGTCGGCCGGCATTGATCTGCTCGAGGTGGTTGATGCAGCGGATGAACGTCGTCTTGCCCGAGCCCGACGGGCCGAGGATGCACATCACCTCGGCGGGCTGAACCTCGAGCGTGATGCCCTTCAGCACCTCGAGCTGCCCGAAGCGCTTGTGCACGCCCTCTGCCTTGACCATCGCCGTCATCGCATGAGCGGCCCTAGGAGACGGCGGAATCCGCGCCCCCAGACCTCGAGCAGGGACGGCTGCACATGGCGCGTGCCGCGGGCGTAGTGGCGCTCGACGTAGAACTGCCCGATCGTGAGGATGCTGGTGACGAACAGGTACCAGATGCTCGCCACGATCAGGAGCTGCGGAATCTGGTACGTCCTGTAATAGATGGTCTGGGCGGAGTAGAGCAGCTCGGTCACCGCGATCACGGAGACGAGCGAGCTCGTCTTCAGCATCGAGATCGTCTCGTTGCCCGTGGGCGGGATGATCACGCGCATCGCCTGGGGCAGGACGATCCGCCGCAGCGTGAGCAGCTGCGACATGCCCAGCGCCTGCGCGGCCTCGGTCTGGCCTTCGTCGACCGAGATGATCCCCGCACGGACGATCTCCGACATGTAGGCGCCCTCGTTGAGGCCGAGCGCAAGTACGCCCGCGGTGAACGGCGTGATCAGGGTCGCCAGGTGCAGGTGGGCGAGCTGAGGCCCGCCGAGCGGCAGACCGATCGCGATCGTGGGGTAGAGGACGGCGATGTTGAACCAGAAGAGGATCTGCACCAGCAGGGGCGTGCCCCGGAAGAACCAGATGTAGATCCAGGCGAGACTCGACACGATCGGGTTCGTCGACAACCGCATGACTGCGAGCACCACTCCGAGCGCGATCCCGATGACCATCGAGAGCGCTGTCAGTTCCAGCGTCACGAGGAGCCCACGCAGGATCGTGTCGTGCGCCAGGTAGTGGCGGACGACCGGCCACTCGAAGTTCTTGTTCTGCACCATCGAGCCGATGAGGCAGACGGCGAGGAAGAGGACGACGAGGCTCGCCACCCACCGCCCTGGGTGGCGAACCGGAACCGCACGGATCTCGTCGGGCGGGACCGCCGGAGCGGTCCCGCCCTGAGTCATGTCAGCTGACTGCGCCGTTGATCTTCGGGTTCGAGATGGCGCCCTTCTGGACGCCCCACTTCTTCAGGACCTTCATGTACGTGCCCTGCTTCATCAGGTACTTGACGGCTGCGAGCATCGGCTTCGTCATCCCGTTCTTCTTGGGTAGCGCGATGCCGTACGGCGCCGTCCCGTAGGACTTGCCCGAGAGCTTGAACTGCCCGTGCGACTTCTTGACGATGTAGGCCGCCACGGGCGAGTCGGCCATCCCGACCTGCGCACGGCCGCCGGAGACCGCGAGGTTCGCGGCACCCTGATCGGTGAAGGCGTCGACCTTCACGCCCGGCTTGCCTGCCTTCTTGCACTTGTTGCTCTGGGCCGTCGCGTCCGCCTGTTCCGTCGTGCCGGTCTCGACCGACACGCTCTTCCCGCACAGCGAGGAGAGCCCCTTGATGTTCGGACCGCCGGACGCCTTGACGTAGAACGACGTCCCCGCAGAGAAGTAGGTGACGAAATCGACCACCTTCTGGCGCGCCTTCGTGTCGGTGAACGACGACATCCCGACGTCGTACTTGCCCGATTTGATGCCGGGAATGATCGTCGCGAAGGTCGCATTTTGGACCTTCAGCTTGAGACCCATGACCGTGCCGAGCGCCTTGGCGAGATCCGCGTCGACCCCGATGACGGTCTTGCCGTCGGACGCGATGAACTCCATCGGCGCGTAGGTCGCGTCAGAGGCCACGGTGAGCGTCCCCTTGCTGCGGATCTTGGCGGGGACCATCTTCGCGATCTTCGGCTGTTTCTTGAGCTTCGAGGACGCACTCGACGCACCGGCAACACCGGCCACGACGAGCGCGAGTGCTGTGGCTGCCAAGAGCAGCCCAGCGATGCGGCGAGACAATTCAGTACCTCCTGTTCACGACCATTGATGCTGCCGCCCACTGCGGCAGAACCATCGTACGAAGTTGGACGTCAGAAGAGAAGGCCGGTTGGCGCACGCAAACCTGTAAGGAAATCGTAACCAGGTTATGCATTTTGATAACCTGGTTAGCGAATGCCTCAGGCAACGAAGCAGCAGCTCGATGCGATGGCGGTGGCCGACAGCCTCCGCCCCACACTGCTTCGCCTCGCCCGCGAGCTCCGGCAGGAGAGGATTGCTGGCGTCTCGTCGCAGCAGGTTGGCCTGCTCGTCTCGATCAAGTACACGCCCGGCGTCACGGTCGGGCAGCTCGCCGCGGAGGAGCGCGTCTCGACCGCCGCGATGTCGAAGCGCATCTCGCGGCTTCAGCGTGACGGTCTCGTGGCCCGCACCAAGAGCGAGGCCGACCGCCGTTGCATAGGTCTCACACTCACCGAGGACGGCCAGCGCACCCTCCGCCGCGTCCGCTCCCGCCGCACCGCATACCTCGCGAGCCGTCTCGGCGCCCTGTCGCCGGCCGAGCTCGCAGCGGTGGGAGCGGCCGCGGAGCCGCTCGCGCGACTCCTCGAGGGCGAGAAGGTGCGCGCTTGACGAAGCACGCCAAGCGCACGTTCCACAGTCTCCGCTACCGCAACTACCGCCTCTTCTTCGGCGGCCAGATCGTCTCCCAGACCGGCTCGTGGATGCAACGCATCGCGCTCGGCTGGTTCATCCTCCAGCTCACGCACTCGCCGTTCGACGTCGGCGTGATGGCGTTCGCGCAGTTCACGCCGTACATGGTGTTCGGACTGTTCGCGGGAGTTCTCGCCGACCGGCTCGACGCGCGCCGCACCGTGATCGGGACGCAGCTCGCGCAACTCGTCACCGCGTCCGCGCTCGCCTGGATCGCACTCGGCGGCTTCGCGGAGCCGTGGATGCTCTACACGATCGCCTTCATCAACGGGACGGTGCTCGTGCTCGACGTGCCGTCGCGTCAGCAGCTCACGTACCGGATGGTCGGACGCGACGACCTGCCGAACGCGATCGCGCTCAACTCGACGATCTTCAACGCCTCGCGGATCTTCGGCCCGGCGGTCGCCGGCGCGCTGCTCGTCGCGGGCGTAGGTGTCTGTTTCCTCGTGAACTCGATCAGCTACCTCGCCGTCCTGATCGGCCTGCTCCTGATGCGCACCTCGGAGTTCTTCCCGCTCGAGAAGTTCGACCGGCCGCGGATCCTCGCCGGAACCAGGGAAGGACTCGCCTGGATTCGCGGACAGCGGCGGATGCTCGTGCTGCTCTCGCTCGTCTTCGTGATCAGCACGTTCTGCTTCAACTTCAACGTCACGCTGCCGGTGCTCGCGAAGGTGACGCTCGACGCGCACGGCTACGTGTACGGCCTCCTCTTCGCAGCCTTCGGCGCCGGTGCGCTGCTCGGCGCGCTCGCAGCGGCGGCGCTCGGACGAGCGTCCGTGAAGGTGCTGCTGATCGGCGGCGCGCTCTTCTCGGCCTCCGAGCTTCTGCTCGCGCCGCTCAACTCCGCCCTGCTCGCCGGCGCCTTCCTCTTCCTCGCCGGCGCCGGCTTCACGGCGTGGTCGGCGAACTCGAACGCGATCATGCAGCTGGGCGCGCCGGACCACCTGCGCGGCCGCGTGATCGGGCTCTACTTCTACGCGTTCAACGGCACGGGAGCGATCGCCGGGATCATGACCGGCTGGCTCTGCGCGGTCGGCGGCACCGAGCTCGCCTTCGCCGTCTCCGGGCTCATCGGCCTCGTCGCGGTCGGCGCGACCGCAGTGTTCCTCGGCTGGACGCCGCGGCTCGTGCCGCGCCGCCGGGTCGAGCAGCCTCAGCACGCCTGAACCGAACCTCCGCGGTAAGCGAAGATGGGCCTTTCACTGCCTACGAAGGAGGAGATCAGGTGTCGGTCATCATGACGTTGCGCGTTTCGGGAGATCCGGACAAGCTGGAGCAGCTGGCTGCAGAGAACGCAGACATGATCCGCGGGATCTCGGAGCGAGCGCAAGCGGCCGGCGTGATCGCCCACCGCTTCTACGGCAGCGACGGCCAGATCATGGTCGTCGACGAGTGGCCGGATGCCGAGAGCTTCCAGCGCTTCTTCGCGACGGAGCAGGATGCGATCGGCCCGATGATGGAGCAGGTCGGCGCGGGCGAGCCGGAGATCACCTTCTGGCGCAAGCTCGAGACCGGGGACGACGTCGGCTGGGAGTAGCCGGCTAGCTGACGACCCAGGTCTCGCCCGAATGGAGGAGCGCGGCGAGGTCGCCCTTTCCGCGCTTCTCCTGGGCCGCCGCGAGTTGCTCGGCCATCAGGTCGTCGTAGACCGGGCGCTCGACGTTGCGGAAGAGCCCGACCGGCGTGCCTCCGTGCGTCGCCTGCGTCACGCGCGAGAGGGCGAACGCGAGCGCCGGCTCCG
Organism: uncultured Actinomycetes bacterium; assembly: GCA_963820725.1. GTDB lineage: Bacteria > Actinomycetota > Thermoleophilia > Gaiellales > Gaiellaceae > Palsa-739. The sequence continues at coordinate 1,320,915 of CAWGAZ010000002.1, read as the reverse complement.
TGTGCGTCTGGTCGTGCACGAGGATTCCGTCCTCGCCGGCGGCGCACGCCTCGATCGTCCCGTCGTCTCGCTGACGCAGCGCCTTCTCGCCCTCGGCGCCCCACGTGATCGGCTCACCGTGCCGGAGGATGATCCGGTTGACGCCCTCCTTGTCGTCGCGCACGTAGTCGAAGGCGTCGTCGTTGAAGATCGGGCAGTTCTGGAAGATCTCGACGAACGCGCTGCCGCGATGCTCGGCCGCCGCGCGCAGCACCTCGGTCATCCCCTTCTTGTCGGTGTCGATCGCGCGCCCGACGAACGTCGCCTCGGCTCCGATCGCGAGCGAGATCGGGTTGAAGGGCCAGTCGATCGACCCCATCGGCGTCGACTTCGTCACCATCCCGACCTGGCTCGTGGGCGAGTACTGCCCTTTCGTCAGCCCGTAGACCCGGTTGTTGAAGAGGAGGATCTTGAAATTGACGTTGCGGCGGAGCGCGTGGATCAAGTGGTTGCCGCCGATCGAGAGCGCGTCGCCGTCGCCCGTCACGACCCACACGGACAAATCGGGTCGCGTCGTCGCGAGGCCGGTCGCGATCGCCGGCGCGCGGCCGTGGATCGAGTGCATCCCATACGTGTTCATGTAGTACGGGAAGCGCGCCGCGCAGCCGATCCCGCTGATGAAGACCGTGTTCTCGCGCTCGATTCCGAGCTCGGGCATGAACGACTGCATCGCGGCGAGGATCGCGTAGTCGCCGCAGCCCGGGCACCAGCGCACCTCCTGGTCGGTGCGGAAGTCCTTCGCGGTCAGCTGCCCGTTGCCGTTGCCCTCGCTCATGCCGCGTCCACCAGGGCCTCGACCGCCTCGGCCACCTCCGCGGCGCGCAGCGGGAAGCCGCGGACGCGGTTGTAGCCGATCGCGTCGACGAGGAACTGCGACCGGACGAGCTGCAGGAGCTGGCCGAGGTTCATCTCCGGGATCAGCACCTTCTCGTAGCGGCGCAGCACGTCGCCGGTGTTGCGCGGGAAGGGATTGAGGTACCGGAGGTGCGCGTGCGCGACCGGCTTCCCGTTCGCGCGGACGCGCCGCGCCGCCGCCGCGACCGGGCCGTAGGTGCCGCCCCAGCTGAGGATGAGCACGTTCGCGTCACCGTCGGGGTCGTCGATCTCCAGCTCGGGGATGTCCCCGGCGATTCCGGCGACCTTCTGCGCGCGCAGCCGTGTCATCAGGTCGTGGTTCTCGGGGTCGTAGGAGATGTTGCCCGTGCGATCCGCCTTCTCGAGCCCGCCGATGCGGTGCTCGAGTCCCGGCGTCCCCGGCACTGCCCATGGCCGCGCGAGCGTCTGCTCGTCGCGCAGGTAGGGGAGGAACTCCTCGCCCGCGTTCGGTTCTGTCGCGAACGTCGTCGTCAGATCCGGGAGCGTGTCGAGCTCGGGCAGGAGCCACGGCTCGGAGCCGTTCGCGAGGTAGGCGTCCGAGAGGAGATAGACGGGCGTGCGGAACTTGAGCGCGATGCGCGCGGCCTCGATCGCCGCGTGGAAGCAGTCGGACGGCGAGCCGGCCGCGATCACCGGCACCGGCGACTCGCTGTTGCGCCCGTACATGACCATCAGCAGGTCGCCCTGCTCCGGCTTGGTGGGCATCCCGGTCGACGGCCCGGCGCGCTGGATGTCGCAGATCAGGAGCGGCAACTCGAGCATGATCGCGAGCCCCACGGTCTCAGCCTTGAGGACGATCCCCGGCCCGGCCGAGGTCGTGACACCGAGCGCCCCGCCGAACGCGGCACCCACGGCGGCGCCGGCCGCCGCGATCTCGTCCTCCGCCTGGAACGTGCGGACGCCGAAGTGCTTGTAGCCCGCGAGCTCCTCGAGGATCGAGCTCGCCGGCGTGATCGGGTAGGCGCCGAGGAAGAGCGGCAGGCCCGAGAGTCGGGACGCGGCGACGAGTCCGAGCGAGAGCGCCTGGTTGCCGGTGATGTTGCGATAGGTGCCGGGCACGAGCGGCGCCGGCTTCACCTCGTACGTCACGGCGAACGACTCGGTCGTCTCGCCGAACGCGTAGCCGGCGCGGAGCGCCTTGATGTTCGCCGTCGCGATCTCCGGCCGTTTCGCGCCGAACTTCTCCTCGAGGAACTGGATCGTGGGCTTGATCGACCGCCCGTAGAGCCAGGACATGAGCCCGAGCGCGAACATGTTCTTCGACCGCTCGGCCTCGCGCGGTGTCACGCCGTCGATCTCCTTCAGCGCGCCCACGGTCAGCGACGTCAGCGGGACCGCGTGCACCTGGTACTCGTCGAGCGAGCCGTCCCCGAGCGGGCTCTGGGCGTAGCCGGCCTTCTGGAGGTTCCGCTCGGTGAAGGCGTCGGCGTCGACGATCAGCGCCCCGCCCTTCGGCAGGTCGGCGATGTTCGTCTTCAGCGCCGCCGGATTCATCGCGACGAGGACGTTCGGCGCGTCGCCCGGAGTGAGGATGTCGTGATCGGCGAAGTGGAGCTGGAAGCCCGAGACGCCCGGCAGCGAGCCTGCAGGCGCGCGGATCTCGGCGGGGAAATCGGGCAGCGTCGAGATGTCGTTGCCCAGCAGCGCGGCCTCGGAGGTGAACTGCGAGCCCGTCAGCTGCATCCCGTCGCCCGAGTCGCCCGCGAAGCGGACGATCACCTCGGAGAGCTGCTCGACCGGCTTGCTGCTCATGTCCTTCGCCAGGTATAGCGGAAGACCCGGTCCCTCGGGATGCCTACACTCGACCGGATGGAGCCGGTGGTCTCCGTCCGCGGACTGCGCAAGCGCTACGGCCCGGTCGATGCAGTCGCAGGGATCGACCTCGAAGTCGAGCGCGGCGAGATCTTCGCGTTCCTCGGGCCGAACGGGGCAGGCAAGACGACGACGGTCGAGATCCTCGAGGGCTTCCGCACTCGCACCGCGGGCGAGGTCAGCGTGCTCGGCGTCGATCCGGTGCACGGCGACGCCGCCTGGCGCAACCGCGTCGGCGCCGTCTTGCAGGAGTCGAGCGCCGAGCCCGGGCTCACGGTGCGCGAGAGCCTCCGGCTCTACTCCGGCTACTACCTCGAGCCGCGCGACATCGACGAGACGATCCGGCTCGTCGGGCTCGAAGAGAAGGCCGACACGCTCGCGCCGCAGCTCTCCGGCGGGCAGCGGCGGCGGCTCGAGGTCGCGCTCGCGCTGATCGGCGACCCCGAGCTCATCTTTCTCGACGAGCCGACGACCGGCTTCGATCCGGCCGCACGTCGCGCCGCGTGGCAGGTGATCGAGGGGCTGCGCGCGCTCGGCAAGACCGTCTTCCTCACGACGCACTACATGGAAGAGGCCGAGGAGCTCGCCGACCGCATCGCGGTCATCGCCGGCGGCCGCATCGTCGCCGAGGGGACGCCCGGCACGCTCGGCGGCCGCAACCGGATGGCGGCGGCGATGCGCTTCACGCTGCCGGACGGGACCACCGCGGACGACCTGCCGCCCGAGCTGCGCGCGCTGGCGGCCGGCGACGACGGGTCAGTCGTGACGCTGACGACCGAGACGCCGCTCGCCCACGTCGGCGCGCTCGCCGAGTGGGCGCTCGGACGCGGGATCGACCTTCCCGATCTCGACGTTCGGCGGCCGACGCTCGAAGAGGTCTACCTCGAGCTGACGGAGGAGCCGGCATGAAGACAGCCGCGGCGCGCGGGCACAGCGCGCTCGTCTTCCACCAGGCGCGGTTCGACCTGCTCGGCTTCCGCCGCAACCGTCAGGCGACTTTCTTCACGCTCGTCCTGCCGCTGCTCTTCCTGGTCATCTTCACCGGCATCTTCGGCAGCGACACCGTCGACGGCATGAAGCTCTCGTTGCTGTATGTCCCCGGGATCTCGGCGATGGCCGTGATCGCAGCGTCGTTCATCAACCTCGTCATCTCGATCACGGTGCTGCGCGAGGAAGGGATTCTGAAGCGGCGCCGCGCGACTCCGGTGCCGGCCTGGGCGCTGATCGGCGGGCGGACGCTGATGGCGATCGTCGTAGCGACGATGTCGGTCGTGGTGCTGCTGCTCGTCGGCCGCTTCGCGTTCCACGTGCACATGCCGGCGAAGCACATTCCCGGGTTCGCGATCACGGCAGTCGTGGGAGTGATCACGTTCTGCGTCCTCGGGTACGCGTTCTCGACGGCGATCTCGAACGAGGACGCGGCACAGCCGATGGTGCAGGCGGTGATGCTGCCGCTCTACTTCATCTCCGGCATCTTCATCCAACCGAACGCGCTGCCCTCGTGGCTGCGCAACATCGCCAAGATCTTTCCCGTCCAGCATCTCGCGCACGGGCTCCAGAATGCGTTCCAGCCGGGGACGACCGGGATCGGGATCCACTGGGCCGACATCGGCGCCATGGCGATCTGGGCTGCGATCGGCCTGGCGGTCGCGCTCGCCCGCTTCAGCTGGCTGCCGAAGGCAGCGACCGGGTAGTCACGCCGCGGCGAGGACGAGCCGGTTACCGGACGGGTCGCGCACGTCGGTGCCGCCGATCCGCTCGGCCACGCGCTCGACCTCGGCCTCGTCGGGGACGACGATCGTGAAGCGGAGCAGCCTCGCGGTTCCCTCCGGCGCCGGCGACGCGCCGCGCGTCTCCCACGTGTTGCCGCCGAGGTGATGGTGGTAGCCGCCGGCGCTGAGGAACGCGGCCTGGTCGCCGCCCTGCGCCATCAGCCCCATCCCGAGCTTGTCGCGGTAGAAGCCGACCATTTCGTCCACGTCGCGAACGCACAGGTGGACGTGACCGACCGTCGTCCCGTCGGGGAGCCCGTCGAAATCGCCGTCGCCTGCCTCTGCGAGCAGCGAGTCGGTGTCGAGCGGGATCGTCGTCATCCGCTGTCCGACCTGGCCTTCCCATTGCTCGCGCGGGCGGTCGGCGTAGACCTCGATCCCGTGGTAGTCCGGGTCGCGGAGGTAGATCGCCTCGCTCACGACATGATCGGAGAGCCCGGTGAGCGGAAGCTGCTCGCGAGCGGCGTGCGCCAGGAAGCGGCCGAGGCTCGGCCGGTCGGGCACGAGCAGCGCCACGTGGAAGAGGCCGGTGAAGCCCTGGGCCGGGCGGGCGCCGGGCTCCTCGACGAAGCGCACGAGCGGCGTGTCGACACCGAGCTCGGCCGTGCCGTCCTCGCGTGAGAGGACGCGCAGACCGATCGCGTCCTGCCAGTACGCGAGCGAGCGGTCGAGGTCGGAGACGCTCAACTCGACGAGGCCCATATGGGCTTCTGGCGAGATCTCCATGCGGCGACTTTACCCCTGCGTGTGCTTGATGGTGTCCTCGCGCTGCTGCGCCTGCGCCAGCGTCAGCTGTCCGTCGCAGATCTCGGAGTTGAGCTGGTTCTCGATCTGATCCATCTCGGACGCGCGCGGATACGGCTCGGGCCAGAGGTTGCGCGGGTCGGTCGGGCTGCCGCCCATCTCGAGGCTGATCAGGTGATCCTCCTGGTAGTCGGACGGCGATCCCGTCTCGCCGTACTGCTTCATCTGCTTCACCTTGAGCGCGTTCGTGTACGAGACCGGCGGGCGGATCGTCGCCGTCCAACCACTGCGGCAGACGGTGGAGCGGATGTTCGCCTGCGTCACGTTCGGGTTGACGACGCCGGGCGTGCGCTGCGGATCGGCCAGGATCGCATTGGCTCGGTGGCCATGGCCGTGCGCGAACAACACGACGCCGGCCGCGACGAGGGCCAGTCCGATCACGAGGTCGGGTGCAGTGACGGGCCGCGCCATTGCGTCGACGGTAGGGCGCTCCTCGGGCCCCCGCAAGACGCTCTTCCGGCCGTGTCCAGACGAGGCAGTAGGCTCGCGGACATGGTCGAGATCGCCGTCCGCCCGCGCGGGCCGTACTCGCTCGAGCTGTCCGCGCGGCTCGCCGGCGATGCGACGCGAACGGTGCGGGACGGGCTCGTCACGGCCCGCTGTTGCGGAGCCGTCGCCCGTGCGTGGCAGTCCCGCGACGGCGTCGTGACGATCCGGTCCGAGTCGGCGGAGGCGGCCGAGAGACTGCGCTGGGCGCTCGCGCTCGACGACGACCACTCCGAGTTCCTGCGGCGCTTCGCGGACGACCCGCTGCTTGCGCGCGCTACGAAGCACTTCCGCGGGCTGCGGCCTGTGCGCACGGCGACGGTCGCGCAGGCGCTGCTCCGCGCGGTCTGCGGGCAGCTCATCGACGCGAAGACGGCGCGAAGGCTCGAGCGGCGCGTGATCCGCGCACTCGCGCCGACGTACGCAGACGGCCTGTCGAAGCGCCGACGACCGCGACCCTCGCGGCGGCTGCTCCGTTCGAGCTGCGCCGGCTCGGGTTGCACGAGCGGCGCGGCGCGGCTCTCGTCCGGCTCTGCCGGAGCCTCGAGCTCGAACGGCTGCAGGACCTCCCGACCGACGCGGTAGTCCGGCGGATCGAGCGCGAGCGCGGCCTAGGCCCGTGGTCGGCCGGCGTCGTCTGCATCGAGGGTCTCGGCCGCCCCGAGTACGGGCTCGTCGGCGACCTCGGGTTGATCAAGCTCGTGCGAGCGCTGAGCGGAAAGCGAGTCGTGGAGACGTGGGAGACGGCGGAGCTGCTCGAGCCGTACAGCGAGTGGGCCGGCCTCGCGAGCGTCTACCTCCTGAGGGGCTTCAGCCGCGGCCTGATCCCGCTGCCCGCAGCGCGCGCCGCCTAGCCAGCTAGCAGCGACCCGCGCCGCGGTAGTCGACCAGGAGCTCGTAGGTCCGGGCGACCGGCTCCCCTTGCACGTGCGCCGGGAAAGCGGCGTTCACTGCTACGAGCGCTCCGCTGCGCGTGAGGTTCGCGACCGGTGCGCCGCTCGCGATCGCGCACGAGTCCCAACCGCGCCGGCCGAGCCGCGTCTCGTAGAAGTGCAGAACCGAGGCGGCCGTGGTCGCACGGGGAACGCGGTAGACCACGGTCGTCATGTAGCCGCTCGGCTTCGTGGACAGGCCGCCTTCGGACTCGACATACGGGGTCGAGACCTCGTGCGTCTTCACCGCACCGGGCAAGACCGGCAGCGACGCAACGATCGCCTCGTTGCGGGCCACGTAGGCCCGGCGGCTGACACCGCCACAGCCGGCGAGCAGCAGCGAGGCCGTCAGGGCCGACACCAGGAGTACGCCTCTACGCATCACGAGGTTCATAGACTCTTTCCATGACCACGCGCAAGATCGCGATCCTCGGCGGCGGGCGGATCGGCGAGGCCCTCCTCTCCGGCCTGCTCAGCTCGGGCTGGCGCGAACCCGGCGAGGTCGTCGTCACGAGCCGCCGCGAGGAGCGGGTCGCGGAGCTGCGCGAGGCCTACGGCGCCGAGGCCACCACCGACAACGCGGCGGCCGTCGACGGCGCCGGCGTCGTCGTCGTGGCCGTCAAGCCGCAGGACATCGACGTCCTGCTCGGCGAGATCGGCGTCCATCTCGGGACCGACCAGACCGTCGTCTCCGTCGCAGCCGCAATCCCGACGGCGCACATCGAGGAACGGATCGCCGAGGGCGTGCCGGTCGTGCGCGCGATGCCGAATTCGCCGGCGACCGTGCACGAGGGCATGGCCGGCATCTGCGCCGGCGCACACGCGGGCGATGCTGAGCTCGCGCTCGCCGAGGAGCTCCTGTCGCACCTCGGCCGCGTCGTGCGCGTGCCCGAGGCGTGGATGGACGCGATCACCGCCGTCTCGGGCTCCGGCCCTGCGTACTTCGCGCTTCTCGCCGAGGCGATGATCGAGGCGGGGATCCTGCTCGGGCTCTCGCGCGAGGTCTCGACGACGCTCGTCGTGCAGACGATGTTCGGGACGGCGAAGCAGCTCCGCGATCAGGGCATGCACCCGGTCGAGCTCCGCGAGTCGGTCACGTCCCCCGGCGGCACCACGATCGCAGCGATCCGCGAGCTCGAGCAGGCGGGCGTGCGCGCCGCGTTCCTCAACGCGATCCAGGCCGCGATGGACCGCGCGCGAGAGCTCGCCGAAGGCGAATGAGCCCGGTCGACATCACGGTGGTCGCCGACGCCGAGGAGGCGGCTCGCATCGTCGCCGTGCGGCTCGCCGAGCAGGCCGGCACCGGTGGCAACGTCGTCCTCACCGGCGGCTCGACGCCGCGCCGCGCCTACGAGCTCGCCGCAGAGCTCGAGCCCGACTGGAGCCGTGTCGAGCTGTGGTGGGGGGACGAGCGCTGCGTGCCGCCCGACGACGAGCTCTCGAACTACGCGCTGGCGAAGGCAGCGCTGCTCGACCGGCTCCACCAACAACCTGCCGCGATCCACCGCATGCAGGGCGAGCTCGGCCGCGACGAGGGCACGACCGAGTACGAGCACGAGCTGGCCGGAGTCGGTGTCTTCGATCTCGTCCTGGTCGGACTCGGCCCGGACGGACATGTCGCGTCGCTCTTCCCCGGCCTCCCCGCGCTCGACGTCACCGGCTGCGCCGTCGTCGGGTCCGAGGCGGGGTACGAGCCGTTCGTCGACCGCATCTCGCTGACGCTTCCTCGCCTCTGCGCGACGCGCGAGCTCCTCTTCCTCGTCGCGGGCGAAGACAAGGCCGACGCGGTGGCGCGGGCGCTCGGCGGCCACCCGTCCCACGAGATACCCGGGAGCCTCGCGCGAGCCGCGGACGGAGAGACGCGCGCCGTGCTCGACCGCGCAGCAGCCGCGAAGCTCTAGACGAGGCCGCTCCTGCCCGCGAGCACGTCGAGCGCGAGTGCCGTGTCGGGAACAGGGACGTCCTCGAGGAACGCCTCCCGCTCCTCGAACGAGCGGCGCACCGAGGCGATCGCGCCGCGGTAGCCGTCCGGATCATGGGCGGCAAGCGCCGAGAGCACAGCGGCGACCTCGCCCGGGAAGTCGTCGCCGAGCGTCGCGGTGAGAGCACCCGCCTCTGCGTCGCGGCCGAGGACGAGCAGTGCGAGCACACCGGCGTACCGGCCGATCGGCGACTCCGCCCGAGGCGCCTCCGCATCGAGCGTCCACCGAGCCGCGTCGCCCGCATCGTCCCCCGCGATGAGCAGGGCCTTCATCGCCCCGATCGGCCGTCCCCACGCGTCGGTCGCGGCGCCCGAGTCCCAGCTCTCGCGATACCGCGCGGCCGACCGCCGCAGCCACTTCGCGGCGCCCTCGCGGTCGTCGGCCATGAGCAACGAGAGCCCCGCCGCCCACGCCGCGTTGGCCAGCTGCACGAGCTGCCGCTCGTCGGGCTCCCGCGTCTCGCCGGCCGCGTACCGCGCCGCCGCGCGCTCGTACCGCTCGCGCCAGTCCATGTCCGCAGACTAGGCTCGACCGCACATGGCCGACGACGACTTCCGCATCCGGATCGAGGTCGAGGAGGAAGAACGCGCCGCCGGCTTCCTCGAGCGGCTCACCGGCGACCTGGACCAGGAGGCGCGCGAGCTTGCGCGCAATCTCGAGTCCCATCGCCTGGCGGTGTCCCGCGACGGCGCCACCGTCTTCGTCTACGCCGCAACTCGCGCCGCGGCGGAGCAGGCTCACCTCGTGGTCGAGGCCCAGCTCCGCGCGCACGGGATCGAGGCGCGGGCGAGCCAGGTCGAGCACTGGCTCGACGAGGAGGACCGCTGGGACGACGAGCCGCCGGGCGAGACGTGGGAAGAGGAGGAGCTCGACCGCGGCTTCGCCCCCTGGGAGGTGCGGGTGGAGTGTGCGTCCCGGGAAGACGCGGACGCGCTCGCCAAGCAGCTCGAGGCCGAGGGCTACAAGCCTGAGCGGCGCTTCCAGTACCTGATCGTCGGCGCCGCGAACCGGGAGGACGCGGACGCCCTGGCAACCCGCGTGCACGGCGAGGTCGAGGCGGGCGGCGAGGTCGTGTGGGAGACGACTCCGGCCAATCCCTTCGCCGTTTTCGGGGGCCTCGGCGGGTAACGACGTTGACGATCGCCGCGGACGGGGTATTCTTCGGGTTGCGCCGCTCGTCCAGGGGAATGACCAGAGCGCAGCGCATCTTTTGATGGATTTGCAGCACCGAGACGTGCTGCGCATATGCAGGAAGCGATTCAGCAGCCGACCAGCTCACTGGAGGCGGCAGACCCGGTAGTCGCCGCCGCTCTCCGCGCGGAAGCGTGGGCGGGCGAGCCGTTCGTCCGCGAGGGCGAAGACCCGTCCGACGCGCTCGGAGAAGGCACCGCCCGCAGGCGTGCGCTCGACGACGCGCTCGCCGAGATGGATGCCGGCCTCGGCGCCCCGTCCTCGAAATGGAAGGTGCGCTACGGCCTCTTGCTCGGCCTCGAGCGCGTGCTCGCCGACCCCGAGCCCCGCACGGCCGCCGGCACCGCACTCCGCCGCCACCAGGTCGATGCGCTGGCGGGGATGCTCACCGAGCTGATCGCCGCGAGCCAGCGCTACGACGAGGCAAACGGCAACGGACATTCGGCGACGGCCGAGGAGCTGGACGAGCAGCAGGTCGAGGACGAGGACGAGGACTCGACGCTTGTCGTCGAGATCGAGGATGCCGAGCTTCCGGAGGAGCCGGAGGAGGACGATCCCGGCGCCGTGCGGCGCTATCGCTTCCGCCACCCGACCGCGTCGGGGAAGACGATCGCGGCCGCCGGCTTCGTCGAGGCGGCGCGCACGCTGGGCGTCCTCATCCTCACCCACCGGCGCCTGCTCGTCTCGCAGTTCACCCGCGACCTGAAGACCGAGGGCTACGGCGGCCGCTTCGCCGACGTGATCACGCGCGACAGCCGCAGCGCGAAGAAAGCCCCGCTCACGATCCAGACCTACGCCTGGTTCGCGCGCCACGTCGACTCGATCGACCGCGACGCGTACCAGCTGGTGATCTGCGACGAGGCGCACACCGCGCTCGGGGAGAAGACCTCGGCCGCGATCCGCTCCTTCCCCGAGCCGATCTACATCGGCATGACGGCGACCGAGCAGCTGATCGCGAAGCAGGTCTCCGACGTCTTCCCCGCCTCGGTCGACGACCTGCCGCTGCAGGACGCCGCGCGCCGCGGCCTCATCGCGCCGCTGCGCGACCTGCGCGTGCCGCCGGTCACGGCGATCAACGCGGTGCCAATCGTCGGCGGCGACTTCGACCAGGAGATCCTGGCCAAGACGCTCGACCACCAGGCGCTGAACCAGGCCGCTGCGGGCATGTACCGAGACCGGTTCGAGAACACGCCGGGCATCGTCTACGCCGCCGGCGTCGACCACGCGTACAACCTCGCCAAGGAGTTTCGCGCGGCGGGGCTGAAGGCCGAGGCCGTCTCCGGCCGGACGCCGCCGGTCCGTCTCGCCGAAACGCTCGCCGCCTACGAGCGCGGGGAAATCAACGTGCTCATCAACGCCCAGCTGCTTGCAGAGGGTTGGAACTCGCCGCGCGCCACCGTCTGTATGCACCTCGCGCCGACCGCCTCACGACGCGTCTACCAGCAGCGGATCGGCCGCATCATGCGGCTCCACCCGCGCAAGGAGGCGGGCATCGTTGTCGACTTCGTCCCCAAGGGTGCGACCCACAACGAGCGCGTCGTCTCGCTCCACTCGCTCCTCGACGCCGACTTCTACCGCGAGGGTGCGCGCGTCACCCCGGCACCCCGTCGCCGCTCGCAGCGTCGCGCGCGCCGCCGCCTCACACCCGCGCCGTGGCTCGTGCCGGTCACACCCGACGTCCGGCGCCGCATCAACGTCATCCAGCGCGAGTGGCAGCGCATCGATCCGAAGTACCTCGACGAGGACGAGCAGCGCTACTGGGCGACGATCGCCGGCCGCCAGATCCGTTTCGACGAACGCGGGTCCTTCGTCCAGAAGCTGACCGACCGGAGCGCGAGCAAGGTCGCGCTCGAGCAGTTCCTCACCACGGCCGCGGCCGAGAACCCGAACCGGCGGCTGCGGATGATGGCGCTCCAGGACCGCGTCTCGATGCGCGTCGAGCGCGCCGACTTCGACGACCTCGTCACCCTCGTGACCCAGGCGCCGACGTGGGAGAAGGAGCGGCTGCCCGGAATCCGCACGCTCCTGCGCGCGATCGGCGAGGAGAAGCCCGACGCGCCGGAGCAGATTCTCGCCCGCTGGACGTGGCGGCTGGCGCGCGCGACACGGAAGGTGCAGGACCGGCGCGCCTCGGCGGAGTATCCCGAGGCGAAACGCCTGCTCGGCGCGCTCGCGAACTCGCGCGGCCACCGGCACGAGGAGAACGCCGCGAAGCTCGTGCAGGCGGCGCTCTCGCTGCCGCTGCCGGTCGGAGCGGCGCTTCTCGCCTCCGCCGAGGGCTACACCCCGCGGGCGACCAAGCTCATCGACGAGGCGCGCGAGCGGCTCGGCACGATCCAGGAGGTCGCGCTCGCTCTCGCCGAGAACCTGCCCGCACCGAAGCAGGGCAGCGGCCGCAGCAGGCGGCGCAGGCGCCGCAGGCGCAAGAGCGGCGGGGCCGCCGCGAAGAACGCGGCGCAGAAGCAGGGCGACGCAGCCGAGACGAAGCCCGAGCAGCCTGCCGAGGCGAAGGCCGAGGCCGCGCCGGCCGCCGGCGAGTGATCGCGCCCGCGCCCTAGCTAGCCCGCAGGCCCGCCGGCGCTCTCTCCGCCGTCGTCGCCGTTCTGCTCGCGCTCGCGGAGGAAACGCGTCAGCTCGGCCGCGAGGCTCTCGCCGGACGGAAGCTCCTCGGCCGCTTCCATCAGGTCGACACGGCGCTCGAGCTCCTCGACGTACGTGGCCGTCTCCTCGTCGGTGGCGACCGCCTCGGTCACCTGCTCGGCGTACTCCTTCGCCGCCTGCTCGAGCTCTTCCAGGTCGATCTCCGCGCCGAGGAGCTCGCCCAGCCGGCTGCAGAGCGCGAGTGCGGCGCGCGGGCTCGGCGCCAGAGAGACGTAGTGCGGCACAGCCGCCCACAGGCTCACCGACGGCAACCCCTCGGTCCGGCACGCGTCGAGAAGGACGCCCACGATGCCGGTCGGCCCCTCGTAGCGCGACGGCTCGACGCCGAGCTCCCCGACAAGCGACGGATCACTCGCGGCGGCGCTCACCGGCGCGGGCCGCGTATGCGGCACGTCGGCAAGCAGCGAACCGAGCGTCACGACGAGCTCGACCTCGAGCTCCCTGACGAGCTCCAGCACGAGGCCCGAGTACGTCTTCCAGCGCAGATTCGGCTCGACGCCGAGCATGATCACCGCGTCGCGGTCGAGGCCCGGGATCGGGGCGTGAAGGAAGGTGTTCGGCTGGCCACTCGAGCTTGCGCGTCAGGCCGTCCTCGAGCGAGACGGTCGGACGCACGGCCTGGAAGTCGTAGAAGTTCTCCGACTCGATCTCGGCGAACGACTCTGCATCCCACTGCTTCGCGAGATAGCTGCCCCCGAGTGTCGCTCCCTGGCCTCCGTCGTTCCAGCCCCGGAAGGCGGCGACGAGAACGGGGCGGCGCAGGTCGGGCCGCGACGAGACGATCAGCTCCGACATTCCCTGAGTCTAATTGGCGCCGATCGGGCGCCAGACACGGGCGGCCAGCCCCACCGTCCAGGCGAAGAGCAAGGCCGCCGTCGCGACGTGGACGACGACCACCCACCACGGCACGCTCCCATAGGTGCGGTACTGAGCCTCTCCGATCCCCATCTGCACGAGGAGGATCGCAAGCAGTCCGGCACAGGCCTGCAGCAGCCAGGGGTACGCGCTGCGCCGCGTCCAGGCCCAGGCGGCAAGAACGAGGAACACGATCCCGAACGCGGCGACGGCACGAACGTGCCAGTAGACGGCGGGATAGAACGACCCGAGCCGCGGCACCACGTCCGCTCCGTTATTCCCCGGGAACCGGCCGGCTGCAGTGGCGACGGTGCCGCTCACGACGAGAGCGGAGACCGCGGCGAGCAGCGCCACGCTGCCGGCACGCGCCAATCCGGGCAGAGCCGGAGCGGCGCCTCGCACGAGCCTGGCCGCCTCGAGCAGCACCAGCACGGCGAGGCCGAGGACGATCAAGGTGAGCAGCAGGTGCGAGATCACGAGATACGGGTTCAGGTCGTAGTAGACGACGATCGCGCCGAAGGGGGCCTGCGCGATCACGCCGACACAGACGGCCGTGGCAAGCCATTTGCCGCGGCTCGAGAGCCGGCGGGTCAGCCACGCCGCGACTGCGAGACCCAGAGTCGTGAACACGGTGATCGCCGAGACCACACGGTTCGAGAACTCGATGTACGAGTGGTAGCTCTGCGGCAGCGCGTGCTTGGTCGTGCAGGTCGGCCACTCCGGGCAACCGAGACCCGAGCCCGTGAGCCGGACGGTCGCGCCCGTGGCGACGATGAGGATGAGCACGCCGACGGCCGCGAACGCAACGCGCCGGAAGGCGATCGGCGAAACCGTCCAGGCGAACCGGCGCGGCAGCGCGTCCGATGCGGACCCCGCATGCACCACCGGAGTGTAGACCGGTTTCCCGGGCCTTCCTGCGCCTACGGCTCGAGCACGACGCCCGCGCCATCCTCCACCGAGCCCACCCGGGCGAGGAAGAGGCCGGCCCGCTCGAACTCGGCCTCGAGCGACAGCGCTTTCTCGGCCGGCAGCGTCACGAGCAGGCCGCCGGCCGTCTGGGCGTCGTAGGCGAGCGCGAGCAGCTCGTCGGGCACGCCGTCGCTCTCCACGTGCGGGCCTGCGAAGTCGCGGTTGCGGGGGTCGCCGCCGGTGCGGATGCCGTCGCGCGCCGCCTCGACCGCGCCGTCGAGCGCTGGAAGCGCGGAGGCCTGGAGCCGGATCCGGACGCCGCTTCGTTCCGCCGTCTCGTGCGCGTGGCCGAGCAATCCGAAGCCGGTGACGTCCGTCACCGCGTTCGGCGAGAACGGTCGCAGCAGTCTCGGCCGCGCGATCGTTCAGCGTCGTCATCCAGCGAGCCGCCTCGGTGAGATCGCCCTTCCTTGCGAGGACGAGCCCCGTCCCGAGCGGCTTCGTGAGAAAGACGGCGTCCCCGGGACGCGCACCGCTCTTGACCCACACGCCGTCGGGATGGACGGTGCCGACGACCGCAAGACCGTACTTCGGCTCCGTGTCGCGGATCGTGTGGCCGCCGGCGAGGATCGCTCCGGCGGCGCGCACCTGTTCGTCCGCTGCGGAGAAGACCTTGGCAACGAGGTCGGTCGCGAGCTCCTCCGGAAACGCGGCGACCGAGAGCGCGAGCAGTGGCGTGCCGCCCATCGCGAAGACGTCGTTGAGCGCGTTCGTCGCCGCGATCCGGCCGAAGAGAGCCGGGTCGTCGACGAGCGGCGGGAAGAAGTCGACCGTGAAGACCAGCGCGCGCTCGTCATCGAGCCGGTAGACGGCTGCGTCGTCCGCCGGGTCGAGCCCGACGAGGAGATCCTCCGCCTCGGCGGGGACGAAGCCCTTGAGCAGCTCCTCGAGCCGCGCCGCCGAGTACTTCGCGGCGCAGCCGCCGCCGACGGTGAGGCTCGTGAGTCCAGCGGCCTCGGTCTCCACGCCGTTTACTGTAGGCGCAATGGCAGGGGCTGCACTCGTCACCGGAGGCTCGTCGGGCATCGGGCTCGCGATTGCGCGGATGCTGCGCGACGAGGGTTTCGACCTGACGCTCGTCTCGCGCCGCCCCGAGCGCGATCGAGGCGGCGGCCGCCGAGCTCGGCGCTGCGGCGATCGCGGCGAACGTCGCCGACGCCGAGGACTGCGCACGGGTCGTCGCAGAGCATCGCGAGCGCTTCGGGCGGCTCGACGTACTCGTCAACTCGGCCGGCATCGGGATCGGCGGCCGTGTCGAGGATCTGCCGGCGAAGCAGCTCGACCTCCAGCTCGGCGTCAACCTGCGCGGCCTGTTCCTCGTGACGCAGGCGGCGATCCCGCTCCTGCGCGAGTCGCGAGGCTGGATCGTCAACCTCGCCTCGATCGCAGGCACACTCCCGACGCCGGGGCTCGCGACCTACGGCGCCACGAAGGCGGCGGTGATCGCGCTCACCCGCTCCCTGAACGAGGAGCTCGACGCCGACGGCGTGCGCGCGATCGCGCTCTGCCCGGGTTTCGTCGACACGCCGATGGCGCAGTGGTCGGGAATCGAGCCGGACGAGATGATCCGGCCCGAGGACTGCGCCGAGGTGGTACGGATGTGTCTCCGACTCAGCCCGACCGCCCGGATTCCGCAGGTCGTGATCGAGCGCATGGGCTCGAGCAACGGCGACGTGAGCTAGGGCTCAGCGGGTCCGCGCCGAGGTGGCGCGAGATCCGAGGCCGCGGCGGAACGCTTGCGCCCCTCGCACGTCGCTTCCCGCCGGTCGACAATGCCGATCCCGGCAGGAATCCGCCGCAGCCCGCTCTGGTGTGCGACCCGCCCGACGATCGGCAACCCGGAAACGCAGGCGCGGGTCGCCCGTCAGGCTCGCAGGTCGTCTAGAGGAAGCCGCCGCCGTCGCTCATCCCGAACCAGCCCCAGCCGCGCGAGCACGCGAGGAAATACGCGAAGAGCGATGCGATGAGCAGCAGATAGGTGAAGCGTGCCTTCAAGACGTCACCCCCTCTCCCCTGTTAGAAGCGGACATCCTGGAGAGCCTCCGCGGCCGTCCGGTACAGCTCGGCCGCCCTTTCGTGGTCCCCCCGTCGAGTTGCCAGGTCGCCGCGCGCAACCCAGGCGGCTGCGCGATGGCTACCGGACCCGAGCTCGCCGAAGCAGGACTCGGCCGCGGCAAACGCCTGCTCGGCCTCATCCAGCCGCTCCTGCTCGAGCAGCGCTCTACCGAGCACGAGCTGCGCGCTGCCGACCTCGTCGACGTAGTCGACCCGACCCTCGAGCAGCTCGAGCGCGTGACGCGCCTGCTCCTCGGCCTGGTCGACGTTTCCGGTTCGGAGGTGAACTTGCGCGAGCGAAGAGACGGCGCGGCCGGCGTCGGCGTCGCGGCCGAGCTCGAGCGCGATCGCGAACGACTCCTTCAGCAGCTCCACCGCCTGCTCCGTGTTGCCGAGGAGGAAGTTGAGGCCGCCGAGGTTGTTCGTCAGCTGGCTGACGTGGACACGGTCGGCGAGCTCCGCGTAAGCCTCGCGAGCGCGCTCGGCATAGTTGCGCGCGAGCACCCAGTGGCCCTCGCGGTCGGCGATGAGCGAGGCCTGGAAGTAGGCAGCGCCGATGGTGCGGAGATCCTCGACCCCCCGCGACAGCTCGAGCGCGCGCTCGACGTCGTCGCGCGCGGCCTCGTAGTCGCGCTGGCGCTGCCAGCAGCGCGAGCGCCAGGAGAGAACGTTCGCCTTGAGCGCGTCGCACGGTAGGCCGGAGCGCTCGGCGAGAGCAAGCGCCTCGTTGAAGAGCGCGAGCGCCGTCTGGATGCTGTTGAGCTGGTAGCGGCAGCCACCTAGCCGGAGCAGGACATCCGCCCGCTCGACGTCGGAGAACGACTCGGCCTCGGAAATCGAGCGCGCCTCGTTGAGGAGCTCGACCGCGGCACGGTGGTCACTCATGCGCATCTTCGCGAGTCCACTGCCGACGAGCGCCCGCACCTGCAGCTCGGGCACGCCGGTGGCTCGCGCAGCTGAAGCGAGCGGCTCGAACGCCGCCACCGCGTCCTCGTCCTCCTGCGCCTCGTACAACGCTTCGGCGCGCGTCAGGGCACCCTCGAGCCGCGCACGCTCGTCGGTCGCCACGCCGCTGGCGAGGAAACCGGCGTCGACTCCGAGGCGGTCGGCAAGCCATTCGATCGTGCCCTCGGTCGGGCGCGTCTTGCCGCGCTCGATCTGCGAGACGTACTCCTTGGAGAAGCGGTCGCCGGCGAGCTGGCTCTGCGTCAACCCCGCGGCGACGCGAAGTTGGCGAAGCCGTTCCCCGAGACGAAGTCCCTCGGGGTTGGTCCTGCGAGTCGTGCGGCTGGCGGTTTCTCTTGTTGGCATGTCTCGGCGCGCTGGTCTAGTCAAGCGCATACTTCACTACAGCGCAACCTGCTCCTTTTGGCCATCCCTCGATCGAGCGTATTCAGGGCAAAAATCGGTCAACCATGGGAAGCGCAGAATCACTTGACTGAGGTACTTGACTCGTGCAGGAAAGGCTCCTATAGTGAGCCCACCTTGCAACCAGGCCGGACGCCAGGCCGCGGTTCGCAGGGGGCGCGCTGGGACTCCCGGCGAGGACGTGAGACGGGTGGGCCGCAGATCCGTCTCCTCGGAACCTCGTCGAGGGTGGCGCGCCTCTCGAGAAGGCCCCGGAGCCGCAGCCGGGGCCTTTTCATTTGGTCCGCCTCGCCCGCACATGTCGGGCGCGAGCGGACCAAGGGAAAAAGCTAGATCAGCCCCGCAGCCAGGCTAGGCGGGCCGCGCGGATTGCCGAGAGCTCCTCGTCGTCTAAAAGGCCCACGCGTCTGCCGACCATGCCCAGGATTCCGCCCGCGAGCATGATCCACGCCTCCGAGTCGGGGTCACGCTGGGCCGCGATCGCTCCTTGCGCCTGGCCGCGGCGAATGAGATCGGCTACGAAGTCGTGTACCTCGCGCATGTGCCGCCGCAGGTGGCGCTTCAGCACCGGATCCTCGGATGCCTCGCCCAGTGCCTGCACCCAGAGCTCCGCGAGCTGGAGCTTCGGCGACCGGACCGAGAGGTGGCCCTTGCCGATCGCCTCTACGGCGGCGCAGGCGTCGGGGGCCTCGTCGAGCGCCCGCTCCCAGATCTCGCGCGTCTTCGCCCAGACATGCTCGAGCGCGGCGAGGTACAGGTCGCGCTTCGAGGCGAAGTGCCGGTAGAGGATCGGCTCGGAGACTCCGGCCGCGCGGGCGATCTCCGCGGTCGTCGTGCCGTGGTAGCTGCCCTCGGTGAAGAGGCGGATCGCGGTCTCGATGAGGTGCTGCCGGCGCTCGGCGGCCGCCATCCTCGGCGCCGTGGCGCTCATGCGGCGAGCTCCGCGATGTGCTCGCGCACCACCTCGGGCCGCGTCCGCACCGTGACGATGGCGACGACGGCGGCCAGGAACGTGATCACGGCGGCGACTAGCAGCGCGGCGTGGAGCCCGTTGACGAACTGCTGCGGCGCCTCGGGCGAACGCGGAGAAACGCTGACGTAGGACGCGAGGATCGCGCCCATCAGTGCGATCCCGAGGGAGCCGCCCAGCTGGCGGAAGCTGTTCAGCACGCCGGAGCCGACTCCGGCCTTGTCCACGGGCACGGAGCTCATCGCGGCTGCGGTCATCGGCGACATCGTCATCGCCATCCCGCCGCCGCCGAGCAGCATCGCCGGCAGCAGCGTCCAGAACGTCGAGTGCAGTCCGACCCGCTGGTAAAGAAGCAGCGAGATGCTCACGAGCGTCATCCCGCCGCCCATCAGCCAGCGAGACCCGATCCGGTCCGAGAGCTTCCCGGCGATCGGGGCAACGACGATGATCAGGAGCGTCATCGGCAAGAAGCTCGCGCCCGCCTTCGTCGGGCTCCAGCCGAGAATGTTCTGGAGGTAGAGCGAGACGAAGAAGAAGACGCCGAACATCCCGAGCGAGACGAGCATCGCGACGAGGTTGGAGCCCGTGAACGAGCCGATCCGGAAGAGCGAAAGGTCGAGCATCGGCAGGCGCTGATAGCGCTCGAGGACGACGAAGGCGACGAGCAGCACGACCGCGGCCGCGAACAGCCCGAGGATCTCGGGCGACGTCCACCCATGCCGGTTTCCCTCGATCAGCGCGTAGGTCAGCGCGAACAGGCCGGCGCTCGACGTGATCAGGCCGGGCACGTCGATGCTCTGCTCGTGCGACGTGTCGCGGGACTCCTTGATCACGAGCTGCGAGACGATGATCCCGAGGACGCCGACGGGCACGTTGATGAAGAAGATCCAGTTCCAGTTGATGTTGTCGACGATCAGGCCGCCGACGAGCGGCCCGATCGCGAGCGCCATCGCCGATACACCGGCCCAGATGCCGATGGCCTGACCGCGCTCGCGCGGCGGGAACGTCGCGGTGATGATCGACAGCGAGGCCGGGTTCATGAGAGCGGCGCCGACCCCCTGCACGGCGCGCGCACCGATGAGGAAGCCCGAGCTCGGCGCCAGCCCGCACGCGAGCGACGAGAGGGTGAAGATCGCGATCCCGACGATGAACATCCGTCGGCGCCCGAAGAGGTCGCCGAGCTTGCCGCCGGTGATCAGGAGTGCCGCGAACGTGAGCGCATATGCCGTCACGACCCACTCGAGCGAAGAGAGCGACACGTGGAGATCGCGCTCGATCGACGGTAGGGCGACGTTCACCACCGTGTTGTCGAGCATGATCATGAAGAGGCCGAAAGCGACCGCGGCAAGCGTCCACCATTTCCGGTTCTCCTCGGCCAACGCCGCGGCCAGCACCCGTGCTCTCACGTTCCTCTCCTCCCGCCGAAGTTAGCGCCCACTAAGTTAGCAGACGCTAACTTGGCTGCCTGCCGCCCACCGCCGGCAGGTTTTCGCCTGTTAGGCTGAAACCTGTGAAACTGGCCCTTGCGCAGATCGATTCGACGGTCGGAGACCTCGCCGGGAACCGCGATCTGATCCTCGCGAGCATCGAGGAGGCCCGGACAGCGGGCGCCGACTTGGTTCTCCTCCCCGAGCTCGCCGTGACGGGCTACCCGCCGGAGGATCTGCTCTTACGGCCGGGTTTCGTGCGCGCCGCGCGGGACTCGCTCGAGCGCATCGCGGCCGAGACGCGGGACATCGTCGCGCTCGTCGGCGTGCCGCTCCTCGACGGTCACCTCTTCAACGCGTGCGCGATCTGCGCCGACGGGAAGGTCGCAGGCTGGGCGAAGAAGTGGCACCTGCCGAACTACGGCGTTTTCGACGAGAAGCGCTACTTCGCCTCCGGTGGCGAGTTGGCCATCGTCGAGGTCGCGGGCACGAAGGTCGGGATCACGATCTGCGAGGACATGTGGGTTCCCGGCGCACCGACCACCGACCTCGTCGCGGCCGGCGCCGAGCTCGTGGTCAATCTCTCGGCGTCCCCGTTCCACATCGGAAGAGCTCAGGAACGCGAGGCCATCTTCTCGGCCCGCGCGCGCGAGAGCGGCGTTCGCGTCGCGCTCTGCAACGCGGTCGGGGGTCAGGACGAGCTCATCTTCGACGGTCACTCGCTGTTCATCGACAGCGACGGCAGCGTGCTGGCACGGGCGCCCGGCTTCGAGGAGACGCTGTTCGTCGTCGACCTCGAGCAGCCGGAAGCGGCTGCGATCGCCGCGCTCGACGACGACCTGGAGCAGATGCGGCAGGCGCTAGTCCTCGGCCTGCGCGACTACGTGGCGAAGAACGGCTTCGACGCCGTCGTCGTCAGCGTTTCGGGTGGGATCGACTCGGCCGTCACGGCGGCGCTCGCCGTCGAGGCGCTCGGCTCCGAGCGGGTCCACTGCGTCTCGATGCCCTCCCGCTACTCCTCCGAGGCGACCCGAACCGACGCGCGCCGGCTCGCCGAGAACCTCGGCTGCGACTTCCGCGAGCTGCCGATCGAGCCGGTCGTCGAGGCGTACTCCGGCGTCCTCGCGCAGTCCTTCGCCGGGCGCGAAGCTGATGTCGCGGAGGAGAACCTCCAGGCGCGGATCCGCGGAACCCTCGCGATGGCGCTCTCCAACAAGTTCGGCTGGCTGCTCGTGGCGAGCGGCAACAAGTCGGAGCTCTCGGTCGGCTACGCGACGCTCTACGGGGACATGGCCGGCGGATTCGCCCTCCTCAAGGACGTGTTCAAGACCGACGTCTTCCGACTCGCCCGGCACCTGAACGACCAGGCCGGGCGGGAGCTCGTCCCGCAGTCGACGATCGACCGAGCGCCGAGCGCGGAGCTCCGCGAGGGTCAGCTGGACGAGGACTCGCTGCCGCCGTACTCCGAGCTGGATCAAGTGCTCGAGGCCTATGTCGAGGACGACCGCTCGCTCGACGAGTTGACCGCGGACGGTTTCGATCCGGACGTCGTCACGCGCGCGGTCGCGCTCATCGACCAGGCGGAATACAAGCGGCGGCAGGCGCCGCCGGGCGTGCGACTGCGGCCGAAGGCGTTCGGCCGCGACCGGCGGACGCCGATCACCAATCGCTGGCGGAGCTGAGCAGCTCCTCGGCGTCGCGCGGCGGATCGGGCAGAGCGCGCAACTCGTCGAGCGTGAACCAATTCACCTCGCTGCCTTCACCGAGCTCTTCGACCTCGAACCAGGGGACTCGTACGAGGTAGTAGCGGTTCCGCTGCCCGCCGAAGCCGTCCTCGAGGCGGTGACGGTGCGCGCGGTCGAACAGCAGTGGGCCGAGCTCGAAATCGGTCAGACCGACCTCCTCGCGAAGCTCGCGCGTGATCGCCTGGAGGTCGGACTCCCCCGGTTCGACGCCGCCTCCGGGTGGGATCCACCAGGTCTCGTATTCGTCGAGGTAGCGGATCAGGAGCGTCCGCCCGTCCGGCGCGACGACGACGGCCCGTACGGCATCGCGAATCGGCAGGCCCGAACTGCGGCCTGCGAGCTCCTGGAACCAGCGCAGCCGCTCCGTCCACGGCACCGCGGCGTTCGCGGGCGAAGTGGACGGGAGGACGAAGAGCCTCGTGTCGCCGAGCGCCCGCTCCTGGAGGCCGAGGTCCGGCCGCGTGCCGAACGTGCCGCGATATGCCTCCTTGCCGACGAAGGCGAGCCAACCCGGCCGAAGCTCGAGCGCGATCCGCTCGAGACGCTCGGCGGCGCCGGCGAAGTCCGCGCGGCGCAGGTCACCCGAGCCGGGCGTCGTGCGGTAGGCCGCGTTCGTGACCCCGATTCCCTCCTCGAGGAGCGCGAACTGCTCCCGCGGCTCGTACAGGCGCGAGGTGAGTCGCGCTGCGTGGAGGAGACGCCAGAAGTCGTTGCGAGGGTTCGCGAAGTGCGCGCGAGCAGCGGCCGAGACACGGCCCGGGTTGATGCCGACGAAGATGATGCGGAGTTCGGGAGCCAGGACATCGGGCACGTCGCTCGGAGTCGCGTCCGGATCAGTCATGTCCGTTTGCCGAGCCACCTATTCCCCCATCGGGGGAGCGAGGCTCCCTTCGTGAACGCTAGACAACGAAGCGTTACACCGGGTTGGACACTTCGTGCCGAAGGGTCGACGTGCCGCTATGCGGCCTCGGCGGCTGCCTCGGCTGCATCGAGCTCCGTCATGAGCTCATCCGTCCGGGCCTCGATGCGCGCCTCGAAATCCCGGCGCAGATCCTCCCCCGAGACAGCCGGCTCGTACCGCGGGCGCCGCGGCTCGACCTTCACCAGGGTCACCGTCGAATCCCAGCCGCCGTACAGGCGCACATAGCACTCGGTCTCCGACAGCGAACGCAGCCGTCGCACGCGCCGCAGGGTACGGCGCCTCCCGGACGGAGCCGGGCGTCTGAGACCATGTCCCGCATGGCCGTCCGAGCGAAGGAGTTGCGGTATGCGGTCGATCTCTCGCCGTCCGGCGAGCTGACTGAGGAGCACGGCATCGGGCTCGAGCTGCCGGAGGTGTGGTCGCCTGAGCATCTGCTCCTCGCCGCCCTCGTCCGCTGCTCGCTCAAGAGCCTCCGCCACCACGCGAAACGGATGGGCCTGGACGTGCGCTCGGCCTCCGGGAGCGGTCGAACGCTCGTGACGAAGCGCCACGACGATGGGCGCTACGCACTCGTGGAAACCACCGTCGAGCTCGTCGTCGAGATCTCGCCGGAGCCGGATGCGCTCACGGAGTTGCTCGCGCTTGCCGAGCGTGACTGCTTCGTCGGCTCCTCGCTCACCGCGAAGCCGGGCTACCGATGGGTCGTGAACGGCCGTACGATCGATCCGTGACCGGCACGCTGACTCCGCCGCGGGAGCGGCTCGACCGCGGCGAGGACACGGGCCTCGGCCGACCCTGGCACGTACTCGTCCTCAACGACGACCACAACACGTTCCAGGGTGTCGCCGCGGCGCTCTCGTCAGTCATCCCGGGCGTCTCGTACGACGACGGCATGCGCCTGGCGAACCGGATCCACAACTCCGGCCGGGCGGTCGTCTGGGCCGGCCTCCGGGAACAGGCGGAGCTGTACTGGGAGCAGCTGCGCGAGCGCAGGTTGACGATGGCGCCGCTCGAGCAGGGATGACCTTCGATCTCGAAGCAATCCGGGCGCGCTTTCCCGCACTCGCCTCCGGCGTCGCCTTCCTCGACGGCCCCGGTGGGACGCAATGCCCGCAGTCGGTGATCGGCGCGATCGCCGGCTACCTGCGCGAGTCGAACGCGAATCTCGGCGGGAAGTTCGCCACCAGCCGCCGGAGCGACGCGCTCGTCGAGCACGCCCACGCGACGGCTGCGCGCTTCCTCGGCTGCCGGCCCGAGGAGACGATCTTCGGAGCGAACATGACGACGCTCAACTTCGCGCTCACGCGCGCACTCGGGCGAACCCTCACGGCCGGCGACGAGATCCTGGTCACGCGGCTCGACCACGACGCCAACGTCGCGCCGTGGCTCGAGCTCGCGCACGACCTCGATCTGCGGGTGGACTTCGTCGAGATCCACGACGACACCACCCTCGACGTCGATGACCTCGAGCGGAGGCTAACCGACCGCACGCGGGTCGTCGCCTTCCCGCTCGCCTCGAACGCCGTCGGGACGATGCCCGATGCGAAGCGAGTCGCCGACCTCGCACACGAAGCTGGCGCGCTCGTGTGGGTGGACGCAGTCCACTTCGCACCGCACGGGCCGATCGACGTTGCGGCACTCGAGGTCGACGTTCTCCTTTGCTCGCCGTACAAGTTCTTCGGCCCGCATCTCGGCCTCGCCTTCGGCCGGGAGGAGCTCCTGCGCTCGTGGCGGCCGTACAAGGTGCGACCGGCGCCGGACGAGCCGGTCGCCGCCCGCTTCGAGACGGGGACGCTCGCACACGAGCTGCTCGCGGGCTTCATCGCCGCCGTCGAATACATCGATGGGCTCGGCTGGGACGCAATCCGGACGCACGAACGCGCGCTCGGGCAGCGCTTCCTCGACGGGATTCCCGACCGCTGCACGCTCTACGGGCTCGAGACGATGGACGGCCGGGTGCCGACCTTCGCCTTCCGGGTCGACGGAATGCCGCCCCGCGACGTGGCCGAGCGGCTCGCGACTCGAGAGATCGCGGTCTGGGACGGCGACTACTACGCCTTCGAGGCGATCACACGCCTCGGCCTGCAACCCGACGGGGCCGTTCGCGCGGGCTTCGTCCAGTACAACACGTTCGAGGAGGTCGACCGGCTCCTCGCCGGGCTCACCGAGCTCTAGGAGGCGTTGTCCGCCTTCGCCGCGGCGGCAGCTGCGATCCAGCGCGGATCGTGACGGCGGATTCGGTCCGGCTCGCGCCCACGCCGCTCGGCGACCTCGACCGTCAGGCGCTGGAAGAGCACGATGTCGACCACCGGATGCCGCGTCGGCACGAGATCGACCTCGCAGCCGAGCTCACGCAGCGCCGCGGTTGCCGCCGCCGCCCGTTCCGCAGCCACGCCCTCTCCCTCGAGGACGAACGCGCGCACCGACTCGTCCACCGCGGCGAGGTAGCCGTGGAGGAGCTGCTCGGTCTCATACGCCTCCGCCGCGACCCAGGCTCCCTCGCGCAGCTTCAGCACTGCCTCGTGCGCCGTCGCCAGCTCCCGCCCCGCGCCGGCCACGACGAAACGCTCCTGCTCTCCGAACCCGGGCAACGGCGCCGCGAGCGCCGCATCGACCGCGGCCGGGAGCCACGCGACGTCCTCGCCGTGCAGCGCGGCGATCGCGGCGACCGCACACGTGTAGCTCACGGTGTGGCACCAACTTTCCTCGATCTCCGGAGTGCAGACGATCACCTCGTCGCAGAGCTCGGCGGTCGGCCCGTCCGCCCGTCCGGTCACGAGCCAGCGCGGGCCGCGCCACGCGCGCGCCGCCTCGAGGGTCAGCGGCGTCTCTCCCTCGTGGGAGACGACCACGAGCAGGTCGGCGTCGCGGTCGGGCCGCAGGACGAGCTCGAGCGCCTGGACCGCCTCTCCTCCGGTCATGGCCGCGTGGAACGACGTGCCGCAGCCGGTGAAGAGCAGCCGCGCGCCGTCGGGGAAGCGCCGGTCGGTCGGCACCTGGGCCAGCCACTCCGGCTGGGCGGCGATGGCCCGCCTCGTCTGCTCACCGTGCATGCGGGTACCTCTATACGATCGCCGTCGGATGACGGTGTTCCAACGTGACACGCTCGACAACGGTCTGCGCGTCCTGACGGCCAATCTGCCGCACGCGCAGTCCGTGGCCGTGCTCATCATGCTCGCCGCCGGCTCTCGCTACGAGACCGCCGAGGCGAGCGGCATCGCGCACTTCTCCGAGCACATGTTCTTCAAGGGAACCGAGCGGCGGCCGAGCGCGCGCGAGATCGCCGGCGCGATCGACGCCATCGGCGGCGAGTTCAACGCCTTCACGGCGAAGGAGAACACCGTCTACTACGTCAAGTGCGCGGCCGAGCACCGCGACGTCGCGCTCGACGTGCTCGTCGACATGCTTCGCAACTCCCGCTTCGCGGCGGAGGAGATCGAGCGGGAGAAGGGCGTGATCGCCGAGGAGATGAACATGTACTACGACACACCGCGGGACTTCATCGGCGGCGTGTACGAGCAGCTCCTGTGGGGCGACCAGCCGCTCGGGCGCGACATCATCGGCCGCAAGGAGACCGTCCAGGGCGCGACGCGCGACACCTTCATGGGCTACCTCGACCGCTGGTACAGGCCGTCGCGCATGGTGCTCGGCGTCTCGGGCCTGATCGGCGACGGTCTGCTCGAACGAGCGCAGGAGTTGCTCGGCGACATGGCCGACGCCGAGACCGGCGAGCCGGAGCCCGCCACCCCTCATGCGAACGGCCGCGTCGTCGTCCACACGAAGGCCTCCGAGCAGGCCCACGTCTCGATCGGAGTGCACAGCCTGCCGCTCGATCACCCCGACCGGTACGCGATCCAGCTGCTCGCGACCGCCCTCGGCGGCGGCATGTCCTCCCGCCTCTTCAGCGAGGTGCGCGAGCGGCGCGGGCTCGCTTACTACGTCTACGGCCTCAACCACAGCTACACCGACGCCGGCACGCTCTACGCCCAGGCGGGCGTGGACATCAAGCGAATCGACGATGCAGTGGCGACCATCGCCGGCGAGCTCCGCAAGATCGCGGCCGAGCCGCTGCAGGCCGAGGAGCTCGAGAAGGCCCGCAACTTCGCGAAGGGCCGCTTCGTCCTCCAGCTCGAGAGCCCACAGGGGCTGATGATGTTCGGGCTGCGGAAGGAGGTGCTCGAGCGGAAGCTCCCGGACCCCGACGAGGTGCTGCGCGGGCTCGACGCGGTGACGAGCGACGACGTCGCGCGCGTCGCGTCGGAGCTGCTCACGAGCGAGCGTCTGCGGCTCGCGGTGATCGGCCCGTTCGACGATGTCTCGCGCTTCGAGCCGCTGCTCGACGGCTAGCTCGGGAGCGCGCGCCGGGCACATTGCCCGGCGCGCATTCAAGAAGACGGGCGACGGCTCCTCGCGAGGTCGGCGATCCAGTTGGCACCTGACCCGGATTCGCCCGTTGGAGTGCCTTCGACCTCGGCAGCCGCTCGTGCCGGAGGTTTCTACCATTCGGCGTGGACGGCGCCTAGCCCTCCTCGATGGGCAACGCGTCGAGATCCGCCTGGATGTGTTTCGCGTCCTCCGGGTTCGCGATCTTCGCCGTATCCTCGCGTGCGAGCTCGAAGTTGCGGCGCGCCTCGTCCGGCTCGCCGGCCACGAGATACGCGCGTGCCAGGGCCTCGTGCGCTCCGGCGATGTCCCAGTCCTCCATCTCCTCCGGCGCCGACTCGACGAGCTCGAGACAGCGGCACGCGTGATGGAGCGCGGGCTCCGGTCGGCCAAGGATCGAGTACACGCGCGAGCAGAGCCACTCGCTGCGCGCGCGGTTCGCCGTCGTGCCTCCGCCTTGCATCCAGTGGTAGGCCGACGCGTGCGCGCAATAGAGCATCTCGTCGCCCGGCGAGTCCATGAGCGTCCAGGTGCGGTTGTAGAGGTCGATGCCGAGCCGCCGGTGGTCCGCCGTCTCGAGCGATTCCGAGCGCATTCCCATGATCGTCTCCCTTCCGTCGATGAGCCGCTGCAACTTCCCGCGGGATGCTCGAAACTCCGAGTCGCGGATCGCCACCTGCCGCTGGTGCGCGACGAGCGCCGCGCGCAGCGCCGCAGGGTCACCGGCGTCGAGCGTCGAGGCGATCTCGTCGAGCGGCATGTCCAGCCTTCGCAGCAGCCGGATCGCTTCCGCCCTGTCCACCTGGTCCGGGGAGTAGAAGCGGTAGCCGGTCTCGTCGTCGACCGCGGCCGGGACGAGCAGCCCAACCTCGTCGTAATGGCGCAGCGCCTTGACGCCTACGCCCGTGAGACGCGAGAACCGACCGATCGGCATGAGCTGCATCGCTGCAGCATCGTGCCTCCTGCCAGGGGAGAGTCAAGGGGAGCCGCAGGCTCCCCCCGGCCTCAGCTCAGGCCTCGGCCTCCTGGGCCTTCTCGTCGGACGCGCGCTTCGCGATCTCGTCGACGACCGTCGGGTCGGCGAGCGTCGTCGTGTCGCCGAGCTGCCGGTCGTTCGCGACGTCACGCAGGAGGCGGCGCATGATCTTGCCGCTGCGGGTCTTCGGCAGCTCGGGCGTGAAGACGATGTTCGCGGGCTTCGCGATCGGCCCGATCTTCTCCGCCACGTGCCCGCGAAGCTCTTCGAGCTTCTCGACGGAGCCCTCGCCGCCGCCCTTCAGCGTCACGTACGCGACGATCGCCTCACCCGTCACCGAGTCGGCCCTGGAGCAGACTGCCGCCTCGGCGACCTCCTGGTGGTCGACGAGCGCCGACTCGACCTCGATCGTCGAGATGCGGTGCCCGGAGACGTTCATCACGTCGTCGATCCGGCCGAGCAGCCAGTAGTCGCCGTCCTGGTCGATCCGGGCGCCGTCGCCGGCGAGGTAGATGTCCTCGTACTTCGACCAGTACGTGTCCCGGTAGCGCTGGTCGTCGCCGAAGATGCCTCGCAGCATCGCGGGCCACGGGCGCTTGAGGACGAGATAGCCGCCCCCGCCGGGGCCGACCTCCTGCCCCTGCTCGTCGTACACCGCAGGCGCGACGCCGGGGAACGGCTGGGTCGCCGAGCCCGGCTTCAACGTCGTCACCCCCGGCAGCGGCGTGATCAGGACCATCCCCGTCTCCGTCTGCCACCAGGTGTCGACGATCGGCGTCCGGTCGCCGCCGATGTGCTCGCGGTACCAGACCCACGCCTCCGGGTTGATCGGCTCGCCCACCGAGCCGAGCAGGCGCAGCGACGAAAGATCGTGCTGCTGCGCGTACTCGGGCCCCCACTTCATGTGCGAGCGGATCGCCGTCGGCGCCGTGTAGAGGATCGTCACCTTGTACTTCTCGATGATCGACCACCACCGGTCCTTGTCGGGGAAGTCGGGCGTCCCCTCGTAGAGGACCGACGTCGTCCGGTTGCAGAGCGGGCCGTAGACGATGTAGCTGTGGCCGGTGATCCAGCCGATGTCAGCGGCGCACCAGTAGACATCCTCATCGGGCTTCAGGTCGAAGATGTAGTTGTGCGTCGTCGACGTGCCGACGAGGTAGCCGGCCGTCGTGTGGATGATCCCCTTCGGCTTCGCGGTCGTGCCGCTCGTGTACATGAGGAACAGCAGGTCCTCGCTGTCCATGGGCTCGCACGGACAGGACTCCGGATCGTCCGAGGCGTCGCTCTCGAGGTCGTGCCAGTAGTGGTCACGACCCTCCTGCATCGGCACGTCACCGCCGGTGCGACGGAGGACGACACAGCTCTTCACGCCGGGCGCGTCGCCCATCGCCTCGTCGGCAATCGCCTTCAGCCCGACCTTGGAACCCCGCCGCCACGCCTCGTCCTGCGTGATGATCAGCTCGCACTTCATATCGTTCATGCGGCCCGAGAGCGAGTCGGCCGAAAAGCCGCCGAAGACGACGGTGTGGGGCGCACCAAGCCGGGTGCACGCAAGCATCGCCACCGGCAGCTCCGGGACCATGCCCATGTAGATCCCGACCGGCGTTCCCTTCTTCACGCCGAGCTTCTTCAGCGCGTTCGCGAAGCGGACGACGTCCTGCTGGAGATCGGCGTAGGTGATCGTGCGCGTATCTCCCTCCGGCTCGCCCTCCCAGTGGAACGCGACCCTGTCGCCCGCGCCGGCCTCGACGTGCCGGTCGACGCAGTTGAAGCAGACGTTGAGCTTGCCGCCGAGGTACCACTTCGCGTACGGCGGTTCCCACTGATAGAGCTCGGTGAAGGGCTCGAACCAGGTGAGCCGCTCGCCACCCTCGCGCTCCCAGAACTTCTCGAACGGGATGTCGTAGATGCTCGGCTTCGCGTTCGCCTTGGCTGCAAAGTCCGCGGGGGGCGGATAGGTCCGCTCCTCGAGGAACATCGTCTCGATCGCGTGGTCGCCCGGATCGCTCAAGGCTCGAGATCGTACGGGTAGTCGGTGAGGTTCTCTGCGCCCGTCTCGGTCACGAGGACGATGTCCTCGAGCCGCACACCGCCGTAGCCTGCTCGGTAGAGCCCCGGCTCGACGGTGACGACGTCGCCGGCGACGAGCTGCTTGCGTGCCATCCGCCCCATGCTCGGCTGCTCGTGCACCTCGAGGCCGACGCCGTGCCCCAGCCCGTGGAAGAACCCGTCGCTCAACGGCTCGCCGGGCTTCTTCGTGCGCTGCGTCGGCTCGCCCGCGGCTTCGAAGATGTCGCAGGTGCCGTCGAAGACGGCGCGCGCGTCGGCGCCGGCGCGGATCTCGGCGACCGCGCGATCGAGCGCCTCCTTGCAGAGCCGGTGCCACTCGCGCACATCGTCGGGCACGTTCCCGACGACGAACGTCCGCGTCATGTCCGTGTAGACCGCGGAGGCATTGTCACGCGGGAAGATGTCGACGACGAGGGGCGTGTGCGGCCGGATCGGCCCCGAGCCCATGTCGTGACCAACGGCGCCCTGCGCGCCCGGCGCGACGATGTACTCGTCGGCGGTCGTGTCGTGGGCGGCGAAGGCGACGTTCATATCCGCCTTCACGCGCTCGACGGTGAGCTGCTCGCCGTCGAGGAGCAGCTCGTCACCCCCGATCTCCGCCCGCCGGAGGAGCTCGCGGCAGACATCCATCGCGGCCTCGGCGGCACGCTGGGCGCGGCGCATCCCCGCAAGCTGCGCCTCGGTCTTCGCCCGCCGGCGGTCGTCGAAGAGCTCCTGGTCGACGTCGAGCTCGACGCCGTCGGCCCGGAGCCGGTCGGCGAGCCAGACGGGAAAGGTCTCCGGCACGCTCGCACGCTTCAGCGCGAGGCTGCCGACGGCCCGCAGTGCGAGTTGAGCACTGAACTCGGAGCGGTCGATGCCCGAGGCGATCAGCTCGTCCGCGCCGAGCTCCTCCAGCATGTGAACCTCAAAGAGCCCGAGCTCGCAGAGCCGGGCGGCCTCCATCGAGCTCGCGAAGACATGTCGGCTTCCATTCCGCTCGGCGTAGAGGAACGGATCGGGCACCCCGAGCGGCACAGCGTGCCGCATGTCGGCCGAGCGGAAGGAGTCGGCGTAGATCAGAACCGCGGCTGGCACAGGCGATCGATCGTAGCGGCGGCACCATGGTTCGCTTGGCATCCCGCCTCAGGAGGGGGGATACTCGGGGTCGGATGGCGGCGACCGGCTCCACAGAAGACCCGGCGTTCCCGGTCGGAGCCGCGTGCCGGATCGACTCGCGCTCGCCGTGGCGGCAGGTCGCGGAGATCCCGGTCGGTCTCGATCCCGAGGGCATCGCCGTCGATGTCGCGCGACGGCGCGCATTCGTCGCCTGCTCACGCAGCGACTTCGTCTCGGTCGTCGATCTCGAGACGCACGAGGTCGTCCGCGAGATTGCGACCGGCAACGAGCCGATCGACATCGGTCTCGACGAGCAGACCGGCCGCGTGTTCACCGCCGACGCGCACTCCGACCAGGTGACGTTCATCGACTCGGCGACGCTCGAGGTCGAGACCGCCGTGCCGGTGGGCGGCTATCCCTCCGGCCTGACCCACGTTCCCGAGTTCCGCCGCCTCTACGTCGGCAACTCGCTCGGCTCGACCATGAGCGTGATCGACCTCGACACGCTCGAGACGGTGGCGACGGTGGATGCGGAGCCGGGCGCCGGCGCGATCGGCGTCGATCCCACGCGCCGGCTCGTCGTCTGCGTCAATTTCGTGGCGGCCTCCGCCAACTTCTACGACGCCGACTCGTTCGAGGAGGTCGGCCGGCTCGAGCTGGGCACGGCACCTGCGCGATCGGGATCGTCCCCGAGCGCGGCGAGGCGTTCATTGTCAACTCGATCGCCGGCACGGTCTCGCGCGTCGACCTCGACCGGATCGAGGTGCTGGAGGAGATCCGCACAGGCTCGGCCCCGGTCGGGCTCACCCTCGCATCCCTCGCACGACCGCGTCTACGTCACGAACCGCGGGGCCGGCTCGGTCAGCGTCCTGGGCGTGGCCGACGGGGTCGAGTGGTCGCAGATTCCGGTCGGCGGCGGACCGGGCGGCGTGGTCGTCGATCCGTACGACGGGCGAATCCTCGTCGCCAACGCCGGGAGCCAGACGATGTCGATCGTCGAGGACCTGCTCGCGGCGCGGCCGCCAGCCCCGGTCGTCGAGGAGCCGAGCCCGTGGATCGGCAGCCAGCTGCCTGCATTCGCGCTCGAGGACTACTGGTCGGGCGAGCGGCGTACGAACCACGACTGGGCAGAGAAGAAGTACATCCTCAACTTCTTCGCCTCGCTGGTGAGGACCGTGCAACGCGGAGGCGCCGTTCCTCGAGGATCTGCGCGTTCGCGAGGAGGCCCGGTCGGGTCTCGAGGTCGTGCTCGTCGACATCTGGGAGGGCACAGAGCCGCGTCCCGAAGTCGAGCGGTTCTGCGAGATGTGGGGCATCAAGGGGCCGATCCTGCTCGATCCCGCCGGCGAGCTCGCGCATGACGCTCGGTGTACGCGGCGTCCCGACGAACGTCGTCGTCGACTCCGACGGGACGGTTCGCGCCTTCGGAGCCGCGCGCCTCGAGGAGCTCGAGCAGGCGATCGACGACCTGTACGGCCGCGGCTAGACGTGGCGCTGCTGCGCGCGGAGGAGGAGGCAAAGGTTCGCGAGTGGTTCGCCGCGCTCGAACGGCCGGTCGAGCTCTTCGTCGCGCTCCAGGCTGGGAGCGTCGTCAGCGAAGCCGCCGACGTCCGGCCGGACATACCCGACGCCTTCGGCGTCCCAGCCCCGGAGGAGACACCGGCCGCCGGCGCGGGTGACGTGGACTTCGCCGGCGAGATGGTCCGCGTGTGCGAGGGCCTCGCCGAGCTCGGCGACCGCGTGACGTGTCGGGTCGAGGAGGAGCCCGAGGGCTTCCCGCGCTTCCCTGCGGTCTCGATCAGACCCGACGGACGCGACCTTGGCGTCCGCTACGACGGGCTGCCGTGGGGCTACGAGCTGAGCTCACTCGTCGGTGCGATCGTCGAGGCCGGACGCGAGGAGCCGACACTGCGTCCCGAGTCCGTCGCGGCGCTCGAGGCACTCGACCGCGACCTCACGCTCGACGTCTTCGTCACGCCGACCTGACCGCATTGCCCGCCGGCCGTGCTGCTGGCGTACCGCTGCGCCCTCGCCTCGGAGCGGGTGACGGCGACCGCGATCGAGGCGAACGAGTTCCCGCAGCTCTCACAGGAGCTCGGCGTCTGGGCGGTACCGCGGATCGTCGTCGACGGCGAACCGCGCTGGGACGGCACCGTGCCAGAGGCGGAGTTCCTCCGCCGGATCGTGCCGGAGTCGGAGGCCTAGCCGGTCAGCTTCGCCGCGCACCAGAGCCCGACCACACCACCGAGCGTGCCGAGCACGAGGGAGGCGAGCCCGAAGGCACTTCCGCCCCACAGCGCGGGCACGAGTCCCCCCACCGTCATCCCGACGCCGACGAAGATCCAGACGATGCGCTTGTCTATGGTCGGGCTATCGGCCGCGACCCTCCGCGACTCGATCCTTCAAAGGCGAAGGTGAAACGACCGCGGCGGTCCGCGCAACGGCGGTCGTAGCACGATCCGCGCCACGACGGGCCCACGGATACCCCCGTCGTACGGGAACACGGCGATTCCGGTGCTGTGCGGAAGCAGATCGGATGCCCGCGCCCGCAACGTCGAGAGCAGGCGGCCGTCGCGGAGCAGTTCGAGCCGCAACACGCCACCGCCGAGGTGCGCGGTCACGTTTCCTGTGTTGACGAGCCGCAGCTCGAGCAGGCGCTGCGAGCCGAGGTGGCGGACGGAGAGCGCGCGAGCGTCGAGATTCCGCACGATCCGACCTCGGACGCGGAGGTTCACGATCACGCCCACCCGCAGACGGACCCGGACGTGCTTCACGCCCAGCGGCCGCGTGGTCAGGAGCACGAGCGCTGGATGATCTCCGGGGCCCGCCCCTCGCCGAGGAGCGGCCTGGACGTGGAGGACAGCCTTCGCGCCCGCACGAAGTCGGATCCGCTTCGGCCGCAGCCGAAGCCAGGCGGCACCGTGGGCCGCCCGGACTTGCGGCTTCCCGTGCAGCGAGCGACCGAATCCGGCGCGCGACACGTCGACGAGGAGGGGACGCCGCCCGGGATTCCGCACGGTGATCTGCGCAGCGGACGCGCCGCGGAGCGTCAGATGCAGCGGACTCGCACTGAGCCCGACGCCGCGGCCGGCCGCGGCACCCGTGATGGATGCCGCGGCCGCTCCGACGACGAGCGCCAAGAGTGCGCGTCTCACTTGCCGATCACCGTGAACGTCAGCGTCGCCGTGTAGTGCCCCGCAGGGACAGCCGGCAGCGGCGACACAAATCCCACGCTCGTCGACACCATGTCGCCTCCGCCCGCGCTCGGCCCGCTCGTGCTGGCCAGGGCGAGATCCGAAGCCGGCGCGATCGGCACCGCGACCAGCCCGCCGTTGCCGACCCCGATGCCGAGCGGCAGGTCCTGCGGCGAGAAGGCCGTCCGGTGGACGCCGAGCGTGTAGCCACTCGAATCGTTGCTCGTCACGGTGAGGTGCTCGGGCAGGGGGCTCGGCGTCGTTCCCGGCACCGCACCGGGGAAGCTGAGCGTCGCGTGGTCGAGCGCGATCGAGAGCATCGGCTGGACGTCAACGTCGACCCCGGCGGATCCACTCGGCCCGCTCGGTGGCGGCGACCCCGAGCACGGGCTCGCGGCGGCCGACGAGTTCAGTGGGGCGGGAGCCGCGGTCGCGAAGTCGGCCGCGTTGTCGTCCGCGTCGGTGCACCCGTTGCCCGCACGCGCCAGAGCGTTCGTCGCGCTTCCCGCGGGAGCGGCGCCACTTCCCTCGTAGTCGGCGGCGCTTCCGTAGCCGACGAGGTCTTCGAGGCCCGCCGCCGCCGAGCAGCTTCCTGCAGACGCGCCACACGAGAGTGCAGTCGCGCTGTCGACGACCGCAACCTTGCCGCCGGTGGCGGCGAGGTTCGACGTGCCGGTCGCGTCGGCCGACGGCAACGCCGCCCCGTTCGCTCCACCCGAGGCGAGCTGGACGAGGTAGCGACCGCCGGCCGGAATCGAGCCGCTGAGGGCGGTCGACTGCCACGACGCGCTGGCCGCGGACGCGTACTGGAGCGTCCACCCGTCGACGGCGACAGGGCCCGCGCCGCGATTGAAGAGCTCGACGTAGTCGTTGGCGAAGGCGGCACCGCTGTTGCCGCCGGCGGCGTAGAGCTCACCAACGACGATGCTGCCCGACCCGCTGCCGCGCGCCGAGGCGGCAGCGAGGAGCAGGGCGAGCACCGAGAGCAGGACGAGCAGGGAGATGCGCTTCATGGAGCCTCCGATCGAGGGAACAGATGACGGCTCCTTGCTACCGCCCGCCGCGCCCCGCCGACAGTGTCCTTTTGGAACTCGGCACAGAACCGGCACACATCTGCGTGCGAAGTGGGCGGACGGCTAGATTCAGCCGATGGACGCGCTCGAGCGGGCGACGCAGATCACGGCTTCCTGGGAGGAGCGGCTGCGCGCCGACCTGCCGGCCGACCTCGACGTCTTCGACGCCCACACGCACCTCGGCACGGACATCGACGGGATGGTCGGCCGGTACGAGGAGCTCATTTCGGGCCTGGACCGCTACAGCATCTCCCGGGCTTTCGTCTTCTGTCTCGACGAGCCGGACCGGCACCCCGGCTTCCGTGCCGGCAACGACCGGACGCTCGAGTTCGCTGCCCGCTCCGAGGGCCGGATCATCCCGTTCGTGCGGCTGGCACTCGACGAGGAGCCGATCGAGGAGGCGCGCCGTTGCCTCGACCTCGGGGCCCGCGGCATCAAGCTCCACCCGCGCGCCCAGAAGTTCCTGCTCAACGACGAGCGCCTCGCGCCCGTCTTCGAGCTCGCCGCCGAGCGGCGCGTTCCGATCCTGATCCACGCCGGCCGCGGCCTGCCGCCGATCGCCGAGGGCCTCGAAAAGCTCGTCGACGCGTACCCCGGCTCGCAGCTCATCCTCGCCCACGCCGGCATCGCCGACCTCGCCAACCTTGCGTACCGCTTCTCGGGCAAGCGCGGCGTCTTCTTCGACACCTCCGTGTGGAGCGCGATCGACCTGTTCGGACTGCTGCGGCTCGTGCCGCCCGAGCAGGTCGTCTACGCGTCGGACTACCCGTACGGACAGCAGCCCGGCTCCCTGCTCCTCTCGTACCGCGTCGCCCGCGTCTCCGGCTTCGACGACCGGCAACTCCGGGACATGTTCGCCGGGAACGCGAACCGGATCGCAAACGACGAGGAGGCGCTCGAGCCCTCACGGCCCCAAGGCCCCGAGATCCTCGAGCAGCCGCTGGCGCACGCACGCATCCATCAGTACCTCTCGATGGCGATGCCGCTTCTCTTCGTCCGGCAGCAGTCCGACGCCTTCGGCGCCCTCGGGCTCGCGCTCAATGCGACCGAAGAGCCGAACGGAACCCACCTCGAGGAGCTCGCACAGATCCGGGAGCTGCTCGAGGCGGCGCGCGACCTGTGGCGGACGCTGCCCGAGGCGGAGGACGACGGCGAGCGGCGCACGGTCGCGCGTACCGCCGTGCGCCTGATTCAGATTGCCGACACCGTGGCAGTGACCTCCACATGAGCGAGCTGCTCCTCACCGTGAACGGCGGCGAGCACGTGCTCGACGTCCCCGTCGGGACGAGCCTCGCGCACGTCCTACGCGACGAGCTCGGGCTGACGGGAACCAAGGTTGCGTGCAACGAGGGCCACTGCGGCGCCTGCACCGTCCAGATCGACGGCGTCCCGCGACTCTCGTGCATCACGCTCGCGCATACGGTCGAGGGCGAGGTGACGACGATCGAAGGGCTCCGCGAGCATCCGCTCGTCGACGCTTTCGTCAAGGCCGACGCCGTCCAGTGCGGCTACTGCACTCCAGGCCAGGTCGTTTCGGCAGCCGCGCTCGTGGCGGCGAACCCGCAGCCGACCCGCGAGGAGATCAGGCACGCGATGGCCGGGAACATCTGCCGCTGCGGCACCTATCCCAAGATCGAGGAGGCGATTCTCAGTTGGCAAGGCTGATCCGCACCGAGAAAGAGGTCGAGGGACGCTTCGAAGAGGTGTGGATCGTCGTCGAGGAGGATCCACTCGAGCAGTGGCCCGCGGGGCCGCTCGCCGTGGTCGGCCGGCCCGCGCCGCGCAAGGATGGGCACGAACGCGTGCGTGGCGAGGCGCGGTACACCGCCGACCTCAAGCTCCCGGGGATGCTCCACGCCGCCGTCCTTCGTTCACCGCACGCGCACGCGAAGGTGCAGCGGATCGATCTCGCACCGGCGCTTGCGCTACCGGGCGTGCGGGCCGCGATCGGGCCGGGCGAGGCGCACGGGCTCGAAGAGGAGCCGGGCTTCGCGGGCGCTGCCGTGGCCGCCGTCGCTGCGGACACCTTCGGCCAGGCGCGCGCCGCGGTCGAGGCGATCGAGATCGAATGGGAGGAGCTGGAGGTCGTGCTCGATCCCGACGATGCCGTCCGGCGCGAGCTCCTCACCGCCGAGCCCCGCCACTACGAGCGTGGCGACGTCGAGAAAGCGCTCGCCGGCGCCGACGTCGTCATCGAGGGCACCTACCGCACGCAGACCGTCCTCCACAACTCGCTCGAGACGCACCAGGCGCTCTGCGAATGGCAGGGCGACATGCTCCACGTCTACATCTCGACGCAGTACATCTGGGGCATCCGGCAGTCGGTCGCCGACACGCTCGGGCTGCCCGAGGACAAGGTCCGCGTCGTCTGCGAGTTCATGGGTGGCGGCTTCGGCTCGAAGAACGGCCCCGACGAGTACACGTACGTCGCTGCCGAGCTCGCGAAGCGGACGGGGCGGCCGGTGCGCTGCGCACTCACACGGCGCGAGGAGCACACCTCCGCGGGCAACCGCAACTCCACGATTCAGCGGCTTCGCGCCGGAGCACGCAGCGACGGGACGATCGTCGCGCTCGAGGGCGAGTTCACGAACTCGGTCGGCTGGTCAGGGTGGAACGCGTCGACCGAGGGGCCGATGCGGATGCTCTACGACTGCGAGAACGTCCGCACCGTCACCTACGGCGCCCAGCTGAACACGCCGCCGATGAAGGCGTTCCGAGCGCCGGGCTTCGTCGAAGGGACGTTCGGGCTCGAGTGCCTGATCGACGAGCTCGCCGC
This sequence comes from uncultured Actinomycetes bacterium, assembly GCA_963820725.1. Taxonomy (GTDB): domain Bacteria; phylum Actinomycetota; class Thermoleophilia; order Gaiellales; family Gaiellaceae; genus Palsa-739. The sequence goes on along the minus strand of CAWGAZ010000002.1, from coordinate 1,282,479 downwards.
GAAGCTCGCTGTGGATCCGCTGGAGCTGCGGCGCCGCAACTACGCGAGCTCGAACGACGGCACGCCGTTCTCCTCCAAGAATCTCGAGCAGTGCTACCGCCAGGCGGAGCCGCACTGGGAGCGCCGCCACGAGGTGCGCGCCCGGTCCGACGCCGTCTGGAAGCGCGGGGTCGGCATGGCGAGCCAGATCTGGTACGGCGGAGGCGGCCCTCCCTCGTACGCGTGGGTGCGTCTCGGGTCGGATGGGCGCGCCACGGTGATCACGGCGATGCAGGACATCGGCACCGGCACCCGCACGGCGATGGCGCAGATCGCTGCCGAGGAGCTCGGCATCCCGCTCGAGCAGGTCGACGTCGTCCTCGGGGACTCGGCGCGTGGCGCGTACGCCTCGATCTCCGCCGGCTCGTCGACCCTGCCCTCGATGGGGCCGGCGGTTCGGGCGGCCGCGGCCGATGCGCGAGAGCAGGTCGAGGACATCGCGGAGCAACGGGGCATGTCGGCAGACACGCCGCTCCAGGAGATCGTCGCGGTGCTGGAGGAGTCGCAGATCCTCGGCAAGGGTGCTCGCGGCCCGAACCCGACCGGCATGAGCGTCCTCACCTTCGGTGTTCACGTCGTCGAGGTCGCGGTCGACGTCGAGACCGGCGAGGTGCAGGTCGAGCGCGTCGCGGCGATTCACGACGTCGGGCGGATCGTCAACCCGCTCGGCGCCTCGAGCCAGGTCGAGGGCGGCATCATCCAGGGGATCGGCCACACGCTCTCGGAGGAGCGGATCCTCGACCCCGAGACGGGCGCGATCCTCACCACTTCGCTCGACGCGTACCGGATGCCGACCATCGCCGACGTGCCGGAGATCCTCTGCGAGTTCGTCGACCGACCCGACGAGCACCTGACGAATCTCGGCTCGAAGGGCCTGGGCGAGCCGCCGATCGTGCCGATCGCAGCCGCGATCGCGAATGCGATCCGCGACGCGACCGGCGCCGACGTGCACGAGCTGCCGATCTCCCGCGAGGAGATGTTGCGCGCGTTGCGCGAGGCCGAGGAGCGCGCACGCGAGAAGGAGAAGCGTGGAGCTCCTGCGGCCGTCTAGCGTCGAGGACGTCGACGGCGGGGTCTTCCTGCACGGCGGAACCGAGGTCGTGCCGCTGCTGCGCGAGGGGCTGCTCGAGACGGAGCGGCTCGTCGACGTGCGCGAGGTCGTCCCACGCGGGATCCACGGCGGTGTGATCGGCGCCGGGACGACGCTTGCCGAGCTCGAGGTCGAGCCTGCGATTCCCGAGGCCCTGCGCGAGGCGTGCCGGCTCGCGTCGTCGCCGCAGCTCCGGAACATGGGCTCCCTCGGCGGCAACCTCCTCCAGGCGACGCGCTGCTGGTACTGGCGGCTCGGCTACCGGTGCCGGCTCCATGGAGGCGACCGTTGCCATGCGAGGGAGGGCGAGCATCGCGAGCACGCGATCTTCGCGAACGACTACTGCGCCTCGGCGCATCCTTCCGACGTGGCGGCCGCGCTCGTCGCCGTGGGGGCACGGCTGCGAACGAACCGACGCGAGCTCGCGATCGAGGAGCTCTACCGGCTCCCGGACGTTGGCGACCGGCGGACGACCACGCTCGAGGACGGTGAGCTGCTCCTCGAAGTCCAGCTTCCGCCGGTGGAGGCGAGCGTCTACCTCAAGGCGATGGACCGCAAGCGCTGGTCGTTCCCACAGGTCGGGGTCGCGGCCGCGCGGGCGGGCGGCGAGACGCGGATCGTGCTGGCCGGCGTGGCGCCGATCCCCTGGCGAATCGAGGGTGTCGAGACGCTGGACGAGGCGACGCCTCTGCCGCGGACGGAGTGGAAGGTGCCGCTCGCGCAGGCGCTCGTCCGCCGCGCGCTCGCACAGCTCGCGTGATCGCCGCGGTGGTTCTCGCGGCGGGCGCCTCGTCCCGCTACGGGACGGAGCCCGCGAAGCAGGTCGAGCTGCTGCCGAAGGTGCTCGCGGCCTTGCAGGAGAGCTCCGTCGACGAGATCGTGGTCGTGAGCGGCGCCCATGCGCTGCCGGTGGCGAGCGTCGTCTGCCCCGACTGGGAGCGAGGCCCGGGCACCTCGCTTCGCTGCGGCCTGGCGGTGCTTCCGCCGCATGCGGAGGCCGCCGTGGTCGTCCTTGCGGACGGCCCCGACCTCGACCCGCGTGCCGTCGACCGTGTCGTCAGCGATTGGCAGACGAACGGCGGCGAAGCTGTCGCCGCAAGCTACGGCGGCGTCCGCCTCCACCCCGTGCTCCTCCCGCGCGCGGTCTGGGACGCCGTGCCCGACGAGGGCGCCCGTTCGCTGCCCGCGAGGCTCGTCCCCTGCGACGACCTACGCGCGCCCGGGGATGTCGACTTCGCTAGTCGAGCGGGATCCTGAGCGCAGCGAGCTTCTGCCGCAGCTCCGCCGGCATCGGCTCGTTGACCGCCTGCCGCACGTAGATGCGCAGACTCTCTTCGAACTTGTAGCGCCTGCGGCAGGACTCGCACTCGTCGAGATGCGCCTCCGCCTGGACCAGCTCCTCGTCGGTGAGGACGTGGTCCATGTACGGCTGCATCATCTCCTCGCAGTGCGCGCAGGGGTCATTCATTTTCCGCTCCGGCGGCGTACATACCGCCGCCTCCGCTCCTTGCTGAGCTCCGTCGAGCCTACGCTCATGTCGCCTCCTCCAGGGCCGACTCGGCGAGTTCCCGCTTCAGGATGCGACGGCCGCGATGGAGCCTCGACATCACCGTGCCGACCGGGATGTCGAGGATCTGGGCCGTGTCCGCGTAGCTGAAGTCGCCGAGGTCGACGAGTACGAGCACGTCGCGAAAGTCGTGGGGCACCGCCGAAAGCGCCGTCACGATGTCGTCCTGCGACAAACGCTCCACGACCCGGTCCTCGTCGGAGTCGCCGTCCCCGCTCTCCGATAGCCGGTCGTAGAGGAAATAGTCGTTCGCCTCGAGCGGCTGCATCTGTGGCGCACGCTGCTGCCGCCGCCCGCGGTCGATGTTGAGGTTGGTCAGGATCCGCAGCAGCCAGGCCCGCATATTCGTGCCGGGCTGGAACGAGCGCCAGCTGCGAAACGCCCGCGCGTACGTCTCCTGCACGAGCTCGTCGGCGTCGTCCCGTGCGAGGTGGCGGGCCACGCGGTAGACCTGGTCGGAGAGCGCGAGCGCATCCTCCTCGAACCGGACGCGGTCGCGCGCCTCGGTTGCCAGGCGCTGCGCCTCCTGCGGCTCCGCGTCCACGCGGGCAACCGTACCAGCGGTGGCCATTCCTTCCCGAACGGCCGCGGTGACCTTGCTATTCCTGGCTAGACCGCTGCGAGCTCGGGAAATCCGGACTTCGCGAGGCGCTCGACGATGGCCTCGCGGCTCGTCTGCTCGTCGTCCCAGGCGAGTGTCACCTGTCCCATCAGGGTCGCGTTCGCCCCCTCGAGGCCGTCATGACCCTCGAGCGCCCGCGCGAGCCGCATCACGCACCGCTCGCAGCGGACCCCGCCGACCTGGATCGTCTCGGTCTGGGTCGCCATCGCGGTCAGCCTACCGTCAGGGCGGCCAGCTCCCTCAGCGCAGCCTCCGGCCCGAGCTCGAGCTGGCGCTCGGCCTCCGGGCCGCCGCCCTCGCGCCCGGCGGCGTCCCGTTTCGCCGCGTACTCGACGCGATCAAATGGCTCGCCATCGGACGCCGCCGCCTCGCGCACAAGCTGCTGCACCTCGGCGGCGAGCTCGGCGGTCCGCCGCAGCGCCGTCGGCTGGTCGAGCACGCGCACCTCGAGCGTTCCGTACTCCGGCCGCGGCCAGGCGTCCCAGTGCCTGCGCGTGCTGTCGCCGCGCGTCGCCGTCTGCCAGTCGTTCCAGCTCCGCAGCACAGGAGGAGTCCCACCCGTCGGCATCTCCAGCAGGATCTCGGAGCGGATCGAGCGTCGACCGCTCTCGGCGCCCTCCCAGAACGGCGAGTTCGCCGAAGCGGCAAGGAGGGAGGGCAGACGCGGCACGACGCCCTCGTAGGCGCGCAGGCACGTCGCGGGATCTGGGACGGCGACGTGCACGTGGAGCCCGCAGACGCGCTGGCGGTAGAGGCCGGCCCCGAGCTTCGCCTTGAGCCGCCGGTAGCGCTCGACGGGCACGATCGGGACACGCCCGCGCGCCGTCGGATGCGAGCCGGTGGCGAGCAGTGCGAGACCATGGGCGGCCGCCCGCTCGGCGACCTCGCCACGGAGCGCACGCAGCTCGCTTTCAGCCTCCTCCGGCGTCTCGACCACGGTCGTCGTGATCTCGACGAACGACTCGAACAGCTCGGGCTTGATCCGCTCCGTGGCCTCGCCGAAGACCCGCGAGAACCCGTCCCGCGCGGGCTCGAACGTCTCCGCGTCGACGAGCATCAGCTCCTCCTCGATGCCGAGCGACCAGGGCGGCGCCGCTCCGAAGCGGCTCAGGTCCATGGGCTGCTACTTGCCGCGGACGCCGTGCACGGGCCGACCCGCCGCTTCCCACGCGTAGTACGAGGCGCTGGGGCCGAAGACGACCTCATAGGAGACGATGCGGGGGTTGCGGCCGACCTCCTTCGCACGCTGCGCGTGGCGGAGGAGGTTCGGGTCGTCCTGCTCCTGCCAGACCAAGACGAGGTGCGCGGCGGTCATGAACTCGGCGACGAAGATGCACCCGGGCGCGGGGCACGGGAACGGATCGGTGCTGACGCAGAACCAGCCGACGTGCTCGTCGCCGTCCTCCGTCCAGAGCTCCTCCGCCTCCTCGGGGATGAGGTGCTCCACGGTGCCGGCGGCGCCGAGCTGGATCTCCTCCCGCCTCACCTGCGCAAAGGTAGCGACAGCGTCCCGGTCGTCGTTGGCGGCCGGCTAGGGGCCCCAGTCGGGCGCGAAGTTCACGCCCTTCTTCGAGGTGACGTAGAGGATGTGACGAACGCCCCGGCCGTCGGGCCGGACCTCCTTCACGTAGTCGCCGTATGTGAAAACGATCCACTGCCCGTCCGGCGACCAGCTCGGCTCGGCTCCGTCGCGCAAGAGCACGTGGAAGCTCCGCGTCTTCAGGTTGAACACCGTCAGCTTGCCGAGCGCGTTGAAGACGAGCCGGCTGCTGTCGGGCGACCACGCGATCCCCAGGCCGGTGACCTTCCCGCCGCCGTGCGCCACGAGTGCGTGCACGTGATGCGTTCGCGCCGACATCAGGAAGACCCGATCTGGTGCGACGGCCCCGACGAAGGCGATCCACTTGCCGTTCGGCGACCAGACCGGATCGGTCGCGCCGGTGGCACCGGTCCGCAGCCGCTTCACGGCGTGCGTGCTGACGTTCAGGAGGTACAGCTGCTCGTGCCCACCCTGGCTGCTCGGAAAGGCGGAGAACACGATCTGCCGGCCGTCCGGCGACCAGGAGAGCACGGGCTCGTCGTCGGCGGAGTAGAGCTGCGGTGCGCCGTGCAGCCGCGTCAGCGAGTGCTGATCCGTTCCGTCGGCGTTCATCACCCAGACCTGGCTGCTCGTGTGCGCGGTCGGACGGATGAACGCGATCTGGCGCCCGTCGGGAGACCACACGGGATCGAACTCGGTGACCTTGTCGTGCGTGAGGACTCTCAGGCCGGAGCCGTTCGCGTTGACGACGGCGATCTCACCCTTGCCGCAGTCGGTCGGCACGTTCCCGCCTCCGTTGGGAGCTGGGCCGACGAGGCAGAAGTGGTTCATGCCGAAGACGATCTGGCCGGTCGGCTGCGAGCCGCTCGCCGCCGCGACCCCTGCCGAGAGGGCCAGGCACGCGAGTGCCAAGACCACGACCCGATTCATCGCGCAGAACGTACAGCGGTCGTGTGATGGAGGAGTAATGATCTTCGCTCGTTCGGCGGCCCGGCGGACCGGTACTCGCCTCTAAGATCGAAAGCATGGAGCAGCTACGGGTAGGCGACGAGAGCTACGGGTTCCATTGCCTCGACGAGGCCGCCACCAGGCTCCCGTACACGCTTCGGATCCTGCTCGAGAACGTCCTCCGCCACGGCTCCGAGGACGGGATCGAGGCGGTCGGCCGGTGGGTCGCCGACGCCGAGCCGTCGCGCGAGATCTCGTTCGCGCCGGCGCGCGTCTTGCTGCAGGACTTCACCGGCGTCCCGTGCGTCGTCGACCTCGCGGCGATGCGCGACGCGATGCGCGATCAGGGCGGCAACCCGAACGCGATCAATCCGCTGATCCCGGTCGAGCTCGTGATCGACCACTCCGTCCAGGTGGACGAGTTCGCGTCGCGGCTCGCGATCGAGCGCAACGTCGAGCTCGAGTTCGAGCGAAATCACGAGCGGTACGCCTTCCTCCGCTGGGGGCAGGGCGCCTTCGACAACTTCCGCGTGGTGCCGCCGAACACCGGCATCGTCCACCAGGTCAATCTCGAATACCTCGCGCGTGTCATCGAGGTGAGGGACGGCGTCGCCTTCCCCGACACGCTCGTCGGCACCGACTCGCACACGACGATGATCAATGGCCTCGGCGTACTCGGCTGGGGCGTCGGCGGCATCGAGGCCGAGGCGGCGATGCTCGGGGAGGCGCTGTCGATGCTCGTGCCGCAGGTGGTCGGCTTCCGGCTGACCGGCGCGCTGCGCGAAGGAGCGACGGCGACCGACCTCGTGCTCACGGTGACCGAGATCCTCCGCAAGACGGGCGTGGTCGGGAAGTTCGTCGAGTACTTCGGCCCGGGCGTCGGCTCGCTCGCCCTCGCCGACCGCGCGACGCTCGGCAACATGAGCCCCGAGTACGGCGCGACCTGCGGCTTCTTCCCCGTCGACGAGGTGACCATCGAGTACCTGCGACTCACCGGCCGCAGCCCCGAGCGGATCGCGCTCGTCGAGGCCTACTGCAAGGAGAACCAGCTCTGGCACGAGCCCGACGAGCACCCCGAGTACTCGCAGGTCGTCGAGCTCGACCTCGACGACGTCGAGCCCTCCCTGGCCGGGCCGCGGCGGCCGCAGGACCGCGTCCCGCTCGCGAGCGCGAAGAACGCGTTCATCGACTCGCTCGACACGTTCGGAGTCGAGTACACGAACGGGACGTACGACAAGGAGATCGCCGACTCGTTCCCGGCGAGCGACCCGCCGACCGGCGACGGCGTCGCGGACTCCGACCCGGTGCCGGCGCATACGGCGACCCTCGAGAAGAAGCGGGTCGCGGTCGGCGGTGAGGACTATGCGCTCGAGCACGGCTCGGTCGTGATCGCGGCGATCACCTCCTGCACGAACACCTCGAACCCGTCGGTGATGATCGCCGCCGGCCTGCTCGCGCAGAAGGCGGTCGAGCACGGGCTCCAGCGGAAACCGTGGGTCAAGTCCTCCCTCGCTCCCGGCTCGAAGGTCGTGAGCGAGTACTACCGCGCGTCCGGCCTCGACGAGTACCTCGACGAGCTCGGCTTCAACACGGTCGGCTACGGCTGCACGACGTGCATCGGGAACTCCGGGCCGCTGCCGGAGCCGATCAGCGCCGCCGTCGCCGACGGCGACCTCGTCGTCTGCGCCGTCCTCTCGGGCAACCGGAACTTCGAGGCGCGAATCCACGGCGAGGTGAAGGCCAACTACCTCGCGTCACCGCCGCTCGTCGTCGCGTACGCGCTCGCCGGGCGGATGGACATCGACCTCGTGAACGAGCCCCTCGGGCAGGGCTCCGACGGCGAGGACGTCTTCCTGCGCGACCTCTGGCCGAGCAGGGACGAGATCGACCAGGTGATCGGGAAGTCCGTCAAGGGCGAGATGTTCTCCTCCACGTACGCCGACGTCTTCACCGGCGACGACCGCTGGCGAGCGCTCGAGACTCCCGAGGGCGAGCTGTACGCCTGGGACGACGCGTCGACGTACGTGCGCCTTCCGCCGTACTTCGAGGGGATGCCGCGCGAGCCGGAACCCGTGGCGGACATCGAAGGCGCGCGCTGCCTCGTCCTGCTCGGCGACTCCGTCACGACCGACCACATCTCGCCCGCGGGCGCAATCCGGCCCGACTCGCCGGCGGGGAAGTACCTCACCGACCACGGCGTCGAGCGGCGCGAGTTCAACTCGTACGGCGCGCGCCGCGGCAACCACGAGGTGATGGTCCGCGGCACGTTCGCGAACGTCCGCCTCAAGAACCTCCTCGTGCCGGGCAGCGAGGGGACATGGACCGTCCACCTGCCCGACGGCGAAGAGGGAACGATCTTCGACGTGGCCGAGCGTTACCGGGCCGACGGGGTGCCGACCATCGTGATCGCCGGCAAGGAGTACGGATCGGGTTCGTCCCGCGACTGGGCGGCGAAGGGGCCGGACCTGCTCGGCGTGCGCGCGGCGATCGCGGACTCGTACGAGCGGATCCACCGCTCGAACCTCCTGATGATGGGGATCGCACCGCTCCAGTTCATGCCGGGCGACAACGCCGAGACGCTGGGGCTGACGGGCCGGGAGGAGTTCTCGGTCACCGGCCTCGACGGCGGCGAGGCCGACGAGGTCACGGTGCGTGCGGACGAGAAGGAGTTCCGCGCCCGCCTCCGGCTCGACACGCCGCGCGAGCGGGAGTACTTCCGTCACGGCGGCATCCTGCGGTACGTGTTGAGACGCCTGCTTTCCGAGTAGAGCCGGACCGAGCTGCCTCTAGCTCACCAGAGGTCGCCGCCCGTCAGGACGTAGACGAACGGCACGATCGGGAAGAGCACGAAGATGGCCCAGGCGAGCTTCTTGCCGCCGCTCAGATCATTACGACCGGCGAGGTTGATCCACGCGAGCACGACCGCAAGCGGGTGCAAGAAGCAAACGAGGATTTCGAGGAGCTTCTTCATGCCTGCCGATCCCCGGGGTCGGTCAACACTAATCCGTAGACCCGCGGCCGCAACGTATGCTCGCCCCGTGGGGGAGCCGCTCCGCACACTCGAGTTGCCCGACGGGCGAACGCTCGCGTACGCCACGTGGGGCGACCCCGACGGATTCCCCGTGCTCAGCCTGCACGGCACCCCGGGCTGCCGCCTCAACCGCTGGCCGAACGAGGACGTCTACGTCCGGGCCGGCGCCTACTGGGTGACGCACGATCGCGCCGGTTACGGCAGGTCGGACCGTCACCACGGCCGCGGCGTGGCCGACGAGGCCGCCGATGTCGCGGCCCTCGCCGACGAGCTTGGCTTCGACCGCTTCGGCGTGTCGGGCGGCTCGGGCGGCGGGCCGCACGTGCTCGCGTGCGCGGCGCTCCTTCCCGATCGCGTGGTTCGCGCCGTGTGCATCGTCGGCGTCGCACCGCTCGGGACTCCCGGGCTGGCCAAGGACGAGTGGCTGGCCGGTATGGATCCCGAGAACGTGAAGGAGTTCGGCTGGGCGCAGGCCGGCGAGGACATCCTCGTGCCGCGGCTGGAGGAGCTGCAGAAGGAAGCTGAGGAGCGGGTAGCGGTCGATCCCTCGAGCCTCCTCGACGACTTCGACCTGAGCGAGGCCGACCGTGCGGCGCTCGCGCGGCCGGAGTCGATGCAGGTCACACGCGAGGCGACCCCCGAGTGGGCGGCGAACGGTGTCGGCGGCTGGGCCGACGACGACCTTGCGTTCCAGCAGCCCTGGGGCTTCGACGTCGGGACGATCTCCGTGCCGGTGCTGATCCGGTATGGGCTGACGGACGTTCTCGTCCCGCCGGCGCACGGCGAATGGCTGACGGCGAACGTCCCCGGCTGTGTCGTCGCAGTCGAGGACGCCGGGGGGCACCTGGGCATGGATCCCGAGGAAGAGATCGCCGCCAACGTCCGCTGGCTCAGGGACGGGATCGCGCCCGACGGGAGCACGACCCCGTCGCCGGCCGCCGCCTGACTCGTACACTCGGCGCACCGGGGTGCCGCCCACGCGGCTGAGATCACACCCGTCGAACCTGATCCGGGTCATACCGGCGAAGGGAGTAGCGCTTGGACAAAGCACCAGCCTGGGGCATCACGCCGGTTCCGGCGCGGCTGCGGACGCTGGGCGGTCTCGAGAACGGGATGCTCTGGTCGAGCCTCGGACTCAGCCTGCTCGTTCTTGTCGCCGGCGCGTTCCTCGTCCCCGGCCTCTCGCTGCCCGAGGCGCTGCTCGCGATCCTCGTCGGCGGGATCTTCGGCAACGCGTTGCTCGGGTGCGCCGCCGCGATCGGCGCGGAGGCCGGCGTACCCGCGATGGTTCTGCTGCGCGCACCGCTCGGCCGCGCCGGCTCGTACCTCCCGACCGGGCTCAACGTCGTCCAGAACCTCGGCTGGACGATCTTCGAGGTGCTCGTCATCGCGACCGCGGCGCAGGCGCTCGTGCACGGCCCGCTCTGGGTGTGGAAGCTCGCGGCCGCGGCGGCGGCGACCGTCCTCGCGCTCCTCGGTCCGGTCGCATTCGTGCGCGTCTGGGTGAAGCGCGTCGCGCTCTGGGTCGTCCTCGCCTCACTCGCGTACCTCACGTGGTGGACGCTGCACGACGCCGATCTCGGCGCCATCTGGTCGCAGCCCGGGCAGGGCGGACTCAGCTTCTGGCAGGGAGTCGACCTCGTCGTAGCGATGCCGGTCTCCTGGCTCCCCCTCGCCGCCGACTACACGCGTTTCTCGAGGAGCGGTCGCGGCGCGTTTTGGGGCGCGGCGGTCGGCTACTTCCTCCCGAACGTCTGGCTCTACGCGCTCGGCGCGATCCTGCTGCTCTCGCGCGGGCTCTCGGACGCGCCGTCGGTGATCGGGGCGATCGCCACCGGCGGCCTCGGCGCGGCGCTCGCGCTCGTCGCGCTCGGCATCGACGAGACGAAGGAGCCGTTCGCGAACATCTACTCGGCCGCGGTCTCGCTGCAAAACGTCCTGCCACGCGCCCCACAGCGACTGCTCATCGTCGCCGTCGCAGCCCTGGCCACCGCGGGCACGTTCGTCATCGATCTCGTCAACTACCAGAGCTTCCTCTACCTGCTCGGCTCGTTCTTCGTGCCGCTCTTCGGCGTGCTGCTCGCGCAGTGGCTGGCCGGCGAGCGCGATCCCTTCGCGGCTCCGGAGTTCCGTCCGGGCCAGATCCTCGCGTGGGCTGCCGGCTTCTGTCTCTACCAGTGGCTCGCGCCGGTCGGGCCGAGCTCGTGGCTGCATCTGGTCGAGCACACGCATCCCGGCCAGGTGGCGATCGGCGGCTCGCTGCCGAGCTTCGCTCTCTCCTTCGTGCTGTCGCTCGGCCTTACGCTTGCGAGTCGTGCGACCGCTCGCCGTGATCGGCCCGTTAACGCGTGACGTCGTGGGCGGCGGCGCCGACCGCATCGGCGGGGGCCCCTGGTACGCGGCGCGGGCGCTGCGGGCGCTCCACCAGGAGGCGATCGTGGTGGCGAAGTGCGGGGAGCCCGAGCGGCGGTCGTACCTGCGACGGCTCGCAGCGCTGGGCCTGCCCGTCTCGCTCGTGGCCTCCGGCGAGACGACGTCGTTCTCGTTCCGGTACGACGCCGACGGACACCGCGAGATGCGTGTCGAGACGATCGGGGAACCCTGGAGCGAGAGCGACGAGCCGGATCGCATCCTGCGGCGGGTCGAGTGGGTGCACGTGGCGCCGATCCTGCGCGACGACTTCTCACCGGAGGCGCTCGAGCGAATCGCGCGCCGCCGGCGGGTGCTGCTCGACGGCCACGGGCTGGTGCGGGCGCGCCGGGTCGGCCCGCTCGCGCTCGACGCAGACTTCGACCGGGCGCTCCTCCGTCACGTCTCGATCCTCAAGCTCGCCGAGGAGGAGGCGCAGGCGATTCTCGGCGGCGGCGACCTCGAGCAGCTGCGCAAACTCGGCGTCCCGGAGATCGTCGTGACCTTCGGCGCCGCCGGCTCGCTCGTCCTCACGCGCGATGCCGCAGAACGGCTGACGGCCCGCCCGGCTCAGGGCGACCCGACGGGAGCCGGGGACGCGTTCTCGGTCGCCTACCTGAGCGCGCGCGCCGGCGGCCACGGGCCGATCTCGGCAGCACGGCGAGCGACCGCTCTGGTCTCGGCTCTGCTCACGGCGGCAGCCTGATGATCGCCGCGGTCGGCACCGTCGCAGGCGTCTTCCTCGTCGACGCCGAGGACGAGTCACTGGTCGGCGAGGGGCAGGAGGTGCCGCCGGTCGAGCGCCCCGAGGTGTCGCTGCCGCGTGTCGTTGCCGCGGCTCGCGCCGGCTCGACGGTCGTCGCGGTGGTCGAGCGGAGGCCGCCGCTAATGCTCTCGAACGACGGCGGCGCGACGTGGCGGGAGGCCGGCGGTGGCCTGCCGCCGGGTTTCGCGGTCGCGATCGCCGAAGACGAACCCGACCGGATGCTCTACGCGGCGCGCAACCGGCTCTACGTCTCGGCCAACGGCGGCGTCTTCTGGCGCTCGCTCCCGTTCGAGCTGCCCGACATCGACTCGGTCGGCTGGATCGACTGAACGAACGCCTCGACGTCCGCGTCGGAGCGCAAGCGGTGCACCTGCAGCTGGGGGTGAAGGGCGAGGCGCGCGGGCAGGTCGCGCCGATTCTCGAGAGCGCGCTTGAACGCGGGCCAGAAGAGCCAGCGGATCTGGTTGAGCCACCGCTCTTCGCGGTTCCCGTGCCAGAGCTCCACGTCGTCGCGTTTGCGCACCCAGCTGCGCCTCACGAGACGCCACATGACGAGCGCCACGGGCAGGTCGAGCCAGGCGACCGTCTCGGCGCGTTCGAGGACGATGTCGCCGATGATGGAGTGATAGGTCCCGTCGCTGATCCAGCCGTCGTCTTCGGTTGCGGCCGAGACGCGGGCAAGCAGTTCCTCCGGCCCACAGCTCTCCCAGTTCGGGCCGTGCCACAACGCATCGATCTCGACGTGACGGGCGTGCAGCAGGCCCGCGAGACGGTCGGAGAGCCGCGTCTTGCCGCTGCCGCTCGGGCCGATGACGACGATACGCGTCAAAGCCGGAACTCGCCGCGCGCCACGACGACGGCGGAGCCGCCGACCTCGACCTCCTCGGGCGAGCGGGCGACGGCGTAGAGCGTCGACGGTCGGCCGATCTCCGCTCCCTGGCGGATCTCGATCTCGTCGCCGAAGTCGATCCGACCGTGCCGGGCGAGATGGAGCGCAAGCGGTCCGGCCGCCGAGCCCGTGGCCGGATCCTCGCCGACCCCGTGAGCGGGGACGAAGACGCGCGACTTCCATGCGTCACCGTCGCGCGCGAAGCAGTCCGTGCCGTGCGGCGTGAGCCCCTCGAGAGCGGCGAGGTCCGGCCGCAGTGCCGCGACGGCCTCGGGCGAGTCGAGCTCGACGTAGACGTGACCCGGCCCCTGCCGGTAGAGCTCGACCGGCAACCCGCTCTGCTCCACGCCGAGCAGCGCGAGCAGCTCGTCCGCTTGCTCGTACGGCTCCGCAGTGACGACCGGCTGGCGCATCCAGCCGAAGACGACGCTCGAGCCGTCCCGTTCGAGCCGGATCGGGATGACGCCGGCGCCCGTCTCGAGCCAGAGCTCCTCGAGCTGGAGCGGACCGCCGAGCACGAACGCCGTGCCGAGCACGGGATGCCCGGCGAACGGCAGCTCGAGCGTTGGCGTGAAGATGCGGAGTCGCGCGTGCCCGCCGCCGGCCGCCGGGTAGACGAAGACGGTCTCGGAGAAGTTGATCTCGCGGGCGAGCGGCTGCAGTTGCTCCTCCGAGATCCCGCGCGCGTCGGTGAAGACGGCGACCTGGTTGCCGGCGAGCGGCACATCCGTGAAGACGTCCGCGACGACGTAGCGGAAGGTGCCCACGGCGCGACTGTAGCGGCGGGTCCCCGTCTACCCTTCGCCGCGGATGCTTGCGATCGAGGTCAGCGGCCTGCGCAAGGCCTACGGGAACCTCGAGGCGGTCCGGGGAGTCGACTTCTCGATCGAGGAAGGGGAGGTCTTCGGGCTGCTCGGGCCGAACGGCGCCGGCAAGACGACGACCATCGAGATCCTCGAGGGCTACCGCAAGCGCGACGGCGGCGAGGTGCGCGTGCTCGGCAGCGACCCCGACCGGCCGGCGGCCGACTTCCGCGAGCGCATCGGCGTCGTCCTGCAGCAGTCCGAGCTGTGGCCGAACCTCACCGTGCGCGAGACGCACGCCGTCTTCGCCGGCTACTACCGCGCGCGGCGCGACGTCGACGAGGTGATCGCGCTCGTCGGGCTCCAGGAGAAGGCGAATGCGCGGATCAAGTCACTGTCGGGCGGTCAGAAGCGGCGGCTCGACCTCGGCATCGCGCTCGTCGGCGACCCGGATCTCGTGTTCCTCGACGAGCCGACGACGGGCTTCGACCCGCAGGCGCGCCGCGCGGCGTGGGAGATGATCCGTTCGCTTCGCGCGCTCGGCAAGACCGTCCTCCTCACGACGCACTACCTCGACGAAGCGGAACAGCTTTCCGACCGCGTAGCCGTGATGCGGGAGGGACAGATCGTGCGAGTGGGGACGCCACGCGAGCTGACGAGCACGGAGCTGCAGACGGAGATTCGCTACCGGCAGAACGGCGAGGACGTGCTCGTGCAGACCGACGAGCCGACCCGCGTACTCGCGGAGCTGACCTCCGCCGCGCTCGCCCGCGGCGAGGAGCTCGAGGGCCTGCAGGTGCGGCGCCCGTCGCTCGAGGAGGTCTACCTCGCGCTTACGGCCGAGGCCGACGAGGCCGAGGTCGAGGTCGAGGCGTGAGCGCCGAGGCGATACGCGTCGGAGCGAGACGGCCGGCGCGGCGGCTCTTCGTCCATCAGCTCCGCTCGGAGCAGCTCGTCTTCTGGCGCAGCCGGGAGGCCGCGTTCTTCATCTTCATCTTCCCGCTGCTGCTCTTCGTCCTGCTCGGCGCCGTCTACCACGGGAAATACCAGCACCTGCCGATCGTCTGGGCGGTGCTCGCCGGGCTCATCTCCTACGGCTGCGCGAACACGGCCTTCGCGGGGCTGGCGATCCAGCTCGTCCTCCGCCGCGAGAGCGGCGTCCTGAAGCGGCTCCGCTCGACGCCGCTCCCGCCGGCGACGTACATCGCCTCGCTACTCGTCTCGACACTGATCGTGTTCGGGCTCCAGACGATTGCGCTCTTCCTGCTGGGGCGGGCGTTGTACGGGACGCCGTTCCCGCCCGATGTCGGCTCGCTCGTCGTCACGATGGTGATCGGCGCGGCCGTGTTCGCCGCGCTCGGGACCGCGACCGCGTCGGTGATCCGCTCGGCCGAGGGCTCGTCCGCGGTCGTCAACTTCATCCTGCTGCCGATGGCCTTCCTCAGCGGCGCGTTCGGGCCGACGAAGGGGTATCCCGAGTTCCTCCGGGCGATCGGCGACGTGCTGCCGCTCACCTACCTCGTCAAGCTCGTCAACGCCGTGTACCTCCACGGCGACGCCGTTTGGAGCCAGCCGGAGGCGCTCGCGATCCTCGCCGCCTGGGGCGTCGCAGGCCTCGTCTTCACGAGGCTCAAATTCGGCTGGGAGCCGCGGGAGCGTTAGGAGTTCGAGCGGCCGGATAGGAGTCCGGCATGAGGCCGCTGATCGACGAGCCCGCCATCTCGCTGCTCGTCCGCGACCGCGACGAGCCGTGGATCGAGGTGCGCGTCAACTTCGGCGTCTTCGCCGGCAGACACGCGACCCCGGCCGAGATCGACGAGCTCGCGCTCGCTCTCAGAGACTTCCTGCCGTCGTTCGCGATCGTCTCGGAGGAGCGCCACGAGTTCGGCGAGGCGGTCGAGGCGTCCGTCCACCAGGTCGTCATCGAGCTGCCGCAGGAGCAGGCCGGCCGCGAATCGGACGTCCTCGGCGAGCAGGTCGTCCTCGCCGCGAACGGCTGGGCGCTCGAGTGCATCGCCTCCCGGCACGGAGCCGGAGAGCTCTAGCTCTCAGGTCGCGCGGAAGATGTACAGGCCGTAGATGGTTCCGCGCGTGACGGTCCCTTCGCCGGTGGACAGGACCCGGCTGCTGCTCGTCGCGCCGGTCTCGGTGAACACCGCGTCGGCCCGTTCCAGCCGCCACCCGACCTTCTCGATCTCGTCGAGCACGTTGTTCTGCATGAGACTTCGCAGCTGGTTGTCGGCGGAGCCGAAGGAGGAGCTGTCGCCGTTCAGCTCCGCCAACGGCAGCAGGAGCTGGAACAGCTGTTGTCCCTGCTGTCGTGCCGCCGTCGCTCCGCCGACCGGTGAGCGGGCGAACTCCTCGGCCTTGCGTTGCTGCTCTGCGGCCTCGGCAGCCTGGCGCCGGGTCTCTTCGTCGGCCTGCTTGCGGGCCTCGTCGGCTGCCTTCTCTTCTTCGGTCTTCCTGAACACCTCGGCCCCCTTTTCTAGAGCGTCATGAGCACTTCACCGGCCGTGACGTACGGCGCTTCGACATTCAGATCCGGCAGGTTCTCGGACAGCCACGCGGCTGCAGCACGGCTCGACTCCTCCGCGCCCTCCTGGTTCTCGAAGACGCTGACCGTGGAGGTTCCTTCGGCGAGCTTGAGGAGGTAGTAGGCCTTGAAACCGTCGATACCGCCGATCACCTGCCGGATGTCGCTCTCGTGCTCGACAAGCGTGTCTGCGAGGTCGGAGTTGCCGGGGTAGGCGCGAATCACTGCGTACATGGTCGCCTCGTTTCGTCTCGTGGATTCGTGGAGCCTCGGAGTGTCTCAAATGACCCCGAGCTAGACGATCGAGGCGGCGACGACGACGAGCCAGATGATCGAGGCGGCGTAGTACGTCCGCTCGACGAGTCCGAATGCGACCCTCCGCAGCGGGCGGACGACGATGGCGACTCCGGTCGCGATCGCCGTCGCCGTGACCAGCCAGCCGAGCGGGCCGAGCGCACCGGGCTTCCCCGTCCAGTCGATGCGCGTCGCGGCGACCGCGATCGAGGCGAAAGCCATTCCCGCGAGCAGCATGTGGATGCGGCCGGTGCGCGAGAGCGAGCCAACTCCTTCAGGCTCGCGATCGGTCATGAACTGCGACACGAGGAGCCGCGCGACGCCGTAGACGTACAGCCAGCCGAGCGACGCCGCGTCCGTTTGCTGACCCAGCCCGACCGCGATCAGAATCGCCCCCGCGCCCTGCAGCACGACCATCGCGCGGTAGCCCAGGTGATAGCGCGTCCAGCCGTAGTCGCTGACGGCGTAGCGGATCGGATCGAGTCCGGTGGGAACGAGATGCAGCGCGACGAGGACGACACCCGACGCGGCCACTCCTCGCCCGGACACATCACTGGCAAGACACCCGCAGACGGGATCATCCTCTCACCGAGTCACAAGCAAAGAGCACCGGCACCAACCTGACACAGCCCCAGACGGGACCAGCGCACAGTCACAGTCCTCTCACGTGACCCGCGGGTACCTCGTTCGGCCGACGGTCGCGCCCGAGACTCGCGGCGGTACGATCCATAATCGTCGTCCGGTCGCGGAACGGGGAGACATTCACACGATGCAGCCAACTTGGGGTCGGATCGTCTTCGTCGCGGCAGCCGTTGCCGTAGTCGTCTCGGCGAGCGCATACGCCGCATTCGCGAGCTCTACACGGGCCTACGCAGGGGCGGCGCGAGTTGTTGACAAGACCTATTCGTGCCGCACATGGCGTCAACATCCCTTTTTCTTTGGGATGCAGGTTCGTCTGCCACCGGGCGGCCAAGATCCGGGCGGGCCGGCAATGGCGAGCGTGACCACGGCGAACGACCACGCCTATCAAGTCGTCTTCAAAGACGTGCAGAACAGCCTGAAGGTCGACGGGCCGGTCTGCCGTCCGTCCTCGCGCCGGGCCGCATTCAAGCCGTCCGGACTCACCCTGGGTCAGACGGTGACGACCGCCTTCATCGCTCACACCTCCGGTAAGTGCCCGACGCATGTCAAGCGCGTGCTCGTCCACTTCCGGATCACGATGACGGGGGGCACACCGGAGCGGGGACTGATCGCCGTCCGCAAGGACGATGCGAAACGCCGGCCGCTCGCGTTCTTCAAGTGGAGCCCGCTCAAGATCACGGACTATCTGGCCAAGAGCTGCACCACGTTCTAGATAAGACGAGCACGGCGAGTGGGTCGTCGCCGACTCAAGCTGCATGGATGTCGGCTGGGCCAGTGTTCCCGAACGACCCCCGAGCAAGCCTCGGCGGTCTGCTTGACTGAGACCCGTGAAGGACGTCGAGCCTGCCTACGCGATTGTGCGCGTCGATCACGACTCTCCTACAGATGAGGAGCGCTTCACTGTGCGACGCATCGTCTGGGACGAGCAGCTGGCCGAGAGCGAAGTCCGGCGACTGTCTGAAGTGAACGCGGACAAGGGCTGCGCCTACTTCTGGCAGTACACCCGCGTGGATCGCCGCTCGTAGCCGAGGCCGCTCGCCTGGGCCAGTGTTCCGGAATGACGTCTGAGCTCGGCCGCTTCAATCAACCGAGAGGGCGACCGGCTTTCTTCGAGAGGTCTTCGATGACGCTCTCCAGCGGGCGATCGAGCGCAGTCTCCGAGACCTGAACGGCGGGCTGCCCGAAAACGGAATTGATCCAGAGGAGAGAACGCACCATCTTCGACGGTCTGAGAGAGCGAACATCCTCAGGCCTAAAGGTCTCGATGCGGAGCGAGCGGCCAAAGGCGTGCTGCCCGATCGAGACGCGGGTCACATGGTCCCAGTCGTGTGTCCAGCGAGCGGGCAGCGGAGCGCCTCTTCTGTGGCCGTGAGGTGTGGCGCAACATTGCCGTTCATTCGCCTCGCGAGCCAGCCGAAGAAACGCGGCGGCTTCAAGGGGATTACCAGCGGGTCGCTGTCCACGATGGTTGCAGGCTAATCGCGTCTTCAGGCGGCGAGTCGCTGACTTGGGCCAGTGTTGCTCCTATGTCAATAGGGGCTCGCTTTTGAGGGTGGTGTAGACGGTGCGGGCGAGTTGGCGTTTGAGGCAGCGGAGTGCTTCGCGGCGGCTTTTGCCTTCGGCTTGTTTGCGCTCGAGGTAGGTCTTCGCTGGGGCGTGGACGCGGCCTTGGGTGACCGCGATGCGGTGGAGGGCGCAGTTGAGTTGGCGGTTGCCGCCGCGGTCGAGGCGGTGGCGCTTGTGTTTGCCGCTGCTGGCGTCGAGGGGTGCGACGCCGGCGTGGCGGGCGAGTTGGGCATCGGAGCGGAAGCGGTCGATCGGGCCGATCTCGCAGAGCAGCTTGGCGGCTGTGAGGCCGCCGCAGCCGGGCAGCTCGAGCAGTCGTGGCGCGATCGCTGTCGTTCGCGCCTGCAGCTCGCGGTCGAGCTCGAGGACCGAGCGGGTCAGGGCGCGGCAGCGGCCGAGCAGCTCGCGGGCGATCCGCGTCTGGGTCGTCTGCTCGCGGCGGGCGAGCCGGCGTGCCAGGCGGTCGAGCCAGACGGCACGGTCGAGAGCGCCGAGCGGGACCTGCAGGGTCGGATCAAGCTCGTGCAGGTGCCAGCGCAGCCGCTGCTGAGCTCGACGGCGCTCGTCGACGAGATCATCGCGATGGTCGACCAACAGCTTCAACTCACGAAGCCGAGCCTCACCAGGCCGTGGCGAGTCGAGCACCGGCTCGCGCAGCGCGGCCCTCGCGATGGCGAGCGCGTCGATCAGGTCCGACTTGCCCCGCACCCGGCCGCGGCGGCGCTCCGGCGCGGTCAACCTCGGCGGCACGCGGACCAGCGGCTGCCGCTGCTGCTGCAGTCTTCGCTCCAGACCCCGCGTCACGTGCCGACAGTCCTCCAGCGCCCACAAGCGGCGCCGAGCAACCCGCTTCGACCAGGCGACCAGCTCCTCGACGTCACACGTCTCCAGCGCATCGAGCTGCCGGCCGACCTCATCGACAGAAACAGCAGAGAAGGAGTGCTTGTGCACGTCCACCCCGATCACGAATCATCTGCGGTGCCTCCTACCGTTGGGGGCGACCGGCGAGCGGACAGGCCTCAATCGAGGCAAAGCTGTCAAGCTCCTATCAGGTCACGCTCGACGGTCTCGGGAAGGCGACGGCGACACAAGCAAGTCAGCCCACGGGCGACGTTCAGGAATCGAGTCAGCCGCCGCCTTCCCGAGTCTCAGCCCACAACCGGACAACACCGGCTGAGGATGACATTGAGTTCCGGAATGTCACCCGAGGCGTGGTTAGGGGCGAGCCGCGTCGAAGGGGGCCAGATAGTCACCTCAACGGCTTGCAACTCTTTGCGAGCGGGACACTCCTAGGCCATGCTGGCGATCAACTCCTGCAGGGCGGCCACGTGCGCTTGGAGCGCCTTGCGTCCTTTGGATGTGAGGGAGATCCAGGTGGTGCGCCGTCCGCTATGGACTCCCTTGCGGCGTTTGAGGTAGTCGACTGTCTCCAGTGCGGCGAGATGCTTGGAGAGGACGGAGTCGCTGACTTCGAGGGCGTCGCGGACGGCGGAGAACTCGGCTTCGGAGGCGGCTGTGAGGGTGATCATGAGTTTCAGTCGCGCGGGTGCGAGGACGTGCGCGTCGAGCTCGGCCATCAGCGATAGAGCAGCAGCAGGGCCAGGCCAGCGAGTGCCGCCACCGTGAGCAGTGCCAGCCAGGTGAGCGATTGCGCGCGCGCGTGCAACGCGGGCTCGGTCCGGTAGGCGCGGAGCCAGCGGCGCCCGTTTAGCGCGTAGGCCGCGCCGCCGACGATCGCTGAGGTCCCGACGAGCCACCACTGTTTGTTGAAGGCTCCCAAGATCGCTGCCATACCCGCGACGGCGTACGAGGCCGACGCGAGGGTCCCGG
Source organism: uncultured Actinomycetes bacterium (assembly GCA_963820725.1). GTDB lineage: Bacteria > Actinomycetota > Thermoleophilia > Gaiellales > Gaiellaceae > Palsa-739. The sequence goes on along the minus strand of CAWGAZ010000002.1, from coordinate 1,261,910 downwards.
TGCCGAGCACGACGCGGCTGACGAGGCCGCCCAGCCGGACTCCGTTGAGCCGGTGGAAGCGCGCCAGCTGCACTCCAGCCACGGCTACCAGGACCGCGATGCCGGCTGCGAGAGCTGCGAGCTTCGCCGAGGAGGGGTCTGCGACCCCAACCGCCGTCGTGGCGATCTGCACAGCGATCGCGGCGCCGATCGAGGCGAAGAACCAGGACGGCATCTTCGTGCTCTCAGCGAGAGCCGCCCGCGCCTCCTCAGCGTCGTTCAGCGCTGCTGAGGCCTCGGCCGCGCTAGGAGCGTGAGGTTCCGTGGTGTTTTCCATAGTGGAAAGTATGACAGGTACTTTCCAGATTGGCAAGTGACCGGAACACCCGTAGACCCCCACGCAGCGATCCGTGGATCACGGACCGCAGGAAGCAGTGAAGACTGTCCCGCCGCTGTGCGGAGATCGGTGGCCGGTGCTCGCGGGCCTACCACCGCTCATGCTCGCCCGCACGAAAGGGCTGTCGCCTGGGCGAGCGTCCTCTCGCCCGAACCCGTTTAGGCCGTAGCAGGCAGGTAGGGCGTCCAGCCGGACGGGATCCGGGGCGCCGCGAGCTTGATGAAGAGCGTCGGCGTCGGTGCGCGCGGTGACGTGTGGAGCTGCATGCCGGCCTGCTCGAGCGAGCGGTCGCCCTTGCGCAGGTTGCACGGCGCGCAGGCGGTGACGACGTTCTCCCAGATCGACTCGCCGCCCTTCGACCTCGGGACGATGTGGTCGAGCGTGAGACGGCCGTTCGTCGTGCCGCAGTAGGCGCAGCGCCAGCCGTCGCGGGCGAAGAGCGCCCGGCGCGAGATCTTGCGCTGGATCGCGCGCGGCACGCGCACGTAGTGGAGCAGCCGGATCACGTGCGGCCAGATGAAGCTGCCGGTCGAGGAGCGCAGCGGCTTGTCGAGCCGCTCGATGACCTCGGCCTTGCCCTTGAAGACGAGCACGTGGGCACGCCGCACCGTGCAAACGTTGAGCGGCTCGTAACTTGCATTCAAGACAAGAACGTGCTGCAACCTGCGCGAAAAGTAGCAGTGCCCTAAACGGCTACTGCTGCGAGCGCATCGCGCGCTCCACGGCCTGCTGCTCCTCCGGCGAGAGGGAGACGGCGGCACGACCGTCGTCGAGCTCCTTGACGTAGATCCGCGCGTAGTCCCGTCCCTGGATCGCGGTCAGGACGACACCGGTGCGGGACGCGTCGAGGAGCGCGACCGAGGCAGACTGGTGGCCGCCCGTGTTCTCGTAGGCGTCGTAGCGGACGACGGCGAGCCGCGAGACGCTCGAATCGACACGGCGCTCGAGGCGGCCGAGCGACGCCGTGAACTCGTCGACCGCACGGTGCAGCCCGTCGATCCGGCCCTGGAGCGAGACGGCGAAGTCGACGAGATCGCCGCCGCCGCTCCCGAGGAGGGTTTGCTGCGCGGCCCGCACCTTGCGGAGGCGCGCATGAAGCACGAGCGCGAAGGCGAGAGCGACGACGGCCACGGCCGCCGCCCCGATTGCGATCCAGCCTGCCACCGACGAGGTCACGGACTACCCGTTGGAGGGAAGGCTGAAGAAGACCGGATAGGAAGCCCTGTTGTTGGCGAGAGTCTGCTCCCCCGGCACCTTGCCGATCTCGACGTGCACCATCGCGTTGGCCCCGAACGCGTGCGTCGGCAGCTGGAGGTTCCCGAACTGGACCGTCTGCGTCGACCCCTTCGGGACCGAGAGGACGTGCTGCGTCTTCGCGTAGACGGGCTTCGTGCTGCTGACGGCTCCGACCGTCACCGTCAGCGTCACCGGAACGTTGGCCTCGTCGAAGTTGCCCGCGTTCTTGAACGACACCTTGAAGACGAGGTTCGCCGCCACGTCCACGGTGGTTGGGCCCGAGGCGGAGAGCTCCTTGGTGCTGCTGCCCGAGACTGCGTCGGTGCTGAGCAGCTCACTGCCGTGCAGGCCGGACGGCGGGTTCTTGCTCGTGTTCACGACCTGCAGACGTCCGTACAGGCGCCCGAGCGAATCGGGGGTGATCACCTCGGGATTCGTGACGATCTGCGACGGCGGCGCGATCACGCCCTTCACGCCGAGTCTCGTCATCGTCTGCGTCGCCGGGAGCTTGAAGAGCTGGGACCAGACGAGGTCGCTGGCGGTCAGGAGCGCGGCGCGCTTCGCCAGAAGGTTCCCGACCTGGGTGGACGACTTCGAGCCCGCTTCGGCGAGGGTGTCGGCGAGGTTCGTCAGCCCGATCGCCCGCAGCTGCAGCGTCGAAAGCACCTGCTGGTGCGCCGCCTGGAGCGCCGCGGGCGGCCGCAGGCGCGAGGCTTCGTCATAGGCCTGCTGCTGCTCCCGCGACCACTGCTCGAGATTCGAATGGAGCTTGGTCAGGGTCAGCTTCCCCGAGCCGAGCGTGTTCACCAGCGCCGTCCCCGTTGCAGCCGAGCTCTGCGCGATCGGCTGCACGTCGGCCATGTACGACTTGTACTCGGCCTGCGTGCTCTTGCCCTGGCACGAGCCGACCCAGAGAGCGATCACGAGCACGACCGCGATCGCCAGCGCCACGAGGCCGGCGAGCCTCGCGAGGGCGACGGCCCCGTGGGGCGGCGGGGTCGGACGCTTCGGCCCACCACCGCTGCGCCGCGGCCTCATCCGCCGTCGCTCCCTGGCGGGCGCCTCGAGCGTCTCCGGTTCCTCGAAGAACTCGAGCGGGGTCTCGTCGTCGTGCGTACTCATGCGGCCGGAGCAACCCTACCGCGGTTCCGGGAAGGACAGTCCGACCGGGTCGCCAACCTCCACTCTTGCATGGGAGAGGCCGCCCCAGCGCTCACCAGCATCGAGCTCGTCCTCGACCGCTACCGCCCGTTGCGGCCGCTCGGCAGCGGTGGCTCCGGCTCGGTCTGGCTCGCCCGCGACGAACGCACCGGGCTCGACGTCTCGCTCAAGATCATCGCCCGCGAGGGCAAAGCGGCCGCGCGAGCCGAGCGCGAGGCTGCAGCCGCAGCGCAACTGCGCCACCCCGCCTGCCTCCGTGCACGGGGCTTCGGCCGCGACTCGCGTCACGTCTACATCGCGTACGAATTCGTCCCCGGCCGCACCTACCGCGAGGCGCTGCGGGCCGGGGAGCTGCAGGACGAGGCTGCGGTCGAGGCCTGCGCGCAGGTGTGCGACGGCCTGGCCCACGCCCATGCCGCCGGGATCCTCCACCGCGACGTCAAGCCGTCGAACGTCCTCCTCGCCGACGGCGATCGCGTATCGGCCCGCGTCCTCGACTTCGGGCTCGCGCAGATGGCCGACGCCGAGACGCTGACCGAGGCCGGCGACGTGCCGGGAACGCTGGCGTACATCTCCCCCGAGCGGCTCGCCGGAGGCGAGGCGACGCCGGCTGCCGACGTGTGGGCAGTCGGAGTGATGCTGTGGGAGGCGCTCGCCGGCCGCCATCCGTTCTGGCGCGGCTCGATGCTCGAGACGGCGCGCGCGATCGAAGCGGGAGCGCGGCCGCTCGCCGAGCTCCGTCCGGATCTGCCGAAGCGGCTCCTGCGTCTCGTCGACAGCACGCTCGCGAAGAGCCCCGCTCGGAGGCCGACGGCCCGTGAGCTCGCCGACGCGCTGCGCGGCGCGGCCTCTTCGGCGTCAGTCCCAAAGCCCGGCATCCGCTTTCCTTCCCGCATCGAGCCGGGCGGGGCTCTGACGGCCGTGCTCGCGGCCGTCCTCGCCGGCTGGACTTCGTCGGCGCTGCCGTTCTACCCGCACGGCTGGCCCCTCGCGCTGGCGTTCGTCGCCGCCGTGGCGACGCTCCTCCGGGAACGCGTCGGCATCGCGCTCGCGCTCGCGGTGCCGGTGCTACCGCTGGGCAACATCTCGCTCGGGCTCGCGCTCGTCTACACGGCACTCGCCGCCGGCTGGCTGCTCGTGACCTGGCGCGAGCCGCGCGCTGCGTTGCTCTTCGTGGTCGGGCCGCTGCTCGCGCCGATCGCCGCGCTCGGCCTGCTCCCCCTGGCCGCGATGCGCGTGCGCTCCGGGCCGCTGCGCGTCCTCGGCGTAGCGATCGGCGTGCTGACCGCGGCACTCGCCGCCGGAATCCGCCACGCCGCGCTGCCTCTCGTCGGCGGGCCTGCGCCGCTCGGAATCGGCATCGCCGGCGCGCGCGACCCGTTCGACGTCGCGGGCTCGCTCGCCCGTGCCGCCGCCGCGCACCCGTCGCTCCTGCTCGAGACCTGTGCGCTCGCGCTCGTCGCGCTCGCCCTGCCGCACGCACGGGCTCGGGGGCGCTGGGCGGCAGCCGGGCTCGGCGCGGGGATGATCGTCCTCACCGTGGCCGCCGTCCCGAGCGCTGCCGCGCTGCCGCTCGTGCTGTGCGCCTGGGCGATTGCAGCGTTCACGGCGCTTCGGGCTCCTGCGCTGGGGGTACCCTCCGCCACTACCTGATGGTGCTGCGGGGAATCGAGCAGAGGCTGGAGCGGATCTTCGAGGGGGTCTTCGGCCGTGCCTTTCGCACGAACGTCCAGCCGGTCGAGCTCGCGCGCAAGCTCGCGAAGGAGATGGACGAGCACCGCTCGACCTCGGTGACGCGTGTCTACGTCCCGAACGAGTACACGATCTACCTCTCCCCCGGCGACCGCGAGCAGTTCGAGGGCTACGAGAACTCGCTCGTGTCGGAGCTCGAGGAGTACCTCTCCGAGCATGCGTCCCGTGAGGGCTACGCGTTGCTCACCCCACCGCGGATCCTCTTCGAGACCGACGAGGACCTCGGCGTCGGCGAGTTCGGCATCGCCACCCGGATGGCGCAGCACGGCCGGCCCGCGGAGGCGGCCGCACCACCACCCGAGATCCCGCCGCCCGGCGCGACGATGGTCTACAAGCCGCGCACCCAGCCGACCGAGGCCGCCTCGCCCGTCGACCTCGGGGTCGAGCGAGAGGTGGCGGTGCTGCAGTGGAGCGGCCAGCGGCTCGTCCTCGAGAAGAAGCGCTCGGTGCTCGGCCGCTCACGCGACGCCGACGTCAGAATCGAGGATCCGAACATCTCGCGCCGTCACGCAGAGATCGTGCAGGAGGGCTCGACGTACTGGCTCGTCGATCTCGGGTCGACGAACGGGACGGAGGTGGACGGGCAGCGCGTCCAGCGTGCGCGGCTCGACGACGGCTCGAGCTTCACGGTCGGCGAAACGACGGTCACCTTCTCGACCGAACGGGAATAGGAGCGCCGTGGCCATGGTCGCCTCGACGGGGGTCGCGGAGGTCCTCCTCGCGCTCAAGATCGCGTTCCTCGTGCTGCTCTATCTCTTCGTCTTCCGCGTCATCCGCTCCGCGGCCCGCGAACGGCAGACGCCGAGCCAGGACAGCATGATCCTGACCCCGGCCGCCGCGGCGGCCGCTGGCCTCGGTCACGGGTCGCCGGCGCGCAGGTCGGTGAGCCTCGTCGTCCAGCGCAGCCCGAGCCTCGGCGAGGGCGAGGAGTTCCCGCTCAACTCGGCGCCTGTCACCGTCGGCCGCGGAGGACAGAACGACCTCGTGCTCGACGGCGACGAGTTCGCCTCTGCCCGCCATGCCCGGATCGAGGTGCGCGGCGACGGCGTCTGGGTGCAGGATCTCGACTCCACGAACGGCACGTACGTCAACGGCTCGCGCGTCAGCGGCGCGCAACGGCTCGACGCGGGCGACGTCCTCCGCGTCGGCGAGACCGACCTCCGCGTGGAGACTGACTGAGATGCCCGTAGGCGCGTATTCGGTGGCGAGCGACACGGGGCGCAGGCGCCGCCGCAACGAGGACAACTACGTCGTCGCGCCGCCGCTCTTCGCAGTCGCCGACGGGATGGGCGGCGCACAGGCCGGCGAGGTCGCGTCGCAGCTCGCAGCTTCGGCTCTCGAAGCCGGCGACTCCGACGGACTCGAGGGGACGAAGCGAATCGACGCGCTCATCCAGGAGGCGAATCGCCGCATCTACGACCGCGCGTCGACCGACCCGTCCGCGTCGGGCATGGGGACGACGATGACGGTCGCGCTCGTCGAAGACATGACGGTCGCGATCGGCCACGTCGGCGACTCGCGGGCCTATCTCGTCCGCGGCGAGCAGATGGAGCAGCTGACAGAGGACCACTCGCTCGTGAACGAGCTGCTCAAGACGGGAAAGCTCTCGGAGGAGGAGGCGAACGTGCACCCGCAGCGGAGCGTGATCACGCGCGCGGTAGGCACGGATCCGGACGTCGACGTCGACGGCTTCACGATCGAGGCCGAGGACGGGGACGTCTTCCTCATCTGCTCCGACGGGCTCACGGACATGGTCGAGGACCCGGAGATCCTCGAGCTCGTCCACCAGAACCGCAACGACCTCGACCGGGCCGTCAGGTCGCTCGTGGCGGCGGCGAACCGCGTCGGCGGCGAGGACAACATCACGGCGGTCGCGTTCCGGATCTCGTCGGAGCCTGCGCCGAACCTCGAGGACACCGTCGCGATGCCGGCGATCGACGACCGTGCGGACGAGCCCGACGAGCAGACGCGCGAATACACGGAAGCCGATCCGAGCGGGAACACCATGATCGTCGCGCCCGCGGCAGTGTCAGAGGAGCTCAGCGCGGCCGAACCCGAGGCTCCCCGGCCGGTCGCGCACGCGGGGCGAGTCCGGATCGTCCTGATCGGCATCGTCCTCCTCGCGATCGCGGCCGCAATCGTCATCTGGGTGCTGTCGCGATGACCCTGCGCAACCGGGAACTCGCGGCGCTCCTCATGGTCGGGATCCTCACGGCGATCGGCTTCTCGACGGTCTACATCGCGCTCAAGTCGCAGATCTCGCACGGCTCGCTCGGCTACGCGCTCTTCTTCTTCGGCCTCTACCTCGTCGCGCACGTCGTGGCGCGGTTCACCGTGCCGCTCGCCGACCCGTACCTGTTGCCGATGGCCGCGCTCCTGACGGCGATCGGCGTGACGGAGATCTACCGGCTCGGCCCGAGCAACGCGTTCCGCCAGGGGCTCTGGATCGTGATCGGCGTCGGCGTGTTCGCCGCGACCCTGTTCTGGCTGCGCCACGACTATCGCGTCCTCGAGCGCTACAAGTACGTCTTCGGCGTCACGGCGATCTTCCTGCTCTTCCTGCCGCTCGCGCCGGGGATCGGGGAGTCGATCAACGGCTCGCGGCTTTGGATCCACTTCGGCTCGCTCCAGTTCCAGCCGGGTGAGCTCGGCAAGATCGCGCTGATCGTCTTCCTCGCCGCGTACTTCCGCGAGAAGCGTGAGGTGCTGGCCCAGGGAAGGCTCAAGGACTGGGGGCCGCTGCTCGCGATCTGGGGCGGCGCGATGCTCGTCCTCTTCGCGACCGACGACCTCGGCAGCGCGCTCCTCTACTACGGGATCTTCGTCGCGATGCTCTACATCGCGACGGCGCGGATCACGTTCGTCGCCGTGGCGCTCGGCCTGTTCCTCGCCGGGTCGTTCGTCGTCTCGCGAGGGACGCCGCACGTGCGCGAGCGCGTGACGAACTGGCTCTCTCCGTGGTCGGTGCACAAGGTCTACTGCCCGCTCAGCGGGACGCACACCCTGCGGCAGAACTGCCAGAGCTATCAGGAGGTGCAATCCCTCTACTCGATCGGCCACGGCGGCTTCGGCGGGACCGGGCTGGGCCACGGGATCTTCACCGGCACGACCGGGCGGCAGGTGATCCCTGACCTGAACACCGACTTCATCTACTCGGCCCTCGCGCAGGAGCTCGGGCTGGTCGGCGTCGCCGCGCTCTTGCTGCTCTACATGGCGTTCGTGCTGCGCGGCTTCCAGATCGCGCTCGCCGCGACCGACGGGTTCTCCAAGCTTCTCGCGGCCGGGCTGAGCTTCGGCTTCGCGTTCCAGACGTTCGTGATCGTCGGCGGGATCACGCGAGTCATCCCGCTCACGGGCATCACGCTCCCGTTCGTCTCGTACGGAGGCTCCAGCGTCGTCGCCAACTTCCTCCTCGTTGCCGGGCTGATGCTGATCTCGAATCGCGCGAACCGGGAGACGAGCGCGGCGTGAACAGGCAGCTCCGCCACATCTCCGTCGTCGCGCTCGTCCTACTCGCCGCCCTCGTCGTGTCGACGACGTACTGGCAGACCTGGGCCCAGGCCGATCTCGCGGACCGCAAGGACAACTCCGTCACGAACATCGTGCGGCAGACCGTCGACCGCGGCAAGTTCCTCGCCTCCGGCGGCACCGTCCTCGCGACCAACCGCAGGAGCCGCAAGCACGGCATCACGATCTACACGCGGCATTACCCGCAGAACGACCTCGCGCCGCAGGTGATCGGCTACGCCACGACGGAAGGCACGACGACCGGGCTCGAGCAGTCGCTCGACGACTACCTGACCGGCGCGAACACGAATCTCAGCAACACGGTCAAGCAGGAACTCGACAGGCTCGGCGGCCAGACGGTGAAGGGCGACAACGTGCACCTCACGCTCCGTTCCGACATCCAGAGGCTCGCGCTGCAGCAGCTCGCCGGCCGCTGCGGCGCGGTCGTCGTGCTCGATGCGAAGACGGGAGCCGTGCTCACGATGGCGTCCTCGCCGACCTACAACGCCAACCTCATGGTGCAGCCGAGCGGCTACAACAAGGTGAAGAAGATCAAGGGAACGTGCGGCGCCGCCTCGGCCCTGGTCAACAACGCGACGGCGGGTCTCTACCCGCCGGGGTCGACGTTCAAGATGGTGACTGCCGCGGCCGCCCTCGACTCGGGCGCCTACACGCCGAGCTCGCCGTTCAACGACCCCGGCTACTGCATCGAGTACGGCCAGCGCGTCTCGAACGCGGGCAACCCGGATCAGAGCGGGCCTGAGGCGTTCGGCAACGTCACGCTCGCCCAGGGCTTCGAGCACTCCATCAACTCGGTCTTCTGCAAGGTCGGCATGCATATCGGCGGCCGGAAGATCCTCGACTACGCGAAGCGGTTCGGCTTCTACTCACTGCCGCCGCTGGAGACTCCGCCCGACGAGCGTCTGGCGTCCGGTCTCTACAAGAACGGCAAGCTCTTCGACCCCTCGAACGAGTCTCAGATCGACCCGGGACGGCTTGCCTTCGGCCAGTTCAGCATGCTCGCCACGCCGCTGCAGATGGCCATGGTGGGACAGGCGATCGCGAACCGGGGCCAAGAGATGCAGCCGTATCTCGTGGACCGGATCACCGCGCCGGACGGCAGCCTCGTCAGCAAGACCGCGCCGCAGACGCTCGGACAGCCGATCAAGCCGCAGACGGCGGCCGAGCTGAACCAGATGATGCAGCTCGTCGTCCAGGGCGGGACAGCCGCGACCGTCGGATTCCCCTCGGGACTCAAGGTCGCCGGCAAGACCGGCACAGCCGAGACCGGGCTGCCCGGCGTCTACGACGCGTGGTTCGTGGCCTTCGCCCCCGCCGACAACCCGCGCTACGTCGTCGCGGTCGTGGTCGAGAAGCAGCCGAACGGCTTCGGCGCTTCGGTCTCGGCCCCGATCGCGAAGGCAATCCTCGAAAAGCTGCTCGCCCACTGACGATGACTCTCATCCCCTTCGCCGAAAGTTCCTGCATCGCAGACCATGTCTCTACCCTGTGTCGGCCGTGGCGGTAAGCGACTCCCTCATCGACACGCTGTTCGACGGGCGCTACCGGATCGAGCGCAAGCTCGGCGCGGGCGGGATGGCCGACGTCTACCTCGCCGAGGACCAGGAGCTCGGCCGCCGCGTCGCGATCAAGATCCTCAACAGCCGCCACGGGAACGACGACCAGTTCATCGAGCGCTTCCGGCGCGAGGCGAAGAACGCGGCCGCGCTCAACCATCCGAACATCGTCTCGATCTACGACCGCGGCGAAGCCGAAGACACCTACTACATCGCGATGGAGTTCCTCGACGGGCGCACGCTCAAGGAGCTGATCATCGGCCGGGGCGCCGCGCCGATCAACGTCGCAGTCGAGTACGCGCGCCAGATCCTCTCGGCGCTGCGCTTCGCGCACCGGCACGGCATCGTGCACCGGGACATCAAGCCACACAACGTCCTCGTCGACGGCGAGGGACGCGTGAAGGTGACGGACTTCGGCATCGCGCGCGCCGGGACGAGTCAGATGACCGAGACGGGCTCGATCGTCGGGACGGCGCAGTACCTCTCCCCCGAGCAGGCGCGCGGCGGGGAGGTCGACCCGCGCTCCGACCTCTACTCGCTCGGGATCGTCCTCTACGAGCTCCTGACCGGTGAGACGCCCTTCAACGGCGAGACCCCGGTCGAGATCGCGATGAAGCACCTCTCGACCGCTCCGCAGCCGCCCTCGAAGCTGCGGCCCGACATCTCGCCCGAGCTCGACATGGTCGTCTTGCGGGCCCTCGCCAAGAATCCGGACGACCGGTACCAGAGCGCCGACGAGATGGAGGGAGACCTGGACCGGGTCGCGCGCGGCGCGCGGGTCTCGGCGACCACCGTCGACACGGCGACGCAGGTCTTGCGGCGCCCTGCGGCAGCGGCGGTGGTGGCGGCGGAAGCGGCGACGGCCGCAACGATGATTGCGACTCCCCCCGCCGCAGCGGCAGCCGGTGTTCCGCCGGCGGTCGTCGAGGAGGAACAGGAGGAGGAATCGGACCGGCCGATCTGGCCGTGGCTCGTCGCGATCGGCTTCGTCGTGGCGGCGCTCGTGGCAGGCTTCTTCGTCTGGCATCAGCTCTCCGGATCGACGCCGCAGGTGCCGGTCAATAACTACGTCAACGAGCCGGTGGCGCGGGCCAAGCAACAGATCACCGCAGCTGGCCTCGTCGCGGACCCGAAGAAGGGGTCGAGCGAGCGGTACAAGCAGGGGATCGTCTTCAAGCAGGATCCTGGTGCCGGCACGAAGGTCGACAAGGGCGGCACCGTGACGATCTGGGTCTCCACCGGCCCGCCGAAGGTGAAGATGCCCGACGTCAAGGGCCAGCAGTGGACGCAGGCCGAGGCGAACCTCGTGAACGTCGGGTTGAAGCCGGTTCGGCACAACGTCCCGGGCAATACCGCGGGTCAGGTGACGGCGACCAGCCCGGCCGCCAACGAGCTCGTCCCGAAAGGCTCGACGGTGCGCGTCAACGTCATGACCGGCCCGGCGCCGGCAACCGTGCCGAACGTCGTCGGCGACACCCTTTCGACCGCACTGGACACGCTGCGAAATGCCGGCTTCAACCCGAACCCGAGCTATGTCAACAGCGACGCGCCGCAGAACCAGGTGATCTCGCAGAATCCGACGCCGAACACGTCGTCGACGAAGGGGACGACCGTCAATCTCAAGGTCTCGAACGGACCGCCGCAGGTGAACGTCCCGAGTGTGGTCGGCGAGACCGCGCAGCAGGCGGTCAGCGATCTCCAGAGCCTCGGCTTCGTGGTGAACCAGCAGCCCGTGTCGGTCAGCGACCCGAGCGAGAACGGCATCGTCATCTCCCAGAACCCGGACGGCGGCACGAGTGCGCTCAAGGGCTCGACCGTGACGATCGAGGTCGGTCAGCACTCGCCGGCACCGCCGCCGACCACGACGACGACTCCCAGCGGGTGAGCTCCGCCCGGCGTCTCCGGGTAGCCATCCTCGCGGGCGGCCGGTCGAGCGAGCACGAGATCTCTCTGGCCTCGGCGCGATCGGTTGCCGCTGCGCTCGACCCCGAGCGATACGAGATCGCCGAGATCGCGATCGGCCGTGACGGACGCTGGGCGCTGGCGGCCGGCGACGCACCACGCGAGCTCGGCGGAGGACCCGCTGAGACGCTGCCCGTTCCGGCGGAAGCGTCGGACGCTCGAGACGCTCGGCGTCGTGGACGTCGTCCTCCCGATCCTGCACGGGCCGTTCGGCGAGGACGGCACGGTGCAGGGGCTGCTCGAGCTCGCCGACGTGCCCTACGTCGGCGCCGGCGTCGCGGCCTCGGCGCTCGCGATGGACAAGGACCTGTTCAAGAAGGTCATGCGCGACAGCGGCGTCCCGGTCGCGGCGCACCATGCGATCCGGCTCGGCGACCCGGTCGAGAACCCGTTCGGCTACCCCGTGTTCGTCAAGCCCGCCCGGCTCGGCTCCTCGGTCGGCATCTCCAAGGTGCACGCGAAGGACGAGCTCGAGCCCGCGGTCGAGCTCGCCTTCCGGCACGACGAGAAGGTGCTGGTCGAGGAGTTCGTGGCGGGGACGGAGGTCGAGGTCGGCGTCCTCGGCAACCGCGTGCCGCCGCCCATCGCCTCGCTGCCCGGGCAGATCGACACGCTCGAGCACGAGTGGTACGACTACGCGTCGAAGTACGACGAGGACGGGATGGAGCTGCTCGTCCCGCCGCCGGGCCTGTCGGACGAGACGATCGAGCTGCTGCAGCGGCGCGCCGTCGAGTCGTTCGTCGCGAGCGAGTGCGAGGGCCTCGCGCGCGTCGACTTCTTCGTCCGGGAGGCCGACGGAGAGGTAGTCCTGAACGAGCTCAACACGATGCCCGGCTTCACGGCGACGAGCGTCTGGGCCCGACTGTTCGAGGCGTCGGGCATCGGCTATGCGGACGCGCTCGACCGGCTGATCGAGCTCGCGTTCGAGCGGCACGAGCGCCGCTCGAAGCTCGAGTACTAGCTCTTCGCGGTGACCTCGGAGATCTGCGCGTACCGCTGTGGGGGTAGCTCCGTGATCCAGACGACGTAGTACTGCGCGGTCTTGCCGTTCAGGGTGAACGTCGTCCTGCCGTCGACCGTCTGCGAGGGCGAGTCAGCGACAAAGGGGCCGGACGCCGAGTCGCCGGACTGAATCTCGGCCGTGAAGCCTGGAGTCTGCGTCGTCACCGTCATCTGAGCGAGCTTGACTGGGCTACCCGCATCGAGGACGAGGCCGAGCCCGGTCAGGAGCCCGCCGAACGTCTGGTCGCCGTACGTCTGCGTGTACCAATAGGTCGCCGTGGAGCCGTCCGTCGCCTGCAGGGCGGTGTCGGCGTGAGTATCCGGGTGGTCCGGGTTCGAGTAGGCGTTGCCGACGGCGTGGAGCTGGACGGCCGTTCCGGTTGCGCCGCCGCCCAACGTGCCGCCGTTGTGGTGGCTCGCACCGCCGAGCAGCACGACCGCAGCGAACGCCGCGCCGGCAACGACAAGCGCGAGCAGCGCCCAGACGAGCGGACGCCGACGAGAGCGCCGCCGGGCAATACGCGGCGGAGCTGGAACGGGGCGCGTGACGAGCGTCGCGCCGGCGTCGTCCACAACCGCCGGGGGCACTCCGCGCTCGGCCTCGGCGAGGCAGGCCCGCAGCTCCTTGGCAAACGTCTTCATGGACGGGAAGCGGCTGGCCGGATCCTTCGCCAACGCGCAAGCGACGGCGGCGGCCAGCCGCGGCGACACGTCCGGGCGCCGCTCCCGCAGGTCCGGCGGCGCCTCGTTCACGTGCCGGAGCGCGACCGCGACGAAGTTCTCGCCGACGAAGGGAACCTCGCCGGTCAGCAGCTCCCAGAGCACGACGCCGAGCGAGTAGACGTCGGTCGCGGGCGAGACGGGCTTGCCGCTCGCCTGCTCCGGCGCGAGGTATTCGCCCGTGCCGAGCACGGTGCCGGTCTGGGTGACGCCGTGTTCCACGTGGAGCGACCGCGCGATCCCGAAGTCGGTCACCTTCACCTCGCCCTCGCTGTTGAGGAGGACGTTCTGCGGCTTCACGTCCCGATGGACGAGCCCACGGTCGTGCGCAAACGAGAGTCCGTCGGCGATGGCGATGGCGAGCTCGAGCGCTTGCCCGACCGGGAGACGCCCCGAGCGCACGACGAGCTCCTTCAGGTTCTCGCCGTCCACGTTCTCGAAGACGATGTACTGACGGCCGTCGTCGTCGCCGCGGTCGATGACGGTGACGATGTTCGGGTGCGAGAGCCGCGCGACCGCGCGCGCCTCGCTGCGAAACCGAGCGAGGTACTCGGGATCCGCGGCGTAGTGCTCGTGGAGGATCTTGATCGCGACGAGCCGGTCGAGCTGGAGGTCGCGCGCGCGAAAGACGGTCGACATGCCGCCGGTGCCCACGAGCTCCTCGAGCTCGTAGCGGTCGGCGATCAGGTCGCCGGTCTGCGGAGGCCGCGGCACGGCACGGGTAGTCGACCTCGGTCCCGGCACGCCCCTACAACGAACGAACCGCGGGGGCGGCTACGCAAGGACCGCTTCCAGCGCCTCCTCCCACGCCGCGAGCCCTTCCTCGAGCTCGGCGTCCGTGATGACGAGGGGGCAGAGGACGCGGTTGCAGTTGGAGTGGACACCGGCCGTCAGGAGCAACAGTCCGCGGGCGGCAGCCTCCTCGGCGACACGGGAGGCGATGGCTGGAGCGGGCTCTTTCGTCCCGCGATCCTCGACGTACTCGACCGCCATCATCGCGCCGAGGCCGCGGACGTCGCCGATCGGGTCGAAGCGCTCCTGCCAGGCGAGCATCCGCGCCCGGATCGTCTCCCCGATCCGCTGCGACCGCTCGACGAGCGCCTCCTCCTCGAACACGTCGAGCACGGCCACGGCGGCGGCGAGGGCGACCGGGTTCCCGACGTACGTGCCGCCCACGGCGTTGTCCCAGAGCGAGTCCATGATCTCGGCTTTTCCGAGGACCCCCGAGAGCGGCAGGCCGCCGGCGATCGACTTGGCGACCGTCATGAGGTCGGGCTCGACGCCGAAGTGCTCGATGGCGAACATGCGGCCCGTGCGGCCGAAGCCTGTCTGCACCTCGTCGACCACGAGCAGGATCCCCTCGCGGTCACAGATCGCGCGCAGGCCCTCCATGTATTCCTGCGGCGCCGGGATGAAGCCGCCTTCGCCCTGCACCGGCTCGATGACGATCGCCGCGACCGTCTCGGCTGCAACGTGCGTCGAGAGCGCGCGCTCGAGTGCGGCGAGAGCGTCAAGAGCCGTGATCCCGCGGTACTCGTCCGGGAACGGGACGCGGTAGACCTCCGGCGCGAACGGGCCGAGACCCGCCTTGTACGGATGCGTCTTGGAGGTGAGCGTGAGCGAGAGGAGCGTGCGGCCGTGGAAGCCGCCCTCGAAGCCGATCACCGCCGGGCGTCGCGTGTAGCCGCGCGCGAACTTGACGGCGTTCTCGACGGCCTCGGTGCCGGCGTTGAAGAACGCGGCCTTCACCGGGCCCGAGAACGGGGCGAGCGCAGTCAGCCGCTCGGCGTACTCGACGTAGATCTCGTACGGGACGACCGTGAAGTCGGTGTGGAAGAAGCGGGAAGCCTGCTCCTGCGCAGCCGCGACGACGCGCGGGTGCGCGTGCCCGACGTTGAGGCAGCCGACGCCGCCGGCGAAGTCGACGAAGCTGTTGCCGTCGACGTCGGTGGCGATCGCGCCGCTGCCGTCCGCGATCACGACCGGCAGGTAGAAGCCGAGCGGGTCGGCGACGACCCTCCGCTTGCGCTCCGCGATCTCGCGGGAGCGCGGGCCTGGAATCTCCGTGCGGAGCTCGATCGCGCGTGTGACGGCCACGAGCCCACAATATCCGGTGCGCCCGCTGGCCCGGCCGAGTCACCTCAGGCGGGGGTCAGAGCCCGCACGGTCAAGCGGTAACGGAACGTCTCGAAGCGCCTGCCGCCGACCTTCTCGATCTGCTTGAGGCCCGGGAAGAAGCTTGCGGTCCACTCGGCGCGATCGACCACGAATCCGCTGCTCTGCAGGATGTTCGTGAGCTCCTTCGAGGTGCGAAGACCGATGTGGGTCGGATTCTGAGCGAGAACGATCTCATGTGATTTCAGCCGCTCGATCAGGTGGAGCGGATTGGGCGTGTAGATCGAGAGGCTGCCGCCCGGGGTCAGCACCCGCAGAAGCTCGCTCAGCATCGCTCGGAAGGTCGAGTCGTCGAGGTGCTCGACGAGATCTCCCGCGACTGCCTTGTCGAACGAGTGCTCGTCGAACGGCAACGCCGCGACGTCGGCCTGTCTGAACTCCAGGCCCGGAAACAGCGACCGCGCCTTCTCGACCGCTTGCTCCGCGGAGTCGACGCCGATCACCGTGGCGCCGAATTCGGAGAAATAGTGCGTGAGCGCGCCCGCTGCACAGCCCAGGTCGAGGATCCGGTCGCCGGGCTCCGGCTCGACGAGCGTCTGCAGGTGCGCGAGGCGCAGCTCCGTCCAAGCCGTCCGTTCCAGATACTCATTCGCCATCGTGTCCATGAAGGTCTCGTCGTACTCGGACGGCGACTTGCGGAAGGTGGGCCGGCGCATCGGAACGACGGTAATCGGTTCCATAGAATCGCCGCGATGGTTCTCTCCGACGCGACGATCTCTCGCCTGCTCGCAGAGGGGAGGATCGAGATCGACCCGTACGACGACGCGCTGCTGCAGCCGTCGAGCGTCGATGTCCGCGTCGACAAGCTCTTCCGTGTCTTCCACAACAACCGCTATCCG
Source organism: uncultured Actinomycetes bacterium (assembly GCA_963820725.1). Lineage (GTDB taxonomy): Bacteria > Actinomycetota > Thermoleophilia > Gaiellales > Gaiellaceae > Palsa-739. The sequence goes on along the minus strand of CAWGAZ010000002.1, from coordinate 1,245,603 downwards.
TATATCGACGTCAAGGTCGAGCAGGGGGAGCTGACCGAGCTCGTCGAGGTCGAGGACGAGCACCCGTTCGTCCTCCATCCCGGCGAGTTCGTGCTCGGCTCGACCCTCGAACGCATTCGCCTGCCCGACGACCTCGTGGCACGGCTCGAGGGCAAGTCGAGCCTCGGCCGGCTCGGGCTCCTCATCCACTCGACCGCCGGGTTCATCGACCCGGGCTGGGACGGCCACGTGACCCTCGAGCTGTCGAACGTGGCGAATCTGCCGATCACCATCTATCCGGAGATGAAGATCGGGCAGATCTCCTTCATGCAGATGACGGAACCGGCCGCGACGCCGTACGGCTCGGATGCGATCGGCTCGAAGTACAAGGGCCAGCGCGGCCCGACGGCGAGCCGCTACTGGCAGAACTTCGAGGCGGCAGACTGACCGTTCTCGTCACCGGTGGGACGGGCTTCGTCGGGCCGCATGTCGTGCACGCGTTGCGCGCGCAGGACACGGCCGTGCGGGCGCTGGTTCGCGATCCCACGCGCGCGCCGCGGTTCACCGCCTGGGGTGTCGAGCTCGCGGTCGGCGACGTGACCGACCCCGGCTCCCTTCGCGCCGCGTGCGAGGGAGTAGACGCGGTCGTCCATCTCGTCGCGATCATTCGCGGCCGGCCGGCCGACTTCGAGCACGTGATGTCCGAGGGAACGCGGAACGTCGTCGTGGCCGCACAGGAGGCGGGAGTACGACGGTTCGTGCTCGCGAGCGCACTCGGCCTCGACGAGCGCTCGAAGGAGGCCGTCCCGTACTTCGCGGCGAAGTGGGAGATGGAGCGGGCGGTCCGGGAGTCCGGCCTCGAGCACGTGATCTTCCGGCCGAGCTTCGTCTTCGGCCGCGACGGCGGCGTCCTCCCCACCTTCGTGCGGCTCGCACGCTACGCGCCCGTGACGCCGATCATCGGGCCCGGGACGCAGCGGCTGCAGCCGATCTGGGTCGAGGATCTCGCCCAGTACTACGCGCGCGCGCTCACCGAGCAGGCGGCAGCGAACCGGACGTTCGATCTCGGCGGTCCCGAGGCGGTGAGCTGGAACGAGTTCTGGGAGCGCCTCAAACGCGTGCTCGGGGTGGGGCGGCCGTCGATACACGTGCCGTTCGGCCTCATGCGCGCCCAGGCAACGGTCACCGAGCGGCTCCCCGGTGCGCCGGTGACGCGCGACCAGCTCACGATGCTCCAGCTCGGCGACAACGTCGTCACCGACCCGAGCGCGGTGGAGACGTTCCAGCTACCGCTGGTGCCGCTCGACGAGCAGCTGCGGCGGGCGACGTGACCCGCGGCGTCGTCTACGCCGAGCCCGACGCTGCGCCCGCCGCCGAGGAGCTCACGGTCGACCCGCCGGGGCCACGCGAGGTGCTGGTGCGCGTCCTCGCGTGCGGGCTCTGCCACTCGGATCTGCACGTCGTCGAGACCAAGGGCTGGGGCTCCCGGTTCCCGATCCTGCTGGGACACGAGGGGGCGGGCGTCGTCGAAGAGGTCGGCAGCGAGGTGACTCTGGTAGCGCCCGGCGACCGGGTCGTCGTCGCATGGCGAGCGCCCTGCGGTGAGTGCCCGCAGTGCCGCCGCGGCGACGCGCGACGGTGCTCCTCCCAGCTCCGCGCGAAGCGGAGGATGCACCGGGCGGTCGACGGCGCGCTCCTGACGCCGGTGCTGCGCTGTGGCACGTACGCCGACCACGCGATCGTGCACGAGGCCTGCGCGGTGAAGGTGCCGGAGGAGCTGCCGGTCGAGCAGGCCTCGCTGCTCGCCTGCGGCTTCTCGACGGGCGCGGGCGCCGCCCTCTGGGCGACTCCGGTGCAGGAGGGCTCCTCGGTGGCCGTCATCGGCTGCGGCGGGGTCGGGCTCGCAGTCGTGCAGGGCGCACTGCTGCGTGACGCGGAGCAGATCATCGCCATCGACGTCGCGCCGGAGAAGCTCGACCATGCCCTGGCTCTCGGGGCGACCGACGTGGTCGACGCCTCGGCGGGCGATGCGGTCGAGGCGGTGCGCGAGCTGACGGGCGGCCGCGGCGTGCAGTTCGCGTTCTCGGCAGTCGGGGCGGCGAGCGGGCTCACCCAGGCCGTCCGGATGTGTGCCTACGCCGGGACAGCGACGCTCGTGGGGATGCCGAAGCCGGACAAGAAGCTCCACGCCGACCTCTTTGTGGACGTCTTCAGCCCGAAGGTCACCATCGCGGTGACGCACGGCGGCGACACGGTCCCGCGAGAGGACTTCCCGTTCCTCGCGCAGGCCGCCCTCGACGGTCGCATCGACCTGGGCCGCTTCGTGACGAGCACGATCTCGCTCGACGAGATACCGCAGCGGCTCGGGAAGATCGGTCGCGAGGGCGAGATCCGGACCGTGGCGGTCTTCTAGCTCAGACCCTGCCGGCGCGGCAGGTCGATCTCCTCGTTCACGAGGTGACCGTCGCGCTCGACGTAGCCGCCCTTGCCGCCGACGACGAAGACGACCGCGTCCTCGTCCCCGATGTTCGAGATGCGTCGTGGCGTCGTCGAGCTCGCGTGGAAGAGCCCGCCCTCCCGTAGCTCGTGCGACTCGCCGCCGACATCGACCCGGATCCGGCCTCGGTGCACGAAGTAGAGCTCGTCTTGCGTGTCGTGGTAGTGCTCGGGACCCTCGTAGTGCGGCGGATAGACGATCGCATTGACGCCGAACGCGTCGACCCCGAGCGCCTTCCTGACCTTGCGGAAGCCGGGGCCGTCGCCGAGCTCGTCGAGGGAGGAGAACGAGTAGGTCACCCGGAGCACGCCTCGGACGTGTGCGCGAGCGGCAGACGACCGAGGAGCTCGGCGAGCTGCTCGCGCTCCCGCGGCGAGAACCGCGAGCCGAACAGCTCCTCGATGTCGGCGAGGTGCGACTCTCGCGCGTCCTCGATCTTCCTCACGCCGGCCTTCGTGAGCACCGCATACGTCACGCGCGCGTCGGAGTCGCAGCGTTCCTTCGCCACGAGGCCGCACGACTCGAGGCCGTCGAGCAGGCGTGTGATCCCCGACGCCGTCAGCAATACGGAGCGGGCGAGGTCGATCCGCCGCATTCGCCGGCCTTCCGCGTAATAGAGCTGCACGAGCACGTCGAAGTCGCTGAGCGTGAGCTCGTGCAGCGCCTCGAGGCGTGCCGAGAGCTCCCGGGTGAGCGCGGCGTGGGCCCGCAGGAAGCGAATCCAGGCGCCGTCCGGGATGGCCGACTCCGGCGCTGAGACTACTTGTGTGGTCAATACTTGACTAGACAATCTTTTCTCGCTATGATCCTTGCGATCTCAAGTATAGCTCACTCGCCCAAGGAGGCAATCTCTCAGATGAGCACCCTGGAATCCACAACCACAATCACACCGACAGGAACGTGGGGCGCCGACCCGGTCCATTCCCACGTCTCGTTCGAGGTCGCGTATGCCGGGACGAACGTGTTCCGCGGCGGCTTCCGCGAGTACGCGGCCACGCTCGAGGACGGCGTCCTCGAGGGCTCGGCCCAGGTCGCGAGCGTCGACGTCAAGGACGAGCAGCTGAACGGCCATCTCCTGACGCCCGACTTCTTCGACGCCGAGCGCTTCCCGGAGATCTCCTTCCGGACGAGCGACCTCGAGCACGGCGAGCTGACGATCAAGGGCGTCACGCGCCCGGTCGCGATCTCGGCTTCCGTCTCGGAGCCGAACGTCGACCCATTCGGCCACGAGCGCGTCGGCATCGCCCTCGAGGCCAAGGTCGACCGCAACGAGTTCGGTGTCAGCTGGAACGCCCCCAACCAGGGCGGCGGCAACTACCTCGGCGACGACGTGACCATCAAGGCCGACCTGGCTCTCGTGAGGCAGGCGGACTGACGATGCGGATCCTCGCGGTCTCGGGCAGCCTGCGGGAAGGCTCGTTCAACACGAGCCTCCTCCGGGCTGCCGTCGAAGCAGCACCCGAGGGTGTCGAGCTCGACCTCTGGGAGGGCCTCGCCGAGCTCCCGCTCTACGACGAGGAGCTCGAGCAGGACGCTCCCGAGTCGGTGCGCCGGCTGCGCGAGGACTGGGAGGCGGCGGACGCGATCCTCTTCGCAACGCCCGAGTACAACGGCTCCGTTCCGGGCGGGCTCAAGAACGCCATCGACTGGGCGTCCCGTCCCAAGCTCGAGGCGGTGCTGCGGAACAAGCCGGTCGCCGTGGTGGGCGCGAGCACCGGCCAGTTCGGCGCACTGTGGGCCCAGCAGGACCTGAAGCGGATCCTCGGCATCGCCGGCGCACGGGTCGTCGGGACGGAGATCCCGGTCGCCCGCGCGCACGAGCGGTTCGACGCCGAGGGCCGACTCCTCGACGGAGAAGTCTTCGAGCAGCTCCGGCTGCACCTGACCACTCTCGCCTCGGAAGCCGTCGCGGTTCCCGAGCGAGTCGCTGCCTGAGCAAATGCGAGGGGCCGCTTTCGCGGCCCCTCGTCACGGTTACCAGCGCGTAGTGGTAGGAGCGCCTTCCTGCTCCGACCTCGGTAGTCAGGTCGGGCGGCGCGGAACGCGATGTCCCCCACGCTGGCTAGGCGGTTCCCCGTAGGTCCGGGGACGGCACCCCTACCCGCTGGTACCTCCACTGCCCGTACTGTCTGAAATCACTGCCGGACCACCTCCTTTCCGCGGTAGTCGCACGATAGCGAAGACCGCGGCTACCGCAAGATCACGCTCAGCTCGAGCCCGCGGTCGAGCGGGACGGTGACGCTGAGGAGAGTCGGGTCGGCCTGCCGGGCGGCGGAGTACCGGGCGAGCGGGTCGGGATGCGAGAGCACGTTGTCCGCCGCGACGAGCGCACCGGGCTCGAGCTTCTCGCGGGCGAGGCGGAACAGCTCTTCGTAGTCGTCCTTCTCGGCGTCGAGGAAGACGACGTCGAACACGTCGCCGATCAGCGGTAGTTGCTCGAACGCGTTCCCCTCGCGCAGCTCGGCCCACTCCTCGACGCCGGCGTCCTCGGTGTTGCGACGCCAGGCCTCGACCTTCGCAGGATCGTGCTCGAGCGACAGGACGCGACCGCCGAGATTGCGGACTCCCGCAGCGAGCCAGATCGTCGAGTAGCCGCGCGAGCCGCCGATCTCGAGCACCTCGCAATCCGTCTGCGGCGCCACGAGCGAGAAGAGGAAGCGACCGGTCGTCGGCTCGACCTGGCGCGCACGCTGCTCAGGAGGCAGGCCACGCTCTCGCTCGGCGTCGTCCTCCCGCTCGAGGCGTTCGAGCACGGCGCGGACGCGGTCGTCGAGCATTCGGGCAAACTATCGTGGCCCGCGTGCGCGCAGAGCTGGCGATCGAGATCGAGCGAAGCCCGGAGGACGTCTTCGCCTATCTCCTGGACGTCTCGCATCTCCCCGACTGGCAGGCGGACGTGAAGAGCGCCCGCCTACGCGACGGGCGCGTCGAAGAGTCGCGCTCGATGCTCGGACGGGAGATCCACACCACGCTCGAGATCGTCGAGCAGGACGAACCGCACATCTTCACGCTGCGCGCGATCGACAGCCCCGTGCCGATCGAGGTCCGGCACGAGCTCGAGCCGGCGGGAGACGGAACACGGCTCACCGTGACCGTGGAGAGCGACGTCCCCGGCTTCGCCGCGGGACTCGTCGCGCGGCGCGCGGAGAAGCAGTTCCGCAGAGACCTCGAGCGGCTGAAGCAGATCCTCGAGAGCTAGCCGACCGCCCGGCGCTCGGCCTCGACGGCGTCTCGCACCCAGCAGTCGGCGCGGTGGCCGTTGACGATGCCGCAGGCCTCCAGCGACGAGTACACGGTCGTCGGGCCGACGAAGCGGAATCCCGCAGCCCGGAGACGCCCCGACAGCTCCTTGCCGTCCGCCTGGTCGCGGTACTCCCACATGATCCGGTCGAGAGGCGTCCCGGCCACGCGCAGCGCGAGCGTCGCCTGAGCGTTGGCGATCGCCGCCTCGATCTTGCCGCGATGGCGAACGATTCCGGCGTCTTTGAGCAACCGTTCGACGTCCGCCTCGCCGAAGCGCGCGACTCGCTCCGGGTCGAACCCCGCGAAGGCACTCCGAAACGCCTCACGCTTGCGCAGGATCGTGATCCACGCCAGACCCGCCTGGAAGCCCTCGAGGCACAGGCGCTCGTAGAGGCCGCGTTCGTCGCGGATCGGTCGCCCCCACTCCTCGTCGTGATACGCGAGATAGAGCGGATCGTTCGTCGGCCAGCAGCGGATCGGTTCCGTGTCGCAAAGAGTACGGGGTTGCCGTTCGATCGGGTTTCTTGTATGTCTGAGAGAAGCCGCGCAAGGATCCGTCTGTGAGGGGGAGGCAGTGTCGGAAGGCCACGGCACTGGACGCACAATCCGGGGAATCGCTCGTCAGGCTGCCGTGCCGGCCGCTGCGCTCCTGCTCGGTGCGGCGAGCGTGGCCCTGATTCTCGACTCGAGCACCGGGCTCCCGTCGCCGCAGGGTCTCGGCTCGAGCTCCCATCCGCCGTCGACTCCGGCCCAGCAAGTCGTGGTGGCGCCGCTGCCTCCGGTCAAGCCAAGGCGACACCGTCCGGTCGTGCACGGGACGCCGGTCTCGAGCCGGACCGCGCCGGCTTCTGCCGCCTCGGCTCCGGTCAGCCGTCACGCAACGACGAGCCCGGTGAGCGGCCATGCGCAGCAGGGGTCGGCCGGCCGAAACAAGACCCCCCCTTCGACTTCAGGCGGTGCGACCGCCGCCGGCCCGCCCCCTACCACCACTAGCCCGCCTACAAGCAAGCCGACAACCACCAACCCGATCACGAGCAACCCGGCTACGAGCAACCCGGCTACGACCCAGCCGTCGACGGATGAAGGCGATCAGGGTGAGGGTGACCAGGGAGACCACGAGCAGAGTCACGCGTCGCGGCACGGTCGGGCGTTCGGGCATCGGAGTCACGACTCAGCCAGTCACCACAACGACGAGCAGGGCGGTGACTCGCAGGGCTATCGCTCACACGACCGTGGCTCACACGACCATGGCCGGCACGACAATGGCTGGCACGGCCACTACGGGGACGAGCACGACCACGGCTCACCCCGCTGGGGCGGCGATGAGCACGGGCACGATCACGGCCCACCCGGCCACAGCGACGGCGCCCACGGCTACCACTCGCATGGGCACGGCCACGATCACTGACGACCGTGCGACTGCCCAGTCGCTCAGGTGCGGCGTCGCCGGCTCACCACGGCGGACGCGACCAGCGCGATGAGCGCGATGAACCGTGCTCCCTGGAGAATCTCGAGGGTCCTTCCGTGGGCGTGGAAGACGTACAAGGCGACGAGCACGACGACCAGGAGCCCGATCCGAGCCGCGAGAACGTACCGGTTGCCCCGACCGAAGAAGAACATCGCCTCATTGGGACCGGACTTCTTAAGAACTACCTGAGAACGCGGTCGGTCGGGCGCTACGGCAGCTCGACGACGATCGTGCCGTCCACGACGCGCACCGGATAGGTCTCGACGGGCTCCGTGGCCGGCAGCGAGCGCGGCGTCCCCGTCGCGAGATCGAACGCAGAGCCGTGGCGCGGACAGATGACCCGGCAGAGATCCTCGTCCCAGTCGCCCTCGCAGAGCGGACCGTCGTCGTGCGAGCAGCGATCCTCGATCGCGTACAACTCGCCGCCGCAGTTGTAGACGCCGACGAAGAGGCTCCCGTGGCGGACGATCTTCGACGAGCCGGGCGGGAACTCGTCCGCCGCGGCGACCTCCACGTCCGGCACTAACTCAGTTCCAGATCGTCGAAGCCGGTGAGACCGTCGGGAAGCGGCGTTCCCTTCGCCTTGTGGAGCGCGACCTTGAGCGTCGTGAGGCCGAGCATCGCGCACTTGAGCCGGACGGGAGTGAGCGGGACGCCGATCTCGGCGAGCAGCTCGTCCTTGTCGAGCGCGGCGACCTCCCCGGCGGTCCGGCCCTTCGTCATCTCCATCAGCATCGAGGTGGCCGCCTGCGAGATCGCGCAGCCACGGCCCGAGAACTTCACGTCCTCGATCGTCTCGCCGTCCTCGTCGAACGCGACGTAGACCGAGACCTCGTCGCCGCAGAGCGGGTTCTGCCCCTCGGCCTCGGCGTCGGCGTCCTCGATCACGCCGTGTCCGCGCGGGTTCTTGTAGTGGTCGAGGATGACCTCGCGGTACAGGCTCTCGAGCCCCGGATCCGTACTGCTCATGCAAACACCTTACGGACGGCGTGCAGCCCATCGACGAGCTGATCGATCTCCTCGGGGATCGTGTAGAGGTAGAAGCTCGCCCGATTGGTGGCGGCGACGCCGAGCTTCTGCATCAGCGGCTGGCAGCAGTGATGGCCCGCCCGGATCGCGACGCCCTGCAGGTCGAGGATCTGGGCGACGTCGTGCGGGTGGATGTCCTCGAGGTTGAAGGAGACGATGCCGGCGCGGCGCTCGGCGGGCGGCCCGTAGAGCTTGATCCCGGGCACCTCGCCGAGCCGGCCGAGCGCGTACGCGGCGAGCTCGTGCTCGTGCGCCTCGATCGCCTCGAGACCGACAGCCTCGAGGTAGTCGATCGCCGCGCCGAGCCCGACGGCCTCCGCCATCGGAGCCGTCCCTGCCTCGAACTTGTGCGGCAGCTCGCCCCACGTCGTCTTCTCGAGACGCACCGAACTGATCATGTGGCCGCCGGTCATGAACGGATCCATCGCCTGCAGCAGCTCCGTCCGTCCCCAGAGCGCGCTCGCGCCGCTCGGCCCGCACATCTTGTGACCCGAGATCGCGAGGAAGTCGACGCCGAGCGCCTGCACGTCGACCTTCGTGTGCGGCGCTCCCTGCGCGGCGTCGCACACGTAGATCGCACCCTGCGCGTGCGCCCACTCGGCGAGCTTCGCGACCGGGTTGATCGTGCCGAGCGAGTTCGAGATCAGGTTCGTCGCGACGACCTTGACGCGGCCGCCCTGGGCAACGTCGTCGAGAACGGACAGGTCGAGCTCGCCCTGCTCGTCGAGCGGGATCATCCGCAGCTCGGCGCCGGTCTTGCCGGCGATGAACTGCCAGGGCACGAAGTTGGAGTGGTGCTCGAGCTCGGTGACGACGACGAGGTCGCCGGGGCCGAGGTTCGAGAGACCCCACGCGTACGCAACGAGATTGATCCCCTCCGTCGCATTGCGGACGAAGATCACCTCGCGGGCGTCAGGCGCGTTCAGGAAGGCCCGCACCCGCTCGCGCGCATGCTCGAGCGCCTCGGTCGCGCGCTCGGCGAGCACGTAGACGCCGCGATGAACGTTCGCGTACGAGGTCTCGTAGAACTCCGTCATTGCGTCGAGCACCGGGCGCGGCTTCTGCGAGCTGGCCGCCGAGTCGAGGAACGCGAGCGGCTTGCCGTGGATCTTCTGCTCGAAGATCGGGAAATCCGCGCGCAGCGTCTGCGCGTTGAGCTTGGGGACGGCCTTCACAGCCACTCTCAGATGGTAACCAGGGGGTTCACATCGACTTCTAATCGGTCGCACGCACACTGCCCGCAGTGATGGAGAAGGAATCCCGGATCGAACGGGCACGCCGGCGTGCGCGCGGGGCGAAGGCCGCGCTCGCAGCGCTGACAGCGCTCGTGTTCGGCGTCGCGTTCGTGGGCGCGAAGAGCCATGCCCCGGGCCATGCCAAGGGGAAGGCGACGCCGCTCGGCGCTCCGTCCTCCTTCAAGCGCAGCATCCAGAGCAATTCGCTGCAGAGCGGCCAGATCGCGCCGCCCGCGCAGCCGCCTGCTGCATCCAGCTCTACGTCATGACCACCGAGACCGTCGAGCGCTTTCGTGCCATGGGCTGCGACGTCGTGGTCGCCGGCGGCAACCGGGCGACGGTCGCGGCCGTGCTCGAGGGCTGGGAGGAGGCGTTCAGCCTCTTCCGTCCCGAATCGGAGCTGTCGCGGGTCAACCGCTCGCCGGCGCGCGTGCTCACCGTCTCGTCCCTCTTCGCGCGTGCGCTGCGCGTTGCGCTCGACATGGCCCCCCAGACCGACGGCATCGTCGATCCGACGCTCTGCGGCCGCTGGCCGGAGGTGGTTCTGTCCGAGTGGCTGCTCTCCCGCCCGCCGGGGCTCGCCCTCGACCTGAACGGCGTTGTAAAGGCGCTCGCGGTCGACGAGGCCGCGGCCACTCTCGACGCGCCCGGCTTCGTTTCGGTGGGCGGCGATCTTGCGGTTCGAGGGCCGGTGGACGTTGCGCTGCCGGCCGGAGGCGCGATTCAGGTCGTCAGCGGCGGCCTCGCGACGAGCGGCACGGCGTCCCGCGGCGAGCATCTCGTGGACACGACGACCGGCCTCGCGAGCGAGTCGCGTTGGGAGCAGGTGACGGCCTCGGGGGCGACCTGCCTCGACGCGGACGTCGCCGCGAAGGCCGGCTTCCTGCTCGGCGAACGAGGGCCGAACTGGCTCGACGAGCGCGGGATCCCCGGTCGCTTCGTCGGCGTGGACGGCGAGATCGTCGAGAACCTTGCGTGGCACAGCGCGACGGCGGCGGTGCCAGCGTGCACGTGACCTCGAGCCCTGCCATCTGGTACGCGGCGCGCGCTTCGGGTGTCGCGGCGTACGTCGTCCTCAGCATGGTCGTCTGCCTCGGGCTCACGCTCGGAGGCAAGGCGCAGAGCCGCCGCTGGCCGCGCTTCTCGGTCGAGGACATCCACCGCTTCGGCGGCCTCCTCGTCGGCTCCCTGATCGGCATCCACATCCTCACCATCGCGGCCGACTCGTTCCTGCCGTTCTCGCTCGTCCAGCTCCTCGTCCCGTTCACGTCGACCTACCGCCCGCTCTGGACCGGACTGGGGATCGCCGCGGCCGAACTCCTGGTCGCGCTCGCGATCACGAACCACTACCGGCGCCGCCTGCCGTACAGCTTCTGGCGGAAGGCGCACTACCTCAACTTCGCGATCTGGGGTCTGGCTTCCGTGCACGGGCTGATGGCGGGAACCGACCGCGGCGCCACCTGGCTGGCGATCCTGTACGGAATCGCCGTCGGGAGCGTCGTCACGCTGCTCGTCTGGCGCTTCGGCGGCCACGTCTTCCGCTCGGGCCGGGTGGTCACCACGGGAGCCGTGATGGTCATCGGGCTGCCGTTGCTGATCATCGGCCCGCTCCGCCACTCACCGCCGCTCTGGAACGCCGCGCACGTGGACGAAAGCCTCGCGGGCCGCGTCGTCCGGGAGGGAACCGCGGAGCAGCAGATCGTCTCCTTCGTCGGACGGAGCCGTAGCCCCCAGAAGCTGCTCGTGCGCGCCGACCTGCTCGTCGCGCCGCAGACGCTCGAGCAGACGTCGCTCCAGCTCGAGTACCTGCCGAGCGGCGACATCTGCCGTGGGAGCGTCACGAGCGTTGAAAACTTCAGCTTCAGCGGCTCGTGCAGACTCCCCGACGGCGAGCACCGAACGATCGAGGCGAGCTGGGATCCCAACAGCTCGGGAAACTCCGTCGTCGGACGAATCAGCGTGCGCGACTAGCGCACGGCTACTGCGGCTATCGTCGGCCGCCGATGTCCTCGGACTACGTCTTCACGATGTACCGGGCCGACAAGTTCTACGGCCCGGACCGCCAGGTGCTTGCGAACATCTCGCTCTCGTTCCTGCCCGGAGCCAAGATCGGCGTCCTCGGCCCGAACGGCGCCGGCAAGTCGACCCTGCTGCGAATCATGGCCGGGCGGGACGAGCCCTCGTCCGGCGTGGCGGAGCTGGCGCCCGGCGCGACCGTGGGGCTGCTCGAGCAGGAGCCTGAGCTCGATCCGGCCAAGGACGTGCGCGGCAACGTCGAGGACGGTGTCCGCCCGCTGCGCGACCTGCTCGACCGCTTCAACGAGATCAGCGCCGCCTTCGCCGAGCCGGATGCGGACTACGACACGCTCCTCGCCGAGCAGGCGAAGGTGCAGGACGCGATCGACCGCGCCGACCTCTGGCAGCTCGACGACCGGCTCGACCACGCGATGGACGCGCTGCGACTGCCGGAAGGCGACCGCGACGTCGGGACGTTGTCCGGCGGCGAGCGCCGCCGCGTCGCGCTCTGCCGGCTGCTCCTCTCGTCGCCGGACCTGCTCCTCCTCGACGAGCCCACCAACCACCTCGACGCCGAGTCGGTGCTCTGGCTCGAGCGCTTCCTCGCGGACTACAAGGGCACGGTCGTCGCCGTCACGCACGACCGCTACTTCCTCGACAACGTCGCCGGCTGGATCCTCGAGCTCGACCGCGGCCGCGGCCTCCCGTTCCAGGGCAACTACTCCTCCTGGCTCGAGCAGAAGCAGGAGCGGCTCGCACACGAGGAGAAGACGGAGTCGGCCCGCCGCCGCACGCTTGCGCGCGAGCTCGAGTGGGTGCGCGCCAGCCCGCGCGCCCGGCACGCGAAGGCGAAGGCGCGGCTCGGCGCCTACGAGCGCCTGCTCGCCGAGGAGCAGAACGTCAAGCTCGACCGGGTCGAGATCCACATCCCGCCGGGCCCGCGCCTCGGCGACGTCGTGATCGAGGCCGACGGCGTGCGCAAGGGCTTCGGCGAACGCCTGCTCGTCGACGACCTCACCTTCTCGCTCCCGCCTGCCGGGATCGTCGGCGTCGTCGGCCCGAACGGCGCCGGCAAGACGACGTTGTTCCGGATGATCGCCGGCGAGGAGCAGCCCGACGACGGGACGCTTCGCGTCGGCGACACGGTCGAGCTCGCGTACGTCGACCAGGCGCGCGGCGACCTCGACCCGGCGCACAACGTCTGGCAGGAGATCTCCGGCGGTCACGACACGATCGAGCTCGGCAGGCGCGAGGTCAACTCGCGCCAATACGTCTCCTGGTTCAACTTCAAGGGCTCGGACCAGCAGAAGCGGGTCTCCGACCTCTCCGGCGGCGAGCGGAACCGCGTCCACCTCGCGAAGCTCCTGCGCTCGGGCGGCAACGTCCTCCTCCTCGACGAGCCCACCAACGACCTCGACGTCGACACGCTGCGCGCGCTCGAGGAGGCGCTGCTCGAGTTCGCGGGCTGCGCCGTCGTGATCACGCACGACCGCTGGTTCCTCGACCGCGTCGCGACCCACATCCTCGCCTTCGAGGGAAACAGCGAGACGATCTGGTTCGAGGGCTCGTGGGGCGACTACGTCGAGTGGATGAAGGAGACGCGCGGCCCGGACGCGCTGGAGCCGCACCGGATCAAGTACAAGCCGCTCGTGCGGTCCTGACCCCTCTCGATTGAGGCCGGCGGGCCGCCGCGGTCGGCCCTCCGGTCGTCGCTCTAAACGAGCGCCTTGACGAAGACGTCGACCTTCTCGATCGGGAACGTCTCCGTCTTGATCACCTCGAGCTTCCCGATCTTCGCCAGCGCGCGGAACGCGGCGGCGTTGTCCGGGTACTGCACGAGCGCGAGGAAGTCCCACGGCCCCATCAGGGCGAAGGTCTCCTCGAGATGGCCGCCCTCCTCCTCGATCAGCTTCTTGAACGTCTCGAGGTATTCGGGAGCCTTCTCAAGAGCCTCGCGGCCCTCTGGCGTCAGGGTGATTAGACCCGCATACTTGAACACGGTTTCACCTCCCTTCGACAATCCACGCTATGGCTGACGCGCGACGCGGGCGTCAGGGAATTCGCGGATCTCGCCGGCCGCTGCCTCGCCGCCGAGTAGGCTCCGATCGTGGACGAGATCGCGTCTGGGGTCTGGCACTGGACGGCCCTGCGCAAGACGATCGGGAGCGAGGTCAGCTCGTACTACCTCGCCGAGGAGCGGGTCGCGATCGACCCGCTGCTGCCGCCGGAGCGACCCGAGTGGTTCCGGCCGGAGCACGTCCTGCTCACCTGCCGTCACCACGACCGAGACGCCTGGCAGCTCGGCTGCCCGGTCTGGGTCGCCGCGCAGGGCGCCTACGAGCTCGAGGGCCGCGGCGAGATCCGGACGTACGAGTGGGGCGACGAGCTGCCCGGCGGAGTGCTCGCGCACGAGGTCGACTCGCTGAGCCCCGACGAGACGGCCCTCCACATTCCCACGCACCGCGCGCTCGCCGTCGGCGACGGGGTGATCCGCTGGGAGCCGGATGGGCCGCTCGGCTTCGTTCCCGACCGGTTCATGGACGACCCCGCCGGCGACAAGGCCGGCCTGCGCGCCGCGTACCGGCGCCTGCTCGAGCTCGACTTCGACCTGCTCCTGCCCGGGCACGGCAACCCTGTCGTGCGCGACGCGAAGGAACAGCTCCGGGCGTTTCTCGAGGCGTAGCGCTCAGGGCAGCCGGGGCGCCCAGAACGCCGAGGCAAGCCCCGCGAGCAATACGAGCAGGACGGCTCCGGCGACGAAGTCGGCAGTGACCTCCACGCGTTCGGGCGCACGGCCCAGACTGGCGCCGAGCTTCGCGTAGGCCGCCTGCACGTCGCCGGCGGTCTTCGCCCGGAAGAACTTGCCGCCGGTCGTCGTCGCGATCGCGTGCAGCGTCTTCGGGTCGGGGGCCAGTCCGTTGGCCGGACCGAAGCCGCCGCCGAAGCCGCCGCCGCTGAAGAATCCGTTGGGGCGGCCACGCAGGGTCGTGTTGCCGGTCGTCCCCAGCGCAACGGTGTAGACCGGGAAGCCGGCCGCCTTCGCCCGCGCCGCGCCCTGCAGCGGCCTCAAGTCGCCGCGGTTCTGGTGGCCGTCGGACAGGAAGAGGATCGAGATGGCCGGGTGCCGGGCCGGAGTCGCGCTCTCGGCGGCGAGCGTCCTCGCCGCGTCGAGCGCCTGCCGACCCGAGCCCGTGCCCGCCACCCGCCGTCCGAGCCGGACGGCGAGCGCGAGCGCGTCACCGATGGCGGTTCCTCCGAACGGATTCACGTCGCCCGCCGAGTCCACCGCCCGGCCGACGAGCTCGTGGTCGGTGGTCGGCGGGGTTGCCACGACGGGATTTCCCGCGAAGAGAATGAGCCCCACGCGCACACGGTCCGGCACCTTGTCGAGGAAGACGTGGATCGCACGCTGCGCGGCCGCGAGCCGCGTTGGCTTGACGTCCTGCGCCTGCATCGAGCCCGAGACGTCGAGCACGAGGATGACCGCTCCCTTGTCGCTCGGTGCGAGGCCGGCCACGTGCGGCCGCGCGACGGCCACGCAGAGCGTCGCGAGCGCGAGCGCCAACAGGGCCGGCGCAACGAGCCGGAGCCGCGAGGGGGTGCCGACGACGACGGCGAGCACCTCCACGTTCGTGAAGCGGACGGCGTAGCGCATCCGCCGCCGCGCGGCGAGCCGCCACCCGAGCCACACGAGCGGGAGCACGAGCAGCGTCAGCAGCAGGAGCGGGTGACCGAAGCTCATCCGCCGCCTGCACAGAGGAGGTCGAGTTGCACGACCGCGCGGGCGCCGCCTACCCCGGCGCCGCCGCGGATCGCCACCGTGACGCGCTTGCCGTGCGTCTGCCGCCGGACCTGCACCGCCTCGGCGATCCCCCGCGAGGGCGGCTGCTTCGTGCGAAAGCCGATCGCATCGCTCGACGTGACGAGCCGCTCGCCCGCCCGGCAGGTGCGCGTCACCCGTAGCGTCGCGCCCGCGCGAACGCGGAGCGTGCTCGCACGCAGCACCGTCGGCCGCCCGGGCGGATGGACGGTGTGGTGCACGGTAGGCACGCGCTGGCCCCCGCCCGAGCCGGGGATGCAGCCAACGTGCGGCCGGAAGCTCGCCGCCGGATCCCTCCCGGCCACGAGCCTCCCGAGGAAGACCGCCGCCTTCGACGTGCTGATTCCCGGGTTGACCGGGCTCCCCAGCGTGGCCCGGAACACGACGTCGAGCGCGCGGTTGGTCAGCTCCGCGTCGAGACCTCCGACGACGAAGCCCTTCGGACAGGCGAGCTGCCATTGTGTCTCGGCACGTCCGGTTGCCAGCACCCACGGGCCGGCAACGTGCACGCACCTTGGGAATCCGTTGCACTCGCGGGTCGCGCCCGCGGTTCCGGCGGAGGCGAGAGCGGCGACGGCGACCGCCGCGAGCAGGAGCGGCCGCCTCACGGGATCACCCGCCGGAACCAGAGGAAGGAGAGGCTCGAGCCGACGAGCAGCAGCACAGCACCGCCCGCGGCGAAGACGTCCGTGATCTGCCTGTCCTCGGTCGTGTGGCCGAGACGCGTCGCGAGCTTCTCGTACACGCCTGCAAGCTCGTTGGGCGTGGCCGCACGGTAGAAGGTGCCGTCGCTGATCTGCGCGATCTGTCGCAGCGTGGTCGGGGCGGCGGGCACGCGGATCTGCTCGGTGTAGCCGCCTGTCAGCTTGGCCGTGACGACCCCGGCCTGCGTGCCGACGAGGACGGTCGAGACCGGGACGCCGAGGGCCTTAGCCCTCCTCGCCGCCGTGAGGGGCGGTACGCGTCCGCCGTCGCGGGCCCCGTCCGAGATCACGAGCACGGAGGTCGGCGGCACGACTCCGCCCGCCGCTGTCTGCTGCTTGCCGAGACGCGCCGAGAGCAGGACGGCGTCGCCGATCGCGGTTCCCTCCCCCGTGCGCAGCTGGGTAAGCGCCTGCCGGACGACGTTGCGGTCCTGCGTCGGCGGCACCGAGACGAACGCGCTGCTGCCGAACGCGACGAGAGCGACGCTGTAGCGGCTCGGGATCTCGGTCAGGAAGCGGTTCGCCTGGGAGACCGCGGCGAACAGCCGCGACGGCGGCACGTCCTTCGCCTCCATCGAGCGCGAGACGTCGATCGCGAGTACCACGGTCGCTTCGCGTCGCGGCACGGTGAGCTTCGCGTGCGGCTTCGCCATCCCGACGAGAAGGGCGCACAGCCCCACGACGAGCAGCACCGCCGGTACGAGGCGCAGCCGCCCGGGCATGCGCTGCACGAGCGCCGGCAGGAGCGCCGCCGAGGCGAAGCGCTCGCTCTCGGCGCGGCGCCGGCCCTCGAGGACGCGCCAGCCGAGCAGCGCGAGCGGCACAACCACCAGCGCCAGGAGTGCCCAGGGACGGTCGAAGCTCACCGCGCGCGGCTCCTGCCCCGCAGGAAGAGGGCGAGCTCGCGCAGCCAGTCGCCCTCGGTGCCGAGAACGGCATGCGGGACGCCGAGCGCGGAGAGCACGCGCGCCACCCCGCTCCGCTCCGCGGCGGCCGCGGCGGCGAAGCGCTCGCGCAGCGCGGCGCTGCGAGTGTCGACCCGCACCTGCCGGCCGGTCTCCGGATCGACGAGCCACACCTCCCCCACGTCGGGGAGCTCCTGCTCGCGCCGGTCGCGGATCTCGACGGCGAGCACGTCATGACGGGGCAGGAGCTGGAGCAGCGGAGAACGCCAGTCGAGCGGACCGCGGAAGTCCGAGACCACGACGACAAGGCCGCGCTGCTTTGCGACCGCACCCGTCCGTGCCAGCGCGGAGCCGACCGAGGTCGCCCCGCCGCCCTCGAGCTCCGGCTCATCCTCGAGCGCGGTGAGAAGCCCGAGCAGTCCGTGCCGGCCCTGGGCGGGCGGCAGCGTCCGATCCTCGGGCCCGCCGAAGGTGAGGACGCCGAGCCGGTTGCCTCGCCGGGTCGCCACGTGGCCGACCGCGAGCGCGGTGCCTGCCGCGACGTCGCACTTGCGCCGCTCCGCCGTGCCGAAGCGCATCGAGGGCGAGACGTCGAGCACGAGCCACGTGACGAGCACGCGCTCGGCGAGGTTGACCCGCACGTGCGGCACGTTCGTGCGCGCGGTGACGTTCCACTCGATCAGTCGCACGTCGTCGCCGGGTACGTACGGCCTGACCTGCGCGAGCTCGGTTCCCTCCCCGTGGCGGGAGGAGCGGAACTCGCCGGCCAGCAGCCCCTCGATCCGCCGCCCGACGTCGAGCTGCAGCGCGCGCAGGAGCGGGACGGGGAGGTCGCCCCGGCCGGCGTAGGCGCTCACGCGACCGCGGGCCGCGCCGTGCTCACCTCGGGAACCGGCACCGCCGCGAGCACACGATCGAGGATCTCGTCGGCGCTCACGTTCTCGGCCAGTGCCTGGTAGCTGAGGACGAGCCGATGCCGGAGCGCGTCCTTGGCGAGCGCCCGCACGTCCTCGGCGGTCGCGTAGTCGCGTCCGCGCAGCAGGGCGAGCGCGCGCGCCGACTGCGTGAGCGCGATCGGCCCGCGCGGCGAGGCGCCGTACTCGACGTACCCGCCGAGATCGACCACCCCAGCTTCGACGGGGTTGCGCGTCGCGGCCGCCAGCGCAACGGCATAGGAGACGAGCGCAGGGTCGACGTAGATGCGCCCGACCTCGGTCTGCAGCTGGCGCAGCTCGTCGAGGCTCAGCACCTCGCGCAGCTCCGGGTGCGCGGTCAGCTGGCGCTGCACGATCGTCAGCTCCTCGTCGTGCTCGGGGTAGCCGATCAGGATCTTCAGCATGAAGCGGTCGATCTGAGCCTCGGGCAGCGGATACGTGCCCTCCGACTCGATCGGGTTCTGCGTCGCCAGCACGAGGAACGGCTCAGGCACCGGGTACGTCGTGTGCGAGATCGTCACCTGCCGCTCCTGCATCACCTCGAGCAGCGCCGACTGCACCTTCGCGGGGGCGCGGTTGATCTCGTCGGCCAGCAGGAAGTTGCAGAAGACGGGACCGAGTTCGGTGTCGAACTCACCGCGGTCGGCGCGGTAGATGCGCGTGCCGACGAGGTCTGCCGGCACGAGGTCCGGCGTGAACTGCACGCGGGCGAACGAGCCGCCGAGCACGTTGGCGGTCGTCTTGATCGTGAGTGTCTTGGCGAGCCCGGGGACGCCTTCGATCAGGAGGTGTCCCTGCGCGAGCAGGCAGACGAGCACCCGCTCGAGCATCGCGTCCTGGCCGGCAATGATCCGGCGGATCTCGAAGAGCGCCTGCTCGAGCTTGTCGCTGACCTCGACGAGCGAGCGCGGCGGGCTGCTGCTGCTGTCCTTGTCGGTCACGATCCCCCTCCCGGTCGTGGAAGCTCGATCTCTCCACGATACGCAAGCACGGGCTGGGCTGGATGTTGCCCGTGGTCGGCGGCGCTAGGCCTGCGGGATCCGAGCCTCTAGCGCCGCGGTGACCGCGTCGCGCACCGGCTCGAGCTCGATCCGGTCGAGCACGTCCTGGAAGAAGCCGCGGACGATCAGGCGCTCCGCCTCCGGACGCTTCAGACCGCGGCTCTGCAGATAGAACAGGTCCTCGCGGTTCACACGGCCGACCGTGGCGCCGTGCGTGCAGCGGACGTCGTTCGCCAGGATCTCGAGCCCCGGGATCGGCACGGCGTGCGTCGTCGGGCTGAGCATGAGGTTCCGGCACTCCTGGTACGCGTTCGTCTTCTGCGCGTCCTTCTCCACCCGGATCATCCCGCGCCAGACCGCCGTCGCCTCGTCGCGCAGCGCGCCCTTGAAGGCGAAGTCGCTCTCGCAGTCGGGCGCGATGTGCTCCTGGAACGTGTCGTAGTCGAGATGCTGCGTGCCGTCGGCGAAGTAGGCGCCCGTGACGCGAGAGGTGGCGCCGCGGCCGTTGAGGTCGTTCTGGATCCGCGTCTTTCCTTTCTTCGAGCCGAAGCCGCCGGCGACCCAGTCGAGCTCGGCGTCGCGCTCGACGCGCGCGTGATGGTTCGCGAAGTGCCACGTCTCGCGCGAGAGGTTCTGGAGGGAGACGTACTCGAGTTTCGCGGCCGGCTCGACGAAGAGCTCGGTGACGGCGTTCGAGTAAGCCTCCGTGTCGGCCGCTGGTGAGGCGTACTCCTCGATCAGCGACGCGCGGGCGCCTTCCTCCACGACGACGACGAGCCGCCAGAACGTCTGGCCGGTCGCGGAGATCCGCACGTAGAGCGGCTTCTCGAGCTCGACGCCCTTCGGCACGACGACGAGCAGGCCGTTCTGCCAGAGCGCCGCGTTGTGCGCGGCGAACTTCTCCTCCCAGCCGACGAGCGAGTAAAGGCGGTCGTTCTCCTCCGGGAGCGGCTCGAAGACGACGCCGTCCGGCGCCTGCTCGATCTCGATCCCGTCGGCGGTGACGGTCGCGTAGCCCGCAACGTCCAGATCGAGCATCGTCTCGATCTCCGCCGTCGCAGCGCCGGTGAACGCGTCGGGGTCGAAGCCGCGCAGATCGGTGAAGCGCCAGTGCTCCTCGGTCGTGTCCGGGAGCGGCAGCGTCTCGTAGGCGGCGCGTGCGTCAGACCTGCGTCATAGGGCCTGTACCTGTGGTGGAGGAGGATCCTGTTCCCGGCCGGGTCGCTGACTCCCGCGCCGTTGCAGACACCCGAGTCCCACATCTCACCGACTTCGAGGCCCTTCGCCTCGAGCTCGGCCTTCGCGGCTGCGACGTCGGCGACGCCGAGCGCGATCGTCCCAGGCGGGACCGCGGCGAACACGTCGTCGTGCGTCTCCGGCGTCATCACGGCAAGCGTCACGTTCGAGGCCTCGTACTCGATCCAGTCGTCGTGGTCGAGGTGCTCGTTGCGCGGGAGGCCGAGGATCTCGCCGTAGAAGTGCTGCGCCGCCTCGATGTCGTCCACCGGGACCCGGATGTAGTCGACGCGGGTGACCTCAATCATTCGGCGCGTACCTCCGGTGGAGCATGAAGCGGTTGCCGTCGGGATCGGCGAAGGGCGCCATGTGGCACACGCCTGTGTCGTAGGTGTCGTCGACGAACTCGATGCCGCGGGACTCGAGCTCCGTACGAGTCTCCGCCACATCGGCGACGCGAAGCGCGATGGGCGAGCCGTGCGGATGTCTGAACTCCCCGCCGCCGATCGACTTCGGATCGATGAGATAGAGGAAGACGTTGTCGCCGAGTTTGAACTCGGGGAAGCCGCCCTCGCCGGTCTGCGGCAGTCCCAGCGTGTCGCGGTACCACGCGGTCGAACGCTCGAGGTCGCTGACGGGAACGCTGATGAAGTCGACGTGCTCGACGTTCATGCGTCGAACCTCCGGTGCAGGAGGAGGGCGTTGCCGTCCGGATCCTTGAAGAACGCCATGCGGCAGACGCCCGTCTCGACCGTGTCGCCGTCGAACTCGACGCCCTTCGCCTCGAGCTCGGCGCGCACCGCGTCGACGTCGTGCACGCGCAGCGCGAGCCCGGCCGGGGACGACGCGAACTGCTGCCCGATGCTCGAGGGATCGAAGACGTCGAGCGTCACCTGGCCGCAGCGGAACTCCAGGTCGCTCTCGCCCTCCGTCTCGATCTCGAGGCCGAGCGTCCCGCCGTAGAACTCCTTCGCCCGGCCGAT
Organism: uncultured Actinomycetes bacterium; assembly: GCA_963820725.1. GTDB lineage: Bacteria > Actinomycetota > Thermoleophilia > Gaiellales > Gaiellaceae > Palsa-739. Next base: position 1,224,552 of record CAWGAZ010000002.1, on the reverse strand, counting down.
GTCCTGCGTGAAGACGGAGACGAAGTCGGTGTGCTCGACGTTCATGCGTACGGGGCGTAGCGCTTGTGGAGCACGAGCTTGTTGCCGTCGGGGTCGGAGAACGTCGCCATGTGGCACACGCTCGTGTCGACGGTCTCGCCGTCGAACTCGACGCCCTTTGCCTCCAGCTCGGCCCGCGCCGCCTCGACGTCGTCCACGTGGAGCAGCACGATGGCGTTCGGCTGCGGCCTGAACTCCTCGCCCCACTGCTCGGGCATCCAGATGCCGAAGCACGTGTCGCCGACCCAGAACTCGCCCTTCGCGTTCTCGTCCGGGCGCAGCCCGAGCGTCTCGACGTAGAACCGCCTCGACCGCTCCCAATCAGTTGACGGAATGCCGACAGCGTCGACCCGCAAGATCGAGCTCAACCGACCGAGCCCTCCATCTGGAGCTGGATCAGCCGGTTCATCTCGACGGCGTACTCGAGCGGCAGCTCCTTCGTGATCGGCTCGACGAAGCCGCTGACGATCATCGCGCTCGCCTCCGCCTCGGTCAGTCCGCGCGACATGAGGTAGAAGAGCTGCTCCTCGCCGATCTTGGAGACGGTCGCCTCATGTCCGATATCCACGTCGTCGGCGTCGATCTTGATGTACGGGTACGTGTCGGAGCGCGACTCCTCGTCGAGGATCAGCGCGTCGCAGACGACCTTCGACTTCGAGCCGGCGGCCTTCTTCGACACCTCGAGGAGGCCGCGGTACCCGGCGCGGCCGCCGTTCTTCGAGATCGACTTCGACGTGATGACCGAAGTCGTGTTCGGCGCGACGTGCACGGCCTTGCCGCCCGCGTCCTGGTGCTGCCCCGCGCCGGCGAACGCGATCGACAGCACCTCGCCGTGCGCACGCTCGCCCATCAGCCAGATCGCCGGGTACTTCATCGTCAGCTTGGAGCCGAGATTCCCGTCGACCCACTCCATCGTCGCGTCCTCCTCGGCGACGGCGCGCTTGGTGACGAGGTTGTAGACGTTGTTCGACCAGTTCTGGATCGTCGTGTAGCGGCAGCGGCCGCCCTTCTTGACGACGATCTCGACGACCGCGGAGTGCAGCGAGTCGGTCGAGTAGATCGGCGCGGTGCAGCCCTCGACGTAGTGCACGTAGGCGCCCTCGTCGACGAGGATCAGCGTCCGCTCGAACTGGCCCATGTTCTCGGCGTTGATCCGGAAGTAGGCCTGCAGCGGCATCTCGATCTGCACGCCCGGCGGCACGTAGATGAACGAGCCGCCCGACCAGACCGCCGAGTTGAGCGCGGCGAACTTGTTGTCGTTCTGCGGGATGATCGTCCCGAAGTACTGCTTGAAGAGATCCTCGTGCTCGCGGAGCGCGGTGTCGGTGTCGAGGAAGATCACGCCCTTCGCGGTCAGATCCTCCTGCAGCTTGTGGTAGACGACCTCCGACTCGTACTGCGCGCCGACGCCGGCGAGGTACTTCTTCTCCGCCTCCGGAATGCCGAGCTTGTCCCAGGTGTCCAGGATGTCGGCCGGCAGGTCTTCCCACGACTTCGCCTGATTCTCGGTCGGCTTGATGTAGTAGAAGATGTTCTCGAAGTCGATGTCGTTGAGGTTGCCGCCCCACTGCGGCAGCGGACGCGCGAGGAAATAGTCGAGGCTCTTGTGCCGGAACTTCCGCATCCAGTCGGGCTCGTTCTTGTGCTCGGCGATCGCCTCGACCAGCTCGTGAGACAGGCCGCGGCCGGACTTGAAGAAGTAGTCCTTCGCCTCGTCGGGGTTCGAGAAGCCGTACTTGTACTCGCTGCGGATTCCCTGGACGACATCGGTCTCGGTCTGTGCCATTACGCCTCGGTTCCTGCCGGGATGAATGGGTCGTAACCGTCGGCCTCGAGCTTCTCGGCGAGCTCCGGACCGCCTGACTCCACGATACGCCCGTCGACGAAGACGTGGACGTGATCGGGCTTCACGTAGTTCAGGATCCGCTGATAGTGCGTGATCACGAGCGCGCCCATCTCAGGGCCGACGAGCTCGTTCACGCCGCTCGCCACCACCCGCAGCGCGTCGATGTCGAGGCCGGAGTCGGTCTCGTCGAGCACCGCGATGCGCGGCTTCAGCATCGCCATCTGAAGGATCTCCACCCGCTTCTTCTCGCCGCCCGAAAAGCCGTCGTTGAGGTAGCGCGACGCGAGCTCGCGGCTCACCTTGAGCCGGTCCATCTGCGCGAGGAGCTCCTTGCGGAACTCCGGGATCGCGATCGGGTCGTCCGCTCCGCCGTTGCGGGCCTTGCGCACGGCGTTGATCGCGCTGCGCAGGAAGCTCGTCACGGTGACGCCGGGAATCGCGTGCGGGTACTGGAAGGCGAGGAACAGGCCACGCTGCGCGCGCTCGTCGGCGCCGAGCTCCGTCACGTCCTCGCCGTCGAAGAGCAGGCGCCCTTCGGTGATCTCGTAGGCCGGGTGGCCCATGAGCGCATAGGCGAGCGTCGACTTGCCGGAGCCGTTCGGCCCCATGATCGCGTGGACCTCGTTCGTGTCCACCTCGAGATCGACGCCCTTGACGATCTCGGTTCCGTCCTCGAGCGCGACGTGCAGATTCTCCAGCTTCAGCAATGCCACTGAATCAGCCCTTCCCAGTGCCTCTTTTTCCCCAAATTAGCGGGGCTTTCGCCCCGCGCAACCCAACGGAGACCAGTCTAGCTAGACCTCGTCTGCTCGCGCCCGACAGCCGGAAAACCCGCTACTCTCGGAGGACTCATGGGTACCGGCTTCCTACAGCCCTGGCACATCGTCGTCCTCCTCGCGATCGCGTTGCTCCTCTTCGGGGGCAAGCGGCTGCCGGAGATCGGCAAGTCGCTCGGACACGGGATGCGCGAGTTCAAGGACGCGGTGACCGGCAACTCGACGCCCGAGCCCGACCCGCAGCCCGAGCTTCCACCCGCCGAGCCGACGGTGACGACGACCACGGCGACACCACCCGAGCGCGAGTCCGTCTAGCAGGAACATGGCGAGGCTTCCGCGCCGGCTCGGCCACGCCGAGGAGGCGACGCTCGGCGAGCACCTCGAGGAGTTGCGTGGCCGCCTCTTCGTCATGCTCGGTGCGCTCGCCCTGGGCACGATCGTCGCCTACGTCTTCCACAATCGCGTCCTCGACTGGCTGAACCAGCCGCTGCCGCCGCAGCACCGGCAGCTCTACACGTTCGGAGTGGCCGAGCCGTTCACGGTGACCATCACCGTCTGCCTCTATGCCGGCTTCGTGCTCGCTCTGCCGGTGGTGCTCTGGCAGCTCTGGCTCTTCTTCGCTCCCGCGGTCGGTCCGGGGACAGAGCGCAAAGCGCTCGGGCTCTCGATCCTGGCCGTGGCTCTCGGGGCGGCCGGGATGGCCTTCGGCTACTGGATCCTGCTGCCGCGCGCCGTCCATTTCCTCACGAACTACGACACGCAGCACTTCCACATCGCCATTCGCGCGAGCGCCTACTACAGCTTCGTCGTCACGGTGCTCGTCGGAGTCGTGCTCCTCTTCCAGACGCCTCTGGTCGTGCTCGGGCTCGTGTATCTGGGCATCCTCAGCTCGCGCACCCTGCGCAAGCACCGGCGGATCGGCTACTTCGTGACGGCCGCCGTCGCGCTCGCGCTACCGGGGCCGGATCCGGTGACGACCTTCCTCGAGCTCCTGCCGATGTGGCTGCTCTTCGAGGGCTCGATCTGGCTCGCGGTGATCTTCGAGCGGCGCCGGGCAAAGGTTGCTCCGGCCTCGGCTACCCTGGGCGGATAATGGCGCGCGCAGCGGTCAGGGCCAAACAGCTGGAGAAGGCGAAGGCGCAGCCGACGAAGGCGCGCGCCCACGGGCGCCGTCGGCACAGCGGCGGCGGCAACCCGAACCAGGAGCTCTTCTTCGTCCGCCTGCGGCGCCACCAGAAGTGGGTGTACGCGCTGCTCGCCGTCGTCTTCGGCCTGAGCTTCGTCCTCGTGGGCGTCGGCTCGGGGAGCGGCGGAGGCTTGAGCCAGCTCTGGAACGGCATCTTCGGCGGCAGCGGCGGCACCTCGATCTCGAAGGCTTCCGACGAGGTCAAGACGAATCCAGCGAAGGGATACCGGGACCTCGCTACCGCGTACGAGTCGACGAACGGCGACAACGCCCAGGCGATCATCGCGCTCCAGCAGTATCTCGGGATCAAGAAGAACGACGCGGCGGCGTGGGCCGAGCTCGGCGGCCTCGAGCTCACGCAGGGAAGCCAGTACGCGACCCAGTACCAGAACGCGCAACAGGCGAGCCAGCTCGCCGACCCGAGCACGCCCTTCCAGCCCGGCGGTACCCTCGGGACCGCGATCGGCCCGAACGCCGCGTACCAGCAGGCGTCGCAGCAGGCGAGCAGCAGAGCCGCCCAGGCCTATCAGCAGGCGACGACCGCGCTCTCCTCCGCCGTGACCGACTACCAGAAGGCCTCGAAGCTCCACCCACGCAGCACCACCTACCTGCAGGAGCTCCTGAGCGCGGCCGTGAACGGCGGCAACGCGACGGTCGCGACCGCCACCCTGCGCAAGCTCCTCGCGGTCGATCCCCGGTCCCCGCTCGCACCTCAGTGGAGGAGGGAGCTCAGGCAGATCACCCGCAGCACGCAGAAGTCCCAGTCCGGAAGCGGCCAGTCCGGAAGCGGCCAGTCCGGCAACGGCTAGGCGATTGCGGCGCGCGCCGCGCGGATAGACTCACCCTCGAGCGGCCGGCAGTGGGCCGACGAACGTACTTCGGGGGATCTGGGCATGAACTTCGACATCAAGACCGAGCAGCTCTCAGGCGACGCGTATGTCATCTCGCTCACCGGCGAGGTCGACCTGTACACGGCGCCCGAGTTCAAGCAGCAGCTGCTCGAGGTGATCGGTCAGGGCGGCAAGGAGGTCGTCGTCGACTTCAGCGGCACGACGTTCATCGACTCGACGACGCTCGGCGTCCTCGTCGGCGGCGTCAAGCGGCTGCGGACGAACGACGGTCAGCTCTCGCTCGTCTGCAGCGACCGCAACATCACGAAGATCTTCGAGATCACCGGGCTGGACAAGGTCTTCACGATCTATCCCACGCGGGAAGAGGCCGTGTCGGCGGTGGGAGTCCCGCAAGGTTGAAGCGGCCGTATCGGGTCGGAGTCTTGGGGGCGGGACTCGCGGCGGCGACTCTGCTCGCCGCCGGCTGCGGCACTGGCGGCGTGGCGAGCGCCGGCCAGACGCCCGACACGCAGAACGGCCAAACGCTCTTCACGCAGAGTTGTGGCGCCTGCCACACCCTCGCGGCGGCGGGCACGAGCGGCACGATCGGCCCGAACCTCGACAACGCCTTCGCCGGCGATGTCGAGCAAGGCTTTCCCCAGAGCGCGATCGAGAACGTCGTCCTCGACCAGATCCGGCTCGGCTCCGGCCCGATCGCGACCTACACGACGAGCCAGGACTTCGTGCAGCACTGCCTGCCTCCCCACTCGGCGAAGTGCTACAGCACGCCGATGCCCGCGAACATCGTCAAGGGCCAGGACGCGATCGACGTCGCCGCCTACGTCGCGTCGGTCGCCGGGCAGGGCGGATTCACCACGTCCGGAGGCTTCGCCAGCCTCGGCACCGACGGCGAGGCCATCTTCAAGGGCGCGGGGTGCGCCGGCTGCCACACGCTTTCCGCCGCCGGATCGACCGGAACAACCGGCCCGAATCTCGACCAGCTCAAGCCCTCGACGGCAGTCGCCGCACACCAGGTAGAGGTCGGCGGCGGTCTGATGCCGGCGTTCAAGGGGAAGCTGAGCCCGGCCCAGATCCAGGCCGTCGCAGAGTACGTCTCGAGCTCGGCCGGCAAGCAGCGCTAACTGGCGCGACCGACGGGAATCGCGACCCGCTCGCGGATCGCGTCCAGCATCCCGTCGTCCCCGACGACGAGCACCTCGTCCGCTCCGAAGACACGTAGAGCGTCCTCCACCGCCAGCGCAGGGTCGTTGGCGCCGACCTCCACCCGCGCACCGGGGAGGCGAGCCTCGAGCGCGGCAGCGGTTGCCTCCGCGTCCTCGCGGCGATCGTCCACCGCTCCTGTCAGCGACTCCCCCGTCGAGGCGAGAGCCGGCACCACGACGAGCAGCTCTGCGCCGTCCGGCGCCGTGATGGTCTCGGTGCCCGGCGGCGCGACGACGAGCACGCGGCGCATTCCCGGCGGAGTGGACGAGACGACCGGCCGCGGCGGATCGGCGGCACCCGGCACCGGCTCCTTCAGCAGCCACCGGCCGAGCCCGACGAAGACGAGCACCGCTGCCGCGACACCGAGCCAGGTGTTGATGAGCGCGGCCACGATGATCACGGCGGCGCCGATCACGACGACGATCAGGAAGCGATAGGCCTCGGCCTCGCTGCGGAGCGGATTGCGCATCTCCCGCTCCCTACCCGCGGGTCAGAGAATGTAGACCGTCGTGAAAACGACGATCCACATCACGTCGACGAAGTGCCAGTAGATCCCTCCGATCTCCACGCCGTGATGGTGCTCGGCGGAGAAGTGCCCGCGGAAGGCGCGAGTCGTCATGATCGCCAGGATCGTGAGGCCGATGAACACGTGGCAGCCGTGCAGGCCCGTGAGGCAGAAGAAGATCGTGGGGAAGGCGCCGTCCGACAGGTTGAACCCGACCCGCAGGTACTCGTAGAGCTGCGAGATCAGGAACGAGAGGCCCATCAGGAAGGTCAGCAGCAGGCCCGCTCGCATCCCCCAGACGTTGCCGCGCTTGATCGCCGTCGTCGCCCAGTGCATCGTCGCGCTCGAGGTCATCAGGATGAACGTGTTGATCGCCGCCACGAAGACCGGCAGGTGGTAGGGCGGCGTCGGCCACGGCACACCGTTCACGATCCGCACGAAGAAGTACGCCGTGAAGAACGAGCCGAAGAGCATGATCTCGGACGCGATGAAGAGGTACATCCCGAGAGTCTCGGGCCTGATCCGCGAGCTGTAGTGCGGAACGGGCGGCCCGTGGTGCTCGTGCTCGTCGTGGCCGTAGGGGCCGGCGTGCGAGTAGGTGGCTATGCCGGAGCCTCCGTCCGGGTCCGCTCGACGACCACGTGCTCGACCGGGAGGCCGGTCTCCTTCTGCAGCCGCTCGACGACGTGCCCGCGAAGCCAGCCGGAGCTGAGCGGCTCGTACGTCGAGACGACGATCTCGTCGACCCGCTCGTCGTGCACGACCTCCATCGCGGCGCTGAACGGGTCGGGATGCGCGACCTGGCCGTGCGCGTCGATCCCCTGGCCGCGCAGCTGGGCGAGGGCGAGCCGGAGGCGGCGCTCGGCCTCCGGATGGTCAGCGGCCGAGGGGTCGCTCTGCGGCGAGAGGATGAGGAAGCTCGCCGGCCCCGCCGCGGCGCGCTCGCGGATCTTCGCCAGGAGCGGCTCGCCGACCACCGTCTCGTTCGCAATCACGAGAACGTTCTTCTCGCTCGGCGCGTCGGAGCTCGCGACAAGGTGCTCCACGGGAACGAAGCCCGCGGCGGAGCGGATCCGATCCAGGACGCCGCGGCGCAGCCAGCCCGACTTCTCCTCGGGATGGGTCGAGACGAGGATCTCGTCGACGGCCGGCTCGAGCTGGGTGAGCGCGTCGCGAACCGCGGCGGCGGGATCCGCTTCGACGACGTAGCCGTCGGCGGGGATCCCGGACTCGCGCAGGTGGCCGAGCGCTCGTTCGAGTCGACGCCGTGCCGACGCACGGCGGGTGTCGGTGTAGACGACGTAGCCTCGCCGCGGCTCGTTCACCGGCGAGACGACGGTGACGCGCACGTCGTCGCCGCGCGTCGCGAGCGCATCCCGCAGCGAATTCGCGTCGACGGTCTCGTTCGCCACGACGAGCACGTGCGTCATACCGGGACCTCTTCCATCTCGCGCGCCTTCGACGGCGCGAGGATCGCGTGCTGCGCGCCGGGGACGCCGTACTCGTACGGCGAGCCGACGACCTGCGGGATCTCGTCGAAGTTGAAGGTCGGCGGCGGCGAGGAGACCTGCCACTCGAGCGTCATGGCGTGCCACGGGTTCGCGGGCGCGATCTCGCCGAAGCGCCAGCTCGTGATCATGTTGTAGAGGAAGACGATCACCGAGGCGCCGAGCCCGAACGACGCGAGCGAGATGAACATGTTGAGGTCGGCGAACTTCGGCAGGTAGTCGGCGACGCGGCGCGGCATCCCCTCGGTGCCGAGGATGTGCATCGGGAAGAAGGTGAGGTTGAAGCCGACGAAGGTGAGCCAGAAGTGGAGCTTGCCGAGCCTCTCGTCGTACATCCGGCCCGTCATCTTCGGGAACCAGTAGTAGATCCCGGCGAAGATTGTGAAGACGGAGCCGCCGAAGAGGACGTAGTGGATGTGGGCCACGATGAAGTACGTCTGGCTCACGTGGATGTCGATCGGGACGGCCCCGAGCATCACGCCGGAGAGCCCGCCGATCACGAACATCGACAGGAAGCCGAGCGCGAACAGCATGGGCGTGCGTAAGTGGAGCTTTCCGCCCCACATCGTCGCGAGCCAGCTGAAGATCTTGATTCCGGTCGGGATGGCGATCAGGAGCGTCGTGATCATCATCGGCACGCGGATCCACGACGCCATGCCGCTCACGAACATGTGGTGCGCCCAGACCGAGAAGCCGAGCACGACGATCGCCATCAGCGAGAGCGCCATGAGCCGGTAGCCGAAGATCGGCTTGCGGCTGAAGGTGGCTATGACCTCGCTCATGATCCCGAAGCCGGGCAGCATCATGATGTAGACGGCCGGGTGCGAGTAGAACCAGAAGATGTGCTGGTACCCAAGGGGGTAACCACCCCCGACCGGGTTGAAGAACGACGTGTGCATCACGTGGTCGAACATCGAGAAGAACTGCGAGCCGGCGATGAACGGCGTCGCGATCACCACCAGCAAGGAGGTCGTGAAGTTCGCCCAGACGAGGAGCGGCAGGCGCCAGAAGGTCAGCCCCGGCGCCCGCATCGTGATGATCGTGACCAGGAAGTTGAGCGCGGTCATGATCGACGACGCCCCTGCCCACTGCACTCCCTGGTTGAAGAAGATCGCGCCGATCGGCTGGTGCTGCGAGCAGAGGGTCGCGTAGCCCGTCCAGCCGCAGGCGAAGGCGCCGCCGGGCATGACGAACGAGGTGAGCATCATGATCCCGGCGATCGGCAGCAGCCAGAACGACAGCGCGTTGAGGCGCGGGAAGGCCATGTCCGCGGCGCCGAGCATGAGCGGCACGACGAAGTTCGCGAGTCCCGCGAAGGCCGGGATGATGAAGAGGAAGATCATCAGCGCCGCGTGGACGGAGAACAGCCCGTTGTACGTCTGCTGGTCGAAGTACTGGATCCCTGGCTTGGCCAGCTCGGCCCGCACGAGCAGCGCGAGCATTCCTCCCGCGAGGAAGAAGAAGATCGTCGTGACGAGGTACTGGACGCCGATCACCTTGTGGTCGGTGTTGACGCGGAAGTAGTCGCGCCAGCTCTTGGCGCCGTGGCCCGAGTGGTCCTCGGCGCGGGTCGGGTAACCGAGCGCGTAGTAGATCCAGTAGTCGAACGCTCCGATGCCCGCGAGGAAGCCGACGGGAGCAGCCACCAGCCCGGCGACGAGAACGATCGGCTCCGACAGGAGGATCGGATGCCAGTCGGCCGCCCAGCGGATGAGGACGACGATCCCGAAGCCGATCCAGCCGAAGAGGACGAACATCCACGCCCCGCGCAGGAGCCCGGGCCCGAGGAGCAGGCGCCGGACGCCGCCCCCGGTCGGGCTGGGCGCGTGGTGGAGATCCTGGGCGGTTGCGGTCGTCGTCACGCCTGCGTCATTCCTTCCTACTTGTTACCTGTTTTCTGGGCGGACTGGACGAGGAACGTCACGAGCGAGTCGAGCTGCTCCTTCGTGAGCAGGTGCCCGAAGTTGTCCGGCATGACGCCCTTCGGATAGCTCGGCTGGATGTACGCGTTCGGGTCGACGATCGACTGGTGGACGAACGCCTCGAGCGGCTGGTGGGCCTGCTTCGCATAGGAAACGAGGTTGTCGAGGTTCGGCCCGACGGTGCCCGTCGCGTTGGCTGCGCTCAGCGTGTGGCAGCTCGAGCAGCCGTTCTGGTTGAAGACGGTGAGACCGGCCGCCGCGGGCGAGATCGAAGTCGTCGAGCTCGACGTGGAGGTGGTGGTCGACTGCGTGGTCGACGGGGGCGCCGGCCCGGCCGACTTCTCCTGCTGCCGGAGCCAGGCGTCAAACGCCGAGGGCTCCATCACGATCGCCTGGGTGCGCATGAGCGAGTGACCGAGGCCGCAGAGCTCGGTGCATTCGAGCGGGAAGGTGCCGAGGCGGGTGGGCGTGATGTGCAGCTGCGTGACGAGCCCCGGAACGATGTCCTCCTTCTGCGAGAACTGCGGCACGAAGACGGAGTGGATCACGTCGAGCGCGCGCATGTAGAGCTCGACGGAGCGTCCCTTCGGCAGCCTGAGCACGGGGCTCGTGACGTTCTTCGCGTCGGGATAGCTGAACGTGAACTCGAACTGCTGGGCGACGACGTTGACGCGCAACGTGTCCTGTGCCTGCGCGTCGTTCCGCGAGAGAACGATCGCGCTGACGATCGCGATCGCGGTGACGAGGACGAACGGGATGATCGTCCAGGTGATCTCGAGCCCCGTGTGCCCGTGCACCGGCGGCCCGTCCTCGAAGTCGTCCTCGGCCACGCGGAAGCGGATGACCTCGTAGATCATCACGGCGGCGACGATCGCGAAGATGAAGATGCAGATCGCGATCACGAACCAGATGACGAAGTGGATGCGGCTGGCCTCGCGGGAGGCCGCGATCGGAAGCCACGTGGGCACGAGCGCGACGGCGGTGGCGACCCCGCCCGCGATCAACGCAAGTCCCAAGAGCGCGACGATGGAGCCCCTGCGCATCCGTTTCGGAGCCTAGACCAAAGAGGCCGCACCCCGAATCTCGAACCGGCCCTCGTCCGTTGTCTCCTGGACCCCACCACAAGGAGGAAGCATGGGTCTCGGAGTAGGACTGATTCTGGCGGCCGTGGGCGCCGTGCTCGCCTTCGCCGTGAACGCGACCGTTTCCGGCGTCGACATCCACACGATCGGCTGGATCCTGCTGATCGTCGGCATCGTCGGCATCCTGCTGTCGCTGATCTTCTGGTCCTCGTGGGCCGGGCCGGGCGGCTACAGCCGCCGGCGGACGACGTACTACGACGAGGGGCCGGCAGGCGGACCCCCGCCCTACTAGACCTCGCGCATGACTGAATTGGACATGGCCGGTGTCTGACACCGGCCATGTCCGCAAGAGATAGGTCAGGCGACGGGCAGCTCGAGGAAGAAGGACGAGCCGCTGCGGCCGTCGGAGTCGACCCAGATCCGGCCGTTCATCCGCAGCACGAGCTCCCGGGAGATGTAGAGACCGAGGCCGGTGCCGCCGACGCCGCGCGTCAGGTTCGGATCGAGGCGGAAGAACTTCTCGAAGATCCGGTCCTGCTCGGCGGGCGGAATGCCGAGCCCCTGGTCGGTGACTCGGAACCGGACGCGGCCGCCGCTGCGGCCGATCTCGACTTCGACGCGCCCGCCGTCGGGCGAGTACTTGATCGCGTTGTCGATCAGGTTCGTGAGGATCTGGCGCAGCTTGTCGGAATCGGCGGCGACCTGCGGTAGACCGCGCGACTTGGTCACGCTGACCTCGATCCCCTCGTGCGCGCGAGAACGGAGGACGTCCACCACCTCGGCCACGATCGCCGCCGCGTCGCAGCGCTCGATGGCGATGCTCATACGACCCGACTCGAGCCGGCTCGCCCAGAGGATGTCGTTCACGATTCGGGCGAGGCGGTCGGCCTCGCTCGACACCACCTCGAGCAGCCGGTCGCGCTGCGACTCATCGACCGCGACGTCGCGCCGACGGAGCGTCATCGCCGCGCCGTAGATCGCCGCCAGCGGGGTGCGAAGCTCGTGCGACACGGTCGAGACGAAGTCCGTTTTCATCTGCTCCACTGCACGCTCGTCGGTGACGTCGCGGAAGGCGTAGACGGTGCCGCCCGGGAAGCCGACCGCGGAGATCGAGAGCCACCGCTCTTCGCCCTGCACCTCCACCGGCAAGGTCTGGGCGCGTGAGGCGCCCGCCTGCGGCTCCGAGGCGACCGGAATGCGGGCCTCGAGCGACTGCCAGTCGTCCAGCAGCTCGGCGATCGGGCGGCCGACGGCCTCGACCGCCGGTCGGCGCAGGCTGATCGCCGCGGTCGGATTCCAGAGCCGAACGACGCCGGCCTCGTCGACGAGGATGACGCCGTCGTCGACGTATTCGAGCGCCTCGGCGGAGTGCGCGCGCTCCTGCGCCTCGGAGAAGAGGCGTGCGTTGTCGAGCGCGAGGGAGATCCGCCGCGCGAGCTCCGTCGCCATCGCCAGGTCGGACTCGTCGAAGCGCGGCTGCCCTTCGATCGTGCCGAGGCTGATCGTGCCGAGCGTCCGGCCCCGGGCGATGAGCGGCGCGACGAGACCGGAGGTGTTCGCGATACGCCGGATCGCGCGGGCGTGCTTCGCGTCGTGGGCCATGGCGTTGGACTCGGCCTGCAGGTCCGCCAGCAGCTGCGGCTCTCCCGTTCGCAGCGCCACCTGGATGGGGTGCGTGGCGAGCGTCGGCGGGTACTGCCCGCGCAGCTCCCGGACGAGCTGTGTCTTCTCCGGGTCGGCGTGGACGGCGACGACCCAGTGCAGCTCGCCGTCCTCGTCGATGAGGTCGATCACGAGATAGCCCGCGAGCTCCGGAACCGCGAGTTCGGCGATCGCGGCGAGCGTCCGCTCCCAGTCGAGGCTCGTGACCAGCAGCTCATTGGCCTGGGCGAGGAAGCGGAGCTGTGCCTCGGATCTGCTGCGCCGCGTCACGTCGGCCACGATCGCGACGGCCGAGACGATCGCGCCGTCGTCGTCGCGCACCGGCGCCGCGCTGATCTCGAGCGTGCGCAGCTCGTCGCCCTCCACGAGCTCGCGCCGCTCACCGACCGTCACCTCACCCTTCTCGATCGCGCGCTCGAGCGGCCAGCCGGCCGTTGCGATCGAGCTCTTGCGATGGTCGGACCCGATGACGACGGGAGCACCCCAGATGCGCTCGAGCTCGTCGTTCCGCACGACGACGCGGTGCTCCGGATCGGTGATCGCAACCCCGAGCGGCAGCTGCGCGATCACCGCTTGCAGCTGCGCGAGCGAGTCCTGCGCGCGGCGGTGGAGGCCGACGAGGTCGAGCGCGAGCGAGACGCGCCGCGCAAGCTCCGAGACGAGCTCGAAGTCCTCGTCCCCGTGCCGGCCGGGCTCGGCCGACGTGACCGCGAGCACGCCGAGCCGCCGGTCGCCTGCCTCGAGCGGGACGACGATGAGCGAGCGCGACTCCATACGCACGAGCTCCTCCTCGCCCGGTCTCGCGACCTTCTTCAGCGGCTGCGACATCGAAGCCCGGTGGATCGGCTTGCCGGTCCGGAAGACCTCGACGACGGGGATGCGCCGGTGCTGCGCGACGTCGTAGACGGCGTCGATCTTGTCGAGGAGCGCCGAGATGCGCGGCTCGACGTGGGCGTGCGCGACGCGGACGAGCTGGGTCTCGCTGCGCGCGATGTACACGTGGCAGCCGTCGGCGATTCGCGGGACGACGAGCCGCGGCACCCGACGGAGCAGCTCCTCGTAGTCGAGCGTCCGGCTCAGGTGCTCCGTCGCCTCGAGCAAGAGTGCGAGGCGTGCGCGCGACCCTTCGGCCTCACGCCGCGCCGCGGTCTCCTCCGTGATGTCGCGTGTGACGTTGACGACGAGCTCGACGGTGCCGTCCTGGGCGAAGACGGGCGTCGCGCGCAGCGCGAGCCAGTGCTCCCAGCCGCCCGAGCGCGGACGGATCCTGACCACGGCCGAGCTCTCGATGCCGTTCAGCGCCTTCGAGGACGGCAGGTCTTCGGGCGAAACGCGGGCCCCGTCGGCGTCGAACACCTCGTACAGCGAGAAGCGCTTCTTTGCTGACAGCGCGAGGAGCTCGCTCGCCGACTGGAAGCCCGCCGCGCGCGCCGCGGCGTCGTTCGCGAACAGGAAGCGGCCCTCGCGATTCGTCGCCGTGAGTCCCTCCTCGACCGTCCTCAGGATGCTCGCGAGCTGGCCACTCGAGTCGTGCAGAGCCTGCTGCGCCTGCGTCCGCTCGATGACCGAGACGAGGTGGTTGGCGATCGTCCGCGAGAGGAGCACCTCCCGGTCGCTCCAGCCCTGCGGGATGTTGCGGTAGAGCGTGATTCTCCCGAGCAGCCGCCCACCGCCAACGAGCGGGATGAACGCCAACGCGCCGACGCCCTCCCTGCGGACGGCGCGCTCGAGCGCCGGCTCGAGCCCCGCGCCGGCGACGTCGTCCACGAGCACGGGCGGCGGATCCTCGACGTCCTGCGGCCACGGCGAGTGTCGCTCGGTGGCGGCGCGATAGCGGTCGGAGAGCCCGCGCCAGGCGCGGAAACGGGGCACGCCGTCGTCGTCGGCGAGCAGCACCGAGGCCCGGTCGGCGCCGGTCGCTTCGAGGAGCGCGTCGAGCGCCGCTTCGAGCACCTCGTCGAGTGCCTGGGCGCCGGCGACGGCGTCGGCGAAGCGGTAGACGGCGTCGAGGTCGCGCAGGCGCCAGCGCAGCTCCTCGCGTTCGCTCACGTCGCGGGCCGTGCCGAGCATGAAGCGAAGGTCACCCGCGCTGTCGCGGACGGAGGATCCGTTCACCTCGAACCAGCCGTAGCTCCCGTCGGCCCGCAGCAGCCGGATCGTGACGGCGTCGACGTCGGTTCCCGACGCGGCTTCGTTCCACGCCTCGGTGGCCAAGGCGGCGTCGTCGGGATGGATCAGCTCGAGCACCGGCGTGCCGACGAGCGCTGCCGGCTCCCAGCCGAGACTCGCCCAGGACGGCGACGCGTAGACGATCACTCCCGTCAACTCGCAGAGCGTGACGAGATCGTGCGAGCGCTCCACGACGAGCCGACGGACGGCGTCGTCGACGCTCTCGGCAGTGGTCGCAAGCGGCTCCGTCCCGCTGCTCGTGGCTCGTCCCCCAGGTCCCTGTCTCGACTGCTCGCCGCAGTCTGCACGGTCCGCGCTCGAAAGGCCAGGACTCGGATCAGCCGAGGTGCTGGCGGCACGCACGTGATGAGGGCACTTCGCTACTGAGAGGTGCGGAGCGTCGCAGTGCCTACCTGGATATTGCAGGCAGTCAACCCGAGGGTTCGAGAATCACGGCCCCGCCCCGCGTAGTCCCGACCAACTCGTCGGGGCGTGAGGGCCACAAGCCGCTTGGCAACCCCTGTTAATGGCTTGAGCTTCTGCCCCCTCAGCATTCGGTTGTCGTCGTTCCTCGACTGTTCCGCGAGTGCGATCTCTGCCGACTCGTGCGCCTTTTCGAAGACGTAGATCCGCCGCATTGCCGTGAGCAGGGCTCGATACGTCGGTCGCTCATCCTTCGGTGGGTGCAGGCGCGCGGAATTGGCGGGTTCGAACGATTCGACGCTGGCGCGACCCGACACGACTACGACCTGCCGAAAGTCGAGAGAGCTAGGGATTCCAATGCGGTCTCGCTCCTCTGGCCGAGAACGACTACTTCGTTTCGATTGCGCTTGAAGCTGACACTGCCGAAGTTGTGTCTCGATCCGTCCCAGCGGATGACAAGCGCCGCTCGACCGTTCAAGTCGATCACCTTGCGCGCGTGCAGTCCTTGCGCCACCGCCTGGTAATGCGTCCGAGCGTCGCCATGGAAGGCTGGTCTGACGTACTGGACGATCACGTGCTGGGCCGGGAACGTGATCGCGACCACACCGCCCGTCTTGTGCCCGGCGCGTCGTGAGAAGCCGTCAATCCAGACCGGACCAGCATCGGACGGTCGCACTAGCGGGGTGCTCGGTAGAACGAGCCGTGTCCCGGCGGTGGCGGAGGCGCGACCGAGCGTCGTCCGCTTGGCGATACAGGGCAGCGGATGAGCAAGCGTCATAGGCGAACCCCACGGAGGTTTGCAGGCGATGGTCTGCCTCACCCGCGATACACCACCGCAGCCGACCGCCAACGTCGCGAACACCAGCCCAACCGCCGGAAGCAGCGCGCTCGGCCCCATGCGCCCAGAGTAGGCGGGACTGGCTCCCAGGGCAACGACACCACACTGGTCCAGCAAAAAGGCGCTGCTTCCAGCGCCTTCGTGATGGGCCGTGCAGGGATCGAACCTGCGACCTTGGGATTAAGAGTCCCCTGCTCTACCAGCTGAGCTAACGGCCCGAACGGCCGGCCATTGTAGCCTCGCTTTCGTGAAGGTCCTCTCCGTCGTCGGCAACCGGCCGCAGTTCATCAAGTCCGGCCCGCTCTCCTCCGCGCTGCGCGAGGCCGGGATCGAGGAGGTCGGCCTCCACACGGGCCAGCACTGGGATCCCGAGCTCTCAGACGTCTTCTATGCGGAGCTCGGGCTGCCCGAGCCGCGCTACCGGCTCGACCTGCACACCGCCGACGCGGAGGCGATGCGGCCTGCGATCGCCGAGGTGCTCGCGCAGGAGCGGCCCGACTGGACGCTCGTCTTCGGCGACACCAACTCGACCCTCGCGGGCACCCAGGCAGCGGGCGACACCGGCGTCCCGGTCGCGCACGTTGAGGCCGGCCTGCGCAGCGGCGACCTGTCGATGCCGGAGGAGCACAACCGGATCGCGGTCGACGCGGTGGCTCAGCTCCTCCTCTGCCCCGACGAGCGCTCGCGCGAGACGCTGCTCGCGGAGGGCGTCCCGGGCCGCATCGAGGTGGTCGGGGACGTGATGGCGGACGCCTGCTTCGCTCTCCTGCCGATCGCGCGCGAGCGCTCGCGGATCCTCGTCGAGCACGGGCTCGCGCCAGGCGATTACCTCGCCGCGACGATGCACCGCGCGGCGAACGTCCGGCCGGAACGGCTGGCGCGGATCGTCGACGGGCTGGGCCGTACCGGCGAGCGCGTCCTCTTCCCCGCCCACCCGCGCACGCGCTCCGTGCTCGGGGAGGTGCCGCCGAATGTCGAGGTGATCGCGCCGGTCGGCTACCTCGACATGGCCGCGCTCGTCTCGCAGGCGCGGGTGCTCGTCACCGACTCGGGCGGCCTGCAGAAGGAGGCCTACTGGTACGGGGTTCCCTGCGTGACGGCCCGGCCTTCGACCGAGTGGGTGGACACGGTCGAGCTCGGCGCGAACGTCCTCGTGGACGACGACCCCGACAAGCTCGCGGCCGCCGTGGCCTCGGCGCGGATGCCCGAGAAGCAGCCGCCGCTCTACGGTGACGGGCACGCCGCCGAACGGGTCGTAGCTAGCCTTGCCGACGGCCATGGCTGAGGGCGCCACCTACGACGTCGCCGTGGTCGGTGCGGGCTACGTCGGCGTGCCTCTAGCAGCCACGTTCGCCGAGGCCGACTGCCGCGTCCTGCTCGTCGACGTGCTCGAGGACGTCGTCGCCGCGCTCAACCGCGGCGAGTCGCACATCCCCGACGTGCCGAGCGAGCAGCTCGCGCCGCTCGTCGAGCGCGGCCTTGTCCACGCGACGACGAACTACGAGGAGCTCCGCGCTGCGGATGCCGTCCTCATCGCCCTGCCGACGCCGCTCTCGCGCCAGCGCGAGCCCGACCTCTCGATCGTGGAGGCCGCGGCGCGCCGGATCGCAGGAGTGCTGCGCGAGGGCCAGATCGTCGTGCTCGAGTCGACGACGTGGCCGGGCACGACGCGCGAGGTGCTGCAGCCGATTCTCGAGGGAGGCAGCGGTCTGCGCGCGGGTGAGGGTTTCTACCTCGCGATGTCGCCGGAGCGGGTCGACCCCGGCCGCGAGGACTGGACGACGAAGACGACCCCGAAGGTGCTCGGGGGCGTCACGCCGGAGTGCACGCGCCGGGCCGCCGCGCTCTACCACCGCGCGGTCGACACGGTGCACGAGGTCACGAGCCCCGAGGCGGCCGAGCTCACGAAGCTGCTCGAGAACATCTTCCGCTCGGTCAACATCGCGCTCGTCAACGAGCTGGCGATCCTCTGCGACCGCATGGGAATCGACATCTGGGAGGTCGTGGACGCCGCAGCGACCAAGCCGTTCGGCTACATGCGCTTCAGCCCCGGCCCGGGCCTCGGCGGCCACTGCATCCCGGTCGATCCCTTCTACCTCACGTGGAAGGCGCGCGAGTTCGGCTTCTACACGGAGTTCATCGAGCTCGCCGGCAAGGTGAACGAGGAGATGCCCTACTTCTGCCGCTCGCTCGTCTCGCAGGCGCTCAACCACCACGCGCAGCGCGCGATGAAGGGCTCGCGGATCCTGCTGCTGGGTGTCGCGTACAAGCCGGACATCGGCGACCTGCGCGAGTCGCCGGCGCTGAAGCTCATCTCGCTGCTCCAGAACGCGGGTGCCGACGTCTCGTACCACGACCCCCACGTGCCGCACATCCGCGAGCAGGGGATCGACCTCTCTGCGGTCGCCTACGAGCCGAAGGAATACGACTGCGTCGTCGTCGTCACCGACCACTCCTCCGTCGACTACGGGCAGCTCGTGGACGAGGCGAGCCTCGTCGTCGACCTCCGGAACGCGACCGGCGCCAAGGGCAGCGCGGCGGAGCACGTCTTCAAGCTATGAGCGTAGGCTCGACGGAGCTCAGCAAAGAGCGCAGGGGCCGGCTTTGCCGGCGCCGGAGCGGAAAATGAGCACGCGACTTCGGATCGGACAGGCCGGGCTCGGCTACTGGGGGCGCAACCTGGCCCGCAACTTCGACGATCTCGCCGACCTGCGCTGGCTCTGCGACGCGAGCGACGAGCAACGTGCGGAGTTCGCCGAGCGCTACCCGAACACCCGAGTGACGGGCGACTTCGGGGAGCTGCTCGCCGCGGACGACGTGGACGCCGTCGTGATCGCGACCCCGGTTCCCACGCACTACCCGCTCGCACGAGCCGCGCTCGAGGCGGGCAAGCACGTGTTCGTCGAGAAGCCGCCGGCGATGCGGGTCGCGGAGATGGAGGAGCTGGTCGGCCTCGCCGAGGCGGGCGGGCTCGTGCTCATGCCGGGCCATCTCCTGCTCTACCACCCGGCCGTGCAGAAGCTGACGGAGCTCGTCGACGAGGGCGAGCTCGGCGACGTGCTCGTCGTCTACGGGAACCGCCAGAACCTCGGCAAGATCCGCAAGGACGAGAACGCGCTCTGGTCGCTCGGCGTCCACGACCTCTCGGTGATCCTGAACTTGATCCAGGAGGAGATCGTGGAGGCGGCGGCACATGGCCACGCGTTCCTCAACGAGGGAGTCGAGGACGTCGTCTTCTGCTACCTGCGCTTCGCATCCGGGAAGATCGCGCACATGCACCTCTCGTGGCTCGACCCGCACAAGATGCGGCGGCTCACGGTCGTCGGCCGCGACAAGATGGCCGTGTTCGACGACATGGAGCTCGACCACAAGATCACCGTCTACGACAAAGCGCCCGAGCAGCCGTCCGACACATACGGAGAGTGGAGCACACGCACGGGCGACACGTTCAGTCCCAAGCTCCCGAACGCGGAGCCGCTCAAGCTCGAGTGCCAGCACTTCCTGCGGCTCGTGCGGGAGGGCTGGGACGGCCGCGAGATGCGGGACGGCCTCGAGGTCGTCCGCGCCCTCGAGCTCCTCACAGGAAGCTTGCGCGATGGCGATTGAGCCGGAGATCCACCCGTCCGCGATCGTCTATCCGGGGACGAAGCTCGGGGAGGGCGTGAAGGTGCTCGAGCACGCGGTCATCGGCAAGCAGCCGACGCTCTCGCCGCGCTCGACGGCGAAGCGCGCCGAGCTGCCGCCTGCGGTAATCGGCGACGGGACGATCGTCTCCACGGGCGCCGTGGTCTTCGCCGGAACCGAGGTCGGCGCACGCGTCATCCTCGGCGACCAGTCGTGCATCCGCGAACGGGTCGTCGTCGGTGACGACGTCGTGATCGGGCGGGGCTCGCTCGTCGAGAACGACACGACGATCGGAGCGATGACGAAGATCCAGGCCGAGGCCTACATCACCGCGTACTCGACGCTCGAGGAGCACGTCTTCATCGCGCCGTGCGTGGTGACGACGAACGACAACTTCATGGGCCGCACCGAACGGCGCCACGAGCTGATCAAGGGGCCGACGATCCGTCGCGGAGCCCGGATCGGCGGCGGTGCAATCCTCCTCCCCGGCATCGAGGTCGGCGAGGAGGCCTTCGTCGGGGCCGGCGCAGTGGTGACGAAGGACGTCGAGCGAGGAATGCTCGTGGTCGGCAATCCCGCGCGGGTGATGCGGCCCGTCTCGGACGACGAGCTGCTCGCGAACCAGTAGACGTCGGCGCTACTTCGTGATCTTCAGCGTGTAGCGGCCGCCGCCGGGGCGCTCGACCCGGAGCGCGACGTAGTACCAGCCGGTGCGCGGCGCGCGGTACGAGAGATGCTGCGTCTTCGCCGCACCCGCGGTGCGCGCCACTCTTCCCTTCCGCCCGTGCAGCACGGTGCCCGTTCCCGGCCGCCACAACGTCAGGTCGACATTTCCGTTGGACCAGTGAGCGGCGGCCCGCACCCGGAGTCGCTGTCCCGCCGCGAGCTTGACGCGGTACCAGTCGGCGCGATCGTCCCAGTAATCGAGGGTCGGAGCGATCTGCGTCCGCTTTCCCCACAGCTTGGGCGCCTGCCCGGCGCTGTCGTTCGGCTCGAGCTTGTCGGAAGGCGGAAGCGGCGAGCCCGAGCTGAGGAAATCGACCGCCTTCGTCACGTCGAGACTGCCCCAGCCGCTGTATTTGTCGCGTCCAGTCGGACAGACGGGGCAGCCGCTCGCGGCGTCGACGTCATCCGTGTGGCGCTCGAGGATCCTCGTCACCTGGCTGCTGGTGAGCGCCGGGTTGACACCGAGCAGCACGGCCGCGGCGGCAGCCACCTGCGGGGCCGCGAACGAGGTTCCCTCGGGCCGGTGGTAGTCGCCGATCGCGCACTCGGTGTAGCCCTGCGCCGAGCAGTTCGCCTGGCCTGCTGTGAGGTCTCTCGGGAAGGTGGAGAAGATGCCGACGCCCGGGGCGGCGAGGTCGACGTACTGCGGATCCTGGTCCGAGAAGTCGGGAACATTGCCGGAGCGGGTCAGCGCGCCGACCCCGATCACGTGTGGCAGTGCGGCAGGCCAGCTCGCGAAACCCCACGGCATCGCGGGCGCCTCGTCGGCGTTTCCGACCGCGGCGACGACCACCGCTCCCTTACTGACCGCGTAGGCCACCGCCCTGGCCTCGAGCTTCGAGTACGAGTCGAGCTCCGGGTCGAGCGGGTCGCGCACGGCGCCGAAGCTGAGATTGATGACCTGGGCTCCCTGGTTGACGGCCCACTTGATGCCGGCCGCCTCGGCCTTGAGCGGAATCGTCCCGTCGGCGGCGACGACCTTGGCCACGAGGAGCTGGGAGGTCCAGGCGAGGCCGACGACACCGGCCGAGTCGAGCGCTCCGTCGATCTCGCCGGCGGCGATCGTGCCGTGTCCCTGGTTGTCCATGCACGGGCTGCCCTGGACGAAGCTCTTCGCCTTCGCGATCTGGTTCTTGAAGTCCGGCAGGCCACAGTCGACGCCCGAATCGACGATCGCGATCTTCACGGGGGCGAGGGTGGTCGGCGGCGCGGCCCACGCGTCGAACGCGTTGTCCTTGGCGAGGTACCACTGCTTCCCGTAGTACGTGTTCGTCGGGGTGAACGCGGACGCGGACGAGGCTGCGACGAGCGCAGCCGTGATAGCGCCGAACAGCGCGACCCGCAGTCGTTTCACTATCCCAAGGTAGCGGCCTGGACGCGGATCCGCACGGACGCGGCCGCATCCTTTACGGTCGCCAGCCGATACTCGGTCGTCACCTTCGGCTTGACCGCGAACTGGAAGGCGCCGGGGGTGACCGAACGCAGCCGCGCCCAGAGCGTGCCGGGGCTGCGTTTCTGGACGACGACGCCCTTGACCCCGCGCACGACCCCGCTCAGCGTGACGCTCGTGCCGGCGGTGATCTTTGGATTCGGCGACGGCGGCTGGAGCGAGAGAACGCCCACGCTGAACCAGTTCGAGCGCAGCCCGAGCGCCGACGCGGCGGCGGCGCCGGAGACGGTGGACGCCTGCTCCGTCCCGCTCACGAGCGACGTGACCTGAAGTTTCTTCACGCGCCGCGACGAGTTGCGCTTGACGGTCACATCCACGATCCGACCCGACACACCGAGCGCGTGGGAGAGCGTCTGCGCCGTAACGGCGACGGGCCCCCAGGCGTGATACGGGGAGATCTTGTCGTACGGATCCTGGAGCGAGACGAGATACGGCCGGCCCGGCGGGCCGAAGGCATCCGACGCCGACTGTGTCCAACCGCCGGTGCTCGACGAGAAGAGCGTGTCCGCCACATCTCCGTCGTACAGGAGCACCTGTCCCGCGGTCTCGTCCACGGCCTGCCGGCCGGCGGACGTCTCGGCCGAGACGCCGAGGTAGGCCTGGCTGCGCCCGTCGGCGTAGACGTCGAACGGTGCCGCAGCCTGCCGGTTGGCGAGGGCGTACGAGCGCGCGGCCACCGCCTGCGCCTCGAGCGCCGAAGGCACCCACTGCGACGGCATCTCCGCCGGGACGACGCCGTAGAGGTACTGCTCCAGGGGCAGGACGTTGATCGCGCGGAGCTTCTTGCCGGCCACGTCGACGAGGATCTGCCCGCGGTAGGCGCGGCCGAGGGTGAGCCTCGACCCGGCCGCGGGCGAGAACGTGAGCGGCGGATCGAGGGCGACCTTCGGGCCGTCGTCGACCGCGAGCTTCAGGCCCGTCCCGAAGGTCGTCTTCCCCGCCGGCAGCGTGTGGTCGAGGCCGTCCCCGTCTTCGACCGTGAACGGCTTCTTCGCCGAGACGGTCAGCGTCTTCTTGCCGCTGGCGAGCAGCACGCGGATCGTCGTCGTCGTCGTGTCGCCGAGCGTCGTGCCGGGGTAGTAGGCGGCGAGGATCTGCTCGTACGTGTAGCCCTGCAGCGCGTAGCCCTGGGCGCCCCACTGGCCCATGCCGACGCCGTGCCCGTAGCCGTGCCCGCTGATAAGGAATAGCGCGCCGGAGCGGGCGGGCGCGACGTACTGCGGACCGGACGAGCGCGCCGCGTGCGACGCCGACGCGAGCAGAACCGCGACGACACAGGCAGCAAGGGCGACGAGGGAGCGAGCCGGCAGGCTTCGAGGGTAGCCTCCGATCCGTCCGGATTGCGTGTAAAATCCGGCACGACATTTGCGAGGCGACGGAGCCTCGGCTGGCACACGTTGTTGGAAGACGTCGGTGCCTGCCGGGGCTTTTCACGTTCAAGGAGGGAGAATGGCCTACGTGGAAAGCAGGAACCGGGCGACATCGGACCCGGAAACCCGTAAGGAGGTGCTCGCGGAGATCGAGTCCCGCGGCATCGAGGACGTGCTCCTCTGGTTCACCGACCTCGAGGGGCACCTGAAGAGCTTCGCGATCACGCGGAGCGAGCTCGAGGGCGCGCTCGACGACGGGATGGGCTTCGACGGCTCGTCGATCACGGGCTTCAACGCGATCGAGGAATCGGACATGGTCGCGATCCCCGATCCCGACACGTTCCGGGTGCTGCCCGACGGCGAGACCGGCCGGATGATCTGCGACATCGTCACGCCGGACGGCCAGCCGTACGCCGGCGACCCGCGCTACTCCCTCCGCCGCGCGCTCGAGCGGATGGAGGCGATGGGCTTCGACACCTTCAACGTCGGCCCGGAGGCCGAGTACTTCCTCTTCAAGGACGAGAAGGGCACCGAGACCCTGGACGAGGGCGGCTACTTCGCGCAGACGACGCTCGACGCGGCGACGAACGTCCGTCGCGACACGATCCGCGCGCTCGAGTCGATGGGCATCCCGGTCGAGTACCACCACCACGAGGTCGGTCCCTCGCAGCACGAGATCGACATCCGCTACGCGGGCGCGCTCGACATGGCCGACTACATGCTCACCTACCGGCTCGTCGTCAAGGAGGTCGCAAAACAGCACGGCTATCACGCGACGTTCATGCCGAAGCCGCTCTTCGGAGAGAACGGGTCGGGGATGCACACGCACATGTCGCTCTTCACCGACGGGCGCAACACGTTCTTCGACGAGGACGACAAGTGGCACCTCTCCGACGTGGCGAAGGCGTTCATCGCGGGTCAACTCCGCCACGCGCGCGAGCTGTCGGCCGTCTTCGCGCAGTGGGTCAACTCCTACAAGCGGCTCGTGCCGGGCTTCGAGGCGCCGGTCTACGTCGCGTGGTCGCAGCGCAACCGCTCGGCCCTGATCCGGATCCCGCTCTACAAGCCGGGCTCCGAGCAGGCGACCCGCGCCGAGATCCGCTGCCCCGATCCGGCGTGCAACCCCTACCTCACCTTCGCGGCGCTCCTGCACGCGGGGCTCGAGGGCATCGAGCAGGGCTACGAGCTGCCCGACCCGATGGAGACGAACCTCTACCACCTCACCGCCGAGCAGCGGCGCGAGCGCGGCATCGTCTCGCTTCCGGAGACGCTCGGCGAGGCGATCGACGAGCTCTCGCAGTCGGAGCTCATCCGCAAGGCGCTCGGCCCGCACATCTTCGACCGCTACGTCGAGCTGAAGCGGAAGGAGTGGGACGAGTACCGCGTGCAGCTCACCGACTGGGAGATGAAGAAGTACCTCGCAGTCCTGTAGGTCGCAGTCCTGTAGGTCGCGTCCGCGCTTGAATCTGGTCGCCCTCCCCTGTTAGATCGGTCACGATCAACCGGGGAGGGCGCCATATGCGCATCGAAGGATCCGTCACTGCGATCTCGTGGATTCCGTCTGAGGCAATCGAGGGGCTTCCGAAGCTGCCGTTCGAAGTCGGAGTCGGCCACTACGACGAACCGCCGCCGGATAACCTCTCGCCCGGCGATCTGGGCCGCCTGCGAGATGCCGACGGGTTCCGCGAGGCGAACGAGCTGAGAGCATGGATCGAAGTCGAGGACGGCGCGATCGTCGGCCACGGCTACCAGGGCGGCGGGCTGGTGGGATCGACGACGTTCCGGGTCGGGCCGAAGGCGATCGTCGTTCCCGGGGTCCCGTTCGAGGTTCTCCGCCCCGATCCGGAGATCTCCGGCGACAGCGTCCGGTTCGTTCAGACCGTGGGCGGACGTGCAGGCTTTCCGGCGCCGCGGCGGGTCAAAGGCCTGCCGCTGTTCCGTATCCAGTCCGCCACGGCGTGGACGACGCTTGCGTTGACGCTGCACGTAGACGGTCGCGTCGAGCACGAGCTCGTCGGCGCGAGTCCGTTCCCGCGCCACTGGATCTACGACCACGAGGGCGCCCTCGTGGAGAAGAGCGGCACCGTCGACTTCAAGGCGTGGTATCAGAAGTCGCACGGCGACCACACGCCGTGGGGCGACGACGAGTCGGAAGCGGTCGTCGCAGCTGCCGAGAGCGCCCTCGAGCGCGAGCTGTCACGGACGCTCCTCTCGGGAGACGAGAAGCTCACCAAGCGGAAGCTCGGCGAGGGCGCGGTACTCGTCACGCAGGGCGCGACGGGAGACACGCTCTACCTCCTCCTCGACGGCATCGTCGGCGTCGAGGTCGATGGCGAGCAGATCGCCGAGATGGGGCCGGGAACGATGGTGGGCGAACGCGCGTTGCTCGAGGGCGGCGTCCGCACCGCGACGCTGCGTGCGCTGACGCCCATCCGGTACGTGGTGATCCCGTCGGAGCTCGTCGGCGAGGGCGACCTCGCGACGCTCGCGGCGAATCGACAGCGCGAAGGCTGAGCCGCCGAGCTGAGTTGGGACTGCGGCGGGCGGGTCCGCTCCGTCCGCCGCAGCCCGCATCGTTCGCGGAGTGGCCGGGCTCGGCTCGCCTCTGCTCCTGCTGATCTTCCTGGCCGCCGCGGCCGTCACCTGGACGGCCGGCGTCTCGCTCTCGAAGACGACGGACGCCCTCGACGCGAGACTCGGGCTCGGGGATGAGCTGGGTGGGCTGATCCTCCTCTCGATCGCGGGCAGCCTCCCGGAGCTCGCGATCACGATCTCAGCCGCCGCCGCGGGAAACCTCGAGCTCGCGGCCGGGAACCTGATCGGCGGCATCGCGATCCAGACGATGGTGCTGCTCGTGTGCGACTTCGCCGTCGGGCCGTCGCGACCGATCACCTACCTCGTCGGCGCACTGACGCCGGTGCTCGAGGCCCTGCTCGTGATCATCGTCGTCGCGGGCGTCGAGATGGGCGCGCTCATGAGCAAGACGACCGCGATCGGCGGCGTCGTCAGCCCCGCTTCGCTCGGGATCGTCGTCTTCTGGCTCGTGGGGCTCTACGTGATCAACCGGGCGCGGAAGGATCCACGGTGGAAGGTCTCGATGCCCGGCAGCCGGCGCGGGCGACGGAATCGCCGCGAGTCGCATCCCTCGCAGCCGCACCCGTACGCGGGAGCCACGACCGCACGAGTCGCCGCCGTCTTCGGCATCGCGTGCGCGGTGACGCTCGCAGCCGGCGTCGCCCTCGAGCAGAGCGGCAACGAGCTCGCCAACCGGCTCGGCGTCAACGGGGTGATCTTCGGCGCGACCGTGCTCGCCGCGGCAACGGCACTGCCGGAGATCAGCTCGGGAATCGCCGCCGTCCGGCTGGGCGACAACGCACTCGCGCTCGGAGACATCTTCGGCGGGAACGCCTTCCAGGTCTGCCTCTTCCTCGTCGCCGATCTCGTGGCAGGCAAGCCGGTGCTCCCGTACGCGGGGAACCTCAATGCCTGGCTCGCCGCCCTCGGGATCGCGCTGACGGCGGTCTACGGCTTCGGCGTCATCGGGAGACCGGAGCACACCCACGCACGCCTGGGGCCGGACTCGCTCCTCGCGCTCGCGGTCTTCGGCCTCGGCATCGCCGGCCTGTTCGTCATCCCCAAGTGAGGGCTACGGCTGCCAGACCATGAGCGCGAGGATCGCGACGAGCATCAGCCCGCTCGCGAGGCTTGCGAGCAGCGGGACGCGCGCCGCGACGAGCCCGTGCAGCTCGGCGCTCGGCGCGTCTCCCTCCGTCGCGAGCCGCTGAGCGAGGTGGCGGGCGTGCCGGGCGGTGTGGCCGCCGTAGCCGCCGACCACCATGCTCGCGACCCAGAGCGCGAGAGCCGCCTGGATCCACGTCGGCGAGAGACCGAAACCCTCGTGCTCGGCCAGCGCGATCCCGAAGCCGAGGGTCAAAAGCGCGCCGGTCCCGACGAGGGCGACACCGACCGGAGCCAAACGCAGCAGCGCATAGATCTCGCTCGGCCGCTCGCGGCGGATCGCGGCGAGCTGCAGCGTCCCGACGACTGCGCCGCCCGCGAAGAAGGCCACAGCGCCGAGCAGGTGGAAGAAGAGCAGGACGTGGGTCACAGCTTCGACCCTCCTACGATAGGCAGGTGCAGGCGACCGACCGCCACCTGCGGCTCCTGACGGAGACGATCGCCGCAGTCAACTCCACGCTCGACCTCGAGGAGGTGCTGCACCTCGTCGCCAACGAGGTCGCCGCGGCGCTCGACGCCGACGCATGCTTCGTCTACCTCTTCGACGAGACGGCAGGCGAGCTCGTCCTGCGCGCCACCCACGGCACGCCCGCTCGACGAGATGACGCGCCGCCCCCGCCTGCGTCCCGGCGAAGGGATCACCGGCTCCGCGGCCGCGGAGCTGCGCCCGGTCGCGATCGCCGCGCAGGCCGACCTCGATCCGCGCTGGAAGGAATTCCCGAACCTGCCGGAGTCCGAATACGAGTCGATCCTCGCCGTGCCGATCCTCGCGCGGGAGCAGCTCGCCGGGGCGCTCAACGTTCGCACCCGGGAGCCGCGTGAGTTCCGACCGGACGAGATCGAGCTGCTGCAGGCGATCGCGAGCCAGGTGGCGCAGTCGATCGTCCACGCCCAGCTCTACGCCGAGGCGCAGCGGCGAGTCGCCGAGCTCGAGGCGCTCGCGCGCATCTCCGAAGCGGTGTCCGAGTCGCTCTACCTCGAGGAGTCGCTCGAGGCGATCGTGAAGACGACGATGGACGCGGTGCACGCGACCGGCGCCGCACTCGTACTCGAGGACGGCAGCATCGCCTGGCCCGAGGGGCGTGCGGGGATGCACGCTGTCCGCACTCCCCTCCGCTGGAAGCGGCGCGAGATCGGCCAGCTCGTGGCCGACCGGGACACGCCGTTCACCGACGAGGAGCGGGCGCTGCTCGAGGCGATCGCCCACCATGCCGCCGTCGCGCTCGAGCACGGGCGTGCGGTGATGCGCGGCGTCCTCGCCCAGGAGATCCACCACCGCGTCAAGAACAACCTCCAGACCGTCGCATCGCTTCTGCGCCTGCAGGCGACGCGCGGAGGGGGTCGATCCGCAGGAGGCGCTCGAGCACTCCGTCAACCGGATCCTCGCCATCGCCGCCGTGCACGAGTCGCTCACCGAGCAGCGGGAGGAGGACGTCGAGCTGGCAGAGCTCATCGACCGGCTCCGCGCGACGCTCGTGCAGGGGCTCGGCGCCGGGCGCGACGTCGAGGCCAGGCTCGAGTCGGTCTCGCTCGCAGGCAGCCGCGCGACCGCGCTCGCCCTGGTCTTCTCGGAGCTGCTCCAGAACGCGCTCGAGCACGGCGCCGGCACGGTGCGAATCGAGCTCTCGCGCAGTGACGGCGACGTCGTCCTCGCGATCGCGGACGAGGGCTCGGGTGCCGACGGCACGTCGAGCGGCACCGGGCTCTCGATCGTCCGCGCGCTCGTCGCCGACGAGCTGCACGGCAGCTTCGTCCTGGCGGGCACGCGCGCCGAGGTCGTGTTCCCGGCGTGAGGACGCAGGAGGTGCTGATCGTCGTGCGGCGCGGGGACGATTTCCTCGTCGTCCACCGCTCGCCCGAGAACGACGCGTACTGGCATCAGATCGCGGGCGGCGTCGAGGACGGCGAGACGTTCGCCGACGCGGCGGTGCGCGAGCTGCGGGAGGAGACGGGCCTCGAGGCCGCCGTCCTGCCACTCGACGCCCCCTTCCGCTACGAGAGCGTCCACGTCGAGTCGTTCATCGTCGACGCGCCGGCCGACTGGGAGCCGACGCTCGACTGGGAGCACGACGAGTACCGCTGGCTGCCGCGCGAGGAAGCCGCCGCGCTCCTCTTCTGGCCCGAGCCGGCGGCCCTGCTGCGGAGCCTGCCGTGACCGAGCTCTGGCACTTCAGCGAGGACCCGTCTCTCGGCCGATTCCTGCCCCGCGACGGCAAGGTCTGGGCGATCGACGGACGCTATGGCTGGCTCTACTGGTTCCCGCGCGACTGCCCGCGAGCGTGCTTCTGGGCCGTCGAGGAGACAACCGATGACGACGTCGAGACCTGGCTCGACGGCGACCGCGACCGGCGCGTGGCCGTGATCGAGACGGCCTGGCTCGAGCGCGTGCGGGATGTCGGGCTCTACGCCTACCGGATGCCCCCCGAGCCGTTCGACATCGTCGAGGACGGGCGCTTCTACATCGCCTCGGTGCCGGTGAACGCGATCGAGCGCGTCGCGGTGGGCGACCTGCTCGCGCGCCATGCGACGAAGGGGATCGAGCTTCGGATCGCAGCTTCCCTCTACCCGCTGTGGGACCGAGTGATCGAGTCGTCGCTCGACTTCAGCGGCATCCGGCTGAGGAACGCGGTGCGGTCGTGAGGATCCTCGTCGCAGAGGACGAGACGATCATCCGGCTCGACCTGCGCGACCTGCTGGAACGCGCAGGCTTCGACGTGTGCGCCGAGGCCAAGGACGGCGAGGAGGCGGTCGCCCTCGCCCGCGCCGAGGAGCCCGACCTCGCCGTACTCGACGTGAAGATGCCGAAGCTCGACGGGATCGAGGCGGCACGGCGAATCCTCGAAGAACGTCCGATCCCGATCGTGATGCTGACCGCCTACGGACAGGACGAGCTCGTCTCCCGCGCCGTTGAGGCCGGCGTCTTCGGGTATCTCGTGAAGCCGTTCCGCGAGCAGGATCTCCTGCCCGCGATCGCGGCGGCCCGCGCGCGGCACGACGAGCTGCAGGCCGTACGGGCCGAGGCGGAGTCGCTCTCCGACGCGCTCGCTGCACGGAAGGTGATCGAGCAGGCGAAGGGGCTCCTGATGGAGAAGGAGCAGCTCTCGGAGCATGAGGCGTTCGCGCGGCTGCGGAAGGCGAGCCAGGCGTCGGGCCGCCCGCTCAAGGTGATCGCCGAGGCGGTCGTCGCGACCCTCACCGGCGAAGCGTGACCGACGAGCATCCGAATGCCGCGCTCGTCCGACGCGTCTTCGCGGCTTTCGGCCGGGATGCGAAGGCGATCTCCGCCGCCTTCGCGCGGGACGTCGTCTGGCGCGTGCCGGGCCAGACCGTGATGAGCGGCGAGTACCGCGGCCGCCGCGAGGTCGTGGAGTTCCTCCGCCGCACCGGGCTCGAGACCGACGGCACCTACCGGAGCCGGCTGCACACCGTGTTCGCCGACGACGACTGGGCCGTTGCGATCTACCGCGCGATCGGCACCCGGAACGGCGTCGAGCTGGACGTCGAGCAGGCACTGGTGATCCGGCTCGCGGACGGCCTCCTGCAGGAGGTCACAGCCGTCCCGCTCGACTCCGCGTTCGAGCGCTTCTGGGCCTAGGCGAGCGCGCCTACCCCGGCTCGGCGAGCCCGCCGCTCTCCTACACGGTGAGCGCCGTCGCGCAATAGCGGACGATACGGCAGCAGCTAGTGGCCGAGCACCGTCGCGATGGGAACGGCGTTCGCCGGCGCCGTGACGTCGACCGGCTCGTTCCAGCCGCTCATGCGGGACAGGCTCTTGCCGAAGCCCGACGCGACGGCCTTCTCCTCGAACGGCAACGGCGTTCCGTGGGCCGGCGCGTACACGGTCTCGACGAGCTTGAGCGTCGCCTGCTGGACCGTGCCGCGAACTCCGACGGATCTCCGGCCGGCGATCTTCACTCGTACGAGCCCCAGGTGCTTGCCCGGCAGGAGATCGGACAGGAAGGACGCGAACGTGGCATCGGCGGCCACGGCTGCATACGCCCCGCTCGTGGCCGGGATCGCGATCCACTTCCCGGCGTATTGGCTCGCCTGCGCCGCCGTGAAGCGGAAGAAGTTCTGGAGCGTGAACGCGTTTCCGCGAATGTACGCCGTACCGCCGACCACGAGCACGCTCGCGGGACCCGAGCGGCCGTGGCTCTTGAGCGTGATCTGCTGGCGACCTCGGCCCAGGCTGACGTCGGCGACGATCCGGATCGACTGACCCCGGGCGGTGCTTTTGCTCACGTAGTGCACCGAGTGGCGGGCCGAAGCCGCCGCCAGCATCGCTGAGCGCCACTGCCGCGGCGATCGCGCCGCGAGTGCGGCAGCGGCCGTGACAGCCGCAGCGACCGCCACGAGGAGCACGAGAATCCCGACCCGACCCACGGCGCCAGCGTAGCCAGGAATCGCTACGCCTGGGCCTGCTCGAAGAGCTGTTCCCAACGCTCGAGGAGCGCCGTCAGCGCGTCGCGGCTGCGCTTGTGCGCGGCGAGGACGTCGACGTCCGTCCAGTCCTCGGCGAGCTTCGTCTCGAGCTTCGCCACCTCGGCCTCGCGCAGGGCGATTTCCGCCTCGATCCGCTCGAGCTCGGACGGTCGCCGCGACTTCGACTTCGCTTTCGCCGCCGCCGGCTTCGACGCGGGCGCCGCACGCTCGACCGGCGCCTCGGACTGCGAGCGCGCCTCCCGTTCCTCGCGAACCCGCAGGAGCTCCGCCCAGCCGCCGTCGTACGCATGCAGCTCACCGTCCTCGATCGCGAGCGTTCGCTCGGCGATCGCATCGAGCAGCGCGCGGTCGTGCGAGACGAGCAGCACCGTCCCCGGGAACGCGTCGAGGGCGGCTTCGAGGGCCTCGCGGCTCTCGAGGTCGAGATGATTCGTCGGCTCGTCGAGGACGAGCAAGTTCGCGCCGGAGGCGACGGTGACCGCGAGCGCGAGCCGCCGCCGCTCGCCGCCCGAGAGCACCGCGACCTGCTTCTCGTGGGCGTCCCAGCCGGAAAAGAGGAAGCGGCCGAGCAGATTCTGCGCATCGGGACGCGCGAGTCCCGTCATCGACTGGACGCACTGGAGCACCGAGCCGCGCGCATCGAGCTCCAGCTCCTGCTGCGAGAAGTAGCCGACCTGCACGCCGTGCCCGATGCGGATGCCCTCGCCGCGCACGAGCTGCTCGAGCAGCGTCGTCTTGCCCGAGCCGTTCGGTCCCACGAGCGCGACGTGCTCGCCGCGCTCGACCGCGAACGAGGCCTGACGTAGTAACAGTCTGTTACTTCCGACGGACACGTCCAATCCGTCGGCCTCGACGACGACGCGACCGCTGCGGGCCGGCTTGAGGAACTCGAACCCCAGGCCGCGCGTACGGCGTGAGAGAAGGGCGACCTCGCCCGCGGCGGCGGCGCGCTCCTGCTCGAGCCGGCCGATGTGGGTCAGCTTCGCCTGCGCCTGCTTCGCCTTGCTCTTCTTGTAGCGGAACCGCTCGACGAACCGTTCGAGGCGGGCGATGTCCGCCTGCGCCCGCTCGACCTCCCGCTGCGCATGGACCATCCGCGCCGCCTTCTCACGTCGCCACGCGTGCCACGGGCCGTCGAAGAACGTCCCGCGTCCAGCCTCGAGCTCGAGTGTCGCCGTCGTCACCGCCTCGAGGAACCAGCGGTCGTGGGCGACCAGGATCACGGCCGCGTCGAGGGAGGCGAGCTCGCGCTCGAGCCACTCGAGATTCGCGACGTCGAGGTGGTTCGTCGGCTCGTCGAGCAGGAGCAGGTCGGGATCGCCGCCGAGCGCGCGCGCGAGCGAGGCCCGGGTCAGCTCGCCGCCCGAGAAGGTGCGCAGCGCGCGGTCGAGGTCTTCCTCTGCGAAGCCCAGCCCGCGCACGACCGAGTTTGCGCGGTCCCGCCACGCATAGCCCCCGGCGTGCTCGAGCCGCGCCTGCGCCTCGGCGTACCGGTTGAGCGTCGCCTGCCCGTGGTCGCCCTCGGCCATCGCGGCTTCGAGCCGGCGCAATTCGTCCTCGAGCGCGACGAGA
Organism: uncultured Actinomycetes bacterium; assembly: GCA_963820725.1. Taxonomy (GTDB): domain Bacteria; phylum Actinomycetota; class Thermoleophilia; order Gaiellales; family Gaiellaceae; genus Palsa-739. The sequence goes on along the minus strand of CAWGAZ010000002.1, from coordinate 1,191,619 downwards.
TCGCGCGCGCCGGCGAGCACGTACTCGCGCAGCGTCAGCTCCTGCTCGAGCGGTGGGCGCTGGTCGTGCAGCGCCACACGCGTTCCCTTCGAGAACGCGAGCTCGCCGCCGTGCTTCTCGGTCTCGCCGGCGAGGATTCGCAACAGCGTCGTCTTGCCGGCGCCGTTCGGCCCGGAGAGTGCAAGGCGGTCGCGACGCTCGACGGAGAACGAGACGCCGTCGAACAGGACCGAGCCCGCGAGCTCCTTGCGGAGATTGGACGCGATGACGACTGCCATGGCCGGAGCCACTGTAGATTCGGCCGATGGCGGTCGCGACAGCGTGGCACATCCGGGGCAGCTATTTCGAGTCCTGCAACTGCGACCCGATCTGCCCCTGTCGCCGTATCGACGGCACCGCCGGTGGTCGCTCTACCCACGGGGTGTGCACGGGCGTCCTCTCGTGGCTGATCGAGGAGGGCGGCGCCGGCGGGACCGACCTCGCCGGGATGGCCGTCGCCCTCGCGCTCCGCTACGACGACGACGAGCCCGGGTCGCCGTGGTCGTGGGTTCTCTATCTCGACGAGCGCGGCAGCGGAGAGCAGCTCGCGGCGATGGAGGCGATCTTCACCGGACACCTCGGAGGCGACGCGGAGACGCACTTTCCGTGGGTGTGGAAGGCGAGCGAATTGCTCGCCGTGCGCCGCGTGGCGATCGACGTCGACCACGGCCGCCGCCGGCAGTGGCTCCGCGTGCGCGACCACGTGACCGTGGTGATCCGCGATCGCTTCGAGGACGAGGCCGCGGTCACCTGCGTCATCCCGGGACACGACCGTGACGGCGAAGAGCTGGTGACCGACGCACTGCTGGTGAACGACAAGCCGCTCGCGTTCTTCTACAGCGGCACGTGTGGCTATGCCGCGACCTTCGATTACTCGGGATGACCGACGATCTCGCCCCTGCCCTCGCCGCGACCCGTGCCGAGCGTGGGCTCGTCGCGCTGCTCGTCGCCTGTACCGCCCTCGCCTGGTGGTGGACGGACGTCCGGATGCGCGGCATGGACGCCGGGCCCTGGACCGGCCTCGGCGCGTTCGGCTGGTTCCTCGGAATCTGGGTCGTGATGATGGCGGCGATGATGGTCCCGTCGGCGATCCCGACGGTTGCCGTCCACGCGCGGCTGAGCCCGGTGCGCTCGCTCCTCTCGTCGTTGCTCTTCGCCGCCGGCTATCTCGCCGTCTGGGCCGCGACCGGGCTGGCGGCGTTCGCCGCCGCCACCGTCGGCGGCCGCTTCGCCGCAGGCTCTCTCGCCTGGGACGCGGCCGGCCGCTGGGTCGCCGGTGCGACCCTCCTGATGGCCGCCCTCTACGAGCTCACGCCGCTCAAGGACGCGTGCCTCGGCCGCTGCCGCAACCCGCTGGCCTTCCTGCTCGGGTCGTGGCGACCCGGCGCCCTCGGCGCCTTCCGGATGGGGAGCTCCAGCGGCCTCTGGTGCGCGGGTTGCTGCTGGGCGCTGATGGCGTCGCTCTTCGCCCTCGGCATCATGAGTGTCCGCTGGATGGCTCTCGTCGCGGCGATCGTCCTGGCCGAGAAGGCACTGCCCTGGCGACGGCCCGCGGCGTGGGGAACCGCGGCGTTGCTGCTCGTCCTCGGAATCCTCCTGCTTGCTGCCCCGCAGGCGGTTCCCGCGCTCACGATTCCGGAGCACAAGCCGATGCCGATGCCGATGGGCGGCTAGATTCGCGGACGTGCCGACGGCGAGGAGCGAGGAGCTACAGGCGCTCGCGCAGCGTGTCGCCGACGCGCTTCCGCCGGACGTCGTGGAGGTCGTGCTCACCGGCAGCGTCTCGCGCGGCGTCGCCGACGACGTCTCGGATCTCGAGCTGCTCGCCGTCACCAAGGAGCCGCTCTCGCTCGAAGAGGCGTTCGAGCTCGCGCGGCGAGCGGGTCTCGAGCAGCGGGACAGCTGGGGCGACCCGTCGACGCCGACGCGGCGGGTCTTCGGCTATCTCGACGGCGAGGCGGTGGAGACGATCTGGTGGTCGCGCGCGCTCGCCGAGGAGCTGTTCGCGAGCGGAGGGTCGGCCGATGCGCTCGCCAACGGCGTCCCGCTGCGGACGAGCGGCCTGCTCGCCGGCTGGCAGGAGCTACTGACCGACTACCCCGACGAGCTGGCGGCGGAACGGATCGAGAAGGCAGCCGAGCGCTGGGGCGGCTACGCGCCTGCGGCGCTGCGCACGATCGCGCGGCCAGACTGCGCGCTCGCCCGCATGGAGTGGCTGGTCGACGCGGCGCAACGGGTTCTCGCGATCGTCTTCGCGCTCAACCGCGCCCACCAGCCGACCGCGAAGCGGCTCGCCGGCCGCGTAGGGTCGCTCGCGATCAAGCCCGAGCGCCTCGCCGAGCGAATCGACGAGGCGCTAGCGAGAGAGATCCTTGCCGTGCCCTGCGGCTGATGGCAGAGCTCCAGCTCGACTCCGTCTGCCTCGCTCGGAGCGGCCCGAACGTCGACCGCGCGCGAGCGTGGCTCGGCGATGCGATCGAGGCACTCGAGTGAACAAGACCGACGAGCTGCGCGCGCTGGCGGAGCGCTTCGCCCAAGCGCTGCCGGACGAGATCGACGAGGCGCTCCTTACCGGCTCCGTCTCGCGCGGCGAAGCGGACGAACTGTCGGACGTCGAGATGCTCCTCGTCGCGCGCGGGACCCCGCCACGCCTGAGCGCGCTCGGGATCGAGATGTGGCAGGAGGACTTCTTCGAGCAGGGGACGATCGCCTGGTACACGGCGCTCGTGGAGGGCGACGTCCTGGAGATGGCTGGGTGGACGCATGCGCGCGTCGAGGGCCGCCTCGACGGGATCCTCGGCGGCGTGATGATCGACCACGCGCGCTTCCGCTTCGCCGAGGCGCTCGCCCACGGGATCCCTTTGCGCAGCGCCGGCGCGATCGGACGCTGGCAGAAGCGCCTCGCGGACTATCCGGAGGCGCTTGCCGAATCAGTCGTCCAGGCGGCGACCGAGGAGTGGCTCGAGCACCCCCTCGGTGTCCGCGCCCACCTCAGGCCCGGTGGCCGGCTGGCGCTCGCTGCGATGCTCGCGGACGATCTCCAGAACGTACTCCGCATCGTGTTCGCGCTCAACCGCGTCTGGGAGCCGAGCTGGAAGCGGCTGCCGCAGCTCGTCGCGCCGCTCGCTATCAAGCCGGAGCGGCTCTCGGAGCGGATCGACGAGGCCGTGGCGGAAACATCGCTTCGGAAGACGCGCGAGCTCGTGCTCGACACGCTCCTGCTCGCTCCCGAGATTCCGCGCGTCGTACTTGCCCGCGAGCGCACCGCGCTGCTGCTCGGGGAACTCGCGTGACCGGGCTGGTCGCGCTCGACGTCGGCTCCTCCTCGGCACGCGCGCAGCGCTTCGACGAGCGCGGCGAGCCGGCCGGCGACCTGCGGCAGGAGCGGTATGTGGCCGACGATCCCGTCGAGGTCGCCGCGGCAGTCCGGCGGGTGCTCGGGGACGACGAGCCCGACGCGATCTCGTGCTTCGCGCACAGCCTCGTCGCCGTCGATGAGAACGGGAAACCGCTCACGCCGATTCTCGGCTGGCGGGACACCCGCAGCGCCTGTGCCGCCGAGCGGCTCAGGCAGAGGCTCGACCCCGAGGCGTTGCACGCCCGAACGGGCGCGTTCCTCCATCCGTCGTTCTGGCCGGCGAAGCTTGCGTGGCTCGCCGAAACGGATCCGGACACCCTACGTCGCGCGGCGCGGTTCGTCTCCTTCGCGGACTACCTCCGGGGTAGCGCGGAGACGAGCCTCGGGATGGCATCGACGAGCGGCTTGCTCGATCTCACGACGCAGGACTGGGACGAGGAGCTGCTCGCGACGCTCGGGATCGACCGCGACAAACTCCCTCGGATCGCGGACGCGGCGCTCTGGCCCGACGCCGCGTGCTCGAACGCCGGCGCCGGCTGTACGACGCGCGAGCGGGCCGCGCTCATGGTCGGCACGTCGGGTGCATTCCGCGTCCTCTACGAGAGTGAGCGGGCACAGCCGAAGCCCGGCCTCTTCCTCTACCTCGCCGACGACCGCCGCGTCGTCGAGGGCGGGGCGCTCTCCGACGGCGGCAACCTCTATGCGTGGATCGAGCGGACGCTGGCCGACGCAACGGGATCGCTCGCCCGGCGCGACCCGAGCGACCACGGCCTCGTCTTCCTGCCGTTCCTGGGGGGCGAGCGCTCGACCGGCTGGAACCCGGACGCCCGCGGAACCGTCCACGGCCTCACGTTCGACACGACACCGCTCGACCTGCGCCAGGCCGCCTACGAGGGCGTCGCGTTCCGCTTCGCCGCGATCGCCGACCTCCTCCCGGAGGTGCAAGAGGTCGTCGCGACCGGTGCCGGGCTGCTCCACGACCGCGACTGGATCCAGATCATGGCCGACGCCATCGCGCTGCCGATCCACGTGTCAGGCGTGCCGGAGGCCTCGCTCCGCGGCGCCGCGGTGCTCGTGCTCGAACGCGCAGGACACGAGGTCGGGGACGCCCCGACCGGCGAAGTTGTGGAGCCGCGCCCCGAGCGCGCAGAGGCGTACCGGGCCGCCCGGGAAGAGCAGCAGCGGCTCTACGACGTCCTGACCTGAGCGACCTTCCGCGCTGCGGCGGCAATCCCGTCGGCATCGATGCCGGCCTCGGCGAGCAGCTCCGCCGGCTTGCCCGAGTGCGGCATCTCGTGCACCGCGAGCCGGACGACCGGCGGACGCTCGTCGGAGTCGCCGAGCGCCGAGAGCACCGCCTCTCCGAGCCCGCCCTCGGCCCAGTGATCCTCCGCGGTGACGATCGGGCACGTGAGCGAACGCAGCGTCTCGGCGTCGAGCGGCTTGATCGAGTAGAGGTCGATGACGCGCGCCTCGATCCCCTCCTGCGCCAGCGCTTCCGCGGCCTTGAGCCCCTCGTGGACGGTGATCCCGGCGCCGACGATCGCGACGTCGTCGCCCTGCCGGAGCGTCCGCGAGCCGCCGATCTCGAACTGCTCGTCGGCGTCGTAGACGACGGGAGTCGCCGGACGTAGCGTGCGCAGGTAGACGATCCCGTCGGTGTCCGCCATCTTCTCGACGAGCTTCGCGGTCTGGTTCGCGTCGCACGGGTGCAGCACGGTCGAGCCGTGCACGGCGCGCAGCGAGGCGATGTCCTCGAGCGCCATCTGCGACGGCCCGTCCTCGCCGATCGAGATGCCGGCGTGCGAGCCGCAGAGACAGTAGTTCGCGCGGCTGATCGCCGACATGCGGATGAAGTCGTAGGCCCGTGAGAGGAACGCGGCGAAGGTCGAGGCGAACGGGCGCCAGCCGAGCACCTGCATCCCGACCGCGGTCGCGACCATCTGCTGCTCGGCGATGTACATCTCGAAGTAGCGCTCGGGAATCGCCTCGCGGAACTCCTCCGCGTAGGTCGAGTTCGAGACCTCGCCGTCGAGCGCGACGACGTCGCCGCGCGCCTTGCCGAGCGCCGCGAGCGCGTCGCCGTACGCCTTCCGCGTCGCGACCTCCTTCCCGAGCTCGTAGCGAGGCAGCTCGAGGTCGCCGCCCGGGAACTCGTGCTTCGCTCCGGCGGTGTCCGGCTTCGCCACGTCGACCTGCAGGTTGCGGACGCCGCCGAGCGTCGCGATCACCTCGTCGGAGCGGTCGAGCGCCTTGCCGTGGAAGCCGTTCCTGTCCTCGACCTCGGGGTCGCCCTTGCCCTTGATCGTCTTCGCCACGATCACGACGGGCTGTCCCGAGATGTCGGTCGCCTCGGCGTAGGCGCGGTCGATCGCCTCGACGTCGTGGCCGTCGATCTCGATCGTGTGACAGCCGAAGGCCCGCGCGCGATTCGCGTAGGAGTCGAGATCCCAGCCGTGCATTGTCTCGCCCCGCTGGCCCAGCCGGTTGACGTCGATGATCGCGACGAGGTTGTCGAGCTCGAAATGCGCCGCGTGCTCGAGCGCCTCCCACTGCGAGCCCTCGGCGATCTCGCTGTCGCCGCACAGGGTCCAGACGCGGAACGGCAGCCGGTCGAGCTGCTTGCCGGCGAGCGCCATCCCGACCGCGTAGGGCAGCCCCTGCCCCAGCGAGCCGGTCGCGACGTCGACCCACGGGATCCGCGGCGTCGGGTGGCCCTCGAAGATCGAGTCGAACTGGCGGTAGGTCAGCAGCTCCTCCTCCGAGATCGCCCCGGCGGCGCGGAACATCGCGTACATCAGCGTCGAGGCGTGACCCTTGGAGAAGACGAGCCGGTCGTTGTGCGGATCGTGCGGCTTGGAGAAGTCGTAGCGCAGGTATTTCGCGAGCAACACGGCCATCAGGTCGGCAGCGGACATGCCCGAGGTGGGATGCCCGGAGCCGGCCTTGGCCGCCGGACGAATCGCATCGACCCGGAGCTGCTGTCCCAGCTCGCGCCAGAGCTCGACGTCGTTCATGGCTACGACCTCTCCCTTCGCCGGAGACGAAAACCGCAGCCGATTCTATGTACGGTCCTGCACGTGAAGATCGCTGTCGCGTTCGACCACCGGGGAGTCCACCTGCGGGACAGGGTTCTCGAGACGCTCCGCGAGGAGGGGCACGAGATCGTAGACCTCGGCACCGACACCGACGCGGTGCGGATCGACTACCCCGACAAGGCGGCCGAGCTCGGCGCGGCCATCAAGGATGGTGAGGCCGAGCGCGGCGTTCTCGTCTGCGGCTCCGGCGTCGGCGCCTCCGTCGCCGCGTGCAAGATCGCCGGTATCCGGGCAGCCATCTGTCATGACGTCTACTCCGCGCACCAGGGAGTCGAGCACGACGACATGAACGTCCTCTGCCTCGGCTCGGAGGTGGTCGGCCCGAGCCTCGCCGCCGACCTCGTGCGCACGTTTCTGGCCGCACGCTTCGACGGAGAAGAGGGTCACGCCGCCAGACTGGAGAAGATCCGACGGATGGAAGAGGGGATGCGGAATGGCTGAATCGAGACTCCACGAGCTGAGCGCGCGCGGGCAGTCGGTCTGGATCGACTACCTGTCGCGCGACCTGCTCGAGACGGGCGAGCTGAAGCGGATGATGGAAGAGGACGCCGTGGTGGGCGTGACCTCGAATCCCACCATCTTCCAGAAGGCGATCTCGCAGGGCAACGCGTACGACGACCAGCTGAAGGAGCTGCTCGAGCACGAGGACGATCCCAAGGAGATCTTCCTCCACCTCGCGGTGCGCGACGTCGAGTCCGCGCTGGATCTCCTCTCGCCGGTGCACCAGCGGAACGCACAGGACGGCTACGTCTCGATCGAGGTCGACCCGACTCTCGCCTACGACACGAAGGCGACGTACGAGGAGGCGATTCGCCTGCACGAGTGGATCGCCCGGCCGAACCTCTACGTGAAGATCCCCGGCACGAAGCCGGGCCTGCAGGCGATCGAGGACTGCATCGCCGGCGGACACAGCATCAACGTCACGCTGCTCTTCTCCTTGCAGATGCACAGCGAGGCGATGGAGGCATACCTCTGCGGCCTCGAGCGCCTCGTCTCCAGCGGCGGCGACGCATCGAAGGTGCGCTCGGTGGCGAGCTTCTTCGTCTCGCGCGTCGACACCGAGGCCGACAAGCGGCTCGAGGCGATCGGCTCGGAGGAGGCGCTCGCGCTCCGCGGCAAGCTCGCGATCGCGAACGCACGCATCGCGTACCAGAACTACGAGCAGGCGTTCTCGGGCACGCGGTGGGAGGCTCTCGAGGCGAAGGGCGCGCTGCCGCAGCGGTGTCTGTGGGCTTCCACTTCCACGAAGAATCCCGAGTACCGGGACGTCCTCTACGTCGAGGAGCTGATCGGCCCGCACACGGTGAACACGATGCCCGAGGAGACGATCCGGGCCTTCCAGGATCACGGTGAAGTGCGCGGCGACACGGTGCTCGACGGCGTGGACGGGGCGCACGAGCTGCTCGAGCAGCTCGCCGCGGTGGGGGTCGACTACGACGACGTCGTGGCGACGCTCGAGAAGGAAGGCGTGCAGAAGTTCTCGGACTCGTTCGCGGAGCTGCTCGAGGGCGTGCGGGCGAAGCGCGAGAGCGTGGCCGCGTAGCTTGAACCGCGAGCGCCTGATCGAGGGGATCTGGGAACGGGACTCCACGATCTGGACCGGAAGCGACGAAGCGCATTGGCTCGGCTGGCTCGACGAGCCGCTGCACATCCAGGAGCAGCTCGAGGACATCCGCCGCGTCGCCGAGTCGCTCCACGACGAGGTCGACGCCGTCGTCCTCTGCGGGATGGGCGGCTCGTCGCTCGCCCCCGAGGTGCTGCGCCGCAGCTTCGACGTCGAGTGGTTCCACGTCCTCGACACGACGCATCCTCGCGCGATCCGCGCGCTCGAGCAGAAGCTCGACCTCGAGCGCACGTTCTTCGTCTCATCCTCCAAGTCGGGGACGACGCTCGAGACGCGCTCCCACACCGACTACTTCTGGGAGAAGAGCGGCAAGCGCGGCGAGATGTTCGCCGCGGTGACTGATCCGGGCTCGGAGCTCGAGCGGCTCGCCCGAGAACGCGGCTTTCGGGCCGTCTTCGCAGGCGAGCCCTCCATCGGCGGCCGCTACTCGGCGCTCTCGCCGTTCGGGATCGTGCCCGCGGTGTTGATGGGCGCCGACGCGCCGGGCCTCCTCGAGCAGGCCCAGGAGATGCGCGAGGCGTGCCGCTCGGGCGAAGGCAATCCCGGCTACGAGCTCGGCGTACGGTTCGGCGAGGGCTGGCGCGAGGGCCGCGACAAGATCTGCATCGCCGACGCTCCGGGTGATTTCGGACTCTGGGCCGAACAGCTGATCGCCGAGTCCACAGGCAAGCACGGGAAGGGGCTCGTCCCGGCTCCCGGTGAGTCACCCGACGGAGCCGACCGGCAGGCGGCCGAACCCGAGTTGCCGGATCCGTCCGCGCTGGGAGCGGAGTTCTTCCGCTGGGAGTTCGCGATCGCAGTGGCCGGCGCGTACCTCGAGATCAATCCCTTCGACCAGCCGGACGTCCAGGCGGCGAAGGACAAGACGAACGAGGTGCTGGCGACGGGCAAGGAGCCCGAGCTCGAGCCGGAGGGCTCGATCGACGAGCTGCTCGCACAGAAGCAGGAAGGCGACTACGTCTGCGTCCAGGCTTTCGTCGATCCGTCGACCGATCTCGACCCGCTCGTCGCTCGCCTACGCGACGAGAGCGGCCTCGTCGTCACGCACGGCTACGGCCCGCGGTACCAGCACTCGACGGGCCAGCTCCACAAGGGCGGCCCGAACACGGGGCTCTTCCTTCAGGTGATCGACGACCCGGGAGATGAGCTCCCGATTCCCGGCAAGCCGTTCGGCTTCCGGCGCTTGATCCGGGCACAGGCGGCAGGAGACCTGGAGACTCTGAAGGAGCGCGGCCGCCGGGTCGCCAGAGTGAGATTGGAGGACATCTAGTGCAACTGGGCATGGTCGGCCTCGGCCGGATGGGCGCGAACATGACCGAGCGGCTGCGCGCCGCCGGACACGACGTCAAGACGTTCGACCCGCAGGTCGACTCGCGCACCGCGGGCTCGCTCGAGGAGCTCGTCGGGCAGCTCGACGCACCGCGATCGGTCTGGCTGATGGTGCCGGCGGGGATCGTCGACTCGGTGGTCGGAGACCTCGCGCCGCACCTCGCCGAGGGCGACACGATCATCGACGGCGGCAACTCCTATTACGTCGACGACCTCCGCCGCTCGGGTGACCTCAGCGGCAAGAGCATCCACTACGTGGACGTCGGGGTCAGCGGAGGCGTCTGGGGCCGCGAGCGCGGCTACTGCCTGATGGTCGGCGGGGACGACGAAGCCGTCGGCCGCCTGACACCGGTGCTCGAGGCGCTCGCCCCGGGAGTGGACTCCGCCGTCCGCACGCCGGGCCGCGAGGGCGATGCGGCGCCCGAGGAGCAGGGCTGGCTCCACTGCGGCCCTCCCGGCGCCGGCCACTTCGTGAAGATGGTTCACAACGGGATCGAGTACGGCTTGATGCAGGCCTACGCCGAAGGCCTCAACGTCCTCAAGCACGCGAACATCGGGCTCCACACGCAGGAGACCGACGCCGAGACCACGCCGCTGCGCGACCCCGATCTCTACAAGTACGAGCTCGACCTCGCGGCCGTCACCGAGCTCTGGCGGCGCGGGTCGGTGATCTCCTCGTGGCTGCTCGACCTGACCGCACAGGCGCTGCACGAGGCTCCGGAGCTCGACGAGTACGCGGGCCACGTGAGCGACTCCGGCGAGGGACGGTGGACGGTTCAGGCCGCAGTCGAGGAGGGCGTTCCCGCGCCGGTGCTCGCCGCCTCGCTCTTCGACCGCTTCGCCTCGCGCGGCGAAGCCGACTGGGGCAACCGCGTGCTCTCCGCGATGCGGCACGCCTTCGGCGGGCACCTCGAGAAGAGCCCCGAGCAGTGACCGAGACGGCTGACCCTCCGACCCAGACGACAGAGAACCCCCTCGCGGAGGGTCTCGCCCTGCGGCGAACTCCGGATCCATGCGCGCTCGTCATGTTCGGCGCCTCCGGCGACCTGACCCACAAGAAGTTGATGCCCGCGCTCTACGCGCTCGCCGTCCGCCGCCTGCTGCCCCCGCGCTTCGCGATCGTCGGTGTGGCGCGCACCGACGGCGACGACGCCTCCTTCCGCCGGGACATGGAGGCGGCGGTGAAGCAACACGCCCGCGACCCGTTCCGGCAGGAAACCTGGGACGAGCTCGCGCCGATGCTCCACTACGTCGCCACCGACTTCGCGGACGCGGGCGGCGAGGACAAGGTGCACGACGTCCTCGCTCGACTCGACGAGGAGGAGCAGCTCGGCGGCAACCGCGTCTTCTACCTCGCCGTGCCGCCGCCCGTCTTCCCGACCATCGTCGAGGCGCTCGGCAAGCGCCGTGACGGGCGCGGCTGGACACGGCTCGTCGTCGAGAAGCCGTTCGGCCACGACCTCGACTCGGCGAAGCAGCTGACGGCGACGCTACTCGAGTACTTCAAGGAGGAGGAGATCTTCCGGATCGACCACTACCTCGGCAAGGAGACCGTCCAGAACATGCTGGCGCTCCGCTTCGCGAACGGGATCTTCGAGCCGATCTGGAACCGCCAGTTCGTCGACCACGTTCAGATCACGGTGGCCGAGTCGATCGGGATCGAGGCCCGCGCGGGCTACTACGAGCACGCGGGCGCGATCCGCGACATCTTCCAGAACCACCTCCTCCAGCTGCTGGCGCTCACGGCGATGGAGCCGCCGATCGATTTCACCTCCGACTCGGTGCACAACGAGAAGGTCAAGGTGCTGCGCGCCCTCCACACGCCTGCTCCCAGGTCGGTCGTGCGCGGGCAGTACGGGCGCGGCTTCGTCGAGGGCGAGGAGGTCGTCGCCTACCGCGAGGAGGCCGGCGTTGCGTCCGATTCGATGACCGACACGTACGTCGCGGCGAAGCTCTACATCGACAACTGGCGCTGGGCCGACACGCCGTTCTACGTGCGCATGGGCAAGCGCCTCGCCCGGCACGAGACGACGATCGCGATCCAGTTCAAGGCCGCGCCGCACCCGCCGTTCGAGGAAGCAGCTGCCGAAGGGCTGCGCCCGAACGTGCTCGTGATCCGGGTGCAGCCGGACGAGGGCGTCTCGCTCGCGATCGGGGCGAAAGTGCCCGGCCAGGGGATGACGATCCGCACCGTCCACATGGACTTCCTCTACGGCGGCGCGTTCCGGACCGGGATGCCGGAGGCGTACGAGCGGCTCATCCTCGACACGATGCTCGGCGACTCCACGCTCTTCACGCGGGCGGACGAGGTCGAGGAACAGTGGCTGCTCGTCGACTCGATCGTGGCTGCGTGGCAGCGCGACCGGCCGGCCTTCCCGAACTATCCCGCGGGCTCGTGGGGACCGCCGAGCGCCGACGAGCTCCTCCATCGTGACGGCCGGTCGTGGCGACGGCACTGAAAGAGCTCAGATGGTTCGGCGAGGACGTCTGCCTCGCCGACGTCGGCACTGCGCTCGCGGGATTGCGCGCGCAGGCTGCCGCCGAGTCGGCGAGCATGCGGACGTCGGTGATGACGCACCTCGCCTGGGTGCCGCCGGCGTGGGCCGAGCCGGCACGCGCAGCGCTCGAGGGGATGGCCGAGCGGCACCCGTCACGCACGATTCTTCTCTTCCCCGAGCCGGACGCAGCCGACAACCGGATCGACGCCGAGGCCCTGGTCGAGCGGTGGGAGGTGCCCGACACCGACCGCGGCCTGGTCACCGAGGTGGTCGAGCTCACGCTGCGTGGCTCGCGAGCAAGAGCGCCGGCGAGCATCGTCGCCCCGCTCCTCATCTCCGACCTGCCCGTCTTCCTTCGTTGGCGGGGCGAGCCGCCGTGGGGAGCGCCGCAGCTCGAGCAGCTCGTCGGCGTCACCGACCGGCTGATCATCGATTCGACCGAGTGGGACGACGTGCCCGATGCGTACCGGAGCCTGGCGGAGCTCTTCTCTCGCTGCGCCGCCTCGGACATCGCCTGGGCGAGGACGTCGCGCTGGCGCTCGCATCTCGCGACGCTCTGGCCTGCAATCGCGGACGTGCGAACGGTTCGGGTGCGCGGGACGGCAGCGCAGGCGTGGCTCCTCTGCGGCTGGCTGCGCTCGCGGCTGGGACACGAGATCGCGCTCGAGCACGAGGCGGCAGAGAAGCTGGAGGGGGTCGCACTCGACGGCGAGACGGTGCCTTTGCCGCCGGGCGACCCGCCGGCGCCAAGCGACGTCCTCTCCGACGAGCTCGAGCGCTTTACGCCGGACCCGGTCTACGAGGCCGCAGTCCTAGCCGCGGCCGGCTAGCAGCTGCCCCGCGGCCAGGACGCGGGCGTCCTCGCCGGCGGGTGCAGCGAGCTGGACCGAAGCGGCCAACCCGTCCTCGGCCGGGCCACAAGGCAGGGCGAGAGCCGGCCAGCCGAGTGAGCTGAACGGGTACGTCAACGAGATCGCCCCGGCGCGGATCTCGAGCTCGTCGACGTCCGCAGGCGGCGCGACGAACGGGACGGTAGGAGTCACGACCAGATCGAGCTCCCCGACAGCCTCTGCAACCCGCTCTCGGTACGCGGCCCGTTCCCGCTCTGCGGCGGCCGCGTCCGCATCGCTCACCCGCAGGCAGCTCTCGATCTTGCCGCGCACGTTGTCGCCGTACAGCTCCTCGTTGCCCGAGAAGAGCGCCCGATGGACGTCGGCGACCTCCCGCATGAAGTCGGTCCGGTTGGCAGGTGCGAGCGGCAGCTCGATCTCGCGCCGACGGGGAAAGTGCGCCGCGGCCGCCGCCACGCGCTCGCGTACGAGCGGCTTGGCGTGGTCGAGCCAGGCGACCCCGACCTCGAGCTCCTCGAGCGACTCGAGCTCGACCGGCCGGAATCCGGGCGCGAGCACCTGCAGCAGGCGCTCGCAGCCCGCGACCGACGACGTCATAGGGCCTACCACGTCGTAGCTCGGAGCGAGCGGGAAGCAGCCCTCGACGGAGACGAGCCCGTGGGTCGGCTTGAAGCCGACGACTCCGCACCAGGCCGCAGGGATCCGGATCGAGCCCGCGGAGTCCGTGCCGAGCGCGAGCTCGACCTCACCGGCGGCGATCGCGGCGGCCGATCCTCCGCTCGAGCCGCCCGCCAGCCGTCCCGGCGCCACCGGATTCGGCACCGTGCCGTAGTGCGGGTTCTGCGAGGAGATCCCGTACGCGAACTCGTGCAGATTCGTCTTCCCCGCTACCGCGTAGCCGCCGGCCACCAACCGGAGCACGGATTCCGCGCTCGCCGCCGGCACGTGGTCCGCGAAGAGCGCCGAGCCGTACGTCGTCGCCAGTCCGGCGGTGTCGAGCAGGTCCTTGACCGCCACCGGCTCGCCCGCGCCGACCGGCTCGAGGCGCGCCAGCCAGATCCCTTCCACTACTGGAAGTGGAGATACAGGAAGGCGATCCCGAAGCAGCCCGCGAAGAGGAGCAGGAACACGCCGAACAGCAGCCAGCCGAGACGGACGTTGCGGCGTGCGAGCTCGGGGTCCATCAGCCGATCACTGCGTCGACGGCGAGCGCCGCGAAGAGCAGCGCGAGGTACAGGAGCGAGTAGTGGAAGAGGAGCATGGCGCGACGCGGCGTCGTGTCCCGCCGCAGCCGCTCGGCGAGCCAGACGAACACGGCGCCGAGCGCGAGCGCGCAGACGACGTACAGCGGCCCGGCGCCGCCCCAGCCCCACGGCAGCAGGGTCGCGGCCACGAGCACGAGCGAGTAGAGGACGATCTGCCGCGCGGTGGCCCGATCGCCGCGCACGACCGGCAGCATCGGCACGCGCGCGTTGGCGTAGTTGTCCTTGATCAGGAGCGCGAGCGCCCAGAAGTGCGGCGGCGTCCAGATGAAGACGATCGCGAACAGGAGCAGCGCCGCGAGGTCGATGTGCCCGGTGGCAGCGGCCCAGCCGACGAGCGGGGGCACTGCACCGGCGGCTCCGCCGATCACGATGTTCTGCGAGGTCGACCGCTTCAGCCAGCGTGTGTAGACGACGACGTAGAAGAGGCCGCCGACCAGAGCCAGGACGGCCGTGAGCACGTTGACGGCGCTCGCGAGCAGGACGAAGGAGAACGCCAGCAGCGCGACCCCGAACTCCAGCGCGCGGCTAGGCGGGACGCGGCCGGAAGCGACCGGCCGGGAGGCCGTTCGCTTGCCCATCAGCGGGTCGATGTCGCGATCGAGGACGTGGTTGAGCGCGGAGGCGCCGCCGCACGCGAGCGCAAGCCCGAGCATCGAGGCGACGACAAGCCCCGTTCCGGGCCAGCCGCGCGCACCCGCGATCAGCCCGCAGAAGCCCGTGATCAGCAGCAGCGACATGATCCGCGGCTTCGTCAGGGCCACGTAGTCGCGCCATGATCCCCACGACACGCGCTCGCCTCGGAAGCTCTCCGCCACCACGATCACGAGAGCCGCGAGCGCGAAGGCGGCAAGCCCCGAGTGGGCATGTGGAGCCGTCACGGCTGCGGCCCCGGCGAAAAGCGCCCCCGCCGCGAGCGTCGCGGGCACCAGCCGCCGGTGGGCGTACCACGCAGCGACGACGAGCGCCGCGAGCGGCGGTACCACCAGCGCGGAGAGCAGCCGGTGGGCGGTGCCGAGCCCTTCTGCGCCCGAGACGACCGCGAGCAGCGTCCCGGCCGCGGCCAGAAGCGCCGAGAGGCGAAGCCAGGGACCCGGCGCGAGCTCGGTCCTCATTGGGGCTGCTCCGCGAGACGGCGGCGCAAGTCACGCAGCGGCCGAGCGCTCGTCACGTACGGGACGCTGTCGAAGTTGTGCGGCGGCGGTGGCGAGGTCGTGTACCACTCGAGCGTGTCCGCGAGCCACGGGTCGTTGCCGGCACGAACACCCTTGCGCTGGACGTGCGCCCGCCAGACGTTGACGAGGAAGACGAGGATCGAGATCGCGGTCACGGCCGAGCCGATCGTAGAGGCGAGGTTGTACCCCTCCCAGAGGCCGCCCTCGTGGTACGTGTAGACGCGGCGCGGCATCCCGAGCAACCCGAGCATGTGCTGCGGCAGGAAGGTGAGGTTGAAGCCGACGAACATCAGCCAGAAGTGCCATTTGCCGAGACGCTCGTCGAGCATACGCCCGAAGATCTTCGGCCACCAGTAGTAGAGCCCGGCGAAGAGCGCGAACACGATCCCGCCGAAGGCGACGTAGTGGAAGTGCGCGACGATGAAGTACGAGTCGTTGACCTGCCAGTCGACCGGGAAGGCGGCGAGGAAGATCCCGGAGAGGCCGCCGATCGTGAAAAGCGCGATGAAGCCGATCGCGAACAGCATCGGCGTGTCGAGGATGATGTTCCCGCGCCAGGTGGTCGCGAGCCAGTTGAAGATCTTGATCCCGGTCGGAACCGCGATCACCATCGACGAGATCATGAAGAACGAGTTGAGCCCCGTCCCCAGGCCAGTCGTGAACATGTGGTGCGCCCAGACGAGCATCGAGAAGAACGCGATCGCGAGCGTCGAGAACGCGACCGCCTTGTAGCCGAAGATCGGCTTGCGCGAGAAGACGGGCAGGACCTCCGAGATCATCCCGAAGGCGGGCAGCACCATGATGTACACCTCGGGGTGCCCGAAGAACCAGAACATGTGCTGGTAGAGGACGATGCTGCCGCCGTGGGACGGGATGAAGAAGTGCGTCCCGGCTTGGCGGTCGAGAAGCAGCATGGTCACGGCCGCCGCCATCGCCGGCAGCGCCACGAGCAACAGGATCGCGTACGTCTCCATCGCCCAGACGAAGAGGGGCATTCGCATCCACGTCATCCCGGGAGCCCGCATGTTGTGGATCGTGACGATGAAGTTGATCGCCCCGGCGAGCGACGACAGCGTGAGGATGTGGATCGAGAGGATCCAGTAGTCCTGCCCGTTCCCCGGGCTCGCCCAGGGGAAGTTCTCCGACAGCGTCGGGTAGGACCACCAACCCGCGTGCGCCGCCCCGCCCTTGGCGAAGAAGCTCATCCAGAGGACGATCCCGCCGATGGCGTAGAGCCAGTACGAGAGCGCGTTGAGACGCGGGAAGGCCATGTCGCGCGCCCCGATCATGAGCGGCACGAGGAAGTTGCCGAAGCCGGCGAAGATCGGCACGACGACGAGGAAGATCATCGTCGTCCCGTGCATGGTCAGGACCTCGTTGTACGAGGTCTTCGTCAGGAGCTTCTCGCCCGGCGTCGCGAGCTGCGACCGCATGAGGATGGCGAGCACCCCGCCTGCGGCGAACCAGAAGATCGACGTCGCGATGTAGAGGATCCCGATCCGCTTGTGGTCGACGGTGACGAGCCAGCTCGCCACGCGGCCGTTCTTCCAGCCGACGGGATACGCCGTTTCCGACCTAGCCGCCACTCGTCCCTCCCGGGGGCGCGGGCTTGTAGATGTTCTTCTTCACGTAGGCGGCGAGGGCGTTGAACTCCGCCTGGCTCCACGTGTCGCCGACCGGGGGCATCGCGCCGGTCGAGCCGGTGACGCCGTCGTGGACGATTGCCTCGAGCGCAGCCGGCTGGGTCAGGAGCGTGTTGGTCGCGATCGGCGGGCCGTAGCCGCCCTGGCCGAGGTTGCCGTGGCAGGTTGCGCAGACGCCGTTCCAGATCTGCTTGCCGATCGTCTTCCGCCAGGTCGCGAGGTAGTGCCGATAGGCCAGTTGCGACTGCGATTGAACCGAAGCCAGCATCGAGGCGTGGAAGGCGCCGCAGAGCTCGGCGCACTGACCGGGGAAGCTCCCCTGCTGCGTCGCCTGGAACCATGTGTGGTTCGTCCGGCCCGGAATCGCCTGGATCTTGCCGCCGAGCGCCGGGATCCACCAGCTGTGGATCACGTCCGGCGAAACGACCTTGAGGTCGACGACGGCATCGGTCGGCACGTGCAGCGTCTCGATCGAGCGGGCGCCGTTCGGGTAGTCGAACTGCCAGTAGTACTGGTGGCCTTCGACCGTGATCAGGATTGGATTTGCGGCGGCGGGTGCGGAGTCGATATTCGGCAGCTCGTAGAAGACGAAGCCGGCGATGATCGCGAGGATCACCACCGGGAAGACCGTCCAGATCACCTCGAGCCGTGAGTGCCCGAGCACCTGCGCGCCTTCGACGGCGCGGTCACGGCCGCGGCTCCGGTACTTCACGACAAACACAATGAGCAGCGTCTCGACGAGGATGAAGATCGCCGCCGTGAAGCCGAGGATCAGGAAGTAGGCGCGCCGGATGTGAACCGCGTTCGGAGATGCGGGCGCGACGGGGGCGAAGCCACCGTTCCCGGCTGTGGCGACGCTCGCCGCCGCAAGCGCGAGCAGCACGGCGAGGACGAAAGACGTCAGCTTGCGGCGCACCCGACGGGCATTCTATGAGCGTGTCCGAGCGCACGCGGATCGAACTGCCGGACCACGTGCCGGCCGTCTTCGAGGTCTACGTGGGCGGTGTCCGTCAGGTGCCCGGCCGGGACTTCGAGGTGGACGGCCGCTCGCTCCTCTTCCCGCGTTCGCTCGCGCAGGAGGGCCGGCTCGGCTTCTGGCGGTGGGCGTCGATGTGGCTCGGGATCGCGGGCACGTACCGCAAGCACGAGACGGTCGATATCGCCTACCAGGCCGACGGGCGCCGCGAGGTCGAGACAGGCCTGCGGCCGCAGCCGTACGAGTCAGACTGAGGCCGCCGCTAGCTCGGGCTGCCTCACGCCGTCCTCGAGCAGCGCAGCCACGGTGTCGGAGAACGGGTCGCGCCCCGGCGCATACGCGGGTCGAAAGTCCACGGCGCCGTTCAGCTCGACGACGACGAAGCCGTTCCGGGTCGGCAGGAGGTCGACCCCAACGAGGTCTGCTCGGGCCGCCCGCGCCGCGCTGAGTGCCAGTGCTCGGGCGACCGGCGGCGGCTCGACCGCCTCGATCTGCGCCCCGAGCGCGACGTTCGTCCGCCACTCACCGTTTCGGGCGATCCGGCACGCCGCCCCGACGATGCGCCCGCCGGCCACGATGAGACGCAGGTCCCAGCTGCGGCCGTCCCCGGCCGCAGCGGTCTTCCGGCCGGGCAACGGCGGCTGTGCTGCCGATGCTTCCAGCCCAGAGCCGCGCGGCTCGACGAGCTCCTGCGCCAGCGCGCCGTGCTCGCGGAACCACGGCTTCCGCTGCAGCCGGACGAGCGCCGCGTCGAGCTCCTCGGCCGTCGTGCACCGCTCGACGTCGCGCCCCCAACTGCCGAACCGCGGCTTGAGCACGACCGGGAGCTCGGGGACGGCCGCGGGCAGCGCGGGACTGATGAGCGTGGTGTGCGGGTGCGGCAGGCCGGCGAGCCGGAGCGTGCGCGCGGTCAGCAGCTTGTCGTGGGCGACGACGAGGGCTGCCGGTGGGTTCCGTACGTCCACGCCGCCGGCCGCGAGCCGCTCGAGCTCGCCGGTGCCGCTTTCGATGCCGTCGAGCTCCTTGCGAACGTCGAGCCGCGCGAGCGCGACGTCTCCCGGCTCGAGGCGCGAGAGAGCCCGGTGTGGATCGACGAGCTCCGACTCGAGACCCCACGCCCGGGCTGCCGCGACGAGCGCGTCGTTCGTCGCGCTGTGCCGGTGAGCTACGACGGCGAACTTCATGCCGAAATCGTGCGGACGGAGCGCGCTCCGATGGGCCTCGATCCGGTGTGGAGGTGGTGACGGACTCGCTACCCGGCAGCGGCCGCACTGCCGCGTGCCGCGGCCTTCGGAACGGGCTCCAAGCGGTATCCCACGCCATATCGCGTCTGGATGAACGTGTGCGTGGACGCCCGTCGGTCGACCTTCTCGCGCAGGCGACGGACGAAGACGTCGACCGTCCGGTCGCGGTGCGACTCGCGCCGGCCCCAGAGCTTCTGCAGCAGCTCGTCACGCGTGACGACGCGGCCGCGGTCGAGGGCGAGCTGGTAGAGCAAGCGGAACTCCGTCGGCGTCAGCTCGGCGCTCTCGTCGTTCACGTACGCCTGCACCTCGAGCGGGTCGATCCGTAGCTCCTCGATCTCGATCGGCTCGCCGCGCGGCGTCTCCTCGCGACGGAGGGCCCGGCGCGACGCAGCGCGCACGCGCGCCACGAGCTCCTTCATCGAGAACGGCTTCACGAGGTAGTCGTCGGCTCCGATCTCGAGCGCGTGCACGCGATCGTGCTCGGTGCCGCGGGCCGAGACGACCACGATCGGAGTGCCGATCCCCTCGGTTCGAGCGGTCTCGATCAGCTTCCAGCCGTCCATGCCCGGCAGCATCAGATCGAGCACGCAGATATCCGGCCTCTCGTAGCGCAGCCGTGCCAACCCCTGCGTGCCGTTGCCGACCGACACGGGGTCGAACCCTGCGGCGCCGAGGTGCCGCGCCATTCCCTGCGCGATGACCTCGTCGTCCTCGACGATGAGAACCTTGGGCATGCTTGTCTCCATTATCGGCTGCGGTTCCGTTGGGGAAGGGTAGACGAATGGTGAAGAAGTGGTGAATGAGAAACATGCCAGAGCCGTCGCAGCGAGTTGCGACACGCCGCTGGTGATCCTCGACAGCGAGCGGCGGATCGTGGCGGCGAGCGAGGCGGGTGCGAGCACCCTCGGTGGCGCAGAGCCCGGCCGCCGGCTGAGCGAGGAGGCCGCAGCTCACCCCGACCTCCTCGTCCTCTTTCTCGAATCGGCGCCGGAGCTTCCCGCATACCAGGAGCTGCGGGCGGGCTTCACCGCCGCCGTCTCGCACGAGCTGCGCACGCCGCTCGCGCGGCTGCTCGTCCTGCTCGAGAGCGCGACGCTGCCCGGCTCCGACGTCGGCGAGCTGATGGAACAGGCACGGCAGGAGGTCGAGCAAGCACGCGAGCTGATCGACGACGTGCTCTTCCTCGGCGAGCTCGAGACGGGTCGCGAGGTCGTCTCCCTCGGGCGCACGCGAGCGAAACCGGTGGTGGAGGAGGTCGTCGCCTCGTTCGACGAGCGCGCGAACCTCGCCGAGATCTCAC
Organism: uncultured Actinomycetes bacterium; assembly: GCA_963820725.1. GTDB lineage: Bacteria > Actinomycetota > Thermoleophilia > Gaiellales > Gaiellaceae > Palsa-739. Next base: position 1,171,219 of record CAWGAZ010000002.1, on the reverse strand, counting down.
TCCAGATCCGGGCCGACGGCCGGGTGGAGCTGCCGCTGCGACCACGGATGCTGCGCGTCGTGCTCGAGAACCTGCTCGCGAACGCGATCCGCTACGCAGGTCAGGGGAGCACTTGCACGGTCGAGGTGACGAATCCCGCCGACGGACCGACGCTCACGGTCTCGGACGACGGCAAGGGTGTCGCAGCTTCCGACCTACCGCGCTTGTTCGAGCGCTTCTACCGCGGCGACCAGGCGCGCACGAGCCGCGGCACCGGGCTCGGCCTGGCCATCGTGAAGCACGTCGTCACGGCCGCGGGCGGCGAGGTCAACGCCACGAGCGAGCCCGGACGCGGGCTGACCGTCCGCGTACGGTTCCCGTGGATCTAGCCGAAGCGGCCGGTGACGTAGTCCTCCGTCCGCTTGTCGGACGGAGCCGTGAAGATCTTCTCGGTTTCGTCGTATTCGATGAGCTCGCCCCAGCGCTCCCCCTCGGCACCACGGGAGATCGAGAAGAAGGCGGTCATGTCGGCGACGCGCGCGGCCTGCTGCATGTTGTGCGTGACGATCACGAAGGAGTACTCGCTCTTGAGCTCGTGAAGAAGCTGCTCGATCGCCTGGGTCGCGATCGGGTCGAGCGCCGACGCCGGCTCGTCCATGAGCACGACGTCCGGCTCGACCGCGATGGCCCGCGCGATGCAGAGGCGCTGCTGCTGCCCGCCCGAGAGGCCGAGCGCGTTCGACTTCAGCCGGTCCTTGACCTCGTCCCAGAGAGCCGCCTGCGTCAGCGCGCGCTCGACACGGTCGGGGAGGTTGTCCTTCATCCCGAGCACCTTCAGGCCCCACGCGACGTTGTCGTGGATCGACTTCGGAAAGGGATTCGGCCGCTGGAAGACCATCCCGATCGTCCGGCGCACGGCGACCGGGTCGACATCCTTCGCCGTGATGTCCTGGCCGTGGTAGCGGATCGTCCCCGTCTGCCGGAAGCTCGGGACGAGGTCGTTCATCCGGTTGAAGCAGCGGATGAAGGTGCTCTTGCCGCAGCCCGACGGGCCGATCACGGCGGTGACGAGGTTCTTGTAGACCTCCATCGAGACGTCCTTGAGGGCCGGCTTGGTGCCGTAGATCGCGGTCAGGTCCTGAATGTCGAAGACCTGCTCGAGCCGCTCACGTGGCGGCAGAGGCTGACGCTTCGTCTCGACGCGCACGGCGTGTTCGATCGTACTGGACGTGGACACGGAATCTCCCCTCACTTGCTCATCTGCCCGCTCGCACAAGCTTGCGCCGGCTGCGGGTCGCGAGCCAGCGCGCGGTCAGGCTCACCACGAGAATGAACATGATCAAGACGAAAGCCCCGGCCCAGGCAAGCGTGTGGTCAGTCGGGAACGGGGAGTCGGACAGCTGGAAAATCGACACAGGAACGGTTTGCAGCGCAGTGCGCGGGTTCCAGTGAATTCCCGGACTCACGCCGACCGATGCCACGAGCAGGAGCGGCGCCGTCTCGCCGGCGATCCTGGCGACAGCGAGCGTGGCGCCGGTCAGGATTCCGCCGACGGCCTGCGGCAGGACAACCCCGAGCGTTGCGCGCCAGCGCGGCGATCCGACGCCGAGCGCCGCCTCGCGGAGAGAGTTCGGCACGAGCGCGAGAATCTCGATCGTGGAGCGGGAGACGAGCGGCAGCATCAGCACGGCGAGCGCGAACGAACCCGCGAACCCGCTTGAGCCGTGTCCGACGACGAGCAGGCCGTAGACGAACACGCCGATAACGATCGCAGGGATGCCGTTGAGGATGTCGAGCACGAGGTTGACGCCGTTTCGGATGGCTCTCGGGGCGAACTCGTTGACGTAGATCGCGACGAGGATCCCGAACGGCAACGCGATCGCAGTCGCGATGCCGACGATCACGAGCGACCCGACGAAGGCGTTCGCGAGACCTTCGCTCGTGGTCGAGGTGCCGACCGGGCCGAGAGACTTCGTGAACAGGTCGAGGTTCAGCTTGCTCAAGCCGCGCGACGCGACCGACCAGAGGAGGATCGCGAGGAGAGCGACGCCCGCGGCCGCGGCGAGCCACGCCAGCACCTCCATCCCCCGGTTGACGACGCGCCGTCGCAGCAGCCGGTCGTTCGGCCGCTGCAGCGGATTGAGGCTGACCGCGCTCATGCAGCAGCCCCTCCCAGCCTCCGTGCCGTCCTCCGGACGATGACCTGGGCGAGGATGTTCACCACGAGCGACATGACGAGGAGCACCAGGCCGAGGTAGATCAGCGAGGACTTCTCAATGTCTGAGGCCGCATTCAGGAACTGCGTCGCGATCATGGCACCCATCGTGTCGCCGGGATTGAAGAGATTGACGCTCGTATGGAGGTCGTAGGCGCCGATGACCGAGGCCACCGCGATGGCCTCGCCGAGGGCGCGGCCGAGGCCCAGAATCATGGCCGACACAATCCCGCTACGGGTGTACGGCAAGACGACGCCGCGCACCATCTCCCAGCGAGTCGTGCCCATCGCGAGCGCCCCTTCCTTCAGCTCGTGGGGGACACCGAGGAACAGCTCACGGCAGATGCTCGAGACGATCGGCAGCATCATGATCGTCAGCACGATGATCGCGGCGAAGTAGCTCGACCCGCTGGATCCCGGCGGCCCGAAGAGCGGGATGAAGCCGAGCGCCGAGTGGAGAGCGGGCTCGACGTGCTGGGCGAGCAGCGGAGCGAGGACGAGGATGCCCCAGAGACCGATGATGACGCTCGGGACCGCCGCGAGCGTCTCAACGAGCGCCGTGACCGGCCCGCGGAGCCAGGTCGGCGACAGCTCGGTGAGGAAGAGCGCGATGCCGAGCGCGAGCGGCGTGGCCAGGAGCAGCGCGCCGAACGACGTGATGACCGTGCCGTAGATGAAGACGGCGGCGCCGAACTTGAGGTGAACCGGATCCCACCCGACGTAGGTGAGGAAGTGAAGCCCGAAGGTCGAGATCGAGAGGCGCGCGCCACTGATGAGCTCGTACGCGATCACGCCGACGAGGACCGTGGCACCGAGCGCAGCAACGCCGGCAGCTCCCTGCAGGATCAGGTCGCCGAAACGCACCCGCCGCCCCGAGAAGGGGCGGCGGGCTACGTCAGTGGTCGTGTCGAGCGTGCTCACGATCGAGAGGATTCTCTCCCACTCACTGGATCTTCTTGACCGACTTCTGGTCGAACTTGACGACCGGCTTGGGAAGAGGCACGAAGAACAGCTTCGGCCCGGACGCCTGACCCTTCGTGATCGCCCATTTGATGAGCTGCTGGAGAGCCGGGCCCTGCTTGCTCTGCTTCGCAACAATGATGTACGTGTAGGTGGAGATCGGGTACGCGTTCTTGTACTTCTTCGACTTGGGCGGGTTGACGATCGACAGCGAGCCGTCCTTCGCAGGATGAGTGTCGAGCAACGCCGCTGCGGCGATGCCCGTCAGCCTCGGCAGTACGTACCTCTTGGAGCGGTTCTGCATCCTGAAGTACGTCAGGTGGTTCTTCACCGGATACGACGTTTCCGCGTAGCCGATTGCACCCTGCGTTTGCTTGACCACCGCCGCAACGCCGGAGCTGTGCGGGGCGCCGATCCCCGTCGGCCACTGGACTGCAGTGCCCTTGCCTACCTGGCTCTTCCAGGCACCAGAGACGCTCGAGAGATAGTCGGTGAAGTTGTACGTCGTGCCGGATCCGTCGGAGCGGTGGACGACAGTGATCTTCGTGCTCGGGAGTGTGACGCCCTTGTTGATCTTCTGGAGAGCTGGATCGTTCCACTGCGTGATCTTGCCCATATAGATCTTTGCGAGCACCGAGCCGCTCATGCGCAGGAAATGACCGTTCGCGCCGGGACCGAAGCCGGTCAGGTTGTAGAAGACCGACGTCGACGCCAGAGCCCACGGAATCTGCATGCAGCCCTTGCAAGCAGCGAACTGATCGGGCGTCAGCGGAGCGTCGCTGGCACCGAAGTCGGCCGTACGGCCCGTGATCGCTGCAATGCCCGCGCCCGAGCCGAGCGCGCTGTAGTTGAGCGTCATCCCGAGGGCCGTCTTGACCTGAGGGATCCAAGCGCTTACGAGCGGCGCGACGAATGTGCTGCCGGTGCCGTTCACGGTTGAGTCGCTGGACTTGGCAGGAGCGGCGCCGGCGGTTGTCACCGACACCGCGAATGCAGCGACTGCCGAGACCGCAGCCACTGCGAGTGCAATACGGACGAGCTTGCCGTTTCTCGGCATCTGAATTTTCCTCCTCCTCAGGGGTTCGCGGCCAAGGTACGACCGACTCCGCGAGGGGTGGGATAACCTGCCGTTGCGGGGTGGAGACGAAGTGGTGACAGGCCCTGGCGCGCGGCCGGATCCCAGCTAGTACGCTGGCTGGCGATGTCGATCGACACGGCGCTAGAGCAGATCGAGGCGGAGCTGCAGGAGATGGGGCAGCGCGTCGTCAGCGCCGTCCACGGGGCGATACGTGCGCTCGAAGAGCGTGACCGCGAGCTGGCCGCAGAGGTGATCGCGTTCGACGACGAGGTCGACAACCACTTCCTCGGCATCGAGCGCTCGATCCAGGGCCTCCTGGCGCTGCAGACCCCGGTCGCGCGGGACCTGCGGCTCCTGCTCGCGATGATCCACATCAATCTCCTGCTCGAGCGGAGCGCGGACGGTTGCGTGACGATCGCGAAGCTGACGCAACTCGTCTCGGATGTCGAGCCCGACCCCGCGCTCGTCGAGGTCCTGACCGAGATGGGCGAGCGGGCCGAGGAGATGGTGCGGGTCGCGCTCGACTCGTTCAGCCGCCGTGACCTGGCCGGGGCGGAGAGCCTCGTCGACCTCGATGAGCTGATCGACCGCGCGAATCGCCGCTTCGTCGAGCGGCTCGTCGACGTGATGGCAGAGCCCGAGTTCCGGGAGTGGGGCCTGCGGATGGTCGTCGTGGCGCGGACGATCGAACGGATCGGAGACCGCGCGGTCGACATCGGCGAGCAGACGGCCTATCTGCTCACGGCCGAGTTCCGCGAGTTCACAGACGCCTCTCATCCGGTTCGCTGAATACTCTCCGGCAATGGCCGCTGGAGAGACGTTCGTCGCCCGCAACCGGAAGTGGCTCGTCGCGCTCGCCGTCGTCCTCGGCGTGGCCCTCATCGTCGTCGCCGTCGTCTACTGGGTCGAGCCGGCCGGGTCGCTGCCGTCGTTCTTCCCGGGGCACGAGGCCGGTTCCAGCCACCACCACGTGAAGCACGGCATCGCCGCCTTCCTCGTCGGACTGGCCTGCCTCGCCTTCGCCTGGTTCAACACCGGGCCGAAGAAGAGCGGCGCCCAGGCGAGCGACCCCGGCTGACTTGCACCCGATCAGCTACTTCCAGGCCGCGATCCTCGGACTGGTCCAGGGCGTGTCCGAGCTCTTCCCGATCTCGAGCCTCGGGCACAGCGTCATCCTCCCGCACCTCTTCGGCTGGAACATCCACCAGGACGCTTCGTACTTCCTGACCTTCCTCGTCGCGCTCCACCTCGCGACCGCGTTGGTGCTGCTCGGGTTCTTCTGGGACGACTGGGTGAGGATCGTCAAGGGGCTCGGGCGCTCGCTGCGTGACCGCGAGATCGCGGACCCCGACGCGAAGCTCGGCTGGCTGCTCATCCTCGGCACGATCCCCGCCGGGATCCTCGGCCTGACGCTCCAGGACTCCCTGCGCAAGCTGTTCGCCTCACCGGAGTACGCCTCGATCTTCCTCGCCTGCAACGGGCTGATGCTCTTCGGCGCGGAGGCACTGCGGCGACGGGCCCCGGTCGTGTCCGAGGACGACGACGAGCGGATCGCGGAAACCGTGGGCTGGTGGCAATCCGCCACCGTCGGCGGCGCGCAGGCGATCGCGCTCATCCCGGGCTTCTCGCGCTCGGGCGCCGCGATGGGCGGCGGGCTGCTCGTCGGCCTCTCGCACAAGGACGCGGCCCGCTTCGCCTTCTTGCTCGCGACGCCGATCATCCTCGCCGCGGCCGTGCTCAAACTGCCCGACCTCGCGGGCTCACAGGGGAACGGCGTCCGCGGGCCTGCGCTCGTCGGTGCTCTCTGCTCGGCACTGAGCGCCTACCTCGCGGTGCGCTTCCTGATGAAGTACTTCGAGACGCGGACGTTGATCCCGTTCGCGGTCTACTGCCTCTGCGCCGGCACGGCCTGCGCGATCTACTTCGCGGTCACCTAGAGGCGGCCATGGCGCTCGGCGAGGTCGCGCAGCCGCCTGGCCAGCGCGGGCGTCAGTGCACCGCGCTCGAGCCTCCAGCGCCAGTTTCCCTCCGTCTTGCCGGGCCGGTTCATCCGCGCGTCGCTGCCGAGGCCGAGCACGTCCTGGGCGGCGACGATCGCGAGCGCGGCGCGAGACGAGTACGCGAGCTCGATCAGGCCCCAGTGCGGCTCGCACGGATCGAGGCCGGTGGCAGCCCGCTGGCGTGGGCGGAGGCCCGAGAACCAGCCGGCGGCAGTGTCCGTGTCGTGCGTGCTCGTGTACGCGACTGCATTGGCGCGATGGTTCTCGAGCAGATGCGGGTTGTGCCGGCGGCGACGAAACGCCCACAAGAGCACGACCATCCCGGGCAGCCCCAGCTCATCCCGCAGCCGCCGGACCGGCGGCGTGATGTGGCCGAGGTCCTCCGCGATCACCGGCAGGTCACCGAGCTCTTCCGCGACCGCGTCGAAGAGCTCGGCTCCCGGCCCCGGCCGCCAGCGTCCGCGCTTCGCGGTCGTGTTCCGCTCCGGGATCGCCCAGTAGGAGACGAAGCCGCGGAAGTGGTCGACCCGGGCGAGGTCAACGAGCTCGAACGTCCGCCGGAACCGCTCGCGCCACCAGCGATAGCCCGTCGCGCGGTGCACCGGCCAGTTGTAGAGCGGGTTGCCCCAACGCTGTCCTGTCGCGCTGAGCGCGTCGGGCGGCGCGCCCGCGACCTCGCCGTGCGCGAACAGCTCCGGACAGCAGTCGAGATCGGCTCCCACGTCGGAGACGTAGATCGGCAGGTCGCCGATGAGCCGGATCCCGCGCTCGGCCGCGTAGTCGCGCAGGTGCCCCCACTCCCGCTCGAACCGCACCTGGTCCGCGATTGGGTCGGCGATCGCGTCCCGCCCGGCGAACCGCGCCCAGCTTCCGGTCCAGTACGGATGGCGGGCGACGAAGTCCTCGACCTCGCCGACCGTGACCCGCGCGTCGGGCCGAGCCAGGAGCCGGGGCGAGGCGGCGAACGCCGACGGAGAGCGGTACGGCGACTCGAACTCGTCCGGCGGGCCGAGCGGCAGGACCTGCCACCACGACTGCCCCGCAGCGGCGAGCCAGTCGACGAAGCGGTACGCGTCCCGGTCCAGTTTTCCGGACGGAAGCGACGTCGGATGGAGGAGGATGCCGGCCGAGCGAGAGAGCTCCACGTTTTGATCCTTCCTCATCAGTGAGACTTGGGGCGTGTCGATCCCGAAGACGACGCCCGCGCGAATCCAGATCCAGGAGGTCTCGCCCCAGGTCGACTGCGGCCGCTATCCGGTCAAGCGCACCGTCGGCGACCAGGTCGAGGTGACTGCCCGGATCTTCCGCGACGGGCACGAGACGCTCGGTGCGACGGTTCGGCACAAGCTCCCGGGTGCGACGCGCTGGTCCGAGACGCCGCTCGAGCCGCTCGGGAACGACGTCTGGGCGGGCTCCTTCGAGGTCGACCAGCCGGGACTCTGGACCTTCCGGATCGAGGCCTGGGTCGACCGCGTGGCCTCGTTCCAGGAGGAGCTGCGGCGCAAGGTCGCGGCGGGTCAGGCCGATCTCGCAGGAGAGCTGTCCGAGGGAGCGGTGCTCCTCGCCGACGAGAACCTCACGGTCGAGAAGGCGCTCGCGGCGCCGGCGGGCACGCGCACCGAGAAGACGTGGTCGGAGACGTACTCGGTGGACGTCGACCGCGTCCTCGGCCGCTTCGGCGCGTGGTACGAGCTCTTCCCGCGCTCCTGGGGCGGGTTCGCCGGAGTCCGCGCCCAGCTGCCGCGCTTCGCGGAGCTGGGCTTCGACGTCCTCTACCTACCGCCGATCCACCCGATCGGCACGACGAACCGCAAGGGCCGGAACAACGCCGAGATGGCCGAGCGCGGCGACGTCGGCAGCCCGTGGGCGATCGGCTCGGAAGCGGGCGGCCACGACGCGATCGACCCCTCGCTCGGCACCGAGCAGGAGCTCCGCGCCCTCGTCACCGAGGCGAGAGTGCTCGGGATCGAGATCGCGCTCGACTTCGCGATCCAGTGCTCGCCGGACCATCCGTGGCTGAGGGAGCACCCCGACTGGTTCTTCCGCCGCCCCGACGGGACGCTGAAGTACGCCGAGAACCCGCCGAAGCGCTACCAGGACATCTACAACGTCGACTTCGGGAGCGAGGACTGGCGCGGGCTCTGGCAGGCGCTGCTCGACGTCGTCCTCCACTGGGTCGGCTGCGGGATCACGGTGTTCCGCGTCGACAACCCGCACACGAAGCCTGTGGCGCTCTGGGAGTGGCTGATCGGCAAGGTGCGGCGCGAGCATCCCGAGGTCATCTTCCTCTCGGAAGCCTTCACGCGGCCGGCGCCGATGACCACGCTCGCCAAGGCCGGCTTCGCGCAGAGCTACACGTACTTCACCTGGAAGAACACGCGCTGGGAGCTGCTCGAGTTCCTCGGCCAGCTCCTCGAGTGGCGCGAGTACTACCGGCCGAACTGCTTCGTAAACACGCCCGACATCCTCCACGAGTACCTCCAGGCGGGCGGCCGGCCGGCCTTCGAGGCCCGCCTCGTGCTCGCGGCGACGCTGTCTCCCTCGTACGGCATCTACTCCGGCTTCGAGCACTGCGAGAACGTCCCCGTGCGCCCGGGCTCCGAGGAGTACCTCAACTCGGAGAAGTACGAGCTCAAGCGGCGGAAGCTCGACGGGCCGCTGCTGCCGCTCGTCGCACGGCTCAACGCGACGCGGCGGCAGAACCCGGCGCTGCAGTGGCTCGACCCGCTCACGATCCTCGAGACCGAGAACGAGCGCCTCTTCGCCTTCCTCAAGCGGCGCGGGGAGAACACCGTCGTGACGGTCGTCAACCTCGACCCGGCCGCGGCGCAGGTCGGCGTCTGCGTGGTGCCGGTCTCCACCGGGCTCCCGCCGGCGTATCCGGTGCGCGACCTGCTGTCGGACGAGACGTGGACGTGGCGCATCGGCCGCAACTACGTCAAGCTCGCCCCTGGGCAAAGCCACGTCTTGAGGATCGGGAAATGAGTAGCGGAACAGAGGTCTGGTTCGAGCGGGACCCGCTGTGGTTCAAGCGGGCGGTCTTCTACGAGATCCACATCCGCGGCTTCTTCGACGGCAACGACGACGGCTCCGGCGATTTCCGCGGACTGATCGACAAGCTCGACTATCTCGAGTGGCTCGGCGTCGACTGCCTCTGGCTGTTGCCGATGTACGAATCGCCGCTCCGCGACGGCGGCTACGACATCTCGAACTTCTTCGCCCTCCACCCCGACTACGGGTCGGTCGACGACTTCCGTGAGTTCGTCGAGCAGGCGCACCAGCGCGGGATGCGCGTGATCGCCGACCTCGTCATGAACCACACGTCCGCCGACCACCCGTGGTTCCAGGAGTCGCGGGCGGACCCGGACGGCGCCAAGGGCGACTGGTACGTGTGGTCGGACACGGACGAGGGCTATCCCGAGGCGCGCATCATCTTCATCGACAGCGAGCCGTCGAACTGGACGTTCGACCAGCTCCGCGGCGAGTACTACTGGCACCGCTTCTTCCACCACCAGCCCGACCTCAACTTCGACAATCCGGAAGTCCAGGAGGCGATGCTCGAGGTGCTGCGCTTCTGGCTCGACCTCGGGATCGACGGCTTCCGGCTCGACGCCGTGCCGTACCTCTTCGAGCGGGAGGGGACGAACGGCGAGAACCTGCCCGAGACCCACGAGTACCTGAGACGGGTCCGCTCGGAGATCGACGCCCGGTACCCCGACCGGCTGCTGCTCGCCGAGGCGAACCAGTGGCCGGAGGACGTCGTCCAGTACTTCGGCGACGGCGACGAGTGCCACATGGCTTTCCACTTCCCGGTCATGCCCCGGATGTTCATGGCGCTGCGGCGCGAGGACGCTGTTCCGATCTACGAGATCCTCGACCGGACGCCGAGGATCCCCGACAACTGCCAGTGGGGCCTCTTCCTCCGCAACCACGACGAGCTGACCCTCGAGATGGTGACGGACGAGGAACGGGACTACATGTACGAGGAGTACGCGAAGGACCCGCGGATGAAGCTCAATCTCGGCATCCGCCGCCGCCTCGCGCCGCTGCTCGACGCCGGTCGCGACGAGGCGGAGCTCCTGCACGCAATCCTCTTCTCGCTGCCAGGTTCACCGGTCCTCTATTACGGGGACGAGATCGGTATGGGCGACAACGTCTACCTCGGCGACCGAGACGGCGTCCGCACGCCGATGCACTGGTCGGGCGACCGCAACGCGGGTTTCTCGCGCGCCGACTGGGCGCAGCTGTACCTGCAGCCGCTGATGGATCCGGTCTACGGCTTCCAGGCGGTCAACGTGGAGGCACAGCTCCGAACCCCGAACGGGCTGCTGCGCTGGCTGCAGCGCTTCATCGCGCTTCGCAAGGAGCATCCCGTCTTCGGGCTCGGCTCCTACGAGCCGCTGCCGGCCGAGAACACCCGGATCTTCGCCCACATCCGCACGTGGGAGGACGACGTAGTCCTCTGCGTGCACAACCTCGCGCGCTCGGCGCAAGCCGTGCAGCTCGACCTGTCCGCGTACGCGGGAATGGTGCCGGTGGAGATGCTGGGTCGTACGGCCTTCCCGGCGATCGGGGAGCTCCCCTACCTTCTGACGCTCGCGCCGCGTGGATTCTTCTGGTTCCAGCTACGGCAGACGGGGCAGGTGGAGTGAGCATGGACGAGCGCGCGCTGATCGAGTACGTGACCCGGCAGCGCTGGTACGGCTCGAAGTCGCGGACGGTGTCCCACTCGGAGGTGCTCGACACGGTCACGATCCGCCGGGCCGAGCCGCAGCTGTCACTCGCCCTCGTCGAGATGCGCTTCGACACGGGAGCGCACGACATCTACCAGCTCCTCGTCTCGAGCGAGGCCGACGGTGTGCCGCTCGACGGCCTCGGTGCGGACGCCGGGATAGCGCGGGAGATCGTCAGCGCGATGCGGACCGGGCTGACGGTGCAGGGCTCGGAGGGAATCGCCGAGTTCAGCCCGGCGGAGGATTTCTCGGCGCTCGGCCGTGAGCTCGGCGCCGCGCGGCTCGTCGCCTCGGAGCAATCGAACAGCTCCGTCGTCTTCGACGACGCACTGATCCTCAAGGTCTTCCGCCGCCTCGAGCCGGGCATCAATCCGGAGCTCGAGGTGCTGCGCTTCCTCACCGGGCAGGGCTTCCGCAACATCCCGGCGCTCGGCGGCTGGTACGCGTACTCGGGCGGCCCGCTGACGGCGACGCTCGGACTGGTGCAGGAATTCGTCGCCGGCGCGATCGGTGGCTGGGAGCTCGCGCTCGGCGAGATCGCCTCGGCGCCCGAGAGCCTGCTCGACCGGCTGGGGCGGCTCGGCGAGGTCACAGCTCAGATGCACAACGCGCTCGGCGCCGATCAGACCGATCTCGCGTTCGCCCCGGAGGAGCCGAGCGTCGAGTCGCTCGGCCTCCTGACCGCGACCGTGGACGAGGAGATCGCGCGCGTCTTCCTTTCCCTGCCCGAGGACGACGAGCGCCTCGCACCGATCCTCGGTCGCGGCGAGGAGGTGCGCGAGCAGCTGCGCCTCCTCACCCACGCGGGCTCGAGCGGCCGCGTGATCCGTACCCACGGCGACTACCACCTCGGCCAGACCCTCTGGAAGGGAAGCGACTGGATCATCCTGGACTTCGAGGGCGAGCCGGCCCGAACGCTCGTCGAGCGGCGTCGCAAGCGCTCGCCGCTGCGCGACGTCGCCGGCATGCTCCGCTCCTTCGCCTACGCGGCGACTGCGGCCGAGCTGACGCGGGATGCCGACGTCGCGGAGGACTGGGAGGAGCGGGCACGCGAGCGCTTCCTCGAGAGCTATCTCGACACGGTCGACGCGACGCTGCTGCCGCCCGGCGATGCGGCGGTCGAGCGCCTGCTCGCCGTGTTCGAGCTCGAGAAGGCGGTCTACGAGCTCCGCTACGAGCTCGACAACCGGCCGGACTGGGTCGGAATCCCGGTCGCGGGTATCGAGCGCCTCATGCACGCGGCCGCGGAAGCGTTGTGACGGTAGAGCTCGGCGCCAACCCCCATGGCGTCCTCGGCGCGCACGAAGCCGAGGACGGCGTCGTCGTGCGCGCGCTCCGGCCGGAGGCGCAGGCGGTGCGCGTCCGAGCAAGTAACAGTTTGTTGCAAGCGCAAAAGGTCGAGGCGGAGCTCACGGATCCGGGAGGCCTGTGGGAGGCGCTGCTGCCGAAGGCGCAGCTACCGCTCGAGTACGAGCTCGAGGTCGAGTACCCGGACGGCAACACGTTCACCGGCCGCGATCCCTACTCGTTCCTCCCCACCCTCGGCGAGCTCGACCTCCAGCTCGCCGCGGAAGGCCGCCACGAGCACCTCTACGAGCGGCTCGGCGCCCACGTCCGCGAGCTCGACGGCGTGGTGGGCACTGCCTTCGCCGTCTGGGCGCCGAACGCACGCTCGGTCTCGGTCGTCGGCGACTTCAACTCGTGGGACGGGCGCCTGCACCCCATGCGCTCGCTCGGCGCGTCGGGAATCTGGGAGCTGTTCGTCCCCGACGTCGAGGAGGGGACGAAGTACAAGTTCGAGATCCGGACGCAGGACGGCCGGCTGCGGCTGAAGAGCGACCCGCTCGCCTTCCACACCGAGGTGCCGCCGGCGAACGCGTCCGTCGTCTGGGAGCCGAAGCACGTCTGGCGCGACGAGGAGTGGCTCGAGCGCCGCGCCGCCTCCGACCCGCTGCGCGGGCCGCTCTCTGTCTACGAGGTCCATCTCGGCTCATGGCGCCGCAACCCGGTCGAGGGGAACCGTCCCCTTAGCTACCGAGAGCTGGGCGACGAGCTCGCGGACTACGTCTCCGACCTCGGCTTCACGCACGTCGAGCTGCTGCCGGTGATGGAGCATCCGTTCTCCGGCTCGTGGGGCTACCAGGTGACGGGCTATTACGCGCCCACCTCCCGCTTCGGCACTCCCGACGACTTCCGCGACCTCGTCGACCGCCTGCACGAGCGCGGCATCGGTGTGATCCTCGACTGGGTCCCGGCCCACTTCCCGCGCGACGACTGGGCGCTCGCTACGTTCGACGGGACGCACCTGTACGAGCACGCCGACCCGCGCCGCGGCGCGCATCCCGACTGGGGCACGCTCGTCTTCAACCTCGGCCGAACGGAGGTGCGGAACTTCCTGCTCGCGAACGCGCTCTACTGGCTGCGCGAGCACCACGCCGACGGGATCCGCGTCGACGCCGTCGCCTCGATGCTCTACCTCGACTACTCGCGCAAGGCCGGCGAGTGGGTGCCGAACATGTTCGGCGGCAACGAGGACCTCGATTCGGTCTCCTTCCTCAAGGAGCTGAACGAGACGCTCTACGGGCGCGAGGAGGGAATCGTCTCGGCGGCCGAGGAGTCGACGGCCTGGCCCGGCGTCTCACGCCCGACGTACCTCGGAGGGCTCGGCTTCGGCTTCAAGTGGAACATGGGCTGGATGCACGACACGCTCACGTACTTCCAGAAGGACCCGGTCTACCGCCGCTTCCACCACCACACGCTGACGTTCTCGCTCATGTACGCCTTCAGCGAGAACTTCGTCCTGCCGCTCTCACACGACGAGGTGGTGCACGGCAAGCGTTCGCTGCTCGACAAGATGCCGGGCGACCGGTGGCAGAAGTTCGCGAATCTCCGCGCGCTGTACGCCTACATGTGGGCGCATCCCGGCAAGAAGCTCCTCTTCATGGGCGGTGAGCTCGGCGAGTGGGAGGAGTGGAACGCCGAGGGCTCGCTCCACTGGAACCTGCTCGAGTACGCCGAGCACCAGGGGATCCAGGCGCTCGTCCGCGATCTCAACGGCACCTACCGCTCGACGCCGGCGCTGTGGGAGCTCGACTTCGACCCGGCCGGTTTCCGCTGGCTCGAGGCGAACGACGCGGCGAACAACGTCCTCGCCTTCGCCCGGGTCGGAGAGGGAGACACGCCGCCGCTCGTCTGCGTCCTCAACCTCTCGCCCGTGCCGCGCCACGACTACCGCGTCGGGATGCCCGTGTGCTGCCGCTGGCGCGAGGTGCTCAATACGGACTCGGCCTTCTACGGCGGCAGCGGTACCGGCAACCTCGGCGGCGTCGAGGCCGAGGCGGTTCCCTGGCACGAGCAGCCGTTCTCGGCGACGCTGACGCTGCCCCCGCTCGGCGCGGTCTGGTTGGTTCCGGAGGAGACCTAGACCGCCTACCTCGAGAGTCGCCAGGCGAGAGGAAACTCGCGCAGCCGAGGGGTCCTCACGGTTGACGTTCGACTACTTCGGCCAGCGAACTCGGTACCAGCGCGAGGTTCGGTAGATGAAGGTGCACTCCTGGACCTGGGAGGAGTGGAGGTGGCAGCCCCATCGGCGGCCTGCGGCAAGGCAGTTTCCCCAGGTTCCGTGTGACATGTGGTGGCAGGTGGTAGCAGCCTTGCGCGCGAGGGTGCATCCGATGTTGCCGGACATGAGACCGATTGAGCCGCGGACAGGCGAGCAACTGCGAATGATCGGGCCTGGCACGAGGCTGAATCCCGCGTCTTGCTGCGCAACGTGCTGGTGGCCAGTGCGCCCTGACAGCCGATAACTGAGCACGAACGAGCCGGGTACGGTCACTCTCCGGTGGAGCGGTAGCGAGTCGCAGTGCCGCATCAAGAAGTTCGACTGCACGACGGCGCTGTGGCCGGGCCGGATCGTCACGGGCCTGGCGGGAGCCGCGTTCCAATGCTTGATCAGCGGCCTTGCTAGGCCCTCGCCGATTGGGGGCGGCGGAGCGCGCCGCACCTGCATGGCAACTCGATCTAGGACCCGGGGCAGAGGATCAGGCCCGCTGGCGTCGGTCAAGGTCACGGCTTTACCGGAACGATTGCGGACCGTGACCGCGAACGAGTAGTGCCTGCCGGAGAAGCAGCCGAGCAGCGCGCCGGTTCGAGCCGTCCCTCCGTCTCCCCAATGGCCGCTCGTGGAACCCGAGTTCAGCGTGCCGGTGGGAACGAATGGGCCGGGGCCTGCGTGAACGCCCGGGATCGCAGCTGTGAGCGAGACGGGCTGCTGCGAAGCTGCTGGTGCGCGCTCGACCGCTCCTTGCATGGAGGCACCGCAAGCCGCGCCCGTCAGCGCAAGTCCTGCGACCAGCGCTGACGCCGCCAATCGTCTCAACACGCACAAGATACGTCGCCGCGCCCGAAACCGTCACGTCCCCCGAGGGACCAGGGCGTCGCGCGCTACGCTCGCGCGCTGATGGAGGTCTGGCCAGGGAAGCCGTTCCCGCTCGGTGCGACGTGGGACGGCGAGGGGACGAACTTCTCGCTCTTCTCGGAGCACGCCGAGCGCGTCGAGCTCTGCCTCTTCGACGGCGACCGCGAGACGCGGGTCGAACTGGATGACGTGACCGCGCACAACTGGCACTGCTACCTCCGGGGCACCGGCCCGGGGCAGCGCTACGGCTGGCGCGTTCACGGGCCGTACGAGCCACAGACCGGGCAGCGCTTCAACCCGAACAAGCTCCTGATCGACCCGTACGCAAAGGCGATTGAAGGCCCCGTGGAGTGGGACCGGGCGAACGTCCTCCCTTATGAGCCGAGCACGGAGGACGACGCCGACCTCGAGCTCGACGACGAGGACGACGCCGACGCGATTCCGAAGTGCGTCGTGATCGACGACTCCTTCGACTGGGAGGAGGACGAGCCGCTGCGGACGGCCTGGAACGACACCGTCATCTACGAGGTGCACGTCAAGGGTTTCACCCAGCGGCATCCCGAGATCCGCGAAGACCTGCGCGGCACGTACGCCGCCCTTGCGTCCGAGCCTGCGCTCGCGTACTTCCGCGAGCTCGGCGTGACGGCCGTCGAGCTGCTCCCCATCCACCACATCGCCGACGAGAGCTTCCTGCACGACCGCGGCCTGTCGAACTACTGGGGCTACTCCTCGATCGGCTACCTCGCGCCGCACGCCCTCTACGCCGCCACCGGCACGAGCGGCGAGCAGGTGCGCGAGTTCAAGGGGATGGTGAAGGCGTTGCACCGGGCCGGGATCGAGGTGATCCTGGACGTCGTCTACAACCACACGGCCGAGGGGAACCACCTCGGGCCGATGCTCTCCTTCCGCGGTCTCGACAACCGGAGCTACTACCGGCTCATGCCCGAGAACCCCCGCTACTACATGGACTTCACCGGCACCGGCAACTCGCTCAACCCGGTGCACCCGTCCGTCCTGCGGCTGATCATGGACTCGCTCCGCTATTGGGTCCTCGAATGCCGCGTCGACGGCTTCCGCTTCGACCTCGCCTCGGCGCTCGCGCGCGAGTTCTACGACGTCGACCGGCTCTCGGCCTTCTTCGACACGATCCACCAGGACCCGGTGCTCTCGCAGGTGAAGCTGATCGCCGAGCCGTGGGACGTAGGCCCGGGCGGCTACCAGGTCGGCAACTTCCCGGTGCTCTGGGCCGAGTGGAACGGCAAGTACCGCGACTCGGTGCGCGACTTCTGGCGCGGCCAGGGCGGCGTGGGCGAGTTCGCGCAGCGCTTCACGGGCTCCTCGGACCTGTACGGCGAGGACGGCCGCGACCCCGTTCGCCTCCATCAACTTCGTCACCGCCCACGACGGCTTCACGCTGCGCGACCTCGTCTCGTACAACGACAAGCACAACGAGGCGAACGGCGAGGACAACCGCGACGGCACCGACGACAACCGCTCGTGGAACCTCGGCGCCGAAGGGCCGACCGACGACCCGGCCGTGCTCGCGCTGCGGGCGCGCCAGCAGCGGAACTTCCTCGCGACGCTTGCTCCTCTCGCAGGGCGTGCCGATGCTGCTCGGCGGCGACGAGCTCGGGCGGACGCAGGGAGGCAACAACAACGCCTGGTGCCAGGACAACGAGGTCTCCTGGTTCGACTGGGAGAACGCCGACGCCGAGCTCCTCGAGTTCGTGCGGCGTGTGATCGCGCTGCGTCGCGAGCATCCGGGTCTTCCGGCGGACGTCGTTCCTCTCCGGCAAGGCCGGCGAGAGCGGGGTGCCCGACGCCTGGTGGTTCCGGCCCGACGGCCGCCGGATGACGCAGCGAGACTGGACGAGCTCGGACACGCAGACGCTCGGGGTCTTTCTCAACGGCCGCGAGATCCGCGAGCGGACACCGCACGGCGAGCCGATCTTCGACGACTCGTTCCTGCTCCTCTTCAACACGCATTTCGAGCCGGTCATGTTCACGCTGCCGACACGCCGCTTCGGCTCGCGCTGGCAGGTCGAGCTGGCGACCGGCGAGGCGCCGGAGCAGCCGCTCGGAGCACGAGCCCTCGTCGCGGTGGACGCCCACTCCCTGATCCTGCTTCGGCGAAACTGAGCTCCATGCGCATCTACCTCGCCGGGCCGATGTTCACGCCGTACGAGCGCACGTTCCTCTCGGACTGCGCCGACCGGCTCCGGAGCGAGGGCTTCGACGTGTTCGTGCCGCACGAGCAGGGGCTCGTCGGCCGCGACGCGACCGCAGAAGCGGTCTTCGAGGTGGACGCCGGCGGGGTCGAGTGGGCCGAAGCGGTGCTCGCCGTCCTCGACGGGCCGTCGGTCGACGACGGGACGGCGTGCGAGATCGGCCTCTTCCACGGGCTCAAGCAGCGAGACCCGGAGCGCAAGGGCGTGGTCGGCCTGCTCACGGACCTGCGCGGCGAGCGACGCGGGGACTTCGCGACGAACCTCTTCGTCCGCGGCTGCATCGACGCGGGCGGCGGGGCCGTGGTCGACTCGCTCGACGACGCGCTCGCGATCCTCCAGGGCTGGCGCTCGGGCTAGCCGGACCTCCCACCGCCTGCACAGCCCGGCGCCTTCACCGCAGGGGATCCGGGAAGACGCCGGACCGGGCTGGCCGCGGCCCGCCAGAGCGGGCGAGCCGGGAGGGGTTCGATGCAATGCAGATCGAACCACGCGATGATGAAAAGCGTCTAAGAGCTGTCGGACTCTGTCCGGACGCCGGGCCGGGCCGCTCCGTTGAGGCTCAGGCTCACGACCGCGCCGCCGTCGCCGGCGTTCTCCGCCGCGACCGTGCCGCCGTGCGCCTCGGCGACCTCGCGCACGATCGCCAGCCCGAGACCGGATCCGGGCATCGAACGGGCAGCGGCAGAGCGGTAGAAGCGGTCGAAGACGAGCGGGCGATCCTCCTCGGCGAACCCCGGCCCGTGGTCGCGGACTCGCAGCTCGCCGCCGGCGAGCGAGACCTCGACCGTGCTGCCCTCGCCGCTCCACTTGCCCGCGTTCTCGAGCAGGTTCCAGACCGCGCGCTCCATCCTGTCGCGATAGCCGTCGACGACCGTCGGCTCGAGACGCGTCGGACTGCCACGAGACCGCCGGGAACCGCGTACGTGCCCGTTCGAGCGTGTCCTCGACGAGCTCGTCGAGCTGGTACTCCGACTTCTCGAGCTGCGCGCCGCCCCGAGCGAGCTCGAGCAATCCTCCGATGAGCGCACGCATCTCCTGCGACTCCCGGTGGAGGTCGTCGAGCACCTGCCGTCGCTGCTCCGGCGGCAGCTCCACCTCGCCTCGCAGCACGTCGATGTTCGTCTGCAGGCTCGTCAGCGGCGTGCGCAGCTCGTGCGAGGCGTCGGCGACGAAGCGCCGCTGCGTCTCGAGGGACTCCTCGAGCGCGCCGAGCATCGTGTTGAACGAGCGGCCGAGCGCCGCGAGCTCGTCGTGCCCGCCCTCCGGCACGCGCTCGCTCGGCTCGCCCGTCTCGGCGATTCGCTCGGCAGCCGCGGTGAGGCGCCGCACCGGAGCGAGGGTCGCGCCCGCGACCAGCCGCGGCCAGCGCCGCAGCGATTCCGACGGCCGCCGAGCGAGACGAGGATGAGGATCAGACGCAGCCGCTCGAGGGCGTGGTCCGTCTCCTGCAGACTCTCGTACGACGACGACGGCGCCCCCAGGGCCGAACAGGCTCGGCACCGGCGCCACGATCTCGCGCGCGGGACATCATCCGCCCGAACTCGCGAACCGTGATGTCGCGGAAGAACCCGTGCCGCGCGGCCACGCGCGACCTGGCGCATCGGCCGGTCGATCGGCACCGGGTAGCTCTCGGCCGAGGACGCTGCCGTCGGCCCCGATGATCTTGGCTGCATTGCCGGCGAAGTCCTCCGGTCCGTGAAAGGCGCTCGGATCGGTCTGCACCGCCCTGCGCCTCGCTGCGCAGCGACCCGTCGAGCTGCGTCTAGCAGCTCGTGCCGCATCACGAAGTACGTCGTGACCGACGCGAGCACGACGACGCACGGCGACGACGCCGGCGGCGACGAGCGTCAGACGGGCGCGAAGGCTCATGGCTCGCGCAGCACGTAGCCCGTTCCGCGGACGGTATGGATCAGGCGCTGGTCATCCTCCTCCGCCTCGGTCTTGCGCCGGAGGTAGCCGACGTAGACGTCGAGCGCGTTCGAGGAGTGGCTGAAGTCGTAGCCCCAGACGCGCTCGTAGATGAGCGAGCGCGGAAGTACCTGGCGCGGATTGCGCATGAACAGCTCGAGCAGGTTGGCCTCGGTCGTGGTCAGCTCGAAGCGGCGGCTGCCACGACGGGCGTCCATCGAGCCGAGGTCGAGCGTGAGGTCGGCGAAACGCAGCACGGCTCCCGGCTCCTCGGGCTTCGAGCGGCGCAGGAGCGCGCGGAGGCGCGCGAGGAGCTCCTCGAGGTCGTACGGCTTGGGCAGGTAGTCGTCGGCGCCGGCGTCGAGTCCCTCGACCCGGTCGCCCACCGCGTCGCGCGCCGTGAGCAGGAGGATCGGGACGCGGTTCCCCTGCCGGCGCAGCCGCCGCGTCACGTCGAGACCGTCGAGCCCCGGCATCATCACGTCGAGGACGAGCGCGTCGGGCGTCCGCATGTCGACGGCCGCGAGCGCGGTGTCTCCGTCGGGCGCGAGCTCGACCTCGTAGCCGTGCAGCTGGAGCGCGCGCTCGAGCGCCTCGCGCACCGCGCGGTCGTCGTCTACCACGAGAACGAGCATTTCGTCCTCTAAGTTTGCCGTCCGACGTGAGAAGCCGCTAAGCAGCCGGCAGATTCAGCGATTTCCGTGCTCGCGGTTCCATTCCTCCGCGAGCTCGCGCAGGCCCGGCCCGCTGACCCGGACGGCGTCGCGCGCATGCAACCGCATCCGGCCGGCGAAGTCACGGTCGCGGGCCTTGAGCACCCCGCGCGCCGCGTACTGCGCACCCGTGCCGAGCGCCGCGACGCGGGCACCGACCCCCGAGTGGTGCTTCTGCCAGTAGCGGTGCCGCCCGCGCCACATCTCGTTGATCCGCCGCTCGGGGATCCCGGCACTGAACTGCGACTCGTGGTGAACGACGGTCACCTGCGGGAAGTACTGCGTCCGCCAGCCGGCGTGCCGCAGGCGCCGCGCGAGGTCCGTCTCCTCCGAGTAGATGAAGAACTCCTCGTCGAAGAGGCCGACCTCGTCGAGCGCCTCGCGGCGGACGAGCAGCGCGGCGGCCATCGCCCAGTCGACGTCGCGCGTCTCGCTGCCGCCCGACTGGAGGATCCCTACGCGGCCGAGCGTCAGGAGCCCCAGCGCGGCCGTTGCGGGCGAGGGGAAGCGCCACGCCGATGCCTGCGAATGCCCGTCGGGATAGACGAGCCGCGGCGCGAGGGCGGCGACCCCGGGGTTCGCGTCGAGGTGGGCGACCATCCGCTCGAAGCCCCAGTCCCCACTCGTGGTGTCCTCGTTCAGGACGAACACGTACCGCCCCGTCGTGGCGCGGATCACGGTGTTGTGGTTGGCGCCGAACCCGGCTCGGTGCCGCTGCTCGATCAACCGGACGGACGGGAAGCCTTCGCGGACTGCCGCCGCCGAGCCGTCCTCCGACGCGTTGTCGAGCACCACGATCTCCGCATGCACGTCTGCCAGCGACTCGAGGCAGGCCAGAAGCAGGTCCCGCGAGTTCGTGTTGACGAGGGAGACCGAGACGTCCGGGACGGAGCTCAACGCGCGAGGCCGCGCGCCACGAGCGCCTCGTGGGCGGCGCCTACTGCGTCCACCGCCTGCTGCCCCTCGAGCCAGGCAAGCAGGTCCCGCATCCCGTCCTCGAACGCGATCTCCGAGCGGAACCCGAGCCGCTCCTGCGCCCGGCGTGTGTCGGCGAAGCAGTGCCGGATGTCGCCGGCGCGGTACTGCTCGACGATCTCGGGCTCGATCTCCTTGTCCAGCCCGGCAGCAATCGTGCGCGCCACCTCGACGATCGACGTCGCCCGGCCCGTGCCGAGGTTCAGGGTGCTGCCGTCGGCGCCGTCCGTGGCGAGAGCGAGCGCGCAGCCGCGGACGAGGTCGCGCACGTCGATGAAGTCCCGTGTCTGGCGGCCGTCCTCGAACACGACCGGCCGATGGTCGTTGAGGAGCCGCGAGGAGAAGATCGCAGCCACGCCGGTGTAGGGGTTCGAGAGCGCCTGACGCTCGCCGTAGACGTTGAAGAAACGGAGCGCGACCGCCGGGATGCCGTAGGCGGCGCCCACGGAAAGGAACATCTCCTCGTGGTCCCGCTTGTTCACGGCGTAGACGGAGGTCGGCCGCAGAGGCTTCGTCTCGGCCGTCGCCTCCGGCTCGAGCGGCCCGCCGTCGTCGGCCGACGGCTCCCACTGCTTCGCCGCGAGCTGGCTCTCGGGCCGGAGCCCGGGCGCGATCCCCGCCTCGCCCGTGCGCGGGTTCCGGTACTGCCCTTCGCCGTAGATCGACATCGACGAGGCCACGACGAGCTTGCGGATCGTGGTGCGCCGCTCGACGACTTCCTCGAGGACGACTGCGGCGCCGATCGCGTTGACGGACGTGTACCGCTCGATCTCGTACATCGACTGGCCGACCCCGACGGCGGCCGCGAAGTGATACACGGCGTCGACCCCCTCGAGCGCGCGGCCGACGGCCTCGTGGTCGCGAACGTCTCCGACCAGCAGCTCGACCGCCGAGTCGAGGTAGTCGGGGCGTTCCCCACTTGGGTGCACCTGCGGATCGAGGCTGTCGAGCGCCCGCACGTCGTGCCCCTCTGCGAGCAGCCGGTCGGCCAGGTGAGAGCCGATGAAACCGGCTCCGCCCGTGATCAGGACGCGCATCGGGGCTGGAGGCTAGCAGCGCAGGTGCGCAGGGCCGCTTCCTAGACTGCCCACATGCGGAGTCGCCGCCGGGCCATTCTCCGCTTCGCGCTCGGTCTGGCGTTCGTCGCCATCGTCTTCGTCGAGGTCGTCCCGCGGATCGCGAGCTACGGGAGCATCGCCAGGCAGCTCGCGACGGTCTCTGCAGCGTGGGCGGTCGCGCTCGCCGTCGCCGCCCTCCTCGACGTTCTCACCGCCGCTCTGCCGTGGAAGGCGCTGCTACCGCAACTCTCGTGGATCGGCTCACTCGCCTTCACGCAGGCCTCGACCGCTCTCACGCTCGTCCTCCCCGGGGGAGCGCCGGTCGGGATGGCCATCTCCTTTGGCCTGCTGCGTCGGCTGCAGGTGACCGCAGGGGCGGCAGGCTTCGCGGTCGCGCTGACCGGCATCTGGAGCCAGGTGATGATCCTGCTCTATCCACTGATCGGCGCAGCGCTCGTCTTCGGGAGCGGAGACCTCACCAGCTCCACAGCCGCGATCGCAGGTGCGAGCGCTGCAGCCGGAGCGATCATCGCCGGCCTCGCCTTCGCGGTGTTGCGCAGCCCCGGCGCCGCGCTGTGGCTCGGCGACGCCGCGAGCCGCGTCGGCGCGTGGGTCGCGCACCTTCTCCGGCGTACTCCGCCGCAGTGGAGCGGCGAGGCCCTCGTCCGGGTTCGCGCGGAACGCCTCACCCATCTCCGCCGCCGCTGGCCCGCCCTCACGGCGGCCACGCTCGGCAATCAACTGACCGCCTATCTCATCTTCGAGTTCTCCCTGAGGGCGGTCGGGGTTTCCGTCGCGAGCCTGCCGCCGAGCGAGGCGTTCCTCGCCTGGGCCGTCGGGCGTGTGCTCAGTTCCCTGCCTCTCACGCCGGGCGGAATCGGAGTCGTCGAGCTCGGGATGATCGGGACGCTCGTCGGCTTCGGCGCCCCGCACGCGCACGTGGTCGCCGCCGTCCTCCTCTACCGCGCGCTCGTCATCATCCCGACGCTCGTCGTCGGAGGTGTCGCGCTGCTCGGGTTCCGCCTCTGGGCACCGCCCGCCTCCGAGCCGCCCGCCACGGAGCAGAGCGCCTAGGGCAGCGCCTCGACGACTTCCTCGCGCGGGTCGTCACTCGCCAACCGCTCCCGCACCGCCGAGACGATCCACTCCAGCCGGCGAAAGACGAGCGAGCCACGCCGCTCGGCTTCGAGCCGCCGCCGCGTCCGGGCGAAGCCCCGGTCGATGTAGCGAAGCGGTGCGAGCGGAGCCTCGGGATAGAGCCGGCAAAGCGCGGCCTCGAGCGGGCCGTGGTCGAGCACCGCGTTCGCGTAGTCGACCGTCACGCCGGGCAACGCTTCGAGCACCGCCTCGGCGCGTACCAGCCCTTCCACGAGCGCCCATGGGTGCTCGTCGAACACGCTCGCCGCACGCGCCGGATAGAGCCACTGCCGCTTCAGCATCGTGTAGGCGACCTCCGCCACGTTGCGGCGCACCTTGAGGACCTCGAAGTCGCCGAGCCCCTCCCAGCCGCCGATCACGAACGGCTGGACGACGTCCTTGTAGGCGTGGCCCTGCCGCTGCACCGCGCGGTCGAGATAGCCGGTCATGCTCGCGAAAGAGGCAGGAGCCGAGCCGAGCAGAGTGAATCGCTCGTCGGTCGGAGCCAGGCTCTGCAGGCGCCGGGCCACGCGGTCGCGGTTGAGGATCTCCCCATCGCTCGTCCAGGTGGGCTCGGCGAGCCCGATTGCACGAGCAGCCGCGACGTAGAGGAGGCTCGAGAGCGAGCGCGGCAGCGAGACGACGAAGAGCGAGCGGAGCTCGGAGGCGTCGGTCAACCCGCCGCGCTTCAGCAGTCGGAGCCTGCTCACGCCGGGGAGCCTATGGATGCCGAAGGAGGGATGCATGTGAGATTGGTGTGAATGAGACGGCCGGAGAGGTGACGAGAAACAGCGGCCGCAGCACCCTCGATCCGCCGGTACTAGACCGAACCGGTCAGCGGGTCAGCGTCACCTTGCGGAGGCCGACCGGGCTGTCGAGGTCGAGGCCGCGAAGGCTGGTCAGGCGCATGGCCGCCACCTGGCCCGGAACGACGGCCGTCAACGGACTGAGCCACTCGGGCACGCCCGGTGCGAGCACGAGCTTGGTCTGCGCCCGTCGCAGCACCGCGCGTACGTCGGAGACCGCGATGAGACGGGCTCCTCGCGCGCGCAGGGGCGGCACGATCTCCTCGACGCTCGGCCGCGCAGGCCCGCTCGGAGCGACGACCACGACCGGCCAGCCCGGCTGGATCGCGGCGATCGGGCCGTGCATGAGGTCGGCCGGCGAGTACGCCTCGGTCACGAGCCCGGACAGCTCCCGGATCTTGAGGGCGATCTCGAAACCCGTGCCGTAGTTGACGCCGCGGGCCACCACGGTCAGCCCGACGGCGTCCCGGTACTCCTCGAGCGACGGGGTGACGTCCAGCGACAGGTCGATCTGCGCCGCGAGGGCTTCCGGCATCCGCGCGAGCTCGTCCCGCGCCGTCACGTCGTTCCCCAGGTGGGCGAAGAGGAGGGCGACCGCTCCGAGCGAGTTGACGTAGGTCTTGGTGGCCGCGACCGCCTGCTCGCGCCCGGCTTCGAGCGGCAGCACCGCCTCGGCCGTACGCGCGAGCGGCGAGTCGACGTCGTTCGTCAGCGCGAGCGTCGGCCTCCCCTGCTCGCGGGCCTCGGCGAGCACCGCGACGACGTCCGGCGAGGCACCCGACTGCGAGATCCCGATCACGAGCGCGCCGTCGAGACGCGGCGGCTGGCCGTAGATCGTGTAGAGCGACGGCGTGGCAAACATCACGGGGACGCGATGCGCACGGCCGAGGAGGTACTGCGCGTAGCGAGCGACGTTGGAGGAGCTGCCCCGCGACGCGATCAAGAGGTACCCGATGTCGCTCCGGCGGAAGAGCCCGGCGGCGGCGCGCGCCGCCTCGGCCTGGCGTTCGAGCAGGCACGCCAGCGCCTCCGGCTGCTCGCGCAGCTCAGTCTCGAGCCACGACATCGTCCCGCCCCGAACAGAGGACGGCCTGGATCTCGAGCCTGTCGTCGAGCACGACGACGTCCGCAAGCGCGCCCGGCTCGAGGAAGCCGACGTCGCCGCGAGCGAGGAACCGGGCAGGCACCTCGGTCGCCGCGCCTACCGCTTGCTCGAACGGAACGCCGAGCGCATGGAGATTTCGGACGGCGTCGATCATCGTGAGCACGGTGCCGGCGAGCGTCCCATCCTCTCGCATCGGCGCAGCCCCGTCCTCGACCGCGACCTCGACGTCGCCGAGCTGGAACGTGCCGTTGCCGGCGCCGGCCGCCGCGATCGCGTCGGTGACGAGCGCGACCCGGCCCGCCGCGGCCGCCCAGATGAGCCGCACCGTCTCCTCGGCGAGATGATGGCCGTCCACGACCATCCCGATCACGATCCCGGGGCGCGTGAGGGCCGCTCCGGCGATTCCGGGATCGCGGGACCGGAACGGACGCATCGCGTTGAAGATGTGCGTGACGCCGCCCACTCCGAGATCGAAGGCCTCGTGCGCCTCCTCCGCAGTCGCGTTGGTGTGTCCGGCAGACACCGCGACACCGCGCTCCCGCAGCCGCTCGATCAGCGCGTCCGCGCCGGGCAGCTCGGGCGCAAGTGTCATCTGGGTCACGGCGCCGGCGTCGAGCAGCCGGTCGAGCAGCGCAACGTCGGGCGCGCGCAGATGGACGAGCGGATGCGTGCCGGGCCGGTCCGGTGACAGGAACGGGCCCTCGACGTGCGCCCCGAGGATCCGCGGGCCGTGCACACCGGTCGGCATTGCCCGGAGCGCCTCGATCGTGGTCTCCTCCGCAGACGTGATGAACGTCGGCTGATAGGCCGTCACACCGGCGAGCAGCAGCGCCTCGCCCGCACGGGAGTAGTCCTCGCTCGAGGCGGAGAGGAAGTCGACCCCGCCGTAGCCGTTCACCTGGAGGTCGACGAAGCCGGGGATCGCGACGAGGCCGCGCGGACCCCGAGCGAGCCCCACTCCCACGATGCGCCCGTCCTCGACCTCGACGTCACCGGGGATCAGCTCTCCGCGGACGAGCGCCGCCTCGACCCCGAGCCTCATCGTCTCTCCCGCTCCGGCGGCGGCGAAGCCGCCACCTCCGCTTCTTGGTGGGCTCCGTCGAGCCTACGCCCGCTCGCCTTCCGCACGGAGCCCTCCGAGGCCTCGAGCCGGGAGCGGGCGGCGTCGGCGTCGACGCCGGCGAGCAGCGAGACGAGCGCCACCCGTGCGTCGCCGGCCGCCTCCTCGAGCGCCTCGTCGACCTGCTGCTCCGAGGCTCCGCTGGCAATCACGACATTCCGTCGCGCCCGCTCGCGGAGCTTCTCGTTGCCGGGCGTGACACCGACCATCAGGCCGCCGAACGTGCGGCCGAGCCGGATCATCGTCACGGTCGAAATCGTGTTGAGGACGAGCTTCTGCGCGGTACCCGCCTTGAGCCGCGTCGAGCCTGCGATCACCTCCGGACCGACGACGACTGCCACCTCGTGCTCGGCCAGGGCGGCCGCCTTGCTCGCGCGAGCGCTCACGACGGCGACGCGGAGGGCACCGGCGTCACGGGCCACCTCGAGCGCGGCGAGCACGAACGGGGTGGAGCCACTCGCGCTGACGGCGACGACGCAGTCCTCGGGCCGGAGGGGGAGCCCGTGCAATGCGTTCGTCGCCGCCGCACGATCGTCCTCGTCCGCGTCCTGCTCGGCGATGACGGCGAGGACCTCGCCTGGTGGCGAGCCGAAAGTCGAACCGCACTCGGCTGCGTCGAGCGCCGCAAGCGCTCCCGACGTGCCGGCGCCGGCGTAGACGAGGCGGCCCCCGTGGCGTACGCGCTCGACGATCGCGTCGATCGCGGCGGCCAGCGCATCTCCCGCTTCGGCGACCGCGGCCGGGACGGTCACGTCCTCGTCGTTCAGCAGGCGTACGAGGTCACGCGTGGAGCGCAGATCGAGGTCGCCGAGGTCCGGGCGCGCGGCCTCGGTCGCAGCCACGTGCGGCCGAGCCGTGAGAGCCGAGCTCACCGCCTCCCAGACGAGCGACGCGTCGGGCGTGGCGAGGGACGTCATGTGGCCGCAAGCCTCGTAACCCCAGGTCCAGAGGTCGTCGACGCCTTCCTCGCGGGCCGCCGCGATCGCAGCCTCGAGGTCGGGGATGTCGTCGCGCGTGAGTCCGAAGCTCGGCACCCAGAGCTGCGCCGCGACTCCGTGCCGGTCGGCCGTCTCGCGCAGCAGGCGGGCGAAGCGGCGGACGAACGCCTCGGCCGAGCCGTCCCAATGCTTCCAGTACGGGTCGGTGACGAGCGTGTCCAGGCCGGGAAGCGACCCGACCTCGTTCCAGTCTGCGAGCCCCTGCGTGCCCTCGGTCGAGGGCAGCAGGCAGATGGCGTTTGCGCCGCCGCGCCCGGAGACGTGAGCGAGCATCTCGCGCAGGAAGCTGACGACCGACTCCTCCCGAAAGCGCACGACGTCGGGCGTCAGCTCCGCGGGCACCGGTCCGCCGAAGCGCTCGGCACAGCGGTCGCAGCGGCACGTCCACCGCGCCGTGTCGTCGACGCCGACATGGACCGGCACGACCCATGCGGGCTCGTCCCAGAAGACCGAGTCGACCCCGCACTCGAGCACCCAGTCGGCCCACTCCTTGCAAAACGCGCGGTAGGCGGAGCTGTTGAGACAGGCGGCTGCGACACGTCGCCCGTCGTCGAGCACCTGGCACTCCTCCGGATGGAACGCGACCCAGCGGCTCTCGGCCTCACCGCCGAACGTGCGGCCGAGCCCCCACGGGCTCGCCAGCACGCTGAGGCCTGCGTCGTGCGAGATCTCGACGAGCTCGGCCATGGTGTCGCGGTAGTAGGCGAAGTCGTTCTCGGAGAACGTGTGGAGCACGCCCGTGTAGCCGCGCGCGGCGAGGTCGGCCATGTCACGGCGCGCGTGACGCGGGATCCTGACGCCGAAGTACGAGCACCCGGCGCGGGCGAGGTCAGTGGTCATGACCAGTTCACCCTTTCACAGCTCCCGCGGTCAGGCCGAACGCGATCCGACGCTGCACGAGCAGGAAGAAGCCGACGACCGGAAGCGCGATCAGCGTGGACGCGGCCATCAGCCCGCCCCAGTCCACCGCCTTCTCTCCTCCGATGTAGTTCGCCAGCCAGACCGTGATCGTCTGCGTGGACCCGTCGTTCAGCAGCAGGCGCGCGAACACGTACTCGTTCCAGCTCACGATGAACGCGAAGACGGAGACGGCGACGAGCCCGGGCGCGACGAGCGGCAGCAGGATCCGGACGAAGGCGCCGAGCCGGCTCGAGCCGTCGACCATCGCTGCCTCCTCGAGCTCCTTCGGGATGCCCATGAGAAATCCGCGCAAGGTCCAAACCGAGAACGGCAGGACGGCGCTGATGTAGACGACGATCAGGCCGGCGAGGTGATTCACCAGGTTGAGGTGGAGGACCGGCACATGCGCCAGCACGACGTAGAGCGGAATGATCAGCCCGATACCCGGCAACATCTGGACGCCGATCAGCAGCACGAGGAACGTCTTGCGGCCGGTGAAGCGGTACTTCTCGAGCGCAACGGCTGCGAGAAACGCAAACGCGACCGCGATGGAGATCGCCACGAGCACGACGATCACGGTGTTCTTCACGTCCGTCCAGAAGTACTGCTTGTGGATGACGTGCTCGAAGTTCACCAGCGTCGGGTGCCCGGGGAACCAGCCCGGCGTCAGGCTGCCGTTGATTTCGTCGTTCGTCTTGAACGACGTCGAGATCATCCAGAAGACGGGAAAGACCATCACCGCGAAGATGGCGAGACCGAGAGCGTTCCAACCGAGCTTGCCCGCAAAGCGACGATTCATGCGACCTCACCCGTCCGCACCATCCGGCGCACGTAGAAGATGCTCAGCGCGGCGACGATCACGAGCATGAGGATCGAGATGGCAGCGCCGCGGCCGTAGAGATCCGCGACCTCCGCCTCTTCCCAGAGGTAGACCCCCATCACGTAGTTCGACGGGACGATGGCAGGCTGTCCGATCAGCAAGAACACCTGGGTGAAGACGCCGAAGTCCCAGAGGATCGAGAGGCACGTGAGCAGGTAGAGGATCGGCGCGATCACCGGCATCGTCACGTCCTTGAACACGCGCCAGCCCGGTGCACCGTCGATCTGGGCGGCCTCGACCAGTTCGTGCGGCACCTGCGAGAGCGCGGCATAGACGGTGATCACGACGAACGGCAGCGCGCCCCAGACGATCAGCGTCGTTGCCATGCCGAGGCTCGAGAACGAGCTTCCGAACCAGTTGTGGCCCGTCGTAGTTGCCGACGTGCAGCGTGGTGAGGATGTAGTTGAGCACGCCGTTCTGCACGTTCGTCATCCAGATCCAGACCTGGACTGCAACCACCGGCGGCATCGCCCAGACGAGGATCAGGCCGACCGTCAGAAGAATGCGCATCGCCGTCCAGAGGCGCGTGAGGAGGAGTGCGATCAGCGTTCCGCCGACGATCGTGAGGCCCACGTTCACGGCGGTGAAGACGAGCGTACGCAGCAGCGTGTGCCAGAAGATCTGATCGTGGAGAACGCTGCTGAAGTTGGCCAGCCCGACGTACGGGCCGGCGCCGTGGACGAGCGCGAACAGGTCGAAGTTCTCGAGCGAGATCCGGACGAGGTAGTAGATCGGATAGGCCAGAACCGCCCCGAGGACGAGGACGACCGGCGCAACGAGGAGGTAGGGGACCGAGCGGCCGAGGACCCGGCGCCAGACGAGCGGACGCCGCCGAGGCCGCCCTACGGCGGCCTCGGCGGCGGCTCCCAACGTGGGGGCCCGACCGCTCAGTGAGCTAGGACTGGTTGAGGGTGTACGCGATGTTCGCGCTCGCCGTCTGGGCTGCCTTCTTCACCGAAAGCTGGCCCGTCAGGATCTGCCCGAGCATCGTGCGCAGGATGTTGCCGTTCTCGACGTCGACCCAGTGCTTCGCCGTCGGGACGAACCAGCTCGCCTTGGCAGCGCGGTCGTTGACCGTGCCGTTGAGGAGATTCGTGGCATTCGGGATGTTCCCGACCGCCTGGAGGGCCTTCTCGTTCGCCGAGCTCGTGAAGTCGGCGATCCAGGCACGTGCCTGCGCCTGGGAGTTGCTCTGCGCCGGGACCGCGAGGTCGGAGCCGCCGAGGAAGCCCGGCATCGACTGGCCGGACTTGTGGCTCGGCATCACGAACTGGCCCGTGACCTTCGTGAACTTCTTGCCGGTGCAGCAGCTGAACCAGCCGGGGCCGAAGATCGCCGACGTCCGGTTCTGCGAGAAGACGGTGTACGGCGCAGGGTTCGCCTCGTTCAGCTTCGAGGCCGACTTCGGCGACGACGCGTGGAAGAACTTCTTGTAGGCCGTGAGCCCCGCGAGCGACTTCTTCGAGGCCAGCGTGCCGTGCCACTTGCCGCCCGAGAACTTCGCGATCGATCCGCCGTAGTCGTAGACGAAGCTCAGCGCGCTGTACCAGTCGGTTCCCGCCATGTAGAACGGCGTGAAGGCCTTGGCGTGGTTCTTCGACTTGACCTTCGCGAGGTCGGACTCGAACTGCTTCAGGCTCTTCGGAGCCTTCTTGATGTGCGCCTTCGTGAACAGGTCGGTGCGGTAGGTGACAAGGCGGGAGCCCGCGTAATACGGGACTCCGTACAGCTTGCCGTTGAACATCGAGGACTTCTTCAGGCCGGCAAGCCAGTTGCTCGAGTTGTCGAACGAGCTCTTGTCGGCGGTGATGTTCGCAAACGCACCCGCCGCCATGTACTTCGTCATCTCGGTATTGCCCAGCTCGATGACGTCCGGCGTGTCGTTCGCCGCGATCGTCGCGTCGAACTTCTGCAGGTGATCGCCCCAGCTCTGGTACTGGACGTTCACGTTCCAGCCGCTGTGCGAGTTTTCGAACGTGTTGTTCGCGGCCGCGACGACCTGCGGCCAGCCGTTCTGAGCATCGACCTGGAGCCACACCGTGAGCGTATGACCCGCTGCCTTACTGCTCTGCGCCGTCGTCGCGACGACGGCCGAGAGCGCGAGCGCGGCGGCGACCACCGCGAGAACCCGGTATCTCATGCCAAATCTCCCTCGAGGCGTCGACGCGCGAGCGGGGCGTCCGAAACATCTGTGGCCGGGGGACGCGCAACGTCCAGCGGTGCGTCGAGTGGTCTATACCAATCGGCCACGCGCGGAATCTTCCACACCAGACCACTCTTGTCAAGGTCCGGTGAAGAAGCAGTTACGAAGGCGTCAGCTCGGAGACGATCTGGTACCGGTCGCCCCGATAGATCGAGTGCACGAACTCGAGCGTCCGGCCCTTCGCGTCGCGGCTCGTGCGCTCGAAGAGAAAGGCGGGCGAGTGGAGCGGCACCTCGAGCGCAGCCGACTCCTCCTCGTTCGTCACCGTCGGCTCGATCGTCTGCATCGCCGTGGCGATCTCGATCCCGTACCGGGTGTGGAGGAGCTCGTAGAACGAGCCCTCGAGGTCCGTCGGCCCGACGCCCGGCACGACGTTCACCGGGATGTGGAGTGTCTCGATCGCCATCGAAACACCGTCGGCGAGCCGCAGCCTCTTGACCACTACGATCTCGTCTCCCGGCGAGACGTTGAGGAAGCGGCCGAGTTGTGGCCCCGCGAGCTGGCGGGTGAGCGAGAGCGTCGTGCTGCTGGGCACCATGCCGCGCCGGCGCATGTCCTCGCTGAACGAGGTCATCGTGAGCTGCTGCGAGATCTTCGGCTGCTGCACATACGTGCCACTGCCGCGGCGGCGCACGAGATAGCCCTCGCGTGCGAGGTCGTCGAGCGCCGCGCGCACGGTCAGGCGCGAGACGCCGAGATCCGCACTAAGCTGGCGCTCGGAGGGGATCGCGGTACCCACGCCGAGTTGCTCGATCAGCTCGAGAACCTGCTGCCGGGCGGCGCTCTGCTTCGTCATCTTCGCCGGGGCGCCGGTCGTCTCCATCGTGCTGGCGACTATAGAGGGACTAGCCGAAGTGGTCAATGCCATTGCCATGCGTCGACGGATGCGGTATAGACTCCATGATCGCTCGTGGCCGAGATCGTCCTCGACAACCTCAGCAAGGTCTTCTCCGGCGGAGTGACGGCCGTCGACAACGTCTCGCTCACGATCGCGAGCGGCGAGTTCCTCGTCCTCGTGGGCCCGTCGGGGTGCGGCAAGTCGACGATGCTCCGCATGATCGCCGGCCTCGAGGACGTGACCGCCGGAACGATCTCCATCGGCGAGGTCGACGTCACCGACCTGGCTCCCCGCTCCAGAGACATCGCCATGGTCTTCCAGAGCTACGCGCTCTACCCGCACATGACCGTGCGCCAGAACCTCGGCTACGGGCTGAAGGTCCGTAAGACCCCGAAGCGCGAGATCGCCGAGCGGGTCGCACGCGCGGCGCAGCTCCTCGGCCTCGAGGACCTGCTCGACCGCAAGCCGGCTGCACTGTCGGGCGGGCAGCGCCAGCGGGTCGCGATGGGACGCGCGATCGTGCGGGAGCCGAAGGCGTTCCTCATGGACGAGCCGCTGTCGAACCTCGACGCCAAGCTCCGCGTGAGCATGCGTGCGCAGCTCGGCGCGCTCCACGGACGCCTGGCGACGACGACGATCTACGTGACCCACGACCAGATCGAGGCCATGACGCTGGGACAGCGCGTGGCGGTCATGCGCGACGGGCGGATCCAGCAGGTGGACACGCCGCAGGAGCTCTACGAGCGCCCGGCCAATCTCTTCGTGGCGGCCTTCATCGGCTCCCCGGCGATGAACCTCGTCGAGGCCGAGGTCGAGGACGCCCGGCTCCGTTTCGGCGGCTACGACCTTCCGCTTCCCGCCCAGCAGACGCCGCCTTCCGGCCGCGTGACGGCCGGCATCCGCCCCGAGGCTTTCGAGGACGGTGCGTTCGCCGACCCGTCACTACCGCGCATCGACGTGAAGGTCGAGGTCGTCGAGGAGCTCGGAGCCGACACACACGTCCTGTTCTCGGTCGCGGCACCGCGGGTGGACGTGAGCGAGGTGGCCGCGGCGACCGGTGAGGAGGACGCGGCGGTGCTCGCCGCAGTCGAGGGGTCGCTGTTCACGGCCCGCGTCGATCCGGGGACGGCCGCGACACCCGGCACGTCGTTGCAGCTCGCGGTCGACCCTTCGCGGTTCCACTATTTCGACTCCGAGACGGGGCTCCGCCTCGAGCCGAACCGCGCACTCGCCGCCGTCGCCACCTAGCCCAGCCCTTTCGCGGGCGGAAGGATCGCCGGCCGTCGCACGTTCTTGGCCACGAGGCGTTGTCGGTTGCGACGCCTTCGAGGCGGCCGTTAGGGTCGCTCAAAAGGAGGAGGTAGGGATGGAACTGACGATCGGCGACACCGCGCCGGACTTCGAGGCGCAGACGACAGAGGGCGCGATCCACTTCCACGACTGGATCGGGGATTCGTGGGCGGTGCTCTTCTCCCACCCGAAGGACTTCACGCCGGTGTGCACGACGGAGCTCGGCTACATGGCGAGCATCAAGCCGGAGTTCGACCGGCGGAACGTCAAGATCATCGGGCTCTCCGTCGACGCGGCCGAGAACCACGAGAAGTGGGCACTCGACATCGAGGAGACGCAGGGCACGGCGCCCAACTATCCGCTCATCGGCGACCCGTACCTGACGGTCGCGAAGCTCTACGGGATGCTGCCCGCGGGAGTCGAGGGCGAAGCGGAAGGCCGCACGCCGGCCGACAACCAGACCGTCCGCAATGTCTTCGTGATCGGGCCGGACAAGAAGATCAAGCTGATCCTCGTCTATCCGATGACGACCGGCCGCAACTTCGACGAGGTTTTGCGGGTGATCGACTCGCTCCAGCTGACGGCGGACTACAAGGTGTCGACACCGGCCCAGTGGCAGCCGGGCGAGGACGTCATCATCGCCGGCTCCGTCTCGAACGACGAGGCGAAGGAGCTGTTCGGGGAATGGGAGGAGCCGAAGCCCTACATCCGGATCGTCCCCGATCCCTCGAAGGTGCCCGCCCACACCTAGCCAGCGTCGAGCGAAGCGTTCGAGCCGGCGCCGTTAGACGCCGGCTCGAACCGGGTAGTGAGGAAGCAGCATCCGGCACGAGGAGGTGCCCACCGTGCTGCATCCGCATCTGCCGCATCCGCACGTCCACGCCGACTTCGACGAGCATCCCTGGCGGCTGGTGCCCGTCGCCCTTGGAACGATCGTCCTCCTGGCCGCAGTACTGATCGCAGTGTGCTTCGAGCTGGCGAAGGTTTTCACCGGTCACGCGTACTAACCACCGGCTGAGTCGAACAGCCCGGTCGCGGCCCACCTCGTCCGGTGCTGGAGCTAAGAGTCTTCCGCACACCGAACTGCCGTCTACCTCGAGGGAGGACACACAATGAAGCGTCGGTTGAGGGCACCTAGCCCGGCGCTCGTCATCTCGCTGATCGCGCTCTTTGTCGCGCTCGGCGGTACGACGTACGCCGCCACGACACTGCCCAAGAACAGCGTCGGAACCGCTCAGCTCAAGAAGGGAGCGGTTACCAAGACGAAGATCAACAAGAAGACCATCAACGCGTTGAAGGGCGCTCGCGGTCCACAAGGTCCTCCTGGGACAAACGGGACGAACGGGACGAACGGGACGAACGGGACCGCAGTTGCCTACGCCCACATCTTGTCGAACGGCACGCTCGATACGGCTCACTCGAAGAATGTGTCGACGTCGAGCCAGGTCGGAACCGGGATCTACTGCCTCAAGATCACGGCGACAGTGACCAACGCGAACGCGACTGTCGACACCGGAATGACGGCGGTCAGTTCGGGAGCGCCAGCGTCGTGCTCGGCGGGGACGACCTGAGCAACTACATCGGCACGCTATGTCCATCGGGCGACAACGCGATCGTCGGTGTCTCGACTACCAGTGGTTCAAATGCGAACTACTCGACCTGGTCGGACTTCAATTAACCGCTTCGTCGCGGAGGGGGCGCGGACGCGCCTCCTCCGCGATCCGACCGGGCAGGAGGACAACTGGCGGTCTCGGTCATCGTCGCGCTGGTAGGAGCCTGGACCTGGCGCTGAGCGTCCTCGGGGGCGTCGCCTACGGATCGAGCGGGGGTTCGATCCCGCAACTGGTCGGGACGGTCGGGCCGGGTCGAACGATCTCTCTGTCAACGCTCATGGGCGGAGGGTGAGAAAGCTTCGCCCGGGCACGTACCGGTTCGTCATTCGAGATCGATCCACCCGCGAGAACTTCCACCTGTTCGGCCCACGCATCAGCGGGTTCGCCGGCACGACGAGCGTCCCGTTGCGCGAAACCGTCGCCTGGAAGCTCACGCTCTCGCCCGGAACGTACCGCTATCGCTCCGACACCAACGCGAAAGCGGTCGCGGAACCTTTCGGGTCAGGTGAAGCCCTCGTTCCAGTGGTTCGATACCCCGTCCGGGGGAGGCGCACCTCGCCAGGGCGGCCGATTTCGTGTCTGTGTCTGCGGCGCCGCTTCCGTTCCGCGAATACGACGACGACCTGCCCCCCGAGGAGGTCGATCGCCGCTACCGCACGCTGATCGAGCAGCTTCCGCTCGTCGTCTACCTCGACGAGCTCGACGAGTTCAGCTCGAACATCTTCACGAGCCGGCAGATCGAGCCGATGCTCGGCTACAGCGTCGAGGAGTGGGCGACGGACTCCGAGCTGTTCGCGCGGCTGCTCCACCCGGACGACCGCGACCGCGTGCTCGCCGCGCACGTGCACACGCACGAGACGCACGAGCCGCTGAGCCTCGAATACCGGCTCATCGCCCGCGACGGGCGCATCGTCCATCTCAGAGACGAGGGCGTGGTCGTACTCGACGATCACGGCCGGCCGCGCTACCTCCAGGGCTACCTCCTCGACATCACGCGCGAGCGCGAGGCGGAGCAGCAGCTGCGGCAGCTCGCTCTCTACGACCCCCTGACCGGCCTGGCGAACCGCGCCTTCTTCCACGAACGGCTGCGACACGCGATCAAGCTCCGGCACGACGAGGGAGAAGCGACTGGGCTGCTCTATATCGACCTCGACGACTTCAAGGGCATCAACGACCGCTGGGGCCACGACCTCGGCGACGAGGTACTGCACGCGATCGGCCGGCGGATCGAGGGCGCGGTACGCCCCGGAGACACGGCCGCCCGTCTCGGCGGCGACGAGTTCGCGGTCGTCCTGACGGAGCCCGTCACGCCCGAAGACGCCGTGGGAGTCGCCGAGCGTCTGCTCACGGAGATCGCAAAGCCTCTCGAGAAAGGCTCTGGGCCGCTCTACACGACCGCCAGCATCGGCATCGCCTTTGGCGGCGACGACGAGACGCTGCTCAGGGAAGCGGACATCGCCATGTACCGGGCGAAGAATCACGCCGAGATCGGCTACGCCTTCTTCGACTTCGAGCTCGACCGTGCCGCCGTGGAGCGGTCGCAGCGCATCGGCGAGCTGCGCGAGGGCATCGCGCGCGAGGAGTTCCGGCTCGACTACCAGGCCGTCGTCGACCTCGGCCGCAGCGAGATCACCGGCTACGAGGCGCTCGTCCGCTGGGAGCATCCGACGGAGGGCGAGCTTCCCCCACTCGAGTTCATCCCCCTTGCCGAGGAGACAGGCCTGATCGTCGGGCTGGGCGAGTGGGTGCTCACGGAGGCGTGCACGGAGGCCACCCGTCTCTGCCAGCTGCACGCCCGGCCGATGCAGATGTCGGTCAACGTCTCGGCCCGCCAGCTTCACCATCCCGATTTCTTCCGCCACATCACCCGCGCGCTCGACACCTCCGCCCTCCTGCCCAGCCTGCTCACACTCGAGCTCACGGAGAGCACGCTGCT
The DNA here is from genome assembly GCA_963820725.1 of uncultured Actinomycetes bacterium. Lineage (GTDB taxonomy): Bacteria > Actinomycetota > Thermoleophilia > Gaiellales > Gaiellaceae > Palsa-739. Next base: position 1,134,129 of record CAWGAZ010000002.1, on the reverse strand, counting down.
CGCGTCCGACGAGCGCGTTGCCCGGACGCTCCAGAACATCAAGGACCTCGGGGTCGTGCTCGCTCTCGACGACTTCGGGACAGGCTATGCCTCGCTCTCGTACCTCCGACAGTTCCCGATCGACGTCGTCAAGATCGACCGGAGCTTCACGGCGCACGTCGACACCAAGGACGGCGACCTCGTGCTGCTCAAGGGCATCATCGATCTCGGGCACGCGCTCGAGCTCAACCTCGTGGCCGAGGGGATCGAGACCTCAGAGCAGCACACGATCGTGCGCAAGCTCGGCTGCCAGCAGGCTCAGGGGTTCTACTTCGGGCGGCCGTCGCACCCCGCGCAGCGCGACCTCGACGCGTCGATCGGCGTCTGAGAGCGCTAGCGCGGCTTCCCTTCGGGGTAGCGCTCGAGGCCGTCGTCGGGAATCGGCTCCCACTCGCAGGCGTAGTCGACGAACGTGTGCCACTGCGGCCGGATCCCGTGGCCGGGGTCGAACAGCCCGAGCCGGACGCTTCCCACCTCTCCCGTGTCCGGATACTTGCTCCAGAGCGCGCTGCCGCACGACCGAGCAGAAGCACTTCGGCCAGCCGTCGCCGGGCGCGTACTCCCGCACGAGCTCTTCGCCCGCGAGCAGACGGAAGGAGCCGGGCGCGAGTCGTGCCTGGGCCGAGGCCGCGGTGCCGGTGCGCCGCTGGCAGCGCGTGCAGTGGCAGTACCCGGCGCTCAGCGGCTCCGCCGTCACCTCGAAGCGCACGCCTCCGCACAGGCAGTGCCCGCTGTAGAGAGCGTCCGCTCACTGGAGAAGCGGCGACGGCGGGATGCGCGTCTCGCCGCTGACGCCTTCGATCAGCAGCGCGAGCTCGTCGACGTAGCACCAACTCCACTCCTCTCCCGGCTCGAGCGAGCGGACGATCGGGTGCGAGCTCGTCGCGGTGGTGAGCGGTCGCGTGCCGACTCGGGGAGTCTGTCGCAGCAGCCGACGTGGCCGCAGGTCAGGCAGATGCGGAGATGGAGCCACTTGCCGCCGCTGCGCAGGCAGTCCTCGCACCCTTCCGACCTCGGCGCGGGAGCTCGTGCACCGCGACCTGGTCGAGGTGCGTGCAGGCGGTCGCGCTCATCCCACCGCCGCCGGCTGCGCAGAGAGGTGCTTGTGCACGAACTGCACGGCCATCGACCCTTCCCCCACAGCCGTGGCGCAGCGCTTCGTCGAGCCCGAGCGAACGTCGCCGGCGGCGAAGATGCCGGGCACGCTCGTCTCGAGCAGGTTGGCGGCTCCCGCCGCCTCACCGGTGAGGATGAAGCCGTCGTCGTCCCGTGCGACCGCAGCGCCGAGCCATTCGGTGCACGGCCGCGCGCCGAGGAAGAGGAAGAGGACCGCGAACGGCAAGTGGGTGCCGTCGGTCAGCGTCACGCCCTCGAGGTGCCCCTCGGCGCCGTGGAGCTCCGCGATCTCGCTGCGATCCCGAACCGACGCGCCGTGCTTCTCGAGCTCCCGGATCAGGTAATCCGACATCGTCTCGCTCAGGTCGGCCCGCCGATGCAGAAGCGTCACGAGCGCGCCGCCCTTGGCCAGCCAGACGGCGGCCTGGCCGGCCGAGTTGCCGCCTCCGACCACCGCGACGCGAGAGCCACCGCACAGCCGGGCCTCGGGCGGCCCCGCCGCGTAGAAGACGCTGACGCCTTCGTAGTCGGTGAGGCCGTCGAGCGGAAGCCTCCGGTACTCGGCGCCGGTCGCCAGGACAACAGCCCGGGCGGCGACCTCGTGCCCCCCCTCCAGGTCCACCACGTGGCGCCCGTCGCCGGGTCTCAGCGCGAGCGCACGATACGGCGTCGCCGGCCGGGCTCCGAACTTGCGGGCCTGGTTGATCGCGCGTCCCGTGAGCTCGACGCCGGTGATTCCCGCCGGAAAGCCGAGGTAGTTCTCGATCCGGCGGGATGATCCGGCCTGCCCACCCAGCGCCGTGCTCTCGACGATGAGCGTGTCGAGGCCCTCGGACGCGCCGTAGACGGCAGCCGCGAGCCCGGCCGGGCCTGCGCCCACCACGAGCAGGTCGGCCTCCTCCCGAGGTTCGAGCTCCCGGCCCACACCGAGCGCGCGCAGCACGTCGCCGTTGGAGGGATGCTCGAGCTCCGCGCCGCCGGGGACTCGCACCAACGGCGGCTCCCGGCCGTCCGGCGGCGATTCGTCCTGCCAGGAGTACGGCAGGTGATTGGCCCGAACGAATTCGAGCAGCCGCATCGTGTCCTCGGACGAACGCGGCCCGACGACATCGAGGCCGACCCCCTGAATCTGCTGGAGTGCTTCGCGCCGAGCGATGAATGTCCCGAGCACGAGGTCGCTGAGCGGACCGTCCTGGAAGAGCAGATCGCGAAGCGCCTCCCGGTCGACCTCCACGTACCGCAACGGCTCCGTCACGACCGCGGTCAGGAACACGGTCTGGCCCGAAAGCAGGTTCAGCTCACCGAGGAAGTTCCCGGCGCCGCAGCGGATGATCTCGTTACCGGCCGGGTCGAGGACCGCGACTTGGCCTTCCTCGACGGCAATGAAGGGATAGCTCGCGTCGCCGAGCTTGTACAGGACGTCGCCGACACCCGCTGTGCGCTCCTCTCCCACGTGCCTGAGCGTCGCCAGCTGCGAGGTCGACAGGGCGGGATCGACTCCGGAGGACACGAGCCGAGCCTACTCCGCCGGGCATGCCCTACCGAGCTCCGTCGTTGGTGGCTGCATGAAGCCACGTCTCGTCGGGATCAACCACGTCGCGCTCCAGGTCGACGACATCGCGGAAGCGGTCGCGTTCTACACCGACCTCTTCGAGCCCACGGAGGTGAGCAGAATCCCGGGGGCCGCGTTCCTCCGGATGGGCGACCAGTTCCTCGCCCTGTTCGAACGGGGGCCGCGCACCGAGGAGCCGCATTTCGGACTCGTCGTGGACGACACAGAGGCCGCCCGCCGCGCTCTCGAGGCAGCCGGCGTGGAGATCTTGCCGGGCCGCTTCTTCGACATCCGTGACCCGAGCGGGAACCGCATCCAGCTCGTGCAGTACGACCGGATCCAGTTCAGCAAGACCGATCGCGTCCTGCAGGGGATGGGTCTGGAGCTGGGCAAGTCCGAACAGGCGGTCGCCGAGCTGCGGGCGAAAAATCTCGCCGACTAGCAACTTTCCACACACGCGCGGCCCGTTCTGTGGAAAACTTGGCGGCCGGAAATCAGTTCGACCCAACCGGGGGCCACCAGGAGAGGGAGGGCGAGTTGAGACGAGATCGCGACGAACGCACCGGACGGCCACTGGTAGACGGCCGCGACAGCATCGAGGAGCTCAGCGACGACGAGCTCGAGGTGGAAGTGACGATCGCGGCAGCCGAGCCGCGCAGCCGTGGCCTCCGTCTCGACGCGCTCCTGCTCGAACGGGCGCGGCGTCGAGGCCAGCGACAGCCGCAACCCGCCTAGGCGAAGGGTCGTGGCCAGGCCGGTCGTTCTGGCGGTGGACGTCGGCGGCTCGCACGTCAAGGCGCTGACGTCGAGGGCGAGGGTGCGGCGGCGGTTTGCCTCCGGCCCATCGCTCACCGCGGAGGAGATGGTCGCCGGAACGCTGGCGGCGGTCGCCGGCTGGCGCTGGAGCATGGTCACGGTCGGGATTCCGGCGCCCGTGAGGGGCGGCAAGTTGGTCAGCGAGCCGGTCAACCTCGGCGACGGCTGGGTCGGGTTCGACTACGAGGCCGCCTTCGGCAAGCCGACGAAGATCGTGAACGACGCGGTCATGCAGGCGGTCGGCAGCTACGCCGGCGGACGCATGCTGTTCCTCGGCCTCGGGACCGGGTTGGGGTCGGCCATGATCGCAGACGGCGTGATCGAGCCGCTCGAGCTCGGCCATCTGCCGTTTCGCAAGAAGACGTTCGAGGACTACGTCGGCGAGCGCGGACTGAAGAAGCTCGGCAAGAAGAAGTGGCGGAAGGCCGTGTTCGAGTGCGTCGCGCAGCTCTCGGCGGCGATGGAGCCGGACGAGATCGTGCTCGGCGGCGGCGGTGTCGACGAGCTCACCGAGCTGCCCGACCGCTGCCGCCGCGGCGAGAACGAGAACGCCTTTCTCGGCGGTTTCCGCCTGTGGGATCCCGACTGGCTCTCACAGCTGACGCCCTAGACGCAGAGGGCCACTCGCAGGCGACCCTCCACGTCGGTCTGAGAGATGACGCTGCGGCGACCAGGCGGAGACGGGAGTGGTGACCGAATTCGCGCCGACCTGCACCACCGGCCGCCGAAGCGCGACTAGGCTCCGTCAGTGGCCACCGCCCGCACCCGCAAGCGCACCGGAACAGCCGCCGAGCGGCTGATCAACCGCGAGCTCTCCTTCCTCGACTACGACGCCCGGCTGCTCGAGCTCGCGCGCGACGAGACCGAGCCGCTGCTCGAGCGCGTCTTCTTTCTCAAGGTCGCGGCCGAGATGCTGGACGAGTTCTTCATGGTGCGCGTCGCCGGGCTCACCGGGCAGGCGGCGGCAGGGGTGAGCAGGCGGCTCCCCGACGGCAGGACGCCGCGACAGACGCTCGACGATTCGCGCGACCGGGTGCTCGAGGTCTACCGATCCCAAGATGAGTTGTGGGCGGAGCAGCTGCGCCCCGCGCTCGCGGACGAGGGAATCGTCGTCACGAGCGTCGAGGAGCTCGTGCCGGAAGAGCTCGCCGAGCTGGACGACCGTTTCCAGCGCGAGATCTTCCCGGTGCTCACGCCGCTCGCGGTAGGCCCGGGACAGCCGTTCCCCTACATCTCCCCGCTCTCGATCAGCCTCGGCCTGTTCGTCGCCGACCCGGAGTCCGGCGAGGAGCGATTCGCCAGGGTGAAGGTGCCGGAAGGCCTGCCGCGGTTCTTCCCCGTCGGTCGCCGCGGCCGCTTCGTGCCGCTCGAAGGCGTCCTCTCGCACTACCTGCCCGAGCTCTTCCCGGGCATGGAGATCCTCGAGCGGGCGCTGTTCCGCGTCACGCGCGACGGCGACCTCGAGGTTGCCGACGAGGCCGACGACCTGCTCGAGGCGGTCGAGGTCCAGCTGCTCCGTGCGCGGTTCGGCGAGGTGACGCGGCTCGAGGTGTCGAACTCGATGTCCCAGGCGATGCGCGAGCGGCTCCAGCAGGACCTGCGCGTGCCGGACGAGCTCGTCTACCCGGTGGACGGAATGCTGGACCTCGCCGATCTGGGCGAGCTCAGCCGGCTCGACCGGCCCGATCTCAAGAACGATCCCTGGGTGCCGGTCGCGCGGCCACCCTGGAACTCCATCGAGTCGGCGGCCGAGCAGTTCGCCGCGATCCGCGCAGGCGACCTCCTCGTCAACCATCCGTACGACTCGTTCGCGGCCAGCTTCGAGTCGTTCGTCGATCGCGCGGCGGCCGACCCGGAGGTGATCGCGATCAAGTCGACCGTCTACCGGACGAGCGACGACACGCCGCTCGTACCCGCGCTCATCGACGCGGCGGAGCGCGGCAAGCAGACCGTGTGTCTCGTCGAGATCAAGGCGCGCGGCGACGAACGTCGCAACATCGAGTGGTCGCGCAAGCTCGAGCAGGCGGGCGTCCACATCGTCTACGGCTTCCCCGGCCTCAAGATCCACGCGAAGACGACGCTCGTCGTCCGCCGCGAGGCGGGAGGGCTGCGCCGGTATGTCCACCTCGGCACCGGCAACTACAACGCTGTCACTGCCAGAGCCTACGAGGACTTCGGCCTCTTCACCGCCGACGAGGACATCGCTGCCGACATCGCCGACCTGTTCAACCACCTGACGGGATTCGGTCGCCCGGCACATTTCCGCAAGCTGCTGGTGGCCCCGTTCACGCTGCGCGAGAGGCTGATCGAGGAGATCCGGCTGGTCGCCGGCGCCGCCGAGGCGGGCAAGAAGGCGCGGATCCGGATCAAGGTCAACGGGCTGACCCATCCGCAGGTGATCGACGAGCTCTATGCGGCCTCCGAGGCCGGCGCGAAGATCGAGCTGCTCGTCAGGGGTGTCTGCTCGCTGCGGCCGGGGGCGCCGGGGTTGAGCGAGCACATCCGCGTCCGCAGCGTCCTCGGCCGGAATCTCGAGCACAGCCGCCTCTTCCTCTTCGACGCGGCCGATCGCAGCGTCTGCTTCATGGGCAGCGCCGACCTGATGCCGCGCAACCTCGACCACCGCGTCGAGGTCGTGACGCCCGTCGAGGATCTCGCGCTCCAGGCGGAGCTCGCCTCGACGTTCGAGGCGCTCTGGCGGGACAACGCGACCTCCTTCGAGCTCGGGGCGAGCGGGGCGTGGCAGCGGATCCACCCGAAGAAGGACGAGCGGCCGCGCTCCGGGCAGCAGACCCAGATGCGGCGCGCGCGCCGCCGGCTCTCGCTCCCCCGCTCGCACTGACCGGTCACGAGGTCGTCTCCGACTCTTCACCGGACCGTCACCTGAGGGTGTACGCGCCCGCCGACGGCGGACCTACGATGCAGGCAGATGAGAATCGGCGTGATCGACGTGGGCTCGAACACGACGCGGCTGCTCGTCGCCGACGCCGGGCCTGACGGCCTGGTGCCGCTCGACAAGCGGAAGGTTCGGCTCTCGCTCGGTGAGGAGATCGAGCGCTTCGGCGCCGTCTCCGCCGTCCACCGCGCGGCTGCCGTGAAGGCCGTGCGAGAGATGGCGAGCGCGGCGAGACGCAGCCGGGTTGCCTCGCTCGACGTCTTCCTCACTGCGCCGGGTCGCCAGGCGGGCAACGCCGCCGAGCTCGTCGCGGCCCTCTCACGCGCCGCGGGCCTACAGGCACGCGTCCTCACGAAGGAGGAGGAAGGCACGCTCGCCTATCGCGGCGCCGTGCTCACGGCAGGAATCGAGCTGCCGTCGCGAGTCGCAGTCTGCGACATCGGGGGAGCGTCGACCGAGATCGCCGTCGGCCGGCCGAATGGCGCTCCTGACTGGATCGAATCGGTCGATCTCGGCTCGGTTCGCCTCACCACGCGGGCCGGCGACATGCAGTCGGAGGCCGAGGACGCGTTCGCCCACCTGGCCCCGCCACCCGTAGAAGCCGTGCTCGCCGTCGGGGGCAGCGCCCGGGCGGCGCGCCGGCTCGTCGGTTCCGAGCTAGGCGAGGACGAGCTGGCCGAGGCGCTCCGCATCGTCGAATCGACCTCGGCACGCGAGGTCGCCCGGCGCTTCGGCGTCGACCGCGCGCGTGCCGACATCCTCCCGGCCGGGGTCATCCTGCTCGCGGAGGTGCAGCGGAAGCTTGGGGCCTCGCTCCACGTCTGCGACGGCGGCATCCGCGAAGGAGCCGTCCTCGCCTCGCTCGACGCGCTCGCCGCGTAGCTACGGCGCCGGAAGCTCGCGCACGATCCGGCCGTCGTCCAGCACGAAGGCCGCACCTTTCTTCAGGTCGCGACCGACGAGCGCCTCGACGACGTCGCCGTGCGTGCAGCAGACGATTCCGGCCTCGCTGAGCAGATCGGCCGCCGCAGCGCCTTCGCCTTCGCCGAGCCGGACGTCCTCCTCGAGCTCCACTCCGAGCGCGGAGGCGAGCGGCCCGACCGTCTGGACGCAGCGGACATACGGGCTCGAGACGATGCGCCGCACAGCCAACGGCAGCAGGAGCTCGACGAGATCAGCGGACTGCCGCCGCCCGCGCGTATCGAGAGGGCGCAGATGGTCCTCGTGCACCCAGTCGCGCGAGCGACCGGCGGAGGCGTGCCGCAGCAGGATGCTCGTCACAGGCGCTCCAGGAGGGGCAGGTCCCGAGGCCAGCTGAGCAGACTCGCGGCGTCATCCGGCGTCTCCCAGGTGATCTCGTCGACCTCGGCGTGGGATACGAACTCGCCGGCCACGGGCCGCATGCGCCAGTAGCGGACGGTCTTCGGCCGGCCCTTGGCGTCGGTGTAGCTCGTCTCGCCGATCTCCTCGAGGAGCTCGCAGCGAAGTCCCGTCTCCTCCTCCACCTCGCGCAGCGCACACGCCTCGTCGCCCTCGCCGACGTCGCACTTCCCCTTCGGGAAGCTCCAGTCGTCGTACTTCGGTCGGTGCACGAGCAGCACCTTGCCGTCCCGCACGACGAGTCCGCCTGCGGCACGAACGGTCGTCAGATCACCCTGCGGAGCTTCGTCCACGCCTTCGGCCAGGCCGCCCGCGCTTCCAGACGGCGCGCTTCTTCGCGCTCGATTAGCCGGCCGGCGGCGAGCGCCTGCTCTGGCGCCGCTCGAGCGGCGAGCTCTCGCAGCCGCTCGGCGGCGACCACCGCGTCCTGGTGCTCGCCGAGCAGGTCCTGGAGCTTCTTGGCCCGCCGCACGGGCTCCTGCCAGCCTGCGAGCTCGGCCGCGTATCTGGCGCGCTTGCCCTTCTTCCGCACGGCGTGGAGCTCCTCGTCGGCGGGCTCGTCGGGCAGCTTGTGAACGGCCTTGCGAGCCCTGACGAACGCGCGGTGGGCGAGCTCGTCGAGCGTCGCGTCGGCTCCGCTGGGCTCGAGCGTCTCGATCGTCCGGGCGGTGTCGTCCAGCAGTGCGAGGTACTGATCCGAGCGGAGCGCGCCGAGTAGGCGGGCCCTGCTGCACGAGCGTTCCGTCCGCAGGGCCGCGAGCAGCGAGCCCGCGTGCCTCGCATCGTCTCGCGGCAGCCCAGCTGCTTCCGCCTCGAGGCGCGCGAGGAGGACGTCCAGGTCGCGAACCTCACCCAGCACGCCGCCGAGCTGCTTCATCCGGGCATCGAGCCCGCGGGTGTCGGTGGCAACGAGCCTGCTCCCCGCCCGCAGGAGCGCCCGCAGGCGGCGGACGGCGACGCGCATGTCGTGGAGGCTCTCGGGGTCGCGGCCGAGCCGCGTACCCGGGTCGTGCCGCTCGATCTCGTGCAGCTGGTGTCGCAGACGGCTGCGGAGCTCCTCGAACTCCGAGTGCGCGGCGGGATCCGCGTCGGCGTCGTCAGGTCCACCACTCCGCGTCGTCCGAAGCTCAGCCACGGGCTCGAGCGGGCCGTGGCGCAGGTGAACTTGGAGGAGGAGGAGCAACCCTTGCGGCGGGTGCAGCGGAGCGCCGTCCTCCTCGAGCTCGAGTCCCGCGCCGTCGGCCGGAAGCGTCAGCTGCCAGACGCTGCGGCCCTGGCCGGTCCTGCAGCGGAGCGCGATGCCCGCGAGCGAAAGCGACCCGCGGGGTACGTCGTAGTAGACGGACGTGACGACCGGCGGCTGGAGCGGCGGTCCGCCGAGCGAGGGCAGCCGCGGGCCAGCCGCACGGCCGAGCCATTCCTGCCCGTGTGTTGCCCGCATGGACTCACGATACGGCTACTGGACGAGATCCGCGAGCCTGCGACGCGTTTGCTCGGCCTCCCGCTCGAGGCCGGGCGCGGAAGCGCCCGCGGCCTCGAGCAAGAGCTGCTGCCGGCGCTGGACGTTGATCCTCTGCAGCAGCTCGTCGATCCGTTCCCGGTGCAGTGCCCGGTCGTCCCGCCTGTTCACGCGGCCTCCTGCAGCTCCGGCGCCTCGACCTCTGCGACGGGCTTGCTCGCCGGCCGGAGGAAGACCGCGGCCACCACGAAGGCTGCGACGAGCAGTCCGCCGAGGACGACGAAGGACGTCTGGAAGCCGCTGACCGTCGCGGCCGCGCTCGAAGCCGAAACGCCGTGAGTGTGGGCGTAGGTCGCCGCGGCACTCGCCGCGATGGTGCTGATGGCCGCGAGCCCGATCGCGCCGCCGATCTGGCGGCTCGTGTTCACGAGGCCCGAGGCGATACCGGCATCAGCGCGCTCCACGCCGGCCAGGCTCGCGATCGTGACCGGCACGAAGGAGAAGCCAAGCCCCGTTCCGCCGAGCACGAACGCCGGGAAGAGGTCCCAGAAGTACTGGCCGTCCACCGGCAGTTGCGTGAGCAGGCCGACCGAGATCGTGGCGAGCGCGAGGCCCATCAGGAGCGTCCCCCGGACGCCGACCCGCCCCACCACCGCCTGCGCGAGGTTCGAGGCGACGACGACCGACAGGGCGAAGGCGACGAAGGCGACACCGCTCTGCACGGCCGAGTAGTGGAGGACGTCCTGCACGTAGAGCGTGAGGACGAAGAACTCCGAGAAGGTGACGGCTCCGACCAGCGCCATCGTCGCGTTCGCCGCCGACAGGGCGCGCAGGCGGAAGATCCGCAGCGGTAGGAGCGGCGAGCGAGAGCGCGACTCGGTCGCGATGAACGCCGCGATGAGCGCCACGGCTCCGCCGAGCAGGCCGAGCGTGACGGGCGAGCCCCAGCCGTCGGTCGCCGAGCGCGTCAGTCCGTAGACGAACAGCATCAGCCCGCTCGTGACCGAGGCGGCGCCGGCGAGATCGAAGTGGCGATGCGGCAGCTCCGCGCGGCTGTCGCGCAGCAGGAACGGCGTGAGCGCGATCGCAGCGAGGCCGACCGGGACGTTGACGAAGAAGATCCACGACCAGCCGAGATACGAGGTGATGACGCCGCCGAGCAAGACGCCCGCCGCCGCGCCGCTACCCGAGGCGGCGCCGTAGATGCCGAGCGCGCGGTTGCGCTCGCGCCCTTCGGCGAACGTCGTCATCAGCAGCGAGAGCGCAGCCGGAGCGAGCAGCGCGCCTCCCAGCCCCTGCAGCGCACGGAAAGCGACGAGCGAGCTCGACGACCAGGCGAACCCACACAGCAGGGAGCTCGCCGCGAAGAGGGCAAGACCCGCAACGAACATGCGCCGCCGGCCGAGCAGGTCGGCGAGCCGGCCACCGAGCAGCAGCGTTCCGCCGAAGAGAATGGCGTACGCGGTGATCACCCACTGGATCCCCGTCTCGGAGAAGCCGAGGTCCGACTTGATCGAGGGGAGGGCGACGTTCACAATCGCCACGTCGAGAATGACCATGAACTGAGCGGTGACGATGAGAGCCAGGGCGCTCCAGCGCCGCCGCGGTGAAACCGGATGAAGCGTGGGAAGCAAGCAGTTCCTCCAATCGTTGGTATGACCAACTATACATGAGAGGAACGCTTGGTCGCGCTACACTATTCCGAGAAATGGGAATCGAGATGAAGACCTCCTTGAAGACTCAACAGGGTCTGCCCCCGGAGCTGGTCGCCTCCAGCCTCTTCCTGCTCAAGCGACTCGGTTTCGCCGCCAAGAGCCGGTCGGTGGACGAGTACGAGCGCTTCGGGCTCAACCCGTACCACCACGCGATCCTCGCGCTGCTCGAGGGAAGCGCTCCCGAGACGCAGGCGGAGATCGCCGACGCGCTCGGCTACGACCGCGGCACGATGGTCGGACTGCTCGACGAGCTCGAGGAGCAGAAGCTCGTCGAGCGCAAGCGCGATCCCGACGACCGGCGACGGCACCTCGTCCGTATCACGGTCGACGGCAAGCGCACGCTCGCCAAGCTCCGCGCTCTGTCCAAGCGCCTCGAGGACGAGTTCCTCGCGCCGCTGGACGCCGAGCAGCGTGAGCAACTGCACGTCCTGCTGCTCGTGCTCGCCGGGCGCCACGAGCCGGGCTGCTCGCCGCCCCCGGTCAGCGGCTAGCGCAGCGCGCGGAGACGCGCTTTCGCAGTCGCCTCCAGCCCGGCGAGCGGCTGGCAGATCACGCAGTGGTAGACGCTGGCGGTGCCGTCCTCGCTGCCGGTGAGGATCCAGTTTCCCGTCTGGCTGAAGCTCCCACTCGTGAGCGGCTTCGTGTCGCGGCCGAGGTAGAAGAGCAGCTGGCCGGTGTCCGCGTTCCAGAGGCCCGCGGTGAACTGGCTTGTCGTCACGATCCAGTGGCCGTCGGTACTGAAGCTTCCCGTGTTCACCGCAAAGAAGTGGCCGACGAGAGTGCGCAGCAGGCGGCCCGTGCGGGTATCCCAGACATTTCCCGTGTGATCGGAGCTGACCGTGACGAGCCTGCGCCCGTCCGGCGAGTACTCCGCGTCGTTGACGAGCTGGGTGTGTCCCCTGAGCGTGTGGAGGAACGTTCCGGTGGAGGCGTCCCAGAGCTGCGCGATGTTGCCTCTCGTCGTCGCCACGCCGAGCCCGCCCGGCGAGAGGACCGCGCGCTGGGCCGTCGTGTGGATCGTGCTGATGAGCTTTCCGTCGTCGGTGTAGACGCGTAGAGAGCTCGGCAGCCGGACGAGAAAGCGTCCGCCGCCCGCTGAGAGCGACCGAACCGGGCCTGGAACCTGCAGATGCAGCGGCCCGTTCGCGGCAGCGACGACGTGCCCGACGAAGCCCATCAGCAGCGTCTTGCCGGCGAACGCGAGCGAGGTGACTCCGGGAAACCTGCCGGACTCGCGGGAGCCCTTGGGCGGAACGGTGACCACGTAGCCGCGGTCGTCCGCGACCGCGATCGCGCCTCCTTCGGTGGCGGTCGCGATGATCCGGCCCGGCAACGTCACGGTGCGGAGCACACGGCCGGTGGGCGTGAGGACGCGCGCGGTCCGGCCCGCGACGGTGACGGGCCTCGACCCTGCGAAGAACGTCTCGACCGGACCGGGCCGCTGGTCGATCGGCGTCAGCGCCCCCTGCGGCACTGCGTCCCAGAGCCGCGCGGTGCCGTCGCTCGAGCCGGTGACGATCGTGCGTCCGGTCGGGTCGAACGCCACGCTCGTCACCGCCTTGCCGTGCCCCGCCAGCGGGGCGAGCAGGCGCCCGTCCTGGCTGTAGTAGATGCGGGCGAGCAGGTCGTCGGAGGCCGTCGCGATCTCGCTTCCGTCCGGGCTGAAGGCGGCAGCGTTGATCGCTCCGGTCGAGCCCACGAGCAGGAGCTCGCGCTGTCCGGTGGCGACGTCCCAGACGTACGCGGCGCCGTCCTGGCTCGACGTCACTAGCGAGTGGCCGTCAGGGGAGAACTGCTCTGCGAGGACGTAACCCTGGTGCTGCAGGACGTGTTCGAGCTTGCCGGTGCGGGCGTCCCAGAGCCGCGCTGTCCGGTCGCGGCTGCCGCTCGCGAGCAGCTTCCCGTCCGGACTGAAGGCGAACGAGCGGATCCCGGCCTCGGGAAGGCGCCTGACGACGCGGCCCGTCCGTGCGCTGTAGATCGCCGTGCTCGTCGACTTCCCACGCCGAGTGGCGACGGCGAACACATCCCCGTTCGGGTCGAGAGCGCCGACAACGACGCCGCTGCCGAGGCCGATCGTCCTGAACTTCCCGGTTGCGAGATCGAGCAGGCGGACGTGTGTGCCGCTCCCCACGAGCAACGTCTTCGAGCTGAAGGACAGCGCGGTGATGGGCGAGCCTGTCGCCATGGTGCGCACTGGCTGCCCACGGTGGGGCATCCAGACTGCGACGTAGCCGCCGGCGGTACCTGTCGCGAACAGGTGGCCGTCCGGGCTCCAGGCCGCGCTGACGAGCCTGGGGATGCGGTGCGACCTGAGCCGCCGGCCCGCGGTGTCGTAGGTCCCGATCTGGCCGTTGCTGCTCCCCACGAGCAAGAGGCGTCCGCCCGGTTGGAACGAGGCCACGACGACGTTCCCGCCGAGCCGGATGATCTTCTCCTCACGCATCGCCGCGAGGCTCGAGCGGAGAACGCCGGCGGTCTGTCGCCCTGGGGCGAGTTGAGCCGCCTGCAACGCCAGGCCGACGCTGACCTGCGGATTCGTCGGTATGTCCGCCAGCGCGCGGCCCGCGAGCTCGCCACCGCGGGCGCGCCGCGCCTGCGTGCGCGCGTCGCTTCGCTGCACAAGGGCGAACGCGGCGATGGCGGCGACGATCGCCAGCGCGAAGAGGCTCGCACCGATGACCACCCACAGGCGTCGCCGCTCACGCCGAGCCTTGATCCGCTCGCGCCGCAGCTGATGCTCGGCCTGCCACGCGAGGATTGGCGGCCCGAGGACGTCGTGGAAGATCTCGTAGCGCGTCGGCGCGCCCTGCATCCCGTTGACGCCGCGGACGATCCGCTCCCGCCCCAGCCGCTCGAGCAGCAGCCGAAGCTCGGCACCGTCGACGTCGGCGTACTCGGCGAGATCCGATGGCTCGTGCGAGACCTTCCGTCCCGACGGCGTGACGAGCTGACGCACCACACGTGCCGCCGCCTCCTGCTCGGCGAGCGGCAACCCTTCGAGCGCGCCCTGCACGTGCTCGCGGACAACGGCCCGTGCGCCGCCGATCGCGCGGAACGTCGCGAGCCGCAGCTTGCGTGAGCCCTCCTCCTGCTCGCGCTCCCACAGCCGCTCGAGCACGAGCTGGAGATACGGTGCCTCGACACCGGAGTCGGTCGACGCCTCGTCGAGCACCGCCTCGACGAGCGAGTCCTCCGCCGTGAACGTCTCGCCGCTCAACTCGCTGTAGCGGGTGAGCGGGCCGAGGATCGCGGCGCGTCCGGCCTCACGGTCGAGCCGGTCGAGGCGCAGCAGGTTCGAGAACAGCTCGGGAATCCGGCCGGCGAACTCGTCGAGCTCGGCGAGAGCGTCGTCCCGCAGCGCGAGCAGGACGTTGACGCGCAGGCCCGGCCGCCGCAGCAGCTCCGGGAGCGTCGTGCTCAGAGGCCCCTCGAGGCCGTGATAGAGGACGTACTCCTCGAAGTTGTCGAGCAGCAGGTGCAGCTCGCCGCTGCGCTGTGCTGCGGCGGCGACCGTGTCGACGAGGCCGGCCGTCGCGCCGAGGTCGCCGCACTCCTCGTGTACCGACGCGATCAGGCGGGCCGCGGGATCCTCTGCCCACGCGTCGTGCACGACGACCGGCGCCCCGCTCAGCTCACGCAACCGCCTGGCGACTCCTGCGCCCAGCAACGAGCTCTTGCCGACGCCGCTCGGCCCGTAGAGGACGGTCAGCCGGTTTGCGAGCACGTTCGCCGCCACGGCTGCGATCTCGCGCTCGCGCCCGAAGAAGAGGAGCGCGTCGAGCTCGGAGTCCTCGAATGAGGCGAGGCCCTTGTACGGGCTCTCCGGAACGCCGGTCACGACGCCTTCCCCTTCTGCAGCGCCCGCTCGAGTTCCGCGACGTACGCCGCGGGCGCCATGTCGACCACCTCGACGTCGCGCCGCCGCCAGAACTCGCGCTCGAGCGGCTGCGGCCCGGGGTGCACCGACCACGAGCGATACGGCAGCGGGTCGCTGCCCCAGAAGCGCTCGAGGACGACGCGCAGCGTCCAGGTCGAGAGCGTGTAGCCGAGCAGCAGCAGGTGCGTGCGGCGCAGGCGTGCGGCAAGCGAGACGGGCAGGCGCCGCGCGACGTCGCCGTAGTGGATGAAGTCGTCCTCGGTGACGGCGAAGCTCTCCCACGCGCGATCGGTCGTCCGGTCGATCCGGCCCTGGAGGTGCAGGAGCACCGTGCGCTCGTCCAGGCCGAGCTCCCCCGCGTACGCGTTCGGCCGCTCGATCACATTCGCGACGCCCGTCGGTGCGATGTGGCAGAAGGCGCCGCGCATCTGCCCCGAAGCGAGGTAGCAGACCGTCTCGTACGGCTCCTCGACCTCCTCGAGGGCCCGTTCGAGCGCGAGCTCGTAGCCGGTCGTGACGAGCAACGGCTGCGTCGTCTCGCGCTCGCGCAGCAGCCCCGGCAGCCGCGCGAGGAAACGATGCACGGGCGAGGGCTCGCCGTCTCCCTCGACGAGCGTGTGCAGCGTGTCGTAGAGCGGGCCCGAGCCGTTGAGAACGGCTACGGCCTGCGAGACGCGGGCGAGCTCGGGCGCCGGCCCTTCGACGCCGAAGCGCCTCGCGAGCTCCGACGCGAGCGGCTCCGAGTCGGAACCGACCACCACGGTCACCTTGCCGGCGAGGAGCGCCGCGGCCACCTCCTCGAAGTGCTCGACCTCGGGGATGGCGCCGCGGCCGACCGCGAAGGTCTCCTGGCGCAGGATCGACGCGTGCACACCGCGGAGGAGCGGGCTCGGCTCGAGTCCCAGCTCCTCCACGAGCAGCTCGCGCCCCTCGCGGTAGACGTCGAGCGCCTGCGCCTGCCGACCGGAGCGATACAGGGCGAGCATGAGCTGAGCCCGCAGCCGCTCGCGCAGCGGGTGGAGGCGGACGAGCGCCTCGAGCTCGGCGACCACCTCGGCGTGCGCGCCGATCGCGAGCTTCGCCTCGGCCCGCTCCTCGACCAGCGTGAGGTGGAACTCCTCGAGGCGTGCGATCTCCTCCCGTGCGAACGCCTCGTAGCGGAACTCCGCCAGGGGCTCGCCGCGCCACACGGCGAGCGCGTCGTCGAGCAGAGCTGCACGTCGAACCGGATCGCTGGCGCGCGCGGAGTCGACCAGGCTCCGCACCCGCGCCGCGTCGAGCTGTTCGGGCTCGAGCCGGACGACATAGCCGGGCGGCCTCGTCTCGATCGCAGCGGCGCCGAGTGCCTTCCTCAGCTGCGCGACGAAGTTCTGGAGCGACGCCACGGCCGTCGGCGGCGGGCTCTCGGCCCACAGCGCCTCGATCAACCTGTCCTGCGAGACGACCCGGCCGGCCTCGAGCAAGAGCATCGCAAGCACGACCCGTTGCTTCGGGCCGCCGAGCTGGACGGGCTCGCCGTCTCTGCGAGCCTCGAGCGGTCCCAGGATTGCGAATTCGACCAACGCGCGAAGGTTGTAGCACCCGCGCAGGCCGCTTCCCAGCGGCCGTTAGCCGGGCGTTAGAGCGCGGTTGGCGCCCCGACCGACGGTGGCGCCATGAACATCGCGCCTCACCCCCTCCGTCAGCGCTCTCCACACTCCCGGCGACAGCGCGCAGCAGCCGCCTCGTCCGTGTCCAGCATTGCGATCGTCGCTGCGCTCGTCGTCGTCTTCGGCACCGTGCTCGGCTCCGGCCACGCCGGAACAGGTCCGACTCTCGCCGGCTTCGCGGCACGGAGCTACGCGCCCGGACAGGTCGCCGTGCTCGACATCGGCGGCAGCCAGACGGACAGCGCCACGCTCCAGATCTTTCAGGCCGGCGCCTCGGGTACGCCGGGACCGGCGGCCGCCCCGGGTTGGGACAAGAACACGTTCGGCAAGCCGATGACGGCGCCCCGGCAGGTGCGTCGGCCGTCCGGCGGACGGCCCTGGCGCCTGCGTGTTCCTCTCGGGTCGGGCTGGGCGAGCGGCGCCTACGTTGCCCGCCTCAGCTGGGGTCAGCACACCGACTACGCGCCGTTCGTCCTTCGCCCGAGCCGGCTCGGTACCGCACCCGTGCTCGTGGTCGAGCCGACGAATACCTGGCACGCGTACGACGACGTGAACGGTGACAGCTGGTACCTCGACTCGTCCGTCCGTCGCATCGACCTGACCAATCCGTTCGCGAGCTCCAGGGTGAACGGGAAGCCGGTGCCCGCGGGGCTGCCGGAGCAGTTCCAGCGCTTCGACGTCGGCTTCCTGCGGTGGTACTGGCGCAGCAGCTACCGGGCGGACTTCATCTCCGACGACGACCTCGAGCACATCTCCGACGCGCGGCAGCTGAGCCGCTACCGGCTGATCGTGTTCGAGGGCCACGAGGAGTACGTCACCTCGCACACCTTCGACCTGATCACCGCCTACCGGAACGCGGGCGGCAATCTCGCGTTCCTGTCGGCCAACAGCTTCTTCTACCGGGTCAAGGTCTCGGGGAACACGATGACCGGCCGCACGCCGTGGCGCGATCTCGGCCGGCCCGAAGCGGCGCTCATCGGGGCGCAGTACGCCGGCTGGGACGAGGGCAACTATCCGAACCGGCCGTACCACATCACCAACACCGCCGCCGCTCCGTGGCTCTTCAAGGGCACCGGCCTGCACGACGGCAGCAGCGTCGGCAACTACGGCATCGAGGTCGACGAGCCGAACTCCGCCTCGCCGCCCCACACACAGGTGCTCGCCCGAATCCCCAACGAGCTTGGGCCTGGCAAGCCGGCCGAGATGACGATCTACACCCGCGGGCACTCCACTGTGTTCGACGCCGGCGCCATCAACTTCGAGGCCAGCGCCCACTGGCCCGCGCTGTCACGCTTCTTCTCCAATCTCTGGAGTCATCTCAGCGGAGAAAGCAGCGATACCTAGGAGCCTCGCGGCCGTCGTCCTGGTCGCCGCGGCCGGCACGCTCGCCTCGTGTGGGAGCGGCCGGCCGCAGCCGCGGCCGACGGCTGCCCCGCCGCTGCCGAAGGTGACCGCGACACAGCCGACCGGGCCGCCGCCAAGTACCGGGCTGCCGTGGCCGACGTACGGTGCCGACAACGCCCGCCGCCGCGCGGTCACCGCGCCGGGAGTGCGGCCACCGTTCCGTCGTCTCTGGACGTTCCACGGCCGCCATCTGCTCGAGTTCCCTCCGGTCGTCGGCTACGGCAGCGTGTTCGAGGAGGTGTTCGACGGACGGCTCTACTCGCTCGATCCGGCGAGCGGCAGGGTGCGCTGGCGATACGACTCGCACCGCTGCGGCTGGTCGTCACCCGCACTCGCAGACGAGCTCCTTTTCGCCACCTTCATCGGCAACGCGGAGTGCCATGCGACGAGAGGCGGCGGAGAGCTCGTCGCCCTGTCGCCCCAGACGGGCCGCGTGCGCTGGCGACGCACGATCGGCCCCTCCGAGTCGTCGCCGCTCGTTGCCGACGGCCTGGTCTACGTCGGCGACCAGGACGGACGGGTCTCCGCCTTCGCTTCCGGCACGGGACGCCTGCGCTGGAGCTTCGACACCGGAGCCCCGATCAAGGCGTCGCCGTCGCTCGCCTACGGGCGGATCTACATCGGCAACTACGCCGGCGAGTTCCTCGCGCTCGACGCACGCTCGGGCCGGCTCCTCTGGCGCAGCGGCGGGCACGGAAACTTCTACTCGACCGCGGCCGTCACCGCGGGGCGCGTCTACGTCGGATCCCTCGACGGTCACCTCTACGCGTTCTCGGCGCGCAGCGGAGCTCTCCTCTGGAGCTTCGGAACCGGAAGCTACGTCTACGCCTCGCCCGCCGTCTGGCGCGGCCTCGTCCTCTTCGGCTCCTACGACCACGCCTTCTACGCGGTCACGGCCACTACCGGCTCGCTGCGCTGGACGTTTCACGCCGGCGCGTCGATCTCCGGCGCGGCCGCCGTCGTCAACGGCCTCGTCTACTTCTCGAGCTTCGACCGCCGCACGTATGCGCTCGCCGCCGCGAGCGGTCGTCTTCGCAAGGAGTGGCCCGACGGCGAGTACTCGCCCGCGGTGGCCGGCGACGGTCGCCTCTACCTCGTCGGCCTCGGCCGGCTCTACGCGCTCGCCCCGCGAGCCGGCTGACGGCGGGCGCTAACGCTTGCGGCGCTGCCGCTTCAGCCCGTCGAGGATCAGGTCGAGCCCGAACTCGAACTCCTGCTTCCCGTTCGGCGCGCCGTCCGCCATGTGCTGCTGCCCGTGCTCGGCGAGGTAGGGATAGCGCGGTCGCATCTGCTCGAGGATCCGCGCGACGAAGTCCTCCACCGCCTCGCCGTCGGCCGGCCGGAACGCACGGGTCGCATTGGCGTGGCCGAGTTGCCAGAGCGTGAATCCGAAGATGTGGCTGTCGAGGGTGTGGTAGGCGGAGTAGGTGATCTCAGGGGAAAACCCGGCTTCGCGGAGGCGTCGGAGCAGCCACTCCATGTAGCGAAAGCGCGGGCCGCCGAAGGTGTGGATGTCGCTCGGCACGAGGGCAAGGCCGCAGGCCCACGGGTGCTCGAGCAGGAGGTCGTGCGCGCGAACCGCGCAGCGGCGAATCGCCACGTCCCAGGCCGGCTCGTCGTCAGGCAGCTCGAACTGCTCCACGACCGAGTCCACCATCGCCGCGACGAGCTCTCCCTTGTTGCCGACGTGCTTGTAGAGCGACATCGCCTCGACCCCGAGCGCCTGGCCGAGCCTGCGCATGCTCAGCGCTTCGATGCCGTCCTTGTCGGCCACGGCGATCGCCTTCGCGAGCACGCGCTCTTTCGTGAGTGGTCTCCGTCTCCGCTGTGTGGTGGCCATGGTCTTGACAAGCTTACGCTGTATGTCTAGCTTACGCCATAAGCTTACGGTGTAGGGAACACCGGTAGAGGAGGAGTGATGGCGACGATGGCGATTCCGAGCGAGACCACCACGACGATGAAGGCGGCCGTGCGGAGGCGCTGGGGCCGGCCGCGCGACGTCCTCGAGCTGGATGAGGTTGCAAAGCCGACTCCCTCGGACGACGAGGTGCTCGTGCGGGTGCACGCGTCGTCGGTCAACCGCAGCGACTACTACTCCTTCGGGGGCGTGGCGGTGCTGATGCGGCCGCTGATCGGCGGCTTCCTGCGCCCGAAGGACGAGAACGTCGGCGGCGACTTCGCGGGCGTCGCCGAGGCCGTCGGCGCGAACGTGAGCGACATCCACCCCGGCGACGAGGTCTACGGCGTTCGTTCCGGTGCCTACGCCGAGTACGTCTCCGCGAAGACAGCGGTGGCGCGCAAGCCGGCCAATCTCACCTTCGAGGAAGCGGCGGCTGTGCCCGTCGCCGCCTTGACCGCACTCGAGGCGTTGCGCGACCGGGGGAACCTCCAGCCGGGGCAGCGTGTCCTCGTCAACGGCGGCTCCGGCGGCGTCGGCAGCTTCGCCGTCCAGCTCGCGAAGGCGCTGGGCGCGGGCCACGTGACCGCGGTCTGCAGCGCCAGGAACGTCGAGCGTGCGAAGTCTCTCGGCGCGGACACCGTCATCGACTACAGCCGGCAGGACTACACCCGCGGCGACAGGCGGTTCGATCTCATCGTCGACGTCGCCGGCACGCACTCTTGGCGCCAGAACCTCCGCGTACTCGAGCCGGGCGGGACACTCGTCCTGACGGGCATGCCGAGCGGCAATCACCTCACGGGGCCGCTGGGCCGCCTGGCGCGGGTCTGGCTCACGTCTCGCGTCGGTCGTGGGCGAAAGCTCGTCTTCTTCGTCTGCAAGCCGAACCGGGCCAACCTCGCCACCCTCAGGGAGCTGATCGAGGACGGCAAGGTGCACCCGGCCGTCGACCGCATCTACCCGCTCGACCAGGTCGCCGACGCGCTCGAGGCGATGGGCGAGGGACACACACAGGGGAAGCTGGTCGTTCGGATCGACTGAACCGGATCAGACCGGCGCGGTCGCCACCCGCTCGGCCAGCGGAAGCTCGAACGCGAACGTCGCTCCCTGGCCCGGGTCCGAGTCGACCCAGATCCGGCCGTCCATCGAGCGGACCAGCTCGCGGCAGATGTAGAGCCCGAGCCCGCTGCCGCCGATCCCGCGCTGGTGATCCGGATCGAGGCGGTAGAACTTCTCGAAGATCCGCTTCTGCTCGCCGAGCGGGATGCCGAGGCCCTCGTCGCGGACGCTGAAGCGCGCGTGGGTGCCGTCGACCTCGATACCGAGCTCGATACGACCGCCGTCGGGCGAGTACTTGATCGCGTTGTCGACCAGGTTGGTGAGCACCTGGCGTGTGCGCTCCGGATCTCCCGCGACCGGCGGCAGCAGTGCCGGGAGGGACACGTCGATCCTCGTGTCCTCGCCGACTCGCAGCCGCGCGGCGGCGGCCGCGGTCCAGACGAGCTCCTCCGGGTCGAAGGGCTCCGTTACGACGCTGAGGGAGCCGCTGTCGAGCTGTCCGGTGACGAGGATCTCCTCGACGAGGTCGGCCAGGCGCTTCGCCTGGGCCGCGATCATGTCGAGCAACGTATGCCGGGTCTCGGGGCTCAGGTCGCCCTCGCGCTCGAGCAGCGTCAAGGCGGCGCCGTGGAGGGAGGCGAGCGGTGTCCGCAGCTCGTGCGAGATCGTGGCGACAAACTGGGCGCGGAGGTCTTCGAGGCGCCGCTCGCGGGTGACGTCGCGGAACGCGTACACGATCCCGTCGGCCAGGGTGACGCCGCCGATCGAGAGCCAAACCTCGCGCCCGTCGACCTCGAGGGGCACGGTCTCGGCGCCCGACGCATCGTCGGCGTCGCCGGGCCGGCGGGCAACCGGAACCCTCCCAGCGACGGCCCGCCACCCGGGGATCGCCTCCTCGGCCGCCCGGTTGCGGACGGCGTCTGCACGCAGGCCGGTGATCGCCTCGGCCGCCGGGTTCCAGAGCCGCACCACCCCGTCGCGGTCGACGAGGAAGACGCCGTCGCCCACGCGGGCGAGCACCCGGTCAGCTTGTTCTCGCTCCTGCCTCGACACACGGGTGCGGGCGATGGACGGCGACACCGCGTAGGCCATGGCCAGAAGCGCCACGACGAGCACGAAGCCGGGGATGACCACGCGCCAGCGGGCCGAATTCGCCCTGGCGTCGATCGTGGAGCTCGGCTCCAGCGCGAGGAGCTTGACCCGGGCTACCGCGCCGCCGAGATCCGCGGACACGGCCCGGTAACCGAGACCGTCCGCACGGATGTCGGAGGCGCGCGAGAGAAGCTTGCCGGACTCGATCCGTGCTGTTCCGTTCGCACCCACGAGCGTGGCGCCACGGGCGAGACCGAGCCGTTGCTCCGACGCGAGATGGACACGTTGCGTCAGCGAACGGACGAGCGAGCGGCCGAGAGGAAGGAAGACGACGACCTCGCCGACCTTCCGCCCCTTGGAGATGACCTCCACGCGGTGGAAGGCCGCCGCCCGCGGAACAGGCGCGGGCGTGAGGGTGCCGTCCGGGCTCATCCTCCAGGCGAACCGGTGCGGCCCCTGCGACCGGGAACGGAGAAACTCGAGCTGGATGCGCCGCGTGTTGGCGAGCCGATTCGCCGCAGTGCCCGCCTCGGCGGACAGGCTCCGGTAGGCGTCACCCGCGGCGGCGAGGCTTCCGACCAGGCGGGTGTCGGCATTGTTGCGCTCGCGCTGGGCCGAATAGCCTCCGAGCCCCCAGGCTGCGACGGCGAGCGGCGCCGCGAGCAGCAGGAGCGCGGCGATAAGCCGAAGCCCGCCGGGCCGGGGGCCGAATCTCGTGCCGCTCCGGGGCGGCGCGGCGCGTGCGGCTGGTAGAGCGCTGGTGACCGATGGGTACAGCTTCATCCTGGGCGTGCCCCGCCGGCCGCAACGAGGAGGCGTCTCGCTTCGACCAAACGGTACCGCGAGAGGTGTCGATCTTCTAGGCGGCCTGCGGGATCCCCCTTTTGGGGTACAACGCGCGGGGTCCGATGCACCCGATAGACCGGTGAGCACACGGCCGTGAGATTCCCGCAGCGAATCCTCCTTCTCCTCTCCCTGCTGCCCGTCGGAGCGTTCGCCGCCGCACCGGCTCTCGGCAGCGCCATCATCGGCCGCGACGTGACGCGCCCCACGTTGTCGATCGACCGCCAGGGACACGCCCACGTGAGCTACTCCAGCGGCGGCCGAAGGATCATGCTGGTCGCATCGGGGGCGATCAACGCCCGCGCCCCGAACAGGTCACGGCCTCAGGTCGAGTTCCAGATCCGCTACGGCGTCGGTGGAGGGGGCGTTTGCCTCCCGTACGACGGGCCGCCGCTCGCCTGGCTGGTCAGGGCCTGCAAGGCCCCGGACGGAAGCTACTGGGCGCTCCAGGCGTGGGCGCGCCTGAAACGCAACTACGGCGGGACGAGCGCCTCGATCGAGCTCCATCTCTCCCACTGGCGTGGACCGCTCGCCCGGCTCGTCATCTACCAGAACTGGGCCTACCACCGTTACCGCCACCTCTTCGGGAGGCTCACCTATCGCGGCCGAGGCGTCTTCGGCTTCAAGGCCACAGGAGTCGGCGCTCCGCTCGACAGCTACGGACGCAACATCTATCTCGACACCTTCGACTCCGCCTACGGGAAGGGCTGGCATCGCGAGAACGGCTTCCTCACCCATCATCGCGGCCACACGTTGGGGGACTTCTGTTACGGCTTCTTCCCGCATTCCGGGCATCCGGCCGGGCCGGGGATGAAGTACCGGGCGACCGCCGAAGGCCCGGGAGTGACGCCCGACGTGATGTGGGCCGCTGACGACGTCGGCCCGTTCGACGCAGCCGTGCAGAGCGAGCAGCAAGCCCTGGAGCGAAGCTGGGGCGACCCGAAGTGCCGCGCCTGAGCGGCGCGGCGGACCAGAGTCCCGACTCGGCTGGAAGTTGACACGAACGCGTCATCGCGGCGGTGCGCACCGGTCGCCAGGCTGTTCCTATGTACGAACTCGATCTCCAGCTGGACGACATCGTGTTGTTCGAGCTCCCGACGCTCGAGTGCAACGAGGCCTTCTCCGCACGGCTCCGGTCGCGCTGGCCGGGCTGGTCGGCGCAGGAAGACGCGGGCTGGCTTTTCGCGGTCGACCTTTTCGGCGGAGGCGAGCTGGCACCGCTGCTGCGCGAGGCGCAGCAGCTGCTCGAGGAGCTCGCAGTTCCGGCGATCGAGTTCTGCCTCGACGGTCGGGTCTACACGCTCGAGGGCCGGCAAAGCCGCGTCCGCGAGACTGTGCCCAGCTTTTAGCGCCCTCCCAATCGGATGATGCGCCGCGTCGCTGCGCGGGCCAGGGTTTCCGGCGATGGAACCCTCAGCTGACGAAGAGAGGCCGGAAGGACCCTCCCCGGTTGCCGATGCGATCGGCGGAGCGACCGTCTTTCCCGCGCGGATCGCCGCCCGGGTCCTGCGCGGGCCGCTCGAGACGGCCGTGGAAGATCTCCTGTCGGCGCCCGAGATCGGACGGATTCTCGATCGCGCGCTGTCGGGACCTCTGCCGGAGGAGCTGGCGAACTCTCTGGCTCGCCACCAGGTCCTCGAGCGGGTAGTCCGGAAGCTTGCGGCGAACGGGGAGCTCGAGCGCCTGCTCGAGGCGGCCCTCTCCAGCCCTCACACGCTCGAGGCGGTCGACCAGGCGCTCTCGAGCGACGCGATGGGGCACGTACTCCAGCGGGCGCTCACTGGCCCGGAGGCTCGTGCGGCCGTGGCGAAGCACTCCACCGGCTTCGCCGGCCAGGTCGCGGCTGGCCTACGCCACGCAGCAGCCAATCTCGACCGCAAGCTGACCTTTCGGGCGACCGGAGTCCCGGCGCCGTCCGCCGGGGTGGCAAGCCGCGGAGCTGCGCTGGCGCTCGACGCCTTCGCCATCACCGCGATCTCCGTGGCGCTGGGTGCCGCCGGCGCGCTCGTCGGCGCGCTCGTGGGAGGCGTGCACCCTCGGTGGCTCGCCGACCTCCTCGTGTCGCTCGCAGCGCTCGCCATCGCCCTCGGCTACTTCTCCCTCTTCTGGAGCACCGTCGGCCAGACGCCCGGGATGCGCCTGATGGGCGTGCGCGTCCTCTCGCGCACCGGGAGGACACTGAGCCTGTGGCGGGCGCTCGTGCGGACGCTCGGACTCGCGCTCGCCATCATCCCTTGCTTCCTCGGTTTCGTCCCCGCGCTCTTCGACCGCCGGCGGCGCGCCCTGCCCGACTACCTGGCGGGCACCGTGGTCGTCTACGACGACAGTGACAGCCGGCCCGCCGGCTAGCGCGGAGGCCTGGCGATGACGTCCTCCAGACGCGGCCCTCTACGCGACCTCGCGCGGCCGCAGAACCTCATGGAACGGCGCATGAGCAAGTTCCTGCGCGAGCCGCCGTCCGTCCGGCTCGCTGCGAGCGTGATCGTCACGGCCACGCTGCTGATCGTCGTGATCAGCGGAGTCCTGATCCGCCTCTTCGACCACGCCGAATACAGCTCGATCTGGATCGGGATGTGGTGGGTGCTGCAGACGGTCACCACCGTCGGCTACGGGGACTACACCCCGACACAGCTGACCGGGCGGCTCATCAGCGCCGCCGTAATGCTGTGGGGGGTCGCCTTCCTCGCGATCATCACCGCCGCGATCACGTCGGTCTTCGTGGCCCGCGCCCAGCGCGAGCGGGCGCTCGGCGAAGAGGAGGCAGAGGCTCCCGTCATCGCCGGCCTCGTCCGGGTCGATCAGCAGCTCGCCGAGCTCACCGCGCACAGCAAGGCGCTGGACGAGCGGCTCTACCGGCTGTCCGAGCTGATCGAGCGGTCGACGCCGAAGGCCTAACTCAACGGCCGCGCCGGTGCCGAGCGAGCAGCGCGAGGCCGAGCGTCGCCGTCACGGTGACGACGAGCTTCACGGCCTTCCCGCCGCGAAGCTTCGACTCGCCGCCCACACGAGGCGCCATGTCCACCGGCACCTCCTCGAGGCGCAACCCTGCGTCGACGACACGGATCAGCGCCTCGACCTCCGGCGCCCCACTCGTGTACGGCTCGGCGAGCAACGGCAGCGCTTTCGCGTTGACCGCGTAGAGGCCGCTCGTCGCGTCCCCGAACGGCCGCCGCAGGACGACCCCGACCGAGCGCCGCAGCAATCCCGTGCCGAAGCGTCGCGCCGGACTGGGCCGGTAGCGGTACGGCGCGTAGCCGTTCCCCGAGACGAAACGGGACCCGACGGCCACGTCACACTCGTCCGCGCGGACGCGTTCGAGCAATCTCGCGAGCTCCGCTGCGGGATGCTGGCCGTCGGCGTCGACGCGCCCGCAGAACGCGTAGCCGTGCTCGAGCGCCCACCGGTAGCCCGCGGCGATCCCGATCCTCAGGCCCTGGTTGCTCCCCAGCGCCAGGACTTCCGCGCCGTGCTCGCGCGCGACCTCGGCCGTGCCGTCGGTCGAGCCGTCGTCGACGACGAGCACGTCGACATCCGGTAACTGCTCGTGCAGGCCGTCGAGCACGCCCGGCAGGTTCTCCTCCTCGTTCCAGGCCGGGATGAAGACGACGGTGTCCGTCATCGTGACCGCCGTGCCAGCTCGGCGCGGGCGGCGCGAAGCTGCACCGGAAGGAGGGGAAACGCCACCAGCTCCCACGCGATCGAGCGAACGCTCGGAGCGAGTCGCGCGGTGCGAAACGCGACCTCGACGCCCGCGCTGCGGTAGAGGCGGCCGAAGAGCACGCGCGTCCGCGGGAGATGCGTCGGCGCGCACACGACGACCGCCCGCCCCACGTCACGCTCGAGGAGCAGAGGCAGCGTGCGCGCCGCATTCTCCGCAGTGTGCCGAGCGGTCGGCTCGACGACGAGCTCGGCAGCCGGTCCGTGCCACTCGTCACGCATCTGCTCGGCCTCCGAAGGCCCGCCGGTCGAGGACCAGCCGCTGAAGACGACGACGTCCGCACCACCGTCGCCGACGAGACTCTCCGCCTCGCGGACGAGTTGCACGCAGCGGCGGCTGATGCGGTGCACGCCGTCGGAGCCGAGGCTGCGGTGACCCAGAACGACGACGGCTGTCCTCTCCCCGGCCATGCCTGACGATCATTGCCGAGGCGCCGCGCCTGCGACCGCAGCCGGCGGCGTCGGCGAGGCCGGCTCACCCTCGCGCAACCCCCGCCAGCCGACGAGCACGCGGTGGAGCTGCTCGGCGCCGACGATCGGCTCGGCGGGCAGCGGCAGCTCGGCCGGGTGGAGCACGAACGGCCGCGTCTGCGGTCCGCCGAGCCCACCGTGGAAGGAGATCAGCTCCTCGAAGGCGCAGCCCTCGTCCAGCGCAGGATCGTAGAAGCTGCCGACGAGCAGGTCCGGAGCGTGCGCGAACCCGTCGGTGCGCCGGAGGTGCTGGGCGGCCGTGGCCGGGAAGCGCGCCAGCGGATTCGAACCCTCCACTCGGCCCTCGTCGAGGAAGTACCGGCCGTCGCTTCCGAATACGACCGCGCCGTGCTCCTCCGAGCGCACGAGCACCCACCCGACGTGCGGATGCCCGCTCAGCGCAGGGAGCAGGTCGGGATGCCGCGACGAGAGCTGCTCGAGCGACATCCGGCCCGCCTCCTCGAGCAGATACACGAGGCCGAGGTTGCCCGAGCCGAGCACGACGACGTCCCGGCCCGAGACGTCGTTCTTCTTCGGCTTCGCCTTTCGCCCCGTCGCCTCGGCCGCGGCGTGCCCGACCATCGAATCCTGCTCGTCCCCGCCTTCGAGCGCGCTCACCCCGCCGTGGGCGAGGTTGCGCTGGACGAGCTCGTCGAGGCCGTAGCCGTTGCGCTGCCGGAAGGTCGCTCCCTGCGTCTGGCCGTGGTCGGAGAGCACGACGATCTCGTACGGTCGGGCGGCGTACGGGCGGGCGGTTTCGATCCGGGCGAACTGCTGATCGAGCTTGCGCAGCGCCTCGAGGGTGTCCTCACGCTCGAGGCCGGAGTGGTGCGCGACCTCGTCGTAGCTCGCGAACGTCGCGTAGATCGCCGGCCTCCCCTTCATCATGTCGGTGAGGACGCCGTAGACGATCAGGTCGCGCGCGATGACGCACATGGTGGCGCGCAGGAAGGGGTAGACGCCGCCCCGGTGGCCACGTGGCCGAACGTCGCGCCGCCGCTCGCGTGCGGCGGCGGTCCACTCGAGGATCACCTCCCAGCCGAAGAGGACGAACGTCCGCGCCACGTTGAAGCCGTTGGCGAGGAAGGCGCGGTAGCCGGGGTTGGCACGGCGCTCCGCCTCCATCTTGCTCACGGTCAGAATCATGTGGTCGGCGCCGCCGGAGAAGAGGTTCCCGCGGCTCGCGCCGCCTCCCGCGAGGAGACCCGGTCTCGCCGAATGCCTCCGCTCGAGCTCGGCGCAGTCCGGGGGCGAGGAGCAGGCCACGAGCACCTGCCGCTCCTTCTCGACCCAGCGGAACGCGGGGATGTCCTCGTTCGAGCCGAGCAGGATGCCGGCCTGAGACGCGCCGGTCTGCGAGGAGAGGTCGGGCTCCCACTCGGCGAGCCGGTGCGTGCCTTCTTGGAGCCAGCGCGCCATCGTCGGCGCGTGGCCGTCGCGCATGGCCCGCTGCAGCACCGGCAGCGCGAGCCCGTCGATCTCCAGAAAGACGATTCCGGGAGTGTCGGTCACGACGCGGTCGCTCGAGCGCTTGGCAATCCGCTGCACGACGCGCAGCGAGTAGACGTCGTCGTCGTTCGTCCCGAACAGGACCGAGAGCACGACGCCGACCGCAGCCGCCACGAGCGCAACGGCGAGCGCAGACCAGAACGAGTCGATCGTGATCTCGTCGCTAACCCCGTCGGCCGCGAGCAGCATCAGCGCGTCGAGCCCCAGGATGAGGAAGAAGCCGAGCAGCGCCGTGAAGGGCAGCCGCAGCGCGGCGACGAGCGGGGGCAGGACGGCGTTGAGGAGCGCGATGACCAGGGCGGCCACAAGCGACGCCTGCAAGGTCGAGTCCGACGCCCCGGGGACGAGCTTGAAGGCGACGAAGAGCGAGATCGCGGCGAGCAGCCAGGTGAGCAGCGCCTGGCCAAACCGGTAGCGGGGCTGCCCGGGGGTCCAGGCTGGCCGCTCGCCGTAGGTGGAACTCACAACGAAGCCTGGTCGGAGCCGGCGGCTGCGGCCTTCGCGGCCTTCTTCGCGCGCCGCTTCTCCTGCTCCTCGGCCTGGCGACGCTTCGCCTCGCCGTACGAGTCCGACACGATCCGCTTGCCGCCGGTCCAGCCCCAGGCCCAGACCATCAGGATCAGCGCGAAGAGGATGCTCCATGCAGTCGAGACGAGTTGTTGGGCGACGGAGTACGCCGTCGCTTGCGTTGCGGAGGTCACGTGGTTGAGGGAGGCGACGTTCCAGGCCTGGGTCACGCCCACGCCGCCGGGCGTGAACGAGGTGACGTTGGCGAGCGAGTTGCCGCCCGCGACGTGCATCAGCGTGTTGAAGCTGACCGGGATCCCATAGGCGTTGAGGAACACGCCGATCACGGCGAGCATCGCGACCCAACTGATGAACGACGGCAGGAACACCCGTCCGAAGTAGGCTCGCGGGCGACCGAGGATCGCGCCGCCCTCCTTCGCCTTGGCCCACCAGGCGACCACGTGCGGCCAGAAGCGGCGCACGAGCAGCACGATCATCAGGGCTCCCCCGCCGAAGACGATGATCGTTGCGGCCGGGTGCTCGTGCACCCAGCTGAACGAGATGTCGAACGAGCCACCGACGGTGAGGAACAGGTAGAGGTAGACGAACGCCCCGGCGACCGTGAAGAAGATCTTCTCGACGGCATAGCCGCCGAGGACGGCGGCGAAGCTGATCCCGATCAGGGTCGTGAGCATGATCAGGAACACGAGCGTGCCGATGTTGGCGGGCAGGATCCCGTTCAGCCCGACGGAGACCGCGTAGCCGGCGAGGATGTCACGCCACTTCGTCCGCTCGGGGTAGGCGAAGCGGAGGATCGAGTACCAGGCGAACGCGGTGGCCGTGGTCTGCAGCGACATCAAGACGATCGCCGCGATCAACGAGCCGACCGAGATCGTCGTGATCGTGTTCCAGAGGCTGTGGAACCAGCCCCTGATGTCCCAGCCGAGCAGGTTCGCCGCGGCGCCGATCACGACCACGATCAGCGCGTACATGACCAGACGGAGCCAGAGGGGCCGCGGCTTCGTCGTCGGCGCAGATCCGTCGTGCGCGGCCGAGGTCATCAGCCTGCCATGAAACCACACGCGCCCCGGCGAGGCGAACGCGCGGCGCGATCGTCCGATCGGGACGATTGCGCTCTCCGGTCGGCCTGCCACCCTGTCGTCGATGCGCCCGCTCCTCGCCTCCGGCGTCGCCGTCGCCTTTGCCGTAGCGCTCGCCGGCTGCGGCCAGGGTGGAGGAGTGGTGACAAGGACCGCCACCGTCGGGACCGTGACCCGCACGCTGCCTGCTGCGACGCGCACCGAGAGCCCCCCGACGACGACCACGCCCCCGGTTGGCGTCACAACGACCAGGCCCACAGTCGGGGTCAGCACCACCGTGGCCACGTTCCCCACGACCGCGACCGTGACCACCACGCAGCCCCCGACGACGAATCACGTGACGGTGACGCAGGCCCAGACCCAGACCCACACCCAGGTCGTCGTGCCGACGCACACCGTGACCACGACGGCTACCACGGAAGCCGGAGTCAACACGACCGCCGTCGTGATCGGGGCCGCCGCGGCCGCCGCCTCCGAGGACCAGGAGGAATCGACACCGTGGGGCTGGGTCGCCTTCGGGATCCTGGCCGCGATCCTCGCCGGCGTCGGGATCTTCTGGCTCGTCCGACGCGGTCAGCACCAGGACCCGCCGGGCCCGAACGGCAGCCCGCCCACGAACGAGACGTCGGCCGCCTGACGATACGGCGCGCGGAGGAAACTCCGACGCGCGGAGGAACCTCCAACCGACGTGGATGCGAACGCCCACGAAAGCGCCGGCACCGGACGCGCGCAACTGAGCGGCGCCTTCCGTACGCCGACCTGGCTGCGCGATCTCGGCCGGAGCTCATGGCTGCTGGTCGGCGTCCTCGCGCTCGTCGTCGGCCTGATCTGGCTCGTCGCCGAGACATACACGATCGTCGGGCCGATGGTGTGCGCCCTCATCGTCGCGGTCGTGGCGATGCCCGTCGTCCGCGCACTCGACCGGCACATGCCCCGAGCACTCGCCGCCGCACTCGTCCTGCTCGCCGTCGCCGCCGTTTGCATCCTCATCGTCGTGATCGTGGTGGCCGGCATCACGGGCCAGCAGGCCGAGCTCTCGGCGCAGGCCGCCAAGGGCGCCAGTCGGCTGCAGAGCTGGCTGACGAGCGTCGGCGTCGACTCCTCGACTGCAGCTGGAACCGTTGCGACCGTGAAGAAGGCGGCACCGGACATGATCTCGACACTCGTGCACGGCATCGTCAGCGGAATCCGCGGGCTGACGTCGGTCCTGTTCGGGCTTTCGTTCGCTGCGCTCGGAACGTTCTTCCTGCTCAAGGACGGTCCACAGATGCGCCACTGGGTAGACGGCCATGTCGGACTTCCGCGGCCGGTCGCGCGAACGATCTCTGCTTCGGTGATCACGTCGCTGCGCGGGTACTTCCGCGGCGTCACGTTCGTCGCCGCCTTCAACGGCGTCGTGGTCGGGCTCGCCGCGCTCGTCCTCGGTGTGCCGCTCGCCGGGACGATCGCCGTCGTCACCTTCGTGACCGCCTACATCCCATACATCGGCGCATTCGTCGCGGGCGCGTTCGCGGTCCTCCTCGCGCTCGGAGGGCAGGGCACAGGAACTGCAGTCGCCATGCTCGTCGTGGTGATCCTGGCCAACGGGCTGCTGCAGAACCTCTTCCAGCCGTTCGCGATGGGCTCGGCGCTCAACCTCAACCCGCTCGTCGTGCTCGTCGTGACGATCGGCGCGGGCTGTCTGTTCGGGATGCTCGGCCTCGTTCTCGGGGCGCCGCTCGTCGCGGCGGCGGTGCGGATCGCGAAGGAGCTGGGCCGCCCGCTCGCGGCGCCGCAGGACGGTGAAACGGAGCCTCCGCCGCCGGCCGGCGACGCGCTCATCCCAGCGGGATGATGCTCCGGCCGGCCGTGGTCGCCACCGTGGTGAACGATGTCAGCTGTGCGGCAAACCGCCGCTCTCGTCTCACCGGACGGCAGCGAGATCCCCGGTGACGTCCACGGCGCCCTCGAGGAACTGAGCGTCCCGGCCTACGCGGTCGACCGGTTCGGGGTCATTCGCTGGATCAACGCCGCGGCTCTCGAGCTCGTGGGCGACATCCGCGGGCGCCAGCAGTCGTCCCTGGTCGTCCCCGAACAGGCGCGCGCGGCCAAAGAGTCGTTCCTACGCAAGATGATGGGAACGGAGAAATCCACCGAGGCCACCGTCGTCGTGGTCGAGCCTGGCGGGAAGCGCGTCCAGGTCGAGATCAGCTCGTGCCCCCTCCGGGAAGGCGGCAGGATCGTGGGCGTGTTCGGCGTCGTCAAGCACCGTGAGCCGACCGCCTCGCCGAGTCCGCACCCGCATCTGACCCCGCGCCAGAACGAGGTCCTGCATTTGCTGGCCCACGGCCGTTCCACCGCAGAGATCGCCGAGGAGCTGCATCTGAGCGTCGAGACCGTCCGCAACCACGTGCGGCTGATGATGCGCGCCCTGGACGTCCACTCCCGCATCGAGGCCCTGGCGGTGGCCCATCGCGAAGGGATCCTGCGCCGTGAGCAACCGGACAATTGACTCAACTGCACCAGGCGAGACGCGTCGGCGGCGGCCTACCGTCGAGGACATGCGCTGTGTCGAATGCGCCCGTGAGCACGACCCCGAGGAACGGGGCTGGGTGACGGTGCTCTCACCCTCCGGGTCGATCCGGATCCATTACTGCCCGGACTGCATGGTCGAGCTCGTGCGACGAGCCAACGTCGTGGACGACGAGCCCGACGACGGGGGCGGCTGCCCCGACGCGACGAGCGTGTAGTCGGGCCGGCTCCGGCCACACGCACCAGCCGTTGAGGCCAGCTCCAGGGGTCAGGCGGTGACGGGTGCGGCAGGCCGGAACACGTTGAGCTCGTCCGGTCCCGGCTGCACGACGCCCCAGCTGGACTCCGGGACGGGGTTCCAGACGCCGGCCACGTCGCCGAGCGGTTCCGACACGATGATCCTCGACTCCTCGTCGTAGTCGGCGAGGCGCGGATCGTCGGGATACAGCGCCTTCAGCGTGTCGTAGGCCGTCGAGAAGTAGAGGGAGCGGGACTTGCCCTCGCTCGAGTAGCGGAACGCCCAGAGCCGCTCGCCGTTGGTCGTCGCGATCGTGCCCTGGAACGGGTGCTTGACGCCGTGCTTCTTCCCGACCTCCTCGACGAGGCCGATCGCGCGCTCGACCGCTCCCGGCGGATCGTCCTCGAGGCCGAGCGTGAGCGCAAGGAAGAACAGCGCCTCGGAGTCGGTCGTGCCCTCGATCAGGGGATAGAGCGTGGGATCGACTGCGAGCACGAGGTCGCGCTTGACCGTGAGCCAGTCCCCGAGGACCCCGTTGTGGCACCAGAGCCACTTCTCGTAATGGAACGGGTGGCAGTTCGTCTGCTGCACCGGCGTCCCCGTCGTGGCGCGGACGTGCGCGAGGAAGAGGTGTGACTCGATGTGTCCCGAGAGCTCGCGCAGATTGCGGTCGTTCCAGGCGGGCTCGGTGCTGTGGAAAACCCCAGGGGTCCCCTCGGCGGAGTACCAGCCGATGCCGAACCCGTCCCCGTTCGTCGGCTCCGCGCCCATCCGCGACTTGAGGCTCTGGTCGATCAGCGAGTACTGGCCCTGGTACAGGACCTTGTCCATCCTGATCGGTTTGCCGTAGTAGGCGAGCCAGCGGCACATGGCTCGAGTCTGCCCGTTGCCCTCAGGCGCGCACAGGGGTGCGCAGCCGACGCCGGCGGGCGTGCGTGCATCACCCGGCGCAACGAGCCCTCGTGACACGCTCGCCCCGTGACCGAGGAGGGACAAGGGGCGAGCTGGAGCTTCCCCGAGGGCTCGGTCGGACACGACGAGAGCGTCAAGGGCTACGCAGTCGAGGCGACCGACGGCCGGGTCGGGACAGTCTCGTGGGCGAGTTACAAGCCGGGCGAGAGCTACATGGTCGTGAGCTACCGGGACGGACATCACGAGACACATCACGTCGTGCCCGCCGGAGCCGCGAAGCGCATCGACCACGATCACCGCACGGTCACGCTGGGCGTGACCGTGGCCGAGGTGAAGGCGACGCCGACGCACCACGAGCCTGAGGCGCCGGTCGACTGGGCATACGTTGGCCAGTTCGACCGCGGCATGATCGGCGGCGGCTTCGTCTGGCCCTACACGGACGTCTGAGGCGTCGCGGGCTCAGTCCCCGCCGGTGCGAACCGGCTCGGGCTGGCTGGGCTCGAGGCGGCTGGGCTCGGCAGGCTGCTCGTGCGGCTCGGGTGTGCGCTCCGGCACCGGATTGCGGATCGGCTCGACCACGATCTTCCTCTGCGGCTCTCCGATGTCCACGGTCCCTTCCTTTCCTCGGACACGGCCGATCTGATCGCATCACCTGGCGGCGCCGGTCGCGAGGGCGTGGCCACGTACGTGCGAGGTATGTACACCCGGCTACGGTCCGGGCCGTGACGACGGTGACGGAGCCCGAGCAGCGCTCACGCAAGATGCCGTGGCGCGTGGTCTTTCGCGTGCTGCTCCTGCTTGCCACCGCCGTCTCGCTCTACTTCCTGTTCCCGAGCCTGGTCGATCTCTTCACGCAGTGGCACGCCCTGGCCGACCTCAACCCCTGGTGGATCCTCCTCGCCCTCGTGTTCGAGGCGACGAGCGTCACCGCGCTCTGGGAGGTACAGCGGATCGCGCTGCGCACATCGAGCTGGTTCGCCGTGGGGACGGCGCAACTCGCGGGCAACGCGGCGGGCAACGTGATCCCGGGCGGAGCCGCGACGGCCGGCGCCTTCTCGTATCGGATGCTCGTGCGGGCGGGCGTGCGAGGGGAGGACGTCGCCGGCGGCCTGACCGCCGTGTCGGTCGCGAACACGGCGATCATCCTCGCCTTCCCGGTGCTCGCGCTACCGGCGATCCTCGGTGGTCTGAGCGCTCCGCGCGGCCTGCTGCAGACGGCATACATCGGCGCCGGCGCGTTCGTGCTCGCGGTCCTGGCCGGGCTCGCGGCGTTCCTCTGGGACCGTCCGTTGCGGGAGGCCGGACGCGGCATCGACGCCGCGCTTCGCCTGCTGCCGAGCAAGCGCGGCAGGCCACCCGACACCGGGGAGCGGCTGCTGCATCAGCGCGACCGTCTGCGCGACGCGTTCGGCGCGCACTGGCCTTTCGCGCTCTGCGGCATCCTCGGCAAGCCCGCCTTCGACTACCTCGGCCTCGTCTGCTGTCTCGCCGCGGTCGGCGCCAGACCGAACCCGTCGCTCGTGGTGCTCGCGTACGCCGGCGCCTGCCTCCTGGCGCTGATCCCGTTCACCCCCGGCGGCCTGGGTTTCGTCGAGGCCGGCCTGACGGGTCTGCTGGCACTGGCCGGCGTGAGCGCGCACGACGCTGTGGTCGCGACGCTGGCCTACCGGCTACTGACGTTCTGGCTCCCGCTTCCGCTCGGTGGGATCGCCTACCTGCTCCACCGTCGCCGCTACGGCACACCGGAGGCGTCGGCGTCGGCGACCTCGCCGTAGGCGCCGAGAGCCTGACGTACACCACCGGCGGCCTCGGAGCCCACCAGCACGCAGAGCAGCGCCCGCCCCGGCGTCAACGACTCCCCGAGCTCACGTAACCGTGCGTCGGGCACGCCCGTGTCCCGCGCGCCCCAGATACCACCGCCGAGCATGCCGAGCAACGCTCCGCCCACCGGGCCGCCCAGCAGCATCCCAGCAATGAACCCGACGGTCCCGCCCGCGACGACTCCCTCCCCGGCTGCGACCTGGTGCGTCTGCTTCAACTCGAGCCGGCCGTTCGCCAACCGGGCGACGATGACCGCGTCGCGCTCCCTCGCCTCGAGCTTGCGCAGCGCGGCCAGGGCCTGCTCAGCAGCGTCGAGCGACGCGCAGGAGACGACGACGAGGCGCGTCTGATCAGACACGAGTCGACTCTGCCACACGGCTCGCGGCACGCGGCTCCAAGAGAAAGAGCCCCGGGCGACAGGCGC
The DNA here is from genome assembly GCA_963820725.1 of uncultured Actinomycetes bacterium. Lineage (GTDB taxonomy): Bacteria > Actinomycetota > Thermoleophilia > Gaiellales > Gaiellaceae > Palsa-739. Next base: position 1,098,122 of record CAWGAZ010000002.1, on the reverse strand, counting down.
CCGAGGCTCCGAGGACGAGCGAGGCTACCTGAGCCTCAGTCCACAACTCGTTTGCCGCCGTACGCCGCCAGCGCGTAGATCACCAGCACGGCGAGAGCGAACATGAGCAGCGACCAGAAGGGGTACGCCTGGGCGAACATGAACTGGTCGATCGCCAGCAGGGCGGCCGCGAAGATCCCGAACCAGCGCGCGAACCCCGATCCGCTGAACACCCCCATTGCGGCGATGATCAGGAGCACGCCGACGATCAGCGTGATCCAGCCCCAGGTGCGCAGATCGCTGAACACGTAGGTGGCGCCGCTGGTGTAGAACCTCGACTTCGACAGCGCCACGATGCCGTCGATGACGGCGAGGATGCCGCCGAGTCCGAGCATGGTTGCGGCGAAGAGGAGCCAGCCGAAGCCTTTCTCCTCGTCGTCGTACGCCGCCTCTCGACTAACGCTTGCCACTGGTTTTCCTCCTTGGACAGGTACCGGGACCTTGACACCCATTCGCCCTGCAGGGCCGGAAGCCTGTGCGAGACGGCCGGAGGTACGCACACGTCTCTCGCTCGTTTCACCCCCTTGTGACGACGACCCACGACCTGTCCCCAGCCAGCCTGGGAGGGAACGAGGAAGGAGTAGATGGCTTCCCCCACGACCGCCACGCCCGCGCTCTCGGATACCGAGATCGCACGGCTGCTCGACACGCTCGAGGGGGCTGACAGCGTCGAGCTGAAGCTGACGGTGCCGGAGCCGCACCAGCGCTCCGCCACGACCGCTCTCGAGCTCGATCCACTCGACGCCCAGATCCGACAAGTCTTCTTCTTCGACACGCCCGACCTGGCGCTCGACGGCAACGGCGTCGTCGTACGCGCGCGGCGGATTCAGGGCAAGGGTGGCGACTCGATCGTCAAGTTACGCCCGGTGGTCCCGACCGAGGTGCCGGCCGACCTCCGGCTCTCGAAAGCGTTCCGCGTCGAGGTGGACGCGCTCCCCGGTGGCTTCGTGTGCTCGGGGACGCTGAAGGGCACGCCGGATCCGGCCGACGTCCTGCAGGCGGCAAAGGGAGCCTTGCCGCTGCGCAAGCTCTTCTCGAAGGAGCAGCGACAGCTCTTCTCGACTCACGCACCCGATGGAGTCGGCCTGGACGACCTCACCGTCCTGGGGCCGATCTTCGTCCTCAAGCTTCGCTTCGAGCCGCCGGAGCTCGGTCGCAGGCTCGTGGCCGAGATGTGGCTCTACCCGGACGGCTCCCGCATTCTCGAGCTGTCCACCCGGTGCGAGACGGGTGAGGCGTTCCAGGTCGCCGCCGAGACTCGCGCCTTCCTCGTCAAGCGGGGCATCGATCTCTCCGGCGAGCAGGAAACGAAGACACGGAAGGCGCTCGAGTACTTCTCGCGCGAGCTGAAGAAGGCGAGCAAGTGACCACCGAGACGCGGGCCACCGGAGGCAGCTCCCTCCCGGCGGGAATCGTCCCGCGCTGGGAATGGCGCACCTTCGGCGAGAACCTGGGTCTCGCCGGCGACCTCCCCGAAATGCGCGAGCCCGAGCGCGTCGAGGAGAGCGACGAGCTCTACCTCCTCTCCGAGGAGAGCGACGCCTCGGTGAAGATCCGGGACGGGCTGATGGACGTGAAGCAGCTCGAGGCCGTCGACGCCGACGGGCTCGAGCAGTGGCGGCCGATCCTGAAGACGGCCTTTCCCGTGAACGCCAGGGACGTGTCGACCGTGCTGACAGCGCTCGGCGTGGCCGCCGGCGAGGTGGGATGGGAGTCGTACACGCTCGACGAGCTGTTAAGCGAGCTCGTGCGACCGAACCCGACCCTCACTGCCGTCCAGGTGCACAAGCGGCGCGCCCACTACCACGTCGGGGGCTGCATGACCGAGGTCTCGGACCTGACCGCCAGAGGGCGATCGGCACGAACGGTCGCCGTGGAGGCGGAGGACCCGACGCTCGTCTCCGCCGCGTTGCGAAAGCTGCTCGTCGCCGACCTGCCGAACGTCTGCGTCGCGCGCGGCCTCAAGACCCTGGTCGGCTTCGAGTCCGTCCGCTTCGCCGTCATCGACATCGGGACGAACTCGGTCAAGCTTCACGTGGGCGAGCGCCGCCCCGGAGACCTCTGGCGCACGATCGTCGACCGTGCCGAGGTGACGAGGCTCGGCGAGGGCCTGCGCGAGTCCGAGCTGCTCCAGCCGGAGCCGGTCGGCCGGACGGTCGAGGCGATCGTCGGGATGGTCGGCGAGGCCCGCCGCGCCGGAGCCGCCGAGATCGCAGCCGTCGCCACCGCGGGAATGCGACTCGCCGGCAACTCCGAGGAGCTGATCGATGCCGTGCAGGAGCGCTGCGGCGTCGGCATCGAGATCATCTCCGGAGAGGAGGAGGCGCGGCTTGCGTACGTCGCCGCGACGTCCGAGCTCGATCTCGGCAAGGGAACGCTCGCCGTCTTCGACACGGGCGGCGGCAGCACCGAGTTCACCTTCGGGCGGGCGGGTCGAGTAGAGGAGCGCTTCAGCCTCGACGTCGGCGCGGCGGCGGTCACCGAGCAGTTCGGCCTCGCCGGGCCGGTCTCGGACGAGCAGCTCCAGGCGGCCTTCGCCGCGATCGCCGCACAGCTCGGCCGGCTCGACGGACGGCGGCCCCCGGCCAGACTCGTCGGCATGGGTGGCGCGCTCACGAATCTCGCGGCCGTCGAGCACAGCCTCGAGGCCTACGACTCCGAGGTCGTCCACGGCACCGTTCTCGATCGGAGCGAGGTCGACCGCCAGATCGCCCTCTACAGCACACGCACCGCCGACCAGCGGCGCGAGATCCTCGGCCTGCAGCCCGGACGAGCCGAGGTGATCCTCGCCGGCGCGTGCATCGTCCGGACCGTCCTCGACAAGCTGGACTGCGACGAGCTCACGGTCAGCGACCGGAGCTTGCGGCACGGCCTCATCGTGGAGCGGTTCGCGGCGGCGCGTCAGGCGCCCTGAGCCCACCGGCCGTCGCGAGCGTCAGTGCAGCACCTCTGCCTTGAGCAGGACGACCAGAAGCCCAAGTGCCAGGTTCACTCCCACGGCCAGGAGGGTCGCGGCGAGACCCATGCGCTCGATCCGGGCGTAGCGCAGACCCTCGACGGCGAGGATGCCGAGACCGAGCGCAAGTGCCAACCAGATCGACGCGGTCTCGTCGAGGACCCCGAGGGCACCGAGCAGCAGCGCCAGACTCGGTGGGACGACCGCGAGCAGGATCCCTAGCTCGCGCCCGGTCAGCGCCCTCACCTCGGCCAGGCGCAGACGATGTCCCTCGGAAAGGCTGTCCGCGAGCCCGTGCGTGTACACGTGGGCGACGAAGAGAACGATCGCGGTGGAGAGGACGAGCTCCTCGACCCTCCAGGGGCTGTTGGGGAAGGCGGCACCGTACGCCGCGACCGTGGCCATCGCCGTGATCGTTCCGAAGACGGTGCTCGCGATCCGCCCCTCGACGCCGACGAGGTGCGCAGCCGTACGCGAGACTCGCGTCTGCCCGGACCGGGTCGCCGACATGCTCGGCCGAACGCTGTCGACCCGAGGCCTACGGGGCATCGTCCTCTCCGGGTGATGCTGAGCCCTCAGTAAGCTCGCCGCACTCACGGAGGAGGCGATGGATGGCGACGAATCCACGGCCTGCGGACGCGATACCCGCTACGCCGACCGCGGACCAGCAGTGGTTCGCACTCGAGGGTGACGCCGTCGCCGCGGAACTCGGCGTCGACGTGCGCGCGGGGCTGTCGCCCGCCGAGGCAGAGACGCGGCTCGAGCGCTACGGGACGAACGCCTTCGCCGTCACCCGGGCCGAGCCGCGCTGGCATGCGTTCGTGCGGCAGTACCGGGATCCGATGCAGATCGTCCTGCTCGTCGCCGGCATCGGCAGCATCTGGCCGCTGCACGAGCTCGGCACCGGTCTCGTCCTCCTCTTCCTGACGCTGTTCAACGCCGTCCTCGGCCTCAACCAGGAGGGCAAGGCGGCCGCCGCCGTGGCGGCGCTGCAGAAGATGATGATCGTCAAGGCGAAGGTGCGGCGCGGCGGCGAGCTCGTCGAGGTCCCGGCCCAGCAGCTCGTGCCCGGCGACGTCGTCTCGATCGAGGCCGGCGACGTCGTGCCGGCCGACGGCCGCCTGCTGAGGGCAGCGACGCTCGAGGTGGACGAGTCGGCGCTGACCGGCGAGAGCCTGCCGGTGGCGAAAGGCGTGGAGACGATCACCCAGCCCGACGCGCCGCTCGGCGACCGGACCGACATGGTCTACATGAACACGAACGTGACGCGAGGCGCCGGCGACCTGATCGTCACGACGACCGGCATGGCAACAGAGGTCGGTCACATCTCGCACATGCTCGCGCAGGAGAGCGAGGCGGCCTCGCCGCTGACGAAGCAGCTGAACAAGCTGACCAGCCAGATCCTCGTCATCTCCGGCACCGCGCTGGTCATCTCGATCGCGCTCAACCTGAGCCGCGGCGAGTCCTTCGACACGGTCTTCCTGGCGGCTATCGCCTTCGCCATCGCCGCCATCCCGACCGGCCTCCCGGCGGTCGTCACGGCGATCCTCTCGATGGGGACGCAGACGCTCGCGAAGGCCAACGCGATCATGAAACGGCTGCGGTCGACGGAGACGCTCGGCTCGACCTCGGCGATCAACTCCGACAAGACCGGCACGCTGACCCTCAACCAGATGACGGCGGTCGAGCTGGCGATCCCCGGCCGCCGCTACTCGATCGACGGCAACGGCTACTCGACCCAGGGTGCGATCAAGAGGGTCGCCGGCCAAGTCGACGTCGACCTCGAGCCGTTCATGCAGCCCCTGATCCTCGCCTGCGACGCGGTCGTCCACGACGGAGGGCTCATCGGCGACCCGACCGAGGGTGCCCTCGTCGTGCTCGGCGAGAAGGGCGGGCTCGACACGGTCACGACCCGTGAGACGTATCCGCGGGTGGCGGAGCTGCCGTTCGACGCCGCGTACAAGATGATGGCGACCTTCCACGAGATGAAGGACGAGTCCGGGCAGGAGGTCGTGCGCTGCTTCGTCAAGGGCGCGCCTGACCAGCTCCTCGCCCGGGCCGCGACGACGCTCGCCGCCGACGACCTGCATCCCGTCGAGGTCACCGACGAGATGCGCGGGCGCTACGAGGCCGAGAACGAGCGCCTCGGCGCGCAGGGCCTCCGCGTCCTCGCCACCGGGCGCAAGGACTTCGATCCCGCCTCGTTCGACCCGAGCGCGGATCTCCTGCCGCTCCTCGACGGACTGACCGTGCTCGCGCTCGTCGGCATCGTCGACCCACCGCGGCCGACCGCAAAGGATGCAATCGCGACGGCACACTCGGCGGGGATCCAGGTGCGGATGATCACGGGCGACCATGCCGTCACAGCGGCCGCGATCGCCAAGGATCTCGGCATCACCGGCCGCGCGATCACCGGCGCGGAGTTCGGCGCGATGAGCGACGACGAGCTGCTCGCCCAGATCGACGACATCGGCGTAATCGCCAGGGTCACGCCCGAGCACAAGGTGCGGCTCATCGACACGCTGAAGCGGAAGGGCCTGATCGTGGCAATGACGGGCGACGGAGTGAACGACGCGCCGGCTCTGAAGCGGGCCGACATCGGCATCGCCATGGGGATCACGGGCACCGAGGTCTCGAAAGAGGCCGCCGCGATGATCCTCACCGACGACAACTTCGCCACGATCGTCCGGGCCGTCGAGCTGGGCCGCGGCCTCTACGACAACCTGACGAAGTACGTCCGCTTCCAGATGGGCGTCTTGTTCGGGCTCGTCTTCACGTTCCTGGGCGCGGCGATCGGCAACGTCGTCGGAGGGGTGGCGTTCATCCCGCTGCAGACACTGTGGGTCAACTTCACCACCCAGGTGTTCCAGGCGATCGGGCTCGGCTACGGCGAGCCTGCCGAGGGGCTGATGGCACGGAAACCACGAGACCCGGACGCCCAGATCCTGCCGCGCTCGAAGCTGCTGTGGCTCGCCCTGGTCGGCGCAGTCATGGGCGCCGTCACGATCGGCGTCCTCTCCTGGGGCGACCACGAATACGGGACGGAGGTCGCCCGCACGATGGGGATGACCTCGTTCGCAATCGCGAACCTCTTCTATTCGTTCTGCGAGCGCGACGAGCTGACGTCGGTCTTCAGCCTCGACGTCCTGCGCGACGGCAAGTTCCTCATGTTCTCGGGGATGTCGGTGATCGCGATCGTGCTGGCCCCCGAGCTGAGCGTCCTCAACCTGATCCTGCACACGACCGACCTGAACCTCCATCAGTGGCTGATCTGCATCCTGTCAGCGCTCGCCGTGGTCGTCCCGAGCGAGATCCGCAAGCTGGTGCTGCGCCGCAGGACCGAAGCGTCGGAAGCGCCCCCGGCGACGAAGGGGCCCCAGCCGGCTGCGGGCTAGACCGCAGCGGTATCACCCGGATGGGACGATGCCGCTCGCGGGCCACCGCGGGAGGCTGCCGGTGTGGCAGCTCCATCCGCGGCACCAGCAGCGAGCGACCCGAAGCAGCCGGCCGCGGCGAGCGCGCCGGCTTCGCTGACCCGCGGCCGCCGCATCCTCGTCTGGGTGCTTGTCGTCCTGGCCTCAGTGCTCATGCTCGTCTCGGTCCTGACGACGTGGGTGAAGCGACAGATGCTCGACAACACCGCGTGGACGAAGGCGACGACCCAGATCATCCAGGATCCGCAGGTCCAGTCGTCGCTCGCGTCGTACACGATCAACACGCTGTACGCGAACGTCAACGTCGGCCAGGCCATCGGCCAGCGGCTCCCGCCGAACCTCCAGCGACTCGGTCCGCCGATCGCCGGCGCGCTCGAGGCGCCCGCGACGCAAGGCGTCAAGCTTCTCCTCCAACGCCCGCGCGTCCAGCAGGCCTTCATCACCGCCAGCGCGGTCGCTCACCAGAAGCTGATCAACGTGCTCGAGAACAAGACCGGGTACGGCATCTCGACCGGCAACGGCGTGGTTACGCTCAATCTCCACGAGCTGCTCGTCGAGGTCGGAACCGCGCTCGGGCTTCCGTCCAGCGCGCTCGCAAAGCTGCCGAACACCGCCGGGACGATCACGCTGATGCGCTCGAACCAGCTGTCGGCGGCGCAGGCGGGCGTCCAGGCGATCCGCGTCGGGAGCGCATGGCTGCTCGTCCTCGTGCTCTTCCTCTACGGACTGGCGATCTTCCTCGCCCGCGGGAAGCGGCGCGTGACGCTCCGCAACGTCGGCATCGCGGTCACCCTCGTCGGGCTCCTGACGCTCATCATCCGGAAGCTCCTCGGCAACTACATCGTCGGCGCGCTCGCAGCCCCCGGCTACTCCGTGGCGACGCATCACCTCTGGCTGATCGGGACGGAGATTCTCGGCCAGATCGGCGCCGCGGCCGTGCTGTACGGCGTGATCGCGATCCTCGGAGCGGTGTTCGCCGGGCCGAGCCACCTCGCCACCCGCCTCCGCGAGAAGCTCGCTCCGATCCTGAACGAGAAGCAGGGAATCGTCTGGGGAGTCGTCGGCTTCGTCTATCTCATCGCCGTGCTCTGGGGCGGCACGCACGCCCTCCGCACCTGGTGGGGCATCCTCCTCCTCGCCGGGCTGATCGCGCTGGGCGTCGTCGCCTTGCGGAAGCAGACCCTGCAGGAGTTCCCGCCGGGAGCCGAAGCGGACACCGCGTCCACGAGCACCGAGCCGCCCGACGACGCCGTGACCGCCCACGGCGCGCCCACCAGGTCTCCGGCCTCCGAGCTCGCTCGCCTGGTCGAGCTGCACGCGAGCGGCGCGCTCAGCGACGACGAGTTCGCACAGGCCAAGAGGATCGCGCTCACGTAGAGCGAAGAGCTCGCGGATGCCACCCGCAGAGGTCGTCGGCACCTACACATCCACCGAGCGCGGGGATTCGGGCGAACCGCTGTGGTGGGTCCTGCTCATCACCGGCTCGTTGTGGTCGATCTTCGGCCTGGTGGTCTTCCGCTTCGACTACACGACCGTGACGGCGATGGCGATCCTCCTCGGCACCGTGTGCCTCGCCGCCGCGCTGTTCGAGGCGGTCGCCGCGGCCTCCACCCACGGCTGGTGGCGAGTCACGCACGTGGTGCTCGCGATCTTCTTCGCTGCAATCGGATCGGTGGCGTACGTGCATCCCGAGAACACGTTCAAGGCGCTCGCCTCGCTGTTTGCGTTCTTCCTGCTCATCCGCGGGACCTTCGAGATCATCGTCTCTGTCCTCGTGCGACCCGCCGAGTTCTGGTGGGCCGGGCTCGTCTCGGGCACGGTGCAGGTCCTGCTCGCCTTCTGGGCGGCCGGCGACTTCGGGCACAAGGCGTTCCTGCTCGTCGTCTGGGTCGGCGCCTCGGCGCTGGCCCACGGCATCGTGCAACTCGTGACCGCGTTCCGGATCCGTCCTTCGGGGCCTCGCCCGGCGGCGGCTTAGCGACGCAACGCCGCGGATATGCGCGCCCGGCCGAACGGGGCGCCCATATCCCAGTCCGCGATCTCTCGTAAGGGGTGCGCGGGTCACAAGGCGGGTATAGCCCACACACGTCTCCCCGCCAGCCTGCGCCCTTGGCCGGCGGCGCCGTCACCAGCAGGCTAGTTGCGTGGGCGTCGTGGAACCGCTGACTCGCACGTACCCAGCGCCACCGAGGCGCTCACTCGTCCCGCCCGCCGGACGAGCGGTCGTTCGTACCGTCCTCCTCAACCGCCTCTGCGGCGTGGCCGACGGGACGATCGTCACGATCGTCGCGCCTGCGGGCTACGGCAAGACGACGCTCCTGTCCCAGTGGGCAGAGCGCGACGAGCGGCCGTTGCTCACGATCGGCTTCACGCCGGAGGACGACGACGCCGACGTCGTCGGCGAGCTCCTCCGGCCGCTGGTGGAGGAGACGGGCCTCCTCGCGCTGGTGGACGACGTTCAGCTCCTGCGCTCGCGGGCGGCCGTCGACACCTTCGAGCGCATGCTCGGCTGCACCGCCCCGGATACAACCGTGGCGCTGGCCTCGCGACGGGCGCCACAGCTGCCACTTGCTCGCCTGCGCGCGCAGGGCCGCCTGGTCGAGATCGGATCGGACGAGCTCGTGCTCGCGGGCCGCGACGCGGAGACTCTCGTTCGACGCGCCGGAGTCTTGCTGCCGCCGGAGGAAGTCGCGGCGCTCGCGGAACGGCTGGACGGGTGGCCGGCCGCGCTCTTCCTCGCTGCGCTCTCCTTGCGGAGTGGGGCTCCTGCCTCGACCGTCGGCGGCGACGACCGCTTCCTCGCCGACTTCCTCGAGACGGAGCATCTCGCGGATCTCTCGTCCGCCCAGCGGCAATTCGCGACCCAGACGTCTGTGTTCCAGCAGCTGACCTCGGAAGCGTGCGACTCTCTCCTGGAGCGTTCCGATTCGCGTCGGATGCTCGAGTCGCTCGAACGCGCGGGCGTGGTAGTGCCGCTCGACAACCGGCGGCGGCGCTACCGCTATCCGCGCGTGGTTCGCGATCACCTCTGCGCCGAGCTCGAGCGCTCACGGCCTGACGAGGCGCGTGCGCTGCACCGTGTCGCGGCGGAGCGGGCAGCAGAGATCGGCGCGATCGAAGAGGCGGTCGAGCATGCAGCGGCCGCCGGCGCCCTGGCCGACGTCGCGACGTTCGCCGAGCAGCTGGCCGTTTCCGCCTGCGGGCGCGGCTCGCTGGACACGTTCGAGCAATGGCTCGACATCCTGCGCGACGAGCACGTGGTCGAGTCCCATCCCGACCTTTGCATCTCGGCAGCGTGGCTGTACGCCCTCCGAGGTCGCACCTCCGATGCGCAGTACTGGGCCGACACGGCGACGCGCGGTCTCAGGGGAGGGGACCCCCGCCTCCATGTCCTGAGGGGACTTCGCTGCCGTGACGGCGCCGACCAGATGCTCGACGACGCGAACGCAGCCTGCCGGAGGCTGGCGCCCGGCCACGCCTGGCGGCCCGCCGCCGTGCTCACGCGGGGCGCGGCGTTCCTGCTCGACGGCGACGCGCCGAGGGCGGAGAGCGAGCTCGTCGAGGCAGTCGAGCTCGCCACTGCAGCCGGCGCGACTGAGCTCGCCATGATCGGCCTCTGCCTCCGCGCGATCCTGGCAGGCATGCAGAACGAGCGCGCCGACGCCGAGGCCTTCGCCGACGAGGCGGTCTCGATCGCCTCCGTCGAGCGGCCGACCGCATCGCTCGCCGCCCTGCTGCTCACGGCCGTCGAAGCGCACAACTCTGCGCGCCGCGGCGACCTCGCGGAGGCGGTGAACGGGCTCGAGCGTGCCGAGGAGCTGCTCGCGTTCGCCACTCCGGCCGTGCCGTGGATCTCCACGCTCGCGCTGCTCGAGCTCGTGCACGTGCGCCTCGCCCTTGCGGACGCAGACGGGGCCCGTGCTCTCCTGAGATGCGTCGCCGACGTCCTTCGGGTCAGGCCACAGCTGGGCGTGGTGGTGCAACGCACCGCGGAGCTCGACCGGCGGACGCGCGCGCTCGCGGAGCCGGGAGGACGCTGGGCCTCGAGCCTGACGCCGGCAGAGCGGCGCCTGCTGCCGCTCCTGGCGACTCATCTGTCGTTTCGCGAGATCGGCGAGCGCCTCTACGTCTCCCGGAACACCGTGAAGACGCAGGCCATCGCCGTCTACCGCAAGTTCGGTGTCACGAGCCGAAGCGCAGCGATCGAGCGAGCCGTCGACCTGGGCCTGATCGACGAGGGCGCGGCGGTGCCGAACGCCGGACTCTGGTGCGCGAACTGAGCGCCACGCCGCAGACGATCACGCTCCATCTCGGCCGTCCCGTCGAAGGCAGTGACGGGCACCTCGGCACGCTCACCGACCTCGTCGTCGAACCGAACGAGCGGCTGCTGACGCACCTCGTCGTGGAAGATCGAGCCGGGGCGGCCCGCCTCGTGCCCGCGGAGCTTCTCGTCGACGGACAGCCGGAGGGCGAAGCGGTCGTCCTCACGTGCGGCAGCACGGAGCTCGAGGCGTGCGCCTCGATCCGGTCGTTCTCGTACGTCGGCCTCACCGAGAGCCCGAGCGAGCAGGACGGAACCGACATCGGCGTCGAGGACGTCGAGGTCCTGCCGGGCTTCGGTGGGCTCTCGTTCGGCGACTTCGCCGGCGACGTCGGCGGCACGTACGGCGTGACATACGACTCGATCCCTGCCGGATCGGCCGAGCTCCGGCACGAGAGCACCGTCGTGTCCACGGACGAGAAGCTGATCGGCAACGTCGACGCCCTCCTGGTCGAGAAACAGCGGATCACACACGTCGTGGCGCACCACGCGCACCTCCTGGGCAAGGGAACGGACACCACCATCCCGATCGACTCCGTGGTCGCGTTCGAAACCGACCGCGTGACTGTCGCGTCGTCGCCTGGCGGCGTAGACTCGGTGCCGACGTGAACACCTTCTGGGCCATCGTCTGCAACGCGTTCGTGATCGGCGGAGCAGTGGGGGGCCTCCTCCTGGGCAAGGTCATGTACGACGCGGCGTCGGTGCGCGTCGCGGCGCGTCAGAGGCGGTAGCTTCGGCCGTAGCGCCGCCCGCAGCGCTGACGTGGCTGGGGCATAGCTGCGCCAGGATCCAGCTCGACGGCTTCCTCTTCGTCACCGATCCCGTGCTGCGCGGGCGGATCTTCCATCTGCGGCGCAAGGCTTCCGTCGATCCGCTCACGCTCCGCGGAGTCGACGCCGTCCTCATCTCCCACGTCCATCACGACCACCTCGACCTCCCCTCCCTCGACCGGCTCGACCACGGCGCGCGGGTGCTCGTACCCACGGGTGCAGGCGGCCTGCTCCGCCGACGCGGGTTCCATGTCGTCGACGAGGTCGGAGCAGGCGACGAGGTGGACCTCGGCGTGGTGCGAGTGCGAGTGACGCACGCCGAGCACGACGTCGGACGGCGCATGGGCACGGGGCGAACGCAGGCCGTGGGGTACGTGATCGCCGGCAGCCGGACGGTGTACTTCGCAGGTGACACCGACCTGTTCCCGGCGATGCGCGATCTGGGCAGGATCGACGTCGCTCTCCTGCCCGTCGCCGGCTGGGGCCCGCGGCTTCCCCCCGGGCATCTCGACCCGGCAGGAGCGGCGCAGGCCCTCGAGCTGATCCAGCCCCGCATCGCCATCCCCATCCACTGGGGGACGTATGCCCCATGGCGCCCACCCCGCGGCCGAGACGCGCCTGCCATGACGTTTGCGGAGATCGCAGCGAACCTCACGCCTGCAGTCGACGTTCGCGTCTTGCGGCCGGGTCAGTCGTGCCCGCTCGACTGAGAGGAGTCCCTCAGCGGGCCGCCAACGTCTTGACGGCGACGACGTCCACCGGGACCCGGTAGGCCTCGAGCGCCACCAGCATCTCCTCCACGTGGGCGCGGCGGCGAAAACCGAACCGCTCGGTGGCGGGATCGCGGATGAAGAGCTCGACGGGATATGCGTGCGACGCCCGCCAGCCGAGCTTCCCCTCGACCACGTCCCCCCAGAGGGCCACGCGCCCGATCACCCGATCGTCCCGGTACGGGAAGGGCGCGCAATCGATGTACGGTCGTGCCGCCGCGACGGTCTGCACGCCGTAGATCCCGCAACGGCAGCCAAGCGCGGGAGCGGCGTGGTCCGTCGGATGAATGCGCCAGGGGCGCCACCGCGCCCTCTGCACACCGGTACAACAGGCGGTAAGCGGCACGGTCGGCTCCCAGATCGCGCCGGAGAAGAGGCTCTTGAGGACGATCCGGCCCTGGTGCATGCCCAAACGCCACACGCGCCAGGCGTCAACCGGCTCGATGAAGTCCGGAGTCGACTCTCTGCCTACCTCCGCAAGCGTGAGCGGCATGGAGGAATGGCATCAACCCGGCCGCGGCCAGGCCAGGAAGCCCGCACGTCACTGCGTGGCAGGCGCACCCAGCAACCGTCCCGACTGCAGCTCCTCCCACATCCTGCTGAGCCGGCGCGGCGAGACCTCGCTCTTGTGCAGGAAGGCGGCCACTCCAGACGACTCGACGTAGTCCGGCAGCTCGGGTCGGCCGAACGCCGAAACGAGAACGATGAGGGCACGGGCGCCGCGGGCGCGGAGCAGGCGACTGGTCTCGAGGCCGTCCAGGCCGGACATCCGGAAGTCGAGCAGGATCAGGTCCGGGTCGACTCGAGGCACGATCTCAAGCGCCTCTTCACCGGAAGCCGCCGCTGCGACGAGCTCGAACTCCTCCGCATACGAGACCGCGCATTCGATTGCGGTCCGCGCCGCAGTGGAGTCGTCGACGACCACCACGCGTACCCGCTCACTCGCTGTCAATTCCGGCTGACCCCCAGTCGGCTGATTTTTCTCCCGGAGGATGCTCGCCCAGCACGCAAACGGGGGCCTGGGTGCGCGCACCACAGTTGTGACACTCTGGTGTCAGATCAGGCGTCTACTCGACGCCGGGCTCGACCTCGGACTCTGCGAGGAAGAGCAACGCGGCGCGGACGCGCCGGCTCACGGCCTTGTCGTCGGTGAAGCCCAGCTTCGAGAAGAGCGAGTTGATGTTCTTCTCGACGGCGCGCTTCGTGAGGAAGAGGGAGTCGGCGATCGCCGCGTTGGACTTGCCCGACGCCACGCCCGCGAGCACCTCGCGTTCGCGCTTCGTGAGCTGCGTCAGCGGCGAGTTCTTCACGCGCATCCGCGCCTCCACGAGGACGTCGACGACCTTCGGGTCGACCACGGAGCCGCCTACGGCGACTTCGCGGATCCCCTCCATGAGCTGGATGCGATGCCCGACGCGCTCCTTCAGCAGGTACGCGCGCCCGGCCGAGCCGTGCTCGAAGAGCTTGAGCGCGTAATGCGGGCTCACGTACTGGCTGATGACGAGGACGCCGATCTCGGGATGGGTCTCCCGCAACGAGGCCGCTGCCTGGATGCCCTCGTCGGTGCTCGTGGGAGGCATGCGGATGTCGGTGATCACGACATCGGGTCGGTACTGCTCGACCGCATGGAGGAGCGAGGGGAGATCCGCGCAGTACTCCAGAACGTCGACCTCGTCCTCTTCGCGCTCGAGCGCGCTACGGATCCCCTCGCGAATGAGGTACGCGTCCTCGGCGACGACGAGGCGATAGGGCTCGTCTCTCTCCGGCGACTCAGGCGTGTACGACATCGCTGCGCGCCCGGTTGCCGACCCCGAGTCTGATCCGGAATTCGACCGTCGTACCCCTACCCGGCGCCGACCTCACGGCAAGGCTCCCGCCGACCGCCTCGATGCGGTCGGTCATATTCGTAATCCCTGCTCCTCTGGCCCTCGAATGTTCCACGAAGCCGACTCCGTCGTCGCTGACACGAAAGTGTACGACGCCCCGCTCCTGCCAGAGCCGCAGCGAGGCGGAGGCTTCGTCTCCGGCGTGCTTGGCCACGTTCTGCAGCGCCTCCAGGCAGCAGTAGTAGACGGCTGCCTCGCAATCCTCGGAGAGCCGCCCGACGTTCTCAATGTCCACCGTGAGCGGCACGGTCGACCGCCGCGCCACCTCCTGGAGCGCTGCCGCGAGCCCGTCCTCCGCGAGCAGCGGCGGATAGATCCCGTGCGCGACGGCGCGAAGCTCGTCCAGCGCCTCGTCGAACTCGTCGCCGAGGCTGGCGAGGCTTCGACCCAGACGGCTCTCTGCGGGAGCGAGTTCGCGAGCGAGCTCGAGATGGATCCTCAGCGCGACGAGCTTCTGCTGCACGCCGTCGTGGAGATCGCGCTCGATCTTCCTCCGCTCGGACGACGCGGCTGCGACGAGGCGCCGTTGCGACGCGCGTAGCGCATCGACGGAATCGAGGAGATCCTGCTCGAGGCGCCGGTTCTCGAGCGTCAGCAATGCGGTGGCGCCGACCGCATCCACGAGCTCCGGATCCTCGCCGAGGATCGAGTCGTGCACGATCGCGAGAACGGGCGTTTCGCCGTGCCCGAAGCCGCGCCAGGTCTTCCCCTCGCTCGCCCGGTCCAGGACAACGAGGTTGCCGTGGCGGTCCACGTAGTGCTCGCGACGCGGCAGCCAGAATGCGAGCCGGGCCAACGGATCGTCGAGCACCCGCCGCACGAGCTGCTCGACCACGGCGACCGAAGGCCCGCCCACCAGCCGGCCCGCCATCAGAGCGAGCGCCTCCCCGGCGTAGACGCGGGCGAAGAGCAGGGCGATGACGAATCCGAGCGGCAGCACTATGCGCGTACCGGCGGAGATCGCCTGAGCGGCGGCACCCGGTTGCAGACCGACCAGCCCCGTGACTATGGCGTTGTAGGTGAAGACGGCTACGAACGGGGCTGCGAGGGCGAATGCCGGTGCGAGCAACCGGCGGCGCGGGTAGCTCGCTCCCGCCAGCCGAACTGCCATGAAGACGAGGAGCCCGAGTCCCCAGATCGCCTGAAGTGCGCCCGCCACATGGCGGAACGCATCGGCTCCCGCGGGCGAGCCTGCCACCAGGGCGGGATTGGCCGGACAAGCGTCGCCGCAGTGACCGAGGACGGGCATGCTCGGCAGGGACCTCGACAGGAGGATCCGGGGCAACCCGCCGAGGAGAAACGCCGCAAGCGCGGCCCCCATCACGATCCAGGCTGCCCTGCCGGGCCGGATGCCGGGGAAGACGAGGAGAAGCCAGGTCATACCGAGCGCGGCGGCCCACGCGCCGAGGACACCCAGGAGGTAGAGGAAGGGGACCGACGACCCGGCGAACGACGAGCAGAAGACGAGGCCGGCCTCGGCGAGCAGCAGGTATCCGAAGGCGCTCGAGGGATGCCCGTGCCGCCAGAGCAAGCCCCCGACCAAGAGCGTGACGATGTTCGCGACGAGCACAGCAGCGAACAACGACGGATCCGTCGCCACCCCGCCCGTCACCACGAGTGCGACGGCGCCGCACGCGCCCGCCAGACCGAGCGCCGCGATCGCGACGTCGGATCTCCGCACCGGTGTCCCGAAAGCGGGGTCGCGCAGACGGACTCCGAGGTCCAGAGCCTCGAGGTCGAGATCAGACTCAGCGGACCTCGCCAACGAGACCCCACTTCCTCCCTAGGTTGCGGCTAGCCGAACTGCTCGAGTAAAACGGTTTCAGCAGGGCGAGGGCGGAGCAAGGGGGTGTGCACCACCCCGGACCGATGCGGTCGATTACACCCGTGCCTCTCAGAAAGGGGTGCAGCCACTCGTCAGAGTGGATTTCGCGCGCGGTTGTTGCCATGCTCTCTCCATGTCGATCTCGCTGCCCGAGGTCGCAGCCCGCGACGCTGCTTCGTCTCGCGCGTGGTCGCGCCGCGAGCAGCGCGAGTACACATTCCGCTACCTCGGAGAGGTCGCGCTGCTGGCCGCGCTGTACTACGGCTCGGCCAAGCTCGGATTCACGCTCGGATTCTCCGGCCCCGTGGCGGCGATCGTCTGGCTGCCCGTCGGCGTGGGCATCGCCTACCTCTATCTCCGGGGGCTGGTCTTCTGGCCCGGCATTCTCCTCGGCGACCTACTGGCCAACGACTACATGCGGCTCCCGCTCGGATCCGCGCTCGGTCAGACAATCGGCAACGTGCTCGAAGTCGTCGTCGCCGCGTACCTCCTGCGGCGGGCCGCCCGAGCCGGAAATCCGCTGGCCCGGCTCGACGGCCTGCCACGACTGCTCCTCCCGATCGCAGCGGCGACGATGGTGAGCGCAACCGTGGGGACGCTCTCGTCCCTCCTCGGCGGCGTGGTCACAGCGGCCGCATTTCCGACGGTCTGGCGCACGTGGTGGCTCGGCGACGCCTGCGGAGCGCTCGTCGTGGTGCCGCTCGCGGTCGCATGGTCGCAACCGCGAACCAAACTCTCGCAGAGGCAACTGGCCGAGGGCCTGTTGATGCTCGCAACGGCGGGTGGCCTGGCGGCCCTCGCCTCGTCGACGCCGAAGCCGTTCGTCTATCTCGTGTTTCCGGGCCTGATCTGGGCCGGACTTCGCCTGGGTCAGCGCGGCGCGACGCTCGCCGTCCTCGTCGTCACCGGCGTGACGATCTGGAACACGCGGGACAGCGCCGGGCCGTTCCAGTTCGAGTCGATCTCGCACGAGATCCTGGCGACTCAGCTCTTCATCGCCATTGCGACGGTCACGACGCTGTGCGTAGCGGCGGTGGTCTCCGAGCGCGAGCTGATCGCCGGAAGCCTGGAGGAGTCACGAACGGAGACCCTGAGAGCAGCCGACAGCGAACGCCGAAGGCTCGAACGCGACCTGCACGACGGCGCACAGCAGCGTCTGGTCGCGCTCCTCATCCGTCTTCGCATCGCCGAAGAGCAGCTCGAGGACATGCCGGAGGCGACAGCCCAGGCGCTCGTCTCCGCCGAGGCCGAGTTGCAGGTCGCCCTCGACGAGCTGCGAGAGCTGTCTCAGGGCACGCATCCCGCCGTGCTCGTCGACCTCGGTCTGGTCACGGCCATCCGCAGCGTGGCGGCACGCACCAGCCAGCGCATCCATCTCGTCGAGCTTCCGAACGCCCCGGTGGGCGAGGCGGCCGAGAGAACGGCGTACTTCGTCTTTCTGGAGACGGTCACCAACGCGCAGAAGCACGCGCCGAACGCCGACATCGAGGTTCGCGTCCACACGACCGAGCACGCCATCACGATCGAGGTCAGCGACAACGGCCCGGGCGGTGCGAGCGAAGCGTCCGGCCGCGGGCTCGCGGGCTTGCGGGAACGCGTCGAGGAAGCGGGAGGCAGCTTCGGCGTGCGCAGCATCAAGGGGGTCGGGACGACGGTGACTGCCGAGCTTCCCGGAGTCGCTCGGTTAGACGGCGCGTAGAGCGCCGCGCACCTAGACAAGTGCGCTTTTCCCCCTTAGGGTCAGCGGGCGATCGACTCGGTCGTGGGGCGCGAAACCGGCCGATGAAGAACGTCCGTCGGTGCGAAGGGGGATATCGCGTTGAAGAGGAACGCGCTGGGACTGCTCACCGTGGCATTTCTGCTGGCCGTCGGTGGTCGCGCCTCCGCAACGTCGTCGTCTTGCACAGGCGGAAGCGTCGACGGCCCCGCGCCGCGGACGCCGCTGTGCTACGGGACCATGTTCCCGCGACTGTCGCCGTTCCACTACTCCGACCGGGCGGCCGCCGATCTCGCGTCCACGATGGAGAACCCGCACCCCGACCCGACCGGGATCGATCGCGGCACCCCGGACGACAGCGCGACACTGCCCGCCGAGTACACGTATCTCGGGCAGTTCATCGACCACAACCTCGATTTCGACCAAACGCCGCAGCCGACGGCCAACGTGCGCTCGAGCTCGCTGACCAACTTCGAGAGCTTCCGGTTCGATCTCAACAACGTGTTCGGCGGAGGCCCCTCGGTGGATCCCCAGGTGTACGCGGCGGACCACAGACATCTGCTGGTGGCGGGAGCGCTCGGAAAGCCGCGGAGGGACGGGTTCCCGAGGGTGAGGGGCAACGGTGGCGTCTACGACCTGGCCCGCAACCCGCAAACCGGGCAGGCGATGCTGGTCGACCCGCGCGACGACGAGACGCAGATCCTGTCCCAGATCGCTGCGGCGTTCGCGGCCTTCTACAACGACTTCGTCGACGAGGGCGACAGCTACGCGGAGGCTCGCCGGCTCACCGAGGACTACTACCAGGAGATCGTGCTGACCGACGTGCTGCCGGCGTACGTGGGCCAGAGAACGATCGACAAGTACCTCCATACCGGCTCAGGCGGCCGCGTGACGGTGAATACGCCGAACCTGCCGAGCGGCGGTTTCACTCCGACCGAGTTCTCGGTCGGCGCGTACCGCTTCGGTCACTCGCTGGTGCGCGACAACTACCACATCAACGACATCTTCCCGCTGACCGCCGACATCGACGACAACGTCCCGATCTTCGACGTGGCCAACTTCCAGACGGGTGACCTGTCCGGAGGAGCACCGCTCGCCGGACCGAACGACGCGCGCACGACGACCTGTACATCGGTCTCTCTCTGCACCCGGTCCAATCCGGCCGGTCACCAGATTCAGTGGAAGTACTTCGTGCCCGGACTGAACGCGAATCCGAGCGACCCGGGGATCAACTTCGCCCGCCGGACGCAACCGACGATCAGCCCGGCACTGTTCAACCTGCCCGCAGAAGCGATCGCAGGATGTGCCGACGTGGTCGATCCGGCCTGCAACGGCTCGGGGTCGCTGATCGCACGCGACTTCGCCCGCGGCAACTACGACGGCCTGGCGTCGGGTCAGGACATCGCTCGCGCACTCGGTTGCCACGTGCTCCCGGCAGCGTCGCTCAACCCGACCAAGGACACCGTTTTCAACTCCGGGACACCGCTCCTCTACTACGTGCTCGCCGAGGCCCAGAGAGCGCGCCAGGTGCTCGGGTGCGCCGGCAGGAGCATCGTGGCTCAGACGTTCATCCGGGCGCTGTGGGATACGCCGAACTCGATCCTGCACACGAACTTCCGTCCCGATCCGCGGCTGGTCCGGCTCGCTCCCGAGAAGCCGGCGTTCAGCTTCGGGGATCTGCTCGTGGACACGGGACTCGCTCCGCGAAGCAGTTAGCGAGCAGACCGGGTCAGTCGTACGGCTGGGTCGTCGCTTCGAGCAGGCGCCAGCGACCGTGAAGGCCGTTACGCACGCACGTGACGAACAAACCGAGGCGTGAGCTGCGCCGGCTGTCGCCGCTGGGAGCGTAGGAAATCACGAGGAGCCAGTCCAGTCGCGGGTCGGGGTGGTCGAACCTCGCTAAAGGCCGGCGCCTCAACGCGACCAGTCGAGGGACACGGACGCGACGTGCTCGTTCTCAAGTCAAGGGAGAACGCCTTCCTCGCGGTGAAGGCCGAAGGGCTCGTCGACCTGGGCGGTTAGCTCTGAGTGTCGGGGGGCGCACCTGGCGCGCCCCCGACACTCGATCAGACCTATACCGCTGCCGGCTGCGCCGCCGAGTCCCACTCGACAGGCGTCCCGGTTTCGAGCGTCAGTCCGCCGATGAGGTTCAGCGACTTGTCGGTTCTCACGAAGTCCGCGGGACTGTAGGAGTTCGCGGGCCATTCGTCCATGCTGAGGATCCCCATGTGCATGTACGAGTCGGCGACGAGCTGGGCGCAGAAATACGTGCCGTGGAAGAGAGTGATTCCCTCCTGCCCCGCGGCGTAGTTGGCCGTCAGCCCGGTGAACTCCTCATAGTTCTTACCGCCCGGTCCTTTCGGGAAGCCGAAGCCGTCGACCCGGTCGATGAACAAGCGCAGTGCGGCGAAAGCCTCCGCCGACACGGGCGCCGAGAGCTGCCGTAGCTCGAACGGTTGCTCCACCACCGTTGCGTAGTACGCGAGGAGGTCGTCGAGTGCGGCGACGCGGCAGCAGCCCTCCTGCGGGGTCTGGCCGTAGATTCGGTTGTTCGGGTCGCTCCCGTACGGATCTGGGAAGGTGTTGCCGCCTCCCGGCGCGTCCCAGAAGTAGAGGTTCCCCTGGTCGTTGATGACCATGCCGACGTGCGAGTAGGGCGGCAACCCGGCAATGCTCTCGAGGTCCTCGATCAGGATCCCCGCATCGGATTGGCCGAAGAAGAGGAAGAGATCGCCCGTTTTCAGGCTCGAGCGAATGTCCTTGTACTTCTGGGGCGGAATGACAGGCATGAGGCCACCTTTCGGCTCGTGGTTTACGCACCGGGCTGTGTTGCCACACTGCTCGGTGCGCTTGCTGCTTCCGGCTTCCAACCGGCTAGGCGTAGACCCTCCAAGAAGATCTCGACGTGCTCCTCGGGGATCGAGGCACACAGGACGCGCAGCGTTTCCTCCGACATGTCCGGCCAGACGCGCAACGTCTCGGCCATCGCCGCCTGCGCCCGCTCCATTTCGCCGAGGTGCGCGGAAACTGCGGCGATGTTGGAGTATGCGGTCGCACCGGCGGCCACCGGATCGGCCTCGAGCGCCGCCTCACTCGCCGCCCGCGATTCCTCGTAGCGGTAGGCGATCGAATAGACGATCTGCTTGCCGGCGTGGAACGACCAGAGCTGCGGATCGCGCGGGCTGAGGAGGATCGCATAGTCGAGCTCGCGCAACCCTTCCTCGGTCCGGCCGGCGATCCCGAGGAACTGGCCGAGGAGCGAACGGGCTACCGGCAGGCTCGGGTTCAGCTCGACCGCCCGGCGCAGCGCGGTGATCGCGCCCTCAGGGTTGCCCGTCACCGAGCACGCGAGCGCGCGGAAGACGTAGCCGTAGGCCTCCATCGGGTCGCACACGATCGCGCGCTCCGCATGCTCGGCGAGAGCAGCGAGGTCCGCAGCGCGATCGTGCGTCCAGTGCTGCTGCACGAATCGATAGTGGGCATGGGCGAGATGCGCATGGGCGAAGCCGGACGCCGGATCGAGCTCGACCGCGCGGGTGAGCAGCGCCACGGCCTGCTCGCCGTCTTCGCGGGCCGGTCGCCGGATGTGCCAGAGCCCGCGCAGCGCGTAGTCCCACGCGGTCATGTCGGCAGGCGCCTGGCGCATCGCCCGTTCGGACATGTCTTTGAGCAGCTCGGGCCGCAGGGCGACCGAGATCGCCTGCGCGATTTCGTCGCCGGTCTCGAAGGCGTCCTCGAGCGTCGTGTTCCAGCGGTCGGCCCAGAGATGCTGCATCGACTCGGCGTCCACCAGCTGGGCAGCGATTCGCACGCGTTCGCCGACCCGCCGCAGGCTGCCGACGACGAGATACTCGGCGCCGAGCTCCTTTCCGACCTCGGGATCCAGAGCCCGCCCCTTGTAGACGAACGTCGAGTTGCGGGCGATCACCGGGAACTGACGCCACATCGCCAGCGTCGTGATCAGGTCCTCGGTCATCCCGTCGGCGAGGTACTCCGCGTCGGAATCGTCCTCGGCCGTGTCGAACGGCAGCACCGCGATCGAGGGCCAGGACGACATCGACGGCCGCTCCGGTACCGCCTGCCCCGGCACATCGACGAAGAACGCGTGGATCGGGTACGGGATGTTCTTGACGTACTGCGGGCCGATGTCCTCGAGTCCAGGGGTCGCCTCGAGCTGCTCACAGACGGAGTCGGAGATGCAGATCCCACCTGGGCGCGCGAGGCGCTCGAGCCGCGCCGCGATGTTGATCCCCGAGCCGTAGATCCGATCGTTGTCGACGACGACCTCTCCGCAGTGCACGCCCATCCGGAACTGCATCCGATCGTCCGGCTCGAAGCCCTCGTTGGTCTCCCGCACGAACTGCTGGAAGCGAAGCGACGCCTGCAGCGCGCCGGCCGGTTCCTCGAACTCGAACAGGAGGTTGTCGCCGGGCGAGTCGACCAGGCGGCCGCTGTGCTCGAGCGCGATCTCCTCGCCCGCCTCGCGGAAGACCTTGATCGTCTTGATCGTCGCCAGCTCGTCCGCGGCCATCAACCGGCTGTAGCCCGCCGCATCGGCGCTCACGAGAGCAGCCCGCCGACGCTCAACAGCGCTCATGACCATGGCCTAGGAGTCTGCGCCAACGCGCGACCGCGTGCAACCGGAACGGCGGGCCTCGATTAGGGATCGTGCCCGCGCCCGGGGCTGCCGATATCCCGGATGTGGCGCGTGTCGCAGTGTGGCACGGCAAGTTCGGAGTCGCAGAAGCGGAGCGGCTGCTTTGGCGCGCCGGCTTCGGGCCGCGACCCGGCGAGGCGCAGAAGCTTGCCCGCCTCGGGCTCGAAGGCGCGGTCCACAAGCTGACGCATCCGAGCGGCGAGCACTTCGTCGGCCACGCGCCGCACGACGACAAGGGCCGGCCCCTCGCACCCCTCGACGCCTGGGGCCACGACCACGTCTGGTGGCTCGACCGAATGGTGCGAACCTCGCGTCCGCTCGTGGAGCGGATGACCCTGATCTGGCACGACTGGTTCGCGACCTCGAACAACGGCGTCGGCTCGCAGCGGTTGATGCTGAACCAGAACGAGCTCTTCCGCCACCACGGCCTCGGCTCCTTCCACGAGCTGCTGCTCGACGTGACCAAGGACCCGGCGATGCTGCTCTGGCTGAACGGGAGCGACAACTCGAAGTACTCGCCGAACGAGAACTACGGGCGCGAGATGATGGAGCTCTTCACGCTCGGCGCCGACCGTGGCTACACCGAGAACGACGTCCGGCAAAACGCACGTGCTCTGACCGGCTTCCGGAACAGCTGGAGCCAGAACAGCGGGCCGGACAAGTTCCGCTACGACCGCACGTACCACGATCCAGGCGTGAAGACGATCTTCCATCGCCGGGGCAAGTTCACGTGGAAGGACTCGTGCCGCCTCTGCGTCACGCATCCAGATCACGCGTCGTTCTTCGTCCAGAAGCTCTGGAGCTACTTCGTCCCGGAGGCGCCGGATCACGGTACGCAGCGGGCGCTCGAGCGGCTCTACAAGTCGTCGAAGCACGAGGTACGGCCGGTCGTCGCCGCGATCCTCCAGCACCCGGCGCTCTACCGGGGCCCCCGGCTGGTGAAGCCGCCGGTCGTCTACAACGCCGGTCTGTTGCGCCGGATCCGGCGTGGGATCGACACCACCGCCTGGACGTGGCTCGACTCGATGGCGGGCCAGCAGCTCTTCTACCCGCCCAACGTCGGCGGCTGGGACGACACGCGCTGGCTCGACACGGCCACCTGGCGCGGACGCTGGTGGATCGCGCAGTACGTGCTCGATCGCCACGCGCTCGACCCCGGGCACGCCCACCAGCCCTACGACGCGAAGAAGCTCCTCGACCAGGCCTGCCGCTTCTGGCATGAGCCTCCGCTCGGCCACGACACTCGACATGCGCTCCACACGTTTGCGCAGCGGGCGCTGCACGACGCCAAGGGAGCCGACTGGAAGCGCGAGCAGTACCCGGTGATGGTCCAGAACGCGCTCCGCCAGCTGATCGCCGTCTCGCCGGAGCTGCAGGCCGCATGACCGACGGGTGCAACCACTGCGACGGGCTCTCGCGCTCGCGGCTCCTCCATCGCGCGCTGGCGGAGGCCGGCCGCGGACTTCCCGCGATCGAGCCGGGAATGCCACTCCCGGCCGGGACGGGACTCAGCCGGCGCCGGTTCCTCGCCAACGGCCTCGGGGCTGCCCTCGCCGTCTACGGCGGCTCGCAGCTCGGGTTCGGCGCACTCGCGGAGGGAATCGCCGCCGCAGCTTCCGGGCCGGCCTCGCCGATCCTGGTCTCGGTCTTCCTCGAGGGCGGCGCCGACGGCCTCTCTGTCCTGTCACCGCAGGGCGAGGCGCTCTACAAGAAGCTGCGGCCGCAGCTCGCGCTGGCGGGTGGGACCCCACTCGCCGAAGACGACCGCCTCTACTGGCATCCCGCGCTCGGCGGACTGCAGCAGCTCTACTCGGAGAAGAAGGTGACGGTGATGCCGGCCGTGGGCTACACCCACGCGGACCAGTCGCACTTCACGTCCCGCCACTACTGGGAGGTCGGTGCGACCGAGGCCGACCTGCGGACGGGCTGGCTCGGACGCTACCTCGACCGGGTGGGAAAGAAGGACAACCCGCTCCAGGGACTCTCGCTCGACGACACCCTCGCTCCGGCGCTGGCCACCGGCAAAGTTCCGGTCGCGTCGATCTCGGGCCCTGACCAGTACGACTTCTACAGCGAGCGAGTGTGGGGCGAGGTCGAGCAGCGGATGCTCGAGGCGATCGGCCTTCTCGGCCACCAGCCCGCGGACGCCGGTCTCCGCACCGCCGGCAACGTCTCGGCGCAGGTGGACCGCCTCCGCCGGCAGCTGATCCCCTTCCAGTCGTCGAAGATCTCGAGCCCCGTGCCGTACCCGCAGGCGGACGACCCGTTTCCCCAGAGGCTCGCAGGGCTGGCCGCCATGCTCGCCGCCGGCCTGCCGCTGCACTGCGTCGCGCTGACGGCGCCGGGCGAGTACGACACGCACGCCGACGAGCCGACCGCGCTCGCTTCGGGATTGCAGCTGACCTCGGACTCCCTGCTCGCGTTCCAGCGCGACCTCGAGGCGCGCGGCCTCGCCAACCGGGTTCTCGTGCACATCTGGTCGGAGTTCGGGCGCCGCGCGGCCGAGAACGGCGACAGCGGCACCGACCACGGCGCAGCCGGCGTCGGCTTCCTCGTCGGGAGCCGCGTGGCCGGGAAGATGGTCGGCGAGTTTCCCGGCTTGCAAAAAGGACTGGACAGCGACGGCAACGTGGCGGCCACCTCCGACTTCCGGGGGATCTACTCGGCCCTGCTCGAGCAGTGGTTCGGAGTCGACGCCCGCGCGGTGATCCCGCACGCCGCATCCTTCGCTCAGCCGAAGCTCGTCGCATGATCCTTCACGCTCAGGCACAGCATCCGCCCGCGCGCGTCCAGGTGGTCGCGCAGGAGTTCAGCTACAGCCTCTCGCGCACCCGGGTCAAGGCCGGCCGGGTGATCGTCGAGCTCGTCAACCGCGGCCAGGACGCGCACGACCTCGACCTGCAACGGATGGGGAGCACACGGATCATCCGGTTCCCGAGCGTCCTCCCGGGCCAGATCGTCGATCGCGAACTGAAGCTCGCCCCGGGCGGATACATGCTGTGGTGTGCGATGCCGAACCATCGCGCGCTCGGCATGCACGCGATGCTGCGCGTCGTTCGCTCGAAACCTCGCCGGTAGTCGACTCAGACCAGGCGGAGCGAGACCTGGGGGAGACGCTCCTCGCGCAGGAGCATCGACCGGAGCTGATCGGCCGGCATCGGCCGCGCGAGGTAGAAGCCCTGGCCGGCGTCGCAACGCAGGCGCCGCACGACGGCGAGCTGCTCCGCCTCCTCGATGCCCTCGGCGAGCACCTTCAGCCCGAGCTCGCGCGCGAATGCGAGCACGCCCTGGAACAGCGCCTGCTCGCGCTCACCAGCGACAGCGACGAGCGACCGATCGATCTTGAGCACGTCCGGTGCGAGCTCCTTCAGCATCCCGATCCAGGAATGGTCGGCGCCGAAGTCGTCGATCGCGAGCGCGACGCCTAGCTCCGTCACGCCCGCGAGGTTTCTCCGCGTCGTCTCGGTCGCCTCGAGCAGGACGCTCTCGGTCAGCTCGAGCCGCAGCGCCGAGGCGGGCAGACCGCTGGCGGCGAGCGCTTCGGACACATGGGCGACGAACACGTCCTCGCGCAGCTGCCGCGCCGACACGTTGACGGCGACGACCGGCCTCTTCCCACAGAGGTCGCTCCAGGCAGCCGCCTCCCGGCACGCCTCCCTGAGCACCCAGCGACCGATGCCGACGATCGCGCCGCTCTCCTCCGCGGCGGAGATGAAGACGCCCGGCGCGAGCAGTCCGTGCTGAGGGTGCTGCCAGCGCAGGAGCGCCTCGACACCCTCGACAGCGCCGTTCGCCAGGTCGAACGTGGGCTGGTAGTGGAGGACGAGCTCGTCGTACAGGTCGGGCCGGCCGAGCTCCGCGAACACCGCGAGCCGGCGTTCGGCGGCGGCGTGCATCTCGGGCGCGAAGAACGCGAAGCCCTCGCCGCCGAGACCCTTCGCCTCGTACATCGCGAGGTCGGCGTTGCGCAACAGATCCTCGGCGCCCGTGCCGGTTGCGATGCCGATGCTCGCGCTGAGCCGTAGCTCACGCCCACCCAGCACCAGGGGCTCCTGGACCGCGGCGAGAAGCCGCCCGGCGAACGCCTCGAGTGCGGCGCGATCGACGGTCTCGACCAGCACTGCGAACTCGTCGCCGCCGATGCGCGCGACCAGGTCGCCGTCGCGAATGACGCCAGCGATCCGCCCTGCGAGCTCTACGAGCGCCTCGTCGCCGGTCGGATGACCGAGGCTGTCGTTGATCGTCTTGAAGTCGTCGAGGTCGAGGAAGAGCAACGCACGCGGCGTGTCGGTCTCGCCGTCGCGCAGCTTCTCGACGAGCAGCGTCCGGTTGGGCAGCGACGTGAGCGAGTCGCTCAGCGCGAGCAGGCGCAGCTCCTCCTCCGCCTGCCGGCGTCGCGTGATGTCGAGCATGTAGCCCTGCGAGTGCACCGGCCGTCCCTCTTCCGCGTAGACGGCCCACTCGTCTCTGATCCAGACCACGCGGCCGTTCTTCGCGACCACGCGGTACTCGCAGACGGCCGGCTCGATGGATGCATTCGTCCGCTGGATCTCGGCCAGGACCCGCTCGCGGTCGTCCGGGTGCAGCACCTTGACGAACAGCTCGGGGTCGGAGACCCACTCCTCGACCGTGTACCCGAGCAGCTCCTCCACCTGCGGGCTCGTATAGATGTTGGCGGAGTTGTCGCTGAGCTCGTCGACGTAGACGACGAGTGGAAGCTGTTCGACTAGCCGCTGATAGTGCGCCTCGAGTGCGCGCCTCCCACCTTCCGCCTGGTCGAGCAGCCGCGCCGCCTGCCAGATGAGGCCCACGAGGGCCGCGACCATGAGCACCGTGAACACCGCAACGGCGAAGGTGCCGTACAGATTGCTTCGTTCGCCGACCCATGAGAGCAGGCTGCTGGCCACCACCACGGAGACGCCCGCGGGCAGCAGCCGTCGCCAGAGCACGCGGCCGCCCGAGACGGGGCGCTCGGAGAGCAGCGTTGCCGCAAAGCTGGGCGGCGCCTCGACGCTGCCGCGACGTGTCGGCGTGGAGCCCACCGACTCTTCATCGGCAGGCGGAGAGCCGGAGTCAAGCGATCTCCCCAGCGGTAGCCAGTTCGAGAGTTGACTTTTGACGTCGGGCGGGGGGAGACTCGGGTTCGTGTCGGTCCTTAGTAGCATCTAGCTGTGGCGGTCACGCCCGAGCAGGTGCTCCCCAGGCCGGTGCTTCGCGGGGTCTTCCACCAGATTGGCTTCTTCGTGTCGTTGGTGGTGGGAACGTTGTTGATCGTCGGAGCCGGGGGCGCCCGTCAACACGTAGCGGCGGCGGTATTCGCTGCTGCCGTCGCCGCCTGCTTCGGCGTGAGCGCCCTCTACCACCGAGTCACCTGGACGCCCGAACTCAGACTCTGGATGCGGCGCGTCGATCACGCGGGCGTCTATCTCCTGATCGCGGGTACCTACACGCCCGTCTGCCTGCTCGTCCTGACCGGCGCCTGGCGCTGGGCCGTCTTGGCAGTTGTCTGGGCGGGCGCCGCCGCCGCCGCGATCTTCAAGTTCATCTGGGTCGACGCACCGAAGTGGCTTGCGGCGACGATCGGCATCACGCTTGGCTGGGTCGGCGTAGCCGTTCTTCCCCAGCTCGCCACCCGCCTCAACCCGGCAGCGGTCGCCCTGCTCGGTGCCGGTGGGCTCCTCTACACAGCCGGCGCGGTCGTCTACGCTCGCCGCCGTCCCGACCCGCTACCGGCCGTGTTTGGCTACCACGAAGTGTTCCACGTACTCACCCTCGTCGCCGTCAGCTGCCAGTACGTCGCGATCGCCTTCTTCATCATCCGCGTCGGCTGACGACCCTGCGTCGCGCTGCTGCTAGGCTCGAACGGCTTTCCGAGCGAGTAAGCCGGATGCGCGCCGTGCGCTTCCTTTGCCCGTTCCTGAAGAGCAGAGGAGGTGTTATCGATGGCAACCGGAACCGTGAAGTGGTTCAGCGCCGACAAGGGGTATGGCTTCATCACTCCTGACGACGGCGGCGAGGATCTGTTCGTTCATCACAGCGCGATCGCCGGCGACGGCTACAAGACGCTCGCCGAGAACGCGAAGGTGCAGTTCGAGCCCGAGCAGGGCCAGAAGGGGCCGCAAGCGACGAACGTCGCTCCGCTGTAGGTCCGAGTGCGTGAGGGCAGCTGCGAAGGTCGCCAGGCCTTGCAGCTGCCGTTCAACCCTCGAGTGAGGAGGCACAGCCGATCGCCCCTCGTAGTCAACAGACGTACGCGAAGCGTGCTCGCGAACTCGCAGTGAAGGAGCGCCGCGAGCGGAAGCGAGCGAAGAAGGCGGAGGCTGCCGCTCAACGTGCCGCGGGGGGCGATGCGTCCACGGTCGACAGCGGCAGCGCGCCGGGCGAGGAAGCTCAGGTCCGGGCACCGGAAGCCGAGTGGATCCAGTGAGCCGCTCCCGAAGCGGAACGTAGTCGAGCGAATCGGTCGCGCGGTACCCGACGGCTACGGCGCCGCGGGCAGGGTGACGATGAAGCAACCGCCGCGTTCGGCCAGTGCGCGGACGTCGCCGGAGGCGGTGCGAGCGAGTCGGCGGGCCAGTGCGAGTCCGAGACCGGCGCCCGCGTGTCCGTTGGTGGTTTGGGCAGCGAGTCCGCGAGTGCCGGGCTCGAAGATCGTCTCGAGCTCGGCCTCGGCAACGCCGGGCCCGTCGTCTTCGATCAGGTAGGCGACCGCGGGCCCGTCGCGGTAGGCGCTGACGCGTATCGACGAGCCTGCGTAGCGGCAGGCGTTCTCGAGCACGGGCTGCAGCACCCGTTCGGCGAGATCGGCGTTGATGCTGAGCGTCAGGTCCGTCGTCGGCCGGGATCCGGTCAACTCGAGGTCGCGCTCGACGGCCGTCGGCGCTACGGCATCGATGGCCTTCTCGGCCACGTGCCAGGCGTCGGTCTGAGCTGTGTGCGGTTGCGCCTCGTGGCGCGCGGCCGCGAGCAGGCCGTCGAGGATTCGAGAGACCTGGTGAGCGTTCCTGAGCACGACCGCCAGCGCGGCGCGGTAGCTGGCGGGATCGCGCTCGCGACGGAGAGCGAGCTCGGTCTCGGTGACGATCTTCGCGAGCGGTGTGCGGAGCTCGTGCGACAACTCCGCCGAGAAGCGCTGCTCGCGGCGGATGCTGTTGCCAAGGCGGTCGAGCAGCCCGTCCAGGGTGGCCGCGAGCAGCGTCAGCTCGTCGTGCGGCTCACCGAGGTCGAAGCGGCGATGAAGATCGTGCTCGCTCCAGGCGGCGGCTTGCGTGGTCATCCGAGCAACGGGCTGGAGTGCCGAACGTAGGAGGAAGTAGACGATCGTGCCGACGACGAGCAGCACGATGGCGGCAAGTACCACCGAAGCGATCAGCGCGATCTTGAGAGTGGTCTCGTAGGGGGCGATCGAGACCGCCGTCACGAGAGTCCCGCGGCGAGATCCGTCGAGGAAGACGGGAGCCCGGTAGAACCGGAGGTCGAGCCTCTCGAGGTCGGCGAATTGATGCTCAGGGTCTCGTGCGAGCGCTCGGGCGGCCGTGCGTGCAGGGCCGGTCGGCCCGGAGACGAGGGACTTGCCGTCGAAGAGCCAGACGAGCGAGTCACTGACCGTTCGATTGGGGAGGAGCCTGAGTCTCTGGTCGTGCTCGGCGACGAACGACAGTCCGGAAGCCGCACGCGTCCGCACCAGCGCGTCCGCGTCCCGTTGGGTGGTGCGGGCAAAGAGGACGTTGAAGATCAGGGTGGCTGCGGTGAGCGAGAGCGCGAGAGCCACGAGCACGATCGCGAGCAGGCGCGAGCGAACATTCCGCAGAGGCGTCTTCCTCATTGCAGCCGATAGCCGACGCCGTGCACCGTCGCGATCTCCGGAGCAGCGGGAAGCGGCGCGAGCTTCCGCCGCAGCCGCGCGATGTAGGTGTCGAGCGTGTTGTCCCGGACCTGAGCTCCGTGTGGCCACGCGGTCGCGATCAACTCTCGGCGCCGAACCACTTCGCCTGCGTGGCCGATCAGGCGAGCAAGGAGCCGGAATTCGGTCGGCGTGAGCGTCACGTTCGAGTCACCGACGAACACGGCGTGCGCGGCCGGATCGAGGCGAAACGCCGGCGCGCCCGCTGCGCCGTCATTGCCCACACGACGCAGGAGGGCGTGCAGCCGAGCAACCAGCTCGGCGAACTCGAACGGCTTGACGAGGTAGTCGTCTCCACCGACCGCGAAGCCACTCAGACGATCCGGCACCGCATCCCGGGCGGTCAGGAACAGGACCGGCGACGCCACGCCTTCGGCCCGCAGAGCCTGGCAGACGTCGCGGCCGTCGGCGTCCGGCAGTCCGATGTCCAGCACGAGGACATCGGGCCGTCCGGTGCGGAGGCGATTCATCAGCTCGTGCCCCGAGACAACGCTCGTGGCGGCGAAACCGTCCTCCTCGAGACCACGAACGAGCATTGCGCGCAACTCGGCGTCGTCCTCGACCACCCAGACGGTCGGAGTGAGCAGATCCGCGCTTACGGCGGCCATCGCCGTGTGAGGTTAGCTCGGTATCGGCGCCGAAAACGCGTTCAGGCGACATTCAGAACTGCCTCATTAGCGTGGTTCGATGCGGACGCGTCGTCTCGGGACCGACGGGCCGGAGGTTTCGGTGCTCGGTCTCGGTTGCAACAGCTTCGGGCTGAGGATCGGACTCGCCGAGGCGCAGGACATCGTCGCCACCGCACTCGAGCTGGGGGTGACGTTTTTCGACACGGCCGACCTGTACGGCCGAACCGACAGCGAGCGGTATCTGGGAGAGGCGCTCGGTTCGAGGCGCGACGAGGTGGTGATCGCGACGAAGTGGGGCTGGACGACGCTCGAGGGTGCGCCGCAGCGACGCAGCATGGGTCTCCGCAAGCGCGATGCGCCGCGCGGATCCGAGCCGTACATCCGCTGGGCACTGGACGAATCGCTGCGACGACTCGGCACGGATTGGATCGACGTCTACCAGTACCACGCGCTCGACGGCGAGACGCCTCTGAACGAGACGTTCGCGACGCTCGCCTCGCTGGTGCGCGAGGGCAAGATCCGCTGGTGCGGTCTCCCGCCCCTCGAGGCGCCGAAGCTGGAGGAGGCACTTGCACTCGCGCAGCGGATCGGCTTGCCGGTCGTCAGCATCCAGCTTCAGTACAGCCTGGTCCACCGCGAGGTCGAGTCCGAGTTGCTGCCGCTCTGCGAGCAGCTCGGTATCGGCGTCCTCCCGTATCTCCCGCTCGCCGGCGGCCTCCTCACCGGCAAATACCACCGCGGCGAGCCGCTTCCGCCTGATTCCCGGTACGCGAGCATGCCGCTGCACTGGCCGAAGGAGCAGTGGCTGACCGACGAGGCATTCGATCGCGTCGAGGCACTCGAGGCGTACGCCTCGGAACGAGGCGTTTCGCTGCTGGACGTCGCGATCGGCGGCCTGGTCGCAATGCCGAGTGTGAGCTCGGTCATCGCCGGGGCGACGCGTCCCGACCAGGTTCGCGCGAACGCGCAGGCCGCGCAGTGGGCGCCGAATGACGCCGACCTCGCCGCACTGAGAGCGCTTCCCTGATGAACTGGGGTGGCGCGGCCCGCCTGCTGGTCACGGATCCGGGCGAGTTCGCTCGGCGAGTACCGCCTGCGCTCGATTGGCGGCTTCACAGGACGTGGGATCCGATCGGGCGCTCCGACACAAGGCGGGCGCTGGACGGCCGGCTGACCTGGGCCACACGGTCGGTGCGGCCGCGGCGCGAGCCGCGCGAGCTTCGTTTCGCGAACGCGCATCTCTCGCTGCAACCCGAGCTCAGGTGGTTCGCAGAGGAGCTTGACCGGGTTTCCGGCGGTCGTCTGCACATCACGTTCGTCAACACCTGGACCACGGCGGACAACCCACGCGAGGAAACGGCGACGGTCGCGGCGGTGGCGGCCGACCAGGCCGACCTCGGTTGGGCCGGGACGCGCGCGTTCGGCTGTCTCGGCGTGCGCAGCCTCGACCCGTTACAGATGCCGTTCCTGCTCGAGAACTACTCGGCGCTCGACGCTGTCTGCCGTGACGACGTGGCGGTCGAGATGCTCGAGCCGCTCGAGCGGCTCGGCCTCGTGGGGCTGGTGATGCTTCCGGGCGCTCAGCGGAAGCCGTTCGCCTTCGCGAGGCGCCTGCTCGGGCCGCGCGACTACGAGGGCGCGAAGCTGCGGATCCACGAGTCGCTCGTGGCCGACTCGACCTACCGCGCGCTCGGCGCGGAGGCTGTGACCCTCTCCGTCAAAGACATGGCCGGCAGGGCCGATGCGCTGATCGATGGTCTGGATGTGCAGACCGAGGCGCTCGCAGGCTGGAGGTTGCGCGGCTCGATCACGTTCAACGTCAACCTCTGGCCGCGGACGATCGCGCTCGTCGCCTCTCGCAGGACGTATGACTGGCTCGAACCCGAAGAGCGCGAGATGTTGCATGAGGCAGCCGCCGGGACGCTCGCGCGCGCGCTCGAGCATCTGGCCGATCAGGAGCAGCGCGACCGCGACGCCCTCCCCCCGGCGGTGACCGCGATCTACGCGTCGGACGACGACCTCGAGGCGATGCACGAGCGCGTCGAGCCGGTGCGCGAGGAGCTACGTGCGCACCCCGAGACACGTCCCTTCCTGGAGCGCATCGAGGCGCTGGTCCTCGAGACCGAGGGAAGCGCGCACTAGTTGGAGATGTCGAGGCGGCGGAGAAGGTGCGATGCAGCAGCCAGGTGGTGCGTCGTGCGAGCGGAGCCGGAGACGACGACGTAGAGGCAGAACGCGCGACCGGAAAATGAGAAGAACCGTTGCAGGCCGCGCTGGCCGGGCCGGGCCTGCAGGAGCGAGTGGCTGCTGAAGTGGGTTGCATCGAGCGACGTCGGCGGCCGATTCGCAAAGAGCCCGCGGCGCACGTCCAGCCCTCTGCCCGTCCGGTACTCGGTCAGGCTGAGGAAAAGCGCCTCTGTAGGCATACGCCGCGTTGCGCGGGTTCCGAAGTCGCCATCGTGGGGTGGGAGGACGAACGTCGCCGTGTGCAGGGTTGGCTCGCCCTCGGTGTGTCGATGGATGCGGGCTTCCCAGCCGTCGGGGATCGCCGCGGAGATTCCGAATCCCCTGATCTCTCTCACAAGACGACCCCGATGGCTACCGCCGCGAGGACCGCCTGGGCTGCCATCGTCACCGCGGAGGCCGGTCGTTCGAGAGCCGCGACGCGGCGATGAAAATCGAGGAGATGCGCCGGCGTGTTGATGCGGGCGGCGAGGAGCACCGAGGCGCCCCGGATGCCGCCGAACGCCGCTCCGATCGAGGCACCCACCAAGACAGACGGGGCGAGCGCCTCGCCCAGGATGGTCAGGTACACGGCCGAGGTCGTGACGACCGTCGCGACGCCGACGCCGAGTTGGCCGCCGAAGCCGAACCCGTACACCCAACCCCGGTAGCGACGAAGCCAGCGCTCGTCGACCTGGCGAAGATGGGTCGGGACTCCCCCCGGCAGCAACAGATCACCGGCCAGGCCGAGCGCTCCCGCCACCGCGAGGGCAGCTAGACGCTCTGACGAGCCGAACGGCAGCCGGGACCCCAGCTCACCGAGAGCCCCGCCGAGCGCCGCGCCCGCAGCGGTGGCACCCACCAGCAGGAAGAGTGCGGTGACTGCGAACTGCTGCCGCCGGCTCCGCTCCCCGAGCGGAGTGATGCTCGAGAGCATCGATGTCCCTCAGGGAGACCAGGTTGAGCGCACCGCAGCGAGCAGCGCCAACGAAGCAGCGAGGAGGGGCTCCCGCATCAGGCTCCGTTCCCTGCCATCGACCCACCGGGGCGGAGACTCGGGTGGCCCGGGCCGATCCCGGCCGCGGCGAGGACATCGTCGATCCGATCGCGATTCACGTGGTCGGGCGCGGCACGATCGTCTCCGGCGTCGACTATCAGGCTCGCCACCTGCCCCCAGCTGCCGGCCGAACCCTCTCCCACGACCTGGCCGCTCGAGCCGTCGACGTGGAGGAAGTACGGGCTTCCCGGGACGCGAAAGTCGTCCCAAGCGGCCGACGACAGCAAGACCTCGACCCGACCGGCGAGCGGCCGGAACAAGCGCAACCGCTCCAGCCGGCGATCCTTGGCCACGACGACGAGGCGGAGGCCGGACGGCAGCGGCAGATCGTCGGCCTGGAGCTCCTCGAGGAGGCCGACGCAGGTCGAGCAGCCACTGCTGAGGAATGCGAGCAGGGTGTCCGGTCCCGGCGAGAGAACGAGCTGCCGGACTCCGCCGTCGGGTGTAGCGCCATGGAGATCCGTCGACCCGAGCTGCTCCGGCGCGCGCTCATCGGGTTGCGGCAGCGGCGTTTGCGGCGCGAGCTGCTCGAGACGGCGCAGGATCTCGGCGTGGCTGCGCAGCAAGGCGATCACGAACAAGGCAACGACTCCGAGGAGCAGCGTCTCCGCGGCCACGATGACGGTCACCAGGAAAACTCCCGGGCCGTCTTGGAGGTCGTGAGACAGGGTGCTTCGTGGCTACAGGTGCGGTTGTCTTCCTTGTAGGTCGGGTTGCAGTTGAGGGCGGGGATCGTCGCCGGGTGCCTGCACACGACAACGCGGCACGCGATGGCCGTGATCTCTCCGATCTGGGTGTTGCACTGCCCGTAGCGGAAGTGATTGCAGCCGACCCGGCGATGGCCGCAGTCGCCCTTCGCGCAGTGACAACCGCCGGGCATGTCGTGGCCGGGAAGACGGTTGCAATCGACGTAATACCGCACTCCTTCCTCTTCGCACAGCTGGCGACCCCGGTAGTCGGTGCACTTCCACCAGCCGCCGACGAAGGAGTAAGTGGGGCAGACGTTGAGCCCGTCGTTGATCGTGCAGCAGAACTCGGTCCAGCCGTCCGTGCACAAGCCGCCGCCGCAGTCGTGCGGCCGCACGATGGCCGCCAGCGCAGACACCGGCTCGAGCAGGTAGCGGAGGGGCGCGACCGCCAGCGCCGAGCCGAGCACGGCCGCGCGGACGAGGAAGCCGCGTCGCGAGGACCGGCGTTCGAGCGCCTCAGACGCGACCCGAACCGGATCGGTCATGCCCGGCCTCCCTGCCAGGCGCTGATCGTCGGGGCGAAGACGAGGCCGGCCTGACTCAAGAGCGCAACGGCTACCGCGACGAACCCGACGAGCACAGCGGCAAACGGCCGGACGGACGCGAACGTCGCGAACGCGGGCGGCGGCGCGAAGACCGCGAGGCAGCCGATGCAGACGCAGGCGATGTTGAGGAACAGGTGCAGCCGTGACGGCGCAACCTCGCGAGCGCCGAGACAACCGCAGGGAAGGCTTCCTTCCCGTCGCAACTGCACGGCGACCAGCCCGGTGAAGAGCGCATACAGAACCGCGATCGCTGCCGCGGCCGGTCTGGGCTGCACCAGCGCCGCTGCCCCGACCGCGATCTCGACCACCGCCGCTACCCGGACGAACAACCACGGCATGGGCACACCCAGCGTTGCGGCGAATCGGCCCGCCGCCTCGGGCCGCCACAGCTTCGCCGGGCCGGCGAGGACGAGAACCACAGCGGCCGCGAGCAGGGGCGCAAGAAGAACGTCGCCGGACATCAGCCGGTGACCTCGATCAGCTGCAAGATCGTCGAGTTGCGGCCGCCGCTGTCGGTGACGGTCAGCGAGACGTCGTAGGCTCCTGCACTCGCGTAAACGTGAGAGGGGTGCCGGCCGACGGCCGGATCGGTGGTGTCCAGCGTGTCGGCTGCTCCGCTCGAGGGATCGCCGAAATCCCAGACCCAGCGCACGATCGAGCCGTGCTGCGCGGTGGACGTGTCGGAGAATGCCGCGGCTGCGTTTGCCGTCGCGGGGCCGACCGAGAAACCGGCGATCGGCCCGCCGAACGTGTAGGAGATCGCATCGCTCGAAAGCGAAGCCCGGCCCCACTTGTTCAGAGCAAAGGCGCGATAGCAGTCGGTCTCGCCGGTTCGGGGAAAGCTCGAGTCGATGACGAGGTGCTGACCGGGTGCCGGCGGCGCACGGTAGATCTCCGTGGCGGTACCCGCCGCGACATCACGGTCCGTGGGACAACCCGAGGGTTCTCGGGCGACCACGACCGCGGTGGCACTCGAGGCCGGCTCGACCCACGTCACCCTCGGCACGCCCGTCGCGTCGACCCCGAGAGCGAGGGGCGCGGGAACCTGCGGAGCAAGATAGATGCGCCGCGCGAGCGCAACCGTCCCCGGATCGATCAAGCGACGAATCCACGAGGGCGGATGCTTCCGCGAGCACCTGGCCGGCACCACGTAGGTCAGGCCGTCACTCACGGCATGGCTGTTCATCAAGGAGCAGCGGCTGTTGTCCACCGGCAAGCCCAGCACCCGTCCGAGCTCATGGGCGAGGAGCAGCGGCCGGATCAGCGCCGGACAGGAGCGCGCCACGATGAGGTGCGCCCCGGCGGCTCGGAAACCACGAGGTGCGATCCCCGCGCGGCCGAGCAGACAGCGCCCGCGACCCAGCGTGATCCGCGCCGCAGCCGGCCCCTTCGTCGGCTCGAGCTGAACACCGAGATCCAACCTGTTCCAGGCCGCAACAGCCGAGGCGACCGCCGCCTGGTAGCCCTTCCCGTGGGTGAGATCTCGATAGAGGAGGTTCGAGCCCGGCCAAGCGACCGCGGCAGGTCGCGGCGCGCCGGACGCAGCCGGCACGGCGATCACGAGCACAGCGCCGGCGACAAGCGCCAGCGACCGAAACCTCCCTGCCCGCCGCACGGCCCGTGAGGACACGAGCGAAGCAGTGTCACCGGTCTCTCTCAGGGTGCCCCGCTGCCCCGGAGACAGGCCCACAGGCCCTGCGGGAGACGGCAGAAGGCCGTGCCCGGGTCTGCGTCAGAGTCGAAGGCCTCCACTCGCCCCGACGGTACGCCGCCGCTCGGACGAACGCCTCCCGAGACGTGCCCCGACATGAATCGCACATGTGCAGCCCGCGCTGTCCGATGCGCTTCCCTGAATCGCACCGGCGATGAGGTCGGAGGTGGGAGCGCTGTCCCTCGCCGCACTCTCGACCGAGCAGACGCGGTCGTTAGTCCTGGTCCTCGCAGCATCGGCAGCCGCGCTGTTCATCTCGCGGACCAGCTCGCGCGCGTGCTTCCGACGGTCGTCGTCGAGATCGCGCTCGGGATTCTCATCGGTCCACACGTCCTCGGATGGGCGATCTCCCTCGCGATCGCCATCGGCGCCGGATACGCGCTGCAATCCCTCGGGCTCGACGCCGAAGGCTTGCTGGTGGGCGTCGCGGTCAGCACCGGCGTGTACTGCGCCGGGTCGAGATCGGGCTGCTGCTCACCTTCGCAGCCCTCTCGTTCGACGCCGCGATGACGGCGCTCCGTGCGCGTCCTCCTCACGTCGTCATCGGTGCTCCGCGACACGTCGCGCACTCGGGTGAGGCGGCCGTGCGGCTATCGATCCTGCTGCTGGCGGGGCTCGTGCTAGTCGCGAGCCGGGCAGGCTTCGACTTCGTCCTCGGCGCATTCGCCGCCGGACTGATCGTCGGCCTCCTGCTCGACAGCCGGGAGGGACACATCGTGCGCATGCGGCTCGAAGGGATCAGCGATGCGCCCACGCTTGCGCCGACCCGCACGCGCCGGAGCGTCGAGCCATGACCTCGCCTCGTAGCGCAGGCCGATCCGCGGACACGCGCGCCCGGTCGGACTTGACGAGCGCGAGGCGCTGGTAGGCTCGTGGACGGCGGCGCCTCAGCCCTTGGCGTAGCGGTGTTCCGCGCAGGCCTCAAGCGTACGGCCTCGCACAAAGTCCCTCCCGAGACCGACGGGTTGGAGCAGCACTTCGGCTGACTTCACACCTCGTGGTCGGCGTTGATGCTTCTAGCAGGCGGGAGGTCCGATGTCCGTGATTCGCAAGCCGTTGCTGTCGGAGAGGGCAAGGCGCCTTGTTGCGCTCGAGCAGCTCCACGAGATCGGCGTCCTCGACCGGGACGAGCCGGGGGCAGTGAGAACCGCTGCAGAAATTGTCGAGGTTCGGCAGGCGCCGACACAAAGCAACCGTCTGCTCAACAACCTCCTTCTCACGTCGGTTGGACTCGCAGAGGCGACATGGCTCGCCGGCCTCGTCTACCTCGGGGCCCGTCTCCTGTTGTAGCGGGTTGGGGACAGGGTCATGGCGTATCGCCGGGTCAAGAAGCAGAGGCGCGGCCGCACTTGCAGTACGTTTCTGCAAGACTGCCGCGCTCGTATGACAAACGCGCTCATCGCGCTCGGCAGCTACCTGGCCGTCCTTGTGCTCTTCTTGCACTGGTGGGCACGTTTCCCCCGCTAGACGGCCGGCGCTGACCCTGACCAGCCACCAACGCACTCACGCGTTAGCCTCTTTGCGATGCCCGCGCGCCTTGACCGTATCCACTTCGACGTCGGCGGCCGGCGGGTCGAAATGCCGCTGAGCGTCGGCCAGGAACTCAAGACGCGGGCGCTGAAGTCGCCCTCGACGCAATCGATCGCCGCCAAGATCGACGCTGTCGGCGCGAGCAGACCGGTCGAGGTCCTCGACAAGGGCGAGATGCTCGCCCTGATCGAACTCCTCGAGCACTGGACACGCAACGCAAACGAAGCTCTCCCAGAGAGTGTGCGCGAGCTCCGCGGCGCTGTGCGCGACGCGGTACACAACCGTCGCCGAGGCGCCTAGCCTCGTCCCTGCCGGGTCGATTCTGATCGTGTCCGTCTCGGGCTTAGAAACCGCCGCTTTGCACGGAGTTCTTCGATGCCCCCGGCATGAATCGAACATGCGCACGCGGTTTAGGAAACCGCTGCTCTATCCACTGAGCTACGGGGGCTCGGGGCGCATTGTGCCCGTCGCCGCGTGCGGCCAGCGGCCCGCCGATCGTGCCGCTTGTCGGCTGTGCGAGTCGATGAGAGGATCCGCAGGATGAGCGAGACTGCCACCATTGCCGACCTCCTGCACGAGGCCGCCGAGACGCACCACGTCGTCTACCGCATCGTCGACGGCGACGACCCCGACTGGGCGTCGTGGTACGCCGACTGGCTGCTCAGGCTCTCCGAGCTCTCGCAGCTGCTCGGTGCAACTCCGGTTCGTAGCCACCTCGTCCACGCACTCGTCCAGCTCGACCGCGACTACACGGCGGAGCCGCGTGGGGAGCGCTGGGAGGACTGGTACGCCGAGCGGCTCGTGGCGGAGTTCGGCGTCTAGCTCGCCGCACCGGGGATACAGTCCGCCGCGATGAGCGATTTCAGCCTCGAGGCGCTACTCGACGCGCGGGGCGGCGAGGATCTCGACCTCTGGGCGCGCACGATCAATCCGCAGTTCGTGCGCGTACTCAGGACGATCGGCTTCGACCGCACGTGGGCGCGCGCCGAAGGCGCGTACCTCTACGACGCCGACGGAACGCGCTACCTCGACCTGCTCGGTGGGTTCGGCATGTACGGCGTCGGACGAAACAACCCGCGGATCCGTGGGGCGCTCGTCGAGGCCCTCGCGCTCGAGACGCCCGGGATGCTCGCGATGGGGACGACGCTCCTGCCCGGCCTGCTCGCGGAGGAGCTGACCGCGCTCGCCGGCGGCAGGATCGAGCGCTGCCTGTTCACGAGCTCCGGCACGGAAGCGGTCGAGGCGGCGCTCAAGCTCGGGCGCGCAGCGACCAGCCGCACCCGCGTCCTCTCCGCCGCGCACGGCTTCCACGGCCTGACGCTCGGCTCCCTCTCGGCCAACGGCAACGGCGAGTTCACAGAGCGCTTCCAGCCGCTCCTGCCCGGATTCGAGCAGGTTCCGTTCGGCGATCTCGACGCGCTCGAGACTGCGCTGCGACGCGAGGACGTCGCGCTCTTCCTCGTCGAGCCCGTGCAGGGCAAGGGGATCCACCTGCCTCCCGACGGCTACCTCGAGGGTGCGCAGGAGCTGTGCCGCCGCTACGGGACGCTCTTCTGCGTCGACGAGGTGATGACCGGGTTCGGGCGGACGGGCCGGATGTTCGCGTTCCAGCACTGGGGACTGGAACCGGATCTGGTGACGGTGGCGAAGACGCTGTCGGGCGGTTACGTCCCCTCGGGCGCCCTCCTGATGGCCCGCTCGGTGCACGAGGCGGTCTTCGACTCGATGCCGCACGCGATGTCGCACGGCTCGACGTTCGCACCGAACGAGCTCGCGATGGCGGCCGGGCTCGCGACGCTGCACGAGCTGCGCGAGTGGAGTCTCGTCGAGCAGAGCGCCCGACTCGGCGAGCGGCTGCTCGAGCTGACGCGGCCGCTCGTGGAGGAGTTCGAGGTCGTGCGCGACGTGCGCGGGCTCGGTCTCGCATGGGCGATCGAGTTCGGCGAGCCGGAGGGCGGCGGCCGCATGACGTATCGGATGATCGAGCGTGCCCAGCGCGGCCTCTTCGCCCAGCTCGTGGTCGTGCCGCTCTTCACGCAGCACCGGATCCTCAGCCAGGTCGCGGGCCACGACATGGCGGTAATCCGGATCCTGCCGCCGCTCGTGGTGACCGACGCCGACGTCGAGGAGTTCGCCGCCGCCCTCCGCGCGACGATCAAGGACGCGCAGCGGATGCCGAAGTCGCTGACGAAGTTCGCGCTTTCGGCAGCGGGCGCGGCCGTCTCGCGCCGCTAGCCGCGTTCCAGCGGCAGGCCGCGCTGCGACCACTCGCTCCACGAGCCCGGATACAGGCGCCCCTCGCGACCGGCGAGCCAGGCCCGGTGAAGCGTGACGCACGCAGTGACGCCCGAGCCGCAGTAGGCAACGAGCTCCCCGACGGGCAGCTCCTGCAGCGACTCGTTCCAGGGAGCGTTCGCCGCGCCCGGGATCCGGCCGGGCGGGTCGTCGATCTCGTTCGGCTCGCCGCGCCACCGGTTCGCGGTGCGAGCGTCGACGAGGGCGAGGGCTGGATCGGCGAGCCGACGCGCGATCTCCTCCGCGGCGATCGTGTCGCCGCTCCGCTGGCGCGGATTGAACTCGGCCTGATTGATCTGCTCCTCTCCGGATCGGAGCTCGCCTCCCCACGCCTCGATCCCGCCGAGCAGGACGGCGCAGTCGTCGTGGCCGAAGTGGCGGAGGAGCCACCAGAGCCGCTCCGGGCCACCGCCGTTCCCGTAGGCGACGACGTGGACGCCGTCACCGATCCCGGCGCGACCGGCGGCGGCGGCGAACCGCTCCGCCGAGGGCAATGGATGGCGGCCTCCGTCCCGCGCCGAGAGATCCGACAGGTCGGCGTCGACGTCGAGGAACGCGGCGCCGGGAATGTGCCCGGCGAGGTAGAGCTCGCGTCCGCGGGCGGGATTCCCGAGCTCCCAGCGGCAGTCGACGAACCGATACCTCACGCGCCGACCACCGTGGAACGGCGCTCGAGCAGGATCACGTCACGCCAGACGCCCGCCGACTCGCCGAGCCGCTCGCGGACTCCGACCTGGCGGAAGCCGCACGCGCGGTGGACCCGGAGAGACGCCTCGTTCTCGGGGAACACGCCGGCCGTGAGCGTCCAGTAGCCCGTCTGCTCGGAGCCTCTGACGAGTGCATCGAGCAGCTCACGCCCGAACCCCGTACCCCGTGCCGCCTCGGCGACGTAGACGCTGACCTCGCCGACGCCGCGATAACAGAGGCGTGCGGACGCCGGTGACAGCGCGGCCCAGCCGACGACCGAGCCCTCCCGCTCGGCCACGAGCCGCAGCTCGGGATGTGCTGCGTTCCACGTCTCCCAAGACGGGGGTTCGATCTCGAAGGTCGCATCGCCGCCGCGGATCCCCTCGTCGTAGATCGCGCGCACCACCGGCCAGTCGCCGGGCCGCAGCTCGCGAATGCTCACTGGGTCCTGCTCGGTGTCCACACCGCAGCGAGGATCCCGAGGCCGACGAGGACTGTCCCGCCGAGCCAGCGCTGCACCCACGCAATCCCGGCCGAGCCGCGCAAGCGATCGGCGACGGTCCCGGCCGCCAGCGCCCACATGCTGTCGCTGAGGAAGCCGAGCAGCGCGAACGTGAGGCCGAGCGCAAGCACCTGCAGGCCGGGATCCTGCGCGTTCGGGTCGACGAACTGGGGGATGAACGCGAAGATGAAGACGATCGTCTTCGGA
This sequence comes from uncultured Actinomycetes bacterium, assembly GCA_963820725.1. Lineage (GTDB taxonomy): Bacteria > Actinomycetota > Thermoleophilia > Gaiellales > Gaiellaceae > Palsa-739. Next base: position 1,055,709 of record CAWGAZ010000002.1, on the reverse strand, counting down.
TTCGTGAGGTTGACGAGCACGCCCTGCGTGTAGGCGCGGAGGCGCGTGCGTGGCGCCGCGTCCTCGGCCGGCTCCTCGAGACCGCGCCCGAGCAGGCGCCGCACCCCGAGCAGGAAGAGATACGCGGCACCCACGAACTTGACTGCATCGAAGGCGGCGGTCGACGCCAGGATCAGCGACGAGAGACCGAGGGTCGCGAGCACGACGTACGCGACGGTTCCCGTCGTGATGCCGGCGACCGAGGCGATGCCACCGCTGCGGCCCATCTCGATGCTGCGCGTTACGACGTACATGACGGCCGGCCCAGGGATGAGCAGGAGCACGATCGCGGTCACCAGGAACAGCGCGTACGTCGAGGACGATGGCACGGCCGCACGCTACACGGCGCAAAGAACGTGCTCAGGCGCCACATTTGACGCCGGCGCGCGAAGCGCCTACCCTGCCTTCGCCATGTTGCTCGCGAACGTGATGGACCGGACCCGGGGAGGCGCCACTGTGCGGCTCGCCGGCCCCCGCGGCGCCCTTTAGGTCCGCGCGCCGCCTCTCAGGCGGCCTCCCGTCCTCCGTTCCGTACTCCGTTTCAAGGGGAGTACCCGTTTCAGAAGGAGCAGCATGTCCACTTTCGCAGCATCGACAACAGATCTGGCCTCACGTCTAGACAGCCGGGCGCCCGCAGTCGAGGTGCGCGACCTGCGGAAGACGTTCAAGCGTCGCGACCGCAAAGCAGGCCGCTTCGCGCGCAAGCGTCCGTGGCCGGCGCTCGACGACGTCACCTTCACGATCGCCCGTGGCGAGTGCGTCACCATCCTCGGCCAGAACGGCTCGGGGAAGTCGACGCTCGTGCGCCTGCTCTCGACGCTGCTGATCAGCGACGGCGGCACGGCGCGCGTCTTCGGCCACGACGTCGATCGCGAGGCGTCGAAGATCCGCCGGCTCGTCAACCGCGTCTCGGTCGAGGCGAGCTTCTTCAAGAAGATGTCCGCGTCCGAGAACCTGTCGTACGCGGCGCGCTTCTACGGGATGACGCCGGGGCAGACACGCACAGCCGTCCCGGAGATCCTGGGCAGCGTCGGCTTCCCACCGGACCGCCGCAACGAAGCGATGGAGAACCTGTCGCGCGGCATGCAGCAGAAGGTCGCCCTCGCGCGGGCGCTCCTGACCTCGCCTGTCCTGCTCCTGCTGGACGAGCCCACGACCGGCCTCGACCCGCGCTCGAAGCTCGAGGTGCAGGAATTCATCCGCGACGTCCGGGCGGCACACAACGCCACGATCCTCCTCTGCACCCACGACATGGCCGAGGCGGAGGCGCTCTCCGACCGCGTGGGGATCCTCGACCGCGGCCGCTTGCTCTTCCTCGAGCCGGTGGAGGACGTGAAGCGCCGCTTCGGTGTCGAGACGCTCGAGGAGGCGTTCTTCGCCGCCACCGGCCGCGAGTTCGAGAACGAGGCGACCGACGATGACGACGACGAGTACAGGGAGGTGTTTGCATGAGCGAGTTCGCCTTAGAGACGAGGAACCAGCTCGTCGGCCTCTTCGGCATCGTCGAGCGGAACATGTACCTCACCAAGAGGTACTTCCTCTGGGACCTCGCGTTCATGGTCTGGACGATCGCGAACACGCTCACGATCGTCTTCATCGCACGCGCGATTCCCGGGATCACACCGGCGCAGGAGAACAATGCGGCGGCGCTGTTGCTCGTCGGCGCGACGATCTGGGCCTTCCTCGGGATCATCTTCGAGTTCATGACGGAGACGGTCGCCTGGGAGCGCTGGGAAGGGACGATCGAGTACACGTTCATGGCCCCGCTGTCGCGGTTCGTGCACCTGTTCGGACAGGGCGCGTACGCGGTGCTCTACGGCCTGATCCGGGCGACGATCCTCTTCTTCGCCGTCGCAGCGTTCATCGGGATCCACATGCCGAACGCGAACTTCGGCGCGGCGCTCGCGCTGCTCGCGATCGCGTCCGTGTCGTTCATCGGCGTCGGGATCATGACGTCGGTGCTGCCGCTGATCTCGCCGGAGAAGGGCGCGCAGCTCGGCTTCGTCTGCCAGGGCCTGATGCTCGTGGTCTCAGGCGTCTACTACCCGGTCAGCGTCATGCCGGAGTGGATGCAGTGGCTGTCGAAGATCTCGCCTGCGACGTACGCGCTGCGCGGCTGCCGCGCGTCGATCATCGACGGCACCGGCCTGCTCTGGGCGGACGTGTGGCCGCTGCTGATCATCGCCGTGCTGGCGACGCCGATCGGCCTGGTGGTCTTCCGCGTCGGTGAACGGCACGCGAAGAAGCACGGGAAGCTGAAGCGGGCGGGATGACCGACTGGTTCGCGGGCGACACCGCCGCCCGCTACGACTCCTCGACGACCGGCATGCCGATCAGGCCGGTCGTCGACTTCCTGCTCCCGCTCGCGGGCCGCGGGGCGCTCGAGCTCGCGATCGGCACCGGCCGGATCGCCGTGCCGCTCGCCGAGCGCGGTGTCCGCGTCGAAGGGATCGATTTCTCGCCGGACATGGTCGCGCAGCTGCTGCGGAAGACGGACCGGATCCCGGTCGCGATCGGCGACATGTCGACCACGACGGTGGACGGCACGTTCTCGCTCGTCTACGTCGTCTTCAACTCGATCAACAACGTCACGACGCAGGACGGCCAGGTGGCCACGTTCGCGAACGCGGCGGCCCACCTGGAGCCGGGCGGCCGCCTCGTCGTCGAGGTCGGCGTTCTGAACCAGCAGCCTCTCGAAGTGTTCGACCTCACCGACACCCACGTGGGCGTCGACGAGTTCGACGCCGACACGCAGAGGCTCGTCTCCCACCACTTCTCCCTCGCCGACGGCGGCTGGCGGCGGCTGTCCGTGCCGTTCCGCGCGGTCTCGCCGGCGGAACTCGACCTGATGGCCCGGCTGGCAGGGATGGAGCTGCGAGAGCGGTGGGCGGACTGGGACCGCTCCCTGTTCACCGCCGAGAGCACGAAGCACGTGTCCGTATGGCAGAAGACCTGAGGATCGAGCTCCCGATCGAGACGGAACGGCTCGTCATCCGGCCACTCCGCATCGAGGACGCCTCAGACCTCGGGGAGCCGGAGGAGTGGATCGGGGAGAAGATCGACCGCTTCGAGCGCGACGGCGGGATGAGCCTCTGGGCGGCGGTCGAGCGAGAGAGCGGCCGAGCGGTCGCGGTGGCCGGCTTCCAGTGGGAGCAGATCGACGGGCAGCGTGAGCTCGACATCGGCTGCGTCGTCGCCGCCGACGTGCAGCAACGCGGTTACGGGACGGAAGCATCGGTCGCCATCCTGGACGCCGCCTTCGCGGCCGGCTTCGAGCGGATCACGGCGATGACCGGTCCCGGCAACGCGCCTGCGCTGCGGGTTCTGGAAAAGCTGGAGTTCACGCCCGAGGGCGAGACCACGTTCGAGGGCTGCCGGTACGCCTTCTTCGTGCGGCGGCGTTAGCGTTCCCGCGTGCCCACCCGCGCGCGCCGCTCCTGCCTCACCGTTCCCGCCTCGAGCGAGCGAATGCTCGCGAAGGCGTCGTCGCTCGCCGCCGACGAGGTGATCGTCGACCTGGAAGACGCCGTCGCGGCCGAGGACAAGGACGAGGCACGTCGACTCGCAGTCGCCGCGCTGGCACGCGGCCGGCTGGGCCGGACAACAGCACTTCGCGTCAACGGACGCTCGACACCGTGGTGGGAGGACGACCTGCGCGCCGCCGCGGAGACTGGCCCCGACGTGGTCGTACTCCCCAAGGTCGAGTCCGCCGAGGACGTGTCCGCTGCGGCCGAACTGCTCCCGTCCGGAATCGGGCTCGAAGCCCAGATCGAGACGGCGCGCGGGCTCGTGGAAGCCGAGCGGATCGCGGCTGCCGGGCACGGGCTCGAGGCGCTCGTCTTCGGCCCGGCTGATCTCGCCGCCTCGCTCGGCGTGCCCGCGCTGACGATCGGAGCAGGCACGACCGACTATGCGCTCGCGCGCGTGGTCGCGGCGGCGCGCGCCTCGGGGCTACAGGTGCTCGACGGGCCGCATGCGCGACTCGGCGACGACCTCGGGCTCGTCCTCTCCGCGCGACGGGCGCTGGAGCACGGCTACGACGGCAAGTGGGTGATCCACCCGAGCCAGATCGAGCCGGTCAACCGCATCTTCACGCCATCGCCCGCCGACGTGGAGCGCGCGAAACGGCTCCTCGGGGCGGCGACGGGAGCAGCCCGTTTCGAGGGAGAGCTCGTCGACGAGGCCTCGCGACGCCTCGCCGAGTCGCTGCTCAGTAGGGCCGCTGGACTGCCCGCCTAGCGGCCTTACGCCGCTTCACCTCGGGAGCAGCGAGCACCCCGCGGTACCAGACGTGCAGTAGTGCTGCGACTATGGCAACGAGCGAGCCGAGGATCCTGCCGATGCTTGCCACCTCGCCGCAAAGGGTACTTCGAGGCGTGCAGCCGATAGCTGCGGAAAGATAGGAGCACCCTCCATCCCCGACGGAAAGGATCGATCCAGATGGACACCACGAAGGAAAGGGCCGCCGCCGCCGCGGCGAGCGCGCGCCCCTATATCGAGCGCGCTCTCCACGACAAGGAGCTGCGCGACAACATCCGGAACGCCTACACCTCCGCCCGTGCTGTCTACGACGAGCTCGGATCGCGGCGCAAGGTCTCCGACGCCGCCTCGCGTCTCGCAGCCGACAAGGACATTCAGGACGAGCTGCGGAACGCGATCGAAGAGCTCCGGAGCGCGGCCAGCCGGGTCAAGAACGCCAAGCAGGATGCGGCAGAGTCGGCGCGCTCCGCACGGAACGGCCTGCTGCTGCTGATCGGGGTCGTGATCGGCCTCCTGCTCAATCCGATCACCGGCCCGGCCTTCCGCCGGATGCTCGCACGCCAGCTCTTCGGCAGCGGAAACGGCTTCGTCTACCAGGGGAACGGCAGCAAGGCGTCGAGCAACACGCCGTAGCCGGACTAACCGCGGCCGAGATGCTCCCGCGCGAAGGCGCGGAAGCGGTTGCGCGTGCCGTCATCCGGGGCGAGGGACTCTTCGTCGGCGTACTGCGGATCGGCGGCGATCTCCTCCGCGACCGTCCTGACCTCGCGCTCGATCGCGGCGCGGTGCGCGGGGTCACGGAGCAGCGCGTCGACCCAGCTCTCCGAGCCGTCCCAGTCGGGGACGTCGTGGTCGAAGAGCAGCTGGCCGAGCAGGATCCCCGTGCGGATGTAGGCGAACGTCTTGAAGGCGAGAATCCGGTGCGGCGTCTCGACCGTGGCAGCGAGCGCCGGATCCTCCTGCAGGACGCGGTCGACGATGCCGCCGATCGGCTCGTCTACGAGCGGGATCCAGAGGTCGTCGAGGTCTGGCACGGACTGATTATGCCCAGCGGCGAAGTAGCGTAGGCCCCGTGGCCGGTTCGGACGATCTCCTCGCTCGGTTGGCGGCGGCTCCGGCCCAGACAGGCCTCTTCCTCGACTTCGACGGCGTGCTCGCTCCGATCGTCGAACGGCCGGAGGATGCACAGCCGCCGCCGGAGACGCGCGCCGAGCTCGAGCGGCTCGTCGGCCGCTATGCGCTCGTCGCCGTCGTGAGCGGGCGGACGAGCGAGGACGTCCGTCCGCGGGTCGGGGTGGACGGCGTCGTGTGCGTCGGCTCGCACGGGCTCGAGCTCGAGCCGCAGGCGCACCGGTGGCGCAAGACGCTTGCGGCATTCGCGGCCGATGCTCCGTGGCCGCCGCAGGACATCGAGGTGAAAGGGCTGGCGGTGGCATTCCACTTCCGCGGCCAGACCGACGAGCGGCAGGCGGTGCGCGAGCTCGACGCGATCGCGGACTCTGCGCGGGAGGAGGGCCTCGTCGCGCGCTACGGACGCAAGATCCTCGAGGTGCTGCCGCCGGTCGGCTCGAACAAAGGAACCGCGGTGCGGCGGCTGCTCGAGGAGCACGGCCTGCGTCGAGCACTGGCGGCGGGTGACGACACGACGGACCTCGACTCCTTCGCCGCGCTCGACGGGCTGGAAGTCGCCGTGCGCGTAGCCGTGGCGTCGGCGGAAGCACCGAGCGCGCTGCTCGAAGCCGCCGACCTCGTCGTCGACTCGACCACCGAATTCCTCGCCGTCTTGCAGCAGCTTTAGGGCACCCCGGAGGTCTCAGACACCGGACAGGTCCCGCACGCCTGGGTGGGGACTCAGACTTTGTGCACCGTCAAGGAGGTCACTCATCGTTCTGCTTCCCGGTTGAGCACGTCCCAGGCGCGGCGCACGTCGTCCTCGGTCGTCCGAGCGTTGCCGACCGCGAGCCGCAGGACGTACCGCCCGTCGAGCTTCGTGTGCGTGATGAAGATCTCGCCCGATGCATTCACGCGCTCGAGCAGCTGCTCGTTCTCCTCGTCCGTTCCGTCGCGCCGGAAGACGACGAGCGAGAATCGCTGCGGTGCGACGAGCTCCCAGTCCGGACTCTCCTCGACCCAGCCGGCGAAGAGCTCCGCGAGTCGGACGTGCTCGCGCTGGATGGTCCGTAGCCCTTCGGCGCCGTAGCAGCGCAGAACCGCCCAGAGCTTGAGCGAGCGGAAGCGGCGGCCGAGCGGCGGTCCGTAGTCCGCGAGCGAGAACGCCTCGTCGTCGGTGCGCAGGTACTCCGGCGTCAACGTGAAGGCCTCACGCCACTCGTTCGGGCGCGCCGTCCAGACGAGCGAGCAGTCGGTCGGCACGAGCAGCCACTTGTGCGGGTTGACGACGAGGCTGTCGGCGAGCTCGACGCCGTCGGCCGACCAGCGCTCCTCCTCGCAGATCCACGCTGAGCCGGCGTACGCCGCGTCGACGTGGAGCCAGGCACCCGCCGCGTGCGCACGCTCGGCGAGCTCGCGCACCGGATCGACGGAGGCAAACGACGTCGTGCCGACGGTCGCGACGACCGCGGCGACGTCGTCGAGGTCGTAGCCGTCCACGCGCATCCGCAGCTCCTCGTCGACCGGCACCTTGCGCAGCTCCATCCCGAGCATCCGCGCGTCCTTCTCGACGGAGGAGTGCGCGTGCTCGGAGCAGACGACGACGTTGCGGCCGGTCACATGGCGCGCGGCGATGAGCGCGGCGAGCGTCGACGTCGAGGCGGTGTCCTCGATGTGGCCGTGCCAGCCGGCGGGAAGGCCGAGCAGCTGCCGCACCCAGTCGGCAACGCGCAGCTCGAGCTCGGTCGACGCGGGCGAGGCGCGCCAGACGATCGCGACCTGGTTCAGCGTCGCCGCAAGCATCTCGGCGAGGATCGCCGGCTCCGAAGAGGTCACGGCGAAGTAGGAGAAGAAGCGCGGGCTCTGCCAGTTGGTGACGGCCGGCAGGAGCAGCTCGTCGAGGTCACGCAGCACGTCGGCGAACGGCTCCGGCTGCTCGGGGGCCGACTGCGGGAGCTGCGCCGAGAGCTCGCCCGGGCGGACCTGTGCCAGCACGGGTAGCTCGCCCACCCGCTCCAGGTAGCTCGCCGCCCACTCGAGCGCCGCGGCGCCGTCCTCGCGGAAGTCCGTCAACGCTGCTTCCGCAGCCTGTCGAGCTGCTTCCAGGTGCGCGTGTTGGCGACGTCGGCCTTCGTCAGCCAGCCGCGCCGAGCCTGAGCCACCGCGAGCTCCACGTAGGCCTGCGACCGGACCTCGTGCCCGTCGGAGGAGACGACCAGCCGCAGCCCGGCCTCCTTCGCGGCCCGGGCGTGGACGTCCCGCAGGTCGAGCCGGTCGGGCTGGCCGTTCATCTCGAGGAGGGTTCCTGTCTCGAGCGCGCCCTCGATCACCCGCTCGACGTTGACATCGCGCGGCGGACGCTTTCCGATCCGCCGGCCCGTGAGGTGCCCGATGACGTCGACGTACGGGTTCTGCATCGCTTCGAGCACGCGCTCGGTCGGGCGCGAGTCGGGCGCGTTGTGCACCGAGGCGACGACCCAGTCGAGCAGCGCAAGATCTTCGTCGGCCACGTCGACCTCGCCGTTGGAGCGGATGTTCGCCTCGACGCCGGCGAGGATCCGCAGCGTCGGAAAGCGCGCGCGCAGCGACTCGATCTCCTCGAGCTGCGCCTGCAGCCGGCCGTCGCGCAGATAGTGCGAGTGGTCGGTGACCGCGTAGTACGCGTAGCCGCGCGCGACCGCGCCCTCGAGCATCTGCTCGAGCGTGCTCTTGCCGTCGGCCGACCAGTGGGAATGGGTATGCAGGTCGCCGCGGACGTCGCGCAGCTCCACGAGCTTCGGAAGCTCGCCGCGGCGGGCGGCCTCCAGCTCGCCGGAGTTCTCGCGCAGCTCCGGTGGGATCGGCTGGTAGCCGAGGAACTCGTAGACGTCGTCCTCGTCCGCACTCTTGAAGACGTCGCCCGACTCGACGTTCGTGACGCCGTATTCCGAGATCGAGAGCCCGCGTCGCACGGCCTCTTCGCGCATCGCGACGTTGTGATCCTTCGAGCCGGTGAAGTGCTGCAGGAGATTGCCGAACGACGCGGGCGGGACGACGCGAAGGTCGAAGCGAAGGCCGTCGCGCGAGACGACCGTCGCCTTCGTGTCGCCCTGTGCCGCGACGTCGACGACCCAGTCCAGGCTCGCGAAGTGACCGGTCAGGTCGGCGGGACTCCTCGCGCTGGCGATGATGTCGAGGTCGCGGAACGTCTCCTTGCGGCGTCGCACCGAGCCCGCCTCCGAGACCGCGATCGCCGCCGGCAGCTCGCGCAGCGCCGTAACGACCGCCTGTACCGCCGGCAGGCCTCGGCCGAGCAGATAGCGGTCGGTTTCCGGACTCTCCGCCTGGTACGCGAGCGCGGCGAGGATCTTCTCCTCGCTCTTCGGGCCAAGGCCCGCGAGCGTCCGCAGCCTTTCGCCCTCTGCCGCGGCCTTGAGCTCGTCGAGCGTCTCGACACCGAGCTCGCGCCAGATCCGGGCCGCGGTCTTCGGGCCGAGACCGGGGAGCTTCATGAAGAGGACGACTTCCGGTGGAACGCCCTTCTTGTACTTCGTGAGCGCCTCGATCTCGCCCACCTCGACGATCTGGACGATCTTCTCCTCGATCGTCTTGCCGATGCCTTGCAGCTCCTTCGCCCGTCCGTCGAGCGCGAGCTGGGCGACGGACCCCGACGTCTCGCGCACCCGCGCGGACGCCCGGCGGTAGGCGACGACGCGGAACGTGTCCTTGCCCTCGAGCTCGAGGAGGTCCGCGAGGAGGTCGATCTGATCGGCGACGACGGAGTTGGGAGGTAGCTCCGGCACTGTCGCGATGATATGAGCGTGCCCCGCCCCGTCGTCTGCCTGCCCACCTACAACGAACGCGAGAACCTCGAGCAGATGGTGCGCGCCCTCGCCGACCACGGCGTGAACGTGCTCGTCATCGACGACGGCTCCCCCGACGGAACGGGCGAGATCGCCGACCGGCTCGCCGCCGAGCTCCCCTGGGTCGAAGTGCTCCACCGGCCTCGCAAGGAGGGCCTCGGACGCGCCTATGTCGACGGGTTCCGGCACGTGCTCGCGAGCGACGCCGAGCTCGTGCTCGAGATGGACTGCGACTTCTCTCACGACCCCGCGGACGTGCCGCGCCTGATCGCGGCGGTCGAGGAGGGCGCCGATCTCGCGCTCGGTTCTCGCTACGTCGCCGGCGGCGGCACCGCCAACTGGGGGCTCGTGCGGCGGTTGATCTCTCGGAGCGCCTCGGTCTACACGCGGACGCTCCTGATGCCGATTCACGACGCAACGGGAGGCTTCAAGTGCTTCCGCCGGTGCGTGCTCGAGACGATCGACCTGGAGACCATCGACGCGGCGGGCTACGTCTTCCAGATCGAGACCACGTATCGCACCTTGCGCAAGGGGTTCCGCGTGGTCGAGATCCCGATCCGGTTCGTCGACCGCACAGCGGGCCAGTCGAAGATGAGCCGGGCGATCGTGCTCGAGGCGGTCTGGAAGGTGCCGGCGCTACGGTTGGCCGCATTGACGGGACGACTCTGACCGAGCTGGACGAGGCGACGTTCGACGCGGCGATCGCGGATGGGCCGCTGCTCGTCGACTTCTGGGCGCCGTGGTGCCGCCCGTGCAAGGCGCTGGAACCCATCCTCGAGGAGCTCCCGGTGCCGGTTGCGCGGGTGAACATCGACGAGGAGATCGGAATCGCTTCGCGCTACGAGGTGCTGTCGATCCCAACCGTGATCCTCTTCGCCGGGGGCGAGCCGCGGGGCTCGGTCGTCGGAGTGCGCCCCCGCGCGCACTTCGAGCACTGGCTAGCGGAAGTGCTCCCAGCCGGCGAGTGAGTACGGCTGGCCGCGCAGGGTGAGCTCGACGCCTGCTCCGTCCTCGACCCGCCCGATGACGGGGAAGCCCAGCGGATCCGGGGTCGTTGCGAGCAACTCGTAGTCCTCGCCGAAACCGACGTCGTCCAGCTCTGCGCCCGGAGCGAGAGGCACCTGCTCGAGCTCGATGGCCAGGCGGACTCCCGAGCGCTGCGCGATGTGGCCCGCATCCGGCGCGAGCCCATCGGAGACGTCGAGCATGGCGGTCGCCACGCCGGCGAGCCGCTTTCCCTCCTGCAGACGGTTCGGCACGGGGGGCAGCGAACCGTTCCGGAACGCCACGCCCGCCGCACCGAGCGGTCCGGTCACGGCAACGAGGTCGCCCGGCCGGGCTCCCGCGCGACCGGGGACGCGCTCCGAGCGGCCGAGCGCGGTCACGGACAGGAGGACGCGGTCGGCGCGGCTCGTGTCGCCGCCACGGACGTCCACGCCGCGCTCCTTCAGGCCGGAGTAGAGCTCGAGGACGTCGTCGAGCTCCGTCTGGGGCGGCAGTCCGAGCGAGACGATCAGCGCGACCGGATCGGCCCCCGAGGCAGCGAGATCGCTGATGTTGACCGCGGCGGCGCGGGCGCCTAGCTCGCGCCAGCTCAGGAGGTCGAAGCGGAAGTGGACATCCTCGACGAGCATGTCCTGCGTGACGACGAGCCCGCCGACGGCGGCCGCGTCGTGCTCGATCCCCTGCACGAGCCCTCGCCGCTCGAGCTCCGCGAGCAGCCCGAACTCGCCGACCTCACCGAGTGTCGTCACGACTCGGAGATGCGCGCGCGTCCGTCGAGAGTCTCGGGGTCGAGCGCAGCCAAGGCGTCGTAGAGCCGCGCGTGGAACGTGCCGGGGCCGGCCGCGCCATCGGCGGCATCTTCGGCCGCCACGCCGAGGGCGGCGAGCGCTTCGGCCGCGGCCTCGAGCGGCTCCTGCGGCTTCGCAGCGAGGAAGCAGCCGGTGAGTGCGGACGAGATGCAGCCGGTTCCCGTCACGGTGGCGAGCAGCGGGTGACCGTTCGCGACGCTGACGACCCGCTCGCCGTCGGACACGTGGTCGATGGGCCCGGTCACCGAGGCGACGACGCCGAGATCGCGGGCCGCCCCACGTGCGAGCGCCGGCGGCTCCAGGCCGACCGCCATCGACTCGACCCCCCGGACTTCAGCTTCCGTCCCCGCGAGGGTCGCGATCTCTCCCTGGTTGCCGCGCAGCACGGTGACCTGCACCTCGTCGAGGATCCTGCGCGCCGTGTCCGTTCGATATGCAGTCGCACCCGCGCCGACCGGATCGAGAACGATGGGGATCCCGCGCTCGCTCGCCGCACGACCGGCGAGCAGCATCGCCTCGATCCAGTGCTCCGAGAGCGTCCCGATGTTGATGACGAGCGCCGACGCGAGACCGACCATCTCCTCGACCTCCTCCCGCGCGTGCGCCATAACCGGCAGCGCGCCGAGCGCGAGGGTCGCGTTCGCCGTCTCGTTCATGACCACGTAATTCGTGATCTGGTGAACGAGCGGCTTCTGCTCGCGCAACGCCCGCAGGGTTGTTCCCGGGGACACGCTCACCGGGCTTCCACTCCGAAGACGTCGACCGGCCCCTCGCCGGCGCCGAGCTCGGCGAGCCCCTGCGCGACGGCGCGCGATGCGGCCGCAGCTGCACCGCGCGCCGACTCGGTCAGCGACAGCCCGCGCGCGAGGAGCGCCGCGAGCGTCGCCGAGTGCGTGCAACCGGCGCCGTGGGTGGCCGCGGCGCCCTCCTGGCGTGTGAACGGAATCTTGTGATGCTCGTTCCCGTCGAAGAGGTAGTCGGCCCCCTCGCGGCCATGGCCCCCGGTGACGAGCGCAGCCCGCGCCCCGAGCCGCACGAGTGCCTCGGCCAGCTCGGCAGGCGGCGCGTCCGAGTGGGTGAGAGCCCGCGCCTCGAGCAGGTTGGGCGTCACGACCGTCGCCAGCGGCAAGAGACGGTGGACGAGCGATCCGACCGCGTCGTCGTTCAGCAGCTGCGCGCCCGAGCTCGCCACCATGACCGGGTCGACGACGAGCGGCAGCGGATGCTCCTCGAGCCAATCGGCCACGGTGTCGATGACCGCGCGCGAGAAGAGCATCCCCGTCTTCGCAGCGTCGATCCCGATGTCCCCGGCCACCGCGTCGAGCTGCGCGCGGACGAACCACGCGGGAACCTCGTGCACCGTGGTCACCTCGCGCGTGTTCTGCGCCGTGAGGGCGACGATCGCCGACATCCCGTGGACGCCCGCCGCGGCGAACGCCTTCAGGTCGGCCTGGATCCCGGCCCCTCCGCCGGAGTCGGAGCCCGCGATCGTGATGCAGCGTGGAACCAACGCACTCCCTTCGCCGGCATGACCCGGATCAGGTTCAGCGGGTGTGATCTCAGCCTCGCCGCGAGGCACCCCGGTGAGGGAACCCTAACCCCGGAGGTGCAGACGGCGCGCGATCTCGGCGAGGTTGAAGTCGTACCCCCAGCCGAACGCGCGCGGCATGACGATCCGCCGCTCCTTCGTGTTCCACCAGCGCGACCTGTAACGCGCCCGCGTCGGCCGCCGCCAGTCGTACGGAATGCCGAGGAACGTGCCGGTGTGCGGCTGCTTCGTCATGGTTCGAGCGTACCGATGCACCGCCTGCCGCCAGCTCTCGCCGCCTCGGCCACGCCCCGGATCCTCGAGCTGCTGGGCGACGGCCGCGGCCGCGTGCTCGAGCTCGGCTTCGCGGGGATTCACGCGCCGCTCCTCGAGCTCGCCGGCTGGGACGTCGTCGTGGTCGACCCGGATCCCCGGGCACGGGAGCGCAGCGACCACGTCGCCGACGCGCCCGAGGGACGGTTCGACGCGGTCGTGGCTCTCGCCGGTGCCGACCTGACCGGCATCGATGCCGCGAGGATCGTCCTCGTGGACGAGCACGGCGTCGCTTCAATAGCCGGATGACGAGCCTGGCCACCTGGAGTGAGCTCCTCGTCGGGGACGAGCTCGCGCACCTCGCGACCGAGCCGGCGGCGGAGGCGCGAACAGCGCCGCTTCCCGACTCCCTTCATCCGGCCCTGCGAGATGCGCTCGCCCGGCGCGGCATCCACGAGCTCTACGCGCACCAGGCCGATGCCTATGCCGCCGCCCGGAGCGGCGGCAACGTCGTCGTCACGACCGGTACCGCCTCGGGGAAGACGCTCGCCTTCAATCTCCCGGTGCTCGACGCGCTGGCGGCCGACCGGCACGCGCGCGCCCTCTACCTCTATCCGACAAAAGCGCTCGCGCAGGATCAGGCGCGCTCGCTCGGTGAGCTCGGCGTCACCGGGATCCGCGCGGCGATCTACGACGGCGACACGCCGACCGAGCGGCGTCGGCAGATCCGCGGCTGGGCGAACCTCGTGCTCACGAATCCGGACATGCTCCATATCGGCGTCCTGCCCCGCCACGACCTGTGGGGCGACTTCCTCCACAACCTTCGCTTCGTGGTCGTCGACGAGGCGCACGTGTATCGCGGCGTCTTTGGCTCGCACGTCGCCAACGTCCTGCGACGGCTGCACCGGCTGGCCCGGATCTACGGCGCCGAGCCGCAGTTCCTGCTCGCCTCGGCGACGATCGCGAACCCGGCCGAGCTTGCCCAGGCCCTCACCGGCGACGAGGCGACCGTGGTCGAGAACGACACGGCGCCGCGGGCTGAGCGGACGGTTGCGCTCTGGAATCCGCCGCTCCTCGACCCGGAGCTAGGGCTGCGCGCAAGCGCGCTCGGCGAGGCGTCGCGGCTGCTGGCGGGGCTCGTCGGCCGCGGCCTGCGGACGATCTGCTTCGCGAAGAGCCGCAAGTCCGCCGAGCTCATCCACCGCTTCGCGGCGGAGCGGCTGGACTCCGCCACGGCAGCGCGGCTCGCCCCATACCGCGCCGGCTATACGCCGCAGCAGCGGCGCGAGATCGAGCGGCGGCTCGTCGAGGGCGACCTGCTCGGCGTCACCTCGACCGACGCGCTCGAGCTCGGGATCGACATCGGCGACCTCGACTGCGCGATCTCGGTCGGCTTCCCGGGGACGGTCGCGAGCCTGCGCCAGCAGTGGGGACGCGCCGGACGCCGGGACCACGGCCTGGCGATCCTCGTGGCGTCGGAGGACGCGCTCGACCAGTACTTCATGCGCGAGCCGGCGGCGCTGCTCGAGCGCCGGGTGGAGGCGGCGATCCTCGACCACGCCAACCCGCGCGTGCTCGACGGGCATGTCGCAGCGGCGGCGTTCGAGGCGCCGGTCGACGAGGGCGACGTCGCGACACTCGGCCCGGAGGCGCTCGAGCGGGCGCCGCACGTGCCCGAGCTCCGTCACACCGCGCGCGGCTGGGTCTGGGCCGGCAAGGAATCTCCGGCCGCTCGGGTCCCGCTCCGCTCGACCTCCCCCGACGCGTTCCTCGTCGTCGACGCCTCGAGCGGCGACGTGCTCGGCCTGGCCGAGCAGGAGCGCGCGTACTCCACGGTGCACGAGGGCGCCGTCTACCTCCACCTCGGCCGCCAGTACCTCGTGCACGAGCTCGACCTTCAGGCGCGCCGCGCGCTCGTCGAGCCGTTCGACGGAGACTGGTACACGCAGGCGAAGAAGGAGACCGAGACCTCGATCGAGGAGGCCCTGCGCGTCGAGCGGCGGCTCGGACTCCAGCTCTCCTTCGGGCGGGTCTCCGTCACCGAACAGGTGGTCGCGTTCCAGAAGAAGGCCACGGCGGACGGCTCGACGCTCGACACGATTCCACTCGACCTGCCTCCGACGACGTTCGACACCGAGGCCGTCTGGTTCGTGCCGCGGCCGCACCAGCTCGAGGGCCTCGAGGCGATGCCGCTCCTGCTCTCCTCGCTGCACGCCGCCGAGCACTCGCTGATCGCCCTCCTGCCGCTGTGGGCGATGTGCGACCGCTGGGACATCGGCGGCCTCTCGACGAACCTCCACCTCGACACCGGCGCGCCGACCGTCTTCGTCTACGACGGCCATGCGGGTGGGGTCGGGATCGCCGCCCGCGGCTTCGACCGGTTCGAGGGCTGGGTCGCCGACACGGTCGAGCTCCTTGCGGGCTGCCCGTGCGAGCGCGGCTGCCCGTCGTGCGTGCAGAGCCCCAAGTGCGGGAACCTGAACGAGTTCCTCGACAAGGCCGGAGCCCTCACACTTCTGACGAGGATGTCGAATTCGGACTAGCTCGTTCGTCGTAGAGACGTCAACCACTCCCGAAGGAGGGACTCCATGCAGTACCTGCTCCTGATCAACGACGACGAGGCTCACTGGGGCGACATGCCCGAGGACGAGCGCAACGCGATCTACGCCGAGTACGGGCAGTACACCGAGGATCTGCAGAGCCGCGGGATCCTGGTGGGGGCCAACCAGCTCCAGCCTGCGTCGACGGCGACCGTCGTCCACGTCGCGGACGGCAAGACCCTGACCACGGACGGCCCGTTCGCGGAGACGAAGGAAGTGCTCGGCGGCTACTACCTGATCGACGTCGACACGCTCGACGAGGCGCTCGAGTGGGCGGCGAAGATCCCGTCTGCCCGCTACGGCCACATCGAGGTTCGCCCGATCGTGATGCGCGAGGCCGAGGTGGCCTCGTAGAGGAGCTCGTCCGCGTCTACCGCGACGAGCGGGCGCGCTCGATCGCGATCCTCGGCCGCGTCCTCGGTGACCTCGACCTCGCCGAGGACGCGGTGCAGGACGCCTTCGTCCGGGCTGCCGAGCGATGGCCGCGGGAGGGAGCCCCCGCCAATCCCGGCGCGTGGATCGTGACGACGGCGCGAAACGCGGCGATCGACCGGATCCGCCGCGAGCAGACGCTCGCACGCAAGACCGAGCTCCTCGCGCGAGCCGAGGAGCTCCCGAGCGACGAGGAGACCGTGCTTCCCGACGAACGGCTCGAGCTGATCTTCGCCTGCTGCCACCCGGCGCTTGCGCCGGAGGCACAGGTGGCGCTGACGCTGAGCCTCGTCGGCGGGCTCGAGACGCCGGAGATCGCCCGCGCCTTCCTCGTGCCGGAGGCGACGCTGGCGCAACGGCTCGTGCGCGCCAAGCGGAAGATCCGCGACGCCGGCATCCCCCTGCGCGTGCCCGCCGAGCACCTGCTGCCCGAACGGCTCCGGCTCGTGCTCGCCACGATCTACCTCGTCTTCAACGCCGGCTACGGGCCGCCGGTGCGACGGGAGCTGTGCGGCGAGGCGATCCGACTCGCCGCGGTCCTCGCAACCCTGATGCCCGACGAGGCGGAGGTGCACGGGCTGCACGCGCTCCTCCTTCTGCAGGACGCCCGCCGCGACGCGCGCGTGTCGCCCGCCGGCGAGCTCGTCCTGCTCGACGAGCAGGATCGAGATCTCTGGGACGCGGGCGAGGTCGAGCAGGGCCGCCAAGCCCTCGAGCGAGCTCTCTCCCTGCGCCTGCCCGGCCCGTACCAGCTGCAGGCAGCCATCGCCTCGCTCCACTACGAGGAGCCGGCCGACTGGCCGCAGATCGCGCTTCTCTACGCCCGGCTCGCGGAGTCGAGCCCGTCGCCGGTCGTGGAGCTCAATCGCGCGGTGGCCGTCGCCATGGCCGACGGGCCAGAACAGGGACTCGAGCTCGTCGACGGGCTGACCGGGCTCGAGCGGTACCACCTCTGGCACTCGACCCGCGCCGAGCTGCTCCACCGGCTCGGCCGGGACGAGGAGGCGGCGATCGCCTACTCCCGTGCACTCGAGCTCGCACCCAGTGAGACCGAGCGCACGTTCCTCCGCGGCCGCGCCTCCGCTTCGGCACGCCACGCCGCGAGCTAGGCCGAGCGCGCGAGATCGTTTGGCCCCGCACGAGGCAGCGGGGTCTTGGCTCCGCCCCCGGGTGGGGACGCCGGCGGCGGGGAGCTCCGCAGGCACCGGTAGACGACGAAGGCGAACGCCGACGCGCCGCATGTCGCGGGGATGAAGAAGACGAGGTTGAGCAGGAGCACGTGCGTCATGTCACACCGGTATCCCGTGCCGCCGCAACGGCAAACTCGACCGCCTCGGCGGGTGACTGCGCCCGCCTCGTGCCGTCCACCTGCCAGCCCGGCTCGAGCACGACGACCGGGCGGCCCAGCGTGAGCGCGAGGCCGATCTCGGCGAGCGTGCCGTACCGGCCGCCCACGGCGATCACCGCGTCGCCGGAGGCGACGACAGCGAGGTTGCGGCCGTGCCCGATCCCGGTGACGACGACGTGGTCGAGCCACTCGTTCGCAGCGGCACGCGTCTCGCCCGGGAGGATCCCGATCGTCGTGCCGCCGGCGTTCTTGGCACCTCGCGCGGCCGCGGCCATCACCTCTCCGAGTCCGCCCGTCACGACCGTTGCGCCGTGCTCGGCGAGCAGCCGGCCGACCTGCTCGGCGTCCTTCTCGTGCTCCGTTCCGCTCCCGATCACGGAAACTTGCAGCATGGAGGGGAGCGTAGAGGACCGCGACGTGCTGATCGTCGGCGGCGGCTTCGCGGGCGCATATGTCGCCCGGCTGCTGCGCGGACGCCGGGCGACGATCGTCAGCCCGGAGAACTTCATGCTCTACACGCCGTTGCTGCCCGAGGCCGCCTCGGGCACGCTCGAGCCGCGGCACACCGTCGTGCCGCTGCGCGTCATGTGCCCGCACGCAGAGCTCCTGCTCGGGCGCGTCGAGAGCATCGACGTCGAGGCGAAGACCGCGACCGTCGGGGAGAAGCGGACGATCCGCTGGAACGACCTCGTGCTCGCCCTCGGGGCGGTGCCGCGGACCCTGCCGATCCCGGGTCTCGCCGAGCACGGGCTCGCGTTCAAGTCGCTCGCCGATGCGATCCACTTGCGCAACCACGTGCTCGAAGAGCTCGAGCGAGCCGACGCGGCACTCGACGAGGAGGAGCGGTTGCGACGGCTGACGTTCGTCTTCGTCGGCGCCGGCTACGCGGGTGTCGAGGCGCTCGCCGAGCTGTCCGACCTCGTCGAGGACGCGCTGCGCTACTACCCCAATCTGCATTCGACTCCGCGCCGCTGGGTGCTGGTCGACGCGGCGCCGCGGATCCTGGCCGAGATCCCACCGCCGCTCGGCGACTACGCCGCGCGGGAGCTGAAGGCACGCGGGATCGAGATCCACGTCGAGACGACACTCGAGTCGGTCTCCGCGGCCGAAGCCGTGCTCGGGAACGGCACACAGATCCCGACGA
Organism: uncultured Actinomycetes bacterium; assembly: GCA_963820725.1. Taxonomy (GTDB): domain Bacteria; phylum Actinomycetota; class Thermoleophilia; order Gaiellales; family Gaiellaceae; genus Palsa-739. The sequence goes on along the minus strand of CAWGAZ010000002.1, from coordinate 1,037,319 downwards.
ACACCCTCGTCTGGACGGCCGGCGTCGCGCCGAATCCCCTCCTCCGCGAGTGGGGACTGCCCCTCGACGAGCGGGGTCGCGTCGAGGCGGACGCCGTGCTGCGCGTGCGTGGGCACGAGCACGTGTGGGCGCTCGGCGACTGCGCGCGCGTCCCGAACAACCGCAGCGACCGGCCCGATCCACCGACGTCCCAGCACGCACTCCGACAGGCACGGCGCCTCGCGCGCAACCTCGTCGGGCCACCCCAGCCGTACGGCTATCTGATGCTCGGCCAGGTCGCGACGCTCGGCCGGAACAAGGGAATCGCCGAGGTGCTGGGCGTGCGGCTGCACGGCTTCCTCGGCTGGTGGGTGACGCGGTCGTACCACCTGTACCAGCTCCCGCTCGCGTCGCGGAAGCTGCGGGTCGTCATGGACTGGACCGTGGCGCTCTTCTTCCGCCGCGACATCGCCCAGCTCGGGCAGCTCGGGCATCCCGAGAAGCTGGGCTGACCTAGCTCCTCACTCGACGGGCTCGAGCCGCGGATTCTCGCGCAGGCGCCGCCCGAACTTCCCGGACGGGTTCCCGTCCGTCACCACGACGTCGGCGGTGAAGTCGTTCGCGCCGCGGATGAGCGAGGAGCCGACGCCGTACGCGTCCACCGGCACGCCGCGCTCCTCGAACACACGGATCTTCTCCACGGCGAACCCGCCCGAGGCGACGATCCGCACGTGCGAGAACCCGGCGGCGTCGAGCCCCTCGCGCGTCTTCCGGACGAGCCGCTCGTTCACTCCCGTCGGCGCGAAGTCGCCGAGCTCGTCCCACAGCGAGCGGTCGACGAGCTTCTCGGAGGTGTCGAGCCGGACTCCCCAGAGCCGGTCGCCGAGCGCTTCCGCCACCTCGAGCGCCGTCCGCACCGAGTCGTTCTCGAAGTCGACGAGCACGGTCACGTGCATCTCCGGCGGCGCCCAGTCGACGAACTTGCGCGCAGCGAGAACGGTGTCGCCGCCGTACGCCGCGATCAGGGAGTGCGGCACCGTCCCGATCGCGCGGCCGCCCCACCACGAGGCCTGCTCGTCGCTCGTGACCCCGATCTCGCAGCCGGTGACCTGGCCCGCGACATACGCCGCGTACCCGTCGCCCGCCTGGACTCGATGGTGGTCGAAGCGCGCCGGCATGAAGATGATCGGCTTGCCGTTCGCTGCCTCGAGGACGCGCACGACGTTCGTGGTGATCAGCGTGCGCCGCGCGAGCGTGCCGAGGTAGACGGTCTCGAGGTGGGCGAACGTCGTGTAGTCGCCCTCGATCGTCAGCACCGTCTCCCACGGCTCGAGCCGGTCGCCGTCGTGGAGGGCGCTGATCGTCAGGCCGTCCGGCTCGTCCGCGCAGAGCCTGAGGATCGCGAGCGCCTCGTCCACCCCGCCGAGCCAGGCGTCGTTCTTCTGGAAGACCTGGACCACGACCCGCGGGTGGCGGCCGTCGGCAAGGAGCGTGCCGCGAGCATGGTTGAAGTACGCGTCGGTGTACCAGCCGGCGCGCATCTTCTCGACGGGGAGGTCGAAGACCTCGGGCGCGAGGCGCTTCCTACTTGGCCGCGGCATGCTCGAGCTCGAGGCACGCCTCGAGCGCCGCCTCAGCCACCTCGAGCTGCTCGGCGCTCGGCTCGGCGGTCGAGAACCGGTGCTGGAGCTCGTGCCCCGGCTTCGACAGCGCCCGCGCCAGCGGGTGATCCGGATGCCGCGTCATCCAGGCGAACAGCTCGGTGGCTGCCGCGATCGCGCCGATCTGCGCCGCCGCCTGCGCCTGACGCCGGTGCCGCTCGGGCGCGAGACCGGCCAGGGAGTTCCCGACCGCGGACGTGACGACGAGCGGACCGACGAGATGCCCGCCACAGCGCTCGTGCTCCCGGGTCGCGCGCTTCCCGTGCTCGTAGCTGCCGATCGAGATGTGCTCTGCGCCGTGGTACGCCGCGAGCTCGCCGGAGCGCAGCGCCAGCACCGCGGGTGCGACAGAGGCGAGCGCCGCCAACAGCTCGCGCGCCACGGGTCGCAGCCCGGACTCGCGGAGCCCGCGGACGACTACCGCCGCACCGAACATCGACACGAGCGTCCGCCGGTTCTCCATCGGCAGCCGCGCCGCCGGCAGCTTCGCCTTGATCTGCGGCAGCAGGGCGAGCGCCTCGGCCAGCCGAGCCGGGCCGCGCAGGAGGGGGCTCTGGATCCGCGAGGCCCGCAAACGCTTCCGCGCCGAGGCCACCTCGATCCGCCCGTCCTCGTGCCGGATGGCGCACGCCCACGCATGCGGCCCGTGCACGAGCACGCCGTTCGGCAGCGCCATTCCTCCGAGCCGGATCTTCTCGGCAGGAAGCATCGCCGGCAAAGCCGCCGATGCCCAGCTGGAGATCTTGGGGGCCATCGCGGCGAAGGGTAGTCGGCTCAGGCGAGGACAGCGCGCGCCGCATGGCGCAGCCAGCCGAGCGCGCACTCGAGGTCGGAGACCGGGATGCGCTCGTCGGCCGAGTGGATCAACGAGGCGGCGATCTCCGGCGGCAGCTCTCCCGTCGAGGGGAAGAAGCCGTAGGCGACGGTTCCGAAGGCCTCGCGCAGCCAGTGGCTGTCCGTGAAGCCGACGCACGCAAGCGGGGTCGCCAGCGCTCCCGGCTCGGTTTCGGCCACCCACTCCTCGACGGCCCGCCACAGCGGTGTGTCGAGCGGCGAGCGGGTGCCGCCGTGCGCTCCCTCTACCCACTCGAGCTCGTAGTCGACGTCTCCGCCCAGCACAGCGCGGATCATGGGCTCGACGTGCTCGGGATGCTGGCCCGGCAACAGTCGGCAGTCGACCTCGACGGCACAGAGCGCCGGGATGACGTTGCGCTTCTGCGAGGCCGAGATCATCGTCGGCGCGAAGGTCGGTGCCAGCAGCGCATCGAGAACAGCTGCGACAACCGGGGAGAGGGGCCTGACACGCTCCACGACCTCCGACGCGGGCGGAACCTCCCCGGACACCGCTTGCATGAAGGCCCCGATCTCGGGGCCGAGTTGCGGTTCCGGCTTGTACTCGGCGATTCGTTCGATCAGCCGAGTCGCATTGACGAGCGCGTTGTCGGCGATGCCCGGCATCGACGCGTGCCCCGAGCGGCCCTTGACCAGGATCCGGAACGGGGCGGTCATCTTCTCGGCCACCGTCGCCTGGTAGATCGGCCGTCCGTCCTCGAGCTCGATCCGCTCGCCGCCGCCCTCATTGATCGCGAAGTCGCACCGCACGGCGTCGGCGTGCGCCTCGCACAACCACTCGAGGCCGAAGCCGGTGCCGTTCTCCTCGTCGGCCGTCGCGGCGAAGATCAGGTCGCCGCTCGGCCGGAATCCTTCGCGCGCGAGCGACGCGATCGCGACCGCGTTCGCCGCGACCTGGCTCTTCATGTCGAGGGCGCCGCGGCCCCAGACCTGCCCGTCCCGCAGCTCGCCCGAGAACGGTGGCACCGTCCACTCGGCAGGGTCGGCGAGCACGACGTCCGTGTGCCCGAGGAGGAGGAGCGACGGGCCGTCACCGCCGGGCAGCCGAGCGAGGAGGTTCGCGCGCTCGGGCGTCCTCGCGATCAGCTCGCACTCGAGGCCGTTCGCCTCGAGGTACTCGCGCAGGAGCTCGGCCGCGGCGGTCTCGTTGCCGGGCGGGTTCGTCGTGTCGACGCGGATGAGGCGCTGGAGGAGGTCGGTGACCTCGTCGCGGAGAGAAGCCGTGCTCATCGGCGCGTTCCTAGCACGAGCAGGTAGTCGCGCGCGAGGACACCGGACGCCAGGAAGTCGACATAGACGCGCTCGGCGTGGGCCCGCGCCTGTTCGTCGACGCTCGCCAGCCAGGCGCGGAGCGGCGGCATCGACGTCGAGACGAGCTCCCAGAGCGCCTCGCCGGAGTCCGCTTCGATCCGCCATGTGCCGGTCTCGAGCTCGAGCTCGAACGCATCGCCGATCAGCGCCCGCAGGTGCGCCTCCTCTCCCCACCTGCGCGCGTCCACGTCGTACTGCGGCCGGCCAGCCGTCGTGTGCAGGTCGGACCACGCATCTTTGTGCCAGGCCGTGATGGCCAGACGTCCGGCGGACCGGCAGACCCGGGCAAGCTCGGCGGCGGTGCGCTCCTGATCGTCCGCGAAGATCGCGCCGAACACGGACACCACCACGTCGAACTCGGCGTCCCCGTACGGCAGCTCCCGGCAGTCGCCCTCCTCGAACCGGATCGCGAGTCCCTCCTCCTCGGCAGCGCGTTGCGCCTTCGCGAGCTGGTCGGTGGAGATATCGATGCCGACCACGTCCGCACCGGTTCGTGCGGCTCGCAACGCGACGCCCCCGGTCCCGCAGGCGACGTCGAGCACGCGAACACCGGGTCCGAGCGCGAGCGCAGCGACGACGCGGTCGTGGATCGGTGCGAAGGTCTCGGCGATGCGCTCGTAGCTCGCACCGCTCCACGTGTCGGCGACAGACACGCGCCGGAGCATACTGACGGCGTGAGTGACCTCTTCTCCGATGCGGCCGACCGGCGCGCAGGCGACGTCGCACCGCTTGCGCAGCGGCTGCGGCCGGGCAGCCTCGAGGAGTTCGTCGGCCAGCAGCACGTGCTGGGCGAGACCTCGGCCCTGCGGCGCGCGATCGCGGAGGACCGCGTCCACTCATCGATCCTCTACGGGCCTCCCGGCAGCGGCAAGACGACGCTCGCGCGGATCGTCGCGGCCTCGACCGGAGCGGCGTTCGAGGAGCTGTCGGCGGTCTCGGCGACGGTGAAGGACGTGCGCGAGGTGCTCGCACGGGCGCGTGAGCGGCTCGGCACCACGGGCCGTCGCACGATCCTCTTCCTCGACGAGATCCACCGCTTCAACAAGGCGCAGCAGGACGCCCTGCTGCCGGGAGTCGAGTCGGGGCTCGTGACGCTGATCGGCGCGACGACCGAGAACCCGTACTACGAGGTCAACTCCGCGCTCATCTCCCGCACGCAGGTCTACGAGCTCGAAGCACTGACGCCGGACGAGATGGCGGTTGTCGTCCGCCGCGGGCTCGGCGAGGTCGGCGGCGAGGCGTCCGACGAGGTGGTAGAGCTGATCGCGCACCGCTCCGGCGGCGACGCGCGTACCGCGCTCAACATCGTGGAGCTGGCGAGCCAGACTGCGGACGGTCCGATCACGGCGGAGAACGTCGAGGACGCGGCCCGCAAGCCGCCGCTCTTGTACGACAAGGCAGGCGACCAGCACTACGACTTCACTTCGGCCTTCATCAAGTCGATGCGCGGCAGCGACGCCGATGCCGCGGTCTACTACCTCGCCGCAATGCTCGAAGGCGGCGAGGACGCCCGCTTCATCGCGCGGCGGATGATCGTGCTCGCCTCCGAGGACATCGGCAACGCCGACCCGCGGGCGCTGCTCGTCGCGGTCGCGGCGGCGCAGGCCGTGGAGCACGTCGGCCTCCCGGAGGCGCGCCTGAACCTCTCCCAGGCCGCGATCTACCTCGCCCGCGCGCCGAAGTCGAACGCGAGCTACGTCGCGCTGAATCGTGCCACTGCCGACGTGCAGGAACGCGGGGCGGCCCGACCGCCGAAAGCGCTGCGGGACGGCTCCTGGTACGGCCGCCGACTCGGACACGGCGCCGGTTACGTCTACCCGCACGACGACCCGAAGGGCTTCGAAACGAGCTATCTGCCCGAGGAGCTCGAGGGCCGCCGCTACTACGCGCCGTCCGGGAACGGCGAGGAGAGCGCGGACGAAAACGCGTCGTAGGCGTCCCGCCCGAAGACCGCGAAGATCACGAGCTCGAGCGACCGCGGGTCGAAGCGTCGCGCCCCCTCCACCATGATCCGCGCGCACTCGCCGAGCGCGAAGCCGCCGACGCCGGTGCCGAACGCCGGGAGCGCAAGCGAGTGGCACCCGAGCTCGTCGGCGAGCTCGAGACAGGAGCGAGTCGTGCGGCGGACGAGGTCGGCGTCCGTTCGCAGGTCCTGCCCCATCGCGGCGCCGTGGATCACCCACCGCGCCGGCAGACCTCCCGCCGTGGTAGCGACGGCGCTGCCGAGCGGGATCGGGCCTTTCGCCATCGCCTCCCGCTCGATCTCCTCGCCGCCCGCGCGCTTGAGCGCTCCCGCCACGCCGGCGCCCATCCAGAGCCGGTCGTTCGCGGCATTCGCGACGGCGTCGGCCTCGACCGCGGCGATGTCGCCTTCGCGAACCTCGAGCTCCATCGCCCTAGAGGATGCGCGCGCCGAGAGCCGAGGCGACGAGCTCGACAGCGAGCTGCCCCGTCGCGTTCTCGCGGTCGAGGATCGGATTGACCTCGACGACGTCCATCGAGTCGAGGAGCCCGGACTTCGCCACCGTCTCCATCGCCAGATGCGCCTCGCGGTACGAGAGTCCACCGCGCACCGGGGTGCCGACGCCGGGCGCAGCGTCCGGGTCGACGGCGTCCATGTCGAGCGAGACGTGCAGGAACTCGCCACCGGCCGCCTGCGCGAGCGCCTCGCGCAGACACGGCTCGACCCCGATCCGGTCGACCTCGCTCATGGTGAAGACCTTCGCGTCGAGCGTCGACAGGAGCTTTCGCTCTCCGTCGTCGAGAGAGCGGACGCCGACGAGCGCCAGCTTGCCCGGCGCGATCGCCGGCAGAGGCCAGCCGTCGCGGCGGAACCTCTCGCCGGCGAGGCCGAGGGCGGCGGCGAGCACCATCCCGTGCACGTTGCCGCTCGGCGACGTGTCGGGCGTGTTGAGATCGCCGTGCGCGTCGATCCAGACGACGCCGCCGGGCCCACGGGACTGCGCCATCCCGACGAGCGAGCCGAGCGCCACCGAGTGGTCGCCGCCCAGCACGAGCGGCATCGCGCCGCGCCCGTCGACCTCGGCCACGAGACGCGCCAGCCGATCGCAAAGATCGAGGATCTGGTCGAGGTAGCGCGCGTGCTCGTCGCCCATCTCCGTCGTCTCCACGACGGGAGAGCCCACGTTGCCGGCGTCGGAGACGCGTCACCCCGAGCTTCTCCGTGAGTTGCAGATCGAGCCCGGCGTAGCGGATCGCGGACGGCCCCATGTCGACGCCGCGCCTCCCGGCTCCGAGGTCGAGCGGCGCGCCGATGACGGCGATCTCGCGGTCGGCCTCCTCGACGCTCACGGCGCGGAGGCTAACGCTCGCGGCAGAGGGGACGTGGTTACACTGACCGCCGCCCAGCCGCGGCGAGGTAGCTCAGCTGGTAGAGCACTCGGCTGAAAACCGGGGTGTCGCCGGTTCGAGTCCGGCCCTCGCCACTCCTCTCTCTCCGTCTCAAACACGAAGAGTTCCTCAGGCGAGAGGACGCTCGCCAAGCCGGGTGTCCTGCTGCCCGGCACGGCAGAATGGAGTGCGTGGACGCGAGCACGCATCTAAGGCGGCGGATCGCTCCTGTTGCGCTCTCGGCGGCCGGATTCCTGGCCGCTGGATGCGGCTCGCAACAGGCATCTCCCCTGAGCGTGGCCAAGACGGATCAGGGGTCATTCCGGAACACTAGGCCCGGCCGAGAGTTACGTCCCCTCGCTGCCGCTGAACAGGGCACGTAGGTCCAGCGATGGAGTGTGAGTGCGTGTTGCGAGGGACACGTACTTGCGAGCGAGTGCGTCTTTACCGCAGCCAACGACGGTGCTGACCAGCCCGAGCGTTTGGGCGAGCTGTGCAGGTTTGACCGTCGCGACGGCCCCCGTCCAGATGGACTCTTCCAGAGCATTGAAGGCCACCTGAACCTCGGAGAGGTCGTACCCGGCATTGAAGCGCTCCTCGGCGACCGATTCCGCGTAGGCGACCATCGGTCCGAAGTCGCGGCGATGGAGCGAGTCGGCTAAGTGGTCGAACAGGACTTCGAGCCTGCGGCGCACTTCTGTCTCACCAGCCGACTGGTAGTGGCCTACCGAAAGCCGCGCGAGGGCGGCGACGGCGGCATCAACAATCTCGGCACGGTGCTCGCACAGGAACTCGTCGGTGTCCGAGTTGGCAGAGGCTCCACCCACAACCCGACCATGTTCTCATGCCGCCGGCTTCAAGGGTTACGGGGCCCCGATTCGGCGTAGACCAGGTCGACCCCGGGATCACACTCTGAGAGATGTTGGAGCGCGCTCACGTAAAGGCGCTGCCCGTGGTGAATCGGGCGGCTGAGTTCGCGCCTGCAGCGCAGGCGTGTTGCGGGGTCGCCGAATCGCGCAGGGGTCATTCCCGAACACTGGCCCACGCCGCGTTCTTGTCGCTGGGCATTTGGCCCCGTCGACTAGCGCACCATCGCCAGCAGCTTTGCCATCGGCACGAAGACGAGTTTCGCGGGGCGGTCGTCCCTGATCGGATTGACTGCGTACACGAGGCCGCGCCGACCAATCGCCGGGAAGGCGCCTCGGTTGGTCCGTGTGACGGTCACGTCCTTGCCGGTCTTCAGGTTGACCAGATGCAGCTTGGACCGCCCTTGCACAAAGGCGAGGTGCCCGTAGACCGCGAGAGGACCACCCAATGAACCCGCGATCGGCCAGGTGTGCAGGAGTGCGCCGGTCTTCCAGTCGTAGACCAGCGTGACGGCGTCTGAGCGCTCGGTGGTCAGCACCACCAGCTGCTTGCCGCTGAGCGCAACCTGGAGTTCCCCGGAATTGGGGGTGCTGACCGCGACCTTATTGAGCAGTGCTCCGTGCGCCGAGTAGATGTAGATGCTGACGCTGCTGGAGGGGAGAGAAACGCAGTAGCCCGGGTCCATGGACACCGGCGCGTGTGGAAGGACCGCGATGTGACCCGCGTCTGCCGACGCGGAGACAATTGCGTTCGGTCCGGTTGCGATCATCCGCAGCCGGGTGGGCGTGATCAGGTTGAGCCGATGATTCCATGAGGCTGAGCCGTTGTCGTTGTAAGCCCAGCTGCTTACGGCCAGGAGGGTGCCGGAGCCGACCAGGCCATCGATCTGAGGGCCGCCTAACCCGCAATCGGTGTTGTTGAACCCCAGCGCCCGTTTGAGCAAGTGCGCCGATCCACCCACGCGTGCGGTATAGAGCCAGTGATCCAGCTCGGTGTTGCCGAAGTACACGCTCCTGATCCAGGCGAGCCGGTTGCCGGAGATCGCGATCTCAAAGGCCGTGCTGTACTCATGCTTGGAGCCGTACTTGCCCGTGACGACAGAAGTCGCCCCGCTCACCACGTTCCAGACACGGATCCTGTCGCCGCTCGCGTAGGCGACGCGAGGACCGTCCATCGCGAGCGCCTCGATCGGCTTGGCCGTCTGCTTCACGTGGTTCGGTTGCGGCTTGGCCGACCCCGCCTGCACCAGAACGAGCAGAAGCGCAAGGGACAGCCCTGCCAAGAGGAACTTTCTCACCTTTCCCACCTCCACCACATCCTCGCGCCAGGAGGGCCGAAGAGCATCGGGGCGCGACCCGAGCGGAGCTGCTCCGACCTACGGAGCCCGAATCCTTTACAGAGCTGGACGGCTTACTCAGGGGTCATTCCGGAGCACTGGCCCAGGCGAGTCTCCTACGCTCTAAGCGTTCTGCGTCCTCCTGCCCTACGCGCCGCCTATCCGGTGTGGCCGCCGACGACACAAGCCAGGACCAGGTAGATCGAGAGCAGCAAAGACCAGGGAGAGGAGCTGCGGTTCGGACCGAAGTACCGCCAGCGGGCGCAGACGACACAGCCGAGAGTGACCGCGAGCGCCGCGAAGCCCACTATCAGTCCGGCGGCGCACACGATCGTGGAGTAAAGCTCAGTCCGAGGACACCGCGTGCCCGCTCGGCTGGCATCGGAGCCGCGAACAAGAAGAGGCCCCCGTGCTCGCTTGCGCGTACTCGAGGGCCTCGGGTCGTTCGGACCGGTGCGACCGTGTCGCGGACGACCGTTGGCTGGGACCCTACTCCCTCTTCGCCCGCAGCGCCGTGGCCGGGGCCGCCGAAAACTCCGCAAATTCCGCAAAGCCACGGCGACCGAGCTCCGCGCGGCACGACCCGGGCGAAACGTAGATCGGCGTCTCCGCGCCCCGGGAGAACGAGAACACGAGCGTTCCTCCCGGGGCGACGACGCGGGCGAGCTCGTCATAGAACGGAATCATGTTCGAGAGCACGACGAGGTCGAACGCTTCGTCCGGACAGGAGAGCGCTGAAGCGTCGCCGACCTCGAAGCGAACACGCCCCTCGAGCCCGGGCGCAAACTTGCGGCGCGCCTCTTCGATCATCCCCGGGCTGAGGTCGATGCCGACGATCTCGGCTTCCGGATAGCGCTCGGCGAGCGCCAGGGCGACGACGCCTGTCCCCGTGCCGAGATCGAGGGCGCGCCGCGGCACGGGCACGTCCTCGAGCGCGAGGTCGAGCGCCCAGAGGTGATGCGGGCCGATGCGCGTTTCCCACGTCGGCGCGAGCCCGTCGAACATGCCGCGAAACCGCCCGCGGAAGATCCGCCAGAGCGCCGGCCGCCGCACCACCGCATCGGTCACGAGGCGCGCGAAGCGCTGGCCGTCGATCACCGCGCCGCGAGGTCGAGGACGATCTCGCCTCCCTCCGCGACGCGGAGAAGCTCGGCAGCGCTGCCCCTCGACACCGCGAGGGCGAGGCTCCCGTAGCTGTCCTCGTAGAGGATGAGCGACCCGTGCGGAGCGTCCGCGAACGCCCGTGCGGAGACGGCGAAGAAACGCTCGCCTTGACAGGTGAGCTCAACGCGGGTCCCGGCGGCGAGCTCCATGTGCTCGACGTCCGAGCGGCGAAGGTTGAGGGAGACGTTGCCGAAGCGGTCGACGACGAGAACGACCGCGCGGATGCGGTTCTGGCCCACCTCCGGCGCCGGGATCTCGACGCGTACGAGCTCGTCCGGGTCGACCGGCGGGCCGAGCTCCTCGAGCGCCAGGCCCGCGGCGAGGTGGGCCGCAGCCGGCGCAAAGAGGTCGCGGCCGTGGAACGTGCGAGACACCGGCTGCAACGAGTAGTCCGCGTTCGCGAGCTCGTGCGCCTCGGCGACGCCCCCGAAGCGGTCGGCGGCGGGCAGCAGCAGCCCGTTGTCGGGACCGACGTACAGCCGACCATCCCGGTCGCGAAGGGCGAGCGCGCGCCGGCCGCTTCCCACGCCGGGATCGACGACCGCAAGATGGACGCCGGCCGGCATGTAGGGCAGCGTGTTCGCCAGCACGAGCGCTCCCTGCAGTACGTGGCCCGGGCGGACGCCGTGGGTGACGTCGATCACGCGAGCCTCGGGCGCGATCGTCGCGATCACGCCGTGACACGTGCCGACGAAGTCGTCCTGCAACCCGAAGTCGGTCAGGAAGGTGATGACCACGAGAGGGAACGTACTGCCTCCACGAGCCCGTCGAGATCGTGAGTGGCGGCCGTGGCGGCAACGTAGAGGCCCGCCTCCTTTGCAGCGGCCTCGGTCTGGGGACCGATGGCGACGACGGGAATGTGCACATCAGCCGTGGCCAAGGCTCGCGCGGCCGAGCCGGACATGAGCAGCGCGACGTCCGCCGCGGGCACCTCGGGCCGCAGCTCGATCGTCCGGTAGAGGGGAAGGAAGTCGGCGTCGAGGACGTCCTGCCGCGCACCCTCTGCGGCCGCGAGTAGGAGGGTTCCATCCGGCAACTCGTCGCGCAGGCCTTCCTGCGTGTGGGTCGTGGCGACGAGATCGACGCGCAGCCCGTGCGCCCGCAGCGCCTCGGCCGTCGCGGGGCCGATCGCCGCGATGCGGTTGGCGGTGACGCCCCGACGCGCGAGCTCGTGCGCGCCGTTGCGGCTCGTGACCACGAGCCAGTCGTACGCACGGGCGTCGACCGGGCCGTCGCCGAGCGGCTCGACCCGGATCAGCTCGCAGAGAATCGCCTCGTGGCCGAGCGACTCGACGCGAGCTACGAGCTCCTCACGAGTGACGAGTACTCGCATCCGCCAGCTCCGCCCCGAGCGCGGCCGGGTCGTCGCCCGCGCGCCGCTCGATCCACGATCCGTCCTCCGCCGCGACGAGGCCCGTGAGCGTCGACCCGTCGTGGTGAGCCGCAACGGGAGCGAGGCAGCCTCCGCCGACCGCCGCGATCACCGCGCGCTCCGCCTCCACCCGTTCCCGGGTCTCGACGTCGTCCGCGGCCGCCACGAGCCGCTCCTCCCCCGCTCGCACCTGCAGCGCGAGCGCGCCCTGACCCGCCTCGGGGAGCATCGCCTCGGGCTCGAAGCGAAGGCCGATCTCGCCACCGAGGCCGAGCCGGTCCAGGCCGCAGGCCGCGAGCACGATCGCATCGAGGCCTCGCTCGCCGCGTTTCCGCAGACGCGTGTCGATGTTGCCCCGCAGCGGCTCGATCGAGAGCGTCGGCTCGAGTGCGAGCAGCTGCGCGGTACGGCGCACCGACGCGGTCCCGATCCGCATCCCGGGGCGCAGCCCGGTCGCGCCGCAGAGCGCGTCTCTCGCGTCCTCCCGGCGCAGATAGGCGCCGACCACGAGCCCTTCGGGATCGACGGCCGTCAGATCCTTCGCGGAGTGGACCGCGATGTCGATGCGCTCCTCGAGCAACGCCTCTTCGAGCTCCTTGACGAAGACGCCACGCGACCCAATCTCGCCGAACGGACGCGAGCGGTCGCGGTCGCCGGCGGTCGTGATCGGGACGAGCGCAAGCTCGATGCCGGGCGCCCGCAACGAGGAGAGAGCGCGCTCGGCCTGGGTGAGCGCGAGCTTACTGCCGCGGCTGCCGACGCGGACGAGCACAGCTCTTCGAGGCTGAGTGAGGTTGCCTCCGCACGGGGGGCGCGCACCCGACGCCACGCGGCCGGACTCGAATGAAGGCCGTCGGCGCCTGCAGCGGCAAAGGACGACCTGTTACGGGCTTGACGTTCAGCGCTCGTCCTCGCCGAGACCGAAGAGGTGCCGCACGGCCTCAGCATAGAGGACCCCGTCGGCTGCCGCGGCTGCCTGTTTCATCCGCACGGTCGGGAGGTGGAGGAGCTTGTTCACGATCTGCGCGGTGACAGCCTCGACGGCGCGCCGCTGGCTTTCATCGAGCCGTCCGAGGAGGGCGTCGGCCTTCAGCAGCTCGGCCTCGCGGATCTCCTCCGCGCGCGCGCGCAGTGACGCGATCGCCGGCACGACGTCGAGCGACGCGTGCCACACGTGGAACTTCTCCGCCTCGTCGGCGACGATCGATTCCGCCCTCTCGGCCTCGCGCCTGCGGCCGGAGAGCGTCTCGGCAACGATCTGCTCGAGGTCGTCGATGTCGTAGAGGTAGCAGCCGTCGAGCTCGCCGATCGCCGGATCGAGGTCGCGCGGCACCGCGAGGTCTACGAGCACCAGCCGACCGCCGCGGCGGCGGCGCAGCGCAGCGGCAACCGTCCCGGCCTCGAGCACGAGACCCGGCGCGTTGGTCGACGCGATGACGACGTCCACCCCGGCGAGCTCCTGGTCGATCCGCTCGCGCTCGGTCTTGCTGTTGGCGACGAGCGCGATCTCGGCGCCGCGGCTCCGGAGGTTGCGGGCGGCCTGCTCGCTCACCTTGCCCGCGCCGAGCAGCAGGATCGACCGGCCTTCGAGGCTGCCGAACACCTGCTCCGCAAGCGCGGCGGCTGCGGACGAGACCGAGGCGGGGCTTTCGCCGATCGCGGTCTGGGCGCGTACCTTCCGGCCCGCGTGCTGCGCCTGCCGGAAGACACGGTCGAGCAACGGCCCAATCGTGCCGACCTCGTGCGCGAGCCGCACCTGGCCGAGAATCTCGCCCTCGCCGGGAACGAGCGAGTCGAGGCCGGCGGCGACCCGGAAGAGGTGGTGCGCCGCCGCCCGATCCTGCAACCGGTAGAGCGCGGGCTCGACCTCCGGCCCGAGCGAGGCGAGCGCTGCGACCGCAGCGTGCTCGGCCTGCTCCGGATCGTCCGCGGCGAGATACAGCTCGGTGCGGTTGCAGGTCGAGAGGCAGGCCGCCTCACTCCCCTCGGCGGCGAGCCGGGCCGCAAGAGCCTGCGCGTCCTCGCGATCGAGCGCGACTTGTTCCCGCAGCTCGATCGGAGCGTGGTGGTGGGAGGTGCCGACGAGGACGAGGTGGATCATGCGAAGTGGGTCGCGGGAAGAGCGAGCCGAACGACGATGACGAGCAGGAAGCCGGCCAGGGCGAGGTAGGCGGCGCGGCGTCCCGTCCAGCCGCCGAGCAGGCGCAGGCCGAGATAAGCGCACCAGACGAGCCATGTCACACCCGTCACGGCGATGAGCGCGTCGAGCCGATCGTCCTGGGAAACGAGACGCACGAGCCCGACGGCGGCACCGAGCGTCAGGAGCGGCACCGACCACGCGACCGTCCGCAGGGCGAGCGAGTCGAGCGTCGCGAGCGCCGGCATCTGCCTCCGCAGGATCGTCGCGGGGCGCGTCCTCAACCGCCGTTCCTGCCAGATGTACAGCCCAGACAGCGCGGCCGCGAGGGTAAACCCGGCGAAGGCCGCGGAAACGAGTCCGACATGGACGACGAGGAAGAGGTTCGAGTAGTGGCTCGCGCTTCCGATCCCCGTGCCACCGCCGGCGCGGGCGACGACGAGCAGCGCCACGGCGAGCGGCATCACGACGAGGCCGAGCAGCCGGTACGGCCTGCGGCAGCCCCAGATGAGGTACGCCGAGACGACGAGCCAGACGAAGAGCGAGAGCGACGAGGCCCACGTCCCCCACGGGAAGCCGCCGTCACGGGTCGCCTGTACCGCGAGCAGCGCGGTCTGCGCGAGCCAGCCGAGCCGGACGCCCCACGTGGCGGCGCGGCCCGCACGGCCCGGGTGCGTCACCTCGCCGAAGTAGCCGACGGCCGCCTCGCCGTAGAGCAAGAGTGCGGGCCAGAAGAGCAGCTCAGCCAACGCTCGCGGGCTCCCGGTCTTCCTCGGCGTCCTCGTCGGGCACGCGCTCGGCGAGATCGTCCACTTCGCGCTCGAGCCGCTGCAGCTTGAGCGCCATGATCAGGACGTAGACGAGGACGCCGACGAAGACGACGCAGTACGCCGCCGTGACGTACTTCTCCGCAGTGGTCAGACGAGCACCTCCCTCAGGCGGCGCAGCCGCACGTCGAGCCGCTTGCCGCCGAGCTCGAGCCGGTAGAGCGTGTACGCGAGGACGAGCATCGCAACCTGTGCGACGCAGTACGTGACGAGGATCCAACCGCCGAAGTTCGGGCCGTGCAAGGTGAAGACGCGGGGATGGAGGAACTCCTTGGCGAGCCGGATCGCCGCGAAGCTGACCGGGATCAGGACGACGCCGAACAGCGCGTACACAGCGCTCAGGTTCGCACGCTGGGGGCCGGGATCGACCGAGAAGCGGAGCATGAAGTACGCGCAGTAGAAGAGGTAGAGGACGAGGAAGAGGACAAGCTCGTCCTCGCTCCAGGTCCACCAGCGTCCCCACGAGATCTTCGCCCAGATCGAGCCGGTGATGAGCACGAGCGTCCCGAAGATGAGTCCCTGATGGACGCAGACGTAGCTCGCGAGGTCGGCGCGCGGATCCCGCTTCCACAGGTGCCGTAACGCCTGCCAGGCGCCGGCGATGAAACACGCGTACGCGGTGAACGCGATCGAGACGTGGAAGTAGAAGATCCGCTGCGAGAAACCCTGGTTCGCGTCGTTCGGCGCGACGAAGAAGACGAGAACGAGTGCCGTGGTGACGAGCACGAGCGAGCTCACGGCGAGTGCGGGCAAGGGAATGCGATGCGTGCGACCCACGGCGGGGATTGTCGCACCAGCAGTGCTACTCGGCGACGACATACTCGAACGAGGCCCAGCAGATCACGGCGAAGAGCAGGTCGTAGAGGGCGAGGAAGCCGAGGTAGCGGCCCGGCGACGCGACGACAGGCGCGCCGACCGTCGCACCCACCGCGCCGACCACGATCGGCATGGCGAGGGGCAGAAAGAGGAGCGGCAGGATGAGCTCGCGCGCGCGAGTGGCGACAGCCATCGCACCGAGGAACGTCCCGACTCCGCAGATCCCGAGATCGGCGAGGACGACGGCGGCCACCGTCGTTCCGGTGACGCTGTGGAAGAACAGGGCGTAGAGCGGAAGCGCGACGGCCTCGGCCGCCGCGAGGAAGGCAAGGGTCGCGAGCGACTTCGCAAGCCAGATCGTGCTGCGGTCGCACGGTGCAAGGACGAGGCCGTCCATCGTCCGCTGCTCCTGTTCGGGGACGAACGCGCGACCGAGACCGAGCAGTGCGGTGAAGAGGATCGCGATCCAGAGCAGGCCGCTCGTCTCGAGCCTCGACGGAGTTCCCGGCAGCACGAAGTGGAAGATCACGAACGTCGCGGCGACGAAGAGGAGCATCGCCGGCAGCGTGTCCCGGGCCCGGAGCTCGAGCAGCAGATCCTTGCGAGCGAGCGCCCCGACGTCGCGGACGTAGCTCATCGCGCGAGGGCGAGTGCGCCGCTCGCCAGTGACTCGACCCGAGCCGGGTCGTGCGTCGCCATCAGCACCGTCCGCTCCGCGCGCAGCTCGGCGAGCTGCGCGTCGAGGAGCTCGGCTCCGGCCTCGTCGAGCGCGCTGTACGGCTCGTCGAGCACGAGCAGCTCAGGTTCGTGGAGGAGGACGCGGCAGAGGGCCAGCCGCTGCGTCATGCCGCGGGAGTACGAGGCGACGCGCTCGTGCCTGGCCTCCCAGAGCCCGTAGCGCTCGAGCAGCATGCCGATGCGCTCGCGCCGCTCCGGCACGCGATAGAGCCGCCCGTACAGCTCGAGGTTCTCGAGCGCCGTCAGCTCGCGGTAGACGAGCGGCTCGTGGCCGAGGTAGCCGACCTGGGCGCGCGACGCCGCGCGTTCGATCCGTCCCTCGGTCGGCTGCGCGAGGCCGGCGCAGATTCGCAGCAGAGTCGTCTTCCCGGAACCGTTCGGCCCGGTGACGACGAAGAAGCCGCCGCGCGGCACCTCGAGGTCGATCCTCCGCAGCACGCGCTTCTCCCCGTAACGCTTGCCGAGGCGGCGGGCCGTGAGCAATCCCGCTACATGGCGTGCTTCGTCGAGCCTACGCACGCGGCGCAGCATAGGCCGTCGCGTCCGCTTTACCGGCGTTTTACGACGGCTTTGCGCTGAGCCGTGGCCGAGTGGTGCCTTATTCCCAGTGCGGAAGAGATCACCGCCGACCAGGAGGAAACCATGTCCAGAAAGCGACTCGCACTGCTGGCGCTGTTCATGGCTGCGGCTCTCGCCGCCGCCGGGGTCGCCGCAGCGCACCGCGGAGCGCCGTCGGTGCAATCGGTGAACGCAGCGTTCGACGCGACGACCGTCTCGCAGCACTCCCTGACCACGTGCTCGGTCAACGGAGGCGACACCTTCCAGGCGACGAGGGCGATGTACACCGGAACGGCGACGAGCTCCGACCCGCGGCTCGCCGGCGCGCTCACGATCCGTGCCTGGAGCCTGGTCGACACCACGAACGGCGTCGGTCACCTGTTCGGCACCTTCCGGATCAAGGGCACCGGCAACAATCGGGCCCATGGCACGCTCAACGCGGCCATCGCCGGCGGTAAGGCGTCCGGGCTGGCCCGGGGCTTCGTGAGGGGACAGTGGGGACACGTCGTCGCATCGTTGGGCGCGACGTTCGATCCCACCGCGGGCTTCTCCTCGGGTTCGATCGGCTCGGGCACGGCAGGCGCGGGATTCCTCCGCTCCGGCCGCTGGTGCCATCCGGCGCACTGGCCCGCGAGCCAGGGAAGCTAGAGCAGGAAGGAATCCGTTCAGCGGCTCTTTGGACATGACCGGTGTCTGACACCGGTCATGTCTCAGAGGGTCGTGTCCGCGATCACGAATACGGCGAAGACGACGCTGATCACCCCGTTCATCGTGAAGAACGCCGCGTCGAGCCGCCGCAGGTCGCCCGGGCGCACGAGGGAATGCTCGTACGCCAGCAGAGCCGCCACGGTGACGACACCGAGCCAGTAGAGGACGCCGACCGATAGACCGAGCCCCGCCGCGGTGAGGCAGACGATCGTCGCCGCGTGCGCGAGGCGGGCGCCCACGAACGCGCCGCGCACGCCGAACCGCGTGACGATCGAGTGCAGACCCTCCCGCCGGTCGACCTCCTCGTCGAACAGCGCGTAGAAGAAGTCGAAGCCCGCCACCCAGAACGCCACCGCGGCGCCGAGCATCCACGCCTGCCACGGCAGCTTGCCGGTGATCGCCACCCAGGCGCCGACGGGCGCGAGACCGTCCACCGCGCCGAGCCAGAGGTGGCACAGCCAGGTGAATCGCTTGAGGTACGGGTAGACGACGAAGCCGACGATGGGGATCGGCCAGAGCCAGCGCACGATCGGATCCAGCTGCCAGACAGCGGCGAGAAACAGCGCGAGCGAGAGAACGCAGAAGACGACGACCTGGGCGACCGAGAGCTGACCGCTCGGAATCTCCCGGCCCGCCGTACGCGGATTTCGCGCGTCGATCCCGGCGTCGATCAGGCGGTTGAGCGCCATTGCGAGCGAGCGGGCACCGACCATCGCCAGCGTGATCCAGAGGAGATCGTTTCCGCTGGGCATCCCGCCGACGGCGAGGAACGCGCCGACGTAGGCGAACGGGAGCGCAAAGACGGTGTGCTCGATCTTGACGAGCCTCGCGAACCTCGCAGGTAGCGGTGCGGGCGACGTCCCGGCCGCAGTCATGTCTGCTCGTGTGACGTCGGAGCGTCCGCAAGCAGCTCCAGCGCATGCGCAAGCGCCGGACGAAGCACCGCGAATCCGTCGCGGCAGCCGCCGGTCGAGCCCGGCAGGTTGACGACGAGAGTGGCGCCGACGACGCCGGCCGCTCCGCGGGACAGCAGGCCGTGCGGCGTCTTGGCAATGGAGTCCGCGCGCAGCGCCTGGGAGATCCCCGGAGCCTCCCGCTCGAGCACGTCGCGCGTGGCCTCGGGCGTCACGTCCCGCGGCGCGAGGCCCGTGCCGCCGGTGGTCAGCACGAGCTGCGCCGAGGCCGCGAGCTCCCGCACAGCAGCGGCGATCTCGACACGCTCGTCGGGGACGACGCGCCGCTCGACTTCGTAGCCCTCGGCGCGCAGGAGCTCCTCGAGGGCATCGCCGCTCCGGTCCTCGCGCGTTCCGGCAGCGACGCCGTCCGACACCGTCAGCACGGCCGCCCTCAGACGCGCTCCTTCGTCTTCTCGACGAGCACGACCTCGGCGATCCGCATCTGCTTGTCGACCGCCTTGGCCATGTCGTAGAGCGTGAGCGCCGCGACCGAAGCCGCCGTCAGAGCCTCCATCTCGACGCCCGTCTGCGCCGTGGTCTCGACGGCCGAGACGATCTCGACCGACTCCTCGCCCACCTCCAGCGTCACCTCGACGTGCGAGAGCGAAAGCGGGTGGCAGAGCGGGATGAGCTCGCTCGTCCGCTTCGCCGCCATGATCCCCGCGAGCTGCGCGGTCGCCAGCGCGTCGCCCTTCGGCAGCTCGCGCAGAGTCCTCGCCGTCTCCGGCGCCATCCGGACCTCGGCTCGTGCAACAGCCCGGCGGCGCAGCGGCTCCTTGTGGCCGACGTCGACCATTCGCACAGCCCCCGATTCGTCGACGTGGGACAGGTCCTCCATCAGGAGGATCGTACGGCGTCGAGGTCGGCGAGCTGCGCGTCGACCCACTCCCGGACGTCGTGCGTCCGGACGTGCTCGCGGATTGCGTCGGCTCGATGCCGGCGCTCGGCGGGATCGAGCATGAGCGCCTCGTACAGCGCATCGGCCTGCGCCGAGACATCGAACGGGTTCACCGTCAGCGCCCACCGTCCAAGCTCGTCGTGCGCGCCGGCGTTCTCGGACAGGACGAGCACGCCGTCCCGCCCGTTGACGAGGAACGCCTCCTTCGCGACGAGGTTGAGCCCGTCGAAGACGGGGTTCGCCAGCAGGACGTCGAACTGCTTGTAGCCCGCGACCGAGCGGTGGAAGTCGTCGGCGACGTCGAGGTCGACGGGCTGCCAGCCGTCGCGGCCGAAACGCTCGTTGACCTCTCGAGCGGCAGCCTCGACCTCTGCGGCGTACTCGGCGTACTGCGGGATGTCCTGCCGCGACGGCGCGAGCAGTGCCGCCATACCGACCCGCCCGTGGAGCTCGGGGTGACGTTCGAGCAGCAGCGCGTAGGCGTGGAAACCACGCACGATGTTCTTCGACGGATCGGTGCGGTCGACGCGCAGCACGAGCAGCTCCGGACGCCGCGCCACCAGGGCGCGCTCGCGCTCGAGGACCGTGGGATCCTCGCGGAGCCGGTCGAACTGGGCGGGATCGACGCTGATCGGCCGCGCGACGACGCGCGTCCTGTGGCCGCCATGCTCGACCGTTCCCGCGCCCGGGTCGACGCGCGCCCCGAGCAGCCGCTCCGCGCAGAGCAGGAACGCCCGCCGCCAGCGCTCTGTGTGGAAGCCGACGACGTCGTTCGCGAGCAGACCCTCGTGCACGGCGCCGCGTAGCTCCGGGGGCAGCGCGTACCAGTAGTCCGGCTCGGGCCACGGGATGTGGACGAAATGCGACGTCACGACGTCCGGGCGGGCTTCCCGCACGAGCTTCGGCGCGAGATACAGGTGGTAGTCGTGGAAGAGCACCGCCGCATCGGGCTCACGGTCGAGCTCCTCGAGCGTCGCCGCGGCGAACGCCTCGTTGACCGGCACGTAACCGGCGTCCCAGGCCTCGTGCAGAGCCGGGCCGAACTCCGGAGCCGAGCCGAGCCCCCAAAGGTAGTGCTGGAGGAACCAGAGCGTCGGGTTCGCCAGCACGTTGTAGAAGCGGTCATACGCGGCCGGATCGTGCGCGACGAGCCGCAGCCGATAGGACGCACCGTCCGCCGCCTCCTCGACGAACGAGCCGCCGCGCTCGGCCGCCACGGCTCTGTCCTCCTCGCTCATCGCGCTCGCCACCCACGTCACGTCGTGGTGCGCGAGGAGGCCGCCGAGGGCCGTGACGACACCGCCTCCGCCGCGGCGCGCGACACGCTCCCCGTCGGCGTCGCGCACGTACGCGACCGGAGCGCGATTGACGACGACGAGGAGCTTGCGCCGTCTCGTTGTCGATGTTGACAACGTCAGGCCGACTGCAGCCGCTTCACGAACCGCAGCCGCGAGCCGCGGGCACCCGGCCGGGACTGCAGCTCGAACTCGTCCGCGATCGTGCGGATGATCGCAATGCCGAGGCCGCCTTCGGTGAGCTCCTCGCCCTCGAGCGGCGGCGGACTCTCCGGATCGAAGCCCTTCCCGTCGTCGACCACCTCGACGGCGAGCGCGTCGCCGGAGAGCTCGTACGCGATGGAAACGAATCCCGTCTCGTCCGCGTACGCGTGCCGTACCGAGTTCGACACCGCCTCGGTCAACGCGAGCTTGAGATCGGCGACCAGCTCCTCGGGCAGCGCGAGGATGTCGGCGATCCCACTGAGGGCCAGGCGCGCAAGGGCGACGTACTCCGCGCGGGCCGGAACGCGGAGCCGAATGGTCCGCATTCCCTCGAGCTGCTCACCCGCCGTCTCGACCAGTGTCGCTTCGCCCATCGTCCGCCTCACCATGTTCCCGGAGATTTCGTCGTTAAACCTGTCGATTTCTACCACTAGCGGCGGCCTGGCTCGCCGCCCGATGCTTACTCCCGATTCGGCGTTCCCTGCAGGCCTGGAGATCTAACCCCGGTGTTTCCACGGGAAAACGGCCGGCGCGAACGGCAACCTAGACTGGGCACGTGACGGCCGCCCCGCCCGCACACGAGCGTCGACGACCGCGGCCGGGATCGCTCGAGCGCCCCGTCAATTCGCGCCTCTACCGCGGGACATGGCTCCTCGTCGGCCTGCCGCTCCTCCTGCTCGCCTTCAGCGTCGCGCGCCCGCCCGCGCTCCACGCACCGAGCCTACCCCAGGCCTTCGACGCGCAAGCGGCCGCAGGCCTCGCCCAGGAGCTCGCCACGAGCTATCCGGACCGCCGGCCCGGCACCTTGGGTGCCCGCGACGCGGCCACGTGGTTCCGTGACCAGCTCCAGCAGTACGGCTTCGCCGTCCACCCCGATCGCTTCACGACGACGATTCACGGCCGTCGCACGACACTCGTGAATCTCGTCGCGGAGAAGTCCGGGCTCTCTCCGGGCAAGGAGATCGTCGTCATGGCGCACCGGGACGACAGCGGTGCCGACAATGGCCTCGACGACAACGCCTCGGGAACCGCGGCCCTGGTCGAGCTCGCACGCTCGTACGCGCAAACCGCCGGCGTGCAACGTGTCTCGCTGCCGTATTCGCTCGTCTTCCTCTCGACGGACGGCGGCGCGGACGGAGCCCGCGGAGCCGCGCATTTCGCTGCGGAGCAGGGGGCGCGCCAGAACATCCTCGCCGTCGTCAACCTCGACTCCATCGGCGGCCGGGGCCGACCACGGATCGTGCTCGGCGCCAACACGCCCCGTTCGCCGGCGCCGGGCCTCGTCGAGACGCTACGAGCCGCGCTCGCGCAGGAAGGCGGCGGCGACCCCTCGCGGCCGAGCGGGCTGCAGCAGCTCGTCGGGCTCGGCTTCCCCTTCGACCCGTACGAGCAGGCACCGTTCGTCAGCCGCGGGATCCCGGCAGTGACGGTGACGACGGCGGGTGCACGTGCGCCGGACACCCAGCGACACGGCGGGAAACGGCTCGACATCAGCGAATCTCGGCCTGGTCGGGCGTGGGGCGCAGGACACGGTGGACGCGACTCGAGCAACCCATCTCGCTCGTGCAGGGCCCGGCGAGCTACGTCTATCTCGGCGAGCGGCTGATCCGCGGCTGGGCGATCGAGATCGTCCTGGTGGCAATGCTGCTGCCGTTCCTCGCGGCAGCCGTCGACCTCTTCGCCCGCTGTCGGCGGCGGCGAATCCGGATTGCCCCCGCTCTGCGCAGCTACCGCAGCCGGCTCTTCTTCTGGGCGTGGGTCGGCGCGATCTTCCTCGTTTTCGGGGCATTCGGCTTCTGGGGAAGCACCGATCAGCGCCCGCCTTCGCTGAGCTCCGTCTCCTGGCCCGGTAGCGCGCTGGTCGCCCTGGTCCTGCTCGCCGGAGCCGGGTGGATCGTCGCCCGTGCCCGCCTGTTGCCACGGCGGCAGATCCGGCCGGAGGAGCGACTCGCAGGGCACAGCGCTGCGTTGCTCGCGCTCGGCGTCGTCGGACTCCTCGTCGCCGCGGTAAATCCGTTCGCGCTCATCTTCGTCCTGCCCTCTCTCCACGCGTGGCTCTGGCTGCCCCAGGTACAGACCCGCCAAGCAGCTCTGCGCGCCGGCGTCTTCCTCATTGGCCTCGTCGGCCCCGCCTACCTCGTCTGGACGTTTGCGACGCACTACGGTCTCGGCTGGGACGCGCCGTGGTACATCGCCAAGCTCTTCGCGATCGGCTACGCGCCGCTGCCGCTGCTCATCGTGGGTCTCGGCTGGCTCGCGGCCGCCGGCCAGGTCGCCGCGCTCGCGGCAGGACGCTATGCGCCGTATCCCGCCCCGCAGGAACGCCCGCGCCGCGGGCCGGTCCGCGAGCTGATCCGGACGCTCGTCCTCACGCAGCGACGCCGCAACTCGACGGCCGAAGCACGCCGCGCCGTCAACGAGTAACGCTGCCTCAAGCAGTCCCGAGGCGAAGCCACAGCACCGTCGAGCCCGCCGAGAGCTCGCCGTTTCCACGTGGAATGTGGACGAGAGCGTCGGCGGCACCCGAGCGGACGATCATGTGCGACTCCTGCCCGACGACCGGCTCCAGTACAAGCGCGTCGCCGTCGACCCGCGACCGCGCCCGGACGAACTCGTCGCGTTCCTCGTTGCGCCTCAGACCGGTCGCCAGCCGCCCCGGCTCGAACCTGGGCAGCGGATCCGCCAGACCCATAAGCGCACGAAGCGCGGGCTTGACGAAGAGCTCGCAGCCGACGAGCGTCGAGACGGGGTTTCCGGGCAGGCCGAAGACGAGCGTCTCTCCGCGCACGCCGAACGAGACCGGCTTGCCGGGCTTGATCGCCACCCGCCAGAACACCTCCTCGACGCCGAGGCCAGTTTCGGCCTCGCGGACGAGGTCGTGCTCACCGACGGACACGCCTCCCGATGTGACGAGGACATCCGCCGCGAGGCCCCGCTCGAGGGCGGCCCGCAGCGCCGACTCCTCGTCGACCGCGGCCGGCTCCGACAGCACCTCCGCTCCAACCCCTCCGAGCGCACCCGCGAGCATGAGCGTGTTCGTCTCGTAGATCTGGCCGGGCCGCAGCGCTTCACCTGGATCGACCAACTCGCTACCCGTGGCGAGCACCGCGACGCGCGGGCGGCGCCGGCAGGACAGTTCGGCGATTCCGGAAGCCGCGGCCGCTGCCAGTCGTGCGGGCGTCAGCCTCGTACCCGCCGGTACCGCGAGCTCACCCGCAGCGATGTCGCCGCCCCGAGGACGGATGTGGGCTCCCGACCTGCCGTCAGTGGAGATCGTCACGCTGTTGGCTTTTTGGACAACAAGCTCGATCGGGACAACGGCGTCCGCGCCGTCCGGCACGACGGCTCCGGTCGAGATGGCGACGGCGCAACCGGACTCGAGCCGAGCCGCGTAGGGCCGCCCCGCGGCTGATTCGCCAACGACCTGCAGCGTCCCCGGCAGATCAGACGCACGCACCGCGAACCCGTCCATCGCAGAGCTCGCGAAGGGCGGGAGATCGACGTTCGCGCGAACGTCCTCCGCGGTCACGCGTCCAGCCGCCGCCGCAATCGACACAGGCTCCGCCGCAAGCGGACGCGCGCGTTCCAGCACCCGCTGCTGCGCCTCTTGGAGGTTGAGTAACGAAGCCACGCCGAGCGCATACGGTAGTAATCGTGAGGCAGGGAGACGAAGTGGCCGGGCGCTATCGGCTCGACGAGCTCCAGGGCCACGGTCCCATGTCGGAGGTCTGGCGCGCGCACGACCAGACGCTCGACCGGACCGTTGCGCTCAAGATCCTGTCGCCGACCGCCGA
The DNA here is from genome assembly GCA_963820725.1 of uncultured Actinomycetes bacterium. GTDB lineage: Bacteria > Actinomycetota > Thermoleophilia > Gaiellales > Gaiellaceae > Palsa-739. Next base: position 1,012,495 of record CAWGAZ010000002.1, on the reverse strand, counting down.
CCTGGGCCGCTTCCGGCGCGAGGGGAAGACGCTCGCAGCCCTCGCGCACGAGAACGTGATGCGCGTCTACGACTACGGCGAGGACGAAGCCGGGCCGTTCCTCGCGCTCGAATGGCTGCCGGGCGGGACGCTCGAGGATCGCCTGAAGCAGGGCGCGCTGCCGTTCGCAGAGACGGAGCGAGTGGCGCACGGCATCGCGGCAGGCCTCGCGCAACTCCACGACCGAGGACTCGTCCACCGTGACCTGAAGCCGGCGAACGTCCTCTTCGACGAGGAGGAACGGCCGAAGCTCGGCGACTTCGGGCTCGCCCGCCGGGTGGCAGGGGCGGGCACACTGACCGAGGCCGGGACGGTGCTGGGCACGGCTGCGTACCTCTCGCCCGAACAGGCCGCCGCCGAGCCGGTCGGGCCGGCAAGCGACGTCTATTCGTTCGGCGTGATCCTCTTCCGGATGCTGACGGGAGCGTTGCCGTTCACCGCCGACGAGCCGCTCGCGCTGCTCAACATGCACCGCCACGCACAGCCACCCGCCGTCGCGGACCTGCAACCCGATGCGCCGCCGCGCCTCGCCGCACTCGCGGAAGCCGCGCTCAGCAAAGACCCTGTACAACGGCCGGCCGACGGGAACGCGCTGCTGGCCGCCCTCGGCGACGAGGCCCCGACGATGCTCCTCGCTCCTGCGAACACGGCGGTCACGCGTGTGGTCACGGCTCCGGTGCCGCCTCCAGCAGAAGCACCACCCCGCCGACTCTGGCGTGAGCCGGGAGTGATCGCGGCCGCGGTCGTCCTCCTCGCGGCCGGAGGAGGACTGCTCGCCTGGGCGGTGACGCAGTCGAGCAGTGCTGCTCCTGCGGACGTCTCCACGTCCCGATCGGGCCAAGGCACGCACACCCAAACGCCCACGACACAGCCGACGACAGCAACCACCGGCGGACCAGGGACGACGACGCCGACCAGCCGCACGACCGTCCCCACCACGACGACTCAGCCCAGGACGACGACGCCGACCACGACGCCCACCACCACGCCGACGACGACCCAGGCGCCGACGACAACCACGACCACCGTGCCAACCGTCCCGACGACGACGGCCGGAGTGGGAACGACTACGGGGACGCCGTAGCCCGATACGCGTAGTGCCCCGTCCAGGGCCTGAACTGCGCCGGAGACACCGGCGCCGGGAACGCCGTGTTCGGCGTGCCCTCGAGCGCGCGCTCCATGTAGAGCCGCCAGGCCGTGGCCGGCAACGTCGGCCCTGAGACGGCCGCCCCGTGGACGTCGAGCATCGAGATCTCGGCCTGCGGATAGCCGATCCAGACCGTGGCCTCGAGGGAGGGCGTGTAGCCGCCGAACCACGCGTCGGCGTAGTCGTCGGTCGTCCCCGTCTTGCCGGCGTCGGTGCGTCCCGGGACGTGAGCACCGACGCCCGTTCCATGGAGCATGTTCTCCTCGAGCACGCGCGTGACCGTCGCCGCGACCCAGTCCGGGACAACCCGGGTTCGTTGCGGCCGCCCCCAGCCGGCGTCGGTCTTGCCGCCGGGGAAGACGACGCGTCGAATCGCGAGGGGTCGGGAGTAGACGCCTCCGGCGGCGAGCGTCGCATAGACGGAGGCCATGTCGAGCGGCGTCACCGCCCCGGTGCCGAGCGCGAGCGAAGGTGCCGGCGATAGCGGGGTCCGCACGCCGAGCTCCTTGGCCATCGCAACGATGGCGTCGGGACCGACGTCGAGCGCGAGCCGGGCGTAGACGGTGTTGTCGGAGTGGATGGTCGCCGCCGCGACGGTCTCGGGGCCTGCGTACGTGCCGTCGTACGTCCGGACGTGCCACCGGAGCGGCGCGTAGGAGAACGGTGCGGAGAGGTAGCGCGTCGCCCAGGGGTTCAGGCCCTGCGCGACGGCTGCGGCGAGGGCGATGGGCTTGAAGGTCGAGCCCGCCTGACGCTCGGCCGTGGTGGCGAGGTTGAACTCGTTGGCGGGTGCTGCGGGGGTCACGCCGACCATCGCGCGAATCGCGCCGGTTGCCGGGTCGATCGAGACGATGGCGCCCGCCGGATCGCGGCGCTCGTAGAGCACGTGCGACAAGGCGTGCACGGCCGCGCGCTGCAGGCGAGGCCGGATCGTGGTGTAGACCTCGAGCCCACCCGCACGGACGGTCGCAGCGCCGTACGCATGCTCGAGCAGGCTCTCGACGTAGCCGACGAAGTACGGCTCCCGGCTCGCGTACGCCGGACTCGGCCGAAGATGGAGGCTGCGGTCATGGACTGCGGCCGAGTACTGCGCATCGGTGACGTCCCCGCTACGGCGCAGAGCTTGCAGCACCTCGGCGCGGCGCGCGGTCGCAGCAGCCGGGTTGTGGAGCGGGTCGTAGTAGGAAGGAGCCTGCGGCAGTCCGGCGAGGAGCGCCGCCTGCTCGAGCGTGAGCCGGCTCGCGGGAACCGAGAAGTACGTCTCGGCCGCGGCCTGGATCCCGTACGCGTGGTTGCCGTAGTAGACGTCGTTGAGATAGGCGGTGAGGATCCTGTCCTTCGACCAGGCGCGCGCCAGCTTGACGGCGAGACAGGCCTCGACGAGCTTCCGCTGCAGGGTCTTCTGGCGCGAGAGGTAGAGGTTGCGGACGAGCTCCTGGGTGATGGTCGATCCGCCCTGCACGATGTGACCTGCGCTCACGTCGGCGACGAAGGCTCGCAGGATCCCGACCGGGTCGACCCCGCCGTGCTGGTAGAAGCGCCGGTCCTCGATCGCGACAGTCGCCTTCGGCATCCACGGGCTGATCGCGTCCTGCGCAACCGCTGTCCTGTTCTCGACCGCGGGCAAGACGCCCATCAGGCCGCCGTTCGCCCCGTAGACGAGCGAGCTGTTCGCCTGGCGCACAGGTCGCAGCGCGCTCAGGTCGCAGCTGGAACCGAAGTAGACGGCGCCGCCCGCCGCCGTGGCGGCGAGCACGACGAGGGGAACGGCGATCGCGAGGACGATCAGGAGCCGGCGGCGGCGTCTCTGCGTCGGGCGACGCTGCGGCGGCTTCGACTTCCGCTTGCGGCTCACGCCCAGACGCCGAGAGCGCGCAACCGGCGGTGAGCACGCAGCCGCAGCTCGTGCTCGAGGCGCTCGGCTGCGACGTCGTCGGACGCGGCGGCGCGGAGCGTGACCGTCGCAGTTCCGTCGAGCGAGCTGACGTACACGTCGGCATGGCGCTCGTCGGCGACGTCTTCGCGCAGTGCCTCTACCGCACCGTCGAGATCGGCCACCAGCGGTACCGGCACCGAGATCTCGGCGAAGGTCTCGCTGCTCCGGATCGAGGCGTTGACGATGGGGTCGGAGGCGAGCTTGCTGTTGGGGACGACGAGGCGGCGGCGATCGACCGTGCGGATGAACGTGTACGTGAGGCCGATCTCCTCGACCACGCCGGTCTCGCCCGCGTAGCTGACCCGGTCGCCGATCCGGACCGGCTGGGTCGTCGCGATCAGCAGGCCGGCAATGAAGTTCCCGAGCGTCTGCTGTGACGCCAGGCCGATGATCACGCCGAGAATTGCGGTCGAGGCGAGCAGTCCACCGGCCACCGCCCGCACCTGAGGGATCACGAGCAAGGCCGAGAAGAGGCCGACCGCGATGATGGTCGCGCTGACGGCTCGGCGCAGGACGCGGTACCGCGTCTCGACCTCCGGCGAGACGGACTTTCGTCCGAGCCACCAGTCGACCAGGCGCGCCACGAGCGTGACGACGAGCAGCACAACGGCAGCGATGACTATGCGGTGCCAGAAAGGCATCGCCGCCGGATTCGCCGCGGGAGCTGCGTTTCCTCAGTCCAGCGGGAGCGGGCGCCGGCCGGCGAAGCCGTCGTCGATGCGATGCCACCAGCCGATCTCGTCCTCGCCGAGCTGCCAGCAGAGCAGCACCGTCTCGTCGCCCCTCAGCGCCGGGAAGTCGACGAGGCCGCTGTCCAGATCCTTCACCTGCGCACCGTGGCTCGTGATCTCGTCGACGAGCTGCGCGAGACGGCGCGCGATCGCGTCGACCTCAGCGGTTGCGGAGGCGAGCTCGGCGGGCGGGATGCCGCCGCCGTTGCCGCGGATCTTCTGCTCGAGCTCCTCCTGCCGCTCGAGCGCCGCAGCGTGCTCCTGCCGGCTCGCGACGAGCTGCTCGACGAGCGGCCGCACGTGCTCGAGCTCGGCATTCGCTTCCTCGGGTGTGAAGTGGCGCATGGCCCGAACCCTATGCTGACCCGTCGTGGAGATCGAAGCCGCACAGCCGCGTCCACGCGAGACCCTCAACCGCCTCATCCCCTGGGGCATCTTCGTCGGTTTGATCGCCGCTGCCAACTACGCGGCGCGCTTCGCGAGCGGCAGCGGCGGCAGCAGAGGCGTGTCCCATCAGGAGGTCTACTCCTACACGACGTTCGTCGGCGGCACGATCCTCTACGCCGTCTGGTTCGGGATCGTCCTGCTCATCGCCCACGGCCAGTTCGAGCTGCTCGCGCTGCGCTCGCCGCAGCGCTGGGGGAAGGCGTTCCAGCTCGCTGCGGGCGTGGTCGTCTCGATCTTCGTCTGGGAAGCACTCGTTTCCAACCTGCCGCTGCCGGAGAGCCCCGGGAAGGAGCAAGGGATCACGAACGTCCCCTGGGAGCCGGCGCACGCCGGAGCCTTCTTCGCCAACCTCGTCCTCTTCGCCGTGATCGCTCCGTTCGTCGAGGAGCTGACCTTTCGTGGCGAGGGACAGTCGCTCCTCCGCTTCCTCGGCCGTTGGCCGTCGATCATCCTCGTGGGCGCCGCGTTCGGCCTCGCTCACGGGCTGCTCGAGGCACTGCTCGTCCTCGTCCCCTTCGGCATCGCGCTGGCCTGGCTGCGCGACCGCACGGACAGCGTCGTGCCGGGGATGTTCGTGCACGCCCTCTTCAACGCGACGGCACTGATCGTGATCGTCGTGAGCTAGAAGAGCTATTCCTCTTCGTCGCCGTTCTCGACGACGAACTGGTCCGGCGTGACCTCGTCGAGGAAGTTGCGGAACTTGAGCACCTCGGCCTCGAGCTGCTCTTCGTCGACCTCCTCGCCCTCGAACTCGATCGCCGACTCCGCGATCACGTCGTCGGCGGCGAAGATCGGCGCCTCGGCGCGGATGGCGAGTGCGATCGCGTCCGAAGGACGGGAGTCGACCTCGATCTCCTGGCCATCCTGGCTGACGGTGATCTGGGCGTAGAAGGTGTTCTCGCGGAGCTCGGTGACCGTGATCCGGCTGATCGAGGCGCCGAGCTGCTCGAGCATCTCGCTCACGAGATCGTGCGTCATCGGACGAGCCGACGTCTGGCTCTGGAGCTTCATGAGGATCGCAGCAGCCTCGGGATGGCCGATCCAGATCGGCAGGAACTTGTTCCCGTCGGCGGTCTTGAGGAGGACGATCGGCTGCTTGCCGACCAGATCGAAGCTGACTCCATAGATGAGCATCTCCTGCATCCGCGGCGACCTCGTCTCGAATATAGCTCAGGCCGGGCGGGAAGAAACACGGCGTATCCCCCGTTCGGCGCGTGGCGTTTGACCGACATGCGCCTTCTCTGTCTAGACGACACCGAGTGGCTCGAAGCGATCTCGCAGAACGAGGACGCCCGCCGGATCTTCCTGCGGCTGGCCTCTCTCTCGCAGACCGGTGGGACGCCGAGCTTCATCGCCGAGGTCGCTCTCGACCAGGATCTCGATGCTGCGACCAAAGGTCAGCTCGTCGAGCTCGCCCAGGACGAGTCCTTCCTCCTCGCGGTCGAGGAGTACCTCGTCCGCACGCATCGCCTCCACTGACGCGTGGCTACAATCCGCCACCGCGTGGGCGATTAGCTCAGCTGGTTAGAGCGCCGCTCTGATAAGGCGGAGGTCCCTGGTTCGAATCCAGGATCGCCCACTCAGCCGAGCGCGTTTTCGAGTGCCTCGGCCAGCTCGGCGAGGTCGTGCTCGTCGCCGAACGGCAGTTCGACCCGTCCCGGCAGGACCCGTGCTTGCCTGCCGACCAGCTGTTCGACGGCGCTGCACACACGGTCGGAGAGCGCGGGATCGACCGGAGCGGAGCGTGTGCGTGGCCGCTGCCGAGCGCCGGCCCACTTCGCCCGCTGCTCGGCCGCCCGCACCGAGAGGCCGCGCCGCACGATCTCGCGCGCGAGGCGGCGGCGTCCCTCGTGATCGGGCACGGCGAGGACAGCCCTCGCATGTCCCTCGGAAAGCTGTCCGCGCTCGACCATTCCGAGCACATCGTCGGGCAACTCGAGCAGGCGGATCCGGTTCGAGACGGACGGCTTGGAGCGGCCGACCCGCTCGGCCACCTCGCCGAGCGAGAGCGAGAACTCGTCGATGAGCACGGCGTACGCGCGGGCTTCCTCGATCGGGGTCAACTGCTCGCGGGCGACGTTCTCGACCAGGCCGAGCAGGAGCGTGTCACGGTCGTCCGCGGTGCGAATGACGGCCGGCACCGTCTCGCGGCCGGCTTCCCGCGCAGCCCGCCAGCGTCTTTCGCCGGCGACGATCTCGTAGCCGCCCACGCCGCGCGGCCGGACGAGCAAGGGCTGGATCACGCCCTGCTGCCGCACCGACTCCGCCAGCCCCGAGGCGGCTTCGGCCTCGAAGCGCCGGCGCGGCTGACGCGGGTTGGGGTGAATCGCGTCGACCGGGATCTCGAGCAGCTCGCTCGGCACCGGCTGGCCGCCGATCAGCACCTCGAGGCCGCGGCCGAGACCGCGGCGCTGGGGAGAAGAGTCAGGCGCGCTCGACAAGCTCCATCGCCACCTTCCAGTACGCGTCCGCTCCGGCAGAGCGGCGGTCGTAGGCAATTGCGGGAAGTCCGTGGCTCGGAGCCTCGGCGAGACGAACCGAGCGCGGGACGGAAGTGCGGAAGACGAGGTCGCCGAAGTGCCGCCGCACCTCGTCCTCGACCTGGTGGGCGAGTCGCGTCCGGCCGTCGACCATCGTGAGCAGCACGCCACCGATACCGAGGCTCGGGTTGAGCCGCCGCCGGATCAGCTCGACCGAGTGCAGCAGCTGCGTCAGACCCTCGAGCGCGTAGTACTCCGCCTGCACGGGGACGAGCACACGGTCCGCAGCGGCGAGCGCGTTGACCGTGAGCGGCCCGAGCGACGGCGGACAGTCGAGGAAGACGAAGTCGTACCGGTCGCTGCCCGAGGCGAGCGACTGCGCGAGATAGCGCTCGCCGTCCGCGCGACCCGAAAGCTCGACCACAGCGCCTGCGAGGTCCGGCTTGGCTGGAACGAGATCGAGGTTCGCGAACGCCGTCGGGTGAACGAGTTCGGCGAGCGGCGCGCCGTCGAGCAGGTCGTAGCTCGAGGTCCCGTTCGCGCGCATCCCCAGGCCGGACGTCGCATTCGCCTGCGGGTCGAGATCGATCACGAGCGAGCGCTCGCCGGCCTCCGCGAGGCAGGCGGCGAGGTTGACGGCGGTCGTCGTCTTGCCGACGCCGCCCTTCTGGTTCGCAAGGGCGTAGATGCGGCTCATGGCCGCAACCATTGTCGCTAGGCCAGCGGACGCTTCTTCGCGACGCCGACGCGGCGCGGGTAGCCGGCCGGGGTCGGTGCGACCTTCGGCAGGACGGCGAGACCCTCGTGCAGCTCCGGAAGGCCGCCGCCGAGCTGTTTCGACACGGCTGCAAGTTGCTCCCGATCCGCCTGTTCGCCGAGCCAGAGGATCGCCGCGCCGCCGATCCGCACCAGCGGCAAGCAGAGCTCTGCCGCCACCGGCGGCTGGGCGAGGGCCTTCGCCGTTGCGACGCCCCACGCTTCGAGTGGCTGCTCCTCGGCGCGACCCCAGACGACCTCGGCGTTCGGCGGAGCCCAACGGCGGAGGAAGTCGCACTTCCGGCGTCCGGCGTCGAGCAGCGTCACCTCACGCCCGGGCAGCGAGGCCGCGAGCGGGATGCCGGGCGAGCCGCCGCCGGAGCCGACGTCGACCACCGCTCCCTCGTAACGCTCGACCAGTGGCAACGCGCGGAGCGCATCGTCGAGCAGCATCTCTTTCGCCCCGTCGGGGTCGCGGAGCGCCGTCAGCCCAGGCGTCGCGAGGACCGCGGCGAGCCAGTCACTCAGGAAGGACGACGACGTAGCGATTCGGCTCCGTGCCCTCCGAGGTCGTCCCGACGCCCGTGACCTCCTTGAGGCTCAGGTGGACGACCTTGCGCTCGACCGCTGTCATCGGCTCGAGCTCCTCGCGTTCGCCAGAGTCCCGCACGCGGTCGGCGACTCGCAGCGCAAGCGACTCGAGCGTCGCCTGGCGCCGGGCGCGATAGCCCGCGGCGTCGACGACGACGTCCTTCTTCTCCTCGCCGAACGCGCGATAGGCGATCACATTGAGGAGGTACTGAACCGCGTCGATCGTCTGGCCGTGGCGACCGATGAGCAGGCCGACGTCCGGGCCGGAGCAAGTGACGACGAGCGCGTCCGGTTCCTCGCGCGCGACGACTTCCGCGTCGACACCGAGCGCCTCGACGATCTGCGCGACCAGCGCTCGCGCCTCCGCAGCCTGATCGCCCTCCTCGCCCACGGCAACCGCCGCTGCGTCTGCGGCCTCGGCCGGCAAATGCGCGACGACCCGAGCAGGCTCATAGCCGACGCCGAGGATGCCGCGCTCTCCTTCCGCGACGACCTCGAACTGCACCGCGGCCTTGTCGAGCCCCGGATGGCGGCGCTCGAGCTCGCGCAGCGCCGCCCACTTCGCCTCACCGACCGTCTCTCCGGTCGCCTCGGCCGTGAGATGGGCGACCTCGCTCATCTCCGGCTTGTGCGCTTCTTCTTGCGCCGCACCTGCCGGGGCCGCTGCTGCGCAGCCGGGGAAGCCGGCTTCGGCGTTGGCGGTTCGGGGCTCGCACCGTTCCCGCTCGAGCCGTCGTCCTTGGGCGGCGTTCGCGAGCTTCGTCGCTCGACCGTGGGCGCAGGCGTCTTCGAGATCAGCCGCCGCGTGACCAGCCCCTGCCCGACCGTCCAGAGGTTCGTCGTCACCCAGTAGAGAACGAGGCCGGCCGGGAAGCGCGCGATGACGAAGACGAAGAAGAGCGGCATCACCATGAAGAGGATCCGCTGCGTCTTGTCGGCGGTCGTCATCATGAAGAACGACGACGCCATCTGGCTCGCGACGTAGACGAGCGAGCAGGACGTAGCCACCCCACTGCGCCGTCGTGCCGACCGAGATGTTGGGGATGAAGTGGAGCCACGAGAGGTCCGCACCCTTCGGCCAGTCGTAGTGCTTGAGCGTGTAGTAGAGCGAGATGAAGACCGGCAGCTGCAGCAGCATTGGCAGGCACGAGGCGGCCGGGTTGATGTTGTTCTCCCGGTAGAACTTCATCAGCTCTTCGTTCTGCTTCTGCTTGTCCCCCTTGTACTTCTTCTGGATCTCCTTCATCTGCGGCGCGTGGCGCTGCAGACTCTGCATCGAGTGGATCTGCTTGATCGTGACCGGCACGAGCAGCATCCGGACCACGACGGTGATCGCCACGATCGACCAGGCCCAGGTGAGCCCGACGTTGTAGTGGAACCATCTGAGAACGTGGGTCATCACGGTCTCGAGCTGGCTGATGATCGGGATCGCGAAGAGCATCATCGGACCGGGTCGAAGCCTCCGCGGCTCCACGGATTGCACCGGAGCAGACGCCAGCCGGCGAGGACACTGCCCTTCGCGAGGCCGTGTCGGCGCAGCGCCTGCACGCGTACTCCGAGCAGGACGGGTGGTACTTGCAGGTCGTCGGGAAGACCGCCCCGAACGTCAAGCGGTAGAGCCAGACGAGGCCGATCCCGAGGGCTGCCGGCACACGCATGACGGCACTCATGCGGCGAGGACTCCCGTCTGGCCGAGCAGCTCGTCGACGCGTTCGCCGAGCCAGTCGAAGCCGTTCGTCTCGGCCGCCTCGACGAGTCCCGGGCGGACGATCAGCACATAGTCGTGGCCTGTGGGCACACGCTCGAGCCGGTCGCTCCACACCTCTCGTAGGCGCCGCTTGATTCGATTCCGCTCGACGGCGCCACCGGCCGCGCGCGGCACCGCGAACCCGATCCGCGGTTCGGCAGGCTCCTCCTGCGGCAGCCAGTAGAGAACGAGAAACCGGGAGGAGACCGAGCGGCCGCGGCGATGCACCGCGTCGAAGTCCCGGGAGCGGGACAGGCGGTTGGCGCGCTTCACGGATGCAGCTTAGTGGCTCGGTCCGACCGGACCGGACTACGCGGAGAGACGCGCGCGGCCCTTGCCGCGGCGACGCTTCAGGATCGCGCGGCCGGCCTTCGTCGACATCCGCGCGCGGAAGCCGTGCTTGCGCTTGCGGCGGCGGACGTTGGGCTGATAGGTGCGCTTCATGAGGTGGAAAAGGCTCGTCTTTGCCAGAAAAATCCCCGCCGGCGGCGGGGCGCGGCGGTCAGTATAGACGAGCTTCGTCCACCGGCTTGTCCACAGCCGGAGACGGCGAAGGGATGCGGCCGGAGCGAGTTTCCCCCATCACTGTCCACAGCTGTGGAGGGATCTGGAACGCCGAGAAACTGCCTGCAAGTAAGGCGGTTTTGTCCCTGGTGAGGCCGCTGTTATGCTGGCCGCCGGGCCGGAGACGGGGAGGAGCAGGGCGTAGGTGGACGACCAAGTCGAGCTGTCTGCAGACAACCTCTGGGAGGAGATTTCGGGACGGCTCAGGGAAGCGCTCAGCGACGGGACGTACAGCAAGTGGTTCGGCGACGTCCACGAGCTCGACCTCGAAGGCGACACCCTCGTCCTCACCGTTCCCGACCGAGTTCGCCCGCGACTGGATCGAGGGCCACTTCGTCGGCTTGATCGGCGCCGCGGTGCGCGACATCAGCGGCATCGAGCGCCCGCTCGAGCTCAAGGTCGCCAACGGCGCGGGGGCTCCGGCGGAGGACGGCGCGGGGGCGGAAGGTCTGCTTCCCATGGTCCAGCGCCTGCACGGCCGGCCCGAGAGCGGCGGCTTCAACGCGAAGTACACGTTCGACTCGTTCGTGATCGGCTCGTCGAACCGCTTCGCGCACGCGGCCGCGCTCGCCGTCGCCGAGGCGCCGGCACAGGCGTACAACCCGCTCTTCATCTACGGCAGCACCGGTCTCGGCAAGACGCATCTTCTCCAGGCGATCGCGCAGTACGTCGCGGAGCACTCGTCCGAGCTCTCGGTGCGCTACATGACGAGCGAGGCCTTCGTCAACGACTTCATCAACTCGCTCCGCGACAAGCGGATCGAGGGCTTCAAGCAGCGCTACCGCGCGTACGACGTCCTCCTGATCGACGACGTCCAGTTCTTCGAGGGCAAGGAGCGGTTCCAGGAGGAGTTCTTCCACACCTTCAACTCGCTCTACGAAGCCGGCTCGCAGATCGTGCTCTCCTCCGACCGGCCGCCGCGCGACATCGCGACGCTCGAGGAGCGGCTGCGCAGCCGCTTCGAATGGGGTCTGATCACCGACATCCAGCCGCCGGATCTCGAGACGCGGATCGCGATTCTGCGCAAGAAGGTGAAGGTCGACGGGATCCACGTCCACGACGAGCAGGTGCTGACCTTCATCGCCAGCCGCGTCTCGACCAACATCCGTGAGCTCGAGGGTGCGCTGACCCGCGTGGTCGCCTTCTCCTCGCTCACCGGCCGGCCGATGACCGTCGAGCTCGCCCAGGACGTGCTTCGCGACGTCTTCCCCCAGGGTGAGGCCGCCGAGGTCTCGATCAAGCGGATCCAGGATCTCGTCGCCGACCGGTTCGGGCTCACGCTCGAAGAGCTCTGCGGCGAGAAGCGCTCTCAGAACATCGTCTACCCGCGGCAGGTCGCCATGTACCTCTCGCGCGAGCTGACCGACTCCTCATTGCCGAAGATCGGCAAGAAGTTCGGCGGCCGCGACCACACGACGGTCATCCACGCCACCTCGAAGATCTCGCGCCTGATCCGTGAGGACAGGTCTGTGTACAACCTCGTGCAAGAGCTCACCGCACGTGTGAAGCAGGTCCGCTGACGCTTGTCGCCTGTGGAACCTTCCGGATCGTCCACAATGGACCTCCACACCACATTCGCAGGCGGGAAGCGATCTCGAGCACGTCTTCCCCGTCGTCCACACTCCCTATGACTTCTACGAAAACCTTTAGATGATCGAGAGTGACATCGCAGTCGGTGCCGAGTTGAGGATCACGTGCGCGAAGGACGATTTCGTGCAGGGCCTCAGCCTGGTGGGCCGCGCCGTATCGAACCGGACGGCGATCCAGATCCTGTCGGGGATCCTGCTCGAGGCCCGTGACGGCGAGCTTCGTCTGGCCGCGACCGACATGGAGCTATCGCTGCGTGCCACGGTGACGGCGCGAGTGGAGGGCGACGGTGCGGTCGTCCTGCCGGGCCGCACGCTCGTCGACATCGCGCGCCTGCTGCCCGGAGACGACGTCACGATCGAGCATCGCGCAGCCGAGTCGGTCGTCCATGTCGCATCGGGAAGCGCGAGCTACACGCTGCACACGTACAACGCCGAGGACTTCCCACGGCTGCCTGAGCTCACCGAGGCGGAGACGTTCGCGGTCGATCGCGAGGCGCTGCTGGAAACGATCAGCCGCGTCGCACGCGCAGCCTCGCGCGACGAGGCGCGGCCCGTACTCACCGGTGTCCTCGTCCAGTTCGCCGGTGACAAGCTCGTGATGGCGGCCACCGACTCGTACCGGCTGGCCGTGAAGGAGACGGCGCTCGCTTCGCCCGCGCCCGACCTCGAGGCGATCGTCCCGAGCCGCGCGTTGCAGGAGCTCGCGCGCATCCCGGGCGACGGCGACGAGATCGCCGTCGGCGTGCAGGAGAACCAGGTTCTCCTTTCGGTCGGCGGCGTCTGGCTCACGACGCGCCGGATCGACGGCCAGTTCCCGAACTACCGGCAGCTCCTACCGGAGACGTTCGAGCACGAGCTGACCATCTCGCGGGTCGAGCTGCTCGACGTCGTGCGCAGGGCGGCGGTGATGATCCAGCGCGCGACACCGCTGCAGCTGCGCTTCGCCGACGGGGAAGTCACGGTCGTGGCGCGGACGCACGACGTCGGCGAGTCGAAGGAGTCGATGCCGGTCGCCTACAGCGGCGAGCCGCTCGAGATCGGCTTCAACGCAGAGTTTCTCAAGGAGGGGCTCGAGTCGGTAGAGGGCGACGACGTGAAAATGAAGCTGATCAGCTCGCTTCGCCCGGCGATCCTCACGGACGAGGCCGACGACTTCACGTACCTCGTCATGCCGATCCGCCTTCCCGGCTGATCGTCAGAATCCGCCTCGCTCCGCGACTTTCGCTCGTACGAGCGGCTCGAGCTGGGCCTGCAGCCGGGGCTCGTGCTCGTGGTGGGGGAGAACGGCGTGGGTAAGACGAACCTGCTCGAGGCTGTCCATGTCGCGACGCAGGGGTTCTCGCCGCGCACCCGCACCGATTCGCAGGTCGTGCGCTTCGGTGCGGAGGGCGCACGTGCCGCCGTGGCGGGGCGGCGAGGCGAGGTGGGGCTGGAGCTCGAGGTCACGGTGCGGCGGGGAGAGGGGAAGCGTGCCCGCCTGAACGGAGCGCCGTTGCGGGCGGCCGAGCAGCTGCGGTCGCTGGTCTCGACGCTCGTGTTCACGCCGGACCGGCTCGGCGTGGTCAAGGGCCCGCCCGCGGCCCGCCGTGCGTACTTCGACCGCGTACTCGGCCGGTTCGCGCCGGCGCGGGCGCCGCTCCCGACGGAGTACGGCGCGGCAGTCGCCCAGCGGAACGCCGCGCTCAGACGTGCGGCCGCCGGCGTGTCCGGCCGCGATGCCGTCGAGCCGTGGAGCGAACGGGTCGCGACGCTCGGTGCGGAGCTCGTCGCGGCTCGTCTCGAGGCTCTGACGTTGCTCGGGCCGCCGTTCGCCACTCGCGCAGCCGAGCTCGGCCTCGGTGAGGTGTCACTCCGCTACGACGGCGAGCCACCGACACCGGAGTTGCTGACCTCTGTGCTCGACCGCGATCTCGAGCGCGGCGTGACGTCGCTCGGGCCGCATCTCGACGACGTCGTGATCGCGGCCGCCAACCGCGACCTTCGCAGCTTCGGCTCCCAGGGAGAGCAGCGAATCGCTCTCCTCGCCTTGCTCCTGGCCGAAGCGGCAACGATCGCCGACAGGACGGGCGTCCCGCCGCTCCTGCTGCTCGACGACGTCCTCTCGGAGCTCGATCCGAACCGCCGCGCGATCCTCGCGGCCCGCGTGCGGAGCGCCGGGCAGGCGCTCATCACCGCGACCGACGCAGCGATGCTGCCGGCAGCCCCCGACCAGCTGCTCGAGGTGACCCCGGGAACGGTGCTGGAGGCAGTCGCCTAAGTGGAGCCGCTCGGCGATCAGATTCGCGCGGAGCTCAGCCGGATCGGCGCCGACAGTGCGCGCCGAAGATGCTGTCGCGGCGTGGCCGGCCGTGGTCGGCGAGGAGATCGCACGCAATGCGTGGCCGGCACGGACGCAGCCGGACGGAACGCTCGTCGTCCACGTGCGCGATGCGATCTGGGGCTTCGAGCTGACGCAGCGCGCGACCGAGATCTCGGAGCGGCTGCCGGGCCGCCCGAGGCTTCGCTTTACCCCTGGACGGCTGCCGGAAACGACCCCTGAACCGCCTCCGACACCTTCGCCCGAGGCCTCGCCGGAGCAGGCGCGAGAGGCGGCCGCCCTCGCGGCCGCAATCGAGGATCCTAACCTGCGCGAATCTGTTGCGAAAGCCATAAAAGCGGCGCTCGCACGGATGCCGGACGACCGCCCCGTCTGATACACTGCACCTTGCCCGCAAATGCTGAATTTGCAGGGCTTTTTTCATGACTGAAACGGACTACACCGCTAGGGACATCACTGTCCTCGAAGGACTCGAGCCGGTCCGGCTCCGGCCGGGCATGTACATCGGCTCGACCGGCCTCCGCGGCCTCCATCACCTCATCTACGAGGTGGTCGACAATTCGGTCGACGAGGCGCTGCAGGGACGCAACGACCGGATCGAGGTCACGCTCCATCCCGACCACTCGGTCACGGTTCAGGACTGGGGCTCGGGCATCCCGGTCGACGTGATGCCGGACCAGGGATTGCCGGCGCTGACGGTCGTCCTCACCAAGCTCCACGCGGGCGGGAAGTTCGGCGGCGAGGGCTACAAGGTCTCCGGCGGTCTGCACGGCGTCGGCGTCTCGGTCGTGAACGCACTCTCCGAGCGGCTGGTCGCCGAGGTGCGCCGCGACGGCCAGATCCACCGGCAGGAGTTCGAGCGTGGTGAACCCACCGGCGACATGGAGGTCGTCGGGAAGATGGCCAAGGGTGACCCGCCCGGGACGACGATCACCTTCCTGCCGGACTCCGAGATCTTCGAGGAGCTCGACGTCGATGCCGCCACGATCACCCAGCGGCTGCGCGAGACGGCGTTCCTGACGAAGGGACTCCACATCAAGCTCGTCGACGAGCGCGCCGACGGCAAGACGGTCGAGTTCCGCTACGAGGGCGGGATCCGCGACTTCGTCTCGTACATCAACGAGGCCAAGGACGCGATCCACAAGCACATCGTCTACTTCGAGGGCGATACCGACCAAGGCGCGGTCGAAGTTGCGATGCAGTGGAACTCCTCGTACCAGGAGTCGGTCTACACCTTCGCCAACAACATCAACACGGTCGAGGGCGGAACGCACCTCTCCGGCTTCCGCAGCGCGCTGACGCGGACGCTCAACGCGAAGGCCACCGAGCTCAAGCTCCTCAAGGAGAAGGAGAGCCTCGACGGCGAGGACGTCCGCGAGGGGCTGGCCGCCGTCGTCTCGGTCAAGCTGCGCAACCCGCAGTTCGAAGGGCAGACGAAGACGAAGCTCGGCAATCCGGGCATCGAGGGTCTCGTCCAGACGACCGTCAACGCATCCCTGTCGCGGTTTCTCGAGGAGAACCCGCAGGATGCGCGCGCGATCTGCACCAAGGCGATCGCTGCGATGCGCGCCCGGCTCGCCGCACGGCAGGCACGCGAGCTGACGCGGCGCAAGTCGGCGCTCGACGGTTCCTCGCTCCCGGGCAAGCTCGCCGACTGCTCGATCCGCAACCCGGAGGACGCGGAGCTCTTCATCGTCGAGGGCGACTCGGCCGGCGGCTCGGCAAAGACGGGTCGCGACCGCACCTACCAGGCGATCCTGCCGCTGCGCGGGAAGATCATCAACAGCGAGAAGAACCGGATCAACAAGGTTCTCTCGAACAACGAGATCCAGGCGATGATCACGGCGATCGGCACCGGGATCGGCGACGAGTTCGACATCGAGGGCCTCCGCTACCACCGGATCATCGTCATGACCGACGCCGACGTCGACGGCTCGCACATCCGGACGCTCGTCCTCACGTTCCTCTACCGGCACATGCGCGAGCTCTTCGAGTACGGCCACGTCTACATCGCCGTGCCGCCGCTCTACAAGGTGAAGCTCGGCAACCAGGAGTTCTACTTCGAGAAGGACTCCCAGCTGGAGGAGCTGCTCGTGCGCGAGCGCTTCGGCGACCTCGAGGTGCATGACCGTGGCGGCAGTGAGGTCAAGCTGACCGAGGCGCGCTGGAAGCGCTTCACGGGCGCGCTCGCGGAGTTCGAGGGCTGGGCGGCCCGGCTACGGGCGGACTTCGGGCCGCACGCCTCCGACCTCGTCGTCTCGCACCGGCTCGTCGAGCTGGACATCGCCACGCCGGCGGCCGCCGAGAAGGCGATCGCCGCGCTGCCGCCGAACGGTTACAAGCTCTCGGTTCTCGAGCGGGACGCGAACGGCCTGCAGGTGAAGGTCGTCGAGGAGGAGACGTCCGCCGCGCAGACGATCGATCTCTCCGCCGAGCTGCTGGCCTCGCCGATCTACGCGAACCTGCGCCGCGCGCACGAGAAGCTCGTCGAGATCGTCGGTCGGCCGCCGTTCTCGGTCGCTCTCGGCAAGCACACGGCTGCGCCCGAGACGTTCGCTGCGCTGCGGCACGACGCGCTCGAGCTGGCGAAAGAGGTCGGCACGCAGCTCTCCCGGTACAAGGGTCTCGGGGAGATGAACCCCGAGCAGCTGTGGGAGACGACCATGGATCCCGCCAAGCGGCTCCTCGTCCGGGTCGACGTCGAGGACGCGAGCGCCGCCGACCAGCTCTTCTCGATGCTGATGGGCGACCAGGTCGAGCCGCGGCGAATCTTCATCGAGGAGAACGCGAAGGACGCTTTCCTCGATGTCTAGAGGCACAGTTGTCTGAGGTCGATACCGGGGCTCTGGGCCCAGGCCGGATCGAGCCGCGCGAGCTCGAGCAGGAGATGCGCTCGAGCTTCCTCGACTACGCGATGTCGGTCATCGTCTCGCGTGCGCTCCCCGACGTGCGCGACGGCCTGAAGCCGGTGCATCGACGCGTTCTCTACGGGATGCACGACGCCGGCCTGCAGCCGAACCGGCCGTACAAGAAGTCCGCCGCCACCGTCGGCGATGTGATGGGGAAGTACCACCCGCACAGCGACGCGGCGATCTACGACACCCTCGTCCGGATGGCGCAGCCGTTCTCGCTGCGCTACCCACTTGTCGACGGGCAGGGCAACTTCGGCTCGATCGACGACGACCCGGCGGCGGCCATGCGGTACACCGAGGCGCGCCTGTCGCGCATCGCGACCGAGCTCCTGCGCGACATCGACGCGAACACCGTCGATTTCGAGCCGAACTACGACGAGTCGCGTCGGCAGCCGTCCGTCCTCCCGTCCCGCTTCCCGAACCTCCTCGTCAACGGTTCGACCGGGATCGCGGTCGGGATGGCGACGAACATGCCGCCGCACCACCTCGGCGAGACGATCGACGCTGTCGTGGCGATGATCGACGACCGGGAGATCTCCGTCGAAGGGCTGATGAAGCACGTCAAGGGGCCCGACTTCCCGACCGGCGCGATCGTCGTCGGCCGGAGCGGCATCCGCGACGCCTACCGCACCGGCCGCGGCCGGGTCGTCATGCGCGCGCGTGCCCACATCGAGGAACTGCGCGGCGGGAGATCGGCGGTCGTCGTCACCGAGCTGCCGTACGGCGTCAAGAAGGGCGGCGACACCGGCGTGATCGTCAAGATCGCCGACCTCGTGCGCGACAAGGTGTTGACCGAGGTGTCCGACCTGGCCGACCACTCCGATCGGACCGGAATGCGGATCCAGATCGAGCTGAAGCGTGACGCCGTGCCCCAGGTTGCGCTGAACAAGCTCTTCAAGCACACGCCCTTGCAGTCGACGTTCGGCTACAACGCCGTCGCGCTCGTCGACGGCATCCCGCGGACGCTCTCGCTGCTCGAGCTCGTCCGGCACTACCTCGACTTCCAGCGCGAGGTCGTCACCCGCCGCTCGAAGGACCAGCTGCGCAAGGCCGAGGCCCGCGCGCACGTTCTCCAGGGCTACCTCATCGCGCTCGACAACATCGATGCGATCGTGGCGCTCATTCGCGCTGCCGCCGACACCGACGAGGCGCGGACTCAGCTGATGGAGCGCTTCGATCTGAGCGAGATCCAGGCGCAGGCGATCCTCGACCTTCGCCTCGCACGCCTCACTGGGCTGGCACGGAAGGAGATCGAGAGCGAGTTCAAGGATCTCAGTGAACGCATCGCGGAGTTGCGCGCGATCCTTGGCGAGCCGGCGAGGATCGACGCGCTCATCCGCGAGGAGCTGCTCGAGATCAAGCAGATCTACGGCCGCAACGACGACCGCCGCACCGAGATCGTCGCGGCCGAGGAAGAGCTCGAGCTCGAGGATCTCATCGCCGAGGAGGACATGGTCATCGCGATCACGCGGTCGGGCTACATCAAGCGGCTACCCGTGACGACCTACCGCGAGCAGCGCCGCGGGGGCATCGGTGTGATGGGGATGGAGCTGAAGGACGACGACTACATCGAGCACCTCTTCGTCGCCTCGACGCACGACTACATCCTCTTCTTCACGAACGTCGGCAAGGTCTACCGGCTCAAGGTGCACGAGCTGCCGCTCGGCTCCCGGCAGTCGAAGGGTCGCGCGATCGTCAACCTTCTCCCGTTCCGGCAGGAGGAGCAGGTACGCGCTGTGATCCAGACGCGCGACTTCGAGGAGGCGAAGTACCTCGTCTTCGCAACGAAGAACGGCGTCGTGAAGAAGACCGAGCTCGCCGCGTACAACACGCCGCTCAAGGCCGACGGGATCATCGCGATCAAGATGCGGGACGGCGACGAGCTCGTCGGCGTCCGGCACTCGTCGGGCGAGGACGACATCCTGATGGTCTCGGCCAAAGGCCAGGCGATTCGCTTCCACGAGACCGACGCTCGCCCGATGGGTCGCGACACGTCCGGCGTCGCCGGCATGAAGCTGCGCAAGGGCGACGAGGTGATCTCGATCAACATCGCCGAGGACGACGCGGACCTGCTCGTCGTGACGGAGAACGGCTACGGCAAGCGGACGCGCGTCAGCGAGTACCCGGTCAAGGGTCGAGGCGGAATGGGGGTCAAGACCGTGCAGCTGACCGAGGCGCGCGGCCACCTCGTCGGCTCGCGCGTCGTCCGAGACGGCTATCAGGTGATGCTCATCTCGACCGCGGGGACCGTGATCCGGATTCCGGTCGAGGAGGTCAAGCGCCTCGGCCGCTCCACCCAGGGCGTGATCGTGATGCGGCTCCGCGGCGACGACGAGACGGTCTCGGCGCTCGCACCAGTCGTCGAGGCCGACGAGGCGAACGGCGACATCGGCGACGCGGAGCCGACCGACCCCCAGCCGAGCGCTGGGTGACCGCAGCGGCCTCTTCCCAAAGCGGCGCCGGATCTTTATAACTCTCGAAAGGGGGAATCACCGCGACGCGGCGAGGGCGGAATGGCGGTCAGCCGACAGGTCGATCTTCTCGAACCCATCAATCTTGCGGACCATCTCGACAAGGTCGAGCTCTACCTCGGCCAGGTCTGCCAGATCGCAGGGATCTCGAAGATGCAGCTCGACTACTGGACGAACAAGGCGCAGATCCCCACGAAAGGCAAGAAGCAGCGGATCTACGACATCGACGCCCTCGAGACCGTGATGTTGATCAAGCAGGCCAAGGACAAGGGCCTGAATCTCGGCGCGGCGATCGATGCCGCGCGGAGCTTTCGCGAGCAGTACCCCGACGACTAGCGACTCGTGTGGAGCCGCTGCCAGTCGTCGTAGCGGCGCTCGAGCTCGAACAGGATCGCAGCGAGTAACGGCGCCCTCGGCCAATCGCGCCCCGTCTCCAGCCGCAGCGACGTGGGCGGTTTCGGCGTCTCGGTAGGCAGTTCCCCGGCCGTCTGGTTGACGTTCACGCCGATCCCGAGCGCCACCCGTCCGACACTCGCCTCGGGGAGGATCCCCGCGAGCTTCCGTCCCTCGATGAGCACGTCGTTCGGGTGGCTCAGCTCCGCGCTGGCCCCCGTCTGCGCGCGAAGCGCGGCCGCGACGGCGTCACCGGCGACGAGCGAGAGCTCCGGCCAGATCACCATCGGCGGCCGAGGATGGAGGAGCGTGGAGAAGAGGAGCGCCACGCCCGCCGGCGCCTCCCAGGTCCGGCCGAGCCTGCCGCGCCCGTGGGTCTGGAGATCGGTCGCCACCGTCGTCCCCTCCGTGCCGTCGGTGCTGAGCAGTCGCTGGGTCGACTCGCACTCCTCGACGAAGCGATACGGGTGCCCGAGGCGGCCCTGCAGCAACGGCTCGACAGCACCCGGCGAGAGATCCGACACCCGCCCTTAGACTAATCAGGCCGTGGGGAGGATCAGGCAGCCGCTGCGTGAGCGCAGTCTCGACTACGCGAGCCTCAGCGACCCGATTCTCGTGACTCGCGCGAAGGCCGGCGACGCCCAGGCGCTCGAGGCGCTGTGTGTCCGGCACGCCCCGCGGGTGGAGCGGCTCGCGCGGCACCTCCTGCGCGACCCGGAGGACGCGCGCGACGCGGCGCAGGAGGCGCTCGCGAAGCTCTGCGTCCGTCTCAGGCAGTTCCGCGGGGAAGCCCAGTTCTCGACCTGGCTGCACCGGCTCGTCGTAAACACGTGTCGCGACGTCGCCGAGCGCCAGCGCTCGCGCCTCCACGACCCACTCCCCGACGAGCTGGGCGTCGACGTGGAACACGATCCGACGCGCGGCGTGCGCATTACGGAGCTGCGGCGAGAGCTCTGCGACTTGCTCGCCGACATCTCGCCTGAGCAGGCACAGGTGATCGTCCTCAAGGATGCGCTCGGCTACACGTTCGAGGAGATCGCGGCCGCGGCCGGCATGCCGGTGGGGACGGCCAAGTGTCATGCGCACCGTGGCAGGAATCGTCTACGCGAGCGGCTCGAGCAACGCGACGTAGCATGACCGCCCCCGCAACGCCGTTCGGGCGGGAGACGATCGAGTCGATCATCCCGCACCGCGCTCCGTTCCTGCTCGTCGACGAGGTGCTCGAGCTCGAGCCGGGACGCAGGGTGCGCGGACGCTTCCTCGTGCCCGAGGACGGGTGGTGGTTCCCGGGTCACTTCCCCGATCGTCCGGTGATGCCGGGCGTGCTCACCATCGAGGCGATCGCGCAGTGCGGAGCGGTTGCGGTGCTCGCTGACGAGGCGAACCGGGGCAAGGTCCCCTTCTTCGCCGGCATCGACGACTGCCGCTTCAAGCGGGTCGTCGAACCGGGCGACGTGCTCGAGCTCGAATGCGAGTTCCTGCGCGTGCGCGGCCCGATCGCGAAGGGACAGGGCCGCGCGAGCGTCGGCGGGGACGTCGCGGCCGAGGCCATGCTCACGGTCTTCGTGGGGAACGAGGGCGGATGATCGGCGACGCTCCGGGCGACGTCCCCGTCACCATCACCGGGCTCGGGGCCTACGCGCCCGAGCGGGTGGTCACGAACGACGAGCTGTCGCAACTGGTCGATACGTCGGACGAATGGATCATGGAGCGCACCGGCATCCGCGAGCGCCGGATCGCGGCCGAGGACCAGGCGCTGTCGGATCTCTCGCTGCCCGCGGCACGGCAGGCGCTCGAGCAGGCCGGCAGTGACGGGACCGACATCGACCTCCTGATCGTGGCCACCGTCACGCCCGACATGATGTTCCCCTCGACGTCCGCGCTCCTCGCCGACCAGCTCGGCGCCAAGGAGGCGGCCGCCTACGACCTCTCGGCCGGCTGTACAGGCTTCATGTACGCGCTCGCGCAGGCCTACGGGATGGTCGCGGCGGGTCTCTCCCGGCGGGCGCTCGTGGTCGGCGGCGACGTTCTGTCCCGGGTTCTGGACTGGACCGATCGCTCGACGGTCGTCCTGTTCGGAGACGGCGCCGGTGCGGTCGTGCTCGAGCGCTCGGAGGAGGCCGGGTTCCTCGCCTTCGAGCTCGGCGCCGACGGTGCGGGTGGTGAGCACCTCTGGCTGCCGGGCAGCGGCTCCCGCCGGTTCGAGGATCCTGACCGGATGGTCAAGATGAACGGGCGCGAGGTGTTCAAGTTCGCGACGCGCATCCTCGTCCAGTCGGCCAATGCCGTGCTCGACCGGTACGGCGCGACCATCGACGATGTCGACGTCTACGTCCCCCATCAGGCGAACGTGCGCATCATCGATCACGCAACCAAGAAGCTCGGGATTCCGTCGGAGCGGGTGGTGGTTAACGTCGACCGTTACGGCAACACGTCCTCCGGCTCGATCCCCCTCGCGCTCGTGGATGCGGAGGCGGATGGAAGGCTTCAGGCCGGAAGTCTCGTATTGATGACGGGAATGGGTGCCGGACTCACGTGGGGAAGCGCCTTGATGCGCTGGACCGGAAGATGAACAAGGTCGCATTCTGCTTCCCCGGACAGGGCTCGTTCGAGGCCGGAATGGGCCGCGACTTCGCCGAGGCGGTGCCGGCTGCGATGGATGTCTTCCGGCGCGGGAGCGAGGCGAGCGGCCTCGACCTCGAGCGCCTCTGTTTCCATGCCGACGCCGAGGAGCTGTTCGACACCGCGGTGCAGCAGCCGGCGCTCGTCGCGACATCGCTCGCGGTGCTCGCGGCTCTGCGCGACCGAGGCGTCGAGGCCGACTTCGTCATCGGCCATTCGGTCGGAGAGTTCGCCGCGCTCGCCGCGGCCGAGGCGATGACCCTCGAGGAGGCGATGGCGCTCGTGCGCGAGCGCGGGCTGGCCATGGCCGACGCAGCCGCCCTCAATCCCGGCTCGATGGCCGCCATCCTCGGCCTGGCCGACGAGGTGGTGGAGGGGCTTTGCCGCAAGATCCTCGGGGTCTGGCCGGCCAACTACAACTGCCCGGGACAGATCGTCGTCTCCGGCGAGACCCTCGCCGTCGAGGAGTGCATCGAGCAGGCGCAGAGCGAAGGAGCCCGCAGGGCGGTCAAGCTCAAGGTCTCGGGCGCGTTCCACTCGCCGCTCGTCGCCCGGGCGGCGGACAGGCTACGGCCCGCGATCGAGAAGGTTCACTTCAAGGAGCCCGTCGCCCCGTTCATGTCGACCGTGACGGCCCGCGTCGAGTCGGCGCAGCGGATGGGGCCGCTCCTCGTCGACCAGCTCACCGCCCCGGTGCGCTTCACGCAGTCGGCGACGGAGTTGATGCGCGGCGGCGTTCGCACCTTCGTCGAGGTAGGCCCGGGCAACGTGCTCTCCGGGCTCGTGAAGCGAATCGATCGCAGCGTCAAGGCCGTCTCGGTCAACAGCATCGAGGCGCTCGAGCGGCTTCCCGAGCTGCTCGCCGAGAACCCGTGACCTTCTGCTCGCTCGAGGGCAAGCGGGCCCTCGTCACGGGCGCATCGAAGGGAATCGGCCGGGCGATCGCGGAAGAGCTCGCCCGCGCCGGCGCAGGGGTGGTGATCGGCTACCGCACCGGAGCAGACGAGGCCGAGGCGCTGGCGCGCGAGATCGACGGGCGCGCCGTCCAGGCCGACGTCTCGAGCGCCGAGGAGGCAGCGCGGCTCGTCGAGGAGGCCGGAGATCTCGACATCCTCGTCAACAACGCGGGCCTCACCCGCGACGGCCTTCTCGCCCGGATGCCCGACGACGACTGGCGCACCGTGATCGAGACGAACCTCTCCTCCGTCTTCTACACGTGCCGTGCCGTCTGCCGTCCGATGATGAAGAAGCGCGGCGGCTCGATCGTCAACGTCTCGTCGATCGTCGGCGTGCACGGCAACTGGGGTCAGACGAACTATGCGGCGTCGAAGGCCGGGATCATCGGCTTCACGAAGTCGCTCGCGCGCGAGCTCGGCAGCCGCGGCGTGCGCGCCAACGTCGTCGCGCCGGGCTACGTACGCACCCAGCTCACCGACGTCCTGCCCGAGGAAGCGACCACTGCGATGCTCGGCAACACGCCGCTCGGCCGACTTGGAGAGCCGAACGACGTCGCCGGCGCTGTACGCTTCCTCTGCTCCGACGAGGCATCGTTCATCACAGGGGACGTGCTGCTCGTCGACGGTGGGCTCGGGATGTAGTGACTACAGGGAACGGTTCTCTCAACGGACGCAGGCGCGTCGTCATTACCGGGTTGGGTGCAGTGACGCCGCTCGGACTCGACGTCGAGTCGACGTGGTCGAGCCTGCTCGCAGGCGAGACCGGTGCGGGCGAGATCACGCAGTTCGACCACAGTGACTACCCGGTCCACTTCGCCTGCGAGGTGAAGGACTTCGACCCGACCGAGTGGATCGACCGCAAGCAGGCGCGGCGGATGGACCGCTTCACGCATCTGATCCTCGCAGCGGCCCGGCAGGCGGTCTCCGACTCCGGCCTCGAGATCGAGCGGGAGGCCGACCGGATCGGCGCCGCGGTCGCGACGGGAATCGGCGGCTTGCGGTCGTTCCAGGAGTGTCACGCCGTGCTCGTCGAGCGCGGGCCGGACCGGGTCAATCCGTTCTCGATCCCGGCGATCATCCCGAATCTCGGTGCCGGCTGGGTCTCGATCGAGCTCGGCACGCGCGGTCCGCTGCTCTCCGAGTGCACGGCGTGCGCCGCGTCGAACATGGCCATCGGCGACGGCTGTGACGAGATCAGACTCGGCCGCGCCGACGTGATGCTGTGCGGCGGCACGGAGGCGGCGGTGTGCGAGGTCGGAATCGCCGGCTTCGGCGCCATGCGCGCTCTGTCGCGGCGTAACGACGATCCCGCGCGGGCGTCCCGTCCGTTCGACGCCGAGCGCGACGGCTTCGTGATGGGCGAGGCTGGCGCGATGCTCGTGCTCGAGGAACTCGAGCATGCGAAGGCGCGCGGCGCGAAGATCTACGCCGAGGTGTCTGGCTACGGCCTCTCCTCGGACGCGAAGCACATCACCGATCCCGACCCGACCGGACCGGTGCCGGCGTTCAAGATGGCGCTCGGCGAAGCCGGAGTCGGTCTCGACGAGATCGACTACGTCAACGCCCATGCGACGTCGACACCAATCGGCGACGCCTCAGAGACGCAGATGCTCAAGTACGCCCTCGGCGAGGAGAACGCCTACAAGACTCCGGTCTCCGGCACGAAGGGCGCGACGGGACACTGCCTCGGCGCGGCCGGCGCGATCGAGGCGACCTTCACGATCCTCGCGATTCGCGACGGGAAGCTGCCGCCGACGATCAACTACGAGGTCGAGGACCCCACGTGCGATCTCGACTACGTCCCCAACGAGGCGCGAGACGCCGACGTCAGGGTCGCGGTCTCGAACAGCTTCGGCTTCGGGGGTCACAACGCCTGCGTCGTGTTCAAGCGGTTCGAGGAGTAGCGCCCGCCGCGTATAGGCTCGGCCGGTGTGAACGTCCGCCCGGCCACGAGGGACGACATGCCAGCGATCGCGGAGCTGTTCGCGGCTCAGGAGGAGGCGAAGCTCGGCCGGCCGTCGCACCTGACCGTGGATGACGTGGACGGTTGGCTGCAGACGACCACCTTCGAGACGAACACGTGGCTGTTCGAGGAGGACCGCCCCGTTGCGACGGCGTTCGCGCAGCTGCACGGAGATCGGGGCTTCGCGCTCGGCGCCGTGCATCCCTCGGCGGAAGAACGTGGGCTCGGGTCGCAGCTGATCGAGCTCACCGAGCGGCGCATGAGCGAGGAGAAAGCCGTGCGGATCCTCGCCTGGACGCTCGCTGCCGACCTGCCGGCCGCTGAGCTGTTCATACGGCACGGCTACCGCGAGGTGCGCCGTTTCTGGGAGATGGCGATCGACCTCGAGCGGGAGCCCGCGGCGCCGGCGATTGCGATCGAGACGTTCCGCGAGGAGGAAGCAGCCGCGTTCCACGCCGCCGCCGAGGAGGCGTTCGAGGATCACTGGGAGCCGCAGGCGGAGCCGTTCGAGACCTGGTGGTCGCGGCAGCGAGCGCGGTCGAACTACGACCCTTCACTCTGGTTCGTCGTTCGCGACGGCGAGGAGGTGGTGGCGATCGCGCGCAACGAGCAGCGTGTAAACGGCGGGTACGTCGGCTCGCTGGGTGTGCGGCGGGCGTGGCGCGGACGCGGGTATGGGCGCGCTCTTCTCCTCCACACCTTCCGCGAGTTTCGCCGGCGCGGCCTGACGCGCGCGACGCTCGGCGTCGACGCCGCCAATCCCACGGGCGCGACGCAGCTGTACGAGAGTGTCGGGATGCACGTCGACTTGGAGTCGGTCGTCTGGGAGAAGCTGCTCGCATGAACGTCCGCCCGTTCGTCGAAGACGACGCGCCGGCCGTTGCCGCGCTCATCTGCGCAGACGAGGAGCGCCTCTACGGTCGTCGCGGCCGCGTCACCGGTGCCGACATCCTCATGTACCAGCAGTACAACAACGAGGCGTGGGTCTGGGAGGAGGACGGCCGTATCGTGGCGGGTGCGATGTTCGGCGTGCACGGCGAGGCGGCCAACACCCGCGGCTTCGTTGCCGCCAAGGGGCGAGGCATCGGCACCGAGATCGTCGAGCGCGGCGAGGCGTTCGCCCGCGCGGAAGGTGTGGGGAAGATCCTCACCGGTGCGGCGGAGCCGGACGCTGCGGCACGTGGGCTCTTCGAGTCGCACGGCTATCGCGAGGTGCGGCGCTTCTACGAGATGGCGATCGAGCTCACCGGGCCGCCGCCGGAGCCGGAGGTACCGGACGGTTTCGTCGTCGACGAGCTTCGTGCCGACGAGTACAGGGCGTTCTACGAGGCGTTGAACGAGGCGTTCGCGGAGCACTGGGAGTGGCATCCGAAACCGTACGAGGCGTGGCTCGAACGACGGCAGGACCAGCATCGCGACGAACACGGCCCCGTCTGGTTCGTCGTCCGCGACGGCGATGAGCTCGCGGCGGTCACGCGTAACGACGCGAGCGTCGCCGGCGGCGGGTACGTCGGCGCGATCGGAGTCCGGCCAGCGTGGCGCGGCCAGGGGCTCGCGAAGGCGCTCCTGCAGCAGACGTTCGGCGAGTTCTGGCGCCGCGGCACGACCCGGGTCACGCTCGACGTCGATGCTCAGAACGCAACCGGCGCAGTCGCGCTCTACGAGCGGGTGGGAATGCACGTCGAGACCTGCGGCGTCGCGTTCGAGAAGGCGCTCGAATGAGCCTGCTGCGTGCGAGATGCCCCGACTGCCGGACGCTCACCGCCGTGGCGATCGACGAAGGGTACGAGTGCCACAGCTGCGGCCGCTCCTTCCCAGCCGGACTCGTGAGGGTGCCGCGGGCGTGGGGTGACGGCGGAGAGGCGATGGTGGAGTCGGCGTCGCTCGCACTCGACTACCCCGAGGTGGCGGTGGTCGAGGAGGAGACGCTCGCGATGCAGACACTCGCCGTCGCCTCCGATCTCCCCGTTCGGCCGCTGGTGCTCGGCGGCTGCTGCTGCTCGCACATCGGTGCGGTCGAGGGGCTCGCCGCCCGCCACGGACGCGTCGCCGTGCTCTGGTTGGACGCGCACGGCGATCTCAACACGCCCGAGACCTCTCCCTCCGGCAACGAGTGGGGGATGCCGTTGCGAGAGCTCATCGACCGGGGCACGATCGCGGCCGGCGACGTCGTCCTCTGGGGAGCGCGCAACCTCGATCCGCCCGAGGAGGAGTTCATCGCAGCCACGGGGATCGGAGACGACCCGGGCGCGCTGCTCGCCCGTGCCGAGGCTGTCTACGTCGCGCTCGACTGCGACGTTTTCGATCCGGACCAGCTCGCGGTCTTCATGCCCGAGCCGGACGGCCCGTCGCTCGGCGAGGTCGAACAGCTGCTCTCGCGGGTACGGGAGAGCGGCAAGCTCGTGGGGGCCGGCTTCACCGGACTGGCGCCCGATCCCGCCAACGTCGAGAAGGTTGGGCGGCTGGCGGCGGCTCTGGGGTACTGAACGGGTCGCAACCAGCTCTCTCGGCCGTAGGTCTAAGCTGGCGAAGTGGCCAACATCGACGTCTCCGTCGAGAGCGACGACCAGCCGGCGCCTCCACCGGATCACCCGAACACCTGCCCGAGCTGTCACTCGCACTACCGCGACGACGAGCTCGAGCGGAGCCTGTGGGTCTGCGAGCAATGCGGCCACCACTTCCCGATGCGGGCGCATGTCCGCATCGCGTCGCTAGCCGATCCGGGCTCTTTCGTCGAGGAGGCGACGGAGCTGCACTCCGAGGATCCGCTCGACTTCTTCGACCTGAAGGCCTACACCGAGCGCCTTGCCGAGGCCGAGATGAAGACCGGACTCGCGGACGCGATGGTGATCGGTCGGGCCGCGATCGACGGGCGTCGGTGCGAGCTCGCGGTCATGGACTTCGGGTTCATGGGCGGCTCGATGGGCAGCGTCGTCGGCGAGAAGTTCTCGCGCGCCTGCGACGCGGCCGCCGGGGCGGGGATGCCGCTCGTTGCCGTCACGAGCTCGGGCGGAGCACGCATGCAGGAGGGGATCCTCGCGCTCATGCAGCTGCCGAAGACCGTTGCGGCGGTCGAGGACCTCCGCGACTCGGGCCAGGCGCTGCTGTGCGTGATGACGCACCCGACGACGGGCGGCGTGCTTGCGAGCTTCGCCACGCTCGGCGACGTGGTGCTCGCCGAGCCGAACGCGCTCATGTCCTTCGCCGGCCCACGCGTCGTGCAGGAGATCACGCGCGAGAAGCTCCCCGACGACTTCGGTCGCGCCGAGCAGAACCTCCGCTACGGCCAGATCGACGCGATCGTCTCTCGCCCGGACCTGCGTCCGGCGCTTTCCCGGCTCCTGAGGCTGTTCGATGCCCCCGACTGAGCACGAGCTGCGCCTGCGCGAGCGGCTCGGGCGGCTGAGGAACCTGCCGCTGCTCGGCGGCGCGAAGATCTCCGGCGACCTCGACCGGCTGCAGCGGCAGATCTCCCGGATCGGCGAGGAGGAGACCGACGAGGAGATCTGGCGCAAGGTCGAGCTCGCGCGGCACGACGACCGGCCGTACACGCTCGACTACGTCGAGCGCCTGTTCGACGACTGGTTCGAGCTGCACGGCGACCGCGCTCTTTCCGACGACGGCGCGATGATCGCCGGCCTCGGCAAGCTCGACGGCCGCACCGTCGTCCTCGTCGGCCAGCAGAAGGGACGCGACATCCACGAGCGCGCGAGCCGGCGCTTCGGGATGCCGAACCCGGAGGGATACCGCAAGGCGTGGCACGCGATGGAGCTCGCCGACCGGCACGGCTTCCCGGTCGTCTCGCTCGTGGACACGCCGGGCGCGTACCCGGGCGTCGTCGCCGAGCAGCATGGACAGGGCGCGGCGATCGCCCGCTCGCAGGCGACGATGGCGCGGCTGAAGGTGCCCACCGTGGCCTGCGTGATCGGCGAGGGAGGCTCGGGCGGGGCCATCGCGATCGCGCTCGCCGACAAGGTGCTCATGCAGGAGAACGCGATCTACTCCGTCATCTCGCCGGAGGGTTGCGCAGCGATCCTGTGGCGCGACGCCGGCCAGTACAAGAAGGCCGCGGCGGCGTTCCGCCCCGATGCGGTGCACTGCCTCGAGCTCGGCGTCGTCGACGAGATCGTGTCCGAGCCGGTGGGTGGTGCGCACATCGATCCGGACATGGCCGCCCGGCTGCTCGGGCAGGCGTTGCGCGAGTCCCTCGCCGAGCTCGAGGCGATTCCGGGCGACGATCTGCGCCGCCGCCGCCGTGCGCGCTTCCGCTCGCTCGGCGTCTTCGCCTGACGTAGCTTAGGACAGATTTACACAGTTTCAGGCGACGCCGGGAAGGCGGCTGTCCACACCGTCCACAGGCTTATCCCCGCCATGTATGGGTTGTGTGAACGGTAGGAGTACGGTTCGAGACTCGGAAAATGAGGGCCTCGGGCCGGTTTCAGGAGGTAGCGAGAACTCGGAACGAGCAGCATCCTGCATGTTTGCGCTCTTACGAGAAGGTGCACATGCAGAAGCGCGCGGTAGTAGAAACGTGTCGTGAGCAAGAAGCTCTCCGAGTACGAGCGCAAGCGAGACAGGAAGAAGACGCCGGAGCCCTTCAGCGGCAAGGGCGGCACGCCGACGGTCCGGTCTTCGTCGTGCAGCGGCACGACGCGAGGCGCCTGCACTACGACTTTCGCCTCGAACGCGACGGCGTGTTGGCCTCGTGGGCGGTGCCGAAAGGCGTGCCGCTCGAGCCGGGGCAGCAGCACCTGGCGGTGCACGTCGAGGACCATCCGCTCGAGTACGGGAGCTTCGAGGGCGAGATCCCGCAGGGGAACTACGGCGCCGGCACCGTCGAGATCTGGGATCGCGGCACCTACGAGCTGCTCGAGGAGAAAGGCGACGGCGGCCTCACCGTGCGGCTCCACGGGGAACGGCTCGAAGGGACCTGGACGCTCGTGCCTGCGCATCTCTCCGGTGACGAGAAGAACTGGCTCCTCCTCCGCAAGCGCGAAGACGGCGCGGCGCCCGTCCGACGCGTCTACCGGCCGATGCTCGCGACGCTGACCGAGCGGCTGCCTTCCGGCGAAGGCTGGCAGTTCGAGCCGAAGTGGGACGGCTACCGCGCGCTCGCCTACGTGCGCGGCGGCGACGTGAAGCTCGTCTCGCGGAGAGGCAACGACCTGACGCAGCGATTCGAGCCGGTGGCGAAGGAGCTCGTGAAGGCGCTGCGCACGCCCGACGCGGTGGTCGACGGCGAGGTCGTGGCGCTCGACGACGCCGGAAAGGCGAGCTTCTCGGCGATGCAGCAGGGGAGCACGCGGCTCGCGTACGAGGTGTTCGACGTGCTCGAGGCCGACGGGGAGCCGGTGGTCGACCTGCCGTTGGCGGAACGGCGAGCCCGGCTCGAGCACCTGCTCGCACCGAACCCGGTCGTGCAGCTCTCCGGCTCGTTCGAGGACGGTGAGGCGTTGCTCGAGGCGGCGAACGAGCTGGGGCTCGAAGGTGTGATGGCAAAACGCCCCCAGTCGCGCTACACCGAGGGAGGCCGCGGCCGCGACTGGCTGAAGATCAAGACCCACGGGCGTCAGGAGTTCGTCATCTGCGGCTGGACGAAGGGTCAGGGCCGACGCAGCGGCAGCTTCGGCGCGCTCGTGCTCGGCGTCCAGCGCGGCAAGGAGTGGGAATGGGTCGGGAACGTCGGCACCGGCTTCAGCGAGCGGGTCATCGACGAGCTCCTCGCGAAGCTCGAGCCGCTACGGCAGGACGAGTCGCCGTTTTCGGTCGTGCCGAAGATGCCGAAGGTGAAGAAGGGCGACGTCGTCTGGGTCGAGCCGCGACTCGTCGCCGAGGTCGAGTTCGCGGAGTGGACGCACGACGGCCACCTGCGCGCTCCGTCCTTCCAGGGGCTCCGCGACGACAAGCCGGCGGAAGACGTGCGTCGCGAGCGTCCCGCCGAGGCCGACGCGGGAAAGGTCAAGCTCTCCAACCTCGACAAGATCTTCTGGCCGGACGAGGGGATTACGAAGGGCGACCTGATCGACTACTACCGGGCGGTCGGAGAGGTGCTCGTCCCGCATCTGCGCAACCGGCCCTTCACGATGCGCCGCTACCCCGACGGAGCCTTCGGCAAGGCGTTCTTCCAGAAGGATGCGCCGAAGGGAATGCCGGAGTGGATCGAGCGCTTCCACGTGCAGGTCTCGACGCGCGAGCGGCCGCCGAAGAAGCGTTGGATCGACGCGCCGATCGTGAACGATCGGGACGCTTTGACCTGGATGGCGAACATGGGCTGCATCGACATGAACGCGTGGTACTCGCGCATCGACAAG
The DNA here is from genome assembly GCA_963820725.1 of uncultured Actinomycetes bacterium. Taxonomy (GTDB): domain Bacteria; phylum Actinomycetota; class Thermoleophilia; order Gaiellales; family Gaiellaceae; genus Palsa-739. The sequence continues at coordinate 980,523 of CAWGAZ010000002.1, read as the reverse complement.
CCGGACCGGCCCGACTTCGTCCTCTTCGACCTCGACCCCTCGCCGGACGTCGGCTTCCGCGAGGTGGTGCAGGTCGCGCTGCTCGTCAAGCAGGCACTCGACGCGCTCGGGCTCGCCTGCTTCGTCAAGACATCGAGCGCGGAGGGCATGCACGTGCTCGTCCCGGTGGAGCGCCGGTACACGTACGCGCAGACGCGCGAGTTCTGCGAGATCGTGGCCGGGGCGCTGGCGCGCACCCAGCGTGGGCTCGTGACGACCGAGTGGTCGAAGGCGAAGCGGCGCGGCGTCCTGATCGACGCGAACCAGAACGGCGAGGGGAAGACGATCGCGTCGGTCTACTCGGTGCGGCCACGCCCGGGTGCTCCGGTCTCGACGCCGCTTCGCTGGGAGGAGGTCGACGAGTCGCTCGACCCGACCACGTTCACGATGGACGTGGTGCTCGAGCGGATCCGACGCCAGGGCGACCTCTTCGCCGGCGTTCTCACCACACGGCAGCGCCTCGAGCCCGCGCTGAAGGCGCTGCGCCGATGATCCTCTGGGACGTCGACACGCAGGTCGACTTCATCGAGCCTGGAGGCAAGCTCTACTTCCACGGCGCGGAGGATGCCCGTCCGGCGATGGGGCTCCTCGTGGAGGCGGCGCGGGCGGCCGGTGTCGTCCAGGTCGCCTCGTGCGACCAGCACGAGCTCAGCGACCCCGAGATATCGCAGGAACCGGACTACGTCGCCACGTGGCCGCCGCACTGCCTGCTCGGCACGCGCGGCGCGGAGAAGATCCCCGAGACGAAGCAGCTCGACCCGCTGCCGCTGCCGCTCGTCCCCGTGCCGGACGGGATCCTGCGCGGGCTGCTCGAGGGGCGGCGCGAGATCCTGATCCCCAAGAAGCAGTACGACCCCTTCACGAATCCGAACACCGAGACCATGCTCGACGTGCTCGATCCCGACGAGATCCTGCTCTTCGGCGTCGCAACCGACATCTGCGACGATGCGACGGTCCGAGCGCTCCTCCGCCGCGGCCGACGCATCACCTTCGTCGAGGACGCGTCGCGGGGAGTCGACGACGCGCGCGTCGACGCGTGCCTCGCCGCCTGGCGCGACGCCGGTGTCGCCTTCACGACATCCGCGGAGGCTGCTGCGTCACTCGGCTAAGGGATCCGTCGTTCGGTGCCGATGAGACGCGGAGAGATGGTGGGAGACTGGCTTCATGCTGCGTTGAACTTCGCCACGACGTGGCTGCCGCTTGCCTTTTTCCTCTTCCTCGTGGTCATGGTCTGGCTGCTGTGGAAGACCGTCGGGATGATGCCGCGCACCACTCCGGCGAACATGACCAAGGGGTCGAAGTCGCAGGTCAGCTGGGCGGACGTCGCCGGCGTCGAGGAGGTGCGGGGCGAGCTGATGGAGGTCGTCGACTTCATGCGTGACCCGAGGCGATTCGAGCGGCTCGGCGCGAAGGTCCCGAAGGGACTTCTGCTCTACGGTCCGCCGGGTACGGGCAAGACCCTCCTTGCGAAGGCCGTCGCCTACGAGTCGGGCGCGAACTTCTACAGCGCCTCCGCCTCGTCGTTCGTCGAGATGTTCGCCGGCCTCGGCGCCGCGCGCATCCGCAGGCTTTTCAACGAGGCGCGCAAGCACGCGCCCGCGATCATCTTCATCGACGAACTCGACGCCGTCGGCGCGCAGCGCTCGGGACATGGCTTCAACCGCGAGCAGGATCAGACGCTCAACCAGCTGCTCGTCGAGCTCGACGGCTTCGAGGGCGCCAAGCAGGTTGTGGTGATGGGCGCCTCGAACCGGATCCAGGACCTCGACCCGGCGCTGCTGCGCCCGGGCCGCTTCGATCGTCAGCTGCTCGTACCGCCGCCGGACCTCGCGGGCCGGGAGGCCATCCTCCGCGTCCACACCAGGGGCAAGCCCCTCAATCTCGACAAGGTCGACCTGGGTACGGTCGCGCGGCAGACGTCCGGGCTCACGGGCGCCGAGCTCGCGAACATCTGCAACGAGGCGGCGATCAAGGCCGGCCGCCGCAGCGATGTGTCGATCGCCCAGGAGGACTTCGACTGGGCGCTCGAGCGCGTCGTCGCAGGTCTCCAGCAGCGCAAGGTGCTGACCGAGAAGGAACGGCGCATCCTCGCCTATCACGAGGGCGGGCACGCACTCATGTCGCAGCTGATGGGCTCGGTGATGGAGCTCCAGAAGGTGACGATCGTCTCGCGCGGGAATGCGCTCGGCTACGCGTTCTACCTGCCCGAGGAGGACCGCTACCTCCACACGAAGGAGGAGCTCGTCGACCGGATGATCGTTGCCCTGGCTGGCCGCGCCGCCGAGGAGGTCGTGTTCGGCCGGGTTACGAACGGCGCCGCCAACGACCTCGAGAAGGTGACCGAGATCGCCCGCTCCATGGTGTTCGAGTGGGGCATGTCCGACTCGGTCTCCTCGCGCACCATGCGGGCCGACAACTACGCGCTCTCGGAGGCGACGAAGCGCGTCCGCGACGAGGAGCAGGCCAGGCTTACGGACGGCGCCTACGAGGTGGCCGTGCGCCTGCTGCGGAAGCACCGTGCCCCGCTCGACCGGATCGCAGCCGCGCTGCTCGAGAAGGAGACGCTCGTCCGCGAGGAGCTGCAGGAGCTCGTGGAGGACGTCGAGGCCGAGTCGAGCGCGTCGGAGACCGTCGGTGTGCCGCGTGTCGTTGCGACCAATCCCGGCGACTTGCCTTCGTCTCCGTAGCCGCGGGTCGACGCGTCCTCGGCGGCGCGAGTCTTTCCAATACGATCGCACCATGGACACGCCGCGTTCGGTCCACCACGTCGGTCTCGCGGTCGAGGATCTCGACGGCGCGCTCGACACGTACGAGCGTCTCTTCGGCGCAAGGCTCGAGCAGCGCTCGCGCGTGGACGAGCAGGGGGTCGAGGCTGCGTCCATCCGGGTCGGCGCCAGTCGGCTCGAGCTGCTCGGTGCGCTCGGCGACGACACGCCCGTGGGACGGTTCCTCGCGCACCGCGGACCCGGCATGCACCACGTCGCGTACGAGGTCGAGGACATCGGTGCCGCTCTCGCCCATCTCTCCGACGCCGGCGCCGAGCTGATCGACGAGACGCCGCGGCGCGGCATGTTCGGTCTCGAGGTCGCCTTCGTCCACCCGGATTCGGTGCACGGCGTCCTCTCGGAAGTGGTGTGCGCCGGTGGCTGACGAGCGCGTCCGGATCGAGCTCGGCTTTGCCGGCGGCCAGATCGTGGGCAGCTTCGTCGAGGCACGGTCGGCCGACGAGCTGGAGGCGGCGCTCGGCTCGACCGGAGCCGGCAAGCCGGTGGTCGCGCTCGAGACCGAGGACGGGCCGCTCCACGTGGTCGTCGCACAGGTCGCGTACTACAAGCGGATCGTCCGCGCGGGCCGTGTCGGGTTCGGCTCCGGCTAGTTAGCTCCGGTGGCGTCTCGGGGAAACGAAGGCGAAATGGCTTCGTCCACCGAGAGCCTGCCTGGCCGCGAGTCGACCGAGCACGTGCGCGAACTCGTCGCGCGCGGCCAGCAGGGCGATCGCGAGGCCCTCGAAGAGCTGTACCTCATCCACTTCGACCGGATCTACAGCTACCTCCACGTGAGCGTCGGCAACCGCCACGACGCGGAGGATCTCACCACCCAGACCTTCTTGAGGATGCTGGAGAAGATCGGCAGCTTCAAGTGGCAGTCGGCGCCGTTCTCGGCCTGGCTGTTCCGGATCGCGCACAACCTCGCGATGGATCACTTCCGGGCTCATCGCCGCTGGCAGCCGGAGGAGGAGGTGCCCGAGCCGCCGGGCGAGGAGGAGCCGTCGGCCGAGCTCAGGGCGATGCAGACGATCGGCCGCGAGTCGATGTTCAAGCTCATCGATCACCTCTCGCCCGAGCAGCAGCAGGTGCTGACGCTGAAGTTCGTCTTCAACCTTCCGAACGCGGAGGTGGCGGCGATCCTCGACAAGACGGAGGGCGCGATCAAGTCGCTCCAGCATCGCGCGCTCGTCTCCCTCCAGAAGCAGATCGCGCAGTCGCCCGGCTAGCCTCCGCGCGTGGCGTTGGAGGTCGGAATCGTCGGGCTGTCGAGCTCGGGCAAGACGACGCTCTTTCGCGCGCTCACGCGCGCGGAGACGCACGGCTCCGGCAAGGAGCACGTCGGGATGGCGCAGATTCCGGACGAGCGGCTCGATCGAGTCGCCGCGACCGTGGGGGCGCGGAAGGTCACGCCGGCAGCCGTGCGGGTCGTCGACGTTCCCGGCACGGGGCCGCAACTGCTCGGCAACCTGCGGCAGGTCGATGCGCTGCTCGTCGTCCTCGACGGGTTCTCGGGCACGCGGGTTCCCGCCGACGATCTCGAGACGCTGAAGCTCGAGCTGCTCGTCGCCGACCGCGACCACGTCGAACGACGGCTCGAGCGGGTGGGCAAGCAGGCGAAGTCGGGCGACGCGCGGCTCAAGGCGGAGGCGGCCGAGCTCGAGCGGCTGCTCGCGCATCTCGACGCCGGCCGGACGCTTGCGGAGTGGCCGGACGAGCTGCCGCCGGAGCTCGAGCCGCTGACGACGAAGCCGCTGCTCGAGCTTCTCAATGGAACCGAAGGCATCGATCTCCAGCTCGAGTCCGAGCTTGCGGAGCTGTCGGTCGAGGAAGCGGCGGAGTTCCGCGGCGCCGGCGAGTCGGCGCTGGGCGAGGTGGTGCGCAGGCTCGCGGAGACGCTCGACCTGATCACGTTCTTCACGGCGGGGGAGAAGGAGACGCGGGCTTGGACGCTCCGACGCGGCGAGACCGCGCTCGATGCGGCGGAGACGATCCACTCCGACATCGCCCGCGGCTTCATCCGCTGCGAGGTCATACGCTGGGACGACCTCGTCGGAGCGGGCGGGCACGCAGAGGCCGCCCGGGCGGGCAAGCAGCGCCTCGAGAGCAAGCCCTACGTCGTCGAGGACGGCGACGTCCTCAACATCCGCTTCAACGTCTAGGCGTTCGACAAGGGGCGCCGGCGGGTCGTACGCCCCGCCGGCACGAGGTTGAGCTCAGCAGCAGTCGTCGCCGGAGCAACAGTCGCTGCCAGGCTCGCAGCACTCCTTGCGCATTGTTCCTCCCTTCATCGATTGGCATCGATACACTATATTGACTCAGATCGATGAAGACGTTACCCGTCCTCTGCTGCGGCCCCGCCACCGAGCCCCTCGACCCGGATGCGAGCGAGACGCTTGCGGCGCGCTTCCGCGCGCTCTCCGATCCGACGCGGGTCGCGATCGTGAACCGGCTCGCCTCGACCGAGGAATGTTGCGTCTGCGACCTCAACGCAGCCTTCGACCTGTCGCAGCCGACGATCTCGCATCACCTGAAGGTGCTGCGGGACGCCGGGCTCGTCGAATCGAGCCGCCGCGGGACGTGGGCGTACTACCGGCTCGTCCCGGGCGCGGTGCGCGAGCTGCGCAATACGCTCGGCGGGTGAAGGCTCTCTTCGTCTGCGTCGAGAACGCGGGTCGCTCGCAGATCGCGCAACGCGTGTCTAGCCTCCCGCTGTGATCAGGACGACCCCGAGCAGCACGAGCATCACGCCGGCGTCCTGCGTCCGCTGCACCCGCTCTCCGAGCATGAGCCGCGCGAGCAGCACCGTCACTACCGGGTAGAGCGACGCGAGCACCGCAACGACGCTGAGCAGCCCGTGCGCCGAGGACGCGGCTGCAAAGAGCGCGTTCCCACCCGTGTCGAGAAAGCCGATCGCGATCAGAGCCGCCCAGTGGCCGCGGAGGCCGGTCGGGCGGAGGCCGCGCGCCAGCGCGAGCGAGACGACGATCGTGACCGAGGTGCAACGGAAGAGAAATGCCGGCCACAGCCAGTCCTGCGTCGAGGCCGCGTGCATCGGGACGTAGTAGGCGCCGAACGCGAGCATCGCGAGCACGGCCCAGCTGACGCCGGCGGCGATCTGCGCGCGCCCCGGCCGGAGCTCGAGCGAGGCGGCGACGCTGCCGCCGATCGCCGCGACGAAGCCGAGCGCCTGGAGGCCGTGGACGTGGTCGCCGTTGACGACGACACCCCAGATCACCGGAATCGCAGCCGAGAGGGCGGCGATCGGCGCCACGACGCTGATCGCTCCTGCCGCCATGCCGCGATAGAACGCGAAGAGTCCGATCGTGCCCAGTACGGCCGAGAGCGCCGACCAGCCCACCTCGCTGCCGGGGATCGGGGTGCCCCGGATCGCGACCGCGAGGCCGAGCGCGGCGAGACCGAACGGCTGCGACGCGGCCATCACCAGCAGGCTGGGCAGGACCCGCGCCTTCACGCCGCCGAGGAAGTCGCCGACGCCCCAGGTGAGGCTGGCGCCGAGCGCCAGCAGAGCGGCCAAGTTAGGAGGCCCCGGCGGAACGGTGGCTGTGCCGGCCGCGCTGCGCTGGGACCCCGCGATGCGGCGTCCTCAGTCGCGCCGATAGGACACCGCTATCGGCGCTCCCTGCGTCCTTGCCTCGCGACGTCCATCGCACCGCTCCAGCGAGCACCGTTCCGCCGAGACCTCCTAGTCGGGCACCGGCCGCGTCGCGGCGACGGCGTCGAGCTGGTTCGCGTGGTAGAGGACGGCCGCCTCGGCCGTGCGGGCGGCGCGCGCGTCGTGATGGCACGCGACCGCGTGCAGCAGCTCGGCGGGAGCCTCCAGCTCTTCCAGTAGCCGGAGCCCTAGGTGGACGTGGCCGAGGAGCCGTCCCTCCTCGGTGGGCGCGAAGAGCGGCGGGCGACCGAGCTCGCGTGTCCGCCCGACGTCGTGGACGAGGGCGGCGGCGAGCAGCAGGTCGGCGCGCAGCCGCGGATGGATCTGCGCGAGCTCGCGGCAGAGCGTCGCAACCCCGACGGTGTGCTCGAGCAAGCCGCCGGCGTACGAGTGGTGGCCGTCGGGCGTCGCCGGATAGTCGCGCAGAGGTGCCTCCGCGAGTGCCCGTGTGACGACGCGGCGGAGTCCCTCGTCGTGTACCTCGCCGACGAGGAACTCGAGGAATCCGTCCAGCTCGTCGGCGTCGCGCCGCAGACCCGGTGTCAGTCCTGCCGGATCGACGTCCTCGGCGGGCTCGAGCGTGCGCACCTCGACCTGGAGCGCGTTGCGGAACCGCTCGACGCGGCCGAGCACGTGAACCGCGTCCCCAGCCTCGAACCGCCCGTCGAGCAGGTCGACGTCGTTCCAGACCCGCGCGCCGATCCGGCCGCTCGTATCCACGAGCTCGAGGGCGAGGTAGCTCGAGCCGCTGCGTGTCCGCAGCCGCTCCTTCCGAGCCACCGCGTAGACGCCCTCGACAGTGCGGTTCTCCTCGAGCTCTGCGATGGCGGTCACGGAAAGAGTTTTGCATGGCGGGGTAACGGGGCACCGGGCCTCGATGGTGGTTTCACTGCGCCAGAACCCGCGCTTCGACGTGCGCTGGGGCGCCCGTGTTCTGTGGCGCGTGACCGTCGTCGGGCTAGGGCTCCTCGCGTCGCCCCACGCCCCGGTTGCTGCAGCAGACCCCGCGCGGCTGGATCCGGGGTCGCCCGTCGTCGTCCGCACAGGCCAACGTGGCGGGAGCGAGGCGGCCGGGTTGGTACGGTCAGTGCCGTGGCAGTCGTACGGCCGTTCCGCGTGCTCCGCTACGACCCGGCTGTCGCGGGCCGGCTCGAGTCGCTCGTTGCGCCGCCGTACGACGTCATCCAGCCGGAGCGGCGGGAAGAGCTCCGCGGACAGAGCCCGTACAACGTCGTCCACCTGACGCTGCCCGATTCCGAGGAGGAGGCGGCCGCGAGCCTCGCGGACTGGCGCGAGCAGGGAATCCTCGTTCGCGAGTCCGAGCCGGCGTGCTGGTGGCTCTCGCAGGAGTACGTCGGCCCCGACGGTGTTGCGCGCAGCCGCGAAGGCTTCGTCGCGGCACTCCGGCTCGAGCCGTACGACGAGCGCGTCGTCCTACCGCACGAACGAACGCACGCCGGACCGAAGGAGGGTCGGCTGCGCCTGCTTCGCGCCACCCGCACCCAGCTCGAGCCGCTCTTCTTCCTCTGGGACGGCACGATCGAGCTCGGTGGTCTCGGGGAAGCCGAGCTCGAGGTGGAGGAGGGCGGCGTCGTCTCGCGGCTCTGGCGGCTCGACGCAGATTTCTCGGCGGCGCTGGCGGAGGAGCTCGCCGACGCGCAGCTCCTGATCGCGGACGGTCATCACCGCTACGAGACCGCGCTGGCGTTCCACGACGAGGACGGCACGGAGGCGTCTACCTGGCTGCTCGCGGTGATCGTCCCCACGGGCCAGGAAGGCCTGACGATCTTCCCGACCCATCGGGTCGCCCGGAGCGCAGGTACGGGCTCCGGCACGCCGATCGACCCTCCCCGGGAGCACCTTCCAGGGCCGGTGCTCTATCGAGCGGGACGCTACGAGCTGCTGCCGGGCGACGGGTTCCTCGATCCCGAGGTCGTCGAGCGGCTCGGTCCCACCGGGGTCGAATACACGCCGCGCCGCGAGGAGGCGGTCGCCGCCGTCGACCGCGGCGAGGCCGAGGCGGCGTATCTTCTTCGCCCGACGCGCATCGAGGACGTCTGGTCGGTTGCGCGTCGCGGTGACGTGATGCCGCAGAAGAGCACGTTCTTCTATCCGAAGCTCACCTCCGGCCTGCTCATGTTGCCGCTTGACTGATTGGTTGGAGCTCTGCCGGGCGGCCGTCGCGGACGTCGACGAGGTGCTGGCGCAGATGCCCACGCGGGCGGAGCGCGAGCCGGTCGTGGGCGCGGGTCTCGGCGGCGACGACACGACGGCCATCGATCAGGCCGCGGAGGAAGCGATCCTCGCGCGCGTGCGGGAGGCCGCGGGAGCCGTCGTCTCCGAGGAGATCGGCCGGCTCGGCGGGAGGGAGCTGCCTCTGCTCGTCGTCGACCCGATCGACGGCTCGCTCAACGCCAAGCGCGGCATCCCGTTCTTCTCCCTCTCGATCGCCGTCGCGGAGGGTGAGACGATGGGCGACGTCGTCTTCGGTTTCGTCCACGACTTCGGCTCGCGCGAGGAATGGACAGCGCGCCGCGGCGAAGGAGCATGGCTGAACGGCGAGCGGCTCGGCGCCGTGCGGCCGAAGGACGAGGTCGAGATCCTCTCCTTCGAGGCGACCCGGACCTCGCTCGTCGCCCGGGATGCGCCCAAGGTCGCCGACCTGGCCTACCGCCTGAGGATCATGGGCTCGCTCGCCCTGTCGCTCTGCCATCTGGCAGCCGGCCGGGTCGACGCGGTCTGCTCGCTGAAGGCCGCGCGCTCGGTCGACATCGCCGCCGCGCAGCTCCTCTGCACCGAGGTCGGCCTGGCGGTCGACCTCTTCGACGTCGAGGAGCCGTTCGGAGCCGCTCCCCTCGACCTCGAGCAGCGTTCGCGGGTCGTCGCGGCGGGAACGACCGTGGTGTGCGCACGGATCGCTCGCGCCCTGTCTGCGTAGAGCTCAGTGCCTGACGCGTGCGCCCACCGCGGAGAGGGCGGCGACGCTTCCGGCAACGTTCGTCGCGGTGACGCGCAGGCGCAGTCGATGACCGCGGTCGTGGCTCGTGAGCTTGTACGTCGGGTGTGTCGCGTGGTGGATGCCCGAGCAGCTCCGCGCCGTGTCCGTTACAGCGCAGCCACTGGTAGCGATAGCCGGTGGGGGAGAACGTCCAGGAGCCGTGACTGCCGGACAGCTTCTTGCCGACTCGCGCCCGGCCCGAGATGTGCGGCGCCTTCTGGACGGTCGGGAGATCGACCACGACGTCGGAAGAGGTCGTCGCCGAGGGCACGAAACCCGATTGGCCGTTCACGTTGGTCGCGCGCACGGTCGAGCGCACGATGTGGCCACCGTCGCCCGTCGTGAGCTTGTAGGTGGCTGCCGTCGCACCCGCGATGTTCACGCAGCTCGCCCCGGTCGAGGAGCAACGCTGCCATTGATAGGCGTAGGCGGTCGGTCCTCCGGTCCAGGCGCCGGGCGACGTCTTGAGGGTGTGGTTCGCGGCCAACGTGCCGGTGACGACCGGAGGGCTTGCGCTCCCAGCCGTGGGGAGCCAGTAGATCGCGTACGTCGTATTCGTGTGCATCACCAGCCCGGGAGGTGTATAGACGAGCGGCCCGTTACCGAACGTGGGCGGTGACGGGGTTCCGCCGAGCTTCTGCACGCAGCCGCCGGCCGCGTTGCTCCACTCTTCCTGCAGGTCGTAGTGGTGGGTGTTGATTATCTGGTTGTAGACGCCGCCTCCCGTCCCCCCGAGCGCTGCTCCGAAGCCGTACGCGCAAAGGTCGCCGATCTCGCTCCTGTCGTTCGCCACCCAGGCGTCGCCGAAGGGATCGGTGATCGCCTCGTTGTGCTCATGACTGATGGTGTTGATCGTCGTGTCCGCATTTGTGTCGTTCGGGAAGCCCTGGTCGGGGCCGGTACAGCCGGAGGCTGCGCCTGCGGTCGGCCCCTCGTACGGCTCGTTGGCGTAGATGACGTCCTCTTGGTTCGAGTCGAGGAAGGCGCTGTGGTAGGCACAGAAGACGTTCGTCGAGCACTCGGTGCCGACGGCGTCGAAACACGACCCGACGCCGTTGGGCGTCAAGAGGAAGAAGACGTGGTCGAGGCCGCCGTGCCAGCCTCTCGCGGTCAGGACGGTCTGGATTTCGCTCTGAAGCTGCTGGTTCGAGAGGCAGTACGCGTCGACGCCGTCGCTGCAGCCGTTCGGGGGGAGCGGATCCTTGTCGACGTACGAACCCCCGACCGTCGAGGAGTACTGGATGTGCCCGGAGCCGTCGAAGTACTGGGTGGCTACGGAATAGACGTTGTTCGCTCCGCCGCTGTCGTGCGCGACGTCCGCGAAGTAGCGGTTGAGCAGGCTTTCATAGTTCGCGTCGAAGGTGAGGCTCGTCGGCTCGGCGGCTTTGGCGGCGGCCTTCGCCGATGCGTGTCGTGTCGGAGCCGGTCCGCCGGTGTGCGGTACGACGCCGAGGATCGGTGCGCGCGCGGGGCTCGCTCCCGCGCCCGCCGACGCGGTGGCGGCGAACGCCAGCGCTGCGAGGACGAGAAGCGTGATCGAGCGCGCGGCGGTTCCCCTCATTCCTCGCACAGAGTGCCCGAAACGGACGGCAACGGGAGAAAACTCAGCGGCTCTTCAACGCGCGCGCGTCCTGGTCGAGCGTGCGGAGCGCGGCCTCGAACGACGTGATCGAGGTGTCGAGAGTGCCCGCATCGCCCTGGAGCCTCGTCAGCTGCTGGGAGAGATACTCGGTCTGGCTCGAGATGTAGCCCGGGTCGAGCTGTCCCGTCGGGGTCGTCGTGAGGTAGGTGTTGAGCGTTTTCAGCTCGCCGGCGACCCGCGTCGCTGCCGCGGTGAGCGTGCCGGCTCCGGAGGAGATCGCAGTCGCAGTGCTGCGCGAGCTCGCTGCCTCGGCGCCGAGCTTCGCGCCGCTGCGCGCAAGGGCCTGCTCGGCCGCGACCGCGGCCGCTGCGTCGGTGTGGGCCTGCGCGGTCGCGCTCCGGGACGTTCCGAGCGCCGCTCGCAGCGCACTGACCTTCTGCTCGAGCCGGTGCGTCCGCGCGGTCGCCGCCGCGAGTGCGGACTGGGCCGCAGTGTTGTTCTGCGCCTGGTGGCGCCAGCCGATCGAGAAGGCGGCCGCGCTGACGAGGCCTCCGCAGAGGAAGGCGAGGCCCATGAGCAGCCACGGCGAGCGCGGTTGCCGGCCGCTGCGGCGGGCGGCCCGGGTCGGCGTGGTGAACGGGGCACGCTCTTCCAGGAGCGGCCAGCGGGTGGTCGAGTCCGACGTCATCGGCGAGCGCTTCGCCGCGCGGGGTCCGCCTCCTGCCTGCGGCGGAGTGTCCACCACATCCGCAGCGGGAACAGGCCGAGGAACGGCGCCCGCCGTCCGAGCTCGGCCCGGTCATCGCGGTCGAAGGCTGCGGCGAAGCGAGCTGCCTCGTCAGCACTCGCGTACTCCTTCGCGCCGCCGGCTCCGCAACCACGCTCGCACGTCCAGCGCATCGTCGCTCCCTCGGCCTGGAAGCGGTACCGGTGACCGAGGAGCCGACAGCTGAGCACGAGGCGAGCGTAACCACGGCGGCCAGATCCCCGTTGACGACCCACATGAGCGCCCAGACCGCCAGCGTCGAGACCGGCCGGATCGAGACGAACATTCCCGCGCGGCTCGACCGGCTGCCGTGGGCGAAGTTCCACTGGATGGTCGTGATCGGCCTCGGGACCGTCTGGATCCTGGACGGCCTCGAGGTGACGATCGTCGGCTCGATCGCGCCGCGCCTCACGGAGTCGGGCAGCGGGATCGCGATCTCGACGGCCCAGATCGGAACCGCGGCCGCGGTCTATGTCGCAGGCGCCTGCGCCGGTGCGCTCTTCTTCGGCCAGCTCACCGACCGCTTCGGCCGGAAGAAGCTCTTCCTGCTCACGCTCGGCGTCTACATCCTCGCCACGCTCGCGACAGCGGCATCGTGGACGGCCTGGTTCTTCTTCCTGTGCCGCTTCTTCACCGGCGCCGGTATCGGCGGCGAGTACGCGGCAATCAACTCGGCCATCGACGAGCTGATCCCGGCCCGCGTGCGCGGCCGCGTCGATCTGATCATCAACGGCTCCTACTGGGTCGGCGCGGCGGCCGGCTCGGCCGTCGCGATCCTGCTGCTCGACGAGAAGCTGCTCTCCGCGAGCGTCGGCTGGCGGCTCTCCTTCCTGCTGGGCGCGATCCTCGGTCTCGGCGTTCTCTTCGTCCGCCGCAACGTTCCCGAGAGCCCGCGCTGGCTTTTCATCCACGGTCGCGAGGAGGAGGCAGAGGCGATCGTCCGGGACGTCGAGAGGGCCGTCGAGCAGGAAGCCGAGGAGCACCTCGAGGAGCCGGAGCGTACGATCGCGGTGCGGCAGCGCACGTCGATCCCGTTCCGCGAGATCGCCAAGACCGCCTTCCAGCGCTATCCGCACCGCGCGATCCTCGGGCTTGCGCTCTTCATCGGCCAGGCGTTCCTCTACAACGGCGTCACGTTCAACCTCGGGACGCTCTACTCGACGTTCTGGAACGTCTCCTCGAGCTTCGTCCCGGTCTTCCTCATCGTCTTCGCCGCCGGTAACTTCCTCGGCCCGCTGCTGCTCGGCCGGCTGTTCGACACCATCGGACGGAAGCCGATGATCGCCGGCACCTACCTCGGCTCGGCCGCGATCGCGGTCGTGATGGCCGTCCTGTTCCTCGGAGGGGCGCTCGATGCCTCGCCGTGGACGTTCGCGGCCTTCGTCTTCGGCATCTTCTTCCTCGCCTCCGCCGGCGCGAGCGCCGCGTACCTCACCGTCAGCGAGATCTTTCCGATGGAGACGCGCGCGCTCGCAATCGCCTTCTTCTTCGCCGTCGGCACGGGGATCGGCGGCATCACCGGCCCGCTGCTGTTCGGCAACCTGATCGCGTCGAGCAGTCACCGCGAGGTGGCCCTCGCGTTCCTCATCGGCGCCGGGGTGATGGCGATCGGTGGCATCGTGGAGCTGTTCTTCGGCGTCAAGGCCGAGCAGGTGCCGCTCGAGAACATCGCGAAGCCGCTCACGGCTGAGGAGGCCGAGCAGACGCCGGAGCGCGAACGTGCTGGGCGCAGGCGCTACCGGCCGGGGCCGGGCCTCGAGTATCCGTACTACTCGCCGGGGTTCATGGGTACCTCGCTGCGGCGACCGACGGCGGTGGCCGAGCTGCAGCACGAGGTCGAGGCGATCGGCCGTGCGGTCGACGAGGGAGCATCGATCTCCCGGGACGAGCTCTTCCGCGTCGTTCGGGGGCGGCGCTGGGGACCGGGCCGCTTCGGCCGCGCACTCGGCGAGGCGGTGGCTACGGGCCGGATCCGGCGCACCGGGCGCGGCCGGTTCGAGGCACCTGAGTCCGGCACGTAGGCGCTACGCTCGCCGCGTGGAGGTCAATCGCGACGAGGTTCTGAAGGCGCTCGAGCAGGTGATCGACCCGGAGCTCCGGCGTCCGGTCACTGAGCTCGACATGGTGCGCGACCTCGAGCTCCACGACGGGGTCGTCGCGCTGACGATCGTCCTCACCGTGGCCGGCTGTCCGCTGCGCGACTCGTTCGAGCAGCAGGTGGAGCAGGCGCTGGCCGGCGTCTCGGGCGTGACCGGCGCCGAGCTCTCGTTCGACGTGATGACGCCCGAGGAGCGCCAGGCGCTGACGCAGAAGCTGCGTGGCGGAGCGCCCGAGCGGGACGGCGTGATCCGGCTGCCGGCCGACTGTCGCGTGCTCGCGGTCGCGAGCGGCAAGGGCGGAGTGGGCAAGTCGACGCTCGCCGCGAACCTCGCGGTCGCCCTCTCGCAGCAGGGCCACAAGGTCGGCGTGCTCGACGCGGACATCTACGGCCACTCGATTCCGCACGTGCTCGGCATCCGGCAGCGGCCGATCGCGGTCGACGACTTGATCGTGCCGCCGGTCAAGGACGACCTGAAGCTGATGTCGATCGGCTTTTTCCTCGAGACCAGCAACGAGCCCGTCATGTGGCGCGGTCCGATGCTCCATCGCGCGCTCGAGCAGTTCCTCACCGACGTCCACTGGGGCGAGATCGACGTGCTCGTCGTGGACATGCCGCCCGGCACGGGTGACGTCTCGATCTCGCTCGGCCAGCTCTTGCCGCGCGCCGAGGTCGTAGTGGTGACGACGCCGCAGAAGCTTGCGCAGGACGTTGCGGCGCGTGCTGCCGCCATGGCGCAGAAGACCAACATGCGTCTGCTCGGCGTCATCGAGAACATGTCGGGCGAGGTCTTCGGCAGCGGAGGCGGAGAGGAGCTCGCGGGCGAGCTCGGCGTGCCACTGCTCGGCACGGTCCCGCTCGATCCCGCGCTGCGAGAGCAGGGAGACGCGGGCGCGCCGATCGTCTCCGCGCAACCCGAGGCGGACTCCGCGCAGGCGATCGTGGCGATCGCCGAGGAGATCGAAGCGCTGCGCCGCGCGCCGGGCCCGGGGATCGTCAAGTCGCTGCCTCTCGTCGGATGACCGGCAAGCAGCTCGTCCAGGAGGCCTACCGTCTGGCCCGCAAGGGCGATCACCGCTCGCTGCGCAAGCTGCTCGCAGACGACGCCACGTGGTACCCGTCCCGTGAGGATGCCTGGAACCCCTGCCGCGACCCGGACATGATCGTGCGGACCCTCCTCTGGCGGGCGGGGATGGCGAACCGTCTGCGTCCGACCGACCCGATCGAGCTCGGCGACCGCGTGCTGATCCGGCTCAGGGGTGCCCGGCTCCGCCGGCTCGGCGGAAGTGGCGGCTTCATGGCGCCGAAGCTGTTCCAGATCGTCGAGATCCGCAACGGGAAGATCGCCAGGATGCAGGACTACGCGGGCCGTGAGGAAGCGCTGGCGGCCGCGGGCCTCGAGTCCTGAGGCGGGGGTGCCGGGCGCCGCCTTCTTCGATCTCGACCGGACGCTCCTGCGCCGGTCCTCCGCCCTCGCGCTCGCCGGCTCGTTCCGCGAGCGCGGCGTGATCTCCCGCCGCCAGCTCCTGCAAGCGGCGTTCTGGCAGCTTCTCTTCGTCGCGCGCGGCGCGAGTCACGAGGCCGTACGCAGCGCCGCCGAGAACGGGCTGCGCGTTCTGGCCGGCTATCCGGTCGAGGACATGCGTGAGCTCGTCGCCGAGGCGATGGAGCCGGTGCTGCGCCCGCTCGTCTATGCCGAGCCGCTTCGCCTCGTCGAGCGCCACCGCGAACGGGGCGAGCGCGTGTACGTGGTCTCCGCCACCCTGCAGGAGATCGTGGAGGCGATCGCCGACGACCTCGGTTTCGACGGCGCGCTCGGCACCGTCTGCGAGGTGCAGGACGGCCGCTACACCGGTCGCGCAGTGCGGGCGCTGCATGCCGAGGCGAAGGCCGACTGCGTGCGGGAGCTTGCTCGGCGCGAGGGCCTCGACCTGGCGGCCTGCACGGCGTACTCCGACAGCCATACCGACCTTCCGTTCCTCGAAGCCGTCGGTCATCCGGTGGCGGTCAACCCCGATCGCGAGCTGCGGCGGGCTGCGCGGGATCGCGGCTGGCCGGTGCTCGAGTTCAGCGCGCGCGCCTACTCTCATGCACGCCGTCGCGTCGCGCCTGCCCTCGTCATCACCGGCGTGGCCGGCGCAGCGGTCCTGCTCGCCACGAGATCCCGTGGACGCTGACGAGGGTCTGAGTCGGCTGCGTGCGCTCGGCTTCGGTGAGGCCGGCGCGGCAGAGCTGTGGGCGCACTTCGACGGTGCCGAGCGTCGGGGGAAGGGGGGGCACGGCCACGCGAGGATTCCGTGGCTGGAGGAGCTCGAGGGTTACGACCCGTCTGCTGAGCCTTCGCTGCTCGAGCAGGAGGAGGGCTTCCAGCGCTGGCACGGCGGCGGCGCGATCGGCTACCTCGTACTCGGGCGGGTAGTACGCGCCCAGCTCGAGCGTCCGCCGGCACACGCGCGCCTCGTCGTCTGCGAGCGGACGTTCCCGACAGGGATGCTCGGCCACCACGTGCGGCGGCTCGCCGAGGGCGGCCTCGTCGGCGTGCTGACGGCGACCTCTCCGGCTCGTCTGGCCCATCCGTCGGGCGGGCCGAAGGTCGCCGGGACGAACCCGCTCGCGATCGGGATCCCGAGCAGCGGCGGCGATCCGGTCGTCGTCGACGTGTCGATGGGGACGATCACGTGGGGCGACGTCGTCGCAGGGCTCGCACGGGAGGACGAGCTCGTGCCGTTCGGCGGCGAGCAGGCGCACAAGGCGTTCGCGCTCGCCCTTGGGCTACAACTGCTCGTGGACTCGCTGGTGCATGAGGAGGGGCACGGTGCCGTCCTCCTCGTCGCCCGGCCCGAGGCCGATCCGGTGCCGGCGCTGCGGGAGCTCGCGGCCGGCGTTCGCCTCCCGGGCGATTCCTAGTAACAGACTGTTACGAGCCTGGACCTAGCCCAGGGTGACGAAAGGTCAGTGCGGAAACCGGGGGTCGTCGCGGATCGAGGCGAGGTCGTCCTCCTCGTGCGCGAGCGCGACATAGTCGGGCCGAGCCTCGCAGGCGGTCCGCAGTTCCTCGAGCGCGCGGTCGGCGTTTCCCGCGCGTGCTTCGACACAGGCCAGGTGATAGCGGATCGCGGGGATGTCCCGCTCGGCGAGCGCCTCCTCGAGGATCGCTCGTGCGCTGTCCCAGTCGCCGGCATTACGCGCGGGAAGCGACGGGAAGATGTACTCCCACGACGAGATCGCGTGCTTGCCCGGCTCGCCGCCAATCGCAAGCACCGTCGTCCCCGCCTCTTTCGCGATCGCGTGCCGCCGCTGCTTCGGGTCGTCGAGGAAGACGATCGTCCCCCAGGGCGCGTCGATCTTCTCACCGTCGACGGTGAAGGTGGCGTGGCCACGGATGACGACGTACGCCTCCTCGTGAGTCTGCTCCGTGTGATCCTCGACGACCTCGTCGCCCGCGTTGCCCGCCGTGTAGGCGTTGATGCCGAAGGCGGTGATGCCGAGCGGCCGGCGGATGGGCTGCCACGTCAGCGTGCCGAGGACCGGTAGCCCCTCGACGTCGTCGATGCGGAGCGTCCTCACGAGCTCGCCTCCCGCAGCGCGTCGAGCACCACGGGATCGATCTCGGTCTCGCCGTCCACCCGCTCCTCGAGGTTCTCGACCCCGGCCCAGGCGTCGAGCGAGTCGTACCCGAGCCGGGCCAGCCGCTCGTCGACCTCGGTGCGCAGCTCGCCCTCGAGCGGCAGCCAGTCCTCGCGCGGGCTCAGTCCGAACAGGCGGTTGTGGAGCTTGGAGATGCGCCTCAGCTCCTGAATCGGCTGCTCGTGGTCGTCGACCCGGAGGTCGACGAGGATGTCCGAAAGGGCTGCGTAACCGCCGTCTTTCTGTACCACCAGCAAGGAGGCCGACTGCTGGCCGCGCCGGTCGCCTCCGGCGGCCTGCGCTGCGGCGAGACACTCGATCAGCCGCTGCGCGAGAGGCAGCTGCGAGTTGGTCTCGAACGTCGTCGCGAGCGCGGCCACGGTCTCCTCGCCGACGAGGATGTTGCCCTGCGCCGCGTAGCAGGGACCGGTCCGGTGCCCGGCCCAGTCGGGGCAGTGCGTGCCCGTCCAACTCGCGCCGGTTCCCTGCGCGTCGACGACCCCGAGCTGGCGCTGGTCCCTTCCCTCGTCCTCCGCGGTGAGGCGCTCCACGACCTCGTTCGCGCTCAGGCCGTCGCGCAGCAGGGCCAGCCCTTTCGGGCCGTAGCTGGGGTTCGCGTAGGCCTGCGTCGCGATTGCTCCCACGTCGGGCTCCGCCCACGGGACGACCGACCCGACGGCGAGGAACTTCGACTGCACGGCGACGCCCCACTGGCGCGCCTCGAGGTCGCACGCGGCGATGGAGTACGTCGCGACAACCGGCTCAGCCATAGGTCAGCTCGGTCAGGTCGAGCTCGAGCAGCTCGCGTCGTTCTTCCGGCACGAGGACGGCCGCCACCTCGGGCCTCGCAAGCGCCGCGCGCACCTCCTCCGCCGACGACGCACGAACGACGACCGGCTGGCCCGCCTCGAACGCCTCGGTGATCGGCGCGAGCTCTGCGACTCCGTTGAGGACGAGTGCCTCCTCGGCCGGCACGGCAGGGTCTCCCTCGATCGCGAGCTCGGGTACGCGCCGGCCACTCCCTCCCCACCAGCGCTGCCTCATAGGGTGAGAGATTCGCCGGGCTCGATCTCGTCCACCTGGACGTCTGGCGCGAGCTGCTGCAGCTCGGCCGGAGTCCCCTTGAGCGGTGGGAAGGTGCCGTAGTGACAGGGCACGCACCGCTTCGTGCCGAGCAGCTCGAGCGCGAGCGCGGCCTCCTTCGGATCCATGGTGTAGTGGCCGCCGATCGGGAGGATCGCGACGTCGGGCGCGTAGAGGCGGCTGATCAGCTGCATGTCGCCGAAGACGCACGTGTCGCCGGCGAAGTAGAGCTTCGTCCCGTTCTCGACCTCGACGACGATGCCGCACGGCTCACCCATGTACTCGCCGTCGTTGTTCGAGCTCGAGTGGTGCGCGTTCGTGAGCGTGAACTTGACGCCGGCCGCCTCGGCAGTGCCGCCCTTGTTCGGGTCGAGGACGTTCTCGACGCCCTGCTTGCCCTGGAGCCAACCCGCAAGCTCCACCGGGGCGATGACCGTGCAGCCGTGCTTCTTCGCCAGCTCGACGGTGTCGCCGACATGGTCTCCGTGGCCGTGTGTGAGCGCGATCACGTCGATCCGTTCGGGCTCGAGCTCCGACTCCGGGCACTTCGGATTCCCGTGGAGGAACGGGTCGATGTAGACGCGCTTCCCGCCGGGGGTGTCGAAGCGGAAGCTTGCGTGGCCGAGCCAGGTCAGGGTCGTTTCGGGCATGCGTGAGCTCCTTGGAGTGGGACGCAGCGAGCCTACTGAGGAAGGACCGTCCGATGCGGACACGAACCTTCGGGAGTGCTCGGCTCGCGGCTCCTGCCCCTGGCGCTCGCGGCGGCTGCGCTAGCGGCCGGCTCGACGGGACTCGGCGGGCTCATGCTCTGGCTCGGTCTGCTCGCAGTGCCCGCGGCTGCGGCCGCGGCGTTCGTCGCCGTCAGCGACGCGCTCGAGGGACGGCCCGCACGCGTGTCTGCCGTGACGAGCTCCGTCGCGCTCCTGCTCCTCGTCGTCGCCTCGGCGTCCAGGGCGAGCGCTCCGACCGGAGCGGCCGCTTCTCCGCTGGCGATCTCGGCGCTGCTCGTCGCCCTCTTCGCGTATGCGGTTCCGCTCCTCGCCTGGGTGCTCGAGCCGGTGCGGATCCCGCGCAGGACGCGTCCGGCCCGGCGCCGGCTTCGCCCCGCCGAGGTCGACGACCTTCTCTCCCGCGCCGCTTGACGCTCGCTCTCAGGGCGCGTTCAGAGAGGTAACGAAGCCGCCGCGTGCTGCGCGAGGTCGATCAGCGGTTGGACGGCGAACAGCGAGCCGAACGAGACGACGAGTGCGGCGCCGACTGCGACGTGGAGGAGGGTCTCGCGGGCCGGCGCACCGCCGCTCACGGCTACTTCTCCGCTCGGCCCCACCTGAAGCTCCTCCGCCGGGCGCATGTACATCGCCCGCACGATGGCCAGGTAGTAGTAGAGGCTGACGAGCGTCGCGAGTACACCGACGATCACGAGCCACACCCAGCCGTGGTCGTATGCGGCGGCGAAGACGTAGAACTTGCCGACGAAGCCGCCGCCGAGCGGCAGACCGGCGAAGCCGAACACGAAGAACCACATGGCGACGCCGAGGAACGGCCGCTCCCAGCCGAATCCGGCGAGGTTGTCGAGCGTCACGGGAACCCCGAGCTCGCGCTCGCGCGCGGCGATGACGGCGAACGAGCCGAACGCGGCCGCCGAATAGGGGATGAGATAGAACATGAGCGCGCGCGCGCCGAGCGCGCTCCCCGTGCTCAGGCCGATCAGCATGAAGCCCGCCTGCGCGATGGCCGAGTAGGCGAGGATCCGCTTCACGTTCTTCTGCACGAGCGCCGCGAAGTTGCCGATGGCGAGCGAGATCGTCGCGATGATCGCGAAGGCCCAGCCCCAGAGATGCTGGTTCTCCGGGAAGGCGGTCGTCATGACGCGGAACGTGAGGAGAAGCGCCGCGATCTTGGTGGCCGAAGACATCCACGCGGTCACGGTCGTCGGCGCGCCCTCGTAGACGTCGGGCGTCCACATGTGGAACGGCGCGGCCGACATCTTGAAGCCGAGGCCGGCGATCATCAGGGCGATCCCGGTGACGACGAACGCATCGCCAGTCAGGCCTTGCGATCCGATCGTCGAGGCGATGCCGGTGTACGAGACCGTTCCCGTTGCCCCGTACACGAGCGCTGAGCCGAACAGGAGCGTCGCGGCGCCGAACGAGCCGACGACGAGGTACTTCAGCCCCGCCTCGAGCGACCCCTCGAGGTCGTAGTCGATCGCGCACATCACGTAGAGCGCGATCGAGAACCACTCGAGCGAGAGGAAGAGCGTGATCAGGTTCGCCGCGCCGACGAAAAACGCCATCCCGCCGGCCGAGGCGAGGAGGAGCGCGAAGAACTCCGCCACGTGGTCGTCGCGGCGTGCGCGGTCCGCGCCGCGGCCCCAGCCGGGGATGTGGTCGATGCCGACGAGCGTGGTCGCGAGTCCGACGGAGCAGAGGAGAACCTGGCCGAGCGCGGTCCAGCGGTCGCGGTAGAAGGCGTCGACGGCGACCGTGTGCCCGTTCGGGGTGTCAACGTACAGCCAGATCGAGAGCACGAGGCCGGCGGTGAAACCGGCGACGGCGATTCCGGACGCCGCGAGGCGACGAGCGGCACGAGGCACGAGCACCGCACACAGGAGGGCGAGGAATGCAGTGCCGATCAGCGCGAAGATCGTCGCGAACGCGAACCAGTCGATGTGCGGCGTGTGCAGCGTCACTTGAACTGACTCCTCACCGCCGTCACCGGGCTCTTGCCGAAGAACGAGTGGTTGCTGATGCTCGCCGGCCACACCGACAGGGCGAGCAGAACGCAGACGAGGGGGACCACGAGCGCGAGCTCGCCCGGCCGCAGGTCGAGCGCCTCGTCCACCACTGTCGAGCCGCGCGCCTCGTGCAGGACGGCCGAGATCAGCCGCAGCATGTACATCGCCGCGAGCACGATCGCGCCGGCGCCGATCACCGCCCACCACCACGCTTGCTGGAAGACGCCCGCGAGGATGAGGAACTCGCCCGCGAACGAGGCGGATCCTGGGACCGCGAGCGAGATGACGCCGACTGTCATCAGCAGTGTCGCGAGCGCCGGTCGCCCTCGCGCCATCCCTCCGAGCAGCCGGAACTCGCCGGTCGTCGTCCGCCGCTCGACCGCGCCGGCGATGAGGAAGAGCGAGGCCGAGATCAGCCCGTGCGCGACCATCTGCAGCACGGCGCCGTCGAAGCCGAGGTCGGTGGCCGCGAACAGGCCGAGTGCGATCAGCCCGGACTGCGCCAGGGACGAGTAGGCGACGACCCCGCGGAAGTCCGGTGAGCGGAAGGCGAGGAGCGACCCATACACGAGCGCCGCGGCCGCGAGCGCGAGTATCGCCGTGCGGTAGTAGGACGTCGGCTCGGGGAACTTCGTGATCGCGATCCGCAGCATCCCGTAGAGGCCTGCCTTTGCGATCACGCCGGAGAGCACGGCGGCGACCTCGGGCGGCGCCTCGCGGTACGCGTCCGGCAGCCAGCCGTGGAACGGGAAGAGCGGCGCCTTGATGACGAACGCGAGCATGAAGCCGAGGAAAAGCCACCGGCTCGTGCTCGTTGGCCCGGTCACGAGGTCGAACGTCCCCGCCTGGAGACCGTAGGCGACGATCGCGGCCAGCATGATCAGCGAGCCGGCCATCGTGTAGATCACGAACTTGACGGTCGCCTCCATCCGCCGCGCGCCGCCCCAGACGCCGATCAGGATGTAGAGCGGGATCAGCATCGCCTCGAAGAAGGCGTAGAAGAGGAGGAGATCCTGTGACTCGAACACGCCGACCGTCGCGCCGGTGAGGAGGAGCATCAGCCCGTAGTAGGCCCGCGGCCGGTCGCGCCCGACCCAGAATCCGTAGCCGGTGCACGCGGCCATGACGACGACGGTCAGACCTACGAGCCAGAGCGAGAAGCCGTACACGCCGACGTGGTAGGTGACCCCCAGGTCGCCGAACCAGTTCGCCTGCTCCTCCATCTGCAGGCCCGACTGCGAGAAGTCGAAACGCGTCAGCTGCTCGATCCAGAAGCCGAGCTCGGCGAACGTGAACAGCAGCGCGAGGCTTCCCGTCGCGTAGCGCGAGAGCGGCAGCAGCCAGATCAGGAAGGCGCCCGCGATCGGCAGCCAGATCAGGATCGAGGTGAGGCCGCTGGCGGTCACTTGGCGATGAGGAAGGCGAGGACGACGATGGCGGCGCCCGCGGCGAGGAAGAGGACGTACGTACGCAGGAGGCCGGTCTGGATCCGGCGGACGATGCCCCCGGCGGCAAGCGTCGTCTCTCCGACGTCGGTGCCGGCCTGGAGCACGACGGGCTCCTCGAACTCGCGCCGCAGGAAGCCGGCGACCGCGACGGCGGGCGCGTAGAAGATCCGGTCGTAGAGCCAGTCGAAGTAGAACTTTTCCTCGAGCACGCGGCGTACGGTCGGGGCGGCGGGAATCTCGATCCGCTGTTCGGAGTAGACGGCCCACGCGACCGCGATCCCGGCGAGGCCGACGAGCACGGTCACGATCGAGGTGACCGTCTCCTGCGTGGAGCTGGGCACGGCGTCAGCGAGCGACGGCGCGACCGGCGCCAGCCACTTCGTGATCGGCTCCCAGTGCGGCGGCCACTGGATCCAGCCGCCCACGGTCGCGAGCACCGTGAGGATCCCGACGGGCACCAGCATCGTCCACGCGCCCTCGCGCCCGTGATGGTCGTGGTAGTGCTCGCGCACGAACGGGCTCGGGTCGCCCGGGAAGACGAGGAACCAGAGTCGGAAGGTGTAGAGCCCCGTGAGGAAGGCGCCGACGATCCCGCAGGCCCAGAAGACGTAGCCGTACCAGCCGATGTTGAGGGTCGAGGCGATGATCGGGTCCTTCGAGAAGAAGCCGGCGAACGGCGGGACGCCCACGAGGGCGAGCGCGCCCACGAGGAAGCACCACTTCGTGAACGGCATCAGGCGCCCGAGCCCGCGCATGTTGCGGATGTCCTGCTCACCCGCGAGCGAGTGGATCAGGAGGCCGGCCGTCATGAAGAGCAGCGCCTTGAAGAAGGCGTGGGTCATCAGGTGGAACATCCCGTTCGCGTAGCCGCCCACCCCGACGCCGAGGAACATGTAGCCGATCTGCGACATTGTCGAGTAGGCGATGACCCGCTTGATGTCAGTCTGGACGAGAGCGATCAGCCCGGCGACGAGCAGCGTGAGTGCGCCAAGCCCGGCGCCGATCAGCTCGATCGTTCGCGCCTGCTCGAAGATCGGGGAGGTGCGCGCGATCAGGTAGACGCCGGCGGTGACCATGGTCGCGGCGTGGATGAGGGCGCTGACCGGCGTCGGGCCCTCCATCGCGTCGGGCAGCCACGTCTGGAGCGGGATCTGCGCCGACTTCGCCACGGCGCCGCCGAGCAGGCCGAGCGCGACGAGGTTCGCGGCGGTCGGCGAGAGGTTCACGTCGAACGCGCTCGCGAACGAGAGCGAGTTCGTGTGCGCGATCAGGATGAAGAACGCGAGCGCCATGGTCGCGTCGCCGAATGCGTTCATCACGAACGCCTTCTTGGCGGCCGCCACCGCGGTCGGCCGTTCGTGCCAGAAGCCGATCAGGAGGTAGGACGAGAGTCCGACGAGCCCCCAGCCGATAAGCAGCATGAGCAGGTTCCCGCCCTCGACGAGCAGCAGCATCGAGAAGACGAAGAAGGAGATGTAGGCGAAGTAGCGGCGCTCCTCCTCGTCGCCGTCCATGTAGCCGATCGAGTAGAGGACGATCAGTCCGCCGACGCCGCTGACGATCAGCATCATCATCGTGCTCAGCGGGTCGACGAGCAGCTGCAGAGGGACCGAGAAGTGTCCGGCCGCGAGCCACGTCCACGCCGTCGTGATCTCACCCCGCCCCGGAACGTTGACGAAGCTGTGGAACACGCCGATGAAGCCCGGCTTCGGCTGCTGCCCGTGCACACCGAGGAACGCCCAGAGAGCGCCGCCGAACGCGACGAAGACGCTCACCGTCGCGATCCAGGCCGCGACGATGCGCGGGATCCGCGTTCCGCAGAGGGTGATCAGGATCGTGCCGCCGAGGGGCGCGAGCAGGCAGAGCCAGGAGCCGTACGTCATGCCAGTCACCCGCGCAGCTCCGAGAGGGTGTCGACGTCGAGCGAGAGGTCACGGCGGTTGAGGGCGACGACGAGGCCGAGGCCGACGCAGACCTCCGAGGCGGCGATGGCCATCACGGCGAGCGCGAAGATCTGGCCGGCGCCGTTGTGGAAGTGCCGCGAGACCGCTATCAGCGCGAGGTTGCCCGCGTTGAGCATCAGCTCGAGCGAGAGGAGGACCACGAGCATGTTCCGCCGGATGAGGACGCCGAGTGCCCCGATCCCGAATAGGACGGCGGCGACCGCGATGTACCAGAGGACGCTTGGCCCGTCCATCAGGCTGCCCGCCGCGTGTGTGAGCCGAGGATCACGCCGCCCATCGCGGCGACGAGCAGCACGACCGAGGTGATCTCGAAGGCGAGTAGGTGGTCGACGAGGAAGACGCGGCCGATCCACGCCGGCGTGCCGAAGTCGGATCCCACCGCGGTCTCGTGCGAGAGGCTTCCGTTCGCCTGCATCCCGACGGCCACGACGATCTCGACGAGCAACGCGCCCGCGGCGGCAACCGCGCCGATCGTCTGCCAGCTCGGACCGCCCGACCACGGCGTCTCGCGCCGCGGCCCGACGTACGCGATCACGAACAGGAACATCACGATGACGGCTCCTGCGTAGACGAGCACCTGTGCGGCCGCGACGAACTCCGCGCTCAGCAGCAGGTACATGACCGCGAGCGAGCCGAGGTTCCCAATCAGCGCGAGCGCCGAGAAGAACGGATTCGAGAACGAGACGACCGCGACGGCGGACGCGAGGCACGAGAAGGCGGCGACGACCCAGACGATCCAGACCACCACGTTCCCGGCCGAGGTGGCGACGAGCAAGCTCACGAGTCGCTCTTGTAGAAGGGAATCGGCGTGTCGAAGAGGTCGGGATCCGCGACCGGGACCTGCTTGACGGGCGGGGCGAGGAGCATGTCCTTCGTGTAGATCTGGTCGTCGCGGTTGTGCTCCGAGATCTCGAACTCGTTGCCCAGCGTGATCGCGTCGAACGGGCAGGCCAGCTCGCAGTAGCCGCAGAAGATGCAGCGGCTCAGGTTGATCTCGTAAATCCGCGCGTAGCGCTCGCCGGCCGAGACGCGGTTGTCGGGCGTGTTCTCGGCGGCGACGACCCGGATGCAGTCGGCCGGGCAGGCGGCCGCGCACAGCGAGCAGCCGACGCACTTCTCGAGCCCGTTCTCATGCTTCCAGAGCCGGTGCCGACCGCGGAAGCGCGGATAGACCGGCCGCTTGTACTCCGGGTACTGCTGCGTGATCGGCTTCTTGAAGATCTGCTTGAAGGTGACCCCGAAGCCCTTCAGCGTTTCGAGCGGCTGCGGACTCATATCAGCCGCCGAACCCCACGACGAGCGCAGCTGTGACGACCGCGTTGATCGTCGCGACCGGGAGGAGCACCTTCCAGCCGAAGCGCATCAACTGGTCGTAACGCAGGCGAGGGAGCGTCGTCCGTAGCCAGATGAAGACGAAGAGGACGACCGCCATCTTGAGCAGGAACCAGATCGGCCCGATGTGCCACGGCCCGTGCCAGCCCGCGAAGAAGAGCGTCACCATCAGGCCGGAGAGCGTGATCAGGTTGATGTACTCGGCCATCTGGAACAGGCCCCAGCGCATCCCCGAGTACTCGGTGTGGTAGCCGGCGACGAGCTCCTGCTCGGCCTCTGGGAGGTCGAACGGCGCGCGGCTCGTCTCGGCGATCCCGGCGATGAAGAAGATGACCAGGCCGACGAACTGCGGCACCGCATAGGGCAGGAACGAGCCCTGGCGGGCCACGATCTCCGGCAGGTTGAGCGAACGGCCGAGGATGACCACGCCGAGCACGCTGAGCGCGAGCGAGACCTCGTACGAGACGAGTTGCGCGCACGTGCGCATCGAGCCGAGGATCGAGTACTTCGACTCCGAGGCCCAACCGCCGACGATGAAGCCGTAGATCCCGATCGAGCCGAGCGCGAAGATCGCGATCAGGCCGATCGAGACGTTCGCGACCTCGCCGTTGATGTGCCAGCCGTTCACCGTCCAGCCCGGGCCGTAGGGGATAAACGCGAAGGCGGCGATCGCGGTGAAGGCCGAGACGACGGGCGCGAGGATGTACGGGATGTCGATCGCCGCGTCCGGCGCGAACGCCTCCTTGCGGATGAGCTTCAGGAGGTCGGCGATCGGTTGCAGCAAGCCGAACTTCCCGGCCCGGTTGGGGCCATAGCGGAGCTGCATCCGCCCCATCAGCTTCCGCTCGATCAGCGTCAGGTAGGCGAAGAGGCCGAGCAGGACGTTGACGATGATCGCCGCCTCGATGAGCGCGATCCACCAGGGCTCGTTCATGCGCCCACCGTTTCCTGGGCCCTGGTGATCTCGACGATCCCCCCGAGCCCGTCCGCGTGCTCGAGCGCGACGCGCGCGACTCCCGTGCGCAGGCGCCGGTTGACGCGCGCCGGCAGCGTGATCGCGCTGCCGTTCGAGCCCACGGTGACGAGGTCTCCGGTTGCGATCCTGCGCCGCCGTGCGTCGTCGGCCGAGAGTTCGACCTCCGGTTGCGGTCGCTGGAACTGGAGCTCGGCGACGCGCTCGACCGCGGCGCCGGAGAAGAGCGGCTTGTAGGCGACGAGTCGGATCTCGCCTCGTTTCGCCCTCTGCTCCGGCTCCGGCAGGGCCTGCCGTGCAACGTGTTCCTGCGCCTCGGGGTAGCCGCGCAGCGGCGCCCGCTCGCCGACCTCGCCGAACGCGAGGCCACCGTAGACCTTGGCGGAGACCTCGGCGAAGACCGCTGCGGCGTAGGGCGCGACGTCGACGTCGAAGCGTGCGGCGAGCTGCGAGATCCAATCCAGCTCGTCCGGGCAGGGCGGCTCGACCGTGCGGCGCAGCCGCTGCAGGCGACCCTCGAGGTTGACAAACGTGCCGTCTCGCTCGAGGTAGCCCGTGCCCGGCAGGATGAGGTCGGCCCAGCCGGCGGCGAGCCCGCCGAACATCGAGAGCACGATCGTCGCCTCGGCCTGTTCCGCGAGCGCGCGGACGTTCTCGTTCGCCGCGGCCTCGTCCCCCGACACCACGAGCAGCCCGATCGACTCCGCGGCCTCCGTCTCCTCGTCGCAGCACGCAGCCCAGGCGTCGGCGACCCCGCGGCCGTTCGGCGTCTCGGGGAGATAGAAGGCGCCGCACCCCTCGCGGCCGGCAAGGCCGAGCTTCTCCGCGAGCTTGGCGACGGTCGCGCCGCCGCGGCCGCCGGGACCCGACCAGACGAGGACGACTCGCTCGGCCTCGGCGACGGCGGGGTCGTCCACGTCGTCGAGGATCCGCGCGCCGTTGCGGCGGGCCGACTTGATCCAGAGATCCACGACCGGCGCGCGCTCGACGACCGGTACGTCGCCCAGCACGACCACCACGTCGGCGTCGCGGATCGAGGAGAGCGGAAGCCGGTAGGCGTCGAGCGCGCCGGAGATCTCCTCCGGCAGCGTCGCCTGGTGCGAGTCGAGCCCGACGCGCAACAGCTTCCCGAGCGCGTAGGCCTGCTCGACCGTCTCGGAGCCCGAGAGCACCGTGACGACGCGCCCGCGCGCGTTGCGCAGCAGGCGCTCCGCTTCGTCCAGCGCCTGTTCCCACGAGACGGGCTCGAGGCCGCGCAGCCGCACGCGCTGCAGCGGCTGGGCGAGGCGGTCGTCGGCGCGCAGGTGCGTGTAGGCGAAGCGGCCCTTGTCGCAGATCCAGCCCTCGTCGATCTCGGGGTGGTTGCGGGAGAGGATCCGCTTGACCTTGCCCTCGCGCACCGTCGCGTGGACGTTGCACCCGACCGGGCAGAGCCCACAGACCGTCGGCACGTCGACGATCTCCCACGGCCGCCCCTCGAAGCGGTACTGCGTGGGGAGGAGCGCGCCCACGGGACAGAGCTCGGTCACGTTGCCGGTGAAGGCGCCCGTGTACGGCAGATCCTCGAAGGTCGTGATCACCGACATCGCTCCGCGGTTGGCGGCGACGAGTTGGCCGTCCTCCGAGACGGTCTCGCTGAAGCGCGTGCAGCGGTAGCAGAGGATGCAGCGCTCGCGGTCGAGCGAGATCGTGGGCGAGATCGGGATCGGCTTCTCGAAGGTCAGCTTCTCGAAGCTCATGCGCGTGTTGCCCGGCCCGTAGCGGAAGGTGAGGTCTTGCAGCGGGCACTCGCCGCCCTTGTCGCAGACCGGGCAGTCGAGCGGGTGGTTGACGAGGATGAACTCGAGCGTTGCGTTCTGCGCTTCCTTCGCCATCTGAGAGGTGCGCGCCGTCTTCACGACCATCCCGTCCTGGGCGGTCAGGGTGCAGGCCGCTTGCGGCTTCGGGGGCATGCCCTCGACCTCGACCAGACACATCCGGCAGGCGCCGACCGGCTCGCCGAGGCGCGGCTCGTAACAGAAGACCGGAATCTCGATCCCCGCGGCGAGCGCGGTCTCGACCAGCCCTGTCCCCTTCGGGACGTGGACGTCGCGCTCGTCGATAGTGACGCGGACGAGCTCGGTGCTCATACGAGCGCCTCCTCGCCGACGGACGAGTGCGCGTGCTGGTCGGACGGCGCGAACAGCCCTGCGAGCTGCGAGTCGGCGCCGAAGGGACACCCGCCGTGCGCGAGATGCTCGCGGAACTCGTCCCGGAACTTCGTCACGCAGCTCGCGACCGGCATCGCGGCCGAGTCGCCGAGCACGCAGAGGCACTTGCCGATGATGCGGTCGCAGACGTCGAGCGTCAGCTCGAGGTCGCGCTCGGTCGCGGTTCCCTCCTCGACGGCGCGCATCAGCTGGACGAGCCAGCGCGTGCCGACGCGGCACGGCGTGCACTTGCCGCACGACTCGTGCATGTAGAACTGCGCGACCCGCAGCGCGAACTGGACGATGCACGTCCGCTCGTCGATCACCGTCACGACGCCCGAGCCGATGAAGTAGCCCTTCTTGCCGAGCGAGTCGGCGTCGAGCGGCGTGTCGAGGTCGTCCGGCGTCATGACCGGGAACGACGAGCCGCCCATCATCACGGCCTTGAGCATGTGCCCGTTCGGGACGCCGCCGCCGATGTCGTAGATCAGGTGCCGCGCCGTGATTCCGTGCGGCGCCTCGTACACGCCGGGCCGCTCGACGTTGCCCGAGAGGCAGAAGAGGCGCGTGCCGGTCGAGTCCGGCGGCGCGCCGATCTTCGCGTACTCCGCCGGGCCGGCCGCGAAGATGGTCGGGATCGTCGTGATCGACTCGACGTTGTTGATCAGCGTCGGCGACGCGTAGACGCCCGAGATGGCCGGGAACGGCGGCTTCGACCGCGGCTGGCCGCGCTTGCCCTCGAGCGACTCGAGCAAGGCGGTCTCCTCGCCGCAGATGTAGGCGCCGGCGCCGCGGTGGATCGTGATCTCGACCTCGCCGAGGATGCCCGCGGCGCGCGCCTGGTCGAGCGCGCCCTGGAGCGACTCGTACTCCGCGAGGTACTCGCCGCGGATGTAGATGTAGACCTGCTTCGACTGGATCGCGTGCGCGGCGATGAGGCAGCCCTCGAGCAGCCGGTGCGGGACCTTGAGCATGATCTCGCGGTCCTTGAACGTGCCGGGCTCGGACTCGTCCGCGTTGACGGTGATGTAGATCGGCTTCGCGATCTTGTCG
Organism: uncultured Actinomycetes bacterium; assembly: GCA_963820725.1. GTDB lineage: Bacteria > Actinomycetota > Thermoleophilia > Gaiellales > Gaiellaceae > Palsa-739. Next base: position 950,193 of record CAWGAZ010000002.1, on the reverse strand, counting down.
GGCGTCGGGATGAAGCTCGCCTTGCGGCCGGTGGGGAAGAACGCGCCTCCGCGACCGCGCAGGTTCGATTCGATCACCTGCTGGATCACCGCCTGCGGATCCTCGGCACGCGCCTTCTCGAGCTGGACGTAGCCGCCGACCGCGCGGTACGACTCGAGGCTCCGGAGCGGCTCTCCCTCGAAGCCCGCGAGGACGAGCGCCGGCCCTTCGGCGACGCGGACGGTCGTCTCACTCATCGGTCAGCTCCGCGACGATCGCCGGCACGTCCTCGGGAGTCACCGACTGCCGGTAGACATCGTCGATCGCGACGATGGTGGGGGTCGAGCAACCGCCGAGGCACTCGACGGCACGAAGCGTGACCTCGCCGTCCGCCGTTGTTTCGCCGGGCTTGATGCCGAGTCCGTCCTCGAACGCGTCGAGCACCGCCTGCGCGTTGACGAGCCCGCAGCAGACGTTCGTGCAGACGTCGATCGTGTGCCGCCCGACGGGTTCGAGCTGGAACCAGTCGTAGAAGCTCGCGACCGAGAAGCAGTACGCCGGCGTGACCTCGAGCGCCTCGGCGGTCTCCTCGATCGCCTCGCGCGACAGCCAGCCGCGTCGCTCCTGGGCAAGCCTGAGCGCCGGCAGGACCGCCGAGCGCGTCCCCTCGGGATAGCGCGCCCGCAACTCCTGCACCTCGTCGTAGAAGGTCGTCACCGGTCGGTGTCCCCCATCACCGCGTCGAGCGAGCCGACGACCGCGATCAGGTCGGCGACGAGAGCGTGGTGGAGGCAGGTCGCAGTCGCCTCCAGCGCAACGAAAGACGGCGCCCGGAAGTGGATGCGCCACGGCTTCGGGCCGCCGTCCGAGACGAGGTAGCAGCCCGACTCACCGCGTGGCGACTCGACCGCGACGTAGATCTCGCCCTCGGGCACGCGGAAGCCCTCGGTGACGATCTTGAAGTGGTGGATGAGCGACTCCATCGAGGTGTGGAGCTCCTCGCGCGGCGGCAGCACGACCTTGCGATCGTCCGCGATCCACGGCGCACCCTCCAGGCGCTCCAGCCGATCGAGGCACTGGCGGACGATGTTCGTCGACTCCGCCATCTCGTCCATCCGCACGCGGTAGCGGTCGTAGACGTCGCCGTTCGGATAGACCGGCACGCGGAAGTCGACCTGCTCGTAGTGGAGGTACGGCTGGTCGCGGCGGAGATCCCAGTCGACGCCCGAGGCGCGCAGGTTCGGGCCGGTCTGGCCGAGCGCGATCGCGTCGGCTGCCGAGAGGACGCCGATGCCCTGCGTCCGCTCGAGCCAGATCTCGTTCCGGTCGAGGATGCCCTTGTAGTCGTCGAGCGCATGCGGCATCCACTCCACGAACTTGCGGCACTCGGGAAAGAAGCCCTGCGGGATGTCCTCCGCGAGCCCGCCGATCTGGAAGTAGCGGGTGTGCATCCGTTGCCCCGTGACGAGCTCGAACAGGTCGAGGATCGTCTCCCGCTCGCGGAAGCAGTACCAGAACATCGAGATCGCCCCCAGCTCGAGCGCCGACGTGCCGAGGAAGACGAGATGCGAGTGGATCCGGTTGAGCTCGCAGAGGAGCATGCGCATCCAGCTCGCCTTCCCGGGCACCTCGAGCTCGAGCAGCTGCTCGACGGCGAGCACGTACACGAGCTCGTTGTTCTGGTAGCCGACGTAGTCGATCCGCTCGGGGAACGTGACGCACTTCCAGTACGTCTTCGACTCCATCGACTTCTCGAAGCCGGTGTGGAGGTAGCCGATCACAGCCGAGACACCCACGACCTCCTCGCCGCGGAGGTCGACGATCAGACGCAGCACGCCGTGGGTCGACGGGTGGTTCGGGCCGAAGTTGACCTGGAGGACGTCCTCGCTCGAGCGCAGCTCCTCGGGGACGTCGAGGATCGTGGGCACGCGCGACGGAATCCGCGAGCCTTCGTAGGTCTTTGGGCGTTCTGTCGTTGCGCTCATCCCCGCTCCCGGCACCGGCAAAGCCGGCACCTCTGCTCTCTGATGAGCTCCGTCAAGCCTACGCTCATTGCTCGTCGCTGAAGCGGACGGGCTCGCCGCCGATCGGGTAGTCCTTGCGCAGCGGGTGCCCCTCCCAGTCCTCGGGCATCAGGAGCCGCTCGAGGTTCGGGTGGTCGTCGAAGACGATGCCCATCAGGTCGAACTGCTCTCGCTCGTGCCAGTCGCAGGTCGGCCAGACCGAGATGACGCTCGGCACGTGCTCGCCCTCGTCGACCCAGCACTGGAGCCGCGCGCGTGGCGCTCCTTGTCGCAGCGCGAGCAGGTGGTAGCTGACGGAGAAGCGCTTCGGCTTGAGCTCGGGAAGTACCTGCAGGCCCTGCGTCATCGGATGCATGAGATCGCGTCCGCTCGCCGTGCCGATGTAGCCCGAGACGCCTTGGCCGCCCCAGCCGAGGTAGTCGGTCGCCACCACGTCCACGCAGACGTCGAAGCCCAGCTCGTCGCGCGCGTGCTCGCACGCCTCGCGAATCCGCTCGGTCTCGATCGTCACCGTCGGCATCTCCGGCCCGTCCCGATGCGAGACGTAGCCCGGGACGCGCTGCCAGTCCGTCATGTAGCGACCCCGACGCGCTCGTACGCGGGCGGCACGCCGGCCTGATGCGCCTCGTGCAGGCGGATGATTCCTTCCATCAGCGCCTCGGGCCGCGGCGGGCAGAAGGGGACGTAGATGTCGACCGGGACGATCCGGTCGACGCCCTGCAGGATCGTGTAGTTGTTGAACATCCCGCCCGAGCTGGCGCAGACGCCCATGGCGATCACCCACTTCGGCTCGAGCATCTGGTCGTAGATCTGGCGCAGCGGCGCCGCCATCTTGTGCGCGACCCGGCCCGAGACGATGAGCAGGTCGGCCTGGCGCGGCGAGGAGCGGAACGCCTCCATCCCGAAGCGCGCGATGTCGTAGCGCGCGGAGACGATCGACATCATCTCGATCGCGCAGCAGGCGAGCCCGAACGTGTCCGGCCACATCGACTTCGTCTGCGCCCAGCGCACCGCCTTCTCGAGCGTCGTGATCCCGAGCGCGCGCTCGAGCTCCTCGGCCCCCATCTCCTCCTCGAAGCGCGAGGGGCCCTTGGTGGGCCAGAGGAGGCGCTCCGACTGGAGCCCGTGGTCGCGCAGGCGCGGCGTGTCGTCAGCCATGAGGCGTCACCAGTTCAAGGCTCCCTTGCGCCAGATGTAGACGTAGGCGACGACAAGGATCAGGACGAAGAAGGCGAGCTCGACGAACCCGAACCAGCCGAGCGCATGGAGCTGCACGGCGAGCGGATAGAGAAAGACGATCTCGATGTCGAAGACGATGAAGAGCATCGCCGTGAGATAGAAGCTGACGCTGAAGCGCTGGCGCGGCAGCGGCCCTGTCGACACGCCCGACTCGAACGGCACGGTGCGCGCACGGGTTCGGCGCGCGGGTCGCTGAGAGAACCAGAACGAGAAGGCCATCATCGACCCCGGGATCAGGAGCGCGAACAAGCCGTAGATCAGGAATGGCAACCAGCTGTCGAGCATCTACTCCCGCCTCGTTACCCAGCGACGGCTGACGTTATCAACGTCGTGAGGCCTGCACTTGCAGGTACCGAATCCCTGTAGCGGAGCCTGCAGCGACTGTTACAAAGTCCGGCCTCTACCGGCTCCCCGCAACCGGCTGAGTGGGAGGCACGTTGCTACGATGCGACGCAGATGGAGATTCAGGAGCGCACCGAGAACGTCGTCTCGCTGACGCCTGCGGCGGCGGCGAAGATCCGCGACCTGTTGGCGTCCGAGGAGGACGTCTCGGTCCTGCGGGTCGCGATCGAGGGCGGCGGCTGCTCGGGATTCCAGTACGGCCTCGGCTTCGACCGCGGCGCCCAGGAGGGCGACCACGAGTTCGAGTGCGAGGGCGTCACCGTCGTCGTCGACCCCTTCAGCGCGCCCTATCTCCTCGGTGCGCAGGTCGACTTCCTCGAGACGATTCAGGAGTCCGGGTTCAAGATCGAGAACCCGAACGCCGTCGCCTCGTGCGGCTGCGGCCACTCGTTCCAGGTGGCCGACGGCGAAGCGCCGGAGGACGCAGCCGGCTGCGGATCCGGCTGCGCCCACTGACGCATCGGTCAGGCCACAAGCTCTAGGAAACGCGAGTCGTCGCGGAGCGACGCGAAGTCGTCGTCCTTCTGGGCCATCTCCTTGTACGGCTCCCACTTCGCGACCGAGTCGGCGAGCGCGGTCAGAGCGGTGTCGCCGTTGCCGAGCAGGGCCTCCATGCAGGCGACGTTGTAGAGCAGATGGGCGTTGCCGGGATAGATCTCGAGGGCGCGCATGGTCGACGCCAGCGCGGCGGCGTAGTCCTCCGCGTTGTACGCGTCCCAGAACCCCTCCTGAGACTGTGCAGGCGTGACCCGGTAGGCCGCCCCGCGGGGACCGCCGACCGCGAGGACGATCGTCTCGTCGGTGGTGGCGACGGCCTTCCGCATTGCCGCCGGGTCCCGGACGAAGATCGCCGTCCCGTGGGGAGCGTCGACGTCCTCGCCGCCGATGGTGAACCTGGCCCCGCCCTGCACGACGACGTACAGCTCCTCGTGGCGGTCTCCGCCCGGCCCGGCCTCGTGATGGTCGGGGATGACGGTCTCGCCGGACGTGCGCTGCAGCGCCGTCCCGACGCCGAATGCGGCTACGTCGAACGTGCTGCCGAGGCGGATGAACGCCTTGTCCTCGCCCGCTTCGCCGAGCTCCTGCGGAAGCGAGCAAACGCGGTACGAGGTCTGGGTGGTTGCCATGGCTGCCTCCTCGCCGACCGGTTCCGGAACTCGGCGCGGAGTCGCGCCGTGTGCTCCTCGTGGACGAGCTGGACGAACTTCGGATCTCTGGCAGGTGCGGATACGCGCTTCCCCTCTTTGCTCGATAGCAAGTATCTTGGGATCAAGAGATTATCACCCCAAGCTATCTTGACGTCAAGGGAAATGTCGTGAACACTCATCGTGTGGCCAGACCGAGGCAGAGCCGGCAGCGGGATCACGTCGACGACTTCCTCGAGGACATCGGCGCCGACCTTCCCGACCACCTCGACCTGACGGTCGAAGGGATCGTCGACCGCATCGGCGGCATCAACCACCGCATCAAGCGGATGCACAATGAGACGCTCGAGGAGCTCGGCCTGACGCTCAGCGACTGGCACGTGCTCACGGCGCTGCGCTGGTCCGGTGCGCCGTACCGCCGCAAGGCAGGATGGCTCGCGCGGCGCGCGGACCTGACGAGCGGCGCGATGACGAGCCGCCTCGACGCATTGGAGAAGGAGCGTCTCGTCCGTCGGTTACGCGACCCGGACGACCGGCGGAGCGTGCTCGTCGAGCTGACGGAGAAGGGCCTCGAGAGGCACGAGCAGGCAATGGCCATCCAGGCGCCGAAGGAGGCGCTGCTCGCGAAGGCGCTGACCGCTCGCGAGAAGGAGCAGCTGAACTCGCTCTTGCGCCGCGTCATGATCACGCTCGAAGACCGGTACCCCGGCAGACGCGACTAGCATCGGCGCCGTAATGCGCGTCGCAGTCGTCGGATCCGGCCCGGCGGGCTTCTACGCCGCCGGCGCACTGCTGTCCGCGGATCCACCCGCCGAGGTCGACATGATCGAGCGCCTGCCGACGCCGTGGGGGCTCGTCCGGCTTGGCGTCGCGCCCGACCATCCGAAGCTGAAGACCGTGTCGCGCGCCTTCGAGCGGATCGCCGAGCAGCCGGGCTTCCGCTTCCTCGGCAATGTCGAGGTCGGCCGCGACCTTCACCACTCCGACCTCGTCCGTCTCTACGACGCGGTCATCTACGCGGTCGGCGCACAGACCGATCGCCGTCTCGGCATTCCGGGCGAGGACCTACCCGGCTCGTGGGCCGCCACCGAGTTCGTGGCCTGGTACAACGGCCACCCCGATTACCAGCAGATCGAGTTCGACCTCGGGGTCGAGAGGGCGGTCGTGATCGGCGTCGGGAACGTCGCGCTCGATATCGCGCGAATGCTCGCCCTGACGCATGAGGAGCTTGCGCCGACCGATGCGACAGACGCCTCGATCGCGGCCATCGAGAGCTCGCCGATTCGCGAGATCGTCGTGGTCGGGCGGCGCGGGCCTGCGCAGGCGGCGTTCACCACGCCGGAGCTGCACGAGATGGGCGAGCTCGCCGGCGCCGACGTCGTGGTCGATCCAGCCGACCTCGAGGGCGCGGAGCCGCAGGGCACGAACGCCGAGCGCAACCTCGCCGTGCTGCGGGAGCTCGCCGAACGTGAGCCGGAGGGAAAGCCGCGCCGCGTCGTCTTCCGCTTCTTCCAGTCGCCGGTCGCGATTCTCGGTGAGGAGAGAGTCGAGGGCGTCGAGCTCGTCCGCAACAAGCTCGACGCCGACGGTCGGGCCGTGCCGACGGATGAGCGCGAGACGCTGCCGTGTGGGTTGGTCTTCCGCAGCGTCGGCTATCGGGGCGTCGAGCTGCCGGGTGTCGTCTTCGACTCGGCCAGCGGCACGATTCCGAACGAGGCTGGGCGCGTGGAGCCGGGCGTCTACTGCGCCGGCTGGATCAAGCGAGGCCCGACCGGCGTGATCGGGACGAACAAGAAGGACGCGACCGAGACGGTCGAGCTCATCCTCGGGGACGCGGCTGCCGGCCGGCTCGAGCCCAAGCCGGACGCGACCGCCGCCGCGGTCGATGCTCTGCTCGCCGAGCGCGGCGTCGGCGTCGTCCAATACGCGGGTTGGGCGGCGATCGACGAAGTGGAGCGGAGCGCCGGCGAGAAGTCGGGCCGACCGCGCGTGAAGCTCTGCTCGTGGGACGAGTTGCTCGCGGCGGCGGAACGGGTCGCCAGCAGCGCCGGCTAGTCCCCCCGAACGGGGGACACACGGTCACCCATCAGGGCCGATGGACCTGATGTGGAACCTCTCGTCGTCGAATGCCTCCAGTGCGGCACGAGCCGCGTGGCGCGGCGCGACCGCTTCAAGCACTTCGAGTCTCCCGAGTGCCCCGAGTGCGGCTACCTCGGCTGGGCTCCCGTGCTCGAGGTACAGGAGACCGAACGGCGCGCGCCGCGTGAGCGCACGGCCGCGGCACGCCGGCTTCCGTCGGTCGCGTAGTTTCCCGCGGCGACGCCCGTCCGCACTTCCCTACACTCGCTTTCATGGCGAGGATCGAGGAGCGGCAAGAGCTCTGGGGAGGCGAGACGACCAAGGCCGTCGCGAACTTCCCCGTCTCGGGTGAGCCGATCCCGGCGCCGGTCGCGCGTTGGCTCGGCCGGATCAAGGGCGCCGCGGCGCGTGTGAATGCCGAGCTCGGCCTGCTCGACGCGGACAAGGCCGAACGGATCTCGGCCGCCGCAGCCCGGATCGTCGGGGGCGAGCTCGACGACCAGTTCCCGATCGACGTCTTCCAGACCGGCTCGGGTACTTCCTCCAACATGAACGCCAACGAGGTGATCGCGACGCTCGCGGGCGAGGACGTCCACGCGAACGATGACGTGAACATGGGGCAGTCGTCGAACGACGTCTTCCCTTCGGCCGTTCATCTCGCGGCCCTCGACGAGATGTCCAACGATCTGCTGCCCGCGCTGGAGCGCCTCGCCTCGGCGCTCGAGGCGAAGGCGCAGGAGTTCGACGACGTCGTCAAGTCGGGGCGGACGCACTGGATGGACGCTGTGCCGGTGACGCTCGGCCAGGAGTTCGCGGGCTATGCCGCCCAGGTGCGCCAGGGCATCGAGCGCGTCCGCGACGCGCTGCCCCGGCTCGGGCAGATCCCGCTCGGCGGCACCGCGACCGGGACCGGTCTCAACACGCATCCTGAGTTCGCCGCGCGGGTCCGCGAGCTGCTCGCCCGCGAGACCGGGCTCGAGATCTCGCCGCCGGCCGATCCCTTCGAGGCGCAGGCGGCGCGCGACGGGATCGTGGAGGCCTCCGGCGCGCTGAAGACCGTCGCCGTCTCGCTCACGAAGGTGGCCAACGACATCCGCTTCCTCGGCTCGGGACCGCGTGCCGGTCTCGCCGAGATCGCGCTGCCGGAGCTCCAGAAGGGGAGCTCGATCATGCCCGGCAAGGTGAACCCGGTGATGCCGGAAGTCGTGACGCAGGTCGCGGCGCAGGTGATCGGCAACGACGCCGCGATCGCGATCGGCGGCATGCAGGGACACTTCGAGCTCAACGTCTTCGTGCCGCTCCTCGCGCGCAACATCCTCGACTCCGTGAAGCTCCTTGCGAGCGCGTGTCGGCTCTTCGCCGAGAAGTGCGTCGACGGGATCGAGGCAAACCGCGAGAACTGCGAGCGGTACGCCGAGCTGACCCTGTCGGCCGCGACCGCCCTCAACCCGTACATCGGCTACGACCGCGCGACCGAGATCGTCCAGGAGGCGGCTGCCTCGGGCCGCTCCCTGCGCGAGGTGGCTCGGGAGAAGGGCGTGGAGGACTCGGTGCTCGACGAGGCCCTCGACTATCGCAGGATGGCAAAGCCGAACGGCTGACGCCAGGTTGATCTCAGCCTGAATCGCTATGCCTGCGTGACCGCGCTGGGCGTGGCGCCGGCCCAGGTTCCATAAGGGGTACCCCCTTGCGGACTCCTCGTTTCTGACGCACGATTCGCTGGCACGTCCAGTCCAGGGAGCGTGGTGGCCCCACGCGCTCAGGTATCGAGGAAGGGAAGATATGAAGCACCAGCTTCGTTCAGCGAGGCTCGCGCCGCTTGGCGCGGTCCTTGCGTTTGCCGCGGTTGTCGTCGTGGTGCTCGTCGGCGCGTCTGCATCGAGTGCTGCCAGTGGCCCGACGGCACATCCGATCACGGTTGACCCGCAGTCGGTGAAGGTCTCGGGCACCCCCGGCCCCGGCATCGTGCACTTCTCGTGTCAGGGCAAGCCGATCGACGGTTCGCAGGGCATCGTGTGCTACTCGCCGGCCCAGATTCAGCAGGCGTACGGCTACTCCGGCCTGCTGTCCTCGGGTATCGACGGCCATGGCAGGACGATCGTCATCGTCGACGCGTTCGCCAACCCGTACCTCACAGGGCCTACGGGCGACCTCGCGCTCGAGGACAGCTCGTTCGGTCTGCCGGACCCGCCGAGCTTCAAGGTGCTCCAGCAGCCGAACCCGGTTCCGGCATTCGATCCCACCGACGGGAACCAGGTCGGCTGGGCGGGGGAGGAGACCCTCGACGTCGAGTGGGCGCACGTCATGGCTCCCGGCGCGAAGATCATCCTCGCCGAGGCGCGGAGCAACAGCGACGCCGACCTGCTCGCGACGACCAAGTACGTGATCGACCACCACATCGGCGACGTGATCTCGCAGAGCTTCGGCGAGGCGGAGTCGTGCATGGATCCGACAATGCTCGCGCAGCAGCACAGGCTCTTCGCCCGGGCTGTGCGTGAGGGCTACACGCTCTTCGCGTCCTCCGGCGACAGCGGAGCCGCGCAGTTCAACTGTGACGGCACCGGCCCGATCGAGGCGGCGAGCACACCGGCATCCGATCCCAACGTCACCGGCGTCGGAGGAACGACCCTCGCCGCCGATGGCAGCGGGAACTACATCGGCGAGACCGCCTGGACGGAGCAGTTCTTCGGCTGCAACCCGCCCGACGGCGACGACATCAACTGCAGCGGCGGCGGCTTCAGCTCGATCTTCAACAAGCCCTTCTACCAGCTGTTCGCGGTGCCCGGGCACGCTCGCGGTGTCCCGGACGTCTCGTACAGCGCGGGCGTCAACGGCGGACTGATCTCTGTCTGCAGTGCCTGCGCCGGTGGGGTGCCTGCGTTCTTCCTCTTCGGCGGCACCAGCGCCGGCTCGCCGCAGTGGGCCGCATTGGCCGCCGATGCCGATCAGATGGCGCATCACGACATCGGCAACATCAACGACAACCTCTACGGCTTCGCCCTGTTGCCGCACCTCTACCACTCGGTCTTCAACGACGTCACGGTCGGGAACAACGACGTCGCAGACCTGGGTGGCGCGGGCTTCGACGCGGGCCGCGGCTGGGACCCGGTCACCGGGCTCGGTACGCCGAGGGCGCAGAACCTCGTTCCCGCCCTGGCGTTCACCGGCGGCCACTGAGCAGCAACAGCACTTCGCACGACAGAGAGGCCCGCTCCGGCGGGCCTCTCTCGTTCTAGTAGGCGACCGCGCCGCGGCCGGACTCGGCCGCGTGCCGCTGCTCGTCGGCGCGATACGAGCTGCGGACGAGCGGTCCCGAGAAGACCGAGCCGAAGCCCAGCTCCTCGCCCTGCTCGCGGAACCAGCGGAACTCGTCGGGATGGACCCAGCGATCGATCTGAGCGTGCTTCGCACTCGGCTGGAGGTACTGGCCGATCGTGACGACGTCCACGCCGTTCGCGCGGAGGTCGCGCATCGTCTCGACCACCTCGTCGTTCGTCTCCCCGAGCCCGACGATGATCCCCGACTTCGTCAGAACCCGATAGTCGGCGATCTCCTTCGCCCGGCGCAGCAACCACAGCGCGCCGTCGTAGCTCGCCTTTGAGCCGCGCATCCGCGCGTGCAGGCGGCGCACGGTCTCGATGTTGTGGTTGAAGACCTCGGGTCGCGCGTCGAGCACCGTCTGCAGCGCCTCCTCCTCGACGCCGAGGAAGTCGGGCGTCAGCACCTCGACGGAAGCCTCAGGGAGCTTCGCCTTGAGCGCGCGGATCGTCGCCGCGTAGTGGCCGGCGCCACGATCGGCGACGTCGTCGCGGTCGACCGAGGTGACGACGACGTGCTTGAGCTGCATCTGCGCCGCCGCCTGGGCGAGCCGCAGCGGCTCGAGCGGGTCGGGCGGCGTCTCGGGCTTGCCGGAGTGGACGTAGCAGTAGCGGCAAGCGCGGGTGCACGTGTCGCCGAGGATCTGGAAGGTCGCCGTGCCGCGGCCCCAGCACTCGGAGATGTTCGGGCACCGCGCCTCCTCGCAGATCGTGTGCAGCGAGAGCCCGTGCACGAGTTTCTGGACGTCGAAGTAGGAGCCGTCCTTCGACGGCGCCCGCACCTTCATCCATTCCGGCCTGCGAGGCCTTTCGGCGACGGGAAGCGATGAGCTCCATGGACGCGTTCCAGTCTAGGTGGCGTAGCGGGAGTCACCGCTGCTAGCCTGAACCGGACTGTTGAGTCCGCTTACGTAAGGAGGGGCATGAGCCGCCATTCCACGAATCCCTGGGTCGTACTCGTCATCATCTGCCTCGCGCAGTTCATGGTCGTCCTCGATGCGACGATCGTGAACGTCGCGCTGCCGCACATTCAGGAGTCGCTCGGTTTCAGCGAGGCGAGCCTGCAGTGGGTGATCAACGCGTACACCCTCGTCTTCGCCGGCTTCCTCTTGCTCGGCGGGCGCGCGGGTGACCTCCTGGGACGGAAGCGGCTCTTCATGATCGGCCTCGTCATCTTCACCGGCGCCTCGTTCCTGAACGGCATCTCCAGCACCTCGGGGATGCTGATCGGCTTCCGGGCGCTGCAGGGCCTCGGCGCGGCGCTCATCTCGCCGGCCGCGCTCTCGATCATCTCGACGACCTTCGACGAGGGGAAGGAACGCGCGCGGGCGCTCGCGGTCTGGGCGGCAATCGCCATCGGCGGCTCGGCGGTCGGGCTCGTTCTCGGCGGCGCGCTGACCCAGGCGTTCTCCTGGCGCTGGATCTTCTTCGTCAACGTTCCCGTGGGCATCTTCGCCTTCTTCGCAGCGCTGCGGCTCGTCCCGGAGTCGAAGGACGAGCATGCGCACAAGGGCTACGACCTCGCGGGCGCCGTTTCCGTGACCGGCGGGCTGATGGCGCTCGTGTTCGGGCTCGTCCATGCTGCCGAGCACGGTTGGAGCTCGACGTGGACGATCGTCTCCTTCGTCGTCTCCGCCGCGCTCATCGTTGGCTTCGTCCTGATCGAGCAGCGCTCGGCGGAGCCGCTCGTCCGGCTCTCGATCTTCCGCATCCGCTCGCTCACGACGGCGAACCTGTCGATGTTCCTCGCCTTCTCGGGGATGTTCGCCATGTTCTTCTTCAACACGCAGTACATCCAGCGCGCACTCGGCTTCGGCCCGCTCAAGGCAGGGGTCGCATTCCTGCCGTTCACGGCGGGGATCATGGTGTCCGCAGGGCTCGCGTCGGCGCTCGCGCCTCGGATCGGTGTCAAGCCCGTGACGGCCGTCGGCATGGTGCTCACCATCCTCGGGCTGCTGCTCTTCGCCCGGATGCCGGTGAACGGCTCGTACGCGTCGGACGTCCTGCCGGGAATGATCCTGGCCTCCCTCGGGATGGGCGCGATCTTCATGCCGTTGACGCTCGTTGCGACGACCGGCCTCAAGAACGAGGACCAGGGGCTCGCGTCCGGTCTCTTCAACACGTCGCAGCAGGTCGGCGGTGCACTCGGGCTCGCGGTCCTCACCACCGTCGCCGTCGGTCACACGAGCGATCCGACCTCGCTGACGGACGTCGTGCACGGCTGGCACTACGCCTTCGCCGGCGCCGCCGTCTTCGTGACCCTGAGCCTCGTCGTTCTCCTCGCGCTCCTGCGCAAGCGCGACGTGGCCCGGATCGAGGCCGAGGCCAGGACCGACGACGAGCCGGTGTTCGCCAGCTGATGACAGAGCTGCGCGCCGACGCGCGGCGAAACCTCGAGTTGGTGCTCGACGCGGCAACGGAGGCGTTCGCCGCGTCGGGCCCCGACGCGAGCATCGACGAGATCGCTCGGCTGGCGGGAGTCGGCCACGGGACGGTGTTCCGCCGTTTCCCGACCAAGGACGACCTGATCTACGCCGTGATCGAGCGGCATGTGGCACAGGTGACGCGCAATGGCCGAGGAAGCCCTTGCGTCGGACGATCCCGGTGAGGCGTTCTTCGACTTCGCGCATCGCGCCGCCGAGCTCATGATGGCCACACCCGGCCTGCACAAGTGCGTCGTCCACTGTGGCGAGAAGCCGGGCGCCGCAGAGCTCGAGGAGCTCGGCGACGAAGCTCGTCGCACGTGCCCAGCGCGCCGGGGCGTTGCGGCGGGACCTGAAGCCGTCCGAGGTCGGCCCGCTCCTCCGTGCCGCGCTGCTCGCTGCGCCGCGCGGCCACGGGCGCCTCTATCTCGACGTCGTGCTCGACGGTCTGCGCGCTAGTGTCGCGGCCATGAGCTGGTACGTCCGCAACGTGCGTGACGGGAAGTGGTGGGACTACGGGCCGGCGGGTTTCGCGTCTCTGCTGATCGACGACGACGATCCCCAGGTCGGCGTCAACCTCTTCGTCCTCGAGCCGGGCCAGCCGATGGCGATGTACCACTGGGAGGCCGACCAGGAGGGATTCCTCGTCCTCTCGGGCGAGGCGCTCTTGATCGTCGAGGACGAGGAACGGCCGCTGCGGCAATGGGACTACTTCCACTGCCCGCCGAAAGTCGCGCACACGATCGTCGGCGCAGGCGACGGGCCTGCCGCGATCCTCGCCATCGGGGCGAGAGGGCACGCCGAGGTCGCCGACTGGGGCGGTTATCCGTACTCGGAGGTCGCCATGAGGCACGACGCATCCGCCGAGGACGACACGACCGATCAAGAGGTTGCGTACGCGCGCTTCCCGAGACGGGTCGACGGCGAGTTTCGGGAGGACTGGCTGCCCTAGAACTAGCGGCTCGCCGCGAGCTGCTCGTGGAGCGGCTGCGGCCACAGGCCTGCGCCGTCCTCGGCCGGCAACTCCTCGAGCTCCAACTCGAAGACGTCCTCGAGCGCCGACACCGCATGCGGCCGTACCTCGTCGAGGGTCACCGAGCGGTCGAGCTCGCGCGCGATGGTGGTGAACATCGCGTCCTCGAGTCCGCAGGCCGTGATCCAGTCGGTGAACGGCGCCGGATCGAGGTCGACGTTGAGCGAGTAGCCGTGTGTCGTCACCCAGCGCGAGACGTGGACGCCGATCGAGGCGATCTTGCGCGGCGGCCGTTCCAGCCAGACGCCGGTGAGCCCTTCGAGCCGCGTGCCCTCTATCCCGAGCGGCGCGAGCGTGCCGATCAGCGCCTGCTCGAGGTTCCGGACGTACTGCTTGACGTCGCGGCCGTGCCGCTTCAGGTCGAGGATGGGGTAGCAGACGAGCTGGCCGGGGCCGTGGTAGGTCGACTTGCCGCCGCGGTCGGTCTCGACCACCTCGACCTCCGCTCCCTTGGGGACGTGCAGCTCGGCGGTCTCGTCGGCGCGCCGGCCGAGCGTCACAACGGGCGGGTGCTCGAGGAGGACGACGGTGTCGGGGATCGCGCCCTGCGAGACGGCGCCGGCGAGCGAGCGCTGCAGCTCCCACGCTTCGAGGTAGGGCACCTGGCCGAGCTGGAGGAGATAGCCGCCGGTCGCCACGGGGGCTCAGGCTAGCTTCCCGGCATGCCCGCGATCCTCGTCGAAGGCATCACCGACCGGATCGCCCTCGAGGCGGTTGCGGCGAAGCTCGGCCTCGACCTCGCTGCGGCCCGCATCGAGATCGCGCCGATCGGCGGCGCGCAGGCGATCCGTCGCGCGGCGGAACAGTACGACGGCGAGCGGGTCGTCGGGTTGTGCGACGCCGGCGAGGAGCGCTGGTTCCGGCGCGTGCTCGGCGGTGCGACCTACGTCTGCGTCGAGAATCTCGAGGACGAGCTGATCCGCGCTCTCGGCGCGGGTCGCGTCGAGGAGGTGGTCGCAGGCGAAGGCGATCTGGAGACCTTCCGCAACTTCCAGAACCAGCCTGCCTGGCGAGGCCGGAGCACGGAGTCCCAGCTGCTGCGCTGGATGCACAACGGTGACCGCCACCACCGGTACCCGCCGTTGCTGGTCGCGGCTCTCGAGTCGGAGCGAATCCCGGCGCCGCTCGCCGGGGTGCTCGCCGCGGCGAGCTAGCTCTCTTCGCCTTCCCAGCCCTCGAGCCGCTCGCGCAGGTCGCGGAGGAAGCGTCCCGCCAGCGCGCCGTCGACGAGGCGGTGGTCGTACGTGAGCGTGATGTTCATCATCGCCCGGATCGCGATCACGTCCTGGCCGAGCTCGTCCTCAACGACCCATGGGCGCTTGACGAGCGCGTATGTGCCGAGGATGGCGGACTGCGGCTGGCTGATCACCGGCGTGCCGTGGAACGTGCCGTAGCCGCCGGGGTTCGTGATCGTAAACGTGCCGCCCTGGACGTCGTCCGGCACGAGCTGCTTGTTCCGCGCTTTCCCGGCGATCTCGGCGATGCCGCGCGCCAGCCCGAGCAGGTTCAGACCTTCGGCGTTGCGGATGACCGGGACGATCAGGCCCTTGCCCTCGGCGAGCTCGACAGCGATGCCGAGGTTGACGAAATTACGGGTGACGATCGACTCGCCGCGCATCTCGGCGTTCACGTAGGGGTAGTCGCGCAGCGTCTCGACCGACGCCTTCGCCACGAACGCGAGATACGTCGGGTTGACGCCGTAGGCGGCCTGATACTCCTTCTTCAGCTTGTTGCGCACGGCGACGATGCGCGAGAAGTCGACCTCGATCGCGCTGGTTACGTGCGCGGACGTGTCGAGCGAGCGGCGCATGTGCTCGGCGATGCCGCGCCGCATGGCGGTGATGGGCTCGATCGTCTCGCCTGGCTGCGTGTCGCCCGCCGCGACTGGAGCCGGAGCGGGAGGCTTCGCCGGAGGAGCCGGCGCCTCGGGCTGCGCGGCAGGCGCGGGTGCCTCGGGAGCGGGAGGCGCGGGCGCCTCGGGCGCCGCAGCCGGAGGAGCCTGCTGCTGCGTGCCACCCGACTCGACGAAGGCGAGGATGTCCTTCTTCGTCACGCGGCCGCCGGAGCCCGTGCCCGGAACCTGCGACGGGTCGATCCCGTGCTCGCCGGCGATGCGCGCGACGACCGGGGACACGAAGGCCTTGCCGTTGCCGCTGGGCGCCGGCTGGGCCGCGGGAGGAGCGGCGGAGGGCTCGGGTGCGGTGGGCGCCGGCGTCTCTGCGGGCGGTGCCGCGTCGGCTTCGGCTGCCGCCTCGGCGGTCGCAGGTTCGGGCGCCTCCTCGGCCGCGGCAGGAGGCTCGGGCTCCGCGGCCGGGGCCTCCACGCCAGCGCTGCCGCCGATCTGGCCGAGCTTCGTCCCGACGTCGACCGTCTGGCCCTCCTGGACGAGGATCTGGGTCAAGGTCCCGGATGCCGGGCTCGGCACCTCGGTGTCGACCTTGTCGGTGGAGATCTCGAGCAGCGGCTCGTCGGCCTCGATCTGCTCGCCTTCCTGTTTCAGCCAGCGGGTGATCGTCCCCTCGGAGACGGAAACGCCCATCTGCGGCATCACGACGTCGACTGCGGTCTCCGTGGCCATGCGGCTCCTTCCTAGTACTCCGCGAGCTCGCGCAAGCCGGCGACGACGTCGTCGACCTGCGGGATGTACGCCTTCTCGAGCACCGGCGAGAACGGGACGGGCGAGTCGGGAGCGGCGAGCCGCTTGACCGGCGCGTCGAGATCCTCGAACGCCTCCTCGGCGATCGTGGCGGCGATCTCCCCGCCGAAGCCGCCCGTGCGCGTGTCCTCGTGCAGCACGAGCACCTTCGAAGTCTTCCGCACCGACTCGAGCACCGCGGCCTTGTCCCACGGCATGACCGTACGCAGGTCGACGATCTCGACCGAGACGCCGTCGGACGTCGAGCTGCTGCGCGGCCTCGTCGGCGGTGTAGACCATCGCGCCCCACGTGATCACCGAGACGTCGTCGCCTTCCCGGTGGGTGCGCGCCTTGCCGAGCGGCGTCGTGTACCGCTCCTCGGGCACCTCGCCCTTGATGCGGCGGTAGAGGTGCTTGTGCTCGAAGTAGAGAACCGGGTTGGGATCCTCGATCGCACTGATCAGGAGCCCCTTCGCGTCCTCCGGCGTCGCGGGGCAGACGCACTTCAGGCCCGGAATGTGCGCGAACGACGACTCCGGATTCTGGGAGTGGAACGGCCCGCCCGAGAAGCCGCCGCCCGACGGCAGGCGCACCACCATCGGCACCGGGGTGCCGGCGCGCCAGCGCTGCTTCGCCGCGACGGTGACGAGCTGATCCCACCCGCAGGAGATGAAGTCGGCGAACTGCATCTCCGCGACGGGGCGCAGGCCCATGATCGCGGCGCCGGTGCAGCCGCCGACGATCGCGGTCTCGGCGAGCGGAGCGTCGATCACGCGCCAGGGGCCGAACTCCTCCTGGAAGCCGAGCGAGACCTTGAAGGCGCCGCCGTAGACACCGACGTCCTCACCGATGAGGAAGACGCGCTTGTCGCGGCGCATCTCGGTGCGGAGCCCGTCGGAGATCGCCTGGAGATACGTGAGCTCGGCCATTCGCTACTTGTGGTGCGGCGTGTCGAGATCCTCCGGCGAGGCGAAGACGCCCTCCGTGAGGGTGGACGGGTCGGGCTGCGGCGACTCCTCGGCGCGCTCGAGCGCGGTGGTGAGGAGACGCTTCACACCGGCCGCGATCTCGTCCTCCTCCTCGTCGGTCAGGTCGATGTTGTCGCGGAGCCAGGTGCGGAAGCGCTCGATCGGGTCCGACTCGGCCCAGCGCTCGAACAGCGGCTTCGGGACGTAGAAGGCGTCGTCGTGGACGGCGTGGCCCTCCATCCGGAGCGTGAGGCACTCGAGTAGCGTCGGTCCGCCGCCGGCCCGAGCCTTGTCGATCGCGCGCTTCGCCTCGCGGTAGACCGCGAGGACGTCGGTTCCGTCGACGACGACTCCCTCGAAGCCGTACGCCTCGGCGCGGTCGGCGACGTGCTCGGTCGCGAACTCGTAGTGGGTCGGTGTCGAGTACGCCCACTGGTTGTTGTCGCAGACGAAGACCATGGGCAGCTTGCGGGTGCCCGCGAAGGTCATCGACTCGTGGGCGTCGCCGCGTGCCGATGCCCCCTCGCCGAACCAGCCGACGGCGACCCGCGCCTCCTCGCGGATGCGGAAAGCCAGCGCGCAGCCGGTCGAGACCGGGAGCATGGCCGGCAGGTGGCTGACCATAGCGATCAGCCCGAGCTGCGAATCAGCCATGTGGACGTTGCCGTCGCGGCCGTGCGTCGGGCCGTCCTGGCGGCCCATGTACTGCGCGAAGATCCGCCACGGCTCGACACCGCGCGTGATGTGGACGCCCATGTCGCGGTGGAGCGGCGTCCCGACGTCCTCCGGGCGCATCGCCGTGGCGACGCCGACGGCGGCTGCCTCGTTGCCGCGGCCTGTGTAGAACGAGCCGGGGATCTTGCCCTGGCGATAGAGGATGTGGCCGCGCTCCTCGACCCCGCGGGTGATCAGCATGTTGCGGTAGACGCCGAGCAGGTCCTCGCGGTCGAGGCCCGCCTCGCGCACCTCGTGGAGCGACCCGACCGGCCCTGCCTCTCTTGCGATGGCCATCGGCCGGAACCCTAGCGATCGACCCAGTCGTGGGAGTCGCCGATGCGACGCAGTTGTTCCCGGGTTTCGTCGTCGCACAGTGCGCCCGCGAGACCGGCCTCGTACGCGGCGCGCGGTGAGACGCCGAGCGAGGCCGCGGCCTCGTAGTCGCGCGTCAGATCGGTGTCGAACATCGCCGGGTCGTCGGTCGAGATGGAACACCGGACGCCGGCGGCGACGAGTTGCGGCAACGGGTGCTCCTCGAGCGAGGGGACGGCGCCGGTACGGAAGTTCGAGAGCGGGCAGACGTCCAGCACCGTGCCGCGGCCGGCGAGCTCTGCGACGAGACCGGAGTCCTCGACCGAGCGGATCCCGTGGCGCAGCCGGTCCGCGCCGAGCGCCTCGAGCGCCCCACGCACCGAAGCGGGGCCGGCGACCTCGCCGGCGTGGGGTACCGAGCCGAGGCCGAGCGAGCCGGCGAGTGTGAACGCGGGCGCGTACGGCTCGGGCGGGTAGTCCGCCTCGAGCCCGCCGAGCCCGACCGCGACGATCCCCTGGTCGCGGTACCTCGCGGAGTGGCGGACGACCTGCTCCGCCTGCTCGGCCGTCGCCCCGCGATAGATGTCCGGCGTCAGCCGCACCTCGACGCCGTGCAGCTCGCGCGCCTCCTGGGCGCCGTCGCAATAGCCGCTGAAGATCTCGTCCCAGTCGACGCCTCGCGCGACCCGCTCGGCCGGACTGAAGATCGCTTCGAGGTAGACCGCGCCGTGCGAGGCCGCCTCGGCGGCGTAGTCGGTGACCACCTGGCGGAAGTCCTGTGCGGTTTGCAGCGCGTTCGTCGTGAGGATCCAGACCTCGATGAAGTGGCCGAAGTCGCGGAACCGGTAGAGCGACTCGAGGTCGTCGGGAAGCGCGTAGTCGTTCCGTCTCGCGATCGCGCGCAGCGTGTCGGGTCGCACCGTCCCCTCGAGGTGGACGTGGAGCTCGATCTTCGGCTCAGGCGCAGTGCCGGGCATAGAACGCAAGGTACTGCCGCATGTGCGAGTGCCAGTAGCCGCTGTCGTGCCCGCCCGGCCAGACGTGCAGCTGCGCGTGGATCTCGTGCGCGTAGTGGACGGTCGCGTTGTGGAACGGATCCTCGGTGCCGACGTCGATCCAGACCGGCGCGGAGTAGTGCGGCGGGTGGTTGACGATGTCGTGGCGCGCGTAGTCCTCGGCGTCGTCGAACCCCCCTGCCGCGCTGTCGGCGCCGCTGAACCAGAGCGCCGGCGAGTGGCCGCCGACCGCGCAGAAGCGCCGCCGGGCGCCGAGGAGGAGTGCGCCGTACCCGCCCATCGAGATGCCACCGATCGCGACGCGCCCATGTCGTGGGACGATCTCCTGCAGCACCATCGACCCCCACTTCCCGTCAGCGCGGTTGTGCCAGTAGCTGTGGTCGCCGCCGTCAGGAAGGAGGACGACCGGCGCCCGCGAGCCGAGGTCGTGCAGGGCGTCGAACAGGGATTGGCTGAGCATGCCCGCCGGGCCGCCGCCGCGACCGTGCAGCAGCACGAGCGTCCAGTTGCCGTGCTTTGCGGGGACGACCCGAATCTCGTGCAGGTCGCCGTGTACGAAGTGGCTGTGCAGCGTGTAGTGCTCGACTCGAGCGCCGTGCGTCGTCCAGTAGCCGCGGATCAGGTCGCGGACGACGATGAAGATCGCGAGGGCGAGCAAAGCGACCACGGCTAAGGTCAGGACGTGGCGAAAGCGGCGGACTGGCTGCGGGAAGAGCGTCGGAAGGTCCTCGGCGACTGGGTCGCATTCTGTCTCGGGTGTGGCGCGGCGCGCCGCTGGTTCGAGGAGTTCGAGGCCGAGCTACCCGACACCTGCCCGCAGTGCGGCGGCGTGTTGCTCCGTCGCTGTGGCGCGTGCGGCGCGCCGTTCTCCTCGCTCGCCGTCGTCGACTGTGAAGAGTGCGGGAAGCCGGTGCGGCCGAACGAGTTGTTCGGGTCGAGGATCCGCCGTGCCTGACTGGTCAGTCCAGAACGTGCGCGACAGCGACTGGTTCGTGAACGAGAAGTTCGGCAATCGCACGATGCTCGTCCCCCACGACTCACAAGTCGGCGTGCGCGTCCATGTGCACGAGCCCGGCAAGCCGAGCACGCTCTACCACCGCGAGTCCGAGCAGGAGGGCTTCCTCGTGATCGAGGGCGAGTGTCTCCTCATCGTCGAGGGTGAGGAGCGGCGGCTCCGGGCCTGGGACTACTTCCACTGCGCGCCCGGCACGACGCACTCCTTCGTCGGCGCGGGGGACGGGCCGTGCGTGATGGTCACCGTCGGCCGTCGTAGCGAGGACGCGACGATCCTCTACGCCCGGGACGAGACCGCGCTCCGCCACGCCGCCGGTCCCGAGGTCGAGACGGACACGCCGGCCGAGGCGTACGCGCCGTTCCCGAAGTGGGAAGCGGGTCGTCCGGCATCGTGGGACTCGCTGCCCTGGAACCGCTGACGGCGTGAAGGCGAATCCCGGCGGTAACGAGCAGCTCACGGCCCTCGCCGGAATCCTGCTCGTCGTGTTCCTCGCGGTCGAGGGCGCGACGCTCCTCAACCTGCATGCCCTGCTCACGGTGCACGCATTCGTCGGCATGTTCCTCCTGCCGATCGTCGGGCTGAAGCTGGCCAGCACCAGCTGGCGGATGGCGCGCTACTACCTCGGCCGGGAGGAGTACGTGCGCCGCGGACCGCCCGCGCTGCCCCTGCGGGTCGTGGTGGCGCCGGTGGTCGTCGCCTCGACGATCGTCCTCTTCGGCACCGGCGTCTACCTCCTCGCGGTACACGAGACGCAGGGCACGGCGGTGGGGCTGCACAAAGCGAGCTTCGTCGTCTGGTTCGCCGCGACGTCGATCCACGTGCTCGCACGACTCGTGCGTACGTCGCACGCGCTGCGTGCTCGCTACCCGGGGCTGGCGCTGCGGGTCGGGCTCGTCGCCGTGACGCTCGTCGCCGGAGCTGTCGTGGCTGTGGGAACCTTGCCCGCCGCCGACCATCTGCAGGACCGGATGTCGGCCCGAGTCGGCTTCGACCGGACCTAGAAGAGATCGCCCTCGAACGAGGGCGCGACCGGGCCGGTCAGGATCTGCGAGAAGCGGATGACGGTCACGAGGTCGTCCGGCTCGACCTCGCGGTTGTAGAGCCGGCTGAGGAAGCCGGCCATCTCGTCCGTGCGGCGGATCTCCGGGTTGTCGTGCTCGATCTCGCGCGGCGACAGCTCGCCGAGCGTCTTCACCTCGACCTTGTCGATCACCGCGTCGAAGACGTGCTCGCGCGGGCTGAAGCGGACGCCGCACAGAACCTTGACGACCATCCCCTTCTTGTACTTGCCCGACTTGTCTCCGAGCCGGATCGTGGCCGACTTGCGCCCGGAGCGAAGCTGGTCGGCGACGAGCGGCGAGTAGAAGTTGAGGGCGTACATCGTGGCGGAGAGTCTGCCAGCTACGGGGCGGCGCGTTGGACGTGCGCGCCTGTGATCTCGTCGGGTGAGGTGCAGCCGAGCAGGCACAGCGTCGAGGCAAGCTCCGCCCGCAAGAGCTCGAGGACGTGTCGGACACCTTCTTCCCCGGCGGCGGCAAGGCCGAAGACCGGCGCACGGCCGGCGAGTACCGCGCGCGCTCCGAGCGCAAGCGCTTTCGCGACGTCGGTCCCGCGACGGATGCCGCCGTCGAGGTAGACCTCGATCCGGCCGTCGATCGCGTCGACCACCTCCGGCAGCGCATCGAGCGTTGCGGGGACGCCATCGAGCTGGCGGCCGCCGTGGTTCGAGACGACGACCGCCGCCGCGCCGTGGTCGACTGCGAGCTGCGCGTCCTCGGCCGTCACGATTCCCTTGAGGACGACGGGCAGCTGTCCCTCGGCGGCGATCCACTCGAGGTCGCGCCACGAGACGGAGGAATCGAGCAGCGCGAACTGGTCGGCGGGATTCTGCGGCGCAGCGCCGATCGTGGCACGGGCGTAGGGAAGCGG
Organism: uncultured Actinomycetes bacterium; assembly: GCA_963820725.1. Taxonomy (GTDB): domain Bacteria; phylum Actinomycetota; class Thermoleophilia; order Gaiellales; family Gaiellaceae; genus Palsa-739. The sequence continues at coordinate 927,959 of CAWGAZ010000002.1, read as the reverse complement.
CAGATCCGACGGGATCTCGAAGCCCACGCGCAGGTCGCGCTCGCGCTGCGCGAGGCGCGGCGTGTCGACGGTGAGGACGACAGCGCTACAGCCGGCGGCCGCAGCGCCCGCGAGATGCTCGCGCGTGGCCCCTCGATCCTGCAAGACGTACAGCTGGCACCACTGCATGAGTCCCGGAGCTGCCGCCGCGATCTCCTCGTGCGAACGCGTCGAGAACGTCGAGACGGCCATGCCGGTGCCGGCGGCCGCCGCGGCCCGCGCCGTCGCGCACTCGCCGTCCGGGTGATAGAGCTGCTGATAGGCGACGGGCGCGACGACCACCGGCAGCTCGATCTCTCGTCCGAGCACCGTCGTCGCCGTCGAGACCTCCGACACGTCGCACAGCACGCGGGGCCGGAACGTCCGGCGTGCGAAAGCGGCGCGGTTCTCGCGCAGCGTCCACTCGTCGCCCGAGCCGCCCACCAGGTACGCCCACGGCCCGGGGTCGAGCCGTTCCTCGGCGAGCCGTTCGTAGTCCGCGACCGACAGGAGCTCGCTCACCGGCCGCTACTCCGCCTCGGCCTCGCGGCGAAAGACCTCGGCCGCAGCCTCGTGGAATCCCGACGGCAGATCCTGCGCGGCCATGCTCCGCGCGATCTCATGCATCTCGCCGACCCAGCGCCAGCCCTTGCGGCGCGCCGAGCGCTCGGCACCCGCGAGGCGGCCCTCGAGCTCGGGGATCGAGAGCTTCCACTCCTCGAGCAGCGCCTCCTCGACTCCTTCGGCACGGGCCAGCCCGCGCACTGTCAGAAGCAGTGCCGCACTTCCCTTCGTCCAGCCGGCGTAGGCAGCTTTCAGCGCCGAAGCCGGGCCGGGCTCCTCGGAGACGACCCGCGCGTCGAGGTTCGTTCCCGCGAACAGCTCCGCGATCCGCGCTGCCTCGCCGCCGGCGAGATAGAGGCGCGTCGTGCCCGCCTGATTCGGAGGCGGTCCGATGATGCCGCCGTCGACGAACCGCTCGTGCAGGCCGGCGATGGTCCGGGCCGTCTCCGGTGCGATCGCGTTCGCGTCGACGTAGGTTCCCGTGAAGCCGCTCGCCTCGCGCGCGACGTCCACCGCGGCATTGGGCGGACAGACCGAGAGCAGGATCTCGCATCGACCACAGAGCTCGGCGACGGTGCCGGCGTCCTCGAGCCCGGCGCGCTCTGCGCGCTCGGCCGTGGCCGAGCTGCGGCCGGCGGACGCCCACAGCACGGTCTCGCCGTGCCCGCGCAGCGCGGCGGCCACCGGCGTTCCCATCTCGCCGGGATGGAGAAGACCGACGACCGTCACGCCCCGATTCTCTCCAACGCCTTCGCGGCCATCTTGCGCTCTCCCTCGTAGGACAGCAGGCCCGGCGCCTCGTCGAGGGGCAGCCAGCGCGCCTCGGCCACCTCGACCCGCATCTCCTCGTCGATCTCGCCGATCCGTCCGCGGCCCGCACGCAGGAGGAAGAAGCTCACGATCTTGAAGATCCGCTCGCCCGATCCCCCGTCCCACGAGGCCGTGTAGACGTAGCGGACGTCGCCGAGCTTCTCGACGAGGTGTCCCTCGACCCCCGTCTCCTCGCGCACCTCTCGGAGGGCCGTCTCGGCCGCCGACTCGCCGGGGTCGACGTGACCCTTCGGCAGCGCCCAGACGCGCTCCTTGCCGCGCGGACGGATCGCCGCCAGCATCGGCCGGCCGCGGATCTTCCGCACGAGCACCCCGCCCGCCGAGAACTCCCGCTCCACGGTTGTTCTCTACCAGTTGGCACTTGCGTCGCTAGAGTGCCGACCGTAGAATGGCCTCGGCACTCTCGAGGGGAGAGTGCCAGGAACTGTCACTGAAAGCAGTCAGGAGGCTCTGTATGAACCTGAAGCCGCTTGGTGACCGCCTCATCGTCGAGGTCCTCGAAGAGGAAGAGTCGACAGTGAGCGGCATCGTGCTTCCGGATACGGCGAAGGAGAAGCCGCAGCGCGGCCGCGTCCTCGCAGTCGGCCCGGGCTCCCGGGACGACAACGGAAAGTTCGTCCCGATGGACCTGGCGGAGGGCGACGAGATCGTCTTCTCCAAGTACGGCGGGACCGAGATCAAGGTCGGCACCGACGACTACCTGATCCTGCGCGAGTCGGATGTACTCGCCAAGGTCACCGGCGATCGCGAGCCGGCCGGCGCCACCGCCTAGAGAGATACGGGAGGTCAGAAGAAGAGATGGCTCACAAAGAGCTGAAGTTCAACGAGGATGCGCGCCGCTCGCTCGAGCGCGGCGTGAACGTCCTCGCCGACGCGGTCAAGGTCACCCTTGGCCCGAAGGGGCGCTACGTCGTGCTCGACAAGAAGTTCGGCGCTCCCACCATTACCAACGACGGCGTCACGATCGCACGTGAAATCGAGCTCGAGGACGTGTTCGAGAACCAGGGCGCACAGCTCGTGCGCGAGGTCGCGACGGCGACCAACGACGTCGCCGGCGACGGCACGACGACCGCGACCGTCCTTGCGCAGGCGATCGTCCACGAGGGCATGAAGAACGTCGCGGCGGGCGCGAACCCGATGGGTCTCAAGCGGGGCATCGAAACCGCCGTCGACGCAGTGGTCGAGAACCTCAAGGAGCAGTCGAAGGACGTCTCCGGCCGCGAGGACATCGCCCGGATCGCCACCGTCTCGTCGCGCGAGCGCGAGATCGGCGACGTGATTGCGGACGCGATCGAGAAGGTCGGCAAGGACGGCGTCGTCAACGTCGAGGAGGGCCAGACCCTCGGACTCGAGCTCGAGTTCACCGAGGGCATGCAGTTCGACAAGGGCTACCTCTCGCCGTACATGATCACCGACCCCGAGCGGATGGAGGCGGTGCTCGAGGATCCGTTCATCCTCATCGCCAACTCCAAGATCGGTGCGGTCAAGGACCTCCTGCCCGTGCTCGAGCAGGTCATCCAGTCCGGCAAGCCGCTGCTGATCGTCGCCGAGGACGTCGAGGGCGAGTCGCTCGCGACGATCGTCGTGAACAAGCTCCGTGGCACCTTCCAGGCCGTCGCCGTCAAGGCGCCCGGCTTCGGCGATCGCCGCAAGCGGATGCTCGAGGACATCGCGATCCTCACAGGCGGCGAGGTGATCACGGAGGAGCTGGGCCTCAAGCTCGAGAACACGAAGGTCTCGCAGCTCGGCCATGCCCGCCGCGTCGTGATCGACAAGGACACGACGACGATCATCGACGGCGCCGGCGAGAGCGACGCCATCAAGGGTCGGATCAAGCAGCTCAAGTCGGAGATCGAGAACACCGACTCCGATTTCGATCGCGAGAAGCTGCAGGAGCGGCTCGCGAAGCTGTCCGGCGGTGTCGCGGTGGTCAAGGTCGGCGCGTCGACCGAGACCGAGATGAAGGAGAAGAAGCACCGCGTCGAGGACGCGCTGCAGGCTGCCCGTGCGGCCCTCGAAGAGGGTCAGGTTCCGGGCGGCGGTGTCGCGCTGATCAACGCGGCGGAAGCGGTCCGCGATGACGTCGTCGGCAAGCTCGAGGGCGACGAGAAGACGGGCGCGCAGATCATCATCCGCGCGCTCGAGGAGCCCCTTCGGCAGCTCGCATTCAACGCGGGCCTCGAGGGCTCGGTCGTCGTACAGCAGGTGCGCGGCGCCGCGAAGGGCCACGGCCTCAACGTCGAGACCGGCGAGGTCGAGGACCTGCTCAAGAGCGGGATCGGCGATCCGACGATGGTCACCCGTTCGGCGCTGCAGAATGCCGCGTCGATCGCGAAGAACATCCTCACCACCGAGGCGGTCGTCGCCGAGGCTCCGGAGAAGAATCCCGTGGGCGCCGGCGCCGGCATGCCGGACATGGGCGGGATGATGTAGGGAGCCGCCCAGCGGCTTGGTGCGAAGGGCCGGCTCAGCCGGCCCTTCGTCGTTCTAGGGCAGCCGTTCGTGCGCCGCGAGCCAGAAGATCGTGAGCAGTCCCACGAACAGGAGCGTGGAGAAGATGAAGCCGAACCAGAGCACCGAGCGCGGCTGGTAGCGCTTGCGATAGCCGTGAGCCGCCCAGTTGGCCCATTCCTTCTGCGACTCGGTCCGGACGTCCTCGTCGTCCACGGCGAGACCGTACTCCTGGAGACGAGAAACGGCGCCCGCAAAGGGGCGCCGTTTCTCGTAGGGGGAGGTGGTTCGCCGTGGTTATCGGCAGCAGGTCGCCGGATCCTTTACCCCATTTGGGGGGATGCCACATACCCACGGTGGATGACCGCGATCCGACCCATCAGAAGCCGTAACGCTCCTCTTTCCAGGGATCCGCGTCGTTGTGGTAGCCGTAGCGCTCCCAGAAGCCGGGGCTGTCGCTGGCGGTGAGCTCGATCCCGGTCAGCCACTTCGCGCTCTTCCAGAAGTAGCGGGACGGGACGACGAGGCGCACCGGGCCGCCGTGCTCCGCGGTCAGCGGCTCGCCGTCCGCCTCGTAGACGACGAGCGCGTTCTCCTCCTCGAGCGCGGCGAGCGGCAGGTTCTCGGTGTAGCCGGCCTCGGCGTGCGCGATCGCGAACCGCGCCGAGGGCTTCGGGCGGCAGAGCGCGGCGAGCTCGCGCCAGTGGACGCCGCGGAATCCCGCGTCGAAGCGGCTCCAGCGTGTGACGCAGTGGATGTCGGTGGTGACCTCGGTCGCCGGCAGCGCCCGAAGCTGCTCGTAGTCGAGCGTCACCTCCGCCTCGACCTCGCCGAAGAGGCGCAGCTGCCAGGTCGCGGTGTCGACGTGCGCGACGTCGCCCGCGTGCAGCACCGGCCACTTCTCCGTCAGGTACTGGCCGGGCGGCAGGCGCGCGGGGTCGTAGCCGGCGGCACGGACCTTGTCCTCGGCCTTCGAGCGGAAGAGTGGCATCGCCGGGCACACTAGACCGGATGGAGGTGGCTGCGAGAGAGCGGGAGTTCGTCCGGGTCGCCGGCGCCGATGCGGCCGACTACCTGCAGCGGATGGTCTCGAACGACGTCGAGGCTCTGGCCCCTGGCGGTGCGTGTCCGGCGCTTCTCCTGACCGCGAAGGCGCGCGTGATCGCGCCGCTCGTGGTTCTCCGGCGTGCCGACGACGACTTTCTCCTCCTGACCGAGCCGGGTCTCGGTGACGTCGTGCAGGCGCATCTCACGCGGATGCGGCTGCGGGCGCAGTGCGAGATCGAGCGGGAGGAGCACGGGTTGGTGCTCGTCTTCGGCGGCGAGATCGGCTTCACGACGGACTGGCCTGGAGCACGCGAGGTGCTCGATCAGGTTGTTCGCCTGACATTGTCGGAGGAGGAGCTCGAGCTCCGTCGGATCGAGAGCGCCGTGCCACGCTGGGGGCGTGAGATCGATGACCGGATCCTCCCGGCGGAGGCGGGCCTCGACGCGACCCACGTCTCCTTCTCGAAGGGCTGCTACCCAGGGCAGGAACCGATCGCGCGCCTCCACTTCCGCGGCCACCCGAACCGTGGCCTGCGGGTCGTCGAGCTCGACGAGGTGCCGGAACAGGACGCGCCGTTGCTGCACGACGGACGGGAGGTCGGACGTGTCACGAGCGCCGTGCGCCGTGAGGACGGCACCGTCGTGGGTCTCGCCTACGTGCGGACGGAGGTACCGGATGACGCGTCGCTCGCGCTCGCGGCTCGAACCGGCTGAGTGGTACTCGATCCGCCCCGTTCGCAGCCTCAAGCCGGCCACGTACCGGTGTCCGCTCTGCGGCTACCACCTCCACGCCATGAGCGACCACGTTCTCATCGCGCCCGAGGGGGACACGAACCGCCGCCGTCACGCCCATCTCGAGTGCGTCGCCGCGGCAAACCTGCCGGGCCGTCCCGCGCGGCCGGGGCTGCTCTCGCGGCTGCTGGGCCGCGACTAGCCCGGCGCTACACTGGCTGTCCCGAGCGCCCGTAGCTCAGGGGATAGAGCGCTGCCCTGCGGAGGCAGAGGTCGCAAGTTCGATTCTTGCCGGGCGCATCGTTCGTCGTCGTTCGAGGCTCATGCGGCCCGGCGGACGACTCGGCCGAGTAGTCCTCGGCGCCGCCCTGATGTCCAGAGCAGCGTCCGTCCCTCATGGGCGATGAACACCTCGTCGGCGAGGATCTTCTTCGCTGCCGCGCGCGTGGCCGCTGCCTCCAGGAATCGCTGTGGATCGGCAAGCCAGACCGGGTGCGTATGCCAACCGGAAGCCTCGACCGCGTCCGCGGTCACGGTTACGGGAACGGGCCGAGAACCCAGCGGAGCGATCGCCATGCGGACCGTGCAGGAAGTTCGGGACCGCTCGACGATCTCGAGCTTGTGGCCGCGCGCTGCCATGTGGGCGCGGAGCCCCGCACCGCCGTCGACGACCTCGGGGAGGGGGTCGAGCCGAGTGGGTTCGACCCGTCGTCGCCGACGGGCTGCGAACCGGCGCCAGGGATGCGCGAGTGCGCCGAGAGCCATCCCGCCACTGACCGTAGGCCCAGCGTCGGACGCGATCACCGTCCGAGCTCACCGGTTGAGCTTCGGCGCGCAGCGTGCGCCGGTGCTCCACAATCGGCTCGTGCCCCTGTATCTCACGGAGCAGGACGTCGCAGAGCTCCTCACTCCGGCCGACGCGGTCGAGGCGATCGAGGCGTGCTTCCGCCGCATGGCCGCCGGAAGCGTCGCGAACCGGCCGCGCTACCGGCTCGGGCTCGACGGTGGAGCGCTCGCGGTCATGGCCGCCGCCGACCTCGAGCTCGGCTATGCCGGAGCCAAGGTCTACGCAGGTTTCCCCGACGGCGCGCGCTTTGTCGTGCTCCTCTTCCGCGCCGAGTCCCCGGAGCTCGTCGCCGTGCTCGAGGCGGACAAGCTCGGCCAGCTGCGCACGGGTGCGGCGAGCGGTGTCGCGGCCAAGCACCTCGCCGCGGGCCGCGCGAGCCGTCTCGGCGTGATCGGCTGCGGCTGGCAGGCCGAGACACAGGTCGCCGGCATCCGCGCCGCGCTGCCGCAGGTCGAGCGCGTCGTCGCCTACTGCCGGACGGAGGAACGGCTGCGCGCCTTCTGCGAAAAGCACGGAGCCGAGCCGGGCGAGAGCCACCAGGATCCCGCCTCCTGCGACGTCGTCGTGACCGCGACCACGTCTCGCGACCCGGTTCTGCGCGGCGAGTGGCTCCAGCCGGGTGCTCTCGTCTGTGCGGTCGGTGCCAACGACGGCCGTCGCCGGGAGCTCGACAACGTCGTGCTCGAGCGCGCCGCCTTCGTCTGCTGCGACTCGGTCGACGACGCGAGGCTCGAATCCGCCGACCTGATCGAGCCGATCGAGTCGGGCGTCCTCGACTGGCTCGAGGTGCACGAGTTGCAGGAGGTGGTCGCGGGCGAGGTGGCGGGCCGGCAGTCCGACGAGGATGTCGTCGTTTTCAAGTCCAACGGGCTCGCCGCGTGGGACGTCGCCGTAGCGGCGGCCGCCGTCGACCGCGCGCGGGCTGCGGGTGTCGGCCGGGAGGTGGCATAGTCCAGGCGTGAAGGCAGCCACCGACCGCGGCCGGTTCGCGGAGCGGGTGCTCCACGGCGTGGACTCGAACGGCGACCCGGAGACGGTCGTCATCTGGATCGAGCGGAAAGACGGTGGCGTCTGGGCGGTTGGCCGCGCCATGAATCCGCAGCTTCGGGACGTGAAGGAGCCGCGGCCGGAGGACTACGTCTTCGAGGGCTACGAGCTCGGGGACTGCCTCCAGCAGGCGAACGAGACGCTCGAGGACGACTTCACCGTCTCGGAGCGCGACGGCCACGACGAGCGCGTGCGGCCGTTCACGCGCGACGAGCTCCTGAAGCCGCTGGAAGCCTGGTTCTTCGGCCGCTCGTGACGCTGCGCTTCGGCTTCACCCCCTGTCCGAACGACGCGTTTGCTTTCCACGCGCTCGTGCACGGGCTCGTGCCGTCGCCGTTCGAGGTCGAGCCGGTCCTGCTCGACATCGAGGAGTTGAACCGGCGCGCTGCCGCTGCCGAGCTCGAGCTGACGAAGCTCAGCTTCGGCGCAGCCGCTGCCGCCGGCGACCGCTACCGGCTGCTGCGGAGCGGCGCGGCCCTCGGCCGCGGCGTCGGCCCGCTCGTCGTCGCCCGCGAGGCCGCGTCACTGGACGAGGCGGCTGCGGGCCGCATCGCTGTCCCCGGGCGCGAGACGACGGCGTTCTTGCTCTTCCGGCTCGCGGCGCCGGAGCACGGCCCGGTGCTCGAGCTCCGCTACGACGGGATCCTCGCCGCGGTCGTCGCCGGAGAGGTCGATGCCGGCCTGATCATCCACGAGAGCCGGTTCACCTACGCCGAGCACGGGCTCGTGTCGGTGGCCGACCTCGGCGAGTGGTGGGAGGGCGAGACCGACCTTCCGGTGCCGCTCGCCGGGATCTTCGCGCGGAGCGACCTCGACTCGGAGCTCGTCGACGCGGCCGAGGCCGCGATTCGCGCCTCGGTCGAGTACGCGTTCGCGAACCCCGAGGCGAGTCGCGACTATGTGCGCTCGCTCTCGCACGAGATGTCCGACGAGGTCTGCGCGGCGCACATCGCGCTCTACGTGAACGAGCACAGTGTCGACATCGGCGACGAGGGCCTCGTCGCGATCGACCGGTTGCTCGGTCGCGCCGCTGCTGCTGCCTAGACTGGCCGCGTGGCGAAGGCGGTCGTCCTCTCCGCGGTCCGCACCCCGATCGGCCGCTACGGCGGCGCGTTGTCGGGCGAGCGGCCCGACGATCTCGCGGCGCTCGTGATCCGTGAGGCTGTCGCCCGGGCGGGTGTGCCGAGGGAGCAGATCGAGGACGTCTGGTTCGGCGCCGCCAACCAGGCCGGCGAGGACAACCGCAACGTGGCGCGGATGGCCGCGCTGCTCGCAGGGCTCCCCGAGACCGCGGCCGGCGTGACCGTGAACCGTCTGTGCGCTTCCGGGCTCGCCGCAGTCGTCGGCGCCTGCCATGCCGTGATCGCCGGCGACGGCGACCTCTTCGTTGCGGGCGGCGAGGAGTCGATGAGCCGGGCGCCCTTCGTGACGCCGAAGTCCGAGAAGCCGTTCGGGCGCGGCGACAGGCCGCTCTACGACACGACGCTCGGCTGGCGCTTCACGAATCCGAAGCTCGTCGAGCTCTTCCCGCCCGAGTCGATGGGCGAGACCGGCGAGAACGTCGCGGAGCGGTGGGGCGTGACGCGCGAGGATCAGGATGCGTTCGCGCTCGAGTCGCAGCGGCGCTGGGCCGCCGCCGACGAGGCGGGCCGCTTCGCCGACGAGCTCGTCCCGGTCGGCGACGTGACTCGCGACGAGCACCCGCGGCCCGACACGACGGCTGAGAAGCTCGCCATGCTCAAGCCGGCCTTCCGCGAGCATGGAACCGTCACCGCCGGCAACGCGTCCGGGATCAACGACGGAGCCGCCGCGCTCGTCATCGCGTCGGAGGAGAAGGCACGCGAGCTCGGGGTGGAGCCGCTCGGCTCGTTCGTCGCCAGCGCGGTCGCCGGTGTCGACCCGCGCGTGATGGGAATCGGTCCGATCCCGGCCGTGCGCAAGCTGCTCGACCGCAGCGGCGTCTCACTCGAAGCGATCGACCTGGTGGAGCTGAACGAGGCGTTCGCGTCGCAGAGCCTCGCGGTGATCCGCGAGCTCGGCCTCGATCCGCAGAGGGTGAACGTCAACGGCGGAGCGATCGCGCTCGGCCATCCACTCGGGATGAGCGGCGCCCGTCTCGTCGTCTCGCTCCTGCACGAGCTCCGCCGGCGCGGCGGCCGCTACGGGCTCGCGACGCTCTGCGTCGGTGTCGGACAGGGCCAGGCCGCGCTGTTCGAGCGCTGAAGCGGTTGTAAGGAGCCGGTTTCGGAACTACCCTTCGCCCGTGAGGAGCGGGATCCGATTCTTCCTGCTCGGCCTCGTCAGCCTGGTCGTGCTGGCGGGGGCACCTGCGGCGCTCGGCGACGAGGCGACGGACCAGCTGGTCGTTCTGGGCTCGAGCTCGAGCTGTACGGGCTTCCTCACCGAGACGTTCGACGGCACCGTGAACAGCTGCACGCCACAGCCCGACGGCGTCACCCCCTTCGTCGTACGGTTCTCCGCCGCTGCCGACGGCTCGATCGTCTTCATGGCCCAGGACAACACGGATCCGTCCTCCGGCGATCAGGGCTCGATCTGGCTCGTCAAGCCGGACGGGTCGTCGGTCCATCTCGACGACTCGACCTGGGACTTCGATCCGACGATCTCCTACGACGGCTCGAAGGTCACCTTCGCGCGCTTCGACCCGATGACCCTGAGCTCGGACATCTACACCGTCAACTCCGACGGTTCGGATCTGCAGCTCGTCGCCTCCGGCGGCGGAACCAATTACCTGACCTTGCCTTCGATCTCTCCCGACGGAAGTGCGATCGCCTACTGGTGCGGGCCGGTCGATGCCATCGCCCCCACGGGTCAAGGCTGCGGGCCGCTGACCGACGGGAGCTACCGCGGATTCGGCCTCATGCGCGTGAGCGTCGACGGGACCGATCCGCGGATGATCATGATCGGCGCCGGCGGCGCACTCGAGTCTGGCGGACCTTCCGGAATCAGCTGGTCCCCCGACGCGCAGTGGGTTGCGCTGGACGGACTTCTGGAGATCGACCTCGGAAACAACTCGGTAACGGCCCAGCGGCAGCTTTTCGAGTACCGGACCGACGGAAGCGACCTGTTCGACAACCTCGACCCGACGCGCCAGATCACAGACGCGACAACGAACTCGACTCCGCTCTTCCCGCAGTTCAGTCCCGACGGCTCGCAGCTTCTCTACATGGACACGTACGACGACAACGGAAACCAGGGGAACTTCACGTACCTGATCGGCGTCGACGGGACGAATCGTCAGGAGCTTCCTCTGCCGTACGGCGCGTTCGTCCCGACCGCGACTCCTGTCGCACCGCCGCCGCTGGTCGACATGACGCACATCACGGTCCCCTCGGTGGAGGCGCTCGACGTCGGTGCCGCGACCACTGAGCTCCAGTCCGACAACCTGACGGTAGGGACGGTGAGCTACGAGTATTCGGCGACCGTCGCAGCGAACGACGTCGCGGCGCAGGAACCGGCTGCGGGCGCGGTGGCGCATCGCACCGAGAAGAAGGGGCCGCCGGTGAACCTCGTGGTCAGCCTCGGCGCCGCGCCGACCTCGCAGACCGTGTGCGTCGTCCCGAAGATGAAGGGCAAACGCCTCGCTGCGACGAAGCTCGCGCTCGCGGCCGCGCACTGCCAGGCGGGTCCGATCAAGCGGGTCTTCTCGCGCATGATGAAGAAAGGCCGCGTGCTGTCGGAGCACCCGGGCGCCGGGAAGACGCTGCCCGAGCAGGCGAAGGTCGCCCTCACCATGAGCAAGGGCAAGAGAGCCGCGCGGCGCTAGCCGACGGGCGGGCGGATGTAGATCACGCCCTCGTGCTCGATCGGCACGAATGGTGCGCCGACGCTCATGACGACGCCTTCGACCTGGTGGAAGAGCTCGCCGTCGCCGCCTCCGACCGGGACGACAATGCCGACCTCGCCTTCCGGCTCGCCGTAGACGCCCTCCTCGCGCAGCGCTGCGAGCAGCCGATCGCGGTCGGGAATGCGGGCTGCCTGGACGCGCACCGTGCTCGACATCTCGTCTCCTTCGCTCGGTTTCGGATCCGAAATCTACCGCATCAGGCGCCACGACAAACGCGCTAAGTTCCGCCCGTGGCGGTGACCGCAGGTCAGGAGTACGGCCTCTTCATCGGCGGCGAGGTCGTGGAGCCCGCATCGGGCGAGATCCACGAGCTCAACGAACCGGCGACCGGTGAGCCGCTCGCTCGCGCGGCCATGGCCGGCGAGGCCGACATCGACCGTGCTGTCGAGGCCGCTCGTGCCGCGCTCGACGGGCCCTGGGGCAAGACGCCGCCGAACGAGCGCGCCCGACTCCTGCAGGCTCTCGCCGACGCCATCGTGGCCAACCGCAAGGAACTCGCGGAGCTCGAGTCGCGCAACGTCGGCAAGGCGATCTCCTCCGTCAAGGCAGAGATCGCCGGCGCGGTCGAGAACTTTCGCTTCTTCGGATCCGTCGTCGGCTCGATCGCCGGCCGCTCGAACCCGATCGGCGGCTCGCTGCTCAGCTACACGCTCAAGGAGCCGGTCGGCGTCTGCGCGCAGATCGTCCCGTGGAACTACCCGCTCCTCATGTCCGTGTGGAAGCTCTCGCCCGCGCTCGCGGCCGGCTGCGCGGTCGTTCTCAAGCCGGATCCGCAGACGCCGCTCAGCGTGCTGCGGATCGCGGAGCTCGCGGCCGAGGTCGGCTTCCCGGCCGGCGCGATCAACATCGTTCCAGCGGACGGCGCCGACGACCGGCTCGTATCTCGTCAAGCATCCGGGCGTCGACAAGGTCGCGTTCACCGGCTCGACCCGGACGGGGAGCGAGATCATGCGGCTCTGCTCGGAGCCGATCAAGCGGCTGACGCTCGAGCTCGGTGGCAAGAGCCCGGCGATCGTCTTCGCCGACGCGAATCTCGACGACGCGATTCCCGAGCTCGGTCTGGTCGATCTACTACGCCGCGGGCCAGAGCTGCGAGGCGCGTTCCCGCGTGCTCGTCGAGGCGTCGATCTACGACGACTTCGTCGCGCGCTTCGCCGACGCCGCGAAGCAGCTCAAGGTCGGCGACCCGCTCGAGGCCGAGACGCAGGTTGGTTCGCTCATCTCCACCGCGCACCGCGACCGCGTGCACGGCTACGTCGAGAAGGGCCGCGAGGAGGGAGCCGAGGTCGTCGTCGGCGGCGAGTCCGGTGACGGCCCGGGCGCCTTCTACCTGCCGACGGTGCTCGCGGGCGTCGAGAGCTCGATGACGGTGGCGCAGGAGGAGATCTTCGGCCCGGTCGTCACGGCGATCCCGTTCGAGGACGAGAAGGACGCGATCCGGATCGCGAACGACGTCCAGTACGGCCTCTTCGCCACGGTCTGGACGGGCGATCCCGCCCGCGGCCACCGCGTCGCGCGGGCCGTCAAGTCGGGCATGGTCGGGATCAACATGCCGTTCACCGCGTTCCCCGGCATCCCCTTCGGCGGCTACAAGCAGTCGGGCTTCGGCCGCGAGCTCGCGATCGACACGCTCGACCTCTATCTCGAGACCAAGGGCGTGCTCTTCTCCACGAGCTCGAAGCCCTTCAACCCGTTCGGCCTCTGAGCACTACCGCCCGGACGATCGTCTTCTTTCCCGAGAGCGCCTTCGGTCCGACGAACAACTGCGTAGGCATCGGTGACGTGCTGCGTCGGCGCGGCCATCGGGTCGTGTTCGTCGTCGAGGAGTCCTTCGCAGGGACGCTCGAGGCGAAGGGGTTCGAGGAGCGGACGATCCGGCTCGCGCCGCCACCCGCGGAGCCCGAGGAGCCCGGCCAGTTCTGGAAGGACTTCATCCGCGATACCGCGCCCGTCTTCCGCAAGAGCACCTTCGCGCAGCTCGGCGAGTTCATAGCGCCGACCTGGCAGGCACTCGTGGACGGTGCGCGCTACGCCGACGAGCGGCTCGCGGAGATCCTCGTAGAGGTCGCGCCCGACGTCGTGGTCGAGGACAACGTCGTGTCTTTTCCCGCAATCCTGGCGAGCGGGCGACCGTGGGTGCGGATCGTCTCGTGCAACCCGCTCGAGGTGAAGGATCCGCAGCTCCCGCCGACGTTCTCCGGCCTGCCGCTCGACGACCGCTCGGGCTGGGGCGACTTCCGCGACGAGTACGCGCGCCAGGTCGCGGATGTCCAGCGGTCGTTCTCGGAGTTCTGCGTCGAGCGCGGCGCGCCGCCTCTGCCCGAGCTCGAGCTCATTCACGAGTCGCCGTGGCTCAACCTGACGATCTATCCGGACGAGCTCGACTATCCCCGCAGCCGTCCGCTCGGTGAGGCCTGGCGGAACCTGCAGACGAGCGTCCGCGGAACCGACGCGCCGTGGTCGCCGCCGGAATCGGACGGCCGCGCGCTCGTCTATCTCAGCCTCGGCTCGCTCGGCTCGGCCGACGTGTCGCTGATGCAGCGGCTCGTGGCCGAGCTCGTGGACACGCCGCACCGCTACGTCGTGAGCACCGGGCCGCAGCATGCGAAGTACGAGCTCGCCGGGAACATGGTCGGCGAGGAGTTCCTGCCGCAAGCGTCCGTCCTCCCGCACGTCGACGCCGTGATCACGCACGGCGGCAACAACACGACGACCGAGTGCATGTGGTTCGGCAAGCCGATGCTCGTCCTACCGATCTTCTGGGACCAGCACGACAACGCGCAGCGCGTGCAGGAGACCGGGTTCGGGATCCGGCTACCGACCTACGGGTTCGGCGACGGCGAGCTCGCGGCTGCGCTCGACCGCGTGCTCGCGGACGAGCCGCTGCGTGCGCGGTGCGTAGCGGCCGGCGAGCGGCTCCGCGAGCGCCCGGGAACGACGCTCGCCGCCGACCTGATCGAGCGCGCTCGCTACTTCTTGAGGGAGAGCGCGGCGCCGGCCGCGAGGAGCGCAATCCCGAGCACTCGTGGCCAGTGCAGCGCGATCCGATCCGAGCCGAACAGCCCCCAGCGGTCGATCGCGGCGCCCATGGCGAGCTGGCCGGCGATCAGGATCCCCACCGTCGCCGCGACGCCGATCCGAGGGCCGGCGTAGGTGACCGTGAAGACGATGATCAGGCCCATCACGCCGCCGAGCAGCATCCACCACGGCTGGTGGACAGCGTCCGAGAAGGCGCCGAGGCTGCCGCGCGCGATGACGAGGATCACGAGAGCGATCGCCGCAGTCAGGGCGGTCGAGAACGCGAGCGCGCCGAGCACGCTGATGCGCTCGCCGAGCCGCGACATGAGCGCGACCTGCACCGAGCCGGCGAGGCCGGCCGCAACTGCCAGCCCTGTCGCAAGCGCACTCCCGGACACCGCCGGAACCCTAGTGCTGGCTCCGGCGGGCTTGACAACATTGTGAGTCATCACTAGCATCACAGGCGATGAACACCACGACCAGGAGATCGACGGCGGCGGCCAGGCGGGACGAGGTGCTCGACGCCGCCATGATCGAGTTCGCCGAGCGTGGCTTCGAGGGCGCCTCGACCGAGGACATCGCCCGCCGCGCCGGCATCTCGCAGCCCTACCTGTTCCGTCTGTTCGGGACGAAGAAAGAGCTCTTCAAGGCGTCCGTAGCCCGCTGCCTCCGTGAAACGCTCGAGATGTTCCAGCGCGCCGCCGAGGGCAAGCGCGGCGAGGAGGCGCTGAAGGCCATCGGCCAGGCGTATCAGACGATGCTCGAGGAGGATCGGACGCGGCTGCGCGCGCAGATGCAGGCGTACGCCGCGTGTGACGACCCCGAGATCCGCGAGGTCGTCCGAGCCGGCTTCGGCGATCTCGTCGCGTACGTACGGCGTGTCTCGGGTGCCGACTGGCCGACGGTCTGGGGGTTCTTCTCGACGGGGATGCTCCTCAACGTCCTCGCCTCGATGCACGTCGACCACGAGCCCGACCAGTGGATGACCGAGCTCCTGTCCGGAAGCGGCAAGGAGCACTAGACCTCTCTTTTTTCCGTTTGGGGGAAGTGATGACTCACACACAAAAGCGCTCGATGATCTGGACGATGGTGATCACCTCGGTCGCGCTCTTCATGGTCAGCCTCGACAACCTCGTCGTCACGACGGCGCTGCCCGTCATCCGGCACAACCTCCACGCGACCATCTCGCAGCTCGAGTGGACGGTCAACGCGTACACGCTCACCTTCGCGGTGCTACTCCTCACGGGCGCCGCGCTCGGCGATCGCTTCGGCCGGCGCCGGATGTTCGTGATCGGCCTCTTCCTCTTCACGGCGGCGTCCGCGGCCGCGGCACTCTCCACCAGCGCCGACGCGCTCGACGTCGCGCGCGCGCTTCAGGGCGTCGGCGCGGCGATCGTCACGCCGCTCACGCTGACCATCCTGTCCGCCGCCGTGCCGCGTGAGCGGCGCGGGCTCGCGCTCGGGATCTGGGGAGGCATCGGCGGTCTCGCGATCGCGATCGGCCCGCTCGTCGGAGGAGCGATCGTCAACGGCGTCTCCTGGCACTGGATCTTCTGGCTCAACGTGCCGATCGGCCTCGTCCTCGCTCCGCTTGCGCTTGCGCGGCTCGAGGAGACGAAGGGTCCCGACGCTGGGCTCGACCTCCCGGGTCTGGGGCTTGCGAGCGTCGGTCTTCTCGGCATCGTCTGGGGCCTCGTGCGCGGCAACGCACACGGCTGGACGAGCCTCGGCGTCGTCCTCCCGATCGTGGCCGGCGCCGCACTCGTGGCGGGTTTCGTGGTCTGGGAGAAGCGTGCTTCTGCCCCGATGCTGCCGCTGCAGTTCTTCCGCGAGCGGACCTTCGCGCTCACCAACATCGCGTCGTTCCTCATGTTCTTCGGGATGTTCGGCTCGATCTTCCTGCTCGCGCAGTTCTTCCAGACGGTGCAGCACATGTCGCCGCTCGCTGCCGGCCTGCGGATCCTGCCCTGGACGGCGATGCCGATCTTCATCGCCCCGATTGCGGGCGCGATGTCCGACCGGATCGGCGGTCAGCGGCTGATGACGGTCGGGCTCGCCCTGCAGGCCGGCGGGCTGATGTGGCTCGCGTCGCTGCAGTCGCCGACCGTGCCGTACTCCGATCTCGTCGCGCCGTTCGTGATCTCCGGCGCGGGGATGGCCCTCTTCTTCGCCCCCGTGGCGAACGTCGTGCTCAGCGCGGTCTCGCCGAAGTACGAGGGCAAGGCGTCGGGTGCGACGAACGCGATCCGCGAGCTCGGCGGCGTGTTCGGCGTCGCGGTCCTCGCCTCGGTCTTCGCGCAGGCCGGCGGATACACGAGTCCCGAGACGTTCACGAACGGGACGTCGACGGCCGTCTGGATCGGTGGCGCAGTCGTCGCGCTGGGCGCGGTTGCAGCCGCCTTCATCCCGCGGCGCCCCGCCGGTGAGGTCGTCGGCGTGGAGACGGAGGCGCTCGCCGAGGCGGCCTGACGGTCACCGCCCGACCTGCGCCAGGTACTCGGTGAGATTGCGCGGGTCGGGCGTCAGCCGTCCCCGGACGGGAGGGTCGCCCGTCACCGGCTGGTAGCCGGCGAACTCCGAGTCGACCACGCCCTCGCCGCCGGTCAGGCCGGGAAGTTGCCGGCGCAGCTCCTGAACCGCGGACGCGGAGAGCTGCGTCTCGAGGACCGAGAGCTCTCCGCGGGCCGAGGGCGTGCTCGCTCCGGCGCCGAGCCGCCCGAGGGCGGCGAGTACCGCGCCGATCGTCTCGGTCGGCACCTCCGCGCTCACCCGGAACACCGGCTCGCAGACGGTCGAGCCGCTCCGTTCGAGCGCCTGGATCAGGACGAGCGGTGTCAGCCGCTTGAGGTCGCGGGCGGTCGGCATCGGGCCGCGTCGTGACGGCGGCCCGTCGGCCAGGCTGTAGCCGATCTTCGTCAGCGTGACGACGCAGTCCGTGACCCGCCAGCCGTAGAGCCCCTCCTCCAGAGCGAGCCGGACGTACTCCTCCAGGTGTTCCGCGAAGCCGTCGAACGTCTTGAAGACGTAGAGCGGTGCATCCCGCCGGTCGACTTCGGGAGAGATCAGCACCTCGATTCCCGATCCGGGCGCGGCCGCTTCGATACGCAGTCCGAGGTCGGCATGGAATGGGTTCGTCGGCGTGTTGAGGATCTCGATCGCCTCGCCGCTTCCCGTCGGACGCTCGATGCAGATCGTCGTCGTCTCGCGGAACGCGACCTCGAGGCCGTACTCATCCGCCAGCGTCGCCTCGATCACCTCCCGCTGCACCTCGCCGTAGAGGGAGACGGAGATCTCCGACCGCGTGTCGTCCTGCCGGACGTCGATCAGCGGGTCCTGGTCGGCCAGTTGGCCGAGAGCGACACTCAGCCGCTGCCCGTCCGCGCGGTCGGCGGGCTCGACGACCGCCTCGAACGTCGGCGGCGCGAAGTGGTGCTCGACGCCGGGCTGCGGCTCGCCGAGCCAGTCACCGATCCGGATCTCTCCGAGGCCCCAGAGCTTCGCGATCTCGCCCGCCTGGACGGCGTCCCGCTGCGCGGCGTCGCCGTCCGCGAAGACCCGGAGCGCGGTCACCTTGCCGGCCGGGAAGCGGTCGCGCACCCTGAGGGACCCCGAGAAGAGACGGGTGTAGGCGATCCGGTCCCCGTCCGGCCCACGCTCGATCTTGAACACCCGGGCCGAAAGGGGAGCGTTGCCGTCACCCGCGGGCGCCGGGAGCAGCCCGGCGATCCCGTCCATCAGCTCGTCCGTGCCAGCGCCGGTGAGCGCCGAGCCGAAGAAGACGGGATGCAGCTCGCCGGCCCTCGCACGCTCCACCAGGTCGCCATCGGCAGGCCCGAACGGCGCGTACGACGCAGCGCGCGTCCCTAAGCCGTCCGCCAAGCCCATCGGCACGACTGCCGGAGTCAGGCGCCGCTCGATCTCGTCGAGCACGCGTTCCGGGTCGGCGCCGGCCCGGTCGATCTTGTTCACGAAGAGGAGCGTGGGCACGTTCAGCCGCTCGAGCGCGCGCATCAGGATCCGCGTCTGCGGCTGCACCCCTTCCACCGCCGAGAGCACGAGCACACAGCCGTCGAGCACGCTCAGCACCCGCTCCACCTCGGCGATGAAGTCGGGGTGGCCCGGCGTGTCGATCAGGTTGACCGTCACACCGTCGATCGGGAACGAGACGACGGCCGACTTGATGGTGATTCCGCGCCGCTGCTCGAGCGCGAGCGAGTCGGTCTGCGTCGTTCCCTTGTCGACGCTGCCGATCTCGTCGATCACGCCGGCGGCATAGAGGAGCCGTTCGGTGAGAGTTGTCTTACCGGCGTCTACATGCGCCAGGATCCCAAGATTCAGCGTTCTGCGAAGCACTCGTCCATACCTCCAAGTAGGTCACTACGGCCTCTTCGATGGCAATGAACGGTGCGCGCACGCCGCCTCCCTTGGGTCGCTTCCAGTGGCGCTTGCGAAAGAGAGAATAATCAGCCGCGTGCCGATCTTCCAGTCAGAGCTGGAGACCTTGCCGCGGCCGGAGCTCGAGCGGCTGCAGCGCGAGCGGCTGCGGGAGCGATTCGGCGTCGAGCCCGAGGCGCTGGCGGACCTGCCGTTCCGGGTCAAGTCGGAGCTGCGGGACGCGTATCCGTTCGGTCTCCTGCAGGTGCCGCTCGAGGAGTGCCTGCGGATCCACGCCTCGTCGGGGACGCGCGGCAAGGCGACGATCGTCGCCTACACGCGCGCCGATCTCGCGGCCTGGGCGGACTGCTGCGCGCGGGCGCTCGCCGCAGCGGGAGCGGGGCCGGGCACCGTCGTCCACGTCGCGTACGGCTACGGCCTCTTCACCGGTGGCCTCGGCATCCACTACGGCGCCGAGCGGCTCGGCTGCACCGTCGTGCCGGCGTCGGGAGGCAACACGCCGCGCCAGGCGCAGCTGCTCGAGGACCTCGGTGCCGAGATCCTCTGCTGCACGCCGAGCTACGCGCTCGCGATCGCCGACCACGTCTCCGAGCCGGCGCGCCTCAACCTTCGCGCCGGCGTCTTCGGCGCGGAACCGTGGACGGAGGGCCTGCGCGAGGCGATCGAGGGAGCTCTCGAACTGACCGCGCTCGACATCTACGGCCTGTCCGAGGTGATGGGTCCGGGCGTCTCGGCCGAGTGCGTCGAAGGCCGCGGCGGCGCGCACGTGAACGAGGATCACTTCCTCGTCGAGGTGGTCGATCCGGCGTCGGGCGAGCCAGTGCCGGACGGGGAGGTCGGTGAGCTCGTCTTCTCGACGCTGACGAAGGAGGCGCTTCCGCTGCTGCGCTACCGCACCGGCGATCTCGCCTCGCTCACGCGTGAGCCGTGCGCGTGCGGTCGCACGTTCGCGCGAATGTCACGCGTGCTCGGGCGAACCGACGACATGCTCATCATCCGCGGCGTCAACGTGTTTCCGAGTGAGATCGAGCGTGCGCTCCTGGCGATCCCGGAGCTCGCGCCTCACTATCAGCTCGTCGTCGAGCGGCCCGAGCACCTCGACGAGCTGACCGTGGACGCCGAGCTGCGCGAGCACGAGTCCGGCGGAGAGAGGCTCGAGGCGTTCGTCGCCGAGCGGCTCGGCCGGGCGCTCGGGCTGACCGCTCGCGTGCGGCTCGGCCCGCCGGGCAGCGTCCCGCGGAGCGAGGGCAAGGCACTCCGCGTCCTCGACCACCGCGGGACGTAGTCGTCAGGTGCTACGCCGCCGACTGGTCGGCCTGCCAGAGGCTGAACGCGTTCCCTTCGGTGTCGTGGCAGGCGGCGAACCAGCCGAAGCCCGGCACCGGCACCTTGTCGGCGGCGTCTCCGCCGTGCTCGCGCACCTTGCCGATCGACGCGTCGATGTCGTCGGTGTCGAGGTACACCGTCAGATGGCCCTGTTCCTCGGAGGCGGTGATCGCGCCACCCTGGTCGGGGGCGCTCTGGAACATCCGGTAGTCCATATCGGGGGACATCGGAGGCCCGACCTCCCAGCCGAAGACGCCACTCCAGAACCCCTGTGCGCGGTCGGTGTCCGCGGCGCCGATCTCTACGTGCACGACCTTGCCTGCCATCGCTCCTCCTTCGGGCCGGGTTATCGTCCTCTCGCCAGCTGCCGAAAGGAGTCTATGTACAGGGTCGCCGTCCTCTACGAGCACGAGCCCGACGCCGAGGCCTACTCGGAGCACGCTGAGCTTTGCGCGCGGGTGCCCGGCAGCGTCTTCCGGCACGGACCGGTCACGGGCGCCCCGATGGGCGAGCCGGCGCACGCGTACTACGCGGAGTGGGAGTTCGCCGACGAGCCGGCGTTCCAGAGCGCGATCCGGAGCGACGAGTTCATGGCGACGGGGAAGGACGCGTACAAGCGCGGGTTCCCGCAGCCGACGGTCGAGTTCCTCGAGCTCTCCTAACGGTCGGGCTCAGCTGCCGTCGGCGCGACCTCGAACGGCTGGTAGGTGCCGAAGTGCCAGGCGAGCCCTTCGGGGTCGCGGGCGCCGTACTCGCGTGAGCCGTAGTCGGTGTCGTTCGGCTCGCGGAGGATCTCGGCGCCTGCTTCGCGTGCCCGGGCGCAGTGTCCGTCGGGATCCGGCACGACGACGTAGACCCCTCCGCCCTCGGCGGCCTCCGCCGGACCCAGCATCACCATGCCGTTGCCGAGGCGAAGCTCGGCATGGCGCACCCGATCGTCGTCGTCGCGGTAGACCGCGTGCGGCTCGGCTCCGAACGCGCGTTGCAGGAACTCGATCGCGGCGCCTGCGTCGCGGTACTTCATGGTTGGAAAGACCGTGGGGTGCTCGTTCATCTCGCTCCTCTCGTCGAAGACGGGCTGAGCCTAGGCTGCCCCGGCGGCGACGTCTTGAACGAAATTTCCGCCGACGATCTGCCTCGGCGTGACATCGCCGAGCTCCCGGAGCTCCCGGCCGAGGTGTGCCTGGTCGGCATAGCCGCAGGCTGCAGCCACCTCTGCGATCCGCGGTGTCCCGGAGCGAAGTGCGGCCACCGCGCGGTCGAGCCGGATCACGCGGGCGGCGGCCTTCGGCGGGAGGCCGACGTGGTCGCGGAAGCGTTCGATCAGGCGCCGTGGGCTCCAGCCCAGGTCCGCCGCGAGGGTTCGGACGCGGACGCGCCCGCCGCTGCGCACGAGCTGACTCCAGGCCCAGTCGAGCTCGCGCGGAGTCGCCGGCGTATCGGCCAGCCGCCTTGCGAGGAACGCCTCGAGGAGATCGAAGCGCTCGTCCCAGGTCGCTGCCTCCCGCACGCGCGAGGTAAGGGTTCCTGCGCCGGGTAAGAGATCCTCGAGCGGATGCGTGCCGTTGGCGAGCTCGTGCAGCGGCAGCCCGAGCAGCCGGCGCGTTCCGAGCGGGGTCAGACGGAGCTCGAGGCACGAGAAGGAGCTCCCGCCCCTGACCCTGCTCGGTCGGGTGTGCAGACCCGCGAGGAAGCTGTCGAGGGTCTCGCCTTCGACGCGCCAGCGCGAGCCGAGGTTGAGGATCAGCGGGATTCCAGGGAACGGCAGCTCGTGGAAGGTCACGTCGTCCGGCCCCTCGAGTGCCCACCCCTCGGGCGCCTGGCCGAGCAGCTGTCGCAACGGCAGCGCGGGAAGCCGGCGCGCCACCTCCCAGCGGACGCCGTCTCGCTCCTGGCGTTCGAGTTCCACGCCTCTGAGCGTACGGCAGCAGTAGTGTCCGGGGCATGGCCGAAGTCGAGATGACGCGTGACGGCAGCGTGCAGACGATCACGCTCAATCGGCCGGAAAAGCTGAACGCATTCACGCTGACGGTGCACGAGGAGTTGCACGCGGCTCTCGAGGAGGCGCGCGATCCAGCGGTGCGTGCGGTCGTCGTCACCGGTGCGGGCCGCGGCTTCTCGGCCGGCCAGGATCTCGGCGCGTTCGGCGAGTCCGGCGACGTCGCGGCGATGTTGCGCGCGACCTACCACGTCAACGTCAGGGCGATCCGCTCGCTCGAGAAGCCGGTCATCGCGGCCGTGAACGGCGTCTGCGCCGGCGCCGGTCTCTCGCTCGCGTGCGCCTGCGATCTCCGCCTCGCCTCCGATGCCGCGTTCTTCGTGCCCGGCTTCGTCGGGATCGGCTTGATTCCCGACTCCGGCGGGACGTACTTCCTGCAGCGCCTGCTCGGAACGCCGCGCGCGTTCGAGTGGATGACCTCGAATCGGCGGCTGACCGCCGCGGAGGCGTACGCGTGGGGGCTCGTCTCCGAGGTGGTGGAGGCGGACTCGTTCGCGGCGCGGGTGGCGGAGCGCGCGGCGGCGCTGGCCGCCGGACCGACCCGCGCGATCGGGCTGACGAAGCGCCTGTTCGATGAAGCGGCGACCTCGTCGCTCGAGGAGCAGCTCGAGCGCGAGGCGGAGGCTCAGACCGAGGCGGCGCAGACCGCGGACTTCCGCGAGGGTGTCGCTGCGTTCGGCGAGAAGCGCGAGGCGCGCTTCAGCGGGAGCTGAGCAGGCTCAGGACCTCGCCGTCTTCCGGCCAGCGCCCGACGCTCTGCTTCGAGAAGATCAGCTCGCCGTCGGCGAGGACGTCGTACTGCGACTTCTCGCCCGCGCGGATCGAGGCATCGATTCCCTGCTCCTGCAATTCGGCCGCGAGACTCGCGGCCCGTCGGTCGTATCCGCTTCAGACCGGGCAGTAGAGGATCTCGACGGCCACGCTCGGAGCGTACCCGGAGATCCGCTTGCTACGCGCTACGCGGCCTGGGCGATCTCGCGGAGGCTCGACTCGATTCGCGCTGCGATCTCCGGGTGCTCCTGCTGGAGCCACCGGAAGTCGGTTCCGAAGAGGACGAGCAGCTGCGACGAAGCGGCCGTCGTGACGGTGGCCGTGCGTCGCCCGTCGCCGAGGATCGCGAGCTCGCCGAAGAAGTCGCCTGCCGCGAGCGTTCGCACCTCGACCCCGTCGATCGTGACCGTCGCCGTTCCGTCCTGGAGGACGAAGAACGAGTAGCCGGACGCACCCTCGCCGGTGAGCTTCACGCCGGCACTGACGTTCTGCCGCTCGAACCACGGCGCGATCGCCTCCCGCTCGTCGGCCTCGAGGGTGTCGAAGAGCGGGATGCCGGCGAGGTCGTCTGCGGTGGCGGCGGGCATCGCGGCGCACCCTATCCGCCATGCGCGGCGCCTTCCAGGGTCTGTCACCGCATCGTCACCAGTGCCGGGGTGGTGCCATACTCGGCGCCGTGGACGAAGACGATCTCCGCAAGCTGGAGGACGTCGGCTCGGCGCTCTCGTTCGGTGCCGGGCAGATGCTGATCGAGCGCGGCCTGCCGGGCACCGGCCTCTACGTCGTGGTCGAGGGGCACGTGGTGGTGGAAGCGCCGGAGGGCGACCGCGAGCTCGGTCCCGGCTCGGTGATCGGTGAGCGTGCACTCCTCTCGCCGGACGGGACGCGGACGGCGCGCGTCCGCGCGTCGACCCATGGTGTCGTCCTCGCCGTCGAGCGAGCCGAGGTCGACCGTCTCTGCGCCGAAGACCCCGAGTTCGCCGAGCGGCTCGCCCAGGTTTCCTGAGCCCGGCGACGCTGATCGTCGCGTTCACGTTTGACAACCACACGCACGTGCGAGACAGTCGCCAAGATCTCCTGCGCGGGCGTCCGCGCAGCAAAAAGGGAAGGGGAGCAAATGAAGTCACTGACTAGGCTTGGCCGGTGGCGGCTCGTCGCGATGCTTGCGGCGGGAGCGGCACTGGTCGTGGTCATCCCGACCGCGTTAGGAGCGGGCCTCCGGAGCTCGTCCGCAGCGAAGTCAACGCCGCAGCTCCAGCGTGCAAGCAGGCTCGTGATCGCCCCCGCGACGCTTCAGGCGAAGAACATGTCGACCGGGAGCACCTGCGCCGGTGGATCGATCGCTCCGGGCACGTACTGGTCGCTCGACATCACGGGCTTCTGCACCCTCGACGCCGGCAGCGTCATCGTGCGTCGCAGCTTGACCGTCGAGCCGAATGCGGGCTTGTTGGCCGCGTTCGGCGGCGGGCCGACGCTCACGGTCGGCGGCAACGTGAACGTGAAGACAAACGCAGTGCTCGTGCTCGGCTGCGAGCCGGAGGCGTTCGTCTGCTTCAACGATCCCGATCAGAACGTCGGAACGCTCTCGAGCAGGGAGACCGTCTTCGGCACCCTGCAGGCGAACAATGCGCTCGCCGTGCTCGTGCACAACACTGTCGTCGGCGGGAATCTGAAGCTCGACGGCGGCGGCGGCGGGGTCAACTGCGACCCGCAGGACGCGCTCTTCGGGTCCCCTGCGTACGCCACCTTCGAGGACGTGTCGATCGGCGGCACGGCGACCATCAAGCACTTCCGCTCGTGCTGGCTCGGCTTCTTCCGCACGACCGTCGGAGGCAACGTCGACTTCCGCGACAACGTCGTGGCGGATCCCGACGGGAACGAGGTCCAGACGAACACCGTCCGCGGCAACCTCAGTTGCAAGGCGAACAGCCCGGCCGCCCAGGTCGGCGATTCGGGAGGATCCCCGAACACCGTGCTCGGCAAGGCGCTCGGAGAGTGCGCCGCTATCTCCACTCCCTGACGTACGAGGCTAGCTGGGCCGGGGCCGCTCTTTGCGGCTCCGGCCCTCGCGGGATCCCGTGCGCCGGGGGCGGTCCTAGACGGGAACGGCGGTCTCCTCCGACGCGTCCGGGTCGTGACGCCGCTGGGCACGTAGCGGTTCGTCCAGTCGAGCAGCGGAAGTCGTTCTCGTGTTGCAGGAATAGCGCCGGCGTCGTACTACGGTGCGCAGAGGTGATCGGCGAGCAGCGCGGAAGACGTCCTCCGCCTCGACCGGCGTGCCGCCGAGCTCGCGGACGCTGAAGTCGGCGCCGACGTCGCTCGTCGCGTATATCGAGAACCAGTCGAAGACCGGGTTCTCTGGGCAGGCGGCCTTGAAGCGATCGGTGTGGCCGATCACCCAGCCCGTAAGGTGCCACCGCCTCGAGATGCCGAAGACGCCGCGAAGCGGAAGCGAAACAGATCATCGGGAGCGATCGGGCGTCTCATCGCTGTCTCCTGTGCTCGCGGGATAGCACCGCGGAACCGACCCTTAAGGCTCTGCGGTGCCGAGTTGCATCGCAGACGGCGAGGCGCGAAGCTTCCTCGGTGGTGCGTAGATGACGCGGTCGATCGTCTTCCTCTCGGACTTCGGGGTTCGCAACGAATGGGTCGGCATCTGCCACGCTGTGATCGACAAGTTCGCGCCGGGGTGCCCGGTCGTCGATCTCTCGCACGGCGTCCCGCCGATGGACATCAGCGGAGGGGCGCTCCTCCTGGCCGACTCGCTGCGGTTCATACGCCACGATGCGATCACGCTCGCCGTCGTCGATCCGAGCGTCGGGCGCGATCGAGACATCGCGATCGAGGCTGAGGACGGAAGGCTCTTCGTCGGTCCGGACAACGGTCTGCTGAGTCCCGCCTGGCATGCGGCGGGTGGCGTGAGGAGCGCCGTGTCGATCACGTCGTCGAGCATCCTGCTCGAGCCGGTCTCGCCTTCGTTCCACGCGCGGGACGTGCTCGCCCCGGCGGCCGCGCACCTCGCGCACGGCGCGTCACTTGCCGACCTTGGGCCGGCGGTCGGGGCGGAGACCCTGGCCGAGGTGCAACTGGCCGAGCCGCTGGTGGAGCCGGGCAAGATCACCTGCGAGGTGCAAGACCTCAACCGCTTCGGGAACGTCCAGCTCAACGTGCGCAGTTCGCAGCTCGCCGCTGCCGGGCTCGATCGGGTCGAGCGGATTCTCGTCGAAACGCCCGCGGGAGGAAGCGCTGTCGCGAGCATAGTCGCCACCTACGCCGACCTTGCGAGCGGCGAATGGGGTCTGATGGTCGACCCGCGGGGCTGGCTCTCGGTGATCTGCGGGAATCCCGTCAACGCCGCACAGTCGCTCGGCGTGACCGGCGGCGAGGTTGTCTGGCTCAGCGCCGACCGCGGCTAGGGCGTCCAGGCGCCCGGTCTCATCATCAGATCGTCTTGAACTGCTCGAACGGCTGGCAGCAGCTCTCGCAGTAGCGGAGCGACCGGCACGGCGTGGGGCCGAAGATGTTCTCGAGGCGCGTCTCGGTGGAGCCGCAATAGGGGCAGCGGAAGACGCTCCTCTGCAGCTGGAGGAGTCTTGGGGCCGTGGCCTCTCGCGGCGCCGGCGGTGCGAAGCCCGCGGCGCGCAGCTTCTCGCGGCCTGCCGGCGTGATCCGGTCGGTCGACCACGAGTCGTCGGCGATCACCTCGACCTCCGGCTTGGCGCCCAGCTCCGCGACCTTCTTCTCCATCGCCCGCTTCATGAACTCGAGCGCCGGGCAGCCGAGGAAGGTCGGGGTGAACTCGATCCGGACGTGTCCGTTCTCGACATCGACCGAACGGATGACGCCGAGCTCGACGAGCGACACGACGGGGATCTCCGGGTCAGGGATCTCCTCGAGCGCCTCCCAGACCTGCGCCTCCGCTACCACTGCGCTCCCGCCGGCGCCGAGCGTCGCACGATCGTCATCTCCTCCCACAGCGGCACGAGCTCGTCGGTGTGCGTCCCGCGCTCGACCGCCTCGACCCCGGCGAGGCCTACCCGCGCCAGGAGCTCGCCGCGCAGCTCCTCGGGAAGGACGCCGAGCGCGTACGGCCACAGCTCCTCCACCGCCGCCCGGAACCGCGGCTCGTCACGCAGCCGCTCGTGCCACATCTCGGCGTGCATGCGGTGGTACGCCTCCTCGCGGTCGATCTTCGCCGCGAGGCCCGCGACAGCTGGGTCGGCGTCGTCCTTGAGCGCCGTGATCCGGATCTCGTCGGCGACCTCGTAGAGCCAGCGGCGGGCGATCGTGTGCGCCCACTCGAGCAGGTGGAGTTCGACGAACGGCGCGCAGCGGTACTCCTTCGTCTCGCGGTCGAAGGCGAGCGCGTCCGGATCGTCGGAGAGGAGCGAATAGACCGCGCGCGCGTGCCCGATCTCGTTCTGCGCGATCGAGGAGAAGGCGACGTCCTCCTCGAGCAGCGGCGCGATGCCCGTCCACTCGGAGTCGCGCCAGCCGATGACGAGCTCGTCGTCAGCCAGGCCCAGCAGTGCCTGCTCGTTCACGAGCCTCCTTCAGACGGGCCTTGATCGAGTAGCCGTCGACGCGGCGGTACTTGAGGTCGAACTCGTCCGCCCAGTCCTCGACGTCGTGGATCGCGTCGCGCGGGACGAGCCAGAGCGCGACCGACTCGCCGCGCCGGCCGTACTGCTCGCGCGCCCAGGCCTCGGCGAACTCCGCGTCGGGTGCGACCACCGATCCGGCGTGCTCGAACGGCTGGCCGCGCCGCTCCTGCCGGAAGACCTCCCAGATCGGATGAGCAAGGCCGGGATGGTTCATGCGGCCAGGACCGCGTCGCGCACCCACTGCTCCCGCTCGAGGAAGCCGCGGCGGAACGCGAGGCGCTCTTCGGTCTTGGGGCCGTGGCCGGTGACGACGTGCTTGAGCTCGGCCCAGTCGGGCTCGGTGTACTCCCAGACGCCGTCGTCGCGCTTGCGCAGTTTCGGGTCCGGAACCTCGAGGCCGAGCTCGCGGATCTGCGGCACGTAGCCGTCGAGGAACTGCTGCCGCGCCTCCTCGTTCCCCTGCGACTTGATCCGCCAGAGGTACATCGGGTCCTCGTCGGGCGGGATCGGGTTGCCGTGGAACTGCATCAGTGGGCCCCACCAGCGGTCGAGCGCCTCCTGCACGAGCTCGAACTGCTCCGGCGTTCCCGTCACCATGGCGAGGATCACGTCGCGGCCGTGCAGGATGTGGAACGACTCCTCCCAGCAGATCTTCTTCATGATCCGCGCGTACGGCGCGTACGAACACTTGAGGAGCGCCTTCTGGCTGATGATCGCCGCAGCGTCCACGAGCCACGCGATGACGCCGACGTCTCCCCACGTCTTCGTCGGGTAATGGAAGACGTTGTGGAACTTCGCCTTGCCGTCGACGAGGTCCGCGAGGCACTGCTCGCGCGGCTTGCCGAGATCCTCGACCACGCGGTAGATGAGCTGCGCGTGCCCGACCTCGTCCTGCACCTTCGCGGTCAGCGCGAGCTTGCGCTGGAGCGTCGGGGCACGGAGGATCCACTCGCGCTCGGGCAGCACGCCCATGAGCTCGGAGTTGCCGTGCATCTCGATGAACTTGATCAGCTTCGCCCGGTAGTCGTCGGGCATCCAGTCGGTCGTCTCGACCTGGCCGCCGGACTGGACGTACTCGAGAAATGCCTGCTCATTCCGGGGAATCGCAACTGCCGCCACTCAGCACCACCTTCCGAACGATCGTTAGGTTTTGCATTCTAGATGTCTGCGCGCCGCACCGAGCTGACCCGCACGGCCGCCCGCCTCTTCGCGGAGAAGGGCTACCACGGCACGTCGATCGGCGACCTCGCCGAGGCGATGGGCGTCCAGAAGGGCTCGCTCTACGCGCATATCGAGTCGAAAGCAGACCTGCTCTGGGAGGTCGCGCGCGAGGGCTCGGCGGCCTTCCACGCCGCTCTGGACGGAGTGCCTGAGGAAGGGCCGGTCGTCGAGCGGATCCGCGCCGCGCTGCGCGCGCACCTCCGGGTCGTGGCCGAGCAGCTCGACGTGGCGACGGTGTTCGTGCGGGAGTGGCGCTACCTCGAGGGCGAGCGGCGGGAGGAGTTCGTCGCCGAGCGGCGCCGCTACGAGGAGCGCTTTCGGGCGCTGTTCCGCGAAGGTCGCGAGCTCGGCGAGCTGCGCACGGATCTCGACGACGCGACCGCGGCGCTGCTCGCGCTCTCGGCGGCGAACTGGGCCTACACCTGGTTGCGGCCCGGAACAGCCACCGATGAGCTGGCCGACCGCTTCACGGCGCTTCTCCTCGACGGGATGCGCGGATACGCGAGCCGATGAACGTCACGCTGGTCGTCAATCCGTTCGCGACGAACGTGAACGAGGCGGGTCTCGCGCAGGTCCGTGCGAAGCTGGAGGAGGTCGCCGAGCTCGACGTCGTTCTGACTGAGCGACCAGGGCACGCGACCGAGCTCGTGACCGAGGCCGGGCGGGGCGGTGCAGAGGCGATCGTCGTCTTCTCGGGAGACGGCGGCTTCAACGAGGCGCTGAACGGGCTCGAGCGCGACGTCCCGATCGGCTTCCTGCCGGGCGGCGGCGCGAGCGTGCTGTCGCGTGCACTCGGGCTGCCGCGCGACCCGGTCGCGGCGGCGCGCCAGATCGCCGGTGCGCTCTCCGCCGGCCGAACGCGTCGGATCTCGCTCGGCCGCGTCAACGGCCGGCGGTTCGCCTTCGCCGGCGGTGTGGGGCTGCCGGCGGCGGCGGTCCGCCGCGTCGACGCTCTCGGTCGGAGTGGCGACGGGCGGCGTCCTGGGGACCTCGCGTTCGCCTGGGCGATCGTCCGCGAGCTCGCCGACCGGAGAGGCAGGCTCGAGCCACAGCTCGAGATCGAGGGCTACGGTCGCGCCGTCTGCGCCTTCGTCGCAAACGGGCGTCCCTATACGTATGCGGGCGTTCTCGCCTTGTCGATCGCGCCCGACGCGGAGTTCGACCGGGGCCTCGATCTCGTCGCGCCGGTGGAGGTCGCGCCGGCCTCGCTCCCGTCGGTGGCCGCCCGGGTACTGAGCGGCCGGGTCCACGATCGCGGGTTCATCCGCGAGCACGACCTCGACCGGATCGAGATGCGCTGCGACGTCCCGCTGCCGCTGCACGTGGACGGCGAGGACCTCGGAGACGTCGAGGAGGTAGTGTTCGAGGCCGAGCGGGCGGCCGTCTCCGTGCTGGTATGAAGCTGGTGACGGACGTTGACTCGCGAGCCATTTCGAAGCAGGATGCCGGGGACAGGGGTACGCATCGCCTCTCATAGAGAGGAGAGGGAGGGCTTCATGACAAGGTTGTTGAGGGCAGGCGGAGCCGTCGCGGGCGCTTTCGCGCTGGCCGGCTTCGTGCTCTGCGTCGGCGTGCCTGTCGCGAGTGCGTCCCCGGCGTCGCTAACGGTGTCGATCCAGCCGACCACGCTCACGCAGGGAAACCAGGGACTCGTGCAGGCGACGTTCGACAACGGTGGCGCGCGGTTGACCGGCGCGGCGCTCTTCTTGACGTTCGGGTCGAAGGTGGCCTTCACGCCGGGCAGCGGCTGCCACGGCCTGGCGCCGCTCTTCCCGAAGACCATCGCGTGCCCGCTCGGGGTCATGGCGCCGAACACGAGCGCTACCAGGTATGTCACGTTCACGGTGCCGTCGTCCGGGCCGGTCACGGTCAAGGGCGTTGCCGGGTACCTGAGCATCGGCCCGCTTGGTGCGGGGTTTGCCAAGGGAAGCGCAAGCGCACCGGTGGGACAGCCGGCGTTCACCCCGCCGGCCGGGCAGACCGTCCAGACCGAGACGAGCGACTGCCTCGGCCAGGGCGATTCGGCCTCGACGAGCTACGGCGGTCCGTGGGAGGACAGCTCGACCGCGGGCACCGACGTGACGGCGACGGGGCTGAACGGGGCGCCGTGCGCCGCGCTGGTGACCGGCGTCGCGACGGACGGCAGTAACCACCCGACGCTGTTCGTGAAGGCCGCGCAGGGCCAGCAGTTCTCGCTCGTCTTGACGTTCCCGGACGAGTACCTGCCGCTGATTCCTGAGCTCAGGCCGACGCCCTCCGGCTGGAAGAACACGTATCCGACCAATCTGCACGAGTGGCCGAACTACCCCGACACGTCGCTCGACGTGATCGTGCCGATCTGCAACGGGGGCGGTTCGCAGCCGGATCCCGTTGCCGGCTACTCGACGGACTCGTGCATCGTCTCGATCACGAGTACCGACCAGGACAACGACGGTGACACCGGGCAGATCGTGCTCAACACCGTCGGCACCGGCGGAGACCCCGGCTACCACGGCGGGTAGCGGCCGCTACGAGGCGCTTGGAGTGGCACGCGCGTCGCCCGCGCGTGCCACCCACGCGTCGGGGCGGCCGAGCCGCTCGAGGAGCGCTTCGGCTCGCCGCGCACCCACGACGTGCCCCTTCAGGCCGTAGCGGAGCCGCGCTTCGACGACGGCCTCGACCGCCTCGTCGACCCGCCCGGCCTGTGCGTGGATGTCGGCGAGGTCCAGGAGCGCGTCAGCCTGCATGACCGGAGCATCGGTCCGCCGCATCAGCTCGACCGCCTGCTCGGCTAGAGCGAGTGCGGCGCCCGCGTTGCCGCGGCGCGAGAGCACCTTTGCGCGGACGCTTCTCCAGACCGCCTGCGTCTCGAGGTCGTCGCCGCTCGCCAGCTCCTCCGCGGTGGCCGTTGCGGCCAGGGCCTCGTCGAGACGACCCAGCTCGAAGAGCGCCTGTGCCCACACGGCCGCGACGAGCGGTCGGTAGTAGTTTTCCTCGAGGGCGGTGAGGGCGTCGAAGTCGCGGCGCAACTGCTCCTCGGCGACGTCCGCGCGGTCGGAAAGGAGCTCGACGCGGGCGGGACCGCTGATCGAGGTCGCGCTCGCGAGGACGCCGCCGCGTTCGGCGATCAGGTGACAGGCGCGGGCACAGAGGTCGCGGCCCTCCTCGAAGCGCCCGGCCATGGCCTCGAGTTGGCCGAGGCTGAGCATCACGATCGCCTCAGCCCGGCCGTGACAGAGGCCGCCCTTGAGGATCGCCTCGATCTGCGGTACGGCGTCGGATACGGCCGCCGGCCCGAGCGCGAGGGCCTGCGCCAGCGCGGACGCTGCCCGCGATTCGCGCGACTGGTCGCGGGCAGAGGCGGCGTGGCTCATCGTCTGCTGGTTCGCGAGGGCCGTCTCCTCCCACCGGCAGGCCATGCCGTGCACGAAGCTCACCATCCGCCACGCCTTCGCCAAGGCGACGGCGGAGGTCTCGGCGTCGAGAAGCGGGATGAGCCGCGCAGTCTCCCGCTCGACCTCTGCGCTCCAGCTGTCGAGGTCGTCGGTGTGGTGGCGCACGAGCAGCCCGGTGAGAATCACGTCTGCCTCGAGCGCGTCGTCCCCGAGGGCGCGGGCACCGGCGAGGGCCTCGTCGATCGTGTGCCGGGCCGCTTCGAACTCGCCGAGCTCCTGCAGTGCCTCGGCCAGATCGGGCAGCAGCTCGATCCGTTCCCGCGAGCCGTCTGCGTGGAGCACAGAGGCCCGGCGCAGCAGGTTTGCTGCCGCGGCCATGTCCGCGCGCCCGAACGCCCGTCGTCCCGCCGCTGCGAGGTATGCCGCAGCTCGACGTCCGAGCTCGAGGCCGCGCTCGTCCAGCGGGCCGAGCTCCGAGAGGTATGTTCGCGCCTGCTCGAGGTGGTAGCCGAGGATCTCCTCGAACTCCGTCTCCCGTCCACGCGCGCGGTTCACGCGCTCGGCCCAGTCCGCGAAGCGTTCGTGCAGCGTCGCCCGGGCCCGCTTGAGGATGCCCTGGTAGGCCGCGTCGCGCACGAGGATGTGCTCGAAACGGTACGCGGGCGCCTCGGTCGCGAGCGGTCGGAGGAGCTGCTTCGCTGTCAGCGTCGCGAGGTGCGCGTCGAGCTCTGGGCGGAGCGCGTCGGGAGACAGCGCCGCCACTGCGTCCCGCTCGAAGACCAGGCCGACGACGGACGCCGGCTCGATCACGGCGCGCTCCGGCGGCGCCAGCATGTCGAGGCGCGCTGCGAGCAGCGCCTGGATCGTTCCCGGGATCGCGAGCTCGGAGATGTCACCGGCCGCGATCCAGCGACCCTCCTGCTGCTGGAGCAGGCCGTCGTCGATCAGCATCGAGAGCAGCTGCTCGACGAAGAGCGGGTTGCCCTCGGCGGACTCGACGATTCGCCGGCGCACCGCCGAGGGCAGGTCAGCGTCACCGAGGAGGTTCCCCGCCACGAGCGCGGCCTCGTCGTCCGACAGCGGAGAGAGCTCCACGTGCGCCCCGACCGTGCTCCAGCCCGGTCGCCGCTCGAGCAGGTCGGGGCGCGCGGTGCACACGAGGAGCAGCGGTGCACCGGCCGACGTCCTCGCCACGTGCTCGATCAGGTCGAGGAGCGTGTCCTCCGCCCAGTGGACGTCCTCGAAGCCGACGACGAGCGGTCGTCCGCGCGCGGCGAGCTCGAGGAGGCGGTGTGTTGCCCAGAACACCTCGTCGAGTGGGTACTCGCCGGCGGCGAGCCCGACCGCGGCGGCGACGCAGGCCACGGCGTCCTCGCCCTCCGGACCGGTCAGCGCGAGCAGACGTTCGCACGCCTGCTCCGGCGAGTCGTCGTCGGTGATCCCGGCGGCGTCGCGGAGGATCTCGAGGAGCGCCCAGAATGTGATCCCCTTTCCGTAGGGGAGGCAGCGGCCGCGGACGAGACGGCCGGTCGCTGAGATGCGGCGCCCGAGCTCCTCGAGGAGGCGCGACTTCCCGACGCCGGCAGGCGCGATGAGCGTTGCGACCCGGCAGGCGCTTGCCGCGGCGGCCGCAGCCACCTCGGCCTCGAGCACCTCGAGCTCGTGGGCACGGCCCACGAGCGTGCTGTCGAGCCTGCGCTCGACGGTCTCCGCATCTCGCACGGAGATGAGCCGGTAGGCGGGAACCCGCTCCGCCTTGCCCTTCAGCTCGAGCGGCTCGACCGGCTTCACGTCGACGGCGTGGCGGACGAGTCGGAAGGTCGTATCGCCCAGGAGCACCTCGTTGGTGGGTGCAGCCTGTTCGAGCCGAGCTGCCGTGTTGACGGTGTCGCCGGTGACGAGGCGCTGGCCCGTCGCCGGATCGCCCGCCACGACCTCGCCGGTGTTCACCCCGGTGCGGTTGCCGACGGTGACGCCCCAACGCTGCTCGAGCTCCGCGTTCAAGGCTGCGAGCCGCTCGCGCATCTCGTTTGCGGCGCGCACCGCCCGGAGCGCGTCGTCCTCGTGGAGCTGTGGCAGTCCGAAGACCGCCATGATCGCGTCACCGATGTACTTCTCCACCGTGCCGCCATGCCGCTCGAGTGCGCTGCGCATCTCGTCGAAGTAGCGCGTCATCACCTCGCGCACTGCTTCCGAGTCGAGCTTCTCGCCCATGGCGGTCGAGCCCTTGAGGTCCGAGAAGACGATCGTCACGGTCTTCCGCACCTCCTGCACCGGCAGCGCGGGAGCCAATTCCGTCCCGCAGAAACCGCAGAGTCGGAAGCGATCCGGATTCTCCTCGCCGCAGCCAGGGCAGACGGCCATGTGTCAGTGTAAGCTGCCGCCTCCTGCTGCACGGCCGTGTCGCAGCCCGGCATACACTCCGCGCGATGGCCCAGCTGGCGCGTGACGAGCACGAGCTGCGGCGGGTGATCGACGAGGAGCGCGAGGTCGACGGTCTCGGCCCGGACGAGCTCCTCGCCATCTACCGCTCGTTGATCCTCCTGCGCACGTACGACGAGCGTTCGGTCGTCTACCACCGCCAGGGCCGGATCGGGACGTACGCGATCTTCTGGAACCACGAGGCGATGCAGGCCGGATCGGTACACGCGCTCGCCGGCGAGGACTGGATCTTTCCGAGCTACCGCGAGTCCGCGATCGGGCTGCTGCGCGGGATCCCGGCGAGCACCGTCCTCCACTGGTGGCGCGGTCATCCGGCGGGCTGGTGGAATCCGGCGGATCACCGCGTCGCCTCGATCTGCGTCCCGATCGGGACGCACGTGCCGCACGCCGCCGGTCTCGCCTGGGGCGAGAAGCTGAAGGGCAACTCGACCGTCGCGATCGCGTACTTCGGAGACGGCGCGACGAGCGAGGGCTCCTTCCACGAAGGCGCCAACCTCGCCGCGGTGATGCAGGCGCCGCTCATCCTCTTCTGCAACAACAACCAGTGGGCGATCTCGACGCCGCTCGAGGCGCAGACGCACGCCGAGGCGCTCGCCGACAAGGCCGTCGGCTACGGGATGCCGGGCGTGCGCGTCGACGGCGGCGACGTGCTCGCCGTGTACGAGGCGACGCGCGAGGCGGTCGAGCGCGGACGTGCCGGAGGTGGACCGACGTTCATCGAGGCCGTCACGTATCGAGCCGCCCCACACGCGACCGCCGACGACCCGCGGGCCTACATCGACCTCGACCGCGTCGAAGAGGAGAAACGCAACGAGTGCGTCGGCCGCTACGACGCCTATCTCCGGCGGCTCGGCGTGCTCGACGACGCGACCGCCGAGGAGATCCAGAACGAGGCGCTCGAGACGATGCGGCAGGGAATCGCCGAGGCAGAGGCCGAGCCGGAGCCCGATCCGGAGCTCGTGTTCGACAACGCCTACGTCCTCCCGCCGCCGAACCTCCGCGAGGGCTGGGATGGCTGAGGCGCGGGAGCTCTTCATGGTGGAGGCGATCAACGACGGCTTTCACGTCGAGCTCGCCCGCGACGAGACGGTGATGGTGATGGGCGAGGACGTCGGGCGCGCGGGGGGCGTCTTCCGCGCCACGGCCGGGCTGCGCGAGCGCTTCGGCGAGAACCGCTGCGTCGACACGCCGCTCGCCGAGGCCGGGATCCTCGGCAGTGCCGTCGGCCTCTGCATGGCGGGCTGGAGGCCGGTGTGCGAGATGCAGTACGACGCGTTCTCGTATCCCTGTCTCGACCAGCTGATCACCCACGTCGGCCGCTACCGCTGGCGCACCGGCGGGAAGATGGAGTTCCCGCTCGTCGTGCGGATGCCGTACGGCGGCGGCGTGCGCGCGCCCGAGCTCCACGACGACTCGCCCGAGGCCTACTACGTCCATACGCCCGGCGTGAAGGTCGCGATCCCGTCGACGCCGGCCGACGCCAAGGGACTCTTGGCGGCAGCGATCCGCGATCCGGATCCCGTCGTCGTGCTCGAGCCGAAGCTCATCTATCGCGGCGAGAAGCAGGAGGTGCCCGAGGGCGAGCATGTCGTCCCGCTCGGCCAGGCGCGGGTCGCGCGGGAGGGGACGGACGTGACGTTCGTCGCCTACGGCGCGATGGTTCCCGTGTGCGAGCGCGCCGCCGCTGCGCTCGAGGGCGAGGCTTCGGTCGAGGTGCTCGACCTGCGCTCGCTGCGGCCGCTCGACGAGGACTCGCTGCTCGCGTCGGCCTCGAAGACCGGTCGCGTCGTGGTCGTGCAGGAGGCGCCGCGCACCGCCGGTTTCGGCGCCGAGATCGCCGCCATCCTCGCGGAGAAGGCGATCCTCGACCTGCACGGGCCGGTGTTGCGCGTGACCGGCTTCGACGTGCCGTATCCGTACTGGAAGATCGAGGATCGCTATATGCCCTCGGTCGAGCGGGTCGTCGGTGCCGCCCGGAAGCTCCTCGAGTTCTGATTCAGAGCGGCTCCGCATCTGGCTGGAGCGCGGCGAGTCGGGCTTCTGGCTCCGCGACGCCGCGACCGGCGACGCGATGAAGTGGGACGATCCGCGGGTGCGCGTGGTGAAGCTCGCCGGCGCGTCGTACCGTGCCGACGCGCTGCAGGACGACGGGTTTGCACCGGGCCGGGGCCTCGCGCTCGTCCCGGAGCCGGAAAACGAGCACGACCCGAATGCGGTCGCCGTCTGGGACGCGGAGCAGCGCCTGCAGGCCGGCTACGTCCCGGCCGACGCAGCGCCGGAGCTCCGCGGTGACGAGCAGGCGGTCTCGCTGTGGGAGTTCCGCGGCGAGGACGGCCAGCGGATCGGCCTCCGCGTCCTGCTCGCGCCGGCGGAGGCCTGGATCCAGGAGCCGCGCGCGTGAGGGGCTGGTTCTCCCGCGATTACGAGCCGGTGGAGACGATCGAGCCCGGCGGGTCGGTTTCGTTCCTGGTCCCGAACGCCGGCTGGTTCTGGGATGCCGACGTCGAGCCGGAGCGGCCCGAAGGCGCCGGACACGCCCTCTACGGGCCGGTCGAGGTGCGCGGAGCGCGGGCCGGGCAGACGCTTGTGGTGGCGATCGACGAGGTCGTGCCGCGCGACTGGGGGCGCACGTGGGCGGACGGGGAGACCTTCACCTGGTCGCGAGTCGGCGACTGGTGGCACCTCGGCGCGCACCGGGTCCGCTCGGCGCCGTTCCTCGGCGTGATCGGCATGCCTCCGCCGGAGCCCGGCGAGCACTCGACGACCCCGCCGCGGCGCTGGGGCGGGAACATCGACTGCAAGGAGCTCGTCGCCGGCACGACGCTCTACGTCCCGATTCCGGTCGACGGCGCGCTGCTCATGGCGGGCGACGGTCACGGCGCACAGGGCGACGGCGAGGTGTCGGGAACCGCGATCGAGTGCCCGGTCGAGTGCGCGACGCTCACGCTCGCCCTCGCCGACCGCGACCTCCGCTCGCCGATCGCCCGCACGTCGGATTCCTGGCTCGCCTTCGGCTTCGACGAGGACCTCGATGTCGCCGCCGAGCAGGCGACCGAGACGATGCTCGACCTGATGGAGCGCGAGCTCGGCGTCTCGCGGCCGGAAGCTCTCGCGCTGGCGAGCGTCTCCGTCGATCTGCATGTGACGCAGGTCGTCAACGAGGTCAAAGGCGTCCACGCAATACTCCGCGCGTGAGCTACGAGTTCAAGCTGCCGGACCTCGGCGAAGGCCTGACCGAGGGCGAGATCGCCCGCTGGCTCGTCGAGGAGGGCCAGGAGATCGCCGAGGACGACCCGCTCGTCGAGATCGCCACCGACAAGACGACCGTCGAGATCCCGTCGCCGGCAGCCGGAACCGTGTCGCAGATCCTCGTGGCCGAAGGCCAGGTCGTCCCGGTCGGCACCGTGCTCGTCGTGATCGGCGGCGACGGCTCGGCGCCACCGGATCCCGCTCCGGCCGTGGTGGCGAGGCAACGGGCCGGCGAGAAGGTGCGGGCCACCCCGCTCGTGCGCAAGGTTGCGCAGGAGCTCGGCGTCGACCTCGCGACCGTCACCGGTACCGGCCCGCAGGAACGGATCACGGAGGAGGACGTCCGTGCTGCGGCCGGCGACGGCGAGCCCGTCGCGCCGGCCGAAGGCGAGCGAGTTGCCCTCCACGGGATCCGCCGGCAGATGTTCGAGCATCTGACGCGCGCGCACGAGATCCCCGCCGTGACCTGGGTCGAGGAGTGCGACTTCTCGGACGTGGAGCTGACGCAGCTCGTGCCGCTCGTCCTCCAGGCGGTCGCCGCGTCTCTCCGCGAGTTCCCGGAGCTGAACGCGCGCGTCGAGAACGGTGAGCTCGTGCTGCTCGACCGCTACGACGTCGGGGTCGCAGTGCAGACCGAGCAGGGCCTCGTCGTCCCGGTCGTGCACGGCTGCGACCGGCTGTCGCTCGAGGAGCTCGACGCCGAGGTGCGCCGCCTCGCCGCGGCCGCCGACGCGGGCACGCTGAAGCCGGAGGAGCTGCGCGGCGGCACATTCACCGTCACGAGTGCGGGCAAGGCGGCCGGACTGTTCGTGACGCCGCTGATCAACCATCCGGAGGTCGCGATCCTCGGCGTCCACCGGATCGAGGATCGCGCGGTCGTGCGGGACGCCGAGGTCGTCGTGCGCAGGATGGGCAACGTCTCGGTCACGTTCGACCATCGGGTGATCGACGGCAAGCGCGCCGCCGAGTTCGGTCTCGCCGTGATCGGCCGGCTGGCCGGCTAGACCGCGATCGGCTCTTCGGCGAGGTGCGGCTCGAGCATCGACTCGATCCGCGGTGCGGTCGCGCGCCCGTCCAGCCGCGAGACGACGCGCTTCTCCACCACGAGCGCGAGTGACGGCACCTGGTCGACGCGGAAGCGCTCTGCGAGGTCCGGCCGGTTGTCGACGTCGACCTTGCTCACCCGGAGCCGACCGCGTTCCTTCCGCGCGATGTGGGCGAGCAGGCTCTCCATCCGCCGGGCTGGGCCGGAGCGTTGAGAGGTGAAGAAGACGAGTAGCGGACGTTCGGGCTGGTTCACGTGGCCTCCTGGCGGGGTCTGCGCGAACAACGGACGAGCGGCGCGCGCGGTTACGGTTCCGCCGTGGGTTCCTGGTACTGGATCGGTGTGAGCGCCGGGCTCGGCGCGGCGGTGGGTGTCCTCCTCAGCGGGGCCTCCGGCGCCGGCCGCGGAGGGAGGATTGCCGTCATCCTGCTGGCCGGCGCCGCGGGCGCCGGCATCGGCTTCATGGTCGGGAGCTGGCAGACGGGCGATTGGGGCGACCGCGCTGCCGGGATCGTCGGCGGCCTCGCCGGAGCGCTCGCCGCGACGCAGACCGTGAGCGGCGCACTCAGACGCGGCGGTACGCGGGGCGGCACTGCGGCACTGCTCGTAGGTGCCGCGATCGTCCTCGCGGCACTCGCCTGGATCCCAGTCGCCGGGTACGTCCTCGTGCTGGCGCTGCTGGTTCTCGTGCCGCTGCAGCGGCGAGCGCGTCCCGAGCGCTACGCGGGTCTACGGACGCTCGCTCGCGACGAGTAGGCCGCGGAATGTCGCGGAAGCTCGTGCTCGTCGTCGTGGACGGGATGACTCCGGCGGCATTCGAGCGCGCGGTGGAGAGTGGCCGTGCGCCGGCCATGGCGTTCCTCGCCGAGCACGGTGACTATCGCCAGGCCACGTCGGTCTTCCCGTCCCTCACCCCGGTCTGCCTCACGTCGATCGCGACCGGCGCCGGGCCGGACGTCCACCACATCCCGTCGCTCGTCTGGTGGAACCGGCAGGAGCGGCGGATCGTGGAGTACGGCTCCTCCTTCGCCGCCCTGCGCGCGGCCGGGCTCACACAGGGGCTGCTCGATCCGATCTTCAACATGAACGCGCGCCACCTCGCACCCGAGGCGGTGACGATCTACGAGGCGCTCGAGGACGCCGGCCTCGTCGCGGCGGCGGTGAACATCACGTGCTACCGCGGTCGGCAGCGGCACCTGCTGACCCTGCCGGGGGTGAGGCGTGCCGCCTACGGGCCGCGGCGTTTTTTCTTCTACGGCCTGTTCGAGTCGGACCGGACCGGAGCGCCGTTCGTGGCGCGCAGCCGCCGTGCCGGGTCGGTCGACGCGTACGCCGCCGGGGCGGGACGCTGGCTCGTTACCCGCGACGGCTTCGACTTCCTCGCCTTCTACCTCTCGGGCTTCGACTTCGCGTCGCACGCAGGCGGCCCCGACGGTGAGGCCGCCGTCCATGCCCTCGAGCAGGCCGACGGTGCGATCGGTGCGCTCTTCGAGGCGGCGGGTGGCCCCGACGAGTTCCTCGAGCGCTACGCCGTCGTGCTCCTCTCCGATCACGGCCAGACCCGGGTCGAACATGCGGCCCGGCTGGAGGAGCCGTTCGCCGACGTGTCCCGTGAGGTTGTCGTCACCGGGTCGAACCGGGCGGGTCAGATCTACCTCCGGCCCGGCGCGCGCCTCAGCCCGGCCGAGCTCGCGCAGCGGCTCGACGGCTTCCCGGCGGTCGAGGTCTCGCTCCGCCGAGAGGGGGACGAGGTGATCGCCCGCCGCAACGGGGAGGACGCGCCCGTCGAGAACCTGGAGCATCCGGACGCCGCCTGGCGGGCACGCTCCGCGCTCGCCAATCCGAACGCGGGCGAGCTGCTCGTCTCGGCCACCGAGGGCTGGGAGCTCGCCGATCTGGGCGGCCGCCACCACGCCGGCGGCGGCAGCCATGGCTCGCTGGTCGCAGGAGACTCGCTCGTGCCCGTCGTGACCGCCGGTCTGCAACCGAAGATCCACCGGATCACGGACGTGGCTCCAGCTGTCCTCGAGCACTTCGGTGTGGCGACTCCGGCGTCGATGGAGGCTCCCGCCGGTGTGGGCTGACGAACGGGCGCGGATGGTCGAGCGGCAGCTCCGCCGCCGCGGCATCGACGACGAGCGCGTGCTGGCCGCCATGGGATGCGTACCGCGTGAGCTCTTCGTCCCTCCGGAGGTCCGCGATGCGGCGTACAGCGACGCCGCGCTGCCGATCGGCGACGGCCAGACGATCTCGCAGCCCTACATGGCCGCGCTGATCTGCGAGCAACTCGCGCTGCGGGGGACGGAGCGCGTGCTCGACGTCGGCACCGGCTCCGGCTACCAGGCTGCGGTGCTCGCCGAGCTCGCCGCCGAGGTGCACACCATCGAGCGGATCCCGGAGCTCGCCGAGCACGCACGCGCGAGTCTCGCTGTGGCCGGCTACGGGGATCGCGTCCGTCTCCACGTCGGCGACGGCACGCTCGGCGTCCCGGACAGCGCGCCGTTCGCCGCGATCGCCGTCGCCGCCGCCGCGCTCGAGGTCCCGCCCGCGCTCTACGAGCAGCTCGAGCCGCGCGGCCGGCTCGTCGTGCCCGTCGGCGGGGCCGGCGGGCAGTGGCTCGAGGTCGTCGTGCGGACTCCCGAAGGTCCCGCCGTGCTGCGTTCCGTTCCCTGTCGCTTCGTCCCGTTGGTCGCAGGCCGGTAGCCGCGTTTCCGCGGCAGCCGACCGGTGAGAAAGCATGGACACGATGGGGTCGAGACGTGCCACCGAGCTACTCCAACTTCCGGTTCGGCTCCATGGGATCCGCCTCGGCCGACCCATCGACCTGTTGCTCGACGCCTCGGAGTGGCGCGTCCTCGGCTTCGTCGTGCTCTGCGGCGACGAGAGCCTGCGCTTCCTCGTCTTCGCGGCGGCGGACGTGCAGGAGGACGCGATCGCGGTGCCTTCGGCCCTCCTGCTGTTGGAGGACATGGACTTCTACCGTGCCCGCTCGCGATCCCTGCGCGACCTCCTGGGCGGCGAACTCCGCGACCTCGTCCTCGCACCCGACGGTAGCGTCGAGACGCTGCTGGTGGAAGAGGACGACGCTGTTCGCGAGGCCCGTCCGGCCCGGACGGCGGTCGAATCCCGGCAGGTTTCCCCGGCGCGTGGCTGAAGAGACGCTACCCTCGCGGACGATCGTGGAACCTCCGGCCGCCACTCTCGAGCCTCCGCGGCCTCAGCCTTCGAGGAGCGGTCTGCTCGCGTCGCTTCTGTCGATCCGCAACTGGCAGCAGCTCGGAAAGTTCTGCGCCGTCGGCGCGGTCGGTTATGTCATCAACCTCGTGGTCTACGAAGCGCTGCGGCACGCGGGACTCCACTATCTCGTCGCGGCGACGTGCTCGTTCCTGGTCGCCGTGACGAGCAACTACACCTGGAACCGGCTGTGGACCTTCCGGGAGCAGCGAGGTCACGTCGGCATCCAGGGGATGCGCTTCTTCCTGGTCTCGCTCGCTGCACTCGGCGCGAACCTGCTCGTGCTCTACCTGCTGGTCGCCTACGGAGGGCTCGACAAGCTTCCGGCGCAGGCCATCGCCATCGTCGTCGTGACGCCGCTCAACTTCATCGGGAACAAGCTCTGGTCGTTCCGCCGTGCCGAGCCGTAGCTCCGAGTAGCCTGGTTCCGGTGAGGGGTCTCCTCGCCGCCGCCCTCGCCGCGCTCGCCGCCGCGGTGCTCGTTCCCTCTGCACTCGCGTCCACCGGCGCGACGACGATCGGGCCGACCTTCGACGGGAACGGGCACCTGATCAAGACTCCGCTCGTTCCTACTCCCGCACCCGCGCCCCGGCCCGGCGCCTCCCTCTCCGAGACGCAGGCGCTGCGGATCTTCGAGCGGAATCCGAAGGTCGCGGCCTGGCTGGCGCGCTACCCGCACTCCGGGCGCACCCACGAGGTCACGTACGACTCGAAGACCGGCGACTGGACGGTCAAGGTCTGGTGGGGCGCCGCAGGCGAGATCGCGCAAGGGACGGTCGACGACTCGACGCGAGCGGTGACCGAAGCGTGGACCGGGCCGCAGGTGGCGTGGGGGATGGCGCGCGGGTCGCCGGGCGCCTTCGGCGGGACGGCGATCAACAACCCGTGGATCTGGGGAGCGTTCTGCCTCGTCTTCCTCGTCGGGCTCGGTGACTGGCGGCGGCCGTTCTCGCTCCGCAACCTCGACCTGCTCTTTCTCCTCTCGCCGACGGCGTCGCTGTGGTTCTTCAACCACGGCAACGTCTTCGCGTCGGTGCCGCTCTTCTATCCGCTGCTCGTCTGGGTGGTGCTGCGCGCGACGTGGATCGGTGCCAGGAACCGCGGCACGCCGGGCGCGCCGCGCTGGCCGGTCTGGGTGCTGCTCGGCGCCACGATCTTCCTCGCCGGCTTCCGGGTCGGGCTCAACATCGAGCGGTCGAACGTCATCGACGTCGGCTACTCGGGCGTCATCGGCGCCGAGCGGATCCTCCACGGCGAGGCTCCCTGGGGGAACTTCCCGGTCGAGAGGACGGCTCCGAATGGCGAGTCGCTCAAGGCCTGCGGCACCGCGGACGCCTCCGGCGAGATCCGCGAGTGGATCCAGACGAACGGGCGCTGCGAGAGCGCGAACCCCGAGGGAGACACGTACGGACCGGTCGCGTTCGAGTCGTACATCCCCGGGTATCTCGTGCTCGGGTGGAGCGGGAAGTGGGACTCGCTGCCCGCGGCGCACTTCACCGCGATCGCGTTCGACCTGCTCACGATGCTCGGGCTCTTCCTCGTCGGCCTGCGGCTCGGCGGGCAGCGGCTCGGCGCCGTGTTCGCGTTCGCCTGGGCGGCGTATCCCTTCACCCAGTACGTCTCGAACTCGAACACGAACGACGCGATCATGCCGTGCTTCCTCGTCTGGGGGTTCTGGCTCGCTTCGAGACCCGTGGCCCGAGGGTTGCTCGCAGGCCTCTCGGGCTGGACGAAGTTCGCGTCCCTGCTCATCGCGCCGCTGTGGCTCACCTACCCGGGCCGGAAGCCCAGCAAGGGGTTCCTCTGGGGCTTCGCGGTCGCCACGTTTGCGGCCTTCTCCGTTTTCCTGCTCGAGCCGAATGCGTTCCACGAGGCGCACGTCTTCTGGACCCGGACGGTCGGCTTCCAGATCGGACGGGCCGCGCCGTGGTCGCTCTGGGACTGGGGCCAGTACCACGCGCGCGGGCTGCCCGACCTCCACCTCGTGCAGCGCGTCCTGCAGGTCGCGCTGCTCGCCGGTGCCGTCGCGGCCGCTTTCTTCCCGCGCCACAAGTCACCGCTGCAGCTCGCCGCGCTCACCGCGGCGCTCCTCGCCGGCTTCGAGCTGGTCCTGACGTACTGGCTCTACACCTACATCCCGTGGTTCTATCCGTTCGCCGCGATCGCGCTGCTGGCGCCGGCCATTCCGCTGCGGAAGCTGGTCACCCAGGAG
Organism: uncultured Actinomycetes bacterium; assembly: GCA_963820725.1. Classification (GTDB taxonomy): domain Bacteria; phylum Actinomycetota; class Thermoleophilia; order Gaiellales; family Gaiellaceae; genus Palsa-739. The sequence continues at coordinate 883,667 of CAWGAZ010000002.1, read as the reverse complement.
TGCGCGAAACCGACGCCGCCACTCGCCGACGAGACGTACGACGACCGAGAGATCGTCGTTCCGCGCCCGACGTTCTAGAGCGCCGCCGACAGAACGTCGTTTCCGGCGTAGATCGGCATCCATGCGGATCCGCTCTGCGGTCGGAATGCTCGCTCTGGCAATCGCGCTGGCCCTCGCGGGCGTTGCCGCCGCGGGTCATCAGGAGGCGACACAGACGCGGCGCACGGTTTCCTGCTCGACCGAGGAGGACGCCTTGCAGCTATGGGCCTTTGCGACGAATCCCTCCATCGGGTCGGCGGGCGTGACGATCAGCACCGGGAATCCGAACCACGTCATCGGCCCTCGTCTGCCTGCACGATCTAGTACCGGCGCGGCGCTACGCGGGGACGCGGACGAGCTCGATCGCCTCGGCGCGCCCCGCGTCGGTGCACGTGACGAGGGCGCCCTCCAGCCGCACGTCGCCCTCCGCCGGCTCGAACCGGACGGGTAGGCGGGTCCGCATCCGGGCGATCGCGAGCTCCGACCGGACACCGATCACGGAGTCGTGCGGTCCCGTCATCCCCGCGTCGCTGAGGGCGGCAGTGCCGCCGGGGAGGATGCGCGCGTCGTTCGTCTGGATGTGCGTGTGTGTGCCGATGACCGCCGTGACGCGGCCGTCGAGCCACGTCGCCATGGCGACCTTCTCGCTCGTCGCTTCCGCGTGGAAGTCGAAGAAGACGACCGGTGCGGCCGCACGTGCCTCCTCGACGAGCGCGTCGACCATCTCCCACGGCGAGATCGGCGTTGGGAGGAACAGCTGGCCGAGCAGGTTGACCACCGCGACGGCGACGCCGTTTCGTGCTTCGATCACGGCCATACCGCGGCCCGGCGCCTCGGAGCCGACGTTCGCCGGCCGGATCACCCGCTCGCTCTGCGCGAGGTAGGCGGCGATTCCGCCGCGGCGGTAGGTGTGGTTGCCGAGCGTGACCACGTCGGCGCCGGCCGCGAGCAGCTTGTCGGCGAGCTTGCCGGTGATGCCGGCGCCGTCGGCGGCGTTCTCTCCGTTGACGATCGCGAGGTCGGCGTCGTATCGCTCGCGCAGCGCCGGTAGCTGCTCCTCCACGGCGCGGCGTCCCGGGACGCCGAAGACGTCCGCGAGGAAGAGGATCTTCAAGCCTGCAGGTCCTCAGCCGGTGGTGAGCACCGGTGCCGCGCGAACCTCGAGGGTCACGTGGTTCCCGGCGTCATTCGTGTAGCTCGCGAGAGCCTGCCGCTCGACCGCGGCGAGGTCCGCGACGCGGCCGAGCTTCGTCGCACCGCTGACGACGCCGGCACCCACGGTCAGTGCCGGGTCGGCGACCAGCTGTGTCACCGAGACGACGCTCGACGGAGCGGTCTGCGGCTGGATGTCGATCTCCGCGCCGTGCTTCTTCCCCTCGATGACGAACGGGCGGATGGCGACGACCGTCCCATCCACCGGCGAGTAGACGTCGCTGCCGATCGGCGCTCCGACGTCGAGGGCGGACGTGCCGCCGCCGGCGAGCTGGTACCACTTCGGCGAGCTGCCCCCGCCGCCGAAGATGCCGTGCACGATCCGCTGCACCACGCCCTCGTTCGCCTGGTGCCCCACGGGACTCAGGGAGAGCGCACCGTCGCCGGACGAGTGGTAGCCGATTGCGGTCAGGCGGCCCTGTGAGATCGGCAGCTGGAGACGCACAGGCCCGCGTAACGCGACGATCTCGGGAGTCGGCCGCGTCTGGGCGACTGTGGCGAGGCTCTGAGGGGGAACGATCTCCGCCGTCCGGCTCGTCGTACCGCTGAACGCCGTGAGTCCGAGCGCCACGAGGAAGACCGCAGAAAGCAGGACGAGGAGGGCGACCCGGCGCGCCCGGCGCGCCGCGCGCGCTCGTTCACGTTCGATCCGCCGCCTCCCGTTGAGGCGCGAGGACGGCATGTCGCGCGGCACCTTATCGCACGGCCGCGGCTCGGCCCAGAGGTCAAGCGCGAGATTTCCCCGGATCCCCGGCTCTTCGGGCGGGCGCGGCCGGCTTTGCGGGCCGCCAGTCCAGCCGGTTCCGATGCCCCGGTTACCATCGAGCGTATGCCGCCGTCGCGGCCGGTAACGATCGAGATCCCGCGCTGGGCGCAGCTCGTGCTGCTGCCGGTGTTGCTGCTGCTCGTCTGGGCGGTGGCGGGAACGGTGCGTCACGTCCTCTTCCTCTTCCTCGTGGCGCTGCTCATCGCCCTGCTCCTCAACCCGCTCGTGCGGGGGCTCGGGCGAGCGCGACTGCCGCGTGGGCTGGCGGTTGCGTTCGTCTATCTCGCCTTTGCAGCGGTCGTCGCACTGGCGATCCTCGCTCTCGCCACGGTGGTCGTACAGCAGACCCGCAACGCCTCCCACCGAGTGGACCACTACTTTACGACCGATTCCGGACACCCTCCGAGGACGGGCGCGGAGCAGGATCTCCAGCGCTTCCAGGGCTGGCTCGACCGGCACCACCTCGGCAGCGTCCACGTCGAGCGCCAGGGCCAGAAGTTCCTCAACCAGGTCGGGACGAAGGACGTCCAGCGGTACACGACGCGGGCGCTCAGCTGGGCCGAGGGGGCCGGGGTCGCAGCCGTGACCCTGCTCTTCGACGCTGTGCTCATCGTCGTCGTCTCGATCTACATGCTGCTCGACATGCAGCGGTTGACGGATGCCGTCGACCGGCGCTTCCCGCCGCGAGGGGATGGCGGGTTGATCGTGCGCATGGAACAAGCGGTCGCGAGCTACGTCAAGGGCCAGTTCCTGCTCTCGCTGATCATCGGCGTGAGCGTCGGGGTGGGGCTGTGGATCCTCGGGATGGTGGGACTGATGCCCAACGGCCAGAAGTACGCGGCCGCGTTCGGGGCCTGGGCGGCATTCACTGAACTGATCCCGTACATCGGGCCGTGGCTCGGCGCGATCCCGCCGGTGCTGTACGCGCTCGTCCAGCACCCGCTCTCGGCGGTCTGGGTGGCGCTCCTCTTCCTCGGGATCCAGCAGCTCGAGGGACACGTCGTCGTGCCGAAGGTGATGGGCCGCACGCTGCGCCTCCATCCGCTGCTCGTGATCTTCGGCCTGCTGGCGGGCGGCGAGATCTACGGCTTCCCGGGGATCCTCATCGCGCTGCCGCTGCTCGCCGCTCTGCGCGCAGCCTGGGAGTTCTTCTCCGAGCGGGTCACGTTCCAGAAGTGGACGGCCGGCGAGCCCGAGCCGCTCGTCGAGATCGGGCTCGATCCGCCGAGCGAGAAACTCGAGCCCTCGCGCGAGGACGAGGCCACGGTCGTAACGCCGCCGGCGCCACCCCCGAGCGAGGAAGAGGCCACGGTCGAGACGCCGCCCGCGCGCGCGCCCTGAGCCGCGAGCGGCGTACCATCCGGGCGTGAGCGCGTTTCCCGTCAGTCGGCTCCGGCGCTTCCGCCGCACGGCTTCGCTGCGCGGCCTCGTGCGCGAGAACCGGCTCTCGCTCGACCAGTTCGTGATGCCGCTCTTCGTCGCTCCCGAACCGCTTGCGAACGAGGCGCTGCCCGGCATGGCGCGGTTCGACGTCGAGGGCCTGCTGCGTGAGGCGGAGACGTTGGCGGGAAGCGGGATCCGCGCGGTGCTGCTGTTCGGCGTCCCCGAGGCGAAGGACGAGGAAGCGACCGGCGCCTGGGAGGACGAGGGGATCGTCCAGCAGGCGCTGCGCGCGCTGCGTCCGCGCTTCCCCGACCTCGTGCTGCTCACCGACGTCTGCCTCTGCGAGTACACGTCGCACGGTCACTGCGGCGTCGTCGTCGACGGTGACGTCGACAACGACCGGAGCCTCGACCTGCTCGCCCGCACCGCGGTCAGCCACGCCGAGGCCGGTGCCGACGTCGTGGCCCCGAGCGACATGATGGACGGCCGGGTCGGCGCGATCCGCGAAGCGCTCGACGATCACGGCTTCGAGTCGACGCCGATCCTCGCCTACTCGGCCAAGTACGCCTCGGCGTTCTACGGGCCGTTCCGCGAGGCGGCGGACAGCACTCCTGCTTTCGGCGATCGGCGCGGGTACCAGATGGATCCGGCGAATGTCCGCGAGGCCATCCGCGAGTGCAAGATCGACCTCGCCGAGGGAGCGGACGCGATCATGATCAAGCCGGCGCTGCCCTACCTCGACGTGATTCGCGCGGCACGGGAGGCGTTCCAGGCGCCGCTCGCGGCCTACAACGTCTCCGGCGAGTACGCGATGATCAAGGCGGCCGCCGGCGCCGGCTGGCTCGACGAGCGAACGGCGGCGCTCGAGTCCCTCACCGCGATCAAGCGCGCCGGCGCGGACCTGATCGTCAGCTACTGGACGCGAGACCTTCCCGCGTGGCTCTGACGCAGCGCTCTGCTCTCTATCGGCACGCGCTCGAGTTGATCCCCGGCGGCGTGAACTCGCCCGTTCGGGCGATGCGCGGCGTCGGGCTCGAAGAGCCGCTGTTCGTGAAGCGCGGGGAGGGAGCGTACGTCGAGACGGAGGACGGCCGCCGCCTCCTCGACTGGGTCATGTCCTGGGGGCCGCTCCTGTTCGGCCATGCCGACGCCGAGACGGTCGAGGCTGTCCGCGGCGCGGCGCTGCGCGGCACGAGCTTCGGCGCCGCGACCGAGGCGGAGGTGGAACTTGCGGAGGAGATCGTCGACGCGGTGCCGTCGGTCGAGAAGGTGCGGCTCGTCTCGTCCGGCACGGAGGCGGCGATGAGCGCGCTGCGGCTCGCGCGCGCGTTCACGAAGCGCGACCGGATCCTCAAGACCGCGGGCGGCTACCACGGCCATGCCGACGCGCTGCTCGCGAGCGCGGGCTCGGGGCTCGCGACGCTCGGACTTCCGGCGTCGCCGGGCGTCCCAACGGGCGCCGCCTCCGACACGATCGTCGTGCCGTACAACGACGTCGACGCAGCGGCCGAGGCCGTGATGCGATACGGCGAAGGGCTCGCGGCGATCATCGTCGAGCCCGTCGCGGCGAACATGGGCGTCGTCCCGCCCGAGCCGGGCTATCTCGAGACGTTGCGCCGCCTCTGCGACGCCTCGGAAACGCTGCTCGTCTTCGACGAGGTGATCACCGGCTTTCGCGTCGCGCGCGGCGGGGCGCAGGAGCGATACGGCGTGCTCCCCGACCTCACCGTGTTGGGGAAGATCGTCGGCGGTGGGCTGCCGCTCGCGGCCTTCGGCGGCCGGACCGAGATCATGGATCTCCTCGCTCCAGCCGGCCCCGTCTATCAGGCCGGAACCCTCGCCGGGAATCCGCTTGCGACCGCTGCCGGCATCTCGGTCCTGCGGCGGCTGCGCGACCGCGAGGTGTACGACGAGCTCGAGCGGTGGGCGGCCATCCTCGAGGAGGGCCTTGCTCCCTTCGGCCGAGTGCAGCGCGTGGGGGCGCTCCTCACGCTCTTCATGGCCGATGGGCCGGTGCGCAACTTCGAGGACGCGCAGGCCTGCAACACCGAGCGCTACGGCGCGCTCTTCCGATACCTGCTCGAGCAGGGCGTCTACCTCCCGCCGTCGCAGTTCGAGGCGCTCTTCCCCTCGACGTTGCATCGCGAGGAAGAGATCGCGCGGACGGTCACCGCGGTGGAGAGCTTTGCTCGCTGACGTCTGGGAGACGATGGCCGCCGACGCGGCGGACGAGAGCACGCTCTGGGCCGACTGCCTGCTGCCGGAGTCGGAACGCGACCGCAGCCCCGTCTTCTCGCCCCTCGGCGATGTTCGGTATGCACTGGGGCTCGAGACGATCTACGAGGGCTACCTCGTCCACTACGGCCGTCCGCGCCTCTTCGCGCCGACCGACGACGACACGGCGCTCCTGCTCGGCGACTACCTCTACGCCCACGGCGTCGCCCGCATCTCCGCGTTGCACGACGTCGCGGCGGTCGCCGACCTCTCCGAGCTCATCTCCCTCTGCAGCCAGGTCCGGGCCGAGGACATGGACGGGGACGGGCCGCTCTGGTCTGCGACCGCCGCGCTCCTGGGGCGCGGCGCTCTCGACGAGGCGCGGACGGCGCTCCGACTCCACGCCGATCCTGGACCACTCGACACGGCGGCGCGCTCGGCGGCGGGCGACGAGGCGGTGGAGGCGGCGCTCGCCGAACACGCACGACGCCGAGCGGCTTGATCCGTGCGCGCCGGTTAGCTTTCCTCTGCCTATGACCACCGCCGTTCGCGAGGAACGGAAGGTCCTCACGGCCGTTTTCGCCGACGTCGTCGGTTCGACGGCGTTGGCCGAGCGGCTCGATCCCGAGGACGTGAAGCTTGTCGTCGGGGAGGCGGTCGCTCGGATCGTCGGCGAGGTGGAGTCGTTAGGCGGGCACGTCAAGGATCTCGCCGGTGACGGTGTCCTCGCTTTCTTCGGCGCGCCCACCACGCGCGAGGACGATGCCGAACGTGCCGTTCTCTGCGGGCTCCGCATCGTCGGCGAGATGGAGGAGTACGCACGCGAGGTGCGGCGGGGCTGGGGCGCCGAGGGCTTCGGCGTCCGCGTCGGTGCGGCGACGGGTGCGGTTGTGGTGGGCGAGGTCGGCGCCGGCTCGCGGGTCGAGTACGCGGCTTTCGGCGACACGGTGAACGTCGCGGCACGCCTCCAGTCCGCGGCCGAGCCCGGCTCGGTACTCGTCGACGACGCAACGCACCGCTCGGTCGAAGGCCTGTTCGAGTGGGGCGAGGCCCTTGAGCTCGACCTGAAGGGGAAGAGCGACCCGGTTGCGGCCTGGCCGGCCGCCGGCGTCGCGGCCGACGGGCGTGCGCAGCGCGGTCTGCCCGGTGTGGAGACGAGGCTCGTCGGCCGCTCGCGCGAGCTCGGCCTCGGCCGTGAGGCGCTCGAGGCGCTGCGCGCCGGGCGCGGCGGTGTCCTGGTCATCGCCGGCGACGCCGGGATCGGCAAGAGCCGCCTGGTGGACGAGTTGCGTGAGCTCGCGGAGAAGGACGGGAGCTGCTGGCTCGAGGGCCGCTGCGTCTCGTACGGCGAGTCACTGCCGTACTGGCCGTTCCGCGACCTGCTGCGCGGCGAGTGGATCGGAGCCGGAGCCGACGAGCCCGAGCTTCGTGTCCGCGTCGGTCTCCGCCGCCGGCTCGAGCAGCTCTTCGACGGCTCGGCGGACGAGCTCTACCCGTATCTGGGCGGCCTGCTCGAGGTCGCGCTCGAGCACGAGGCGGCTGCACGCACGTCGCAGCTCTCGCCCGAGGCGCTGCAGTGGCGGACGTTCGAGGTCGTCGGCCAGCTCTTCGCGCGGCTCGCGCACGATGCGCCGCTCGTGCTCGCGCTCGAGGATCTCCACTGGGCCGACCCCACCTCGGTGCTGCTGCTCGAGCAGCTCCTCTCGCTCGCCGAGGAGGCGCCGGTATTGCTCGTGCTCACCCTGCGCCCGGAGCGCGACCACGCTGCGTGGACGCTTCGCGAGCACGCCGGCCGCGAGTTCCCCCACCTGCTCCGCGAGATCGACCTCGGCCCGCTGGCGGACGCAGACGGCGAGCTGCTCACGGCTCTCGTCGCCCCCGCGAGCCTGCCGGCCGAGCTCGAGCGGCGCGTGCTCGAAGCAGCCGAGGGGAATCCGTTCTTCCTCGAGGAGCTGGTCCGGTCCCTCGCGGACGTCGGCGCCCTCGTCCGCGTCGACGAGGGCTGGCGCTTCGACCACGCCGTCGAGGTCGAGGTGCCGCCGACCGTCGAGAAAGCGATCCTCGCGCGCCTCGACCGCCTCTCGGCCTCGGCGCGCGAGCTCGTCACCGCCGCGTCGGCACTCGGGCGAACGTTTGCCTTGGCTCTCCTCGAGGGCGTCGTCGCCGAGGCGTCGCCGGAGGCCCTCCACGAGCTGCAGCGGCTCGGCCTGCTCCGCCAGAGCCGGCGCTGGCCACAGCCCGAATACCGCTTCCGCCACGCGCTGATCCAGGAGACGGCCTACCGGACGCTGCTCGCCGAGCAGCGCACCCGCCTGCACCGGCGCGCGGCTGAGTGGCTCGAGGAGCGATACGCGGGTCGCGAGGCCGAGGTACTGGGCCTGCTCGCGTACCACTGGCTGCGGGCCGAGGATGAGGAGAAGGCCGCCGGCTACCTGCTGCGGGCCGGCGACAAGGCGCGCCTCGAGTACGCGCTCGACGAGGCGATCGAGCATTACCGCGACCTGCTGCCGCTGCTCGAGCGGCGGGGCGAGCGCCAGGAGATCGCGCTCGTCCTCTTCAAGCTCGCTCTCGCGCTCCACACCTCGCTCCGCTTTGTCGAGGCGAACGAGGCGTACCAGCGGGCGTTCGAGCACTGGACGCCGCCCGAGCCCCGCGTCGCCACCGAGCGGCTGCGCCTGGCGACGAGCTTCCTGCCGAACGACCTCGATCCGAAGAGCGCTATCGCCTGGCCGAACATCCAGGCGTGCATGCAGCTCTTCGACCGGCTCGTCGAGGCGTGGCCGGAGCGGACCATCGTCCCCTCGCTCGCCGAGCGCTGGGAGATCTCGGACGACGGCCTCCGCTACGTCTTCCACCTGCGCGAAGGGCTGACGTGGTCCGACGGAACGCCCCTCACGGCTCACGACGTCGAGTTCGGGATCAAGCGCGTCCTCGATCCCGAGAGCCCGGGCTCATCGGTCGCCATCTACTTCGCGCTCGAGAACGGAGAGGACACGTACCTCGGCCACAACACCGATTGGGACGCCGTCGGTGTGCGCGCGCTCGACGACCGGACGGTGGAGTTCCGCCTCAGCGCGCCGGCGCCGTACTTCATGAGTGTCATGAACCGGCCCGACGGCGGGCCGCAGCCGCGCCACGCGATGGAAGGCGTCGCGGAGGGGCGCGTTGTCAGCGGCGCGTTCGAGGTCGCCGAGCGGACCGACGAGCGGCTCGTTCTGCGGCGGCGGGCAGAGCGACCTGGCAACGTCGCCGAGGTCGAGCTCTACCGGAGCGCGATCGCGGATGCACTCCCGGAGTACGGGCGCGGCGAGACCGACTTGATCCTCGTTCGCTATACGCCCCGGCTCGCCGATCTGATGCCGGGGGCGGTGCGCGAGGACGCCGTCCTCGGCTCGCCGTCCTGGTCGGCGTACATCCGCTTCGACCACACCCATCCCGTGGCCGGGAACCTCGAGCTCAGGCGCGCGCTCGCGCACGCGACCGACCGGGATGCGCTGGCGGCGGTCTGCCCGGCGAACCTCGTCGTGGCGTCGGGTGGGGTCGTTCCGCCCGCGCTCCAGGGCCACACGCCGGACATCGCGCTTCGGTACGACCCGGACCTGGCGGGCGAATGTCTTGCGCGCTCCGGCTTCGGCGGCGAGATCGAGCTCGCGGGGATGATGGTCTGGGACGAGATCCTCGACGCGATAGCGGGCGGCTGGCGCGAGGTCTTCGGCGACCGCGTCTCGGTCTCCTCGTGGTCGTGGCGCGAGGAAGAGTTGCTACAGACCGGCGGCCGGATCCAGACGGCGCCGGTCCGGATCACGGGCTGGCTGCCGGGCTATCCCGATCCGGAGTACTACCTCCGCCTGCTATTTCAGTCGACGAGCCGGACGAACGAGGGCGGTTTCGCGGATCCGGTCTTCGACGAGCTGATCGAAGCCGCGCGACAGGAGCGGAGCGACCGCGGTCGCCTAGAGCGGTTCCACGAGGCGGACCGCTACGCGGTCGCCGAGCGGGTCGCTGTGATCCCGCTCGTCTACGGCCGGAGCACGGCGTTCGTGCGGCCTAACGTCCGCGGCTGGTGGGAGTTCGGGAAGAGCTCTGCGAACTTCGCCGACCTCGTGGTCGGCGAGTGAGCTAGATTCCTGCCGTGCTCGCCGCGATCTTCCACTCGGTGCTGGCCGTCGAGACGGCCGCCCAGGAGGGGGCGAAGGTCGTGGAGCTGATGCTTGCCACCGGTCTCGTCTTCGTCGGCGTGATCGCGCTCGGTCAGCTCAGCCACTGGGTCGCGAAGCAGCGGCGCAGTCGCGGCGAGAGCTAGGCAAGCAGCGAGCGGCCCGGCAGGGGTTCCTCCGCGTCTTGACGCGAGGTAGGTGGTGCTAGTACAACTAGTGCGATGACGGTGGCCGCGCCTCCGCCGCAGGACGAGCTCGAACTCCTGATCCGCGAGGCGCGGGCGCGCCGGCGGAAACGCCGGCTCCGCGCTGCGACGCTGATCGCCGTCCTCGCCGGCGGTGTGCTCGCGACGTACTCGATCGTGAGCCGTGGGAGCTCGCACGTCGCGCAAACCGGCGGCGGACCGCCTGCGGTGAGGCATGGAACAGCGTGCGGCGTCCGCGTCGAGAACATGCGGATCGTCGATTCGGGCGGTCACACTCTGTACCGCGAGCCCGGCGACTGGACGCGGACGTATCCGCACCCCTCCGTGGTCCGCTGCAGCGGCTCGACGGCCTGGGTGGTGTGGAACAACGGCGCGGCGATGAACCAGGAGGGATACGTCGGAGCGCGCTCGGAGGACGGCGGTCGAAGCTGGAGGCTCGTCATCGGCGATGCCTTCTTCCCCGGTGTAAACGCGCCGCATGAGATCGCCTCCTACCTCGGGCCGTGGACCCTCGGCAGCCCAAAGGTCGCGTACTTCACCGGCTGGTGTCCGGTCTGCGGCACGAGACCGCCGTTCGGATCGGTTTCGCTCTCGGTCACGAGGGATGGAGGCCGGACGTTCCACCGCTACGAGATCCCCGCCCTGAACGGATATCAGCCGATCGGCATCCGGGTCTCAGGACCAGGCGTGGCGATCACCGCGAAGGGATTCATCCACAAGGTCTGGCGGTGGAAGACGGTCACGCTCCGCGTCGCCTGAAGATCCCGCCGCCGTAGACTCGGCCCCGTGCCGGTGAAGGACCTCCGCGACTGGATCGCGCTGCTCGAGCGCGAAGGCGAGCTCGTTCGCGTCTCGGCCGAGGTCGACCCCGACCTCGAGATCACGGAGATCGTCGACCGCACCGTGAAGGTGGGAGGCCCGGCGCTCCTGTTCGAGAACCCGAAGGGCTCCGAGCACCCGCTCCTGATCAACCAGTTCGGCACCGAGCGCCGGATGTGCCTCGCCTTCGGCGTCCAGAAGCTCGACGACGTCGCCCAGCGCCTCGCCGACGTGCTCGAGATGCAGCCGCCGAGCGGGCTGATCGAGAAGGTGCGCGGCCTGCAGAAGCTGAAGTCGATCGCCGACTCCCGTCCGAAGACGGTCGGCAAGGGCGTCTGCCAGGAGATCGTCCTGCACGGCGACGACGTCGACCTCGGCCTGCTGCCGGTCCAGCGCTGCTGGCCGGGCGACCCGGCGCCGTTCATCACGCTCCCGGCCGTGATCACGCACGACCCGCAGACCGGCGGCCGCAACGTCGGCATGTACCGGATGCAGGTCATCGACCGGAACACGACCTTCATGCACTGGCAGATCCACAAGGACGGCCGTGCCGACTACCTCGCGACCGACGGCCGCATCGAGGTCGCCGTCGCGCTCGGACTCGATCCGATCACCGCGTACTCGGCCAGCGCGCCGCTGCCGAAGCACATCGACGAGTTCATGCTCGCCGGCTTCCTGCGCGGCGATCCGGTCGAGCTCGTGAAGGGCGTCAGCGTCGCGGTCGAGGTGCCCGCCCGCGCGGAGATCGTGCTCGAGGGCTACATCGAGAAGGACGAGGTGGGCGAGGAGGGGCCGTTCGGCGACCACACCGGCTACTACACGGCCGCCGAGCCGTTCCCCGTCTTCCACGTCACGGCCATGACGATGCGGCGCGACGCGATCTATCCCTCGATCGTGGTCGGCAAGCCACCGCAGGAGGACGCCTGGCTCGGCAAGGCGACCGAGCGGATCTTCCTGCCCGCGGTGCGCACCACCCTGCCGGAGATCGTCGACTACGACCTGCCGATCGCCGGCGCGTTCCACAACTGCTGCCTCGTCTCGATTCGCAAGCAGTTCCCCGGCCACGCGGCGAAGGTGATGCACGCGCTCTGGGGACTCGGGATGCTGAGCCTCACCAAGTGCGTCGTCGTCGTCGACGCGGAGGTCGACGTGCACGACTACGAGCAGGTGCTCTTCTACGCCGGCGCGAACGTCGATCCGAAGCGCGACGTGATCCTTTCGGAAGGCCCGCTCGACCATCTCGACCACGCGCCCGAGCGGCAGTTCTTCGGCGGCAAGCTCGGCATCGACGCAACCGCGAAGTGGCCCGAGGAGGGCGCGCGGCCGTGGCCCGACGAGATCGAGATGAGCCCGGAGATCAAGGAGCTCGTCACGCGCCGTTGGACCGAGTACGGGCTGGGTTAGTTCTCGCTCCCTCGGGCCGGCCTTTGCGGTAAGACTTCGACTTGGTGGAGCCCGAGCAGCCGAGTCCCGACACCGAGCAGGAGTCGCTCCACGAGGAGACGCATCTGCCGCCGCCGACGTTGTGGCCGATCGGGTTCGCGATCGGCATCGTCGTCGCTCCTCGTCGGGCTCATCATCGACCCGCTGCTGATCTCGACGATCGGCGCGGCGATCGCCATCGTCTTCGGCATCCTCTGGGCGCGTGACGCGACGGCCGAGCTGCGTGGAGAGCCGGTCGCCGTCGAGCCCGAGCGCCGCGAGCTGAAGGACGCTGCGCCACAGGCCGACGAGCACGACGTCACGGTCGTCGAAGTGCCCGAGACCGCGGTCACCCGCAGCCACTTCCTCGAGGGAGCGACGCTCGGTCTCGGCGCGGTGATCGGCGGGCTGATCACGGTGCCGGTCGCGGCCTTCACGGTTCTTCCTGGGTTCCTCGGCCAGGAGCGTGAACAAGGTCGACCTCGGCCCGATCTCGAACTTCCCGCTCAGTAAGTGGTTCATCGCCACGTTCATCCTCGATCCCGCCGAGGGAGAGGTCACGCAGACGCACGGCCTTCGTCCGCAACAACGGTCTCGTGGCTGACCCTCAGACGAAGCAACAGGTGCCGAGCTTCACGATCATCTCGAACCACTGCGCCCATCTCGGCTGCCCGGTGCAGGCGAACGGCCCGACCGGCCAGAAGTTCACCGGCACGCCGAGTCTCAAGGAGCACACGGCGAACGGGCCGGTCGATCTCCTCTCGGTCATCCCGGCCGGCTACGGCTGCCCGTGCCACGGCGGCCAGTACGACACCGAAGGCAACCGCACCGCGGGCCCGCCCGTGCGCGCACTCGACCGCTACGTCGTTCGAGATCGATCATGGCCGCCTCGTCCTCCTCGGCACGTACTCGGTGTCCCACGTCGAAGGCACCGGCGCACAGGCCAAGATCTACAAGTACAAGCAGTACGGCCCGGGTCGAGCACATCGACGGGCCGGAGCGTGGTTCTATCCCCTCTCGCCGCCTCAACACTGATGGCCACGACCTACAGACGGAAGCAGACGAAGAACGACCTCCGCCGCGAGCGGGTGGAGGAGATGGTCGTCTACCCGTTCGACTGGCTCGAGGAGCGGTCGGGCCTCGTCGGCGGCGTCGAGCTACTTCCTCTTCCGCAAGGTCCCGTCGGACATCAACTGGATGCAGACGCTCGGCTCCGCCGCGCTGACCGCGTTCCTCGTGCAGGCGATCACCGGCGTGATCCTCGCGATGTACTACGTGCCGTCGGCGGCGACCGACCCGCACACGGGCACGCCGGTCGCGTACGAGTCGATCGTCAACATCACCGACCACCTCACAGCGGGTTGGCTCGTGCGCGGCATGCACCGCTGGGGCGCGAGCGTCTTCATCATCCTCATGTTCCTGCACATGGGTCGCGTCTTCCTGTTCGGCGCGTACAAGTATCCGCGCGAGCTGAACTGGATCATCGGCGTTCTCATCCTCGTGATGGGGATGACGGAGGGCTTCACCGGCTACCTCCTGCCGTGGGACCAGACCGCGTACTGGGCGACGGTCGTCGGGATCAACCTCAACGGGACGGCGCCGTTCCTAGGCCCGTGGTTAGCGCAGTTCTTACGCGGTGGACAGGACGATCAGCGGCGAGACGCTGACGCGCTTCTACTCGCTGCACATGCTCGTGATCCCGGGCGCGATCATCGCGCTGATCACGCTGCACCTCTATCTCGTGATCCGGCTCGGGGTCACCTCGCCGCCGTGGTCGGACGAGGCCGCGGGCGGGGAGCCCGAGGAGGCCGAGCCGGAGCGGCGGCGGCCGGGCCTGACGCGGCCGGTGCCGCGCCCGGCGGGCGCCCAGGCGATGCAGGCTGAGCCCGGAGGCAGCGAGTAGTGGCCGCGATCCCGAGGGAGAAGCCCACCCGCGCCGAGGAGAACCGCGCGGAGTTCGCGCGCTACAAGGCCGACGTCAAGGCGCGCGGGAAGCCCTTCTACCCGTACGCGATGTTCCACGACACGATCATGAGCCTCGTCGTCGTGTGCACGATCATCGGGCTCGCGGCGATCTGGAAGTGGTCGTCGTGGGGGCCGCACCACGACCCGACGCACAAGGGCCTGCTCGGGCCGATCGTCGATCCACCGGCCGATCCCGGCACGACGAGCTTCGTGCCGCGGCCGGACTGGTACTTCTACTTCCTCTTCTACCTGCTGCGGATCTTCAAGTGGCCGGAGTCGGTCTTCCTCGGCACCATCGGCGTGCCGACGATCGCGCTCGTGCTCCTGATCGCACTGCCGTTCCTCGACCCCGCCGCGTGCGCCGGCCGTCGGCCCGCCCGGTGGCGATGGTCGCCGGCGTGCTCACGATCCTCTCGATGGGCGTGCTGACGTGGAAGGGCGCAACGGCGCAGGAGGCTCTTGCGTCCGAGGTCAAGCTGGACATCCCGAACTGGATCAAGGCGGAGAACTTGCCACCCGAGGCGATTCCCGGTGCGCACCTGTTTGCGGTTGCGGGCTGCACGGCCTGTCATACGTACAACGGCTCGGGCGGGTCGCAGCTCGGGGCGCCTGACCTGACGGCGATCGGTACCCGCAATCTCGGGATCGCCACCCAGATCAAGCACCTCAATGATCCTTCGTCGGTCACGCCGGGCTCGCCAATGCCGTCTTTCTCATCGCTTGGCCAGGAGCGCCTGCACCAGCTCGCAGTCTTCCTCGAAGCCTCCAAGGGCGGTAAGTAACAGCGAACAGCGACAATCCTGGGAATGCACGTATTCCTCGGGATCACGGGCGCCTCCGGGGCGCCGTACACGGCTCGTCTGCTGGAGGCGCTCGCGGCTGCCGACTGCGAGATCGGCGTCTGCGCCTCGCGGGCGGGGATCGAGGTGCTCGCCACCGAGCTCTTCGGCGACGCGACGCTCCCACGTGACGAGACGCTCGCGAGGCTCCTCGAGCGCGCGGACGGCGCGGCCCGCGTCTACGACCCCGAGGACTGGAGCGCACCGTACGCCTCCGGCTCGGCGAAGGTCGACGCGTACCTGATCTGCCCGTGCTCGATGGGGACGCTCGGGACGGTCGCCTCCGGCGCGATGCAGAACCTCGTCCACCGCGCCGCGTCGGTCGCGCTGAAGGAGGAGCGCCGGCTCGTCCTCATGCCGCGCGAGACGCCGCTCTCGGCGATCCACCTGCGCAACATGCTCACGCTGCGCGAGGCGGGGGCCACGATCCTCTTCCTCGCGCCCGGCTTCTACCACGGCGCCGAGACGGTCGAGAACCTCGTGGACTTCGTCGTAGCGCGCGCTCTCGACCTGCTCGGCCTCGAGCACGCGCTCACTCCGCGCTGGGGTCAGTCGTGACGGTCGAGAGCGGCCGCCTCCCGGCGGAGGGCGTCCAGCGCATGTTCGACCGCATCGCGCCGGTCTACGACTCGATGAACCGCGTGATGACGGTCGGGCTCGATCAGCGTTGGCGCAAGGCGACCGTCAGCGAGGCCGTGCGGCCGGGCGACTACGTGCTCGACGCGTGCTGTGGGACCGGCGATCTCGCCGTCGCCGCGCGCAAGGTGGGCGCGGCGGACATCGTCGGCCTCGACTTCTCCGAGCGGATGCTCGAGCGCGCGCGCCGCAAGGCGCCGGAGATCGAGTGGATCCACGGAGACGTGCTCGCGCTTCCCTTCGAGGACGCGCACTTCGACTCGGCAGTCGTCGGCTTCGGCGTCCGCAACGTCGAGGACCTCGAGGCCGGGCTCAAGGAGCTCCGCCGAGTGCTGCGGCCGGGTGGCCGGCTCGGGATCCTCGAGATCACGACCCCGCGCGGCTGGCTCGCGCCCTTCTACCGGCTCTGGTTCGACCGGATCGTGCCGCTGCTCGGCCGCGTGCTGCCGGGCGGCGACGCGTACACGTACCTGCCGGCGAGCGTGCGCCGCTTCCCGGGGCCCGAGGAGCTCGCGGAACTGCTGGGCGCGTGCGGCTTCCGGGCGGTGCGGTTCCGGCTCTTCGCCGGAGGGATTGTCGCCCTGCACGTGGGAGAGGCAAGCTCGTGACCGCGTCGCTCACCGACTGAGGGGGGTGCCGGGGCTCGACGACTATCTCGACGCGCTCGAGGAGCGGCTCGCGCGAACCGTCGCCACCCATCCCGGCCTTGTCGCCGCGGTGGGGAACGAGGCGCTCGCCGCCGGCGGCAAGCGCCTGCGGCCCGCGCTCGTCTTCCTCTCCGCGCCTCCCGGAACTGATCCGCCGCTCGCGGCCGGTGTCGCGGTCGAGCTCGTCCACATGGCGACGCTCGTCCACGACGATCTGATCGACCGCGCGCACTTCCGCCGCGGCAAGGCCGCCGCCTGGTCGATCTACGGCCCGGCCGCCGCGCGCGCGACCGGCGACTACCTCTTCGCGCGCGCCTTCTCCGAGCTGAGCGCCACCGGAGACGCCCGCGCGGTCGACATCCTCGCCGACGCGACGCTCTGCCTCGCGCGCGGCGAAGCCCTGCAGCGGACGCAGACGCACGATCCGAGCACCACGATTGAGGCGTACCTCGAGCGCTGCGCGCTCAAGACCGGGAAGCTGTTCGAGGCGGCGTGCCGGCTCGGCGGCGGCTCCGGTGAGTACGGGCTCGCGCTGGGGATCGCGTTCCAGATCGCCGACGACGTCCTCGACTGCTCGGGCGCCACGATCGAGACCGGCAAGATCGCCGGCACCGACCTTCGCGACGGGACTCCGACCCTCCCGCTCCTGCTCGCCGCGCAGCGAGATGCCGTCGTGCAAGCCGCCCTCGCCGGTGGCCCGATGGACGGCGCGCTCGTGCGCGTCGCCGCGACCGGCGCCCTTGACGAGTCTCGGGAGGTTGCGCTGGACTACGCTAGACGCGCCAGGGCACGGCTCGACGGCGAGCTGCACCGAGACGAGCTCGAGGCTCTGACGCACGCAGTCGTCGATCGAGAAAGGTAGGCCTCGTGGCCGTTCTGGACACCCTCGACACACTCGCTCCCATCCGGGAGAAGGTGCTCGCCGGAGAGCGGCTCGACTTCGATGACGGCGTCGCGCTGATGGAGACGGACGACCTGCTCGCGCTCGGCGAGCTCGCCGACCTCGCGCGCCGATCTCGCGGCGGCGGCGACGAGGTCTACTTCGTCCAGAACATCAACCTGTACCAGACGAACGTCTGCCGCGTGAAGTGCAAGTTCTGCGCCTTCGCGAAGACCCGGAAGCAGGAGGACGCCTTCACGCTGACGGCCGACGAGTTCGTCGAGGACGCGGTCGCGCAGCACGAAATCCACGGGTTCACCGAGATCCACACCGTCAACGGCGAGAACCCGCACGTCGACCTCGAGTACTACGCGGGGCTCATCCGCAAGCTGAAGCAGGCGCTGCCCGACGTCCACCTCAAGTTCTACACGGCCTCCGAGATCCACCACATCTCGCGGCTCGAGGACTGCTCGCACGAGGAGGTCCTGCGCGCGCTCAAGGACGCCGGCCTCGACTCGATGCCCGGCGGCGGCGCCGAGATCTTCGCCGACCGCGTGCGCGCCCTCATCGCGCCGGGCAAGGAGCATCCCGACGAGTGGTTCGACGTGCACGACATCGCGCACAAGCTCGGGATCACGACCCAGTGCACGATGCTCTACGGCCATGTGGAGACCTACGAGGAGCGCGTCGACCATCTGCTGCGGCTGCGCGAGCAGCAGGACAAGACGGGCGGCTTCCTCTCCTTCATCCCGCTCGCCTTCCACCCGGAGAACACCGTCTTCGAGCGCCGTGGCTTCCGTTTCACGACCGGCGCCGACGACCTGAAGGTGATCGCCGTCTCGCGGCTCCTGCTCGACAACGTCCCGCACGTGAAGGCCTACTGGATCATGATGGGCCTCCCGCTCGCCCAGGTCGCGCTCCACTTCGGCGCCGACGACGTCCAGGGCACGGTCGTGCGGGAAAAGATCTTCCAGGCGGCGGGCGCGAGCGCGGGCACCGAGCAGAAGGTCGCCGAGCTTGTCCGCTTCGTCCGCGATGCGGGCCGGACCCCGGTGCAGCGCGACAGCCTCTACAACGAGCTGCGCCGATGGTGAACGTGCGGGAGGCGATCGCGCAGGGCGACCTCACCGCGTTCGAGGAGGTGCTTGCGCCCGACATCGTGTGGGTCGGGCTGTGGCCCGGCGAGCTGTGCCGCAACCGCGACGACGTGCTCGAGATGCTTCGCGCCGCCCAGGCGAACGGGATCGATGCCCGTCCCGAGATCGTCCGCGACGACGGCGACCGCTTCGTCGTCGATCCGCATCTCCCGATCGACGGGCGGCACCAGGTCTTCGTGCTGAGCGACGGCGTCGTCTCCGAGGTGCGGGCGTATCCGGATCGCGCGGCGGCCCTCGCAGCGATGGAGCCACCGTGGTGAAGCTTGGCCGCATCTCGTACGTGAACATGGCGCCGGTCTTCTACCGCGTCGATGTCGAGGTGGACGAGGTCCAGGGCGTCCCGACCGAGCTGAACCGGATGCTCGTCGGCGGGGAGCTCGACACTGCTCCGATCTCCTCCATCGAGTACGCGCGCAACGCCGATTCGCTCAGGCTGCTGCCCCGGCTCTGCGTCGCGTCGGAGGGAGCCGTCGACTCGATCCAGCTCGTGTCCCGCACGCCGCTGGAGCAGGTGCGCGCTGTCGCGGTGACGCCGGAGTCCGCCACCTCGGTCGCCTTGACGAAGGTGCTGCTGCCCGAGGCCGAGCAGGCGCCGCTCCAGGCGTACGAGACCGGGGAGGCGGAGGCGAAGCTCCTGATCGGCGACGCGGCGCTGCGCTCCGCATTCGAGGATCCGACGCCCCACCACGACCTCGGCCGGCTCTGGCTCGAGCGCACCGGGCTGCCGATGGTGTTCGCGGTCTGGGCGTGTCCGGAGCCGCTCGCGGAGGGTCTCGCGGAGCTCGAGGACGCGCTCGTCTCCTCGGTGCGGCTTGCGCGGGCGGAGCCCGAGCAGCTGGCCCACGAGGCGGCTGAACGGTACGGCTATCCCGCGGGCTTCCTCGCGCGCTACTTCGAGAAGCTCCGCTACCGCTTCGGCCCGCGCGAGCGCGCCGGCCTCTACACGTTCCTCGAGCTCGCGCGGGACGCCGGACTGCTCGAGACGGTGCCGGAGCTCCGCTTCGTGCAGACGACCGCCGGCGCCGCCGTCGCATGAGCGTCGCCGAGCGCACTCCCGTCAGCGAGATCCTCGAGAGGGCCACCTCGGGCGAGCGGATCACGGACGAGGACGCGGTCGAGCTCCTGCGCTCGCGCGACCTCGTCGCCGTGGGGCGGGCCGCGAACGAGATCCGCAATCGGCTGCACGACCCGGAGCGCGTCACGTTCATCATCGACCGCAACCTCAACTACACGAACGTCTGCGTCACCGACTGCGACTTCTGCGCCTTCTACCGGCGGCCGGGCGACCAGCGCGAGGGCTACCTGCTGCCGAAGGCGGTCATCTTCAAGAAGATCGAGGAGACGCTCGCGCTCGGCGGCACCGGCCTGCTCATGCAGGGCGGCCACCATCCCGACCTCGGCGTCGACTACTACGAGGACCTCTTCTCCTCGATCAAGGCGCGGTACCCGATCCACCTGCATGCGCTCTCGCCGTCGGAGATCGTGCATGCCGGACGCCGCTCGAAGCTGACGGTGCCCGAGACGCTCGCTCGGATGCGCGACGCCGGCCTCGACTCGATCCCCGGCGGCGGCGCGGAGATCCTCGTCGACCGCGTGCGCGACATCATCGCGCCGAAGAAGGTGAACACGAAGGAGTGGCTCGGCGTGATGCGCGAGGCGCACCGGCTCGGGATCTCGACGACGGCCACGATGATGTACGGGCACGTCGAGACGCTCGAGGAGCGGGTCGAGCATTTCCGGCGCATTCGCGAGCTGCAGGACGAGACGGGCGGCTTCCGCGCCTTCTTCTCGTGGACGTTCCAGGACGACGGCAACCGGCTCGTCTCGCTCGTGCCGGTCGAGGCGCGGCCGACCTCGTTCGACTACCTGCTCACGCAGGCCGTGTCGCGCATCTACCTCGACAATCTGCCGCACATCGGCTCGTCCTGGGTGACGCAGGGCAAGAAGATCGGCCAGGTCGCGCTCGGCTTCGGGGCGGACGACCTCGGCTCCGTGATGATCGAGGAGAACGTCGTCTCGGCGGCGGGTACGACGCATCGCACGAGCGCCGAGGAGCTCGTCCACCTGATCCGCTCTCTCGGCAAAACCGCAGTGCAGCGCGACACGCTCTACCGCGAGGTCAAAGTCTGGACCTGATCCCGGCGAGGCCGCTCCGCACCCAGTCCGGCTGCTCCGTGAAGACGCCGTAGTGCACTTCGAACCATGGCCCGAGCCGGTGGTAGATCCGCGCCCGGCGGCGTAGCTCGTCGTCCACGTCCCAGTCCGGGAACGGGCCGTTCAGGAGCCATGCGTAGTCGATCGCCGGATCGCCGATCCGGGCGTCTCCCCAGTCGATCACGCCGACGAGCCGACCGTCGCGAACGAGCAGGTGCTCCGGGCCGAGGTCAGAGTGCGTGAGCGCCGGCTCGAATCCGATCAGCGTCTCGATCTCTTGGAGCAGAGCCTCGCCCACCGGCCGCTCTTCGGGTTCGAGCCGAGGTAGCACCACCCGGCGGAACTGCTCTCCCTGCTCGAGGTAGGTCGCGAGCCAGTCCGGCCGCGGCGCGGGAACGGCGTTGACCTCGATCGCATGGAGCTCGTCGAGGAAGGCGCGCACGCCGGCGGGGTCCTCGTCCACCAGCGGCTCGCCTCGAATGAGCCGGTAGGCGACGAGCCACGGATCCCGCGAGACGTACTCCAAGCGGGGCACCTCTACGGAGAGGAGCGGCGCGAGCGCGGGCAGGAGCTCGACCTCGTGCTCGATCTCCTCGACCGCGAGCTTGTGACGCGGCCACCGTGCGACCCACTCGTCCCCGAGGATCAGAACCTTGAAATCCCAGCCGTCGTCGACCTCACGCGCCGCGCGGCCGCCGCTCAGGCCCACTGCGCGGCCCATTCGTCCGCGTCCGGCCGGCCGCTTCGCCTCGCCGCTGCCTGGACGTCCTCGACCGTGTACGGCACCTGGCGGAACTCGACCGCGACCGTTCCGTCTTCGGCGGTGACGAGCGCCCACTCCGCGAGCGGACGCAGCACGGGCGGGTCCTCGTGCCGGTCGTACGAGAGGCCGACGCTGCCGGGGTTGACGTAGATCGCGTCGCCGATCCGGCGCGTCCACTGCAGGTGCGTGTGCCCGCCTGCCAAGAGCCCCGCGTCGTGGCCGAGGAACGGCTCGAGCGCCTCGCCGCCGAGCTCGGGCAGGAGCACGTCGTCGTAGGAGCGCGGCGACCCGTGGAAGAGGACGAGCGACACGCCTCCGACCTCGCGGTGCACGACCGGCGCGAACGAGCGGATCTGCTCGAGCTGCGAGGAGCTCAGCTGCGCGAGCGTCCAGTCGCGTACCTCGAGCTGCCGCTCGGTGACCGGCTCCGGCGAGTCTGCGGGAATCTCGAGCAGGAACGCGTCCGCGTTGCCGAGCACGGTTTCGCACCCGAGCGTCGTGAGACGGTCGAGCGTCTGCGCGGGTTCCGCGCCGCCCTGCACGACGTCGCCGAGGCAGACCACGTCCTCGACACCGACGCGCTCGACGTCTTCGAGCACGGCGCGGAAGGCGACGTCGTTCGCGTGCTGGTCGGAGATGAGCGCGAGGCGCACGCCGCGAGGCTACCCTGGCGCGCGGGCCGTGGTGTTGCTGCGCAAGCTCCTCATAGGCGTCGCGTTCGCGGCGGTCGTCGCCGCTGCGGTGGCTTCTGCGGCGACCGGGCGCTCGAGTCCCGACTCCGTCACGACGTCGCTCCTCATGCCGGGTGTGACGTACACGCGCGAGGTCGACTTCACCTCGCGCGGTCCGATCGTGCTCGACGTTGTGACCGCTCCGAAGCCCGACGGCAAGATCTACTCGCTCGCCCCGGCGCTCTCGAACAACGTCCTGCGCGGCAGAGAGGCGCTCACGGGCCTCGACAACCGGGTCGCCGGCGGCGCGACGACCGTGGCGATCGACGGCGATTACTTCGACTCCCGCAGCGGTGCGCCGAGCGGAATCCTCCTGCAGAACGGGCTACTCGAGAGCGCGCCGGCAATCGGGCGCTCGAGCCTCGGCATCGCCTCCGACGGCACCCTGACCGCGGCGAACGTGTCCTCGGCCGGGATCTGGCAGGGAAAGGGCCAACGCCGGCCGCTCCTCCTGAACACGCCGCCGCAGGGGAAGTTCACGCTCTACACGCCGGCCTACGGAACGGCGACGCCGAGGGAACGGGGAGTCGTCGAAGCGGTGATCGGCTCGTTTCCGCCCGCGCATCTCGACGAGCCGCTCGACGGCACCGTGACGCTGGTCAGAACGGCCGGGCCGACGCCGATCCCGCGCGGCGGCGCCGTGATCGTCGCCCGCGGCCGTGCGTCCACTGCCCAGCTCCGCGCGGAGGCGCCCGTCGGGCAGCAGGTCGAGGCGGAGCTGTCGCTCTCACCCGACTGGAGCGGCATGGCGAGCGCGATCGGCGGTGGGCCGCTGCTCGTGAAGAACGGCAAGGCGATCTTCCACGCGGGCGAGACGTTCAACTCCCGCCAGCTGAACGGCCGGCAGGCACGCGGCGCGGTTGGCCAGCTCGCCGACGGCCGCATCGTCATGGTCGGGGTGGAGGGAACGAAGCCCGCCTACAGCATCGGCATGTCGAGCTACGAGCTGGCCGTCGAGCTGGCGCGCCTCGGCGCCCGGACCGCCTTCGGGCTCGGCTCCGGCTCCGCCGCCGGCGTCGCGTTCGACGGCGCGCTGCTCACGCGGCCGTCGACCGGAACGACGCCGAAGGTGTCCGATGCGCTCGTTATCTCGTACAGCGGGATCTTCGCGGCGCCGCCGTCGGCTTCCGTGCTCTCACCGAACGGTGACGGCGTCGGCGACACCGAGACACTTTCGTACCGCGTCGCCCGTCCCTCGCACATCGTCGCGACGCTGACCGGCCCCAGCGGTGCGCTCATCACACTCGCCAACGGCCCTCAAGTCGCGGGCGTGCACGGGTTCTCGTGGAACGGCACCGACGGCGGCAAGCCCGCGTCGGAGGGGACGTGGACCTTCACGCTCACCGGAACCGACGACCGCAGCATCACGACGAGCGCGACCCGGACCTTCTCCCTCGACGACACGCTTTCCTCGCTCTCGGTCCAGGTCGCTCGCAACGGACCGGCGACGGCGACCTTCCAGTTGACGCGGCCCGCGACCGTTGTCGTGCAGGTCGAGCGTCCGACCGGCGTGCCCCTGACCACGCTCCGCTCGGGCCGGCTGGCTGCGGGACCGGAACGTCTGACGTGGCGCGGACGCAGCGGCGGGCACCGCGTTCCGAGCGGCCGCTACCAGATCGCCGTGCAGGCGACGAGCTCCGTGGGGACGAGCTCGCTGGCGACGCCGTTCACGTACCGCTCACCCAAGCGGCACTAGACTCGCCCGATGCTCCTCGCGAGCGTCTCCTCGAGCTTCACCTCGCAGGTCGCGAACCACGGCGTCTACGCCGTCTTCGGCCTGATGGCGATCGATGCGCTCTTCCCGGCGTTCAGTGAGCTCGTCATGCTCTATGCCGGCGCGGTCGCCGCGGGAGTCTTTCCCGCCGCGAACGGGGTGACGCTGTTCGGCTCGCGGATCGGGTTCGGTGCCGGCGCGTTGGTCGCGCTTGCGCTGGCAGGGACGCTCGGCTACCTCGTCGGAGCGCTCATCGGCTGGGCAATCGGCCGTTACGGCGGACGGCCGCTGCTCGAGCGCCACGGCAGCTGGTTCCATCTCTCGCCGGCCCGTCTCGACCGTGCCGAGGCATGGTTCGCCCGCTGGGGTCCCATCGGCGTGCTCGTCGGCCGGGTCACGCCGGTCGTGCGCTCCTTCGTCTCGATCGCCGCCGGGATTCTCGAGATGCCGCTCGGGGTGTACACGGTTCTGACACTCGTCGGCTCGGCGATCTGGGCGTTTGCCTTCGCCGGAGCAGGCTACGGGCTCGGCAAGAGCTATCGCGGCGCCGACCACAGCTTCCACTACGTCGAGTATGCCGTCGTTGCAGGCGTTCTGATCCTGCTGGCGTATCTGGTCTACCGTCGGGTGGCTGCGGCTAGAGTGACCCCGCGTGCAGACGATTCCCCTCGTTGACGTACGAGCCGAATACGAGCCGCTGATACCTCGGCTCGAGGCCGCCTTCCGCGAAGTGCTCGACGGGAAGGGCTTCATTCGCGGCGCGAACTACTGGGCGTTCCAGGAGGAGGCCGCCGCGTACCTCGGCGTGAAGCGTGCGATCGGCGTGGCGAACGGCACCGACGCCCTCGTCCTTGCCCTCGATGCGCTTGGGGTTGGGCCGGGCGACGAGGTGATCTGCCCCGCCTTCACGTTCTACGCGACGGCGGAGTCGGTCGCTCGGCGCGGCGCGACACCGGTCTTCGCCGACATCGACCCGGTCACGCTCAACCTCGACCTCGAGGACGCGGCCGCGAAGGTCACCGACCGAACGCGGGCGATCATCCCGGTCCACCTCTTCGGCCGGTTGCTCGACGTCCGGCCTCTCGTCGAGCTCGGCGTTCCCGTGCTCGAGGACGCGGCCCAGGCCTTCGGCGCGCCGGGCGTCGCGCAACACGGCGCCATCTCGACCTTCAGCTTCTATCCCACGAAGAACCTCTTCTGCCTCGGCGACGGAGGGCTGGTCGTGACGAACGACGAGGAGCTCGCGGACCGCGTCCAGCTCCTCTCCTTCCACGGCTCGCGCGACAAGTCGGCCTTCGACCTCGTCGGCTACAACTCGCGCCTCGACGAGCTGCAGGCCGCCTTCCTGCGCATCTTCCTGCCGGAGCTCGACGGCTGGAACGAGGGGCGCCGGGCCGCAGCCGCCCGCTACGCCGAGCTCGGCCTCGGCGAGCTCGTGGAGCTGCCCCAGGACGAGCCGAGCCACGTCTACCACCTCTTCGTCTGCCGTTCGCGCGAGCGCGACACGATCCGCACCGCGCTGTCCGAGGCGGGCATCGCGTCGGCGACCTACTACACGACGCCGCTTCACCTGCAGCCGTCGCTGCGCTTCCTCGGCTACGAGGCCGGCTCGCTGCCGGCGACCGAGCAGGCGGGAGCGGAGAACTTCTCGCTGCCGCTCTGGCCGGGGATTCCCGCCGAGGCGCAGGAGCGCGTGGTCGACGTCGTGCGGTCGGCCGTCCCGAGCAGCGTCACCTGATGCGCCACCTTCTCTCCCCGCACCGGCTCTGGCAGCTCCTCGTGGACGCGGCGATCGTCGCGTTCTCGTGGTGGCTTGCGTTCGAGCTCCGCTTCGACAACGGGCTCTCGGCGCATCCGGGCTATCAGCACCTCTTCGACCGAACGCTCCTGCTCGTCGTCGGGATCAAGCTCATCGTCTTCATCGCCTTCGGCTTCTACAACCGCTGGTGGCGCTACGTCTCGATCCGCGACATGTGGGCCACGGCCCGCGGCGTCGTCGTCGCCTGCATCGTCGCCGACCTGACCGTCTACCTCGCAGCGCCGGTGCACGGCTTCCGCCTGCCGCGCTCCATCGCGGCCACCGACCTGATCCTCACGCTCGGTCTGATCATGGGCTCGCGGCTCCTTGCACGCACGGTGATGGAGCGGCCCGGCCGCCTGACCATGGTCGCCCGTGGCAAGGAGGTGCTCGTCGTGGGAGCCGGCGACGCCGGCCGGCTGATCGTGCAGGAGATGCAGCGCTCCCGGATGATCGACTACACGCCGATCGGGTTCGTCGACGACGACCCGCGCAAGCGGCACACGCGGATCATGGGCGTCCGCGTGCTCGGCACGATCGACGAGCTGCCGCGGATCCTGCGCGAGCATCGTCCCGACGAGGTGCTGATCGCGATGCCGTCCGTGTCGGGCGACGTTCGACGGCGGATCTTCGAGACCGCGCAGGAGCTGCGGATCGGCGTGAAGACGCTGCCGGGGCTCTACGAGCTGATCGCGGGAGACCTCAACCTCGCCGGGCAGATCCGTCCCGTGCAGGTCGAGGACGTGCTCGGCCGCGAGCAGGTCGAGCTCGACTTCCACGAGGTCGCCGCGTACCTCGAGGGCCACACGGTGCTCGTCACCGGCGCCGGCGGCTCGATCGGCTCGGAGCTCTGCCGGCAGATCGCGCGCGTCCGGCCGTCCCGGCTGATCCTCGTCGACAACGCCGAGGGCCCGCTGTTCGAGATCGAGCGCGAACTCGTGTCCGAGCGCGACTTCACCGCGGCTCTGCCGAAGCTCGTCGACGTGAGGGACGAGAAGGCGCTGCGGCAGGAGGTGTTCGAGAAGTACCAGCCGACGGTGGTCTTCCACGCCGCCGCCTACAAGCACGTCGCGATGCTCGAGACGCACCCTCTCGCGTCGGTGCGGAACAACGTCGTCGGGACGCGCGTGCTCGTCGAGCTTGCGGCCGAGTTCGGCGTCGAGAAGTTCGTCTTCATCTCGACGGACAAGGCCGTCAACCCGAAGACTGTGATGGGCCAGTCGAAGGCGCTCTGCGAGTGGATCGTCGAGTCGTTCGGTCACCGGCGCGACGTCTCGACCCGCTTCGTCGCCGTGCGCTTCGGCAACGTCCTCAACTCCTCGGGCAGCGTGATCCCGATCTTCCGCAAGCAGATCGAGCGCGGCGGTCCGGTGACGGTGACGCATCCCGAGATGACGCGGTACTTCATGACGATCCCCGAGGCCGTGTCGCTCGTGGTGCAGGCGGGCGCGATCGGCGGCCGCGGCCAGGTGTTCGTGCTCGACATGGGAGAGCCCGTCCGGATCGTCGAGCTCGCGCAGAACATGATCCGCCTCTCGGGCAAGGAGGCACGGCTGCCGGACGATCCCACCTCGGGCCCGCGGGACGTGCGGATCGTGTTCATCGGGTCCAAGCCCGGCGAGAAGATCCACGAGGAGCTCTGGACCGAGTCCGAAGAGATCGGCGCGACGAAGAATCCGAAGATCCTCCGGCTGAGCCGGCCCCCGGTCGATCCCGAGTGGCTCGCCGAGCAGCTCGCCGAGCTGGAGCGCTTGGCCGACGACGGTGACACGCTCGAGGTCGTGGGGAAGCTCCGCAACGTCGTGGACAAGCCGCAACGCCTCCTGCCGCCGAATCTCTCGGACACCGGCAGCTACAAGCTCGAGATCGAGCCGCGCGTGTCGCCCGACACGCAGCCCTGACTCATTCGTCACGGTGAACGGCCGGTGGCGACGCTAGCGTCCTCGCCCTGGACGCCCAGGAAATCCTCACAGGCCTGAACCCCGAGCAACGCGCCGCTGCGGAGACGACCCGCGGGCCGCTCTGCATCCTCGCCGGCGCCGGCACGGGAAAGACGACGACGATCACGCGCCGCATCGCGTGGCAGGTCGCCACCGGCGCCTTCCCGTCCGAGCAGATCGTGGCCGTGACGTTCACCGACAAGGCGGCCGGGGAGCTGCGGGCGCGCCTTCGTGCGCTCGGGGTGGAGGGCGTGCGGGCCTCGACGTTCCATTCGGCGGCGCTCGCTCTGCTCCGCCACTTCCACGGCGATCCGGGCCGGATCCTCGCCTCGAAGGCGCTGCTGCTGCGGCGCATCGGCAACGGGCTGCCGGGGGCGTACCGGTTCCGCCCCGCCGGCGATCTCGCGACGGAGATCGAGTGGGCGAAGAACCGGCGCCTGACGCCGGACACCTACCGCGGGGGCCTGGAGGATCACGAGCCGCCGATTCCGGCCGACCTGATGCAGCGCGTCTTCCGCGAGTACGAGCGGCGGAAGGCGGCTGACGAGCTGCTCGACTTCGAGGACCTGCTCGCACGAACCGTGCGCTTGCTCGAGGAGAACGAACGCGCACGAGCGGCGGTGCAGGAGCGCTGGCGGGCCTTCACCGTGGACGAATACCAGGACGTCAACCTCCTCCAGCAGGCGCTGCTCGACCTCTGGCTCGGCGAGCGGGACGAGCTCTGTGCGGTCGGCGACGACTACCAGGCGATCTACGGCTTCACGGGAGCGAGCGCCCGGTGGCTGCTCGCGCTGCCGCAGCGTTTCCCGCACGCACGCGTCGTGCGACTCGAGCGGAGCTATCGGTCGACGCCGCAGGTGCTTGCGCTCGCGAACCGACTCGTTCCGCGGCTCGGCGGCTCGGCGAAGACGCTCGCGCCGACGGTTCCGGCCGGCCCGGAGCCGGTCGTCGGGCCCGGGCTGGACGTCGTCGCGCACGTGCGGCAGCTGCACGAAGGCGGACTTGCGCTCGAGGAGATGGCGGTGCTCGTACGGACGAACGCGCGGACGACGGAGTACGAGGAGGCCTTCCACGAGGCCGCCATCGCGTTCCAGGGCGCGTCCCTGCTCGCCCGCGACGCGGCGAGGCAGCTCCTGAAGGCGCTACGTGGCCGGAGCGGGCCGGCCTCCGCCGCGGTGCGTGAGCTGGCCGTTCGGCAGGGACTTCTCGCCGAGATTCCGGACAAGCTCGGCGAGCGCGAGCAGACCCGGCAGGCCGACCTGGCACGGCTCGTACGACTCGCGGAGGAGTTCGCGGGAGAGGTCGAGGACTTTGTCGCGTCGCTGCACGAGCGCTTCGGCGAAAGCGCGGGCCGCGGTGTCCATCTGCTGACCCTCCACCGGGCGAAAGGCCTCGAGTGGGAGGCCGTTCTCCTGCCCCACGTCGAGGAGGGCGAGCTGCCGATCCGTCGCGGCGACGTCGACGACGAGCGGCGCCTGTTCTATGTCGGGCTGACCCGGGCGAAACGGCATCTGCTCGTGACCTGGGAGGGCCGGCCGAGCCGCTTCCTCGACGAGCTCGGCGTGCGCGCGGCGGCGCGGCCGCTCCCGAAGCGAGAGAAGCCGAAGCTCGAGCAAACCCCGGCGGTGCAGGCGCTCAGGGACTGGCGGCTGGCGCGGGCGCGCGCCGACGAGGTGCCCGCGTACGTCGTCTTCAACGACCGGACGCTCGCAGAGCTCGTGGCACGTACGCCGCGGACTCTGGCGGAGCTGGCAGCGGTGCCGGGAATCGGACCGGCGAAGCTCGAGCGCTACGGGCCCGAGTTGCTCGCGCGGCTTGCCGAGGTCGCTGCCTAGAAAGCTCTGGCTACCGGGCGGGCGAGTAGACACTCGCCTGGGCCAGTGTTCCGCAATGACCCCTGGATGGTCGCGGCGCTTAGTTGATGGTCATTGCGTTCAGGAGGGCGCGGAGTCGCCTCTTGTCGGCCCGAGAAGCCGTCGGCCCGACACTAATCGCGAGGTAGAAGACACGATCTCCCACGTGAAAGACAATCTGACTGCTCCTAGGGCCGAGACACCAGGCGTCGTCTGAGCGGCGTGGAAGCGGAAAGTGTTTCGGTCTCGGTCGTGTTCGGGGCAGCGAATGTCGCCTATCTGCCCCGAGAGCTTCTCGGATGAACGCCAGCACGCCGTTCTTAGGTCGCTCCTTTGCGATACCGGAAAGGCAAGGGCCAGTGTCTCTTGATGTCCGATGGAACCGAAAGTTGCCGACCGCGAAACGGTAGACCGGCTCGGTTCCGTTCGAGAGAGGCTTCGTCGTCGCGTACCAGGCAGACGGGTAGGCGAACGAGATGCCGTGGGTGGAGAACATGCGAGGCGAGGCGCTCGCTCCGCTCACGACCGAGAGCAACGCCGACATCGTCAGGGTAAGCGCGGCAATCCTGAGACTCACACCCCCTATACGACGCGCGAGCAATCGCAGGTCCCGCGCTCGCCTGGGCCAGTGTTCCGGAATGACCCCCGAGCCCGGGATCTAGTCTTAGTGCCGCAGGAGGTCGGATGAACCTCGTTTCGGACATCGCTCGGCGCTCGGATGGGTGGGGCTGGTTCTTCGTGTGGGCGCTGTTCGGGCTGTCCTGGGCGCTGGCCTCCGTGTCGTTAGGGCCGCTCTTGCTCATTCCGACGGCGTTGCTGGGTGTGTTCCTCTGGCGCTGGCGACCGGCGGCGCGTCGCTCGGCCTTTGGCCTGCTAACCGGTGCAGGCGTGCTTCTCCTCTACGTTGCGTGGTTACAGCGCGACGGGCCGGGTACGACGTGCAGGCATATCGCGCCAGCCGGGATCCAGTGTGATCAGCACCTCAACCCGCTGCCCTGGCTCGTGATCGGGATCGTCCTGGTTCTCGCTGGCTTCGTCGCGCACATGCGTCGGGCCTGAGCAAACTCGCCTGCGCCAGTGTCCTCTTACCTGATCCCGGATGGGCGGCGCCGGCCGGCTCGACCGCCGGATACTCGGTCAGGCCTCGAGTGCCGAGAGGAGGAACTCCAGCATCTCGCTCGGCTCGCGTCGCACTCGGGGAGTCGCAGCGGGATCGCGCTTCGCGAGCTCGAGCGCACGCGGATCGGTGAGCGGCTTGAGCCGTCCGTCCCGGATCAGCTCCTCGTCGACGCCGCCGAGCCGGCCTCCGTACGTCGTGTAGACCGGGACGCCGAGCGCGGCTGCCTCGCGGTTCATCGTCCCACCCGCCGAGACCACGAGGTCCGCGAGCGCGATCAGGCTCTGCGCGTCGACCGCGCCCTCCGGGAGGATCACCGACGGCAGGGCGAGCCCGCGAACGTATTCGCGCTGTTCCTCTGTCCGCGGCAGCACGAACGCCTGCACGTCCTCGGAACGGCCGAGGTGCTCGAGCGTCTGCGGGAAGAGCGGGTTCGAGTGCCGGTGGTAGAGCGAAACGTCGGGCGGCGGCCGTAGCACGACGAGCACCCGCGCCGGGTCGACTCCGAACTGCTCGAGCAGCGACCGGTCGGGCTCGAACTCGGCGAGGTAGTACTCCTCCTTCAGCCCGGGGTACTGGACGAGCTTGGGCGGTCGCACGCCGTACGGCTTGAGCCGTTCCGGCGGGATCGCAGCCGGCACGACGACTCTCGTCGCCGCGCGGCAGCCCAGCTGGTGCTGGAGCGTCGCGAACTCGTAGTCGAACGTCGTCGAGCTCGGGACCCCGAGCCGCCGCGCGGAGATCGTGAGCTCGTGCGATCCGTGGGCGAGCGCGACATCGAAGTCGCGCGGCCGCGCCCACGTTCGCAGCGCGCCGAGGCGGTGGGTCATCTGGCGAGCTTTCTGCAGCCTCGACCGGCCGCCGTGCCGCCCGATCACCTCGTCCGCCTCGAGCCCGTGCAGCTCGAGCAGTTCCAGTGTCTGCGCGTAGTCGCGAGCCGTGATCGCCACTTCGTCACCGCGGTCGCGCATGATCTCGACCAGCGGCCGGAAGACGAGGACGTGGGCCGGCGCCGTGATGTCGATCCAGACGCGCATCAGAGCTGCTCGAGGATTCGGAACCGGACCGCGACGATCGGCGTATCCGGCTCGATCGGGCAGCCGAAGAAGCGCTCATGCGCCTCGCGCCAGTCCTCGACCGTTTCGTACCCCTCGCCCTCATCGCGGGCAAAGGCATCGTCGATCTCGGCGGCGGGCACGACTCGCGACTCTGTCACCTCGATCACGGCAACGGGCTCGTCGTCATAGCCGAGAAGGGCGCAGTGGCTGCCGACGACCTCCGGCTGGTCGCCGTCTCTCTGGTACTCGGCCAGCAGCCCAGCGGTCGCGGTCTTCTCGCCGCGCAGAGCCGCGTCTACGAGCTGTCGGCGCAGCTCGGTCCGCCGTCGGCCCAACTCGAAGGGAGAAAGCGCGCTCACGCCGCCAATGCCTCCATCCGCGCCGACTCGAGGCGAGGCGGCTCCTGTTCGACATGCCGCTCGTGCCAGAGAGTGAATGCCAGCAGCCCCCACAGCTGGCGGCTCCAGTCTTCCCGACCTGCGACGTGCTCGTCGAGCAGCCGCGCCACCGGCTCCGGGCGGAAGAAGCCCTGGCGCCCGAGGTTCTCGGCTGACAGGGTCTCGCGAGCGAACGACTCGAGCTCGCCTCGCAGCCACGCCGCGGCCGGGATCGAGAACCCGCGCTTGCGGCCGTGCACGACCTCCCGCGGCACGAGCGGCTCCACCGCCTTGCGCAGCAGCACCTTCTTGGCGAGTCCGCGCACCTTCAGGTGGGTCGGCAACGCGAACGCGAGGTTGGTCACCACCGGATCGAGGAACGGGACGCGCGCCTCGAGCGAATGCGCCATCGACGCACGGTCGGTCTTCACCAGCAGGTCGTCGACGAGGTAGACGCCAAAATCCACGTCCTGCAGCCGCGCCAGCTGGGGGGCTCCACCTGTCTCGTCGTAGCGCGCGCGGTAGACGTCGACCGGATCGAACGAGTTGCGTCGGCCGGTCAGTTCGGCGCGCGCGTCGGCTGAGAAGATCTCCTTCCAGCCGTGATGCCGCTCGAGCGGCGGCAGGTGCGCGGCGCGCACGAATCGTTTGGCCTTGTAGTCGAGGCTCGCCTTGCGGGTCGAGGCCGGCAGCGCGTCGACCAGCGGGCGCGCGGCTCGTGCGAGCGGCGCCAGCCGGTCGGCCATGAGATCGGCCGTGTACGTGTAGTAGCCGCCGAAGAGCTCGTCGCCGCCCTCGCCCGAGAGCGCCACCTTGACGTGCTCGGCGGCGAGTTGGGAGACGAGATAGGTCGGTAGCGCCGACGAGTCGGCGAACGGCTCGTCGAATGTCGACGCGAGCGCCTGCAGAAGCAACTCGGGTTCGGGTCGCACGAGGAGCTCGTGGTGCTCTGTCCCGTACCGCTCGGCGACGCGTCGCGCGTCGGCGCGCTCGTCGAAGCTGCGCTCCGCAAAGCCGATCGTGAACGTGTGCACCGGCTCCGGCGTCTCCTGCGCCGCGAGTGCGGCGAGCGCGGCCGAGTCGACACCGCCCGAGAGCAGGATGCCGACCGGAACGTCCGAGAGGAGATGCGCACGCACCGAGTCGCGCAGGCGGGCGCGCAGCTCCTCGACGAGCTCCGCCTCGTCGCCGTCGCGTAGCTCGGTCTCGAGCGCCGGGCCGGGCCGGGCGTAGCGTTCGAGTGAGACCGCGCCGTCTTCCCAGACGAGAAAGTGCCCCGCGGGAAGCTTCCGGACGTCGCGAAAGATCGAGTACGGCGCCGGGATCGAGTTGAAGGCGAGAAAGGCCTCGAGCGCGTCGAGGTCGATCTCGCCGCGCGGGAGCGCGCGCAGCTCCGATGCGAACCGCAGCTCGTCGCCCGCCTGCCGGTAATAGAGCGGCTTGATCCCGTAGCGATCGCGCGCAAGCACGAGGCGGTTCCGGCGCGCGTCCCAGATGGCAACCGCGAACATCCCGCGCAGCCGCTCGGCGAAGCCGAGCCCGTGCTCCTCGTAGAGGTGGACGAGCGCCTCGGTGTCGCAGCGCGTTCGGAACTCGTGCCCCGCGCGCTCGAGCTCCCGGCGGAGCTCGGGGTAGTTGTAGATCTCGCCGTTCTGGACGACGACGCAGGTTCCGTCCTCGTTCGCGATGGGCTGGTCGCCGTGGTCGAGATCGATGATCGAGAGGCGCCGCGCAGCCAACGCGACGCCGCGGTCGACGTGCTCGCCGGCGCTGTCCGGCCCGCGGTGAACGAGCAGCTCGCTCATCGCGCGCAACGACTCGACGTCCGCTCCGCCGAGCGTCGTCGCGATCCCGCAGATCCCGCACACGGCTCTACCTTAGGCGTGTCGGCCCGTCAGTCCTCCGAGTGACTGCTTGAGCACCCGCCAGCCCGTGGCGACGACGGTACGGAGGTAGAGGCGGACCGAGCGGTCGGCGATCCACTCGAGATCGTGGGCGAGCTTCTCGCTCATCGATGTCTCGTAGCCGCGCCGCACCTGGGCGAAGCCCGTCAGTCCGGGCCTCACGACGAGGCGCTGCCAGTACGAGGGCAGCTCGTGCGCAAGCTCCTCGAAGAAGACGGGACGAATCGGCCGGGGCCCGACGAGGCTCATGTCTCCGCGCAGGACGTTCAGGAATTGCGGAATCTCGTCGAGCTGGGTCGCCTTGAGCCAGCGCCCCACGGAGGTGAACTCGGCCTGGGTGCGCTGCACGAGCTCCTCGCCGAGGTACGGGCCGAGCCGCCGTTCCGCGCCGCGCCGCAGCGTGCGGAACTTGTACATCGTGAAGACTCGCGCACCGCGGCCGACGCGCTCGCCGCGGTAGAAGATCGGTGTTCCGCTCGTGACGAGCACGAGCACGGCGATCGCGAGGGAGATCGGCAGCGACACGAGCAGGAACAGCGACGAGAGGAGGATGTCGAGCGCGCGCAGGACGACGTCGCGCGGCCGCTCCGGCGTCTCGAGCGCGAGCTGGCGGTAGCTGCGGACGAGCGTGTCCTCGATCCGCGTCGAGTCTGGCACGCGCTCGATCGTAAATCCGCGGGCGGGAGCTCGGGAGCTTTGCACGGCTATAAGGTGTTCTTATGGACACGAAGCAGCTCGTTGCCTTCTGCGCGGTGGTCGAGCGCCGGAGCTTCTCGCAGGCTGCCGATCAGCTCGGGGTCACCCAGCCTGCTGTCAGCCTCCAGATCCGGTCGCTCGAGCAGCGCGTCGGCCAGCGGCTGCTCGACCGTTCCGGCCGGCGCGTCGAGCCGACGGAGGCCGGCCTCCGGCTCTATCGGGGCGCGCAGCGGCTCCTCGCCCTGGAGCAGCAGCTGCTCGCGGATTTGGGCGACGAAGCGGAGGGCGAGCTCAAGGGGCGGCTCGAGATCGGCGCCTCCACCGGCCCGGGAGGGAGCGTCCTGCCCGTCCTGCTCGGCGAGTTCCAGCGCCTCCACCCGCAGGTGCATGTCGCATTGACGGTGTCCGACACACACACGGTCGTCGAGCAGGTCGGGCGGCGCGAGCTCGAGCTCGGCGTCGTCGGGGCCGCGGGGCGTCATCGCGGCGTCTCGTTCGAACCCTTCTACCGCGACGAGGTCGTCCTCGCCGTCCCGGCCGACCACGAACGCGCCGGCAAGAGCCTGACGCTGGAAGAGCTCAAGGCGGAGCCGTTGGTGGTCATGCAAGAGGGAGCCGGCATTCGGCAGATGATCGATGACGAGCTGCGTGAGCTCGGCCTGCGACTGCGCGACCTGAACGTGAAGCTGGAGCTCGGGCTGCAGGAGTCGGCCCGCGCCGCGGTGCTCGGCGGTTTCGGAGCCACCTTCATCTCGCGGATCGCGATCGAAGGCGATCTCGCGGCAGGAGCGCTGGCGATCGCTCGTGTCGAGGGACTGGAGCCGGCCCGCGACGTCCAGCTCGCGCGCGCGACCGGTCGTGCCGAGACGCGTGTTGCGCAGGAGTTCGTGGGCTTCGCGCGAGAGCGCCTGAAGTAGGAGGGGCCGCGTGATCGTTCGCTGGGGACTCGACGCGCTCCCCGCTGCCTGTGCCGAGGCCGGCGTGTCCTCCCCCGTCTTCGTGGCCGGCCCCCGGTGGGACTCGCTGGAGCTTCCCGTGCGGCAGACGGGACGGTGGCGGGAGGTGCCGTCCGATCGTGTCCCGGCCGCCGTCGAGGCTGCGCGGGAGGCCGACGGCGTTCTCGTCGTCGGCGGTGGGAGCACGATCGACCTCGGCAAGGCGATCTCGGCGGCAGCCGGGTTGCCGCTCGTCTCCGTGCCGACGACGTACTCCGGAGCCGAGTGGACGAGCTACTTCGGCGTCCGCGACCCGCAGCGGCGGATGCGAGGCGGCGGTGGCGGCGCGCGTCCCACCGCGATCGTCTACGAGCCCGAGCTCACGCTCGAGCTGTCCGCGGAGACGAGCGTGGGCACCGCCATGAACGCGCTCGCACACTGCGCGGAGGCGCTCTACGCGCAGGGGCGCAACGCCGCCGCCGACGACCATGCACTGGCCGGTGCGCGTCTCATCTCCGACTGGCTGCCGCGCGTCGTCGCCGCCCCGCGGGACGTCGAGGCACGGACGGAGCTGCTCCGCGGCGCCTGTCACGGCGGAGCCGCGCTCGCCGGCTCGATGCTCGCCCTCGCTCATGCGATGGCGCAGGCCGTCGGTGGACGCTACGGGCTGCCGCACGGGACGCTCAACGGGATCTGCCTTCCGCCGGTGCTCCGCTTCAACGCCGCCTTCGCCCCCGACGCGGTTGCGCGCTTCGGCGAGTCCGTCGGCGCTCCGGACGATCCCGCCGGCCGCGTCGAGGCGCTCGCCGGGCTCGCTGGGCCGACGCGGCTGCGCGAGCTCGGCGTGCCGGAGGCCGACCTGCCCGGGCTCGCGGTCGTTGCGGCCGAACGAGGCGGGAACCTCGCCAACCCGAAACCGGCGAGCCCCGACGAGATCGAGCAGCTCCTGCGCGACGTCTACTAGCCCTTTCCGACCTGGACCGTCAATCCAGTATCCGTGCGCTTCACGTCCACGTGGTGCGTGGTGTGGAGCGTGATCCACGGGACGATGGTCTGACACGAGAAACCGGCCGAGGCTCGGTTGGTGAAGTACGTGAAGCCGCGGCCGATGCCACCGTCGATCAGGGCCATCGCGCGCCAGTTGACCCCACAGAGCGTGCCGGAGGCCGTCGTGGTCGACGTGCGGTAGGTCGTGTGCTTGTTCAAGATGGCGCACCAGTACGTGGTGTCGGTGACCCGCTGCTGGTACGGCCACGTTCCCCACTGGTGCCACATGGCATTGGCCCAGCACGACGCCCTGGTCGCCGCGCTCGCAGGGGTGCCGGGCTCGATCAAAGGGACGAGGCCGACGGCGGCCTCCGGTGAGATCCCCGCCTCGATCGAGGTCTGGGCGTCCGGGCTCGCGGACGCGTCGAGCACCGTATTGCCGTCGACCGCGCTGGTCGACGAGCCGTCTGGAACGTCGGCAGGCGCTGTTGCAAGCGCTTGCGCCTGGTCGGGGGAGAGGGGCGTGGCTGTGCCGGAGTCTGCGCGGGCCGGCGTTGCCGAGCCGACGATCGCGGCGACGGCGGCGAGGAGCAGTGCGAGCAGAACTGCACGTCGTACGGACATCGTGACCTCCTGTCGTTCATGGGCAGATGCGATCGGGCCACGCTAGCGTTGTCAGAATTGACAATCAAGATGGCTCTTCGGGACGAGCCTGGAAAGGCGGGGACCACAAGAAATAAGCGATCCCTATTCCACTGATTAGGTATAGTTCCGCCCGTGCCGGGCTTTGCAGACGGATTCCTCGGAGTGCCCGCGCGGCCGGGCAAGCCGCGCGACACCGGGCTCACCCACGTCATCGACAAGGGTCTGAACCTGCGCGAGATCGAGGGCCTGTTCGACACCGCGGGGTCGTTCGTCGACATCGTCAAGCTCGGCTGGGGCACGAGCTACGTCACGAACAACCTCGAGAAGAAGATCGCGCTCTACCGTCACTTCGAGACGCCCGTCGTCTGCGGCGGCACGTTCTTCGAGGCGGTCTACGCGCGCGACAAGATCGACGAGTTCAAGGCCTGGCTGACCGAGTTTCGCTTCTCGCACGTCGAGATCTCGGATGGCACGATCGAGATCCCGCGTGAGCGAAAGCTCGAGCTCATTGCAGACTTCGCCCGCGACTTCACGGTGCTCTCGGAGGTCGGATCGAAGGACGCCGAGGTGAACATTGCGCCCTATCTCTGGGCCCAGTGGATGCAGGAGGAGCTCGAGGCGGGCGCGTGGAAGGTCATCGCCGAGGGCCGCGAAGGCGGCACCGCCGGCATCTATCGCCCGAGCGGCGAGCTGCGAACCGGACTCGTCGACGAGATCGAGCATTCCCTCTCCTTCGACTCCCTGATCTGGGAGGCGCCGACGAAGGAGAGCCAGGCGTGGTTCATCAAGCATTTCGGCACGAATGTCAATCTCGGCAACATTCCGCCCGACGAGGTGATCGCGCTCGAGACGCTGCGTCTGGGCCTGCGCGGCGACACGATGAAGGAGGTGCTGCTCGGTGGCGAGCCTGCAGCTTCCCGCTGACGTCGAGTCGTGGACGGCCGAGCGGGTCGTCGAGTACGTGCTCGAGGAGTTCCCGGGCCGCGTGGCGCTCGCCTGCTCGTTCCAGAAGGAGGAGTCGGTGCTGCTCGACATGCTGTTCGAGCTCGAGCCGCAGGCGCGCGTCTTCGCGCTCGACACGCACCATCTCTTCCCCGAGACCTACGAGCTCTGGAGCGAGATCGAGCGCCGCTACGAGACGACCATCGAGCGCTTCGAAGGTGCTCCCGTCGAGAACGGCCTCTGGGAGACGAATCCCGACCTCTACCTCGCGATCGCCAAGATCGAGCCGCTCAACCGGGCGCTGCTCGACCTCGACGCCTGGATCACCGGGATCCGCCGCGACCAGTCGCCGGCCCGCGCCGACGCGGCGAAGCTCGCCTGGGACGCCCAGCACGAGCTCTTCAAGGCGAACCCGCTCGCCGACTGGACGGACGACGACTGCTGGGCCTACATTCGCGAGCGCGACCTACCGTACAACCCGCTCCACGACCGCGGCTACGAGTCGATCGGCGACACGCACTCCACCCAGCCGGGCAAGGGCCGCGAGGGGCGCTGGGCCGGGACGGAGCGGACCGAGTGCGGGCTCCACACATGAGCGGCTTCGTCCTCTGGTTCACAGGCCTGTCGGGCGCCGGCAAGACGACCATCGCGAACATCGTCGAGCCCGAGCTCGAGCGCCGCGGCTTCGTCGTCGACCACCTCGACGGCGACATCGTCCGCACCCACCTCTCGAAGGGGCTCGGGTTCTCGAAGGAGGACCGCGACACGAACATCGCCCGCATCGGCTGGGTCGCCTCGCGGCTCGCGCGCGCGGGAGCGGTCGTCGTGGTCTCGGCCATCTCGCCCTACGAGGAGATGCGGCGCCACGCGCGCTCCCTCGTCGAGCAGCACTCGCCGTTCGTCGAGATCTATGTCGCCACGTCGCTCGAGGAGTGCGCGCGGCGCGATCCGAAGGGGCTCTACGCGGCCGCGTTCGCCGGCGAGATCGACGAGTTCACCGGCGTCTCGGCGCCGTACGAGGAGCCGCTCGAGCCGGAGCTGCGGCTGGAGACTCTCGGACGCACGCCGTCGGAGGCGGCCGCCACCGTCATCGATCGGCTCGAGGAGCTCAACCTCCTCTCCGGGCAGGTGGAGTCAGAGTTGTGAGTACCTCGCGGGCTCTGCCGACGCTCACGCATCTCGACGAGCTCGAGTCCGAGGCCGTCCACATCTTCCGCGAGGTCGCGGCCGAGCGCGAGCGGCCCGTGCTGCTCTTCTCCGGCGGCAAGGACTCGATCGTCCTCCTCCGGCTCGCCGAGAAGGCGTTCAGGCCGGGCAAGTTTCCCTTCCCGATCATGCACATCGACACCGGCCACAACTTCGCAGAGGCGATCGAGTACCGCGACCGGCGTGTCGCGGAGCTCGGCGAGCGGCTCGTTGTCGCGTCGGTGCAGGAGTCGATCGACAAGGGACGCGTGGTCGAGGAGACAGGCCCTCGCGCGTCCCGCAACCGGCTGCAGACGACGACGCTGCTCGACGCGATCGAGGAGCACGGCTTCGACGCGGCGATCGGCGGAGCGCGCCGCGACGAGGAGCGGAGCCGGGCGAAGGAGCGGATCTTCTCCTTCCGAGACGACTTCGGCCAGTGGAACCCGCGCGCCCAGCGGCCCGAGCTGTGGGACATCTACAACACGCGTGTCCGCAAGGGCGAGCACGTCCGGGTCTTCCCGATCTCGAACTGGACCGAGCTCGACGTGTGGCAGTACGTCGCGCGCGAGCAGCTCGAGCTGCCGCCGATCTACTTCGCGCACGAGCGCGAGGTCTTCCGCCGCGACGGGATGCTGTATGCGGTCTCGCCGTACGTCGAGCGCATGGAGGGCGAGGATCCGTTCACGACGTCCGTCCGTTTCCGCACCGTCGGCGACATGACGTGCACGGGCGGCGTCGAGTCGCACGCGTCGACGATCGACGAGGTCGTGGAGGAGATCGCGGCGACGCGGGTCACCGAGCGCGGCGAGACTCGCGCCGACGACCGCTTCAGCGAGGCCGCGATGGAAGATCGGAAGCGCGTTGGCTACTTCTGAGGCGGCGCGGTCGACAGAGCTGCTCCGGCTCGTCACGTGCGGCTCCGTCGACGATGGCAAGTCGACGCTGATCGGCCGGCTGCTCTACGACACGAAACAGATCTTCGTCGACCAGCTCGAGCACATCGAGGACGTCTCGCGCCGGCGTGGGAACGAGTACGTCGACCTCGCTCTCCTCACCGACGGACTGCGCGCCGAGCGGGAGCAGGGGATCACGATCGACGTCGCGTACCGCTCCTTCGTCACGCCGCGGCGGCGTTTCCAGCTTGCCGACGCGCCCGGGCACGTTCAGTACACGCGCAACATGGTCACCGGCGCCTCGACGGCCGAGCTCGGGATCGT
Organism: uncultured Actinomycetes bacterium; assembly: GCA_963820725.1. Classification (GTDB taxonomy): domain Bacteria; phylum Actinomycetota; class Thermoleophilia; order Gaiellales; family Gaiellaceae; genus Palsa-739. The sequence goes on along the minus strand of CAWGAZ010000002.1, from coordinate 843,306 downwards.
GCTGGTCGACGCCCGCCAGGGCGTGGTCGAGCAGACGCGCCGCCACGCGTACATCCTCTCCATCCTTCGCGTGCCGCACGCCGTCGTCGCCGTCAACAAGATGGATCTCGTCGACTGGTCGCAGGAGCGGTTCGACGAGATCTCGGCCCATCTCGGCGAGCTCGGGCTCCCGGACCTGTGCGTGATTCCGCTGTCGGCGCTGCAGGGCGACAACGTCGTCGAGCGCTCGGAGCACATGCCGTGGTACCAGGGGCCTGTCCTCCTCGAGCACCTCGAGACGGTGGAGATCGCCTCCGACCGCGACGTGGACAGTCGGCGCTTTCCCGTCCAGTGGGTGATCAGGCCGCAGTCGGGCGAGCACCACGACTACCGCGGCTATGCGGGAGAGATCGCCGGCGGCGTGTGGGCTGCCGGCGACGAGGTCGTCGTCCTCCCGGCCGGCGCGAGGACCCGCGTCGAAGCGGTGGAGACGATCGACGGGCCGCTCGACGCGGCGATCCCTCCGATGGCAGTGACGATCCGGCTCGCCGACGACGTCGACGTCTCGCGCGGCGACATGCTCGCCGACCCGGACGATCCGCCCACTGTCGCGCGAGAGCTCGAGGCGCGGGTTTGCTGGATGAGCGATAAGCCGCTCGAGCCGCGGGCGCGGCTCGCCGTGAAGCAGACCACGCGCTCGGTGCGGGCGATCGCCGACGATCTCGTCTCGCGCGTCGACGTGCGTGCGATCGAGGACGTCCCGGGCCCCGAGCAGCTCGAGCTGAACGACATCGGCGTCGTGCGGCTCCGGCTGGCCGAGCCCTTGCTCGTCGATCCCTACGAGGAGAACCGCCTGACGGGCGCCTTCGTGCTGATCGACGAGGCCACGAACGAGACCGTCGGGGCCGGGATGGTTCTCAGCGCGTCATGACCTGGCAGTTCACGCTGACCGGGCTCGGGCTCGGGCTGATCGTGGGCCTCACGGGAGTCGGCGGCGGCTCGCTCATGACGCCGATCCTGATCATCGTCTTCGGGTTCAAGCCGACCTACGCCGTCGGCACCGACATCTTCCACGGCGCGATCTTCAAGTCGTTCGGGGCGCTCCGACACCGGCGGCTGGGGACGGTGCACAGCCATCTGGCGCTGTGGCTGTTCGCCGGTTCCGGGCCCGCCGCAGCCGCCGGGGTCGTAGTCCTCTACTTCCTCCAGAACTCGATCAGCAATGCGCAGACCATCCTCGGTTATGCGATCGGCGTGGCCCTCATCTTCGGCGGCGCGGGTTTCCTCGCCAAGTCGTTCGTGAAGCGGGGCGTGCAGCCGAGCGAGGCGCCGTTCATCATGAGCCGCCGCGACAAGCTGATCGCGCTCGGTACCGGCGCGGTGTTCGGCTTCATCGTCGGTATCACGTCGGTCGGGAGCGGGACGTACTTCGGGCTGATGATGGTGCTGGTCTACCCGCTGATCATGCCGCGGATCGTCGGCACCGACATCTTCCACGCTGCGGCGTTGCTCTGGGTCGCCGGCGTCGGCCATCTCATCATCGGCGACGTCGACCTGCACGCGACCGCCTGGCTCCTGCTCGGCTCGGTGCCGGGGATCCTGATCTCGAGCCGCTACACCGTGAAGGTGCCGGACATGACGATCCGGGGCGGTCTCGCGGGTATCCTCATCATCAGCGGGCTGAAGCTCCTCAACGTGCCCGAGGCGAACTGGGTGCTCGGCGGCGGCATCGTCGCGATCGTCGTCGTCCTGACGATCTACACCGTGCGCGTGATGCTGAGCGAGAAGCCTCGCACCATGCCCGAGCGGGCCTAATCTCTTCCTTAACCGGAGGCCCGTAGAATCAGCGGGCTTTGCAGCGGGTTCTCACGACGGTCACGCTTTTGGGCCTGCTGGTCTTGACGGCTGCGGCGTTCGCGATCACCGAGCACCTCAAGCTGATCAAGAGCCCGATCTACGGGACCCAGGTCACGAACCGTGACGGCGTGCCGACGAAGGTGTTCTCGCCGGTCTGCCGCTGCCCGAACAGCGCGGTCCGGCTGCGGATCAGGCTGCGTCACCACGACCACGTGACGGTGACGATCGTGGACGACGAAGGGCACAAGGTCGCCACGATCGCCTCGAGCGCGAGTCTCGGGGCTCGCGCGCCCCAGCACTTCGTGTGGGACGGCCGCACGGCGGACGGGAACCTGGCTCCCGACGGCGTCTACCACCCGTGGGTCCACCTCGCGAGCTCGCGCCACACCTTCAAGTTCCTGAACAACATCACTCTCGACACGACGCCCCCCAGGGTGGTCTCCGCGAGCGCCGCGAAGACCATCCTCTTCGGAGGCGGCGGTCGCACGGTCGCGATCTCGGCGTCCTTCAACGGGCCGGCGCATGCGGTCGTCTACCTCGGCCGCCGGCGGATCATCGTCAGCCACCATGCTCGCTCGCCGAACACGGTGAAGTGGGCGGGGACGGTCGGCGGCAGTCCGCTCCCCGCAGGCACGTACGTCCTCTCGGTCGGTGGGCGAGACATCGCCGGCAACGAGACTCCGGCCGGGAAGCGCAAGGAGGTCAAGGTCGTCGTGCGCTACGTCGAGCTTTCGCCCGAGCAGGTCTCCGTCCGCGGCGGCTCACGGTTCCGGGTGCACGTGAAGACCGCTCCGTCGCGCTACACCTGGCGCCTCGGCCAACGGCACGGCTCGCAGCGCGGAAGCCTCCTGCGGCTGCGGGCGCCGACGACGCCGGGCACCTACCGGCTCGTCGTCACCGAGGACGGGCAGAGCGCGACGGCGGTCGTGCGGGTGCACGGGTGATCGGGCTCTCTGAGCTCGGCGGCCCGATCGCCTGCATCGGCCTCGCCGTCGTCCTCCTCGCCCGAACGCGCCGGAACCGGATCGCCGGCCTCGGCTACGCCGGCGTCGGAGTCGTCCTGCTCGCGGCCTCCCTCGCGCCGTCGAGCGCCGGCGAGCTTGCCGTCGCGATCGTCGGAACGCTCGTGCTCGGCCCGCTGCTTGCGTGGCTCTTCCGGCGCGAGCCGTGGCTCGTCGCATACGCCACGCTCGCCTTCGTCCCGTTCCGCATCGGCTTCCTCGGCCACCAGCTCCTCGTGCCGCTCTACCTCGTCGCGCTCGGCGCGGCCGGGCTGCTGCTCTGGCAGCTGGTGGACGGCGACGAGCGGACGCGCGAGCTCGGGCTTGCGTCGTGGCCGCTCGCGCTCTACCTGATCTGGATCGGGTTCTCGCTCACGTGGAGCGTCAACCTGCACACCGGAGCGCTCGACCTGCTCGCCTTCTACGTCCCGTTCACGATCCTCGCGATCTCGATCGCGCGCCTGCCGTGGGATGCGCTGCGCGTCAGGATCCTCTACGCCGAGCTCGCGGTCATGGCGCTCGTCTTCGCCGTGGTCGGCTTCTACCAGTACGAGACGCGCACGATCTTCCAGAACGCGAAGCTGAACCAGAGCAACGTCTACGAGGCGCTCTTCCGGGTCAACTCCGTCTTCTACGACCCGTCGATCTACGGGCGCTTCCTCGTGGTCGCGCTGATCGCTACGGCAGTCCTGATCGTCCGCGGGCTGTCTGTGCGCGCGAGTATCGCCGCGCTCGCCTTCTGCGCCGTCGTGTGGCTGGGGCTGCTCATCTCCTTTTCGCAGTCGAGCTTCGCGGCGCTGCTCGTGGCCATGTTCGCGCTCGCCGCGATCGTCTGGCGCTGGAAGTCGCTGCTCGCACTCGCGGCGGTCCTGGTCGTGGCCGCCGGAATCGCCGTGACCCAGCCGCATCTCGAGCACGCGCTGCGCCACCACTCGATCTCGACGCTCAACAAGGCAACGAGCGGGCGAGCGAGCCTGATCGCGGTGGGGATCAAGATTGCCAAGCAGCACCCGTCGCACGGCGTCGGTCTCGGCGGCTTCGAGCATGCGTACTCGAAGCGGACTCACAAGCAACCGAGGCAGAGTGCCTCGCACAACACGCCGGTGACGGTCGCCGCCGAGGGGGGCGCCCTCGGTTTCCTCCTCTTCTTCTGGCTCGTCGTGGCACTGTTCATCGCCGCGTTCCGGAGGATCAGGCACCCGGTGTACGGCACGTTGGCCCTGGCGACCGGACTCGCGCTGGTGGCGATCTTCGTGCACTCGAACGCCTACAACGACTTCTTCGAGGATCCGACGACGTGGGGGCTGATCGGCCTCGTCGGACTGGTCTCGCCGGTGCGGGTGCGTGCACGCGAGCGCCGAGCCGTGGAGACCGGCGAGCCTCTGCCTGAGATGATCACCGGATGATCGAGCAGTGGAAGAAGGCGCTCGTACTCGCGCCGCACACCGACGACGGTGAGTTCGGCTGCGGCGGGACGATGGCGCGCCTCGTGGAGGCCGGCTGCGACGTGCGCTACGTCGCGTTCTCGATCGCGACGCGGTCGCTGCCGCCGGGCTTTCCACCGGACACGCTCGCGCGCGAAGTCGCCGAGGCGACGGCCGAGCTCGGGATTCCCGCCGAGTCGCTCACGGTGCACGATTTCGACGTCCGCACGTTCCCCGAGCGGCGGCAGGACATCCTCGAGCTGCTCGTCGGCCTGTGGGAGGAGTGGGAGCCGGACGTCGTCTTCCAGCCGAGCCTCCACGACATCCACCAGGACCACCGCACCGTCGCCGAGGAGGGCCTGCGCGCCTTCAAGCGCACCACGATCCTCGGCTACGAGATCCCGTGGAACAACTTCGACTTCGAGTACCAGTGGTACGTCGCGCTCGAGGGGCGGCACATCGATCTCAAGGTCGCGGCGCTCGAGCGGTACGCATCGCAGCAGCACCGCCGCTACGCGAACGCCGAGTACGTCCGGAACCTCGCGCGGATGCACGGAGTGAATGTGAACCGCGAGTACGCCGAGGTTTTCCAGGTGTACCGGGTCGTGGCTTGAGCTTCGGCCCGCCGCGGTCGATATCTCCTGGATGGTTCGCGTCGTCGGAATGCCGGCGCTGCTCATCTGTCTTCTCGTGGGCGGCTACCTCATGGCGCAGAGCATGCAGTCGAACGGTCCGACGTCTCCGACCGGATCGCAGGAGATCGCGCAGGCGAACTCCGCGACGGCCGGCCTGAACTTCAGCCAGGTCGAGCCGGGGCTGCAGGCCTACTTCGACGAGAACCACACGTACGTCGGCGCGACCCTCCCGCCCGGCAGCGGCGTCGTTCTCGCCCAGGCAGATGCGACGGCGTACTGCTTGCAGGACGGAAACGAGCACGAGGTCGGCCCCGGCGGCACGCCGCAACCCGGCCCCTGCTAGAGGAGCTCAGCCGAGCACGGGGTGCGAGCGCCGCCAGAGCGGCGAGCGCTGGTATGCCGCCGCGGTCAGGTTCCAGCTCCGGCTGAGCCCGGCGAAGCGGGTCAGCTCGCGCTTCCCCGTCGGCGTCGGGTAGTCGGCGCCCGGCTCGAGCAGCTCGTAGCCCGCGCCGCGGAGGACGTCACCCGCGACCTGCTCGAAGGCGAGTGCGTCCTCGCCGCTCATCTGGCTGCGCCAGTCCCGGAGCCCGGGGGTCGGCGGCTGTGCGAGGTTCTTGTGCTCGGGCATCGACGCCACGTCCGAGGTGCCTGCGTAGTCGAGCATCGCCGGCTCCCACGGCAGTGACCCGTGCTCGCAGACGCGACGCAGCTCGCGCTCGGGCTCGGTGACGAGATCCTCATAGCGGAGCTCGAGGTAGCGGCCGCCCACGTGCGCGCCGAGCCGTCGCGCCGCCAGGATCTCCGTGCGCCACCGCGCCGCGAACTGGGCGGCGGTGCGCGGCAGCGCCCACGTCTTCCCCGAGAAGCCCTCCGGCAGCGAGAGGAACGAGAGCGCGGCGTCGCGGCCGTCGCGCACGAGATGTACCCACAGCGCAGCGGGGAACAGCCGCTCGAGCACCGGTAGATGCTGCATGTAGAGGGGCGTCTTGTCGCCCCAGCGCTGCTTCCCCTCGTGCTCCGCGTACACCTCGAAGACGGCGGCGATCGCCTCGCCCGTCGTCATTCCTTCGCGCAGACGCGGGCGAACGTCATCCGGAGAGATGCCCCACTCGTAGAGCTGGTAGAAGCGTCCGAGGTCGTCGAGGAAGGCCTCGATGTTCGGCCGGCGGCCGTGCCGGTGGGCGAGCGGCGTGACGAAGAACGACTCGTACGGAATCGCGATCTCGCTGTTCCTGTCGAGCATCACGCGCAGGAGCGTCGTGCCCGAGCGGCCGACGCCGAGGACGATCAGGGGCGGAGCCATCGCTCGAGACTAGAGGACGAGGTCCGCGAGCGTCTGCAGCGCCTCGGGCTGCGGCGTGCCGAGGACGAGTGTCGTAACGGGGGTCTCCCGCCACGCCTCGAGCCGCTCCGCGATCCGCTCCTTGGGTCCCACGAGCGCGACGGCGTCGACGAGCTCGTCGGGCACCGCGGCGATCGCCTCGCGCTGCTTCCCGTCGAGGTAGAGGTCCTGGATGCGCTCGGCCTCGTCCTCCCAGCCGTAGCGGCGGACCAGGGAGTTGTAGAAATTGCGGCCCTTCGCGCCCATGCCGCCGACGTAGAGCGCCACGTGCGGACGCAGCGCGTCGAGAAGCGTGGGGACGTCGTCGCCGACGAGCACGCTGGCCGTCGCTGCGATCTCGAAGTCCGGCGGCGCCGCGGCGAGGCTCCGCCCGAACGCCTCGGCGAAGCGCTCGGGGGCGACGAAGATCGGCAGCCAGCCGTCCGCGATCTCGGCCGCGAGGGCGACGTTCTTCGGCCCGAGCGCCGCGAGGTAGATCGGGATCTCGGCGCGCAGCGGTCGCAACATCAGCTTGAGCGGCTTGCCGAGACCGGTGGCGCCGGGACCGTCCCACGGGATCGAGTAGTGCTCGCCGTCGTGGGCGACGACCTCCCGTCGGAGCGCCGCGCGCACGATCTCGACGTACTCGCGGGTCTTGCCGAGCGGCTTCCCCCACGGCTGCCCGTGCCAGCCCTCGACCACCTGCGGCCCGGACGTGCCCAGACCCAGCAGGAAGCGGCCGCCGGAGAGGAGATCGAGCGTCGCCGCCGTCATCGCCGCGTTCGTGGGCGTGCGCCCGGGAATCTGCATGATCGCGGAGCCGAGCTTGATCCGCTCCGTCTTCGCCGCGAGCCAGCCGAGGACGCTGACCGCGTCGGTGCCCCACGCCTCGGCCACCCAAACGGAGTCGAAGCCCAGCCGCTCCGCCTCCTGCACGAGCGGGAACAGGTCGGCCGGATTCGTGCCGGGGGGCGCGTAGCCGAGACTCAGTCCGAGCTTCATTAGGCTGACTGTATGCCGCACCCGGAGCTCGCAGCCGAGCAGGCATACGTCGACCACGCCTACGACCAGCTCGACCGCATGCGGTCGACCGTCGCGCGCACGCAGGAGGCGATGGCCACCGAGTGGGCCGCGCTGAACATGGAGGCGTGGGCGAAGCGGCGCATGCGCACCTTCGAGGACGCCGAGCGCGGGCCTCGTCTTCGGTCGGCTCACGCTCGACGGAACGCCGCGCCCGCTCTACGTCGGCCGCCGCTGGGTGCACGACGACGAGCACGAGTCCCTGGTCGTCAACTGGCAGGCACCGGCGGCGCGGCCGTTCTACACAGCCACGCCGCAGCAGCCGCACGGCGTCCAGCAGCGGCGGCGCTTCCGCGCCGAGGGCCGGCGCCTCACCGACATCTCCGACGAGGCGCTCGACGGCAGCGCGGTCGAGGGCGCGAGCGTCTCCGACTTCCTGCTCGAGGAGCTCGAGCGCCGTCGCGACGTCCGGATGCGCGACATCGTGGCGACGATCCAGTCCGACCAGTACCGCCTGATCACGGCCGAGCCCGAGGGTGCGCTCGTCGTGCAGGGCGGCCCCGGCACGGGCAAGACCGCCGTCGGGCTCCATCGCGCGTCGTGGCTTCTTTACACGCATCGAGAGCAGCTGCGACGCGTGCTCGTCGTCGGCCCGAACCCGACCTTCATGGACTACGTCTCACATGTCCTCCCGACGCTCGGCGAGGAGGCAGTCGAGCAGCGGGCGGTCACCGAGCTCCTCGACGGGATCGAGGTCGGCCGCGACGAGGAGACGGACGTGGCGCGCCTCAAGGGCGATCCCCGGCTGCGCGAGGTCGTGGCGCGCGCCGTGGAGATCGCCGTCGTGCCGGCGCCGGAGGAGCTCTACGCACGAATCGACGGCATCTACGTCCGCGTGCGGCAACGGGACGTCGCCGAGCTCCTCGACGAGGCGCTGGAGGCGGGTGATCCGCTCGGGCTCGCGCGCGAGCGGTTCCGGATGGCCGTGCTCCGCCGCTTCTACGAGCGCTACGGCGAGCTGCTCGGCCCACAGGCGTTCCGGAGCTTCGACGAGCTCGAGCGCGCGTTGCGGAAGGGCGGCTTCCTCACGCGCTGGCTCGACCGCGTCCTGCCGCTGCCGCGGCCCGAGAAGCTCGTTGCACGGCTCCTCACCTCGCCGGCGGCGCTCGAGGCCGCGTCCGACGGTGTGCTCGACGCCGACGAGCGGAAGCTCCTCCTGCGCGACCGGCCGCGCCGCATGTCCGATCTCCGCTGGAGCGACCAGGACGTGCCGCTGCTCGACGAGGCGCGGGCTCTCCTGGCCGGCGCGCCGCGCTCCTACGGCCATGTGATCGTCGACGAGGCGCAGGATCTGTCGCCGATGCAGCTGCTCGCGATCTCGCGCCGGGCGGTCGACGGCTCGCTCACGATCCTCGGCGACGTCGCGCAGGCGACCGGGCCGGTCGTCTACCGGCGCTGGCAGGAGCTCGAGCCGTATCTGCCGGACGAGCTGGAGATGGAAATCGAGGAGCTGAGGCATGCCTACCGCGTCCCGGCCGAGATCATGGACTTCGCATTGCCGCTGCTCGACCGCATCGCGCCGGAGGTCGAGCCTCCGCTCGCCTACCGCAAGGGCGGCGACCCGCCGCGCCTCGTACACGTGGGTGAGGAGGAGCTGCTCGAGAGCGCGCTGCGCGAAGCCGTGGCGCTCGAGGATCTCGACGGCCTGCTCGCCGTGATCGTGCCGCGCTCGTTCAGCGTCGAAGACTCCTTCCCGTTCCCGATCCTCACGCCGCGGCAGGCGAAGGGCCTCGAGTTCGACCATGTGGTGGTGGTCGAGCCGGCAGCCGTGGTGGATGACGGCGACCGCGGCCTGCGCGAGCTCTACGTCGCGCTGACCCGGCCGACGAAGACGCTGGTCGTCGTCCACGCGAGGCCGTTGCCCGAGGGCCTCGGCTAGGGCGACAGCAGGCTGTAGCCGTAGCGCCTGACCGGGCGCTCGTACCAGAGCGAGACGAGGTCGAGGTACGCGCGCATCCGCAGGTCGCGCTTGAGCTCCTGCCACTGCCGGAAGTACTTCTCGTTCGCTCCAGCTTGGACCGGTTCGCTCGGCGGGATCGGATCGAGCTCCAGGAACTCGAAGATCCCCCGGAGCACGCCCGCCGGGTCGCGGACGAGCTGCTCGTACGTGAGGACGTGCACTCGGTCGAGATGCTCCCTGTCGGCCTCGAAGAGCGCGTGGCAGCGGAGCCAGTGCTCGAACATCCGGTCGTAGCGGCGCGTCCCGCGCCACCTCGCCGTCGGGATCGAGACTGGGATCGGGTGCCGGACGATGACGACGAACGCGGAGTCGGGGAAAAGTGCCTGCAAGAAGCGCGTTTTCAGCAGGTTCGGCGGCGACTTCTCGAGCAGCAGCGGGCGGGAGAGATCCCAGTGCTTCGACCACTCCTCGAACAGCTGCTCGGCGTTCCGCTCCGAGACCAGTGGGGAGGTCTCCGTCAGGTGCGACTCGGGCGCGAAGCCGAAGCGGCCGGGACCGCCGTAGACCGCCGCCGCGGGGTAGACGGTCTGCAGGTGCTGGCCCTCGTCCGCCGGCACCCCCGTGTCGGAGAAGCCGCTGATCTCGGGATGCGCGGCGAGCAGGCGCGCGAGCAGCGTCGTGCCGCTTCGGTGCAGGCCGGCGAGAAAGACGGTGACGGTGCTCCACGGCTCGGCATCGTATGTAGCCCTTCGACTAGCGTCGCGCTCATGCGCACGCGTCTTCTTGGAGACGGCGGTCCCGAGGTCTCGGTCGTCGGCCTGGGCACGAACAACTTCGGCCGGCGCTGCGACTACGACCAGACGCTGGCCGTGATCGACGCCGCGCTCGACGCCGGCGTGACCCTCGTGGACACGGCCGACATCTACGGCCAGGGAACGAGCGAGGAGTACATCGGGCGTGCGCTCGAGGGGCGGCGTGACCAGGTCGTGATCGCGACGAAGTTCGGGAGCGAGATGGACGAGCGCCCGGAAGAGCGGCGCGGCAATCCCGACTACATCCGCTGGGCGGTCGAGGGCTCGCTCCGCCGCCTGCGCACCGACGTGATCGACGTCTACCAGATGCACCAGCCCGATCCGGAGACGCCGATCGAGGAGACGCTCGGCGCGCTCAACGACCTCGTCCACGAGGGCAAGGTGCGCTGGATCGGCTCCTCGAACTTCTCCGCCGAGCAGATCGAAGCGGCCGAGGAGGTCGCGCGCGGCGCCGGCTTCCATCGCTTCGTCTCGGTGCAGAACCACTACTCGCTCGTGGAGCGCGAGGCAGAGGACGACGTCCTGTCCGTCTGCGAGAGGCTCGGCATCGGCTTCCTGCCGTACTTCCCGCTCGCAAGCGGCCTGCTCACCGGCAAGTACCGACGGGGCGAAGAGGCCACCGAGGGACGGCTCGCGGGCCGTGAGATCCCGGAGGAGCGATGGGACCGGGCCGAGGCTCTGCAGGCCTTCGCGGACGAGCGCGGGATCTCACTGCTCGACGTCGCTGTCGGCGGCCTGCTCGCGATGCCGGCCGTGACCTCGGTCATCGCAGGCGCGACGAAGCCCGAGCAGGTGCATGCGAATGTCGCCGCCGGCGCATGGGAGCCGAGCGCCGAAGACGTGGAGGCGTTGCGGGGGCTGCGCTGATCTCCGACGCGGGCGCGGCCGACGCCGACGTGCTCCGCGAGCTCTTCCGCGAGTACTTCGCCTGGCTCGGGCCGGAGGGGTGGTTCACCGACATCGAGGCCGAGCTCGCCGCGCTCCCCGGCGGCTACGAGGTGATCCTGCTCGGGCGCGATGCGGAGGCGATCGTCGGCTGCGTGGGTCTCCGGCCGCTCGAGCGCGGCGTCTGCGAGATGAAGCGGCTCTACGTCCGCCCGGAAGGGCGCGGCAGCGGCCTCGGCCGAGCACTCGTGGAGGCCTCGGTCGCCCGAGCGCGAGAGCTCGGGTACGCCAGGATGCGGCTCGACACGCTGCCGACGATGGACGCTGCGCGGGCGCTCTACACCTCGCTCGGCTTCCAGGAGATCGAGCGCTACAACGACAATCCGATCGAGGGTGTCCTCTTCTTCGAACTGCGACTCTGACTGCGATTTTGTTTCAGGTGAGGGACGTTGGCTCAGGCGAGCATCCTCCCGGTTCGGCAATCACTACTGACCGCCGGGATCGCCGTCAAGCCACTTGCTCAGCCATGGACTCCGCTTGGGCCTAAACCCCGCGATCAGCGCGCCGACTCCGACTGCCGCAATAACGGCGCTCCCGAGCAAGGTCACGGGCCAGCTCGACGGCGGCTCACCGCGCCAAGGGAAATGGAAGAGGATGATCAGGAGACCGAACATCGCCACGAACAGCCCCACGAGCTTGAGCGCCTTGGCCACCGCCGCGAGCCTACTCCGCTCGGGGGTCATTCCGGAACCCTGGCCCAGGCGAGAATTCTTGCCCTCGATGGCTCGGTTTACCCTCTGGGAGACTGTGAGCGGTGTGTCGTCGTTCCTTGAGCCGCCGCCAGCTGGGCGGCCAGAAGTGACAGGGTGTCGCTGGTGACGGGTCGTGTGTTTCCGAGGTACCCGGTGTCGAGGGGTGTGGCGTCGATCCTCGATTGCCCGATCCACAAATGCGCCGTCGCCCTCGACGACCACGGACGTATGTGTTCGGGAATGTCCGGAATGTCGGCGTGAAGCAGGTTCGTTGCCAACTGGCCGGCGAATCCGTTTCGGCCCCGTCCGGGAGGTCGCGCGGACGATGCTTGACGACGCCGTCGGGGGAGTGCTGTCGCTATCTGTTCAGCGGCACGAGCCGAGCTCGCGCCGACGGTAACGCGCCGATACCTCACGGGCGATTGCTAGCTCCTAGACCCTTCGTGAGATACTCGGGACGTGGGGTCTTGATCGGGTCGGGAAGGAGCCGCAGAGATGGCGTACGGCATCGTGCATCAGTTTCCGGGCGGGACGAAGGAGCAATACGAGGCGTCGATCGCGGCCGTTCATCCCAGCGATGGCAGCCTCCCCGACGGGCAGTTCTTCCACGCGGCCGGACCGTCGGCCGAAGGCTGGACGATCGTTGCCGTCCACGAGTCTCAGGAAAGCTGGGAGCGCTTCCGCGACGGCACGCTCATGCCGGCCATGAGCTCGGGCATCGAGGGCGGGTTCGCTTCACCGCCGCAAGAGACCTCCTTCGCGGTCCACAACCTCTTTCCGGGGGAGTAGGCCTTCGCGACCAGTTGTAGCCGGCTCCACTTGAGGCGGGCGGCTGACGACGACCCGGCCTGCGGGGAGGCCTCCCTCGGTCGGGACGGGGGCGATGTCCCAGTCGATGTGCGCGCCGTCGCAGCTGCCGCGCACGAAGTCGGCGAAGCCGCTGTCGGGTGCATGGACGCGGTTGGCGTAGGTGAGGCTGAGGCTCTCGTTCGCCACCAGGACGCCGATCTCCCGGCAGTCAGGAGACAGGGGTGAGTCCGTGGCGGCGCATCACGTCGCCGATTGCCACCAGGTCGGGCGGGCCGTCGGCGGCGTCCAGGACGGCGGCTACTTCGCGGAAGTAGGCGGGGCCGAGGATGCCCGGGGTGACGATGGCGAGCGCGGTGGCATCGACGTCGCCGGTGTTGGCGAACTGGTGCACCGCTCCGCGGGGGATGCAGAGCACCTCACCGCGGTCGACCTCGGTGGCTTCTCCCTCCACCGTCCAGACGAGTGTCCCCGCGAGCCCGTAGATCGTTTCCTCGTAGCCGTCGTGGCTGTGCGCCGCGGGGACCTTGGAGCCGGCCGGGACGTCGAACTCGAACATCGCCACCGATCCGGCCGACTGCTCGCCCTCGAGCAGGAAGCGGATCGCCATTTCTCCGATCCGGATCTCTTCGCGTGTGGCTGCTCTCATCTTGCGCCTCCTTCGTTCCAATCGGTAAAGTGGCTTGACGATATATGGCCGACCGGAAGAAGTCAAGTCGTTTTACAAACGCTCCGGCTACCGATGCAGAGTCCTTCGGGCCGCCGCTGATCGGTGCGCTCCTGCGCACGCCCTGGGAAGCGGTACAGGAACACATGCTCGCTCGGCTGCACGCCGAAGGCTTCACCGACTTCGACGCCAGCTATCTCACCGTCTTTCGCTACCCCAGCCCTCACGGGGAGCGGCCCTCCGAGCTTGCTGCTCGCCGCCGCGTCAGCAAGCAGGCTCTCAACCACCTGCTCGGTCAACTCGAACGGCGCGGCTATCTCGAGCGTGACGCAGATCCGGAGGACGGGCGTTCCAAACGCATCAGCCTCACTCCGCGCGGGGTGAAGGCGGTCGGCGTCATCCGTCAAGCCGTCACCGAGGTGGAAGACCGCTGGGCCGAACACCTCGGCCCCAAGCGTTTCGACCAGCTCCGCTCACTTCTCCAGGAGCTCAACGAGTAGCGGCGGTGGTCCGATCCACTCACGGATCGAATTCCACCTGCTCGAAGAAACGAAGCACGGTGTGACCCGGCCGTACTCGCCCCTGCAGCGCGCGGAGCTCGTCGTCGCCGGCCTCGCCGAGCGCCCGCTTGACCGCGAGCCAGGGGAGGTTGAAGTCCTCCTGGATCATCATCGTCGAGATGCGCGGGTTGATCTCGATCACCTTCTCGCCCATGAACTGGATGCTGAAGAACCACTCGAGCTCGAACTCGGCGACGATGCGCTCCGACGCTGCGACGAGCTCGGGCGCGTCGAGCGTCACGAAGTACATGCCCAGCCCGCACCGCACCGACTCGCGCGTCCGCGTGGCCTGGAGGACGATGCGGCTGCCGTCGGCGATGCCGTCGACCGTGCGCTCGGGCTCGGTGAGGAACTCCATCACGAGCAGGTCGAGGCCGTCCTCCGGCAGCAGCTCGACCGCCTCATCGAGTGTCATCGCGAGCGCGCCCGGCCGTTCGTTGAGGAGTTGGTGCGTGCGGTCGACGCTCGGGTCGAGCACGCGAAAGCCGCGTGAGCCCGAGGAGAAGACCGGCTTGAAGCAGACGGGGTTGTCCGGGTAGCCGAGCTCGCGGGCCGCCGCCGCGACGCCGGCGGCGCCGGTCACGCGGCGGAAGTCGGGTGCGCCGACGCCGCAGCGCTGCAGCCCCTCCAACGTCTCGGCCTTGTCGTTCGAGCGCCGCTCCGCCTCGGGGCCGCAGATCATCACGGGCACGGGGAACTCGCCGCGCCTGGGCGCCACGTGACGCAGGTCGTGCGAGGACTCCGGCAGGACGACGTCGACACCTTCCTGCTCCACGAGCGCGAGCAGCGCGTCGGTGAACGTGGGGTCGGCGCCGGGAGGCACGAGGTGGAACGAGTCGCACAGGTGGCGGCCGATCGCCCGCTCGGACATGTCCACGCCTACGAGCCGCACCTCCTGCTCGCCGTTCTCGCGCAAGGAGCGGAGCAGGCGGGCCGCTCCGGGCGCGCCGCACGCGGTGACGAGGATCGTCGTCATGCCTGCGCGAGCACCCACTGGAAGCGCGCCGGGCCTTCCGGTTCCTCGATGGTGACGACCTCGTCCCGCGTGATCCGGAAACCCGCTTCGCGAACGAGCCGCAGATTGATCACCGGCGGGAAGCTCGAGAAGAACGTCTCGGCACCGAGCCACTCACCCGTCCAGCCCGGCAGGTCCGACGTGCCGAACACTGTGAGGAGCCAGCCGCCGGGCGCGAGCCAGCCGTGGATCTTGCCGAGCAGCGGCGCGAGAAGGTCGCGAGGCACGTGGTTGAAGGCGTAGAACGAGGCGACCGCATCGAAGGATCCGGCAGGCAGCTCGAGCTCGGTGATGTCGGCGCAGACGAACTCGGCCACGGGAATCGCGGCTCGCGCACGTTCCACCTGCAGCGGCGAGATGTCCACGCCCGTCACCGCGAAGCGCTGGGCGAGCCGTCGCGTCTCCGGCGCTCCGCCGCCGCAGCAGACCTCGAGCACGCGCGAGCCGTCCGCAAGACCGTGTCACGAGCTCGTCCTCCCACTCGCGGCGTGGGTCGCCGACGATCTCCTCCCGCCAGGCGGCGAATCTCTCACCCATCGCGTCATAGCCGTCCGCGACGATCTGCGTTCTGGGATCGCGCACGGCGCGATGGTACTTCTGAAGCGCGCACTAGACTCGCGGTCGGGTGAAGCTGCTCGTCTCTCGAGGACGCACGACGCGGCGCGTCGCCGTCCTCGTCGTCACCGGCCTCGCGGTCGCGTACATCGTCTGGCAGATCAACCTGCGCGAGACGTTGCACGTGCTCACGCACGCGAGCGTCGGGTGGTGGCTCGTCTCGTGTGCCATCTGGATCGGGGCGGTCTGGCCGTTTGCGTGGCGCTGGCGGATCCTGCTCGCTGCGCGCGGGGTGCACGAGCGGCTCGGCTGGTGCGTGCGCGCTCTGTTCGTCTCCTACGCCGCCGCCCAGGTGCTGCCGACCTCGCTCGGCGGGGACGCGTCGCGGATCTACGAGACCTCGCGCAAGCATCCCGGCCGGGGCGGCCCGGCCGCGGGGACCGTGCTGCTCGAACGGGTGCTCGGGGCCGTCGCGACGCTCCTGCTCGCGGCCGTCGGCTTCGCGCTCGCCGTCGGCCAGTACTCGGTGGGCGCCTACGTTTGGATCGAGCTCGCCTTCGTCGTGCTCGCGATCGTCGGCGGCTTCGTCCTCTTCTCGACCCGCCTGCACCCGGTGCTTCGGTGGTCCCAGCCACTCCTGCGCCGGCTGCGCCTCGAGACTCCGCTGCGCGAGGTGTATCTCGCCATCCACTCCTTCCGCGGCGAGCTGCCGCTGCTCGCAGGCATGTTCGCGCTCACGCTCGTCGTGCAGGCCGTGCGGGTGCTCGCGATCTGGTGCTCGGGCAAGGCGGTCGGAGTCGACCTGTCGCCGCGCCCGTACTACGTGATGGGGCCGCTGCTCTTCCTCGTCATGCTCATCCCGTTCACGATCAACGGACTCGCCGTCCGCGAGTCGTTCTTCGTCAGTTTCCTCGGAAGTCTGGGCGTCTCCGCGAACCAGGCCTTCTCGACCGGCTTCCTGTTCTTCCTCGTCACTCTCGTCACCTCGCTGCCGGGCGCCGTGATCGTCGCGCGGGAGGGAGTGAAGCGGCCCGCGCCGGGAACGGTCCGGTGAGGGAGCGCCCGGACTTCGAGTCGCTCGTCGCGCCGGCGTGCGCTGCGGCGCTGCTCGGGATCTCGCGGCTCGTTCCCGAGACCGGGTTCGGCCTCTGGCTGAGGCTCGCCGCCGCGACCTTCGTCCTCGTGCTCCCCGGACGGCTCGTGGCGCGTTGCCTCGGGCAACAGACGCTGGCGGCGGCGCTTTCCTGGTCGGCCGCGCTCGTCGGGGGCGGGCTCGCGCTCGCCTTCACGCTCGGCGCGTCGCTCGATCTCACCATCGGCTTCGCGCTTGCGATAGGCGCCGTGGCGCTTGCGGTCCTCGTCGCCGGCCGAGTCCTGCCGGGAGAGGTCCTGGCTCCGCGCGTGCGATCGGTGCGCCTCGTCGTCGGCATCGCGGGGCTGATCTTCGGCGCCGCCTTCTGGGCGATCCACGACGCGCTCGCCGGCGACGCCTTCTTCCACCTCGGGCGGATCCGCAAGCTCTACGCGCTCCACTCGCTCTCGCTGCACGACGTCGGCGAGTTCGCCCATGGCGGTCTGCACCCCGGCTACGCGTTCCCGCTCTGGCACGGCTGCATGGCCGTGGTCGCCCGGCTCGCCGGCGTCGATCCCACCAGCGTCGTTCTCCACGAGCCGAGCCTGCTGGTGCCGCTCGCTCTCGTCCTGGCATACGAGATGGGCTGGGCGATCTTTCGCTCGACGGGAATCGCCGTGGCGGTCGTGCTCGCACAGGTTGGGCTCAGGGTCCTGGCGCAGGGCCACGGCGGCATCTACCCGGACCTGTGGCAGCCGGGACAGGGAGCGACCCAGCTCTTCCTGCCCGCCGTCGTCACCCTTTTCTTCCTGCTCGTCCGCCGGCCCTCCTGGGCGGTCGCGGTGACGCTCGCCGCAGGCTCCGCCGACCTCGCGCTCATCCATCCCACCTACGCGCTCTTCATCGCCATCCCGCTGATCGCCTTCGTCGCCGTGCGGGTGCTGCTCACGCGCGGTGCCGACCTGCGCAGCGGGACCGTGGCGCTCGTCGCACTCGGGCTGCCGATGGGGCTCGCCTATCTCTGGCTGCGGCCGGTCGTCGAGCAGTCGGTCGCACTCCACCTGGGAGCAGGTGGGCTCGCGCAGAGCCTCCATCACTACCGCGTGGATCTCGTGATTCACTCGGCGACGCGGTACAACCTCGCTCCGAGCCGCGTCGACCGGCTGGGGTCGGTCCCGGTCGCCGCGCTCGCGCTCGCGCCGCTCGCCTTCTTCGCGCGCCGCCGGCGCTGGAGCGCGCTCGTCCTGGGCGGGACGGTGGTCCTCCTCGCGCTGGACCTCTCGCCGCTCGTCTTCCCGCACTTCTCGAACGTCGTCTCGCTCTCGCAGTCCCGGCGCGCGGCGGTCTTCATCCCGCTGGCGCTCCTGCTGGCGGGCGGTGCCGCCGTGATCGCCGGCCTCTCCCGGTGGCTGGCGCTCGCACTCGGGCTCGCCGGTGGGATCTGGCTGCAGCACTCGTATCCGGGAGATTTCGGCCTGCAGGCTGCGCGCCATCAGCCGGCCTGGGCGGTCTGGATCGGTCTCTACGGCTCGATCGCGGCCATCGTGCTCGGAACCGCGGTCGCCTGGCTGCGCCGCGACCCGTTCCCGAGACTCCGTCGACAGCAGGGGTCGACCGTGGCGCTCGCGGTGCTCCTCTTCGTGCTCCCCGTTGCGGTGCACGGCTTCTCGCAGTGGACGCCGAGCCAGACGACGGACGCTCATGCGTTGACACCCGGACTGATCCAGTTCCTCCGGCAGGACATGCCCCGACGCTCGGTCGTCTTCGCCGATCTCGAGACGAGCTATCGAGCCGTGGCGTTCGCGCCGGTGTACGTCGTCGCGGAGCCGACGGCGCACGCGGGGAACACCCGGCCGAACCGCATCTTTGCCCGACGGCGCGCGGTGGTGAGGTTCCTCGCGCATCCCAGCCTCGCGGAGCCGCGCGCCTGGCACGCCGGCTGGCTCGTCCTGCGCCGGGACAAGCCGAGGCAGTGGCGTGCGATCGAGCGCCTCGGCCTGCGGCCCGTCTACACGGACGGCCGCTTCATCGTCTTTCATCTCGCGCCACTACCGTTGCGGGGGTGAAGCTGCTCCTGGTCACGCGCCACTTCCCGCCCGGGCGGCGGCGGAGGAATCCAGCGGCCGCTTGAAGTTCGCCACGCACTTGCCGGCGCTCGGGATCGAGACCCACGTGCTCGCTCCGGACGTGCCCGGCGCGGCGCCGACCAACGCGGAGCTCGAGCTGCCGACGCAGGCCTGGATCCACCGAGTGCGCTACGTCGGGCCGCGTGCAGCCCGCCCGTCGGAGGAGCTGGTCGCCAAGCAGGGCGTCGCGCGCCTCGGCACGCAGGCGGCGCTTCTCGGGCGCCGGTTGCTCGTTCCCGACGAGAACGTCCCCTGGAGCACGGTCGCGCTGCCCGTCGCGGTCCGGCTCGTGCGGCGCGAGGGCATCGATGTCGTGCTTACGACCTCGCCGCCGCCGTCGCTCCACCTCCTCGGCGCCGCCGTGAAGCGGACGACGGGCGTCGCCTGGGTCGCCGACCTCCGCGACCCGCTCACGTCGCATCCTCACCGGCGCGGCTACGAGTCACAGCTCTCGCGGCTGAAGGAGAAATCCGTCGGCGGCGTGGGGCGGCTCGTCGCGTCGCAGGCGAGCGCGATCGTCGCAGCGTCCGACGCGATCGCCGAGGAAATGCGCCTCCTCGAGCCGAAAGGCAGGCTCGTGACGATCGAGAACGGCTGCGACTTCGACGACTTTGCGGGGCTGGAACACCATGCGAGCGATCGTCTGCGGATCACCCACACGGGCCACTTCCACGGCAAGCGCGACCCCAAGCCGTTCCTGCGCGCGCTCGCGGACTCCGGGCTTGAGGACGTCGTTGCGCGCTTCGCCGGCGACTTTCGCGCTGCGGATCGCGAGTTCGCCGAGTCGCTCGGCCTCGGCGACCGCATCGAGTTCCTCGGCGACGTCTCGCGCCGCCGCTCGCTCGAACTGCAGCGCGACTCCGAGGCGCTGCTCCTCCTGATCCCGGAGTCGGGCGGTCGGGGGAAAGGCGTGCTGACCGGCAAGATCTTCGAGTACCTGGCGGCGGAGCGGCCCATCCTCGCCGTCGTCCCGCCGGACGGCGCGGCCGCCCGGCTCGTGCTCGACACCGGCGCGGGGATCGTCGTTCCGCTCCGACGACGTCGACGCGATCCGCGAGGCGCTGCTCGACCTGCACCGGCGCTGGAAGGCCGGGAGCCTCGACGGCACGCCGCTCTCGGAGGAGTGGCGCCGGAAGCTCTCGCGCGGCGCCCGGGTGGAAGAGCTCGCGGACGTGCTGCGGAGCGTGGCGTGACCGCCGCCGCCGTCCCGGCCACCCGGGTCGCTGCCGTGCCGCGCACGCAGGAGCGCATCGTGACGGGGCTCTTCTTCGCCTCGCTCTTCGTCGCGACGTTCGAGAAGGTGCACTGGCGCTTCGCGGGCCAGATCGGGATCAACGACATCGCGACGATCCTGTTCCTGATCGCGTACATCGCGACCGAGCGTCGCCCGCTGCCGCGGACGAGCGCGATCGTGCTCGGCTTCTTCGCCGCCTTCGCGCTCGTCTACCTCGCGGGCTACTGGAACATCGAGACGAAGCAGGGGCTCGACCAGTTCGCGAAGGGGATGGTGAAGTTCGTCATCCACTGGGCGTTCATGGTCGCCGCAGTCGGTTACCTCGTGCAGCGCGGGGAGCGCTTCTTCTGGCGCGCGCTCGGCTGGTTCACGGTCGGCTTCGTGGCGAACGCCGTCTACGGGATGCTCGAGCTCGGAGCGGCGCTTGGCGGCCACAACCTCGACAACCTCGTGCTCGTGCCCCTCACCGGTGGCGCGAGCAAGATCAACATCTTCGGCGCCATCGGCGGGCAGAACATCTACCGCGTCAACGCCCTGACCGGCGATCCGAACCACTTCGGGGTCATGCTCGTGATCCCGCTGCTCATGCTGACGCCGCTCTACCTGCGGCTGCCGCGGGGGGACCGGCTCAAGGTGCCGCTCGCGGTAGTGCTCGCGTTCCTCCTGCTCGTCGACATCGCGACGCTCTCCCGCAGCGGCGGTGTCGGGCTCATCGTCGGCGCTCTCGTGCTCGTGCTCCCGTACCGGCGCTTCCTCCGGACGCGGCAGTTCCTCGTCCCGCTCGGCGCCCTCGCCGTGATCGTGCTCGGCGTGCTCTACACGCACAGGCACTTCTTCTCGGTGCTGCTGCGCGAGCGGGTCTCGACGCAGGGAAGCTCGGCGAACGCACACTTCGCCGTCTACTCGTTCATCGGGCAGATCCTGCACATGCATCCGCTGCTCGGGCTCGGCAACAACAACTTCTCCGTCTACTACGAGTTCGTGACCGGAGAGGCGAACTTCGGCGCCCACTCCTACTGGGTCGCGGTCATCGTCGAGTCGGGCCTGCTGGGTCTCTTGCTCTGGATCGTCTTCCTGCGCTACGTGTTCCTGCGGCTGCTCGCCGCGAGGCGGCTAGGACGGCTGCTCGACCGGCTCGGCGACGCGGAAGGCCCGCACGTACGGCCGCTCGCCTACGGGATGACCGCGGCGCTCATCGGGACGATCGCCGCCAACTTCTTCTACCTGACGATGCAGTTCTATTACTTCTACGCCTTCCTGGCCTTCGCGCTGGCGCTGCCCGTCGTGTTCGGCGGGCGTGCGCGAGAGCGAACCGGGCTAGCATCGCCGCGATGAAGGGCGTCATCCTCGCGGGCGGCTCGGGCAGCCGGCTCGCGCCTCTCACCCGCATCACGAACAAGCATCTGCTGCCGCTGTACGACCGGCCCATGGTGACGTACGCCGTCGCCGCCCTCGTCGAGGCGGGATTCGACGAGCTGATGCTCGTCACGGGCGGCACGCATGCGGGCGAGTTCTTCCGGCTCCTGGGCAACGGCCAGGAGTACGGGATCGACCGGCTCTTCTACGCGTACCAGGAGCGGCCGGGCGGGATCGCCGAGGCGCTCGGGCTGGCGGAACGGTTCGTCGGCGGCGACCGCTGTTGCGTCCTGCTCGCCGACAACGTCTTCGAGCGTCCCCTGAAACCGGTCGTGGAGCGATTCGTCGCGCAGGAGCGGGGCGCGCGGGTCGTCCTCTCGGAGATCGCGGAGGAAGAGCACTTGCGCCACCTCGGCGTCGCCGAGCTCGACGGGGAGCGGATCGTCCGGATCGTCGAGAAGCCGGCCGACCCGCCGAGCCGTTATGCCGTAACCGGCGCCTACTTCTACGACGCGCAGGTGTGGGAGATCCTCCCGACCCTCGAACCGTCGGGGCGCGGCGAGCTCGAGATCACGGATCTGAACAACTGGTACGTCGAGCGTGGCGAGCTGGAGGCCGACGTGCTCGACGGGTTCTGGGGCGACGCCGGCGAGTCGATCGACGCCTACTACTCGGTCAACGACTTCGTCCGGAACGGGCGGCGCGGATGATCGAAGGGCTGCGGCGGTTCGAGCTCGCGCGGCACGCCGACGAGCGCGGCTGGTTCTCCGAGCTCGCGCGCGCGAGCGCTCTGCCCAAGCCGATCCGGCAGGCCAACCTCTCGCGCTCGCTCCGCGGCGTGATCCGCGGCCTCCACTATCACGAGCGCGGCCAGGACGACCTCTTCGTCTGCCTCGAGGGGATGGTGCGCGTCGTCGTGCTCGACCGCACCACCGGCCAGGCGTTCTCCGAGGACATCGGCGACGAGAACCCGGTCGCGATCTACGTCCCCGGCATCCACGCCCACGGCTACGAGGCGTTGACGGACGCCCTCTTCACGTATCTCGTCACGGAGGAGTACGACCCGGCTGATCCGGACGAGCACGGGATCGCGTGGGACGATCCGCGCGTCAAGCACCTCTGGAGCACCGAGGCTCCGATTCTCTCCGCCAGGGACACCGTATGAGGCTCCTCGTCACCGGCGCGGCGGGCTTCATCGGCTCGAACTTCGCGCGCTACTGGCTGGAGCGCCGTCCGGCGGATCACGTGGTCGCACTCGACCTGCTCACGTACGCCGGCGACCGGCGCAACCTCGACGGGCTCGACGTGCGGCTCGTCGAGGGTGACATCGCCGATCTCGAGCTCGCCGAGCGGGTGCTCGCGGAGGAGGAGATCGAGGTCGTCGTCAACTTCGCCGCCGAGTCGCACAACAGCCTCGCCGTGATCGACCCCGGCCGCTTCTTCCGCACGAACGTCATCGGCACGCAGACGCTGCTGGAGGCCGCGCGCCGCCGCGGCGTCGACCGCTTCCACCACGTCTCCACGTGCGAGGTGTACGGCGATCTGCCGCTCGACTCCGCCGAGGCGTTCACCGAGGAGTCGTCCTACCGGCCGCGGACGCCATACAACGCCTCGAAGGCCGGGGCCGACCACGCCGTGCGCGCCTACTTCGAGACGTTCGGGTTGCCCGTCACGATCACGAACTGCTCGAACAACTACGGGCCGAGGCAGTTCCCCGAGAAGGTGATCCCGCTCTTCCTCACGAACGCGCTCGACGATCGCGAGCTTCCGCTCTACGCCTCGACACAGAACCGCCGCGAGTGGCTGCACGTCGACGACCACTGCAGCGCGATCGAGCTCGTGCTCGAGCGGGGACGCGAGGGGGAGACGTACAACGTCGGCTCCGGCCTCGAGCGCTCCATCGAGGAGATCGCCGACCTCGCGCTCGAGCTCACCGGGAAGCCGGAGTCGCTGAAGACGATCGTCCCCGACCGGCCCGGCCACGACCGCCGCTACCTGCTCGACTCCTCGAAGCTGCAGGACGAGCTCGGCTGGCAACCGGCGATCGCCTTCGAGGACGGGCTTCGCGCGACCGCGGACTGGTATGCGGCGAACCGCGCTTGGTGGGAGCCGCTGAGGGATCGCGCGCCGGTGCGCGAGACCGCGTGGAGCTGAGCCGCGGGTCGGGCCGCTACCGTGGAACGCCGTGCTGCACGTAGTGATCGTCTCGTACCGCTGCGGCCCGATGCTGCGCGAATGCCTCCAGTCGCTGCGTGAGCATGCGCCCGCCGGCGGGCTCCGGATCACCGTCGTCGACAACGCCTCCCGCGACGGGACGGCGGACGTCGTGCGGCGCGAGTTCCCCCACGTCGAGCTGATTGCGCTCGAGGAGAACGTCGGCTTCAGCGCGGGGAACAACGTCGTCCTGCGAAAGACGACAGCCGAGTACGCGCTCGTCCTCAACCCCGACACGCGGCTGGGCGAGGGGACGCTCGACACGCTGCTCCGCCTGATGGACGCCAATCCGCGAATCGGCATCGCCGGCTGTCGCCTCATGCAGGAAGACGGCAGCCTCGACCACGCGGCGCGACGGTCGTTTCCGACTCCGGCGTCGGCGCTCGGCCATTTCCTGCGGGTCGGCCGCTCGGAGCGAGCGCCGGCGGCCCTCGCGGCCTACCGCGCCCCCGAGGTGGACGAGGGTCCGGTCGACGCGGTCAACGGCGCCTTCATGCTCATGCGGCGCGCGATGCTCGACGAGATCGGGCTGTTCGACGAGGGCTACTGGATGTACATGGAGGACCTCGACCTCTGCTACCGCGCCGCGCAGGCGGGCTGGATCACGTGGTACGAGCCGTCCGTCGAGGCGGTCCACATCAAGGCGGGAACGAGCGGGCATCACCGGGGCCTGCGTCTCAACTACGCATTCCACTACGGGATGTACCGCTACTACCGCACTCATCTGGCGGCGGAGCGCGGCAGGCCCTTCAACGCCCTCGTCTATGGCGGGATCGGCGCCAAGTTCCTCGCGTCCGCGACGGTTTCGGCCGCCGCACGCGGGTGGGAGCGGCTCGACGGCGCAGGCGCCGCGTAGCTCGCCACGCGCGATGCCCGCCGTCAGCGTGATCATTCCCGCCTACAACGCGGAGGCGTCCCTCGCCCGCGCGATCCGCTCGGTGGAGGCACAGAGCTTCCGGGACTTCGAGATCGTTGTCGTCGACGACGGCTCGACCGACGGAACGGCCGACGTCGCCCGGGGCTTCAGCAGCGTGCGGTGCGTAGCTGGGTCGCACCAGGGCGAAGCCGGGGCCCGTAACCTCGGGCTCGAGGAGGCGACCGGCGAGCTCGTGGCGTTCGTCGATGCCGACGACGAGTGGCTGCCCGAGAAGCTCGCGCATCAGACCGCATTCATGGAGAAGCTGGGCTCGTCGTTCAGCTACACGGACTCCTACCTGGTCCGGGGCGGCGACCGGGTGCGTCTCAGCACGCTGGCTCAGCCACGCAGCGGCGAGATCCTGTCGCCGCTGATCGACGACTGGCTCGACCAGGCGTTCATCCTCCCGACCGAGGTAGTCGCATCGCGGGAGCTGTTGCAGAGCGCCGGAGGGTTCGAAGAGGGGCTGCCGACTCCGGGACACGTGGACTACGGCCTCTGGCTGAAGCTCGCGCTTCGCGGTACTCGGTTCGACTACCTCGACGAGCCGCTTGCACTCTGGTACCGCGGCCACGAAAGCGTCTCGTCGGACGCTGTCGAGATGGTCGAGCGGTACCGGGTCGCGCTTCGGCACTTCTCGTCGGCGTACGACTTCCCCCCAGAGGCTCGCGACCGGATCGCGAGTGCGCTCGCGCGGAGCAATGCGACGCTGGCCGTCGAGCTGCTCAAGGAGCGTCGGTTCCGCGAGGCGTTGCCGCTCCTGCGTCGGAGCAGCGTCCGCGACTTCGCCCGGAAGGGCCGTCTCTTCGTGAGCCGGCGGACCGGGCGCATCAAACCTGCGGCCGTCGCACGGGACAGCTCCTGAACGTCCTCTTCCTCACGAGCTGGTACCCCACGCGCGCCTTCACGTACGGAGGAGTCTTCGTGCGGGAGCATGCGAAGGCCGTTCGAGCAGCGGGCCACCGGGTCGTCGTCCTCCACCTGGCCGGGCCAAGCCCGGAGCCCTCCCCAACCCTGTGGGCGATGGAGGAGCTCGACGCCTCGCTCACGGAAGGGATCGGCGCGTATCACGTCTCGCACCGCCGCATTCGAGTTCGAGGAGCCTCGTACCCTCTCTACCTGCGGGCCGCGATGGGTGCGTACCGCCGCCTCGGCGACACCGGCTTCCGGCCCGACGTCATCCACGCGCACGTGTACGGGGCCGGCGTGCCGGCCGCGATCATCGCGGCTCGGAACAGGATCCCGCTTGTGGTGGCCGAGCACTTCTCCGGCGTCGCGCAGCGGTCGCTGACCCGCGTCGAGGTGCGGAAGGCCCGGTACGCGTACACCCATGCCGCGCGTGTGCTGCCGGTGTCGCGGTTCCTGGAGGAGGCGATCAAGAGCTACGGCATCGATGTGCCCTTCGAAGTTGTCCCGAACGCCGTCGACACGTCGCTCTTCTTCCCGAACCCCACGGTGCGGACGAAGGACGGCACTTGTCGGCTGATCTTCGTAGGAAGCCTCGAGCCGTCTGGTGAAAAGGGATTCCCCACGTTGCTGAACGCGCTTGCGATGCTCGACGCGCGCCGCAGTGACTGGCACCTCGACGTGCTCGGAGATGGGGGAGAACGCTCGAGCCACGAGGCGACCACCGCGGCGCTCGGGCTTCGAGAGCACGTGACGTTCCACGGATCTCGGTCGAAACAGACCGTCGCGGAGATGATGCGCGAGGCTGATCTCCTGGTCCTGCCGAGCCGCGTCGAGACGTTCGGTGCTGCCGCGGCGGAGGCGCTCGTCTCCGGACTCCCGGTCGTGGCGACGGCGGTCGGTGGTATCCCGGAGCTGGTGGACGAACGCAACGGCAGGCTCGTTCCACGGGAGGACCCGGCTGCGCTCGCCGCGGCTCTCGACGAGACGCTCGACCGGCTCGGGACCTTCGACCGCAGCGCGATTTCCGCGCAGGCGTGCGATCGCTACGGCCTGCGGGTCGTCGGCGACCGGTTGGCCGAGATCTACGACTCGGTGCTCGCCGAGTCCCCAGTTGACGCCCGCGGCGCCTACGTCTAGCGAGGTCGCCGAGAGGCGTCCGCTGGCACCGACTCCTCGCCGGACACCCACGCCTCGGACTGCACCGGCCCGGGTTCCTCTTCGTGGGAACGTCCGGCAAGTCGCTTCACCAGGCGCACGTACCGTCGGCCGTCCTCGCGCGTAGGCACGACGAGCGCACGCAGCGGCACATTCGCCATCCTTCGATAGACGACAGCGGTCGCCACGAAGACCGACGCGTACGAGGCTGTGCTCGCCCATGCAGCTCCGTTGATTCCGTAGCGCGGGATCAGCACAACGTTCAACGCGATGTTGCAGACGACGCTCGCGCTCGCGACCACGGAGTTCACGAGTGGTCGGCCTCGCGCGGCGATGTCGTTTCCGAGCACGCGGGCGGCGCCGAAGAGGACGATTCCGGGCGCGAGGATCCGCACGACTGCTGTGGACGCGTCGAAGCGGCTGGAGTAGAGCAGTTCGACGACGACTCCCGCCGCTACGAACAGGATCGCTGCGAGGATCAACGTCAGCCAGAGC
Organism: uncultured Actinomycetes bacterium; assembly: GCA_963820725.1. Classification (GTDB taxonomy): domain Bacteria; phylum Actinomycetota; class Thermoleophilia; order Gaiellales; family Gaiellaceae; genus Palsa-739. The sequence continues at coordinate 816,579 of CAWGAZ010000002.1, read as the reverse complement.
GTGGTGCGAACCACGAGCGGTGTGATCGCGCGGCGCGTCGACTCGGTGTGCTCGGCGGCAATGGTCGGGAAGAGCGCGGTGCTGATTGCCTGCGAGGGCATCCAGAGGCCCTCGACGATCACGACGCCGGCGCCGTACAGACCGACGGCGGCGGCGCCCTTGAAGCCGTCCACAAGGAAGACGTCGAGTCTGTAGCCGAGATAGGCCAGGACGTTCGCCGGGTGAGCGCGCAGGCCGAACGACGCGAGCGCACGAGCGTACGGCAGGTTGATGCGCCAGGTGATTCTGGTCGAGCGTCGCGCGTACGCGACGACAGCGACGAAGAGCAGCACCGCCGCGGCGACCGTTGCGGCGATCGCGGCTCGAACCTCGCCGCCGAGGATGATCGCGAGCCCGATGAGCAGAAGCGGCAGCGCGGCCTGCGCCAGGGTGATGGCATTGAACTCCCTGAAGCTTCTGAAGCCCTGGTAGACCGACTGGATGTTGATGACCGCCAGGAGGAACGGAACGGCGACCAGTGCCAGGAGCAGATCCTCCTGCGGAAGGCCCTTGAGCCTGACGTCACCGACGAGGACGACGGCCGCGCACACGACCACGATCGTCAGGCCGAGCAGTAGACCGAGTACGGCGGAAGTGCCGAACGCGAGTCCTCTCGGCGACGATCCCCGCGCTGCGTGATAGGCAACGGCAGCGCCGAGGCTCAGGCTGCCGAGGGTGGCGGCGAGTACGAGGAACTGTGTCGCGAGGCTCAACTCGCCGCGTCCTGTGGGGCCGAACGCTCGAGCCGTCAGCACCGACGTTGCGAGCAGCACGATCGCCGCGAGGCCGTTTGCGACCAGCACGCCCGAGGAGAGCCTCGCCAGTGCCCGACGGTTGTGGGCGGCATCTTCGTTCATCTCGGCGAGGTGATCGGAGCCGTGGTAGCTCCGAGCAGTCCCACGTCCTCGTTCTCCGCAAAGCGGGTCACTTCCATCCCAGCGGCCTCGAGACGTTCGACGATCGCGTCGGGCGAGCCGGCAATCCGATGAAACTCGAGGATGATCCTTTGCGCCCGTCGGAGCGTGTCGTCGTCCGCGCCGAGTAGAGCCTCGAACTCGGCCCCTTCGCAGTCCAGCTTCAACAGATCGCACCCGGAACCAACCACGTCAGTGAGGGTTACGGTCGGCACGTCGACGAAATCGCGGAGCGGCTCCCCCGTCTCGATCTCCTTCCCGGCCAGCGTGTTCGCCGTCGAATCCATCTCGCTCAGATAGAGCCGTACAGCAGGCACGGCCTGACCCACGAGCGCGGCCTGCGTGGGCGAGATCCGCCGTCCGGAGACGTTCGTGACGAGCGACGCGAACGTTCTCGGCTCCGGTTCGAATGCGGTGACGGCGGCGCCGAGGCGCTCCGCCCACAGAGAGAAGACGCCGATATTCGCCCCGACGTCGACCACCTGCCACCCTGCCTCGGGTGTGAGGCCCGGCCAGCGATACTCGCCCACGGCGATCTGCAGCGCGACCTTCCACGCAGTGCCGTCGTCAGGAGCCGACAGCGAGACTCCGGCGAACCGAGGCCTCACGTGGAACCCGAGCTTATGAGTGAGGTGCGATCCGAAGCTGAGACCTTCCCGGCTGCGGGTGAACGTGCGAACCAGCCGCGAAGAAGGCTCCCTCATCAGGGAAACGCTAGGCGAAGCGCCCGCTATTGTCCGCGGCTTGCCGGGGGCTAGCGTCACCACCGACAGCGTGCGCCCTGACGGACCAGCGCCTGAAGGCCCGATCCGCCACATCCTCATGGTCGCGTACCTCTACCCACCGTGCAACGATGTCTCCGCTCACAGGCCCGCGGGTCTTCGGCGTGCGTTCGAGTCTGCGGGTATCCGCACGACCGTGCTGACAAGCGAGATCTCCGGTTCGTACGACGACGACGGAGCGCAGCGGATCATCCGGGCGGGCGACCTCCGCACACGCTTCCGGACGCAGTACCAGACCCTCGTCGGCTACCGGGACGGGCCGCTGGAAGGTCGGGGCAAGCCCCGGTGGTGGGCGAGCTACATCGCTCCCGATCCGACTGCGGTCTCGTGGTTCCCGCAGGCTCTCGTGCCGCTCCTCAAGCTGATTCGACGCGACCGTCCGGATGCCATCGTCACGACGTCGGGCCCCGAGTCCACTCATCTCCTCGGGCTCGTCGCGAAGTCCTTCGGGATTCCGTGGGTCGCCGACTACAGGGACGGCTGGCTGAGAGACGTGCGCCACCCCGCGCCGCTCCGCGTCATCGACGACGTGCTCGAGCGGCAGGTCGCACGGCGCTCGACGGTCGTGACTGCCGTGAACGACGCGATCGCGGCCGACGTCGCGCAGCGTCACGGTGTGCCCGCGTTCACGATCTCCAACGGGTTCGACCGGACGGTCCTCGCCCACGCATCGGACGAGCGTGAGACGCTTGACCCGAAGCGCTTCTCCCTCGTCTACACGGGGCTCCTCGCGATCGACGTGGGCGAGCAGCCGGAGGTCAATCGGGGCCGGGACGCGCAAGCGTTCCTCGACGGCCTCGCGCTCCTCCTCGCCAGGGATCCGTCCTTCGCAACACGCTTCGAGCTCGTGGTCGCAGGGCCGATCAGTGACGAGGAGCGGGAGGTTCTCACGCGAGGCGGGCTTCGCGACATCGTGCGGGTGCTGGGGTTGCTGCCTCGTGACCGTGCGCTGGGCCTGCAGCAGGCCGCCGACGGGCTCCTGCTGATTCCCGGCGGTGCCGGTGCCACGACTGCGAAGGTCTACGAGTACCTCGCGGCGCGCAAGCCCATCTTCGCCGTGACCGAGCACGACGGAGTCGCCGCCGAACTGCTCGGCACGGCAGGTGAGCATACGGTCGCTGAGCCCGGTGACGCCGAGTCGCTGGCCGCGGATCTCGAGACCTATCTGAACCGCTGGATCGGCGGTTCCTATCGGCCGAGTCCCGGCTTCGACCTCGATGCGTACGACTACGAGAACCTCGGGCAGAAGCTCTTGGATCTCCTCGCTGCCCAGGGCCTCGAGCCCGCAGCCCCGTGAATGACGTGAGCGCAGACGACAAAACCGTCCCACAGGCACGCGATTCCGTGGAGGCATTCGACCCCGAGCAGTACTGGGAGGACGCGCACGTTCAGGAGCCGGGGCTCGCGGCCGTCGGCTTCCGCGGTCTCGGCGTCGGCTTCAACACGTGGATGTATCGCGTGCGGCGTGTGGTGCTTCGTCGCGCACTGCGACGCGCCAGCGTCTCGCTCCACGGCGCAACGGTGCTCGAGGTCGGCGCCGGAACGGGCTTCTATGTGCAGCGGTGGTTGGAGCTCGGCGCCGCCCACGTCACGGGTATCGACCTGAGCGCCGCGGCGGTGGAGAGCTTGAAAGGCGAGTTTCCGACGGCCGAGTTCAGGCGCGATGACATCGCGGAGCCCTCCCAGGAGACCCGCAGCCGGCGCTACGACCTCGTCTCCGCGTTCGACGTGCTCTTTCACATCGTCGACGATGGCCGCTTCGTCCGCGCGATCGGAAACATCGGCGAGCTCGTCAGGCCCGGTGGGCACCTGCTGCTGACCGACAACTTCCTCCACGGACCGACGATTCGCGGGCGACACCAGGTGAGCCGTTCCCTGGCAGAGATCGACGCCGCCCTGGCCGACGCCGGCTTCGAGACGGTCGTCCGTCTCCCCATGTTCTTCCTGATGAACACGCCAATTGACTCGCAGTCGGCGTGGCTGAAGCATTCGTGGCGCGTGGTCATCGGCACCTGCCGTCGCAGTCAACGCGCAGGTGCCGTTCTCGGTGCGCTGATGTATCCGCCCGAGCTGCTGCTCACCGGCGTCGCCCGCGAGGGTCCGAGCACGGAGCTCGTCGTCTGTCGGCGCCGCTAGCGCCGAGCCGAGAAAGGTCAGGTCGAGGGCATCGCTGAGACGAAAGCTGCGGAGCGAGTTGGAGTACATCCGTCTGGTGCGTCCGACGGCGTTCGTGCGGGCGACGGCCCTGGACGCCCGCGATGCGGTACTTCGCCGCCGCGACCCGCTGACGCCGCCGCACCGCCTGGGGTTCGTCGGCAGTGGTGACTTTCGCACCGCTGGAAACGAGTTTCGGAAGCTCTTCGTCGAGCTGGGCGGACTCCGTCCCGAGGAGGACGTCCTCGATGTCGGGAGCGGCGTGGGGCGTGCCGCCATCGGGCTCACCGACTGGCTGCGGGGCCGGTACGAAGGAATCGATGTCGTGCGGCGCGGGATCGAGTGGTGCCAGCAGGCAATAACCCCGCGCTACCCGAACTTCCGGTTCCAGGTGGCCGACGTCTACAACCGCCACTACAACCCGGTGGGGCGCTTCGCGGCGAGTGAGTACCGCTTCCCGTTCGAGGACGAATCCTTCGACTTCGTCGTCCTGACGTCGGTCTTCACCCATCTGCTTCCCGCCGATCGAGACAACTACATCTCGGAGATCGCCCGCGTCCTGCGACCGGCGGGGCGCTGCTTCGCGACGTTCTTCCTCCTCAACGACGAGGCTAGGTCGAGCCTGCAGCCCGGAGGTGGCTCGGTCGACTTCAGGTTCGAGCGCCCCGGCGACTGGACCAGCAACGAGCGTATTCCGGAGGCTGCCGTCGCCTTCGAGGAAGCGGACATAGCCGAGCGGCTCGAACTCGACGGCCTGCGGATACGAGCGATCCAATACGGCCGTTGGTCCGGCCGCACCGACGGCGCCGGGTGGCAGGACATCGTCGTCGCCGCCCGAGATGGCTAAAGCTCTTGGGGACGAGCGCCGGGCGACTCGGGACCCGTCTCCAGCCACGCGACCATGACGATGATCGAGACGAGGCCGAACGCTGCGAAGAGGTACGGATTCGTAGCGCCGGCGAGGAGGATGCCCCCGATCACGCCGACGACGACTCCGGCAGCGCCGACGGTAGGCGCTCCTGATCGCCGCGCTCGCAGGCGCCAGCCGTCGAAGATCAGCCGGACCGGGAAGGACAGGTAGAGAAGCAGCCCGATGATTCCGGCCTTGAGCGCGAGATCGAGGTAGGAGAGCTCGAAGGTGTAGCCGGTACCGAAGCTCGTCGCGACCTTCCCGAAGCCGTAGCCGTACAGCGGGCGGTGCTTGATGTAGCTCCAGAGCGCCTTGGCCTCTGCGACCTTGTACGCGTTCGAGGCCTCGCCCGCCACATCGCCTTTGCCCGAGCTCGTCGACGCGAGAGCCATCGTCAACGTCGCCGACGATCCCGGGAGTGAGGTCACCCGGACACCGCCTCCCGCTGCCCGCGCGCCCGGGCCGGCAGGGCCGCGACGGTCGATGCGGACGTCGTCCCAGAGGACGCGGCCCTGCGGTGCGTAGAGCCTGACCTGGATGGCTGCGGCATGCGCTCGCGTCGGAAACGTGAACGACAGGCGCTTCCAGCCGTTCGTGCTGCGCGTCAGTGGCACGGTGTAAAGGCGCCCGTCCCTCGCGTCCCAGACGAGGAGGCCACGCCCGCCGGCCGCAGGGAGACGAAGCGCTTTGGCGTTCACCCAGGCGCTGACCGCGTAGGACGTCTTCGACTTCAGAGAGAGGTTCTGAAAGGCGTAGGCGTCGGCGTCCGCCTTCGAGTTCGACAGCTCGAGGCCGTGTGTTCCGCTGCGTGCCGCCGACGCCGTCGTCCGTGCCTGCACCGCACGCCGCCCGCCTGCGGCGTTCACCCCCCAACCGTGCAACGAGCGCTCAAAGCCGCGATTTGCGACCGAGTGCGGGAGCGCCCGGCCCGACGCGGTGATGCTGGCCGCGCGGTCGAAGACGTAGCCGTAGAGCGAGAAGCCCGCGAGCGGCGCGACCGCAAGAGCAACCGCGAAGACGGCGCTCGGGATGACGATCGCGAGTCCCAGCTGCCTGGTGCTGCGGACTTCGAGAGCGAGTACGAGCACAACGGCGAGGAACGCGCTGAGCCAGAGCCCACGGGTGTACGTGGCGATCAGATCGGCGGTCAGCACGGCGCCCAGCAGCCAGAGCCAGAGGTCGCGCGGCCGGACGAGGAGCCGCTGCGTCGTCAGCACGAGTCCGACCAGCAGGAACAGGCTGCCGGCCGTGAAGAGCCTGAAGTCGCCGTTCGGCATGTAGCCGATGACGCCGCCCATCGCGAGCCGCACGCTGAGCCACTTCTGCACCGTTTCGAGCCTGACGATCCCGGTCGTCGTGACCACGATCAGGAGGAGGAAGGCGGCGGCGTTCGTCGCGCAGGCCGCGAAGAACACCCTTCTCAGCCAGCCGCCGTCGCCCCTCCGGATCAGGGTGAGGACGACGAGCACGAAGGCGAAGAAGACGAATCCGTTGCCGTCGGCCACGGCGTTGTGCTTGCCGTTACCGTCGGCGAGGCCGAGCGGGATCCAGATCAAGGGAATGAGGACGGCCAGGACGAGCGCGTGCGCTCCGTACCGGCCGAGGATGGGGTGCAGGCCTCGGCGCCGGTCGGCGATCGTGAGCCAGGCCGCTCTGAGAGTCACGACGGTGATCAGGAAGATGCGGCCCGAGAGGCTGCCGTAGTCGATCCAGTGGCCGCCGGCTCCGCCGAGGACGAGCTCGAAGATCGTGACTGCGACGCTCGCGCGGAAGTCGACCAGAGTCAGGGCGATGAACGCGACGGCCAGGACTCCGCCGAGCGCGTCGGTCACGGTGTGAGACCCGGCTCCGCTCGCCTTCAACGCCGCCAGTGCGACGATGCAGGCGATCGTCAGAGCGAGCAGCCCGCGGCGCGCGAGCGTCTCCGACACGCTCACGCGTTTGTTCAGTCCGTCGGGTCGCACCGCGTAGCCGTCAGGAGCACTCGATGCAGGTTGCCGTATGGCGCGGTTGTCTGAGGTCATCCGGGCACCGTCCGCGGCTTCAGCTTGAAGCGGCGAGTCAGCCGTCGTCGAAAGCCGACGAACGGCGAGAGGGTGGCCGGCCCGGCCGGGAGCTGCGGGAAGGGCTCGGCCGGCGCTCGATGCCCTGCACGCAGCCCCGCGACGAACGCCTTCGTGCTCGAGAGGTCGTGATCGACGATCGCCTTTCCGGTTGCCATGACTCCTTCGCCGGCGGTCGTCCAGAGAAAGAGGTGCGGCCGCGTGCGGAGACGGTACTTCCCTGCGATATAGCCGCGTCCCCAGGCCGTCAATCGGTTCTTCGCCGGCGAGCCTTCGCCCAGCGTCCCGGAATGCGCGTGGATCGCCACGGCCGTAGGCGCCAGCCGACACTTCCAGCCGCGCGCGACGCAACGGATCCCGAGGTCGACATCCTCGAGATAGGCGAAAAACGCGGGATCGAAGCCGCCGACGGCGAGAAAGGCGGCCCGATCGAAGGCCGCGGCTCCGCCGCAGGGTGCGAGAGGATCGCTCGCGCCGTCCTGCAGGACCTCTACCGGCTCGCCGTACAGGTGGTTGAACCCGTGAAGGGTGCGGTCGACGACGATCCCGGCCGTGTCGATTCGGTCCTCGTCGCCGAGGCGCACGAGCACCGGCGCTGCCATCACGACTCCCTGCGGGGGATCGAGGGCCGCGACGAGTCGCTCGAGGAAGGTCGGCGTACACACCGTGTCGTTGTTGAGCAGGACGACGGTCTGGGAGCTCGCAGCCTCGACGCCGGCGTTCGCCGCCTTGCCGAAGCCGCGGTTCTCCGGGAGCGAGACCACCTGGACCTGCGGCCAGCTCTCTCGGAGGAAGTCGGCCGTTCCGTCCGTCGATCCGTTGTCGACGACGATCACCTCGTGCGGGAGCGACTGCTCGGCGAGCGACGGGAGCAGGTTCTTGAGATGGTGCCGTCCCTCAAAGGTCGGCACGATGACGGAGACCTCGGATCCAGACGAAATGTTCACCGACCTAGGCCGCCGACGTCGGGAGCAGCTAGGCGCGGTGCGTGCGGCGCCAGCCGCGTACTCCGCTTCCGACGAGCAGAAGGACGGCGGTGCCCGCCAGCACGACGAGGAGTGCGGTCGGGCCGGAGCCGAGATCGAAGGCCGAGCCGACCGCGCTGGGTGCAGCCGCTGAACCTGCGTGGCTGACCTGCAGCCGGCGCCGGATGCTGTAGGTCTTCAGGACGCGCTTGAGGTCTTTCCTGTCCTTCCCCGCCTTGTTGAGCGCCTTCGTGGTCTGGCTGGAGTAGGGATGCGTGGTCGTGGTCGGGCCCGAGCTAGGACCGGTCGAGTGCGTGGAGTGGCCGCCGTTGTTTCCGCCGCCGCTCGGCAGGCACGGCGAGTAGACGTTCTCCGCCGAGGTGCTTCCGTTGCATGCGAGCGCCGCCGAGGGCCCTGCGAGAACCGCAGTCAGAGCTGCGCCCGCCACGAGGGCGGTTGCGAGAAGCCGGTTCAGCCCCCCGAACACGGCGTTACTGTAGCGAGCCTTGGTGCGAGAAGAGGTAAAGGGAAGGCAAAGTCCGTTTTTCCGTAACGCGGCTGTAGGAGTAGGGGTTGCGGCCGCGGTTTTCGCGCTTTCGTACGCGGACGGCGGCTTTGCGCCGACGACACGGGCGTACGCGGGCATGGCGGCCTGGTGGCTGCTGGGAGTCGGCGCAGCGTTCGGCGTCGCGTCCACCTGGTCGAGCATCGACCGGCTGGCAGTTCTCGCGCTCGGCCTGTTTGCGGCGTTCGCCGTCTGGGTTCTGATCTCCGCCCGCTGGGCCGCGGACAGCGAACGCGCGTTCGCGCAGTTCAACCAGGTTGCGCTCTACGTCGCCGTATTCGCCATCGCCATTGTCGTGGCGCGGCTCGTGCCGGCCTGGGTGCTCGTCGGCGGAGTGGCCCTGGCTCTCGTTGCCGTGGCCGTCGTCGCGTTCGTGAGTCGCTGCTTCCCGAGCACCTTCGGCCTGCAGGCGGGGGCCACGATCGTGCCGGCACTCAAGAACCGGCTCAGCTTCCCGCTCGGCTACTGGAACGGACTGGGGATCGAGGTCGCGCTCGCGTATCCGCTGCTGCTCTCGTTCATGGCCTCCCGGCGGTCGCGGCTCGCGAGCGCCCTGGCGGCGTTGCCTCTGCCGATCCTCGCCGCGGTGATGTATCTCACCGCTTCTCGTGGCGCGTTCGCGGCTGCAGGCATCGCGGTCGTCGTCTTCGTCGTGCTCACGCCGAGACGGTGGGCTGCTCTCGCTGCTCTCGTGGTAGCCGGCGCCGCAGGTGCGGTCGCCGTCGCGGTGCTCGTGCCGAAGAAGGCGATCGTCAACGGCGACGTCGACACCGCTCTCGGCGTGCACCAGGGTCACCAGGCGGCGCTCGCAATCGGTGTCGCCTGTGTGCTGACGTCGCTCCTGTGGCTCGGGCTGGTGGAGCTCGGTCGACGGCTGCCGACGCCCTCGAGGCGGGCGGGGCAGGTCACCGCCGCCGTGCTCGGCGTTCTCGTTCTCGTTGCCATCGTCCTGGCGCATCCCATTGCGAAGTTCGAGGCCTTCAAGCGTCCTCCCCCTGTCGGTCAGAACACGCTCAGTCATCTGCTGAACAGCTCCGGTAGTGGGCGCTGGCAGTTCTGGAGCGCCGCTGCCTCCCAGTTCCGAGCCCATCCGCTCAACGGCGGGGGCGCCGGCTCGTGGGGTGCCTGGTGGCTCGAGCACGGCTCGCTCCCCGGCATCTTCACCCAGTTTGCGCACTCGCTCTATCTCGAGTCCCTCGCCGAGCTCGGAATTGTCGGGCTGCTGCTCATCGGAGCGGCGGTCGTGGTCGCCGTCGTGGGCGCCGTTCGCTCGGCTCTGTTACTCGAGAGCGCAGAGGTCGCGGCGGCCGCCGCGTGCGGCATCGCCTTCTTCGTGGCGGCCGCATATGACTGGGTATGGCAGCTCGGGGGTATAGCGATCGTCGGTGTCGGGATGCTCGGTTTCGCCCTCGGGGCTCTGCCCTCCACCCGCGCGACTGCGGGGAGACGGATCGGCGTCCTCCGACCGGCGATCGCCCTGGTGGCCGTGGCCGCCATCATCCCGCAGTACGTCGTCCTGGCAGCCGGCAGCCACCTGCGCAACAGTCAGGCTGCCTTCCAGGCCGGTGACGCGGGAAGAGCGAGGTCGGAGGCGCTCGCAGCCAAGGCGATCGAGCCGTGGGCTGCCAGTCCATACCGCCAACTCGGTCTCGTGTCGGAGGGCGAAGGTCGCTACGCGACGGCGGCCCAGTGGCTCGACGAGGCGATCAGCCATTCACGGCGGGACTGGACGCTGTGGCTCATCGCTGCCCGGATCGAGGCCAAGCGCGGCAACGCCGGCCAGGCCCGGAGCGACCTGGCGGAGTTGCGCCGGCTCAATCCGGGCTATTTCCACACAAACTCTTAAGTGGCGGGTGTCGCATGCCGAAGCTACCGTGTCTAGCGCCCCATCCGGGCGCGCACTGCCGCTGCCGCACTGGAGGCCGCCGCTCTGAATGAGCTCGACGTCATCGTCCCAGCACGAGCCGGAGTCCCGGCCGGCAGCCGTGCCGGCGACACCGTGTCGACGCGCTACGGCGCCGAACCGCTCCTCCGGCGCATGCTCGCCGTGGCCGACGTGCTCGCCATCGCCGCGGCAGCCGTCGTCGTCGGCTACTGGGGAAGTAGCTCCGCCGCCTCGTTCCTCCTCGTTCTCTCCGTGCCGATCTGGGTCGTCACCGCAAAGCTCGCCGGTCTCTACGACCGCGACCAGCGCGCACTGCGACACCTCACGGTCGACGAGCTGCCTTGGCTCGTCGTCTGGACGCTGAGCAGCACCGCGCTCCTGTCGCTGCTCCTAGCGCCGTTCCCCGCGCTCGACCTCAGCTCCGACGACCGGCTGCTCGTCTGGGCGACCGTGCTTGCCCTGGCGTTCGTGTTCCGCGCCGGCATGCGCGCGCTCTGGCGCCGCGTCACCCCACCGGAGCGTGTGCTCATCGTCGGCGACGGGCCGCTCGCGCAGGCGTTCGTCCGCAAGCTCGAGCTGTTCCCGGACATCCACGCGAGGGTCGGGTACCGGATCGAGAGCTGCGCCGCGCTGGACGAACGCCTCGGCGAGTTCGGCGGCAAGGTCGACCGGATCGTGATCGCGTGCAGCGAGCTCAAGGAGAACCTGCTCGAGACCCTGCTGCCGTTCTGCCGCCTGAACGCCGTGAAGCTGACCGTCGTGCCGCCCACGCGCGGCATGTTCGGGACGGCGACGACTCTCACGCATGTCGCCGACCTGCCGCTGCTGGACTACAACACCTGGGACATCTCCCGGACGACGGTCGCGCTCAAGCGCTTGTTCGACATCGCCCTGGCCCTCCTCGGCCTCGTGATCGCGCTTCCGCTCTTCCTCGCGGCGGGGCTCGCGATCGTGCTCGGCTCGGGCTTCCCGATCCTCTTCCGCCAGACCCGCGGCGGCGAGCGCGGCCGCCCGTTCCAGATGCTCAAGTTCCGGACGATGGTGCGGGACGCCGAGGCGATGCTCCCGGACCTCGTGCCGTTCGAGAAGCTCTCCGATCCGATGTTCAAGCTGAAGGCCGACCCGCGTGTGACGCGGGTGGGGCGGCTTCTGCGGCGGACCAGCATCGACGAGCTGCCGCAGCTGATCAATGTCCTGCGCGGCGAGATGTCGATCGTGGGGCCGCGCCCGGAGCAGCTCGACCTCGTCGAGCGCTACACGCCCGCTCAGCTGTTCCGGCTGCAGGTCAAGCCCGGGATGACCGGGCCGATGCAGGTCTACGGCCGGGGTGAGCTGACCTTCGACGAGCGGCTCGCCGTCGAGCGCGAGTACGTCGAGAACCTGTCGCTCGTCCGGGACTTCCGGATCGTTCTCATGACCCTTCCGGCCGTGTTCGGCCGGCGCGGCGCCTTCTAACTCCGGCTCAGAACTCCTGCTCCGGCTTGCACGCCGCGACGACGGTCGTCGACCGAATTCGCAGCTAGCATGGGCGGCCTTGCGGGCGCGGGTCTCTGAGGGCAAGTCAGCAAGCGGTGGCGTTCGTGCGCCGAGTCTGGCTCTGGTGGCAGGCGTGGTTGCCTGTGCCTTGGCGGTCGTCCTCGTGGCCACGGCGGCAGCGGGGAGGACGAGCGCGCGCCACGTCATCGCCACACCGGCGACGCCTCCGCTGCGCACAGCCTTCTTCGATCGGACCTTCGAGAGCTCGCAGCAGGGAACAGCCTTCACGCTGGCCCGGGCGGCGGGCGCGAGCTACGTGAGGTTGGCGGTGCCGTGGCGGTCGATCGCGCCGCTCGCGCCTCCGAACGGGTTCGTGGCGACCGACCCGACCTCGGCCGGCTACAACTGGGCCGGGCTCGACGCGAGTGTCCGGGCGGCCGATGCGGCGGGTCTGAGGCCGATCCTCGACATCGTCGGGACGCCCGGGTGGGCGTACACGAAGCTGCCGATCGGGGTCAGCGACGGAACGCCGAACACTGCCGACCTCGGTGCGTTCGCGACGGCCCTCGCGACGCACTTCAACGGCCTCACGCCGGGAGTGCCCGCCGAGAACGTCTTCCAGGTCTGGAACGAGCCCAACAACAGCCTCGACCTGAACCCGGTCACGGCGAGCACGTATCGGGCGATGGTCAACGCCGTCGCGACTGCAGTACGTGCGATCAATCCGTCGAGTCTCGTCGTCGCAGGCGCGCTCGATCCGTTCGGTCACCCGAAGAGCAAGAAGCAGGACAAGCTGGGGTGGTACTCGATCGCTCCCCTGGCGTTCATGCGATCGTTGCTTTGCCTGTCGAAGGGAGCGCATCCGCATGCGACGTGCAGCGACCCCGTCGACTTCGACATCTGGTCGCACCATCCGTACACGTTCGGCGGTCCGTTCGGGCACGCGAAGAATCCGGACGACGTCGAGCTCGGCGACCTGCCCAAGATGCGCGCGCTACTGAAGGCGGGCATTCGGCTGCACCACGTGGTCTCGACGCAACCGGTCCAGTTCTGGGTCACGGAGTTCGGCTGGGACACCAATCCGCCGCGGCCGAAGGCAGCCTCGCCCAGTCTGGCCGCCCGCTGGACAGCGGAGTCGCTCCACCAAATGTGGCTCTCGGGTGTCTCGCTCGTGACCTGGTTCCTGCTCGTGGACTATCCGAGCCCGAGCCAGTATCAGAGCGGCCTGTACTACCAGGCCGAGTCCCTGGTGAAGGCGCGTCCGAAGCCGGGTCTGACCGCGTTCCGCTTCCCGTTCGTCGCCTACCTACAGAAGAACAAGGTCAGCGTCTGGGGTCGCGACGCGACGAGCGACAGGCAGGTCGTCACCGTCCAGCTCCGGCACGGCACGAGCGGAGCGTGGCGTTCCGTGGCGCGCATCGCAGCGAATGCCAACGGCATCTTCATGGCCACGCTGAAGCTGAAGGCGACGAAGAGGGACTGGCTCCGAGCGACTGCTTCGACCTCGGGAAACTCGCTCGCGTTCTCGCTCACACGCCCGAAGAATTCGCACATCGGCCCATGGGGCGGTTAGCTCGGCGCCACCGACGAACACGTCGTAAAGCTTCAGCAAAGAACGCCGCGACCTCGGGACATCGCTTGTACGGTGGTCGCGCGGTGCGGGTCTCCTCGAGGTATCTCTTTCTCTCCGTCGTTGTCGTGGTGTGTGTCGCCGCGACGGCGGCATCGGCGGGCTTCGCCGCGCGCAGCAGCCACAAGACGTACACCACGCCGGCGACGCGGCCCCTGCGCACCGCTCTCTTCGACCCGTTCGAGCTCAACAACGGAAGTCAGCAGGCGTTCGCGATGACCCGCGATGCGGGCGCACAGTTCGTCCGACTCAACGTCGCCTGGAAGGGGATCGCGCCGTCTACCCGCCCCGACGGCTTCGTTGCGTCCGACCCGACTTCCCCCGGCTACCAGTGGAATGGACTCGACGCGGTGGTGCAAGCCGCCGACGCCGAGGGTGTGACGCCGATCCTCGACATCACGACGACTCCCACCTGGGCGTACGCAAAGCGCCCCAGCGGCATCAATGCCGGGACGCCGAAGGCGGCCGCACTGGGGCAGTTCGCCCAGGCGCTGGCCACGCATTACGACGGCACGACCGAGCTGCCGGCCGAGCATCTGTTCGAGGTCTCGAACGAGGTCAACAACAGCCTCTTCCTCGGTCCGCCCAGTGCGAGCAGCTACCGCGGGATGGTCAACGCGGTCGCGACCGGCGTGCACGGCGTCGATCCTGCGAATGTCGTCGTGGCCGGCGGGCTCGACCCGTTCGGGCACCCGAAGAGCAAGAGGCAGAAGTGGTATTCGGTGGCGCCGCTCGCGTTCATGCGCTCGCTGCTCTGCCTCTCGAAGGGATCCCATCCGCACGCGACCTGCCACAACGCCGTCCACTTCGACGTCTGGTCGCATCACCCGTACACGTTCGGCGGCGGCTTCGGGCATGCGAAGAACCCGGACGACGTCGAACTGGGCGACCTGCCGAAGATGCAGTCGTTGCTGAAGGCGGGCGTGCGACTCCACCACGTCGTCTCGACGCAAACGGTCCAGTTCTGGATCACCGAGTTCGGCTGGGATACGAATCCCCCTCGGCCTCATGCAGCCTCGCTCGCCCTCGCGTCCCGGTGGACTGCCGAGTCGCTCTACCAGGCCTGGCGTTCGGGAGTCTCGCTCCTCACGTGGTTCGATCTGCAGGATCGCCCGAGCCCGAGCCCGTACCAGAGCGGCCTCTACTACCACTCCAAGACCCTCGACAACGCGCGGCCGAAGCCGGTGCTCACGGCCTTCCGCTTCCCGTTCGTCGCGTACCTCCACGGCTCGACCGTCAGCGTCTGGGGCCGTGATGCGACGAGCGACAAGGAGCGTGTCGCGATCCAGCTTCGGAACGGCAAGAGCGGCAGTTGGCGAACGGTCGCGTATGTCGTCTCCAACGGCAGCGGGATCTTCCGGGCGACGCTGAAGCTGCACGCGTCGAAGACGGGCTGGCTGCGGGCCTCCGCCCCCGGTTCCGGCAAGTCGCTCGCGTTCTCGCTCACGGTGCCGAAGGATCCCCACATCGGCCCCTGGGGCTAACCCAGCCCGGCTGAACCGACCTCGCCGCTCGCTAGCGTTGCGGCCGTGATCGCGGCCGTCGTCCTCTTCTGGGGCTCGCTTGTCGCGCTCGCCTGGACGCACGCGCTGTATCCCGTGGCCGTCGCGCTCGGCGCGCGGCTGCGCACGCGGCGCGTTGCCACCGACGACGCGTACCTCCCGTCCGTGGCGGTGATCGTGACCGCGTACAACGAGGAGGACGTGATCGAGCGCCGGCTCGAGAACCTCCGTGCGCTCGACTATCCGCCCGAGCTGCTGGAGCTCGTCGTCACGTCCGACGCCTCGACCGACCGGACGGAGGAGCTCGCGGGAGCATGGGGTGCCCGGGTGATCCGGAACCCGCGCGGCGGCAAGGTCGCCGCCCAGGACGCCGCGGTGCGGGCGACGAGTGCCGACGTGGTGGCGTTCTCGGACGCGAACGCGACCTGGGCTCCCGACGCGCTGCGCAAGCTCGTGCGCAACATCGCCGATCCGCAGGTCGCATACGTCTGCGGCCGGCTGCGGCTCCAGGCGCCGGACGGCTCGAACAAGGAAGGCGTCTACTGGCGCTACGAGCTCGTGACGCGTGAAGGCGAGTCGCGGCTCGGTTCGGTGACGGCCGGAAACGGCTCGATCTACGCGCTGCGCCGCTCGGACTACGCCGAGGTCGATCCTCGCTTCGGGCACGACCTCTCGCTGCCGTATCTCATGGTGCAGCGCGGGAAGCGCGCGGTCTACGAGCCGCAGGCGCTCGCTTTCGAGCGGCCGACGCCGACGAACGAGAGCGAATACCGCCGGAAGGTGCGGATGTTCGAGCACTCGTGGCTGATCGTCCTGCGCGGGCGGATGTTGCGCGGCCAGCGGCCCGGCTACGTTCTTGCGCTTCTCTCGCACAGGCATCTCCGCTACGCGAGTGGGCTGCTCCACCTGATCCTGCTCGGGAGCTCGATCGCGCTCGTCGGCCACGCTGCGATCTACGCCGTCGCCCTCGGCGTCCAACTCGCCGTGCTGCTGGCGGCACTCTTCGGCGTGGGACTCCCGCGCTACTACGTCCTCATCACCTGGGCGACGGTGGTCGCGCTCTGGAACTACCTCCGGAGGGGCGTGCCCGCGACCTGGGCGCCACAGCGCGAGGAGGTCGCCTGAACCGCGCGGCCGACATCGCGATCGCGGGCTCGGCGCTCGTGGTCGCTTCGCCGTTCATCGCGCTCGCCGCCCTCGCGGTCAAGCTCGAGGACGGCGGCCCGGTTCTCTACCGGCAGACCCGCGTGGGCCGGGACGGCGCCGACTTCGAGCTCCTCAAGCTGCGGACGATGGTCGTCGGCGCCGAGTCGATGGGCGCCGGCCTCTCGGTCAACCGCGGCGACCCGCGCATCACCCGCGCCGGCCGGATTCTTCGCAAGCTCTCGCTCGACGAGTTGCCGCAGCTGTGGAACGTCGTCCGCGGCGAGATGAGCGTGATCGGGCCACGGCCGACGCTGCGCTATCAGGTCGAGGAGTACGACGAAAGGCAGAGGCACCGGCTGGACGTGAGGCCTGGCATCACCGGCTGGGCGCAGGTCAACGGTCGGGCTGAGCTGCCCTGGGCCGACCGGATCGAGCTCGACGTCTGGTACGTCGAGCACCGCTCGCCGTCGCTCGACCTGCGGATCCTCGCGCGGACGCCGCGCGCCCTTTTCGCCGGCACGTACAAGGGCGACACCGGCGGGTGGCATACGTCGTCGTAATACGCCGGGGCTATCCTCGGGGCCTGTGGCGCCGCTGAACATCCTCGTCACGGGCGCGTGCGGCGTCACGCCGAGGGCGATCGCCCGCTCGCTGCGCGCGAGCCCCGCCTTCTCGGCCGCGACGCTCGTCGGAGCCGATCGCGGCGGCAACTGGTACGGCTTCTACGAGGGGCTCTACGACCGCGTCTATCGCGTCTCCCAGCCGGGAGATCCCGGCTACGCCGAGCTCCTCGCGGACATCTGCGAGCGGGAGGCGATCGCCGTTGCGCTCGTCGGGCCCGAGGCGGAGGTGCGTTTCTGGAGCGGACGCGAGTTTCCAGTCCCGACCCTGCTGCCGCCGGCCGGTCTCGTGGAGATCGCGATCAGCAAGGGCAAGCTCTACGACGCGCTGCGCGAGACGGGACTCGTCCCACGGTACCGCATCGTCGACCGCGACGACCTGCTCGCGCGCAGTGGGCTCGACCTCGACGGCGGCCCGGTCTGGCTCCGCGACTACTCCGAGGCGTCCTCGAGCGGGATCGGCTCCCTCCAGGTGACCGAGTCCGAAGAGGCGTATGCCTGGGCGTACCTCAATCCCGAGATCTCGAGCTTCATGGTCGCCGAGCACCTGCCGGGACGGAACGTCGCCTGCACGCTCCTCTTCCACGACGACGAGCTGCTCAAGGCCGGGTGCTACGAGCGGCTCGAGTACTTCATGGGGCACCTCGCCGTCTCGGGCATCACCGGCAACATCAACCGCGGCCGGCTCCTCAACGACGAGCGCGCGCGGACGCTCGCCGAGCAGGCGGTGCGGTTTGTCTGCGGCCTCACGGGCGAGCGCGCGCACGGCCTTCTCACGGTCGACCTGCGCGAGGACCGCACCGGCGCGCTCAAGGTGACGGAGATCAACGTCCGCCACGTCGCTGCGACCTCGGCCCTCGCCGCCGGGGGCGCGAACATGGCCGAGGCGCAGGTGCTGGCGACGCTCGGCCGTCTGGACGAGATCGGCGAGCGGGTTCCCCATTTTCCCGAGGACAACGTGATCCTGCGCGACATCGACGGTGCTCCGCTCTGGCTCACCGGCTACCGCGAGCTTGCGGTCGGGGAACACGCGGAAGCTGCGGCGCCGGCGCCGCAGAGCGGTTCGTGATTCGCCGGTCGCTCGTTCTTCTCGGGGTCGTGGGACTGGTCGCCGGGTGCGGCGGCGGCGGACACGAGGCCACCACCCAGACCGTCACGCACCCGAAGCCTCCTCCGACGACGACGCAGCAGAGCACCGGCCGGAAGGCGAAGCTCGTCGTGACGATCCTCGACGGCGATCTCCGCGTGCGTGTGCCCGGGGCTCATGTGCGCCTGTCGGGCCAAAGTGGCACGACCAACAGGCACGGCGTCACGACGATCGAGGCGCCGCGGACGCGGCACGAGGTCTCGGTCGCGGCTCGCGGCTACTCGCCGACTCAGGCCCTCCTCGACTTCCGGGGCAGCCGCCGGCGGACGATCCGCATCTACCAGCCCGACCTGCAGTGGACGCTCTACGGCGCGACGACGGCGCGCACCCAGGCTCCGACGCAGATCAGGCTGCGCCCGCCGTTTCGTGTGGTCTGGAGCCGCGGTCTCGACCGCCTGATCGAGTTCCCCGCCGTCGTCGACGACGGGATCGCCTACATCGGGAACGCGGGCTCGAGGGTCCACGCGATCTCGATGCGCTCGGGCAAGTTCGCGTGGGTGCACACGACGCCCGGCTCCCCCCGGATGGCGTCGTCGCCGGCCGTCTACGGCGACGAGATCGTCTACCACACGATGAGCGGCTGGGTGTACGTCCTCGACCGCTCGAACGGCCGTCTCGAATGGAGCTGGAATGCCGGCTCCGCCATCGAATCGTCGCCGGTCGTCGTGGACGGGATCGACTACTTCGGCGACGCGGCGGGGGAGATGTACGCGCTCGACCTGCAGACGCACCGGCTGAGCTGGCGCCACTACCTCGGCGCCAAGATCACCTCGAGCGCGGCGATCTCCGGCGGGCGGCTCTTCATCGGCGACTACGCCGGGCGGCTCTGGGCACTTTCACCGGCGTCAGGGGCGACCCGCTGGGTCGGCCATGTGAACGGGAAGATCTACGGGACGCCCGCGGTTGCCGGCGGCCGGGTGTTCGTCCCCTCGGTCGCGTACTCGTTCTGGGCCTTCTCCACGAGCGGGCGGCCCCTCTGGCACGTATCGACCGGCGCCTACGTCTACTCGTCGCCTGCCGTCTCGGACGGAGTGGTGTGCTTCGGCTCGTACAACGGAGTGTTCTACGGGGTCTCGGCCGGCAGTGGCAGCATCCTGTGGCGTGTGCCGACCGGCGGCGCGATCTCGGGCGCCGCCGTGATCGTCGACGGTGTCGCCTACGTCGGCAGCTTCTCGCACCAGATCATCGGCGTGAGCCTGCACACCGGGCATCGGCTCGTCACGTTCCCACACGGACAGTACGTCCCGGTCTCGGGGAACGGGATGCGCCTCCTGTTCCACGGCTTCTCGCGTCTCTACGCCGTCGAGCCGCGACGCCGGCGCGCGCACTGAAACGGCTTTCCGGTGCGGTTTCCTAAGAGCGCCCTCATGTGTGTCGGCTATCGTCGCCCCTCGTGACTGCGCCTGCTCCTCCCTCGCGCGGCCCGGACCCCGAGGCCGAGCAGGAAGTCGATTTCGCCCGCTACGTGCGGCTGCTGGGCGCCCGCTGGTGGCTGCTTGCGGCAGGGCTCGTGGCCGGCGCCGTGATCGGTTACCTGGTCTCGCTGGGCGGCTCGCAGGTGTATTCGGCGACGGCGGTGGTCTATCTCGGACAGCCGTATTCCCCGACAGGGGGCAACCCGGTGATCACCCAGCAGACGAACCCCTCGTCCGTCGGGCAGGTCATCACCGCACAGTCCGTGGACAACACGGTCGCGAACCTCTGTCACTTGAAAAACGCGTCGCTCTTCAAGAAGGGGATCTCGACACAGGCGGTCGCCACCGGTGCCTCGACGAAGGCGGGGACGGCGGCGCAGGTCAGTCCGCTCGTCAAGGTCAGCGTGCAGTCCAAGAAGGGCAAGGTCGCGGCCTGCGCGGCGAACGGGCTCGCCGCCGCAGTCGTGAAGAAGCTCGGGACGTATCCGGCAGCGAAGATCAAGACTCTCGAGGCGCACATCGCCTTCGACGACCAGGACATCAAGACGATCCAGGCTGCGATCGCGAATCCGGGCATCTCCGACACGGACAAGCTGATCCTCCAGACGACGCTGCGCAACGACCAGCTCGACAAGACGACCAATTCGCAGCTCCTGCTGCTCGCCAAGCAGGTCGAGTCGCCGGCAATCCAGTCCGGCGCCGCCTCGCACAAGATCACGGCGCGCAGCCGGCGCAATACGGTCGTGATCGGCGCTCTGATCGGCCTCATCGTCGGCGCGATTGCGGCGCTCTTCTGGGATCGCGGCACAGCGCTGGTTCGAGACTGAATCTATAGTTGCCGCCGGCATGAAGCTGGTGGTCGTCATCCCCGCACTGGACGAGGCGGAGACGCTGCCGCAGGTGCTCGCGGACCTGCCGAGCGAGGTACCGGGCTTCGACGAGATCGAGACGATCGTTGTCGACGACGGCTCGAGCGACGGCACCGCGACTGTGGCCTTCGAGCACGGCGCTACGCGAGTCGTCCGCTTCTCCCGCTGCCGAGGGCTCGCCGAGGCATTCGGCGCGGGGATCGACGCGGCGCTCCGGGCCGGCGCCGACGTGATCGTCACGGTCGACGCGGACAATCAGTACGTCGCGGCCGACATCCCCGAGCTCGTCGGGCCCATCCTCGGCGGCCGGACCGACATCGTGGTGGGGGAGCGCTACGGGGCGGGAGTCGAGGAGTTCAGCAAGACGAAGCGCGTCCTGCAGCGGGTCGGCAGCGCGGCGGTACGCGCCGCCTCGCGCACGGACGTCCCCGACACGACGAGCGGCTTCCGCGCCTACACGCGCGAGGCTGCCCTGCGGATCAACGTGCTGGGACGCTTCACGTACACGCTCGAGTCGCTGATCCAGGCCGGCCGAAGCGGGCTTGCCGTCGGCTCGGTCCCCGTCGAGACGAATCCGGCCGTGCGCCGGTCGCGGCTCTTCTCCTCGACACCCGAGTACCTCGCGCGCAGCGGGACGCAGGTCGCACGCGCCTATGCGACCTATGCGCCGCTGCGGACGTTCCTCTTCCTCGCCGCGCTCGCCTTCGCCGCCTCGCTCGCGATCTTCGCCCGCTTTCTCTACTACTTCGCCGCGGACGGCTCCGGGGGGCACATCCAGTCGCTCATTCTCGGCGGGGTGCTCGCCATGGCGGCCTTCCAGGTGGCGGCGATCGGAATCCTCGGCGACCTGCTGAGCGTGAACCGGCGGCTGATCGAGCGCGTCCTCCTGCGGGTGCGGCGGATGGAGCTCGCGCTCGACGAGGACGGCAACGAGCTCGAGGGAGTGGACGTGCTGGAACCCTCGTCGGAGCGCTGACGCGATCCGCGTACTCGTCCTGACGACCTCGTACCCGCAGGACGAGGACGACTTCTCGGGCGGTTTCATCGCCGCCACAGTCGCGGCGTTGCGCGCGCGCGGCCTCGGGGTGCAGGTCGTCTCGCCGGCGGACTTCCGCCACCACGGCCTCGCTCGTCCGCCCGGCATTCCCGCCAACGTGCTCCACCGGCCGTGGCGGGCGGTGCTCGTGCCTCCCCTGCTCGCCTCGTTGCGGCGTGCGGCCGCGCGGGCGGCGCGCGACGTCGACCTCGTCCACGCGCACTGGCTCGGCGCCGGCGCGGTCGCTGCGACGCTCGGCAAGCCGTTCGTGCTGCAGGTCCACGGAACGGATCTCGTGCTCGGCCTTCGCTTTCCGAGGCTCGCGCGCCCGATTCTTCGTCGCGCGGCCGTCGTGATCGCCGGGTCGCGCGCCCTCGCGGCGGATGCGCGCGCCCTCGGAGCGCGGGACGTGCGCGTCGTGCCGACCGGCGTGCCGATCCCGTCCGAGGTCGTCGCGCCCGAGGAGCCGCCGCACATCCTGTTCGTCGGGCGCCTGTCCGAGGAGAAGGGCGTGCTGGAGCTCGCCGACGCCGCGCGCGGCCTGCCGCTCGTCGTCGCCGGTTCCGGGCATCTCGCTCCACGGCTGTCAGGCGTGGTCGGTGCGGTTCCCCCGCGCGAGCTCGGCAGCTTCTACGACCGCGCGTCGGTCGTCGCGGTTCCCTCTCGCCGCGAGGGCTACGGCCTCGTCGCGCGTGAGGCCATGGCGCACGGCCGTCCCGTCGTGGCCTCCGCGGTCGGCGGCCTGCTCGAGGCGATCGACGACGGCGTCAACGGCGTCCTCGTCCCGGCGCGCGACGTCCCCGCCCTCAGGAGCGCGCTCGAGGAGCTGCTCGGCGACGCGGAGCGGCGGGCACGGCTCGGTGCCGCGGCCCGCGCCTACGCCGTCGAGCACTTCTCCCGCGAGACCGAGGTCGAGGCGCTGCTCGCCGTCTACAACCAGGTCTGCAGCTAGCATCGCGGCGTGCCCACGTCGCTCGTGACCGGCGGAGCCGGGTTCCTCGGATCGCACCTCTGCGACTACCTGCTCGAGCGTGGCCACCGCGTGATCTGTGTCGACAACCTCGTCAGCGGTTCCCTCGCGAACATCGAGCACGTCACCGGCGACGCCTTCACGTTCATCGACCACGACGTGGCGGATCCGATCGTCGTCGACGAGCCGATCGACTTCGTCTTCCACTTCGCGGCGCTCGCAAGCCCCGAGGACTACCTGCGGATGCCGCTCCACTCCCTCAAGGTCGGCTCCTACGGGACGCACAACGCGCTCGGCCTCTCGAAGTTCAAGCGTGCTCGGTTCCTCCTCGCCTCGACGAGCGAGGTCTACGGCGACCCGCAGATTCATCCGCAGCCCGAGACGTACTGGGGACACGTGAACCCGATCGGGCCGCGCGGGGTCTACGACGAGGCGAAGCGGTACGCCGAGGCGCTGACGATGGCCTACCACGGCCAGCAGGGAGTCGACACCGCGATCGTGCGGATCTTCAACACGTACGGCCCCCGCATGCGGCCGAACGACGGCCGCGCGGTTTCGAACTTCGTGCGGCAGGCGCTCGCCGAGGAGCCGCTGACGGTGTTCGGCGACGGGTCACAGACGCGGAGCTTCTGCTACGTCGACGACCTGATCCGGGGCATCGTCCTGCTGGCCGAGAGCGACGAGCACCTGCCGGTCAACATCGGCAACCCCGACGAGCGGCCGCTGCTCGAGCTTGCGGAGATCGTGAAGCGGATCACCGGGTGCGTCGAGCGAGATCGTGTTCGAGGCGCTCCGCGTCGACGATCCGATGCAGCGCAAGCCCGACATCACTCGGGCGCAGCAGCTGCTCGGCTGGGAGCCCGAGATCACGCTCGAGGAGGGGCTCTCACGGCTGCTGCGCGAGCAGGGCCGCGAGCCTCTCGGCGTCTGAGCATCGAGCCTCTTCTCGTCCGCACGCTGAGGCGCGAGGCGACCGAGCGGACGCCGGTCTGGTTCATGCGCCAGGCGGGCCGGTCGCTCCCCGAATACCACGCGCTGCGCGAGCGGCACAGCTTCTTCGAGATCGCCGGTACACCGGAGCTCTGCGCCGAGGTGACGCTCCAGCCGGTGCGCCGGCACGGCGTCGATGCCGCCGTGCTCTTCGCGGACATCGTGTCGCCCGTCCTCGGCATGGGAATCGACGTCGACCTCGTCGAGGGCGTCGGGCCGGTGGTGGAGGAGCCGATCGACTCGGCAGCCGCCGTGGAACGGCTCCGGGTCACCGAGCCGGAGGAATGGGCGGCGCCGATCCTCGAGGCCGTGCGGCTCGTGCGCGCGCGAGCTCGAGCCCGAACAGGCGCTCGTCGGCTTCTGCGGCGCACCGTTCACCGTCGCCGGCTATCTCGTCGAAGGCAGACGGAGCCGCGACTTCGCCCGCACGAAGGCGCTCATGTACAGGGAGCCGGCGACCTGGCACGCGCTGATGGAGCGTCTGAGCGAGCAGTTCGCACGCTACGTCGCGGCAACGGCGGACGCGGGCGCGGATGCGATCCAGCTCTTCGACTCCTGGGTCGGCGTGCTCTCCGTCGCCGACTACCGGGAGTTCGTCGCTCCCTACTCGGCGCGCGTGCTCGAGGCCGCAGGCGTGCCGACGATCCACTTCGGCACCGGGACGACGACGCAACTGCTCGCCGAGATGGCGGTCGCCGGGGGCAGCGCGGTCGGCGTGGACTGGCGCATCCCGCTCGACGACGCCTGGACCGTCGTGGGAGAGGATCTGGCGATCCAGGGAAACCTCGAGCCGGCGCTGCTGCTCGGCCCGTGGGAGCGGGTCGAGTGGGCGGCGCTCGACGTCCTCCGTCGCGCCGCCGGCCGGCCGGGTCACGTCTTCAACCTCGGGCACGGCGTCCTCCCTCAGACCGAACCGGAGAGTCTCACGCGCCTCGCGGATCTCGTCCGCAGCTACGGTCGAGAGCTATGAAGAGCGCCGTCGTCCTGATGGCATACGGCTCGCCGGAACGGCTGGCCGACGTCCCTGCGTACTACGCCGACATCCGCGGCGGCCGTCCGATCGCACCCGAGCTTCTGGCCGACCTCGTCGAGCGCTACCGGCGGCTCGGGATCGAGGACTCGTCGCCGCTCAACGCGATCACCGAGCAGACGCGCGCGGCGCTCGAGGCCGAGCTCGGCCTTCCGGTCTACACCGGGATGAAGCACTGGACGCCGCGGATCGCGGAAGCCGCCGAGTCGGCGGTTTCCTCCGGAGCCGAGCAGATCGTTGGACTGGTACTCGCGCCGCACTACTCCGCACTGTCGATCGCCGGCTACCGGGAGCAGCTCGAGCGTGCGCTCGGCCGCCGGGCCGACTTGCGCTTCGTCGACCGCTGGTACGACGAGCCCGGCTTCGTCGAGTTGCTCGCCGATCGCGTCCGCGGGACCGACGCGCACGTGGTCTTCACCGCGCACTCGCTGCCGGCGCGGATTCTCGAGGCGGGGGATCCGTACCGCGACCAGCTCCTCGAGACGTCGCGGCTCGTCGCCGAGGCGGCGGGGCTTCGCGCCTGGAGCTTCTCCTTCCAGAGCGAGTCGCCCACCGGCGAGCCGTGGCTCGGGCCGGACATCCTCGACCACCTCGAGTCGCTGCACCGGCAGGGAGTCGAACACGTCCTCGTCTGTCCCGTCGGTTTCGTCTCCGACCATCTGGAGATCCGGTGGGACCTGGACGTCGAGGCGCAGGAGAAGGCCGCCGAGCTCGGGCTGCAGCTCGAGCGGATCGAGATGCCCAATTCCGACCCCCGGCTGATTGCCGCGCTTGGGTCAATAGTGCGCAGGGCCCTGTCGGTACCGTCGGTGGCGTGAGTTCTCGCAGCTGTCCCGACTGGCCGGAGCTGATGGAAATCGCTCCGGAGCTCCAGTTCAAGCACTACACCGTCGCCGAGGCGAAGCTCCCGGCCGACGCGCTCATGCACATCCCGGAGGTGGCGCTCTCGGATGTCGCCATCTGCTGCGATCTCGACCGGCACGTCTTCTGGGCGGAGCACACCGAGCCGAGCGTCGCCGAGGCCCTCCGCTCGAGCCACTGGTTCGATGTGCGCGACTGGGTCGCGGCGGGCCGTCCCGGAGCTTTCTAGACGAGAACCTCGTTCGGCAACGGCTCGCCGCGGACGAAGGCGAGGACGTTGTCGACCAGCGCACGCGTCATCGCTGCCCGTGTCTCGACGGTCGCGCTCGCGATGTGCGGCGTGAGGACGACGTTGGGCAGGTCGAGCAGGCGCTCCGGCACCTGCGGTTCGGCTGCGAAGACGTCCAGGCCGGCCGAGATCCGCCCGGATACGAGCTCCTCCACGAGCGCCTTCTCGTCGACGATCGCTCCTCGCGCCGTGTTGACGAGCGTCGCGCCCTCCGGAAGCAGGGCGAGTCGCTCGCGTGACAGCAGGCCGCGCGTCTCGGGCGTCAGCGGCACGTGCAGCGAGACGACGTCGGCCCCGCGGAGCAGCTCGTCGAGCGGCAGGCCGTCGGTGCGCCGGTGGAAGACGACGTGCATTCCGAATGCCTCTGCCCGCTTCGCGACCTCCTGCCCGATACGGCCGTAGCCGACGAGGCCGAGCGTCGAACCGGCGAGATCGTGCCCGAGCCGCTCGGGCCGGGACCAGCCGCGCTGCCAGCGGCGCTCGCGCACGAACCGATCCGACTCGAGGACAAGCCGGCGGCATGCGAGCATCAGCGCCAGCGTGAGCTCCGCGACCGCCGCGTCGAGCACGCCCGGCGTGTTCGTCAGCGCGATCCCACGCTCGCGGCAGGCGGCGAGGCCGACATTGTCGTAGCCGACGCCGTAGTTCGCGACGAGGCGGAGATCCGGCAGAAGGTCGAGCTCGGCCTCTCCGACCGGGACGACGGCCTCGAGCAGGACGTCGACGCCCGGCAGCGGATGGGCCGGCGGCCACGTCTCGAGATGCGTCACCTCCGGCAGCTCGTCCCACGCGGCACCCGGGAACCTTTGCGTCGCAGCGATCGTCACCGCCGGAGTATCTCCGTGAGCGGGCGTGCAGCGTGCATAGTTGCCCGCGTGGTCACCGTCGTGATCCCGTTCGCGGGCACGGAGGGGAAGACGCGCCTCCATGCCGCGCCCCGTATCCGCCGGGCACTCGCGCATGCGATGTACTGCGACGTGCTCGCCGCGTGCGTCCTGGTCGGAGAGACGCGCGTCGTGACGCCGGACGAGGAGGCGGCGACCGCGGCTCGCGCAGCAGGAGCCGAACCCGTCGCCGACCCGGGCGGCGGCCAGGGAGCAGCGGTGCAGGCCGGCGTCGAGGGCGTCGCGCCGGGCGCGATCCTCGTCGTCAACGCCGACGTCCCGTGCGTCGGGCCGCACGATCTCCGTGCGCTCCTCGCCGCGACGCCGGCTGGCGGTGTCGCGCTCGTCGAGGCCCTCGACGGAACGACGAACGCCGTCAGCCTTCCCTCTCCGCATGCGTTCGCGCCGCTCTACGGTCAGGGCAGCGCGGACCGCTTCCGCGCGCACGCCGCGTCGCTGGGCCTGGAGGCCGTCTCCGTCGCCGTCCCCGACCTCGCGGACGACGTGGACACGATGGACGACCTCACTCGGCTCCGGCACCGCGCCGGCCCGCGCACGCAGGCGTGCCTGGTGGAACTCGAGAGGAGCGTCGCCTGAACGTCGCGGTCCTCTCGGGAGGGGTCGGGGGAGCGCGCTTCGTCCGCGGCGTCGTCGAGGTGGCCGGTGCGGCCGCGACGAGCGTGATCGGCAACGTCGGCGACGACGTCGAGATTCTCGGCGTCCACGTCTCGCCGGACCTCGACTCGATCCTCTACGCACTTGCGGGCCTCGCCGACGAGGGACGCGGCTGGGGTCGGAGCGGCGAGACGTGGCAGGCGCTCGAGACGGTCTCGGCGCTCGGCGGCGAGGACTGGTTCGCGCTCGGCGACCGCGATCTGGGTCTGCATCTCGTGCGGACCCAGTCGCTACGGAGCGGCGAGCCGCTCTCGGCCGTGACCGCCCGGCTCGCGGAGGCACTCGGCGTCGAGGCGCGGCTCTTGCCGGCGACCGACGACCCGCTGCGGACGTGGCTCGAGACGCCGGCGGGCACGTTTCCGTTCCAGGAGTGGTTCGTCGCCCGCGGCCACCGGGACGAGGTCGACGCGGTGCGTTTCGACGGGGAGGAGGCCGCGCGGCCGGCCCCGGGGGTGCTCGAGGCCGTTGCGGAAGCAGACCTGATCCTGATCGCGCCGAGCAATCCGTACGTCTCGATCGGGCCGATCCTCGCGGTGCGAAAGCTGCGCGAAGCGCTCGAGCAGCGCCAGGTGCCGTGTGTCGCCGTCAGCCCGCTGATCGGCGGTCGAGCCGTCAAGGGGCCGGCCGACCGCATGTTGCGGCGCCTCGCCGGCGGAACGTCGCCGCAGCACGTTGCGAGCCGTTACCCGGGCCTGATCGATGCGCTCGTTGTGGACGAGGCCGACGCCGACGACCTAGACGGGCTCGGCGACGTGCGGCCGATCGTGACCCGCACGCTCATGAGCGACGAGGACGCGCGCCGGCGGCTCGCGGAGGTCGCGTTGGGAGCTGTTCCCGCTTGAAGGTCGCGATCGTGGGCGGAACGGGCGACTTCGGCCTCGCGCTCGCGGCGCGTCTCGTCGAGGCCGGCGACGAGGTCGTCATCGGATCGCGTGACGCGGAACGGGCACAGGAGAAGGCGAACGAGGTCGGCTGCCGCGGCGCCCGCAACGAGGCGGCCGTGGGCGGCGCGGAGCTCGTGGTGCTCGCCACCGTCGCGGACGCGGCGCTCGAGACCGCCCAGGCACTGCGCTCCTTCTTCAGCTCGCCCGTCCTCTCGGTCGCCAGCGAGCTCGAGTTCTCCGAACGGCTTGCACGACCGCCGGCTGAGCCGCGTTCCCTGGCAGAGCGAATAGACGAGGAAGTCGATGTTCCGGTCGTCGCGGGTCTCCACTCGCTGGCGGCCGGCAAGCTCGCGCGCGGCCGTCCCGACGAGGACGCCTTTGTCTGTGGCAACGACGAGGAGGCGAAGGCGCTCGCCCTGGAGCTCGCCGCGAAGGTCGTCGCCGGTCGTGCCCTCGACGCCGGGCCGCTGGCGAGCGCACGCGCGCTCGAGGGGATGACGGCCGTGATCGTCAACCTCAACAAGCGCTACAAGGGCCACGCCGGAGTCCACGTCACGGGCCTCCCGTGACGCCGGTCGTCGAGATCCGCGACCCGGCGGAGCGTTCGCGCGTCGCCGAAGTCGTGCTCCGCGACCTGCCCGACTGGTTCGGGATCGAGGAGTCCACCCGCAAGTACATCGAGGACGCGGCGACGCTCCCGACCTTCGCCGTGAAGCCGGACGCCGGCTTCCTCTGCGTCAAGCAGCACACGCGGCACGCGGCCGAGGTCTACGTCATGGGCGTACGGCGCGAGCACCATCGCCGCGGCATCGGACGGGCGCTTGTCGCCGAGGCCGAGTCGTGGTGCCGCGTGCAAGGCGTCCGCTACCTCCAGGTGAAGACGCTCGGCCCGTCGCGCCCCGACCCCGGCGGCTACGACGACACCCGGGCCTTCTACGAGGCGGTCGGCTTCGTCCCGCTCGAGGAGCTGCACGGCCTCTGGGACGAAGAGCAACCCCACGCTGATCCTCGTCAAGGACGTGGGATCGGCATTCTCGGTCGCGCCGGTCGAGGGGCTGCCGGAGTTGCAGGAGGGAGACGACCTCGCTGCGCTGATCGCGGAGCGGGTGGGGCTCGCGGACGGGGACGTGGTCGTCGTCGCGCAGAAGGCGGTCTCGAAGATCGAGGGCTGCGTCGTCGCCCTGTCGGGGGTCGAGCCGTCGGAGCAGGCCCGCGAGCTCGCCGGAGACGAGGCCGATCCGCGTCGGATCCAGGTCATCCTCGACGAGGCCGTCGAGCTCGTCCGCGTCCGCCCGCCGTTGATCATCGCGCGCACCCGGCACGGCTACGTCTGCGGCTCGGCGGGCGTCGACGCCTCGAACGCGCCGGAGCCGGAGACGGTCGTCCTCCTTCCGCCCGACCCCGACGCGTCGGCAGCGCGCCTGCGAGAGCAGCTGCGCGACCGGACCGGCGCGGACGTCGGCGTGATCGTCACCGACTCCTTTGGCCGGCCCTGGCGCGCAGCGACGACCGACGTCGCGATCGGCGCGGCCGGGGTGGAGGTCGTCCGCGACCTTGCGGGAGAGCGCGATCCGACCGGGTACGAGCTGCACGCAACGCGGATCGCCCTCGCGGACGAGATCGCCGGCGCGGCTCAGCTCGTCTTCGGCAAGCTCGACCGCGTCCCGGCCGCCGTCGTCCGCGGGCTCGACGTGCGCGGCGACGGTCGCGCCGCCGAGCTCGTCATCCCGCCCGAGACCGATCTGTTCCGTTAGAACACGCCCGATGGCCGCCGGCGACGCGATCGAGCAGGCGAACGCCCTCCTCCGCGAGCGGGGCTATGCCGAGCGCGACCTCGCCGTGCACACCGGGCCGCGCGGCAAGGCGCTGCTCAAGGGGAACAAGATCCTCAGCCCGCTCAGCGACGACGCAGAGGTCGTGCTGCGCGTCGTCCAGGAGCTCGTCCCCACCGACGCCGAGCTCGGGGCCAAGATCTTGCGTCCGGCCGAGCTGCGGGCGAAGCTCTGACCGTGGAACGAGAGGCCGAGCTTCGGCGCTCCGACCTCGCCTCGGATCCGCTCGAGCAGTTCCGCAACTGGTTCGGCGAGGCGGCCGCCGTGCTCGAGGTGCCGGAGGCGATGGCCCTCGCCACGGCGACTCCCGGGGGCGCGCCGTCCGTGCGGATGGTGCTGCTCAAGGGCCACGACGAGCAGGGCCTCGTCTTCTACTCGCACTACACCTCCCGGAAGGGCCGCGAGCTCGGGGCGAACCCGCAGGCGGCGCTGCTCTTCCACTGGTCGCCGCTCGGGCGCCAGGTGCGGGTGGAGGGGCGGGTCGAGCGAGTCCCGGAGGCGCAGTCGGATGCCTACTTCGGGACGCGGCCTCGCGGCGCGCAGCTCGGTGCGCTCGCCTCGCGTCAGAGCGAACCGCTCGAGTCACGGGTGGAGCTGGACTCGCGCCTCGCCGAGCTCGAGACCGAGCAGAGCGGAGGCCTGGTGCCGAGGCCGCCGACGTGGGGCGGATTCCGGCTCGTCCCGGCCGCCTGGGAGTTCTGGCAACACCGCGCGAGCCGACTGCACGACCGCTTCCGTTACGAGCGCGATGCCTCAGGCGGTTGGCGGATCGAGCGGCTCTTCCCCTGATCAACTCCCTCTCCCGACGCCGAGAGCGAGGCCCAGCCCGCGCTGCGGCCGAAAACGAGGTAGCCGTAGAGCCCCCGGCAACGAGCTCAGGTCGAGCCCCGTGCGAGACTACGGCGAAGCGCTGCGAGCCGCCCGTCCCAGGCGGCGCCGACCGTGACCATCCACTCGACCGCGTCCTCGAGCGGCTCCGGGGTCACCTCGTAGCGAGTCTCCCGTCCGGCGCGCGTGGCGGTGAGCAGGCCCGCGTCTGCCAACATCGCGAGTTGTTTCGCGACGGCCTGTCGGGTGACGGGCAACTCGGCCGCGAGCTCGGTTGCGGTCGCCGTGCCGCGTGCCGCCACCGCTTCGACGAGCGAGCGCCTTCCTGCGTCACCGAGCGCGGCGAAGACGCGGTCTACGCCGCGAGGGCCGTCCACGCCAGCGCCGCTGCTGGCGGCGCGGTCTCTCTGCCGGGCGTCGGCGGCTTGGCCGCCGACGCTTCCAGCAACATCGCGCGCAGCTCGAAGGCCGGGGCGAAGTCGGGCGCAGACTCGACCACGTGCACGCGCGTCCCGCCGACCACGGGCTCGAGCTCGATCGCGACGCTGCCGCCGTCGTCCCAGTCGAGGACGAGCCGCTCCGCCTCCTCGAGCTCGCGCACCACCGCGTGGCGCTCATCGCCGTCGCCCCAGCGGAAGACGCCCTCGCCGCCGGGACGCGCGTCCAGCTCGACCTCCTGCGCGAACCATTCCTCGAGCCGTTCCGGATCCGTCAGCGACTCCCAGACCTCTTCGGGTGCCTCCGGTACGACGATCTCACGTTCGACTTCCGCTGGCATTTGCGCAACCTCCTAGTTGCGTATTAATGTGCAACCAATGAGTAGCGTATCGAACCATCTCGTGCCCATGGTGGTCGAGTCCGACGGTCGTCACGAGCGTTCGTTCGACATCTTCTCGCGGCTTCTGCGCGAGCGCATCGTCTTTCTCGGCACCGAGGTCGAGGCCTCCGCGGCGAACCTCATCGTCGCGCAACTCCTCTTCCTCGAAGCGGAGGATCCGGATAGCGACATCCGCTTCTACATCAACTCACCCGGCGGCGACGCCTACGCCGGGATGGCGATGTACGACGCCATGCAGTTCGTGAAGCCCGATGTGCAGACGTTCTGCATCGGGATGGCGATGTCGGCGGGAGCTCTCCTGCTCGCGGGCGGTGCGGCCGGCAAGCGCTTCGTGCTGCCGAACTCCAAGGTGATGATCCATCAGGGCTCGGGCGGCTTTCGCGGGACGCCGGCCGACATCCAGATCGCGGCGCGCGAGATCCTCTCCCTCACCCGCCGCTACGCGGAGGTGATCGCGCACCACTCCGGCCGGGACGTCGAACAGGTCGTTCGCGACATCGACCGGGACCGCTTCCTCGAACCGGAGGAGGCAGTCGAGTACGGGCTCGCGGACTCGATCCTCGCCGCGCGCGACGGCGACTAACGAGCGGAGTCGGGCGGCTCCCAGGCCATGCTGTCGCCGAGGATCTCGTCGATCCGCTCGAGCGTCGAGGGGTCGAGCTCGACGCCCGACGCCCCGGCGTTGTCCTCGACCTGCTCGGGCCGGCTCGCGCCGATGATCGCCGAGGCGACGTTCTCTTCCCGCAGCACCCACGCGAGCGCGAGCTGGGCCATCGAGAGGCCGAGCTCGTCGGCCACCGGGCGCAGCTCCTGCACCCGCTCGAGCAGCCGCTGGTCGAGCGCGCGCTGCATGAAGCCGCCCATCGACTCGGAGGAGGCCCGCGTTCCCTCGGGCAAAGGCTCGCCCGGCTTGTACTTCCCCGTCAGGACGCCCTGCCCGAGCGGCGACCAGACGATCTGGGAGATTCCGAGCTCGCGAGACGCGGGGATGACGTCGCGTTCGGGGCCGCGCCAGAGCATCGAGTACTGCGGCTGGCTCGAGACGAAGTGCTCGACGCCGGCCATCGTCTGCGCCTCGCGGATCTTCTCCTCGGGCCACTCGCTGAAGCCGAGGTAGCGCACCTTGCCCGCTCGCACGACCTCGGTCAGGGCGGCCATCGTCTCCTCCAGCGGCGTGTCCCAGTCGTAGCGGTGGCACTGGTACAGGTCGACGTAGTCGGTACGCAGCCGGCGCAGCGAGGCGTCGAGCTGCGTGAAGACCTGGTCGCGGGACAGCCCGTAGCCGCCGTCCGGCATGTGCCAGAAGAGCTTGGTGGCGAGGACGTACGAGTCCCGTGGGCGGTCGGCGAGCACCTCGCCGAGGAACTCCTCGGCGGCTCCGCGCGCGTAGATGTTCGCGGTGTCGATGAAGTCGATCCCGAGCTCGAACGCCTTCGCCACGCACGCCTCGGCCCGCTCCTGCGCCACGCCGCCGCCGTACGTGAGCCAGGAGCCGAGGGAGATCTCGGACACCATCAGGTCGCTCGAGCCGAGCTTTCTCCGGCGCATCGCCTCGACGCTAACGGTTAGCGTCCGCGCTGTGCCGCAGCTCGACGCGATCGGGATCGTCTCCTCCGACCTCTCTCGTACCCGCGCCTTCTATGCCCTGCTCGGGATCGAGTTCGGCGAGGGAGACGACCACGTCGAGGCGACCATGCCGAACGGCCTGCGCCTGATGGTCGACGGCGAGCATGTCATTCGCAGCTTCAACGCGGAGTGGAACCGGGAGACCGGTAACCAGCTCGCACTCGCCTTCGCCTGCGACAGCCCGGCCGAGGTGGACGATCTCTACGCGAAGATCGTCGAAGCCGGCTTCGACGGTGAAAAGGAGCCGTGGGATGCGTTCTGGGGTCATCGCTATGCGCAGGTCCGCGACCCCGACGGCGTGCCGGTCGACCTGTTCGCGGCGCTCTGAACCCCTTCAGTTGAACTTGGTCGAGGAGGAGGTCGAGCTCGGGCGAGGGCTGCGTCTCGAGATTCTCCGGCCGCCGAGCGCGGAGGAGCTGATCGACGAGTCGGCGTTCGACGAAGAGGAGTTCCTGCCGTACTGGGCGGAGCTCTGGCCCAGTGGCCTTGCGCTGGCGCGCCACGTCGCTGCGCGCGATCTGCGCGGACACCGGGTTCTGGAGCTCGGCTGCGGTCTCGGGCTGCCGGCACTCGCCGCGGCCCTCCGTGGCGCCGACGTGCTCGCGACGGACTGGGCCGAAGCGGCGGTCGACCTCGTGCGGCAGAACGCGGAGCGCAACGGCGTCTTCCTCCGTGCCACCCGCGTTCGCTGGAGCGAGCCCGAGCCGCTGCTCCGCGCCGCGCCATGGGATCTCGTCCTCGGCGCGGATCTGCTCTACGAAGCCCGCAACGCGGAACAGCTTGCCGAGCTCGTACCGACGCTCGGCGGCGAGGTGCTGCTGGCCGAGCCGGGCCGACCGTACGCGAAGGACTTCCTCGAGCGATTCCGGGCGGAGTCCGTCGGCGAGCGGATCTACCGGCTAGCCTCCTGAGCGGTGCTCGCCGCGCTCGCCCTCACGATCTCGCTCGCAGTCGCGCCGAAGCCGCACATCGTCTGGAAGCCGATTCCGTACGGGCCGCAGCGAAGGGCCGAGATGGCCGCGTACGCCGAGAAGCACTACGGGATCCGCTCCTGGCGCCTTCACCCGAAGGTGATCGTCGAGCACTACACCGGCAGCAACAGCTTCTCGTCGGCCTGGCACACGTTCGCCGCCGATGCGCCCGATCCGGAGCTCGGGGAGCTCCCCGGCACGTGTGCGCACTTCATTGTCGACCGGAACGGCCGCATCTACCAGCTCGTCCGTCTCGATGTCATGTGCCGGCACACCGTCGGGCTCAACTACGTCGCGATCGGCATCGAGCACGTCGGCACCTCCGACGCCGAGATCCTCCACGACCGGGCGCAGATCCGCGCATCGCTCGCGCTCACGGCGTGGCTCGTCGACCGTTTTCACATCAGGATCCGCAATGTGATCGGCCACAACGAGAGTCTCCGGAGCCCGTACCACAAGGAGCTGTACAAGCCTTGGGCGCATCAGACGCACGCAGATTGGAGGCACGCAGACATGGACTTCTACCGCGGGAAGCTCCGTGCGCTCCTCCGCGCCGACGCGCAGCGATAGACTCGCGCGCATGCCGCGTTACATGATCATCCGCAGCTTCGAGGTCGGCGAGGATCAGATGCCGCCGATCGGGCGAAAGTCCCGTTCGCTGACCGAGGCCGAGTTCGCCGAGATCACCTGGGAGCACAGCCACGTCGTGGTCGACGACGAGGGACTGGTGCACACGTACTGCGTCTACGAGGCGCCGAACGAGGACATCGTCCGCGAGCACGGGCAGAAGCTCGGGAGGCACACGATCGACGCGTTGCACGAGATCGCGGGCGACGTGACCCCGGACGACTTCCCGCCGGTCCCGGCCTAGAACGAGTTCCTAGCTCTCGCCGCTCCCCAATCCGAGCAGGTGGGCGTCGTCCATGTGCATGTACGTCTGCTGCGCGACGGCGAGTCGTTTGCGGAGGAAGCGGACGCGCTCGACGTCGTCGGTCGGCGTCATGTCTAGCGCCTCCTTGTAGAGCGTCACCGCGTACTGCTTCGCCCAGCCGCGCTCGGCCTCCTCCGCCGCCGCGACGAAGTGCTGAACCGCCCGCTCCAGGTCGCCGGCGCCGCGCCAGTGGCGGGCGAGCGCCGCGCCGGCCTCGCCGACCTCGGGTGTCGACTGCTCGATGAACTCCGCGATGTGGCGGTGGCCCTCGCGTCGCCGGGCTCGCGGTTGGAGGTCGTACGCGACGTCACGGATGAGGACGTGCTTGAACGACCACTGCTCGTCTCCCTCGATCCGGGACACCGCATCCCGGCGAACCAGGTCGCGCCGCTCGAGCGCGGCTAGGGCGCTGCCGAGCGAGTCGGGATCGCGCGCGATGCGCTCGATCGCCCCCTTCCAGAACATTCGCCCGACGATCGAGGCGTCGAGGATGACATCGCGCTCGCCGGCCGGCAGGGCGTCGAGGCGTGCGGCCACGAGGCCGCGGATTGTCGTCGGCAACGTCTCCGCAGCCTCCGGGCCGCGTTCGCTCAACACCGCAGCGAGCTGCTCGATGAACAGCGGGTTCCCTTCGGCCGCCTCCGCCACCTCCGCCGCCTTGGCGTCGGCTCCGAGGAGATGAAGTGCGAGCGCGGCCGCGTCGGAACCGCCCAGAGGCTCGAGTGGCAGCGCGTGGTACGCGAGCAGGCCCCCGCCCCACGCGGGTCGGAGGTCGAGCAGCTCCGGCCGGGAAACGGTCAAGAGCAGGACGGGCAGGTCGTGCAGGCGCGCGGCCAGAAGCTCGATCAGATCGAGGAGCACGGAGTCGGCCCAGTGGATGTCCTCGAAGACGAAGACCGTCGGCTCGTCGCGGGCTCCCGCCTCGATGAACAGGCGGACCGACTGGAAGAGGCTGTCGCGATCCGGTGCTGTCGCGTGGGTCTCGAATCCGAGCAGGATCGCGATGTGGGCGGCGACGACCTCGGCCTCCTCCCGGCCGACGAGTCGCTCCACGAGGGTGCGGAGCTTGCCCGTCGCCACGGCGACGTCGTCGCTGTCGAAGATGCCGGCGAGGTCCTTCACCTGCATCGCAAACGCGCCGTACGCGCTCCGCTCTCGATAGGGCAGGCAGCGGCCGCGGACGATGCGGCCGCCACGGGACGAGATGCCCTGCGTGAACTCCGCGGAGAGGCGCGACTTCCCGACGCCGGGGGCCCCGAGGACCGTGACGAGATGCGGACGACGCTCGAGCTCGACGCGCTCCCAGGTCGCGTCGAGCAGGCCGGCCTCTCGGTTGCGACCGACGAACGGCGTGCTCGAGAGATAGCGCTCCCCGACCGCCGAAGCCGCGGCCACGGCCCGCCAGATGGCGATCGGCGCAGCCTTCCCTTTTGCCGTTACGTCCTCGACCGGCTCGTACTCGATCGCGTCGCGCGTGGCCCGGTATGTCTCCTCGCCGACCACGATCTCTCCGACCGGGGCGTGCTGCTGCAGGCGTGAGGCGGTGTTGACGACGTCGCCGGCGACCATCGCCTCGCCCAGGGCCGGTCGCGCCGAGAGCGTCACCACCGCCTCGCCGGTGTTCACCGCGCCGCGGATGCGGAGCTCGAGCTCGGGCTGCTCGGCGTTGAGCGCCCCTACCGCGTCGCGGACGGCCAGCGCCGCGCGGACGGCCCGCTCGGGATCGTCGCCGTGCGTCGTCGGCGCGCCGAAGACGGCCATGACCGCGTCGCCGACGAACTTCTCCACGACGCCGCCGAAGGACTCCAGCTCGTCGCGCACCGTCCCGTGGTACGGGGTGAGGATCGCGCGCACGTCCTCCGGATCGAGCTGCTCGGAACGCGACGTGAAGCCGACGAGGTCGACGAAGACGACGCTGACGATCCGCCGCTCCTCGCGCTGGGGTGTCTCGGCTTGGAGCGACGCGCCGCACGCGAGGCAGAACCGCGCAATCTCGGGGTTTTCCTGGCCGCAGGCAGGGCACGTCCGCATTTCCGCATCCTGGCAGCGTTCCGGCTCGCTGGCAACGAGTCCGCGTCCGGAGAACGCTGCTCAGCGCTTGGCGCAACGGACGAACTTCGCCCTGACGGTGGTGTCGGCCTTCGCCGTGATCTTGCAGCCGCGCCTCCCCTTGCAGGCGCCCGACCAGCCCGAGAACCTCGCGCCCCGCGCAGCCTTCGCCTTCAGAGTGACGGACGTTCCATACGCATAGCCGTGCATACACGTCTTGCCGCAGGCGATCCCCGCAGGCGAGCTCGTCACCTTGCCCTTGCCTCGGCCCGACTTCGAGACGGCGATCCTGTCCAGGAACGCGGTGCTCGCCGCCTTGGCCAGCGAAGCCACCTTCGCGGCCTGGAAGTCCTGGATGTACGCGAAGCGGAACGTCGTCGATCCGCCGGCACGCACGTTCCCAGTCTGGTGCAGCGTGAGGTCGCTCTGGAAGCTCTTGACCGAGGTGAAGTCGGCGGCGATCGCGGACCGGTCGTAGACGATCGCGCCCACGCCTGTGCCGGTGTCGCCGTCGGGGGCGCCGAGCATCCGGATCAAGATCGTGCCCGCAGAGGACGGCAACCCGACGTTGTCGCCGGCCACGTGCGTCGAGAAGCCGGTCTGGCCGGGGAATTCGTATTCGAGCTGCGACGAGTCGCCGCTCTGCCCCCAGAAGTGCTGGGTGTTGTCCCAGAGCAGGTCGAGGGAGTGGGCCTTGCCGTCGGTGCTCACGAACGAGTCGGTGATCCAGCTGACGTGCCCGTCGTGATCCTGCGTGATCGTGCGGTTGTCGGTCACGCCGGCCGAGACGAAGGTCGCGCAGCTGACCTCGGTGGGCGGGTAGGTCGCGTCCGGGCACTTGACGAACGGATCGGTCTCGTGGATGACGACGTTGCCGGACGACTTGTCGACGCTGTACGTGTCGGTCAGCGAGGGCAGTCCGGCGGCGTTCGGGTTGATCAGATCCGCGCTGTTCGGGTCGTAGGCGTTCACGCGGTCGATCTGGAGCTCGGCGCGCGTCGGCGTGGTCAGCGAGTTCGCGCTGAAGAGGCCGGAGTTGCAGTAGAAGGTGGTCGTGGTCTGTGCGTACGTCGCGTCGTAGAGGAAGCCGTCGTCGATACCGCACCCGCCGAGCGAGACGTAGTCGAAGGCGCCCGTCTTCTGCTGGGCGTCGAGGTAGTAGCCGGCCACTTTCCCGGTGTTCGGGCCGACGGCGATCTTGTCCGAGTCGCGTTCGCCGACTCCGATCACCGGTCCGGCGAACGGTGTCAGGTCGGCGGGTGTCGTCCCGGCGGGGACGGCCCGTAGCTGGCAGGTGAGATCGAGGGGTTCGTTGAGGTTGGCGTTCGGGATCGAGAACGAGCCGTCCGAGTTGAGCGGCACGTTCGCTGCGACGGTCACGGACGATCCGCCCCAGTAGCAGTTGACGTCGACCTCGTCGCTCGCAGGGTTGCCGCCGGTGGTCGTTCCCGAGATCGCGAACGTCTGCGCGGCGGCGTCCTCGTCCGCGACGAAGAACGACGGGCTCGACGGAGTCGTGATCTGCGACCCCGTGATCGCGGCGCGTGCCGCCGACGTGACGACGAGGCCGGCCAGCACGACCACGCAGGCCAGCGCCGAGGCCAATCTGATCCTTGCCGGGCTCATGGAACCCTCTTCCGCAGCTTGCAACCGCGGTAAGACCTATCGCATGAGCGGCTGTCACGGCAAGAGAAAGGGGGCCCGCGGTGGGCCCCCTCTTCCTCTGCGAAGCGTCGTTCTGGGCTACTAGGAGCAGCCGGTGTTCGTGCCGCAGTCGCGGCACGTGTAGCAGCTGCCGGTGCGAACCATCCGGCCGCCGCAGCGGGCGCACTCGACGGCGTCCTCCCACGAGTTGAAGAGAGCGGTCTGGCCGGGCGGCGGCGCCTCGGCCGGCTCGGCGGGAGCCGCAGCTTCGCCGTTCGCGTAACGCTCGGCCATCCTCGCCTTCACCTCGGGCGACAGGATCCCCGCCTCCTCCTGCTGCTCGGGCGTGAGGAACCGCTTGCCGAACCAGCGGAAGATGTAGTCGACGATCGACTTCGCGGTCCGGATGTCGGCGTCGTTCGTCAGGCCGCTCGGCTCGAAGCGCATGTGGCTGAGCTTCGAGACGTAGACCTCGGGCGGCACGCCGTACTGGAGGCCCATCGAGACGGCGAGGCAGAGCGAGTTCATGAGGCCGGCCATCGTCGTCCCGTCCTTGGCGATGTCGACGAAGATGTCGCCCGGGCTGCCGTCGTCGTAGAGACCGACGTGGATGTAGCCCTCGTGGTCGCCGACCTGGAACTTGCGTCCGACCTCGGTCCGGTCGAGCGGCAGGCGCTTCCGCTCGTGCACCTGGATCGGCGGCGTCGCGACCGCGGTCTGGCCGTCCTTACTGGAGCTCGAGAGCGGCTGCGCGACCTTGCAGTTGTCGCGGTAGATGGCGATCGCCTTGACCCCGAGCTTCCACGCGTCGACGTAGAGATCCATCACGTCCTCGACCGTGGCTTCCTCCGGCATGTTCACCGTCTTCGAGATCGCTCCGGAGATGAACGGCTGGACGGCGCCCATCATGCGGACGTGGCCGAGGTAGTGGATGGCCCGCTCGCCGACGGCGCAGTCGAAGATCGGGTAGTGCTCGGTCTTCACGTACGGCGCGCCGACGACGCCGTTCCGCTCGTCGACGAAGGCGGCGACCTCTTCGATCTCGCGCGGCGCGTAGCCGAGCCGCTCGAGCGCCATCGGGACGGTCTTGTTGACGATCGTGATCTCGCCGCCGCCGACGAGCTTCTTCGACTTCACGAGCGAGAAGTCGGGCTCGACGCCTGTGGTGTCGCAATCCATCATGAAGCTGATCGTCCCCGTCGGCGCGAGCACGGTCGCCTGCGCGTTCCGGTAGCCGTGGATCTCACCGAGGTCGAGCGCGTCGTCCCAGGCCTTGCGGCACGTGCCGAGCAGGTCGGCGGGCACCGAGTCGGCGTGCTCGATGTTGCCGACGGCGGCGCGGTGCTTCGCGATCACGCCGATCATCGGCGCCCGGTTGGTCTGGTAGCCGTCGAACGCCCCCATCCGGGCGGCGATCTCCGCCGACTTGCGGTAGGCGCGGCCGGTCATGAGACCTGTGATCGCCGCGGCGTATGCGCGGCCTTCCTCGGAGTCGTAGGGCAGCCCGCGCGCCATGAGCAGCGCGCCGAGATTCGCGTAGCCGAGCCCGAGCTGGCGGAACCGCTTCGCGTTCCGGCCGATCTCGGGCGTCGGATACGACGAGTAGCCGACGAGGATCTCCTGTGCGAGGAAGACGACGTCGACCGCGTGCTCGAACGCCTCGACGTCGAGCTCGCCGTCCTCGCGCCGGAACTTCATCAGGTTGAGCGAGGCGAGGTTGCACGCCGAGTCGTCGATCGACATGTACTCCGAGCACGGGTTCGAGGCGTTGATCCGGCCCGTGTTCGGGAGCGTGTGCCACGAGTTGATCGTGGTGTCGTACTGGACGCCCGGATCGGCGCACTCCCAGGCGGCTGCCGCGATCTGGCGCAGCAGGTCGCGCGCGTCGACGGTCTCGAGCACGGTGCCGTCGGTGCGGGCGGTGAGGTTGAACTCGTCGCCCTTCGTCGCCGCCTCCATGAAGCCGTCGCTGACGCGGACCGAGTTGTTCGCGTTCTGGTACTGGATCGACGCCCAGTCCGGCGAGTCGAGGGACATGTCGTAGCCGGCCTGCTCGAGGACGCGAGCCTTGCGCTCCTCCTTGGCCTTGCACCAGATGAACTCCTCGACGTCGGGATGGTCGACGTCGAGGACGACCATCTTCGCCGCGCGCCGGGTCTTCCCCCCCGACTTGATCGTGCCGGCGGACGCATCGGCGCCTCGCATGAAGGAAACCGGCCCGGAGGCGTAGCCGCCCTTGGAGAGCTGCTCCTTCGACGCGCGCAGGCGCGAGAGGTTGACGCCCGAGCCGGAGCCGCCACGGAAGATGACGCCTTCGCGGCGGATCCAGTCGAGGATCGCCTCCATCGAGTCGTCGATCGAGAGGATGAAGCAGGCCGAGCACTGCGGCGTCGCCTCGAAGCCGACGTTGAACCAGACCGGGCTGTTGAAGGAGGCGTACTGGTTGACGAGGATCGCCTTCAGCTCGGCCTCGAACGTCTCGGCCTCGTCGGTGTCCGCGAAGTAGCCGCCCTCCTTGCCCCAGGCGACGGCGGTGTCGACGACGCGGCCGATCATCTGCTTCACGCTCGACTCGCGTTCGGGCGAGGAGAGACGCCCGCGGAAATATTTCTGCGCGACGATGTTCGTGGCCGTCTGCGACCAGAACTTCGGGAACTCGACGCCGCGCTGCTCGAAGGCAGGGCCGTCGCGCCCGGGGATGATCGCGTCGCGCGTCTCCCACTCGATCTCATCGAACGGATCGCGGCCGGGAATCGTGAAGAAGCGCTTCACGCCGAGACGGGCGCCCTCCTCGACGACCGTGTTCACGACCTCTTCGGCCGCAGTTTCGCTGCCTTGAACCTGCTCGACGCTTGCCATCTTCCCCTCCCGGAATCCTAGTCTGCGACTGCCTCTCGACCGCACCGTAGGCACGCGGGGCACCGACGGGGAACGGGACCGTAGACCCCGCATCGGACGGCACCGACTGCGCCGTTTTCGCGGCTAGTTCGCGCCGAGGATCACAATGAGGGGAACGCGTGCGTACGCGGGTGCGACTCGCCCGTCCAGGGGTGCGACGGTCGGGATCCGGCCGTCCCGCCCGAGCCGCTCGGCCTCTCGCTGCCAGCCGGGCCGGTAGAGGACGAGCGAGCGCGCGTAGTCGAGGTTCGTCGCGTCTCCCGGGATGGCGTGGCGGTACCCGGCTCCGAGGAGCCTTGTCGCCGTGGTCCCTGCCGCGCCCTGCAACCCGTTGCCGTTGAGGACGAGGACCGAGATGCCCGAGCGCGGCCGGAGCGGCGTCGGAGGCGTCGCTTTCCCAACAGGGCTCTCCTGCACCGGACGCTGTCCGTGCTGGCGGTGGGCGAGCGCGAGCCCACCTCCAACCAGGAGCGTTACGGCGAGGAGGAACCCGGCAGCGAGCCCGGTGGTACGGCGGGTTGACGTGCGGTTGAACGGATGGGCGTGTTCCACGGACCGTCACGGTTCGCTCTGTGAGCGGCTGCTCCTCCTCCCGTATCGTGGCGGCTCGTGTTCGTGACCTTCGAGGGAGCCGACGGCTCGGGGAAGTCGACGCAGGCCGAGCTCCTGCGCGCGACGCTCGCCGCCGAGGGCCGTGACGTCGTGCTCACACGCGAGCCGGGCGGCACCGAGCTCGGCGAGGCTGCGCGCGCGCTTGTTCTCAACGGTCCGCCGATGGGCGCCTGGGCCGAAGCGGCGCTGTTCGCCGCGTCGCGGGCCGAACACGTCGAGGAGGTGATCCGGCCCGCGCTCGAGCGCGGGGCGGACGTCGTCTGCGACCGTTACGTCGACTCGTCGCTCGCCTATCAGGGCATCGCGCGCGGGCTCGGCGTCGAGGCCGTGCTGCAGCTCAACCTCGCGGTGACGGGAGGGTTGCTCCCGGACCTCACCTTCGTCCTTCTGCTCGATCCCGGCGTCGCCACCGGCCGGCACGTCGAGCCCGACCGGCTCGAGCGGGAGGGAACGGAGCTGCAGGCGAAGGTCGATGTCGCGTACCGCGAGCTCGCCCGGCGGTTTGGAGAGAGAATCGTCCTGATCGACGCG
Organism: uncultured Actinomycetes bacterium; assembly: GCA_963820725.1. GTDB lineage: Bacteria > Actinomycetota > Thermoleophilia > Gaiellales > Gaiellaceae > Palsa-739. The sequence continues at coordinate 774,118 of CAWGAZ010000002.1, read as the reverse complement.
GCACGGGCGCCGGACGAAATAGCGGAGGAGGTTCGTGAGCGGCTTCCAGACCGTTCCTGAGCAGCACGAGGCGAAGCGTTTGCTGACGGCCGCGTTGCAGGAGGGTCCCGCCCACGCCTATCTCTTCCACGGCCCGGCCGGGGTGGGCAAGCGCGAGCTCGCGCGGCGCTTCGCCGCCGAGCTGCTCGGCGATCACGCGCGAGTCGAGCGCGGCAGCCATCCCGATCTGTACCTCCTCGAGCCGCTCGGCGACCAGATCCGGATCGACGACGTCCGCGAGCTGCGCCGCGACCTCCACATGCGCCCCTTCGAAGGCGAGCGCCGCGTCTACCTCGTCTTCGGCGCCGACTCGCTGAACGAGGACGCCGCCGACGCGCTCCTCAAGGACCTCGAAGAGCCGCCGTCGTACGCCGTCGTGGTCCTCGTAGCCGAGCGGCTCGGGCCGCTGCCCGAGACGATTCGCTCGCGCTGTCAGCTGGTTCCGTTCCGGCGTCTCTCGGAGCCCGCAGTCCGGCAGGCGATCCGCGAGCACGCGCCCGAGCTCGGCGAGGAGGAGCTGACGACGCTTGCGCGCGTCGCGGGGGGCCGCCTCGGGCGTGCGCTCCAGCTGCTCGATCCTGCCGCGGCCCGGCGTCGGGAGGCGCTGATCGAGGTCGCGCGCGCGGTCTACCTCGATCCGGCGTTCGAGCCCGCCGACGGGGCAGACGCGCTTCTCGCCGGCATCGGCGAGCGGGGGGCCGAGGCGAAGGCGGCAGCCGACGTGCAAGTCGAGTCCCTCGAGCTGACGGGGCGGGAGGCCGAGCAACGCGTGCGGCGCGCCCAGCGCGGCGCTGAGCGCGAGGAGCTCCTCGCGCTGCTCGAGGAGCTGGAGTCGTGGTACCGAGATCTCGTCGTGGTCGCTGCGGGAGCCGAGGCGGCAGCTGTCCACGTCGACCGGCTGGAGGAGCTGCGGACCGACGCCACTCTCGAGCGAATGCACGCTGCCGAAGACGCGTGCGAGCTCGTCCGTGCGGCCTGGCGTGCGGCGGAGGAGCTGCAGGTCTCGACACCGCTCGCGCTCGAGGCGCTGCTCATTCGGTTGCGGAGCGAGCTCGGGGCCACTGCGGCGGTCGCCTAACCGACTCGGCTGCGCCACCTTTGCGGGGGGTAAAGCGGCCGCCTGCAGAGGTCGATACCTGCCGTAGCGCAATGGAAGCTGCGGCCTCTCTCCGTGCGCCTGCCGTCCTCCGGCTCTGGCAGGCGATCCTCGTCGTGGGCCTTGCCCTGCTCGGGCTCCACTACCTCGGCCATGTCTCGGCCGGCGGGCCGCGGCTGTACGAGACCTGGTTCTACGAGGGGCTCGAGCTGCTCGCGGCGCTCGGCTGCCTCGCGCGTGCCGTGTTCGTCCGTGCGGAGCGCTCGGCGTGGTTCTTCATCGGCGCCGCGCTGCTGGCGACGACGTGCGGAGACGTCCTCTACGACTTCTGGTACGGCGGGAACCCGCCCTACCCGTCGGCCGCCGACGTCGGCTATCTCGCCTTCTACCCGCTGATCTACGTCGGGATCGTGCTGCTGCTCCGCCGGCGCGTCTCGACGTTCAGCCCGAGCCTCTGGCTCGATGGTCTGATGGCCGCCACGGCCGTCGGCGCTCTCGGCTCGGCCGTGCTCGTCAAGGTCATCGTCAGCTCGACGCACGGGGATCCGCTCGTCGTCGTGACGAACCTCGCCTATCCGCTCGGCGACCTGCTCCTGCTCGCCCTCATCGTCTTCGTCTTCTCCGTCACCCGCTGGCAACCCGGCCGCGCGTGGACGCTGATCGCCGCCGGTCTGCTCCTCAACGCGGTCGGCGATGCCGTCTACCTCTATCAGACCGCCGTCGGGACCTATGTCGAGGGCACCTACCTCGACCTCGTCTGGCCGCTCTCGCTCGTCCTCGTCGCGCTCGCCGCCTGGCAACGGCCCGGTCGCGTGTCGCGCGTCGAGCTTCACGAACGCGCGCTGCTCGGCACGCCGTTCGTGTGCGGCCTGACCGCGACGGGAGTCCTCGTCGCGGGATCCCAGGTGCCCGTTCACCCCATCGCGCTCATCCTCGCCTGCACGACGATCGTGCTCGTCCTCGCCCGTACGACTCTGAGCTTCTGGGAGAACACGCAGTTGCTCGAGGCCAGCCGCACCGAGGCGCTCACGGACTCGCTGACGGGGCTCGCCAACCGTCGCAAGCTCCTCCTCGATCTCGAGGCCGAGCTCGAACGAGCGCGCGCGGGTGAACGGCGGATGCTCGCCCTCTTCGACCTCAACGGCTTCAAGACGTACAACGACACCTTCGGCCATCCCGCCGGAGATGCCTTGCTGGCCCGCCTCGCCGGGAAGCTCGCGGCAGCGGTTGCTCCGGACGGCGACGCGTACCGCATGGGCGGCGACGAGTTCTGCGTCCTCCTACCGGCGTCCGAGCCGGAGCTGCACCGGGTCGGAGAGGCCCTGTGCGAAAGCGGCGAGGGCTTCACAGTGACGAGTGCCTACGGGGCGGCGGTGATTCCCGACGACGCGACGACGGTCTCGACCGCCCTGAGCGTCGCGGACGAGCGGCTGTACGCACACAAGGAACTGCTGGCCGAGATCCACCGCGGCACAGCGCATGAACCGCTGCTCCGCACGCTCGCCGAGCGGGAGCCGGAGCTCCGTGCGCATGTCGCCGATGTATCGTCGCTCGCGGTCCGCGTGGGGGACCGGCTCGGCCTTGGGCGCGACGAGCTCGAGGAGCTGCGGCTCGCCGCCGAGCTCCATGACGTCGGCAAGCTCGCCATACCGGACGTCGTCCTGCAGAAGTCAGGGCCACTCGATCCGACGGAGTGGGGCTTCATCCACTCCCACACGCTGATGGGTCAGCGGATCGTGAGCGCCGCACCCGCTCTGCGTTCGGTCGGCGAGATCGTGCGCTCGACCCACGAGAACTGGGACGGGACCGGGTATCCCGACGGCCTCGCCGGCGAGGCGATCCCTCTGGCCGCGCGGATCATCGGAGTCTGTGACGCGTACTCCGCGATCACGAGCGACCGCCCGTACCGCGCGGCCCGCACGCCGGAGGAGGCAGTGGCGGAGCTCCGTCGCTGTGCCGACCGGCAGTTCGACCGAACAGTTGTCCAGCTGCTTTGCGCAGTGCTCGCCGACGAGGACAGGCCGGCGACGAACGTCGCCGTTGGCACGTAACGACGAAGAGCCGGGATCGCTCCCGGCCCTTCGCGGTGTCTCTTGATCTCTCGTGCCTAGGCGGCGAAGACGAGCTCGTCGCCCAGCGCGAGCTGAAGCCGCGCGAGGGCGTCGCTCTCGAGCTGCCGGACGCGCTCCCGCGTCAGGCCGAGCTCCTTGCCGATCGTCTCGAGCGAGGCGGGCTCGGACTCGAAGCCGAAGCGGAGCTCGATGATGCGCCGCTGCCGCTCGGGCAGATCCGCGACCGCGCGCTGGACGCGCTGCCGGCGGACCGACTCGACCGCCTCCTCGGCGGGGTCGACCGTCGACTCGTCGGCGAACAGGTCGCCGAGCTCCGAGTCGCCGTCCGAGCCGAGGCCCTGGTTCAGCGAGACGGAATCGACGGCGTCGAGCGCCTCCGTGACGTGCTCGAGCTTGAGCCGCGTCGCCTGGGCAAGCTCTTCCGGCGTTGCCTCGCGGCCCAGCTTGGCCTGCAGCTCGGCCGAGGCGCGGTTGAGCTTGATGCGGCGCTCCTGGACGTGGACCGGGATGCGGATCGTCTTCGACTGGTTCGCGACCGCGCGCTGGCAGGCCTGACGGATCCACCAGGTTGCATAGGTCGAGAACTTGTAGCCCTTGCGCCAGTCGAACTTCTCGGCGGCGCGGTTGAGGCCGATGACGCCCTCCTGGATCAGGTCGAGGAGCGGCACATCGTGGCCCTGGTAGCGCTTCGCGATCGAGACGACCAGGCGCAGGTTGGAGTTGATCATCTTCTCCTTCGCTGCGAGGTCGCCGCGCTCGATGCGCTTCGCGAGCGCAACCTCGTCCGCGGCGGTGAGCAGCTTGTGCCGGCCCGCAGCGTCCATGAAGAGCTGCAGCGGGTCGAGCGTTCCCGTGACGGGAGCGGCTGCGACCGGGCGGGTCTCCTCGGGCGTTTCGTCGCGCACGACGACGTCGCGCTCCTCGAGCGCGGCGCGCAGACCGGTGACGTCGTCCTCGGTCAGCTCGTGCTCGTCGGCGAGAGCATGAATGTCCTTCTCCTCGACGAAACCGCGCTCGGCGGACTCCTCGAGCAGGCGCTCGACAGGCGAGAGATCGTGCAGGTGAATCGTTTCGTTCAAGTGGTTCCTTTCGCTCGTAAGGGGCTGCCGGTTCGGGCGCCCCGGGCGGCGTGATCTCGGCTAACTGCGGTGTCGCCGCCTTTCGAGTTATAGAACGGCGTTGCACCGAAGTCCATTCCCAAACCTGCTGTTTTTCTATTTCCGAACAAAGTCTCATTCCCTGCTTACGCAGGGAAAATCACCGCTCCACTGTTCGCCCCGAGACCTCGTCGAGACGGACGCGCAGGACGACGACGTCCGGCCCGAGCCGCCGCGGCTCGGCGGCGCGGCCGGCGGTGCGCGCGAAGCGCTCCCGCAGGAGCGCAAGCGCAGGCTCGATCGCGTCGCCGGCGAGCTCCTCGTAGGTCCCGTACGCGATCACGCTCCGCCAGCTGCCTTTGCCGTCGGCGTCGTACTCGTCGATCTCCACGCACACGCGCGGGTTCTCGCGCAGCATCGCGGTCTTGCGGCCCTCCGTGGTGACCGCGACGACGGCACCGTCCTCGTAGGCGTAGATGAGCGGCACGACGTACGTGGCGCCATCGGCGTGGCAGCCGAGCCGGGCGATCCTCTGCGCGCCGAGAAACCCGGCGATCTCGCCGGCTGACAGCTCGCGCGCGACTCCTCTACCTGCCTCGGGACGGGTCATCTGCTCCTGAGCGTAGGACATACTGAAATCGTGACGACACGCGTCTGGATCGTGATGCTGCTCGGCGTCGTCCTCATCGTCGCGGGAGCTGCGGTGGCGGCGCTGCTCGCCTGGCCCGCCGGTGCGGTCGCCGACTCGGGCAGCGGGCTCGCAGGTGTCTCGCTGCCGGGCTTCGCCGGGACGGTCGAGCACGTGGGGGTCACGGATCCGGCGGGCAAGCCGCTGGCGGTCGACTTCCGGCAGGGAACGCTCTGGCCGCGCAAGCGCCTTGCGCCGGGCGAGCGGTTGACCGTCACCGTCGACATCCGGCGGCCCGGCTGGATCGGCTGGCTCGTGGGCGACCAGGTCACGCGAACCGTCACGGTCTCGACGCCGGTGGCGCACATCCGCTCGACGCTGCTGCAGCCGAAGCGCGGCGCGGCAGTGAGCGTCAGCTTCGCCGAGCCGGTCGCTCGGATCTCGATCGGGCACGCGCGCCTGCGCAGACTCGGCCCGGCCCGCAACGTCGTGCCGCTCGGCGTCGTCGCGTCCGGAGCCGCCACTGCGGGCACGACGACGGTGGCGGCTGCGGTGCGGCCGTGGGAGTCGCTCTCGCCGCCCGCTCACGTCTCGTGGTTCGTTCCCGGTAGCCCGACGAGGGTGGTCGCCGATCCCGCCTCGGGCAGCCGTGTTGGACCGCTCGCTCCGTTGACGCTGACATTCGCCCGGCCGGTGTCCGCGGTGCTCGGCTCTCGTCTCCCACACCTCGTACCCGCGATGCCGGGTCGCTGGGAGCAGGTCGACTCGCACACGATCTCCTTCCGGCCGGCCGGCCTCGGTCTCGGTCTGGATGGCTGGGAGCACGTGCAGCTTCCCGGGCAGACGGTCGCCTGGCACGTGGTCGGCGGTTCGACGTTGCGACTGCAGGAGCTCCTGGCCCGGTTGGGGTATCTCCCCGTGAGTTGGAGCCAGCCCGCCGGTCCTCCGCCTACGTCTGCGTCCGAGATCGCCGCCGCCGTCTCGGCACCGCAGGGCACCTTCTCCTGGCGCTACCCGCAGACTCCCACCTCGCTGCAAACCCTCTGGAAGCCGGGGAGCTGGAACGTCGTCACCGAGGGCGCCGTGATGCGCTTCGAGGAGCAGCACGGCCTCGGCACCGACGGAGTCGCCGGCCCACAGGTTTGGCGGGCGCTGATCCGCGACGACCTCGCAAACCGCCGGTCGACAGCGGGCTACAACTACGTCTTCGTCCATGAGAGCTTGCCGCAGTCGCTCAGCCTCTGGCACGAAGGCCGCGTCATCCTCACCTCGCCTGGCAACACCGGCATTGCGTCGGCGCCGACCGCGCAGGGGACGTGGCCGGTGTTCGAGCACATCTCCGTCGGGACGATGAGCGGCACGAACCCGGACGGCTCGCACTACCACGACCCCGGCATCCGCTGGATCAGCTACTTCCACGGCGGCGACGCGCTGCACGAGTTCCCGCGCGCGTCGTTCGGGACGCCGCAGAGTCTCGGCTGCGTCGAGTTGCCGGAGGCCGCCGCCGCCGAGGTCTGGCCCTACACGCCGATCGGCACGCTCGTCACGATCGAGTCCTAGCTAGGCGCCGCGCCTGGAGTGCGGCAGAATCAGTGCAGTGGTGAGTCTGAGGGGTCTCGCCGGCTTGTCGCTCGTGCTCGCGGCCGTGCTGGTCGTGACAGGGTCTGCGGCTGCGCGTCGATCGAGCCCCCGGCCGGTTCCCGGCGAGCGGGCTGCCCTGGCGGCGGTGACCCGAGCGGTTGCCGCTGGTCGCCTGACCCCGGCAGCCGCCGGGACTGACCGCGGCGAGATCGCCCGTGCGGCGCACCTCGTCCGTGTGCTGCCGGCTTCGCGCGGGAAGCGCGTGGAGGTAGCGCTCGAGCAGGTGGGGGCGCTCGGCAGACGCCTCACGAGCCCGCGTGCGCTGGCGGTGTTCGGTCAGCTGCAGGCGAATGACCACTACTTCGCGCGGCGCGGCGTTCCCCGGGGCCGTACCGACATCACCGACCCCGACGGGATCGTCTACCGCTACTTCGCCGGTCGCTGCTTCGAGTTCCATCCGCTCGCCAACTTCGCCGCGCTCAACGGTCGTGTCGCCGCCAGGGACGTCGCCGGCGCCCAGAGATTGGCGGCGGCGCTCGTGGCGCGCGCGGTCACCCGCCCCGGAGGCGGCGCCGCCTGGGAGTACTACTTCTCCTTCGGGGGCGGCCGGCCGCCCTGGGCGTCGGGGATGGCCCAGGCGGTCGCGGCGCAGGCGTTCGCGCGTGCCGCTTCCCTCCTGCCCGACGAGGCCGCCGCGCTGTCGGGTGAGGCAACCGCGGCGTTCGAGGCGGTCCCGAAGCTGACGACGAAGATCGCCGCCGGACCGTGGATCCGGCTCTACTCGTTCAGCTCGATCGCGGTTCTGAACGCGCAGCTCCAGTCGGTGCTCTCCCTGGAGACGTACGCGAACGCGGCGAGCGACTCGGCGGCGGCCACGCTTGCCTCGCAGCTGGAGCAGGCTGCGGCCGCGACGGTGTCCCGGTTCGACACCGGCTACTGGACGTACTACTCGCTCGGCGGCGGCCCGACTCCGCTCTCGTACCAGAGGTTCGTCGTGCAACTCCTGCACAAGCTCGCACCCGACGACCCGCGGTTCGCGGAGGCAGCCGTGCGCTTTGCCGCCTATCTCCAGCAACCCCCGGCCTTCAGGCTCGCGAATGCCTCTCCAGGCGCGCTCCGCTTCTGGCTCTCCAAGCCGGCTGTCGTCACCGCGTCGACGTCTGCAGGACGCTCGGTGCGGGTGAGCCTGCGCGGGGGCTGGCACACGTTGCGGTGGAACGAGCCGAAGCGCGCCGGGTTCTATCCGGTGCACCTGACCGCCGTCGACTGGGCGGGCAACCGTGCGTCGTTCGACGCGCTTCCGATCGTCCAGGTCCCCGTGCCCGCGAGCAAGTCGGTCGGCAAAGCCCCAGCCCCGGCCCCGGGCGGCGAAACGACCGGCTCGTCGCCGTTCGCCGTGGGCGTCGGGATCGACGACTCCGGCCAGGGGGCCCTTGCGAGCTCGCTGGGACTGGATCTCGTCCGCATGACGGTCGCGTGGCAGCCTGGCCAGGCGGTGCCGGATGCTGCGGTGGTCGACTCGCTGCAGGGACTGCCGGCGGGTGTCGGGCTCGTGCTCGACCTCGACGCAGCGCAGCTCCCGACCGGCGCCGCCGGCCGCGCAGCGCTCGCCGACTATGCGGCCTCACTCGTGGAACAGACCCCGGGCTTGCGCGACCTTGTGCTCACGCCCGCCCCCTCGCGCGCGACGGCGACAGGCTATGCCGACGCGCTGGCCGCTGTTCGGGACGCCGTGAAGTCGGTGAGAGCGGGCGTCGGCATCGGGCCGTCCTTCGACGGGTCGACGACCAAGCCCGAGCTCACCGCGATCTCGCTGGCGCGCGAGCTCGCGCGCGACAGCGTTGCGCCCGACCTCGTTTCCTTCCGCCCTGCGCCTGTCCCGGCTGCAGGGGTCTGGGCCGTCGGCGATCTCGGCAGCCTGGACTCCGCACTCGCCGCAGGGTTGGGAACGGCGCCTCCGGTGCTGCTCGACGCAGTCCCGGCGCCGACGACCACCGTCGCCCCGGCGACGCAGGCCTCGGCCTATGCCGCGGCGATCAAGAAGGCGTCTTGCATGGCGAACGTGAGCGGGTTGCTCCTCGACCGTCTCGTGGACGGCGCCACAGCACCGCAGCCGGCAACCGGCCTCTTCGACGCGAGCGGCGATCCGAAGCCGTCGGCGCACGCCGTCGAGCAGGCGATTCGCCTGGTCGCGCGCGGCGCGGTGGTCTGTCCAGGCCTGTCCGCCCGTGTCTCCCCGACGGCCCTCACGTTCCCTTCGCAGCTCACCCGATCGGCCGCCCCGGTTGTCCTCGGCTGCAGCCGCGACTGCCTCTATCTCGTCACGCTCGACCGCGCCGGCGGGCGGCCGCTCGCCGCTCGCCGCGGTGCACTCGACGGGGGTGCCGCGGCCGAAACCATCACCCTGCCGCAGCGGAGCCTTCCTCGCGGCCGCTATCGCCTCGACGTGCGGCTCGTGAGCCGCGTCGATCCCGGCCCGGTGACGCGCGTACGGAGCGGCTGGCTCACCGTCGGCTGATGAATCCCTACCATCGAGGCATGGCCGACCCGATCGCACAGCTCCGAGACGTCGTCGCCACGGCCGCGCCCGCTCCCGACGCGATGGCCGCGTATCTGGAGAAGGTGCGCGACCGGGCGTATGCCGTCACCGACCGGGACGTCGAGGAGCTGAAGGAGGCCGGGCTCTCGGAGGACACCGTCTTCGAGCAGACCGTCGTCGTCGCGATTGCCGAGGGGCTGCGCAGGCTCGACCGCGCAGCCGAGGTGATCGGATGAGGCTCACGGTCGTGGATGAGGGTCACGCGCCGCCGGAGGCCGCGATGCTCGCGGCGATCAGGGAGCGCGCGGGCGCCGAACCGCTCGGCGTCGTCAAGACGCTGCTCTACCGGCCCGAGCTCTTCGGCGAGCCCTTCTCGGAGGCTCTCGACGTGGCGATGCGCGGGCCGTCCGAGTGGAGCCCCGGCGAGCGCGAGCTCTTCGCGGGCTTCACGTCGCTGCTCCGCCAGTGCCCCTTCTGAGCGGGCTCCCACGGCGCGGTCGCGTCGTACGCGCTCGGTGAGGAGGTCTGGAACGCCGTCGTCGCCGACTGGCGGACCGCTCCGCTGCGGCCCGAGCTGCTCGCCACGCTCGCCTTCCTCGAGGTCCTGACGCAGCGCCCGGACGAGCTCACCGGGGCCGACGCCGAGGCCGCCTACACCGCGGGTGTCTCGCGCCAGGCGCTGCGCGACGCGGCCACGGTCTCCGTGCTCTTCAACATGATCACGCGGCTCGCCGACTCGCTCGGCTGGGACGTTCCGAGCTGGGATCGGACCATCGCCCGTGCGCCCGCGATGCTCGAGGGCGGCTACTCGTTCGCCGCGATGCGGCGCCGCTAACCCCAGGACTCCTCGCCGACCGGCCGCAGCGCGGTCTCGAGGATCCGGAGGTGGCGCGGGCGCTCGAGCGCGAACACGACCACCTCGGCGACGTCCTCGGCGCTCATCATCCCCGCCAGCGCGTCCTGCGACCGCCCGCGTCCCTCCTCGAGCGCGAAATCAGTGGCGACTCCGCCCGGGCAGACGTTCGTGCAGCGGATGCCCTGCTGGCGAAGCTCGTGGTCGAGAGCACGCGTCAGCCCGACCTGCCCGAACTTCGATGCGCAGTAGACGGCCTCGTACGGCAGGCCGCGCCGCCCGGCCTCCGAGGCGAGCGTGACGACGTCCCCCTCCCGCCCGAGCATGTGCGGCAGGGCCGCGCGGACGGCGTAGACGGTGCCCTTGAGGTTGACGTCGAGCATCTCGTCGAGGTGCTCGCGGGAGAGGTCGAGGAACGGCCCGTAGGCGCCGACGCCCGCGTTCGGCACGACGACGTCGATCCCGCCGAAGCGCTCGGCGGTCACGTCACAGAGGTCGACGAGCGCGTCGAGGTCGCGGACGTCGCAGGGGCGCGCGACAACACGCTCGAGCCCGAGGTCGCTGCCGCTGCGGGAGGCGAGGCCGAGGTTGCAGCCGCGGTCGTGGAGCATGCGTGCCACCGCGGCGCCGATGCCGCGGCTGGCGCCGGTGATCACCGCGGTCTTTCCGGTCAGGTCGGTCACGATTCCTCCAGTGGTCTGAGGGTGGGGTAGAGCCGGCGAAAGCGGCGGTAGCCGTCGTCGTAGTCCCACTCCGGCTCGAAATGGCGGTGGGGCCGGACGCAGTGCGCGACTGCGGCGTCGGCGTCGGCGAACACACCCGCGCGGACGCCCGCGAGGAGGGCGGCGCCGAACGCGGAGCCTTCCTCCGACTCGGTCGTCTCGAGCGGCAGGCCGAGCACGGAGGCCAGGATGCGGAGCCAGAGCTCGCTCCGCGCACCGCCCCCCGAGACACGGCCGGTCTCGGGTCGTGCGCCGAGTTCGCGCAGCAGCTCGAGCGAGTCGCGTAGCGCGAAGGCGACCCCCTCCAGCATCGCGCGCCAGAGCGCTCCCCGGTCGTGCCGGGCGGAGAGGCCGACGAATGCGCCCCGAGCGTCGGGATCAGGATGCGGCGTCCGCTCGCCGGCGAGGTACGGGGCGAAGAGCAAGCCCTCGCTCCCTGCCGGCCAGCGCGCTGCCTCCCGCTCGAGCTCCGCGAGGTCGGCGCCGAGCACCTCGCCGAGCCAGGCGGCCGACCCGGCGGCGCTCAGCATCACGCCCATCGCATGCCACGTCTCGGGGACGGCGTGGCAGAAGGCGTGCAGCCGACCTTCGCGGTCGTGCTCGTAGGAAGGCAGTGCGGCGAACACGACACCTGACGTGCCGAGGACGACCGAGACCGGCCCGGGACGAGCGATTCCGACACCGAGCGCGGCCGCGGCCTGATCGCCCGCGCCGGCGATCTCCGTCGACTCGTGCGCGGGCGGGAGCCAGTCGAGCGGGATCTCGAGCGCCGCGCAGACCTCCTCCGACCACGCGCGCCGCCGCACGTCGAAGAGCAGCGTGCCCGAGGCGTCCGCAACATCGACGGCGAGCTCTCCGGTCAGCCGGAGCCGGACGTAGTCCTTCGGCAACAGCACGTGCCGGATCCGGCCGTACAGCTCGGGCTCGTGTCGGCGCAGCCAGAGCAGCTTCGGCGCCGTGAACCCGGTCAGGGCGCGGTTTCCAGTCAGCTCGAGCAGTTGCGCAAAGCCGACCCGCTCCTCGATCTCCGCGCATTCGGCGGCCGTTCGCTGGTCGTTCCAGAGGATCGCGGGGCGCAGGACGCGCTGCTCGCCGTCGAGAACGACGAGCCCGTGCATCTGTCCCGTCAGGCCGACCGGGCCGTCGGGCAGCCGCCCCAGGACCTCCTCGGCCGCGCGCCACCAGTCCTCCGGCTCCTGCTCCGACCAGCCCGGCTGGGGCCGGGAAAGCGGATAGTCGGCGCTCGCCGTCGCGAGCACCTGACCCTCCTCGTCGATCGCGACGCCCTTGACCGCGGAGGTGCCGACGTCGAGGCCGACGAGGGCCACGGCTACGCGCCGAGCGCGGCGTACACGAGCTCGTAGGCCCGGACGGCGTCCTTCTCCTGCTGCGCCCGCCGCAGCTCCGCCTCGTCGATCTTCGCGGCGACGCCGTCGATGAAGCGCCATTGCAGCACCGAGCGGCGCACTGCGCCGACCGCGTCCTCGGTGTACGGGTAGAGGTCGAAGCCGAGCCGTTCGTCGTGCTCGCCGTAGCCGACTCGACGGAGCTCCAGGGCGAGCTCGAGGGTCTCCATGAAGGCCGTCGCGCCGACCATGTTGTCGTCGTCGAACGTGCCCCAGCCGGAGTTCGCATGCTGATGCCCGAGCAGGTCTTCCGCAGCGAGAAGTGCCGCGTATTCGGCGAGGTTCTCACCGTTCATGATCAGGTGCTGCCAGTCCATGTTGACCTTGACGTTCGAGATCCCACGAGCGCGAAGCGTGTGGATCACGTGCAGCGTCATGCCCACGTTGCGCATGAGGATCTTCATCGCCGGCTCGGAGTTCTTGTGCTCGAGGAACACCGTGACGCCGCGCTCGCCGGCGTGGGCGGCGACCTCGGCGACACCGTCCACGAAGCGCGCCCACGACTCGGCGTACGGCGTCTGGAACGGGTAGTTATAGCCCTCGATCCCGGGCCAGATGATCATCTGCGCACCGACCTCGGCCGCCAGGTCGATCGCCTCCCGCGTCAGCCGCAGCGCCTCCGTGCGCGTCGCGTCGTCGGGCGAGCAGAAGCCTCCCTTGCCGAAGCGCGGATCGAGATGAAGGCCGCTCGCGAGGCAGTAGATCCCGTGCCCGTCGAGCGCGTCCCGGACCGCGTCGAGGTTCTCGCCGGAGAGCTCCTGCGGGTAGTGGAACTCGTAGTCGTCGATCAGGTCGCCGAGCCCGTCGACGGCGGTGCGGACCTTCTCGACCGTCGAGATCCCTGCGAGCTCCGGCTTGTAGCCGGCCGGATTGAACCGTGTCGCCATACCTCCGAACGCCCAGATTCCGAGACTCGTCTTCATGGGCCGACCCTATCTTCCGGCGCTGTCGTACGGAACGGGTAAACCGTCTTCTCTCCTGCAAACCCAGGCGATACGATGACGCGATGATCGAGTTCCACCTCGACCAGCAGTCCGGAGTGGCGACGTACCTCCAGATCGTGCGGCAGGTGAAGGACGCCCTTCGGCTCGGCACGCTCGACGTCGGCGACCAGTTGCCGACGGTGCGGGAGGTCGTGGCGGATCTCGCGGTCAATCCGAACACGGTCGCGAAGGCGTATCGCGGCCTCGAGCTCGAAGGTCTCGTCGTCGCGCGCCAGGGCCGCGGCACCTTCATCGCCAGCACGCTCGCCCCCGCGTCGCTGCGGCACCACGCCGAGCTGCGCGAGGAGCTCGAGCGGTGGCTCGAGTCGGCTCGGCGCGCCGGGCTCGACGAAGAGAGCATTCGCGCCCTCGTCTCCACCACGCTCCGGGAGTCTCTGGCCCGTCGCGTGGCATGAGCGCCCCGCCGCTCGTCGCGCACGGCCTGGGCAAACGCTTCCGCCGCGAGTGGGGGCTCCGCGATCTGACGCTGACGATCCCGGCCGGCGCGGTCGTCGGACTGGCGGGACCGAACGCGGCGGGTAAGTCGACGCTCCTCTCCCTGGCAGCCGGCGTGCTCGCGCCGAGCGAGGGCTCGATCGCCGTCCTCGGGCACGACCCGCTCGCATCTCCGGAGGTTCTCGCCGAGGTCGGCTACGTCGCCCAGGGAGCGCCGCTGTACCGCTCCTTCCGGGTCGCCGACACGATCGAGTACGCGCGCCGCACGAATTCGAGCTGGGACGACGAGATCGCCGTGGAACTCCTGACGCGGATCGACTCGCGCGCGAAGGTCGGGGCGCTTCCGGCCGGCGAGCGCGCGCGACTTGCGCTTGCACTTGCCCTGGGGAAGCGGCCGCGGCTCGTCCTGCTCGACGAGCCGTTTGCCAGCCTCGACCCGCTCGCGGGCCGCGAGCTGCTCCAGCTGCTGATGGACGGCGTCGCCGAGCTCGGCGCCACCGTCGTCGTCGCTTCGCACGTCGTCGCGGACATCCAGCGCGTCTGCGACCACATCGTGCTGCTGAGTGGCGGTTGCGTTCGCCTCGAGGGAGACGTCGAGGCGCTGCTCGAGTCTCACCGGCTCCTGACCGGTCCGCGCCGTCCACTCGGCTCGATCCGCGGCGTGCGGGAGGTCGTGCGTGAGCGGTACAGCGGCCGCCAGCTGACGCTGCTTGCGATCACCGACGGGCCGATCGTCGATCCGTCGTGGACCGTCAGCCCCGTCAGCCTCGAGGAGCTCCTGCTCGCCTACATGGCGCCCGAGCGTCTGCCCACGCCGCGGACGGCGGAAAGGGTCCAGCTGCGATGGCATGGGTGACCTGGCGGCAGCACCGGTCGCAGGCGTTCGGCGCTCTCGGCCTGCTCGTCGCGTTCGCGCTCGCAGCGCTTCTGACGCGTCTGCCGATCGCGTCGGCGTTCGACCACGATTCGCTGTCGGCCTGCGTCCCGCCCCAGGCGCGAACCGGCTGCGACATCATCGTGCCCCACTTCGAGAGCCAGTTCGGCGGACTCGTCACGGCCACGCGCGTCATGGCGGTCCTCCCACTGCTCGCAGGCGTCTTCGTCGGCGCCCCGCTGGTCGCCCGCGAGCTCGAGTTCGGCACCTACCGCTTCGCCTGGACGCAGGGCGTCAGCCGCCGGCGCTGGCTGCTCTCGAAGACGGCGCTGCTCGCCGCCGGGACCGTCGTCGCCGCGGCTGTCGCGAGCCTCGTGATCATGTGGTGGCGCTCGCCCTTCGACCAGCTCGAGGGACGGATCGGCCCGAGCGGCTTCGACGTCGAGGGAATCGTCGTTCCGGCGTACGCGCTCTTCGCGCTCGCGCTCGGGGTGCTCGCGGGCATCGTCTTCAGGCGGACGGTGGCGGCGATGACCGCGACGCTCCTCGCCTTCGGCACGGTCCGCTTTCTCGTCTCGACGTTCGTCCGGCCGCACTTCATGACGCCGCTCCACCGGGTGATCGCGGCGACCGCCACGAGCGCCACGCCCGGCAACTGGGTGCTGAGCAACACGCTCGTCGACGGAGGCGGCCGCCAGATCACCGCCTCCCGCGAGGAGCTGGCCGTCCTTCATGCCCAGCAGGCCGGGATCGACCCGCACACCTACATCCTCGCGCTCGGCTGGAAGCGAATCGTCTCGTATCAGCCTGCCGGCCGCTTCTGGACGTTCCAGCTCCTCGAGGCAGGCCTCTTCGCGGGACTCGCCGTCGCGGCCGTTCTCGTCGCGCTCTGGCTCGTCCGACGGACACCGGCATGAGCGGCCGCCTCGACCGCGGCGACCTGCTTCGCCTCGCCGCCGGCGCCGCAGTCGTCGGCTCGGTTCCGAAGAGCCTCCGCGAGACTTTCTCGCAGGGCTTCCCCCAGCACCATCCGCGGTGGCGGTTCGTGTTCGTCAACCACGCGCTGACCAACCCGTTCTTCGTGCCTGCGAAGAACGGAAGTCACGACGCGGCCTCGCTCCTCGGCGTGGATGTCCACTGGACGGGATCGATGAGCAGCGACGTCGCCCAGATGGTCAAGGCGATGCGGCACGCGATCGAGGCCGGCGCCGACGGCATCGCCGTCTCGCTGATCGACCCGACCGCGTTCAACAGCGCAACCCGGCTCGCGCTCTCGCGCGGGATCCCTGTCGTCTCCTACAACGCCGACGGAGGCAAGCAGAACAAGCGGCTCGCCTATATCGGGCAGGACAACTACCAGTCCGGGCTCGAGCTCGGCTCGCGTCTGGTCAGCCTCTGCTCGAGCGGTGACGTCTACCTCTTCATCGCCACCCCGGGCCAGGCGAATATTCAACCGCGCGTCGACGGGGCTCTCGACGCGATCCGCGACTCCGGCAGGCCGATCCGGACCCACGTCGTCGCCTCCGGGGTCGACGTCGGCCACGAACGCAAGAAGATCGAGGCGACGTACCTCGCCAACAGGAAGCTGCGGGGCCTCTTCGCCGTCGACGCCGGCTCGACCGCGGGCATCGCCGACGTGATGCGCAAGTACAAGCTGCACAAGCGCGGCGTGCGCGCCGGCGGCTACGACCTGCTGCCGGTCACGCTCCGCGCGATCCACGACCGGCACGTGGACTTCACGATCGACCAGCAGCCGTACCTGCAGGGCTTCCTGCCGGCACTCCAGATGTTCCTCTACCGCTACAGCGGGCACCTCGTCGCGCCGGCCGACACGAACACGGGCCTCAACTTCGTCACCCGCGCGAGCGTCGGCCGCTATCTGACGACCAGGAGTCGGTTCGAGGGAAGCTAGGGCGCCGACCGGTATCCGGTCCGTAACGACCTTGAACTATTCCCCTAGGAGAGTAGTATTGCCCTGCCGCGAGTGCTGTGAGGGAGCGGCATTCCAGGAGGCGCCGGATGGCGTTCTCCAAGTGCATGAAGGAGGGCAAGGGTGAAGAGGTTCCGTAGCAAGGGTCTATTCCTCGTGCTCGGCGTCGGGATCGCTGCTCTGGCAGTCTCCGCAGCCGCGGTTGCGAGCACGAAGAAGAAGTCGGCCAGCGTGCAGGTCTGCGTCCTGCTGCCGGACACGAAGTCGTCCGTCCGCTGGGTGCAGTTCGACGCGCCGCTGCTCAAGAAGGCGTTCGCGAACGCAGGCGTCACGGCCTCGATCAACAACGCGCTCAACGACCCGACGAAGCAGACGGCGCAGGCGCAAGCCTGCCTCGCCGCAGGCGCCAAGGTCGTGATCGAGACATCGCTCGACAACGGGTCGGCTTCCGCAATCGAGAAGCTCTTCACGGACAAGGGCGGCAAGGCGATCGACTACGACCGCCAGGTCATTGGCGGCACGGCCTCGGTCTACGACACGTTCGACGGCAAGCTTGTCGGCAAGGCGCAGGCCAGTGGCATCGTCAATGCGATGAAGGCGAAGCACACCTACAAGAAGAGCAGCGTCGTCGCCGAGCTCTGGGGCGGTCAGACCGACCAGAACGCGTTCTGGTTCAAGAGCGGTAACGACGCCGTGCTCAACCCCCTCTTTAAGCATCACAAGCTGAAGAAGGGCCCGCAGAAGTTCGTGCCCGACTGGGACGCGAACAACGCAGCGACCATCTACGACCAGATGCTCCTCAAGACCCACAACAAGATCAAGGGCGCCATCGCGGCGAACGACAACATCGCCGGCGCCGTGATCGCCCGCGAGAAGGCGCATCACCTGAAGCCGATCCCGCTGTCGGGTCAGGACGCGACGGCCGCGGGTGTGCAGTACATCATCGCGGGTTGGCAGACGGGCACCGTCTACAAGAAGGTGTCGCTCGAGGCGAACGCCGCGGCAAAGGCGGCGATCGCGCTGCTCCACGGCAACAAGCCGAAGACGAACGGGTTCCGGATGAACGGCAACAAGAAGGAGCCGACCCTGACCCTCCCCGTCACCTGGATCACGAAGAAGAACTACACGACGCTCTTCAAGCAGAAGTGGTTGAAGAAGAGCGACGTGTGCATCGGCCAGTACAAGAAGTACTGCAAGTAGAAGCAGCTCGTTCGCTGTGAGATGGTGGAGGCGCCCGAGCGGGCGCCTCCACCGCACTCTCCTCGCCGAGGGAGCAGAGATCGATGAGCGACAAGCCACTTCTCCAGCTGCGCGACATCACCAAGACCTTCGGTTCGGTCCAGGCCCTCGTAGACGTGGACTTCGAGGTCCGCGCCGGCGAGGTGATGGCGCTCGTCGGCGACAACGGCGCCGGCAAGACGACGCTCGTCAAGTGCGTCGCCGGCACTCACGCCGCTGACAGCGGCCGGATCCTGTTCGAGGGGAAACAGGTGCACATCCACGGGCCGAAGGACGCTGCCAGGCTCGGGATCGAGGTCGTCTACCAGGATCTCGCGCTCTGCGACAACCTCGACGTCGTCCAGAACATGTATCTCGGCCGTGAGGTCAGTCGCGCGCAGGTCCTGTCCGAGGCGCCGATGGAGCAGCACACGTCCGAGACGCTCAAGTCTCTCGCGGTCACGACCATCAAGTCGGTCCGCCAGACGGTCGCGACGCTTTCCGGTGGCCAGCGCCAGTCCGTCGCCGTCGCCCGCGCCGTGATGTGGAACTCGAAGCTTGTGATTCTCGACGAGCCGACCGCGGCCCTCGGCGTCGCGCAGACCGAGCAGGTGCTCGAGCTCGTGCGCCGCCTGGGCCACCAGGGCCTCGGGGTGATGCTCATCTCCCACAACCTGCACGACGTTTTCGAGACCGCCGACCGGATCACGGTGCTCCGGCTCGGACGCAACGTCGGCGTATTCGAGCGCCGTGAGACGACGCAGCAGGCGGTCGTCGAGGCGATCACCGCGGGCGTGCCCACTAAGGTCGCAGGGATCCCGTCCACGGCCGGCGCCGGAGCCGGAGCCGACGAGAGTGACCTCGGCGGACGTCGTCGGCCCGGACCGCGCTCCGCCGCTCGAGGAGGAGCAGCTTCCGAGCGGGCTCAAAGGCGTCTGGGAACGCACGAAGCTCAACGTGCGCACCGGCAACCTCGGGCCGGTGCCGATCATCGTCGGCGAGATCCTCGTCGTGATCATCTTCGGCTTCACGGCGACGAACTTCTTCACGTCCACCAACTTCGTCAACCTCATCACGCAGACCGCCGGTACCTGCATGCTCGCGTACGGCGTCGTCTTCGTGCTGCTGCTCGGCGAGATCGACCTCTCGATCGGCTATCTCGCGGGCATCGGAGCGCTGGTCGTCGCCGAACTCCAGCTCCCGGGCAGCAAATGGCAGATGAGCGGCCTCCTCGCGATGCTCCTGGCTGTCGCCGTTTGCGCGCTGATCGGAGGAGTTCAAGGCTCGATTGTCGCGTTTGTCGGCGTTCCCTCGTTCGTCGTCACGCTCGCGGGCTTCCTGATCTGGCAGGGCGTGATCCTGAACAAGCTCGAGCAGCGCGGAACGATCATCATCCAGGACCGCTGGATCAACTACACCGACCTCTACATCTTCTCGCCGGCGGCCGGGTGGCTGATCGCCGCGATCTTCACCGCTCTGTACCCGCTCAGCGTCCTCTACAAGAAGGTCGTCGCTCGTGGCACGCAGATCGCCCAGCAGAGCTGGACGTCGGCCGTGTTGAAGACCGTCGGCATCGGCATTGCGGCGTTCGGGACGGTCGCGATCTGCAACAACGGGAAGATCATCGGGACATCCCTGGGTCTGCCGCTCCCCGGCGTGCTGATGGTCTTCTTCTTCGTCATTCTCACGTTCCTCGCCAAGTGGACGACCTTCGGCCGCCACGTGTACGCGGTAGGTGGGAATGCCGAGGCGGCGCGACGCGCCGGCATCAACGTGCCGCGCGTCCGCGTGATCGTGTTCGCGCTCTCGGGTGCGATGGCGGCGATCGGCGGGATCATCTTCGCGGCGCAGGTCAACTCGGTCGCGCTCACGTTCCCACCGGGCAACCTGCTTCTGAACGCGATCGCCGCCGCGGTGATCGGGGGCGTCAGCCTCTTCGGCGGGCGCGGCGAGGTGCGCGGTGCCCTGCTCGGTGCCATCCTGATCGGAACGCTGCAGAACGGCCTCAACACGCTCAGCATCTCGAACGGCTGGATCTACATCGTCACCGGCCTCGTTCTGCTCGGGGCGGTGACGCTCGACACCGTCGCAGTCCGGCTGCAGGCCCGCTCGGGCCGCTAGCGCCTCAGCCGCGGTAGTGCTGGAGCCGGCGGAGGACGAGCGCGGCCATGCGCTCGCCGAGTGCGCGACCGGCTCTCACGTCCGGCGGGACGTCGATCCCGGCGGCGACGGGGGCGACGCTCCCCTCGCGCACCAGGCCCGCGTACGTGTGCCCGGTGAGCGTGGCCAGGACCGTGCCTGCCGCCGAGGCGAAGGCGCTTCCTTCGGCGACGCCTCCCGGTGACGCGGGAGTGGCCACGGGCGGCGACCACGCGGCGCCGTCGATCCAGCGGCCCCGCGACAGCACCTCGACCTTCCCGCTGCGAAGCTCGATCAGGCCCGGGACGAGTGGCAGGCCGTCGGCGCTGTAGTGCGCCTGCTTCCGGTCGCTCGATTGTCCCTGGAAGGCGAGGTAGCGGATCATCGAGATCGGCCGGGGAGCCTGGTAGGCGCGCTTCGCGCCCCAGGTTGCGACGGCGGCGTCGTTGAGCGCGCCGTCGACGCCGAGGTAGAGGTGGAGGTCGCTCGCGAGGTCGCCCGTCGCAGCCCGCGCGGCGAGAGAGTTCCAGCGCAGCGGCGACCAGGGCGCCGGCCGCGTGTCCGTGTTCGAGGTCGCGCGCAGCACGGCGAGTGCCGCCCGCTTGTACGCCGCACCCGAGGGATCGCCGAGCGGGGATGCGCCCGGGTCGATCGGCAGGCCGCGGCGAGAGCGCTGCAAGGCGAAGCTCCGAACGTGGCCCCACTGCGCACCGACGAAGCTCTGGACGTCGGCCGGCGCGGCCGCGAGGCTGCTGTGCGGCTGGATCGTCCCGAGCGCCAGGGGCTGCCAGAACGTGGCGTCCTCGACCGTGGAGCCCGCTGCATGGACGATCAGAGGCTGGTTCCGCGACGTGAAGGTCGGGTCGGTGTAGTGGAGCGACTCGTTGGAGCCGTCGTGCCGCCCGGCGGCGATCGCGGCCGCAGCGATTCTGTTCCCCAGCGCCGCCGGCGAGCTTCCACGACTGCTTGCGAAGTCCGGTGAGTAGCAAAGCGCGCGCAGCTCCTCCGTCAACAGAGCGAACGTCCGGCTCAGGTTCGAGTCGAAGGACGCCTGCCAGAGCAGCACGCGGTAGGCCGCGTAGCTGATCGCTGCGTCGCGGGCGGAAGCGCTCTTCGGCGCGGCTGCCCAAGCGTGCCACATCGCCCGGGAGACGTCGAAGAGGTCGCGCGCCTGGACGGGCTCACTCGCGGCGCCGGAGCGGAGCGCGGCGACCGCCGCCTCGTCCCAGACCGTCGCGATCGAGCGGCCGCCCGTCGCCCGCGTGCAGGCCGGAAGGCGATAGGAAGCCGCTGAGCGTGGTCCGTCCAGAGCTCGGTGCCGAGGAACCCGGACCTCGACGATCCGGTCGGCGCGAATGTGGCGCAGAACGCTCTGCCCGCCCCACGGATAGCGCACGGTCAGGCGCGCGACGCGCGTGGCGGAGCCGAGGCCGAAGTGAACTCGCTGGTCCTCTGAGGACAGGTAGCTCGCGCCGGCCCGAACCTCCTGCGAGGCGGTCCGGCCGTTCGCCGGGGTGACGGTCACGACCGCGCCAGGGCTGAAGCGGGAGAGCTTCACCTCCAGCCAGTGACCGATCGGGCCACTCGGCGAGAGCAGGAGGAGCTTGCCGCCGATCGAGTTGACCGCGATCTCCATGTGTCCGTTGTTGTCGACGTCGGCCGCCGCGAGCCCGCGCCCGTTCACGCGCAGCCCGCTCGGCACGACGCCTGACGCGACGCCGTAGCGGGCGGCGGTTCTGCCCGAGAGCGGGGCGATCACCTTCACCTCGCCCGCGTCCTTCTTCAGGTTCGTGACCGGGATCCCGCCGGTCGCGAGCACGAGGTCGGAGCGGCCCGAGTTCCTCAGATCGACGAACGAGTCGCCCCAGCCTGCGAAGTCCGTTCCGAGCGCCGGATCGAAGTCTGAGCGGGCGTTCGAGAACGACGAGGCGCTCGTCCGGTCGTACGCGGCCGACGGCTCGTGGCGCGAGTTCGTGACGAAGAGGTCGAGCGGACCGCCGGCGGCCCCGTCGACGGCGACGCCCATGCCGGCGTACGGGTCGGCCACTCCCGAGATCGCGGCGCGGTTCTCGAACCGGAAGCCGAGCCCGGCCGGGTCGGCCTTGGCGCCGCCCGGCCACGGGACGTTGACGTAGAGCTGGTTCGGATCCTCGTCGTTCGCGACGTAGAGATCGGGCCGGCCGTCGCCGTTGACGTCGAGGAACGTCGCGCCGAGACCGTGCGAGAAGTCGGACGCCTCGAGCCCAGCCTGGATCCCGACCTCACGGAATCGGGCGCGGCCGTTCGGGCCGTTTCCCTCGTTCAGGTAGAGCAGGTCTCGGACCCCGACGAGGTTCGTCGGGAAGCCGGCGAGAGAGTTCGGCACCGAGTCGTACGGCCGTGTGTAGCCGGCGACGAAGACGTCCGGGCGGCCGTCGCCGTTCACGTCCGCGACGGCGACGCCGGTGTACCAGCCGGACGCATTCATTGCCGCCGCCCGAGCGCCCTCGCTGAACGTGCCGTTGCCGTTGTTCCACAGCAGCTTGACCCCGTTGGTCGTGGACACGATCAGGTCGGGCCGGCCGTCCCCGTTCAGATCTGCTGCGGCGCACCCGTCGCCCTGCACCTGCAGCCCGGCGTGGGCCTTCGCGGTGACGTTGCGGAACCGGCCGTGCCGGTTCTCGAACAGCTGGGTGCGCGGCAGGCCGCCGTGCGCCTGCCATCGCAAGGTGTCGTCGCTCGCGTACGAGTTGACGGCGAAGAGGTCCTGCCACCCGTCGCCGTTGTAGTCGAGCCAGCAGACCCCGCCGCCCATCATGGCGGTGTAGTCGTTGGAGATCCCGTAGCGGAACGAGTCCTGGCGGAAGCCGAGGCCGACCGCGGGCGCGACATTCGTCAGCCGCACGCCCTGCAGCGCCGAGCTCACGGGCGTGGGGCCGGCCTCGACCGGGCCCGACTCCACGGCCGAAGGGAGCGCCCAGTGCCCGTTCGCGATCTGATGCAGGTGGTAGCTGGTCGCGGCGAGCTGCACCGTCGCCGTCGGTGGGCCCTGCTCCACGCCCTGTACGAGCCAGATCCGGAGCGGCCCGGCGCTCGCAGACGGTTTCGCGGCGAGCAGGTCGTGGGCGATCAGCTGGGCCGTGTGCTCGTCGAGCTTCGTCTGCACGCCCTGCCCGGGCAGGATCGTGATGTGCGGCAGGCTCCCGGGCGGCAGCGCGCGTGAGGCATCCGCGACCGCAGGTGCGTTGCCGAGGACCATCGCCGCGGCCGCTACGGCGACCGCCGCCGTGGCGATGCCGACGACGAACCGCCGGTCGAGCGGCCACGGGACGAGGCGCAACAGCGGGAGCGCGAGACAGACGACTGCCAGCGACCCCAGCAGCGCGACCTTCGCTGCGTACTCGGTGATCGTCGGCGCGATCATCACCCCGGCGAGCAGGCCGAGCGACACGGCGTAGACGAGCCGGCCCGTCGGGGAGCGCGGAGCCGTCTTCGGGTCGGTGATCATGAAGAAGAGGAACACGAGCACCTCGGGTGAGGTGATGAGCACCCACCACAGCTGGAAGCCGGAGATCGGGCCGAGGTGCCAGCGCGCGGTCATCGTGTGTCCGGACAGCGCGAGCACTCCGATCGCCACCGCAAAGGTGATCCAAAAGCCGATCGCCACCTGCAGCAGCTTCAACCGCGAGAGGATGAGGAAGCCGCCGGCGACGATGATCGCGAGCGCGAGCGCGAGCCAGGCCGACATCGGACCCCACCAGAAGTCGAGCGGTGCGGCGCGGGTGCGGCCGAGGAGGAGAAAGCAGAGGACGAGACCGATGTTGGACGGATTGAAGATGTGCTCGCCCCGCCACTTGATGACGTACTTCGAGAGCAGCGAGACCGCGGCGGTACCGACGTAGATCCACCAGCCCCTGAGGCTCCACCAATCGCCGTGCACCGTGCCGGGCACGCGCAGGACGAACGCGACGCCGTTGCCGGTCAGCGTTGCGCTCGCGGGCCACATGAGGACGTGCTGCCGGCGCATCGTGACCGCGACCTCGAGCACGGCGCAGGTGCCGATTGCGAGCAGGATCTGCGCGATCGAGAGGTCGAAGTGGAAGCCGACCTGCCCGATGATCTGGAGCGAGATGATGACCGCGGCCAGATGGAGGCGCGGGTCGCTCAGCTTCGGCAGCAGAACCGGGTACGGCCGGCCGCGGATCGTGAACGAAGGCCCCGTGGGCGCGGGTGCGGCGTGCGCGCTCATTCGCCCGCCCCATGCTAGTGCCCTAGGGAAATATTGAATAGGCGCCGCCGGTTACAGCGAAACCGGCGTCCCGCCCGTGGCAGAGCGGTGCAGCGCCTCGAGCGCACGAGCCTGTCCGAGAGCGTCCTCTCGTCCGAGCAGCAGCTCCGCCTCGCCGCGGATCGCGTCGCTGAGGTTCTCGAGCTCGAGCTGGTACGAGTCCTCGCGCTCGAGCTCGATCCGCTCGACCTCTTCGCCGCGGCGCAGCTCGATGACCGGCTCGTTGGCGTGCCAGGGATCGTCGAGGAAGAGCGAGCCCTTGCTGCCGACCGCCTCCAGCTCGTCGCGCTCCACCAGCGCGGTGCCGCAGTCGAACGTGGCGATCGCGTCGCCGGGGAAGCGCAGCGTGCCCGTGAAGATCCAGTCGGTTCCCGAAGGCCCGTACCACGCCTCGCCCCAGACCCGCTCCGGCTCGCCTCCCAGCAGCCGCGAGCCTGAGACGTTGTAACAGCCGACGTCCATCAGCGCGCCGCCCTCGACGTCGGTGCGGAGGCGGATGTTGTCGTGGTCGTAGAGCCCGTACGAGAAGGTCGACCGGATCAGCCGCAGCTCACCGATCGCACCGCCACCGACGAGCTCCACGAGCTTCGCGGTCTGCGGGTTGTGGCGGTACATGAACGCCTCGCTCAGCAGGCGGCCGTTCCGCTCGGCAGCGGCGAACGCCGCGTCGACCTCCTCCGGGTGGCGCGTGAACGGCTTCTCGCAGAGCACGTGCTTCCCCGCCTCGAGTGCCTTGATCGACCACTCGGCGTGCAGCGTGTTCGGGAGGGAGATGTAGACGGCCTCGATCTCCGGGTCGGCGAGCAGCTCCTCGTACGAGCCGTACGCGCGCGGGATCGCCCACTCCTGCGCGTACGCGTCCGCCCGCGCCTGGTCGCGGCTGGCCACCGCAACGAGGTCGACCTTGGCCGAAGCGTGCGCGCCCGGGATGAGCTTCCGGTTGATGTCGGCGGTGGAGAGAAAGCCCCACTTCACACTGTCGCTTTTCCCTAGGGAACCCACACGCGTACTATCGCGCACGTGGCGAAGGTCGGCGTCGGGATGCTCGGGTACGCGTTCATGGGCAAGGCCCATTCGAACGCGTTCCGGAAGATCTCCTACATCACCTACCCGCCGCCGCTCGAGCCGGAGCTGATCGGGATCGCGGGCCGCAACGAGGACGCCGTCGGTGAGGCCGCGCGCCGCTACGGCTGGGAGTACGCGACCACCGACTGGCGGGATCTGATCGCGGACGAGCGGATCGGCCTCTTCGACAACGGCGGGCCCAACTCGCTGCACGCGGAGCCGACGATCGCTGCGGCCCAGGCAGGCAAGCACGTGGTTTGCGAGAAGCCGCTCGGCCGGGACGCGGACGAGAGCTACGAGATCTGGCAGGCGGTGGCCGCGACCGGCGTGCGGCACATGTGCGCCTTCAACTACCGGTTCGTCCCCGCGGTGCGGCTGGCGCGCGAGATGGTGGACGGAGGCGAGCTCGGCGAGGTGCGCCACTTCCGCGGCCGGTATCTGCAGGACTGGGGCGATGACCCCTCGCTCGACACCTGGCGCTTCGACGTGGACGCCGCCGGCTCCGGCGCGCTCGGCGACCTGATGACGCACGTCGTCGACCTCGCGCGCTTCCTCAACGGCGAGATCCAGACCGTCTCGGGCTTCGCGCACACGTTCCTGCCGGGGCGGAAAGTCGACGACGCGGTCGAGGCAGCGGTCGAGTTCGGGAACGGCTCGGTCGGCACACTCGAGGCGACTCGCTTCGCGCACGGGCGCCGCAACGCGTTCCAGTGGGAGATCAACGGCACGAAAGGGTCGCTCGCCTTCGACATGGAGCGGCTGAACGAGCTGGAGGTGTTTCGCGCCGACGGCGATCGCGCGCGCGGCTTCAAGACCGTGCTCGTCTCCGAGGCCGACCATCCGTTCTGGGGCCACTGGTGGCCGCCGGGGCACATCATCGGCTGGGGCGACACGTTCGTCCACGAGTTGCACCACTTCCTCGAATCGGTCACCGGCGAGCACGAGGTCGCCCCCTACGGCGCCGACTTCGAGGACGGCTACCGCGCGTCCGAGGTCTGCGACGCGATCGTCCGCTCCGGCGAGACCGGGCAGCGCGAGACGGTTTCGTACCGCTCGCTCTAGGACGGTTGGCGAGGGTCCGAGAGCCTTCGTATCCCCGGTTACGGGTCCAGGCCGAGGAACGGCGAGGGCTTGAGAGAGCGTTCGTCGGGCTGCAGCGTGCTGCGCGGATCCAGCGAGACATGTTCGAGACGGACGACGGCCTCTTCGAGGATCTCCGCCATCTCAGCCCTGCGCTGCGCCTGGGAAGGTTCGAGCTCGAGGAGCATCCGCGCGCTGCAGAGGATCGCAGTGACCGGAGTTGCCAGCCGATGGCGGGCGAGCCGCCGATAGTCGGCGAGTGCCCTCCGATACTCCCGCTCTCGCAGCAGGGCCGCATCCTCCGCATACTCCAGGCCACGGGCGAGCCGGTCGATCGTGAATACGAGGAGCACGAGCACGACGACGATCAGCGGGTCCAGCAGGTTCCCCAGGAACGTCGGTGCCGTTCCGAATGCGCCGAGCGAGATGCGATCGACGCTGCGCAGGAAGAAGAACCCGGTGAGTGCGACAAGCCAGGGAAAGCCCCTCCTGAAGCGCCACAGGTGCGCGAGGACCACTGTCCCGAGCACGAACTCGAGCCCTCCGATACCCAAGTCGATCTCACCCTGCATTGACCAATCCCTTCTCCGGAGGCAAGTGCCTTTGGCGACTCATTCCCTTCCCTCCGGCGGCTCTAACCCCGAACAGCGGTGGAGATCGAGGGCGCCGTTGCGGGCCGAAATCGGCCGTTACGGCGTCGGCCCGTCGCCAAGCCTGCCGACGGCCTCGCGGAGCACGGCGCTCTGCGGTTTCGTGAGCTCGATCGGCCGGCGAGTGAACTCCGACTGAAGCAAGGCGGCGTGTACCAGGGCGGCTGCGGAAACTGCACCCGGCTGAGGCGCGAGCTGCCAGAGGCGGTCGTAGACGGGCTGCAGATCATCGTCCGAGATGACGAGCGCTTCACCGTCGTCGAGAGTGAACTGGACCGAGCCGCTCGACACCGCAGCAGTATCGCAAACCGTTGTTTTGTGGTGCTCACTCCTGCGGGTTGACCCGGCTCCCGAAGACATCGACTAGCCCGTCTGACGCTCCGACAGGCACGAGAGCGGTGCGGCTCGCAGCGCTGCCCGTGCTTTGTTGGAGGCGTGTGTTGTAGGCGCGGAGCACGTCGACGTGCGTGAGCCAGCCCTCGAGCCTGGACTCGGGTGCCGCGAGGACAGGGAGTCCGGAGTGCGCCCGGAGCAGCGCCGAGAGCGCCTCCTCGAGGGTCTGGTTCGTCCGGAGTGCCGGTAAGTCCTGAGCGAGGTCGCCGGCGGTGGCTTCGAGAGCGTTCTCCCGCATCGCTTCTTCGACCTCTCGCGGGCCGATCGTGCCCTGGTACACGCCGTCCGCGTCGGTGACCGGCAGTCCATCGGTCGCCGCGCCGCCGAGGCGGGCGATCACCTCGTCGAGGGCGGTGTCCGCGGGCAGCGCTTCCGGCACGGCTTGCATGGCGTCGGCGACGTGGAGCAACTGCATCAGGTTGGGGCCGCGACGGCGGAGGATGTCGATGCCGCGTCGACGGAGCTTGAGCGTGTAGATCGTGTCGTGACTGAGCAGGCTGGAGATGCCGGCGGCGAGGGCGATCGCGACCATGAGCGGCAGGATGATCCGGTAGTCGCCGGTGAGCTCGAAGATGATGATCACCGCGGTGATCGGGGCGCGGGCGGCGCCGGCGAAAACGGCGCCCATTCCGACAAGCCCGTACGCGCCCGCCGGCGCGGTCGAGCCGGGCAGGAGGTGATTGACGGCGATCCCGTAGGCGCTGCCGAGCATCGCCCCGATGAAGAGCGAGGGCGCGAAGACGCCCCCTGACCCTCCCACGGCGATCGTGAGGCTGGTGGCGAGGATCTTGCCTGCGAGGAGGAGGAGCAGGAGCCAGAGGACGTAGTTGCCGCGGATTGCGTGCTCGAGCGGCGGATAGCCGACTCCGTACAGCTCGGGGAGTGCGAGCAGCAGGAGTCCGAGCAGAAGTCCGCCTGCGGCCGGCCGCAGCCATTCCGGGCCGCGCCAGATCCGATCGGCGCCGTCCTCGAACCCGTAGAGGATGCGAATGAAGAGGACGCCGACGAGGGCGGCGGCGAGGCCGAGACCTGCGTAGAGCGGATATTCGAGCGGAGAGCGCAACTGAAAGCCCGGCAGGTGCAGAAACGGCTGGGAGCCGAATGCGGCGCGGCCGATGATGTTGGCGACGAAGGAAGAGAGGACGACGACTCCGAACGACTCGGCCTCGAAGTCGCGCAGGATCAACTCGAGACCGAAGAAGACGCCGGCGATCGGTGCGTTGAAGGTCGCCGAGATCCCGGCGGCCGCTCCGCAGGCGACGAGAATGCGCAGCCGCGACTCGGAGAGGCGCGTGACCTGGCCGAGCGTCGAGCCGAGGGCGGAACCGATTTGGACGATCGGCCCTTCGCGTCCGACCGAGCCGCCCGCGCCGATGCAGAGCGCAGAGGCGAGCGACTTGACCACGGCGACCCGGGGTCGGATGCGTCCGCCTCGGTCGGCGACGGCGAGCATCACCTCGGGGACTCCGTGGCCGCGCGCCTCGCGGGCGAAGAAGTGGATGAGCGGGCCGTAGAGCAGTCCACCCACCACGGGAACGAGGACGACGAACCAGAAGCCGATCCCGTGCCAGTAGCCGTACGGGGCGCGGCCCGCTGCGCTGAAGTCGGAGTGGCCCGTGAACGCACGGGTGAAGGAGAGGATCAGGTAGCGGAAGAGGACCGCGCCCAGGCCTGCACCCGCGCCCACCATCAGCGCGAGAGCGACGAGTCCTCCCGAGGTACCGCGCATCCACGCCAACGCCCGCCGGAACAGTCCGGCGGCGGCGGCGCCAACCGTCGGTTGCGGCCTTTGCGGGATATCGCGTGCCGGCGGTGCTGCTACATGGAGGCGATTACTGGGCAGAGATTCCACAATACATCATAATACGATGTAGAGCGGCCCGGGCAGAGAGATGAGCCATCGTCGGCTCCGGCGAGACCGGGGAGCGGCCGGGCTAGACTGGTTTCCCCGCGCCGACGTAGCTCAGCTGGTAGAGCACATCACTCGTAATGATGGGGTCGGGAGTTCGAGTCTCCCCGTCGGCTTCACACGAAA
Source organism: uncultured Actinomycetes bacterium (assembly GCA_963820725.1). Lineage (GTDB taxonomy): Bacteria > Actinomycetota > Thermoleophilia > Gaiellales > Gaiellaceae > Palsa-739. The sequence goes on along the minus strand of CAWGAZ010000002.1, from coordinate 744,995 downwards.
GCCCCGCAAAGGTGCGCGTTTGTGTTGTCAGGACGGGGTGCGCCGGACGCGGGTGTCAAGCGTTTGCGTCAAGTTGACGCTCCGTGAGCGACGCTTGCGCCGCGCGGACCCGGGCGTTGACGTCGGAGCGGTCGAATAGGCGTGCGTAGTGCTTCCACGTCGCGCCCGGATCGGCCTGCCCCATGACGCTCGCCGTCTCCAGCATGGACAGGCTGCGTGCCGCGTAGAGCGAGACGGCCGCCGAACGAAGCCCGTGGATAGTGATCCCTTTCCCGGCGAGGCCCCGCCCGTTCGAGCGCGGGCGTGAAGCCGCGCTCGCGGAAGTTGTGGTACGGGACGGGCCGTCGCCCGGTGGTGGAGAAGACGAAGTCCTCGTCGCCCGCGTGCTCCGGTTTGAGCAGGGTCAGCATGTCAACGAGTCCAGGGGCGATCGGCACGTCGCGGACCCCCGCCTTCGTCTTCGGAGGGGTCAGCCGCCCTTCGCGTGCCCACGAGTGGTGGACGCGAATCGTCGCGCCGAGCAGGTCGACGTCCTGCCAACGGAGCGCGAGCGCCTCCGACACGCGGAGCCCGGTCAGCACGAGGAGGCGGACGAGCGGCGCGTAGTCGTACTGCGCCTCGTGCCGCCCGCCCAGCTCCTCCGCTGCCGTCATCATTCGACGGTCGTCGGGGTCGAGGCGAAGACGGACGAACCCTTCGACGACCTGGTAAGCGTGCGGGTCGCGCGGTCACTCAGAGAGCGTGCCGCGTGCGAAAGGGCGGGAAGGGCGTATACGAGCCAGCAGCTGCCGAGGCTCGACCGCTTCACGCGAGCCCTCTTCGGCAGTCCCGCGTTCGATCCGGCGGGAGACCTCGACGCCGAGATCGCCGAGCTCCCCTACCAGCTCCTAGCCGGTGCTGCAGGGACGCTGATCGAGGCGCGACGACGCGGTGCGGAGCAGGCGATGTTCGTCGTCCACGCCTTTCATTCCGCATCGCTCCGCCCTGGCCGACTCGCCGCCAACGACCTGGGTTTCGCGCGGTTCACTCGGCTCTTGCTCGACGAGGGCGGAGACGTGCCTGAGTACGGGCGGCTGCTCGGGCCGGTCGTGCCGCCCGGAGGTGACACGATCCCGTCGCTGCCGCTCTGGGTCGGCATCGCCGGCAGTGAGCTCCCCACCTAAGCGCCCGACGGCCAGGGAGACGCCGCAATAGCCCAGGCGATAGGGCCGGCGTGCTTGACGCACCCTTGACACACCTGCCTCTACGCCGCATGAACAGTGGGGCTCGGCTCGGAGTACTTCACCCGTCATGAGGTAAGCGGCGGCCGCATGGCGAGGGGCAATCGCGGCGCCGCTACGACTAGGCGAGGAGCTCAGACTCGTCGCGGGCGGCCGCCCGCACAGCCATCTACCCCCGGCCGACACCGCAACGATGTGGGGTTCGTAGTTCCCCGCATGGCGGCGCGGGCTAGCACCGATGCCGCCAACGCCGCCTTGGGTGATCGTAGATCTGCGATTAACGATTGGGCCCAAGCGCTTTGGGCTCGAGGAGGCGAATCCCCATGAACTGCTTCGAATGCGCGAAGGTCAACGACAGCATCGCCGCCGTCGCCGTCTGCCAGCACTGCGGTGTCGGTCTCTGCCTCGACCACCTGATCGAGGCCCACGGATTCACGGTCGCCGGCACCCACTACGCCTGCCCGCACCAGGTCCCGCAGGGCAAGCCGCTGCGTGGCGTGCCCGCGGGCGTCGCCGCGTCGGCCCGCCACCACACCGCGGGCGTCTCGTGACCCTGTCGATCGAGACGACCGTCGAGCAGGAGGTCGCGGTTCTCGCGAAGGCTCTCGGGCATCCGGCCCGCGTCCGGATCATGCGGTCGCTACTTGCGCACGACGCCTGCTACTGCGGCCAGTTCGTCGACGAGCTCGAGCTCGCACAGGCGACCGTGTCGCAGCACCTGAAGGTGCTCAAGGAGGCGGGCTTCATCGTCGGCGAGATCGACGGACTCCGCACCTGCTACTGCGCCAGCCGCGACCGGCTCGTCGAGCTGTACGAGTTCGTCGGTGCCCTGCTCGACGAGGCGGTCGAGGTGGACACGAGTGTCTGTGACTGAGACCTTTCGGACTCCGGCCGCCACACCAGCGCAGCCGGAACAGGCCGAGGTTCTCGGCAAGCTCTCGACGCTCGACCGCTTTCTGCCGCTCTGGATCGGGCTGGCGATGGCGGCCGGGCTCGGCCTCGGCAGGCTGATCCCATCGCTGAATGACGGTCTGGACGAGCTGCAGGTCGGCACCGTTTCGCTGCCGATCGCGCTCGGGCTGCTGCTGATGATGTACCCGGTGCTCGCGAAGGTGCGCTACGAGGAGCTCGGCCACGTGCGGCACGACGGCGTCTCTGACCGCACGTTCTTCGGCGTCTCGCTGTTCCTCTCTTGGGTGGTCGGACCGCTGTTCATGTTCACGCTCGCCTGGGTCTTCCTCGCCGACCAGCCCGCCTACCGCACCGGCGTAATCATCGTCGGCCTCGCCCGCTGCATCGCGATGGTCCTGATCTGGAACGACCTCGCCAAGGGCGACCGCGACCGAACCGCACTGTTGGTCGTCTTCAACGCACTCTTCCAGGTCGCCGCCTACTCGCTACTCGGCTACTTCTATCTGACCGTCCTGCCCGGCTGGCTCGGCCTCGACACGCAAGGCTTCGAGGTCGGCATCTGGGAAGTCGCAAAGACCGTGCTGATCTTCCTCGGCATCCCGCTCGCCGCTGGCTACCTCACCCGCCGGATCGGCCTGAAGCGGAAAGGCCGCGACTGGTACGACCAGAAGTTCATCCCACGGATCGGCCCGATCACGCTCTACGGACTGCTGTTCACGATCGTCGTGCTGTTCGCGATCCAGGGCGAGAAGATCACCGCCGAGCCCGCCGACGTCGCCCGGATCGCCCTGCCCCTGCTCTGCTACTTCGCCGTCATGTGGATCGCCGGCTTCGCCATCGGCAAGCTGATCGGACTCCCCTACGCGCAGACCGCGAGCATGGGCTTCACCGTCGCCTCCAACGACTTCGAGCTCGCGATCGCCGTCGCCGTGGGTGTCTTCGGTGCCGCTTCCGGCGAGGCGCTCGCAGGCGTCGTCGGGCCGCTGATCGAAGTGCCCGTCCTGGTCGCGCTCGTCTATGTCGCCCTCTGGGCGCGGAGATTCTGGCGCAGCGACGACCGCCTCGTCGCGGCCGGCTCCCAGGGGAGCCGGCGCCCAGGCTCGCTGCACGCGTAACCCGAGAGTGGGAAGATGCTCGGAAGCTTCTCCTCAAAGGAGGTCGATGAATGGACTCGTCGTCGCTCGGTTTGCGTCTCGCCGGGGAGGCACTCGGCACGTTTCTCTTCTTCTTTCTCGGCTTCAACGCGATCGCCGTCTCGGTCGACATCGGCGGCGGTGCAATAAGCAGCCTCGGGATCGCGTTCGCGTTCGGGCTGGGCCTCGCGCTTGCGATCACGGCGCTCGGACAAGTCACCGGCGGCCACTTCAACCCCGCCGTGTCCCTCGGGCTCGCCGTGGCGCGAAAGTTCCCCCCGAAGGAGGTAGTCCCCTACTGGGTTGCGCAACTCGTCGGCGGGTTCGTGGCCGTTCTCGCCGTGGCGGCGGTGTACTCCGAAGGCGCGGTCGACTCGCTCGACACGGCTCCCGGAGCCGGCATCTCGAGCGGAGGCGCACTTGTCCTCGAACTGATCGCGACCGCCCTCTTCGTCATGGTCATCTGCACCGTCGCGACAGATGACCGGGCCCCCTGGAAGGGCGTCATGGCGCCGCTGCTGATCGGGCTGTTCATCTTCACGGCGGCGGACGCGATCGGCCCGGCATCGGGTGGCTCATTCAACCCTGCGAGGTCGCTCGACCCTGTCCTCTACAACTGGGACTTCAGCAAGGTCTGGATCTACCTCGTCGGACCACTCGTGGGAGGCGTGATCGGAGGCGGGATCTGGCTGCTGTTCGGCCCGACTCCCAAGCACGAACCCGCGACGATCCGCGCAACCGGGGGCGTCCCGCAGAGCGACGCGGCCCTATCGGAGACCGAAAGACCCCCGGAATCGTGAACCGCTGAGCACGACTCGAGCGCGGGAGAACGCAAAGATCTTGCTGCGGGCTCGGTCCCCGCCGTCGCCGAGAGGCCGCCTGGTCGGCTGGAGCAGGATGCAGACCCGAACCAGACCTCTCACCTAGGCCCGGGACAGCACTTGACTTCGTGAGCGGCTGCCCTGAGCGGCGCCGGCGAGACCTATTCCGGAGGCTGGATCGTCGCCGCCCTGGCGGCGTTCACCTGCGGACCTGCGCCCGCCGCTCCCGTCGCACGTGAAGAACCGCCTGCGGTACAGCTGCGACCGCGAGCATCAGCAGAATGATCCAGATCGCACGAAGCGACTGAGCGAGGAGCATCCCTGCCACCGCGATCGCGGCGAGAGCGGCTGCGCCACGCGGTTGCGGTTATCAGACTCGTCGACGGCTGCTGCTGTTCGAGTGGCTCGTTCATCGGCGCTACCTCCTGCGTGTAGTCGCTTGGTAGACGCCATCAGCCGGCGGGCATCCGATCGTCTTCACAGAGGTCGAGTGCGGACTCAACGCAGGGGGTAAGGGCCACCAAGGCCATTTCGTCCGCGACCGCCTCCTCGGCAGCCAGAGCGTCGTGCTTCTTGCCTGCGCGAGTGTCCTCTCACCAGACGCCCGCCCGCTTGGCCCGTCGCGGCGACGTGTCAAGTTCCGTGTCAAGTACGAACCGGCGCACCCCGGCTTTGGGAATGTCCGGCTAGGCCGCGATTCGGCTCAACGGTGACGGGTGGGGCCGGTCAGCGCCGGTCGGGACTTTGCTCGTAATGATGGGGTCGGGAGTTCGAGTCTCCCCGTCGGCTTGGCCACGTCTCGGTCGACTGGCAGGCCGAATTCGGACGATCGGGCCGTCGTATCAAGCACAATGGCGGCTGCGTGGCAAGCGATCATCGTCGTAACGGGAGAGGGCCGCGCGGTGCGCAGCCTTCACGCGCGGACCTCGAGCTCGACCGGGTGCTCTTCGCCCGGCACGGCCGGCTGCGGCGGCGCAACCGCAAGCGCCGCGGCGCACTGCTCTTCGTGGCGCTTCTCCTGGCAGGGCTCGGCGCGCTCCTGCTCGCGACGGTCGCGTTCACGGGCAGCCAGCTCCTGGCGTCCACGTGCACGCTCACGGATCTCCGCAAGATCTCGCTCGGTGCGAACTCGTTCCTCTACACCGACAACAACCAGACGCTCGGGGTCGTCCCCTCGGCGACGAACCGGCAGCCGCTCCCGCTCTCGAAGATCTCGCCCTGGCTGCCCGACGCCAGCGTCGCGATCGAGGACGCTCGCTTCTGGCAGCACGGTGCCCTCGACTACCGGGGCATCGCGCGCGCCCTCTACCAGGACGTGGCGCACGGGCAGGTCGTGCAGGGCGGCTCGACGATCACGCAGGAGCTCGTCCGCAACCTCTATATCGGCAATCCGCAGCGGACCCTGTCGCGGAAGCTCAGGGAGGCCTGCCTCTCCGAGAAGCTGTTCCAGCAGATGCAGAACCGCTACGGCAAGGCCGCCAGGAAGGAGATCCTCTCCGACTACGTCAACGAGGTCTTCTACGGGAGACACGCGTACGGCGCGGAGGCGGCTTCGCGAACGTACTTCTCGAAGGATGCCTCGGACCTGACCCTTGTGCAGGCGGCGCTTCTCGCCGGACTGCCGCAGGCGCCGTCGGTCTACGACCCCATCACGAGTCCCCACGCAGCTCTGGCTCGGCGGAACGAGGTGCTGCAGGCGATGTGGAAGAACGGCTACATCAGCGCGGCGAAGCTGCGCAGCGCGAAGCAGAAGAAGCTCGGGCTCCGTCCCGGGCACCGCTACTCCACGCTGCTCGAGCCGAACTTCTTCGGCTGGGCGACGACGCAGCTCGCCTCGCGCCTGCCGGGCGGTCAGCGGCAGGTGGAGCTCGGCGGGCTCAAAGTGAAGACGACGCTCGACCCGCGCCTGCAGGCCCTCGCCCTGCACGCCGTCAGCTCGCGCCTGCACACTTCCACGGATCCCGCTGCTGCGGTCGTGGCGATCGACCCGCAGACGGGCGCCGTGAAGGCCATGGTCGACTACCTGCCGAGCGGACGCAGGATGCAGTTCAACCTCGCGACCCAGGCCCACCGTTCGACGGGCAGCTCCTTCAAGCCGATCACGCTCGCGACGGCGCTGAGCGAAGGCGACTCTCTCTACTCGACGTTCTACGGTCCGCCGGAGCTCTTCATCACCGACCCGCAGTGCGCCACGGGTCCGAGCGGTGGCGCGTGGGACGTCCACAACTTCGCCGACGAAGCGGCGGGGACGATGGACCTCCTCGACGCGACGGCGAACTCGGTGAACACGATCTTCGCCCAGCTGATTGCGAGGGTCGGTGTGCGCAACGTGATGGCGATGGCACAGCAGCTGGGAATCACGGAACGCCGCAACGGGCCGTACTTCAAGCAGGCGTGTGCCATCACGCTGGGCTCGGTGGGGTTCACCCCGCTCGAGATGGCCGACGTCTACGCGACCTTCGCCGATGGCGGAGTTCACCACGACCCGCAGGCCTTCCAGACCGTGCAAGGGCCGGACGGGAACGTGATCCCACTGAAGTCGAAGCCGCGGCGAGTCCTCACCCCGAACGTGTCGGCCCAGCTCACGTACGCCCTTCAGGGTGTTGTGCAGCACGGCACCGGCACGGCCGCCGCGCTCGGCGCCCGGCCTGTGGCCGGCAAGACCGGCACCGCGGAGAACTTCCAGGACGCCTGGTTCTGCGGCTACGTGCCGCAGCTCGCCACGTGCGTCTGGGTCGGTTATCCCGGTGGAGAGATCCCGCTCCAGAACGTCGAGGGCGTCGGGCAGGTCGCCGGCGGCACGCTGCCCGCGGAGATCTGGCACGACTTCATGGGCCCGGCCGTCGGGAAACTCCCCGTCAAGAGCTTCCCGACGCCGGATCTCAACGTCGGCACGCGGATCAGCGGAACTGGCACGTACAGCTACTCGTCGCCGTTCGGCTCGCCCACCGGGTGAGAGTTTCCGCGTCGCGGGGAAAAGGCGGCCCGTGGTTGTTTTTCCGGCTAGCCGGCTCGACGATCTCGTAGGCGACGCGATCGAGCGCGTCGTGCGCGCTCGCCACGCGCGGCGGCTCCGGCGGTACGGCAGCGCTGCGGCCGTCGACCCGGCGCCCGACGGCTGGGCGACCACAGCGGTGTTCCCGCCACGCTCCGGCTGCCGCGTCGAGGCGTTTGTGGACGGGAGCCAGGCTTTGCCGCGCATCGCCGACGCGATTCGCCGCGCGGGCTCGCACGTCCACCTCGCCGGCTGGCACTTCGACCCTGCCTTCCGGCTCGAAGAGGGAGGGCCGACGCTGCGCGAGCTCCTGGCAGAGGCAGCGGAGCGCGTCGACGTTCGTGTGCTCGCCTGGGCCGGCGCGCCGTTGCCGCTCTTCCACCCTGCCCGCCGGGAGGTGCGGCAGGTCTGCGAGGAGCTCGCGGGCGGCACCCGGATCTCGATGGCGCTCGACGCCCGCGAGCGTCCGTTGCACTGCCACCACGAGAAGCTCGTCTTGGTCGACGACAAGACGGCGTTCGTGGGCGGGATCGACCTGACTGCGCTCGCCGGTGACCGGCTCGACTCGAACGAGCACCCGCGGCGCGACGGGCTCGGCTGGCACGACACCGCGATGCGCCTCGAGGGGCCGGTCGTCGGCGACGTCGCCGAGCACTTCCGGGTGCGCTGGCATGCCGTCGCCGGGAGTGGGCTGCCGCAGCCGGGCAAGTCGGCTGCCGCCGGCTCGCAAGGCGTCGAGGCGCAGTTCGTGCGGACGGTTCCCGAGCGTCTCTACGAGCCCTACCGGGACGGCGAGTGGTCGATCCTCGAGAGTTACCTGCGGGCACTGCAGGCGGCCGAACGATTCGTGTACCTCGAGAGCCAGTTCCTCTGGTCGCCGGAGATCACCTCCGTGCTCGCCGCGAAGCTACGCCGGCCGCCGCGCGACGACTTCCGCGTGATCGCGGTCCTGCCGGCGCACCCCAACAACGGCGCCGACGACAGTCGCGGGCAGGTCGGCCTCCTGCTCGAGGCCGACAGGGAATCGGGAGACGACACGACGCGCTTCCTGGCCTGCACGCTCTACCAGCCCGGTCCCGGTGGGAACCCGGTCTACGTCCACTCGAAGACGGCGGTCGTCGACGACGCGTGGCTGACGATCGGCTCGGCGAACCTCAACGAGCATTCGCTCTTCAACGACACAGAGGCGAACGTCGTCGTCCGCGATCCGCAGCTGGCGCGCGACGTGCGGCTGAGGCTCTGGGAGGAGCACCTCGAGCGGCCGCGCGAGGAGATCGACGGCGACCCGGCGCGCGTGTTCGACGAGGTCTGGAAACCGCTCGCCGAGGAGCGGCTCGAACGGCGGAGACGCGACGGCTGGGCCGACGGGAAGCTCACGCTGCTGCCGAACGTCTCCCGCCGGAGCGAAGCCCTCTTGGGCCCGCTGAACGGTCTGTTCGTCGACGGCTAGGAGTTCAGGACCCCGGCTTGCAGGGAGACCCGCCGAGGCGTGTCTGGATCGCAGGCTCGATCGCCTCGAGCGCGTCGAAGCAGTCGCGGCAGAGCCCGACTGCGCTCTTCGCCTTGCGGATGAGCAGGGCCCGGTCGTCCACCGGCAGCACGCCGATCGAGAGCAGGAAGCGGTTCAGCAGAAGCTCGAGCTTCATCGGCCCGTGCTCGTGCACCGTTTTCAGCGGCTGCTCGAGCCGGTGCAGGCGGACGATCATGCGGTTCGCCCGGCGGATCACCCGCTGTTGTCGTGCCGAGAGCGAGCACTTCGCCGGCCCGGCCGCCGACGCCCGCGTCGTCGGCCGGCGCTGCGATCCGCCGCCACAGCCCGCGACGAGCGCGAGGGTTGCGGCGAGGACTGCAACCGCGACCGCCTTCCTGCTCAGATCTGCCAGATCCCCTCGTGGATCAGAGGGATCCGCCGGCCGCGTGCGTCGAGCCCGGTCGCCTCGAGCTCCGGGCTGCCGATCATGACGTCCAGGTGGATGGTCGAGCGGTTGATCCCACGTGCAGGACTCTCCGAGCGCGTACCTCCGAAACCGCTGCCGAAGGCGATGTGGGCCGCGGCGTTCTCGTCGAGCAGCGTGTTGTAGTAGATCCGTCCGGTCTGCCCGATGCGCGACGAGGCGTCGACGAGGGCGACCTCGCCGAGCCGGCGCGCCGCCCGGTCGGCATCGAGGTGCGCGGCGACGAAGTCGCGGTCCTCGTCCGAGTCGGCCTCGAGCCGGACGAGCCGTCCTCTCGCGAACTCGCCGCGCAGCCCGTGGATCAGCCGGCCGCGGAACGAGAGGGGGAACGTGCAGCGGAACGTCCCGCTCGTGAGGCGCGGGTCCGGGCTGGTGAAGACCTCCTCCGTCGGCATGTTCGCCGCGAGCGTCCGCCCGTCGACCAGCGTCTCGGGCCCGCCGAGCCAGCGCGTGTGGGCGGCGAAGCCGATGTCCAGCTCGGTGTCCGGCCCGCGCAGCTCGAGCCCGGTCAGGCCGAGCTTCGTCAACTTCGCAGAGCGCCGGTCGAGCGTGCGCAGGTGCTTGAGCCAGCCGCTCGTGCCTTTCCCGTCTTCGTCAGCGAGACGGCAGAAGCGCAGGAGATCGTCCGCCAGACGGCGCTTCGCCTCGAGCGACTCGAGCTCCGGGTACACCTGTGTGGCCCAGTGGTCGGTCGGCCAGGCGGCGATCACCCAGCGCGCCCGCATGTTCATCTGGGCACGGCGCAGGAAGCCCAGCTGCTTGGCTACGGCCGCGTAGTCGGCGGAGATCCGCTCCGGCTTGACTCCGTCGAGGTAGCCGGCCTCGCCTTCGCCGGCGATCAGTGCCAGGGCGCCGCGAGGGGTCGCGACCTCCCGGTAGCGGCGGCGCGCCCACGGCGAGAGCGCGCCGATCGCGTCGTCGCTGCCGTGCAGCAGGCGGGCGCGCATCACAAGCGGGTCAGTCGTGACGGCGTCGACGAACTGCGCGCCTGCGCGGTAGGCGGACTCGGCGACGGCGATGAGCAGCTCCCGGTGCTCGGGCTCGCCCTGGACGACGAGCGTGTCGCCCTTGCCGAGGCCGAGGCAGGCGCGCACGATCGCGTCGGCGTAGCGCGCAAGGGACTCGGGCGGCAGCAGCGGTTCGCGGACCATGCGGTTGACGTCTCCCCTGTGGTTAGGCGGTCGCTCGGGTCAGCGCGTCGGTTCGAGCGCCTCTGCGACCGTGTCGTGGACGATGAAGTGGCGGTCGAGTCCCGAGACCTCGAGGGCGCGCCGGGTCTCGAGACCCGGCGCCGCGAGCCGGAAACCGTTCCGGTCCGCCATCTTCGAGCACGCCTCGATCAGCACCCCGAGCGCCGTGGAGTCGATGAACCGGACATCTGCGAGGTCGACGACGAGCACCTCGGGCTCATCGGCACAGGCTTCCAGCAGCGCACCGCGCACCTCTTCGGCGTTGTAGAGGTCGAGCTCGCCCGCCAGCGCGACGACGACACCGTCGTCTCGGCGGTCGACTCCCGTCACCGCCGACTCGCGCCCTCCGGATACTCCGGTGCCCGGTCCTCCGCCGTCGGTCAAGCTCTCCTCCTCCTCAGCTGGTCCGCGGCCCCGGCCGCGCGGTCATTCAAGCAAGAATGATCAGGTGGAGCTCGCCGAGATCGCAGCGCGCGCCGCGGGCGAGAACTTCCCCGTCGGCTCGGTTATCTTTCCGCGCCACCTGCGCCCGCACATCCGTGCGCTCTATTGCTACGCGCGGTTCGTCGACGAGCTCGGCGACGCCTACGAGGGCGACCGGCTCGCGGCGCTCGACGAGCTCGAGGGGGAGGTCGACGCGGCCTTCGCGGGCGAGGCGACGTGGCCGGTTCTGACGAACGTGCAGCCGACCATTCGCGAGTTCGAGCTGCCGCGCGAGCCGTTCCTGCGGCTGATCGAGGCGAATCGGATGGATCAGCGGGTGAGCCGGTACGAGACCTGGGCGGACGTGAAGCACTACTGCGTCCACTCCGCCGATCCGTGCGGCCGCCTGGTGCTCGGCGTCCTTCGCAGGCTCGGCGAGCCCGAGCTCGTCGCGGCGAGCGACTCCGTCTGCACCGGGCTCCAGCTCGTGAACTTCCTCCAGGACGTGCCGCGAGATCTCGAGCTCGGACGGGTCTACCTCCCCGCTGAGGACCGCCGGGCATTCGGCGATCCGCCGCTCGACCGGCCGACGGAGGAGCTGCGCTCGCTGCTGCGGTTCGAGGCGCAGCGCGCGGCGGAGCTTCTCGCCGCGGGAGAGGTGCTGCGCGTACGGATCGGAGGCAGGCTCGGCCGGGCGGTTGCGCTCTTCTCCCGCGGCGGCCTCGCCGCCCTCGACGCGCTCGAGTCGGCCGGCTGGGACATCTTCAGCGGCCGCCCACGGCCGTCCCGGGCCCGCCTCGCGCGCGAGGCCGCGCTGGTACTCGTGCGATAGCGTCGCCGCGAGATGAGCATCGAGGAGGCGTACGCCGAGGTCGGCCGGATCACGCGGCGCGAGGCGAAGAACTTCGCCTACGGGATCATGGTGCTGCCGCGGGCGAAGCGGCAAGCCATCGCCGCGGTCTATGCGTTCGCGCGAGGGGTGGACGACGTCGCCGACGGCGACCTGCCGCTGGAGGAGAAGAGGGCGCGGCTCGAGGAGCTTCGCGCGTCGCTCGACGGCGACGGGGCCGATCCGGTGTTCGTGGCGCTCGCGGATGCGCGCGAGCGGTTCGGCATCCCGCGCGAGCCGCTCGAGGCGCTGATCGACGGTGGGCTCCAGGACACCGCGAAGTCCAGGTATGCCGACTTTCCCGAGCTGCGTGGGTACTGCGAGAAGGTCGCAGGCGCCGTCGGCCTGGCGTGCGTCCCGATCTACGGCTCAGATGACACCGAGCACGCGATGACCCTCGGGATCGCGCTCCAGCTGATCAACATCATCCGCGACGTCGACGAGGATCAGCAGCTCGGCCGCGTCTACCTTCCGCAGGACGAACTCGCCGCGTTCGAGGTGGGCGAACTCGGTCTGTCGCCGGAGTTCCGCGAGCTGATGGCCTTCCAGGCTGCGCGGGCGCGGGCGCATCTCGCCGAAGGGCTGCGCCTGCTCGACTCGCTCGACCGCCGCAGCGCACTCTGTGTCGGCACGTTCGCGGGCCTGTACCGCGAGACGCTCGACCGGATCGAGGCAGGCGGCTTCGACGTGTTCGGCGAGAAGACGCGGCTGTCGACGCCGCGCAAGCTCGCCGTCGTGGCGAGAGGGCTCTTGCCGTGAAGGTCGCGGTGGTGGGAGGAGGACTGGCAGGACTCGCCGCAGCGCTCGATCTCGCCGACGCCGGCCAGGAGGTGACGGTCTTCGAGGCGCGGCCGACTCTCGGCGGCGCCGTCCAGACTCTGCCGGAGCGCGAGGGCGACCCCGAGCCGCCGCCCGACAACGGCCAGCACATCGCGCTCGGCTGCTTCACCGAGTACCTGCGCTTTCTCGAGCGGATCGGCGAAGGCGGCTCGTACCTCCGGACGAGACTGGATCTGCCCGTGATCGATGGGAGCGGGCGGTTCGCGACCATCGCAGCCAGCCTCCCGGCTCTTCTGCGGTACTCGCATCTGCCTCTTCGAGACAGGGCTCGGCTTCCGGTCACGACTCTGCGAATGCGCTCCGCGAAGTCGCACCCGGGAGAGACGTTCGGAGAGCTGCTCAGACGGCTGGGGGAGACCAGCGAATCCATCGACCGTTTCTGGGACGTCTTCATCCGGCCGGCGCTCAACCTTCCAGCGGACGAGGTCGACGCCGAAGCCGGTCTCTTCACCGTGCGGACGGCGCTGCTCGGCCCGCGCACGAACAGCGATCTGATCCTGCCGACGAAGCCGCTCGGCTGGATGCACGGCGACGCGGCGGGTCGCGCCCTCGGCGACCGCGTCCGGCTCGAGCAGCGCGTCGAAACGCTCCACGAGCTCGACGCTGACGCGATCGTCCTGGCGGTGCCGCCTCAGGAGAGCGCTCGGCTGCTCGGCGAGCCCGGCCCGGCGCTCGAGGACTCGCCGATCGTGAGCGTCCACCTCTGGTTCGACCGGGAGCTGCTCGAGCGGCCGCTCGCCGCGCTGCTCGGCTCGGACGCGCACTGGGTCTTCGACCGCGGTGCGCTCACCGGAAGCAAACCCGAGCGTGGGCAGTACCTCACCGTGGTCTCGAGCGGCGTGCCCGAGCTGCTCGAGGTGCGGGGCCGCGAGCTCGTGGAGCGGATCGCGGGGCAGCTCATGGGGCGGCTCGGCGAGGCGGAGCTGCTCTGGTCGCGAGTCAGCAGGGAGCCGTACGCGACGATCGCGCTCCGCCCGGGCGTCCTGCGTCCGGGAGTCGAGACGTCCCGGCCGAACGTCGCCCGTGCCGGGACGTGGACCGACACGGGCTGGCCGGCGACGATGGAGAGCGCGGTCCGGAGCGGGCGGAGGGCGGCTCAGCACATCTTGAGCAGCGCATCCGCCACAGTTACAGCCTGAGATGGCTGCTACCGCCGAGCTGACAAGACTCGACACCGCGATCGAGCGCGGCACGCGCCGCCTGCTCGAGCTGCAGCGGCCGGACGGCGTCTGGGTCGGCGAGCTCGAGTCCAACGTGACGATGACGGCGCAGCATCTCTTCTGGCATCACTACCTCGATCTCCGCACGCCCGAGCTCGACCGGAAGATCGCGAACGAGCTGCTCGCGCGGATGCGCGACGACGGAACCTGGTCGATCTGGTTCGAGGGACCGTCGGACCTCTCCACCTCGGTCGAGGCCTACGTCGCGTGCCGGCTCGCCGGCGTCGACCCAGGACCGCGCGCGCTCGCCTACATCCAGCGGGAGGGCGGGATTCCGAGGAGCCGGCTGTTCACGAAGTGCTTCATGGCCCTCCTCGGCCAGTGGCCGTGGCAGAAGATGGTGCCGATCCCGCCCGAGCTCGTCCTGCTGCCGCCGTCCTCGCCCTTCTCGATCTACAACTTCTCGTGCTGGGCGCGGCAGACGTTCGTCGCGCTCGCGGTCTCGCAGTCGCTCCGTCCCGTCCGGCCGTCGGACGTCGACCTCGGCGCCATCGGCGCGATCCCGGGGCGAACGAAGGCGCCGGGCCGCCCCAACCCCCTCCGCCGGCGCGCGCTCGCGGTCGCGGAGCGCTGGATCCGGGAGCGGCAGGAGGCAGACGGGTCGTGGGGCGGGATCCAGCCGCCGTGGGTGTGGGGGATCGTCGCGCTCGCGGCGCTCGGGCACGGGCTCGACGACCCGACGCTCGGCAAGGCCGTAGAGGGCTGGCAGGGCTTCATCGTCGAGGACGGCGAGCGGCTGCGGCCCGAGGCGTGCCAGTCGCCGGTGTGGGACACGGGACTCTCGCTGCTCGCGCTCCGCGCTTGCGGCATCCCGGACGACCACCCACAGCTCGTGCGGGCCGGCGAGTACCTCCTCTCGGAGGAAGTCCGGGTCAGGGGCGACTGGGCGATCCGACGGCCCGACCTCGCGCCGGGAGGCTGGGCCTTCGAGTACGAGAACGACAACTACCCCGACCTCGACGACACCGCCGTCCTGCCGCTCGCGCTGCACGGCATGGGCATCGGGGAGGAGGACGCGATCGAACGAGGGCTCGACTGGCTGGTCGGCATGCAGTCGCGCGACGGCGGCTGGGGTGCCTTCGACGTGGACAACGCGGCCATGTGGCTCTACAAGATTCCGTTCTGCGACTTCGGCAGGGTGACCGACGAGCCGAGCGCCGACGTCACCGCGCATTCGATCGAGGTGCTCGGGGCGCTGAACGTCCACCACGACGCTGCGCAGCGTGGAGTCGAGTGGCTCCTCTCAGAACAGGAGAAGGACGGCTCGTGGTTCGGTCGCTGGGGCGTCAACCACCTCTACGGCACGGGTGCCGCGCTGCCGGGGCTCGAGGCCTGCGGGGTCCCGCCCGACCATCCGTCGATGCGCCGCGCGGTCGCCTGGCTCGACTCCGTCCAGCAGGAGAGCGGCGGCTTCGGCGAGGACATCCGCTCGTATGGCGATCCCGCCTGGCGTGGCCGCGCGGATTTCACGACGGCGTCGCAGACGGCCTGGGCACTACTCGCGTACGTGGCCGCAGGAAACGCTGAAGATTCGAGCACCCGCCGGGCGGCAGACTATCTCTGTGCCGCGCAACGCGCGGACGGTGACTGGCATGAGGAGCATTTCACCGGCACAGGATTCCCCCTCGATTTCATGATCCGATATCACCTCTACCGGATCACGTTTCCGCTTCTTGCACTTGGACGACTGAGAGAAAGGTTGGCTGGATGAAGTTCCCGATCGCGTCGACGGTTTCCATCGGCAAGTACGTCGCGGCGCAGCAGCGCAAGGGCGAGCGCTATCCGCTCGTGCTGATGCTCGAGCCGACTCTCGCGTGCAACATCGCGTGCATCGGCTGTGGGAAGATTCGCGAGTACGAGTCGAACCGTGCGCGCCTCTCGGTCGAGGAATGCGTCGACGCGGCCGTCCAGTGTCCCGCTCCCGTCGTCTCGATCTGCGGCGGCGAGCCGCTCGTCTACAAGGGGATCGACGAGGTCGTGCCGCAGGTGCTCGAGCTCGGCAAGACGATCGAGCTCTGCACGAACGCGTTGCGGCTCGAGCAGTGCCTCGACTGGTTCGAGCCGTCGAACCGCCTGAGCTTCGTCATCCATCTCGACGGGATGCGCGAGATCCACGATTACGTCTGCGACTACCCCGGGCTCTGGGACATCGCCATCGACGCGATCAAGACGGCCCGCGCCCGCGGATTCCGCGTCACGACGAACACGACGATCTTCAAGGAGACCGAGGTCGGCGACGTGATCGAGATGATGCGCTACCTCACCGACGAGGTCGGTATCGACGGGATGCTCGTCGCGCCCGGTTACCAGTACTCCCAGATCGATCCCGCGCTGACGATGACGCGCGACGAGCACGAGGAGAAGTTCCGGGCGATCCGCGCGGCCACGAAGGAGCACGGCTACCGCTGGATCGCCACGCCGATCTACCAGGACTTCCTCACGGGCCAGCGCGAGCTCACGTGCGCGCCGTGGGGCTCGATCACGCGCAACCCGTACGGCTGGAAAGGCCCGTGCTACCTCCTCACCGACGGGATCTTTCCGACGTACGAGGCGCTGCTGGAGGGAATGGACTGGGAGGCGTACGGCCCCGGTAACGACCCGCGCTGCGAGCATTGCGGCATCCACTGCGGCTTCGAGCCGTCGGCGGCGTACGAGGCCTCGCACAGCCTGAAGGAGACCGTCAGGAGTCTCGCGTGGACGCTGACGGGCTGACGTTTGCCGTGGCGACGACCGCGGAGGAGCGCGTGGCGAAGCGCCTCGGCCTGAACACGGTGCGCGTCGGCGTGTCCGCCGGGAACGGCGTTCCCGAAGGTCGGCTCGTCTCGTTCGGGCTCGCGGGCTCGCTCGGCGACCTGCGGATCGGCGCCGTGCTCGACGCGACGCGCGTGGTCGACGAGACCGGTGCGACGATCTGGGAGGGGCCGGGGCTCGGCATTCGTGGTGCCCGCGCCGCCGTCGTCCTTGGCGGCGACGTCCTCGTCCACGACCCGGCCGAGCGCGCGCGCCTGCGCGGGTCGAGCGGGGCCGACGCCGTCGACCTCGAGAGCGGCGTTCTCGCACGCAGCGGGCGCCTCGCCGGTGTGGTGCGGGCGATCTCCGACGACACGGGCAGCGCCATCGAGGGAATCGGCCGCACGGTGCACGCCGACGGCCGCACGAACGTCGCCGGTCTCCTCCGCTGGGTCGCGACCCGCCGCGGCGATGCGGTGCGCTCGATGCGCGACGCGCTGCGCGCGTTGCAGGCGCTCGAAGAGGCGGTGGCGACATGAGGGGTCGCGTCCTCCTCGCCGCGCCTCGCTCGTTCTGTGCCGGAGTCGACCGTGCGATCGAGATCGTCGAGCGGCTGCTCGAGCAGTACGGGCCGCCGGTCTACGTCCGCCACCAGATCGTCCACAACGAGCACGTCGTCCGACGGCTCGAGCAGCTCGGCGCGGTCTTCGTCGAGGATGAGGCCGAGATTCCGGAAGGCGAGATCTGCGTCCTCTCCGCGCACGGTGTTGCGCCGGCGGTCAAGGAGAACGCGCAGCGGCGCGGCTTGCGGGTCGTCGACGCGACGTGCCCGCTCGTGAACAAGGTCCATGCCGAGGCACGCCGGTACGCGGACAGCGGCCACCTGGTCGCGCTGGTGGGCCACGAGAATCACGTCGAGGTGATCGGGACGCTCGGCGAGCGCCCGGACTCGACCGTGGTGATCGAGTCGCCCGAGCAGGCTCGCGAGCTCGAGACCGACAAACCGGTCGCTGTCATCACGCAGACGACGCTCTCTCTCGACGACGTCGCGCCGATCGTCGACGCGCTCGAGGACCACCTCGGCACGCTGCGACGGCCGGATGCCGACGACATCTGTTACGCGACCCAGAACCGCCAGGATGCGGTGAAGGCCATGGTCGCCCAGGGTGCGACGCTCGTGCTCGTGATCGGCTCGGAGACGAGCTCGAACGCACAGCGGCTCGTCGAGGTTGCGCAGGCCGCGGGTGCAGAGGCCACGCTCGTCGACGGCGAGAGCGAGTTCGACCCGGGGCTCGTCGACGGGCACGAGACGGTCGGCCTCACGGCAGGCGCGTCGACGCCCGAGGAGCTCGTGCGTGCGACCGCAGCTCGGCTCGCCGCGGTCGGCTACGCGCTGCCGGAGGAGATCGAGGTCGCGAAAGAGGATGTCCACTTCAGGCTGCCCAAGGAGGTCGCACAGGCATGACGACCGTCGAAGTTCCCTATTCGATCGCCGCGGCTCTCCCGTCGCTGTCGGTGATGGACATCACGAACGACGTCTCGCGGCAGGTCGCCGGCTCAGGTGTGAGCTCGGGCGTCGCGTACCTCCACACCGAGAGCACGCTCTCGCTCGTCCGCGTGCAGGAGCGCGAGACGGGATTCTTCGAGGATCTCGAGTCGCTGCTCGAGCGGATGGTGCCCGGCAAGCTGCGCTCGCGGGAGCGTCTCGTCGCGTTCCTACTCGGCCCGCGCTCGGAGCAGATCCCGTTCACCGACGGAGCTCTCTGCCTCGGCCAGTGGCAGCGGATCCTGCTCTTCTCGCTCGACGCGCAGCACCGCCCCGACTGGACGCTCACGCTCCTCGGGTAGCTCCGCTAGGAGTACCGTCAGGACTGCGATGCTTGTCCTGAGCCGCCGCGAAGTGGAGGAGCTGCTCGACCTCGACGCGCTCCTCGACGCACTGGCGGCCGCACACGCCGAACTCTCCGGCGGCGAGGCGTCGCTCGTGCCTCGCGTCGGCGCGTTCGCCGAGCACGGCGTCCTCGGCACGATGGTCGGCTACGCGCCCTCGGCCGGACTCGGCTGCAAGCTCGTCACGCTGTTCCCGAAGAACCGCGACCGCCCGACGCATCAGGCGGCGATCGCGCTCTTCGATCCCGCGAACGGGACGCCGGTGGCGCTGATGGACGGGACGTACATCACCGCGATGCGCACCGCCGCGGCGGCGGCGCTCGCCACCCGGCTTCTCGCGCGGCCGGACGCGCGTGTCCTCGCCATCCTCGGCACCGGAGTTCAGTCCCGCTCGGCGCAGGAGATGTTCCCGCGCGCGCGCGACTTCGCCGAGGTGCGGGTCGCCGGGCGCGGCGAGTTCGAGGACGCCGTCCGCGGCGCCGACGTCGTCCACGCCACGACCGCCTCTCCCGAGCCGGTCGTCCGCTTCGACTGGCTGGAGCCGGGGGTGCACGTCAGCTCGGTCGGCTCGACCCTCGGCGGCGGGTCCGAGCTCGACCCGGCGATCGTCGAGCAGGCGGACCTCGTCGTGGTCGAGCAGCGCGACTCGGCATTTGCACCGCTCCCCGCCGGCGCGCCCGAGCTCGACCCACGTGGCCGCGAGGGAGTCGTCGAGCTCGGCGAGGTCATTGCGGGCACGGCGGTCGGGCGCACTTCGGCCGAGCAGATCACGCTCTACAAGTCGGTCGGCGTCGCCGTCCAGGACCTCGCCGCCGCGGCGCTCGTGCTCGCGGCAGCGCGGGAACGCGGCGCCGGTCAGGAGATCGAGCTGGAGGAGATTCACGCATGAGCAACGAGTTCAAGCCCGGCCTCGAGGGCGTCGTGGCGGTCGAGACCGAGATCATGGAGCCCGATCGCGAGGGCGGCACGCTGCGCTACCGGGGCGTGGATGTCGAGCCACTCATCGGCGAATACCCCTACGAGAACATCTGGGGTCTCCTTGTCGACGACGACATCCAGTCGCGGATGCCGCTCCCCGAATCTTTCGAGCCCGTGGGCATAACCGGGCGTGCGCCGGCTGATCTCCAGGCACAAACGGCACGGCTCTCCGGTCTATGGGCGCTCGGCAAGCTCAACGAGATCTCAGATGATCAGGCCCGTGAGGACCTCGGCCGCATCTCGGGCCAGATGATGTCGGTCGTCGCCCGGTCGGCACGGCTCGCCGACGGACACGAGGACGAGGTTCCCGCCGAGACCGTCGAGCAGGGCCAGACGGCGGCGGAGCGCTTCCTGCTTCAGTGGCGTGGCCACGCCGATCCCAAGGCGGTCAAGGCGATCGACACGTACTGGATCTGTACGGCCGAGCATGGTGTGAACGCGTCCACGTTCACCGCGCGCGTCGTCGCCTCGACGGGAGCGGACTGTGGTGCGGCGCTCTCGGCGGCGGTCGGCGCTCTCTCGGGACCTCTGCACGGCGGCGCGCCCGCCTACGTCAAGCCGATGCTGGAGGAGGTCACCGCAATGGGCGATCCGGAGAAGTGGGTCCGCGAAACGCTCGACGCGGGCGACCGGATCATGGGCTTCGGTCACCGCGTCTACCGCGCGGAGGATCCCCGCTCGCGGATCCTGAAGCAGACCGCTCGTGAGCTCGGGTCGCCGCAGATCGAGATAGCCGAGCGGCTCGAGGAGGCGGCGCTGGCCGAGCTCGAGCGGCGCAAGCCGGACCGTCCGCTGAAGACGAACGTCGAGTACTACTCGGCCCTCGTCCTCGATATCGCCGAGGTTCCGCCGCCGCTCGCTCCCGCGATGTTCGCCTGCTCCCGTGTCGCCGGCTGGTCCGCCCACATTCTCGAGCAGAAGCGGACGGGCCGCCTCTTCCGTCCCTCCGCCCGTTATGTCGGTCCAGGTCTGCGCTCGCTGCAGGAGGTCTAGGCTTGCCCGCGTTGAGACCGCTGTCGCTCGTCCTCGTCGTCGCAGTCGTGGCCCTCGGGCTTACCGCGTGTGGCGGCTCGAGCCACACGTCGACGACGACCGCGCAGGACCAGATCAGGAGCGCGTATGAGCAGTTCTTCTCGGCCAGCACGCCGCTCGCCGATCGCGTGGCGGTGCTCCAGAACGGCTCGAAGTTCAAGGGACTCGTCGCGAGCTTCGCCGCCAACCCACTTGCCAAGAAGGTGCACGTGACGGTCTCCTCGGTGAAGCTTCAGCCCGGGAACAGGGCGAAGGTCGTCTACACCGTCAAGTTCGGTGGGACGGCGCTCCCGACCCAGGCGGGATCGGCCGTGCTGCAGGGCGGCACCTGGAAGGTCGGCTACCTGGGCCTGTGCAAGCTCGTCGAGCTCGCCGGCACCACTCCGTCCGCCTGCAAGTCGTAACGTCTTCCGCGTGAGCTCACTCGCGCTGTTCCGGCAGCGTCATGCGCGCTCGGCGGCGCTCGCTGCCGTCTGCGCGATCCTCTTTCTCACCTTCCTCGACAACACGATCGTCAGCGTCGCGCTCGCCGACATCCAGTCGTCGCTCAGTGCCAGCGTCAGCAGCCTGCAGTGGATCGTCGACGGCTACATGCTCGCGTTTGCGGCGCTGATGCTCACCGGCGGCACGCTGGGAGACCTGTTCGGACGGAAGAAGGTGATGCTCGCCGGGGTCGTCATCTTCTGTGCCGGGTCGATCGTCGCAGCCGTTGCGCCCGACACGTTGACGCTCACCATCGGCCGCGTCGTGATGGGCGTCGGCGCGGCCGCCTCCGAGCCGGGGACGCTCTCGCTCATCCGCCACATCTACCCCGAGCGCGAGGAGCGCGCGGTGGCGCTGGGCGTCTGGGCGGCGGTCTCGGGGCTCGCGCTCGCGCTCGGCCCCGTGATCGGAGGCGTGCTCGCCGACGGGGCCGGCTGGCGGAGCATCTTCTGGTTCGGCTTCGGGTTCGGAGCGCTCTCGCTCGGGGTGGCCGCCGTCACGCTCACGGAGAGCAAGGATCCCGAAGGGCGCAAGCTCGACGTGCCCGGCCTGGTCACGGGTGCGGGTGCGATCACGGCCGTGACCTTCGCGGTGATCGACGGAGAGTCCCGTGGCAGCGGGACCAGCTACGGGACGTGGTGGGTCGACGGACTCTTCGTCCTGGCCGCCGTCCTCGTCGTCGCGTTTGTCGTCATCGAGCGGAGGTCGCCGGACCCGGTCCTCAAGCTCGAGCTGTTCCGAAACCCGACCTTCACCGCCGCGAACGTCGTCGCCTTCGCCACGAATCTCGCAGTCTTCTCCGTCTTCTTCTTCACCGCGCTCTACCTGCAGCTGATCTCCAACTTCTCTGGCTACCAGATCGCGCTCGTCTTCACATCGCTGGCCGTGGCGATGATCGTGGCCGGGCCGCTTGCCGGTCGCTGGACCGCGCGGGTGGGGCCGAAGGTGCCGATGGTGGTCGGCTGCGCTCTCGCCGGTCTGGGGCTCCTGCTCCTCGACCAGCAGCTCACGGCGACCACGAGCGTCGCCGCGCTCACCTGGCCGCTCGCCATCGCCGGGCTCGGCTTCGGGATAGCGCTCGTGACCATGACGCAGGCGGTGCTGACGATCGTCCGGCCCGAGCAGTCGGGGATGGCGGCCTCGACCGTGAACACGAGCCGCGAGCTCGGCGGCGTCTTCGGCGTCGCCGTGCTCGGCGCCGTCGTCAACGCCCAGCTGACGAGCGGCCTCAACGAGAAGCTCGTCAAGCTCCACATCCCACTCATCTACCGCAATGTGGTGATCCAGTTCGTGACGACCGGCGGCAACATCACGAGCGCCGAGAACAGCCCCGGCGTCAAGGGGCACACGCGGCTCATCGCGAGGGTGCTCCTCGCCGCCGAGGGCTCGGCCGGAACCGGCGTCCATCTCGCGCTCGAGATCGCGGGCGGCATCGTCCTCGCGGCCGCCGTCGTCGCGGCCTTCGCCGCACGACATAGGGTTGCCGCTGTGGAGGAGCGCTAGGTGCCGCGCGCGGTGCTGATCGGCGGTACGGGGATGATCGGCCGTGCCGCGGCGCGTGCGCTGGCGGGAGACGGCTGGGAGGTCGTGGCCGTGTCGCGCTCCGGCACGCTGCCCGAAGGGCTCGCGGAGCTCGGCGTCCAGTCGGTCGTGGCCGATCGGGCGGACGACGCGCAGCTGCGGGCCGCGCTCGGACCGGGCTCGGACGTCGTCTACGACAGCGTCGCCATGAATCGCGAGCACGGCGAGCAGCTCAACGGCCTCGAGGGACTCGTCGGCTCACTCGTCGTTATCTCGACCGCCTCGGTCTACGCCGACGACGAGGGGCGGGCGTTCGACGGTGAGGGCGGTGAGCCACCGCGGCTGCCCGTGCCGATCCTCGAGGCACAAGCGACGGCGGAGCCCGGGGAAGCCACGTATTCGACACAGAAGGCCGAGCTCGAGCAGACACTTCTCCAGGGGCCGCTCCCCGCGACCCTCATCCGCGCCTGCGCCGTCTACGGGCCGGGTGCGAAGAACCCGCGCGAGCTCTACTTCGTCAAGCGCGCCGTCGACGGTCGCCGCCGCGTTGCGCTCGCGTGGAACGGCGAGAGCCGCTTCCACACCGTGTCGGTCGCGAATCTCGCCGAGCTGATCCGCCTCGCCGCGGCGCAGCCCGGTGACCGCATCCTCAACGGCGGCGATCCCGATCCGCCGTCGACGCTCGAGATCTGCCACGCGATCGGCAACGCACTCGGACACGAGTTCGAGCCGGTCCTGCTCCCGGCGGACGAGTTCAACAACCCGTGGGGCGTGCCCTCATCCTCCTCCTTGATCGTCTCGATGGAGGCCGCGGAGCGCGAGCTCGGCTACCGGCCCGTGACGACCTACCCCGAGGGGGTACGGGAGACGTGCGCCTGGCTCGTCGGCGAGCTCGAGCGCGGCCGCAGCTGGGAGGACAGCTACATCGCGGCCTCGCTCGACTACGCGGCCGAGGACGAGGTGCTGGGAGCGCACCCGTGATCGATCCGACCCGGTATCGCGACCGGTTCCCGATCCTCGCCACGTGCACCTACCTCATCAACCACTCGCTCGCGGCGATGCCGGCGGCGGCCGAGGACAACCTCCGCGAGTACGCGCGCACCTGGCGCGAGCGCGGCGTCCGGGCCTGGGGGGAAGGCTGGTGGGAGATGCCGGTCACGGTCGGCGACCAGCTCGGCCGGATCCTCGGTGCACCGTCCGGCTCGATCGTGATGCATCAGAACGTGACGGTGGCGGAGGCGATCGTCCTTTCCTGCTTCGCACGGACGGGCAAGCGGAACCGCATCGTCTACGAGGAGGCGAACTTCCCGTCGGTGCGCTACCTCTACCAGGCGCAGCCCGACCTCGAGGTCGTCGCCGTGGAGGACGGAGCCGCGGTCGTCGACGCGATCGACGAGCGCACGCTGCTCGTCCCCATCAGCCATGTCCTGTTCAAGAACGGCGAGATCCAGGACGTCGAGCCGATCGTCCGCCGAGCCCGCGAGGTCGGTGCCTCCGTGGTGCTCGACTGCTACCAGTCGGCGGGCGTCGTGCCGTTCGACCTGACCGAGCTCGGCGTCGACTTCGCCGTCGGCGGCAGCGTCAAGTGGCTCTGCGGCGGCCCGGGCGCGGGCTGGCTCTACGTGCGGCCGGACGTCGCGGAACGGCTCGAGCCCACGCTCGTCGGCTGGCAGGGACATGCCCGGCCGTTCGCCTTCGAGCCGGAGCTCGAGTACGCCGCAGGCGCGCGGCGCTTTCTCACCGGCACGCCGAACGTCCCCGCGCTCTACGCGGCGACGGCCGGCTACGACGTGATCGAGGAGGTCGGTGTGCCGCGGATCCGCGAGCGCTCGCTCATGCTCACCCAGCTCCTGATCGACCTCTGCGACGAGGCCGGTCTCGCCGTCGTCTCGCCGCGCGAGGCCGAGCGGCGCGGCGGCACCGTCACGGTCTCGACACCCGACCATGCCGCCGTGCCACAGGGAGCTCGGCGAGCGGGGGATCGTCTGCGACTTCCGCCCCGATCCGGCGGGCGGCGTCCGCCTCGGCCCGCACTTCTTCAACACGGAGGACGAGGTGCGGCACGCGGTCTCGGAGCTCGCGGACATCGTGGCGAGCCGCGCGTACGAGCGCCAGGCGGGCGCCCCGTCCCTCTACTGAGGGCTTCGCGGGCGAGAATCGCCCGCCGATGCAGGGGTAATGCGGCGGCTTTCTCTTCTCGTTGCGCTGGTCCTGGCGCTCAGCGCGGGCTCCGGTGCCGCGCGCACGATGCAGGCGACGGTCGGCGTCTACCCGTCGGGCACGACGTTCTCCACCTCGGGAGCCGCGCCGGCTCACGCCGCGTCGTCCGTCTCGTTGGCGATGCCGATCGGCGGCGTCGACGACGCGACGCTGCTCGTCCGCGGAGCGCAGAAGGTCTCGATCGTGACGCCGACGATCGCCCCGCCGCTCCAGCTGAAGTTCTTCTTCGCCCACTACGTCTCGGTCGACGGGAAGGACGTGCCCGACGCGCTCATGCCCTGGGACGGCTCGCAGCGCGCGACCGAGCACACGAACCAGCCGCTCTGGCTGCAGGTGACCGCGCCGTACGGCACGCCGTCCGGCAGCTACAGCGGCTCGCTGCTCGTCGTCGCCGACGGAGTCCGGACGCCCGTCACGCTGTCGGTCACGGTGGCGCCGGTGACGCTGCCGAAGCAGAACCAGGTCTCGGGGAGCCTGCTCACGGCGTTCAACTTCTCGCCGCAGTCGTACTCCAACAAGGCGGCGAGCCTCTACGGCGTCACGCCCGAGAGCACGCTGCCGGGACTGTTCAGCTTCCTCGCGTCGTACCGGCTCTCGCCGAACAGCTGGGGCTACGGCAACCCGAAGCTGGCGTCGGGTTACACCAGCGACCGGCGTTGGTGGCTGGACAAGACGGCGCAGATGGTCTCCGCCGCCGGCCAGCCCGGCCAGTTCGCCTCGATGTGGATCCCGATCTCGAACAACCGCTGGAGCCCGAAGACGTACGTCGGTGGCCGCTCGCCGTTCAAGCCGCAGGTCTGGTGCTCGTACCTCCGCTCGGTGCACGGCTTCTGGCAGAAACACGGCTGGCTCGGCTCGTACCCGTACCTGTACGGGATGGACGAGCCGGGGGCATCGCGCTTCCGGGTCGTCGCGAAGCAGGCGAGGGTGACGCACGCGTGCTTCCCCGGCAGCCATGTGCTCGTCACCGGGATGCCGACGGCCCAGAACCACTTTCTCTGGAACGGCGGCTCCGACGACGTCGACGCCTGGGTCGTGCTCGCGAGCCGCTACTACGGCGAGTACACGAATCCGTCCCTCTCGCGGCGCGGCATCTCGCACGCCGACCAGGAGCTCCGCCTGATCAACTCGGCCCGGCGCCATCACAAGCAGATCTGGACGTACACGTACGACGCGTCGTCCCACTCGACGCCCGGCTTTGCCGCGACCGAGCCCGCCTCCGACCCGCGCGTGTTCGCCGACTGGGCGGCGCTCGAGGGCATCACCGGCCTGCTGTACGGCGAGGGGACGACGACGTATGCGAAAGGCAATCCGCTGGCCTCGATCGACAAGGCGAAAGGTTCGTTCGTCCTCCTCTACCCGGGTCGGGATGGACCGATTGCGAGCGCTCGCCTCGAGGTGCTGCGGGAGGGGATCGAGGACTGGGAGATCCTGAACGTCGTCCGCCACAAGCACGGTCCCGCGACGGTGCGCAAGCTCCTCTCGGGACTCTTCTCCACGAGCTCGAATGGCGCGAAGCTCGGCTGCACGATCGGCTGCGCGCTCAAGACTGCGACGCCGTACTCGTGGCCGACGTGGTCGCACGACAGCGGTACGGCGCGGACGGTCGAGCAGATGCGCGTCGCCGCGCTGCACGCCGCCTCCTAGAGCAGCTCGCGCAGCCGCGCGGCGTGGGCCGGCGCCGTGGGCGCGTCGTCGTGGCGGAAGTAGACGTAGACCGGCTCCTCCACGGCGGCCACCGCGGCGCCGAACGCCGCGTCCGGCGGCTCGCGACGGCGGAGGTAGCGGAACGGCGCCGGATGTGCGAGATCCCCGACGCGAACGGAGCCGGCCTCGGCGAGCTGCGGCTCGATCCCGTCCCACGACGGGTGCTCCAGGTCGAACGCGAGCCGCAGCGACGGATCGAGCGAGCCGAGCAGGAGCTCCAGCATTCCCTCGTCGCGCTTCGACTTCAGCGAGATCCGGATCGGACCGAGACGGTCGCCGAGGTTGCGCACGCGGTTCTCGAACTCCGCCACGGTGCGCGGCCGTTCTCCCGGCAGCTTGGGCGCGAACTCGAACCCGTCGGGCACCTGCTCGGCCCAGCGCTTGAACTGCTCTTCGGCAGGAAGCCGATAGCCGGTCGTGTTCAGCTCTACCGTCGAGAAGCGCTCGGCGTAGAAGGCGAGGAAGCCGGACGGATCGAGCCCGGCCGGGTAGAAACCGGGCCGCCAGCTCGGATACGACCAGCCCGAGGTGCCGCTCCGGACGTCAGTCATCGAGCCGCTCGAGCGCCCTGAGCAGATGGGCGACGTAGTCCGGGCTCCACGGCTCGTCGCGCGCTGCGCTCGTGAGCGAATAGAGGGCGTCCGCGACGAGCCGGAAGCGGAGCAGGTCGTCGAAGGGGCCGAGCTCGCCGGGTCCGTCGGCCTCGGCGTACGCGTCGAGGAAGCGCGCCGAGCGTTCAGGGTCGAGCCGGTCGCGCGCTTCGTCCTTGCAGACCTCCCACGTCGTGTTCGCGAGCTCCCACGCCGGCCAGTCGACGCGTGCGTCCTCCCAGTCGAGGACGCCGTGGATACGGCCGTCGCGTACGCGGAGGTTCCCACGGTAGAAGTCGCCGTGGATTGCGCCGCGCGTGAGCCACGGTGGTGCGGCGAGCCAGGCGCGCGACCGCTCGTAGGCCCGCTCCAGAACGGGCGGCAGCTCGACGATCCGCACGTCCCACCAGGCGTTCGTCTCGAGGTCGAGGTCCGCGAACGCCGGCCGGTCGGGTCGCGGCCGTCTCCAGACTCGCCCCACCCAGTGCAGCCGGGCGAGCAGGCGGGCTGACCCGAGCCGCTGAGCCTCGTCGTCGCGGTCGAGCGGTGCCCCTTCGACGAAGGGAAGGACAGACACGATCATGCCGTCCTTCTCCGCGAAGGTCGAGCCGTCGAGCGCTGCGAGCGGCGTCACCACCTCGGGGACGTCGTGGGAGAGGAAGGCCGTGAGCTCGTGCTCCCACGCGACGCTCTCCGGATCGCGGTGCTCGACCCGCAGGACCACGTCTCCGCAGCGCAGCAACGTGTTCTTGTTGCCGCCTCCGAGCGGTTGCGCCGTGGGGAGCGGAGCGAGCCCCCAGCGCTCCGCGATAGCGTCCGGATGCGGAAGTAGGGTGCCTGGTCCTTTGGCCACGATGCAGAGCGTGACAGTTCCCGTGGAGCAGTTCACGGACGAGGAGCGGGAGCGGCTCGCTCCGCACTTCACGAACCTCGACCGGCCGGTCTTTGCGCTCGTCAACCTGCCCGAGACGGTCAAGGGCGCGCTCTTCGCCCGCTACTCCCGCTATGCGGGCACCCTCCGCCGCCTCTTCCTCGACGAGTTCGCCGACTCGCTGCCGGACGTGCCCGTCGTCGACCTCGCCGAGGGCGAGCGCGCCGCGAAGCTCTACGAGACGATCTTCCTCGGCTACGGCGACGACTCCGTCGCGCAGCTAGGCGGCGCGCATATCGCCTGTGAGTGGACGTCGAACCTCCTCACGAAGATCCTGCAACGACCCCGGCTCGCCGCCTACCTCGAGCAGTCGACGCGCTACATCGCCTACGACGCGCAGCTCGACGGCTTCGGCTACCGCTACCACCGGGATCCGCGCTTCGGCGCCGCCGTACGAGGCCGCGATGGACGGGCTCTTCGCCGCGTACTCGAGCCTGCTCGAGGGCGTGTCGGCCTGGGCGGATGAGCGGTTCCCGGCCGCGGAGGGAGAGTCGCCGGCGGCGCACCGGCGCGCCGTGCGGGCGAAGGCGCTCGACCTCGTGCGTGGCATCCTCCCGGCGGCGTCGCTCTCGCACGTCGGGATCTACGCGACCGGCCAGACGTACGAGCAGCTCGTCCTCCACCTGCTCGCGCATCCGCTCGCGGAGGCGCGTGCCTACGGCGAGCTGCTGCTCGGGGAGCTCGAGGCCGTGATGCCGAGCTTCGTCGCCCGCGTGCCGCGCCCTGATCGTGGCGGCCGCTGGATCGAGTACCTCCGCGAGCGCAACGAGGTCGCCGCCGCCGCGGCCGCGCGGCTGGGGCTGGACGAGGCGAGCGACGAGGTGACCACTTCGTCCGTTCGCCTGCTCCGCACGCACGGCAGCGAGGATGAGCTGCTCGCGGCGCTGCTCTACGAGGCCTCCGCGGCCGGCGAGGAGCAGGGGCTCGCGGCCGTCGCGCGGCTCTCGCCGGAGGACCGCACGACGCTCGTTCGCGATCTCGTCGCCACGCGCGAGAACCGGCGCCACCGTCCCGGGCGCGGCTTCGAGACGCTCACGTACCGCTTCGAGATCGTCTCCGACTACGGCGCGTTCCGCGACCTCCAGCGGCACCGGCTGCTCACGTGCCAGTGGCAGCGGCTGTCGCCGAATCTCGGCGCCGACGTCCCGCACGAGGTCGAAGAGGCGGGGCTCGGACCCGAGTACGCACGCGCACTCGAGACCTCGCGCGCCGAGTACGAGCGGCTGCGCGCCGAGGGGCTCGTCGAGGAGGCGCCGTATGCGTTGTGCCTCGCGTACCGGATCCGCTACGTGCTCGAGCTCGATGCGCGCGAGGCGCTGCACCTGATCGAGCTCCGCTCCGGCCGCGAGGGCCATCCGTCGTATCGCGCCGTCGCGCTCCAGATGCGGGACGCGATAGCCGCCGTCCATCCCAGCGTCGCGGCCGCGATGGCCTTCGTCGACGAATCGACCGAGCCTCGGCTCGAGAGGCTGCTCTCCGAGATGCGCAATGAGGCCCAAGCGGGACGCTGAGCTCGAGGGCGAGGTCTACGAGAACGAGAGCTTCCGCGGCGAGGACCTATCCGGCCTCCGGACGACGCGGTGCACGTTCCGGGCCTGCGACTTCACGCTCGCCCAGCTCAACGCGTCGGAGCACGTCGGCTCCGACTTCGCGAACTCGGTCTTCGAGGCGGCGAATCTGTTCGGCGCGAGCTTTGCCGAGTGCAGGCTCGTCGGGGCGAGCTTCGCCGGCGCCACGCTGACGGGGCTCACCGTCGCGGGCGGCGACTGGTCCTACGTCCTGCTCCGCGGCCAGGACCTCTCCGGCCTCGACCTGCACGGTCTGCGGCTACGGGAGGCCGATCTGTCCGGGGCCGACTTCACGGATGGAGACCTGCGCGGCGCCGACCTCACGCGCGCGCGCCTGCACAACGCCACCCTGGCGGGTGCCGACCTGCGGGAGGCGGTCCTCGACGGCGTCGATCTCTCGGCGGCTCAGATCTCGCAGGCGCAGCTCGACCTCGCCGGCGCCGTGCAGCTGGCGCGCTCGCTCGGGGCCGTGGTCGAGTAACGAGCTCTACGCCGAGACGACCGGGCGCAGCACGGTCTGACCCGGCTCGCGGCCGCCCACGCCCTGGCGGGTGACCACCCAGGAGTCGCCCTTGTGCAGCGTGTACGGCGCGGTCAGCGTCACCGTCACCGGGCTGTCGCTGTTGGTGTCGGTGACGCGGAACGTCCCGCACGAGAGCCACGGGCTGCCGTGGCGGACGAGGAAGACCTCGTAGTACGTACGCGGTGACAGCGGCGACAGACCCACGGCGGTCAGCGTCATCGGCCAGTTGCCGTTCTGCTGCTGCCAGACCTGGAGCGTCGCCTGCGCGTCGGGGGCGACGGACGTGCCCTGCATCGCCAGGACCTTGACCGGAGGCGTCCTGGTCCCGCCCTGGTGGTTCGCGGCGATGTACCCGGCGAGGAAGACGATCACGGCCGCCAGCGCGGCGGCGAGGAGGAGCATCGCCCGCGGCTTGCCCCGTCGTCGCTTCGCGAGCAAGGTCTTGAGCGGCGGTGCCGCCTCGAGCTCCGGGGTCAGCTCCGCCGGCGGACCTGCCTGCAGGAGCAGCTCGTGCACGTGCTGCAGTCGCTCCCGCTCGGCGCCGGTCGCGTCGCTGCCGATCAGCTCGTTCAGGTCCGGCTCGCGGTTCACGCCAGCTCTCCCTCCAGCGCTGTCGCCAGCCGCGCGAGCCCGCTGCGCGTCCGGGTCTTCACCGTGCCGAGCGGGAGGCCGAGATACTCGGCCACCTCGCTCTGCGACATGCCGCTCCAGTACGCGAGCTCGATGACCTCGCGCTCGCGCGGCTCCAGCTCTTCGAGGGCGCGGTGCACCCGCCACGAGACGTAGGAGTCCTCCGCCCGCTGCGCTGGACCGGGCTCGACGGAGGCGAGCTCGGGCAGCTCGGCATCGACTGCGGGTCCATTGCGGCGGAGCCGGTCGACGATCGCGTTCCGGGCGACCGTGTACAGCCAGCCGCCGGCGGCGCCACGTTCCGGCCGGTACGTCGAGGCGGAACGCCAGATCGCCGCGAACGCCTCCTGCACCGCGTCCTCGGCGTGACCTCGGTCGCCGAGCCTCCGCAGAGCGAGGCTGAAGACCGGGCGGACGTACCGGCCGTAGAGGATCTCGAAGGCCTCGCGGTCGCGCTCGCCCACCCGCGCCAGGAGCTCGGCGTCGGACGGGTCGGGCGAAGCGTCGGGCTGGGGGTCGGGTTCGGCCGGGACCGCCCGCAGACGGGGCTGGGGTACTTCGATCGCGAGTTCCATGTCTTCCCCGTCTTTACGCATCCGAGCCTCCGACGGATTTGAAGATGCCGCGGCCCGGTCCTAGTTCTGCGCCTCGGCGAAGCGCCGCTCGACCTCGGGCCAGTTGACGACGTTCCACCAGGCTTCGAGGTAGGCGGGGCGCTTGTTCTGGTAGTTGAGGTAGTAGGCGTGCTCCCAGACGTCGATCCCGAGCAGCGGGACGTGGCTCTGACTGATCGGCGAGTCCTGGTTCGGCGTGGAGTAGACCGCGAGGCCGGTGCCGTCCCAGACGAGCCAGCTCCAGCCGCTGCCGAAGCGCTTGACGCCGCCGTCGTTGACGGCAGAGCGCAGCTCGTCGAACGAGCCGAACGCGTCGTCGATCGCAGAACCGAGCGCACCACCGGGCAGGCCGCCTCCGTCCGGGCTCATGATCCGCCAGAACAGCGAGTGGTTGGCGTGGCCGCCGGCGTTGTTGCGGACCGCGGCCTGCTTGTCGTCGGGGAGGGACTCGAGATTCGTCAGCACGCTCTCGACCGAGGCGTCGGCCAGCGGCGTTCCCTCGAGCGCGGCGTTCGCGTTCGTGACATAGGCGCCGTGGTGGAGGTCGTGGTGGATCCGCATCGTCTCGGCGTCGATGTGCGGCTCGAGCGCGTCGTACGCGTATGGCAGGTCAGGTAGTGCAAAGGCCATCTCGGGGGCTCCTTTCGGCTGCTGCGCTTTGCGACGGAGGATATGCTCCGCGCTCGTGTCCACGCTCGTCTATAGGTTCGAGGAGATCGCCCCGCGGCCACTGCGGCCGGAGGTCTACGAGCTCGACGGGATCTCGCGTGCGGCCGTCGAGGCGCACTACAAGCTGTACGAGGGCTACGTCGCGAAGCGGAACGAGATCCTCGGCCGGCTCGCCGACGTCGACCTCTCCGCTGCGAACCAGGTCTTCTCCGAGTTGCGCGCGCTGAAGGTCGACCTGACCTTCGCGATCGGCGGGATCAAGAATCACGAGCTCTACTTCGGCCATCTCGGGGGGGCCGGCGGAGAGCCGACGGGCGCGTTCGGCGACCTCGTCGCGCGCCACTTCGGCTCGGCCGACACCTGGCGCGCCGATCTCAAGGCGACGGGCATGGCCGGCCGCGGCTGGGCCTGGACCGCGTACGACTGGGACGAAGGCCGCCTCTTCAACTACGTCGGCGACGCGCAGAACACGTTCCCGGTCTGGAATGCGACCCCGCTCGTCGCACTCGACGTCTACGAGCACGCGTACTTCCTCGACTACCAGACCGACCGCGCCGCGTACATCGACGCGTTCTTCCTCAATCTCGACTGGGACGTCGTGAACGGCTGGGTCGAGCAGTACGGCATCCCCGTCTAGGTCGGGGCTCGGCGTGGACACCGCCGCGTTCGTCGTCGCCGGCTATCTGTGCGGCTCGCTGACGTTCGGCTACTGGCTCGTCCGGATCTTCCGCGGCGAGGACATCCGGACGAAGGGGAGCGGCAACCTCGGCGCGACGAACGTCTGGCGCGTCTACGGCCCGCGGCTCGGGCTGCCGGCGGCCATCCTCGACGTGGCCAAGGGCTTCGCACCGGCGTTCGCGGCGACGGTCGTCGTCGGGCACGGGGCGGGCGTCCTCGCCGGCGCGGCCGCGATGCTGGGGCACTGGCGGCCGATCTTTCTCGGCTTCCAGCGGGGAGGGAAGATGGTCGCGACGGCGGGCGGCGCCTTCCTCGGGGTCGCGCCGCTCGTCGGCGTGACGGGCGCGGCCGTCTGGATCGTCGTCTTCGCGCTCACCCGCTACGCGTCGGTCGCCTCGATCACGGCCGCGATCTCGCTCCCGTTCTGGGCGTGGCTCTACGGCTATCCGTGGCCGGTGATCGTGTTCGGGGGTGCGGCCGGCGCGGGCGTCGTCTTCCTCCACCGGGCGAACATCGGCCGCCTCTGGCGGGGCGAAGAGGGCCGGATCGAGCTGCGGCGGCGGACCGCGCAGAGCGCGGTTCCGCCGCCGAGCCCACGTCCTAGACCTTGAACTTCTTCTTCACGGTCTTCGAGACGTTGCCTGCCTTGTCTTTCGCCTTGACCTGAACCGTGTGCTTGCCGTGGCTCAGGTGCTTGTAGAGCTTCGGCGAGTGGCAGCTCTTGAACGACTTCTTGTCGAGCTTGCACTGGAACCGCAGGCCCTTGGAACCGTTCCCCGGATCGGTGCCGTGGAACGTGACCTTTGCGGTGTGCTTGCCGTGGTTCACCTTCACCTTGACGCTCGTCACCTTCGGCTTCGTGGTGTCCTTCTTCTTCGTGAAGGTCGCCGTCACCGTGGTTGCGGCGCTGAGCGTCACCTGGCACGTGCTCGTCCCCGAGCAGCCTCCACCCGACCAGCCGGTGAGGTGGGAGCCGGACGCCGGGGTCGCCGTGAGGGTGACCGAGGCTCCGTCGGCGAACGACGCCGAGCAGGTCGACCCGCAGCTGATGCCGGCCGGCGAGCTCGTGACCGTGCCGCTCCCGTTACCGCTGAGGGTCACCGTGAGCGTGTGGTGGTCGAGGTCGACGACCTGTGCCTTGTTGCCGACCTTGTTCTGGAAGTGGACGAGCAGCGCGCCCATTCCGTGGTCGGCCGTGTACGCCGCGGCGTCACGCCGGACGGTGAGGGACGTGCCCGGCGAGTCAGCGTAGAGCAGCGGGCTGCCGGCCCCGTTGAAGGCACCGAACACGGCCACGCCCGGGTTCAGCACGTCGGTGCTGAGCGACCCGTCGAGGGCGGTCATGCCGCTGTTGAAGCCGACGCTGTCCACCGGGTCGGTCGAGAACTGTCCGAACGTGACGATGCCGTAGCTGATGCGCGAGTGGCCGACGGACACGCCGGGCAGCAGGTCGGTCTCGACCGGCATCACCAGTGTGTCGCTGTCGAACAGGGCGGTGTCGGTGTCGCCGAACCGGTCGTTGATCAGCTCTTCGTCGACGACCTGGTCGGTGTTCAGGTCGATCGTCTCGTCGATGAAGATGTCCGTGCCGGTCAACCGCGTGTTGAACGTGACCGCGTCGGGGACTCCGTCGCCGTTCGTGTCGATGTAGATGTCGTACTCGTCCTGCGACGCCGCCGTGTGCCATGGGCCCTGCGTCGAGATCGCGAAGTACTCGAGCCCGCACTGGAAGTCGGCGTTACAGCCGAACGGGTTGTCGCCGATCGACGTCAGCTCCGGCGCGTTCGACGTCGTGCCGACGTACTTCAGGTCGGCAGCGCTCTCGTCGCTCGCGTGGATGCAGCCGGACGTGACCGCTCCGCCGCAGCTCGGCAGGGCGCCACTCTTGGCCTGGAGTTCGAAGCCGGCCACGATCGACTGGATCGCCGTGTCGCCGCTGCCCTGGTCGACTCCCGTGCCGCTGAGAGGCAGGGTGGCCGACTGGACCGCGCCGCTCGGCATGTCGAGCGAGGACGGCTGGGTCATGACCGAGGCGGGCCGCGGCGCCGAGTACACCGGCACGCGCAGTGTCGGGCTCGTGTCCGTCGGCGTGAACAGCACGCGGCCGCTCGCGTCGGCGAGGTACTCCCGCGGGAGCCCGGCCTGGAGCCGGTCCACCGTCGGGTCGATCGTCTTCGTGAGCGCTGTCGGATCGATCGTCAGCGTGAGCGTCGCCGTCGTGGACTGCCCCGCGGCCACCGTCACCTGCGACGGCGACACCGAGTAGGTCGCTCCGGGCACCGAGGTCAGCGCCTCGTAGGACGTGTTGTAGGTCTCGCTCGTCCCGCTCTGGTTGTCGAGCTTGATCGTCTTGTGCAGGGTCATCGGGGCCGTGGCCTCGATCGTCCCGAACGACGCGCTGACGGCGCCCGGGTCGTCGGTGACGTAGGCGAGCACCCCGTTGGCGAGCGCCGCCTGTGCGTCGATGCGCCCGGCGCCGACCCGGTTCGGGGCGTACTTCGTGCCCGTGTGACTGTCGCCCGTGAACAGGTCCTGGTCGGCCGTGTTCATGATGTCGGCCTTGACCTGCTCCGGGTTCCAGGTCTGGTTCTCGGAGCGCACGAGCGCCGAGAGCCCGGCGACCATGGGCGTGGCCATCGAGGTGCCGCTGTCCGACAGGCCCTCGTTGCCGGTGCCCATGCCGGCCGAGAAGACGCTCTGCCCGACGCCGCTGACGTCCGGCTTCACGTCGCCCGCGTTACGGATGCCGCGGGAGGAGAAGTCGGACACCTTGTCGTCGTTGGCGGGAACGAGCTGCTCGAAGTCGTTCGCCGACGTGCTGTCGGCCGTCACCGTATGGCTCGCGTTCAGGGCCGTTCGGATTGCGTCTGCGGCGGACTTGACCACCTGGACAACCGGGATGTCGGCACTTCCGGTGATGCCTGCCGAGAACACTTCCTGGTCCTCGCCGAGGATCACCCCGACCGCGCCGGCATTCTCTGCGTTCTGCGACCGTGCCGCGGAACCGCAGCGGCGGACCGTGCTGTCGTCCGTCCACTCGAGGAAGACGACCTTGCCCGTGAGGTCCTGGTTGATCGGGTCGCAGCCGTCGGTGTTGCCGTTGTTCACGTCAGTCGGATCGGTGATGTTGACGACGGCCTGACCGGCGAAGTCGGGATCGTTCGCCCAGTCGTAGGCCACGGAGCGCTGCGCGCCGTAGGTCTCCGGGGTGCCGTTGACGGTGGCGTGCAGCGTGTCGATCTGGGAGTACGCGTCCTGGCTCGACGCCACGCTGATGACCCGCTGCGCGTCGCCCGGCGAGCCGCCGACGTCGTAGAGGTCGCCGCCGTTTCCGGCCGCCACCACGACGCTGATACCCAGCGCCGAGTCGGCATTCGAGAGCACCGAGTCGCCGTCCTGCGGCGAGCCGTAGTCGGAGCCGAGCGACATGTTGACCACGCCGACGTGGTCGGAGGTGTCGCCGTCTCCGTTCGGGTCCGCCGCGGCGTCGAGAGCGGCGCCGACGACGCTCGTGCTGCCCGTGCAACCGAAGACCTTGTAGGAAATGATCTTCGCCTCCGGCGCCATGCCCGGCCCGATGCGGAACAGGGCCTGGTAGGCGGAGGAGCTCAGGCCGCCGAGGGCCTGGTAGTCGCTCGCTGCGTGCGGGTACGTCGATCCGTTGGGCTTCTCGCCGTAGCCGGCGATGATCCCCGCCACGTGGGTGCCGTGGCTGTTGCAGTCGAGCGGGTTGTTGTCGGGAACCGGGGTCGAGTTGTTCGGATCGTCCGCGTTGTAGGCGTCCCCGGCGAAGTCGTGTCCGACGTTACCGCCGATGAACTTGGCGGGATCGAACGAGCCGGGAGCGGGAGCGGTGGTGTCGTTGGCGAACGCCGTGTTGTAGGCGGCCGTGGTTCCGGGGCCGTTGAAATCCGCGTGCGTGTAATCGATGCCGGTGTCGATGATCGCGACCGTGGCGTTCTCGCCCAGGCTTCCGGGGGCCGCTGTCGCCCATACCTCCGGCGCCTTCACGAGGTGAACCGCGTAGGAGAGCGACGGCCTCTTGGCAGCGATCGGGTACACCTTTGCGACGCCCGAGATGCGCTGCAGGGCTGCGAGGTTCGAGACCTTCGTGTAGACCGCGATGCCCGCAAGGGCCGCATGGGTCTCGTAGAGCACGTGCGAGCCGCTCGGAAGTGCGGCGATCACCCGGCTCTGAGCGGCGTGGACCGCGGCGAGCTGGTTCGTCGCGGCCAGATGGGCGGCGCTCTTACCTGACGACCGGAACGCGTTGTACGCGGCTCCGGTGGGCGCGGTTGTGAGCTTGAGCAGGAAGGCGTAGCTGCCCTTCGAGGGCACACCCTTCAGGCCGCGCGGCTGCGCGGCGCTTGCCTTGGAGAGGGGAATGTGACGTGCCGTCACGGCTGCGCTCTTCGCCAGCGGCCCCCCCGAGCCGTTCTGGGCAGCTCCAGCAGCAGCAACCCAGAGAACCACGGCAGTCGCGCCTGCGACCGCCAACAGGACGAGTCTCTTCATTTACCCCTGGCTCCTTTCGTTTCTCCCTCGTCCGCGAGCGTGTGGACACGTCCGGACGAGCCGAAGCGGATCGTAGACCGTTTGAGAGATTTTTCCTAGGTCCGCAGCCAGTCCGCCAGCCCGGTATGTCCAGCCGGGCCATGGCCTGCGCCCTCGAGCTCGGCCCGCAGCTCCCCGATCGTGCCGTGCCGCTCGGCGACGACCTCGTGGGCGTGGATCGTCTCGAAGTTGAGCTGCCGCGAGAGGACGAAATCACCGTCGTCGAGGCGTGGCAGCTCGTCGAGGACGCTCTTGAGCGCGACGCGGACCGAGTCCTCGACGAAGCGCGGCTGGAGATGCGCGTGCTCGACGACGAAGAGCTCGTCGGGGCGCTTGAGGAGCTCGTAGATCGGCGAGCTCATCGAGCCCTCCACGATCTCGACGAGCCGCTCGGCGTTGAGGCGCTCCGCAGTGCCGACGAGGAGCGTGCCGCGGCCGCGCTGGTTGTGCGTCGCCAGCGGCACGAGCTCGAGGATCCGCTCGACCTCGTCGCCGTCGAAGCCGGCCTCGAGCAGGCGGTCAGTCGCCGCGCCGCGTACGAGCCCTTGCGCGCACGGGCACGCGTTGATCCCGGTCGCCTCCACACCGACGATCCGCCGGACGCGGTCCCGCGAGGCGGCGGCGATCCCGATCAGCGAGACCATCTCCTGCGTCGCGAGCTTCGTCACCGGCGTCCGGCGCTCGTACGGGTAGCGCGCGGTGATCCGCACCTCCGCGAGCAGCGCCTCCTGCCGGTCGACGACACGCCGCGCGACGTGCTCCGCGAGATCCTCGACGAGAAATGCGTCGTCCTCGACGACGCCCTCGACCGCCTCCTCGAAGAGCTCGGGGAAGCGCGACATGTGCACGCCCTTGCGGCGCGGATCCAGGTCGACCGTGCAGTCGACGGTCGCCGCGATGAGCTTCTCCCTGCGGCCGCGCCCGATGCGGAGCGCCTTCTGGACGCCCGTCACGCCGACCCTCGAGAGGCCGAGCGCGACCTCGGGGGCGGCCGCCTGGAGATCCGGAGCCTGGGTGTGTTCCATCCGGTTAGGTTAGACCTGTGAGCGAGGACACCGCCTTCGCCCGCCTCGTCTCCCTCGCGTGCCACGACCTGCGCACGCCGCTCGCAACCGTGCACGGTTTCGCGACGACGCTGGTGCGCGGCGGTGGATTGGAGCCGCCGGCCGACCGGTACGTCGAGATGATCGACGCCGCCTCGGCGCAACTCGCAGAGCTCGTCGACGAGCTCTCGCTCGTCGCGCGGATCGAGTCGGGTCGGTACGACCCGACGCTGCGCGAGGCCGACACGCTCGAGCTGGCACGGACGGCGGCGGCGCGGCTCGGCGAGGAGCGCGTGCGCGTCACCGGCTCAGGGACGACACTCGAGACGGACACCGACGCGGTCGAGCGTGGCCTCGCGGCGCTCTTCCAGTCGGCCCTCCGCCACGGCGGCCTCGAGAGCGTCGAGGTGGAGGTGGACGGCGCCGAGATCAGGCTCGCGCGGGTCACGCCGGCTTCGGCGCCGGTCGTCCTCGGCGAGGACCTGCGCGACCTCGGGGCCGCGGTCGCTGTCCAGCTCGTCGGGCGCCTCGGCGGTTCCGTCGCGGTCGACGGCGAGACCCTCGTGATCCGGCTGAGCTAGCCGGCGGCGAACACAGGCGCCGCCAGCTGGTGGCACGAGCGGCAGCGCGCCTCGTACTGCTCGAGAGCACCGACGACGATCGTGTCGCCGTCGGCGGGGGCCGGCGCGCCGTCGACGAGACGCTGCGTCATCGTCGCCGGCCCGCCGCAGCGGTGGCACACCGCCTGCAGCTTGTCCACGAGCTCGGCGCGGCAGAGGAGCTCCGGCATCGCGCCGAACGGAAGCCCGCGGAAGTCCTGGTCGAGTCCGCACGCGATGATCCGCATCCCGCACTCGACGAGCCCGTCGAGCAGGAGCGTGATCTGCGGCGGGAAGAACTGGACCTCGTCGACGCCGACGACGTCGTAGCCGTCGACGAGACCGGGGATGTCGGCCGGATCGTCCACGGCGACCGCGCGCATGCGGGCGCCCGCGTGGCTGACGACATGGGCGATGTCGTAGCGGTTGTCGATGCGCGGCTTCACGATCAACACACGCTGGCCCGCGATCTCGGCGCGCCGCAGACGCCGGATCAGCTCCTCGCTCTTGCCGCTGAACATCGGTCCGCAGACGACCTCGAGCCAGCCGCCGTGGTTCGGAAAGAGTCTGATCACCGGCCCGACCCTATTAGGCGGACCCGACGGACTCCTTCGTGTGCTCGAACTCGTACTGGGAGAGGCGGCGGAGGCTGACGATGCCGAGCAGGCGCCCGTCCTTCGACACCGGCAGGTGCCGGAAGTTGCGCTCGAACATCATCTTCGCCGCGCCCTGGACGGTCGTCTCGGGCTCGATCGTGATCACGCTCTCGGTCATCCACTGGCGCACCCGCGCCTCGGCGGCGCGCGCGCGCTGCGCGACGGCGCGGAGGAGGTCGCGCTCGGTGATGATCCCGACCATCCGCACCCCGTCCTCCATCACGACGACGGCGCCGACACCCCCCTCGATCATCTTCTCGGCGGCCTCGCCGATGGACGCCGTCGGGTCGACGACGAGGACGTCCGCATTCATGACCTCTGCGACTGTCGCCATGCAGAGAGCCTAACCGAGGTCGCGGGTGAAGAAGGGCTCCCCGTTGACCTTGCCCCGCTGCTCGAACTGCAGCCGGCTCGCCAGCGCGAGCGAGCGTTCGTTCTCGGGGTGGATGAGCAAGGTCGCCACTCGATGCTCGGTGTCGCGTCGCAGATGTTCGAGTAAGAGATCCACTGCCCGCGACGCGTAGCCCTTGCCGCGCGCTGCCGCGAAGAGGAAGTACCCGACGTTCACCTCGCCCGGCCGGAGCCAGTCATGGTCGGCGTCGAGGTCGTAGTCGACCCAGCCGACCAGCTGCTCGCCGACCCAGACGCAGCGACAGGACGGGGCCCGGTCGCGCCTGCACCGAACCACCGGAAGAACTCCTCGTCCCGGTTCGCCACGAGCAGCTCCACGTCGCCGGGCGCGGGCGCACGCAGCGTGACCATGCCGTCGGTCGCGATCACCGCAGGAGCCGGGAGAGCCTGCGGTCCTTGAGGACGCGGCCGCCGGTCTGGCACTCCGGGCAGTAGTAGATCGTGTGCTCCTCGAAGTCGACCTGCGCGAGCGGTGTGCCGCAAACGTGACAGGGCTCGCCGAGCCGCCGGTGGACGCGGTACGTCTTCTCGTCGGAGGCTCCCGCCTCGCGCAGCTCCAGGCCGCGCCCGAGTTCCCCGTCGATCGCCGCCGCGAGCCGGGCGACCTCGTCGTCGTCGAGGTCGCCCGAGAGCGCGTACGGCGACAGCTTCGCCGTGTGGAGGATCTCGTTCGCCCACGCACGCCCGATCCCCGCGATCAGGTGCTGGTTGCGGAGCAGGGCGTGCAGCCGCCGCGACTCGCTGTGGACGATCTCGCCGAGCCGCTCTGGCCCGAGCCCGAGCGCTTCGGGCCCGAGGTGCGCGAGCTCGGCCTCGGCCGCCTCCGGCGTGAGCAGCCAGACACCGGCGCGCTTCTTCCTCGCGTTCTCGGTGAGGACGAGCTTCGAGCCGCCCTGGAACTCGAGCACGAACGCAGGCGTCTTCGGTCCCTTGTCCTCGGCCCGCAGGAACTTGAGCCGGCCCGCAGTCATCAGGTGGACCAGGAGCACGAGCTC
The DNA here is from genome assembly GCA_963820725.1 of uncultured Actinomycetes bacterium. Lineage (GTDB taxonomy): Bacteria > Actinomycetota > Thermoleophilia > Gaiellales > Gaiellaceae > Palsa-739. The sequence continues at coordinate 704,375 of CAWGAZ010000002.1, read as the reverse complement.
GCCGTCGTCGGTCGGGAAGAGGAGTCGCTTGCCGCGCCGCTCTGCACCACGGAAGTGACGCCCGTCGAGCGCGTCGAGCGGCGGGTCGAACGTCTTCAGCGTGGCGATGTGCGCCGGACCGGCCTTCGCGACCGGGAATGCCGACACGGGGTCGTTCAGCTGGCGCCGCCACGCCTCCATCTCCGGAAGCTCGGGCATGCGGCAAGGCTAGCCGCGTCTGTTTCAGCTCTCGTCCAGCGCCGACGATCCCGCGCCGGCGAGGGCGCCGCTCTCGTCGAAGCCGCCGGTAACGGTCGGCGCGAGCCCGGCATCGTCAGCCGCGACTGCGGGAAGCGTTTCCGCACCGTCGGGCATCTCCTTCAGCTTCCGGATCGGCGAGAAGATGATCGGGATCGTGCTGGTGAAGCCGCCCAGGGCGCCGACGACGAGTGCCGTCCTCAGACCGAAGGTCGTGGCGATCGCGCCGCCTACGAGTGCGCCGAGCGGGATCGGCCCCCACACGAGGAAGCGCATCACCGAGTTCATCCGGCCTTGCATCCGCTCGGGCGTGATCGCCTGGCGGAGCGAGACCTGCTGGATGTTGTAGATGACGGCTCCGGCGCCGCCGATGGCCATTCCCGCTACGAAGAAGGGCACCGGGAAGCTCTTCGGCGTGAGCGCGACGAGCAGCGTGCCCGGCCCGCTCAGTGCGGCGCCGAAGATCGTCGCGCCTCCGACGCCGAGCCATTTCTGCATCCGCGGAGAGAGCGCCGCGCCGGCCAGCCAGCCGGCGCTGCCGATCGCGAAGACGACGCCGATCAGGCCGGTGGACATGCCCAGCGTCCGGACGGCGAACACGAGCACGATCGAGAACGCGACGTTCGAGAAGAAGTTCGAGGTGCCGGTCGAGATCGCCTGCGGCCGGAGGTACGGATGCTTGACGACATAGAGCAGGCCCTCCCACAGCTCGTGGCGCATGCCGGCTCGGCGCCCGTCCTCGTGCTGCTCGAGCGGCGGCTCCTTCTTGCGGATGGCGACCAGGAACGCGCCCGAGATGAAGAAGCTCACGCAGTCCCACACGACGGCATACGGGGCCGTCAGGAGCTGGATCAATCCGCCTGCGACCGCCGGACCTGCGAGCTGCCCGGCAGAGCGCGTCACCTCGAGCTTCGAGTTGCCGTCGATGAGGTCCTCGCGATCGACGAGCGCGGGCAGATACGACTGGTACGCGACGTCGAAGAAGACGGTCAGGATGCCCGTGAGGAAGCCGACCACGAACAGCTGGGTCATGGTCAGGTGGCCCTCGAAGTAGACGATCGGGACAGACAGGAGCAGAACCCCGCGTCCGACGTCGCCCACGATCAGCACGCTGCGGCGCGGCAACCGGTCGACCCACACGCCTGCCGGCAGCGTGAAGAGCAGGAAGGGCAGGAACTCGACCGTGCCGAGCGCGGCGACCGCGAATGGAGACGCGTGCAGCAGCTTGATCGCGATGATCGGCAGCGCCAGCTGCGAGATCGACGAGCCGAACTGACTGATCGTCTGGCCCGTCCACATCTTCATGAAGTCGCGGTGGCGCCAGAGCGGGCTCGTCGGTCTACGCATCGTCGGTCTCCGAGGCCCAGATGCCGCCCGTGAGCGAACTGGGGATGCCGCCGACCTTGTCGGCCTCGCGGAAGTCGTCCATCAGCTTCTTCGTGCGGCGCTCGAACCGCTCCATGTCTTTCTTCGTGAGGCGCGCGCGAACGAGGCCGAAACCGGTCACGATCGGTGCCAGCTCGACCTCGTTCGCGGCTTGCCGGAGGGTGACGGCAGAGATCGCCCGGCCGTCTGCGGGATCCTCGGTCTGGTAGAGGAAGAGCCGCGCCGTGCGGCCGTAGAACTTCTCCGTCACCGCGCGCACCTTGCGGGTGCGGACGACGCGGATCAGGCCTGCCGACTCGAGCACCTTGAGGTGATGGCCTACGGTGCCCTTCGGGATGGCGAGCTCGGCCGAGAGCTCCTGCGTGGAATGCGCCCGGTCACGCAGCAGCTGCACCAGCTGGGTGCGGAAAGGATTGGCCAGCGCCCGCAGCTGCGCAGGGTCCGAGACGATCATCGTGTCCTCCGCCTCGTAGTCACGGCCATCAATGGTCGACATATCCCGACCATACTGCATGTGCCGACCATTCGTAAAGGCGCGTATGGTTCGCGCGCGTGAGCGAGCCGATCCTCGTCGAGGTGCGTCGAGGCGGAGTCGTCGAGGCGGTGCACCGCGTTGCTGCCGTCGCGGTCCGCGCGGGCGACGTCGTCGCTGCTGCGGGCGATCCCACGTTGACGTGCTTCATGCGCTCGTCCTCCAAGCCGCTGCAGGCGCTCCCGCTCGTTCGTGCCCGCGACGACCTGCCGGACGAGGAGCTCGCTATTGCCTGCGCCTCCCATCACGCCACGCCCGAGCAGGTGGCCGCGGCGCGCGCCCTGCTCGCTCGGGCCGAGGCGACCGAGGACGACCTCGAGCTCGGCCTGCAGGAAGGCCGGCCGCCGGAGCGCATCCACAACAACTGCTCCGGGAACCACGCGGGCATGCTCGCTCTCTGCCGCGCCCGCGGTTGGCCCACCGAGGGCTATCGACTGCCTGAGCACCCCGTCCAGGTCGCGTGCCGCGAGGTCCACATCGAGGCCGCGGAGGTCGAGCCGGACGCGCTCCGAACCGGCACCGACGGTTGCGGCATCGTCACGTTTGCGCTCCCGCTCGAGCGGATGGCGCTCGCGTTCGCCCGCTTCGAGTCGCTGCCGGGCGGCCCGAGGATCGCAGCGGCCATCCGCACCCGGCCCGACCTCGTCGGCGGTCCCGACGGCGCCGACTATCTCCTGATGCGCGCTGCGCCGGGCTGGCTCGCGAAGGGCGGCGCCGAGGGCCTCCTCTGCGCGGCAAGCCCGGACGGAACCGGCGTCGCTCTCAAGACGGAGGACGGGGCGAGCCGCGCGCACGCACCGGCGCTCGCTGCCTTCCTTTCGCGCCTCGGCACCGACCTGCCGGACCTCGCGATTCGGCCCGTCCTCGATACGCGGGGCGAACAGGTCGGCGAGGTTCGGGCTAGAACGTCCGCGAAAGCAAGAGGAAGCTGAACGCGGCCAGCGTCCAGATCCCCAGCACGTAACAGACGACCAAGACCCACCCGCCTACGAAGAACCAGTCGAGACGTGGCACCCCCGGCATCCAAACAGCTAGTCGGCGCGTTGACAAGTTCTTTACGAACTGGCCGGTCCTGACTAGTATCCGCCACGCGATTGAGGGAGGACCGGGGCACGGCGGGGGCGGCGCCGGTCGGTTGTAGCAGTGTCGTCGTGCGACCAACTAGGCCGGGAGGTAACGGGACGTGCTCACCGTCGAGATCTCGCTTCCTGACGTCGAAGAGCTCCAGAAGCTCGTGGCCGAAGGGAGGGAGAAGGGATTTCTCTCCTACGACGAGATCGTCACCGGACTCGAGGACGTCGAGCTGACGAAGGAGCAGGTCGAGGACTTCTACACCTACCTCATCGAGCACGGAGTCGACCTCGTCGAGGGCGAACGCCACAAGAGGCCGCCCCACGAGGAGCCGCCGCCCGAGGACGAGAAAGCCGCCGTCGCGCCGAAGCTCGACCTCACCGTCGAGCCGTCACTCGACTCTCTCAGGCTCTATCTGCGCGAGATCGGCAAGGTGCAGCTCCTGACCGCCGATCAGGAAGTGACGCTCGCCAAGCGGATCGAGCGCGGCGATATGGGCGCGAAGACGGCGATGATCGAGGCGAATCTGCGCCTGGTCGTCTCGATCGCGAAGGGCTATCTCGGACGCGGGCTCTCGTTCCTCGATCTCATCCAGGAAGGGTCGCTGGGGCTGATCCGGGCGGTGGAGAAGTTCGACTACCGCAAGGGCTACAAGTTCTCGACGTACGCGACGTGGTGGATCCGCCAGGCGGTGACGCGCGCGATCGCCGACAAGGCGCGCACGATCCGGATCCCGGTGCACATGGTCGAGAAGCTGAACAAGGTCGTGCACATCGAGCGGCAGCTCGTGCAGCGGCTGGGACGGGAGCCGAGCCCGGAGGAGATCGCCGAGGAGCTCGAGATCACCACCGAGGAGGTGCGCGAGATCCTGCGCATGTCGCAGCTGCCCATCTCGCTCGAGAAGCCGATCGGCGAAGAGGAGGACTCGTCACTCGGCGACTTCGTCGAGGACGAGGCGGCGGAGTCGCCGTTCGACACGGCGCAGCTCATGCTGCGGCGCGAGGACGTTGTGCACGCACTCAACGCGCTGCCGAGGCGCGAGCGTGAGGTGATCGAGCTCCGCTACGGGCTGCTCGGCGGCGAGCCGCGCACGCTCGAGGAGGTCGGCCGCGCCTTCGGTGTCACACGCGAGCGGATTCGCCAGATCGAGAACAACACGCTGAAGAAGCTCGAGCACCTGCCCGAGGCGCAGGCGCTCCGCAACGCCGTCAGCTAATCGGGTTCAGCGCCTAGCCCGGCGTCGGTCGCGCGCTGAAGCGGGACGAAGAGCTTGCAGTGCGGGCACTTGAAGCCGAGGTAGCGGGCGGCACGGCCGCCGTCGATCGGCTCGGCGACGAAGCTCTTGTGGCAGTGGGGGCACTCGACGTCGAAGCTCCGCTCGTGAGTGACCCTGCTCATCGAAGCAGGCATGCCCTGCGCCGCGGCTCCTCACGCATCCCGTCCGTCCGACCGTGCTCGCAGCCTCTCCGGCCGTGGATCACGATGGCCACTTCAACCCGCGATCACGCTCGGTTTCGTCGCCACGCGCCTGATCAAGCTCGGACTGGCGGCCTTCTACTGGTTCTTCCAGCTGCTGGGCGCCGTCTGCGCGGCCTTCATCCTCCGCGGCATCTTCAACCAGCTCCTGGTGAAGTTCGGCGCGACGCCCACGCCTCACGTATCCGACGCGAAGGTGTTCGCGCTCGAGGCGATCATGACCCTCTTCCTGGTCTGGGCGGTCTGGGCGACGGCCGTCGACGAACGGGGCGCCTTCAAATGATCGCCGGCTGAATCGGCCTGACCATCTCCATCGACGTCTTCGTCGGCGGCCCGCTCACCGGCGCCGCGATGAACCCCGCACGTGCATTCGGGCCGGAGCTGGCCTCGAACTCGTGGACCGGTTGGTGGATCTACTGGATCGGGCCCGGCGCCGGAGCACTCATCGCAGCCGTCGTCTACGAGTACCTCTATCTTCGCCCGACAGAGCCGCCGGTCGTCGGAACGCCGGAGTCCGGCGTCGACGAGCCGCGGCCGGGCGAGGCCGCCGTCTCCTAGGGCAGAAACTCCACGTAGCGCTCGACGGGCTCGCGCTCGCGCGGAGCCGGCTCCCGCGCGGTGCTGCCGAAGTGGAGCAAGCCGAGGAAGCGCTCGCCGGTCGGGATTCCGACCGCTTCCCGTCCGACCTTGGTGCGCAGGACCTGCGGTGTCCGCCAATACGTCGCGATGTCGCGCTCGGTCGCGGCCAGGAGCACCAGCATGATCGCGGCGGCCGTTGCACACACGTCTTCCTCGTCCATCGCGAGGTCGCCCGTCAGTGCAGCCGTCGCCAGCACGAGCGTCGGAGCGCGGTCGAGCTTCTGGGCTTCTTTCCCGCCGGCCGCCCGCTTCAGCGCGTCGAGCGTGTCCGGGCCGAGCACCCGGAAGCGCCACGGCTGGTTGAGGTGGTGCGTCGGCGCGTGACGCGCGACCGCGAAGACCTCGAGCAGTGTCTCGCGCGGTAGCGGCTCCGGCCCGAATGCCTTGTGCGTCCGGCGCGCCGCGGCCAGCTGTTCGAACGTCACCCGAGTCGGGCGGAGACGCTGACCTCGGCGCCCGCGCGCTTGAGCAGCTGGGAGAACGGGCAGCCCTCATCCGCCTGCTCGACCGCTGCCTGCAGGGCGTCGTCGTCGACTCCCTCCACCCGCGCGACCATCTCGACTCGGGAGCCGACGATCTGGTGGCCTTGCCCCTCGACTTCGTCCATCACGATCGTGACGGAGACGTCGAGACGGCCCGGTGGAGTGCCGGCTCCGGTCAGCTCGCCTACCAGGGACATCGTGATGCAGCCCCCGTGCGCGGCGGCGAGCAGCTCCTCGGGGCTCGTCTTGCCGCCCGGGTCGCCGACTCGCGACGGCAGGGAGAAGGGCAGGCGGGCGAAGGCGCCGCTCTCGGCGTCGAGCGTGCCTGCGCCGCGGGCGAGGTTCCCGTCCCAGCCCACGTGCGCTGTGCGTTCGATGTGCGGCATCAGCAGTCGCTCATTTCTAGCCCGCCGGGACGGCGGCGGCGCTGCCGTCCGGGTAGTAGGCCTCGGCCGGCGAGCCCGCGGGGCGGAAGACACCGAGCACGCGCATCTCCCCTGGGCCGTGGTTCTCGAGGCAGTGGACGAGTCGCGCGGGCAGGTGGACGCACGAGCCGGTGCGCAGCGGGGCGCTCTCGCCGTCGACGTGGAAGGCGCCCTCTCCCGACAGGACGTAGACGACCTCGTCGTAGCGGTGGAAGTGGTCCGGCGCGCGGCCGGGCGGGATGTAGCCGACGAACTGCGTCACCGACTCGCACCCGTTCTCCGGGTGCGCCAGCAGCGTGAACTCGCGTCCGGCGGTCGCCGTTCCGCGCTCACCGCTCGCGATGAGCGCGTGGCTCGCCGACGCGGGCAGCGGCTCCTCTACGAGCACCGAGAGGAGCCTCAGGCCGTCGGCGGACTCGATCCGCCAGGACGTCCCGCGGGCGACGAAGACGCCGGTTCCCGGCTCGAGCTCGTGCGTCTCGTCGCCGACCGCAGCCGTCGCGTGGCCTTCGAGGACGTAGAGCACCTCGTCGCGCTCGTCGTCCCGGTGCTCGTCGCCCGCTCCGTCGAAGCGCAGCAGGCGCTGCCGGAACTCCGGGACCGTGAAGAGCGGCGTCACCGGCTCGCCCGCCTCCACCTCCTGCATGCAGTAGCGCATTGCGCGAGCCTATACCGGGCGGCCTCTCTTCCTTCGCCTGTTATTGCGGAGTAAAGTCGCGGGCCAGTCCTTGCAGCGACGCCAACCTCGGCCGGAGGAAAGCGTCTTAGTGGTGAGGGGCACGTTCAAAAGGAGGGCATGAATGTTGAAGAAAGTCGGAGGAGTCGCGCTTCTTGCGGCGTTGATCTCCGTTTTCGTTGCCACCTCCGCCTGGGGGTCGGCCAAGGCGCCGGCGCACCTCAGTGCGGCGGCGGCCAAGAGCGTCAGCTGCGGTAAGAAGGTGACGATCGGGGTTGCGTATCCGGAGACTGGTCCGGCCGCAACGCTCGGCGCCCCGCAGTGGGACTGGGCGAACTTCGCGAAGAAGACCTGGAACAAGAGCCACAAGCTGAAGATCGCCTTCGTTCGCGGCGACACCGTGCTCGCGGGACCCAACCCGCAGGCGGTCCAGGTGGGCCATGCATTCGCGTCGAACGGGAAGATCCTCGCGGTCACCGGCCCCGCCGGTAGCCAGGAGGTCGAGGACAGCATCTCGGCGTACAAGGCCAGCGGTCTCGGAGTCGTTTCCGGTTCGGCGACCCGCGTCGCGCTGACGCGGGCCACGACGACCCCGGCTGCTTCGCGCGAGACGCCCAAGGGCTATTTCTTCCGCACGGTGCCGAACGACGGTCAGCAGGGCGACAACGTCGCGACGTACATCCACAAGGTGCTGAAGAAGAAGGTCGTCCGGATCATCGACGACGAAGAGGCATACAGCCAGGGTCTCGCGGCCCAGGTCAAGAACGACCTCCTGGCAGATGGGGTCAGCGTGACTCAGGACCACATCAGCCAGCAGAACCCTGACTACAACTCGGTGATCGCGGGCATCCCGCACAACACGCAGCTCGTGTACATCCCGTGGCAGGTTCCCGCCATGGCGCAGCAGTTCTACACCCAGCTGCGGGCGAACGGGGACAACCAGGTCGTGATGGGATCCGACGGCACCGACGATCCGAGCACGTTCAAGGGCGCCGGCAGCTACGTGTCCGGCTTCCCCGTCGACACGACGTCCTCGGCGCTGAAGTCGTTCCAGAAGGCACACGGCGGCGATCCGGAGACGTTCGGCCTCCCGACCTACACGTCGGTCATGGTCAACGCCACCGCGGTCAACGCGGCGTGCAAGGCCGGCCATGGCAAGACCACGCGGGCTGCTGTCCGCAAGGCCGTCGCCAAGGTCAAGCTGAGCGCCAAGGTCTCGCTGCTCGGCTTCCCGGTCGCGTTCCTGAAGAAGAACCACGCGAAGTTCCAGGGCCCCGGCGACATGGGGGGCAAGGCTGCGTTCGGCATCTACAAGATCCAGTCGAACGGCAGCTACAAGCGCGTCGGGTAACCGATCTACCGATCCAAGCGAGCGGCCCGCCAAAGCGGGCCGCTCGTCGTTTTTCTGTGAGAAGCTAGGCGCCCGGGATGCACCACCTTCTCCTCTTCAACATCGTCGACCAGATCCGCTCGCTCGGGTGGGGAGGCTTTTGGGAGCTCCTGCGCAACGGGATCGTCCTCGGGAGCCTGTACGCGCTGATCGCCCTCGGCTACACGATGGTGTACGGGATCCTGAAGCTCCTGAACTTCGCCCACGGCGACATCTACATGGTGGGAGCCTTCATCGGCTACGGCGTCCTGGTCGCGTTCGGCGGCGCGCTCGCCCCCACCATCCCGATCGTTCCGCTCATCATCCTGATGTTTGCCGTCTCCATGGCTGGGTCGGGGTTCCTGGGGGTGGCCATCGAGCGTGTCGCCTACCGGCCGCTACGCAATGCACCGAGGATCGCGCCCCTGATCAGCGCGCTCGGCGTTGCGTTCTTCCTCGAGAGCAGCGTCCAGCTGCTCACCAACTCCGCCCACTTTCTCTACGACGGCTACCAGCTCGGTGGCAAGAACGGCAACTTCGGGCCGCTGCTCAACCCCGTCTTCCATGTCGACAATGTGCCCATCAACGTTGTCCAGACGCTCGTCGTTCTGACGGCGATCGCGCTGATGGCGGTGCTCGTCTGGCTCGTCTATCGCACCAAGTTCGGGAAGGCGATGCGAGCCGTTGCCTACGACCGCGAGGCCGCGTCGATGATGGGGATCGACACCGATCGGGTCATCTCGATGACCTTCTTCATCGGCTCGGTGCTCGCCGGGGCGGCCGGAGTGATGTACGGCCTGTACCTCGGCGACACGTACTTCTTCCTCGGCTTCCTGTTCGGCCTGAAGGCGTTCACGGCCGCCGTGGTCGGCGGAATCGGCAGCATCCCCGGCGCCATGCTCGGCGGTATTCTGATCGGGGTTGTGGAGGCCTTCTCCACCGGCTACGTCGGGGGGCAGTGGTCGGAGCTCGTCGTCTTCGGCCTCCTCATCGGCTTCCTGATCGTGCGTCCGACCGGTCTGCTCGGCTCCCACGCCATCCAGAAGGTATGAGCGACACGCCCGACACTCCCGGCCTGCCCGAACCGCCTTCTGAGCCGGAGTCCGGGCCGCAGATCGGCGTCGACTCCTGGGTCGCGTCGCACGGAGGCCGCAGCGGAGGGCGCGGACCGCTCAACTGGCTCGCGCGGGGCTGGGAATCCACTCCCGAGGCGGTCAAGTTTCTCGCCTTCCTCGCGCTCGCGCTGAGCCTGCCCTACTGGCTCCTCAAGAGCGAAGGCGATCTCTTCAACTTCGGCCTGTTCACGCTGCTCTTCGTCGGCATGGGCCTTGGGCTCAACGTCGACGTCGGCTGGGCGGGCCTGCTCGACCTCGGCTACGTGGCGGCCTTCGGCATCGGCTCCTACGCCTACGCGCTCCTCTCGTCGGGCTACTACGGGATCCACTGGCCCGCCGAGTTGGTGCTTCCGATCGCGATGATCGCCGCGATGATCCCGGCCGCGATCCTCGGTTTCTCCGCACGTCGGCTGCTCGGTGACTACCTGGCGATCGTGACCCTGTTCTTCGCGCAGGCGTTCCTGGTGTTCACGAACGTCACCAACCCGACGCTCTTCGGTAAGGGGTTGACCGGAGGCGCCAACGGCATCCCACAGCTCGACCCGCTGACGTTCTTCGGCTACAAGCTCACGACCTCGAAGCAGCTGTACTTCCTCCTGGTCGGTGCGGTCGCGGTGGTTGCGGCGGCGCTCTATCTCGCCAACCAGTCCCGGACCGGACGCGCCTGGCGGGCGTCGCGCGAAGACCCGCTCGCCGCCGAGGTGATGAGCATCCCCGTCAACCGGCTCAAGATCCTCGCGTTCATCTTCAGCTGGGCGGTGGCCGGGTTCTTCGGCGCGATCTACGCGGCGATCCTCACGGCCGCGGTGTCGACCAACTACAGCATCGGGCTGTTGATCACGATCTACGCGGTGATCATCCTCGGCGGCCTCGGCAGCATCGCTGGAGTCATCGTCGGGGCGATCATCATCAACTGCACCTTCGTGTTCCTCGAGCCGCAGACGGACCATCCCGGATTCAAGCGCTGGCTCTTCTACGGCTTGATCATTCTCATGATCGCGCTGCTGAAGCCGTGGTACAAGGCAGTCGTCGTCCTCGTAGGGACGATCGCGACCGGGTTCGTCGTCCATGCCGTCGTTGCGGCGACCGCGGGACACGCGTGGGTGTCCGGCAAGACGACCGCCGGCGCGGGCTGGCTCTCGCACTGGGTCGTCATCCCGAGTGCGAGCCACGGAACCTTCGACAACGTCCTCTACATCGGGCTCGTGGCGGCGGTCGTGCTCGTCATCAGCCTCCAGGGGTGGTGGCGCATCATCGCCCTTGGTCCGACGATCTATCTCGCGGCGGTCGTGTGGGAGAACGTGCTCAGCGAGAACCCGGGGGTGACGGCCTTCATCCTCTTCGGGGCGATGCTCGTCGGGCTGATGGTCAAGCGGCCGCAAGGGCTCCTCGGGACGGCGAGAGTGGAGATCGTCTGATGACCGCGGCTCCCGAAGCCACTCCGCCGACGCCGCTGCTCGAGCTCAACAACCTCTCGATGTCGTTCGGCGGCCTGAAGGTGATCGACGACCTCGACCTCGTCGTCAACGAGAAGGAGATCGTCAGCGTGATCGGCCCGAACGGCGCCGGGAAGACGACGCTGTTCAACCTGATCACCGGGATCTACCGCCCCGAGGCGGGAGAGATTCTGTTGGCGGGCACGAGCCTCGTCGGTCTGCCCCCGCACAAGATCACCCGGACCGGGGTCGCCCGTACGTTCCAGACGCTGCGGCTCTTTCTCAACATGAGCGTGGTCGAGAACGTCATGGCGTCGCAGTACGGGCGAACGAAGGTGGACGTCATCCGTGCGATGCTTCGCACTCCCGCGATGCGCCGCGAGGAGCGGGAGATCAGGGCCAAGGCAGAGGAGAAGCTCTCCTTCTTCGGCCAGCGCCTGATGGGCTACCGCTGGAATCAACCCGCGTACTCGCTGTCGTACGCCAACCGCCGGCGGCTCGAGATTGCGCGGGCCATGGCGACCGAGCCGCGGATCCTGCTGCTCGACGAGCCGGCTGCCGGAATGAATCCCACGGAGACGCACGAGATCACCGAGCTGATCGGGCAGCTGCGCGATGAAGGCGGGTACACGATCCTCCTGATCGAGCACGACATGCATGTGGTAGAGGGCATCTCCGACCGAGTCGTCGCGCTCGACCACGGCGTCAAGATCGCCGAAGGCTCGTTCGACGCGGTCGCCACCGACCCCCGGGTGGTCGAGGCGTACCTCGGGACGAAGGCGACGACGACGAAGTGAGCGAAGCGAACGGCACCGAGAACGGCGCGGCGCCCGAGCCGCTGCTGCGGCTCGACGCGGTCAACACGTACTACGGCCAGATCCACATCCTCCAGGGCCTGAGCCTCGAGGTGCACCCCGGCGAGCTCGTGTGCCTGCTCGGCGGCAACGCCTCCGGCAAGTCGACGACGCTGAAGACGGTGCTCGGGATCGTGCAGCCGCGGAACGGCAGCGTCTATTTCGCAGGTGAGGACATCACGTCCCGCTCGACGAGCTACCGGATCGGCAAGGGCATCGCGATCGTCCCCGAGAACCGACGGTTGTTCGGGCCGATGACGGTGCTCGACAACCTCGAGATGGGCGCGTACCTGCACGGCAAGGGGGCGAAGGAGGACTTCGATCGCGTCTACGAGCTCTTCCCGCTGCTCTACGACCGGCGGGCGCAGCTGGCCGGCACGATGTCGGGCGGCGAGCAGCAGATGGTCGCCATGGGGCGTGCGTTGATGGCGCGGCCGAAGCTGCTGCTGATGGACGAGCCGTCGATGGGGCTCGCCCCAATCCTCGTCGAGCGGAATTTCGAGATCATCCAGCAGGTGCACGAGTCCGGCGTCGCGGTGCTGGTGGTGGAGCAGAACGCGAACGTCTCGCTCTCGATCGCCGACCGCGGCTACGTCCTCTCGACCGGCCGGCTCGTGCTCGAGGGGCCAGCGGCCGAGCTGCGGGAGCACGAGGACCTGCGCAAGGCCTACCTCGGCCGCTAGCTTGACCGGCATGGACGAGGCGCTGCAGCGGGCTGTGCTCTGGCGCGAGGTGGGGCGCAGGGTCGCCGTTGCGACCGTCGTGGCGACGCGCCGCTCGGCGCCGCGTCCGGTCGGCGCGAAGCTCTACGTCAGCGACAGCGGTGCGCTCGAAGGATCCGTCTCCGGTGGCTGCGTCGAGAGCGACGTGGTTCTCGCGGCTCAGGAGGTCCTCGAGGGCGGACCGCCGCGGCTGCTCACCTACGGAATCACCGACGAGATGGCGTTCGGGATCGGCCTGCCCTGCGGCGGTGAGATCGACGTCTTCGTCGAGGAGCTCGTCGACGCGGAGCGGCCCGAGGTGACGCTCACGGTGGTCGCGGGCGAGCGGGTCGGCGAGCGGCTGCACGATCCCGAGCTGGAGCAGGCCGCGCGCCGGCGGGGCCGCAGTCACGTCATCGAGCTCGCGGACCGTACGGTTCTCGCGGACGTCCAGGCGCCGCCGCCGCGGCTCTTCGTCTACGGAGCGGTCGACACGGCAGAGGCGTTGTGTCGCGCCGCGAAGCTCCTCGGCTGGCGAACGGTGGTGGCCGACGCGCGGGCGAGCTTCGCGACGCCGGAGCGAATCCCGAGCGCCGACGAGCTCCTGCTCGCCTGGCCCGACGAGGCGCTGGCGCAGGTCCAGCCGGATCTGGGCACCGCGGTCGTCGTTCTCACGCACGACGACAAGTTCGACCTGCCGCTGATCCGCGGTGCGCTCGCCGGCGACGCGTTCTACGTCGGCTGGATCGGCTCGCGCCGGAACCAAGAGCGCCGGCGCGGGCTCCTGCGCGAAGAGGGCATGACCGACGACGAGCTCGATCGCATCTCGGGGCCGTCGGGGCTCGACATCGGCGCGGGCACGCCGTCCGAGACGGCGGTCTCGATCCTCGCCGAGATCATCGCGGTTCGCGCTGGACGCGCCGGGGGCCGCCTGCGCGAGGCGGAAACCCGCATTCACGCCTCTCTATAGGATCGGCTCGTGCTGCTGCGCGAGGTCGAATACGCAAAGCCTGCGTCCGTGGGCGAGGCGCTGGAGTTGCTGGCCGCGAACGACGGCGCCCGCGCGCTCGCGGGCGGCCAGACGCTGGTCAACGTCATGAAGGCGCGCGCGGCGTCGCCGGACATGCTCGTCGACCTGAACGGCCTCGAGGAGCTGCGCGGGATCGAGCTCGCCGGCGACGGAACGCTCACGATCGGCGCGATGACCACGTACACCGAGCTGATGGGCTCGGCGGAGGCGAAGGCGCGGCCCATCCTCGGCGAGGTCTGCGCGACGATCGCGGACACCCAGGTGCGGAACCGCGGCACGATCGGCGGCAACGTCTGCTCGAACGACCCGACGAACCACCTGCCGCCGCTCATGGTCGCGACCGGTGCGCGGATGACCATCGTGGGTGCGGGCGGCGCGCGCGAGGTCTCGGCGGAGGAGTTCTTCCTCGGGGTCTACCTCACCGCGGTCGGGCCGGGCGAGCTGCTGACGCGGATCTCGATCCCCGCCGGTAAGCAGGACGGCTTCGCCGCGGTCACGCTCGGCGTCGACGGGACATGCATCTGCAACGCCGCCGCCTCGGTGAACGGCGCCGTTCGCGTCGCGCTCGGCTGCGTCGACGCCGTGCCGGTGCTCGCTCACGGCCGACTCGCCCGACGGCGTCGCCGACGCCGTGCGGGAAGCGAACCTCATGCCGCCGTCCGACGTCCACGCCTCGAGCGAGTACCGCGTCCATCTCGCCACCGTGCTCGCCGAGCGCGCCGCAACGGAGGCCTCGACGCGCTGATGGACGTCACGGTCACCGTCAACGGGACGACCTACGAGCGCGACGTCGAGCCGCGCAAGCTCCTGATCCACTTCCTGCGCGACGACCTCGACCTCACCGGCAGCCACATCGGCTGCGACACCGGCAACTGCGGCGCGTGCTCGGTGATCTTCGACGGCGTCGCTCGTGAAGAGCTGCATGCTCCTCGCCGTCCAGGCGAACGGCGCGAGCATCGAGACCGTCGAGGGGCTCAGCGAGGACGGCGAGCTGACCCCGCTGCAGCAGGCGTTCAACGAGCACCACGCGCTCCAGTGCGGCTACTGCACGCCGGGGATGCTGATGAGCGCGACCGCGCTCCTGCGCGAGAACCCGAGCCCGTCCGAGGACGAGATCAAGAAGGCGCTGCAGGGCAACATCTGCCGCTGCACCGGCTACTGGAACATCGTCGAGGCCGTGAAGTCGGTGGCGAAGTGACCGAGATCGAGATGAGCGAGACCGTTGTCGCGCCGGCACCGGTCGAGGTGCAGAAGGGCTGGGGCGGCCAGAGCGTCAAGCGCAAGGAGGACAAGCGGCTCCTGCAGGGCGAGGGCGTCTTCGTCGACGACGTCAAGCGGCACGGGATGGGCTACCTCCACTTCGTGCGCAGCCCGTACGCGCACGCGCACATCACGCGCGTCGACGTCTCGGCGGCCGAGGCGATCGACGGCGTCTACGGGACGCTGACCGGCGAGGAGGTCGCGGCGCTCACCGATCCGTTCTTCCAGATCTCGAGCGTGCCGGGCGCGAACATCAAGGACTTCGCGCTCGCGGTCGGCAAGGTGCGCTATGTGGGCGAGCCGGTCGTCGCGGTCGTCGCCGAGACGCGCGAGCTCGCGCGCGACGCCTCGGAGCTCGTCGAGGTCGACTACGAGCCGCTCGCGGTAGTCGTCGACGCGCGCACGGCCCAGGACTCCGACGCGCCGGTGCTACACGACGACGCCGAGGGGAACCTCATGTGGACTGGTCTGTATTCGTGGGGCGACCTCGACGCCGCCTTCGCCGAGGCCGACCGCGTGATCGAGATCCCCGAGCTCCACTTCCACCGCTTCAACTCGACGCCGCTCGAGTGCGACGGCGCACTCGTCGAGTACAACCGCGGGGTCGGGCAGTGGACGATCCACACGAACAACCAGTTCCCCGGCTTCGCCGCGATCATGATGGGGCCGGCGATGAAGGTGGGGCTCGACAAGCTCCGCTTCGTCACGCAGGACATCGGCGGCGGCTTCGGCAACAAGATCACGTCGCATCCGCAGCTCGTCGTCTGCTGCCTCCTCGCGCGCAAGCTCAACCGGCCGGTGCAGTGGACGGAGTGGCGCACCGACTTCCACCTCTCGATGTCGCACGGCAACGAGCGCTGGTTCCAGGACACCCAGGTCGCCGTCAAGGACGACGGCACGCTGCTCGGCTTCCGGACGAAGGCGCTCGACGACGCCGGCGCGTGGCTCCGCTACGAGCCGCTCGGCGGTGTGATCTGGGCCCAGGTCACGCCGGGGATGTACCGCTGGCGCCACATCGAGCTCGACTTCACCCAGGTCGCGACGAACAAGGCGCCGGTCTCGCCGAACCGCGGCTACTCCCGGATGCAGCACCTCTGGTTCACCGAGCGCGTGATCGACATCGTCGCGCGCGAGCTCGAGCTCGATCCCGTCGAGGTGCGGAAGCGGAACTACATCCGCACCGAGGAGATGCCCTACGAGACGCCGAACGGCTGCGTCTACGACTCCGGCGACTACGCGGGGATGCTCGACCTCGCGCTCGAGTTGATCGACTACGAGTCGATTCCCGGCAGGCGCGCGGAGGCGAAGGAGCGCGGCAAGCTGCTCGGCGTCGGCATCGGCTCGACCCTCGACTCCGGCACGAACAACTTCGGCCAGTCGCGGCTGATCAACCCGGAGCTCCAGTTCTCGGGCAACAACGAGGTGGCGACGGTCAAGCTCGACATCTTCGGCGAGATCGTCGTGACGCTCGGCACCACGCCGCAGGGCCAGGGACACGAGACGACCGCGGCGCAGGTCGTCGCGGACATCCTCAACTGCTCGGTCGAGGACGTGCACGTCCGCGCCGGGCACGACAGCTACTGGAACTCGCACGCCGGCTTCTCGGGCACGTATGCGAGCCAGTTCGCGGTCACGGGTCTCAGCGCGGTGAAGGGTGCGACCGAGATGCTGCGCGGCGGAGATCAAGCAGCTCGCCGGCGCCGTCTTCGGCGGCGTGCCCGCCGAGGCGCTCGAGCTTGCGGACGGCGGCGTTCGGATCAAGGAGAGCCCCGACGCGTTCCTCCCGTTCATGGCGTGCGGCGCGATCGTCAACGCGAACAACGCCGGCCTGCCGGAGGATCTCGAGGTCACGCTGAACTGCCGCTACGTCTACCGGCCGCCGTTCGAGGTGCCGGACGTCGAGACGAAAACGGGCAACCTCACGCTGACCTACGCGACCCAGATCCACGTCGCGGTCGTCGAGATCGATCCCGAGACGGGCGCGTACGAGATCGTCGACTACGCCGCGGTGGACGACTGCGGCAAGCGCATCAACCCGCAGATCGTCGAGGGACAGGTGATGGGCGCGACTGCGCAGGCGATCGGCGCCGCGGTCCACGAGACGTTCGAGTACGACGAGGACGGGAACCTGCTCACGCCCAACTTCTACGACTACCACGTTCCGCACGCGCTCGACATGCCGCCGCTGGCGACCGGTGCGACCGAGAGCCCGTCCCCGTTCACGCCGCTCGGCACGAAGGGCATGGGCGAGGGAGGCGGCGCCGGAATCCACGCCGTTTGCGCCGCGATCCAGGACGCGACCGGGCAGATCGTCACCGACAGCCACAACCCGTACCAGCGGGTCTGGCGGCTGCTGCAGGAGGCCCAGGCGTGAACGTCTCGGGAGAGCGGATGTTCGCGGCGCCGCGCGGCATCGTCTGGAACGTCATGAACGACCCGGAGTCGATGGCGAAGACGATGCCCGGCGTCCAGAGCTTCGACGTCCACGACGACCGGCGCTGGACGGCGAACGTGAAGATCCCGCTCGGCCTCGGCGGCCTCAAGATGACGGTCGACATGGAGAAGGTCGAGGAGCGGGAGCCCGACTTCGCCAAGATGGCGATCAAGGGCAACGGCGTCGGCGCGATCATGAACATGGAGACGTCGTTCACGCTCAGCGACGCCGACGCGGGCGGCACCTCGATGGCATGGAGCGCCGAGGTCAAGATCCTCGGGCCGGTCGGCTCCATGGGGCAGCGCGTCCTGCAGCCGATCGTGAATCAGCAGGTGCAGCAGGTCCTCACGGCGCTGGACGGCCAGGTGCAGGAGGCGATGGGGAAGTCCGCCTGATGGCGCCGCCGCTTCGGATCGGCGTCATGCAGCTGACGATGGAGCCACTCGACGAGATGCTCGCCTCGGCGCGCGCGATGGACGAGGCCGGCATGGACACGATCTGGCTCGCCGAGGCGTATCCGTGGTGGCGGAAGCACGGGATGGAGGCGCGCTCCTCCTCCGGCGTCGGTGCCCTGATGGCGCGCGAGACCAAGCGGCTCGCGATCGGCTGGGGGATCATCGCCGCGTCGACTCGCCATCCGGTTCAGGCGGCGATGGACGCGCGGGTCGTGCAGGAGGCGGCCGGCCCCGGTCGGTTCATCCTCGGCTTCGGAACCTCGAAGATCTTCCTCAACAACACGAAGACGCAGACGAAGAAGACGCTCGGGCCGATGCGGGACGCCGTCACCATCGCTCGCGGCGTCCTCTCGGGCGAGCGCTTCGACTACGACGGCGATACGTGGAGCGCGGACGTGCCGGCGCTCGCGGCCGACGCGCACGCGCCGCGCGAGGTGCCGCCGGTCTACGTCGCCGCGACGGCGCCGAAGATGCAGCAGCTCGCCGGCGAGATCGCCGACGGTTGCCTCACGCCGTCCATCACGACGCCCGGCTTCGTCCGCTACACACGCGAGAACGTCGGCGGCGAGATCGACGTCGGCTGCACGGTCGTCGCCTCCATCCACGGGTCCGACCGCGACGCCGGCCGCGACGGTGCGCGCGAGATCGCGGGTATGTACCTCGCGAACAAGGTGCAGAACATCCAGGGCGCCGCCGACACGCTGCTCGAGCTCGCCGGGATCGAGCAGGAGGAGATCCGCCCCGTCGCCGAGGCGATGGAACAGGGCGGCCGTCTCGCGGCAAAGGCCGAGGTCTCGGACGCGCTCCTCGACAAGTGCCGCCCGATCGCGGGCACTCCGTCCGATTGCATCGAGGCGATCGAGGAATACCGCGACGCCGGCTGCAGCCACGTGATGCTGGAGCTCTGGGGCGCCGACCGGCACGAGCAGATTCGGCTCTTCGGAGAGAAGGTGCTGCCGCAATTCCGTCGCGGATAGATCAGGTGCTCGCCGAGGCCCGCACCCGCATCGTCCGCTACACGCCGGAGGAGGCGCGGGCAGACTCTGATCTGCTGCTCGTGGACACCCGCTCCGCGGACGAACGCGAGCGCGAAGGCGTCATCGAGGCTGCGCACCACATTCCGCTCTCCGTCTTGCCGTGGCGCACCGACGACCTCTCCGGCCGCCGGGTCTGTCTCGTCTGTGCGCACGGCTACTCGTCGTCGCTCGCGGCGGCGCTGCTCGTCGAGCTCGGCGTCGACGCCGGCGACCTGATCGGTGGCTACGAGGCATGGTGAGCGTCGACCGCGACCGGCTCGTCGAGACGGCCTCGGCGCTCGTCGACGTGCCGAGCTTCACCGGCGACGAGGAGGCGGCAGCGCGGCTGATGGTCGAGCTCTACGAATCGCTCGGCCTCCAGGTGCAGTGGCAGCAGGTCGAGGAGGGGCGGGCGAACGCGCTCGGTACGTGGCGAGGCGCCGGCGGCGGCAAGTCGTTGATGTTCAACGGACACCTCGACACGTCGTACTCGGGTCGCGAGCCGTGGCTGCGCAGCGTCCCGGGCTTCCAGCCGCAGGCCTTCGAGCGGGACGGCCGGCTGTACGGCCTCGGCATCTCGAACATGAAGGGCGCGGTCGCGTGCTACGTCGAGGCGGTGCGCGCGTTGCAGGACGCGGGCGTGCGGCTGCGCGGAGACGTCCTCATCGCGGCGGTCTGCGGCGAGATCGAGAAGACGCAGCAGGGCGAGGCGCAGGGAGCGCAGTACCGTGGCTACGCGGCCGGGACCAGGTACCTCGTCTCGCACGGCGGCGTCGCCGACATGTGCCTGCTCGGCGAGCCGACGGAGGGCAAGGTCGTGCTCGGGCACTTCGGCGCGCTCTGGTTGCGGATCCGGGTGCACGGAGACTTCATCCACACGGCGTTCAGCGAGGGCCGGCGCGACCGCAACTCGATCCTGCGCGCGCGCGAGGTGCTCGGCGCGGTGCTGGAGTGGATCCCGACCTGGGAGGACGACCCGGCGAACGCGTATCGCGGGGCGAAGGCGATCGTGAACGTCGGCGCGATCGAGGGCGGCTTCGGCTGGCGCGCCTCGCGCACGCCGCACCACACGGACCTCTTCCTCGACGTACGCGTGCCGCCGACGAAGGCGATGGCCGTGGCGCGGGGCGACGTGCTCGAGATGGTGCGCGGGCTCGGCGAGCGCTTCCCCGGCTACGGCGTCGAGGGCGAGGTTTTCGTCACCGCGCCGGGGGCGGAGATCGAGGAGGGGCACGAGCTCGTCGGCGCGATCGATGCCGCGCACGCGGAGGTCTGGGGCGAGCCACCCGGTCGTGACGTGACGCGCTGGTTCAGCGATGCGTCTGCGCTCACGCGGTACGGGGTGCCGACCGTCAACTACGGCACGTCGACGGGGTTGATGGACGTCGAGCTGGGCGAGAACCTCGAGATCGACGGACTCGTGAAGACGGCAGAGGTCTACGCGCGCATCGCGACGGAGGTCTGTGGCGTCGCATGAAGCTCGTCACGTACGACGACGGGCAAGGCGTCCGTCCGCGGGCGAAGGTCGGCTATCTAGACGGCGAGGAGATCGTCCGGCTCGAAGTGCCGACGATGCGCGCCTGGTTCGAGCGCGGCGGCGCGGACGAGACCGGCGAGCGCACGCCCCTGGCTGAGGCGCGGCTGCGCGCGCCGATCGTGCCGAAGAAGTTCTTCCACACCGCGGGCAACTTCCGTGAGCACGAGGAGGAGTCGAAGAACGTCAACTGGACGCACCGGATCGCGCCCTGGATCAACTTCTTCCAGAACGTCGACGCGATCGTCGGTCCCGACGAGCCGATCGTCTATCCCGAGCATCTGACCGAGGAGCTCGACTACGAGCTCGAGCTCGCGGTCGTCATCAAGAAGGCGGGCAAGTGGTTCTCGCCCGAGGAGGCCGCGGACTACATCGGCGGCTACGTGATCTTCAACGACATCACCGCCCGCGACATCCAGCGCGGCGAGATGCGCTCGGGCGTGTTCAGCTTCTGCAAGGCGATCGACACGTTCTGCCCGCTCGGGCCGTGGATCGTGACGCCCGACGAGATCCCCGACCCGCACGATCTCGCGATGGAGCTCCGCGTCAACGGCGAGCCGCGGCAGGAGTCGCACTCGAGCCGGATGAGCGTGACGATCCCCGAGATCCTGAGCAACTTCTCGGCGCTGGGCTACAGCGCCGGCGACGTCCTCTCGACGGGCACGGTCGCGGGCGTGGCGGGCTTCAAGTCGGAGGAGGAGCGCCGCCGGCTCTACCTCAAGCCCGGCGACGTCGTCGAGGCCGAGATCGAGCGGATCGGCGTGTTGCGCAACCCGGTCGTCTCCTGGCAGGAGGCCCACGGCGAGCCGCCGCCGCCGCGCATCCGTCCCTGGGGCGAGGACGTCTAGGAGCTAGTCGAAGTCGAACTGGGTCGCGTCTCCGGGATAGCCACGCTCGGTCCACGCATACGCCCGCAGACGCCCCAGACGGGCATCGCATGCGGCCGCCCGTCGGGTCGCGAGGTGGAGACCCAGTAGTTGCGCGCCCCTTCGAGGCGCTCCGCCGCCCAGCTCCACGGCAGCATCCCCTCGCCGCTCTCCGGGACGCCGTAGCCCTTGAACGGCGGGCGACGACGGCGTGGCTCCATGCGGCGGAGCCTACGTAAGATCGCGTGGTGCCCTGGCCGCGCGACGACGTAAAGCTCGACCGCGTCCGCGCGCTCATGGTCGAGGCCGAGCTCGATGCGCTCGTCGTCCGTGCCCCCGACAACGTCCTCTACCTCACGAACTTCTGGGGCATGAAGGGCTACGACGCCTGCGTCTTCCCGCGCGAGGGCGAGCCGGTGCTGATCACGATCGAGGCGTCGGAGGAGGACGCCGCGCGCACGGCCTGGACGGAGGACGTGCGGCTGATCCGCGGCTACGACCCAGAGGATCCGCGGCCGCCGCTCGCGCGCACGCTCGACGCTGCCGTCGCGGTCGCACGCGACTACGAGCGCGTCGGTCTCGAGCTCTCGCTCGGCACCCAGGCCGCCGACCGGATGGTCGGCGAGCCGACGACGTTCACGGCTGCCTGGTTCGACGCGTTTTCCGAGGCGGCCGATGCCACGCCGCTCCTCGTCCGCGCGCGTTCGCTCAAGACCGAGCAGGAGGTCGAGCGGCTGCGGCTCGCCAACGAGATCGCCGCCGCCGCGATGGATCACGTCGGTGAGCGGCTCCGGCCGGGGATGCGGGAGGCCGAGGCGGCCGCGGTGTGGCAGGGCTTCGTCCACGGCGAGGGCACCGGCTATCAGGGGGAGGTCGAACTGGCGCTCCCGTTTTCGCTCGTCTGGGCCGGACGCGGGATCAAGACGTTCACCTCGACCGGCGACCTGCCCGTCGTCGAGGGCGAGCCCGTCCTGTTCGAGATCTGGGTCTGCGCCGACGGCTACTGGGCCGACCACACGAAGAACCTCGTCCTCGGCGAGCTGAAGCCGGACTACATCGAGCTCGAGGCGATGCTCATGGACGTCTACGAGAGCGCGCTCGAGCACATCCGGCCAGGCGCGCCGATGGCGGCGCTCGACCGGCAGATACGCGGGCAGCTGCACGATGCCGGGTATCCGGGCCAGCCGACGCATCCGATCTGCCACGGCGTGGGCGCGCGCGCGCACGAGCCGCCGTATCCGCATCAGGCGGGCGGCGGCGAGTTCGAAGAGGGGATGGTGCTCGCGGTCGAGCCGGGCGTCTACTGGCCGACGGGCGGCGGGCTGCGCGTGGAGGACAACTTCCTCGTCACCGCCGACGGCGTCGAGAAGCTCTCGTCGTTCCCGGACGGGGTGGTGCGCTGCGATGCCTGACGACCTGATCTGGACGGGCTCACTCAACGACCGTTACGCGATTCGCGGTCGCGTCGGCCTGTACGACACGACGCTGCGCGACGGCGAGCAGACCGTGGGAGTCGTCCTCTCGCCCGAGGAGAAGCTCGAGATCGCCCGGCTGCTCGACGGGCTCGGTATCGAGCGGATCGAAGCGGGCTTCCCGCGCGTGTCGGAGGACGACCGGCGCGCCGTGGAGCTCATCGCGGGAGCGGGACTCTCGGCCGAGGTCTGGGGGTTCTCGCGCGCCGTGCCGGCCGACCTCGAGCTGCTCGTCGAGCTAGGCGTCGAGGCGTCCGTGATCGAGTCGCCGATCTCCGACCTCAAGCTCGAGGCGATCGGCGTCTCGCGCGAGAAGATGCTCGAGCGGATCGCGAGCGCGATGCGGTTCGCCGACGAGCACGGGATTCGCGCGACCTTCTTCGGCGTCGACTCGACGCGCGCCGAGCCGGACTTCTATCGGCAGGTGTACGAGACCGCGGTCGAGGCCGGTGCGAAGGAGGTCGCCGTCGTCGACACGCTCGGGATCGCCTCGCCGGAGGCGGTGGCAGATCTCGTCGGCGCGACGCTCCAGTACGTCGACGGAGTGCCCGTGCACTTCCACGGCCACGACGACTTCGGGCTGGGGACGGCGTCGGCCGTCGCGGCCGTACGCGCCGGGGCGACGTGGATCCACGGCACGATCAACGGGATGGGGGAGCGCGCGGGGAACGCGGACCTTGGCGAGATCGCCATCGCGCTCCGTGCGCTCTACGGTGTCGAGACGGGCCTTCGCTTCGACCGGATTCGCGAGGCGGCCGCCCGCGTCCAGGAGCTCTCGGGCTACGGGCTCGCGCCGTGGAAACCCCTCACGGGGGAGACCCTGTTCCGCCGCGAGTCCGGTGCTGTTGCCTCCCAGTTCCACGACCCGCCCTCCATCGAGCCGTACTCGTCGGAGCTCGTCGGCGCCGAGCGGGCGATCGTGCTCGGCAAGAAGAGCGGGCTCGACTCGATCCGCATCAAGGTGGAGGAGCTCGGTCTCGACGTCCCCGAGGAGCGGTGGCCGGAGCTGCTCGCGCAGGTGAAGGCGCTCGGGGCGCGCAAGCGAGGTCTTGTTACGGACGAGGAGCTCCGGGAGCTTGCGAGTGGCTGAGTACGACGCGGTCATCGTCGGGAGCGGTGTCAACTCGCTCGCGTGCGCGGCGCTGCTCGCGCGGGCCGAGTGGCGGGTCTGCGTGCTGGAGCGGAACGACTGGTTCGGCGGGGCGATCAAGACCGACGAGCTGACCGAGCCGGGGTTCCTCCACGACGTCTTCAGCGCCTGGCACCCGCTCTGGGTCGGCGGCGCGGCGCACGCCGAGCTCGGCGACGAGCTCGCCACCCGCGGACTCGAGTACCTGAACACCGAGCTGCCGACCGCGACAGCGTTCCCCGACGGCGGCTCGGCCTTCCTTTTGCGCACGGCCGAGGGGAACACGGACGAGCTCGGGCCGGAGTGGCCGGAAGTGCTCGAGCGCTTCTTCCCGAGCGCCGACCTCGCGTTCGGCGTCCTCGGCACCGAGCTCTGGTCGTCCGCGGGTCTCGGGCTCGCCGCGAAGGCGATGCGCCGCCTCGGCCGCGCGGGCGCGCTGGCGTTCCTCGGCGAGGTCATGCAGTCGAGCCGCGACTGGCTGGAGACGACATTCGCCTCGGAGCGAGCGCACGGTGTGCTCGCACCATGGGTGCTGCACACGGGCCTCGGGCCTGACCAGGCGACGTCGGGCTTCATGACGCAGGTGATCGCGGTCGCCGCGCAGGAGGGCGGGATGCCCGTTCCGCGCGGCGGCGGCGCGAAGCTCGCGGATGCGCTCGTGCAGTTGATCCGCGACCACGGCGGCGTCTGCGAGACCGATCGGGACGTCGAGCGCGTGCTCGTGCGCTCGGGCCGCGCGGTCGGTGTACGGCTCACCGACGGAGAGACGATCGAGGCGGAACGGGCGGTCGTCGCGAGCGTGACGCCGACCCAGCTCCACGAGCGCCTGCTTGTCGACGCGGACGTGCCTGCGCCGGTGCGCGACGGGGCACGCCGCTTCCGCTACGGCCGGTCGGAGATGCAGATCCACTACGCGCTCTCCGAGCCGCCGCGCTGGGACGGCGACGAGCGGCTGGGCGGGACCGCGATCGTCCACGTCACGCCCGGCCTCGACGGCGTCTCGCGTGCTGTCAACGAGGCCGATCGAGGGCTGCTCCCGGCCGAGGCGACGGTCGTCGTCGGCCAGCCGCTCACGCTCGACCCGTCCCGCGTGCCCGAGGGTCGAGGGCTCCTCTGGATCCAGCTGCAGGAGCTGCCGTGGCGCATCAAGGGTGACGCGGCCGGCATGTTCGACACCGGACCGGGGGAGTGGACGGACGAGCTCCGCGAGCGGTACGCCGACCGCATCCAGGCGCGTCTCGCGCGGCACATCCCGAATCTCGAGTCGTCGATCCTGAAGCGGGTCGCGCTCGGCCCGCACGACCTGCAGCGGGCGAACGTCAACCTCCGGCACGGCGATCCGTACGGAGGCTCGCTCGCGCTCGACCAGAACTTCCTCTGGCGTCCGTTCGGGCGTAGCCCCGGCCACACGACGCCGATCGAGCGGCTCTGGCACATCGGGGCGAGCACGTGGCCCGGTCCCGGCCTCGGCGCAGGGTCGGGAACCATCGTCGCGCGCAAGCTGCTCGAGCCGCCGCTCACCCAGCGTGCGGTCGCACGGGCGCGCGGCGTCCTGCGGAGCTAGACGTCTCGGTTCGGCTGATCGCGCACGAGCTCGAGCGTGGCGCAGTGCAGCCCGGCGATCGCGAACCTGTGGCTCTCGGAGAAGTCCACCTGGATGACCTCGACGTCGTGCTTCTCGAGCGCGCGCAGGACGCTCGGCGAGCCTGCGTTCATCACGACGCGTCCCGGTGAGAGCGTCACGCCGTTCAGCGCGAGGTCCCAGTACTCGTCGACCGGCACCTCGATGATCTCGTAGTCGCGCCGCAACAACTCGCGCACGAAGCCGTAGTTGACGAGGTGCGGCGCGAGCAGCACCTTCCCTTCGTCGACGGTCAGCATGACCATGTCCATGTGCGACGTGCCGATGTTGCCGTGGCCGGTCGTGTCGTACCAGCCCGGGCTGTGGCAGACGATCAGCTCGATGCCGAGGTTCGAGAGCACGAACTCGAGCTGGCGCAGCCCCTCCTCGTTGGCGACGACGGACTCGTTGAATACGAACGTCTTCTCGTCGAGCCAGCGACCCGCGCCCGGCTCACAGACGCCAGTGGCGTGGACGGTCAAGTAGACGGGAACTTGCAGCGCGGCCAGCACCTGCTGCCAGATCACCTCGCGGCCCTTCTGCCAGGACCCGAGCCCGTAGCGGTGCACGATCGCCCCGCCGTGGGCGACGAGGCCGCCGCCGGCGAGCGTGACGAGGTTCTTGATCCAGCCGTAGGCGCCGATCGCCGGCACCGGCGGCTCGATGTAGTTGACGCGCACGCCGTTGTCGGCGAGCACCTGGTAGTACTCGTCGAACTGCGCCTGCAGTCGGCCGAGATCCGCGTTGCCCGCGGCGGACGAATAGTAGTACTGCCACTCCTCCGCGTACTCCGGCCGCACCTCGTTCTCGGTCGGACGCGAGACGAGCACCTCGCGCAGCGTCCCGATTCCCTCGGCTCCCCAGCGCCGGCCCCATACCTGCTCGACCTCGTCGTAGAGGTCGCTCGCGTGGAGCATGTAGTTGCGGAGCGGCTTGCCCGGCTCGAACCACGGCAGCGTCTCGAGCAGGGCAGGCTCGTCGTGGCTCTCCGCCGGCCGCGGAGACGAGTATTCGAGCTCGACGTCCCGGCCGTCGGCGGTACGGACGCGGAACGGCACGAGCTCACGGGCCGATTGCTGCACGGAGGGTTCCGACGTCGTTGCCATCTCTAACTCCCTTCCCTAGAACGCGAAGATGCTTCTGCCGGCGAGCTCGACCTCGTAGATGTCGGTCGCCAGCTCGAGGTGGGCGTGGAGCGCGTCGGCAGCGCGGTCGGGGTCGCGGGCCACGCACGCGTCGATCAGCTCCCGGTCGAGCTTCGCGTGCCGGTCCTGCGGCGAGCCGCCCGCGCCGAGCAGCACGGGCCGGTACCGCTCGCAGCTGTCCCAGGCGGGACGAATCACCCGCAGCAGCCGGTCCGAGCGTGCGGCCTCGTAGAGCGTGAAGTGGAAGGCCGTGTGTGCCCTTACCGCGGCGCGCGCGTCGCGGGCTCCGCGGGCTCGGTCGAGCTCGTCCAGATGGGAACGGGCCGCCCGTTCGTCCCCCGCGTCGAAGAGCTCGGCCGCTCGCCGCACAGCCATCGTCTCGAGCGCCAGCCGGATCGAGAAGAGCTCGCGCAGCTCCTCGATCTCGAGCGCCACCACTTTCGCGCCGTGGTGCGGGACGTGCTCCGCCAGCCCGAGTGCCTCGAGTTGGCGCACCGCCTCGCGGATCGGCGAGATGCTCATCCCGAGCGAGCGCGCGAGGTCCTCGAGTCGCAGCGGCGTCCCCGGCGTCAGCTCACCGAGGATGATCGCCTCGCGCAGCCGGTCGAGCGCGGCCTCGGCCATCGTCCGGTGGCGCGGCGCTGTGCCGTCCCGCGCCAGCGTCGACTCCACGCTGGACTTCACGAGATCGAGCGTGAACCACTCTTGATCAGATGTCAAATGCGTGCGACGATCACGGCCTCTGGTGTCGAGGGCCACTGAGAAGCTGCCGCCGTTCTCGATCTCGCAGGTGAGCACGCTCGCCGCGAGCTTCGCCGACGACCTGCGCGCGTATGCGGATGCCGGAGTCGACGGGGTCGGGATCTGGGAGATCAAGCTCGACGACGGCTCCCTCGAGGCGTTCCGGGCGAGCGGCCTCGGCTCGGCGACTGCCGTCCCCACGGTTCCGTCTGTCCACCCCCTCCCGCTGCTGCCGGGACCTGACTCCGTGCGAGAGCGCGTCGACGCGCTGCTCCGCTCGCTCGAGGTTCTCGCCCCGTACGAGCCGGCAGCGATTCTCTGCTTCACGGGACCGGGCGATCGTGAGACCGCCGTCAGCGGTGTGCGCGAGATCGCGCGCGAGGCCGAGCGGCTCGGACTGCGGCTGGCTGTCGAGCCGTTCCAGCTGCAAGGGATCGAGAGCTGGTCGATCCTGAACACGCTCGGTGACGCCGCCGAGTTCATCGACGAGGTCGGCAGCGATGCCGTCGGAATCCAGTTCGACGTCTGGCACCTGTGGAACTCCGACGTGCTGGAGGAGCTCCCGCGGTACGCGCACCTCATCGCCGGCGTCCACGTGAACGACTGGCGGGAACCGACGCGCGGCTGGGCCGATCGCGTGCTCCCGGGCGACGGAGCCGCTGACCTACCGGCCATTCTCGGCGTCTTAGAGGACGTGGGTTGGGAGGGCTTCTACGATCTCGAGGTCTTTTCCGACAACGGCGCCTTCGGCAACGCGTATCCCGACTCGCTCTGGGATCTCGACGCCGCCGAGCTCGCGCGCCGGGGTCGGGAGGCATTCACCCACACCTGGTCGATAAGGAGGGTCCCGGCTGAAGCCGCGGGCCGGAGAGGAGAACCATGAGGGTAAGCAAGCGGGCGCGTTGGGCGCTCGTGATCACCGCCGCGCTGGCACTCGTCCTTGCGACGACAGCGGCAGCGCGGACACATTCGGCTGCGGCGAAGGGGCCGATCGTCATCGGCTGGGCGCACGACAGCACCGGCCCGATGGCGCCGTTCGACGGGCCGGCACTCGCCGCTGCGAAGTTCGAGCTGAAGAAGATCAACAAGAAGGGCGTGGGCGGTCGCAAGATCGTGCTCAAAACCTGCGATACGCAGAGCGACAACGCCGCGGCCTCGAAGGCGTGCGCCGATCAGCTGATCAGCCAGGGCTCCAAGATCATCATGACGACGTGTGATGTGAACCTGGCCAGCCCCGTGATCCAGGAGTCGGCGATCAAGAATCACCTGCTCACGGTCGCGCCGTGCATCGGCACCGACCAGCTGGGGCCGAAGTTCCCGTTCTGCGGCGGGAAGAATCTCTGCTTCAGCTTCGGCAACCTCGCACAGGACGAGGGCTCCGCCATGGCAGAACTCGCCTGGAAGAAGGGCTGGAAGACCGCCGACCTCGCGAAGGACAACACGATCATCTACTTCGATGCCGTCGTCAACGCCTTCAAGGCGCGCTTCAAGCAGCTCGGCGGCAAGATCAAGTTCGAGACGACGTACCAGGATCCCACCATCCAGAAGGGCTCCAATAACTTCCACGCTGCTGCCGCCGCGATCGAGCAGCATCCGGCGAAGGTCATCGTCACCGCGACCGCCGGCGCGTGGCAGGCTCTCGGGCCGTTCATCACGGACCTGCGGACGGCGAACAACCACACGCCGGTCCTCAACTCTTGGGCCGGCGACGGGACCTACTGGACGGGTCCGGACATCACGAACTACTGGTTCGTGACGTACGCGAACGCGTTCGGACACGACCCGAGCAAGGCCGTGAACAAGCTCGCGAACTCCCTTGGCCCCTTGGGGAGCCAGAGTCGTCCGGCGACGGGCGGGTTCATCACAGGCCCCGCCGCTCTCGACGGGATCGCCCTGGCGATCAAGCGGGCGCACGGCTCGCTCGTCGGGTCGAAGCTCGCTGCGGTGATGCAGAAGTTCCACAAGGTGCCCACGATCTCGGGCAAGGTCAGCTTCTCGAAGAACCTCCACTCGGTCTTCGGTCGCGCCTACCGCGTCATCGAGATCAACAACAAGACGACGACCGCGAAGGGCACGGTCGTCGCGAAGAAGGTCCCGCACAGCCCGGATCAGCCGTAGGGGTTGGCGGCGCTCTCTCAGACCGAGACGCAGGGGAGGCCCGGAGAATCGCTCCGGGCCTCCTCCGTCTCCCGCTCCTTCGCCGGCGTCGAAGCGCTTCACGACGTCACGCTCGAGCTCCGGCAGGGGGAAGTGGTCGGGCTGATCGGGCCGAACGGCGCGGGCAAGTCGACCCTGGTCAACGTTCTGAGCGGCTTTGACCGCCCGACGAGCGGCCGCGTGTTGCTCGGTGACCGAGACGTGACCCGCTGGCCTGCCTTCCGGCGCGGGCGGCGCGGGCTCGCACGCACCTTCCAGCACAGCCATGCCTTCGGCGGCCTCACGGTGCGGGAGAACGTCGAGGTCTCGGCGCTCGGCGTCGGCGCCTCCCAGCGCGAGGCGGCGAAGCGGACGACGGAGCTTCTCGGATTGCTCGGGCTCGCCGAGCACGCCGACCAGCCGGCGTCCTCGCTCCCGCACGGAGACGAGCGGCGGCTGGGCGTTGCTCGGGCCTTGGCGACCGACCCGCGCTTCGTGCTCATGGACGAGCCGGCGGCGGGTCTTCCCGAGGCGGAGATTCCCCGCTTCGCCACTGCAGTCGGCACCGTTCGCGAGCGCGGCGCCGGTGTGCTGCTCGTCGACCACAACGTCGCTCTCGTCCTCGAGGTGTGCGAGCGCATCCACGTCCTCGACCAGGGGACGACGCTCGCCGAAGGCACACCCGCCGAGATCCGGGCCCACCTCGGCGTCGCCGCCGCCTACCTCGGCGAGAGCGCCGCGGAGGACCTCGAGTGACCGCACTGATCGTCGAGAACCTCTCGGTCCGGTACGGAGCGGTCGAGGCCGTTCGCGGCCTGTCACTCGAGGTGCGACCCGGCCAGATCGTCGGCCTGATCGGGCCGAACGGCGCCGGAAAGTCCTCGACGTTGCACGCGATCATGGGCTCGGCGCCGATCACCGGCGGCGACGTGCGGCTCGACGGGACGTCGATCGTCGGGCGCCGGCCCGAGGAGGTGGCGCGGCGCGGCGTGGCGCTGGTGCCCGAGGGCAGGCGCATCTTCGGCGAGCTCACGGTGGAGGAGAACCTCCGCCTCGGCCTCGCGGGCCGGAGCGCGGGGAAGAACGGTGATGGTCTCGCGCGAGCCCGTGAGCTCTTCCCCGTCCTGCACGAGTTTCGCTCGCGCCAGGCTGGCGTGTTGTCGGGTGGGCAGCAGCAGCAGCTCGCGATCGCACGCGCCCTCGCCGCCGATCCCGAGATCCTGCTGCTCGACGAGCCGTCACTCGGGCTGGCGCCGAAGATCGTCGACGTCGTCTTCGAGGCGCTGACGCAGATCAGGGACTCCGGCCTTGCGGTCCTCCTCGTCGAGCAGCGAGCGCAGCGGACCGTCGCGCTCGCGGACGAGTCCCACGTGCTCGCGAACGGCGAGCTCCGTCTGACTCTCGGTCCGCAGGACGCAGCAGACACCGACCGCCTCGTGGCCGCGTACCTCGCATGATCCTCGCCCTCCTCAACCTGCAGCCCCTGACCTGGCCCACCATCGCGAACGCCCTCGCGCTGGGCGGCGTCTATGCGCTCATGGCCGTGGGGATCGGGCTCGTCTTCGGTGTCTTGAGGCTCGTCAACTTCGCCTACGGCCAGCTGATCATGGCCGGCGGCTTCGCACTCGCGTACGGCGCGACCTGGAACCTTCCGGAGTGGCAGTCGATCCTGCTCTGTTTCGGCGTCGTGCTCGTGCTCTCGGTCCTGATGGACAGGCTTGTCTTCCGGCCGCTCCGGACGAGCTCCCCCACGGTGATGCTCGTGGCGACGTTCGCAGTCGCGTTCCTGCTCCAGAGCATCGCGCTGTTGAAGTTCGGCCCGCTGCCGAGGAGTGTCGGATCGCTCGCGCAGCTCAACGCGCCGTGGGACATCTTCGGCGTCGAGATCAAGAAGCTCGCGGTGATCGCGGTCGCCACCGCGGCAGGTTGCCTCGTCATCCTCCAGCTGCTGCTCACCCGGACGCCGCTGGGTCTGCAGATGCGGGCCGCGGCCATGGACTTTCGGACAGCCCGGCTGCTCGGCGTTCGCGCCAACCGCGTGATCGCAGCCGCCGTGATCATCTCGGGGCTGCTCGCGGCCACCGCCACCGTGTTCCTGAGCGCCCAGGCGATCGACGTCGGCTACACGTTCGGCCTCCAGGACACGATCATCGTCCTCGCCGGTGTGGTCGTCGGCGGGATGAACCGGCCGATCCCGGCGACACTCGGGGGCTTCTCGATCGGCTTTGTGACCGGGATCCTCGGTGGCGTGCTGCCCGCCGACAAGAGCCAGTACCTGACGAGCTTCGTCTTCGCCGCCGTGATCATCGTGCTGCTCGTGCGGCCAAACGGGCTCTTCACCCGCGGGGGCGGAGTGGTGGAGCGCGTATGAATCTCGCTCGGCGGCTACCGGAATTCCTGGTCCCGGCGCTGCTCGTCCTGGCGACCGCGTTGCTCGGGCTCGCGGTCTCGAGCTACCTCCAGGCCTACTTCCTCGACACGCTGATCAAGGTCGCGATCGTCGTCGGCCTCTACGTCTTCATCGGCAACTCGGGCGTCCTGTCGTTCGGGCAGATCAGCTTCGTCGCCGTCGGCGCGTGGACCGCCGGGGTGCTCACCGTGCCGCGGACCGAGAAGCCGATCGCCATGCCAGGTCTGGCCCATCTCCTCGTCACCACGAATGTCGGCAATGCCGCGTCGCTCGCTCTCGGCGCAGCGATCGGGGGTTTGTTCGCGCTTGCGGTCGGGCTGCCGTTGATGCGGCTCTCGGGCCTCGCTGCGGGTATCGCGACGTTCGCCGTGCTCGAGATCACGAACAACGTGCTCACGTACGAGGGGTTGATCGGCCCGGCCCTGAACAACTTCTCGTCGGTTCCCCCGACGACCGGAATCTGGCAGGCCGCGATCGGCGGGCTGATCTGCATTGCCGTGGCCTACGCCTACCAGCGCACCCGCTTCGGCCGGATGCTGCGTGCGACGCGTGAGGACCCGGCGGCCGCGGCGGCGGCCGGGATCTCGGTGTACCGGCAGCGACTGTTCGCGTTCACGCTCGCCGGCGCTCTCGCGGGCTTCGCAGGAGGCCTCTACGTCCACCTGCAGCCGCTGGCGGCGAATGACCTGTTTCTCGATCTGACGTTCATCACGCTCGCGATGCTGGTGGTCGGCGGCGCAGGGAGCCTGCTGGGCGCAGTCGTCGGCGCGCTCGCCGTGAACGGCATCTACTCCTTCTTCACGGCCGCCGTGAACACCGTCACCGTGTTCGGGTGGCACATCCATGTCCGGGCCGGGGCGGCAGAGATCGTGCTCGGCGTGTTGATGGTGCTCGTGCTCATCTTCCGGCCGAACGGCATCACCGGAGGCCGCGAGTTCTCCCTGCCACGGCGGCGGCGTCCCGTGGCCGACCTCGAGAAAGCGAGGGTCACGACATGAGGTTCAGCATCTACACGGAGGTTCAGAGCTGGCCGGGCAAGCCGTACGACCGGCTCTACGGCGAGGTGCTCGAGCAGATCGAGAACGCGGACCGGCTCGGCTACGACGCCTACGCCGCGATCGAGCACTTCTTCTTCCCGAAGTTCTCGGCCTCGGCCAATCCCTTCGGCCTGTTCGGGATGGCGGCCGCGCGCACGCGCCGGATCAACTTCCGGACGATGCTCCACGTTCTGCCGTACCACAACCCGCTCGTGCTCGCCGCCCAGGTGCACGAGTTCTCGCTGCTCACGGGTGGCCGCTACGAGTTCGGCGTCGGCCGCGGCCACGGCTGGATCCCGCTGCCGGCCGGGCTGCCGCTCGACGAGACGGCACGGCCGCGCTACGAGGAGGCGCTCGATCTCTTCGTCGAGGCGCTGCACTCCGACGTCGTCAGCTTCGAGGGCGAGTACTGGAACGTGCAGGACAGCCAGGTGATCCCGTTCAGCGGGCACGAGTTCCGGGTCGTGCTCGGCGGTACGTCCGACCGTACGTACGACCTCGCGGCGAAGCACGGCTGGGCGGTCGCTGTGCCACCGCTCCTCCCGTACGCGGCGCTCGAGGAGCAGCTCGACCTCTACCGCGCGAAGTGCGCGGAGTACGGGACGACGCCGGACATCATCTGGATCCACGCCTGCTACATCGCCGACGACCGCGACCTGGCGCTGCGCGAGGCGGAGCAGCACATGCCCGGCTTCCTCAAGGGCAACGCGTCGCCGCTGACCGACCATCCGGTGCCGCCGGTCGACGCGCTCAACGCGGCCGGCTACGGCTTCTACGCCGCCGGGATCATGGAGAAGCTCGCGGCGACGCCGTACGACGAGATGGTCGCCGGCGACATCGTCTGGGTCGGCACGCCCGAGGACGTGATCCAGCGGATCCGCGCAACGATCGAGGTCTGCGAGGGACTGACCGAGATCGCGATCACCACGAACCCGGGCGGCGTCGAGCACTGGAAGGCGATCAAGGCGCAGGAGCTCTTCGCCGAGCACGTCATCCCCGTGATCCAGCGCGAGACCGGGGCGGTCGCGGTCGAGGCGTGACCGCCGTTGTCGTAGCGGGCGCCGGCTCGATCGGCTCCCTTCTGGCGGCGCACCTCGCACAGGTGGCCGACGTGACCGTGCTGACGCGGCGGGAGCAGCACGCCGTTGCGCTGCGCGAGCAGGGACTTTGCGTGTCGGGACGCAGCGACTTCACGGCGCGGCTTGGCGCAACGGCGGACGCAGCGGCGCTGCCCACGGATGCCGAGCTTGCGATCCTCGCCTGCAAGAGCATCGACCTGGAGCCGCTCGCCGCGCGGCTGGAGGGGACGCTCCCGAACGCGACGATGATGACGATCCAGAACGGGCTCGGAGCGGAGGAGGTCGTGGCGGCGCACGGTGGGTGGCCGCTCCTCTCGGCGGTCACGTTCATGAGCGGCACCCGTCACACCGACGCGCACGTCGAGTACGTGCTCGACACCGCGACCTGGATCGGCCCCTATCGCGGCACTACGGAGGCCGATGCACGTCGCGTCGCGGAGCTGATCGAGTCTGGCGGCCTGAAGGCCGAGGCGTTCGCCGACCTGCGGCCGGCGCAGTGGTCGAAGCTGATCTTCAACGCGACGGTGAACGGCGTCGCCGCGCTGACGGGCCTTCCGCACGACTTCCACTTTGCACGGACCGACGAGCCGTCGGACCTCGGGATTCTGGTCCGCGACCTCGTGGACGAGGGGAAGGCGGTCGCCGCCGCCGCAGGCGTCGAGTTGCACGACGACCCGTGGGCGATGAACGTCCTCGCGACGGAGCGGGGGCACCGGCACTTTCCCTCGATGCTCGAGGACGTCGAGGCCCGGCGACCGACCGAGCTCGAGTCGATCAACGGCGCGCTCGCGCGCGAGGCGTGGCGGCTCGGAGTAGACGTCCCGCTCCAGACCGCCGTCTATAGGCTCGTGAAGGCGAGGGAGGCGAGCTACTCGGAGTGAGGGTTGCGGTGATCGGGTGCGGTGCGGTGGGGTCGCTGTTCGCGGCGAACCTGTCGCTGCTCGACGACGTCGAGGTCTGGGCTTTTGACCTCAACGAGCTGCATGTCGCGGCGATCAACCGCGACGGCCTGCGGCTCTCCGGCGCAGGCGACGTGGCTGGCCGGCCGCGCGCGACCGCCGACGCGTCCGAGCTTCCGTCGTGTGACTTCGGCATCGTGGCGACGAAGGCGATGCACACCGAGCCGGCGATCGCTGCGACCGCGCACGCCTTCGCGGACGGCTGGGTCGCCACTGTTCAGAACGGCCTCGGCAACGAGGAGACGCTTGCCCGGCACGTCGAGCGCGTGATCCGCGGCACGACGTTCCCGGCCGGGAAGCTGCTCGAGCCCGGTCACGTGCAGTGGGACGTGAAGGGCGAGACGACCTTCGGCCCGTACGACGAACGGACACCGCTGGCCGAGGTCGAGCGGCTCGCCGACGCCTGCACGCGCGGTGGGATGCCGGCGGACGCGGTCGAGGACGCCCGCGGCCCGCAGTGGCGCAAGGTCATCTTCAACGCCTCGACGAATCCGATCGGCGCGCTCACGGGCCTGACGCATGGGCGCGTCTGCGAGCGGCCTGATCTGCGCGCGCTCGTGACGGGGCTCGTCGACGAGGGCAAGGCCGTCGCGGCTGCGCAGGGGATCGAGCTCGACGCCGACCCCGAGGAGCTGATCGACCACGCCGCCAGGCCCGAGATCGCCTACGACCACAAGGCGTCGATGCTCCAGGACGTCGAGGCACGGCGGCAGACGGAGGTCGACTACCTCAACGGCGGCATCGTCCGTTTCGGCGAAGAGCACGGAGTGCCGACGCCGCTCAACGCCGCCATCCAGGCGCTCGTGAAAGGAGTGGAGGCCTCGTGGATGCAGAGCTGACGGGAAGACATGCGCGCGTGCGTGACGCGCTTGAGCGGGACGGCCTCGACGCCGCGCTCGTCTGCGGCTCCGAGTACACGGGCTTCGAGGGTGCCGTCACCTATCTCTCCGGCTTCCAGATCGTCCATCGCTACGCCTACGTCCTCGTGCCGCGCGACGGCGAGCCCGCGATCGTCTTCCCGGGAGAGGCGCGGTATGTCGGCGAGCACGGCGACTCGCAGATCGCGGACCAGGTCTTTGCCGACCGGCCTGGGGAGTGGCTCGCTGAGCGGCTTCGCGGTCAACGCGTCGGCGTCTACGGCCTGGACTACGTGATGACGGTGCGCGACCACGCGCCGCTCGCCGCGGCCGCCGAGCTCGTGTCGTGGGACGAGGCCTTCGACCTCGCGCGGGCGGTCAAGTCCGAGGCCGAGCTCGTGTCCGTGCGCGAGAGCGTCGAGATCAACACCGCCGGCTTCCACGCGTTCCGAGAGGCCTGGGCGCCGGGCCGCAACGCGGCCGAGGTGCTCGCGCCGGCCGAGAAGCTGTTCGTCGACCGCGGCTGCGGACGGCTGACGATGAACATGGTGCTCGTCGGCGCCGAGTTCGCGATCGCCCGCGACGACACGGTCTTCGGCGAGTTCACGATTCCGTCGCTCGAGATCGCAGGGCCGGGTGGCCACTGGGTCGAGGTCTCGCGGGCGCTCGGCACGCCGAGCGACGAGGTGAAGCGGATGCTCGAGGCGTACAAGGAGTACTACGAGGTCGCGCAGAGCGCACTCCGCGCCGGCGCCACCGCCCACGATGTCCACCGTGCCGTCTCGGCCGGCTTCACGCAGCGCGGCTACCACCTCGGGCACGTGACGGGCCACTCGATCGGGATGACGATGATCGAGCACCCGAAGATCGGCGAGGGCATCGAGACGGAGCTCGCCGCGAACATGGTCTTCTCGATGCACCCGCACGCGATCTCGGGCGATGGTCGAGAATGTCTCTACATGCAGGACACCTGGCTCGTGACGGAAGAGGGCGGCGTCCCGCTCGCTGGACTGGAGATGAGGCTCTGGTGAGCGCCCCGAACGCCGACGAATTCGTCCCGATCCTGCCCGGCGAGGGCGCGAGCGACTACGAGCGCTACCTCCGCACCGACGAGCTCCTGGCGCTCCAGAAGGGGCCGGACGAGTGGGTGCACCGCGACGAGCTCCTCTTCCAGACCGTCCATCAGTCCTCCGAGCTGTGGCTGAAGCACGCGTGGACGGAGGTCGAGGAGGCGACCCGGCTGATCGAGGCGCGTGATCTCAACGCGGCCCTGCGTCTGCTCGGGCGCGCGAACCGCGCCATCCGCTACGTCGTCTCGTTCCTCGAGCACCTCGAGCTGATGTCGCCGTGGGAGTACCAGGAGGTGCGCCGCGTGCTCGGCCACGGCTCGGGCTTCGACTCGCCCGGCTTTCGCGGGATCCGGCAGGTCTCGCCGGGCCTCTACGCCGCCTTCGACGTGCTGCGCCGCGAGCGTGGGCTGACGCTGCTCGAGGTCTACACGCAGGGTCGCGAGCACGAGGATCTGTACCAGCTCGCCGAAGCGCTGATCGACTGGGACGAGCAGGTCGGAGTCTGGCGCTTCCGGCACGTGAAGATGGTCGGCCGCGTGATCGGCGAGGACGTCGTCGGGACGCAGGGCACACCGGTCGAGCTGCTCGCCGGGCTGATCAAGCACAAGATGTTCCCCGAGCTCTGGACGGTGCGCACCGACCTGACCGAGCTCGCCAAAGAGTCGGATTGATCCCGCTCGAGGAGATCCGCCGGGCGCGCGAGCGGATCGGCGAGGACGTCATGCGGACGCCGCTCGTTCCGTTCCCGGCCGCTGACCGGATCCTGCTGAAGCTCGAATGCCTCCACCCGATCGGCTCGTTCAAGCTGCGCGGCGCCTTCTCGGCGGTGCGTGCGGCGTCGGCCGCCGAGCTCGCCGACGGCGTCGTCACGGCGAGCGCCGGGAACATGGCCCAGGGCGTCGCGTGGGCCGCCCGTGAGCTGGGCGTGCCGGCGCGCGTGATCGTTCCCGCCGAGGCCCCGCGCGCCAAGCTCGACCGGATCGAGGCGCTCGGCGCCGAGGTCGTCCCCGTGACGCACGAGGAGTGGTGGCAGGCGATGGTCGAGCGCGGCCGCGACGGTGTCGACGGCCTGTTCGTGGCTCCCGCCGCCGAGGAGGCCGTGATGGCCGGCAACGGCACGATCGGGCTCGAGCTCTCCGAGGACGCGCCGGAGTTCGACACGGTCGTCGTCCCGTGGGGCGGCGGCGGGCTGACGACGGGGATCGCGAGCGCAATGAAAGTGCTGCGGCCGGACGTTCGTGTCGTGACCGCCGAGCCCGAGACCGGTGCGCCGCTGGCCGCTGCCTTCGCCGCCGGTGGGCCGACCGAGATCGACTTTCGGCCGTCCTGGGTCGACGGCGCCGGCGGCCGCGCCCTTCTGCCGGGGATGTGGGAGCGCGCGCGGGAGGTCGTAGACGACGCCGTCGCGGTGCCGCTCGCCGAGGTGGAGGAGGCCGTTCGTCTGCTCGCCGCCCGCGTCCACGTCGTTGCCGAGGGCGCGGGCGCGCTCGCGCTCGCAGCCGCGCTGCAGCGAGACGACCGCTGCATCTGCATCGTCAGCGGCGGGAACATCGACCTCGACGTTCTCTCCCGGATCCTGGCCGGCGCTGCATGAGCCGTTGGACGGTCAGTCCGATCACGGACCTGCCCGTCGTCTCGGACGGCGAGCCCGGCGATCCGATCTGGTACCCGCTCCAGCACGCGCTCGGCATCGACACGTTCGGCGCCAACGTCTTCGTCGCCCGCCATGCCGATCAGCTGCTCGTCGAGGAGCACGACGAGCGGGACAGCGGGCAGCAGGAGCTCTATCTCGTCCTCGACGGCGCGGCGGTGTTCGGCCTGGAGGACCGAGACACGACTCGAGCGCGGCGATGCGCTCGCCGTTACCGATCCCGGTGTCCGCCGCAGTGCGAAGGCGCTGACTGCGGGAACGATGCTCCTCGTCGTTGGAGCGACAGGCGGCCCGTTCGAGTCTTCGTGGAACCGTGCCCACTTCACCGACATTCGGCGGCCGGCCTAGCGCCGGGGATCCTCAGTCCGGCAGCAACGGCATGGAGAAGCCGGGATCGCGGCCGAGCAGAACGGCGCGCGTGATCGCGGACGTGCCGAAGCGGTCACGGATCGCGTCCACGGCCGCGTCGAGCGCCTCCTCCGGCCCGAGCAGGAGCTGACTCGGCCGGTCGGCCTCCAGCATCGCGACCGAGCACCCGATCAGCGTGATCCCGCGTCGCTCGATCAGCGGAGCCGCCGCCGAGAGGAGCGCCCGCGCGGTGACGAGGATCGCCTGCGTGCTCGCGGTCGCGAAGGGCAGCGTGTGGGAGCGGGTCGCGCGCTCGAAATCGCCGAACCGGAGCCTGAGCACAACTGTCCGTCCGACGCGACCGGCTGCTCGCATGCGGCGCGTGATCCGGTCGACGATGCCGACCAGGGTCGCGTCGATCTTCTCGGCGGAGTGCGGTCCGCGTCCGATCGCGCGCTGCGAGCCGATCGAGCCGCGCCGGCGGCCGGATTCGACACGTCGGAAGTCGCGGTTGTGCGCGAGCGCGCTCAGGTGACGTCCGGCAGCCCGGCCGAGCATCGCCACGAGCGTCGACTCGGAGAGGGCGGCAAGTTCGCCGACCGTCCGCACGTTCCACGCCTGCAGGCGCCGCGCGGTCGCCGGGCCGACACCCCACACACACTCGCACGGGCAGCGGATGGAGGAACGCGAGCTCGCGGTCGGGTGGAACGGCGAGCAGTCCATCCGGTTTCGCGACGCCGCTCGCCACTTTCGCCAGAAACTTCGTCCGCGCGATGCCGACGGTGACGGGCAACCCGACGCGGTCGCGCACCGCCGCGCGCAGCCGCACCGCGATCTCGACCGGCGAGCCGGCGATCCGCTCCATCCCGCGGACGTCGAGGAACGCCTCGTCGATCGACAGGCCCTCGACGACGGGAGAGTGGTCCTCGAAGACGGCGAACAGCGCGCGACTCGCTTTCGTGTACGCCGAGTGGCGCGGCGGCACGACGAGAGCGTCGGGGCAGAGGCGGCGAGCCTGCCGCCCGCCCATCGCGGTGCGGATGCCGTGCGCCTTGGCCTCGTAGCTCGCCGCGAGCACGACGCCGCCGCCGACGATAACGGGCCGGCCGCGAAGCCGCGGATCGTCCCGCTGCTCGACCGACGCGAAGAACGCGTCCGCGTCCGCGTGCAATACGAACATCTGTTCGTAACGCTACTAGAGCTGTGCGAGTGCGGCGTTGAAGCGGTCGATCTCGTCCGCGGTGTTGTAGTGGATCAGCCCGACGCGCACCGCGTCCTGCGGATACGGCAGCTTCTCGCGGAGGCCGAGCGAGTACCAGTTGTCGTGAGCCCAGACGCCGAAGCCCTGCTCCGCCATCCGCGCCGCGACGTCGGCGGCCGGAACGCCTTCGACGTTGAGCAGAAACGTCGGGACCCTGCCCTCCGTCGACTGCAGGCCGTAGACGGTGACCGACTCGGGCAGCCCGTCGAGGAAGCGCTGCCCGAGCTCGCGCTCGTACGCGGCGATCGCGGACATGCCGCCGAACGACTCGAGGTAGCCGATCGTCGCCGAGAAGCCCGCGAGGAGCTCGTAGGGGGCGGTGCCGGGCTCGAACTTCCGTCCGACCGGAACCGACGCGGCGGGGCGCGCCTTGTACGGACGCCACGACTCGAGCAGGTCGTGCCGCCCGTACGCGAGCCCGAGGTGCGGGCCGCAGAACTTGTAGGCCGAACAGATGTACACGTCGCAGCCGAGCGCCTGTACGTCGGTCGGCACGTGTGCCGCATACTGCACGGCGTCGACCCAGCAGAGCGCGCCGGCGGAATGCGCGAGCTCCGAGACGCGGGCGACGTCGACGATCGTCCCGACCGCGTTCGACGACGCGACGCACGCGACGACGCGGACGCGATCGTCGAGCTTCCGCTCGAGGTCGTCGAGATCGAGACGCAGCTCGGGAGTGACGTCGACCCAGTCGACCTCGAAGCCGCGGTCTGCCGCGAGCTCGACCCACGGCGACACGCCGCCGTCGTGGTCGAGTCGAGAGACGAGAATCCGGTCGCCCTCGCGCCAGTCGCGCGCGGCGGTGCGAGAGAGCGCGAAATCGAGCACGGTCATGTTCTGGCCGAAGATCACGTCGTCGGCCGAGCAGTTGAGGAAGCGGGCCGCGTCGTCGCGCGCCGTCCCGAGGATCCGCTCGACGCGGTGACTCGACTCGTAGAGCGCGCCGATGTTCGCGGAGGCCTCGCGCAGGGTGCGCGCGATCGCGTCGCCGACCTCGTCAGGCACCTGCGAGCCGCCCGGCGCGTCGAGAAAGACGAAGCCGCCGTCGCGCAGCGAGGAGAAGCGTGCGCGCACGGCCTCGACCTCCAATAGGGTCGCCGCCATGGAGCGAGCCTACCCGCGTCTAATCCTCGGTTGCGGCAACTTCGGCGGTATCGGCTCGGCGCCCGGCTTCTTCGGTCAGGGTGAGACGCTGGAACAAGCCTTCGACGTCATGGACGCCGCCTGGGAGAACGGGATCAGGTGGTTCGACACTGCGGACGCTTACGGTGGCGGCCGCAGCGAGACCTACATCGGCGAGTGGATCCGCTCGCGGCGGCCGGAGGGTCTCCGGCTCACGACCAAGACCTTCAACCCGATGGCCGAGGGTGAGGATCACGGGCTCGCGCCGGCCCGGGTGCAGGCGGCAGATCGACACGAGCCTCGGCCGACTCGGCGTCGAGCGCATCGATCTCTACCTCGCGCATGCCTGGGACGACGACGTCCCGGCCGCCGAGCTCGCCGGCGCCTTCGAGGAGCTCGTCACGGCCGGGAAGATCGGCGCCTACGGGCTGAGCAACGTCGACGGCGAGCGCTTGTCCGAGGCGCTTGCGGCAGGCTCGTTCGCCGCCGTCCAGGACTCGTACTCGCTGCTGGACCGCGAGCCGGAGAACGAGGTGCTGCCGTTGTGCGCGGAGCACGGCCTCTGGTTCCAGGTCCACTCCCCGCTCATGGGAGGCTGGCTGACCGGCAAGTACCGTCGGGATGCGCCGGCGCCCGAGGGCTCGCGCATGACCCTGCGCTCGGCCCCGTACGAGCACCTGCGCACCGACGCCGTCTACGACGCGCTCGAGGAACTCGCGCGCAGGGGAGATCCCGCGACCCTCGCCTTCGCGTGGCTGCTCGGTGACGAGCGGCTTTCCGTCGTCGTCGGCCCTCGCCGCCCCGCTCAGCTGGCCCCGGCGCTCACAGCGCTCGAGAGCCCGCTCGGTGCCGCCGAGCGCGAGGCATTGTCGGCGCTCTTCGTCGTCTAGGCTCGCACGATGCCGCGCTTCGCGATCAGCGCCGTCGCGCTCGCCCCAGCGCTCGCGCTCGGGGGCTGCGGTGGCGGTGGGTCGAGCGCAATCACGACTCTGCCGGACGGGAACGCGCTGCCCTGCCCAGCGCAGCAGCAGGGCGCGCTTTGCGTCAAGATCTTCCGCGATGGCGAGACGCTGCAAGACGTGATTGCGTACCTCACCGCCTCCGGATCGCCGCTCGAGGGAAAGACCTGGCGGCTCGTCGCATCGGTCGGCGGTCGGAGCTATCCGGGACATGCCCGGCACGGCGATCCGCCGGTCGACCCTGAGTGCTACCCGAACAGCAAGAAGCCGGACTGCACGATCACGCTCGCGGAAGAGCTGGCCTCCCGCGGCGACTTCTCACCGCTCCAGCTGCCGCAGCAGGTTCCCCTGAACACACAGATCTGCGTGTCCGAGCAGCTGCGCAGCGGCAGCGCGTGGCACGACGCGTCGCAACCCACCAAAGCCTGCACCACGACGCCGTGAACGAGTTGCTCGACGCATACGCGGCGGCGGTCCGGGCGAAGGACGTCGAGGCGTTCCTCGCGCTCTACGCCGACGACGTTCGCACGTTCGACCTGTGGCAGGAGTGGACGTACGACGGCAAGGACGCGTTGCGCGGGACGGTGTCGGAGTGGTTCGGCTCGCTCCCGGACGACGAAGTCGTGGCAGTGAGGTTCGACGAGGTCCGAACCCAGACCGGCTCCGACGTGGGCGCGATCAGCGCGTTCACCACCTTTGCGGCCATCTCCCCCGACGGAACCGAGTTGCGCTCGATGAACAACCGCCTGACCTGGATCCTCCGCAAGGAGCCCGACGGCGCCTGGAAGATCGTCCACGAGCACACCTCCGCGCCCGTCGGCGACGAGGGGAAGGTGCAGCTCCGCCGCTAACGCTGCGCGAGCGGGACGAACTCGCGCTCGTCGTAGCCCGTGTAGACCTGCCGCGGGCGCGCGATCTTCTGCTCCGGGTCGGAGAGCATCTCCTCCCACTGCGCGAGCCAGCCCGGCAGCCGGCCGAGCGCGAAGAGCACCGTGAAGTAGTCGGTCGGGTAGCCCATCGCCTGGTAGATGAGCCCTGAATAGAAGTCGACGTTCGGGTAGAGCTTGCGCGAGACGAAGTAGTCGTCCTCGAGCGCGATCCGCTCCAGCTCGAGCGCGATCTCGAGCTTCGGGTTGAGGCC
Source organism: uncultured Actinomycetes bacterium (assembly GCA_963820725.1). Lineage (GTDB taxonomy): Bacteria > Actinomycetota > Thermoleophilia > Gaiellales > Gaiellaceae > Palsa-739. The sequence continues at coordinate 661,243 of CAWGAZ010000002.1, read as the reverse complement.
GGTCTGCGCGAAGACGTCGTCGGCGACCCGCTTGATGAGCTTCGCCCGCGGGTCGTAGCTCTTGTAGACGCGGTGGCCGAAGCCCATCAGCCGCCCGTGACCGGCCTTCACGCTCTCGATGAACTCGGGCACGCGCTCGACCGTGCCGATCTCGTCGAGCATCCTCAGGACAGCCTCGTTCGCGCCGCCGTGCAGCGGCCCGTACAGGGCCGCGATGCCGGCGGAGACGGCCGAGAAGGGATCGACCTGCGTCGAGCCGACGCCGCGGACGGCGTTCGTCGAGGCGTTCTGCTCGTGGTCGGCGTGGAGGACGAGCAGGATCTCGAGCGCCCGCTGCAGCACCGGGTTCGGCTCGTGCTGTCCGCCGATCTCGAACGTCATGTTGACGAAGTTGCCGATGTAGTCGAGGTCGTTGCGCGGGAAGACGTACGGCAGCCCGCGGCTGTGGCGGAACACCCAGGCCGCGATGGTGGGGAACTTCGCGATCAGCCGCAGCCGCTGCAGACGGCGGCTCTCGACGTCGCCGATCTCCTTCGCGTCGGGATAGAAGGTCGAGAGCGCGGCAACGGCCCCGAGCAGCATCCCCATCGGGTGCGCGTCGTGCCGGAAGCCGTCGAGGAACTGCGTCACGTTCGTGTGCACGTACGTGTGGTGCCGAACCTCTTCCTCCCACGCCTCGAGCTCGGCACGGGTGGGCAGCTCTCCCTCGAACAGCAGCCACGCCGTCTCGAGGAAGCTCGCGTGCTCGGCGAGCTGCTCGATCGGGTAGCCGCGGTAGCGCAGGATCCCGGCGTCGCCGTCGATGTACGTGATCCCGCTCCGCGTCGAGGCGGTGTTGAGGAAGGCCGGGTCGTAGGACATGAGCCCGAGCTGCCGGAGGTCGGTGGCGTGGATCGTGCCGTCCGAGATCGGGACCTCGACCTCGGTTCCGGTGCGGTTGTCCCGGATCGTGAGCGTCTCCTCGGCCACTCCGGGACCTTAGCTCCGGTTCCCCGGTTTGCCGTTCGACAGGTGCGGAACCCAACGTGCGAATCCGACTCGAAAAGGAGAAAGCACATGGGGTTCCATTCGCTCAAGGACGTCCTGCAGGAGCAGCTCGAGGACCTGCACAGCGCCGAGACGCAGCTGACCGTGGCGCTGCCGAAGATGGCGCACGCAGCGCATCACGACGAGCTTCGGAAGGCCTTCGAGCATCATCTGGGGGAGACGCACGACCACCTGAGGCGCATCAGGGACGCGCTCGGCGAGATCGGCGTCTCCAGCCCGACCGAGGTCTGCAAGGGCATGCAGGGTCTCATCGCCGAGGGCGAGGAGATGATGAAGATGGGCGGCGACCCGATGGCGTGCGACGCCGCGCTGATCGGCGCCGCGCAACGGGTCGAGCACTACGAGATCGCCGCGTACGGCACCGCCCGGCAACTCGCCGACGACTGCGGGTTCGACGGGATCAAGGACCTGCTGGACCAGACGCTCGAAGAGGAGTCCCAGGCCGACAAGCTCCTGACGAAGATCGCCACCGGGGGCATGCTCAAGGCAGGGGTCAACCAGCAGGCGACGGCCTAGAGGCGACGGTCTAGCTGGACTGCCCGGGCCGGGGAACCTCCCCGGCCCGGGCTGCTCGCTCGAGACCGCGCGGCACGACGCCACTACGATCGCGGCATGACGCCGCCGATCGTCTGGACGCCGGGCCCCGAGCGGATCTCGGCTGCGACGATCACGCGCTACCGCGAGTGGCTGAACGAGACGCGCGGCCTCGGACTTACGGACTACGGCGGCCTGTGGCAGTGGTCGGTCGACGAGGTGGAGGACTTCTGGGCGTCGATCTGGGAGTTCTTCGAGGTCGAGGCGAGCGAGCCGTACGAGCGCGTGCTCACGGCGCACGAGATGCCCGGCGCGCGGTGGTTCCCGGGCGCTCGGCTCAGCTACGCGGAGCACGTCTTCCGCAACCGCGACGACGCCGACGTCGCGATCCGTCATGCCTCGGAGCTGCGTCCGCTGGGGGAATGGACGTGGGGCGAGCTTCGGGCACGCGCGGGGGCTGTCGCCGCGGCTCTGCGCGAGACCGGCGTGGAGCCGGGCGACCGCGTCGCCGCCTACCTCCCGAACGTTCCCGAGACCGTCGCGGCCTTCCTCGGTTGCGCGAGCATCGGCGCGACGTGGTCGAGCTGCGCGCCGGAGTTCGGCGTCCGCAGCGTCGTCGACCGCTTCGCCCAGATCGAGCCGAAGGTGCTGCTCGCCGTGGACGGCTATCGCTACGGCGGCAGGGACTTCGACCGCAGCGAGACGATCGCCGCGCTGCAGCAGGAGCTGCCGACGCTCGAGCGCACGATCGTGCTCCCGTACCTCGCGGGAGGCGACTGGGACCTCGCGCCGGCCGAGCTCGAGTTCGCGCAGCTCCCCTTCGACCACCCGCTGTGGGTGCTCTACAGCTCGGGCACGACAGGCCTGCCGAAGGCGATCGTGCACGGCCAGGGCGGCATCCTCCTCGAGCACCTCAAGAAGCTCCGCCTCCACCTCGACGCGCACGCGGGCGACCGTCTCTTCTGGTTCACGACGACCGGCTGGATGATGTGGAACTTCCTCGTCGGGGGCCTGCTCTCGGACGCGTCGATCGTCCTCTTCGACGGCAATCCCGCCTACCCGGATCTCGGGACGCTGTGGGATCTTGCCGACGCTGCGGGCATCACCAGCTTCGGCACGAGCGCCGGCTACATCGGCGCGTGCCAGAAGGCAGGCGTCGAGCCGCGGGCGGGGCGCGACCTCTCCCGGCTCGACAGCGTCGGCTCGACCGGCTCGCCGCTCGCTCCCGAGGGCTTCGACTGGGTGCGCGAGAGGCTCGGCGAGGACATCTGGCTCTTCTCGACCTCGGGCGGCACCGACGTCTGCACCGCCTTCGTCGGCGGCGTCCCGACGCTGCCCGTCTACCGTGGCGAGCTCCAGGCGCGCGCGCTCGGCGCGAAGGTGGAGGCGTGGAGCGAGGACGGGCGGCCGCTCGTCGGCGAGGTCGGCGAGCTCGTGCTCACCGAGCCGATGCCGTCGATGCCTCTCTATCTCTGGGGCGACGAGGACGGATCGCGCTATCGCGAGAGCTACTTCTCGGCGTTCCCGGGGATCTGGCGGCACGGCGACTGGATCGAGATCACCGAGCGCGGCACCGCGATCATCACGGGACGCTCCGATGCGACGATCAATCGCGGCGGGGTGCGGATGGGCACGAGCGAGCTGTACCGCAGCGTCCTCGGGCTCGACGACGTCCTGGACGCGCTCGTCGTCGACGTCCCGACGGACGACGGCAGCCGGATGACGCTGTTCGTGGTGCTGGCCGAGGGAGCGGTGCTCGACGACCGGCTCGAGTCGGAGATCCGCCGCCGGATCCGCGACGACTGCTCGCCGCGCCACGTCCCCGACGAGATCGTCGCTGCGCCGGAGGTTCCGCGCACCCTGTCCGGGAAGATCCTCGAGGTGCCGGTCAAGCGCATTCTGATGGGAGCCCCGGCAGAGGAGGTGGCGAGCCGCGACTCGCTCGCCAATCCCGAGGCCCTCGACTGGTTCGCCGGTCTGACGGCCGGACGCGGCTAACTTTCCTCACAACGTCCCGTCAGAACATCTGAGGAGAAGGTGCAGCTTCCGGAGACAACCTGTGCTCGGGCGCGCGAGTCCGTTTCCGCTCAGCTCGACGACGAGCTGCCGGATCTGGAGTTCGATCGCCTCGAGACCCACCTCCTGGTGTGCCCGGAATGTGCGGCGTGGGCGGATCAGGTCCGTGACCTGACGGCACGGCTACGGGTAACCAGCCTCGAGGAGCCGGCGGGGCGTTTCGTCCTGCCGGGGCGCGGCCGCAGCTGGCGGGTCGGGTCCGCCGTCGCCGTCGCCGTCGCGTCGGCGGCGGCCCTGGTTGCCACGATGTTCTTCGCTCCCGGGCAGCACGGTTCCGGGGTGAAGGGTGTGCCGCAGGTGTCGGGCTTCGTAGGCGTCACAGGTCAACACTTCGCCATCAGTCGTACGTCCCGGCTCGAAGACGGCGTCTACGTTCCCGTGAGCACGTCGCACGCCGACGGCTTTCGGCCCGTTTGACCCATCCGCGCTAGTTCTCTCGAGCCCTCTAACTAAAGCTCGCGGGCGGTCGTCTAAGCAGCTGACGGACGCTCCTCGCGGAGCGTCGGAGCGAGTTGGCGCCGCCGTCCGAGGCTCCGGGCGCGCACCGAACGGAGGGTACATCTAATGCACAGACGGGTCTGGTTCCTCGTGGCAGTGGCCGCCGCCCTTCTTGGGGTGGTCGGTTCCGCTGGCGCGATGACGGCCGCGAAGAGCTCGAGCGCGACCGCTCGGTCTCCGTATGCGACTTCGTTCGCGAAGGCGTCGGCAAGCGTCCCCCGGACGCCCGCCGCTCGCCAGGCGAAGAAGAGCATGGTCTTCGGCCTCGAGCAGGGCGTCACCGGCTTCAACACCGGCGAAGCGGACGAGAACGCGTTCTACGCCGCCATCGTCGCCGGCACGCCGATCCTGCGCGGCACTTACCTGATCGATCAGAAGGGCAATTACCACCTCGACCTGGCAAAGAAGGTCGTCGCCACGAAGAAGATCCTCAAGATCTGGATCCGCAAGGACGCGAACTGGTACTGGATCGGCCACAAGGCGCATCCGGTCACGGCTGCGGACTTCATCTACACGTGGAAGCAGTTCATCGACCCGGCCAACAACGTGGCCTCCAACGTCGGCTACGCCAACATCGCTTCGGCGAAGGCGAGCGGGCACGGCAAGGTGGTCACCTTCCACTGGAAGCCCGGTCAGGCGTTCGCCGACTACCGCGACCTCTTCGGGCTCATCTATCCGGGCTTCGCGCTCCAGGGCTCGGCCAGCGGCTGCGGTGGTGGCTGCACGTTCAACCAGTACTGGCACACGGGCGTGGTCGGCAACGACAACAAGCCGATCTCGGACGGCCCGTTCTACATGGCCAGCTACACCCCGAACCAGGGCATGCTGCTGAAGAAGAACCCGCACTGGTACGGCAAGAAGGCTGGTCTCAGCTCGATCTCCTTCAAGATCATCACCGACACCAACTCGGAGATCCAGGCCATGCGCGGCGGCGAGGTCGACGCGATCGCTCCGTCTCCCGAGACTGCGCTGTCGCAGCTCGTGCACCAGAAGAACCTCGTCTACAGCGCCGTCCCGAGCTTCACGCAGGAGCACTGGGACATTCAGGTCAATCCGACGGCCCAGTTCCGGGGCGCCTGGAACCCGCTGCTGACGAAGCAGTACGTCCGGGCGGCGATCTCGGAGGGAATGAACCGGCAGTCGCTCATCAAGGCGCTGTACGGCCCGATCGCACCCGGTCTGAAGCCGCTCGACAACACGTTCTACGAGATCGGCACGAACGCGACCGGTAAGTTCGCGTACGTCCACAAGTACAACTTCAACCCGAAGGGCGCGATCAAGCTGCTCAAGAAGAACAGTTGCACGGGCGGTCCTTCGTCCCCGAGCAACAGCAACACGAAGATCTGGACGTGCGGTGGGCGGAAGATGGAGTTCCGCTTCGACACGACGAACCGGGCCTCCCGCGTCACGAGCAGCCAGATCTTCCAGCAGCAGCTCATGGCCATCGGGATCAAGCTCGACGTCACCATCCACCAGGCGGCCGACTTCTTCGGCACGACGCTGCCGAACACGAACTTCGATCTCGGCGAGTACGCCTGGATCGGTGGCCCGGATCCGTCCGGATTCGACGCCATCTACCAGTGCTTCAACGCTCAGAAGAACCTTGGTGGCTCGAACTACAAGCGCTACTGCAACAAGAAGGTCGACGGCCTCATCAAGAAGGGCGAGGTCAACTTCAACTCGAAGTCGCGGACTGCTCAGTACCAGGCGGCGGCGAAGATCACCTCGGACCAGCTCGCGGTGATCCCGCTCTACGCCAGCCCGCAGATCTTCGTTTACAAGAAGGCGCTGAAGGGCGCCAGCAAGTCGAACAACCCGACGCTGGAAGGCCCGACCTGGAACCTCGAGAACTGGCACTGGTAATCCAAGAAGGGCAGTAAGATCAGCAGTTGAATAAACCGGGATCCGCGCTCACCATTAGGTGGGCGCGGATCCCAACCTCGTCTTCGACAGTCGGAGAAAAGCGATGCTCGCGTACATCGTCAGGCGGATTCTCTACAGCATCCCCGTACTGTTCCTTGCGACCTTCCTGAGCTTCATCTTCATCTCGTACGCCGGCAACCCGGTGGCGCTCCTGCGCCAGAACCCGCGCGTCCCGAAGAGCACGATCGAGAACCTGATTCACCAGCAGCACTTGGACAAGCCGGTGGTCGTGCGCTACTTCTACTGGCTCAACGACGTCTTCCTGCACAGGTTCGGCGATTCGCTGCAGACGCTGCAGCCGATCTGGCCGCAGATGACTCGCACGATGGGGCACACCCTGCAGTTCATCGTGATCTCCGAGGCGCTCGCGCTCGTCCTGGGCATCGCCGTCGGCATCTACTCGGCGATTCGCCAGTACTCGGTCTTCGACTACACGTTCACGACGATCGGCTTCCTCGGCTTCGCGATGCCGACCTTCTGGCTCGCGCTGCTGTTGCAGATCGGCTTCACCGACATCTTCCTGCACTGGAACGTCCGAATCTTCTACACCTCGGGGCTGAATACCCTTCCCGGTGGCCCAGCGTGGTCGCTGGACCGGATGCAGCATCTCGCGTTACCGATCCTGACGCTCCTCATCATCAGCTTCGCGCTGTACAGCCGCTACATGCGCGCCTCGATGCTCGACGTGATCAATAGCGACTACGTGCGCACTGCGCGCGCGAAGGGCATGTCGGAGTGGCGCGTGATCATGAAGCACGTCTTCCGCAACGCGCTGATTCCGATCACGACGGTCGCCGCTCTCAACTTCGGCGCCCTGATCGGAGGAGCGCTCATAACCGAGACCGTGTTCTCGCTCGACGGGTTCGGCTTCTGGTTCGTGAACGCTCTGAACAGCCTGGATCTCTACGAGATGATGGCCTACATCTTCATCACGGCGGTCGCGGTCGTCGTGTTCAACCTCTTCGCCGACATCATGTACGGCTTCCTCGATCCGCGTATCCGCTATGACTGAGAGCCTGAGACCGTCCGACGACTCCATCTACCCGACCGGGCAGGTGATGGAGGGGAACGCTGTTCTGCCGGAGGGCACCTCCGGGGACGCGGTCGATTCGATTCTCGAGACGCGGGGTGAAAGCACCGCGCAGGCGGGGCTCGACCTCAAGGTTCGCAGCCAGTGGTCGTACGCGCGCATGCGCTTCTTCCGCCATCGCCTGGCGGTGGCCGGCCTGATCGGCCTCGTGATCATCTTCGGGGCGGGAATCTTCGCCGGCGAATTCGCGCCGTACGGGTACTTCCAGATCGATCTCACCCACATCCTCCAGGGGCCGTCGAGCGTCGCACTACTTCGGCACCGACGGACTGGGACGAGACGAGTTCAGCCGCGTCCTCTGGGGGATCCGTACCTCGATGGAGGTCGGTGTCTTCGTCGCCGTGGTCTCGACGATCATCGGTCTCGTCGTCGGGGCGGTCGCCGGCTACTACGGCGGCTGGATGGACAACCTCCTCATGCGGATCACCGACCTCGTGCTGACGCTGCCGCTGCTCGTCATCCTGCTGACCGCGGCGACGCTGCTCGGGCAGGGCAACCAGTGGCGCGTCTCGATCATCCTCGTCCTCTTCTTCTGGACCGGCATCGCCCGCGTCGTCCGGGGCATCTTCCTCTCCCTGCGCGAGAAGGAGTACGTCGAGGCCGCGAAGGCCTCGGGAGCCGGCGATGCGCGACTGATGTTCCGGCACATCCTCCCGAACACCATGGGGCCGGTCGTCGTCAACGCGACGCTCGCCGTCGGCACCGCGATCCTGATCGAGGCGGCGCTGTCCTTCCTCGGCTTCGGGATCAAGCCGCCGACGCCTTCCCTCGGAGGGCTCGTCAACGACGCGCAGCAGTACTCGCAGCAGTGGTGGTTGACGGTCTTCCCGGGCCTAACGATCGTCCTCATCGTCCTGTGCGTCAACTTCGTCGGCGACGGCCTCCGGGATGCGCTCGACCCGCAGCAGAGGCGAATGCGTGCCTGATCCGCTTCTCTCGATCAAGGATCTCGTCGTGGAGTTCAAGACCGAGGACGGCATCGTCCATGCCGTGGACGGCGTCTCCTACGACATCTTTCCCGGTGAGACGGTGGGGATCGTCGGCGAGTCGGGGTCCGGCAAGAGCGTCTCGACGCTTGCGCTCCTGGGCCTGATTCCCCAGCCGCCCGGTCGCATCGTCAGCGGCACCGCGATGTTCAATGGCCGCGACCTGCTGAAGCTGAAGAAGAAGGAGCTGCGGCGGGTGCGGGGCAACGAGGTCGCGATGGTCTTCCAGGATCCGATGACGTCGCTCAACCCGGTGCTGACGGTCGGCTCCCAGCTCGGCGAGGCGATCAAGACGCACTTCCCCGACACGAAGGACGAGGCCGTGAAGGGGCGTGTCATCGAGCTGTTGCGGCTCGTGGGCGTGCCCAATGCGGAGACGCGGTACAGCCAGTACCCGCACGAGTTCTCGGGCGGCATGCGCCAGCGGGCGATGATCGCCATGGCGATCACGAACTCGCCGTCCCTCCTGATCGCCGACGAGCCGACCACTGCGCTCGACGTGACGATTCAGGCGCAGGTGCTGGAGGTGATCAAGCGCGTGCAGCAGGAGACGCAGGCAGCCACCATCCTGATCACGCACGACCTGGGCATCGTGGCCGAGATGTGCGACCGAGTCCTCGTGATGTATGCCGGCCATATCGTCGAGTCCGGCGACGTCAGCACGATCTTCCGGGCGCCGCGGCACCCCTACACGATCGGGCTGATGAACAGCCTGCCGAAGCTGACCGAGGACGAGGAGTGGCTCGAGCCCATCACCGGCGCGCCGCCCTCGCTGATCGACCTGCCACCGGGATGTCCGTTTCACCCGCGCTGCTTCCTCGCGCGCGAGCGCTGCCGGGAAACGAATCCGCCGCTCGCGCCGGTCGACGGTGGCGCCGGTCACGCCAGCGCGTGCCACTTCTCGGAGGAGCTCGTCGGTCGCAAGTCCAAGTTCTCGGAAGGGGCGGTCGCGTGAGCGCCGAGGCAGTCGCCGCCGTCCACGAGCGGGCCGACTCCGGCGACGAGATCCTCCGCGTCGAGAGCCTCGTCAAGTACTTCCCCATCCGCGCCGGGATCTTCAAGCGCACCGTCGGGCACATCCACGCCGTCGACGGCATCGACCTATCCATCCGCGCCGGGGAGACGCTCGGTCTCGTCGGCGAGTCCGGCTGTGGCAAGACGACGCTCTCGCGCACGCTGATCAAGCTGACGCAGCCCACCGAGGGCAAGATCATCTTCAACGGCCGTGACATCACGGGCCTGAGCCGCCGCGAGATGCGCGACGTTCGGCGCGAGATGCAGATCGTCTTCCAGGACCCGTACGCATCGCTCAACCCGCGGATGACCGTCCGCGACATCGTCAGCGAGCCGCTCGTGATCCACGGTCGCGGGCGCGGTGCTCAGGGGCGCGCTCGCGTTGACGAGCTGCTGCGCGTCGTCGGCCTTTCGCCCGAGCATGCGAACCGCTTCCCCCACGAGTTCTCGGGCGGCCAGCGCCAGCGGATCGGCGTCGCGCGGGCACTCGCCCTCAACCCGCAGCTGATCATCCTCGACGAGCCCGTGTCGGCGCTCGACGTCTCGATCCGGGCGCAGGTGGTCAACCTGCTCGAGTCGCTGCAGCGGGACTTCGGCCTGACCTACATCTTCGTCGCGCACGATCTGTCGGTCGTGCGGCACGTCTCCGACCGCGTGGCGGTGATGTACCTCGGGAAGATCGTCGAGATCGGCACGAAGCACGACATCTACGAGCGTCCGTCACATCCGTACACGCAGGCGCTTCTGTCGGCGGTGCCCATCGAGGAGCCGGGCCAGCGTGGGAAGCGCGACCGGATCGTGCTCGAGGGCGACGTACCGAGCCCGGCCAATCCTCCGTCGGGCTGCCGCTTCCGGACGCGCTGCTGGAAGGCACAGGCGATCTGCGCCGAGCAGGAGCCGGAGCTCGTCGACCGTGGCACCGGCCACCCGACTGCCTGCCACTTCGCCGAGGTCGAGAAGCCTCTCGACATCGCGGAGACGAGCGCGAGCCCGAGCCCGAGCTAGGCGGCCCTGTCGGGCGCCGCCACCGTCGTCAGGGCGGTGTCCGCAGTGAGAGCAGTGTCCGCGGAAAGCGGGGCGTCCGAAACATGCAAACGCTCGGACTCCTTGAGAGCCCGCACGAGCGACTCGTGCTCGACGCAGTACGTGCTCAACGTGAATGTGGAGCACCCCGGAAATGCACAGCCGTGAAGCATCGGCATTAACAAGACTTTAACGGTCCGCGACCTCCGATGCGAGGCGCGGGCTCTCTCTTCTTTCCGGCCGCAGCGGCCGCCGCGCACTACACCAGCTGGCTTGTCCGGATCCTGCGATGATCGGCGTGCGATGAGCACCGTCGTCGAGTTGCACGAGCACGCCGAGGACGAGGACCTTCCCGCCTGGAGCCTGCCGGCCGAGGCGGTCGACCGGATCCGCGTGCCCGTCACGCTGCCGGACCAGGTGACCCGGGAGTGGGCCTGGGGCGGCTCCACCGGCGCCGGCGTCAGGGTCTGCATCCTCGACAGCGGAATCGAGCTCGACCATCCACTCGTGGGTCGCGTCGACCACTCGGTCGCAGTTCTTCGAGACGACGACGGCGAGCTCGAGGTGGTCGAGGACGCTGAGGGCGACCTCTGCGGCCACGGAACGGCGTGCGCGGGCGTCGTGCGGGCGCTCGCACCCGATGTCGAGCTGACGAGCGTTCGCGTGCTCGGCGCCGGCTACACCGGCGGCGGCGAGACGCTGCTGCGCGGCTTGTCGTGGGCGATCGAGCAGGGGTTCCAGATCATCAACATGAGCCTCTCGACGACCCGGACCAAGTACGTCGAGCGGCTCCACGAGCTCGCCGATCGCGCCTACTTCAAGCGCGTCCTCCTCGTCGCGTCGGCCCACAACATGCCGGTGGAGAGCTTCCCGTGGCGGTTCGCGAGCGTCATCTCCGTGGGGAGCCACGAGGAGTCCGACCCGCTGACCTTCTACTACAACCCGACGCCGCCGGTCGAGTTCTTCGGGCGCGGCCTCGAGTTGGACGTCGCGTGGCTCGGCGGCGGGACGCTGCGCTGCACCGGCAACAGCTTTGCCACGCCCCACATCGCAGGCATCTGCGCGCTCGTGCTCGGCAACCACCCCGACCTCACGCCGTTCCAGCTCAAGAGCGTCCTCTATCAGACGGCTTCGAATGCGCAGGCGGGCGCGTGAGCGATCTCGAAGCAGCCGTCGCAGCCGGGGTGCTCGGGGCCGACGAGGCGCACCGCTCGCTCCTGCAGGCGACCGTCGAGGTGGCGCGCGCGATCTTCGGCGCGAAGGCCGCATCGGTCTTTCTCCTCGACGAGGAGGCCGACGAGCTGGTCTTCGAGGCGGTGGCCGGCGAGGGGGAGGGCGAGCTGATCGGGATGCGTTTCCCGTCCGGTACCGGTATCGCCGGCTGGGTACTCACCACCCGGCAGCCGCTCATCGTCGACGACCTGAGCGGCGACACGCGCTTCTCGCGAACGGCCGCCGAGTCGACCGGCTACGTGCCGAAGAGCATGATGGCCGTGCCGCTCCTCGTCGAGGAGCGCGCGCTCGGCGTGCTCAACGTGCTCGACCGGCCGGCGGAGTCCAGGGTGAGGCTCTCGGAGATCGACCTGCTCGGCCTGTTCGCGAACCAGGCGGCGATCGCGCTCGACTTGCTGCAGCGGGCTCGCCGGGCCCGCGAGGCTCTCGCCGGCGAAGGACGTCTCGCGCCGCTGGCGCGGGTCGCCGGGCGTCTCGAGGAGAGCGAGAGGGACGCTGCCTTCGAGCTGCTCGAGGTCCTCGACCGCCTTCTCGTCGAGACGTCCGACTAACCCGCGAGGACGCCGGCCGGGAGGCGCGAGGCCACGACGTTCTCGGCGGCCGCAAGCGTGGGCGCGTGCCCGGTCACCGCGGCGATGAACTCGTCGCGCTCGATCGCATAGATCCGGAGCGGATCGACGGCTCGCACGGTGGCCGTTCGCGGGACGTCGCGCAGGAGAGCGATCTCACCGAAGAAGTGACCCGGCCCGAGCTCCCGCGTCGTGCCGTCGTCGAGCTCCACCGCGGCCGTGCCGGTGGCTATGGCATAGAAGTGGCGCCCCGCCTCGCCGCGTGACACGACGACCTGGTCCGCCGCGACCGACACCGGCGTAGCGCCTGCCGCGAGGCGCTCGAGCACCGGCTCGGGCAGTTGCGCGAAGATCTCGATCCTCCGCAGCAGCTCGAGCGGCTCCTCTGCGATCACGGCCTCGTCGTCGATCCGGCGCAGGCTCGGCCAGAGCCAGATGAGCAGAACGGGAAGGAGTGAGCCCGCGGCGATCAGCGCGCCTCGGGAGCCGAGCCAGTTGACGAGGACCGGGGTGACGAGGGAGCCGATCGCCAATCCCGCCATGAGCAAGCTCTCCTGCACGGCGAACACGCGGCCCATCACCTCGTTCTCGGCGGAGCGTTGCAGGAGGGTCACGCTGTTGACCTGGACGAAGATCGCGCCGACGCCGAGTGCGCCCACGAGGACGAGCGCCGGAGCCAGCGAGTACACCGCCGCGCAGGCCGCGAGCGGCAGGGCCGAGAGCAGGAGGCCGATTGCGAATCCTCCGGCGAGCCGGCGGCGCGCTGAGTAGGCGGCGACGAGGACCGCGCCGAAAATGCTCCCGATGCCGATCGCGGTGTTCAGCCAGCCGAGGTTGGCGTTGCCGCCGTGCAGGATCGAGATTGCGAGCACGACGAGCAGCACCTCTATGGCCCCGTCCACGAGTGCCTGCGCCGAGCTGAGCCCGACCACCACGCGCAGCGCCGGTTTGTGGAGCACCGCCGTGAATCCGGCTGTGAGCTCGGTGAGGAAGTGCGGACGCTCCGCCGGCTTGGGTGGCCGGTCGCGCGGTACCCGGAGGACGAACGCCACCGACCAGAGGGTGAGCCCCCCGGTGAGCGCGAAGACGGCCGCCGGGCCGCTGAGCGCGAGGAGGACCCCGCCGAGCGCAGGTCCGGCGAACATGCCGACGCTCGAGATCGTGTTGCCGACGACGTTCGCCGCGGTGAGCTCCTCGGGAGAGTTCACGAGAGAGGGCAGTAATGCCGCCTGCGCGGGGCCGTAGGAGACGGCGACGATGGTCGACGCGACCGCTAGGACGTAGATGGCATAGGGATTGCCGCCCGTGCTGGCGATCGCCGTCATGCCGGCGAGAAGCGCGCAGCGGATGAGATCCGATGCCAGCATCACGCGTCGACGGGACCAGCGGTCGGCGAGAAGGCCGAACCACGGGCCTGCGAGCGCGGCGAGCACGAAGCGCGCGAAGAACAGGAGGCCCACGGCACGCGCGCCGCCGGCGTGGTACGCGTAGACGGGAAGTGCAACTCCGTACGCCCAGATTCCGAGGGTCGACCCGGCCCCCGCGAGCTGGAGGTCGCGGACCGGCGGGTTCGCGAAAACCCTCCGGAATGCCTGGAGCGAAGCGGCGAAGCGAGCCATGCGACGCAGGATCTCAGGCGGAGTTGCGAATTTGAAGGGTCGGTGGGAAGATTCGTTGGCCCAGGCACGTCTAGAGAACTGACAGCGCCAAACGAGGCGCAACAGCTTCTAAAGGAGGAGTAATGTCGGACGAGCAGCGCAAGGACGCGGAGAACGAGGTCGAGGGCCATACCCATCGTGCCGGCGCGAACGACATGCCGAGCGACGAGAACGAGGTCGAGGGCCATACCCATCGGGCCGGCGCGAACGACGAGCCCGGCGACGACTTCGAGGGTCACGTCCACCGCGGCGCCTGAGCCAATCGGCACCAAGGTTTGAAAGGCCCGGCTCGCGCCGGGCCTTTCTGTTTCACCAGGGAAGGCGGAAGATCTGGGCTACTCGGCACGTCTAGGGAAGTGAGAACCCCAGAGAGCCCCGGAGCCCGCACGCAGTGCCGAAGGAGGAGCGAGAGATGTCGGACGAGCAGAGCAAGTTTGACGAAGCAGATGTCGAGGGCCACCACCGCCGAGCGGGCCAGAACGACGACGAGCCTGCCGAGGAAGGCGAGAACGAGGTCGAGGCCCACATCATCCGCATGCCGAACGTGCGTATGGATTCGCCCAGCAATACCTAGTAGTACCGCGATGCCGCGTTGACCTGACCCGTCACCGAGAAGACCCGGCACAGGCCGGGTCTTCTCGCGTTTCCGCGCGCTAGAGCGACTTCGCCGCCGCTTCGGCGGCTGCGACCAGGCGATCTGCCTCCTCGACCCGTGCGTCGCCGGGAAGCGCGGTCAGGTTCGTCGCAACGAGCTCCCGCGCTCCGCGTGCGACAGCGGACGCGAGTGCGGCCGCCGCTGCGACATCGGCGTGGACACGCAGCTCGACGCGCGCGCCTGCCGCGGCGCAGAGCTCCGCAACGTCTGCGGCGAGGCGGGCGAGCGCGAGAGGTGGTTCGGCGGCTGCCGCCGTCACGGTCCCGAGCGCCCAGTCGCGCTGCTCGGGCTTCGCCGACCCGTCGGCGGCCGCCCGCGCCTCGAGCGCCCGCCGGTACGCCTCCGCGTCTTCGTCGACGAGCTGCGCCGCACGTTCGCGCAGCGACTCGGCCTGCGCTGCGACTCCTGCCGCGTCGGTCCAGCTTTCCGGCGACAACCGCGCGGCCATCTGCACCACGGCTGCGGCCGTCGCGAGCGCTACCGCAAGTGCCGAGCCTGCGCCCGGAACCTCACGCGGCGCTGCCAGCTCGTCGAGAAGCGCGGGGAGGGAGAGGCTGGTGAGCACCGGAGAAGTGTCTCACCGGCGCACGTACCGCGCGTGTCAGACCACCTCGAGGAGCCGGCGCAGCCGCGAGACGATGAACGGCGAGGGCTCGTAACCGGCAGCGGCAACCGCACGCTCGAGGTCGGCCTGGAGCTGGAGGCGGAACGCGGCGTCCTGCTCGGCACGCGCGACGAGCTCGTCGAGCACCGCCCGCGCGACCGGCAGCTCCTGTGCGGCGCGCACCCAGCCCTCGGGTGCAGGCGGCAGGAGGCGTAGCAGCCGGCCGATCTGTTCCTCGTCGAAACCGTTCATCTCACTACTCATGACGGGCGAGAGTCCCGATTCCTTCCATCGAGTTCTCCACGAACTTTTTCCAGACACCGGGAGATCCGGCTCGCGATCGTGCCGGCAGGGATGTCGAGCACGTCGCCGATCGTGTGGTAACTCTCGTCACGGCAGAAGAAACGGTCGAGGATCTCGCGACACGGGTCGCCGACCTTATCGAGCGCGGCGCGCACGGTCATCGCCTCGTCGAGTGTCGCCAGTACGTCGTCCATCTCCTGCTCGTCGGGGTCCGTATCGGAGGGTGCGTCGCGGACGTTCAGACGCAGCCGGTCGATGCAGAGCCGCCGCGTCAGCTGCGCCAGCCACGGGCGCACCGCGTCGTCGCTTCTCAGCTCGGAGAGCTTCTCGAACGCACGGGAGAAGACCTCCTGGAAGACGTCCTCCGCGTCCTGCTGCGGCAGGCGGAAGCCGCGGCCGCAGATGGCGTACACGTACCGTGAGAAGCGCTCCACGAACTCGTTCCAGGCTGCGGCATCGCCCTCCCGGCAACGTGAGACGAGCTGCGCATCGGTCTGCTCCACGGCCACGTGCGAGACGATACGACTTCGTCGCTCGATCGTCACTATTCAGGCGAGCGTGCGGCTCAGGGCCGCGACGAGCAGCTCCGCGTGCTCGACGGTGAACACGAGCGGCGGCCGGATCTTGAGCACGTCGTCGTGGGCTCCGGTGAGCCCGACGAGGATCCCGTTCTCGCGGAGCCCGTCGACCACGCGGGCTGCAAGCTCGCCGCTCGAGAGCTGGACGCCCGCGAGGAGCCCGCTGCCGCGCACCGCGACGATCTCCGTGCTGCCGAGGCTCTCGAGGCTCGCCCGTAGGCGCTCCCCGACTCCCGCCGCTCGCTCCGGCAGGCGCTCGTCTTCGAGCACGTCGAGCACGGCGAGCGCCGCGCTCGCGGCGACCGGGTTGCCGCCGAACGTGGAGAAGGTCCTGCCCGCGTAGGGAAAGCGCTCGGCGAGGTCCCGACGCGTCACGATCGCGGCGACCGGATAGCCGTTCCCCATCGGCTTGCCGAGCGTCACGACGTCCGGCGCGAGGCCGTGGCGGACGAACGACCAGAGCTCAGGCCCGATTCGCCCGTGGCCGGCCTGGACCTCGTCGGCGACGTAGAGGCCACCGGCTGCGTGGGTGCGCTCGACGAGCAGGCGGAGCTCGGCCGTCGCCGGCGTGTAGATCCCGTCGCTCATCAGCGCCCCGTCGAGGAACGTCGCGGCGAGATCTCCGTCGAGCTTCTCGAGCGCGTCGTCGAGGGCGGCGGTCAGGTCGGCGCCGCTTCCAGGCGGCGGGACGCGGAGGACGCGCGACGGCTCGTTCCGGGGCGGCCAGTCCTCCGGCGAGAGCGTGGTCGTCGCGGCGGTGATGCCGTGGTATGCGTTCTCGGTCACGAGCGCCCCGTCGCGTCCGGTTGTCTCGACTGCGAGCCGCCAGGCGAGGTCGTTGGCCTCGCTGCCGGAGTTGACGAGCAGCACCGTGTCGAAGCGGGCCTCGGGCGGGAACGTCGCGAGCAGCCGCTCGGCGAGCTCGACGAGCGGCTGGGAGAGATAGCGCGCGTTGGTCGCGGCGAGCCGTGTCTGACGGACGATCGCCTCGGTCACCCGCGGGTGGCAGTGCCCGACCACCGGGACGTTGTTGTAGGCGTCGAGGAGACGTTCTCCGTCGGGTTCGTAGATCCAGACGCCTTCGGCGCGGACGGCGTGGACGGGGCGCGCATATGTCAGCGGCGTCAGGAGCGCGCCGAGCGCCTCCGTCCGCCGCCGCGCAAGTTCCGGGCTCGCGGCTGCGCGGGCTCGTGCGCCGAGCTCGTGCGCAACCTGCTCCGGTCCGAGCTCGTCGAACAGCGCGAGCAGTCGCCACGAGTCGTCGTCCCAGGCCTCGATGTAAGCCGCGTTCTCGGGGAAGCGGTGGGTGCGCCACGCGCTGATCGAGACGATCGCGGCGAGCCGCGCCGCCACGAGGTCGCCGAGCAGTTCGAGCTCGAGTTGCTCGAGCGGGAAGCTGGAGGAGAACCCGTCCAGAGCGATCCGGCCCACTCGGAACACATCCTCGGCCGGCCGTCCGCGCAGGAACGAGGCGAGCGCGACCGCAACGTCGGCCGCGAGCGCCGTGTGGCAGCAGTCGCCGAAGTCGAGGATGCCCGCAACCCGGCCGCGCTCGTCGAGCAGGAGGTTGTCGAGGTTGAAGTCGCCGTGCACGACCTGGGCGCGCAGGCGCTCCCACTCCGGGAGCACGCGTTGCTCGTACCGGTCGAGCGTTCGCGCGACGAGCTCACGTCGGTCCGGCTCGGCCATGTCGTCGAGGAGCGGACGCAGACGGGGCGCCGCACGCAGGTTCCACAAGAGCTCCCGGCCCGCCGCCGGGTGGAAGAACGAGCGGAGCGCCAGGCACAGGCGGGCGTGCACCACGGCGACGCCGCGCACCTCGATGTCGTCGAGCTCCGGCCCGGCCTTACGGCCGTGCCGCTGCTCGAACAGGCGCACCTGATGCCCGTCGAGCGCGGCCCGCCGTGCGAGCGGCCTGGCGACCGGGAGGTGCGGATCGACCGCCGTCACGTGTGCGATCGCTGCCTCCTCCAGGTCGAGCACCGCCTCGTCCTCGCCGCTGTTCGAGATCTTGAGCACACCGCCGGCGCCCCCGTCGTCGAGGAGAAACGCCTGGTCACGCTCGCTGCCGAGCTCCGACGCAGTGCCGTGGACGCCGAAGAGCTCGGCTGCGACTTGCGCAGCCTCCTGGGCAGTGAACCGCGGCGGGGTGGACTCGAGGACGGAGGTCACCGCAGCCGATGCTATTCGGCCGGGCGTTCAAAATCCCTCATCCGAGCGAATCGGCTCCCCCTTTTGCGGGACGAGCCCTCTCGGGTGGCGGCCTACGTTGCGCCCACTGATTGGCGGCTATTGCGGCTCGTTCTGCGGCACAGGGCGGACGCGACAAGGAGGTTGATGTGGGGTCTCACCTCACTCGGCGCGACGCTTCTCGTTTTCGGGCCTGGCACGTGGGCCTACTCGCACTCGTCATTGCTCTGGCCTTCGGACTGATCCGGCCGGGCGCCTCGTGGGGCTCTTCTGCCTACGACCCGACGTCCGACCCGTACTCCATGCAGAACGTCATGGCCGGAGACGGCGCGCAGGCCTGGTGGAACGGCGGTTACACCGGCGCGGGAGTCGACGTCGCCCTCATCGACACGGGCGTCGCCCCCGTCTCCGGACTCAACACCCCGGACAAGATCGTCAACGGCCCCGACCTCTCGCTCGAGTCGCAGAACCCGTCTCTGCGGAACCTCGACACGAACGGCCACGGCACGTTCATGGCGGGGATCATCGGCGGCAACGACGGGCACCCGGGTGGCTATCGCGGCGTCGCCCCGGACTCGCGCATCCTCTCGGTCAAGGTCGGTGACGCGGACGGCGGCGTCGACGTGAGCCAGGTCATCGCGGCGATCGACTGGGTCGTGCAGCACCGCAACGACGACGGGATGGACATCCGGGTCATCAACCTCTCGTACGGCACGGACTCGACGCAGCCCTATCAGATCGACCCGCTCGCCTATGCGGCCGAGCAGGCGTGGCGGGCCGGAATCGTCGTGGTCACGGCGGCCGGCAACACCGGCATCGGCTCGGGACTCGCCGACCCGGCGTACGACCCCATGCTGATCGCGGTCGGCGCCGCCGACACGATGGGCACGGCGTCGATGTCCGACGACCGGCCGACGTTCTTCTCGGCGACCGCCCGCGCCTGCAGGCCCTGGAACTGCCGGCCGCCCACACTCCTTGCACCCGGCACGCACATGCAGAGCCTGCGGGATCCGGGGTCGTACATCGACCAGAACAACCCGAACGCGGCGCTCGGCGACCTCTACTTCCGCGGCAGCGGAACGTCCGAAGCGGCCGCCTACGTGACCGGGGCCGTCGCGCTGCTGCTCCAGAAGAACCCGGATCTCACGCCGGATCAGGTCAAGCAGATGCTCGTGGCGAGCGCTGACCGGCTCCATGGCTTCTCCCCGCTGTGGCAGGGATCCGGCGAGTTGGATCTGGGTGACCTGCTTTCGCAGCGCGTCCCCAGGGGCCGCGGTTGGTGGGCGCCGCACGGGCTGTTCTCGAGCGGGATCGGCTCGCTCGAGCTGTCGCGCGGCAGCGATCACCTGTCCATGAACGGCGTCGAGCTCCAGGGCGAGCAGGACATCTTCGGCCAGCCCTTCGATTCGGCGGCGATGGCGGCCCTGGAGGCCGCCGACCACAGCTGGTCTGACGACACCTGGAACGGCTCGTCCTGGTCGGGGAGCTCGTGGAGCGGTTCGAGCTGGAGTGGCTCGAGCTGGAGCGGCTCGTCGTGGTCGAACAACTCGTGGACGGGCTCCTCGTGGTCGGGAAGCTCGTGGTCCGGAAGTTCGTGGAGCGGCTCGAGCTGGAGCGGCTCGAGCTGGAGCGGCAGCAGCTGGTCGAGCGAGTCATGGCTCGGAGCGAGTTGGGGCTGACACGGGTCGCCGCGGTACGCGAGGCACTGCGGGCGCCGCGCCGTGTGTGGGTGTTCAACGGCGTGCTCGCCGTGTTCTCCGCGCTCGTCTGGACGTTCGCGATCCACAACTTCGGCAGCGTCGCGTTCGTGCCGGGCGCGCACCTGTCGTGGTGGGCGCTTGCACTCGCGTTCTTCTTCGCAGAGGTCTTCGTCGTCCACCTGCAGTTCCGCAAGCAGGCGCACACGCTCTCCCTCACGGAGATCGGGCTCACACTCGGCCTGCTGCTCAGCGCTCCTGCGGCGCTCCTGGTCGGTCAGCTCGTCGGGACGCTCGTCGCGCTGATCGTCACCCGCTGGAAGAGCCAGCGCCAGCTCGTCAAGTTCGCATTCAACCTCGCAGAGCTACCGCTCTGTAGCGGCATCGCGCTCATCATCTTCCGCTCGCTCGCCACACCCGGCGACTCGGCGCCACACCTGTGGGCGCTCGTCCTCTTCGCCTGCGCCGTGGCGCACGTGCTCGGCATCCTGCTCGTCTCGGCCGTGATCGCCATCGCCGAGGAGCGCTTTCGGGCGCCGCAGCTGCTGCGGACGCTGCTCACCTCGACGATCGGAGCGCTGGCGACGGCGTCGCTCGGCCTTGCGGTGGTCGAGCTCCTGGAAGCCCGGCCGCTCGCGGTCGTCCTCCTCGTCGTCCCTGTCGTCGCGTGCGTCGCCGCCTTCCGCGGCTACATGGAGCAGCGCGAGCAGCGGGAGCACGTCGAGTTCCTCTACGAGTCGATGCGCGCCACGCAGGGCGCCCCTGAATTCGGTCTTGCGGTCGGGCAGCTCCTCGTCGCAGCGCGCCGGCTGCTTCGGGCCGAGTACGCCGAGATCCTCCTTCTCCCCGCGTCCGACGGCGAAGGGCCGTTGCGGAGTGTGAGCGGGGCGGAGGGCGAGTTGCTCATGCACCCCGAGGACCACTTTGCGTCGGGAGACGCCGCCGCGTTCGCGGAGGTCGAGGCGATCGGGTCGCCGACCCTGCTCGCGCGACGCCGCGCCGCTCGCGCCTTCGACGCCTTTCTGCGCTCTCGTGGACTCGAGGATGCGATCGTGGCCCCGCTACGCGGCGAGGACCGAACGTTCGGGCTGCTCGTGGTCGGCGAGCGTCTCGGCGACGTGAGCACGTTCGCCGAGGCGGATGTCGAGCTGCTCGGCACCTTCGCCGGCCACGCAAGCATCCTGCTCGAGAACGGCCGGCTCGAGCATTCACTGGCGGAGGTGACGCAACTCAAGGAGCAGCTTCGCCACCAGGCGTATCACGACGCCCTCACCGGCCTGCCGAACCGGGTCAACCTGCTCGAAGCCGTGGAGCACGAGCTCGAGAGCGGCGCCTCGGCGGCCGTTCTCTACCTCGATCTCGATCGCTTCAAGACCGTCAACGACACGTGGGGTCACAGCGCGGGCGACGAGCTCCTCACGGAGTTCTCGCGTCGGCTTCTGGGGGCGATCCGCACCCAGGATCTCGCCGCCCGGATCGGCGGTGACGAGTTCGCCGTGCTCGTCCGTGACGCCGATGCGGGGTCCGCCGTCGCCGCTGCACGGCGCATGCTCGACGCGATCGACGGGGCCTACGTTCTCGGCTGCGGAGACGTCACCTGCCATGTCAGTGTCGGCATCGCCGTCGGCGCGGCGGGGATCACGAGCGGCGAGGACCTCATCCGCAACGCGGACATTGCGATGTACAGCGTCAAGCGGTCGGAGCGCGCGTACACGCTGTACGAGGCGGACCTCCACGAGAAGCTCCGCGCCCAGCGGCAGCTCGCGCTCGATCTCGAGGCGGCGATCGAGCGGCGCGAGATCGTCGTCCACTACCAGCCGGTCGTGCGGCTGGCGGACGAGGAGATCGAGGGCTTCGAGGTGCTCGCCCGCTGGCCGCACCCGACGCGCGGCCTCCTCAGTGCGGCCGATTTCCTTCCGGCAGCGGAGGAGGCCGGATTGACGATCGAGCTCGGGCGCCTCGTCCTCCAGCAGGCTCTCGAAGCCGCCCGTCGCTGGCCGACGAGACTGAGCATCTGGCTCAATCTCGCGGCAGCAGAGCTTGCCAACGAGCGGCTCGTCGACACGCTCGCCGAGGCGCTCAAGGGGTACGGCGTCGAGCCGAGCCGGCTCGTGATCGAGGTGACCGAGTCGGGCGTCATCCAGAGCAGCGACGGCGCGCTCGTCGCGATGCGGCGGTTACGCGACCTCGGCGTCGGCCTGACGATCGACGACTTCGGCACGGGCTACTCCTCGCTGAGCCGCCTCGCCGAATTCCCGATCGAGTCGCTGAAGATCCCGAAGCCCTTCGTCGACCGGCTCGTCGGCGCGGATGCCGACGAGGCGTTCGTCGACGCGATCCTGCGGCTCGGCGACTCGCTCGGCCTCGCCGCAGTGGCCGAGGGGATCGAGCATCCCGCGCAGGCCGAGCGCCTCCGGCAGCTCGGCTGCCGCTACGGCCAGGGATATCTCTTCGGCCGGCCCGCACCGGCGGACGAGGTCGAGCGGCTCCTCTACAAGGAGCCGACGACTCGGCCGCAGCTCTCGCTCGTGGCGTCGCAGGGCTGAGGCTCTCCCGGACCAAAAGAAAGCGGCGGGTTAGCCGCCGCTTTCAAAGCTCCGCCGCAGAGTTGTTGCCGTCAGCCCCGAGCGGGAGTCAAGACGATCATCTTCCGCTTGGTTCTGGCCGGCCTCCCCCTTTTGGGGGATCTGCGACGAATGACTCGAACGGCGCGATCAGCCGCTCTTTCCCACGTGCAGGATCGGCCCGTTGATCACGATGTGCGCGTCCTTCTCCGTGAGCTTCCCTTGCTTCTCGAGCGCGTCGATCTGGTCGTCCTGTCCGATGACGACGGGTTTGACGCCCTTCTTCCAGGTGAGCCAGACCTCTTCCCAGAGCGGGTTGTAGTCCGACTCGCCGGGCTGTGACCCGAAGACGGTGAGCTGGCCCCTGGCCGCGCGGCCGCGGACGAAGTACTGCTCCGGCAGGCCCTTGACCGCCTTCAGCTCGGCGGAGTAGTTGACGTGCATCGCCTTCGCCTGGGACTTCGACGACACATCGGTGATCAGGTACGTGTCGATGTGGTGGTCGTAGAAGCCCTTGTAGACGGGCTGGGTCTGCATCGAACGCTTCCCGATGTTGGGCAGTCCTCCCGACGCCGCGGCGGCGACACCCGCCGTCGCAGCGAGAAGTAGGACGCCGATGAGAACCACTCTGTGCACTGTTCCTCCCCTGTCTAGACTGATGGCGGTGATTACGTCACTCGCTCGGAGGTGGATTGCCCTTGCCGTTGCCGCGGCGGCGGCCCTGGTCGTGGTGTCCGGCTCAGCCGGCTCGTCGTCGGCGCGGTCGGGTGTCGCAGGTGCGCGGCACGTGACGAAGTCCGCGACTGTCACGACCCGGAACGTCAAGAAGTACGGCACGATCCTCGTCAACAGCCGCGGCCTGACGCTCTACATGTTCGTCCCCGACCACCAGAAGAGGGTGACCTGCAAGGGCAAATGCGCTGTCGTCTGGCCGCCCCTCAAGCTCAAGAAGGGGCAGAAGCCGACGGCGGGCGGGGCCGCGAAGAAGAAGCTGCTCGGCATGGACGGATCGGTCGTCACGTACAACCGCTGGCCGCTCTACACCTACGTGGTCGACACGAAGCCCGGGCAGGCGAAGGGTCAGGCGCTGAACAAGAACGGCGGCCTCTGGTACGTGCTCTCGCCGTCCGGCAAGGTCATCAAGAAGAAGTAGCCGGGGCTACGGCCTGACGACGGCCGTCGCCGCCGAGCGGGAGCCGGCGGCCGCGGAGCCGGTGTGCGCGGTGACGACGATACGGAACCGCTCGCCGAGCTGCTCCGGTCCGAGCTTCAGCGTCTCGTTCGTCGCGCCGGGGACGGGAGTGCAGTCGAGTCCGCGGCGGTTGCACGCGAGCCAGCGGAACGTGTAGCTCGTCACCGGGTCGCCGTACCAGGTGCCCGTCTCGGCCTTCAGGCGGCGCCCGACCCGCGCTACTCCGGTGATCCGCGGCTTCTTCGAGGGGCTCGGGACGATTGCGAACGATGCTTTCGTCTCGACCTGCTTCAGCGGCGAGGCGACGGCGATCGCCCCGCTCTTCGCGCGCTCGGGAACCGTTGCCACGAGCTTGCTGTCGCCGACGATCTTGAAGCGTGCCGTGGCGCCGCCGAAGCTGACTGTGCGCGCCGCCGCCAGACCCTTGCCCTTCAGAGTGACGCGTGAGCCGACCGTCGCCTTGGCAGGCGCCACCTTCCGCAGGATGAGCGGCTCGACGAAGTGGTAGACGTGCGTGTCCCACTGGCTGAAGCGATCACGGAGGGTTCCCTTGGCAGCGGTGACCGTGCGGTCCTCGGTATAGACGCTGCCGCGATGCGCCCAGCGCGGCAGGCCCTTGAACGTCACCGTTCTCGTGCCGAAGCCGTTGCGGGCCGCGATCAGCCAGAGGTCATCGACGGAGGTTCCCTGCCGCAGGACCGCCTCGGTGCCCGTCCCGGTGGTGATCGGCGGAGTCCTCGCGCTGTTCACGAGCGCCGGCGCGAGGGGGCTCGAGGCCGACAACTGCTGGACGAGCGGCTCGAGGACGCTTTGCCAGAACGTCCAGTTCCAGCCGTACTGGGAGTCGGTCCCGCTGAAGCAGTTCGCGTTGTTGCCGCCGTAGAAGGTGAGCGACTTGGCTCCGTTCAGGATCGCGTCGTATGCCATGTACCGCTCTTGCTGGAACGTCGGGAGGATGAAGTCGTGTGTCGTGGTGTCGTAGCTGCCGCTCGCGCAGATCTGGAGCGTCGTCCACACCGATCCGAGCGGGGTGATCGAGGCGAGTGAGGCCGTCCAGTTGCCGACTCTCTGCAGGTTCGGGAACGGGTTGTTCAGCGTGACCGGGTAGATGTCCACGCCGTGGACGTCGGTGACGCTCGAGTAGGGCGCGAGCTGGGCAGCCGTGCCTTTGGGAGCCTCGATCGTCACCCAGAGCTGGCTCGGGTCGAGCGGCACCTCTCCGTTGCACCAGGTGGGGTCGCCGCGCCCTGTGACGCGGCAGTAGGCGAACTGGAGCGCCGTGGGCAGGATGTCGCTCCAGAAGGGCTCGTCGCGTCCCTTCCACATGGCGATCGCGCTGCCGCTCGGGTCGTTCGTCAGCGCGCCGACGACGTTCGCCACGCCGGCGTCCTCCGGCGAGCCGGGTAGCGCCTGCGAGTAGCCGCCGAGGTTCGGCCACGTGTAGACGTGCAGGGCGGCGGCCGCGCGGTCCCAGGAGAGCGCGGTCTGGATGTCGGACGGCGTCCAGGCTCCACCGCCCGGACCCGTCCGGTACATGTTCGCGCCGGCCGCGGCGGTCTCGGCGAGGCCGTTCGTGCCCGTGGGCGACGTCGAGCCGAGCGGCGGGCCGGGGGAGAGAACGATCGGAAAGGTCGGCCGGCCGTTGAACTGGATCGTCCCGCTGCGGTCGAACGTCGTCGTCGCTGCTTGCGCAGCGCCCGCGAAGCCTCCGACGGCGGCGCACGCCGCCACCGCAGCTACGAATCCAAGTTTGCACCGTCCTGAAGCCACTGACAGCCCACTTCCATTCGCCCCTGCTGTCGAGTCAGGGTAACCATGAACCTCGGCGTTGTCCCGGCGTTTTAACCGGATGCTTACGCGTCTGCCGGCGACGGCGTCAGTGGAGCGACAGCCGCTGCAGGAGCGGTACGGCCGCCAGCAGCGCCCGCTGCTCCTCCGGACTCAGCTCGGCGCTGATCGCGGCGGCCAGCCAATCCTCGCGTCTCCCTCGTCCCTCGAGGACTCGGGCGCGGCCTTCCTCGGTGAGCTCGACCTGGCTGCGCCGCCGGTCGACGAGGTCCGGGCGGCGCTCGATCAGACCCGCAGTCTCGAGCTCGGTGAGCGTCTGCGCCATCGACTGCGGCCGGACGTGCTCGGCCGACGCGAGAGCGCTGGCGGTCTGAGCGCCCTCGCGGTCGAGCCGGCTGAGGACGCTCGCCTGCGCCACGGGAAAGGAGTACTCCGCTCGGAGCCGCCTGACGAGCTGGCCGAGCACGAGCCGGAGCTCGCTCGCGCCCTGCACGACCCGGGTCGAGGGGTGAGTCATGCGGAGATTGTAGACAGGTAACCTGAACAGGTTGCCTGTCAAGCGCGGAACACCGAACTACAAGTGGGTCGCCCTCTCGAACACGACCCTCGGAGTGCTCCTCGCGACGATCGACGGATCGATCGTGCTGATCGCGATGCCGGCCATCTTCCGCGGCATCCACCTCGACCCGCTCGAGCCGGGCAATAGCTTCTACCTGCTGTGGATGATCCTCGGCTTCCTCGTGGTGTCGAGCGTGCTGGTCGTCAGCCTCGGGCGCCTCGGCGACCAGTTCGGGCGGGTGCGGATGTACAACCTCGGCTTCGTCGTCTACACCGTCGCGTCGCTGCTGCTCACGATCGACTGGCTCCAGGGTCGCGCGGGCGCCGACTGGCTCATCTCCTTCCGAATCGTGCAGGGAGTCGGCGCCGCCTTCCTCGTCGCCAACTCGGTCGCCATCCTCACCGACGCCTTTCCCGAGAACCAGCGCGGCCTCGCGCTCGGGATCAACAACGTCGTCGGCATCAGCGGCATGTTCATCGGCCTCGTGCTCGGCGGGCTGCTCGCCCCGATCTCGTGGCGGCTCGTCTTCCTCGTCTCGGTGCCGGCGGGAATCGTCGGGACGGTCTGGTCGTACCGAAGCCTGCGCGAGATCGGCGTGCGCACCCGTGAGCCGATCGACTGGCCCGGCAACCTGACGTTTGCCGCCGGGCTCGTGCTCGTGATGATCGGGATCACGTACGGGATCCGGCCGTACGGGGGCCATCCGATGGGCTGGACCTCGCCCGTCGTGGACGTCTGTCTCCTGGCCGGCGGTGCGTTGCTCGCGGTTTTCGCCGTCGTCGAGTTGCGCTCCAAGGCACCGATGTTCCAGCTCGGCCTCTTCCGCATCCGTGCCTTCACGTTCGGCGTCCTGTCGAGCTTCCTCTCGGCGATCTCGCGCGGCGGCCTGATGTTCATGCTGATCATCTGGCTCCAGGGGATCTGGCTGCCCGAGCACGGCACCGACTTCGCCTCCACACCGCTGTGGGCCGGGATCCGGATGCTGCCGCTCACGATCGGGTTCCTGATCGCGGGACCGACCTCGGGGATCCTCTCCGATCGCTATGGCCCGCGGCCGTTCGCGACCGGAGGGATGCTCCTCTCCGCGCTCAGCTTCGCGCTGCTGGCGCTGCTGCCCGTCGACTTCTCCTATCCCGCGTTCGCGGCGATCCTGCTGCTGATGGGGCTCTCGATGGGTGCCTTCGCCGCGCCGAACCGGGCCGGCGTGATGAACAGCCTTCCCGCGCAGCACCGGGGAGCCGGGGGCGGGATGAACCAGACGTTCCAGAACTCCGCTCAGGTCCTGTCGATCGGGATCTTCTTCACGCTGATGATCGTCGGCCTGTCCGCTACTCTCCCGCACTCGCTGGCGACCGGCCTGCGCGCGCACGGCGTCTCGGCCGGCGTCGCGAACCGCGTCAGCGGGCTGCCTCCGGTCTCGGTGCTCTTCGCCGCCTTCCTCGGCTACAACCCGGCGCAGAAGCTGCTCGGCCCGCACGTGCTCTCGCGGCTGCCCCCGCACAGCGCGGCGGCGATCCGCGGGCGCGGCTTCTTCCCGCAGCTGATCGCGGCTCCGTTCCACAGCGGCCTGCAGGAGGCGTTCCTCTTCGCGATCGTGGCGTGTCTCGTGGCGGCGCTTGCTTCCTGGCAACGCGGCGGCCGCGTCGTCGCGCCCGAGGAGGCCGCGTTCGAGCACGCGCTCGACTAGGCGTTCACGGCGATCTGGACGGCGATGAACACGGCGTAGAGGACGATCAGGAATGCGCCGGCGGTGCGACCTGCTGCCGCGCGCCGCCCGAACAGCACAAGGGCCACCGCCGTCATCCCGAGGAGCCACGCGAGGCCGAAGACGTCGGCTCCGCTGAAGGCCGTCAGGGTCCCCAGGGCCGCCGGGATCGCCACGCCGGCGACGACGTTGATCGAGTTCGAGTTCAAGGTCTCGCTCACGAGGGCGGAGCCGCGACCCTGCAGCCCGAAACGGACGCCCGTCCATGCATTGGGCAGGGCCGTGAGGATCGCAAGGCCGATCACGCCGACGAGGGCCTCCGGCAGCGACCACCGGTCCGCGAGGTCGGTCGCCGCGCGCACGGCGCCGACGCTGCCGGCCACGATCAGACAGAGAGCGAGGAGCAGCACGCCTGCGAGTTGAACCGCCTCGCGCCGGGAGTCGAGCGGCTCCACTCGGCGATGTCGCTCTCCGAAGCTCCGCTGGACGAAGCGCTTCTCGGTACGGCCGAGCCGCAGTCGCCGGACGACACCCGGCCCCGCCGCGAGGAGCGCGACGTACGGCACCGCCACCACCGCGACGAGCACGATCCCAGTCGTGCTGCCGAGCGCACCGGCGGCGACCGCGGTGGCCGCGCCGACCATCCAGAGGCCGACGAACGCCTCGAGCTCGAGTGTCTCGTGCCGGGCGCGGATCCGCGCGGTGACGACGGCGCTCA
This sequence comes from uncultured Actinomycetes bacterium, assembly GCA_963820725.1. Lineage (GTDB taxonomy): Bacteria > Actinomycetota > Thermoleophilia > Gaiellales > Gaiellaceae > Palsa-739. The sequence goes on along the minus strand of CAWGAZ010000002.1, from coordinate 633,039 downwards.
GGCCGAGCATCGCCGCGAGGTTGAACGTGCTCGCTCCGATGACGACGCCCACTGCGACCTCGTGCCGGTTCGTGACGAGCGCGGTGACGGCGGATGCAAGCTCCGGCGCGTTGGCCGCAAGCGCCGTGAGGAGGCCGAGGACTGCCTCGGGGAGGCCGAGCCGGAGGCCGATGTGGTCGAGCCGCCGCGCGAACACCGCCGAGGCTGCCAGCATCACGGCGATCGACGCGAGGAAGACGGGGATGGCGGCTGCGGGCGTCATCGGGTCTCGCCGACCAGACTTCCCGGCACGCCGGGACGAACGCTAGCGCAGAAGTACGCCATCATCCGCCTGTGATCGTCTCACTGCATGTGGCGCTCGGCGGCGCGGCCGGCGCCCTGGTGCGCTCGCGCCCGCTGGCCCTGCTCCTCGGCCCACCGCTGCACATGGCCGGAGACCAGGTGCCGCACGAGGACATCCCGGACCGGAGCTTCGAGATCGGCAGCGGGCTCGTCGCCCTTGCGCTGCTCGCCGCGCGGCGTGGCCCGCTCGATCCGGCGGTGCTCGGTGGCGCTGCCGCCTCGATGCCCGACCTCGAGCACCTCTTGCCGTGGCTTCGGGTGCGTGGCGAGAAGCTCTTCCACCGCGGTCGCGGTCGGCACGGCGCCGGCATCTCGGCCGAGGCGCAACTGCTGCTCGCGGGTGCGGTTCTGGGTGTGCTGCTCGCGCGCCGTGGGTAGCGCCTGTCGGCAGGGAGCTCGGAGCTTCGGCACACTGTCCGGGATGCGGCGCGGGGCCTGGTTCCTTCTTCTCGGTGTTCTTGCTGCGGTCCTGGGTGCGCAGTCCGCGCGGGCGAGCGGAGTCGAGACGACCGGGACCACGGCAACGACCACGACCACCACCACCGGAACGCCCACGACCTCGACGACGACGACGTCCTATGCGCCGCTACCCGCCTCTTCCCTACCCGCCGGCTGTGTCGGCGCCGGTGCGGCCGCCCTGGTGCCGCCGGCGGGGCCGGTGGTCGCGCTCGGCACCCCGGCCTCCCACCTCGGCGCATCCGCGTACCCGGCGTCGGCCGCCGTGGTCGCTTTCGATTCCTCGACCGTGAGCGGTTCGGCCTGCAGGAACACGAAGGTCACGCTCGCATCCGTGTCGCTGTTCGGCGGCGCGGTCACGGCGAGCAGCGTGGAGGCGACGGACGGCCATGGAACAGCGGCCGGAGTGGAGATCGGCGGTACCGCCGTCTCGGCCGCCGCGGGGCAGACGCTCCCGGTCGAGGGCTGGGGGCAGCTGACGTTCGGCGAGACGGTCGGAAGAGTGACTGCGCCGCTCGTCCTCCATCTCCTCCAGGCTCGCGACGGCCTCGCGGCGGGAACCAGAATCGCCGTCGCCTTCGCCGCGGCGGCCAAGCCCGCGGTCAAGCCGAGCGAGAAGCACCGCTCGTCGTCGATGACTCCCGGCCACGCGACACCCTCGATCTCACAACGGCACGCGCGGGACGCGAGCACGAAGAAGCACCACCGGCGCCGGCCTTCCAAGCCGCCGCCGGACTTCCCCCTCTCGACCTACCCGTTCGTTGTCGACGGCGGCGGTTTGGCGCCGGGCCTGCGGCACGATCCCGTCGTCTCGACGGCGATGCGGTTCCTGGGCGTGCCGTACCAGTGGGGCGGCGCGAGTCCTGCGACCGGCTTCGACTGTTCCGGCCTCGTCCAGTACGTGTTCGCGAAGCTCGGCGTCTCCCTGGTGCATTACGCCGCTGCGCAATGGGACTACCCGGATTCCGTCTGGGTCGCGCCGAACCGGCTCCAGGAAGGCGACCTCGTCTTCTTCACCGGCTCCGACGGCACGCGTGCTGCACCCGGTCACGTCGGGATCTATGTCGACGACGGCTATTTCATCGACGCGCCACATACCGGCTCGTTCGTCCGTATCGACAGGCTCAGCGAGCACAAGTTCGCAAACGAGTACGTCGGCGCCAGGCGAATCGTCAGCCCGCTGCACATCACACGTCACCAACCCGGCATGAGGAACACGGCGTCCGCCATGACCATGCCGCCCGGCTTCGCGCCCCCGTTCACGATCGGAGGCCTCGGGCAGTCTTCCGGAATCGGCGCTGCGGACACGACGCCGGTCCCGCGCCCGTCGCACGAGTACTGGATCTGGATCCTGGACGTCCTGCTCTTCCTGCTCCTCGCTTGAGCCCGCCTGCCGCCGTCACCATCAGCCGCCCGGCGATGGCTCGAGCGGTCTCGGACGATGGACGCCGGTAGCCTCGCGCCGTGAAGGTCGGGATCGTCGTGCCCGTACTCGTGGTCGTTCGGCGGCGGCGTCGTCGATCACGCGGACGCGCAGGGACGTGCGCTCGAGGCGATCGGGATCGAGACGCGGCTGCTGATCGGGAACGACCCGCCCGGCTCCTTCAGCCGGGTCCTCCACCCGCGGCAGGGCCGGCCGGGGCCGCCGCCTCCGAACGTGATCCCGCTCGGCCGGTCGGTGATCGTGCCGGGCAACGGCGCGCTCTCGAATCTCGTGCTGAGCCCTCACGCGCTGCCGCAGCTACGCCGTGCTCTCGCTCGTGAACGCTTCGATCTCATCCACGTGCACGAGCCGCTCGCGCCGATGCTCAGCCCGGCTGCGCTCGCTCTCTGGGACGGGCCGGCGGTTGCAACGTTCCACGCGGCGGGTGACTCGGCGTGGCGCCGGTTCGCGGAGCCGCTGTGGGGCTTCCTGCTCGACCGGATCGATCTGCGCGTCGCCGTCTCGGAGCAGGCACGGCTCGCTGCCGCCCCCTTTGCACCCGGCCACTACGAGGTGATCCCCAACGGCGTCGACATCCCCGAGGGGATCCGCCCCGGCGACCGCGCCGACCGCATCGTCTTCGCCGGCCGCCACGACCCGCGCAAGGGGCTGCCGGTGCTGCTTCGCGCCTGGCCGCGCCTGCGCGGCAGCGGGGTCCGCCTGCGGCTGCTCGGCGCCGATCCGCTGGCGGTGCGCCTGCTGCTGGCGCGGCTCCGTATCTCGGAGGAGGGGATCGACCTGCTCGGCTTCGTCGACGACGACACGCTCACGCAGGAGCTCGCGGCGGCGAAGCTGCTCGTCGCCCCGTCGCTCGGCAACGAGAGCTTCGGCATGACCATCACGCGCGCCTTCGCCTGCGCGGCGCCGGTCGTCGCCTCCGACATCCCCGGCTATCGCGAGGTCGTGACGGAGGAGACGGGAGCGCTCGTTCCGCCCGGCGACGCAGAAGCTCTCGCCGAGAGTATCGAGTCGCTGCTCTCCGCCGAGCCGGTGCGCGCCGCGCTCGGCCGTGCCGCGCGCGAGCGCGCGGTGAGCGAGTACGCGTGGCCGCTGCTCGCCGGGCGACTCGGCGCCTGTTACGAGCGGGTGCTAGTCGGCTAGACGGGACGCGCCTGCGAGCTTCAGTACCTTCGGGCCTACGAGACGGAGGAGCCGGTTCGGTGTCTCGACGATCGGCTGGCCGTCCTCGCCGCTCAGCTCTGCGATCGATGCGTCCACCCGAGCTTTTACCTCGAGCACGCCTTCGCGCAGCCCGAGCTCGTCGAGCCGAACCGCGAGCCGCTTCATGACCATCACGTAGTAGTAGAGGGAATCGACGCCGGGCCCGTACGACTCGGCGAGGTGCGCATCGATGAGGCCGTGCGACGCCTTGGCGCGCCGGACCATCCGGTCGGCGAGGTCCATGTAGTAGCTGCCGGTGGCGAGCAGCCGCTCGGCGGCGTCGCTGAACTCCTCGAGGAAGCGGTGCGTTGCAAGGACTGCGATGCGGACATGGCGGCCCTCGTCGCGGCGGACGTTCGTCTGCCCCTCCTTCATCCCCGGCAGGTCGTAGACCTCGTAGAGCGCGTTGCCCTTCGCCCGGCGGATCACGACGTCGCTGTTCGCGATCACGTCCTCGCTGAGCACGCCGTAGATGAAGATCGCCGTGTAGACGTCCACGATTGGTCGGTTCGGCCGCAGCAGATCCCGCATCTCCTCGTCGAAGCGGTCGAAGAGGATCTCGGCGACGAAGTTGTTGTATTTCTGCGCCACGCGGTCTACGTCGCCGGCATCGATGCCGAAGACCTCGGTCGCGACCCGGATCAGGCTGCCCCGGTGCATCCGCTCGTCGTGCTCTTGCGTCATCAGCGCTGCCCGCATCGACTCGTATTCCGGCTCCCGCGGCAGTGCCGCGACGATCCGGCCCATCCAGTCGTCGACGACCGACTCGGCGCGGTAGATCGTTCCAAACACGCGCTTCACGGCGTCCTGCTGCCGGCGGGACAACCCGCTGAAGCTCTCGGCATCGGTCGACAGGTCGAGGCTGTACGCGTCCCAGGTGTGCGTGTGAGCTGCGGCGACGATGTCGTCGAAGGTGCGCCAGCCTCCGGTGATCCGGCGGTCGGCGGCCTCGTCGTCCGCAATCAGCGCGTCGATCTCACCCAGAAGCCGTGCGATCTTGTCGCTGTTGGAGTGCGCGAGCAGGGCCCGGCTGTCTGCGGCGACGTCCACGACGCGAACTTTACGCCGCCCGATGATGGGCGGGTGAGGAGGATCCGCCGCGTGGGCGGGGATCCTCCTCACCCGCTGTGCTCTAGGAGTGCTTCCAGGCGACCGAGAAGGAGCCGGAGCTGATGCTGCCGGGTTGCGCCTTCACGGTCGAGCCGGTGGCCATCGTGATCGGATCGATGTTCGGGGTGGTGCTGGTGAGCAAACTGCCGTTCGCACTCGCCCCGGTGAAGCTCACCGTGCCGAAGTTCGCCAGCGGCAGGACTCCGCTGCTGCTGGACGGCGCCTCGGCGATCACCTCGGCCGAAGCGAGCTTGGCCGACTTCAGCCGTGCGGTGACCGTCCTGGACCAGCCGTGCGTGGCGTCCGAGATCTTCAGGGTGAAGCTGCCGGATCCGTTGGTCGTCACCGACGCGGTCATCTTGTCGCCGGGTCGTACCGTGTTGCTGAAGTTGACCGGATACTTCGGATACATCTCGTACCAGGCGTAGTACTGCGGCGTCTTGCCGGAGCAGTCGGCGTCGGTTCCCGTCTGCTCGACGGTGTTCGAGGTGTCACCGTCCAGGCCGACCCAGAAGCTCGAGTAGGCCGTCGCCGAGCAGGTGGCGGTGGGCTCCGTCCACGACGACGAGACGCTCGTGAAGCGGCTGCCGGTGACCGCGTAGCCCGACCAGTTCGAGCTGCTCGAGTTGGTGATCCTGTGGTCCCGAACGTGTCGCAGGCTCGAAGTCGCTCCGCCGGCAGTCGCCGACAGCGCAGCCGCGATGGCGAGAACCCCCGCGATGGCGCCGCAGAGATAGCGCCTTCTCATCAGGCCTCCTTCTTCGGACGACAACAAACCGCTCGGAAGCTAGTGGGTCCAACGGTCGGATACAAGTCCCGGAACGGCGTGGTCGCACTCGCCCAAGGTCGCTGGGCGCCTGTCAGTACCCTCGGAAGGTGGAGCCGGACAGGCTGACGGGCGCAGCGCTGCGCACCGTGTTCATCGCGCTGATGCTGGGCATGTTCCTGGCCGCGCTCGACCAGACGATCGTGTCGGTCGCGCTGCCGACGATCGTCGGCGACCTCGGCGGGCTCAACCACCTCTCCTGGGTCGTCACCGCGTATCTGCTCGCCTCGACGATCTCGACCCCGATCTACGGCAAGCTCGGCGACATGTACGGGCGCAAGCCCGTCTTCCTCGTCGCGATCCTGATCTTCCTCGCCGGCTCGATGCTCGCGGGGCTGTCGCAGACGATGGCCGAGCTGATCGGCTTTCGCGCGCTGCAGGGGATCGGCGCGGGAGGGCTCATGGTCGGCGCGCAGGCGATCATCGCCGACATCGTCCCGCCGCGCGACCGAGGCCGCTACATGGGCCTCATCGGCTCCGTCTTCGCCGTCGCGTCGGTGGCCGGCCCGCTGCTCGGCGGCTTCCTCGTCACCCATCTCTCGTGGCGCTGGGTCTTCTACGTGAACGTGCCCGTCGGCATCGTCGCGGTGGTGATCGTGAGCACGCGACTCCACCTGCACACGCCGCACCGGCGGCACCGCATCGACTACCTCGGCGCCGGGCTGCTCAGCGGCGGCGTCGGCGCGCTGATCCTGCTCGCCACCTGGGGCGGCACCGAGTACAAGTGGGGCTCGAGGCAGATCATCGGGCTCGGGATCATCGGAGTGGCCCTGCTCGCGGCCTTCGTGTGGCAGGAGCGCCGCGCGGCCGAGCCGATCCTGCCGCTCCAGCTCTTCCGCTCGCCCATCTTCAGTGTCGCCAACACGATGGGCTTCACAATCGGGATGGCGATGTTCGGAGCGATCATCTTCATCCCGCTCTTCCTCCAGATCGTCTACGGCGTGAGCGCCCAGAGCTCGGGTCTGCGAACGATCCCGCTCATGGCCGGGCTGCTGGTCACGGCAGTCCTCTCCGGCCGCGCCATCAGCCGTATCGGCCGCTACCGGCCGTTCCCGATCGCCGGCACGGCGATCCTCGTGGTCGGCATGTTCCTGCTCTCGCTGCTCGGCGTCCACACACCGCCGTGGGTCGCCTCCGCGTACATGGTCGTTGTGGGCGTCGGGCTCGGCCTCGTCATGCAGGTGCTCGTGCTGGCCGTTCAGAACGACGCGCGGCCCGAGGAGATCGGCGTCGCCACCGCATCCGCCACGTTCTTCCGCAGCATGGGCGGCGCATTCGGCGTGGCGCTCTTCGGGACGATCTTTGCCACGCGGCTCTCGGACCAGCTGTCCGGCTTGCCGCACGCCGTCACCGCGCACCTTGGCAGCGGCGTCCAGCTCAACCCGACGCAGATCGATCAGCTGCCGCCCGCGGTGCACGAAGTGGTCCTGCACGCCTTCGCCCACGCGCTCAGCGGCGTCTTCCTGTTCGGGATGGCGCTGTCGCTCGTGCCGTTCGCCCTCTCCTGGTTCCTTCGGGAGAAGCCGCTGCGGACGACGGTTGCACGCGAGGCCGAGGAGGAGCCGCTCGGCGCGGGCGGTCAGTTCGGGTTCGAGTCGCCCGCGAGCTGACGCAGCGCCGCCTGGGCGGCGTGGAAGCCGCACATCCCGTGCACGCCGCCGCCGGGCGGCGTCGAGGCGGAGCAGAGAAAGACGCCCGGCAGCGGAGTCGTGTACGGCGAGACCCGTGCGACCGGACGCGTGAAGAGCTGTGAGAGGGTCGCGGCGCCGGCGTTGATGTCGCCGCCGACGTAGTTCGCGTTGTAGTGCTCCATCTCGGCCGGGCCGAGGGCCGAGCGGGCGAGGATCCGTTCCCGGAAGCCGGGCGCGAAACGCTCGATCTGCGCCTCGATCCGTTCCGTCATGTCCACGGTCGAGCCGTTCGGGACGTGGCAGTACGCCCAGGCCGTGTGCTGGCCGGCCGGCGCGCGGGTCGGGTCGAAGAGGCTCTGCTGGGCGACGAGCACATACGGCCGGTTCGCGATCTCTCCGCGGCCCGGCGCGGCCTCCGACGCTGCGATCTCGTCCAGCGTCGCCCCGAGGTGGATGGTCGCGGCGCGTGCGCACTCCTCGGCGCGCCAGGGGATCGGCCCGTCGAGCGCCCAGTCGAGCTTGAACACTCCCGGCCCGTAGCGGTAGCGCTCGAGTCCGTGGCGGTACCGAGTCGGGAGGCGGTCGCCGGCGAGCGCGAGCAGGCCGCGCGGCGTCACGTCGAGGAGCACGAGCTGCGTGTCGCCGAGCTCGGCGAGCGACTCGACTCTCTGTCCGGTATCGATCTCGCCGCCGAGCGAGCGCAGGTACGAGGCGAGCGCGTCGGAGAGCTGCTGCGAGCCGCCTCGCGGAAGAGGCCAGCCGACCGCATGCGCGAGCACCCCCAGCGTGAGGCCGAACGCCGCGCTCGGCGGGCGGTCGAGCCGCAGCATCGAATGCGCGGCCAGCCCTGCGAAGACGCCGCGTGCCCGCTCGCCGCGAAACGCGAAGCGGGCCAGTGTCGTCGCCGGCGGCGCCGCCCGCGCACTGAAGCGGGCCAGCGTGAGCGGGTGCGCGGGGAGGTGCAGCGGGCCCAGCAGGTCTTCGAACAGCGGCTCCACGTCTGCGACGAGCGGCGCGAACAGCCGCCGCCAGCGCGTGTCGTCCTCGCCGAGATCTGGCGCGGCCGCTTCGGGCGAGCGCTCCAGCAGCACGGCCGTCCCGTCGTCGAACGGGTGCGCGAGGGCCGCCGGCGGCTCGATCCACTCCACCCCGTGCTCGGAGAGCGGCAGCGTGCGAAAGAACGGCGACGCGACCCCGAGCGGGTGGATCGCCGAGCACACGTCGTGCACGAATCCGGGCAGCGTCAGCTCGGCCGAGCGCGCGCCGCCGCCCACCGTGTCGGCGGCTTCCAGGACGCGAACCTTCAGTCCCGCCTGCGCCAGCACGATCGCCGCGGCGAGCCCGTTCGGCCCGGAACCGACGACGACCGCGTCGACGTCAGGCATGCACTGAGGCTACTTGTGCTTCCGGAGGGGTGCCGTGGCGGTGTGGACGCTCGAACGGAAGGCGCTCGAATGGCGCACGTTGCCGGCCCGGCCCCACTGCCGCCGCTTGTCGACGCAGACGACGCTCGTCTCCGGCTCCGCCTCGACGCCGAACCGCTCGCCGAACGCGCGCAGGGTGTCCTGCCAGAAGCGGTCCTCCTTGCGGTGTCCGCCGAGGACGAGCCCGACCTCGGTCAGCGGGTCCTGCGCCCGCATCAGGACCTGGCACTGCGCAATCGTCGCCCCGTCCTCCTCGGCCGCCGAGAACGTGATCCAGCCGGCGAACATGTGGCCCTGCGGCGTCATGAAGGTGAACGATTCCTCGTCGGCGTAGAGGACGAACACGCCGGTCGAGAGCTTCATGCCCCCGCCGACGGACGCCTGGAGCAGCGCCACCTCGCCGGGCTCGATCCCGGTGAGCGGAGCGTGGAACTGGCTCCCTTTGGGCCAGAAGGTCGAGAACTCCGTCTTCCAGATCTCGATCGCCTCGGCCGGTGTCACGTTCGCTCCGGCCAGCGAGACGCGGTACGTCTTCTGCCACATCTTGCCGAAGCCCTGGATCGGGGAGACGACCTGCTTGCCGCCGACCGTGTCGAGTGCTCCGGCGGGGACGTTCCCCACCGCCAGCCGGTCGACCGGCGTCGCCCAGTTGCCTGCGTCGCGTGCGGTGTTCTGCTCGGTCATGCTTCCTCCTCAGACCGCGGCCTGGGCCTCGGCCTCGTTGGCAAAGATCGAGATCGCCTCGTCGAGCCGGGTCAGCTCGAAGATCTGGCGGTAGTGGTCGTTGAGCCCGCACGCGAGCAGCCGTTGCTTGGCCCGGTTGGCCCGTACGAGCAGCGTGACGAGCAGTCCGATTCCGCCCGAGTTCATGTACTCGAGCCCGGAGAAGTCGAGCAGGATGGCCCGCGGCGAGCCCTCCGCGGCTCGCGTGTAGGCGTCCATCAGCGCGTCCTCCGAGGCGGCTGTGACGTCGCCCTGGACCGTGATCACACCCAGCTCGTCGCCGGCGAGGTGGACCTCCATCGCCGCAGTGTCCTGCGTCATTCCGTTCCCTCCTCGTCGAGGATGGTCATGAAGTCCGAGAGCCGCGTGATGCGGAAGATCTCCCGGTAGTGCTGGGCGAGTCCTCTGGCGCGGACGTCCTGTCCGCTTTTGCGCGCCTCCGCCAGGAGCCCGACGATCAGCGCGATTCCGGTCGAGTTGATGTAGTCGACCGCCGCGAAGTCGAGGACGACGACCGGCTCCGTCGCCACCTCGGCGTAGGCGAGCTGCAGCTCTCCCTCCGCCGGCGCGCTGACGTCGCCGGAGAGCTGCAGGACCGCGACGCCGTCCTCGTGGCGCGGTTCCGCCGCGAACTCAGTGGCCCTCATCGCCGCCTCCTTCCAGCCGCATGACGAGCTCGATCGTGTGCCTGCTCTCGTCGCTCGAGACGCGGACGTCGTCGACCATGTTCTGGATCAGGAAGAGGCCCCAGCCGCGCGGCTTCTGCAGGCCTTCGAGCTTCGCCTCGAGATCTGGCTCCTCCGCCTCGGGGATCTCGCGGCCGCCGCCGCGGTCGGAGATCGCAACGACGAGCTCTCCGTCGGAAGCCCGTACGGCGACCTCGACGGGAAGCTCCGCGCGGGCTTCGTTGCCGTGCTCGATCGCGTTCATCGCTGCTTCGGCCGCCGCCGTCTTCAGCTTCTCGAGCCGAGCCGGAGGGAGTCCGAGCGGCGCGACTGCGTCGGCGACGCGCTCGCTCACCTCCTTCTCGTTGCCGGGCTCGCTCGCGATCTGGAACGAGACGTCGAGGCCGCCGCCGAGCGTGACGGGGGCTCCCGCGTAGCGGGTGAGCGCGACGAGCGTGATGTCGTCCTCCTGCTCCCAGTCGGAGCCGGTGAAGCGGCCGAGCTCGGTGAGGACTCGATCGATCACCTCGCCCTGGCCGCTGCGCGCGCCTACGACGTCCTGGAGCCGGGGGAAGCCGAACATCTCCGCCGCAGGCCCGTGTGCCTCGGCGACGCCGTCGGAGTGGAGCAGCATCGTCTGACCGGGCTCGAGCTGCGCCTCGGTCTCCTCGTAGTCGATTCCCGGGAGCAGCCCGAGCGGCATCCCTGTCGCGCGCAGCTCGCTCGATCCGTCGCCCGTGCGCACGTACGGGAGGTTGTGGCCGGCGTTCGCAAAGGTGAAGCGCCCCGTGCCCGGCTCGAGCACCCCGTAGAGGCAGGTGACGAACATCTTCGCCGGCATGTCCGGGCACATGAGCTCGTTGACGCGCCCGAGCACCTCACCCGGCGAGACGACACGCTGCGCCGAGGCGCGGAGCACGCTGCGAGTGGCGGCCATGACCATCGCGGCGGGGACGCCCTTGTCGGTCACGTCGCCGATCACGATCCCGATCCGGTCCTCCGGCAGCTCGATGAAGTCGTAGAAGTCGCCGCCGACCTCGCGCGCCGGGCGGTAGTAGGCAGACACGTCCCAGCCGGGCAGGTCGGGAAGCTCGCGGGGGAGGTAGTTCTGCTGGATCATCGTGGCGACTCGCAGCTCTTGCTCGATCCGCTCCCGCGACCGCGCCTCGGCCTCCTGGCGGCGCACGAGCTGCGCCACCTGGAGCGCCGGCGCCGCCTGGGCCGCGAGCGAGTCGAGCAGCTTGCGGTCGTCGCTCGAGTAGTCCTGATCCGAGAGCCGCGGACCGAGATTGAGCAGGCCCACGAGCTCGCCCTGGCTGACGAGCGGTACTGCGAGCTTCACGCCCGCCTCGCGCAGTGCCGCGAGCGCGGGCGACTCGAGCTCGAGCTCGTCGAGGTCCACCGCTCCGGGCGCGGTCTGGAAGTAGGCGACGATCGGGTCGTTGGGGAAGATCTCGATCGGGCGGACGTCGAGCTCCTGCTGCTGCGGCTCCGCCTCGACCGGGGCGGCTGCGTCCGGCGCCGCGGTGCGCTCGGTGCGGCGGATGACCCTCGCGATCGACTGTGGCCAGGCGCTCATTCCGCTCATGTTCTACGGCACGACCGTCCCGAGATCGTTACGAGCGAACGCTATGCCTTCCGCGCCGTTGCGTCTACGATCGGAGTCGTGGGCGACTCGACGCTGCGGCTGTCGCTCCTGGGCCCTCCTGAGGCGCTTTGTGACGGCGTTCCCCTCACGGTCGACACGCGCAAGGCGACGGCGCTCCTCGCGTATCTCGCGGTCGAGCCGGGCCGCCATGGTCGAGACACGCTGGCCACGCTGCTCTGGCCGGACTACGCGCCGGACCGAGCCCGGGCTGCGCTCCGGCGGACGCTCTCGACGCTGCGCTCGGCGCTCGGCGGGCGCTGGCTCGCCGTCGCGCGCGACGCGGTCTCGCTCGAGCGGGACGACCTCTTCCTCGATGTCGACGAGTTCCGCCGGCTCGCCGGCGCCCAGGATCTCGCCGACCTCGAGCAGGCTGCGGCGCTGCAGCGAGGCGCCTTCCTCGCAGGGTTCGGCCTTCGCGACAGCGCTGCGTTCGACGACTGGCAGGAGCTCCAGGCGGGCACGCTCGCGCGCGAGCTCGGTGCAGTTCTCGACCGTCTCGCCGAGGATCTCTGCGGCCGCGGCAGTCACGCGCGCGCAATCGGGCACGCCCGGCGCAGGCTCGCGCTCGACCCGCTCAACGAGGCGGCCCACCGACGGCTGATCGAGCTCTACGGGGCGAGCGGCGAGCGCGCCGCGGCGCTGGCGCAGTACCGCGAGTGCGTCCGCACGCTGCACCGCGAGCTCGGCGTCGCGCCGACCGAGGAGACCACGGCGCTCTACCGGGCAGTCCGGGAGGGATCGGCCGGACCGGCGGTCGAGCAGGCCTTGGGCGTGCACGAGACGGCAGCTCGCGACTACCCGCTGGTGGGACGCGATGCGCAGTGGAACGCACTTCGTGCCGCCTACGACGCAGTTGGCCCGGACGGCAAGCTCGTCGTGCTCGCCGGAGAGACCGGGATCGGCAAGACGCGGCTCGCCGGCGACTTCATCGCCTGGGCGCGGGACCGCGGCTCCTGCGTGGCGACCTCACGCGGCGTCGAGGGTGAGGCGGAGCTCGCCTTCGGCTGTGCGATCGAGTTGCTGCGCAGTGCTCTTGCCGCGAACGCCGGGCCGATCGACGCTGCCGCCGCCGGCGAAGCGTCCAGGCTGCTGCCCGAGCTCGGCACCCCGCCGACGCCCACCCTCGACGGGCCGGGTGCGCAGGCGCGTTTCCTCGACGGTGTGGCGCGTGTGCTGTTCGAGGCGACCTCGGGCTCGAAGGTGGGCTTGATCCTCGTCGACGACGTCCACTGGGCCGACGCCTCGTCGCTCGAGGTGCTCGCCTTCCTCGCGCGCCGCCTTCAAGGACGTCCTGTTCTGCTGCTCCTGTCCTGGCGGCCCGAGGAGACACCGGCAGACCACCCGGCGCGGCAGATCCTCGCCGACGCGACCCACGACGGGCTCGGGGCGACGATTGAACTCGACCGTCTCGACCGGGAGCGCGTCGCGGAGCTCGTGACCGTGGCCGAGGCGCCGGCCGAGCTCTCGAACCGCCTGTTCGAGGAGACGCAAGGCGTCCCATTCTTCGTGGTCGAGTATCTCGACGCGCAATCGGACGCCGGTTCCGACTGGCCCTTGCCGCCCGGCGTGCGCGGCCTCCTCGAGGCCCGGCTGAACGCGTCGAGCGAGGTGGCGAGCCAGGTCGTCGCGGCGGCCGCGGTGCTGGGCCGGCAGTTCGACTCCGACCTGATTCGCGCGGTCAGCGGCCGCAGCGAGGAGGAGACGGTCGGAGCACTCGAGGAGCTGACGCGGCGTGGGATCCTCACCGAGACCGAATCGGCAGAGCATGCGTTCCGCCACGAGCTTGCACGCCGGGTCGCCTACGACCGGACGAGCGCGGGCCGGCGGCGGCTGCTGCATCGCCGCGCGGCGGAAGCACTGGGGCAGCGAGACTCCTCCGGTGCCCTCGCCGCCGCGGTCGGCCGGCATCTACGGCTCGCGGGTCGCGATGCGGAGGCAGCCGAGTGGTTCAAGCGTGCCGGTCTGCACGCCCGCGACCTCTACGCCAACTCCGAGGCGCTCGCGTATTTCCGCGAGGCGCTCGCGCTGGCGGACGGCGACACCGGGTCGTTGCACGAGGAGATCGGGGACCTCGAGACGCTCGCCGGCGACTACGCGGCCGCGCTCGACAGCTACGAGGCCGCGGCGGCTCTTGCCGAGCCGGACCGGCTCGCGTCGATCGCACACCGAATCGGCCTCGTCCATCAGCGCCGCGGCGAGTGGGAACTCGCGGACAGCTCGTTCGACGAGGCACTTGCGGAGGCGTCCGACGAGGCGACGGCCCTGCGGGCGCGGATCGTGGCCGATCGCAGCCTGAACGCGCACCGCCGTCGGCGCGACGGCGAGGCCGAGGAGCTCGCGCAGCAGGCACTCGAGCTCGCGGACGCGGCCGGTGACCGGCAGTCGCTCGCGCAGGCGCACAACATCCTCGGCGTTCTCGCCACGGGCCGGGGCGACGAGGGCGCGGCGCGCTCCCAGCTCGAGCGCAGCCTGGAGCTGGCGACGGAGGAGGACGACCCCAGCGCCCGCGCGGCGGCGCTGAACAACCTCGCGCTCGCACTTCGGGCTCAGGGCGAGCTCGATCGCGCGCTCGAGCTGACGGAAGAGGCTCTTGCGCTCTGCGTCGCCGTCGGGGACCGGCACCGCGAGGCTGCACTCGAGAACAACGCCGCTGATCTGCTTCAGGCGCTCGGCCGCGGCGAGGAGGCGATGGAGCGGCTCAAGTCAGCGGTCGCGATCTTCGCCGAGATCGGGGAGGGCGGCCCGAGCGAGCCGGAGATCTGGAAGCTCGTCGAGTGGTAGTTAGTTGCGCACCCAAACGGAGATGTGGGCGGGCTCGACGGAGCTCGCCGCCGCGCCTGCGAGCTCGGCCACGACGGTGTCGGAGTCGACCGCGTCCCGCAGGCTCGCCGCGAAGCGGGCGACGAGCGCGTCGCGGTCATAGCGCGCCCGGTTGAAGCGGTGGTCGACGAGCCGCTGCACGCGGCGGCGCAGCGGATTGAAGATCGCTGCGGCCGCGAGCGTCGACACGGCGACCGCGACCGGCGACGAGAACGGCAGCACACGGGTCGTGAGCAGCACGACCCCGCCGAACACCGCCACGAGCAGGGCCGTCAGGAGGCCGTACGAGAGGGTGCGGCTGATCAGGCGGTCGATCTCGTACAGCCGGTAGCGAAGGATCGCCACCCCGATCGCTACCGGAAGGACGGCGATCCCCACTGCTCCGAGGTCGGCGGCGATGCGAGCGCCCGCGGAGGAGCCGTCGCCGAGCATCACGAGCGCCACGGCTGAGACGACGCAGATCGCGCTACCCCCTGCCAGCCACTTCAGCTGCGCCCGCCGGACACCCGAGGCCGACCGCCATGCGGCAACCTGCCGCCACACGAACGAGACCCATGCTCCGAGAAAGAACAGCGCCATTGGCCAACTCCAGTTCGCCAACGTGCCTCCGCTGCCGTTGGGAAGATTGCCGCGGATGTCGACGTGGCCGAGTCCCGAGGTGGGCGCCACAGCCTGGCCGGCCCATTGCATGGCCATGAAGACGGCTGCAGCGAAGACGTAGGCCCACAGCACGCGTCGCCAGCGGTTCGAGAGCCGGCCGTCGGGAAAGAGGAGGATGGCGGGAAAGGCGAGCACGAGCGGGAAGAACGTCCAGCTTCCGCGCCAGAACAACACGGCTGCGCCCAACGGCAGCCGGCCGCCGTGCTCGCGAAAGTCGAGGACGAGGTAGAGCCGCGCCACGTAGTCCAGGAGAGCCGAGACTCCGAGCGCGAGGAAGATCCAGCCGATCGGGTTTCGAGGCTGCGTCCGCGCGATCACGTAGCCGACGCTGCCATACGCGAGGAGCAGGACGAGAACAAGTCCGTCGTCCGTTGGCCACGGATCGCGTGCCACCACGCTGAGCGCGACGTCGACCACCAGCAGCACCAGCATGAGAACAGCCGCCGTGACGCGCACGCGTTCGGGCCGCAGAACCATGCACGGAATCTACGCCCGTGGCGCTACGGGATCGTTACGCGCCGTAACGATCCCGGGACGGAACAGGAATAGATTCCTCCGCATGACGGTCTCTGCGGAACCGGGTCGTCCGGCTCGGCGACTCGCCACGCCGCCGGCCGCGCTCGCGCTCGCGACAGCTACGGCTCTGCTGATGGCCGCAACGGTCCCGCTCGCCAGGAAGGCGAAGCTCTCATCGGGTGTGGGTCTCGGCTTTCTGCTCGTTCTCATCGGGTTCCTCGTCGTCGGCCTGATACTCGTGCGGCAGAGGCCGCTGAACCCGATCGGCTGGGTGATGCTGGCTGCGGCCTTCTTCGGCGGCCTGACGGGCGTCGCCGGCCCGTACGCCGTCGCGGCCTACCGCCTTCACGACCATCTTCCGCTGCCGCAGGTCGCGGTGTTCCTCCAGCCGGCCTGGGCGCCGGCGATCTTCCTCTTCGCGCTCGCGATCATGCTCTTCCCGGACGGCGCGCTGCCCTCGGGCCGCTGGCGCTGGGCGATGGGGACGGTCGCCGCCGTGGGCACGGTCTGGATGCTCGGCGCCTTCGCCATCGCGGCCGAGGCGATCGTGCTGAACCAGGTGGTGATCGAGCCGAGCGGCGACCTGCACCAGATCGACTATCCATCGAGCGCATGGGCCTGGTGGCCGGTGGCGCAGGCCGTCTTCTTCGTCCTGTTGTTGTGCGTCGGCATGGTCTGGCTCGTCAGTCGCGTGCCGGCCTACCGCGCGGCGACCGGCGAGCGGCGCCAGCAGCTGAAGTGGCTCATCTTCGGCGGGTCGGCAGCCTGCTTGGGTGGAGTAGTGAGCGTCGTGCTCTCGAGCGCTCCGGGCGTGCTCGGCTTCATCAGCAGCGTCGCGATCGTCGGCCTGTTCGGGATTCCGCTCTCGATCGGCGTCGGAATCACGAAGTACCGGCTCTACGAGATCGACCGGATCGTCAGTCGCACGCTCTCGTACGCGCTGCTCACGGGGCTGCTGATCGGCGTCTTCGTCGGGCTCGTCCTGTTGACGACCCGCGTGTTGCCGTTCTCTTCGCCCGTCGGTGTCGCCGCCTCCACGCTCGCGGCACTTGCGCTCTTCAACCCGCTCCGCGGCCGGATCCAGCACGTGGTGGACCGGCGCTTCAATCGGGCGCAGTACGACGCCGAGCAGACCGTCGCCGCGTTCTCGGCCCGCCTGCGCGGTGCCGCCGACGTCGACACGGTCCTCGGCGAGCTCGCTGCGGCGGCCGCGCAGTCCCTCGAGCCGGCGCACGTGACCGTCTGGACGAGGACATGACCAGGCGCCTCGCGTTGACCCTCGGTGGAGTCGCCGCGGTGCTGATCGCGGCGAGCTTCCCGCTCTCGGCGCTCGCGCATCAGCTCACCTTCGGCGCGGTCGGACAGCTGCTGCTGATGATCCCGTTCGCGGCCGTCGGTGCACTCGTCGCGAGCCGGCAGCCGCGGAACCCGATCGGCTGGCTCCTGCTAGCGATCGCCGTGACCGCGTCCTACGGCGCGGACGCCGGCTTCTACTCGGTCCGTGCATACCACATCGACCACCACGGCCTGCCGCTCTCGCGGCTCGCCGTCTTCCTGACGCAGGGCTGGGTGTCGATGCTCGTGCTCCTGCCGCTGCCGATCCTCTTCTTCCCCGACGGCAAGATCTCGCGACGGTGGCTCTGGACGCTCGCGGCGTACGCCGCGACCGTCGCGGTGCTGATCAGCCACGTGGTGATCACGGACTTCGGCGCCTTCACCGACAACCCGGTCAGGATCGACTCCTCGGGCGAACTCAAGCAGCTCGGCAGCAGCGGTGGGAGCGGCGCCGGATTCGTGATCGCCGTGCTCGTCTTCCTGGCGATCTCGCTCTCGTGGGTGATCCGCCAGGTCGTCCTCTACCGCCGCTCGACCGGCGACCGGCGCCAGCAGTTGAAGTGGCTGCTGGCCGGAGGTTCGTTCTCGGTCTTCGGGTTCCTCCTCGCGATCACGGTCGGCTCGAGCAGCCACGGCGTTCTCGCTGCAATCGGGAAGGTGGGCTTCCTGGGGCTGATCGCGCTCCCGATCTCGATCGGGATCGGGATCCTGCGCTACCGGCTCTACGACATCGACAGGTTCATCTCGCGGACGCTCTCCTACGCGCTGCTGACCGGGCTGCTCGTCGGAGTCTTCGCCGGGGTCGTGTTGCTCACCACTCGGGTGCTGCCGTTCTCGAGTCCCATCGGCGTCGCTGCCTCAACGCTCGCTGCGGCCGCTCTTTTCAATCCGCTGCGCACGCGGCTCCAGCGGGTCGTGGATCGGCGCTTCAACCGCGCGCGCTACGACGCCGAGGCGACCGTTGCCGCCTTCGGAGCCAGCCTCCGCAACGCCGTGGACGTCGAGACCGTGCTCGCCGAGCTTTCCGCCGCTGCCGCCGGCTCGCTCGAGCCTGCGCACGTCAGGATCTGGGTCAAGTCGTGAGGGCGCTCAACCTGCGTCGGATCTCGCCCGTCACTCTGGGCATCGTCGGTCTGTTCGCCGCGCTTGTGGCCGGCAACCTCGCGACGTCGCCGCAGATCCCGCAGGGGACAGGGTTGAAAGGCGTCGGGATCATCACGCTTCCCTTTGCCGCCGTCGGCCTCGTCGTGGCCCGTCGCCGCCCGCGGAACTCGATCGGCTGGATCCTGCTCGCGTTCGCATTCGCCGTGCTCGTGGGCGTGAACGCGGCCAACTACGCCGTGCTCGTCTATCGAGTCCACGACCATCTGCCTCTCGGCCGGCTCGCGGTCGCGCTCGCTCCCGCGTGGATCCCGGTGCTCGCCCTCGCTCCGCTGCCGATCGTCCTCTTCCCCGAGGGGCACATTCCGCCGGGGCGGTGGCGATGGTCCTTCTGGGCTTACGCCGCCCTCGCGGTCGTATTCCTGGCCGCGGTCGGCACGCGGGACTTCGAGGCGTTCACGGAGCACAAGGTGGTGATCGACCCGTCGGGATCGCTTTCGGCATTGACGGCGCCCGATCACGGAGTAGCGGCAGTCCTCAACGTGGCGTTGATCGTCGCCTACGCCGTTTGCGTCGCCTCGATGGTCGCGTACCAGATCGTGCGATTCCGACGTTCAAGCGGAGACGAGCGCCAGCAGTTGAAGTGGTTCCTCGCCGGCGGCGGCATCGCCTTGACGGGATTGATCATCGCCACCCAGTCGAACACGCTTGGCTTTCTCTTCGCCTGCATCGTGTTCCTACCGCTCGGGCTTGGCTTCGGGATCCTCAAATACCGCCTGTACGACGTCGACCGGCTGATCAGCCGGACGCTTTCCTACGCGATCGTCACGGCCACACTCGTCGGTGTCTTCGCGGGGCTCGTCCTGCTGAGCACCCGGGTGCTCCCTTTCTCGAGTCCGGTCGGCGTGGCCGCGTCCACGCTGGCGGCAGCAGCACTCTTCAATCCGCTCCGCCGGCACGTCCAGCGGTTCGTCGACCGCCGCTTCAACCGGGCTCGGTACGACGCGGAGGACACCGTGGCTGCCTTCGGCGTTCGGCTCCGCGACGCCGTCGAGGTCGACACCGTCCTGGAAGAGCTCGTTGCCGCTGCCGGCAGCTCGCTCGAACCCGCGCACGTCACCGTCTGGGTTCGCACGGCGCCGTAACGATTCCGGGACGCCCGGAGTAGTAGCCTCCCGCGCGTCGGCAAACGAGGGCAAAGGAGTCAGACAATGCGGCGCGGCGCGACTGCGGTTCTCAAGTGGTTCTCGTTGCTCTACGTGGTGCTGATCGTGATCCAGGTCTATCTCGCCGGTGAAGGCATCTTCGGCCTGAACGTGATCAAGCACTCGGACGACTGCGACAAGAAGGGTGCCACGGCGCACGATCTCGCGCTCTGCGCCGGCAACTCGAAGACGCTCGATCCGCACCGCGCCCTCGGGTTCTTCCTGACGCTCCCCGGCGCGCTGCTCTTCCTGATCTGCGCGCTGATCGCGTGGGTTCCCAACACGCGCATCCGGACGATCTCGATCCTGGCCCCGATCCTGACCTTCGTGCAGATGATCCTGCCCGGAACGGGACGCTGGGGCGGTGCGCTCCATCCCGTGAACGCCATCGTGATCCTCGTCATGTACGGCTGGCTCTTCCACGCGCTCAAGAAGCGCGGTCGGGAAGCGAGCGCGGAGGAGTCGGCGCCGGCGGCTGCTGCCGGCGGCTAGAGGCAGACCTGTGTCAAGGCATCCCTTCGTACTGCTCACAGCGCTCGTCGCTGCGGCCACCGTCTCGGCAACCGGGCTCGCCTCCGGTACGGCGAAGGCGAAGACCGGGCACTACTCCGGCACGACGAGCGAGAACGGCGCCGTCGCGCTCAAGGTCGGCAAGCACGGGAAGCGGATCACCGGCTTCACCACCACCGACGGCTACAACAGCGCGTGCCAGTTCTCCGGCGGGGTCGGCGGAATCCCGACCTTCACGGTGAAAGTGCCCGTGATGAAGGTGAAGAAGAGCGGCTCGTTCACCGCCACGGTGGAGGCGGCCCTGGGCGGGTTCTCCGGCATGTTCAAGGTGAAGGGAAGAGTCACCGGGAGCAAGGCCCACGGAACGGTGACCAAGGTCGGAGACACCTGTGGCTCGAGCGCGTCGAACCCGACTGCCTCGGACTACCTGGAGACGTTCACCGCGGCGCGGACATAACCGGCCTCGCGCGGCCCATGCACGGCATCGAGTTCTTGTGACACGTCCTGACCCGCGGGGTCGGAGGAGACATCACCGTCTGTGGATGCCGTGCAATGTCCGCGTCTGTTTACGGTTTCGACACCAGCGCGGGACTCCCATCGAGACCATCGTCTAGTCCGAGCAGGACCTTCGTTTCGGGGCCTTCTCAGCGAAATGCTTGTGCGACGAGAGTCAGGACGAGCGTGGCGATCGTCACGACGACGAAGATCAACCCGAGCTGAACGAGGCGCGCGGCGACGAGCGTTCCGAACGAGCGGGCCCACGATTCCTCGACCGGAGCCGGAACCTCGGCGAACAGCGGCCGAGGTGCGGGAGCGACAAGCCGTAATGGAGCCGCCCTCTCGGCGGGGCGGGGCCGTGGAGTCGGCCAGACCGGCTCGCCGAGGGCCGCGATCGCGCGGGCTCGAAGCTCCGGAGGGAGAACGAGCACGAGTTCGGGCGAGAGCGGTTCTTCAGGTGCAAGCTGGGCGTCGTCCACGGCAATAGCTCCTCAACCCGACCAGTTTCGGCAGCGCGGTCTGGATTCCGCTTTTCCGGTTCCCTCCCGACGCGTAGTCGAACCGGCGGTTCGGTCCAGCCGAAAGACTCAGCGCCGGCGCTCTCCGACGCGAGAAGGTGAGATGTCGTGCTGCGTTTGCGGAGGCTTGCCGTTGGGATTGCGCTCGGTTGCGCCGGCGCGACGGTCGCCTTCGTGCTCGTCGCGAGCCTCAACTTCGAGTATCACGCGCCGGCACTCCACGTCGCTCTCGAGACGACCGCCGCGATCACCGCGTTAGCCGCTGCGTTCCTGCTGCTCGGCCGGTTCTGGCGGACGGGCTATCTCGACGAGCTGATTCTCTCGGCGGGGCTGTCCCTGCTCGCGGTCTCGAACTTCGCGTTCGCCGCCCTGCCCGCCGTTTTCGACATCCAGTCCAGCCGCGGCTCTGCCTGGAGCCTGCTCTACACGGTCACGCTTGCAGCGGTGCTGATCTGCGTCGCCGCGCTCCTGCCGCGGCGCCGGTTCGCCGACGGCCCCGGCTGGCCCTTGATCGTCTACGGGGGCACGCTGCTACTTGCGCTTGCCGGAACCTTGCCGATGGCGGCCAATCCGCAGCTCGTGCCGCACGGGGTGTCCTCCGATCTCTCGGGAGCGCTGCACCCGACCTTCGCGGACACTGCGCAGGTCGGCCTTGCGTTGCTGTACATCCTCGCGGCGCTCGGGTTCGCGCGGCGTAACCGCCTCACGAACGACGAGCTGAGCGGCTGGCTGGCGGTCGGCTGCATCCTCGCCGGCGCGAGCCACGTCAACTACTTCTTCCATCCTGCCGCGCTGTCCGACTGGGTCTACACCGGCGACATCTTCCGGCTCGGGTTCTATCTCGCTCTGCTCATCGGCGCTGCGCGCGAGGTCGCCTCGTACTGGACGATGGTCGTTGCCGCCGCGTCGCTCGAGGAGCGACGCCGGATCGCCCGCGACGTGCACGACGGCCTTGCTCAGGAGATCGCCTTCATCGGCCGGAACGTTCGGCTCCTCCGCACGCGTGGTGCGGACCCACAGCTGGTCGATCGGATCCTCGGTGCGGTCGCCCGCGCCCAGGACGAATCGAGGCGCGTGGTCGGGGCACTTGCAGCTCGGCTCGACGAGCCGCTGGACCAGGCGGTCGCAGAAGCAGCCCGAGAAGCGGCCCAACGCTACGGAGCGGCGGTCGACATGGACCTGGCGAGCGGCATCGTGCTGTCGCCGCGGGAGAAAGAGGCCGTCGTGCGCATCACCTCGGAAGCGGTCTCGAACGCGGCGCGACACAGCGGTGCCGAGGTCCTGCGCCTCTACCTCAAGCGGCTCGAAGAGGGAATGCGGCTCGAGGTCGTCGACGAAGGAGCCGGCTTCGACGACCAGGCGCCGCCGAGCGGCTTCGGGCTGGTCACGATGAAGGACCGCGCCGAGGCGCTGGGGGGCAAGCTGCGCATCGACTCGCGCAGCGGATCCGGCACCCGGGTAGAGCTCGAGCTTTGAGTGTCGCCGACCCCGTCTCGGAGCTGCGCATCCTGATCGCCGACGACCATGCGCCGACGCGCGACGACGTGCGGCGGGCTCTGCACGAGGGAGGGCTGACCGTCTGCGCCGAGGCGTCGGATGCCGCGCACGCGGTGCAGCAGGCGCTCGAGACCAGGCCTGACATCTGCCTGCTCGATGTGAAGATGCCGGGCGGCGGGGTCGCCGCAGCCTGGGAGATCGCGGCTCGTCTGCCGACCACGAAGGTCGTGATGTTCACGGTCTCCGAGGAGGACGGTGATCTCTTCCGAGCCCTCCGCGCGGGGGCGGTGAGCTACCTCGTGAAGGACATCGACCTCGGCACGCTGCCGCGGGCTCTGCGCGACGTCGCCGAGGGGAAGGCGGCGATCCCCCCCGAGCTCGTGGCACGCATGGTCACGCAGTTCCATTCCAACGACCCGCGCTTCCGGACGACCGAGGTGGGAACGGAGCTCGGACCGCGGCTGACGAGCCGGGAGTGGGACGTGCTCGCCGGCCTCGCCGAAGGGCTCTCGACGCGCGACATCGGCAGACGGCTCCAGCTCAAGCCGAGCGGTGTGCGCGCGCACATCTCCGCGGTGGTTCAGAAGCTCGGGGTGAAGGACCGGCACGAGGCCGTCTCCTTCTTCCGCGACGCTTCGAACGCCTGACGCCCGGCGTTAGCGGTTCCGGGCCGGGTCGGTCGCGGGTCTGAGGCCTGCGGGCCGTCCGGATTCCGCGAACGCCCACAGCTTGTTGGCGGTGAAGCTGAACGGCGTGACGAGCACGATCGCCGCTGCCTGGGCTGCCAGATGGCCTGCGCCGGCGGCGACGAATGTGTAGAGGAAGAGCTGGTTGGCTCCGAGCGAGAGGCCCGAGACGACGAGCGCCCGCGCACCCTGCCCGACGAGCGGCGAGCCCGAGGTTCGGAACGTCCAGGTGCGGTTCCAGATGTAGTTGCTGGCCGCCGCCACCAGGAACGAGATCGCCGCTGCTGCGAGGTAGTGGAGCCCGGCCGCGAGCAGTGCAGCGTAGACGGCGAGGTTGACCGCGTAGCCCGACGCGCCAACGGCACAGAAGCGCAGGAACTGGTTGCGCAGAAGGCGCGGCAAGGGTCTCTCGAGTGCGGTCACCGCCCTCAGCGTGCTTCAGCCGCCCGTCGATCTCCCCTGCCGAACGGCCAGGGTCGGCCGCACACTCCGGTGGGGCTCAGCCTGCGGAGGATCGGAGCACGAGGCTTCGGGAGAATTCTTCCCCCAGGGGAGGGATTGCGACTGAGAGGGCGCATAAGCATGCTCTGGGTGCGGCTGTCGAGGCTCCTCATCCGAGAGGAGCGCGACAAAGAAGAGCACTCGCGGCAAATTGGCTTCCTCCCTCACATCCCCTGAGACTCCTGCGCTCCCGGCTTCGATCGTGGTCGCGGGTGGCCAGGCACTCGTTCGGGCAGCCAGGCGCAGCGTGCTCTCGCGCGCCGGTCTCGACGTCGTGGCCGAGGTCGCGGACGCGTCGCGGGCTGCGAAGGCCGCCGAGCTCTACGGAGCCGGGCTCGTGCTCGTCGACGCCGAGATCCCCGGTGGCTGCGTCCTCGCCGTACGGCGCATCAGCGAGCGGGCGCCGGATGCGGCGGTGCTGCTCGTCGCACCGAAGCTCGACCACGAGAAGCTGCTGGCAGCAGTGCGTGCGGGCGCGTGTGGATTCATCGCGGAGGCGCATGGCGCCGGCAGTCTGATCCGCGCCATCGAGGTGGCCCTCGCCGGCGAGTCGGTGATCCCGAGGGCCGGAGTCGGCACTCTCATCGACGAGCTACGCGGCGGAGGCCGGGAGCAGTCCTCGGTGGACGGGCTCCAGCTGCAGCTCACGCGCCGAGAGGGCGACGTGATGAAGCGGCGGCGCAAGGGAATGACCGCGAAGGAGATCGCCCAGGAGCTCGATCTCTCCGACGTCACGGTCCGTCGGCACCTGTCCTCGGTTGCCAGAAAGGTTCGGCAGGCACGTCCCCTGACTCTCGCGCTCGAATCGACGGCCTGACCCCCCGGGGGCCAGGGAGATCGGACCGTCTGCGAGGGGGCGTGCCTGTCGTTCACATGATCGAGTGGCCCGCTAACGTGTCGCGCCCAGCAGCCCGCCCGAGGAGGTAGCCCGATGTCGGACAGATGCGCGATCGTCACCGGCGGTGCGGGCTTCATCGGCTCGCACGTCGTCGACGCGCTGCTCGCCGACGACTGGCGCGTCGTGGTCGTCGACGACCTGTCCACCGGGGACGCCCGTCGCGTTGCGAGCGAGGCGACACTCGAGGTCGCCGACATCACCGACCGCGGCGCGCTCGACCCGGTGCTCGACGCCGCCCGGCCGGCGGCGATCTTCCACCTCGCGGCCCAGGCGAGCGTGACGAGCTCTGTCGCCGACCCGGGACGGGATCTCGAGATCAACGTCCGCGGCACCCTGAACGTCCTCGAAGGCGCGACGCGCCACGGCGCGCCCGTCGTCTACACCTCGACGGGCGGGGCGCTGTACGGCGACCGCGCAGCCCTGCCGACGCCCGAGGACACGCCGCCTGCTCCGATCTCGCCGTACGGCGCCTCGAAGTGGGCGGGCGAGGCCTACCTGACGACGTGGAGAGAAGCCAGCGGGATTCCCCACGCCGTCTGCAGGCTCGGGAACGTCTACGGCCCCCGGCAGACGTCCCACGGCGAGGCGGGTGTCGTGGCGATCTTCAGCGACCAGCTCTGGCATGGACGCGCTCCGACCCTGTTCGGATTCGGGAAGCCGACGCGCGACTACGTCCACGTGCACGACGTCGCGCACGCGCTGCTCTCAGCCGTCGGCAATCCGGGCGTCTTCAATGTCTCGACCGGAGTCGAGACGCCGGTGAGCCGACTCTTCGA
Source organism: uncultured Actinomycetes bacterium (assembly GCA_963820725.1). Lineage (GTDB taxonomy): Bacteria > Actinomycetota > Thermoleophilia > Gaiellales > Gaiellaceae > Palsa-739. Next base: position 608,049 of record CAWGAZ010000002.1, on the reverse strand, counting down.
GCTGTTGCGAGCCGCCGCGAACACGACGATCGAGGCTGAGCTCGCGCCTCTGCGGACCGGAGAGCTGGAGCGCAGCTGTCTCGATTCGAGCCGGGCGCGTGAGGAGCTCGGCTGGCGGGCGGAGATCGCCCTGGAGGAGGGTCTCGCCACGACGTATCGCGCGTTCGCCGACGAATTCGACGCCGCGCCGTGAGCAGCGCCTGGAGCTTCCTCGCACCACGTCCCCAGCAGCGCCCCGAGCCGGGCGCGCGTCCTTCGTTCTCGGTGATCATCGCCGCCTATCAGGCGGCTGCGTGGATTGGAGACGCGATCGAGTCGGTCCTCGCGCAGTCCATGCGCGCGCACGAGATCGTCGTCTGCGACGACGGCTCGACCGACGAGCTGCTCGACGCGCTCGCCGACTACCGCGACGAGATCACGCTGATCCGGCAGGAGAATCGGGGCGAGGCGGCCGCGAAGAACGCCGCCGCTGCGGCCGCGAGCGGGGACTTCGTCTCGATCCTCGATCCCGACGACGTCTTCCTGCCGCACTACCTCGAAGCGGTGGGCGAGCTCGCCGTCGAGCGTCCCGACCTGGACATCCTGACCACGAACGCCTACCTGGAAGTGGGCGGACGCATCACCGGGCGCTTCTACACGGATCACGCGAAGTTCGTGGTCGGCGACCAGCGGCGCGGCGCGCTGCACAACCACTTCATCTTCGGGCTGGCGAGCGTGCGGCGCAGCCGGTACGTGTCGGTCGGAGGCTTCGACGAGTCGGTCGTGAATCCGGACACGGACTTCTTCCTGCGGGCCGTCCTCGCGGGTGCGCGGGCCGGGCTCGTCGACGCTCCGCTTGCGATCTACCGCCTGCGCGAGGGGAGTCTCAGCGCGAATCACGCCGTCAACATGCGAGCCGAGCTCTCGATCTTCGAACGCGCCCGCACCGACCCGAGCCTCACGTTCGAGGAGCGTGCGTATCTCGAGCACGAGCTCGAGGTGAAGCGCGGGGAGACCCGCGTCATCAGCGCCGCAGACGCGGTCGCGGAAGGTGCGCCCGACGCGCGACGCAACGCCCTCGCGGTTGCCTTCGGCGACCTGCCGCCCGGGTTCGGCACGCGGACTCGCCTGAAAGCGCTGGCCGCCGCGGTCTCGCCGAGACTTGCGCGGCGCGGGCTCGGGCGACCGGGCGGCCGCTAGGCGGAGTCGGAGAAGCGCGCGCTCATCGCGCCGCTGTCCTGCGGAATCCACCTTCGAGCGAGTGACGGCGCAACGCCGGCGGCCGCGAGCCGCAGGCGCGTCTTCACTCCCAGTCCCGGCTGCAGCGCGAGCGCGACCGCGCGACGGAGCCCGAGCCCGGCCTCCGCCTCGGCAAAGGCCGCCCTCGTCCGACTGCGCAGCAGAGACCGATCGAGGGCCGCGCGCTCATCGCCCTCCAGCCCTTCCGTCGCCGCCACCTTCTCGAGGATGCGAACCCTGTCCCGGAGAGTCCCGACCCGATCCGACGTGAGGCTCCCGGGACGCAGGTGGTACTCCAACCACGGCTCGTCCACGGCGCCTGCACTGGAACCACCGAGGATCAGCCGGATCATGCAGTCCCAGTCCTCGGCGGTCCGGAGGTCTTCGTCGAAGCCGCCGACCTCGAGGAGCCGCGAGCGACGGACGCCCGGGCAGCCGAACGTGAAGCAGGTGTCCAGGATCGCCGCCCGCTGATCGGCCACGGGAAAGGGGTGGGTCTCGTGAAAGCGGCCGACCGGCTTCCCGTCGAGGACGAACAGCGTGTCGGTCGTGAGGATGTCCAGATCGGGCCGCTCGGCCCCGAGTGCGGCGAGACCCTCCAGGCGCCGGGGGTGGTAGACGTCGTCAGCGTCGAGGAAGGCGACGAAATCGGACCGCGCGGCGTGAACTCCCGCGTTTCGGGCGGAGGCGGCGCCCCGATTCTCCTGGCGGATGAGCTGCAAGCGACCCTCGAACGGCGCGAGGGCCGCGAGGATGTCGTCGGTCGACCCGTCGTCGACGACGATCACCTCCTGCGCAGGCACCGTCTGAGCGAGCGCCGACTCGACCGCAGCCGCCACCGTCGCCGCCGCGTTGAGGGCCGGGATCACGATCGCGAAGCCCGGAGGATCCGCGGGCGCGACCTCTCCTGCGGCAGGCGGAGCGAGCGTGCGCACGGGTCAGTCGAGCGACGGAGTGGTCCAGCGGTGGTCGACGACGACGTCGCCTGGCCGGTCGCCCGCCACCGGCCGCCCCGAGTGAACCCCCTGCTCGACGTCGAAGAACGTCGCACCCTCGATCGCATCCTGGAGGTGGGTGCGGCCGTGGAGCTCGACGTCGACGCGGTAGCGGCCGGGAACGAGCGGCAGCGCCGGCACGTCGCAGGTGAAGGTGTCGTGGTCGGCCGGCGCTTCCGTATCCGCCGGTCCGAGATCGTCGCTCGCGAAGGTGGCGATGGCGCTCCCGAGCTGGTTGACGAGGGTGAAACGCAGCGAGATACGGGCGTTCTCGTATCCCTTGTAGCGGTGGACGGCGAACACGAACTGAGCAGGGCGTCCGGTGACCAGTCGGCCTGCGCCGTCGGCGCCGTGCGCCTCGACCAGCTTCAACCGCACCTCGTCCCAGCCGTGCCGGTCCACGCGGTCGAAGAGTTCCGTCGCGGCGTTCGACTCGACCGTGCGGAGATACGCGGCCACGGCTTCGTCGATGGGAGCGTCGGCCACGACCTTGCCGTGCTCGAGCAGGATCCCGCGCTTGCAGAGCGCCTGGATGATCGCCATGTTGTGGCTGACGAAGACGACGGTTCGCCCCTCGTTCGCCACCTCGCTCATCTTCCCGATGCACTTGCGCTGGAAGCCGACGTCGCCGACCGCCAGCACCTCGTCGACGAGCATGATCTCCGGATCCAGGTGCGCGGCCACCGAGAACGCGAGCCGGACGGTCATGCCGCTCGAGTAGCGCTTGAGCGGGGTGTCGAGGAAGCGCTCGACCTCGGAGAAGTCCACGATCTCGTCGAAGCGCCGGTCGATCTCCCGCCGCCGCATGCCGAGGATCGCGCCGTTCAGATAGATGTTCTCGCGCCCGGTCAGCTCCCCGTGGAAGCCGGTTCCGACCTCGAGCAGCGACCCCAGCCGTCCCTGGATGCGTGCGTGCCCCGACGTCGGCTCGGTGATGCGCGCGAGAACCTTAAGCAGCGTGCTCTTGCCCGCTCCGTTGCGCCCGATGAGCGCGACGAGGTCGCCTTCCGCCACTTCGAGCGACACGTCGCGCAGAGCCCAGAGCGGAGGGCGGTGATCCTTGCGGACGCGTTCGCTCCGACGCAGCGGGTCCCGGACCGCCCCCATGATCGCGTCGCGCGCCGTCCGCCCCGCGACCCTCATCCCCAGCGCGTACCGCTTGGAGATGTCCTCGCAACGGATGACGGAGGCGGCGGCCATCAGGCGATGTCTGCAAACTTGCGCTCCATCGCGCGGTAGTAGTAGGCGCCGCAGACCAGGGTGACGATGGTCACCGCGCACGAGACCGCGATGGTCGACAGCGGCGGAGCGGCCGTTCCGAGCACCGCCCAGCGGAAGAGCTCGATCGCTCCCGTCATCGGATTGAGGCCGAGGATCGCCCTCCAGTGCGCGCTGACGTGCGAGAGGCTGTAGGCAACCGGAGAGGCGAGCAACCAGAGCTGCATGAGCAGCGGGACGACGTAGCGGACGTCACGGAACTCGACCGAGAGCGCCGCCAGCCAGAGCGAGACGCCGAGCGCGATGGCGAACACGAGCACGATCACCAGGGGCACGGCGAGGATCGCGAGCGGCGGGGCGAACGCGTAGAACGCCATCACGATCAGGAGCAGGACGAAGCCGATCGCCAGGTCCGGGATGTTCCCCAGCACCGCTGCGATCGGGATCACGAGCCGCGGGAAGTAGACCTTCGTGACGAGGTTCACGTTGTTCACGACGGAGCCGGACGCGATCGTCACCCCGTTCGAGAAGAAGAGCCAGGGGATCATCCCGCTGAGGGAGAAGAGTGGGTAGGGGACGTCGCCGGTCGTGATGCCGGCCACGCGGTTGAAGAAGATCGTGAAGACGAAGACCGTGAGGAGCGGCTGCAGGACGGCCCAGGCGACACCGAGCGCCGTCTGCTTGTACCGCACCTTGATGTCGCGCCAGACGAGGAAGTAGAGGAGCTCGCGGTAGCGCGCGAGCTCGTGCAGGCCGAGCGACGGCAAGCCGCGGCTCGGGGCGATCAGTACCTCCCGAGGGTGCTCGGGGGCCGGCAGCGCCGTTGCGGCGCGTCTCCAGGATGCGTGACTCTCCGACACGGGCCGACGCATAGTAGTTCGGCCTCCTGTCGTTTCCAGGAGCCGGCTCAGGCGAGCCGGCTCTCGAGCTCGCGCTCGAGAGCCTCGGCGTCCCAGTCCTTCACCTGCACGCGCGGCAGCTCCAGCGGCCGGCTGCGCCCCGTGACGGACGCGTACCGGACCGTGCACGCCGCCTCGAATCCCGCCTCCCGGACGAGGCCGACCGTCTCCTGCGAGAAGTCTCCGTGCGGATAGCAGAAGTCCGCGATCGGGTGACCGACGACGTCCGCGAGATACCTCCCGCTCGCTTCGATCTCCTCGCGCTGCTGCGGGAGCGGGAGCGAGGCGAGATGCGGATGCGTCACCGTGTGCCCACCGAGGTCGACCAGGCCGCCGTCGACGAGCCGCTCGAGCTCGCCGCTCTCGAGCGTCAGGGACGGTTCGGGCCTCGTGGCGCCCGCCGAGGCCCACATCGCGTCCAATCGGTCGAGACGCTCCTCCTGTTGCAGCGGGTGAAGCTCCTCCCAGAGCGGGCGATTCTCGAGTCCCGCCTGTGTGCAGTAGGCCAGGAGGTCGTCCCACCAGAAGTCGCGACCCGAGGCGACGTACCCCGTCGTCACGAACACGGTGGCCGGCAGGCCATGCTGCTCCAGCAGAGGCTTGGCGACGAGGAGGTTGTCGCGATATCCGTCGTCGAACGTGAGAACGACGGCGCGCGACAGCTGCTCGTGCCGGGCCAGCGACCCGCGGAGGTCGGCAAGCGACATGACGCGATAGCGGTCGCCCAGTAGCACCAGTTGCTCGGCGAAGTGCTCCGGGTCGACGCAGTTGCGCCACGGGTCGGGCCGGCGGCTCGAGATGCTGTGGTACATGAGGATGACCGCCTGACCGCGCGGTGGGGGCCTGCGACGGCGCAACCTGGAGCGGATCGACCTCATCACGGCGGCGGCCTATGCTAACGGTGGTGGGCGGCGGATCCGGGCGAGGCTTGAGACCGACCCTCGTCCCCAGTGCCATCGGCCCCGTCGAGGCGGCGCCGGTGCCGTCCTTCTCCGTCGTCATCGCGGCCTACGACGCCGCCGACACCATCGGCGACGCACTGGAATCCGTCCTGTCGCAGACGGTCCCGGCGCACGAGATCGTCGTCTGCGACGACGGCTCGAGAGACGATCTCGACGCGGTGCTCGCACCGTTCCTGTCGCGGATCTCGCTCATCCGCCAGGAGAATCAGGGCGAGGCTGCCGCCCGGAACGCGGCGGTAGCCGCCGCCGGTGGCGACTTCATCGCGATCCTCGACGCCGACGACACGTACCTGCCGGAACGGCTGGAGGCGCTCGGCGAGCTGGCCGCTGCCCGGCCCGACCTCGACATCCTGACGACGGATGCGTTCCTCGAGGTGGACGGACAGGTGCGCCGGCGCTGCTACGAGGGCGGCTGGACGTTCGAGGTCGAAGATCAGCGGGGAGCGATCCTCGAACGGAACTTCATCTTCGGCCTGGCGGCAGTCCGCCGGAAGCGCTTTCTGGAGAGCGGAGGTTTCGAGCGGGCCCTCAGCCACGGAGAGGACTGGGACCTGTGGTGCCGGCTGTTGCTGGACGGCGCTCGCGCCGGCCTGGTCGACGAGCCGCTCGCGCGCTACCGCCTCCACCCGGGGAGTCTCAGCGCCGACCGCGTCGCGCTGCTCGAGGGGAGATGCATGGTGCTCGAGCGAGCCGCGAGCCGAAACGGGCTCACGGCTGCGGAGCGCGACCGGGTGCACGCCGCGCTGGCACGAGAACAGGGCAATGCCTTGCTCGCGAGGACGAGTGCCGCTCTGCGCGAGCGGTCTCCTGAGGCGCGCCGGCTCGCTCTCCAGGTGGCGCGTACGCGCTCGGTTGCGGCGGGAACGCGCGCGAGAGCCGCGCTCGCCGCGCTCGCGCCCGGGCCGGCCGCGCGCCGGCTCGACGCTGCCGTCGAGCGGGAGGGCGCAGCCGGCCCCGCGGGCATGCGCTTCCACGGGTGAGCTCGGCCCGATCAGGGAACGGGTAGCGTCACCGTGATCGTGAGCGGGACCGTCTGGGTCACCGTCTGGGTCGAGACGACGGTCACCGGCTTGGTGACGGTGAGGACCTGGGTGCGGGTGAGCTCCCGGGTAACGGTCTCGAGTTGCGTGCTCGTGTTGGTCTTCGTGTTCGTGACGGCCTGCCGGACCGTGCGCGTCCGGCCGTGCGACCTGACGACCTTCTTGCGGTACACGACCCGGTAGCGGGTGACGGGACGCTTGACCAGGCGGATGCCGTTCGGCGTGTGGATCGTCTGGGTCTGCAGCACGGTGTGCGCCTGGGCGGCGACCTTGCGCACGCGCCAGCGGGTCACGGTGTGTCCGTGGACGCGCACCCGCACTTTCTGCCGCATCGTGACGATGTGAACATGCGACCGCGTCGACGCGGCGGATGAGGCATCCGCCACGGCCCGAGCAGCGAGGAAACCGCCGGTGAGCAGGACGGCCAGCACCAGCAGGCCGACGATGATCTTCGTGTCCTGTCCGCCCCGGAGGTCGTCCACCCACCAGCGGAGCCGCGTAAGCGGGTTCGGTTTCATCCTCGACCTCTTTCCCGACGCGCGGCCGAAAAGAAACGCAGGGATTCAGCGCAAGGCAGGCACGCCCCCTGACTCTCGCGCTCGAATCGACGTCCTGACCCAGCGGGCCCAAGGAGATCTGACCGTCTGCGCGGGGGCGCACCTGTCTGTTGCATCGTTGCGCAACGCCCGTTTGCCGCTTCCAGTCGGACGTCCAGTTCGACGTCGACTCAGGTCCGGCTAGGTGAAGAAAAGCGCTGGGAGATCTCAGCGCCAACCGTGGGCGCGCAGCATCTCTACGGCTTCCTCGCGGCTCTCCGCGCCGAGCTTTCGCAGGAGCTCGCCGACGTGTCGACGGACGGTGACCGGGGAGACGCCGAGCCGGTCCGCGATCTCCGCGGTCGAGTTCTCCGCGACCAGCAGCTCGCCCACCTCCCATTCCCGTGGGGTGAGCGTCACCGCCCCGTCCTGCAGGGTCAAGCGACGAACAGACTCGCGCCGGATCTCCTCGACCAGGTGAGGAACGAGCGATCGCGACACGGCCGGTTCCCCCGCGAGCGCGGCCCGGACGGTGGAGGCCAGTCGCTCACCGCTGAGTCCCTTGAGCAGATACCCCGAGGCACCGCGGCTCACGGCGGTCACCACGTCCTCTGCGCGGCTCGACCGGCTCAACACGATGATCAGCGTCTTCGACGACGCTCTCGCGATTCGCGCGATCGCGTTGAGCCCGCCACCCGGCAGCTCGATCTCGATCAGGCACAGGTCTGGCCGCACGCGCGCTGCCGCGGCAATCGCCTGGGCGGCGTCGCCGGCTTCGGCGACGACGCTGAAACGGTGCGCTTCGAGCGCCATGCGCACTCCGCGACGGTGCGGCCGGTCGTCGTCCGCCAGGAGAACCGTCCGCTGCTCGAGTGGGGCATCCCCTCCGGTGGACCTGCGAGCTTCGATCGTTCCCCTCGCTACGGCGCCGCGAGCAGCACCGGACGCAGCGGCGGCCCGGTCCTCGGGTCGACCGCGACGAGATGGGCATAGACGAGGTAGCGGTGCGTGGCGAAGAATCGTGGGTGACAGGCCTGAAGGATGAGGACCTCGTGCCGCGGCGACTTCAGCACGGCGAGGTCGTTGGCCGGCACGATCGTGTGGCGGAAAGCGCGGTAGACGAACGTCCCGTAGGGCATCTCCAACCGGATCTGGTCACCCGGCTGAATGAGGTTGATCTGCGAGAACGGAGCGAGGAACGTCGTCCGGTGCCCGGCGATGTAGACGAGGCGGCTCTGCCCCGGCATGAACGAGCGCAAGTCTCGCCCCGGCCCTCGTTGCAACGACGCTTCGTCCGTCCCGTTGACGAGGACCATGTTCAAGCCCAGACGGGGGATGATGATCCGGCCGATCGCCTGACCGACCCCGGCGGTGTGGCGGAACCGCGCCGCGGCGAGCTCGATCGCCCGCGCCTCGGCGGCGGGCGATTCCGCCCGGACGAACTTCGGTCCGGGATAGGTCTCGAGCTCGTGCTGAAGCTGCTGCGCGAGTTTGTGCTGCTCCCATTTCGTGTACAGGCCCGTGAACGGGTCCTGCCAGCGCCAGACCACGACCACCCAGACCAGGGCGAGAACACCGGCGACGGTGAGGACGATTCCCGAGATTCGAGCAAATCTGCGCATCCGAGCTAATGTAGTTCTAGCGCGGTCGAAGGCTGGTTATCCGCGAAATCCTGAGTAAGGTGTTTCGAGTGATGGCTGAGAAGACGGACGAACCGAAAGGGGTCGAGCGTTGACGTACCGGGTCAATAGCCCACACGTGATCTCGGAGACCGTGGGCGGTGAGACGATCATCGTCAATCTCGGCAGCGGGCATTACTTCAGCCTGCAGGCGACCGCGGTCGATGTGTGGCAGGGGCTCGAGCGCGGAGAACCGGCCGAGACCATCGTGCTCGAGCTCGAGCAGCGCTACGAGGCCGGAGACGGCGAGATCGAGGCAGCGGTGAAGAAGTTGCTCGACGACTGGGTCGCCGCCGAGCTCATCGTGGCGGAGGAGAACGGCGCCGGCGCCGGCAGCGTCGCCGTCGCTCCTGCACAGGACGCCGCCGAGCGCACCCCCTTCGTGGCTCCCAGCTTCACGACCTTCACCGACATGCAAGACATCATCCTGCTCGACCCGGTCCACGAGGTCGACACGCGAGGATGGCCGCATGCATCTGCCGGCGCCTGAGACGGCTGACGGCACGCTCGACACGTCGATCGAGGAGCTTGCGCAGAGCTTCGAGCGCGCGGCCCGGGCCGCGGGTGTCGTCGAGCGCTCGATCCGCATCGGAGCCGCGCCCGTGCGGCTGCGTTTCGCAGGCGCGGCCCTCGCCGGTCAGCTGAGCCGCGCCTTCGACCATCTCGTCGACGATGACGCGCGAGAGCCGGCGCTGACGATTCACGTCTGGGACTCGGAGGACTCGGGGACGCCTCCGCCACCGCTTCCGTCACTCGCGCCGGGCAGCCCGCGTGGGACGACCGTCTACACCGCCGGCGACGGCCGCCATTTCGCGAGCCGGCCCGCACTCGGTCAGCTCAGCGCGTACGAGCAGTCGACCTCGAGCGCCTGGTTCTGGTGCAGCAACGCCCACGAGCTTCCCTTCTGGGAGCCGGCTGCCCCGTTTCGCCAGATCTTTCACTGGTGGCTGCCCGACCAGGGCGCACTCCTCGTGCACGGTGCGGCGGTCGGCCGATCCGACGGGGGAGTGCTGCTCGTCGGCGTCGGCGGCTCGGGCAAGTCGACCTGCGCACTCTCGTGTCTCACCTCGGATCTGCTGTACGCCGGAGACGACTATGTCGCGGTTGAGCTCGAGCCCGAGCCGCGCGTCCTCAGCCTCTTCTGCTCGGGCAAGCTCGAGCCCGATCACTCGACACTTCTCCCACATCTCCCGACCCCGAGCTTCGCAGGCGACGGTGCGCTCGAGGAGAAGTCCGTGTTCTACGTCGCCGACCGATTCCCCGAACGGATGTGCCCGGGCTTCCCTCTCCGCGCGATTGTCGCGCCCCGCGTGCAGGGAACCGAGCCGCAGGTGAGCCCGCGCGGGCCCGCACAGGTGCTGGCCGCCCTCGCGCCGAGCACGTTGCTGCAGCTCGTCCCGGCGCGCCAGGAGGCGCTCTCCGTCATGGCCGGGCTGCTCGGGAAGATCCCGGCGTTCGGTCTCGAGGTGGGCGGCCCGACCGACCTGATCCCGCCGACGATCGAACGGCTGCTCGACGAGCTTTCATGACCGACGCTACGGCGAATCAGACTCCCCTGGTGAGCGTGATCATGGCGGCGTACAACGCCGCCGAGCACATCGGCGAGGCGCTCGACAGCGTCATGGCCCAGGACTGGCAGCCGCTCGAGGTGGTGGTCGTGGACGACGGCTCGACCGACGACACCGGGGCGATCGTCGGCCGCTACCCCGACGTCGTGTACGTGCGCCAGGACAATCAGGGCCCGTCTGCCGCCCGCAATGCAGCCGTCGAACGCTCCTCGGGCGAGCTCGTGGCGAACTTCGACTCCGACGACCTGCTGCCGCCGACGAGGATCGGAGACCAGGCCCGCCATCTCCTCGCCCATCCCGAGCTCGGCGCGGTCTTCGGGAGACAGGAGTGGATCAACGCACCCGAGTGGATGTCCCGTGACAGCGTCTTCGGCGATGTCGACGGGATCCCGCTTTCGTCCGTGATGTTTCGCCGCGAGGTCTTCTTCGAGCTCGGGGGATACGACACGTCGTTCGTCCACGGCGAGGATATGGACCTGCTCGTGCGGATGCGCGAGCGCGGGATCGAGTACCAGGTCATTCCGGAGATCGTGCTCTACCGCCGCTACCAGGCTTCGAGTCTGACCGGCGGACGCGCCCCTCAGGAGCCGCTTCTGCGCTCGCTGCGGGCGAAGCTCGCCCGTGAGGCGCCTCCTGCGGAGGACGCCGACTCGTGAAGCCGCTCGTGAGCGTGATGATCGGCGCCTACAACGCGGATCCGTATCTCGGCGAGGCCATCGAGAGCGTGTTCTCCCAGGACTACGAGCCGCTCGAGCTGATCGTGGTCGACGATGGCTCGACGGACGGCACCGCCGACGTCGCCCGCAGCTTCGACCGGGTGAAGGTGATCTGCCAGGAGAACGGCGGCAACGGCGCCGCGCGCAACCGTGCCGTCGAGAACGCCTCTGGAGACCTGTACGCATTTCTCGACGCCGACGACCGCTTCACGCCGGGCAAGCTGAGCCTCCAGAAGGCTGCGCTCGACGCGGATCCCGGCCTCGACATGGTGTTCGGGCACGTGCGCGAGTTCCTGAGCCCGGAGCTCGACGAGGAGACGCGGGCGAGTCTGCGGCCGCCGGCCCCCGAGCCGATGCCGTGGACGGCTCCGAACCTGATGCTGATCCGGCGCGAGTCGTTTCAGCGCGTCGGCCCGTTCACGACCTCCGTGCGGGTCGGGGTGACGGTCGACTGGTTCGCACGCGCGGCGGAAGCGGGGCTCCGCTACACGATCCTGCCCGAGGTCGTGCTCGAGCGTCGCCTGCACACGCAGAACAACGGGCTGCGCGAGAGCGCGTCCCGCTCGCAGTATCTCGAGGTGATCCGGCAGGCGATGGAGCGCCGTCGAGCGGCCGCCGAGGAGCCTCCGGCGGAGAAGACTTGAGCCGCGGCCGCCCGCGCGGCTCCTTCTGGCCGAGCGCGACTCAGCGCGCGCTAATGGAGGTCGGTCTCGGTCCGGAAGCGCAGGCGCCGGAGCGCTGGCGTGCGCTGCAACCGCTCGACGTGACGGCGCTCGAGACCGGAAGCTTCGGCTTGTTGCCGCCGCTGTACGAACGCCTGCACGAGGTCTTGCCCGACGATCCCCAGCTGCCGCGCCTCTTCGGGACGTATCGAAGCGTCTGGTATCGGAACCAGCTGCTGCTCGAACGGCTCGCCGTGCTCCTGCCGCTGCTGCGGCAGCGCGCCGGGGTCCAGCCCCTGCTCGTCGGCGGCATGTCCGCGCTGCTCCGCTGGTATCCGCGGCTCGGCCTGCGCCCGGTGCCGCTGCTGGAGCTGATCGTCGAGCCGGAGGCTGCGGGCGAAGCCGTGAAGGTCTCGACGTATGCGGGTTGGCGGCCGAGCAGCGAGGGGCGCTACTCGACGGCTCTCCGAGACGACAGCCAGCGGGTGCTCGTCATCCACCACGGAGCACCGTCGGCGGTGCTCGGGCCGCTGGGGGCGGCGGACGGCACGGCCGCCCTTCGAGACCGCGCGGTCGAGCTCGACGCGGTCGACGGAACGCCGCTCGTCCTCGATCCCGCCGACGAGCTCCTCTTCGTCTGCGCCACGGGTGCGCGGACGGTGCCGGTGCAGACGTGCCAGTGGCTCGTCGACGCGTACCGCTTGCTTCAGAGCGGCGAGGCTCCTGACCCGAAGGCGCTGCTCGAGCGGGCGCGCCGGGTTCATCTCGTCGCCCACGTGCGCGCGGCCCTGCACTACCTGGCGGAGATCACCGACGCCGAGGAACTGTCGGGATTCGTGTCGGCGTTCGACGCAGAGCCCGTGCAGCGGAGAGATCGTGTCGCCTTCGCCCTCGCCGGAGTGGGTGGGAGCCGACTCGCAGGCACCGCGCAGATGCTGGGAAACTACGTGCAGGCCACGGCCGACGACCCGCCGCTTCGCGCGGCGACCGGTCTGCCCCGCCATCTGCAGGAGCGTTGGGGAGCCGAGAGCCTCGCGGGCGTGCCGGTCCTCGCCCTCCGGAAGGCGCTCCGGCTCGGGAGTCCTCAGGCTGGGACGTCCGCGTCGGACCGGAACCGCTCCGCGTCGTCCTGAGGTTCGAAGCCCAGTTCCTCCGCGGCGTTCGCGAGGTCCCAGAAGCGCCAGGTGTTGGCCGAGACGCCGTAGTAGACGCGGTAGCCGGGCTCGAGCGGCGCACGTAGGGCGCAATCCACCAGGCGGAGCAGGTCGCCGTGACTCAGCAAGGTCGCGAAATGGCGTGGGTTCTTCGGACGGTCCTCCGCGTTCACGGTCCCGATCCGGAGGCAGACACACGATATGCCGTGCTCCTCGGCGTAGAAGCGGGCAGCGGCTTCGGCGAACGCCTTCCCCACGCCGTATGGGCTGTCCGGTCGGATCGGCCGGTCGATCCCGAGCAGCGGGATCGAGGCGGGATCGAGGCCCTCGTAGGCGCCGGCGACGATGGACGCGTACGGCTGGTCGAGCTCGTACATGCCCGTGACGTGGTTCGAGCTCGCGAAGACATAGCGCCGCACACCGTTGAGACGAGCCGCCTCGAGGAGGTTGACGCGTCCTGCGATGTCTTCCTCGACCCGGTCCCAGGGGAGGTCGAGGTCCGGGCTGGTCGCGAGATCCACGACGGCGTCGACCGGGCGGAACGCGCGACGCAGCGAGCGGGCACGACGCACGTCGGCTCGGCGGATGCCCTTCGCGCGATCGCGGCGGAGATCGATCCCTTCCAGGGAGTGATCCGCGGCCAGTCCTCCCCAGAGGATGCCCCCGATGAGCCCGCCCGCGCCGGCGACCAGTACGCGCACTAGACCGTTACGCCTGCCGCAGCAGGTCGGCGACGTCGTGCGGCGGTTCGCGATGCCAGAGCCTCGAGTAGCGGAACCTGCGGCGGAGCGTCGCGAGCGGGCCGACCGACGCGGCCGCCGCCGCGCGACGACGGTTGCGGAGCTCTCTCTCGCGCCTCATGGCGAGCGCGAGCTCACGAATCTCGGGGCTCGTGTCCCAGTCGTCCGCGACCACGCTGTAGACCTCGTATCTTCCCGCCAGCAGGCGATCAGAGGTGCTCGTCAACGAGCCGGCCCGCTTCCGGTGCAGCCCCAGGAGCCGTGGGACGAAGACGAAGCGGTGGCCGGCAGCGGCGAGACGAAGCCAGAGCTCCCAGTCCTCGCCGACCCACAGCCGCTCGTCATAGCCGCCGACTGCGAGGAGCGTCTCGCGGCGGGCTGCGACCGAGTAGTAGACGAAGTTCCGCCGCAAGAGCTCGACGAGAAACGTCTGCGGGTCGTCGGGCATGGGCTCCGGCGGTTGCTGCATTGCGACCGCGGACGTCTTCCTGACCCGGCCGGTTCCCTCGTCGAACACCCAGGCGTCCGAGCACGCGACGGCGGCCCCGGGATCGGAGTTCAGGGTGTCCGCCATCGTCTCCAGGTACTCGGGCAACCAGAGGTCGTCGCTGTCGAGCGGACAGATGAGCGGAGCCTGCGCGACGGAGATCCCATGATTGCGCGTCGCGCCGGGCCCGCGGTTCTCGGGCTGGCGGACGACCCGGATGCGCGGATCGGCGAACGCCTCCGCGACGGCGGCGGTTCCGTCGGTGGAGCCGTCGTCGACGACGATCAACTCCCAATCGGAGCGAGTCTGGCGCTGCACGGACTCGATCGCCGCGCCGATCGTCGCGGCGTTGTCGTGCGCCGCCATGATGACGCTGACCGCGGGAGACGGCACGTTCACCGTCGTACTAGCGGGCGCGCTTCCATACGCCCGTGGCGGTGCGCTCGTAACCAGACTTCACGTAGTGATCGGTCCGCGAGCGGCGCGGATGCGTGATCGCTCTGCCGGTCTGGCGGATCTTGCTGCCCCAGGTCTGGTCGGGCTTCGGCCTCAGGTCAACGGCGACCGCACCGCACGCTTTGCGCGTCGCGGGTCGAGGCGTGGTGAGCCAGTACGGGGAAAGCCAGTTCTGGACGTGCATCTCGAGCACGTTCGGCTCTCGCAGCTCGCGCAGGTACCGCGCCCAGACGCCGACGAGGCGTGGCTCCGGCGCGCCCCGCAAGAGCCAGTCGGCGACGGCAAGCGTCGACGTCCAGCCACGCTCGATCCCCCACTGTGCGGCTACCCGGCGGATCTCGGGGCGGTCGCCGTCGTCGACGAACGCGAGGACGTCGACGAGTTGCCGCACTCTCCGCATCGGGATCTCGCCCCAGGCGTGAGAGACGAGCAGCACGGCGTGATGGTCGGGATGAGGGGTGAGCAGGCCGTCGATGCCGACGACGGACGGCACGGCTGCCTCGAACAGCTCCTCGTTGCGCGGCGGCTGCAGGCCGTCGGGCCACTTCGCGTGCTTGTGGATCTCGATCCGGAGCCCGAGCCCCTGCCACTCGAGGGGATGCAGGTGGTAGTGCGGCCGGCGGACGTCGTCGTACCCCTCCGGCGGCCAGTCCCGGTCCTGCAGGCGAAAGCCGGCTCCGAGCAGAGCCGCTTGCGCCGCCTCCGCGTCGCCGGCCACGAGATCGAGGTCGCCGAACCGGCGCGCACCGTCCGGATAACGAGCCGTCAGCTCCGGCCCCTTCACCAGCAGCAGCGGCCCGTCATAGGCCTCTCGTGCTCGCTCGAGCAGGGCGGGTGCGACGAGCGTCGCCGTCCGGCCGGCGCGCTCCTCCCGGAGGAGGTAGCCGGGTACCTCGTCGCCTGCGAGGTGTAGACGTCGAGCTTCGAGCGGGCCGAGTCCGTTTTCGGTGGCCAAGTCGGGTGTCATTCGCTCGAGGATGCGGTCAACGCCATCCCAGAGGCCGTCGGCAGACATGTCTCACCCCCTTCCGTCGCGGTCCAGCACGTCGGCAGAAGTTACCCCTTCCGGCCGATGCGTGTGCTTCGATTTCGGCCGATGGTCGGAGCAATGGCCTGGCCACAGCTCATCGCCGTCAGCATCTCCTGCTGGGTTGCCGTGGCGCTTGCGGTCGGTACCATCGTCGGACACGGCATCACGCTCGGCACTTCCGGCGACCCTGACTAGCGCCTTTGGCCTCGGGCCGTTGAGACGTTCGGCGAGTTTCGAGAGGACTCAGATGGTGGACAATGCGGTTCGCGTCGTGGAGAAGGGAACCTGAACGGCTCGTTCGAACCCGGCCGCGTGCCCTACTGGCATGCGTTGCGGTCGCATCGGCTGCTGATCGTCAGCATCACGGTGATCGCGGTCCTCGCCGCGCTGGCGGTGGTCGCGACCGCGACGAAGCGGTACGACGCGGACGCGGATCTCGGCATCCAGCCGCGGCCCGCGCTCAGCACGGACGATCCGCTCTCGGGGTCGCCTGTCTTCTTCCAGCCTGCCGACGGCTCCCCGGCCTCCGTTCGGCCTGCTCGCATCCTGTCGTCGTCCGCATATCTGGGCGCTTTCGACAAGAGGCTGAGCGGGCCCGACGCCAACGCGACGATCAGCGTCACCCCGCTCGCTCAGGCCGACATCGTCGCCATCCAGGCGAGCGCCTCCAACGGCGCTGTCGCCGCGAGCGTCGCCAATCGCTTCGCCCACTTCGTGATCGCGAGGCGGAAGCTGGAATTCCAGCAATGGCTGACGCGCACGATCTCGGACGTCCGGGAACAGTTGCGGAGCTACCCGGCCCAGAGCGCTCAGCACGCAACCCTTGCCGGCACGCTCGCCGCGCTGAACTTCTACGTGGGCTCCCAGGATCCGACGATCTCCTCGCTCACGCCGGCGTCGACGCCGACCAGTCCCGTCTGGCCCCGTCCGAAGACGACGCTCGCCGTCGCCCTCATCGTCGGTCTGTTGCTCGGCATCGCCGCAGCAGTCACGCTCGAGGTGGTCAATCCGCGCTTCAGCCGCGAGGAGGAGCTCACACAGGCGCACCGGCTGCCGGTGCTCGCCCGGATGCCGCGTCTTCCCTCCCGCGTGGTCGAGGGGTACTTCCTCGGCCAGGGACCGCTCCCGCGGGAGGCCTGGAAGGCCTACCGGACGCTGCGCGCCGTGCTGGCGAACGCGGGTGGAAACGGTGACCGCCTGCCCGCGTCGATCGTCGTGACGAGCGCTGGCCCTGGGGATGGCAAGACGCTGACGGCGGTGAATCTCGCAATCGCTCTCAGCAGCGGAGGCCTGAACGTCACCCTTGTCGACGCCGACCTTCCGCGGCCCATGATCGGGCCGATCTTCAACATCGTCGGGCACCGCGACGGGGTCGTGCATCTGCTGAACAACCCGGAGGCGACCCACACGGGGGCGGTTCCCGCACCCTTGCACGCGCGCCTGCAGCTCTTGCTGGCGAGCGAGGAGCAGATGCACGAGCTGCACCTCTTCGAGACGGAGCGTGTGAAGCGGCTGCTCGAACGGCTCGGCAGGGACTGCGACGTCGTAATCGTCGATACGCCGCCGCTGCCGGAAGTCGCGGAAGCGGTTGCCTTCGCCGACGCGAGTGAGGCAGTCATCCTCTGCGTGCGGGTCGGCCACACCCGTCGTGACAAGCTCGCCGAGCTGCGGGACCTGCTCGGCCGCCGCGGTGTCGTGCCGCTCGGCTTCTTCGTCACTGGTCGACGCCGTCCCCGGAAGGGCGCCGAGCACGGCTACCAGGGATATCCCGGCGACCTGCCCGTGATTCCGGGTGACTACCTCCTCTCCCCGGCGGAGCAGTCGTCGCCCTCCTCGACCGAGCGCTGATGTCCTTGTGGACGGGGACGCTCGTTCGCGCTTGCTACCCGATCTGACCGCTCGTAGCGGCGTCACCGCGGCTGCCGCCGGCCTGGCGGGGCTGCTCGGGATCCTCGCCGTCTACTCGCCCAAGGGTGCAGTGGTCGTGCTGCTCGCGGCCGGTTTCGTTGCGCTCGCGATGTCGCGGCTCCCGCTGGCGATCGCCTTTTTCATCGTCCTGACGTTCCCGGCGCATCTCCCAGGGTCGCTCGGCGTCGGCGCCACGCTGGCCAAGCCGGTCGGCGCGCTCATCGTCCTCACCTGGGCAGCCGCCGTTCTCACCCGCCGAGCGGCGCTCCCGCTACTCCCTCCGGAGCAGCCCTTCCTGTTCTCGGCGATCGTGGGACTGCTCGCTCTCGGGGGTGTCTCGATGCTCTGGGCCGCCGACTCGGGCGCGACGCGCACGGTAGTCGAGCGCCTCCTCCTGAATGCCGCTCTTCTCCTCGTCACCTACACCGCTGCGTCGACTCGAGCGGGTTTCCGCACCATCGTCCACGGCTACCTGGTCGCGAGCGTCGTCACGTCCGTCTACAGCATCGCGTCCGGTCACTACATCGCTTCGGGGCGGCTCGCCGGACTGTTCGATCCCAACTACTTCGCCGCCGAGCTGATTCCGGCGATCATGATCGCCGGTTTCATGTTCGTGACGACGGGCTCGGCGCCCGCGCGCTGGCTGTTCGCGGCCGTGGCCGGGATCGACCTCGTCGCGTTCGCCTTGACCCAGTCGCGCGGCGGGATCGTCGGTTTCGCGGCTGCCCTCGTGATGGCGATCGTGGTCGCTGGTCGCGCGCGACCGCGCATCGTGGCCCTCGTGCTCGTCCTCGTCGCGGCCGGGCTCGGCTACTACTTCGGATACAAGCCTGCCCACGTCTTCCAGGGCGGCTCACGCGCCGGCGCCGCCGGCACGACCTCGGGGCGGCTCGACGAGTGGCAGGTGGCGCTGAAGATCTTCGACGGGCATCCCGTCGCCGGCGTCGGACTCGGCAACTACCAGGTGGTGGAGCCCTCGTATGCGACACAGACCATCAACCTGTCCGTCGTCCGCCAGATCGTCACGGACCGACTGGTGGTGCACAACACCTACCTCCAGATGGCAGCTGAGCTCGGCCTGGTCGGGCTGTGTCTTCTGCTCGCCATGCTCGTGGTTCCCCTGCGCATGGCGGGCCGAGCGCTCGCGAGGCTCGACCGGCCGGCGGAGGAAGTCGAGTTCTACGCGCGTGGGCTGCTTGCCGGAGCGGTCGGCATGCTCGTCGCGTACTTCTTCCTCTCGGCAGAGTTCGAGAAGGCTCTCTGGCTGGTGCTCGCCCTGCTGGCCGCCGTCCCGGCGGTCCTGCGCGACGAGCAGGGCTGAGTCAGCCGCTCACGCCTCGTCGCGGGCGGTGTATCCCCATCGCTCGAGCGTCGGTGCGAGCAGGCGCTCGAGCAGAGCGACGTCCTCCGGACGAAGCTCGTCCCGATACGCATCCGTTCGTCCTCGGGTGACGCCGAGCTTCTCGAGGCGACGCTCGAGGCCCGGCCAGCGGTCGAGGCCGGCGAACCGCAGGACCTGTGTCGTCTCCTCGTCGGGCCGCGCGACGAGATCCTCGTAGCGCAGGTCGAGCCACCGTTCGGCGCCGATCTCCTCCCTGGAGGCCTCGAAGGCATCCATCAGCCGCTTCCACTCGAGCCCGGCCAGGTACGACCACGAGTGGTTCGCCGCTTCCCAACCTCGCCGCTCATCCTCGGAGAGATCGCCGAACGTCCAGCCGGGGACGCCTCGATAGCCCTGCCAGAAGCGGACCTGCACGTAGGAGTTGGCCACGCTGCGGCCGTCTCGCAGGACGTGGACGAACTTCGCCTCGGGGAAGACCGCCGCCAGCAGGCGAGCGCGCGGCCAGCCGGTGAACTTGTGCATGAAGACGGGCCGTCCCTGTTCTTGCGCACGGCCGTCGAAGAACGCCCGCAGCCGCCGCTCGATCCAGGGTGCGGCATCGTCTGCGGTCAGATCCCGAAACGGATCGACGAGCATGGGCGAGACCTGCTCCCGGAGCAGGGCGTACGCCTCGGAAGGCCGGGGTTCGAGGCGGATGCTGCGCGCGACGCGCCCGAGGGGATCCGGGAGCGTCGAGATCCAGCCGATCTCGGGATGAGCCGCGAGGATCTCGGCGAGGAGCGTCGATCCGCAGCGGCCGGTGCCGAGCACGAACAGGTAGCGGGTGGCTGACACCGCTACCTCAGTTCGACGGCCTGGCTAGAGTCCCGCGCGTGAGCGGCACACTCGCACCGTAGCGTCGGTCGCAGCTCCGTGCCCAAGAGTCTGTCGACGCGTATCCGAGATCGCGCAGGGCGCGAGCGCCTTCTGGCGCAGAAGCGCGCCTACCGGCTGGGGCATCCGTATCCGCGCGACGGCCGCAAGGCGGTCGTCCTCGTCGTCGGCTGCCAGCGCTCCGGGACGACGTTGATGCTGGAGATCTTCAACGCCGACAGGCGCACCGTGACCTTCCCCGAGCAGAGCTCCCTCTCCTCCGCCGCCGAAGGCCGGCTCCGGCTGAAGCCGTTGCCGGAGGTGAGTCGCCGGCTCGAGCGGGTGCGCGCACCGCTCATCGTCCTCAAGCCCCTGGTCGAGTCCCAGCAGGTTCCGACCCTGCTCGACGAGCTCGACGGTTCCTACGCGATCTGGATGGTTCGCCGGGCGGAGAGCGTTGCGGCGTCGGACCTCTCGTACTTCGGGATCGAGAACGGCGAGCGAAACCTGCGACTTCTCCTCTCGAACGAGCCGCCGAACTGGCGGGGCGAGGTCGTTCCGGAGACGACCCGGTCGGTCTTGTCGAGTCATTACCGGCCGGGGATGAACCCACAGGATGCTGCAGCGCTCTTCTGGTGGGCGCGAACCTCGCTCTTCTTCGACCTCCAGCTCGACGCCCGGCGGGACGTGCGTCTCTGTTCGTACGAGCAGCTCGTCGACGAGCCCGAGCGCTCGATGCGGTCGCTCTACGACTTCGTCGGCGTGGGATATCCCGAGCGGGACATCACGGAGGGAGTCCACCGGGGAGCAAGGTCCCGAGGGGACGATCTCTCGCTCAGCCCAGAGGTGCGCCGACTCTGCGACGAGCTCTGGGAGCGCCTGGAGAGCGTCGACTCAGGGGGTCGGTGAGACGTTCTTGTAGACGACGCCGTCACGCCGATCCCACGGGAGGCCACTGTTCGGCTCGTTGAGATTCGGGTTCTGGTTCGTGTCCGACGCCTGTCCGTATTCGACGGTGACGCCGGCAAGTGACTGGCCGGACGAGACGCCCTGGCTGTCGAGTCCACGACCCTCGGCACTGTCGACCTCGAGGTACTTCACCTGGACGCCCAGGGTGTTGGTGTCCCCCCAGAACTGGAGGCCGTTGCCGCCGGTTTGTCGTAGTGCGACCTCGGTCTCGTTGACGCACTTCAGGTAGACGACGTTGCCGGTCGCCTGCGACGTCGGATCGTCGTTGCCGAACTCGACGCAGGCGCCCGTCGGGATGTCGTGCGCGTAGAAGGCGAAGCGGTTGTTCGTGAAGTTGCCGGCCGTGGCGCCGTCCCAGAGGTTCGCAGCGTGCTCGCCGGTTCCCTTCTCGGAGTGCGGATCCCAGGTGAGGTTCTGACCAACCTTCCAGATCGTTCCCTGGAAGTCGTCGTTGTCGACCGGACCGCCGAGGGCTCGAGAAGCGAAGCCCGTGCTGCCCGTGTCGTGGATCGTGAAGCCCCACCACAGGACGTGCTGGCCGCCCGCATCGAGGATGCCCTGGCCGCCCGCATCGGCGGTGCTCATGTCGCCGCCGTAGATGTAGAGGTTGGACGGGTTGTTCAGCCAGACGGCGGGGGAGTTCGCGCCGCTGCTGTTGACGAATTTCACGCCGCTCAGATCGAGCTCGGCCGGGGCCGAGAGCCGGTTCTTGATCACCGTCTCACCGCTGACCGTGAAGCTGCCCGTCGCCTTGACGAGGTCACCCGGCTTCAGGTTCGAGATTGCCGACTGCAGCTGGCCCGCGGTGCTCACCAGGATGGTTCGCGTCGGATTGAACGACGGCCGGTTCTGCGTGTACGAGATCGCCTGGTCGTAGGTCTCACCGCCGCCCGACGGGTTGGTCGTCGTCCCGGTGGTCGTCGTTGTCGTGGTGGAGGTGGTGGTCGTCGCCGTTGTCGTCGTGCTGGTAGTTGGGGTCGTCGTCGTCACCGTCGTAGTCGTGTGCCTGCGGTGACCGAACTCAACCGCCAGTACCCGCTCGTTGCGGGCGAGCACGAAGAAGTGCAGCCGCTGCCACGCCCAGTTCGGGGTGGGCAGGGGCGCCTTGCTCGGCCGCCAGCTCAGCTGGAGCCCATGACCCTTCGCATACCCCTCGCCCAGGCGCCACGCGACCCAGCGCCAGTACCAGGCCGGGGTCGGCTTCGGCCCGAGCTTCTTCTCCTGTGCGACCGCGGAGAGCGCCTTCGACCCCGCGAGTGTGCGGGTCAGCACTGCGGACGATCCAGCCCCGGCGAATGCCAGCAACAGCAACATCACGAGGGCGATCTGCTTGCGCACATCCCGGTGGTCGGAACGAGCGCCGCAACCCTCAACCCCTCATCCGGAGTACCCCGCCCTGGCGGTACAGCTATCGTCGGGCTGCGGAAGCCCGCTCCCTTCCTTGGAAAACTTCAAGCGCCGAATCACACGAGTCCCGCCGAGAAAATTGGTCTTCTAGGTCGTGTCTGACACATTCGGTGAGAGGCTCCGCGTCCTCACAGTGATCGATGCGCTGATGACCGCGGGCGCGGAGACCGTCGCGACCCGGATCGCGCTCGGCCTCGATCCCAATCGCTTCGAGAGCATCATCTGCTCGACTCGTCGCTCCCTTCCGCACCATGTCGCGGCGGCTCGGGATGCAGGCGTCGAAGTGCTGGAGCTGCGGCGTCGGTCGAAGGTCGACGTGTGGCGCTGGCGCCCACTCGTGCGCTTGTTGCGGAGCGGCCAGGTCGACGTAGTGCACGCCCACAAGTTCGGCTCGAACCTGTGGTTGGCGATGCTGAAGCCGCGACGCCGCTTGCCGGTCCTCGTCGCGCACGAGCACTCGTGGTCGTACGAAGGCACGTTGCACCGCATCGTCGATCGTGAGCTGATCGGGCGACGCTCCGATGCGATCGTCGCCGTCTCCCCGACCGACCGGACGCGGATGATCGAGCTCGAGCGAATCCCGCCGGAGAAGGTCGTCTTCATCCCCAACGGAATCCCCGATCGCCCGGTGGGACACGGTGAGCGCATCCGTCGAGAACTCGGCCTGGCGCCGTCGGACCCCGTCGTGGGGACGGTGTGCGGCTTGCGGCCGGAGAAGGAGCTCGACACGACGCTGCGGGCCCTGAGCAGGCTGACTCCGCACCTTCCCGCGCTCCGCTACGTCGTGGTCGGGGACGGCCCGGAGCGGAAGCGCCTCGAGCGGCTCGCCGACGAGCTCGGCGTGCCGACCCTCTTCCTGGGGCATCGCTCGAATGTGGAGATGCCGGACCTGCTGGCCGCGATGGACGTGACGGTCCTGTCGTCCCGGTTCGAAGGCATGCCGCTGGCGGTACTCGAATGGATGGCCGCGGGCAAGGCGATCGTCGCGAGCCGCGTCGGCGGCATCCCCTCGATCATCGAGGACGGCCGGGAGGGCATGCTCGCTCCGCCGCGGGACTACGTGACGTTCGCGGACGCGATTGCGCGCCTCCTCGCCGACCCTGCCGAGCGACGGCGGCTCGGCGAGGCCGCGCAGCGCCGGCAGCGCGACGAGTTCAGGTTCGACCGCACGATCGAGCTGCTCGAGCGCCTCTACGAGCGCCTGTACCGGGACGCCGGTGGCAGGCTCGGGTATGGGTATGGCTCGTCCAGGCACGGAGAATCGGACAAGCGGCAGCGCGTACGGAGGAGATAGGGCCTCCGATGTGTGGAATCGTCGGCGCCGTCGGGCTGACACACGAGCTCGCTCCGGACTTCGCCGAGCGCGTGCTGGACTCGATTCGGCATCGCGGGCCTGACGCGTCCGGACACGTTTTTCGGGACGGCACATGGCTCGGTTCCCGCAGGTTGAAGATCCTCGACCTCCGTGACGAGGCCAACCAGCCGATGGAGGACGAGGAGACCGGCGTCGTGCTCGTGTACAACGGCGAGCTCTACAACTTCCTCGAGTTGCGCGACGAGCTCGAGGGCAAGGGGCATCGGTTCGAGACGAGCGGAGACACCGAGGTCCTGCTCCGCGGCTATCTCGAATGGGGCGACGGCCTCTTCGCACGCTGCAACGGCATGTGGGCGCTCGCCATCCGGGATCCCCGCCGCGGCGGCACGCTGCTCTGCCGCGACCGCTTCGGCGAGAAACCCCTCTATCTGGGCCGGGCTTCCGAAGGGTCGTGGTGGTTCGGATCGGAAGCCGCCACCCTGCGTCTCGCCGGAGCGGGCACCGGCCGCTTCGACGCATCGCGCGTGCTCAACTTCCTCCTCTTCGGAGACGCCGAGGATCCGAGCGGCTCGTTCTTCGACGGAATCTCGCAGGTCGAGCCCGGCCATTGCGTCCTTCTCACGGACCACGGCATCGCCGACGAGCGGGCCTGGTGGAAGCTCGCCGACTTCGCCCAGGAACGCTGGGGGACCGGCCCCGCGGAGCCGGAGGCGGTCGAGGACGCGCTCGACCGGGCGGTGCGGCTGAGGCTGCGGAGCGACGTGCTGGTCGGCTCGAGCCTCAGCGGCGGAATCGACAGCTCCACGATTCTCGGCTCGATCCGCTCGCTCGACTCCTCGAGGGAGATCCACGTCTTCACCGCGAGCTTCCCGGGGCGAGCCGTCGACGAATGGGAGCGCGCGAACCAGGTTGCAGGGCTGTTCGGCGCCACCACGCATCGGGTCGAGCCGACGCTCGACGGTTTCCTCGACAATCTCCCGCTGCTCGTCCGGAGGCAGGGCGGTCCGTTCGACTCACCCTCGGTGTACGCGCAGTGGTGCGTGATGGAGGAGGCCGCTACGGCCGGCGTCACGGTCCTGCTCGACGGGCAGGGGGCCGACGAGACCTGGGGTGGCTACCGCAAGTACGTCTGGTTCGCGGTCGCCGAGGCGCTGTTGCGAGGCGACCTCGCGAGCGCGTCGGACATCGTCAAGCAGTGGCGGTCGGCCGACGACCTTCCGCGCCCGGACGCGCTCCAGGTCGGAGGGCTCGCTTTGCCTGCCCCCGGACGACATCTCGCACGTCTCGGCCTGCGCCGGCTGCACCGCTGGATCGGGCCGGCGCTGCTCGACGCGGCGCTCGTCGATCCGCAAGGCGCCAAGCTCGGCGGCCCTTTGCTCCGTCAGGCGGCCGTCGCCGACGGAGGACGCGTGATCCTGCCGCGCCTGCTGCGGTACGCGGATCGCAACTCGATGGCCTGGAGCCGCGAGCTGCGGCTGCCCTTCCTCGATCTCGAGGTCGTCGGCCACGCGTTCTCGTCCGGCTGGCGGAGCGGCTTCGAGCGCGGGTGGACGAAGGAGCCGCTGCGCCGCGTCGCCGAACGGCGCCTGCCGGAGGAGATCGTCTGGCGGCGCGGGAAGACGGCGTACGACGTCCCCGAGGAGGACTGGCTGCCGCAGCCGCGAGTCCGCGAGCAGCTGCACGCGGCCGGCGAGCTTCTGCAGGATCTGCGGATCGTCGAGCGCGGACGCTCGCTGCCGGTGTCTCCCTGGCGCGCCCTGTCTCTGGCGTCCTTTCTCGAGCAGAGCGGCCTGGCGGCGTAGTTGAGTGCTCCGAGGCTGCTCTACGTCGCCTCGTCGTTCCCGTACGGGCAGAACGACACGTTCTTCGGGCCGGAGGTGCGCGAGCTCGTGCGTCAGGGGGTGGACGTGCTCGCCGTGCCTGTGCGGCCGCGGGGATCGCTCACGACACCGGACGCCGAGTCACTGACGGTCCGGAAGCCGCTGCTCGACGGCGAGATTGCGCTCGCCGCCGGCGCCGAGCTGCTGCGATCGCCCGCGAGCGTGCTCCGGGCCTTCACGCTCCTCTTCCGCTCACCGGCCCCGAACGTGCTGCTGCGCAACCTGGCCGCCTTCCCGAAGGCGCTCTGGCTGGCACGGCTCGCGCGTACGCAGAAGGCGGATCACATCCACGCCCACTGGGCCGGGCCGCCGTCGACTGTTGCGCTGATCGCCTCGCGTCTGTCGGGCATCCCGTGGAGCTTCACGGCGCATCTGGCCGACATCCAGGCGTGCAATCTCCTCCACGCAAAGTGCTCGTCCGCGGTCTTCGTGCGCTTCATCGCCCACGCGATGGAAGACCTGATGCGGGATTGCGCGCCCGGCGTCGACGAGTCGCGGTGGGTCGTCGTGCGGCTGGGCGTCGAGCTGCCGCCGCCCCGAGAGGGGCCGACGCCGGCGAACGATCCGCCGGTCGTGCTGTTCGCGGCGAGGTTCGACCCCGAGAAGCGGCACGCGACACTGCTGGACGCAGTCGCCGCGCTCGTGCGCGACGGCGAGCGGCTCGAGTTGTGGCTGGCCGGCTCCGGACGGCTCCTGCCCGACTCCGAGGCGCGGGCGCGGGAGCTCGGCCTCGAGGGCACCGTCGACTTCCTCGGCTACGTGAGGAACACCGAGATCCTTGGCTGGCTCGAGGCCGGTCGCGTAGACGTGGTGGCGCTGCCGTCGGACTGGGAGGGCGTGCCGGTCTCCCTGATCGAGGCGCTGGCCTACGGCGTGCCGGCCGTGGCATCCGACGTCGGCGGTGTCGCCGAGCTGGTGGGGGGCGGCTGCGGGCTGCTCGTGCAGGAGGGTGATCCGGAGGCGCTCGCCGACGGGATCCGCCGCCTGCTGCGGTCGCCTCAGCTGCGGGCGGAGGTCACCCGTGCCGGCCGCGCGCGCGTCGAGGACGAGTTCGCCGTCGAGCGCGTCGTCGCGCAGCTGCGTGGGCTCTTTGGATTCACGGCTGCGCAGCCGGATGCCGGCGAGTCGCACGGCGGGAGCGCGGCCGGACCACTCGAAACGCGGCCTTCCGGCTGAACCCGACGGCAAGCGCCACGGGGTTCGACAGAGAGCGCTCCCAGTCGTTTGCGGTGTCTGCGAGGACATCGAGGTCGGCGAGCGAGTGGAGGGCGCGGAGCTGGGCCACGTGCAGCCGGTGGTACGAGACGCTGGCGGTGTTCGGCAACGGATGGGGATACAGGTCGTAGCGGGACCAGCCGAGCGGCGTCCGGTAGAGGTGGAGGCGCGCCGCAAGCGTCTTCGTACCGGCGTCGAAGGCCGCGGCTGCTCGAGGCGCCGCCGCGCTCGGCGCCTGCGCGAGGTCGTACAGGCCGAAGAGCGACGTGATCCAGCCGTTCAGCACATGGGCCGGAGGATCGGTCGGGTACTCCTGCAGCACAGGCCCCTCGCTGGTGGGCACGACGAGCAGCGACTCCGGTTGCAGGAGCTGCTCCACCGTCCGGTCGGCGAGCTCGAGGACCTGCGCGCGGCCGAGGAGCTCTGCGGCCCGCACGAGCAAGCTCGCTGCCTCCCCTTGCGCCAGCGACGAGTACCAGGGAGCTTCGAGCGGAAACGTGTGCGGCATCGCAAAGCGGTAGGCGAGCAGGCCGCGCTCGTCGGCACTCCGTTCGACCCACTCGACGACCTCGGCGACCAACGGCAGCTGCTCCGGATCTCGGAGTTGCAGGGCGCCGAGCGCAAGTTGGATCACGTTCACCGGGTTCGTCTGCTGCGGCTCCGCGGTGATGCGGCGGAGATAGGCGAGCCGCTCCGCGAGATTTCCCCCGGCGTGGAGCGGCTTCTCGCGCAGATCGAAGTGGTAGGCGTACGGATCCAACTCAGGGCACGGTGAGCGGTTCGCTGAGCTTGCTGACCTGCATTCCGCCGACAGTCTCCACAGCAGGCCCGGACAGCGCACGGTTCTGGAGGATCGGCCCGCTGGCACGGGCGAGACCGAGCCTGACGTGAGAGAGATCCGCCTCCGAGTCGACGCCGGTCGTGTCGACCAGCCGGCCCTTGATGTCGGCGCCGTCGACGTAGCGCAGATCGAGCGCTCCTGGCAGGGTTCCGCCCCAGAGCTGGATGACGTTTCCCGCTACCTGTCTCTTGGCGACCCCGGTCCAGCTGGTGCCGCGGAGCAGGAAACCGAGATGGCGCGCGCGGGCGTAGACGGTGACGTCAGGACCGATCTGACCTGTCTTGATCTCGACCGCGGCTCCCGTCGCCTGGTCGACGACGTCGGCGGCGAAGGTCGATCGCTCGACGAGGCCGCCGCTTGCGTCCGCGATGTTCCAGGCGTGGATCCCGGTCCCCTTCTCCGCGTGCGGGTCGAGTGCGAGATCCGGATGTGCCGTGCCCGCCAGGCCCTTGAGCGTGAGCCGGTCGATGTTTCCCCCGACCGGAAGCACCGCTACGCAACTGCTCGCGGTGTCCCGCACCCGGAAGCCCGTCCACGTGACCGGACCGGGAAGCGCGTAGAACAGGAGCCCGACGCCCCCGGGATTCGTGATCGTGCCGCCCCAGATCCGCCAGCCCCCTGCTCCGTGCACCCACACGGCCGGAGTTCGGTGGACCGGGCTGCCGACGAAGTGGACACCGGGACCGAGGACGACGTTGACGCTGCCCCCTTTGATCGTCCGGTCGAAGCCCGTGAATTCGCCGGCGATGCGGAGGTTGCCGTCCACGCGAATGGTCTCTCCGGCATGCGCTACCGCCAGAGCATGCTCGAACGAGCGCACGTCCGCGACGCGAACCGTGTCTCCGGAGCTCGGAGGACGCGTGTCGAGATGCGCCGTCCGAGAATCGAACTTCGCCTTCGCCGGATGGGTCAGGCGATACCCGAGGAACGCCAGGATCCCGGCCAGGAACACGAGCAAGCCGATCAGCACCGGTCGCCTCATCCCGCGAGAGGACATGCGCCTTTGTACCGCTTCCGGTCTCGGCAGCGACCGGTCAGGACATGCACCTACTGGACTCTGCCTACTGGACCGGCGAGACGTCCTGGAAGACGGTGCCGCCGCGGGGATCCCAGCGGATCGGCCCCACGAGCGGATTCAGGTTCGTGTGGGTGGCGCGCCCGTACACGACGCGGTTCGTCGTGAGCGATTGGTCGCCGTACATGCCGCTCGTCTCGAACGGCCGGCCCGTCAGGTTCGCGGCCTGGATGTACTTGAAGTCGTTGTCCCGGACGTTGACGCCCCAGAGCTGGACGCAGTTGCCGGCGGTGAACTTGATCGCGACCTTCGTCAGGTTCCGGCACCGCAGGTAGAGGGTGTTGTGCTTGAAGAAGTCGGAGCTCGCACCGCCTCCCGCCTCGGCGCCGGCGCCGGTCGCGCCGTCGTGCAGATCGAGCGCGAACCTGGAGTCACTGATCCCGAACGGGGAATCGGCGAGGTTCGCGCCATGAAGGCCTGTGCCTTTCTCGGTGTGCGTGTCGAGGGCGAGGTTCAGGCCCCAGTGGGAGATCTTCCCCTTCAGGTCGAGATGAGTGTTCGGCTGGTGGATTCCGCGGACGGAGAGAGCCGTGTTGGCCGTGTCGTGGATGACGAACTTCCACCACGTCACCCAGGACGAGTCCGAGACGATCACTCCTGCGCCGCCTGCCGGGTTGGTCAGGTTGCCGCCGTAGAAGCGAATGCGCTGGCAGCGGTTGATCCAGGCCGCCGGCTGATTGGAGCCGCGGGTGCCGAGGAAGCGCGTGCGCGCGTCGAAGTGCACCTCGGCCCACCCGCGCAGCCGCTTGGAGAAGACGGCCTCGCCCGAGAAGGTCACGCCGTGGACGTTGATCCTCTCGCGCGGACGCAACTCTGCCCAGGCGGCCCAGAACTGGCCGGCGGTGCTGACATCGACGGTTCGGGTCGGGTGGAAGCGGGGCCGCGTGAAGTGGGTCGCGGCCGGCCACGACCGCGCGTGCCGCGCGTTCGCCGCATGTGCTGTGAGCGGCGAAGCCGTCCATGTCGTGCAGAGGACAGCAAAGAGTGCCAACAGCCCGGCAACGAGAAACCGTTGTGCCCTCGCCGGCGTCACCAAAGCGCGACGATCGACCACGTCCTACACCCCCAACCGACCCCGATTGGAACCGGCCGTCTACCCCGATTCTCCCAGGGCCAAACCATCGTCAGGGAGGACGCGTCTGTCTCCCACCCGTTCAGGGTGGTTTCCTGCTACTAACTGCCGTGTTTGAAAGAGAGGGCGGAGGCCTAGAATCGCCCTAGCGTGCGCGCTCGCGAAGGGGATAGTGCGCCGCCGCGTCGGCTGGCTCCACGCCGCGCAGCGGCGATCCGGGAAACCGGGCGGATCGCCGTGGCGGTCGTTCTCGTTGCTGCCGTCGTTTTCTACTCGCACGGTGGCAGTTGGCAGGATCAGCTCATCGCGTTCGCCGTGCAGGCGGCGATCTGGGCGCTGGCGATCGCGATCGGCCACAGTCTCGGCGGCCCTGCGCTCACGGCTCTCGGACCACGGGTCGCGGTGGGTCGCGGTGTCCTGATCGCGGTCCTGGCGTCGGCGGCCGCCTCCGCCTGGTTCCCGGCGGCAGCGCTCTCTGCGTCCGCGACCTGGTTCCTTGCTCTGACCGTCTTCGCGGCCGGCGCCGCCTGGGAGACGATCGCTCTACGGATGGTGACTCCGGCGGTGCGCCTGCTCCTCGTCGGACACCTCGGGGATGCAGCGACCCTCCTGCAAGACCTGCGGCGCGGCCGGGGTGGAGGGTACGAGGTCATCGGCGTCGTCGCCGACTGCGACCGTCCCGAGGAGCAGGACTCTCAGGCGCCGTGGCTGGGGTATCCCTCCGAGCTCGATTCCGTGATCAGGAATCACCAGCCGGATCTCGTCGTCCTGACGGGTCGTAACGAGCCGCCAGGGACCTTCGCCCGGCTGCTCGACGCCGCCCAGGCGGGCTTCAGGGTCGTCCAGCTCACCGAGTTCTACGAGTACGCCTTCGGTCGCGTGCCGATCGAGGACCTCCCGCACGACTGGTTCATGAGCGTGCTCCACCTCTACCAGCGCCGCTACTCGCGGGTGATCGAGCGCGCCCTCGATCTGGTCGGCGCGTCCGTGCTTCTGCTCCTCACCTTGCCCCTCTTCCCGCTGCTCGCGGTGTTCGTGCTGCAGACGAAAGGTCCCGTCATCCTGCGCCAGGTCCGGCTCGGCGAGCACGGCAAGCTCTTCACGATCTACAAGTTCCGCACGATGCGCGCGGATGCGGAACGAGCCGGACAGGCCGTCTGGTCGGTCGAGCACGATCCGAGACTCACGCGAACGGGCGGCGTGATGCGGCGGCTCAGACTCGACGAGCTTCCGCAGCTCTGGAACGTCGTCCGCGGCGAGATGTCGCTGGTAGGCCCTCGCCCCGAGCGGCCCGAGTTTCTCGCGGAGTTGAGCCAGATCCTGCCGTACTGGACGCGCCGGCACCTGATCAAGCCCGGCCTGACGGGGTGGGCCCAGGTCCGCCAGGGGTACACGGCCAGCGCCGACGAGACTGCGACGAAGCTCTCGTACGACTTCTGGTACCTCCGCCACCGGAGCCTCACGGTTGACCTTGCGATCCTGCTGCGGACGGTGCTGGTGGTCCTGCAGGGCGACCGCTCCGCGCGCCGGAGTCATGCGCCCGTCGGGGCGCAGGTCGCCGACTTCTACGACTGAGCTCTCGTCCGCGGACTAGCGCGGCGGCTCGGCCAGAGTCTGAGCCAGCAGTCTCTCCAGCCGGCTGACGTTCGCCTCGAGCCCGAAGTTGTCGAGCCCGTAGCGAAGGGCCTGTTGCCCGCGCGTTCGCCGTTCGTCGCCGGTGACCTCCGACCACGAGACGAACTCGCCGGCCAGGTCGGCCGCAGACGACACCGCCGCCCCTCCGCTGGCGACCGCCACCTCGGAAGGCAGGCCCGGCACGGTGGTGACGAAGGGCAAGCCGGCGCCGAGATATTCGAGTGCCTTGGTCGGCAGGGCCGAGCCGAAGACCGGATCCGGTCGGAGCAGGTGCAACCCGACGTCGGCGGCGGCGAGCAGGTCGCCTACCCCGTCCTGATCCACGGGAGGTAGCAGCGTGATCCGGTCTTCGCGCGCGGAAGTGACCGCTTCCGCGAACGAGTCGCGCGCGCTGCCGTCTCCTGCGACCACGACTCGCATCGGAATGCCGTCGGGCAGCGAGCGGACCGCGTCGAGCAGCAGGTCGAGACCGTTCGCCACGCCGATCGCTCCGAGGTAGAGGAAGACGCACTGATCCTCGCCGATGCCGAGGCGCTCCCTGGTGCGCCGACGCCGTTCGGGATCGGGCTCTCGGCTGCTCACGATCCCCGGAAGGACGCAGACCTCTCGGGCACCGTGGGCGCGGACGAGCGGCTCCAGTCCGGGGGTGGGAACGATCACCGTTCGCGCGCTCCGGGTCACCGAGTGCGCGAAGCGTTCCGCCAGCCGATAGGGCGTTCCCTCCGGATCCAGCCAGCCCACCGAGGCCGCCGACTCCGGCCAGATGTCTCGAACCTCGAGCAGCCAGGGGCAACGGAACCGGCGTGCGAGCGTCGGCCCGAGCCCGGCGACGGGGAGCGGTGGGGAAGATACGAACACCACATCCGGGCGCGGCAGGGTGACCGCCCGCGCCGCCGCGGCTGTGGCAAAGCCGGCGTAGTTGGCGACACGGGCCTTGCGTGATTGGTGGATTCCGCCCGGCGTCCAGACCCAGTGATGCGCGATGCCCTCGATCGTCTCGGTGCGAAACGCGGGCTTCCGGTACGCCTCAGGGACGACGCCTGTCATGTAGTTGCGTGGTGTCGAGACGAGGTCTACGTGCCAGCCGCGCCTGACGAGCTCCGCGAAATAGCGGCGATGGCGGTAGATGCCGGGCGCACCGGGCGTGGGCGCGTGCTGGTACACGGCCAGCAGCCGCCCAGGCCGCGGCTCAGCAAGAGTCAAGCTGGATGCCTAGCGGCGGCTGCGACTGCGACTGACGCGCTGCAACGTGAGCCCGGTCACCAGGAGCAGGCCGCCTACGACGGCGATCCCGGCCAGGTCGAGTCCGGTGAAGGGCAACGTGCCGCTACCCGCGCTGGTGCTGCCGGGGGCGGCCGGCGGGACCCCGGGTCCGCACATGGTGCCGTGCGAGCAGTGCAGCGAATCCGCGAACGCACCGGAGGAAAAGACGAGCGCGGCGGTCAAGACCGCGGCAAGAACGAGAATCTTCTTCATGTGCCCTCTTCTCCCCAAGTCATCGGAATGAATACCACATCCCCCAGATGGGAGATCATGCGCATCGTGGCCGCGACGCACAGCCGTCGACCCCCCCGAAGGGCGAATTCACTCCCCCCGGAGGACGTGGTCTACCTGGCGCTCGGTGAGCGGGTTACCCCAGCGCAGCCGACGTTGGGCCCATAGCACCACCAGGTCCTGAGGCGACAGTCTGCGCGCCCGTGCGAGCTCTGTTCGCGCGAGCGTCGGCTTGTGCTCGCGGCCGGCGATGATGCCGAGGACGAGATAGGGATACCAGTCGTCGGGGTTGCGACGAAGTGCCGCGAGCAAGGCGTGGCGCTCCTGCACACGATCTCCCGCAACCGCGGCGAGGCGCGCCCGCGCAAGCGCGGGCTGCTCGCTCCACGGGTTCAGGGTCGCCGCGGTGTCGAGCAGGGAGGAGGAGCTGTGGCCCTGGCCTCGAGCTACGGCTGCGTCGATGAGGCTGACGGCGGCCCAGGGAACCGCGAGGGCCGCGGCCGCGATCAACGCGGTCGCTGCGGCGCCCGCCACTTTGAGTCGGGTGACGGTGGGCTTCCGTGCGGCCGATGGCGCCGCCGCAGTCGGAGCCGCAGCGATCGCGAGCAGGGCGAGTCCCGCCCCGGTGAGCGCCGGCAACTCCCAGAACCAGTCGGTCGAGGCGTGGAGGACCCAGTAGCCCGCGCCGACGAAGCAGGCCAGTGCGAGTCCCGGCAGCGGTGACCGCCGCGCGGCGCGCCCCGCCCGTACGAAGGCGATCCCGAGGAAGCCGAGAAAGAGCAGTGCCCCGACGATCCCGGTCTCGGAGAACGTTCGCAGCTCGACGCTCTCCGGATAGCGGGACGTCTCGTGCGTCCGGCGGTCCCGGAGATAGCCGACGAGGTAGTTGTCCGCGCCGACTCCGGTGAGGGGGTGCGCGGCGAATTGCTGGAGCGCGATCCGCCAGACGTCGTAGCGGCTCGTGCCGAATCCCGAGGTGAAGTGCAGGGTCTTCGTGGGGGCGGCCGCCTTGTTGGTGGTGAAATCGCGCCACGCCCGCTCGGCCCGGCCGAGGGGATGGGAGCCGGCGACGACGACGGCGCCCGAGACGACTACGGCACCAGCGAGGACCGCGACGCTCGTGCCGATGAGGACACGGGCGCGGCCGGAGAGCTTCAGATGGCGCTCGAGCAGCAGCAGCGCGCCGAGTCCGAGCGCCGCCAGGCACACGCTGCCGGCGATCCAGGCGAGAGCGCTGCGTACCGCCGCCTGTTCCGCATGTTCTCCGACGACCGCGGAGTAGACGTGCAGCAGTGCCGGCAGGGCGGGGGCGGCCGCGAGCGCCACGAGAGCGATGTGCGCGAGCGCCCGCAGCCTGCTGCGGGCCACCGCCAGGTAGAGCACGAGCGCGCAGGGGAACCAAACCAGCGCGCCCCGGCTCTGGGAGAGCACGCTCAGGTCGGCGAGCACGACCGCGCCGGCGCACGCGGCAAGCCGCAGACGAAGCTCTCGCCTGCCGCCGGGACGCCAGAACCACGAGCGGAAGGCAGGCGCCGAGGAAGAGCGCCGCGTCGCCGTCGGAATAGCTGATCGGTGCCGCGAGGCGTCCCTGGTCGAAGTGGAGGGTGCTCGTCGCGGTCGCCGTCTGGACCAGTGCGATCACTCCGAGCGCGGCAAGGGCGAGTCCCCACGCGAGAACGATCGCGCTACCGAGCCGTTCGGACAGCCCGAGGCCCGTGAAGAGCGCGAACACGAGCCAGTAGACGAGCGTTCGGTTGGCGCCGTCCAGGGCGTCCGCCGGGACCTGTGCCCAGAGGATGGACAGGAAGCTCCACGCCACGTAGAGGCCGAACAGGACGAGCGGGAGCGGACGGGCCGTGAGCCTGGCGCGGACTTCGGAGGATGCGGCGGTCGTGCAGAGGAGGGCGAGCAGCAGCAGGCCGCCCGGCAGCCACTCCTCGGGCGCGAAGCCGCCGTCGTGCCACGCCCAGACGACGAAGATGCCGAAACCGATGGCGGCGATCGCCGCCTCGATCGCGACGGCGGCCGAGACGGGCACGGCGAACCGAGGAGCAGTCCCCGCCTGCCCGTCACCGCTCATCGGGGTGGCTTCCGGCTCGATTCGCACATTGTGGCTCGGAACCGACGGGTTGTGGGTCCTCGATTCGGTCACAGTGCGGATGCGTTGCGCTGCGTCATCTGGGCTGCCGTCATTCGCCAGAGCTGCAAGGCCCAGAAGTTGCGGAACGACGAACGAGTACGGTCGTCCTCCTCAGCCGCGTAGGTCTCCGTCACGACGGGCTCCCAGACGTTCAACGTGCGTCGGGCGAGCATGGCTGAGCAGGATGTGGTCCACCCAGCTTCGAGACGAGTGTTCGGCGCGGAAGAGCCGACTCGATCTCCTCGAGGTCGCAGTGGACCGTCCCAGACTGCGACAGCTGCGTCGTCCGGGTCGGCCACGACCTCGACATCCACTGCACACAGCGCCTGCCCCTCCGCCACGCAGTCCGGCGCAAGCCACACAGGCCCGAGCCGTGGGTCGGCGAGCATGAACCGCCAATCGACCCGCGCGCCGGTCGGCCCCGTCTGCCGTGTCCGGTGGGTGGTTTCCGGCTCGATCCGAGCATTGTTCCTCGCGAGGGCGAAAGATGAGAGCCGCGTGGGGCCAGGGCGGACGGTACGAAGGTCGCAGGGGTACACTCGCGGCCCGGTGCGACCTGGAATGGGACTGGCAGAGCAGTTGTACCTCGCGCGGACGCGCGCATCGCTGTTTCGCGAGCTCGGCGTAGCGCACAGCCTCCGCCGCTGGCGGACCGACCGGCAGCTCGGGAAGGCGGCGCCGGCCCGTCGTGAGGCCTTCACCCGCTGGATGTGGGAGGACGCAGCGGTCGGGGCCGGCGCGACGTTCTCCGAGCCCTCCCCGCGACTGTTCGCATTCGACCGCGACGGTCTGGCGGTGCACGTCCTAGGCCAGCGCACACCCTTTGCCGATCCGGTCTCGATCGAGCTCGCGTCGGCGAAGGATCTCTCCTACGGACTCCTCGCCCGCGCCGGCGTGCGCATCCCGGAGCACATCGTCGTGCGGCGAGACGACCACGTGGCCGCCCGCGCGTTTCTCGCGTCCGGTCCGGTACCCGTTGTCGTCAAACCGGCGCGAGGGGGCGGGGCCGGCCAGGGCGTCACGCCGTCGATCGAGACCGCGTCGCAACTCGAGCGGGCACTACGCCGCGGCGGCACCACGTCGGAGCTGCTCGTCGTCGAACGTCAGGCGGTCGGCGAGCAGTTCCGCTTCCTCCTGCTCGACGGCGAGGTGCTCGACGTGATCCGTCGCGACCGTCCGCAGGTCGTCGGCGACGGCACGTCGACGATCGAGGAGCTCATGTTCGCGGAGTACGACCGCCGCGTCGGGACGGACTCGCGAGAAGGGGCGAAGCCGTTCCCGGTCGATCTCGACTGCCTCTTCACGCTCGAGCGGCAAGGTCTTGGGATCTCGAGCCGGCCGTCGAAAGGTACGACCGTCGTGGTCAAGAGCGCGAGCAACATCAGCGGGGGCAAAACCTGCGTCACCGTCAGGGAGCCTGTCGCGCCCGAGGTCGTGCACGAGGTGCGTGTGGCGGCAGCGGCCGTCGGTGTGCGGCTGGCTGGGGTGGACGTCCTCGCTCCGGACGTGGAGAGACCCCTTGCTACGAGCGACGGTGTCGTACTCGAGGTGAACCCGATTCCCGGGCTGGGGCATCACTACAACGTCGCGGAGCCCGAAGCAGCGACCCGGGTGGCCGTTCTCGTGCTCGAGGCGCTATTTGCGGAGCGAGCCGCCGCGGCCCAGCAGGCGTAGCCGGTCGCCCAGCGTAGGCGCACGAAGCTCCGAGCCGAACGCGACGAAGCCGAAATCTCTGGGAGGGCGATCCTTGACCCACCCGAGCGAAAAGCGACGTCGTCCGATGGCAGAGAGCGTTGCGCGAGCGTGTAGCTCACCCGACGTCGTGTCGATGACATCGAAGACGGCTTCGCTGGTGGACTGCGAGCGTGGGCCGTGCGGCCGAGGGCGGGCGGACCACGAGACGCAGCCTATGCGCCGATCGCGCGAGAAGCCGCCTACACACAAGCGTCCGAAATTGCGTGAACGCGACACCGCGGTGAGTCCGGTGCCGAACAGGAGTGCTCCGGCCGGCTCGAAGCCGACTTTCGTCGCTCGAGACGATGCGGAGCCCAGTCCGACCGTGTAGTCGCCCCCTTCGACCGCGAGGACTGCGAGCGGAAGCTCGGAGGCCAGGTGCGTGGTCTCGAGCGTGAACCCGTCCTCGTCGAACGAGAGGACCCGGCTGAGGGTCGCGATTTCCCCCGAAGCCGAGGCCGCGGGAAGCACAGCGACCGCTTCCGGGGACTGGGCTCCGCGCACGATGGTTTCTCCCGCGTCGTCCCGCGCGACGAAACCTCCGGCCACCTGGTTGCTCGCCGTGGCGGCGCCGAACGCGACCGCCAGATCCGATCGTGGCTCGCCGGCCGCCGCTCCCGCCCCTACGGCCGCGAGCACGACGTTCGGGGTGAAACCGAGCCCGGTGACGGTGCGGGAGCCCGTGCCGTCGAGCACGAGACTCCGAACTGCCGCGTTGCGGACGTCCGACCCACCCAGCGCCAGATAGTGGACGAGCCATGGGTGCCGCATCGCGCCGTCACAGTCGAGGGAGAACCCTCCGTCGGTGAACCGGACATTCGCGCGGAGCGAGGTATCCGGCGTCCTCGGGTCTTCGTGGACGAGCACGGGCGTTTCGGCGCCGAAGCGACTCAACACGCCGGGTGCGAGGTCGTCGTCGGCCGCCCAGGCCGCCGACGCCTCCCCTGCACCGTCGGTGGCGAAACCGATGCCGCCCGCGCAACCCGCGCTCGGCTCGCGGCACCACCACAACACGAGGGCGCGAGGCCGGAAGCCCAGCTCCTCGGCCGGGCCGGCGCCTGCGTCGAGCCGGACGATCCCCTTCGCGACCTCGAAGGCCATCAGGCGGCGCGTCGATGGGCCAGCATACGCAGCTCGCCGACGACTCGTGGGGCGAACAGCAGCAGCAACCCGCCGTAGACGACGATGCCGAACGGGACGACGATTGCGAGTCGCGCCCCTGCCGGGACGCCGATGTGGACGAGCCCGAGGCGCGCTACCGCGACGGCGGCCGCCATGGCTACGCCGAGGCCAATGACCAGCGCTTCGCCTCGGATGAACTTCGGAGAAACGCCGAGCGTCCGGCAGGTGATGTGCGTCTGGATCGGCGCGAGGAGGAAGCGGGTGATGGCGAACGACGCAGCGACGCCGACGACTCCCCAGTGCAAGCCGATGACGAACCCGAGCACCGTGACGGGGGCCGAGAACAGGCGGTAGCGCAACATCACGCCCGGGCGGCCCATGGCCTGGCAGGTGGCCCAGTTGAGCGTCTGCAATGTCGTACCGACCCCGGCGAGGCTCAGCCACTGCAACACCGGCACGGATGGATCCCACTTCTGGCCGAGGACGACGGGCACGAAGTCGGGCGCGACGACCGCCATGCCGAGGAAGGCGGGAACGTTCACCGCCGAAATCACCTCGTTGCCGCGAGCCCAGGCCTCGCCGAGCCGCGCCGGCTCGTGCTGGATCTTCGAGAACGCGGAGAAGAGAACCTGCTGCAGCGGCTGGGAGATGCGGCTGACAGGCAGGAACATCGTGTTGTACGCGACGCTGTAGAGGCCGAGCGCGACGGAGCCGAGGACGCGGCCGACGAGCAGGTTGTCGACGTTGTTCACGAAGTAGCCGAGGATCTGGGAGCCGAACGTCTTGCTGCTGTAGGAGCCGAGCGTGCGCAGGCTCTCCCTCGAGTAGGTGAACTTCGGCCGCCAGGGCGAGAACGTCCAGAGGAGCACGAGCGACGCGGCCGCCTGCACGAGTCCCTGCCCTACGAGCGCCCAGGCACCGGCGCCGGCCACGCCGAGCAGGACCGCCGCTCCCGCACCGCTGAAGCCGGCCACGATCACCCGGATCTCGAGGCCGCGGAAGTTCATCTCGCGTGTGAGCAGGGCGTTCTGCGTCGAGGAGAGCGACCACAGAAGGAAGAGGACCGAGGAGCCCGCGAAGAGCGGAGCGACGGCCGGCTGTCCAAAGAAATCGGCGACGAGCGGGGAGACCCCGATGCCGATCAGCATGAGGAGCGTTCCGGCGGCCACGTTGGTCCAGAACGCGGTCGAGCGATCTTCCTCCCGCAGCTCGTGGCGCTGGACGAGCGCCGCGCTCAGCGCGAGATCGCCGAAGGTCTGGCCGAAGCCGATGAATACGATCGCCATGCCCGCGAGACCGAATTCGTGGGGCGTGAGCAGGTGCGCGAGGATGATCGACGCGGCCGCGGACGTCGCCTGGGCGGACGCCTGGCCGACGAGCTTCCAACGCACGCCCCCGGCAACACGCGTCCGCAAACCGGTCGAGCCCTGAACCGGAGCCGACTCCTCAACCTTCGCTATGACGGAACCACCTTGGGCGGCACTGCCGAATGATGCCTCGGAAACGCCCATTCCTGGGCCTTTCCGATCGATGACCCGACCATCAGGTGGACGTAAACCATCGTTTGAGGGGATCGACGGAGGTCACAATGTGGGCTACTAATGGCTTGGCTGCCACCGGGCCGCCTGCGAGATTCAATTCAGAAGGGGAGGGAACTTGGCGACAAGTGGAGGTCATCCTCGCGCGCAGCGCACCCGTATCGGAGCGCTCGCGTTCCTTTTGGTCGCCGCCGCTTTCTTGGGAGTTCCCGGCCACAGCCGGGGGGCCGCTGCGTTGGCAACGCAGGCGAGCGTCAACGTCGCAGTCGTGCCGGGGTTCAAGGCGCCGATCTATCCGGGTTACAGCGGCGTCGGGGCGTTTCCCGCCGGCAATTCGCGGCTTTCCGCCTTTCACTTCACCGAGCTTTCCGGCGGCAAGCTCACTGCGAGCAACCTCAGCGCGTACGACACGATGATCCTCTACGGACTCCGGTGGAACACCCTCTCCGCCAACCAGCAGTCGGCGATCAACACCTTCGCCGTCACGCACAAGGTCATGATCTGGGACTCGGACGGCACGGGCGCCCAGGACTACGGCACGTTCGTGCAGCCGTTCACGACCCTGGCCAGCAACGCGAGCGGCAAGCCGTCGGGCGCCGTCGTGACGTTCCCGAAGTTCGCCGCCGGCGTCGTCGACTTTCTCGCCAGCGACAGCCCGAGCAGCCCGTATTACCTCGAGCCGTCCCAGCTGGTCAGCAACGCGAGCATGATCAACGACATGAACGCGATGAAGACCGGGACGAAGAACTGGGCGCCGGGGCTCGTGGCCCAGAACAAGAACATCCCGAACGGCGCCTGGCCGCTCGCCTGGTCGTACGGCTCGATCGGCA
Organism: uncultured Actinomycetes bacterium; assembly: GCA_963820725.1. Lineage (GTDB taxonomy): Bacteria > Actinomycetota > Thermoleophilia > Gaiellales > Gaiellaceae > Palsa-739. The sequence continues at coordinate 568,320 of CAWGAZ010000002.1, read as the reverse complement.
ACCACACAGGAATGACGATCTACTCGGGCATGGACGCGGACGCGATCGACAACAGCCAGCTCAATCCGAACGACGAGATCACCGAGCTGGCGCTGGAGCTGAAGGCGCCCTTCCGCACGACGCCCGACTCGTCGTGCGCTCCCAACTGTGCAGGCCCGCCGCAGCCGATCTCCGGCGGGGGCGGTGGCGGCGGCGGGGGCGGCGTGCACGCCGACTGCAGCTTCGCGAAGCGTGTCACGACCCACTGGGTGCACGGTCGCGTCCCGGTCTTGCTTAAGACCAGCACCGCCTCCGGGATCACGGGCCAGGTGCTCTCGGCTTCCGGCAAGATGCTCGCCTCCGGCACGGAGGCGCAGGGTCTGATCCACTTCCGCGTCAAGACGCGACCGTTGCCGACGAATCACGCCTCGCAGCTGAAGGCCGTCGTTCTCGTCAACGGCCAGTCGGCTTGCAGCAAGTCCTTCAAGCTCAAGGTCGACAACACGCCGCCGAAGCTGCTGTATCTCCACGTGAGCAGCGGGCACGTCGCGTTCCGGGTCAGCGAGAAGTCGCAGATGCGGATCGCAGGCGGCGGGCCGCGCTACCGGCACTGGGTCACGGTCGCCCGGCGCAGGTTGATCTACGTCTCTCTTCCGGGCGTGCGGCATGCGCAGCTGATCCTTCGTGACCGGGCGGGTAACACGATCAAGCGGAACCTCAGGTAAAGGCGACGCGGAGCTGAGCCCCGGCTAGCGGCCGGGGCGAAGCCGTTTGTAGACGACGCCGCCGTAGGCGTCCCACGGGCTCTGCCCCGCAAACCGAGGATTCAGGTTCGTGTTCACGGCCCGACCGTATTCGACGGTGACGCCGGCGAGCGACTGGCCGCGATCGAGCCCCTGAGTGTCGACGGCCCGGCCCTGGGCGTTGTCGACTTCGAGGTACTTGACGTCGAGACGCAGAGCGTTCGTGTCTCCCCACAGCTGCAACCCGCCTCCACCGGTCTGCCGGTGGGCGACCTCGGTTTCGTTGACGCACTTCTCGTAGAGGACGTTGCCGCCTGCCTGCGACGCGGGCTGCTCGTTGCCCAGCTCGACGCAGGCCCCGGTGGGGATGTCGTGCGCGTAGAAGGCGAACCGGTTGTTCGTGAACGCGTAATTCGTGGGGGCATCCCAGAGGATCGCTCCGTGGATGCCGGTCCCCTTCTCGGAGTGGGGGTCCCACGCGAGCGTCTGACCGACCTTGGTGATCGTGCCCTGGAAGTCGTCGTGGTCGACCGGGCCGGAGCCCGGGGCCGTGAAGGCGGCGAAGCCGCTGCCGCCGCAGTCATGGAGGTAGAAGCCCCACCAGAGGACATGCTGCGACCCGTGGACAGCCAGGCAGGTGCCGCCCGTGTCGGCTGTGGACAGGTCGCCGCCGTAGATGTAGAGGTTGCGCGCGTTGTTCATCTGCACGGCGTGGGCGTCGGTGCCGTCCGAGTTGACGAACTGCACGCCGCTGAGGTCGAGCTCGGCCGGAGCTGAGAGCCGTTTGTTGATCGCCGTCTCGCCGCCGACCGTGAAGGTCCCGGTCGCCTTGACGAGATCTCCTGCGCGTAGACCGGAGATGGCCGCCAACAGCTCGGAGGCGTTGCTCACCGCGATCGTCCGCTTCGGCGTGAAGGCGGGCCGCTTGTGCGTGTACGAGATCGCCTGCGTGTAGCTCGGGCCGCCGTTCGACACGGGGCCGCCGATCCTCGCGCTGCTCAGGCGGCGAGCGAGCATGTAGAGGTGCAAGCGCCGCCAGGTCCAGCGCTGGATGCGCGGCGGGGCCTGCGTCGGGCGCAAGCCCGACTGAAGTCGATGTCCCTTCGCGTACCCCTCGCCCAGGCGCCATTCGACCCACCGCCAGTACCAGCGCGGGAGCGGCTTCGGCCCTACCTGCTTCTCCTGGCGGACCACCGCCGACTGCTCCGAACGCGCGGACGACTGTTTGGCGAGGGCAGAGGAGCCCACACCGGCGAACACGAGCATGAGCAAGAAGGCGACCGCAGCCTGCTTCCGCATTTTCCCCTTGTCGGCACACGGCCGCGGACCCTTGAGCGGGTCCGAATCCGGCCCGCCGGGCGGAGGAGGTCACAGGTCTCTAATGATCGGCTGCTACTGATTGTCCATGCGGCGTTTCGGGAGCCGGCTCGCGGTCGTCGGCGCAGTCCTTCTCGCGGCTGCGCTGGCGCTGCTCGTCGATCGTTCGTGGTCGGAACCGGCGGTTCAGGACTCGGGTCATTCCCCCGCGCACCTGACGGCGCACTCCGGCAAGACCGGGCATTTCGAGTACGTGATCGCGGACGGAGCGATGTACGTGTACTCGATCGACCACGCGAATCGGCTCGTCCAGACGGTCAGCCTGCCCCAGATCGGCACCTCGATCCACGGCGTGGTGGCATCTCCGCGCACCGGAAGGCTGTACATCGCCTACGGACAGCAGAAGCCACCGGGTGGGTCCCTGCTCGCCTACGACCTGCGTCGTGGTCGGGTGCTCTGGCACCGCACGTACTCCTTCGGGATCGACAGCATGGCCATCAGCCTCGACGGACACCGGATCTACATGCCCGCCGGCGAAAGGACGACGGACGGCACGTGGCGCATTCTCAACGCCTCGAACGGCATGCCTTCGGGCCGCTCCATCGCCGGTCCCATCGGTGCTCACAACACGATCATGGGCGCCGGCGGTCGCCTGTACATGGGCGGTGTCGACTACCCGTACCTCGAGGTGGCGAGCACCGCCACGAGGCAGGTGGTGCAGAAGATCGGGCCGCTCAACGGCCCGGGGGTCAGGCCGTTCACGATCAACGGTTCGCAGACGCTCGCCTTCACCACCGCGAAGAGCTTTCTGGGCTTCCAGGTCAGCAGCATCACGACGGGCAAGGTGCTGTACACGGTTCCGGTGTCCGGCTTCTCCTTCGATCCGAAAACCTTCAAGCGCACGCCCGACCACGGCATCTCCCTCTCGCCCGACGAACGCCGGCTCTATCTGATCGATACGCCGAACGGGTACGTCCATGTCTTCGATGTACAGGGGCTGCCGGCTGCTGCGCCAGAGCTGATCGCGAGCATCAAGCTCAAGCACGCACCGCCGAACGACGGCTGGCTGCAGACGAGCCGCAACGGTCGCTACCTCTACGTCGGACGCGCGGGGGACGTGATCGACACGCGGACGGACAAGGTTGTGGCGTACCGCCCGGCTCTCGCGTCCACCGCCGACTTCCTCGAGATCGACTGGCGGCACGGACGACCGATTGCGACCACAAGCCGGTACGGACTCGGCTATGTCGCGCGCTCGCGTGGCTGAGCATGTCGTCGTTTCGGCCCGGAGCGGCCGGTAACATCGGCCGGTGGTTGGGGTCGGAGTTGCGATAGGAGCAGCCTGCTCAATCGCCCTTTTTGTCCTCTGGTTCTTTCAGATTCGCACGCCGCGAAGAGTTCAATGGCGCGAGACGACGATCAAGGGACTTCCTGCCGCCGTTGCCGACGACCTGGTGCTCCAACATGACGACGGCCACACGGTCTGGGCGACTCGAGGCTACGCCGTCTACCGGAGTCGTGGAGGAGACGCGTTCGAGCGTGTACTCCGCGTCCGGCCCCCACTGGGAAAGGCCTGGGCCGGCCGCCTGGCGATCCTACGGTCTCGCTTCGGCTACCAGGAGCTCGTCGAGCTCTTGCCGCTCGGGGACGAGCGTCTCGTCGTCTTTGCGGCCGGCGGTGTCCATACGGTCGACCTGAAGGCCCGAGCGATCGAGCGCACGCATCGCCTGCGGTATTTCGGACCGGGAAAGGGTCGCGGGCTGATGGCACTCGGCCTGACCGGTGACTCGACGGGAGCCATCTACTACGGCGAGTACACGACCGAAGCCGGAGAGCATCCGATCTCCATCTGGAAGAGCAGCGATGAGGGCAGGTCGTGGCAGGAGGCCTTCGAATTCCCCGCCGGCACCGTTCGCCACGTCCACGCCGTGCAGTGCGACCCGCACGACGGAGCGATCTGGGTAGGCACGGGCGACCGCGACGAGCAGTGTTATGTCGGCGTCTCGCACGACGGGGCCGCCACATTCCGCTGGATCGCGCAGGGGACGCAGCAGTGCCGGACCTGCGGTTTCGTCTTTTTCCCCGACGTCGTGCTGTGGGGAATGGATGCCGGTTTCGAAGCCAATCGGCTCATCCGGCTCCAGCGCGAAAACGGCACGCTCGCTGCAGACGAGCACCTGCCCGACGCCACGTATTACCACCGCAAACTCGATGCAAGCCGTGCGCTGCTCGGTCTGGCCCAGGAGGTCGCCGAGGTCTGGGTGGCGAACGTCGAAGGAGCTGCTTGCCCGTGGCTCGGGTGGTCGGTTCCTCCCGGAGCGTCACGCGGGCCGGCCTCCGCAGTACGGCTTGCCCGCGGAGACTCGGAGGGGACGCCCGCTGGATTCGTCCACGTGAACCCGATTCGCACGATCGAGCACGAAGCAGCGATCTTCCGGATTCCGAAGAGCGCCGTCCCGGAACCGTAGTTACGGCTTTACGCGCTCCGACGGCGCGCCGCTGCCTTGGCGAGCGCCTTCCGTTCGCGCGCCTCTTTCTTCTCGAGGGCGGCCATTCGCCGAGCGGCCTCCTTGGCCGCCTGCTTGTCGGCCTTCGCGACCGCTCGAGGCTCGGGATCACGCACCGCGGCCGCCGGCTCTCGGTGCGGCTCTGTGGGGTCGGGTGGTTCCTCCGGCTGCAGGAAGCGCCGCGGCGGCACCGGCAGCACCTCGTCGTGTGTTGGGGGCGCCGCGCCGTTACCGGTGATCAGCGGCTTCCTCGGCAGCTCCGTGGGCTCTGGCGGCTCCTCAACTCGCACGAGACGCGGCGGCTGCACCGGCACGACCTGGTCGTTGGTCGCGGGCGTGACGCCGTTGCTGGCGACGGGTGGCTCCTCGGCTCGCACGAGACGCGGCGGCTGCGGCGGAGCAACCTCCTCGTCGGCCATGTACCGGTTGACGAGGGCCAGCCGGTCCTCGGAAAGGCCGCTCGGTGGCTCGAGCTCTTCCTCGTCGCCGTTACGCGTGGGGATCCGGACCTTACGAGGCACAACGGAATGTTACGCCGAGAGCCGTTGCGGATCACGGGCGGCCGGGGTGGAGCCGGCTCAACCGACGGATAGCAAAACCAGCCGATCGGCTAGTGCACTCCGCGAGTTCCAAATCAGGATGAGTTCGGGTGGAGCGTTCGGAGCCTTGGCTCCGCTTGCCGGTCTTGAAGGGGGAACCTGTGGCGGTAGGACCGATCGTCGAGTCGACAAAGGGGCGCTTCGAGGGGATTCTCCTCATCGCGATGGTGGTGTCCGTGCAGATCGCCTGGGGCGGCGCGCTCATCTACTTCGCCGTGCGCTACCTCTGAGCCCGCAAAGAGGCCACTCGTACCCCCGTTTCTAGGACCAAAAGAGGGGGCTCCCTGGCCGAAGGTGGGGATACTCTCGCGTTGGTCCGGCGCTTCACTTCGCCTACATGAAGGGCCTGAAGCATCCGGCGACGATCATCGCGGCAGTCGCGCTATTCGTCGCGCTCGGAAGTGGTGCTGCGGTGGCGAGCGGCCTGATCTCCGGTAAGCGGATCCTCAATCACTCGATCGCGGAACTGAAGCTGACGCGCAGCGCGATCTCGAGCCTGCGCGGGCAGCAGGGACCTCAGGGCCCGGCGGGCGCGACAGGACCAAAGGGCGCGACTGGACCGAAAGGTGCCACCGGAGCGACAGGCCTGGTCGGCCCGATGGGCCCCATCGGCGCCACCGGGCCGATCGGCCCCGCAGGCCCGCTCGGTCCGATCGGGCCGACCGGTGCGACCGGGGACACCGGTCCGCAGGGTCTGCAAGGTCCGCAAGGCGTTGCCGGTCCCGCGGGGCCGCAGGGCAACACCGGTGCGACGGGCCCACAAGGGGCGAAAGGCGCCACGGGAGCCCAGGGCCCGGCGGGGACGAGTGCAGCAAACGCTCTGGCGCAGGGCCTGGGTCTGGTGGCTTGGACGTCTGATCCGGCGCTCGTGTCGAGCAGCATCACCGACTCCTCGGGCTCGATTCACGGAGCCGCCGTCTGGCTCAACAAGGGCGACACGATCAACTGGCTCGCCCAGCTCGTGGTCGCAGACGGCTCGGGGATGACGCACGGCGCGTACGCGATCTACGACGCGGATCTCGACCTCGTCGCCCAGACGGACGACAGCCCGTCCGCCTTTCAGACCGCCACTGCCGACTCCTGGGTGAAGCTGTCGATCCCCGGCGCCTACTCCGCTCCCTCGAGCGGTCTCTACTACTTCGTCGACCTTCTCGTGGGCTCCACCATCCCGAAAATCGGGATCGTGACCAGCAACGCGTCCATCCTGACGGGAGCGAACCTCCTGCCGTCCGGGCAGCCGCGGGAAGTCGGCAGCGGCACCGGCTTTTCGTCCTTCCCGGCGACCCTCACGAACAAGGGCAGCGGCTTGACCCGCTGCATCGTCGCGGGCTGAAAAAGGTCCGCCCCAATGCTGCCGGCTGAGTCCCATCGGGAGGCGGCCTATGCTAGGGGTGGTGAGCGGCGGCAATCGAGGGGCGTGGTCACGCCACGCGTCAGCGTGGTGAAGCGCGCGTGAAGGTCGTCGTGGTCATGCCCGAGCCGCCGTACCCGGAGGGGGGTGCCGCGGGCCGTTGCGCTGCCGGGCTCTTGTCGGGATTGCACGCCGACTCGCGCGTCGAGCTGAGCGCGATCGCGGCGAGCATGCCGGGGGCGCCGAAGGGAGCGGCTCCGCCGGGCGTTCCGGTGGAGATCGTTCCCGTGCCGTCGCAGGAACGCCCGGAGGCGTGGTGGGATCTCGTGCGGCGTCCGCTCGGCCACTTGAGCCGGGGCGAGTTCGGCGACCGGGTCCGTCGGCTCGCCGCCGACGCGGACGTGCTCTACCTCGACCAGACGCAGACGGCATGGTGCGATCTCGGCAGCGACGTGCCCGCGGTGGTGCATCTGCACTACCTTGCTCTGCTCGACCATCCTGGAGTTCCGAGACATCCGCGGGCTCTCGCCTTGCGCTTCGGAGTTGCGGCGGCGCAGCGCTACGCGTGGGAGCGCCATCGCTTCCTCGTCGCGAACTCCACCGTGGTCGCGGACGAGCTGCGCCAGTGGGCGCCCCGCGCCGACGTGACCGTGGTTCCGCTCGTCCTCGATCCGGAGCACTACGAGCCGTCTCTCGACGGCGGGGAGCCCGTGGTGGGATTCATCGGTACCGGAAGCTGGCCGATGACGAGCTCGGCGGTGCGCCGGCTCGTACAGCGGGTCTGGCCGCTCGTTCGCCGCGAGGTGCCGGATGCGAAGCTCCGCGTGGCCGGTCGCGGCATGGACGAGCTCGGTCTCCCCGTCGGCGACGGCGTGGAGATCCAGGGCGAGGTGCCCTCGGGGGCCGCATTCATGCGTGACGCCTCGGTCCTGGTGTTTCCGGCGGTGCACGGCAGCGGCACGAAGGTCAAGGTGCTCGAGGCGCTCGCCACCGGGATCCCCGTCGTGACCACCGCGGTGGGCGCCGAGGGCATCGCCGACACCGACGGTGTGGTCGTCTCAGAGGAGGACGAGACGCTTGCGCGCGCTGCGGTTTCGATCCTGCGGGATCCCGAGGAGCGGAGGCAGCGCGGTGCTGCCGGTCTCCAGGCGTTCAAGGCCGGGCACACGCCGGCCGTCGCTGCCCGGATGCTGTTCGAGCTCTACTCGCGGATGGCGAACTCCGGCTGATGCCGCGAGAGACCCGGCTCGTTGCGTACACCAACGCAGAGACGGTAGGAGGAGCAGAACGCTGCCTCGAGACGATCCTCTCCGGCCTGCCGCTCTCCTTTCGAGTCACGGTCGTCGCGACCCACCTGCAGATCGCCGAAACCGTCGCGGCCGGATGCCACGCAGCGGACATCGCGCTCGTGCAGCAGCCGCCGCAATTCTGGGACGCGCGGGCCGTGGCGGTGCACCGGCGCGTGCTGCGGCGGCTCCGCCCTGACATCTGCGTCATCAACCTGCACACGCCGTACTCCGGCCTGCACGCGACGCTCGCCGCCGTTCTGATCCCCGGACTCCGGGTCGTCGCCGTCGAGCACCTGCCGCTCCCGTCGCGGTCGCGCGCAGCGCACCTGCTGAAGCGAGCGACTTCCCGCCGCCTCGCCGCCCATGTGGCCGTCTCGGCGCACACGGCCGATGCGATCGCCACAGAGGCGGGACTCGCGCGCGAGAAGATGCTCGTCGTGCGCAACGGTGTCTCCGAACCGGCGACCGGGAGTCGTCGAGCTCGCATTGCCGCGGCCGATCGTCGGCGGGATGGGGCGTCTCGACCGGCAGAAGGGCTTCGACGTTCTCGTCGACGCGCTCGCGGTGTTACCCGGCGTCTCGGCAGTCGTCGCAGGCGACGGCCCCGAGCGAGACGCTCTCCTCCGGCGGGCGGAGGATCGCTCCGTGGCCGATCGCTTCGCCCTCGTCCCGTGGACGTCCGAGATCGGACCGTTCCTGCGCTCGCTCGACCTCTTCGTCCTGCCTTCCCGCTACGAGGGGCTGCCGCTCGCACTGCTCGAGGCGATGGCTACCGGGGCACCGGTGGTCGCCGCGGAGGTCGGGGCGGTGGGCGAGGCGATGGTGTCGGGAGAGAGCGGCGTGCTGGTCCCCGCCGACGACACGCCCGCCCTTGCCGCGGGAATCCGCCGGCTCCTGGACGACGACGAGGAGCGGGAGTCGCTCGGCGCGCGGGCCCGAGAGGTGTGGCAGTCGCAGTTCTCGGCCGAGGCGATGCAGCGGTCCTACGCGGACCTGTTCACACGACTCGTTTCATGACGGCGGCGTTCGCAGACCCTCGCTTTCTCTTGCCGACGGTTCCCCGCTCGGCGAGGGTGGGACAGGGGGCAGAGGCATGGCTCCCGCTGCTCGAGCGCGCCGGCATCGACACCAACGTCGCACAGCCGGCCGACCTGGCGATCACCGGTGCGGAGCCGTCCGCGGCAGAGATCGACGGGGTGGCCTCTGTCATCGTCGAGGGCGACGGCGCTCTCGCCGGGTACACGAATCGGCGGTACGTCGTGTTCGGGAACCGAGAACGGCCCGCTCTGCTCGTCCCGGGCGACCGCGCCAACGTCATGTCCTACGCGCTCTCGGCGTGGTCCGCGCCGCAGACCCGCGCCCGCGTGCTTCGTAGGCGTGTCGTCCTCCGCCTGCCACGGCTGGCGCTGCGGCTCGCGGGTTGGCCCCACGTCACGATCGCGACGCGCGACGCCGGTGCGCCGTACATCGTCGAGGCTGCGCTCCGGCAGCTCGGTTTCGAGGACTCCGTCGACTGGCTGCTCATCTGTGGCCAGTCGGACGACCTCGGCCGCGCTGCCTTCCTCCTCTTTCCGGAGTCCGCCCCACAACCGCGCTGGCTCGTGAAGTTCGTGCGGGTTCCCGGGTACTCCGATCCGATCGACCGCGACGAGCGCGCGCTGCAGGCCGTGGCCGCGGCAGGTGGCGCAGCTGCTGCGCGCGCGCCGCGTTTCGTCGGCCGCTTCGTGGTCAGCGGGCTGGCCGCCTCGATCGAGACCGCGGCAGCCGGACGGCGGTTGTCGGCCGTCCTGAGTTCGGCCGCCTCCCGTTCGGCGAAGAAGAAGAGCGTCGACGCGGTGGCGGAATGGATCGTCCGCGTCGGGGTCGAGACGCGTCATGATGGTGTCGCGCCGGAGCTGGAGCGACTCCGCACAGTCGTCGACTCCTGGCCCGACGCCCCGAACGACCTGCTGAACGGCCTCTCCGGCCTCCCTGCGGTCTTGCAGCACAACGACCTGGGCACGTGGAACATCATCAGCGACGGCGGTTCCGAGTTCACCGCGGTCGACTGGGAGAGCGCCAATCCGTCGGGCCTCCCGTTGTGGGATCTCTGGTACTTCCTGGCCGACGCGCTCCGCCTGCTCGACGGCGAGGACGCCGCGGACACCGGTGCCTTCGCCCGTCTCTTCCGCGGCGACGCGGCGTCGTCGCCCGGGCTGTTCCGCTGGACGCGCACCGCGGTCGAAGCGCTGGGAATCCCCGCGGAGGAGGTCGGGAAGCTCGCGACCCTCTGCTGGCTCCACCACGGACTCTCACACGAAGCGCGAGGCGCCGCCGTCGACAGGATGGCCGCCGGAGGCGAAACGCTCACGACCGCTGCATCCTCGTACCCGCACGCATGGCTGTCCGATCCCGCGCTGGGAAGCGGCTGGCGAAGCTGGCTGAAGGGCGCGCAAGGCTAACGGCGCGCGCGGTAGCGCCGGACGTGAGCAGGGAGAGACCAGAGGCGGTCGAAGAACCGACCCGTTGCGCCGGCTCGACACCATCGACTTGAATGGCACTCTGATCCTGTGACCGAGACGAGATTCCCGCACCTGCCGAGCCGCCCGAAGCGAATCGCCGTCTACGCCGTGCTGCTCGTGGTTCTCCTGGGCCTCAATTTCTGGGCCGCGCACCGGGTGATCCAGCAGACGCGGATTCGCGTCCCCTACAGCCCCTTCTTCCTCGAGCAGGTCCGCTCCGGCAACGTCCTCATGGTCACCTCGAGCGCCTCCAAGCTCCAGGGCGACTTCAAGCACGCGACGAAGCCCGCGGGAACCTCGACCGCGTCCGTCCAGTTCGTGACCGAGATCCCGTCCTTCGCCGATACGCGCCAGCTCTCGCACCTCCTGCAGCAGCACGGCGTCGTCGTCAACGCCAAGTCGCCCACCGGAATCCCGTTGTGGAAGACCCTCGTCTTCGGCTTCGGTCCCACCATCTTCCTGCTATTCCTCCTGTTCTGGCTCTTCCGCAGGATGAGCGGATCGCGGACGGCAGGCGCGCTGGGCCGTGCGGGTGCGCGTCGCTACGAGCCGGGGGGCGGGACGGTGACCTTCGCCGACGTCGCGGGGATCGACGAGGCGAAGCAGGAGCTGACCGAGATCGTCGACTTCCTGCGCGACCCGGAGAAGTACCGCCGGCTCGGCGGCCGGATTCCGCGCGGAGTCCTGCTCAGCGGGCCGCCCGGCACCGGCAAGACCCTCCTCGCGCGGGCCGTCGCCGGCGAGGCGGGTGCACCGTTCTTCGCGATGTCCGCGTCCGAGTTCGTCGAGGCGATCGTCGGAGTGGGTGCCTCCCGCGTCCGTGACCTGTTCCGGCAGGCGAAGCAGAAGTCACCGGCGATCGTCTTCATCGACGAGCTGGACGCCGTCGGGCGTGCCCGCAGCAGCGCGGGCGGCGGGTTCGGCGGAGGCAACGACGAGCGCGAGCAGACCCTGAATCAGATCCTCACGGAGATGGACGGCTTCGACTCGACCACGAGCGTGATCGTGATCGGGGCCACGAACCGCATCGACGTGCTCGACCATGCGCTGCTCCGGCCGGGTCGTTTCGATCGCCGAGTCGCCGTGCTGCCTCCGGACCGCGAAGGCCGGCGCCTGATCCTCGAGGTGCACACGCGAGATGTGCCTCTCGCGGCGGACGTCGACCTCGACCGGATCGCCGCGACGACGCCGGGGATGGTCGGCGCCGACCTGGCGAACCTCGTCAACGAGGCGGCACTTCTCGCGGCGCGCTCGGACCGAGACGAGGTCACACCGGCCGACTTCGCCCAGTCGCTCGAGAAGATCCTGCTCGGCTCCGAGCGGAAGATCATGCTGACGCCGACCGACCGCCGGCGCACCGCCTACCACGAGGCGGGGCACGCCCTCGTCGGAATGTTGACCGCGGGCGCCGACCCGGTGCGGAAGATCACGATCGTGCCGCGCGGCCAGTCGCTCGGCGTGACGCTCTCGTCACCGGACGTGGACCGCTTCAACTACTCGCGCGCCGAGCTCGAGGCCCGGGTCAAGATGGCCCTCGGCGGCCGGGCCGCAGAGGAGATCGTGTTCGGAGACCAGACGACCGGCGCCGAGGGCGACATCGCGCTGGTGACGACGCTCGTCCGCCACATGGTCGGGCGCTGGGGGATGAGCCAGACGATCGGAATGGTCGCGGTGCTCCCGAGCGAGGGTGCAACTCCCTGGGGCGGCGACGTGGCCTCTCCGCGGACGCTGGAGCTTCTCGACGAAGAGGTGCGTCGCACGGTCGAGGCCTCGTATGACGAGGTCCTGGCGCTGCTCGCCGCCGAGCGTTCCCGTCTCGACGCGCTCGCCGAGGCGCTCTTGCAGCGCGAGACGCTCGATCAGATCGACGCGTACCGAATCGCCGGACTCGGAGAGCCGCTGGCCGTCGATTGACCGGCCGTCGCGGTCGTCAACCGACCCGGCGATTCGTCGTAACGGGGTGTGTCCGTGCTCGGAGCTAGCGGCTGACGCGCCGGCCGCGCACCCGCACGTACGCGAAGAGCAGGACAACGAAGATGATGGCGAGGATTACGTAAAGCATGGGACTCCACTTTCTGGGGTTCGTTTACGTCTCCTGCCCAGTATCGTCGGATCCTGGCCGGAAGTCCAACACTTCCGGTGGGTCCGAATCCGACGATACGGGGGAAACTCCTAGCGTTCGAGCGCCCGCTGGACGGCGGTCTCGACGATCTCGCCCGGCGTGACCCCTTCGGCGCTCACGCGGTGGCTGAGCACGAAGGGCGCGAGCCACGTCACGTCCTCGGCGTCGACGCTCTGCCGTCCCTCGGAGGCTGCCTTGGCCTTCCCGGCGGTCAGCAGGTGGCGTGCGGCGCGAGGGCTGGCACCGAGCTCGACTTCGTCCGCGACTCGTGTCTCGCGGACGATGCGGACGCAGAGGCGCGCGACGTCCTCGCTCACCGACACTTCGTCGACGACTTCCTGGGCCACGAGGAACGCCCGCTCGCCCAGGAGCGGCGAGATGTCGCCGAGCATGTCCGGAATGACACCGCGGTGGGGGAGCTCGAGCGTCTGCAGCTCGGAGTCCTCGTCTCCGTAGCCGAGATCGACCTTGATGAGGAAGCGGTCGAGCTGCGACTCGGTGATGGGGAAGACTCCCTCGTGCTCGAACGGGTTCTGGGTCGCCATGACGAAGAACGGCGGGTCGATGAAGTAGGTGCGCCCGCGAACGGTCACGTGCCGCTCCTGCATCGCCTCGAGCAGGCCGGCCTGCACGCGCGGGGGCGTGCGGTTGAGCTCGTCGGCGAGCAGGACGTTGGTGAAGATCGCCCCGCGCTCGAGCACGAGCTCTCCGCCGCGCATCTCCATCGTCCCGATCAGCTCGTTCGGCGTCGTGTCGGGCGTGAACTGGACACGCTGGAAGGTCGCGCCGAGGACGCGCGCCATCGCCTGCGCGAGCAGGGTCTTCGCGGTGCCGGGCGCGCCTTCGAGGAGCACGTGCCCGCGCGCGAGCGCCGCGATCAGCATCAGGTCGACGGCCTGATCGTGGCCCACGACCGCCTTGGCGACCTCGACCCGCGCGTGCCCCATGAGCTCACGAAGGCGCTCTGCGGCATCCTCCTCGCGGATCGGCTGGGTCGTGTCTTCGATCACTTCAGTCATGAGAACCTCCGTCACGCGAGAAAGAAAGCGAGGACTGTGCCGAGCGCGAGGAACGGCCCGAAGGCGATCGCCTTCTTGCGGGCCGCCGCCCCCTGGGTCGCGACGATCCAGAGCGCGACCACGAGTACGCAGAGAAGCGCGATCTCGACCGCGGGGAAGGTCTGCGAGCCGAGTGCGAGACCGATCAAGAGGCCGAGCTTCGCGTCTCCCAGGCCGATGCTGCCCGGGAAGAACATTGCGCTGGCGAAGAAGAAGCCGCCGAGTGCGACCCCTGCCGCGATGTGAGTCACGAGGTGGTGCGGCTGCGAGACGGCGACGATCGCGAGAACTGCGAGCGAAGCCGGCAGCACGATGACGTTCGGCAGAATCCGGTGTTCCAGGTCGATCGCGGTCAGCAGCACCATCACCGGGCAGATCACGAGTCCGATGAACGCCCAGGCGGTCACGCCGAAGTGGGCGAAGTCGGCTGCGACGAGCGCCGCCGAGACCGCGACGACGGCGGCTGCCCGTCCTCCCCGCGGCAGAACCTCGCGGAGCGGGCGGCGCTGACGTACGGCCGGCGCGCCCTTGCCCTCGGTGGCGGTGGGCTGCGGAGACACGGCTGTTGCGCTCGCTTCGGTCATGTGCAAGTGGGGGTCGGTCCGGTCTTCCAGTTCGAGGGCTGGCCGGCGGCCGTGTGCTGGTTCGGCTGCACCGTGCACGTCCACGGGCCGTTGCCGCCCGTGATCCCGAGGCCGGCCGTCCAGGCGCCGTTCGTCAGCACGAAGGTGACCTTCGCCGTGTAGTAGACGCCGAAGACGTTGATCTGCTGGAACGTGCAGGTGCGCTTGAGGTTCGAGCCCTTGCAGTGGACGTTGCCGGGCTCCCAGCCCTGGTTGTTCGACGCCACCTTCATCGCGCGGATGAAGGCAGCCTCGGTCGCCGACATGGCGCAGTTGTTCGAGTCGGCCGTCGGTGGCGCGGGCGGGTTGCCGCAGATCCGCGGGTCGCCGGCGACCGGTGGGGCTGCGGGACAGGCGTTGAGTCCGGTGCTGCTGGCACAGAACTTGCCGCGCGGCAGCGCACGGGCCCAGACGCGGGACTTGCCGCGCTGCCAGGTCGCGGTGCAGCGGAACGTCGAATACTTCTTGCCCAGCCCCGCCCTGCGTGCCTTGCCGAGGCCGTGACAGTTCGCCGCAGCGATGAACGAGGGGGCGCTCGTGTTGTCGGTCGGGATCTGCGGGATGTAGCCGTGGATCTTCTTCGCGATCGCCTGCGGGGTCATCCAGGCGGCGCGCGTCTTCGCCTGCGAGGCGCCCGCCCACGTGAGCACGAGGACGCCGACGAGCAGCGCAGAGGCGAGACCGAGGCGGAAGCGATTCGTCATGACAGCTAGGGGATCAGCCGCGTCTTCCCGAGGTTCTGGCCGATCTGTTTGAAGATCGCCGCCAAACTCGTGTCGCTCGCGTCCGGATAGAACTGGCTCGGATCGCTCGCCAGGTAGTACATCGTCCAGCAGCCGCGGATCGGGGTGGTTGGCGAAGTTGCCGGGACAGACGGTCGCTCCCGGCCAGGGCCGGGCCGGATTTCCCTGCGACACCTCGTTGCAGCCGTTGAACTGGTTCGTCGACTTGTAAGTGGCAACTTGTTCGTGCCGTTCATCCCGAGGCACTGGGTGTCCTGGTCCGAGCCCGGCGACCAGTAGCCGATCGTGTAGATCGACGTGCCGGTGGCCGTCGCTGCCGCGCCGACGTTCACGGCCTGCTGGCACGGGGTGTGGCGCTCGGCCGAGGTTGTCGGGATCGACGACTCGTTGGGCGACGTGTAGATCGGGCCATAGTTGGCCTCGCCGTCGCCGAGGACGACGATGGCGTGGGTGGCGCCGTCGTTGCCGAGGGCGGCGAGCGAGTCCTGCGCCTGTCTGGAGCACCGAGGTGTAGGACGTGTCCCCGCCCTCCTTGAGGCCGCAGTTGCCGCCCGTCTGAAGGGTCTTGACGAGCGGATCGTTCGCGTTGAGCGTGAACTTCGTGCCGTTCCAGCTGGAGTAGGTGTTCTCCCACGGGATGACGTTGAACGTGTAGCCCTCGGTCAGGAACGGGTTGACCGCCGGCTTGCCGGGATCGTCGTAGGCCTTGGCGTTCCCCGGGAGCGCGTTGCAGGTCTGCTCGGCGGCCACCGCAGCGTTACTGGTCAGGCCGGGGAAGGCGAGCAGCTCGACCTTGTCGAGCGGCGGCTGACCGTTACACGATCCGCCCGGGTTGCAGGGGTACAGCGTGTTGAGGAGCGCCCTGACGCCGACCTTGACGCAGTCGAGCTTGGTGGGGTTGGCGACCCCGGGGCAGACGGTGGAGGACCCAGGGCGCCGACTGGTTCATCGAGCCGGTGGTGTCGAGGACGACGGCGACGTCGATCGGCGTGATCGTCTGGTCTGGCGCAGTCGCGCTGCCGCTGGCGCTCAGGTTGAAGTTGCTGAAGCCGAAGATGCCGGCGAACGTCGTCTTGACCGTCGCCGACTCGGAGACGGTCACGGCGTTACAGCCGTTGGGGGGCGGGTTCGGCATGCCGCCCGGGTTACAGAGAGCGCTCGCATCCTGCGGGCTCGAGTCCGCCGGGCACGTGGCCGTCGCCGGGGGGTTGGCTCCCGCCTGGTAGCCCGGCCCGCTCGGCGAGCAGATGAACGTGAGGGTCGGGTTGCCGGCCGTCACGCCGTAGCCGAAGAGGGCGTTACGTGCTCCCGTCCCGCCGCCGTAGCCCAACGGGGGCGGCGCGGGCGAGAGGCTCCCGCAGTCCACCGAGGCGGTGCTTCCGGCCGACTGGCACCAACCCGCATAGTCGTCCGGCATGTTCTGCGCGACTGCGATCGCAGTGGAGTCGACCGCATTCTGCAGCTGGCGCTGCGCGAGATAGACCCGCCCGACGTCGATCACGAGCCCGGCGAACCCGACGAGGACGACCATCATCAGCGCAGTCAGCGGCAGGACCTGACCGCGCTCTTCACGCAGACGCCGGGCGACCCCTTCTATGCGCACGTCACTCGATCGCATCCGTGGCGCTCGCGTGAAGAGTCCCGGAATTGATGCTGATGACGCCGAAGATGTTGAGGCTGTAGGGGATCGACGCGCTCACGGTCGCCTGGTTGCCCTGGATCCAATCGGTGCCGTCGTTTCCGTTGCAGCTGCCCGCATTGTTGTTCACGACGGTCTGCACCTGGTTGGGCTGGAGGTTGACGTCGATCGCGGAGTTCACCGTTTGGGTGACGGCCGGCGTGCAGGGGTCAGTGAGGCCGCGCCCGAGCGAAAGCGTACGCGCACCGGCGCGGACGGCATCGGTGAGCGTGATGTAGCGGTAGAAGACGATGCCGAAGCTCATGATCCCGGTCGCGACCATCAGCAGGATGGGGAGGACGAGCGCGAACTCGACCAGCCCCTGGCCGTCATCGCGGCGGATGTCCGGGATGCGCCTCATCGGTTGTTCAGCGCCTGGAAGATCGAGATCAATGCCGGGCCGAGGATGATGAAGAAGAGCGCCGGGAAGATCATGAACACGAGCGGGAAGAGCATCTTGATCGGCGCCTTCTGCGCCTGCTGCTCCGCCTGAGCCCGCCGCCGCTTGCGCATCTCGATCGCGAGGCTGCGCAGGATCTGTCCCACGGACACGCCGAGCAGCTCGCCCTGCATCATCGCCCGGGCGAACGACTCGACCGCGGGAGTCGGCGTGCGGCCGACCATGTTCTCCAGCGCCTGGACGGGCGTGAGGCCCATCCGCTGTTCCTGGATCACGATCCGGAGCTCCTCGCCCAGCGGGCCTCCCATCCGCTCGCCGGCGAGCTGCAACGCAGCGCTGAGGCTGAGGCCGGCCTCGACCGTCACCACGAGCAGGTCGATCAGCTCGGGCATGGCGTGGTCGATGCGGTAGAGGCGGTTCTCCGCCTTGCGCTGGACGATGAAGCCGGGCGCGATCCAGCCGACGGCGGCGAAGAAGATGGTGAGGAGGATCGTCACCGCGGTCGACGCTCCGGTCGAGACCGCGATCACGATCCAGATCAGCGGCGCCGCGATTGCGCAGAAGGCTGAATAGCCGACGATCATGTCCGGCGTCGTCCGGCGGATGCCCGCCGCGACGAGCGTCTTCTCCAGGCGCTCGGGGTTGACGACGTGGAGCCCGTCGGTGAAGACACGGCCGAGCCACGTCGCGCCCCAGTCGAGGAATCCGCGGAAGCCGGGCTCGCGCTCCTGGTCGGCGCCGCCCGTGAAGCCGTACTGGCCGATCTGCGCGAGCGTGTCCGTCGCGCGAAGCCGCGACGTGATCATCGCCCGCGAAAGCAGCGCGACGGCGGTGCCGAGGAGCAGGAGACCAAGTATGAGCAGAGCAGTCACGGCGTCACCTCAGACTTCGATCTCGACGATTTTCTTGATCACGAACGACCCGGCAACGGCCCAGAGGACCACGAGGACGAGCGCGATCTTCCCTGCGGTCGACTCGATCAGCGGGTGGAGGTAGTGCGGATTCTCGAGCTGGAGGATGAGGACGATCCCGATGGGGAGCGCCGAGACGATCCAGCGCGTCATGCGGCCCTGCATCGTCAGCGTGTCGACGAGCCGCTGCAGATCGAACCGCTCGCGGACCGTGTCGGCCACCGCGTCGATCACCTCGGCGGCGTTGCCGCCGGACTCCCGCTGGAGCTCGGCCACCATCGCGAGCTGCTCGACGTCACGGCTCGCCATGCGATCCGCCACCACGAGCAGCGAGTTCTGAATCGGGACGCCGTGCTGCTCGTCCGCGACGACGCGCTGCAGCTCACTCTTCATCGGTTCCGACGAGCTCTCGACGACGACCGCCAGGGCTCCGGCGAAGCTGTGACCCGAACGGAGTGCGGAGGCGATCACCTGGAGCGCATCGGGAAGCTGCTCGGCGAAACGCTTGCGCCGATGGGCGAGCGTGCGAACGACCCACTCCCGTGCGATGTACGGGATCAGGAGAGCGAAGAGCGCCCACCACGGCGATCCGGTGGCCGCCAGGATCAGCAGGAAGACGACCACGGTGACGGCGATGGTCCCGCCCACGAGCAGCTGGGGCGAGACGTCGATGTCGGCGATCTCGAGCGTCTCCCCGAGGCTTGTCCAGCGGTTGGCCTCCTGCGCCTCGCCGGACCCCTCTTCGGCGGTCCCCGGCTGGTCCTGCTGGAGGGCGCGGATCGAGACGAACTCGGACATGCGCTCGGGCAATCCGCTCCGCCGCGGCGCAAGGATCGCGATCACGAGGAACGCGACGGCGGCCGCCACGAGCAACGCCACCACGACCATCGTGATCGTCGAGCTCGCGATGCGGTCGGTCAGCGAGGGGTTGTACGGCTGGGCCGTCGAGGATCCGGCTGCCGCGGCTCCGGCCGCGAAGACGCAGGCGGTGAGAAGGGCCGTGGCGAGAAGCGAGAGTCGCTTCACTTGCCGCCCCCGATCGCCGCCGGGCGGAGGTCCGGCTCGTTGGCCTGGAAGAGTCCGAGCGGCAGTGCGATGCCCCGCTTCTCGAACTTCTGCAGGAAGGTCGGCCGCAGCCCGGTCGGGTGAAGACCGCCGACGATCGTGCCGTCGCGCGTGACCTCGTCGATCCGGAACTTGAACAGCTCCTGCAATGTGATCACGTCCGACTCCATCCGCTGCACCTCGGTGATCGACGTCACGCGACGCGTGCCGTCCTCGAGCCGCTCCAGATGGATGATGCCGTCGAGCGCCGCCGACGTCTGTTCCCGGATCGCGTGCACCGGCAGGTCGTAGCCGGCCATCAGCACCATCGTCTCGACCCGGGCGAGCGCATCGCGCGGGCTGTTCGAGTGGATGGTCGAGAGCGAGCCGTCGTGGCCCGTGTTCATCGCCTGCAGCATGTCGAGCGCCTCGGCGCCGCGAACCTCGCCGACGATGATCCGGTCGGGCCGCATGCGCAGCGAGTTGCGGACGAGGGCGCGGATCGGCACCTCGTTCTCGCCGCCGAGGTCCCTCGGCCGGGCCTCGAGCCGCAGCACGTGATCCTGGTTGAGCCGCAACTCGGCCGCGTCCTCGATCGTCACGATCCGCTCTTCGTTCGGGATCGCGGTCGAGAGCGCGTTCAGGAGCGTCGTCTTGCCCGAGCCCGTTCCTCCCGAGATGAGGAGGTTGAGCTGTGCGCGGATGCAGCGCTGGAGAAACTCGACGGTCTCCTGGTTGAGCGTGCCGAGCTTGATCATGTCGTCGAGCGTCAGGCGCGCCCGGCTGAACTTGCGGATCGTGATCAGCGGGCCGCCGAGCGAGAGCGGCGGGATCACCGCGTTGACGCGGCTGCCGTCCGGCAGGCGCGCGTCGACCATCGGCGACGTCTCGTCGATCCGCCGGCCGACCTGAGCAACCATCTTGTTGATGATCCGCCGCAGGTGCCACTCGTCGTTGAACTGGACATCACTGGGGTAGAGCCGTCCGCCACGCTCGATCCAGATCTCGTGCGGGCCGTTGACCATGATCTCGGTGATGCTGTCGTCGATGAGCAGCCGCTCGAGCGGGCCGTGGCCGAGGATGTCGTCGGCAACCTCGAGCGCGATCCGCGCCCGATCGTCGCGCGAGATGCCCGTCTCCTGGGCAAGCTGGTCGCGGACATCGGCGAGAACGCGCTCGCGCAGGTCGTCCGGGTCCATGTTGACGTTGTAGATCTGCGGCCCGAGATCTCCGATGACCGTGAAGTGGACGCGGCTCTTGACCTCGGCGAACGGATCCCTGTCCGCCGCCATCGGCTGGGACGTGTTGAGGCGCTCGTGCAGGTCCATCAGCGTCTCCGCCCGATCAGGGTCCGCCCGCTGGAGCTCGACGAGCTCGCTGCCGGCCGGGCCGTGGATGCCGTCGTGAAGCGGTCGGCGAGGTTCCGGAACGCCTGCGCGGCGCCGGAGCTCGGCTTGGAGGCGACGATCGGGGTTCCCTCGTTGATCGAACGCGGGATCTCGCGGTCGCTCGGGATGAACACGTCCGGAGTCCGGCCGACGATGGTCGACACGTCCTCGGGGGTGATCCCGACCCGCGAGTCGGCACGGTTGAGGACGAGCGCGATCTGCTCGGAGTCGTAGCCCATGAGGTCGAGCGTCTCGACGCCCAGCTTCGTGTTCTTGAGCGAGAGCGAGTCGAGCATCCCGACCATGCAGATCTCGGTCGACACGTCGATCGTCGCGATCACCTCCGGGGTGAACCCGGGCGGCGTGTCGACGATCACGAAGTCGCACATCGTCCGCAGCGAGGCGTAGATCTCGCGGAGGTAGTCGATCGAGACGGCGCTCGCCTGGTCCGGCCTCGTCGGCGCGATCAGCACCTTGACGCCGGAAGAGTGGCGGATCAGGTGCCGGTCGAGCTTGTCGTGGTCGAAGGGCGGCCCGGCCTTCATCAGGTCGTACATCGTCCGCTCGGGCGAGAGCCCGAGAGCCAGGCCGATGTCCCCGAACTGCAGGTCGAGGTCGATGAGGACGACCTGCGCGTCCCGCTGAGCGAGCGCGACGGACAGGTTCGTTCCGATGAGCGTCTTGCCGGTTCCACCCTTGGGGCCGAGGACGGCGATGAGCGGTGCCGACGGCTTCCCCGGGATGGAGAGACCCCGGCGGCGGGCGATGACCTTCTGGAGCGTGAATGCAACCTCCTCCGAAGCCTGCGGGAGGGTGATCACGTCGTCGGCGCCCGCTTCGAACGCCTGGCGCAGGAACCCGTTCGGCGGCGCCTCGGTCATGACGACCACGGGCCGGTCGGGCCGGTGCTTCACGGCCCGGTCGACCATCGACGTCGCCCCCTGGTCGGTGGCGGAACAGGCGACGATGACGACGTCGGCCTGCTGCGCGAGGAACTCGCGCCAGTCGTCGAGGTAGTCGGCGTAGCCGACGACCTCGAGGGCGGGCTCATCCTGAAGTGCGGACTCGACCAGCCGAGGATCGGCGTGCTCCGCGAGGCTTACGAGAATGCGAATCGTGTCATCCATGCTCAGCCTCCCAGCGAGCTCGAGGTGATCGGCGACGACTTCTTCAGCGTGCCGCGCGGCGGCCGCAGCGTGAGCCAGACCTTGTCGTTGCCGCTCGCGTAGATCAGCTGGCCGGCCTGGTGCGGCGTCGCACGCAGTGTCACGTTGCCGTCCGAGGTCGAGTTCAGCACGTACATGTTCGCCAGAATCTCCTTGACGACCGGGGAACCGTTCGTTGTGGTGATGAGCGCGTAGACGTCCACGGTGTCGCCCGCTGCGATCTGGCCGCCCACTTGGCTCGGCGAGTCGAGCGGGACGACGACGGCGCGCTGGGTGGGCTTGAGATCCACGGTCAGCCCCCCGCTCCCGGAGGAGGGTGCACTGAAGTCAGACGAGGTGAGCTGCTGGCCCTTGACGATGTCCGTCGCCGCGACTTGGTTTGCGAGCTGGGACGGGTCGGTCAGGGCGCCGGCCTGAGCGTCGCTCTTCGCGATCTGCTTGGTCGTGTAGAGCCCCGAGGAAGCGACGATGTTGCCCGAGGTGTTCTGCGGGATGTTGTTCTTGGCGACGAGTACCGACAGCGTGGCCGTGTTGTTGACGCTGTTCCGGTAGTGGTTCAGATAGACGATCAGTGCGATCGCCGCGAGCACTGCCGCCACCACGCCGAGCAAGATCGTGCCCTGGCGCGTCCTGAAGAGCTTGCTCGACATGATGTTTTCCACTCTGGTTCCTCCTCCTGATTTTCGCGTCAGGTCGCGTGAAAGTCTTCGACAGTCGTGAGCGACCAGTGGCGAGGGGGCACTTCGTCTTCGAGCGAGTGAGAAGCCGCCCCCTCGTTCATGGTCTCGTGCTGCTGCCTAGAGCGAGTTGTTGACCTGGTTGAAGATCCCCGAGACGCTGTGACCCAGCGTGGTCAGGATTCCGATCGAGGCGACCGCGATCAGGGAGAGCAGGAGCGCGTACTCGACGAGCGCCTGTCCCTCTTCGCGATCCCGCAGGGCCGCAACCGCGAGGTAGGCCCGCATGGGGAGCGAACGAATCATCTCCACCTGTGTCCTCCTTCTGAGGGCCGCCGGCTTGACCGTCGCGCCCCGTCATGCAGGGTTGGTGCCCTGCGGTCTTGGGCGTCTCGCAGCTGCGAGACGCCCTTGTACCTGCAGGTGTAGACCCAGACGAGTCCGGATGCTCCTGCGGGAAGGCTGGGATCAGCCAGTCCTTCGGTCAACGCCTTCTCCAGGCCTCGGCTCTCGTGCCTAGACCTCGTGGTTGATCGTGCTGAAGATCCCCGAAACGCTCTGACCAAGGGTGGTCAGGATTCCGATCGAGGCGACCGCGATCAGGGAGAGCAGGAGCGCGTACTCGACGAGCGCCTGTCCCTCTTCGCGATCCCGCAGGGCCGCAACCGCGAGGTAGGCCCGCATGGGGAGCGAACGAATCATCTCCACCTGTGTCCTCCTTCTGAGGGCCGCCGGCTGCGCCGTCGTGCCCTGTTCGTGCAGGGTTGGCTCCCTGCGCTTGGGGCAATCCCGCGGGCTTGCGAGATGCCTTTGTGGTCGCTAGCAGGTGTAGATGCGCGCGAGGGCATCTACACCTGCGGGAAGGCTGGGATCACCCAGTCCTTCGGCCAAAGCCCTCTCGAGATCTCGGTTCTCGTCCTAGACCTCGTGGTTGATCGTGCTGAAGATCCCCGAGACGCTGTGACCCAGCGTGGTCAGGATTCCGATCGAGGCGACCGCGATCAGGGAGAGCAGGAGCGCGTACTCGACGAGCGCCTGTCCCTCTTCGCGATCCCGCAGGGCCGCAACCGCCAGGTAGGCCCGCGTGGTGAGCGAACGAAGCATCTACTTTCCTCCTTGTCTACTGCGCGTGCAGCATCTCTGCGTGCCGAGACGCCCTTACTAGTGGGTGATAAACCTCCTGAGGCGCTGCGTCTCCTGCGGGATGGGTGGGATGACCCCGTCCTTCGGTCGAAGGCGTGACCGGGCGTCTCGGAGTTGAATGGGGTGATGAAGGCGACCGGTGAGAGGGTTGCGGCTTCGATGCGCGCGCTGGGACAACCCTGGGAGCTCGCGGTCTTCCTCTGGGTCCCCTGCATCCTGTTCGCCGTCATCGCTTTCACCGAGCTGCACCTCTCCGGCTCGCTCAAGGACTGGGAGATCTTCCGCACGGCGGCCCACTCGGTCGTGCACGGCCGCTCGCCGTTCCCGCCCGCGACCACGGCTGCGCTGGCGCACGGCGACAAGTACGTCTACCCGCCTGTCACGGCGCTATTGCTCACGCCACTTGCATTTGGCCCTGTCGTCCTCGGGAAGGCCCTCTTTCTCGTGCTCGCGCTCGGCAGCGTGCTGCTCGCTCTCCACCTGCTCGGCGTCCGCGACTGGCGCTGCTACGGGCTCGCTCTTCTCACCGCCCCGGTGGTCGACTCGCTGAGCCTCGGCGCGATCAGCTCCATGCTGCTCCTCGGCGTGGCGCTGGCCTGGCGCTACCGCGACCGTCCCTTCGTCGCCGGTGCCGTCACGGCCGTCACCGCCGTCGCCAAGGTGTTCGTCTGGCCGCTCTTCGTCTGGCTGCTGGCCACGCGGCGCTTCCGGGCGGCGCTCGTCGCTGCCGTAACGTCCGTGCTCCTGGTCGTGGGCGGCTGGGCCGTGATCGGTTTCGCCGGGCTCCGCGGATACCCCCACCTGCTGCAGGTGCTCACGAGGGTGGACGCGGTGAAGAGCTATTCGCTCACCGGGTTGCTGCGGGTCGACGGCGGCGCGGCCACAGCGCTGAGCGGGCTCCTCGTGATCGCGGTGATCGCCGGGATCTTCCTGGCCGCCCGCGGCGAGGACGGCGATCGGCGGGCGCTCGTGATCGCCGTCGCCGGCGCGCTTCTCGCCACGCCGGTGTTGTGGCTCCATTACCTCGACTTGCTGTTCGTCCCCATCGCTCTTGCCCGCCCGCGGTTGTCCGCGATCTGGTTCACGCCCCTCGTGTTCTGGATCACGCCGCTCGCGCACTCGGGCGGCAGCGTCTGGCGGATCTGCCTCGTGCTCGCTGTCAGCGCGTACGTCGTCTGGCGGACGGTGGATCCGGCACCTAGCGTTGCCGCAGCACCACGATCGGGCCGCGCCGAACCACCACACGCGCTGCCTTCGTCCTGACGAGCGCTGCGATCGGCTTCGCGTCGTCCTGGCGGTCGAGGACGAGAGCCGGGTAGCCGCGCACCGTCCCGCGCCAGCCGGCGACGAGGTTGCGGAACTCCTGTACCGACCTGAGCTGCCGTGAGGTGAGGAGCTCGAACCGCGAGTCGTAGGCGATGCGCCCGGCGAGCTGCGGGTGCTCGAAGACGAGCCAGTCGGCGTAGCGCTCGTTGGCGAACACCCGGCCGCGCGCTCCGGCAGCCGACGCGGCCGCGTTCCCCGCCGCCGCGGGGTAGGTCTGCGTGAACCACGTCTCCGGCTCGAACGCGACGCCCAGCGTGGCGACGCCCACGAGCGCGAGCATCGCGAGCGCGAGCAGGCGGTTCAGACGCTTCGGCTCGACGGCCGGAGCGCGCAGCGCGTCGAGCAGCCTCGGGAGCACGACGAGCGAGAAGAGCGCGAGCCAGACGGCGTTCCTGACTGCGTCGAAGGCGAGCAGCGTCAGGCCGAGGAAGGCGAGCTTCTCGAACCACGACGCCCGGTTCCCCGTCTTCCCGAACAGCCAGAGCCCACCGAGCGCGAGCAGGTAGACGGGTGCATGGCCGATCGTCAGGGTGGTCGGCGCCCATTCGGTCACGTAGCTCCCGAAGCCGCTCGAGAAGATCAGGCGGTAGTAGTGGGGGAGGGAGGTCGCGTACGGCGACGCGAGCACGCACAGCCACGGCGCCGCGAGCAGCACGAGTGCGCGGACGGTCACCGTCCGCGGCCGCGAGCGGAGAGAAGCGGCGATCTCGGTCACGGCGAAGGCCGAGACGATCGCCGCCCCAACCACCACCGAGCCGTGCAGGTTCGCCCACAGCACGAGGAGCGGCAGCACGAGATACACGCGGCGCGACGGCCGCCGAAGCTCGTCGACCAGCATCCACAGCACGGCGATGAAGAGCGGGTAGGCGAACGACTGCGGCCGCATGACCACTGCTTCCGGCCAGTAGGCGATGAGCACCGGCAGGGCGACCCAGGTCGCGGATCGCGCCGAGCCGCCGCGCCGGACGGCCAGAGCGGCAGCACCGCCGAGCGCGCCCGTCACGAGGAAGGCATGGACGAGCAGAACGAGCGGCAGGCCGCCCAGGCGGTCGAGTCCGTAGAGGGCGAGCTGCGCGAGCCACTGCTGGTCGACCCACTGCCGGCCGTGCGCCCAGACCATCAGCGTGTCATGCGACGGGAGCCCGTGGGCGACTACGCGTCCGGAGAGCAGCGCCATCCAGCCGTCGGCCGCGAGCGCCGTGCGGAGGTGGGTGATCAGGACGATGGCAAACGCGGCGACCACCATGACGAGGGTGCCGTTCTGTTCCAGGCCTGCCGAGATGCGTGCCGTGACCGTGCGTCGCCGGTCGGCGGATGGCGCAGTGGCGACCGCCTCGTCGCGCGTGCTCACCGTTCCCATGCAAGCATCAGGCGCGGATGCCGCCTGCCCAGGGCGGGCATGCCCGCCGCCGCCGCGGCCACCACCGCGAGGGTGGCGAGGAACACGGCGATCTCCCAGGTCGGCGGGTTGAAGGCCGCCTGACCCACCAGCAGCACGGGCAGGAGCCAAACCAGGCCGAAGCGGGGGCGGAGGATCCCGAGCGGTGCCAGCATGATCACGAGGTAGTTCGGCCACAGGATCGGCGTCAGCAAGAGTGTCGAGGCGCAGACGAGCCCGAATGCGCTCGAGTCTGTGTCTCTTCGGCGGTACGCGTACACGAGCACGAGGATCCCGATTCCGTAGCCGACAGCTTCGGCCGCGCTCCAACCGGCCCCGAGATGTGCGAGCAGCGCGGCCGGCGAGAACCCCTTCTGCGCCTCGAGCGACGTGAGCAAGCTCAGCCGGTGCGGATAGCCGAGGAGCCCCGCCCCTTTGATCGGGAGCCAGGGCGCGAGCACGAAGAAGATCGAGGAGGCGGCCGCCACCCCCGCAGCTCGGTAGCGCCTGGTGATCGCGAGCCAGATGACGAGGGGCCAGAGGAAGAGCTTGAGTGCGATCACGAGCCCCAGGACGACTCCGGCCCGGACTGGCCGATCTCGCCAGCGCCACAGCAGCGCGACACCGAGCGCCATCGGGATGCTGACGGTGCCGAGGTGGATCGCCGAGGCCGTGGGCATCCACAGCAGCGCCGCTCCGATGCAGCGCCAGTCCCGCACCCCGACCAGCAAGAGGATCGCCGGCACGGCGAGCGCCGCCAGCACGGTGACCAAAATGTCCGCTGTCTGCGCGGAGAACAGCGCCAGAGGTGCTCCGAGAAAGGCGCCGAGCGGCGGATAGACGAACGCGGTCTGCGAGCCCAGGGCCGCAGCGGTCGACGGGCCGTAGGGCGAGGCTCCGTGCAGAACGTGGTGGATCGCCGGGGCGTAGGCCCGGTCGAAGTCGTAGGCGATCTTGTGCGAGGGGATCCCGACGATCGCGGTCACGGTCACCATGAACAGCGGCAGCACGCCGAGGAACCAGAGCTCGAGCACGCGAACCAGCGGCGACCTCGACAACGTCCGCATCGTGCTTCCAAGTATCGGTCGTCGGCACGTTTCGTCACCCCGCGGGTGGTCGAGGTTTTGCCGTCCTCTTGTCCACTCTCCCCGAGGGTGCTGCCCAGACTTCCAGGCGGATGACCTCAGCCGTGCGGATAGTGTCGAAGAGCGGCTCGAGTACTTAAGTCTCAACCGTGGCGGTCAACGCTCTCTCCGAACGCCGCAGCGAGGTCGCTCCGAACACCGGTTCGGTTTCGGTGGTGATCCCGTGCCTGAACGAGGCCGACAGCATCGGCCAGTGCGTCGAGGCGGCACGCCGGGTTCTCGACGAGCACGCACTCGGCGGCGAGGTCGTGGTGGTCGACAACGGTTCGGACGACGGCAGCGCGACGCTCGCGCTGCTCGCCGGCGCGCGGGTCGTGGAGGAGCCGCACCGCGGCTACGGCAACGCCTACCTCGCCGGCTTCGCGGCCGCGCAGGGTGACTACATCGTGATGATCGACGCCGATCTCTCGTACGACTTCGAGGAGATTCCGCGCTTCATCCGCGAGCTGGACGACGGTGCCGAGCTCGTGATGGGAAACCGGATGGGAGCAGTCCAGCCGGGCGCGATGTCGATGCTGAGCCGGATCGGGAACCCGTTGATGTCTCGCTTCCTCAATCTGCTTTTCCGGACGCCTGTCAGCGACACGTGGTGCGGCCTGCGGGCGTTCAGACGCGATGTCCTGCCCGTCCTCCGTCTCCAGGCGACGGGGATGGAGTTCGCCTCCGAAATGGTGATCCGCGCTGCCCGGAGCGGCCTCGACATCCGTGAGTTGCCGATCGCCCTCCATCCGCGCGAAGGACAGTCCAAGCTGTCTCCGTTCAGGGACGGCTGGCGGTCGCTGCGGCTGATGCTCGTCTACAAGCCCAACTTCCTCTTCCTGGTTCCCGGCCTCGCGTTCGCTGCGCTCGGCACGGTCCTCATGGGGCTCGCCTTCGTGCACGCCGCGTTCTTCGGAGATCTGTACTTCGTCCACTCGATCGGCGGCTCGCTGCTCGTCGTGGTCGGGGCGCAGCTGGTCGGGTTCGGCCTCTGCGGCCGCGCCTATGCCGTCTACCAGCTCGATGATCGGGATCGGCTGTTGGAGTGGATGGCCCGGCGCGTGCGCATGGAGCACGGTCTCCTGCTCGGGATCGCTCTGATCGGGACCGGAGTCGGCCTCGGCGTCCTCGGTGTGGACAACCGGCTCGCCGGCGGTGTCGACACCGCGGTGGACACGCCGCTGTCGATCCTCGCCGTGACGCTCATCATCGTCGGGATGCAGGTCTTCTTCACGTCGTTCCTGCTCTCGCTGGTCGGGCTGCGTCGCGGCGGCCGCGCCAGCGGCTGAGCTTCAGCCCGCGCAGCTGAGGAGCGAGCGCCGGTCGGGCGGTAGCCACAGCGTCTCTCCCATCACCGCGAGGAGCACCAGGTGGCCCGCCGGGTCGCGTCCGAGCACCCGGCCGGGTGCGTGGAACGCGGCGGGCACGACCGCATAGCGCGTACGGATCGGGCCGGACGGCAGGCGCAGGACCCCGCTCGGGTCGAGCGTGAGCTGCTCTTCGCCGAAATCGGCTCCCAGGACGGGCTCGCACGTGCGGTAGACGCGCGCGATCGAGCGGTTCGCGAACGCGGTCTCCTTCAGCGCCAGGGGTCGCACGCCGGCCCCCGCCACGAGAGCGACGTCGTTCCGGCCGCCCACGGCTCGGTCGACCCAGTTCGCGTGTGCGGGCAGACCGAGCGCGGCTGCGCTGAGCCGTTGTGTCTGTCGTCCGAGCACCACTGCCGAGAGACCGAGGAAGGCGACTGCGGTCATCGCCACGGCGAGTTGGGGAAGCGGTTGAGCGGCAGCGCAGAGGTAGATGAAGGCCGCGAAGCTCGAGAGGAGCAGGATCAGCAGCGTTGCGTGCGAGGCCGGAACGACCTTCTCGGGCAGCTGCTTGGCGAAGATCTGCAGCGCGAAGGAGTCGACGCCGTTCGTGTTGTTGATGACCGTGCCGAAGGGGATCGCTGCCGGTAAGGCCGCGACGGCGACGGCGATCGCGAGGTGGTAGCGCAGCCGGACGCGGTTGCGGAGCAACGGCAGCGCGGCGAACAGCGCGACGACGAAGAGGGGTACGAGATAGATGAGGTATCGCTCGTGGATCCGTGGCAGGTCCGTCGCGCGCGCGCCGGTCCGCGGCCGGAGGCTCGTCGCGTCGAACTCCGCGGCGGCGAACGCGACTTCGAGCAGGATCCAGAAGGTCGTGGCAAGTGCGACCGAGGCGAAGATCAGCGGGCCGCGCGATGGACCGAGCCGAACGAGCGCATAGCCGGCGAGCAGCGCAGCGGCGAACGGGACCACGCCGACCGCGAAGTCCAGCTCGGCAAGGTGCTGAAAGAAGAGCTCCACAACGCGCAGGAGATCCACGTGCGTCGTCCCCAGATTCGCGTAGCGGCCCGCGAGCGGCAGATCGCCGCCGTTGCTCGCTCTCCGCAGAAGCACTGCGAGCAGGGCGGCGCCCGCAGCGCCGAACAGGAGCCAATGAGCCCGGATCGCTCGGAGCGCCGCGCGGCCGCGGCCGCCGGCCGGGTCAGGCGCCAGCACCGCCACGAGCAGGGCGGCCGTGAGAGAGGCGGGAAGCAGCACCACCAGCTCCAGGCGCGCCGCCGACGCAAGGGCGACCGCGCCCAGCAGAATTGCATCGTTCGCGACGCTCGGCCGGCGAACCGCTCGCAGCATCGTCCAGATCGCGACGAGACAGAGCGGATAGGCGAGGTTCTCGCTCATCTCGAAGCCGCTGTAGAGCATCAGCGGCGCAAGCAGCGAAAAGGCAGCCGCGGCAAGCGCGCGGTCGCGCCGAAGCACGAACCGCGCGACCGCGTAGACCGGGAAGACCGAGAGCGAGATGAGCAGCGCGTTCTCGACCTTGGCCCACTCGTAGGCGGTATGCAGCGACGAGGTCAGCGCATAGACGGGTGAGAGCAGGATCGGATAGAGCGGTGAATAGGCGAGGCCGGTCTTGCCGAAGAGCGAGAAGTGGCCCGTGTGCGCGAAGCTTCGAGCCATCTGTTCGTAGCCGAGCTCGTCCAGGAAGACCTTGGGGCCGTGCACGTAACCGACGAGGATCGCGCGTAGGACCGTCGAAGCGATCGCCAGACCGACCAGCGCGACAAACGTCGCGGCCGCGGGGTGGGCGCGCAGCACTGCCGTCCGGCTCCGCGGCGGCCCATCCGGGCGCCCGGCCTCCAACTCGTGAGTTTCGGCTTCACCCAGCATCAGCAGCGCTTCTTCCGCGCCCATCGGCTCAGTGTGGCGGAGACCGCGGAAGGTCGAGCCCGCCGTGGGTGGAGTTGAATCCCCACCGGATGGTGGGCGACGTCGACGTGCGGCGCTGACACGCTGAGCAGGCTGGACGGCAACAGTTCAATCGCGGTACGATCGGACGTCGTCAGAAGGAGCCGATGAAATGGACATCGATGGAGCGAAGGCGCTGAAGGAGAGGCTCGCGCGAACGGCATGGGCCAAGCCTCGGCCTGCCTCGGTCGAGGTTCCGGCCGACGCACCGCCGGTCTATCACTGGTTCAGCGCCGGCAGGAACGCCGACGGAGCCGCCCCGTCTTCGGGTGACGCGGTGTCCGCGGACGGCTCGTCGACGCTTGGTCGGCTCGGCCTTCCGCCGACCTCGTAGCAGTTCTCGATGCTCCGGACCTAGGTTGTGAACCGTCCCGCCGTTCGACCGAGGATGCGGGACCGCAGATCCGTGACGATGCGATGGATGGATGCGGAAACGCCGCCGACGGCTGAGCGCGACCCGCTGTGGAGCGCGCTGACGCACAGTCTCGTGTTCTGGGCCGTCGTCGTCCCGGTCTGGATGGTGATCAGCAACGCGATGGAGCACCAGTTCGCGTTCGACGTCCACTTCGCGTTCGTTCCCGCGGCCCGTGCGGTTCTCCACGGTGCGTCTCCCTACAGCGGTGTGAGCTCCCACGCTGTGCACGAGGGGATCGCGTTCCTGTACCCGCCGCTCGGCGCCTACCTCTTCGCACCGTTCACGGTGCTGCCGACGGTGGTGGCCGGCATCCTCGCGACCCTGCTCGTGGCGGCGGCGATCCCCGCGACGTTGTGGGTGCTCGGGATCCGTGACTGGCGCTGCTATGCGGTTGCCTTCATCTGGATCCCGACCATCGCGGGCATCCAGAGTGCGAACGTCACCCTCCCCATGGTCCTCGGGCTGGCGCTCGTCTGGCGCTACCGGAACAAGGCCTGGGTCGTCGCGCTCGCCGGCGGCCTCATCATCGCGCTCAAGCTCTTCTTCTGGCCGCTCCTGATCTGGCTCGTCGCGACCCGCCGCTACCGGACCGCCGCGTTGACCGCCCTGGCTTCGCTGGCCTTCGTCTTCATCCCCTGGGCCGTGATCGGCTTCGCGGGCCTCGGCGACTACATCCACCTGCTTCGGGTCGTCGCCCACCAGGAGGGTGCGGACAGTTACTCGCTCGCGGCGCTCGTCCACTACGTCGTCCCGAGCTGGACCGTGGCGGTCGCCGTGGAGACGCTGGCCGGCCTCGGCGTCCTCGCCCTGGCGCTCGTGGCCGGGCGGCGCGGCCGCGACCGGGATGCATTCGCGCTCGCGATCCTCGCGATGCTCGTCTTCACGCCGCTGCTCGAGATCCACTACTTCTCCGTGCTACTCGTCGTGATCGCCCTCTATCGCCCGCGCTTCGGCGCTGCTTGGCTCGCTCCGCTGCTCATCTGGGGGGCGACCGAGGCGAACAACGGCACGGGCCTGAACCGGGTACACGTGGCGGTCGTCGTGGCGGCGACTCTCGTCCTGGCGATGAGCGACTGGAGACCCAGACTGCCTTCGCGGGGGTTGCGTCCGGAGGCCGCGTGAAGGGCGGCGACTCGAGCGGAGGGCAGCTCGCCTCGCGTGTCGAGGCCGACCCACTGCGGCACGCGCTCGCACACGGCTTCGCGATCGTTGCCGCCCTCGTACCGATCTGGATCCTCGTCCTCGCAGAGCGCGGACACTTGCTCGCCCTCGACTTCCGTGGAGCATTCCTCCCCGGAGCCCGGGCCGTGATCCATGGGGCCTCGCCGTACCATGCGGTCGGCTCGAAGGCCGTCACGGAAGGCATCGCGTTCCTCTACCCGCCGCTGACGGCGTACGTGCTCGCGCCGTTCACCCTGCTCCCTCCCGCCGCAGCCGGGGTTCTCGCAGTCGTTCTCGTCGCGGCCACGGTGCCGGCGACGCTGCTGGCGCTCGAGGTGCGCGACTGGCGCTGCTACGCGTGCGCCTTCCTCTGGTTCCCGGTCGTCATCGGCATTCAGACGGCGAACGTGACGCTGCCGCTGGTGCTCGGCCTCGCGCTCGTCTGGCGCTACCGCGACCGGAGGGCGGTCGGCGCCATCGTTGCGGCGCTCTTGATCGCCGTCAAGCTCTTCTTCTGGCCCGTGCTCGTCTGGCTCGTCGCCACGCGCCGCTACCGGAGCGCTGCGCTCGCCGCGGCTGCTTCCGCGCTCTTCGTCGTGGTGCCCTGGGCGGGGATCGGGTTCGCGGGCATGCGCGGCTACCCACACCTCCTGGCGAGCGTCTCGCGCGGCGAAGGGCCCCACAGCTACTCGGTCGCCGCTCTGCTCCACGGTGTGCTGCCGAGCTGGACCGCGGCTACGGCGGTCGAGAGTGCGATCGGCCTCGGCATTCTCCTGCTCGTCGTGGCTCTGGGCCGGCGCGGCCGCGAGCGCGACGCGTTCACACTGACGATCGTCGCCGTCCTCGTGCTCACGCCGCTGCTCGAGATGCACTACCTCGCGGTCTTGCTCGTCGTCGTCGGCCTGTACCAGCGCCGCTTCGGAGCCGCCTGGATCGCCCCGCTGCTCATCTGGGGAGCTCCGGGGTCGAATGAGGCCGTGCTCGCTCAGAGGGTGCACGTCCTCGTCGTTGTGGCGGCGACGCTGGCTCTCGCACTGAGCGGCTGGAGACCGCGGTTGCGCCCACGGTCGCTCCGGCACGGTGCAGAACAGGCCGTATGAAGCGCCTCGGCTACGTGCCCGCCCTGGACGGCCTGCGTGGCATCGCGATCCTCGCCGTGATCGGCGTACACGCCTTCGGGAAGCCGCTCGGCGGCTTCTACGGCGTCGACCTGTTCTTCGTCCTCTCGGGTTTCCTGATCACGACGTTGCTGCTCGAGGAGCACGACCGAAGCGGCGGCATCGCGATGGGTTCCTTCTACCGCCGCCGTGCGTACCGCCTTCTCCCGGGACTGCTCGCTGTTGTGGCCGCCTACACGGCGCTCACCGTGGCGTCACCGCGAGCGCTCGAGCAGGTCGCGGCGGGCGCCTTGTACGGCGCGAACTTCGTCCTGGCGTCCGGCTCCCATCTCGTCGACGGCACGCCGTTCGTGCCGTTCTGGTCGCTGGCCGAGGAGGAGCAGTTCTACCTGCTCTGGCCGCTGCTGCTCCTCCTGCTTCTGCGGCGGGAGGTGCGGGAGTCGCGGGTCGCGTGGGCGCTCGCAGGCCTCGTGGTCGTTCTGGTGGCGTACCGGTCGGGGCTCGCGCTCGCCGGCGCCTCGTACACGCGCCTCTACTACGCCCCCGACACCCATGCCGACGGACTCGTCCTCGGCTGCCTGCTCGCTCTGCTCCGCCGGCGCGGTTTGCGTGTCCCGGAGCTCCTCGGCTGGCTCGGGCTGGCGGCGCTCGTCGTGGCCTTTGCGTTCCCGTCGCTCGTCGGGGGTGAGGCCTTCGAGCTGGCGCCGGCCTCCATCGCGGCTGCACTGCTCACGGGAGCGGCAATGGAGCAGGGCCTCCTGTCGCGCTGCCTCTCCTTCCGCCCCCTGGTCTGGATCGGGCTGATCTCCTACAGCCTCTACCTCTGGCACTTCTTCTGCCTGGAGCTCTTCGACTGGCGGACACAGGTGGCACTGCCGGTCGCGCTCGTCGTCTCGGCGCTCTGTTACTACAAGGTCGAGCGGCCGCTCCGCCGGGGTTTCCGCGCTCGTCTCGGCCCAGTCGTCGAGGCGGAGCCGGCACCGGGGCGGGCATAGCGGGACCTACTGCTCGGGTCGGCGCTCCATCAGCCCGCGCTCGACCAGCCGGGCGACGCGGTCGCGCTCGTGCGTGGCGAAATACCACTCGGCGGTCCGCCGGAGTCCTTCGTCGAATCGCACCTGCGGCTGCCAACCGAGGAGCTGCTTGCTCAGCGAGTCGTCCGCGACCCGGTTCAGCGGTCCGGTGGGCTTGTCCGGGAGCATCGTCACCTCGGCTTCGTAGCCGGCGAGCTCGATGACTTGCCGCGCGCAGTCGACAACACGGATGCGCTCGGTCGTACCGATGTTGACCCCCGTGCCGTCGTCGATCCTCTCGGCCGCGAGAATCGTCCCCTCGACGATGTCGTCGATGTAGGTCCAGTTTCGGATCTGCTCACCGGTGCCCCACACCTCGAACGGATCCTGCTTGAGAAATGCGCGGGCGATCATGGCCATCACCGCGTGATTCTCAGAGCAGCGAGGCCCGTACGCGGTGAAGTAGCGGCAGCTCGCTGCCTTCATCCCGTACTGCTCGTGATAGGCCCTCAGTGTGAGCTCGGCCATCAGCTTGGCCCAGCCGTAGAGATCGTCCGCCTCGTAGGGCGGCCGCACGAGGTCTTCCGAGAGGAAGATCTCGGCCGAGGTGTCCATCTGCTTCGAGGTCGGATAGACGCAGCCGGACGAGGCGAAGACGATCTTCTGCACCCCCGCTTGATGGGCTGCCCTGAACACCTGGCCGTCGAGGATCAGGTTGGTCGAGCACTCGACCGGATGTGTGTCGATGTAGCCGCGTCCGCCGTGATCGGCCGCCAGGTGAAAGACGACCTCCATGCCGTCGGTGGCGCGGCCGGCGACCTCGGGGTCGAGCAGATCCTCTTCGCGGAACTCGACTCTCCCGCCCTCGACATCGGGACGGATGTTCTCGAAGAGGCCGCTGCTGAGGTTGTCGACGACCCGCACACGGGCGCCGCGCCTCACCAGCGCTTCGACCAGATGGGAGCCGATGAACGACGCTCCGCCCGTGACGAGAACGTTGCGCTGCGTCCACATCGTCGTCGGAGTATCGGCTCTCGGCAGGGTCGGCACCCCGCCGAGTCGTCGGGTTCTGGCCGTCCTCTCGTCCACGCCGGGACCAGCCGAACGACTCTTGCGTCAGGCCCGTATTTGAGTCCTAATGAAAGAGTGCGCAACCTGCGTCCACCAAGGGGGCCGGCCTCGATGCGGAACGGGATCCGGCTCCCACCCGGGGGACGCGGGTGAAGGTCGTCGTCGCCACGCCCTACTACCCGCCGCACGTGGGCGGAGCCGAGCGGTACTGCCGTGAGATCTGCGTCGGGCTGCGCCGACGGCACGATTGGAGGGTGGTGGTCGCGACCTCGGCGATCGGTGCGCCTGAGGGAATCTTCGACGACGAGGGTGTCGTCGTCCACCGGATGCCGGCCCGGGCCGTTGTGTCGAATACGCCGGTCGATCTGTCGTGGCGCAGGCGTCTGGCGCGTCTGGTGGACGAGGAGTCCCCCGACGTTGTGGTCGCACACTCGCCGGTCCCGTTCATGGCCGATGTCGCGGCACGCGCCTCCCGAGACCGACCGTTCGTGCTGACGTATCACGCGGGTCCGCTCGCGAAGGGACGGCCCTTGTTCGACGCGACGGCGACGGTGTACGAGAAGCTGGGGTTGCGTCGGTTGCTGAAGCAGGCCGCTGCCGTGGTCCATTACTCACCGGAGTTCGGCCGGGTGAACGCCCGCCTGCTGGAAGACAAGGTGCATGTCGTCGCTCCGGGTGTCGACCTGGGACAGTTCTCGCCGAACGGCCCGGCTCCCCGTGAGCGCAGCGTGCTCTACGTCGGGCGGATGGAACGCAGCTCACGGTGGAAGGGCGTGCGCCACCTGATCGACGCAGTGCCCCAGATGCTGCGGTCGGTGCCCGACCTGAGCGTCGATCTGGTGGGTAGCGGCGACGACGTTCCGTCGCTCCGTCGCCACGCGCGGTCGAAGGGGCTCGAGGGAGTCGTCAAGTTCCACGGAGCGCTCACCGGACAAGCCCTGGTCGAGAGGTATCGACACGCCACACTCGTGGTCCTCCCTTCCACGACGGCTGCGGAATCGTTCGGAATGGTGCTGCTGGAAGCTGCAGCCTGCGGGCGGCCGGCCGTGGCGAGTCGCGTGGGAGGGATCCCGTCCGCCGTGCTCGACGGCGAGACCGGTCTTCTCGTTCCTCCGGGCGACGCGGAAGCCCTGGGCGAGGCGGTGACGGTGATCCTGAACGACGATGACCTCGCGCGAGCGCTCGGGACCCGGGCGGCGGAGAGGGCCAAGGCCGAGTTCTCCTGGGACGCCAGGGTGGACGCCACAGGCGAGATCCTGGAGGGAGTCCTCCCGTGATCTCCGTGCTCATCCCGGTCAAAGACGATCCAAGGCTCGATCGCCTACTGGCAGAGGTACAGGCCCAGCGCTCCACCCTGTCCGAGGAGAGCGAGCTCCTCGTGGTCGACGCCTCCGCCGGGCGCCTGGCCTGGATACAGGAACGCCATCCGGACATCCGTTGGATCGACTCTGCGCCTCCTCCCCGAGGGGCCTGTCCGATTCCGCACCAGCGGAACGCGGCACTCGCAGCCGCTCGCGGGGACGTCCTCGTGTTCGTCGACTCCGACTGTGAGCCCTCGCCGGGGTGGCTCGAGGCGATGGTGCGGCCGATCCGCAACGAGGGGGAGGCCATCGTAGCCGGCTCGATCCGCTTCGCCGGCTATGCGACCGTCCGGCAGCCGCAACAGCGCGCATACGTGACCAAGGCCGGTACCCAGAGCTTCGCCTTGACCCGGGACGTCATCGACCGCGTGGGCGTCTATGACGAAACCCTTCCGGGCGCACACGATTACGACTTCTGCCTCCGGGCGGTCGCGGCCGGCTTTCGCATCCTGTTCGCCCCCAACGCGGTCGTGGAGCATCCGACCGATCCTCTCCGCAAGTCGCTCGACCACTCTTTCCGGTACGGGCGAGACGCAGTCCGGTTGTATGCGCGCCATCCGAGGGCGATCCGATCCTTGACCGACGGCCATGTCCTCTACACCTCCTTCTATGCGTTGTACGTCGCCGCCCTGCCGATCGTGATCAGACGCCCGGCACTCGGGTTCGCGATCGTCGCGCCCTACCTCGCCGGCCGCCCGCGTAGCGTGCGAAGGCAGCTCCTGAACCTCGCCCACGGCGCCGGCTCGGTCGTGGAATGCGCGTGCCTTCTCCTGGACGGCGGCGACGATGGCTGAGGGAGTCGTCCTGTCGGTGGTCGTGATCGTCAAGAACGATCGTCGCGTTGGCAGACTCCTCGATCTCCTGGAGGGGCTCCAGCGCCCGGAGAAGCGCGGAGATCGTCGTCGTCGACGCCTCAGGTGGTGGAGCTGGACGACATCAGAGTCTGCTCACCCGGAGGTGCGCTGGATCCCCTTTGCGGCGGAAACGAGGGATCAGTGTGGCCGACCAAAGAAACGTCGGCGTTCGCGAGCGCGAGGCAACGTGATCGTCTTCATCGACTCCGACTGTGTTCCCGAGCCCGAGTGGTTGAACGCGCTCACCCACCGATCCTCGACGGTACGGAATCGATCACCGCCGGAAGCGTTCGCTCGCTCGAAGGCTCGTCGATTCATGATCGGCAATGGGAGACGGGTGCGAGCGCGAGACGGTATCTCCATGAGGCGGCGACCCTCAATCTCGCTGTGGCCCGGGAGTTGATCGAGCGGCACGGCGGGTTCGACGAGTCGCTCCGCTTCGGATCGGACATCGAGCTGACGGGGCGGATGGTCGTAGGCGGAGCTCGAATTCGTTACGTGCCCGAGGCGGTCGTCTTGCACGACTGGGGAGGTGTCAGGGCCAACTTCCGGCGCGCCCTTCTCTACGGCGAGGCTCACGCCCGGCTCCATCGGAAGCATCCGTGGGCACGCCGCCGCGTCGTCGGCTCGGAGCTGGTCTATCCCGCCTACGCGGTGTTCATCCTCGGCCTTCCTCTCACGCTTCGGGTCAAGACGTATCCCCTTCTGCTCGCGGTGCCGCTCCTGAAGAACGCCGGCCATCGTCCCGCCGCGGTCGTTGCGACGAACCTGGTTCACGGTCTTGGCTATCTCCGGGGGCTGGTCGCCCCGGATCGCTGATGTCGACGCTGAAGGCTCCGGTGATGGCGAATGTCACGGATCGCAGAGTGGACGGCCGGCGGGTGTCTGCGCGCCCGTGGGTCCTCCACTCGACGATGGTGCTCGGATCGCTCACCGAGCGATGGATCCAGACCCAGGTGGACTCGCAGATCGCGTTCGACGCGCGCATTCTGGGGCGCACGGCCGAGCCGGGCCGCGATGCTCCCGCCAGCTGGATCGTCGCCTCGGACGACTTGAGGACGCGCGCCTGCCACAGGGGCATGTTCATGTCCGGTGGTTACAGCCTCGCGGTGTTGGGGCGTCGCTTCCGCACCCATCCGCCAAGCGCGATTCACGCGCATTTCGGTGTCGTCGCGACCCAGCACCGGCAGCTGGCCTGGCGTCTCCGCTGCCCGCTCGTCGCGAGCTTCTATGGGTACGACGCTTCGATGGACCGGTACATCGCCGCCCGCGCGTGGCGCGCCCGCTACCGGCGGCTCTTCCGCGATGTGGCTGCCGTTCTCGTCGAGGGGCCGGTCATGGCCGAGCGGGTCGCAGCGCTCGGCTGTCCCGATGCAAAGCTTCGTATCGTGCGCCTACCGGCAGACGCGGCCGGCCTCTCGCGGGTAATCCGCCAGGTCCCCGACACGTTCCTCGTCGTCCTCGCCGGCCGGTTCGTGGCGAAGAAGGGCTTCGACACCGGCGTCCGGGCATTCGCGAGAGCGCTACGCGGTCGCGACGCGCGGCTGCTCATGGTGGGAGGCGGCGAGCTCGAGGCGGACTACCGGCGCCTGGCCCGGGACGAGGGGATCATGGAGCAGGTGACCTGGCTCGGCTCGCTCCGCTTCGAGCAGTTCATGTCGCAGATCGCGAGCGCTTCCGTCGCGCTCTTTCCGAGCAGGTCCGCCCCTGACGGCGACACCGAGGGAGGGGCGCCGGTGACGCTCATCGAGACGCAGTGGCTCGGAGTGCCGGCGCTGGTCAGCGAACACGACGATCTGCCGTTCGTGACCGCCCCCAGCGGGCCGAAGGCCTTGCCTCCGACGGACGTGGACGCCTGGGCAGATGCGCTACGTGCCCTCTACGACAGCCCCGGGCTGCTGGCGGAGATCGGGGCTGCAGGATCCGCTTTCGTCCGCGCGAATCACTCGCCGCAGGCCAATGCGACGGCTCGAGAGAGGCTCTACGCCGAGCTGTCGGGCGTCGTCCCCGCTATGGACGGAATGTCGTAGTGCGGAAAGAGTTTCTCGTCTTCGGCAGGCCACTCATCGAAGAGGCGGAGATCGCGGAGGTCGTCGACAGCCTGCGCTCCGGGTGGATCGGAACCGGGCCCAAGGTGCAGCGCTTCGAGCGCATGCTCGAGGAGTACGTCGGCGTGAGGAACGTGCGCTGCGTGTCGTCGTGTACCGCTGCGCTGTCGCTCGCGATGAAGGTCCTCGACATCGGGCCGGGGGATGAAGTCCTCGTTCCGGCCATGACCTTCGTGGCCACTGCGAATGCCGTGGAGCACACCGGCGCCCGACCGGTCTTCGTCGACTGCGACCCGGCGACCGGGCTGATCGACCTCGAAGGGGCCGAGGCCGCCGTCACCGAGAGGACAAAGGCGATCGTGCCCGTGCACTTGTGGGGCCGACCCGTCGACATCGACGCGCTCAACGGCCTCCGCGACCGGTTCGGCCTGCTCGTCGTCGAGGACGCAGCGCACGCGATCGGTGCGTGCTGGCAGGGGCGTCCCATCGGCTCGTTCGGAAACATGACGGCGTACTCGTTCTACGTGACGAAAAACATCACGACGATCGAAGGCGGTGCGCTCGCCACCGACGACCCGGAGCTGGCCGTACAGATTGAGCAGCTCGCCCTCCACGGACTCAGCCTCGGCGCCTGGCAGCGCTTCTCGGACGCCGGCTTCAAGCACTACGACGCAACCGCCCCCGGCTTCAAGCTCAACATGACCGACGTGCAGGCGGCCCTCGGCATTCACCAGCTGCCCCGGCTCGACGATTGGATTGGGCGGCGCGCCGAGCTTGCACGGCGGTACACCGAGCGGCTCGCTCATCTGCCGCTCGATCTCCCGCCAGAACCTGGCCCCGAGCTGACCCACGCGTGGCATCTCTACCCCGTGCAGACCGGCGATACCTGCCCGCTCACCCGCGACGAGCTCCTCGACTCTCTGACGCGTCAGAACATCGGCGTCGGCGTCCACTACCGGGGCGTTCATCTGCAGCCGTACTACCGGGACAAGTACGGCTTGCGGCCGGAGCAGTTCCCGGTGGCGACGCGCATCTCGGAACGGGTCCTGAGCCTGCCGCTCGGTCCGAACCTCTCTTTCGAGGATCAGGACGACGTCGTCGAGGCGCTGAAGACCTCGACGTCGACGTGACGCAGCTGGACAGCTCTCCGGAAACCAGCGCGTGGCTCGACGTTGCTCGCCGGTGCGAATATGCGACCTTCTTCCACACGCCCATCTGGTCCGAGCTCGTCACGCGCGCGTGTCAGGACCTGCAAGACGTGACTCGTCACGTGACGTCGCAGGACGGGGTCCGCGTCGTCTTTCCGCTCGTGGAGGTGGCGCGACGTCTCGGGGCCGGCTCGCGATCGCGCACTCCACCGCATTCGGCTGCTACGGGGGCCTGATCGCCGACGGGCCCGTCGACGAGTCGGCGCGCGAACGCATTCACCGCGCCGCACTTCGCAGCGGCATCGTCGAGCTCGAGCTGACGCAGAACCCGCTCGCTCCTTTCCCACCGCCGCTCTTTCGCGCAGTGGGCGTTCGCGAGGATTTCACCGATGTGCTGTCGCTCGCGGGAGGGATGCCGTCCGTCGCCGCACGTTTCACGAGCGAGCGGCGCCGGGAGATCAAGAAGGGACGGG
The DNA here is from genome assembly GCA_963820725.1 of uncultured Actinomycetes bacterium. Classification (GTDB taxonomy): domain Bacteria; phylum Actinomycetota; class Thermoleophilia; order Gaiellales; family Gaiellaceae; genus Palsa-739. The sequence continues at coordinate 527,316 of CAWGAZ010000002.1, read as the reverse complement.
AGTCGGGCGTACGAACGAGAGTCGCGTCGACGCTGGACGACTACCGGAGCTACTTCGCCGCGTATCAGGATTCGCTTCACCGGTGGGGGGAAGGCGTCACGCTGCGGTATCCATGGAATTTCTTCGAGGTCTGCCACGACCTGGCGACGAGATATCCCGCGCACGTGAAGTTGTGGCTCGCCGAGCGGGAAGGTAAGACGCTCGGCGGCGCCTTGAACTTCTACTGGAACCAGCACGCCGTTGGCTGGCACTCGGCGGTGTACGCCGAGGCGCTCGATTCGTCCGCATTCGCGATCCTCGTCGCCGATGCCGTGGAGGAGGCCTGCGACCGAGGCTTCACGTGGTTCGACCTCAATCCGAGCGGGGGCCTGGAGGGAGTCGCAGCCTTCAAGAGCCGATTCGGCGGCGAGCGCAGGGCGGTCGCGCGTATCCGCTACCAGACCTGGCTGCTCAAGGTCCGTCGCCCGCGCGAGGAGCGCAGCGAGCTAGAGCGATGAGCGCTGGCGCGACGTTCTACACGGTCACCGACGCCGAGTTCTTCCCGGGAACCGTCGCGCTGCTGAACTCGCTGCGGCTGATGGGCCATCGTGAGCCGCTCGTCGTCCTGGACGACGGGTCGGCGACGGAGCAGCGGGAGCGACTCGACCGCGTCGCCGCGGTCGTGGACTGCAGGCGGCTCCGGGGGACGAGGTGATGATCGTCGACGAGGAGCGACTCGTCTGTCTCCGCGATGATCGGCGGGTCTCGCTGCTTCATCACTGGGCGCGTCCGAAGGTGTGGTCGCGTCAGGGTCGGGTCCGCCTGGGCGCACCCGATCCCTACGTGACGGTGTTTCCGCGGGTCGCGTTCGGACGGGACGCCGTGCTGCCGCTGGCGTCGAACGACGTGCCTTGGTGGCTCCGGCCCGGAGTCGGGTTCAAGCTGACCGTGCGGTATGGGGCAAGGCTGGCCGCGCTCGGCCGCGCCCGGCAGGCCGGCGGCTCGCTGGTCTCGGCGTCTGCGCGACGTCTGCGCGGCTCGAGCTAGCGCTCTCGATCACGGACGAAGTACAGGAGCCGGAATCCATGCTTCGCCGTCTCGCGGGTGCGGAGGAGGCCCTCGATCAGGATCTCGCTCCTCACCAACGTGCTCGCAAGCCACGGCGACGGTTTCCCCTTCCCACCGGCCCGTGAGTACAGGCGGAGAATTCGCTGCCGATAGATCGGCCAATCCCCACCCGCCGACATGCCGTTGCGCGAGAAGAGGTCTCGGTACTCGCTCACGGGGCGTAAGCGGGACGTTCCCGCCGATCTCCTCGGATCCGGACAGGACCCTAACGGCCCGTCTTCGTCGACCTCTTCGATCACCGCCACCCTGCCTCCAGCGCTCAGGGCGCGGCCGAACGCCGACGAGGACGGCGAGATCGTCGTCGTCCAGGACATACTTCAACACGCTGCCGCAGATGACGACGTCGACGCTCGCCGTCTCGACCGGGAGCGTGTAGCCCTCGGCGACCGCGAAGGTTGCGTTGTCGATTCCCCTCCTCACGCTCTCCGCCGTCGCGACGTCGATCATCTTCGGCGAGATGTCCATCGCGATCACCTGCTCTACCTGCGGCGCCAGCCAGAGGGCAAGACGCCCGACTCCGCAGCCGTAGTCGAGCACCACATCGCTTGTCCCGACGCGCAGGAGCTTGCCCAGGAACCGCTTCGTCGTGCGGTCGAGGTAGTCGTTGCCGAGCGGTGTGGAGCCGATCACCGCCCGTAACGGCTCCGTGCTTCCGTGAGCGGCGGCGAGCGAATCCCACCGCTCCCGTTGCTCGTCGCGATAGCTCGTGGGCATCACGCGGCGACTGACAGGAGCTCGGTGAGGGTCGTGGCGATGCGCGTTACGTCATCGGCATTGCACGGCGGTGCGACCGGGAGGTTCAAGAGTCGGGACGCGACGCCCTCGGCCACCGGGAGGGGTTGGGACGACCCGAACCACTCGTGCAGCGCTGAGTAGAGCGCGCTCACCCAGATACCTCGCCGGTTGAGCTGGCGCCGAATGTGCATGCGAGCGTCATCCTCGAGGCGCACGGTGTAGCGGAAGCAGGCGCCGCCCTCGCGCGGAACGGGGGTGGACCAGCCCGGGACCCGGGAGCAACGCTCGATACAGCGACGCGTGATGGTTCCGCTGCTCCACGTTGCCCTCGAGTCGAGGCAGAAGCTCGGAGACGAGCTGCGCCTCCCGTGGCTGGAGCGAACGAAACGACAGCGGCTTGAAGAGACGCGACGCAAGACGGATCTGGACGGCTCTGGGCAAGAAGCGCGGATGATCGGTCGTCGGGTCGACATAGTCGTAGAGCGTGTCGTTCCTCCGCCCCTTCGGGCTGCGGGAGTCGCCGTGGACACGCCGGGCCTCTCGCAAAGCGGCGGCGAGATCGGCATCGTCGGTGAAGACCGCGCCGCCTCCGTCGGCGGAGAGGATCTTTGACGGCCCGAAGCTGGTGATCGCCATCGTCCCGAACCGGCCGAGCATCTCGCCGTGATAGCTGCCGCCGAACGCCTGCGCAGCGTCTTCGACGAACACGAGCGAGTGAGATCGTGCGTACTCGGCGAGCTCGTCGACCGGCGCCGGATTGCCGAAGAGGTGGACACCCACGAGTGCACGCGACCTTTCGGAAAGCACGGCATCGACGCCGTCGGTGTCGAGCACGTAGTCGGCCGGCGAGATGTCACAGAAGACCGGGACCAGGCCGGCATAGGCGACGGCGAACGGAACGGCGGGACAGCACACCGAGGGAACGATCACCTCGGAGCCCGGCGGGAGGTCGAGAACCTCGAGCGCCATGGTGAGCGCCATCGTTCCCGAGCCGGTGGCGACGCAATGGCTCCTGCCCACCCGCTCGGCAAGCTCGCGCTCCAGCCCCGAGACCTCGTGGCCGGCCATCGGCGCCGTCCTCGTCGAGGCGTCAGCCGTCACCGACGGCGTCGATCTGCCATTGCGAGTCGACGTAGACGGGCGAGAGGCGCACGATCGCCCTCGGGCCCGGGTCGAGTTCCGGCCCGAACACCTCGAAGCTGGTGATCGGCTGCCACGCCAGGAGTTCCTGGCCGTCGGGGGAGTTCCGGTACGCAGCTCCCCACAGGAAGTAGCAACCGCGCGGCAACGGGACGTTGGGCACCGTGCACGAGATCCGATTCCCGCCGGGTTCGAGGGCGACTTCGCGGCCGGGGTTGAGAAGGAAGATGGGGGTTGCTGCGCCCTCGCTCACTCCCAGGTAGAGGTAGGCGAGGCAGTCGTCGTCGCTCTCGAGGACGAGGTTCACGTCCAGTGGATAGCCCGTCTGCGCGCCGCCGCCCCCTGTCGTTCCGACCTCGGGACGGCGGACCCGGAGCGGATCACCGGCCCGCTGCTGGAAGGCGATCTCCTCGACCGAGCCCCGATACGCGCTGAGGACGTCGCGGGTTGGTCCGACGGACCGGACAGAGCCTTCGTCGAGCCACATGGCGTTCGTGCAGGTGGCTTCGATCGCTGGCAGGTCGTGAGAAACGAACACGAGCGTCGTGCCCTGGTTGAGCACGTATCTCATGCGCTCCAGGCAGCGCTGCTGGAATGTCGCGTCGCCGACCGCGAGCACCTCGTCGACGAGAAGCACGTCGGGCTCGAGATACGCGGCGACTCCGAATCCGAGCCGCATCTGCATCCCCCACGAGTAGTGCTTGACCTGTCGGTCGACCGCCGACTCGAGGCCGGCGAACTCGACGATCTCGTCGAAGCGGCGTGCGATCTCCTTCCGCCTCAGTCCCATGAGAGTGCCGGTGAAATAGATGTTCTCCCTCCCGGTCAGGAGCGGCGCCATGCCGGCCCGAATGTCGATCAGAGCCCCGACCCGACCGGCGATATCGACCTTTCCCGCGGTCTGGTACATGACCCGTGCGATCAACTTGAGCAGCGTCGACTTGCCGGCGCCGTTGGCGCCGACGAGCGCCCACGACTCGCCGGGTTCCGCTCGAAACTCGACGTCCCGGAGGACCCAACGCCAGGTCGAGGTCTCCTTCCGGCGGACGTAATCTGCGACTTGCCCCAGCTGATCCTGGAGATATGTGGGCCGGCCGTCGACCCGGAAGCGCTTCCAGACGTCGGTCGCAGTGACCGTGCCGCTACGCAATGTCGGCCAGCCCTGTCTCGAGGCGCTTGAACAGGACTGAGCCGCCTGCAAGGAAGAGCAGTGCGGAGCAACCGCCTGCGATCACGGTCGGCCAGTTCGGGGCCTCGCCGAGCAACACGGTTCGGCGCAGACCGTCGATCACCGGGGCCAGCGGATTGATCGCCGAGTAGACAACCTGCGCCTTCTCCGAATTGGCGACGACGCCTGCGCCGTACGCGACGGGCGTCACGAAGAGCCCGAGCTGAATCACGAGCGGCAGGGCAACTCGAAGGTCCTGGACATAGACGACCATTGCCGAGACCGCGACGGTCACGCCAACGGTGAATGCCACGAGGATCAGGATGAAGATCGGGGTGTAGAGCGACTCAATCGCGGGCGGCCACCCCTCGATCAGGAGCAGCACGATGAACACCGCGGTCGAGACCAGCGCGTCGACGGAGGCCGCCACGATGCTGCCGAGAGGGAAGACCTCACGCGGGCAGTAGAGCTTGTTGAGGAGGGGAGTGTTCACGGTCAGGCTCATTCCCCCGGTCAGGACCGAGGACGAGAAGAACGTCCACGGAATGAGCGCTATGAAGGCGAACAGCGGGTATGGAATGCCATCGGTCGCTACTTGACCGATGTTCGTGAACACGAGCGTGAAGACGAGCATCAGGACGATTGGAGCTAGGGCGACCCACGCGATCCCAAGGACGGACTGCTTGTAGCGGGTACGAAGGTCCCGCTCGGCGAGGGCCCGAATCAGCTCGCGGAACGCCCACAACTCACGAACGGCCTCGCCGACGCCGACCCGGCGCCGGAACCAGGCGTCGCGGGCAGGCTCGGCCGTTTCGGCCGTGTCACCCGGACCATGCGCAGCCACAGAGAGCAGGGAGCCGTCAGCTGCGTGTATCTCCAGCACCCTTCGATCGTAGGACAGTCACGCGCGTTTCGACCCTGACCTTCGTTCTGGCGAGGCCGCAACGTTCGGCGTGGCACACTTCGCCGTGCGGCCTCAGCGAGTGGATTCCGTCTCGCTCGAAAGAGCCGCATAGAGCTGTTCGTAGGCTGTGGCGAACCCCTCGACACCGAAGTGGCGTTGCGCCACGGCGCGTGACCGGGCAGAGAGCCGTGCCTGCAAGTCTTCGTCGGCTTCCAGCCGTCTCAGAGCCCTTCGGATCGCCCCTGCGTCCCGGTCGACGAAGAGGACGTCTTCGGGCGCCAGAAAGTGCGCGTACCCCGGCTGCCGCGTTGTCACCACGGGCAGCCCGTTTGCAAGCGCCTCCTGCAGCGAAAGGGGGAAGCCCTCTGCCTCGGAGGGCAGAACGAAGGCGTCGACGCAGCGCATAAGCGACTGCAGTCGCTCGGGACTCATGAAGCCGAGGAGCATGGCCCCGGTCGAGGTTGCCCGACGGTCGGTGACCGCGACGAGCTCGTACGCGGGATCGTGAGCGCCAAGGAAGAGGTCGAGGCCCTTCTTCGGAACGTCGCGTCCGACGAACAGCGCGAGGAACCGGTTCTCGGGCAGTCCGAGCGAAGCGCGATTCGCGGCCGGGCCGACCGACGCACCAGACGGGGTCTCCACTCCGACCGGCAGCAGGTGCACCTCCTCGATTCCCCAGTGGCGCGACACCCAGTCGGCGACCGCAGGGTTGTACGTCGCCACCGCCGAGGCGAGACGGGCACAGCGTCCGAGCGTCGCCACCGCTGCATGCTGAGTTGCGTCCAGTAGCGGGCCGGCCTGAGGCACGAAGGCGACGTGCTGGGTGAGCACGCTCGGAATCCCACGCCGACGGGCCAGGAGCAGTGCAGGCAGCGATGTTGCGTAGAGGGTGTCCTGGACGTGGACGACGTCAGCACCCGCCATGGCGCGGGAGAGCGTTGTCAGGAGCGCGACCGGGTTTGGAAGCGGATACGGCAGGTTGAGCCTCCGGTCGACGACATAGGTCGACGGGATGCGGTGAATCGAAAAGCCGTCGCGATCCTCTCTAGCCGGCCCGCTTCCGAACCGGCAGCACACCACCCTGACCTCGTGTCCGCGCCGCGCCAGCGCGCCTGCGAGTACCTCGGTGAACCGTTCGACGCCGCCGACGTGGGGGGCGAAATTGGCGCTTACGAGCAGGATTCGCATCGCTGGAGTCACCCGAAGGGCCGGGACTTGCGCGGCCGAGTCGGCCCCAATGTGACATCTGTCTCGCCGCCCTTCGGCCCGAGCTTGATGATGTGCCAGGGGCCGGGATGCTTGTGCACAATGATCCACGACAGCTGATCGTTGGCTGCTTCTCGCCGTGGATCGGTCGGCGCGAGGTAAGTCACAGTTCGTGTGAGATCGGGACCGTAGAACGGATAACTCCAGTAGTCGTTCGCGTCCAGCACAAGGCCGATGTGGGCGTCTGCGGGCACCTTCTCGGCAACCCGCCGCAGCAGTGGCCGCCACTTCGGGCGTTCCAGGGTCTGTGCATCGATGTACGAGAGCGACCAGACGGGGCGGGAGCCCGCAAGCCCGATCGGCTTGTCCGCATTGAAGATGTTGGCAACGACCAGAGCAAAGACGCCTAGGAGCGCGGCGGCGCGGGCGAGCGTACGGCTTCGATAGACGAACCCGGCCAGCGGCATGGCCAGAGCGACCGGGCCGACGAAGTAGCGGCCTGCCCACGGGTTGTAGCTGAGGGTGAACGAGAACACCAGCACGGCCGCCGGCAGTGCAAGAGCAAGCGCGGCGAGCCGGCGGTCAGCCCTGCCGCGGAGCCAGGCGATGCAGACCCAGCCCGATAGCGGCAAGAGCAACAAAGTTCCAATTGGGCCATAGAAGGCGCCGATCTCGTCCCCGATCGTGTTGACGCCGAGCGAGAAGTGGCCCGGGCTGGTTGCGTTCGGTGGATTGAGCGGGAGGTGCACGTTGCCGAGGACGAACCCGGTAGCGATGCCGAGCAACCCGACGATGAAGGGCACCAGAGTCGCCACGAGGATCGGTCGTCGCCATGAGCGGATGACGACTGCGAGCGCGAGCGGCAGCGCGAAGAACACGACGACGAGGGACGTGGTGTTTCCCAGCGCGTAATGGAATCCGGAGAGGTCGATGAAGTCATAGGAGATGCGTGCGGCTGTAGAGACGGTGTCAACGACCGACGAGGCCGCCCGAATGGAGCCTTGGCCGGCCGGATAACTGGTCACCGTTGTGGCGTTGCTCGCGTGCTGTACGTAGATGAAGGATCCGAAGCACACGAAGCTGACCAGCGACGTCGCGACGATGACGGCGATGCGCCTCACTCCACCCACGGCGATGGCGATAAGAACAAAGGCAGGGAATGCAAAAACCACGGTGAGCTTGGTGCCGAACGCGAGACCCACTGCCAGCCCTGCGAGGATCGCGTCCGCACGGCTTCGTCCGAGCAGAAAGTATCCCGCGACCGCGATTGCCGCACCTGCGATGAGATCGTCCTGCGACGTCGCCGCTTGCAGGGCGATCACCGCCGACGTGCCGGTGAGGAGCGCCGCGAATGCTGCAGCGTCGCGCGCGAAACCGACCCGCCTTGCCATTCCGAAGACGGAGACGAGCAGCGCGCACTCGGCGAGGAACTGCGGGATCGACGCAAACGTGTCCCGCCCGGCGAGGACCAACGTGAAGAGCATCTGGAGCTCCGCGTTCGGTGGACTCGCGTTGACGCCGAGGTTGTCGTTCACGTCCGCAATGCGCGCGACGCTGTGCTGCTGGCGCCAAGCGGCTGCGCGGACAAGTTGATGCGCCAGAGCGTCGTATGTGTCCGGCGGAGTCGTCAGTCCCACCACCAGGGCGTAGACGAGACTGAGTGCGACGCCACCCCCGACGATGAGCAGTACCGGATTCGAGCGTAGTTCGCGAGTGCGGCGAAGCTCTCCCAGCGGCGGCGGCGGACGACCTCGGACTAACCACACTCCTGCTGCGACCAACGCGCCCAAGGCCCCCGACCCGAGATAGCCGCTGCGTGTGACGGCGTCGAACGGGGTGAGGATCTCGGCTACCGCTACCAGCTCGGCGTTGGCGAGGAGGTACGCGGCGAGAAGAAATGCCGGCAGCGTTCGGAGCCGGAAGCTCGCGGCTAGGAGCAATGCGGTCGCGGCGACCAGGACCGAGCCGAGAGTGAACAAGGCGAAGCCCATGCTCAACCCGACGCATGCATCAGCCGCGGCCCAAGCGGGCAGGGCCGGCAGGGCGCGTGCGTTCCTCAGCTCCGACATGTCGCTTGTCCCCTAATTAACCGGCTGCCTTCGCTGCTGCCCGCCGGACGAACGGACGGTCCGACCCTACGAATCGTCGTGTCCGTGTCAGTACTCGCGCCGGACGACTTCGCTCTCCACTCGCAAGGCGTCGAGAGCCGGTGGCTGGCGTCCGACGAGTGCATAGCGCGCGGCCGGCATGAGTCGTCTGCTCGACCGTCCGAAGGAGGAACGCGACACGCCGGACGGTCGTACCTGTTCGAGCCGTGTCCTGGCCGGCTCCGAGAGCAACTCGAGACTCCTCGGGTCGTCGACCAACCGCTCGAACTCGTCGACGCGGGACGGGTCGAGCGGATTCGGAGGGGGCTCGACGTCGCGCGCCTCCGCGGCGAGCACCGCCTCCCGATAGATCGCTCGCTCGCGGAGACCCAGCGTTCGTCCACCGACACTCGTGCCGTACTTGTAGGGGCGCTCCCGGAGCTCCGTGCTGCCGGACTCGAGCAAGCGCTCCGCGTACTCCTGCAACAGTCGCGTGAGTGCAGGGTTGGCAGCTGGAGGAGGCCACGCTGCGTCGAGGTATTTCGAGAGTCGGTGTGGCTGGGTCGGGTCGAAGCCGGCGAAGTGGAAGTGGCGAAGCGGGGCGCCGTCGATCATCGGCTGCCCGTCGAGTTCGCTCAGGTCTCGCTCGTCGAGGTTCCAGAATGCGACGTTGAGCGAGCTGTCGCGGATGACGACGTGCTCGAAGTACACCGGCGCCCAGTCGACCCACCTCTCGTCCACATAGATGCCGGCTGCAGGTTCCGTGAGACAGTCGCGCGCGAGTCGGTTCCCCCACCAATCGAGGAACGCCTCGCCACCTCGCCCGACGGCGATGAAGCCGAGGTTGAACAGGCCACCGACAAACACGCGGTACTCCACATGGGCGAGCGGCAGATAGCTGCGGGCCGGAGCCGGGGGTCTGGCCGCGTGTGGAATGAGCGCGAGCCCGGAGATCGCCGCCGTCTCTGCCAGGTCCGTGACCGGCGCGTAGAAGAACGTGTCGGTGTCGGTGAATACGATCGCCGAGGCGCCACGCTCGAGCAGCAGCCGGAAGAAGTGCGGCTTCAGTGCACAGGAAAGCTCGAACGCGTTGTAGATAGCCATTTGTGTCCGCAGTTCCTCGGGGGCTAGTCCGAGCTCCTCCGGCAGCACGACCTGGAACGGCTCGCTCTCGAGGGGCCAGTCCTGGCCGTCGATGAGCAGCAGCACGAACGGCGAATCCGGGTGGTGCTACTGCCAGGACTCCGCAGCCACCCGGGCGCGTGGCAGATAGCTCACCGTGGCAGCGGCACAACATACGAGCCCTGTTGCTGAGTTCTCGCGGCCGCTGTGCCCTGCCGCATTACCCAACGGTCTGGCTCCTCTCCTGGCTCAACCGGACTGGCCCCGACTGCCACCGATCCCGGCCGCAACCTAAAGAGTCCGTCACCGGTCCCGCCACCCTAAACGGATGCTTCGACCAGTGCGGCAGCATTCCGTCGGCGGTCTTCCGTCACCCGAAATGATGCGCCGCATCTTCTTGGACTGGCCGGACGGTGGTGGTGAACTCGACCGGTCAAGCCCATACTGAGCAGGTGAAGAGCGGGGAAGCAGGCGACGTCTCGCGAGCATTCGGCTGCCCACGAATCCGGCGGCGAGCCGGCGCCGAAGCTGTCGTTGATCCTCTGCACCCGCAACGACAGCTATCAGGGCATTCTGGCGGCTCCGACCGCGCTCAACTACACCGCGGGAGCAGCTGCCGAGCTCGACAAGCTCGACGAGGTGGAGATCGTGGTGGGCGACTGGGGAAGCGAGACGCCCGTTCGCGACGCTCTCTCGCTGACGCCTGAGGCCGCCCGGATCACCCGCTTTGTGACGATCCCGCCCGAGATTGCACGAGCCGAGCAGAAGGACAGCCCCTTCCCCGAGGTGCTCGCGCTCAACGCCGCAGCCCGCCGCGCCCGGGGCGAGTACATCGGCCGCATCGATCAGGACATCCTGGTGAGCCGCCACTTCCTCGAGACCTTCTTCTGGCTGACCGAGAAGCGTCGCCTCCTCGTCCCTCTCGAGAGGGCTGTGCTGATCTCGAATCGCCGGAATATCCCGTACCGCTTCGCGGTCCACCTGCCCTCGCTCGCGGTCGTCGATCGCTACGTGCGCTGGTTCGGCCCTCGGCTGCCCCGGATGGATCCTCCTCCGGCGCATCTCTTCTACCAGTGCTGGATCGGGATCCTGCTCATGCACCGTGACGTCTGGCACGACTGCGGCGGGTACGACGAGCGCTTCATCTACATGGACTTCATGGAGATGGACCGGGTGACCTCGGTATCTGGCTCGATCTCGAGATCTGCCTCTGGGCTTGGGTCTCCGGACTCCAGGTCGGACTTTATGAAACAGAACCCTTCCAGCGGAAGGTGGATCGGCAAGGAACGATGCTGTTCGGCGGAGGTAGCGAGCGGAAAACTGGCGTAGGAACAAGAGTTACGTCGCAGGGCAGTTCCGATCACAACTGGACTCTGTGCATCGAACAATCGGTGAGCTCAATCGGCAGCTTGCGACGAGGTCGAGCCACGGACTCGGGGCGGACGTGTCCGCCCCTGCCTCAAGCGGAAGCGCGCCCGGCTCGGCCTCTTCGGGTTCGTGACACGACTTCCGGGTCGTCCCGAGTAACGCTTTGCACGCGCGATCTCACTGCTACCGGCTCCGTGGGCGCTCAGCCAGAACTGCTTGGCGCTAGCTGTCAGCGAGGATCTCGCGGATCCTCTCGCGCAAGTCCTCGGGAAGCGTCTCGAACTGGTCGCTGTCGCGGATGCTGCGCAGGCGAATCGCGGCGCTGTAGCGCCGGCGATCCAGGCCGCTCGAGTCGAGAAACGCGACGAGTCCCCCGACCGCTTCGGTCGAGAGCGTCCGCTCCCGGGTGGGTCGTGTCTCGCGCGCGTTCACCGCACACCCAATGTAGATGGCGGCCCTCGACTTGGAAGTCGGGTCGGGGGTCGCGGGCGCTCGACATTCGCAGCGCGCCGGGTGAGACTTCACTAAGAATCGGCCGGTATATGGACTTTGCGCCCGCGGTGTGCCACGATTTGGGCGAAAGGGGGAACACATGCGGCGTCGGTACTGGATCTTCTTGGGGGTCATCGCGCTTGCCGTGGTTGTCGCCGGCAGCGCCGTTGCGGCAACGAAGCTCGAGACATCGAGCAGCCAGAGCAAGGCGATCATCAACGATGCAGCAGGCCGGCTCCACGTGGCTCCGAGTGCGCTCTCCTCGGCGCTCAAGCAGGCGCGCGAGGATCAGATCGACGCGGCCGTCAAGGCCGGCCGGCTGACGAAGCAGCAGGGTGACGCGCTCAAGGCGCAGCTCAACAGCGGCCGGATGCCGCTCGTCGGCGCCGGATACGACCACGGCTTCGGCTTCGGCGGTCACTGGTCTCGGTTCGGCGGACACGACTTCGAGCATCACGGAGGCCCGTTCGCCGCGGGTTCGAAGACCGTCACCTCGTATCTCGGGATCACGCAGGCGCAGATGCGGAGCGCTCTCGCGTCCGGGAAGACCCTTGCTCAGATCGCCCAGGCGAACGGCAAGACCGCCGCGGGCCTCGTCGCAGCCCTCGTCGCGGACACGAAGAGCCGGCTCGACAAGGCGGTCGCCGGGAAGCATCTGACGGCTGCTCAGGAGAAGGCGATCCTCGCCAGGACGCAGCAGTTCATCACGGACCTCGTCAACGGAAAGGCGCCGGCCTTCGGGCACGGGCTGCATTTCGGTTTCGGGCACGGCTTCGAGCATCACGGAGGCTTGTTCGCCGCGGGTTCGAAGACGGTCACGTCGTATCTGGGGATCACGCAGGCGCAGTTGCGGAGCGCTCTCGCGTCCGGCAAGAGCCTCGCTCAGATCGCGAAGGCGAACGGCAAGACCGCCGAGGGCCTCGTGGCGGCGCTCGTTGCGGATACGAAGAGCCGGCTCGACAAGGCGGTCGCCGGGAAGCATCTGACGGCTGCTCAGGAGAAGGCGATCCTCGCCAGGACGCAGAAGTTCTTCACGGATCTCGTCAACGGCACACTGCATGCCTGGTCGCCGCAGATGCAGCACCACGGCGACGGCTGGTTCGGCTCGCAGCACCACTCCTGGATGCCGCCCGCGGGCATGCAGCCGTCGGGCTCGGCCTGAGCTCGCGCCAGTTCGAGTCAGGGCGGCACGTCCCCGGGTCGTAGTCGCCCCTCGAGCTCCGGGCGTTGGTGGCTAGTCAACGTGCCGCACGGCTATTGCCAGTCCCTGACTGTCCCCTTCGTACTAGCTCATAGGAGCCGAGGCGAGACCCGTCCTCCCCTGGACGGTGGGGAACCGGCAGCACCTAAGGCGAAGAAAGTGGAACGGCCCGCGAAGGGGTAAAGCGGGCCGTTCCCTGCAAAGGAGCCGATCTAGGCATCTACGATCGCCGCTTGCGGCGGCGGGCCGCAGAAACAGCCCCCTGCGCCGTCAATGTTCGCTGTTCTGCCCGTATTTCCTGGCAGTCCGGTCTGCCCGTCACCATGAAGGGATGGCTGCCGCATCGCTCGCCCGCATTCGCACCAAGTCCGGCAAGGTCGTCTGCGAGCGGTGCGAGATCCCCGAGAGCTCCTTCGGCCGGGCGCGTGGCCTGCTCGGCCGCGACGGCCTCGAGCCCGGCGGCGGGATGCTCATCGATCGTGCCGGCTCGGTACACATGTTCTTCATGCGGTTCCCGATCGATGTCGTCTTCCTTGGCCGGGACCGCACGGTTCTGGGCGTGAAGCACCGGCTCGCGCCCTGGCGCGTCGCAGGCGCCCGACGCGCCGTCGCCTCGCTCGAGCTGCCGGCCGGGAGGGCTGCCGAGGTCGGCGTCGAAAAGGGGGACGTCCTCGTCTTCGAGGACCTCGACGACCCCGAAATCGAGCGCTAGACGTTCAGTTTCTGAACGAGGACCTAGCCGAACGAGGGGTGTGGACTGGACTGGGGACGAGCCGGGAGCGCTTCGCGTGCCTCGCCTGCCAACGCGCCGAGTGAACGCGAAATCGGACAAGTGGCTTCGTTGAGCGCTGGGAAAAGGCAGCGCTTTTGTCCGCATTCCTACGTAAACGAGACAGTTTCGTCCCGTGCAGGGCGTTCAGAAAGATGATCGCCATTGGGCCGTACGTCCCATTGTTCAATCCGTTCATTGAACGCAGAATTGGTTCTGTGGAAACTGTGGAAGCTTCGGCAGGTTCCGGGGTGCCTTCGGTTGGCGCGACCCTGGCCTCTGAACTGATCGCCCGGGCGGCGGCGATCGGCGCGGGCGAGTCACGGAAATCAGGAACCGCCCTCCTTCCTCGCGACCTGCGCGACGCGCTCCGGGACTGCGAAGCCCGGGCGCGGCGCCTGGCCGACGGGTGGGGGCAGGGAGCCGCGCTCGACTTTCTCGGCGATGCGGTCGTTGCGGTCGCGGTCGAGCACCGGTTCGAGCCGGGTGAGGCACGCGCCGCGGTCACGGCCGCGGCCGACGAGCTCGGGCTGCCGCCCGAGACGGCGGCCTTCGCGGTCTTCCGCCGCGCGATCGCGAGCAAGGAGTTCGCCCAGCTTCCGCCGACGGTCGCCGCGGAGCTCGCGCTCGCGCTGCTCGTCGAGCTCGCACCCGCCGCGGCGAGCTCCCTCTGGATTCTCGACGCCGGCGGGACGACGACCTGCCTCGTCTCGCACGGCAAGGCGCCGTGCAGCCGACGTCTGCGCGAGGTGGCGCGTGCGGCGCTCGACGGCGTGATCGCCGGCTCGGCCCAGGTGCACGTCCGCGTCGTCGAGCGCTGGGACCGCCCGTATGCGGCGCTCGTCGCGCGCGGGCGCGGCGCCGAGTCGGAGCACCTCGGGGACTACCTCGACGAGGCCGCGAACTCACTCGCGCCGCTTCTCGAGCGCGCATCTCTCTTCGACCGCAGGGTGCAGCGTGAGCACGATCTCGTCGCTGCCGGCGAGCGGCGACTCCTGCGCCTCGGCTTCGACCTGCACGACGGGCCGCTCCAGGAGCTCGTGGCGCTGGCCGACGAGCTGCGCGCCGCGTCGTCGCAGATCTCGGCGGTGGTTCCCGACGATTACCGGCAGCGCGTGCGCGGCCGCTTCAACGACGTCCATGCCCGGCTCGGCGCGCTCGACGAGAGCCTGCGTCAGATCGCGCATTCGATCCGCTCGACGACGGCGGTCGCCCGGCCCGTCGCGGACGCGGTGGCGTCCGAGCTGCGCGCGCTCGAGAACGCGGCCGGCATCCAGGTGGATCTCCGGGTCGACGGCGACCTGTGCGGGCTCAGCGACTCGCAGAGGATCGTGCTCTTCCGCGTCGTGCAGGAAGCGCTGTCGAACGTGCGCAAGCACAGCGAGGCTTCGAGCGTGGCGGTCGTGCTGCGGAGCCGGCGCAACTTCGTCGACGTCTGCGTCACCGACGACGGCTGCGGCTTCGATCCGCGGCTGCTCGACACCGAGCGTCTTGGCCTCGCCGGCATCTCCGAGCGGGTGAGGCTCCTCGGCGGCGCGGTCGAGCTCGAGACGACATCCGGGGTCGGCACGACGGTGCGCGCGACCCTGCCGCGGTGGCGGCCGTCTACGCCGGCCACGGCTACGATCTACGCCGCTACTTCCTGATTCTCCGGTCGTTTCGTGAATCGTCGGGTCGTCATTGCGTCAGTTCTCCTTGCCGTGGCCGGATTCGCCACGGCCGTCCTGGTTCCGACGCGAGCATCGGCCGGCGGGACGGGCACGACGACGACGGGCAGCACGAGCACGACGACGTCCACCGGTACGACGACGTCGACGATCCCCAAGAAGAAGCCGCCGGTGGTTTCGGCCTTCCCCGCGGCGGGCGGCCTGCTCGTCGACTCCGCTGTCGTACGGAGGGCTCCGCACCCGCATGCCCACGTGATCAGGGTGATGCACCGGTTCCGGTCCGACTACCGGCCCCAGGTGATGCTCGCGGTTCGCAAGACGACCGACTCCGACGGAAAGGTCTGGTACCGGGTCAGCATCCCCATGCGGCCGAACGGCACGTACGGCTGGATCCCGGCCGACACCGTGTCGCTCAAGCCGACCCACGCCCGGATCGTGGTGAGCCTGCGCGGCCGGACGATCGCGATCTACCGCTTCGGCAAGCGCAGGTGGCACGGCAGCGTGGCCATCGGCGCGCCGCGCCGGGAGACGCCGCTCGGCCACTACTTCGTCGCGGCCCGCTTCGTCCCGTACCGCGACCCCTTCCTCGGCGTCTTCGCGGTCGAGACGAGCGCCTACTCGAAGCTCACAGAATGGCCGGGAGGCGGCGTCGTCGGCATCCACGGCACCGACGAGCCTGAATTGCTCGGCAAGGCCGTCTCGCACGGCTGCGTGCGTGTCTCGAACCTGACGGCGAGGCACCTGCGGACGCTCGCGCCGCTCGGCACGCCGATCTGGATCAAGAAGTAGCGGAGAGGAACTGGAAGGCCGGCCGGCCTTCCGCCGCGAGGAACCCTGCGGAGCCGCGGGCACGCTGCACGCGAGTCGCCGCACTGCGGATCGGGAGACCGTCGGTGAGCTGATGCCAGCCGCCGCCCGCGGCGTTCGCGATCGCGACGTGGCGGAAGCGGTAGAGGAACGTGTTACACGTGCCGCCGGTACCGCCGTCCCAGCTCTCGGCCGTCGCGATCGGGTTCCAGCTGTCATGGCTCTCCGCGAGGTGGATCGGCGGCGAGACGGGCTTGTGGTTCAGCCAGACGCGCCACCAGTCCAGCCGGTTGCGCATCTCGAGCACGGCCACTCTGGACACGCTCCCGACAGGCAAGGCGGCCGCGACCTGGTGGTACTTCGGATAGCGGCCGGGCAGCGCCACCTCGTAGTAGATGTCGCTCCCGGTGATGCCGGGGTAGCCGCTGTAGCCGATCTGCAGCCACTCGTTCGATCCGCCGGGACCCTCGCCGACGCCGCCGACGCCGACCCAGCCGGCGACGTGGCCGTTGAGGATGTCGAAGGCATCGAGAGGGGAGATGGCGGCGGAGATCCCGTCGGCAGGGCTCGGGGCTCCGAGGCCGGCGTACGAGTAGCCGGTGCGGTTGCCACAGGCGAGGGCGCGGGCCGCGCCGCCGAGGGCGACGGCGGCGACAGCCGCGCTGACGAGGAGGAGGCGGAGAGTCTTCGTCATCTCGAGTTGGGCGCCGCGGTGGCAGCCAAGAAATCGGCTGCGCGGATCGGATCGCCGCTCCCTTGATCGAGTGACGACGCACGGGCTGCCCGACCACGCGCCCGGTCAGCGCGCGGTCATCCCGAAACGAGTTCTCAGCGGTCGTCGATCGGGCTCTCGACGAGCCCGTTCTGGTACGCGAGGCGCGCGGCCTCCGTGCGATTCGAGACGCCGAGCTTGCGATAGATGTTCGTGAGGTGGAACTTCACCGTCTGCTCCGCCACCCACAGCTCCTTGCCGATCGCCTCGTTCGAGAGGCCGCGGGCGAGGGCCGCGAGGATCGCGGTCTCGCGCTCGGTGAGGCCGGCGGCGCGCGCCGCGCTGTCGCCCGGATCGGGAAGGCCGATCGCGCTGTAGACGGTTCCGTCGACGGCCTGGCGGAGCGCCGAGGGCAGGTCGATCGGATTGATGCTCTTGACGATGAACGCGCTCGCGCCGCGCTTGAGCACGGTCTGGATCACGTTCTCGTCGGTCGAGACCGAGAGGACGACGACCTTCACGTCGGGATGCTGCTTGCGGATGCGGCTCAGGCACGCGAGCCCGTCCGCGCCCGGCATGCGCAGGTCGAGCAGGACGATGTCGGGATTCGTGCGGCCGACCATCGGCAGCACCTGCGACCCCGACGAGCACTCGCCGACCACCTCGAAGTCCGGCGCCTGCTCGAGCGCGCGCTTCACACCCTCTACGATGAGCCGATGATCGTCGGCGATGAGAACCCGCATGCCCAGATCGTAGTCGGAGGACCTGTCGTCTCCGGAGTTGTGAGATCGTGAGCGCGATGAGTCTGACGAAACGCGCGCACGTGCTCATCGCGGCCGAGCGTCTGCCGACGCGTGTCGGGCTTCGCCTCGCGCTCGAGCCGGAAGCCCGTTGCACCGAGGTCTCCGACGCGGCGGCCGCGGTGGACGCGGCCGTGCGCCATCGTCCCGACGTCTGCCTGCTCGGTCTAGACCCTTCGGACCAGGGGCTTCGTGCGGTCAACGAGATCGCCGCGCGGGTGCCGTCCGCCGCGGTGATCCTCCTCACGAACGAGCTCGACGAAGACGAGTTCATGGCCGCGGTGCGCGCCGGGGCGAGCGGCTACGTGACGAACAGTCTCGACCCTGCCCGTCTGCCGCACGTCGTGCGTGGAGCACTGCGCGGCGAGCCGGCCGTGCCCCGCAAGTTCGTGTCGCGGCTGCTCGACGAGATGAGGACGCGCGAGCGCAGGCGCTCGGTCGTGCTCGAAGGCAGGGGCAGGGTCTCGCTCACCGCTCGCGAGTGGGAGGTGACCGAGCTGCTGCTGCGTGCGGCGAGTACCGCGGAGATTGCGGAGGAGCTCGGCGTCGCGCCCGTGACGGTGCGTCGCCACGTCGGTTCGGTCGAGCGGAAGCTCGGGGTCACGACCCGCGCCGAGGCGGTCGCGCTGCTGACGGCGGAGCCCGCCTCGGTCTAGCGTGTCCCCCGCCGCTACTCGGGTGTGACGTAGGCGGCGGAGAGGCCGCCGTCCACGACGAACGTCGCCGCGTTCACGTAGCTCGACTCGTCGCTCGCGAGGAACAGAGCGGCGTTGACGATCTCGCGCGGCTGCGCCATCCGCCCCATCGGCAGGTGGACGAGGCGCCGCTCGGCGGCACCGGGCGTCTCGCCCCAGATCCGGAGCAGCAGCGGAGTCTCGACCGGTCCCGGACAGAGCGCGTTGACGCGGATTCCCTGCCGCGCGAACTGCACGCCGAGCTCCTTGCTCAGGGAGAGGACCGCGCCCTTCGACGCCGTGTACGAGATCTGCGAGGTCGCGGCGCCCACCAGCGCGACGAAGGACGCGACGTTGATCACCGAACCACCGCCGCGCTCGAGGAGGTGCGGGATGCCGTGCTTGCAGCAGAGGTAGACGCCCCGGGTGTTCACGGCCTGCACGCGCTCCCAGGCCTCGAGCTCGGTCTCGAGCACCGAGGCGTCGTCGGCGGGCGAGATGCCGGCGTTGTTGTAGAGGACGTCGATGCCGCCGAACCGCTCGGCGGCCGCCGTGTACATCGCCCGCACGGACGCTTCGTCCGAGACGTCCACCTGCACGGCCAGACCGTCGACCTCGCTCGCGACCTGCTGCGCGGCCGCGCCGTCGACGTCGGCGACCGCGACTTGTGCGCCCTCTTCGGCGAAGCGGACGGCGGCATCGGCGCCCATCCCGCCGCCTGCACCCGTGATCACGCAGACCTTGCCCTCGAGCCGTCCGGCCATCAGCCCTCCGTGGAGTAGTAGACGTTCTTGACCTCGCTGTACCCGGCCAGGCCGTGCATGCCGAGCTCCCGGCCGAAGCCGCTCCGCTTGAAGCCGCCGAACGGGGTCGAGGCGCGCACCGACGAGTTCGAGTTGATCGAGAGCACGCCCGTCTCGATCGCGCGCGCGACCCGCAGCGCGCGGCCGCCGTTCTCGGTCCAGATCGAGCCCGAGAGGCCGTAGTCGGAGTCGTTCGCGATCCGGATCGCCTCGGCCTCGTCGCCGAACGGGATCAGGGCGGCAACGGGCCCGAAAACCTCCTCGCGCGCGATCCGGTCCTCGGGCCGCGCCTCGACGAGCGTCGCCGGGTACCAGAAGCCCTTGCCGTCGGGCGCGTCGCCGCGGAAGAGCGGCTCGCCCTCGAGGAAGCTCGCGACCGTCTCCCGGTGCGCCGCGGACACGAGTGGCCCCATCTCGGTCGCGTCGTCCTCGGGGTCGCCCACCTTCAGGCCGCGCGTCGCCGCGACGAGCAACTCGGCGAAGCGGTCGTAGGCGCTCGTCTCCACGAGGATCCGGGAGCGCGCGCAGCAGTCCTGGCCGGCGTTGTCGAACACGGCGTACGGTGCGGCGGCGGCCGCCCGGTCGAGGTCCGCGTCCGCGAAGACGACGTTCGCCGACTTGCCGCCGAGCTCGAGCGTGACGCGCTTGATCGTGCCCGCTGCGCCGCGCATCACTTCCTGCCCGACCTCGGTCGAGCCCGTGAAGCCGATCTTCGCCACGTCGGGATGCTCGACGAGCCGCGTGCCGACGACCGAGCCCTTGCCGGGGAGGATGTTGACCACGCCTTCGGGGATTCCCGCCTCGAGCGCGAGCTCGCCGAGCCGCAGCGCCGAGAGCGGTGTCAGCTCGGCCGGCTTGAGCACCACGGTGTTGCCGCAGGCGAGAGCAGGCCCGAGCTTCCACGACGCGATGTTGAGCGGGAAGTTCCACGGCACGATCAGGCCGACGACGCCGAGCGGCTCGCGGAGCGTCAGGTCGACGCCGCCGGCGACCGGGATCGTCTCGCCGAAGTGCTTGTCGACGGCGCCGGCGTAGTAGTGGAAGACCTCGGCGACCATGCCGACCTCGCCGCGCGCGCCCTGGATCGGCTTGCCGACGTTGCGCGACTCGAGCCGGGCGAGCTCCTCGCCGTGCTCCTCGACGAGCGTCGCGAGCCGCCGCAGCAGGCGCCCCCGGTCGGCCGGGGCGACGGCGCGCCAGGCCGGGAAGGCGTCCTTGGCCCGGGCGACCGCCGCGTCGGTCTCCTCGGCGCTGGACGCCTCGACCTCGGCGATCGTCTCCTCGGTCGCCGGGTTCAGGACCGTCGTCACGTGCGGGCCGCCTCGACGAGCTGCTCGAAGAGCCGCTGGTCCTCGCCTGCCTCTGGATGCCAGAGCACGCCGACGAGGAACGGCTTCTCGGGGTCCTCGAGCCCCTCGACGGTGCCGTCCTCGGCCCAGGCGACCTCGCGGAGGCCTTCGCCGACTCGACCGATGCCCTGGTGGTGATGCGACATGACCGGCGCGCGCACCTCGCCGATGCGCGAGGAGGGATCCGTGCGGACCGCGTGCTCCGAGAACTCGCCCAGAACCTCGCGGTGCTCCTCGTGCCCGACGATCTCGGGCAGGTGCTGGACGATGTCGCCGCCCCGGGCGACGTTGAGTACCTCGAAGCCACGGCAGATCGCGAGCACCGGCAGGTCGCGTGCCAGCGCGGCCTCGAGCAACGCGAGCTCGCCGCGGTCGCGCTCGGGATTCGTTCCCGTGGTCTCGGGATGCGTCTCGGCGCCGTACTCGTCGGGCTCCATGTCGTTGCCGCCGGAGAAGATCAGGCCGTCGAGCGCGTCGAGCACCTCCTCGATCCCGTCCTCGTCGGGCGGCACGAGCACGGCCCGCCCGCCGGCCCGCTCGACGGCACGGACGTAGTCGTACGGGATGAGTGCCGCCTCGACCTGTCCCCAGTGCCCCCAGGAAGCGGGCTCGACGTAGGTCGTGATGCCGATGAGGGGTCTAGCCACGTTCGAACATGCGCTCGCGCTCGTAGCCGGTCACGGTCTTGTCGAACAGCTCCTGCTCGGTGCGCGCGTAGTTGAGGTAGTGGTCGATCACCTCGTCGCCGAGCAGCTCGCGCGCGACGGTGCTGGACTCGAGGCGCGCGATCGCCTCGCGCAGCGCGTGCGGGAAGCGCTCCACGTCCGACTCGTAGGCGTTGCCCTCGAAGGCGTCGGCGAGCTCGAGCTCGTGCTCGATGCCGTACAGCCCGGCCGCGAGCAGCGCCGCGAACGCGAGGTACGGGTTGGCGTCGGCGCCGGGAATGCGCGTCTCGGGTCGCACCGAGGAGCCGTGGCCGACGACCCGGAAGCCGCACGTGCGGTTGTCGTAGCCCCAGGCGAGCGTCGTCGGCGCCCAGCTTCCGGCCGCGAACCGCTTGTACGAGTTGACGACCGGCGCGACGAAGATCGCGAGATCGGCCAGGCACGCGATCTGGCCGGCCAGGTAGTGGCGGAAGAGCTCCGACTCGCCGGCAAACGCGTTCTCGCCGTCGCGCCAGAGCGAGGAGTGGATGTGACACGAGGAGCCGACCCACTCGTGATGCGGCTTCGCCATGAAGGTGACGGAGCAGCCCTGCTGGAACGCGATCTCCTTGAGTCCGGTCTTGTAGACGGCGTGGTCGTCCGCTGCCGCCAGCGCGTTGCGGAACTTGAAGTTGATCTCGTGCTGGCCCGCCCAGGCCTCGCCCTTCGACGACTCCACGACCATCCCGGCGGCCTTCATCGACGTTCGGACCTGGCGCAGGAAGGGCTCGTCGAAGCTCGCCGCGAGGATGTGGTAGTCGAGGATGTAGGGCACCGACGGCGTGAGGTCGTGGTAGTGCTTCGTGTGCGCCTCGAGGTAGCTCTCGCGGAAGAGGAAGAACTCGAGCTCCGAGCCGAACATCGGCTCGAACCCCAGCGCCTGGGCCTTCTCGACCTGCGCCCGCAGCACCTGGCGCGGGGAGGGGGCGACCGGCGTCCCGTCGTGCCACTCGACGTCGGATTGCACCATCACCGTCGCCTCGTGCCACGGGATCCGGCGCAGCGTCGAGAGGTCGGGCCGGAGCCCGAAGTCGCCGTAGCCGCGCTCCCAGCTTGCGATCGCGTACCCCGGCACGGGGTCCATCTCCATCTCGAGCGCGAGCAGATAGTTGCAACCCTCGCCCGGATGGCCGGCCTCGTTCTCGTGGAGGAAGAACTCGGCGTCGAGCCGCTTCCCCATCAGCCGGCCCTGCATGTCGGTGAAGCACGCGATGACGGTGTCGACCGTGCCGGCGGCGACGTCCTCGCGCAGTTCCTCGAGCGTCAGCATTGTCTCAATCCTCTACGAAAAGGGTTGACAGTGGGAGTCGGACGGGCGGTTAATAGGCGATTCCCGAGAACTGGAGGGTTCGATGAGCGAAACACCTGCCGAGGCGAGCACGCCGCTCGACGACCAGGCGCAGCTCCACCGGCTCGGCTATGCACAGGAGCTGTTCCGTTCGATGGGCGGCTTCCAGAACTTCGCCATCTCGTTCACGATCATCTCGATCCTGGCGGGCTGCCTGACGTCGTACGCGATCGCGTTCAACCAGGGCGGTCCCGTTGCCATCACCTGGGGCTGGCTGCTCGTCGGCCTCTTCTGCACGTTCGTGGCGCTTGCTCTGGGCGAGATCGCCTCGACGTACCCGACGGCGGGAGGGCTCTACTTCTGGTCGTCCAAGCTGGGCAGCCCCGGCTGGGGCTGGTTCACGGGCTGGTTCAACCTGATCGGCCAGATCGCGGTCACCGCGGCGATCGGGTTCGGCTGTGCGATCTTCATGACGTCGCTCTTGAACCTGCTCTGGAACTACCCGAACTCGTACGGCTGGATCTATTTCCTGTACGGGATGATCATGCTCGGCGCCGGGGTCATCAACATGTTCAAGGTGTCGATCACGGCTGCGTTGAACGCGTTCTCGGCCTGGTGGCACATGATCGGCGTTCTCGTCATCGTGGCGATCCTGATCGCCGTCCCGGACCACCACCGCTCGATCGGCTACGTCTTCGGCCAGACGATCAACAACACCGGTTTCGGCGGTGGCACGACTCACGGAATCGTCTTCTTCTACGTCTTCCTCACCGGCCTGCTGATGGCCCAGTACACGATCACGGGCTACGACGCCTCGGCTCACATGAGCGAGGAGACGCGCCGGGCTTCGATCGGTGCCGCCTGGGGGATGGTGATGTCGGTCGTCGTCTCGGTCATCTTCGGCTTCCTCCTGCTCGTCGCCGTCACGTTCGTGGTCCCGAGCGACAGCGGCGCAGCGAGCGCGGGAACGTTCGTCATCCAGTACGTCTGGTCGACGGCGACCAGCACGCACTGGGCCGAGTTCATGCTCTTCATCGCGGTCCTGGCACAGGTGTTCTGCACGATCGCCTCGACCACCTCGGCCTCGCGCATGATGTTCGCTTTCTCCCGCGACGGAGCAGTGCCGGGTCACAAGCTCTGGCGGCGCGTATCCAAGCGCGATCGGATTCCCGTCAACACCGTCTGGGCAATCGTCGTGCTTGCCTTCCTGACCCCGCTTCCTGCGCTCTGGTGGGGCTATGTGGGCTACGCCGCCTCGACGGCGGTCGCGGTGATCGGCCTCTACATCGCGTTTCTCCTGCCCATCATCCTGCGCCTGCGCGCAGGCGAGAGCTTCGAGCGTGGCGCCTGGCACCTGGGCAAGCACTACAAATGGATCGACTGGATCGCGATCCTGTGGATCGTCTTCATCTGCGTGGTCTTCGTCCTGCCGACCTACCAGGGCGGGATCCCCTTCAAGACCGGCTTCAGCTGGCTGATCTTCAACTACACGCCGTTGATGGTCGGCGGTGCGTTCCTGCTCTTCGGCGGTTGGTACGTCCTGTCGGCCAAGAAGTGGTTCAAGGGCCCGATCCGGCAGGGCACCGACGAGGAGCTCAAGCAGATCGAGGCGGGTTTCGAGGCGCCGGGAGCTCCGGCGGCGACCTCGCCCGCCGGCCGGTCCTAGTTCCTGGGCTCACACGGCGGGCGGGTTTCGTACCCGCCCGCCGTTTGCCTGCTCAGACCGCTGCGAGCTGGTCGTCCTTTGCGGCCTCTCGCTCGGTCTTCCGTGCCGGCGGGATGACCAGCACCGGCGTCTTCGCCGTATGGCAGAGGGCGCGGGCGACGCTGCCCATGAGCGCGGTCTTGAGACCGCCGCTCCCATGGGTTGCGACGACGATCAGATCGGCGTCGACGTGCTCCGCGGCTTCGCTGATGAGGGTCGCCACAGTCTTGTGGTCGCGGCGAATCTCGTACGTCGCATCGATCCCGACGTTGCGAAGCTCCTTGATCTGTCGCCCGATCTTCTCCTCCAACTCGGGCTCGTCCGCGAGGGCCGGGTAGCCGCCGGAGCGGCCAAGCATCAGCTCGTTCGCGTGCACGGCGACGATCCTGGAGCCGTCCTGCTGGGCCAGTTCCCGCACGAAACCGAGGGCGCTGTCGGCGAGCTCGGAGCCGTCGGTTGCCCAGACGATGGTCTTGAACATGGGTTCCGTCCTTTCCTTTGCTGTACCGAGGATCGGCCGGGACCCGTCTCGCCGCATCCGTGCGGGGCGCAAGCGGGATGCGGATTCTCCGCAGATAGCCTCTCGCGGTGCACCGGCTGACGAAGAAGCAGGCGCGGCGGATCGCGGTGCGCGCGCAGCTACTCGACGCGCCGCGTCCTCGGGATTTGCTCGAGGTCGTGCGGCGGCTGACGCTGCTCCAGGTAGATCCCACGGCGGCGATCGCGCCGAATGCCGACCTCGTCGCCTGGAGCCGCCTCGGCTCGGCGTATCGGCCCGAGCAGCTCACTCGCGCGCTCGAGCAGGAGCGGACGTTGTTCGAGTTCAACGCGCTCATTCGGCCGATGGACGACCTCGGCCTCTATCTCGCCGGTGCCGGCGGGCGGCGCGGCGTCGGCAGGGTGGGTACGTGGCTGCGCGACAACGACAGCTTCCGGCGGGACATCCTCGAGCTGCTCAGGCGTTCGGGGCCGCTCGCTTCCCGGGACATCCCGGACACGTGTGTCGTGTCGTGGGCGTCGACCGGCTGGACGAACGACCGCAACGTCACCCAGATGCTCGAGTTCCTGCAGGCCCGGGGTCAGGTGGCGATCTCCGGCCGCGTGGGGCGGGAGCGGTTGTGGGATCTCCCGGAGCGGGTCTATCCCGCCGGCGTCGAGGTCCCGTCGCTGCAGGAGGCGGAGCGGAGCAAGGACGAGCGGCGGCTCGCGGCGCTCGGCATCGCGCGCGCGCAGGCCCGGGCGATGCCGATGGAGCCGATCCATGTCGGCGAGGCGGGCGAGCCGGCGGTCGTCGAGGGCGTGAAGGGCGAGTGGCGTGTCGACTCGCGCTACCTCGGAGACGGCTTCAAGGGAAGGACCGCGCTCCTGTCGCCCTTCGACCGGCTCGTCCACGATCGCGTTCGCACCGAGGAGCTCTTCGACTTCGAGTACACGCTCGAGATGTACAAGCCGGCCGCGAAGCGCCGCTGGGGCTACTTCGCGCTGCCGATCCTGCACGGCGACCGGCTCGTGGGGAAGCTCGACGCGATCGCCGACCGCAAGGCGTCGGTGCTCCGCGTGAACGCGATCCACGAGGACGTGAGTTTCAGCCCTGCGGTGTCGAGGGCAGTCCGCAAGGAGATCGACGACCTCGGCGCCTGGCTCGGGCTCGACGTGCGATGAGTTCCGCGGCTCGGCGCCGTCTGAGCTGCGAGACCCGACGAAAGGACGAGCGATGCAGAAGATCACGACCTGGCTCTGGTTCGACACCGAGGCCGAGGAGGCCGCGGAGTTCTACACCTCCGTCTTCCCCGACTCGCGCATCACCGATGTCTCGCATTACGGCGAGGCGGGGCCGCGGCCCGCGGGCATGGTGATGACCGTCAGCTTCGAGCTGTTCGGCCGCGAATTCGTCGGCCTCAACGGCGGCCCGGAGTACAAGATCGAAGGCCCGGGGATCTCGCTCATGGTCGACTGCGACTCGCAGGAGGAGGTCGACCGCTACTGGGACAAGCTCGCGGAGGGCGGGCAGGAGGTCGCCTGCGGCTGGGTGACCGACCGCTACGGCCTCGCGTGGCAGATCGTCCCGAAGCGGCTGCGCGAGCTGCTGGCCGACGCGGATCGGGACAGGGCGCAGCGCGCGCTGGGCGCAATGCTCCAGATGACGAAGATCGAGATCGAGGAGCTCGAGAGAGCTGCGGCCGCTGCATAGGATGTCGGCCGTGGCCACCGCCCAGCCCGCCACGACCGACGCCCTCGAGCAGCACCGGCGCGAGCTCACCGCCTACTGCTACCGCATGCTCGGCTCGGCCTTCGAGGCCGAGGACGCGGTGCAGGAGACGATGCTGCGCGCCTGGCGCTCGCTCGACCGGTTCGAGGGCCGCTCGGCGCTGAAGTCTTGGCTGTACCGCATCGCCACGAACGTCTGCTTCGACGCGCTCGCGGGCCGTGAGCGCCGCGCGAGGCCCATGGATCTCGGGCCGGCGCAGGAGCCGCTGTTCGAGAACCTCGCGGAGCTGCCGGAGGTGACCTGGATCACGCCGCTGGCGACGCCGGACGAGCTCGCGGAGCAGCGTGAGACCCTCCGGCTCGCGTTCGTCGCCGCGCTGCAGCACCTGCCGCCGAAGCAGCGGGCCGCGCTCATCCTCTGCGAGGTGCTGAAGTGGCAGGCGAGCGAGGCGGCCGAGCTGCTGGAGACGAGCGTCGCCTCGGTCAACAGCGCGCTGCAGCGCGCACGCGCGACGCTGGAGAAGGCCGACGTCCGTGCGCCGTCCGCGCTCGACGACGAGACCCGCGAGTTGCTCGACCGCTACGTCGCCGCGTTCGAGGCCTACGACATCGACCGGCTCACCGAGCTCCTGCACGAGGACGCGATCCAGTCGATGCCGCCGATCAGCCTCTGGCTCGAGGGGCGCGAGGACATCTTCACCTGGTGGCTCGGGCCGGGCATCGGCTGCAAGGGATCGAAGCTCGTGCCGGTCGGCCTCGTCAACGGGATGCCTGCCTGGGGGCAGTACAAGCCCGACGCGAACGGCGGTCGCGAGCCGTGGTCGCTCATCGTTCCCGAGGTGTCAGACGGCCGGATCGTCGAGCTGACGTTCTTCCTCGACACGGCCCAGCTCTTTCCGCTCCTGGGACTTCCCGACCACCTCGACTAGGCCACAGAGGTCGAGCAGCTCCCAGAGCTCGTGCGGCGCGCGGACGAGGCGCGCCCCCGTCCGAAGCCGGAGGCGCGCCAGGAAGTCGACCGTCCGCAGGTCGAGGGTCGTGATCAGCTCGACGGCTCGACGACGATGAGCGCGTTGCCGTCCGGGTCGCGGACCCAGAACATCGGCGGCACGGGGTCGCCGTAGCGGCTGACCTCGTCGTCGACGTCGATGCCCGCTTCCTTCAGTGCAGCGTGGGCGGCGTCGACGTCGCTCGTGTCGAGGCAGATCCCGGTCTGGGTGCCGCCGGCGGCTTCACCGGGGGGCGGCGGGGCGAGCGCGATCGTCGTCTCCGCGCCCGAGACCTGAACCTCGACCCAGCGCATGTCCGGCCCCATCGGCACGTCGACGACCTTCTCGAAGCCGAGCGTTCCGACGTAGAAGTCGAGCGCCCGGTCGGTGTCGGACACGGGCACGCAGACCCGGCCGACCTTGCTGATGTTGAGCTTCGACGTCACGGTTGACATCTCGCCTCCTCGTTCGGGGAATGTCGCAGCTAGGACGGATAGGTGTCCCGAAACTCATCGGTCGGTTCCGACTTGACGAGCCCTCTTCGATGTGCGAAGTTACTCGGCGTCAAAGCCCGGGGACTGCGCAAGCGGTTCGCGGGCTTTGGCGTTTCTGGCCTCCGTCGGTTACGCGGCGCGCAGAACCTGCGCGTCGTCGATGCGGGTGAGAAACGCGGGTCGCGCGGAGCGGAGGTACTCGACGACCGCGTCCTCTCGCTTCGAGCAGGGCAGCAGGGTCTTCCAGCCGCAGAGATGCTCGGGTCGGTGAAAGTCGCCGCTTGCGACCACCGGCAGCTCGTGCTCCGCGACCCAGGCGAAGAGCTCGCGACGGTTGAACAGCTCCCACCGGTCGACGAGCGGGGCCAGCTCTCGCCAGTCGCGCGAGAAGCGCTGGGTCGGACGTGTGGGCGGGATGTCGCCCTCGTCCTGCCGGTACGGATGGGCCGCGATCAGCGCTGCGCCGGCGCGGCGGGCCCGCCTGAGTGCCGGCTCGATCCCGTCGTCCACCGAGACGAGCGTGCGAGTGCCGACCGCGACCGCGTGCGCCGAGTCGAAGGGGTCGGGATCGTCATAGGTCAGCTCGAGCCCGGGCAGGACGAGCAGGTCGTAGTCGCGTCTCGCCCGTTCGGCCTGCGCGGCGACCTCGGCGAGGTAATCGGCGTGGTTTCCCGCATGGACGCCGAACCGCACCGCCTCTTGCGGATTGCTCCGGACGACGTGGTCGGTGACGGCGAGGACGTCGAACCCGTTCGTGCCGTAGAGATCGACGAGCTCCGAGACGGTCAACGCCCCGTCGCTCCACCGCGTGTGGGCGTGGAGCTCGCACAGCAAGGGTTCGACCTTCCTGCGCATCCGCACCCAGGATGCTCGACCCGGCCGAGGAATGGGGCGAAATCTGGTTACGGAGGGGCTACGAACTCGGTGACGTCAGCTTCCGCAAGACGGCGTCGACGCGCAGGAAGCCGCCCCTCGCTCCTTCCTCGACCCCGTACTGCATCGTCGTGTCGCGCTCCTCGGTCGTGGCGAAGCGCATCGTCTGCGTCAGCTTCGTCCGCTCGCCGAGATCCTCGAACTCGAGGGTCTGGAGATGATTCTGGAACGTCTGGACGAGCCGGGCGGGCGGGTCGACCTCGCGGAACTCACCCTCGACGACGCCGTACCCGGTGTTGAAGCGCCAGCGGCCGCCGGACCGGACGTCCATCTCCTCGACGGTCGTGTCTTCACCCCACCATTCCGGAATCAGACCGGGATCGGTCCAGACCGAGAAGACGTGCTCGCGCGGCGCGTCGAAGACCCGCTCCACCCGGATCTCGAGCTCGTTCGGGGTGGTGACGGTGGTCTCGTTCACTCGCTCACCGCCCGGGCGACGAGGTCGCCGATCGTCTTCTCGTCCGCCTTGGTCAGCGTCGTCAAGGCGTACGAGGTCGGCCACATCGAACCGGAGTCGAGGTTCGCCTTGTCGTTGAAGCCGAACGTCGCGTAGCGATCCTTGAACTTGCCGGCGTCCTTGAAGAAGCAGACGACCTTCTCGTCCTTCGAATAGGCAGGCATCCCGTACCAGGTGCGCGGGGTGAGCTCCGGCGCGACCTTGCGAACGACCGCGTGGATCCGCTCCGCCATCTCCCGGTCGGGCCCGGCCATCTTCTTGATCGCCGCGAGCACCGCCTTCTCACCCTCGGCGTCCTTCAGTGCCGCCTTCGCTGCGGCCTTCTCCTCGGCGGTGAACTTGCGTGCCATCAGGCTCCCTTCGTTCGTTCGACTACCCGGGCGAATCGGTCGAGCCGCTGCAGCCACGTGGTGATGCCCTCGAACGCGTACGGCGCGAGCATGCACGTGCGCGCCCGCCCGACCTTCTCGGTCGTGACCAGCTCCGCGTCCTCGAGCAGCCGGATGTGCTTCTTCATCCCGGTCAGCGACATGCCGAACGGCTCGGCGAGCTCGCTGATCGTCGCGCTGCCCGAGCCTAGCCGCTGCAAAACGGCGCGGCGGGTCGGGTCGGCGAGGGCTGTGAAGGCGCGGTCGACGTGGCCCGAATACTGAACCATAGAGTTCACTATACCAACTCGCCGCACTCGCGTAGTCCATAGTTGGCCGATGACGGAGGTGCGGCTCGCGGAGCTCGTCGCGGCGCTGTCGCTCGGCGTCGATCTCGGCTTCGGGCAGCCGATGGAACACGTGCTCCGCGAGTGCATGATCGCGCTCCGTCTCGCAGACCGGATCGGGCTTGAGGAGACGGACCGCTCGACCGTCTACTACACCGGGCTGCTCGTGGGGGTGGGCTGCCACGCCGACGCGCACGAGCAGGCGAAGTGGTTCGGCGACGACATCGTGCTCAAGTCGACCAAGTACGACCACGACTTCCGGAGCGTGCGTGCGGCCGCCTCGATGATCAGCCTCGTGGGGAGCGGCAATCCGCCGCTGCATCGCTTCCGGGTCGGGCTCGAGTTCGCCGTCTCCGGCCGCAAGGATCTCGACGGAATGGTCGCCCGGCACGCTGCCGTGGCGACCGCCCTGGCCGAGCGGCTGGGCTTGCCGCCGGCGGTGCAGGAGTCCGTCGGCGCCTCGTACGAGCAGTGGGACGGCAAGGGTTGGCCCTTGGGTCTCGCGGGTGACCGGATCCCGGTTGCGTCGCGCCTGGCGCAGTTCGCGGAGTTCATCGAGGTCGCACACCGGCTCGGCGGCAACGAGGCGGCGCTCGAGCTCGCGGAGAAGCGCAGCGGCTTGCAGTTCGACCCGGCGCTGAGCGCGGCGTTGCGCGCCGATCCCGGCGGGATCCTCGACGGGCTCGACTCCGCCCACACGTGGAGCGCCGTCATCGACGCCGAGCCGGCGCTCCGCGTCACGCTGTCCGGCGACGAGTTCGACCGGGCGCTGCTCGCCATCGCGGACTTCGTCGACCTCAAGTCGCCGTACACGCTGGGGCATGCGCGTGCGGTGGCGGAGCTCGCAGCTGCGGCCGGCGATCAGCTCGGTCTGCCGCCGGACGAGATCCGCCTGCTCCGGCGAGCAGGGCTCGTCCACGACCTCGGGCGCCTGGGGGTCTCCAACGCGATCTGGGACAAGCCTGGGGCGCTGGGTACGGGCGAGTGGGAGCGCGTGCGGCTCCACCCCTATCTGACCGAGCGCATGCTGAACCAGTCTGAGGCGCTCGCGCCGCTCGCCGAGATCGCCGTTCAGCATCGCGAACGGCTGGACGGCTCCGGTTACCCGAAGGCGCTCTCGGGCGCGGCGATCAGCCGGCCGGCGCGCATCCTCGGAGCCGTCGATGCGTATCAGTCGATGCGCGAGCCGCGTCCGCATCGTCCCGCGCTCGGCGCGGAGCACGCTGCCGAGGAACTTCGGGCCGACGTGAGGGCCGGGAAGCTCGACGCCGAAGCTGTCGCTGCAGTTCTCGCCGCGGCCGGCCACCCGGTCGGCCAGCGTCGAGAGTGGCCGGCCGGGCTCACGACTCGCGAGGTCGACGTCCTGCGCCTGATCGCGCGCGGCCTGTCGAGCAAGCAGATCGCCGCACAGCTCGTGATCACGCCGAAGACCGCGCGCAATCACATCGAGCACATCTACACGAAGATCGACGCCTCCTCGCGCGTAGCCGCGAGCCTCTACGCGACGGAACACGGCCTGCTCTGAAAGATGAGGCAATCGCCCCAGGCAGCGACCTCAGCGTCCCCGTAACCTCGCAGCATGAGCCTACGAAAGAGACTTTTCGCAGCGACGTACGACTCGATGTCCCGCAAGACCGAGGAAGCCGGATTGGGCGAGATGCGGCACGGGCTGATCGGCGTTGCCGCCGGATCGGTCCTCGAGGTCGGCGCCGGCACGGGAAGGAACCTTGCGCATTACAACGGCAGGATCGAGTCGCTCGTCCTCACCGAGCCAGAGCCGGCGATGCTGCGCCGTCTGCAGCGCAAGACGACGGAGCAGGCCCCGCTCGCGAAGGTCCTTCGGGCGCCCGCCGAAGATCTGCCGTTCGAGGATGCGAGCTTCGACACGGTCGTTGCGACGCTCGTGCTCTGCGGCGTCGACGACCAGGCGCGGTCCCTCCGTGAGATCCGGCGGGTGCTCAGGCCGGGCGGACAGCTGCTCTTCCTCGAGCACGTCCGGTCGGAAGACGCGTCGCTCGCTCGCTTCCAGGACCGGATGAACTGGCTGAACCGGTTCGTCGTGCAGTGCGACTGCAACCGGCCGACCCTCGCCACGATAGAGGCCGCGGACTTCACCGTCTCCTCCCTCGAGCGCACGACGCTGCCGAAGGCGCCGAAGTTCGCCCGGCCCCTGATCGTCGGCACAGCTGTCGCCGACTAGGCCGCGGCACCTCCTCCTCTCCGCGTCGCAATCCGACCGGGACTGCGCTGCGATGAGGACCAAGGAACGCCGACTTGGTGAAGGAGGAGATGAATCTGACGATCGTGCGGGGCAAGTCCAATCGGTACCCGGTCCGCCTGGCCCCGATCGCGCTTCTGGCGGCATGTGCGTTGATCGCGGTCGGACGCAGCGGCTCGGCGATGGCCTCCGGCATGCATCACTCGACGCCCTCGGCGGCCGTGAAGACGCGCAAGATCAAGGGCCTCGGCGTCGTGCTCGTCAACGCGAAGGGGCGGACGCTCTACACCTTCGCGAAGGACCAGCGCCGCCACGTCACCTGCACGGGTCAGTGCGCGAGCTTCTGGCCGCCGCTGAAGTGGAAAGGCGCGGGAAAGCCGAAGGCCGGTGGGGCGGCGAAGTCCAGGCTCCTCGGCTCGGACATGAACCCGGCGGGCGGTCGCGTCGTGACCTACAGCAAGTGGCCGCTCTACACGTACGCGGGCGACGGCGGCGCGGGCCAGGCGAACGGGCAGGCGATCAGTCAGAGCGGCGGCAAGTGGTACGTCATCTCGCCCGCCGGCAAGGTGATCAAGCACAAGGCGTAACGCGATGCCGCAGCAGCAGCGACACGCGCAGGCGGTGGTCAGCTGGCGGCGGGCGGAGCTGATCAACTGCGGCTTCCCGCGAGCGCTTGCGGCGCGCATCGCACGCGACGAGCGCTACGACCTCCACCAACTCGTCGAGCTCATGGAGCAGGGCTGCTCACCGGCGCTGGCCGTGCGCATCCTCTCGCCACTCGAGAGGCAGGACGCGGACGCGACCGTCTCGACCGACTAGCGCGGACGAGGTCGTTAGGGTAGGCGGCGAGTTCCGATGCCGTATGTCGCCGAGGAGATAGAGGCCTACGCCGAGCGCTTCACGACCGCGAAAGCGGACCTGTTCGACCGGCTCGCCGAGGAGACCCGGGCGAACCAGAGCGCCCCCCAGATGATGGTCGGTCACGTGGAGGGTGCCTTCCTCTCGTTTCTCGTCTCGATGACGCGTGCCACGCGGGTCGTCGAAGTGGGCACGTTCACCGGCTGGTCGTCGATCGCAATGGCCGGTGCGCTGCCGCCGGGTGGGAGCATCGTCAGCTGCGACATCAACGAGGAGACGACCGCGGTGGCCCGCCGGTACGCGGAGGAGGCGGGCGTGGCGGACCGGATCGAGTACAGGCTCGGCCCGGCCGTCGAGACTCTGGCCACGCTCGACGGCCCGTTCGACCTCGCCTTCATCGACGCCGACAAGGGCGGCTACGTCGACTACTACGAGGCGATCCTCCCCAAGCTTGCGCCGGACGGCGTGATCGCAGCGGACAACACGCTCTTCGGCCTCGACGGGGACGGCGACAACGCGCGCGCGATCGCCCGCTTCAACGACCACGTCCTGCACGACGATCGCGTCGAGGCCGTCCTCCTTCCCTTCCGCGAGGGCGTGACCCTCATCCGCCGCCGATGAAGGTCCTCGTCGTCGGCACCGGAGGCGTGGGAGCCGCCGTCGCCGCGGTTGCGAAGCGACGCGACTTCTTCGAGCGGATGACGTTCGCCGACCTCGATCCGGCGCGTCCGCAGGCGCTCGTCAAGCGTGAGGGAGACGGGCGTTTCGCCGCCGCCCAGGTCGACGCGAGCAGCAAGGACTCGCTCGTCGGCCTCCTGCGCGAGAGCGAGGCGGACGCAATTCTCAACGCCGCCGACCCGCGCTTCAACCCGCCGATCCTCGACGCCGCGCTCGAGTACGGCTGCACGTACCTCGACATGGCGATGACGCTCTCGGGGCCAAACGTGCAGCTCGGCCAGGACCAGCTCGACATGGACGAGCGCTGGCGGGAGCGTGGCCTGCTCTGCCTGGCGGGGATCGGCGTCGAGCCGGGGCTCGCCGACGTCTTCGCCTGCTACGCCGCCGAGCACCTCTTCGACGAGATCGACGAGGTGGGGATCCGCGACGGCGCCGACCTCGTCGTCGAGGGTTACGACTTCGCGCCGACCTTCTCGATCTGGACGACCATCGAGGAGTGTCTGAACCCGCCGCTGGTCTGGGAGAAGGAACGCGGCTTCTATACCACCGAACCGTTTTCCGAGCCGGAGCTGTTCGAGTTTCCCGAGGGCATCGGCGTGATCGAGTGCGTGAACGTCGAGCACGAGGAGGTCGTGCTCGTCCCGCGTGAGATCGAGTGCCGCCGCGTGACCTTCAAGTACGGGCTCGGCACCGAGTTCATCGACGTGCTCCAGACCCTGCACAAGCTCGGACTGGACTCGACCGAGCCGGTTCGCGTGCGCGGAGTCGACGTCGCGCCGCGGGATGTGGTTGCGGCTGCGCTGCCCGATCCCGCCACGCTCGGCGACCGGATGCGCGGCAAGACGTGTGCCGGCACGCTCGTCACCGGCAGGCGCAAGGACGGCAGCGAAGGCGCCGTCTACCTCTATCACGTTGCCGACAACGAACGGACGATGCAGGAGTACGGCCACCAGGCCGTTGTGCTCCAGACCGCCATCAATCCCGTCGTTGCGCTCGAGCTCCTTGCGGCGGGCACGTGGGAGGGAACGGGCGTCCTCGGCCCGGAGGCGTTCCCGCCCGATCCGTTCCTCGAGTTGCTTGCCGACTACGGCGAGCCGCACGGCGTCGTCGAGGGCGACCCGCGCCGGAGCTCTCCGGGCTAGGGAAACAGCTCGGCCTCGTCCGTCGAGGCGGCGAGGCGTGCCGGAGCAGTCACCGCCGCGACGCTCGAGAGGAAACCGCGGCCGCGCTGGTGACCTGGTCCTCGAGCAGGTCTCCCACCTCGTGGGGAGCGAACGCGTCTTGCGGCCCGCGGCCGGGGATCAGGAACCCGATCAGGACGCCGACCGCAGGGGCGATCGCGCACGCTGCGAACGCGGCGGTGTAGGCGCCGAGCGACGGGTAGCCGCTCGATTCGAGCGAGCCCGCGAGGAGGGACGCGACCACGGCGCCTCCGAACGCGCCGCCGACGGTGCGCGTGACGGTGTTCATGCCGGTGGCGATGCCGGTCTCAGCAGGGCCGACGTTCTCGATGATCAAGTTGACCATCGCGGCGAACGCGAGCCCGATCCCGGCACCGAGGAGGAAGGCTGCAACGTAGATCTGCCAGCTCGCGTCGTTGAAAACGGCGAGCAGGGTGTAGGCGCCGCTGGCGAAGAGCGCGCCCGCGAGCAAGGGCGGCTTCGAGCCGAAACGCCTCTCCAGGCGCCCGGTCTGAGCCCCGAAGAGCAGCATCGCAACGGTCGCCGGGAGGAGAAAGAGACCCGCTTCCGTGACCGTGGCGCCGAAGCCGTATCCGACGCCGCTGGGCGTCTCCACGAAATCGGGAATCAGGATGAAGGACGAGTACATGCCGAAGCCCAGGAGGGCCGCGACGGCGTTGGTCGTCCAGACGCCTCGGATCCGCATCATGCGCATGTCGACGAGCGGGTGGCGGGACCGGCTCTCGTTCCAGACCCAGAGCGGGAGCACGACGATCCCCACGGCGAGCAGGCCGATCGTCTTCGGCGAGCTCCAGCCCCAGACCGGTGCTTCGCTCACCGCGATGAGGAGAGCGGCGAGGCCGACCGACATCAGCGCCGCTCCGGCCCAGTTCACGGTTCCCCCTTCCCGGATCGGCGACTCCGGTACCAAGAGGCGGACGGCGACCGTGACGGGGACGAGCAGGATCAGCGGCAGCCAGAAGAGGTAGTGGTAGTCGAGGTGGTCGACGATCGGCCCGGCCAGGACGATGCCCGCTCCGCCGCCGACGCCGAGGAGCGCCGACATCAGCCCGATGGCGCCGGCGATGCGCTCCCGCGGGAACTCGTCCCGGATGATCCCGAAGGCGAGCGGGAAGAGACCGCCTGCCGCGCCCTGGATCACACGGCCGACCAGCATCACGGTCAGTGTCGTGGCGAGAGCCGAGACCACGGTCCCGATGCAGAGCAGCACGAGGACGACGACGAGCAGCCGCTCCTTGCCGTGCATGTCGCCGAGCCGACCGATCAGCGGTGTCCCGATCGACGCACTGAGCAGATACGCGGTGAGCACCCAGCTGGCCGAGTTGACCGAGGTGTGGAGCGCGTGTTGAAGCTCTGGCAGCGCCGGCGCGACGAGCGATTGCAGCAGCGCATAGGCGATTCCCGCCGTCGCCAGCAACGCGAAAGTCACGTTGTAGTGCTGTCGTCCTTCGGTCACATATCCCATCTAGCACGCTGGTCCTTGAATCCGACGGCCGAGGCTGCGCGTACTTCGCCACAAGAGCTCTCATGAGCGAAGCTGTCGACAACCGTCTTGCGCGGGCGTTCTGGCTGCGCGCGCCCGGCTGCGGAGAGATCCGTCCGGTCGGGCTGCCCGAGCCCGGTCCGGGAGACGTCGTGGTGCGCACCGTGCGATCAGCGGTCAGCCGCGGCAGCGAGACGCTCGTGTTCCGCGGCGCGGTGCCGCCTGCCGAAGGCGCGAGGATGCGAGCGCCGTTTCAGGAGGGCGACTTCCCCGGCCCGGTCAAGTACGGCTATCTCAATGTCGGCTCGGTCGAGGAGGGCCCGGCCGAGCTGCGCGGCCGCACCGTGTTCTGCCTCTACCCACACCAGACCGCCTACGTCGTGCCGGCCGGCGCCGTGTCGGTCGTGCCGGAGGGCGTCCCGGCCGCCCGGGCCGTGCTCGCGGGTACCGTCGAGACGGCCGTCAACGCTCTCTGGGACGCTGCCCCGCTCGTCGGTGATCGGGTCGCAGTCGTAGGCGCCGGGATGGTGGGCTGCTGCGTCGCACGGCTGTTGCACCGGTTTCCCGGTGTGCGCGTCACCCTCGTGGACGTCGAGCCCACTCGCGCCGACGTCGCGGCCGCGCTCGGCGTCGACTTCGCGTTTCCGGAGGAGGCCGACGCGGGGCTCGATCTCGTGGTGCACACGAGCGCGACCTCCGCGGGGCTGCAGCGCTCGCTCGAGCTGCTCGCGCCGGAGGGAACGGTCATCGATCTCAGCTGGTACGGCGACACCGAAGTCCGGCTCTCGCTGGGAGGCGCGTTCCACGCGGGCCGCCTCGGCATCCGCTCGAGCCAGGTGGGCACGCTTTCGCCGGCCCGCGCCTCGCGCCGCACGACGGCCGATCGGCTGGCCCTTGCGCTCGAGCTGCTGCGCGACCCCGCCTTCGACGTCCTGCTCACGGGCGAATCGCAGTTCGACGAGCTGCCCGACGTGATGGCTCGTCTGGCGGACGGAAGCCTGCCCGCGCTCTGTCACACGATTTCCTACGGAGCCGGCTAGGCGTGTTCAGCGTGACCGTCCGGGACCACGTGCTGGTCGCCCACAGCCTGCGGGGCGAGGCCTTCGGGCCTGCGCAGAGGCTCCATGGCGCGACCTACGTCGTCGAGGCGACGTTCCGGCGGGCCGAGCTCGACGACGACGGACTGGTCGCCGACATCGGCCGGGCGACCGAGGTGCTGCGCGCCGTGCTGGCGGAGCTCGACTACCGCAACCTCGACGAGGAGCCGAGCCTGGCAGACGTGAACACGACGACGGAGGAGCTCGCGCGGGTCGTCGCCGACCGGATCGCGGAGCGTTTGCACGCCGGCGCCCTCGGCGACGCAGCAGGGCACCTCGACAGTCTCGTGGTCACGCTGCACGAATCGCCTCTCGCCTCCGCGTCCTACGAGCGTGCGCTGTGACCGAACTCCACTTCATCGTTCCTGCGGGAATTGACGACCCGGCGCGGCCGAGCGGCGGCAACGCCTACGACCGCCGGGTCTGCGACGGCCTCGCGTCGGCCGGCTGGGCCGTGCACGTGCACGAGGTTCCCGGCTCGTGGCCGTGGCCCGACGCGCAATCGTTCGACGCGCTCGCTGCGGCCGTCGGCGCGGTACCGGACGATGCGCTCGTCCTGCTCGACGGGCTCGTCGCGTCGCCTGCGCCGGACGTGTTGATCCCCGAGGCGGACCGCCTCCGGCTCGTCGCGCTCGTGCACATGCCGCTCGGCTCCGGCCCCGACAACGCCGCGCGGGACCGTGAGGAGGAGATGCTCTCGGCCACGGCGTCCGTGATCACGACGAGCGCGTGGGCCCGGAGGGCGCTACTCGACCTCTACGCGCTGCCGGGCGAGCGCGTCCACGTCGCCGAGCCGGGCGTCGACCGGGCCGAGCTCGCACCGGGGACGGCGACGGCCGGAGCCCTGCTCTCGGTCGCTGCGGTGACTCCCGGCAAGGGCCACGACGTGCTCGTCGACGCGCTCGCACCGCTGACGAGCCTGCGCTGGGAGTGCCTCTGCGTCGGCAGCCTGGAGCGCGACCCGGCGTATGTGGGACGGCTGCGCCGGCGCGTCGCCGCCGGCGGAATGGGTCGGCGTGTGCGCTTCCCGGGGCCGCGGGCCGGAGCGGCTCTCGCCCACAGCTACGCGACGGCGGACGTGCTGGTGCTCCCGTCGCGCGCAGAGACGTACGGGATGGTCGTTGCCGAGGCGCTCGCGCGCGGCCTGCCCGTCGTCGCCGCCGACGTCGGCGGCGTGCCGGAGGCGCTCGGCCACGGCGTCGACGGAACGCGCCCGGGTCTGCTGGTCCCGCCTGACGACGCTCCAGCGCTCGCCGACGCATTACGACGCTGGCTCGAGGACGCCGACCTTCGCCTGCGGCTGCGCCGCACGGCCCGGGAACGCCGCGAGTCGCTCGGGGACTGGACGACGACCACCGACGCCGTGGCCGAGGTCCTCCGGAGGGCGGCATGACGACCGTCGAGGCGATCCGCGTCAGCTCCGCCTGGCTGGACCTGCGCGAGCGCGCGGACGCCGCGGCCCGGTCGCGAGCGCTCGTCCGGCACCTGCGCGAGCGACTTCCCGCCTCGGTTCCCCTGGTCGTCCACGACCTCGCCTGCGGGAGCGGCTCGATGGGCCGCTGGCTGGCCCCGCTGCTGCCCGGAGAGCAGCATTGGATCCTCCATGACCGCGACCCGGACCTGCTCGCGCTCGCCGGAGCCGAAGTCCCCGGTCCCGCCGCCGACGGCGCTGCGGTCACCCTCGAGACCCGACTCGGTGACGTCACCCGGCTTGGTCCCGACGCGCTCGCCGGCGCGGACCTCGTCACCGCCTCCGCGTTGCTCGACCTGCTCACGGAGGACGAGCTGGTCGCGGCGGTCGGGGCGTGCGCGGGAGCCGGGTGCCCGGTGCTCTGCACGCTCTCCGTCACCGGCCGCGTCCAGCTGCTCCCGGCGGATCGACTCGACGCGCGCGTCGCGGCCGCGTTCGACGAGCACCAGCGCCGCGTAACGGCACGCGGACGTCTCCTCGGCCCCGACGCCGTCGAGGCCGCCGTCGCCGCGTTCCGCCGGCTCGGGGCCGAGGTCGTCGTCGAGCCGAGCTCGTGGCGCCTCGGTGCCGCAGAGTCCGACCTCGCCGCCGAATGGTTCGCCGGCTGGATCGATGCGGCCTGCGAGCAGGATCCGGATCTGGTCGGGGACGTCGACCTCTATCGCCGGCGGCGCCTGCGCGAGGCGGAAGCGGACTGCCTCGCCGTGACCGTCGGCCATGCCGACCTCCTGGTGCTGCCGTGAGGAGCCTCCGTCGGTGGCTCAGCCCGGCGGTCGCGGCGGCGATGCTCGCCGTCGTGATCTGGCGTCTCGGCACCGGGCCGTTCGTCGCCGGTCTCGAGGCGGTGGACGCACGTGCTCTGCTGGCCGCGGCGGGCATCTTCTTCGTCGCCACCTTCTGCTCTGCCTGGCGTTGGACCGTCGTCTCTCGAGGCCTCGGCGTCCGCCTCTCCCTGCGGGCCGCCGTCGCCGCCTACTACCGGGCGGTGTTCCTCAACCTCATGCTCCCGGCCGGGATCGCCGGCGACGTCCATCGCGGCGTCGCCCACGGCCGCGAGGTGCACGACGTCAGCCGTGGCCTGAGGGCCGTCTGGTGGGAGCGCGCGGCCGGCCAGGTCGTGCAGGTGGTGCTGACGGTCGCCGTCCTCCTCGTGCTGCCGTCGCCGGTGCGGAAGGCAATGCCCTTCGTCGCGGTTGCGGCGGTCGTGGTCGGCCTCGGGCTCGTCCTCGCCGGCCGGGTGAGCGTGACGAGCGCGCGTTCCCGCTGGGCGCGGCTTCGGGAGACGGTGGTTGCCGACCTCCGCAACGGCGTGTTGCAGCGGAGCGCTCTGCCGGTCGTCCTGATCGCCTCGGTCGTGGTGTTCGCGGCCCACCTGGCCACGTTCCTCGTCGCCGCGCGGACGGCCGGCGTCGCTGCACCGCTCTCGCGCCTCCTGCCGCTGGCGCTGCTCGCGTTGCTCGCCATGGTGCTGCCGAGCATTGCCGGCTGGGGACCGCGGGAGGGGGCGACGGCCTGGGTGTTCGCCGCGGCGGGCCTCGGAGCGGCTCAGGGCGCCGCAACCGCCGTCGTCTACGGCGTCATGGTGCTCGCCGCCAGCCTGCCGGGCGCCGTCGTGCTCCTCGCCGGGTGGCTCCCCCGGAAAGCGCACGGACCGGTCTATCGGCCGGAAGGAGTAGCCGATGCGTAAGCGCCCCTACACGCTGCTGTCCTGCTGCGTGTCGATCGACGGCTACATCGGCAGCGCCGCCTCCCGGTTGCTGTTGTCCAACGACGCGGACTTCGACCGGGTCGACGCCGTTCGCGCCTCGTGCGACGCGATCCTCGTCGGAGCCGAGACGGTCCGGATGGACAACCCCCGCCTCGTGGTGCGTTCGCAGACCCGCCGCGCCGAACGGGCCGCCCGCGGCCTGCCCGCTTCGCCCATCAAGGTCACCGTGACCCGCCGGGCGGAGCTCGACGCCTACGCCGACTTCTTCCGCACCGGAGACGCCGAGAAGCTCGTCTACTGCGAGAGCCCGCGCGTGGAAGACGCACGCGAGCGTCTCGGCCCGGTCGCGACCGTGGTCGACGGAGGCAACAGCGTGGAGATGGGCACGCTCAGCACCGACCTCGCCGCCCGCGGCGTCGAGCGCCTGATGGTCGAAGGCGGCGGCACCGTCCACACGCAGTTCCTCACGGAGGACATCGTCGACGAGCTGCAACTGACCGTCGCGCCGGTGTTCGTCGGCGACTCCCAGGCGCCGAGATTCGTGCGCGACGGCATCTTCCCCTGGAACCCCGGCCGGCGGGCGGAGCTCGTCGACGTCCGGCAGCTCGGCGACGTCGTCCTCCTGCGCTACGCCCTCTCGTCACGCTTTGAGGAGGTCGGGTGACGGCGACGATCCACACCCAGGTCGAGCTGCCCCTGCGGTTCGCCGACGGGTACGAGACCGACGCACGCGTGTTCAGCTTCGACGGGCTGGTCGACGGACGGGAGCACCTCGCGTTCGCGCTCGGCGACCGCATCTCCCCTCACTCCGCCGACGACCGCCCGTGCCCCTCGTGCGTCCGCACAGCGAGTGCCTGACCGGGGACGTGTTCGGCAGCCGGCGGTGCGACTGCGGGCCGCAGCTGCGCGAGGCGGTCGAGCGGATCGCCGAGGCCGGCGGCTACCTCCTCTACCTGCGGCAGGAGGGACGCGGCATCGGGCTCTACTCGAAGATCGAGGCCTACGCGCTGCAGGACTCCGGGATCGACACGTACGACGCGAACCTCGCGCTGGGGCACGAGGTGGACGAGCGCAGCTACGTCGCCGCGGCGCAGATGCTGCGCGCGCTCGGCGTGTCCCGGATCGCACTGCTCAGCAACAACCCCGACAAAGGCCGGCAGCTGCGGTCCTGCGGTCTGACCATCGTCGAGGAAGTGCCGACGGGGGTGTACGTGTCGGCCGCAAATCACCGTTATCTCGAGACGAAGGCGCGCCGCGGCCGGCACACACTCGAGCTTCCGAGCCTGCCGGAATCCGGTGCGGCGGCTCTGCCGTAGGAACGCGCAATGACCATCAGATCCGAAAGCCGCATCACGATCGCCCGCAGCGTTCCCGACGTGTGGGCGTATCTCTGCGACGTCGGACGCTGGCCGGAGTGGGCGCCGACCGTTCGCGAAGGCTGGGTCGCCGGCGGAGCCCCGCTGCAGCCCGGCGCGCGGGTGGAGCAGCGGGCGAAGCTGCCGTTCGGGGCCACTCGCTACCGGGCTCAAGACGTGACCGTGGTCGAGGCGCCAAGCCGCCTGGCATTCGCCGGGCCGATGGGCACTTCCACGGCGCGCTGGGGCATGGAGCTCGAGCCGGCAGGCGACGGGCGGACCGAAGCCATGATGTGGGTCGAGGTCGACCGCAAGAACCTCATGCGCGCGATTCCCGGTCGCTTCCTCAACGGTCGGATCCGGCGCGTCCAGGACGTCGAGATGGGTGCGATCAAGGCGGCTGTGGAATCGGCATGAGCCAGCTCGCCACACCGCAGGAGCGCCTGATCGAGACGTACCGCAAGAAGGCCGGGCACTACGACGTCACCTCGCGGCTCTATCCCGTGCCCGGCTACCCCCAGCGGGCGCAGCGCGTGCGGGCGGTGCAGGCGCTGGGGCTTCGTCCGGGCGACACCGTCGTCGACGTCGCCTGCGGCACCGGTCTGAACTTCTCCCTGCTCGAGGAGGAGATCGGCCCTGACGGCCGGCTCGTCGGCGTCGACCTGACCGACGCGATGCTCGCCCAGGCCCGAGAGCGAGTCGAGACGAAAGGCTGGAGCAACGTCGACCTCGTCCAGGCCGATGCGGCCGAGTTCGAGTTCCCGACCGGGGTCGACGCGATCGTCTCCACCTACGCCCTGTCGCACGTGCCCGAGTGCGGAGACGTCATCGCCCACGGCGCCGCCGCCCTCCGCCCAGGCGGGCGCTGGGTCGTGCTCGATCTCAAGGCCCCCGACCACGCGCCTCGCTGGCTTGCGCGGCCGTTCGGCTCCATCGACCAGTGGATCGCGCGCAGGCCGTGGGAGGCCGTTCGCGCGGCGATGGAGCAGAGTCTGGCCGATGTCTCCTGGACCGAGCTGTCCCTGGGGACGGCGTTTCTCGCTAGCGGTCGAACACGCTGAGGAACCGGTCCCGGAACCGGTTCTCGGGCCAGAGAGGCGCCGTAGAGGCCGGAAGCATTCCGTTCGTCCAACCCCAGCCGGCGAGTCTTCTGATCACGTTCGGGTCGTGGGCGATGATCGTGATCGGCACGTCGTGATTGGCCTGCGCGATGATCCTCGACGGCTGTTCATCCCCCAGCACGA
Source organism: uncultured Actinomycetes bacterium (assembly GCA_963820725.1). Lineage (GTDB taxonomy): Bacteria > Actinomycetota > Thermoleophilia > Gaiellales > Gaiellaceae > Palsa-739. The sequence continues at coordinate 484,398 of CAWGAZ010000002.1, read as the reverse complement.
GCAGCACGGTGTTCTTGGTGCCGTAGCGCTCGACGAAGGAGTAGAGGGCGCGAAGCGTGTACTTGATCGAGTCTGCGTAGCCGTGCTGGGTATCCGTCAAGCCCGTCCGGTCGATGGGCAGCCGCGAGAAGATCGATCCGTTGCCGATTCGGCTCCACGAGATCAGGGGCGGAACGCGGGTCCACGGCTCGTGGCTGGAGCTGAGGAAGATCTCCGAGAAGACCGGGCGGCGGTGAGGCTTCGCGAGCTCGAGCTTCTGCAGTGCCTCGAGTGCGTACTGATCCGGCATTGGAGAAAAGCCGAACTGGGCGCCGCTGTAGCCGAGGTTCCGGCGCTCGTAGATCTTCGCGTAGTGATAGAAGGAGCGCCCCGCGGGCCAGGAGCCGCGAGTCGCCGGCATGTCGGCGACCGTCCTCCACCCGGCGCGCCGGAAAGCAGCGCTGAGTGCAAGTCGTTTGCTGGCGATCACCTGCGAGTAGCGTCCTGGGCTGGTCACCCAGGCTCCGGACTGCAGCGTTGCGTCCGCGAGCCAGCTGCCGCCGCCGAAATTCGGCGAGGCGAGCCAGCCGCTTCGCGAGAAGTAGTGGTGTGCTCGAAGCTGTTGCGTTCCGGCCGCGACGACGGCATCGATACCCGGCGAAAACGAGGTGCCCTGGACCGCCATCTGGCCGTAGCTCTCGACGAACACCAGCAGGACGTCCTTGCCGCGCAATCCCGTGAGGAGCCGTCCGGAGGGCACGTTGTTGTACGGATCCGCACGTGCGATCAGAGCCCTGAACCGAGCCTGGCTACGGAAGTCGGCCCGCACGGCCTGCACCTCGCCGACCGCGAGGTGCGACGCGCTCGTCGTGGCGATTCCAGCGCCCGACACCTGTGCGCCGAATACCCAGCAGAGCGCCCACCCGACCGTGAGCACGGCAACGATCTGAAGCGAGCGTCCGCGGTGACGGGCTCCGACTCGGGTCAAGTGGCCTACGGCCAGCGCGGGAACGGCAATCGCCGCGAGGCCGATCACGAGGGCGGCCGCGATCGCGAGGTCCTCGTCCCTGCTGCCGAACGTGTCCCGCACCGTCGCGAACCCGATCGAGAAGTAACTCCAGTCCTCGACCGGATTGAAGGCTCGCTCGAACGCGACGAAGAAGCCGAGGTCGAAGACCTTGATCAGGACCAACACGCCCAGCAGCGGTCCGATCACCCAGGGCACGAAGCGTCCTATCCGCGTCGGCAGGGTGACGGCGAGGGCGATGAGGACGAGTCCCTCGAGTGGGAGCCGCACGAAGGAGCCCGGGGTAAAGAGCCACGGCCGGATTGGGAAGACGAGCGCGAACCAGACGACCGCCAGGGCGAGCACCGTGAGCAGCGCGGTCGTGACCGGGTGCCTGGCACGCGGCGACACACGGCCGGCGGGCGCCTCGTCCCGGTGGCGCCACAGCCACCAGACATCGCGGCCGAACGACTCGGCGAGCAGGGCGAGGGCTACGACCAGCAGGCCGCGGCTCACGGCGAGCGGCGGAACTCCGGAGGCCGCGACCACGAGCGCGACTCCCTGCGCTGCCGTCACCGTCTTGCGCCAGTCGCGGCGCGGCAGCGGCGCCCGCAACCACGGGAACACCCAGCCGGCCGCGAGGAACAGGTAGCGCGCGAGTCCGATCAGGAGCACCCAGCCGCCGGCCGTCGGGGCGACCTCGATGCTCAGCACGAGGATGAGGAACGCGTCGACCTCCCCGTCCAGCTTCGCTCCCAGCGCCGACTCGGTCGCCGTGCGCCGCGCGAGCCAGCCGTCGACGAAGTCGAGTGCGAGCGCGACGGACGCGAGCACGACCAGCGTCGCGGTCGCGGTCGGCAGCTCGAAGGACGCCGCGGTCAGAGCGGCCACGCCCACGGCGAGCGTCGCGCGGGTCAGCGTGACCCAGCCCGCCCAGCCGAGGCTTGCCGCCGGATCCCGCCAGAGGGCGCGTGCGAGAGCCAGGTTCAGGGCCAGGCCGCTGGCGAGACCGACGAGCCACCCGGCGCCGCCGATCCCGACCGTCCGAGCAAGCACGACCAGGATCGCGACCGTGCCGAAGAGCCCGGCCAACGGACCGAGCTGTTTGCCGAGATCGGGCAGCGGCTTCCGGCCCGCCGGCAGCGTTGCTCCTCGCCCGAGCATTCGCAGGACACTACGGTGCCCGGCATGCACCGGTTTGTCGAGCGCCGCGTGCTCGTCGAGGCTCTGCAGCCGGCTCAACGAGCGGCGTTTGAGCCGGGCGAGCATGTCGAGCAGGAGAGCTTCGTCCGCGCGTCGGAGCTCCGCATGCTCGCGGAGCGCGCCTGCGTCGGGCGCGGCGTCTCCGTGCTCGATCTGTGTTGCGGGATCGCCGGCCCCGGCCGGTTCCTGGCGCGCGAGCTCGGCTGCCACTACGTCGGGGTGGATTCGAGCGCGAGCGCCGTCGAGATCGCCGGAGAGCGCGCCGGGAGCCTGCCGTGCCGCTTCGTGGTCGCCGCGATCCCACCGCTGCCGGCGGGGACGTTCGACGTCATCCTGCTGCTCGAGACGCTGCTCGCCTTTCGCGACAAGGAGGAGCTGCTGCAGGCGGTCTCGCGCGGGCTCCCGGTCGGCGGACGGTTCGCGTTCACCGTCGAGGAGGGACAACCACTGACGGAGCGCGAGCGCGCGCAGATGCCTGCCGCCGACACGGTCTGGCTCACTCCGCTCGACGAGCTGCACGAGCTCCTCGCTAGCGCGGGTCTTGCGACTCGCTGGCAGGAGGACTGGAGCGCCTCGCATCAGGCGGTCGCCGAGTCGCTGCTGCGCGCCTACACCGCCGCTGCGACGTCGATTTCCGAGCGGATTGGAGACGACGCGTTGGCCGAGCTCCTGTCCGCCCACCGGCGGTGGAGCGAATGGCTTGCGACCGGGCGCGTGCGCAAGTTCGCGCTTGTCGCGGAACGGTCGGCCGACGCTTGAGCGCTCAGGCCGCTCTCACGGACGTCTGTTCCACTTCGCCGCGATGCGCGTCGGCGGGCAGCTCTTCGGGTACAGGATCCCGGTGCGGGTGAGGGCGAGTTGAGCTCGCGGGCGAGACGCCGCAGACGGCGGTCGGTGCTCTTGCTGCCCGCGATTCTGGTCGGCGCGGCGCTTGCCGTGGGCATCGCCCTCGGGGCCGGACACAAGGGCAAACCCAAGCCCACCCGAACCGCACGGGACACGAAGGCGACTCCGCCGGTGCGGCCTCCCGCCGTCGAGGCGGGCCTGCTTCCCTGGGGGCTCTCGACGCCGCTCAGCCGCGAGGTGGTGGTGCCGCAATCCGGGACGCGCGGCCTCGTCGTCCTCGGAGGGCTCGGCGCCGGGGACTCGTCGACCGCCGCGGTCGAGGGGCTCGACACGCGCAACGGCGTGCTTTCGCCGCACGGGAACCTTCTCCAGCCGACCCACGACGCGGCGGCGGCGGAGCTCGGTGGGCGCGTCTTCGTGATCGGCGGCGGCAGTGCGACACCCGCGCGATCGATCCAGATCGCGCGGGGCGGCACGACGATCTCGGGCGGCGCCCTCCCGAGCGCGCGCGCCGACGCGGGCGCCGTGACAATCGGCCGGACGGCGTACCTGGTCGGCGGCTACGACGGCTCGGCCATGGACTCCGAGGTCGTGGCGACGACCGACGGACGCCGCTACCGGCCGGTCGCCGCGCTTCGAGTCCCGGTGCGCTATCCAGCGCTCGCAGCCCTCGGCTCGCGCATCTACGTCTTCGGCGGCCTCGGCGCGAACGGGCATCCGAGCAGCGCGGTCCAGGTCGTCGATCCGACCGCGCGGACGGCAAGCGTCGTCGGCCGCCTGCCTACACCCCTCTCCGGCGCGGCGGCCGGCGTGCTCGGCAACACGATCTACGTTGCCGGCGGCCGCACGCCCCGAGGAGCGACCGAGGCGATCTGGGCCTTCCAGCCGCACGGGGCCTCGTTCCTGCGCGCGGGGTCGCTGCGAGTCGCTACCGCCAACGCCGGCGCGGCGGTGAGCGGCGGCCGGCTCTGGATCGTCGGCGGAGAGGGCAGCGGCGGCCGGCCGACCGCAAATGTGCAGATGGTCGTCCCGAACCAGGGCTTCGGGAGAGCCGGGGATCCTGGCGCCGGGTCACCGTTCTTCGGCGACAAGCTGCTGGTCGCCGACCGCGGCAACGACCGGCTGCTCCTCCTCGACGACACCGACAAGAGAGTCTGGATCTATCCCTCACGCCGGAAAGCGGCGCCGCACGGGGGTTTCTATTTCCCCGACGATGCCTTCTTCATCCACCACGGCACCGCGATCATCTCCAACCAGGAGGACAACGACACGATCGTCGAGATCGCCTTCCCGTCGGGACGCATCCTGTTCCAGTACGGGCACCCGCGCACCCCGGGAAGCGGGCCGGGCTACCTCAACACACCGGACGACACGTACCTCCTCCGCAACGGCAACATGAGCGTCGCCGACGCCCAGAACTGCCGCGTCCTCATCCTGAACCCGAGGACGAAGCGCGTCCTGCACCAGATCGGCACCCCCGGCCGCTGCGTGCACGACCCGCCGACCGGGCTCGGGTCGCCGAACGGCGACACGCCGCTCCAGAACGGCGACCTACTCGTCTCGGAGATCAACGGCAGCTGGATCGACGAGCTCACACCGTCGGGTCACCCCGTCTGGGCGACTCACCTCGCCATCGGCTATCCGTCGGACCCCCAGCAGCTCGGTCCCGACCGGTACCTCGTCGCCGACTACGAGCACCCGGGAGGAATCGTCGAGTTCAACCGGCGCGGCCGGATCGTGTACCGCTATCAGCCGACGACCGGCGCCGGCGTGCTCGACCACCCGTCGCTGGTCGAGCGCCTCCCCTCGGGCGTCTTCATGGTCAACGACGACTACAACCACCGGATGGTCGCGATCGACCCGTCGACCAAGGCTCTCGTCTGGCAGTACGGGATCACCGGGCAGGCGGGCACCGCTCCCGGCCGGCTCAACACCCCGGACGGCTTCGACCTCCTCGCCCCCAACGGCACGACACCCACCCACCCGACGACCGGATAGCTCATCCGACTCTCACCGGGAGAGTGACAATGACTACGCGATGCGGGTCCTGGTAGTCGAGGACGAGAAGAAGCTGGGCGAGCTCCTGCGCCGCGGCCTGGGCGAGGAGGGCTACGCCGCGGACCTCGCTGACCGTGGGGAGGAGGCCCTCTGGATGGCGCAGGCCGTTCCCTATGACGCGATCGTCCTCGACGTGATGCTCCCGGGGGTCGACGGTTTCGAGGTGTGCCGTCGGTTGCGCGGGAACGGCGTGTGGGCACCAGTGCTGATCCTCACGGCGCGCGACGCCGTCGAGGACCGGGTCAGCGGTCTTGACGTCGGCGCGGACGACTACCTCACGAAGCCGTTCGCCTTCGAGGAGCTCCTCGCGCGGCTCCGTGCTCTGACGCGCAGGGCGCCGGCGGCGCGTCCGCCGATCCTCAAGACAGGCGATCTCGTGCTCGATCCGGCCGCGCACAGGGCCTGGCGCGGCGACCAGGAGCTGGACCTGTCGGCGAAGGAGTTCGCGCTGCTCGAGCTGTTCATGCGGCGGCCCGGGGTGACGCTGAGCCGCACGCAACTGCTCGACGGCGCGTGGGACTTCGCCTTCGAGAGCCGCTCGAACGTCGTCGACGTCTACGTCCGCTACCTGCGCGAGAAGATCGACCGGCCGTTCGGGCACCACTCGATCGAGACCATCCGCGGTGTCGGCTACCGGCTCTGCGCGGACCCGTGAGCACGATGCCGTGAGCAGCGTCCCGATCCGTGTGCGCCTCACCCTCGGCTTCGCGGCCGCGATGGCCATCGTGCTCGCCGGGGTCGGCCTCTTCGTCTACCGGCGCGTGGCCAACGAGCTGCTCGCAACGGTCGATCAGGCGCTCGTCGCGCAGGCTCGAGAGGAGAGCCACAAAGGCAACGTCGACGCTGACACCGGGAGCGGCCCGACGCTGGCGCAGCTGTATGGGCCGCGCGGGCAACTGCGCCGCTCGCAGCCACCGCTACTGCCTCCGCTCGTCGGCAACGGGGTCGTCGCCGAAGCGCTCGCCGGTCGGCGCGTCTGGCTCGACGAGCAGCTCCCGCAGCGGCGCGGCCCGTGGCGTGTCCTCGCCGAGGCCGTGCCCGGAAGAAACAGCGTGGTAGTGCTCGCCCGTTCGCTGGAGCCTCGCAACGAGTCACTCGACCACCTGCGCCACGAGCTCCTGATCTTCCTTCCCCTCGCCCTGCTCGCCGCTTCGCTCGGAGGCTATGCGCTCGCGGCCGGTGCGTTGGCTCCGGTGGAGCTCTTGCGAAAACGCGCCGAGGCCGTGCATCCGGGAGAGCCGAGCCGGCTGCCCGTGCCGCCGGCGGGGGACGAGGTGTCACGGCTCGCGCTGACGCTGAACGAGATGCTCGACCGCCTGCAGGCGGCTGTCGAGCACGAGCGCCGCTTCGTCGCCGACGCAAGTCACGAGCTCCGCACTCCGCTGGCACTGCTGCGCACGGAGCTCGATCTCGCGCTCCGCCGCCCCCGCTCGCACGAGGAGCTCGAGAGCGCCCTTCGCTCCGCGGCCGACGAGACGCAGCGCCTGTCCCGGCTCGCCGACGGTCTCCTGCTCATCGCCCGCGCCGATCAGGGCTGGCTCCCGATCCGGCCGGAGATCGTCGCAGCCGGAGACCTGCTGGCCGACGCCGCGACGCGGTTCAGGAGCCGGGCGACCTCCCTCGGGCGAGAGCTGCGAGTCGTGGAGACCGAGCTCCAGGTCCAGGCCGATCCGCTTCGTGTCGGTCAGGCGCTCGTGAACCTCGTCGACAATGCGCTCACGCACGGCGAGGGCACGGTCGAGCTCAGGGCCGAGGAGCACGGGGCGTTCGTGGAGCTGCACGTCAGCGACGCCGGCTCGGGCTTCCCGGCCGAATTCCGCGACCGCGCCTTCGACCGCTTCAGCCGCGCCGACGAGGCCCGCAGCGGCGGCGGATCGGGGCTCGGCCTCTCGATCGTCGAGCTCGTCGCCGGCGCGCACGGCGGCGGGGCCGGTCTGGGCAGCTCGCCGACTGGAGGCGCCGACGTCTGGATCTCGCTCCCGCTGGCCGACGCTCCGGCCGGACCGAGCGCCGAGCCGACGGCGACGCTGGCTCGGAACGCCTAGCCGCTCCCGCGCAGCCGGCGGAGCGCCGGACCGAGCGCCTGGCCGCCGCGCAGGACAGGCTCGAACAGGTCGCCGTGCCGCTCGACCCGCTGCAGCGCTTCGCGCCTGCCGAAGTCGCGCGGACGCACCTTCTCTCCGAGCTCCTCCCAGCGCAACGGCGTCGACACGGGCGCGCCCGGCTTCGGCCGCACCGAGTAGGCGGAGGCGATCGTCTTCCCGTGCCCGTTCTGGCGATGGTCGACGAGCACGCCCCGGCGCTTCTTCTTCAGCCACTCCGTGGTCACGAGGCCGGGATTCTCGAGCTCGAGCCCGCGCGATACGAGCTCGGCGAACTCGTAGGCGTCGCGGTAGGACGACCGCCGGGTGATCGGCACAAGCACGTGGATGCCGTCGGCGCCGCTCGTCTTCGGGTACGACTCGAGGCCGAGCTGCTCGAGCGACTCGCGGATGAGGTGCGCGACCCGGATCGCCTGCGAAAAGCCGTTGCGCGACTCGGGCGGGTCGAGGTCGAAGACGACGTAGTCCGGACGCTCGGGCTTGTCGACCCGCGAGTACCACGCGTTCATGTCGATGCAGTTCATCTGCACCATCCAGACGAGCGCAGCCGTCTCGTTCACGAGCGTGAAGTCGACGAGCCGCGACTCTCCCTCGCGCGGCCAGGTCCGAAACTGCCGCGTCGGGATCCACTCGGGCTTGCCCTTCGGCGCCTGCTTGTGGAAGTAAGGCTGGCCGTGGATGCCGTGCGGGTACCGCTTGAGCGTGAAGGGCCGGTCGCGCAGGTGCGGCACGATCGCGTCTCCGATTTCGACGTAGTACTCCGCGAGGTCGCCCTTCGTCACGCCGTCACGGGGGAACAGCACGCGCTCGGGGTGGGTCAGCCGCACCGTGCGGCGCCCGACTTGGATCACGCCGTCAGTGGACACCGGCACAGGATGCACTGCGGGGCCCCCGAGCGGAGGCCCCGCAGCCCATCTCCTAAGGAACCAGGACGCCGTCGAAGAACAGCTGGATCGCGCCCGCGGCGAGTCCGCCCGTGGCGAGCGTGTCGATCCCTCCGAAGGTCTCGAAGTCGAGCTCGTCGGTGGCTTCTGCGTGCAGAAGCTCGACTGCAGGGCCCACGCCGCTCACGTTCACATCGCCGGCCCCGCCGGAGATGGTGAAGGCGTCGTCTCCGTTGGTGCCGTTGACCACCACACGGTCTAACTGGCCGTCACCGGTGGTGCCGCCGAGGGCGCCGGCGAGGTCGAGATCGACGCTCGTGACGTCGGTGCCGGTCAGGTCATTGACCGTCACGTTGTCGGCGCCGCCGAGCGCGTTGAAGACCACTCGCTCGACTCCGCCGGTGTCCATGGTGATGTTCCCGGGGTTGCGGAAGAACCGCAGCCTGTCCCCGTTCGCCGACAGGTCGACCGTCTCCGAGGCTGCGGCGCCGTTGAACACCAGACTGTCCCTGCCGTCGTCGCCCTCGATCGTGTCGCTGCCGTCGCCCGGGTCCCAGACGAACGTGTCGTCGCCCGCACCCAGACCGGCCTGGTCACTGCCGCCGTTGCCATCGATCGAGTCGTTGCCGTTGCCGCCGAGGAGCGTTTCCGCACCCGGGCCGCCGGCGATCGTGTCGTTGCCGTTCCCGCCCTCGAGGAACTCGCTGGCCGCCCCCGCGGCGAGACCGGTCGCCGAGATGGCGTCGTTGCCATCGATACCCAGGACGAAGAGTTGGTCCGTCGGCTCCTGATGTTGGATCGCGACCTGGGTCGCGAGGCCGGAGACCGTGATGCCGGACGCGTCGCCTGCGGCGGCGATCGCATCGTTCAGAGGGGTGCCGACGACGGTGACGCGGTCAGCCTGGCCGTCACCCGTGACGCCGCCGAGCGTTCCGGCGAGGTCGACGTCGACGTTCTTGACGTCGGTGCGGCTGAGGTCGTTGACCGTTACCGAGTCCACGCCGCCGAGCGCATTGAAGTCGACCTGCTCGACGCCGTGGGTGTCCATCGTGATGTTCGCCGGGCTGCGGAAGAAGCGCAGCCGGTTCCCGTTCGCCGACAGGTCGACCGTCTCGGAAGCCGCGGCACCGTTGAACACCATCGAGTCGGTGCCCGGTCCGCCTTCGATCGAGTCGCTCCCGTCGCCCGGGTCCCAGACGAAGGTGTCGTCGCCCGGCCCGAGGTCCGAGGCGTCGTTGCCGCCGTTGCCGTCGATCCTGTCACTGCCGGAACCGCCGATCAGCGTCTCCCGACCGGCGCCCCCCGCGATCGTGTCGTTGCCCGGCCCGCCGTCGATCTTCGTCGGGATGGCGTCGGTGAACGTGCCGTTCGTGTCGTCGATGCGCACCCGGTCGTTGCCGCCGTGCGTCTCGATGCTGATGCTCTTGATCACGGCCTTCGGGAAGCTGAAGTTGGCCGTCCCGTTGTCGCCGAGATCCACCTGGAGGACGGCGGGGTTGCCGGCCGCGAGCCGAAGCGCGATCGCATCGGTTGCTTCGGTCCCCTGCACGCGCAGGGCGTGATGCTCGAGCTGCGCGCGTCGCACGTGCTTGACGTGGTGTCGGTGCAGAGACGCGGATCCCTGCGCGGGATAGGCCGCGGCCGTTGCGATGGCGACGACGGCTGCCGCCGCCACCGGCAAAGCCCCGAGACGCCGAACCCGTTCTGTGAGCTGCTTCATGCCGTTCCTTTCTGCGTCGTTGACCCCTCCGCCGCCTAAAGACCCCGAACGGGCGCGTCTATTCCCCGGGAATACAGAGCGGCGTGCGGTGTCCTTGCAGGTGTGACCGAGGTACCGTGGAGGTCCGTATGCGGATGAGACGGGGTGGCGAGGAAGAGCTCGCGGCGCTCGCGGACGGCTCGCTGGCGCCCGAGCTCCGCGCAGAGGTCGAGGGGCGTATCGAGGCTTCGCCGATCCTTGCCGACCGGCTGGCCGAGCAGGAACGGGCCGTCGCGCTTCTACAGGGCGCCGGCGACGAGGTCGAAGCTCCGGCCGGTCTGCGCGCGCGCCTCGACGCGCAACGATCCGCACGGAACGTGCGCAACCCCCGGCGCCTGGCTCTCGGCGGAGTCGCCTTGGCCGCCGTGGCGGCCGCGGTCGCCGTGGCCGTCGTCGTCGGCGGCTCAGGCTCGCCCGGCACGCGCTTCCAGGCCGCTCTCGGGCCAACCCCGCTCGCGCCCGGAGCCGGGGGCGAGGCGACGCTGACGAAGACGTCCTCCGGGTGGCGGATCAACCTTCACGCGACGGGACTTCCACGCCGCGCGGGCGATCGCTTCTACGAGGCCTGGCTCCGGAGCTCGAACGGCGTGCTCGTGCCGATCGGGACGTTCAACGAGGGTGCGAACGTGAGCCTCTGGGCCGGGGTCTCGCCGACGAGCTACAACGTGCTGACCGTCACGCGCGAGCGTGCGGACGGCAACGAGGCCCCGTCGGGCCAGAAGGTGCTCGTCGGCCCCGTTCGCTCCGGCTGATCCGGCTCACTCCGAGCCGCCGTCGATCCGCCGCACGACCTGCTGGCGGGCACGGTAGAGGCGGCTCATGACGGTCCCCTCGGGAATCCGCAACGCCCCGGCCGCCTCCTTGTAGGAGAGCCCTGCGACGTCGACCGCGACGAGGACGTCGCGATAGTCGGCGGGAAGGGCGGCGACAGCCGCGTAGACCTCGCCGGCTTCGAACGCGGCTGCCGGGTCGGTTGCGCGCGGGTCGGCGACGAGGTCGAGCTCGTCCGGCAGCGGCGCGGTCCGGAGCCGGCGGCTCTCGGTGCGCTTCTGATTCAGGAAGGTGTTGCGCAGCGTCCTGAGGAGATAGCCGAGGTCGTCCTCGCTGCGGAGAAAGCGGGGCCTCGCGAGCACCCGAGCGTACGTCTCCTGCACGAGGTCCTCGGCGTCCTCGCGCGACCCGCACAGCGCCCATGCCGCCCGAAAGAGCCGGTCGATGTGGTCGCTCGCCTGGTGTGGATCGAGCCGCACGCGCTCGGTGGGGGACACTACCCGGGTAAGGGTCGCCAGTTCCATCTCTCGTCGGATCCTCGAGAACCGCGCTCAGCCCGGTTGAGCTGCCGTCGCCGCGAGGGTCGAGAGCAACGTCAGCGCGGTCGCGGCCGGTGTGCCCGGTTCGGCGCTGTAGACCATCAGCACCTGCCCGCCCGTGCCCGGAACGGTCAGCCGGTCCCAGTCCAGCTCGATCACGCCGACCTCCGGATGGTTGAACGTCTTGCGGCCTTTCATCCTCTTCACGACGCCGTGCTCTTCCCAGAGCCGCCGGAAGACCGGCGAGCGCTCGATGAGCTCAGAGATGAGCGCCTCGACCAGCGGCTCCGGCCGGCCGCGCCCATACCGCACGCGGAGCGCCGCGACGAGGCCCGCCCCGCTCCAGCCGCCCGCGTGGAAGAGGTCGTGAATCTGGGGATCGAGGAAGATGAGGCGCGCCATGTTCCTCTCCTCGGGAGGCCGCCGCTCGAACCCGCAGAACAGGGCCGATGCGGTCGGGTTCCACGCGAGCAGATCGAGCCAGGGCCCGACGACGAAGGCGGGCAGCGGCTCGATCGCGGCCAGCAGTCGACGCAGGCCGGGGCGGACATCCTCGAAGGAGTCGGTGTCGTGCGCCGACGCCCGGCCGGCGAGGGCGAAGAGATGCGTTCGCTCGACGGCGTCGAGCTGCAGCGCACGGGCCAGGGAGTCGAGCACGGGGTCGGAGGGGCGGATCCTGCCTGCCTCGAGGCGCTTGATGTAGTCGACGCTTACGGAGGCCAGAGCGGCCACCTCTTCGCGTCTCAGTCCCTCGACACGCCGGCCGCGCCCGGGTCTGAACCCGACGTCCTCGGGCTGGATCTTCGCGCGCCGCGATCTGAGGAAGTCACCAAGCTCGTTGCTCATGCTGCGATTGTTGCAGGCCGCCGCGGCGCTGATCCAGGGCGGACTTGTCCCCGTTTGGCGGGAATACGCGGCGGCCTGCTTGCAACGCGCAGCCCCGAAACGATCACGCGTCGGCGACGGGGGCGAGCTCTTCGAACGACGCGGCAAGCTGCGCGAACGGGTGGTAAAAGGCCTCGAGGGCCTGCTCGGGCGCCACGGCGAAGACGAGCATTTCCTCGGACGCGGCGTTCCAGACCTCCACCGTCGTGCTGTCGTCGAGCGGGCTCCAGTAGAGCGCCACCTCGATCCCGCCGCTGACGCGCCGTGCGAGCTCGCGGTCCGACGGAACGAACGGCTCACCAACCTGCTCACTCATGGTCAACACTCCTCTCTCTTCGGTTGGGGCCGCCCCACAGTCGGACGGCCCCTGAGTAGCGACTCCTGGTGCAGGCCGTCGCCTCAATAACCGCCGGAACCCGAGCCGGCGCTCTTGACGATCTTGTTGCCGGCGCGTGAGAGCACCCACCACAGGCCGCCCGAGGCGTTCAGGCCCTGACCGGTGGTCTGTCCCTTCGCCGTGTCGGCCGCGTACCTGTAGAGCGGGTGGTGGCGATAGGTGACCTGCCGACGGCCGTCGGAGCGGCGGGTCGTGCCGAGCAGCGAAGCCTTCGCGCCGGCGCCCGCTAGCAGCTTGCCCGACGCGATCAGCGGCGGCCAGTAGACCGCGCACGAGCCCGAGCAAGCGCTCTTGCCATGCTTATCCTTGGCGAAGAGATACAGCGTGCGACCGTGCCCGTCGACGAGGATCCGCCCCAGCTTCGAGCTTGCGGTGCCGACCTTCGTCGCGGCGGTCGCCGAGCTCGACGACGCCGAGGCGCTGCTCAGCCCAACCGTTAGCGACAACGCCGCGACGACGGCGCCGATCGAGAGAATCAAGCCCTTCATTTCGTGCTCCTTCCGGATGCGTTTCGCCATCGCGTTGCAATGGCTGCTGTCGAGAGAAGGACCCCGGCCGGCCGCGCTTATTCCCGTCGCCGCGCCGAGCTGAGAGGATGAGAGTCGATGGCCACGGGTGATGAGTTCGTCCTCGGCACCCCCGTCGTGCGATCGTTTGTCGCCGACGCACGAGCCACGATCGCCGGCGCCGCGTCGCCGCAGCAGGCCTGCGACGCCCTCAGGCCCCGGTTCGCAGAGCTCCTCGCCGACCCCGACTGGCTTCCGGCCGAGTACCGGGCCGCTGCCCCCGAGAGCGGGATGGGAGGCGGCATCGGTCAGTGGCTGCTGTACCGCGCCGAGGACCAGTTGCTGTCGCTCTTCTCGCTCGTCGTCCCGCCCGGCTCCCAGACACCGATTCACGACCACCTCGCCTGGGGGCTGGTCGGTCTCTACCGCGGCGAGCAGGACGAGGAGATCTACGCGGGTGGAGCCGGTCCGCTCGAACTCGTCGAGCGACGGTCGCTCGTTCCCGGCGACTTCTACGTCCTGCTGCCGCCGCGCGACGACATCCACCGCGTGCGGACGACCTCCGACGAGACGTCCGTCTCGATCCATCTGCTGACCAACGACACGGGCTGCGTCTGGCGCCACTCGTTCGATCCGGCTTCGGGAGAGGCGAAGCCGTTCCGCTCCGGCTACGTCAACGTCGCCTGCGAGGACGACGAGAAGCCGATCGATGAGTCTCGGCTCCGGTGACGGTCTGAGGACCATGATCGTCTACGCGACCTCGATCTCGCTCGACGGCTTCACGGCCGGTCCCGAGCAGAGCACCGAGAATCCGCTCGGTGTCGGCGGGATGCAGTTGCACGAGTGGATCCGTGAGCTCGCCGTCTGGCGCCAGGCGCACGGCCTGGAAGGCGGCGTCGAGAACGCGAGTTCCGCTGAGCTCGAGTCGCCTCGTTCGAACCTCGGTGCGCACGTCATGGGCAGGAACATGTTCGGCGGCGGCCCGGGGCCGTGGGGCGACGACCCCTGGAACGGCTGGTGGGGCGACGACCCGCCGTTCCACCTGCCGGTCTTCGTCGTCACGCATCACGCGCGGCCGCCGCTCGAGTGCGAGGGCGGCACGACGTTCACGTTCGTCACCGAGGGGCCCGAGGCGGCGGTCGCGCTGGCGCTCGAAGCCGGGGGCGGTCGCGACGTGATGATCTCGGGCGGCTCGACCGTGGCGCGCCAGTGCCTCGAGGCGGGGCTGGTCGACGAGCTGAGACTCGATCTCGTGCCGGTGCTTCTCGGTAGCGGCGTGCGCCTGTTCGACGGCGTCGGTCCGGCGGTCGGGCTGGAGCAGCTGAGTGTCGTCGAGGGGCCGCGCGTCACCCACCTGGCCTACCGCGTTTCGCCCGGTTGGGAGTAGCCCCTCGACCGGCCGTATTCTTCGGCGACGAAGAGCGGCACCGCCCTCGACCACGCTTCCTCGACGAGATCTCGCATCTCGTCCGCGTCGATCGCGTCGAGGGAGACGTGGATCCAGTTGAAGCGCATGTCGCCCTCACTCGGCAGCTGGAACTTATGCGGCTCCGCGTCGACCGCCGGCTGCCGCATCTCTCTGGGGAAGCCGCAGCCCATCCTTCGGCCGTCCTTGGACAGGGCGAGCCACACGATCTGGCCGACCCGAAACTTGATCTGGCCGTGCACGAAGACCTCGTAGCTGCGCGGCAGGGTTTGCGCGATCGCACGGACTTCGTGGGGAGTTACCACCGCAGCCGCCCAGACTTAGAGCTCCGGCTGGGCGAGGAGCAGCGCGAACCGCTGCCGGCTGTCGGTCCAGACTTGGCTCAGCGCGAGGCCGGCGGCCGCGAGCTCGCGCTCGGCTCCCTCGATCCGGAACTTGGTGCTGATCTCGATCCGCAGCCGCTCGCCGGCGGCGAACTCGACCTGCACGTCGAGACCGCCGACCGGCACCGACTGGTCGGCGAGGGAACGGAAGCCGATGTCCATCCACTCCTCGGCCGGGTCCCAGAACGGCTCGAACGCGAACGCGCGCTGGTCGAAGCCTGCGGCGAGCTCCCGGTCGACGACCGTGAGCGCGTTGCGAACGAACCGCTCGGTGACGCCGCTGCTGTCGTGGTAGGCCGCCTCGATCAGCCGTGGATCCTTGACCAGATCGACTCCGAGCAGGAACCAGTCACCGGGCCGGCTCGCGGCCGCCACCGCCGAGAAGAGCGCGTGCCGGCGATGGGGGTAGAGGTTGCCGACCGTGCTCCCGAGGAAGGCGATCAGGCGTTGCTCCCCCGGTGGCAACGCGTGCAGGTGCCGCTCGAAGTCGCCGACGATCGCGTGCACCGCGAGCGAGCGATAGCGGGCCGCAATCGCCTCGGCGCTCGCGCGCAGGATCTCCTCGCTCGCGTCGAGCGGGACGAAGCGCTCGAGCGTGCCGCCGCTCTCGAGCGCATCGAGCAGCAGTCGCGTCTTGTCGGAGCTGCCGGAGCCGAGCTCGACCAGGGTGCGCGCCTCGGTCGCCGTCGCGATCTCCGCGGCGCGGTCGGCGAGGATCTCGCGCTCGGCCTCGGTCGGGTAGTACTCCGGCAGCCGGGTGATCTGCTCGAAAAGCTGCGAGCCGGCGTCGTCGTAGAGCCAGACCGCAGGCAGCTCCTTGGGCTGGGAACGGAGGCCCCAGAAGGTGGCGTCGTGCAGCGCCGAGCGACGATCGGCCTCGTCGAGCAGGACGTCGATGCGGACGCGTGGTTCGGTCGTCTGGCTAGACATCACGGGCGCAGCGAATGCCGGAGAAGATCTGTCGTCGTTGCGGGTGATCCCAGTTGCGGAAGCTCGTGCGGGCGACGACGTCGTCGGTGATCCACGCGCCGCCGCGCAGAACACGGTAGTCGCCGCCGAAGAACACTTCCGAGTACTCGGGATAGGGGAAGGCGCGGAAGCCCGGGTAGCCGGTGAAGCCGGAGCTCGTCCACTGCCAGACCGCTCCCCGCGCATGCTCGAGCTCATCGCCGAGGGCTCGGACCGCCTTTTCCCATTCCGGCTCCGTCGGCAGCCGCTTACCCGCCCAGCGAGCGTAGGCGTCGGCTTCCCACCAGGAGACGTGCTGCACCGGTTCGGTCTGCGGCACCGGCTCGAGCGTGTCGAAGCGCCGCCGCCACCAGCGCTCGCCGTCGCGCTGCCAGAACAGCGGAGCGGCGGCCGCCTCGGATTCCCGCCAGGCCCATCCGTCCTCGGTCCACAGCGCGCGGTCGTCGTAGCCGCCCTCGGCGATGAAGGCCGAGTAGTCGGCGTTGCTCACGAGCGCGCGGTCGATCCGGAACGCCGGGAGAGAGACCTCGCGGGCGGGAAGCTCGTTGTCGTACGCCCACCGCTCGAACCCGGCGGCGCCGAGCGGGAACGGGCCCTCCTCGACGAGCACTTCGCCGCCGGTGGTGATCTCGGGCGGCCGTCCCGGGGCCGGTCCCGGCATGCCGCCGAGCTGCAGCGTCTGAGTCATCGTCTCCTGGTGCTGGAGCTCGTGCTGGAGCACGATCCCCACCGCGAAGCCGCCGTGCATGAGCGGATCGTCCGAGTTCCAGTCGAGCTCGTCGACCAGCTCGAGTGTCTCCTTGCGGATCGCCTTCACGTAGGCGTCGGCTCCGTCGGGCGGCAGGATCGGCAGCTCGCCGCGCTCGCTCCGCTCGTGCGCGAATGCGTCGTAGATGTCGTCGTGCTCCGCGCGCAGGGGCGCGCGGTCGCCGACGTTTCGCAGCAGCCACAACTCCTCGAAGTGGCCCATGTGCGCGTAGTCCCACACGAGCGGCGACATCAACGGGGAGACCTGCATCGTCAGCTGCTCTTCGGACAGGGGTGCAAGCAGCGACTCCGTGCGCGCCCGGGCCCGCTTCAACTCGGCGGCGAGGACTCCCGCGTCGACCGACTCGGCCAGCATCGGCTCGAATGCTCTCAGGACCGCCTCGATCTGTGCTGCGTTGCGCGTGCGGGACGCGCCCGCTATAGGGTCGCCCAGAGTCCCGCCGACCCAGGAGGTTTCCGATGGCAGTCGCCTACGTGCAGGAGTTTCCGATCACGGATCGTTCGACGACGAACTACGACCACGTCGCGCACCAGGTCGGCGACGGGCCGTTCGACGGCCTGATCGTCCACACCGCCGGGTTCGACGACGAGGCCGGCGTGTTCAGGATCATCGACATCTGGGAGTCGCAGGAGCAGGCCGAGCGGTTCCTGGCGGAGCACGTCCAGCCGCTCGTCGAGCAGGGGCCGGGCGCCTTCCCGGATCCGGGAGCGTTCACCCCGCCGACGAGAGACGGCTTCTACGAGCTGCACCACGTCGTTCGCTGACGCCGAGCGCGCGACCTCCGAGCACCGTGACCGCCACGAGCGCCGGCACGAGCAGCGCCAGCGTTCGCGGGAGTCCGAACCGGTCGGAGAGAACACCGATCAGCGGCGGGCCGACGATGAACCCCGTATAGCCGAGCGTGAACGCCGCCGCGAGTGACGGTCCCGGCGGATCGATTCGTCCTGCTGCGCTGAAGAGCAAGGGCGTCCCGTTGGCGATCCCGAGCCCGCAGAGGACGAACCCGAGGATCGCGGGACCGGTGTGCCCGACCAGGACCACGCCGCCGAGCGCGAACGCGACCAGCGCAGTGCCCGCGCGCAGGAGAGTGCCGGCGCCGATCCTCGTATTGACGAAGTCGCCGCCCAGCCGACCGGTGGCCATGCCGAGCGAGAAGCCGGTGAAGGCGAGTGCGGCCGTCGCGGAGCTCGCGCCGGTGCTGTGCCTGAGGTAGATCCCGCTCCAGTCGCCGATGGCACCCTCGGCGAGCATCACGAGGAAGCAGAGGCCGCCGATCAGGAGCACGGGCCTCGTCGGGAACGCGAGTCCGTGTCCTTCCGCGGAGTGGGTGGACGAGGCGCCCAGCCGCCGGGTGATCCAGAGGCCCAGCAGCAACAGGGCGACTCCGACGATCAGGCTCTCGACGCGGGGATCGAGGCCGCTCGCCGCTGCGACGGCGACGAGCCCGGCGGCGGCGAACCCGCCGACGCTCCAGCCGCCGTGGAACGACGACATGACGGGCCGGTCGAGCTGCTCCTGGATCGCGACGCCGTGCGCGTTCATCGAGACGTCCATCGCGCCGTTGCACGCGCCGAAGACGAAGAGGATCGCCGCGAGCGTGTACGGGCTCGAGGCGAGCAGCGGCAGCGGCAGCAGCAGACAGAACACGAGTGTCGTCCAGCGTGTGAGCGAAGCGCTCGGCAGCCGGTCGAGGAAATGACCCGTCACCGGCATCGAGACGAGCGCTCCGGCGGCCATGCTGAGCAGGCACAGCCCGAGCGTCGCCTTCGAGATACCCAGGTGATCCTGCAGCCACGGGATGTGGGCCACCCAGGTCCCGATCATCGCCCCATTGACGGCGAAGACCAGGAACGTTGCGAGGCGAGGGCTCACGTGACCGTGTCCGGCTGACCTGTCACGCTTTCGCCCGTCCCCAAAGGAGGGTGGCAAGTGAACGGCTTCCTCGTCTTCATCTACATCGCGATCATCGTCGTCGTCATCGCCGGCTACTGGTGCGTCTTCACGAAGGCGGGCGAGGCCGGCTGGAAATCGATCATCCCGATCTGGAACATCATCGTGCTGCTCAGGATCATCGGGCGGCCGGTGTGGTGGATCATCCTCTTCTTGATCCCGCTCGTGAACATCATCATCGCCCTGATCGTCAGTCTCGACCTCGCCAAGAGCTTCGGGAAAGGCAGCGGGTTCGGAGTCGGGATCTGGCTGCTCAGCTTCATCTTCGTCCCGATCCTGGGGTTCGGGAGCGCCACGTACCAGCGTGGAGGCCCTGGGAGCGCGGCTGTGACGGCCTGAGTCGAAGCCGGTAGTCCGCAGCAACGATCAGACGTGTCTCTGGGAAGGCTGAACCTGTCCCGCTATACGGCGGCCAGCGTGTCGATCCAACGCTCGAGATGACGTGTCTGGCGGGTGAGGATGGTGGAGTCGCGGAATGTGTTCGCGAGCAACGCGGCGCCTTGGATTCCCGCGAAAAGGGCCACGGCAAGGTCGCGAGCATCGGGCTTGCCGAGAAGTCGGAACTGGCTCTCGGCCCAGTCGACGATGACAGCCATCACTGCGGCTGCCTCGCGGTCGTGGCCGCCGTCGATCTTGTCGAGCTCGGCGCAAAGCGTTCCCATCGGGCAGCCGTGCCGCGCGACCGTCTCGTTCATCTCCGCCCAGCTCCGGGCGAGTGCCTTGAGCCGTGCCTGCGGCGAGCGGTGGCGTTCGAATCCCTGGATCAGGATCGCTGCTTGCTCCTGGTAACCGTCCAGGACGGCTCCGATCAGCTCGTCCCTGCTCTTGAAGTAGTAGTAGACGTTGCCGAGCGGGACCTCGGCGCGTTCTGCGACTTCGGCGAGGGTCGTTCGGTGGACGCCCTGCTCGTGGAACAGGCCCCTCGCACTTTCGACCAGACGCTCCCGCTTGCCGGGATGCTCTTCGGTTGCTGAGTTAGTCATCTCACTCATAAGGGTAGCTGCCTCTGCTAGCGTCCTCCAAGTTAGTCAGTTAACTAACTTGGAGGTCGGGAATGTCAGCTCAGGCCGTGCTACACGAAGTTCCGGATCAGTCGTCCTTTCTCGCGACGCGGCAGGGGAAGCTGACGCTCGCGTTTCTCTGCATGGTCGGCTTTCTCGACTTCGTCGACGCTTCGATCGTCAACGTCGCGCTGCCCACGATCAGGCACGACCTGCGCTTCTCCGTCCAGAACCTGCAATGGGTGTTGAGCGGCTACCTGCTCACCTATGGCGGCTTCATGCTGCTCGGGGGGCGCGCCGCCGACCTGCTCGGCCGCCGACGGATCTTGGTCACCGGAATCGTGGTGTTTGCGCTTTCCTCTCTCACTGGCGGACTCGCGAGCGATTCGACCATGTTGATCGCCGCTCGTCTCGTACAAGGGCTGGGAGCGGCGATGATGCTGCCGGCCACGCTCTCGATCCTGACCACCACGTTCCACGAGGGCAAGGACCGCAATACGGCGCTCGGGGCCTGGGGCGCGATCGCCGGACTCGCCTCCGCGGTGGGCGTGTTTCTCGGTGGCCTGCTGACCGAGGACGTCGGCTGGCGCTGGGTTCTCTGGGTCAACCTTCCTGTCTGCGCAGTCCTCCTCGTCGCCACCTTCCGAGTCGTCAGCGGCGACCGGCCGGTCGGCCGGGTGAGGAACTTCGACGCGCTCGGGGCGTTTCTCGTGACGGGCGGAATGCTCCTCCTGATCTTCACGCTCGTGAAGGCGCCGAGCGTCGGCTGGGCAACCACGCGCACGGTTGCCGGACTCGCCGTGGCGGGGTTGCTGCTGCTCGTGTTCGTCGTAAACGAGCGCCGTAACGCCAATCCGCTCGTCCCGCTCTCGATCTTCCGCATCAAGGGACTCGCCGCCGCCGATGCGACCCAGGTGATCGCAATGGCCGGCTTCTACTCGATGTTCTTCTTCATCACCCTCTACATGCAGAACGTCCTCGGTTTCTCCCAACTCCAGGCGGGAACCGCGTACCTCCCGGTCACAGCCGGCGTCGTCGTCTCATCGGGCATCGCCTCGCAGCTCTTCGCCCGCCTCGGTACCCGCCCGATCATCGTCGCCGGTGCCCTCATCTCGGCCGGAGCCGTCTTCTGGCTCTCGCGGATCCCGGTCGACGGGTCCTACCTCCGCGACCTGCTGCCGGGTCTCGTGATCATGTCCTTCGGGCTCGGCTTCGTCTTTGTCGGCGTCAACACCGCCGCCAACGCGGGCGTCCCGCCGGACAAGGCAGGACTGGCCGCCGCGCTCGTCAACACCTCGACGTGGCTCGGCGGCGCACTCGGACTCGCGATCTTCTCCGTCATCGCCACCACCCGGACACAGGACCTGCTGGGCGTCCACGCGAGCCACGTGGAAGCGCTCACCTCCGGCTTCCGCGAAGCCCTCGTCGCCTGCAGCATTTTCCTCGGCGCCGCTGCGCTGATCGCGCTCCGTGCAACCAACACCCGAGGCGAATCAGTCGGAGCCGACATGGCCCCTGCAGTCGAAGCCGCCTGACGATGACCACGTGTGTGGCGGCCAAACGAAAAGTCCCTGTTTCCAGGGACTCCATAAGCCCTCTGACGGACTCGAACCGTCGACCCCCTCCTTACCATGAACGTGAGGAGGGGGTCGATTCATGCGGGATTGCGCGCAGCCGTGCGGATTTGCGTGTGTCGCGGGTCGTCGCGCTTTGTCGGGTTTTGCGTTGGCGTGCGACCTTGGTGCGACCCGCGGCACGGCTCGAAGCCCGGTGCGAGCGGTGTTTCCTTCTGTAGTCAGTCTGTCTCTCGTTGATCGCGGAGTTCGGCGCCGTAGAACTCGAGCGCGGTCTTGGTCTTTGTCTTCTGTTCCCCGGAGAGGTTGGGGCCGAGGGCGTCGAGGTAGGCTCTCGCCTCGATCCCAGCCTGGAATGCCTCGCCGGGTAGGCCCTTCGTGGAGAGCTCGAGAATCCTCGACCCGTCGGGATAGAGCCAGAGCTCGATCACCAGCTTGCGCTGGTGGCCTGGCGCCTCGGGACTCCGACGACGAAACTTATGCACTCGGGTCGCGAGGATGATCACCGCCGTCGTGCTCCACGATCACGCCCGCGGCACGCGTCCGCTGACCGGCTTTCGGAGGAACGCCGCCGTCTGCCGAATCGAGGAGGACGATGCGCGTCAGCTCAGACCCGATCCTTGGCTTGGGCCTCGAGGAGGTCGCGCCGCTGCGCGAGGGCCGGTGAGAGCGCCGCAGCAAGGATCAGGACGGTGCCGATCAGGATGATCCAGAAGAAGATCGCGATGACGATCCCGAACGCGCCGTAGGTCGTCGAGTACCAGTTCAGCCAGTGGGTGAGCAAGAGCACGGAGATCAGCCGCAGGGCCACGAGGCAGAGCACGGTGAAGACGGCTCCGGGGACGAGGTTGCGCGTCGAGACGCGGTGATGGAGCAAGATCCGCGGCGCCCAGACAAAGAAGCCGAACAGCAGCGCCAGCCAGCCGAGATCGAGGACCCAGCCGATCCACGACGGGTCCCCCGTCAGAGCCTTTGCCTGGACGACAAAGAGCGCCGCGCCGAGGACGAGGGCCGAGAGGACCTCGACATAGCGGGCCTGGTCGGCGAGCACCGACTTGCCAAGGTCGATCCCCCAGGAGCGGGCGTGAGTGATCTGCAGTACACGGGGGAACCCGAGCCCGAAGAAGAAGAGGTCGACGATCGCAATCAGGACCGCGGAGAACTTGTGTTCTCCAGCACCGACCATCACCGACGAGAACAGCTGGGCGGTCGTTCCCTTCAGCCTGAGGCGGTGCTCGATCCGGTCGGCAAGCGCAGTCGGATCCTTGTACGAGTAGCTCGCAGTGACGAGAAACACCGGCAGGAGCGTCAGGAGCAGGTACGCGCTCAGGAGAACGGCGAACAGCTGCCCGTTGGAAGCCTGATAGCGGCGCACCCAACCGATCGTCGCGCCCTTGCGTGAATCAGGCGGCTGATTCTCGATCCAGAGACGGCCACGCTCGGCTACCGCAGCACCCTTCGCGGCCGCCTGCTGCGCCCGAGCCGGGACGCGAGAGTGACGCGGCGGCCCGCCGGCTCCCGGTGCCGGCTCAGTCGACGCGCCGCTCACTCCTGCACGCTAATCGCAGACTGCCTGGATCAGGCTTCTCGCGGTCACCGTCGAAGCCCGGGGCTAGACGCCCGTCTCGGCCGTGATGTTCCCGTCCTTGACGGCCTTGCTGAAGGTGTCGTAGTCGCGTTCGTTTTGGTCCGCGTAGGACTCGGCGAAGAGGGCGAGCGCACGGTCGAAGGTTTCGCTGGTGCCGAGGTAGCTTGCGATCGCGATCGCATCTCCAGCGCGGGCGTGGGCGCGTGCGAGTTCGGAGGCGCATGCCTTCGCGTAGAAGGACATGATCGTGGGCTCCATCAGCTCGACAAGCGCGCTGCCTTTCTCGTCCCAGAGCTGACGGATGTAGAAGTCGCGTTTGACGCCGTCGATGCCTTTGAGCTTGACGAAGCCGAGCATGATGTCGCTCGCTGCCTGGGTGAGGCGCTGGCCTTCGACGACGCGTTGGCCGTGGTTTGCGAACCCGCTCTTGCCGAGGGACCGCTCGAGCACCGACGCTTCTGCCTCCTTGAACTGGAGGAAGAGCGGATCGTTGCCGTCGCGGCCGAGCAGGAGCACGATGTACGCCCGGGTGCCGACGCTGCCGACGCCGACGACTTTGCGAGCGGCGTCCACGAAGCGGTAACGCTCGAGCAGCTTGCCGCGGTCGCCCGGGAGCGTGCGTCGGTAGGAGCGGAAGAGGCCGTGCAGGAAGGCGTCGAACTCCTGCGCGCGGTCGGCTGGGAAGAGGTCCTCGATCGGAGTCACGGTGGGAGGATCACCGATGATGCGCGGCTCGCCGTCGACGATCTCGGTCAGCTTCGCGAACGCCTTGAGGCTGTCCTTCGTCCGCGTCTTGGCCAAGTTCTGCTCTGCCCGCTTGCGCTCCTTTGACGTCGCGACCCGCTGCGCCTCGGCCATCAGATCCTCGACGTTCACGCGTGTGTACCAGAGGTCGAGGTTGCCCCTCGCGGCGTAGCCACTCATCGCCTCCCGGTACGCCTTTCCGACCGCCAGGTTGACCTTTTCTCGCTGCTTGTCATCGAACCCACGGTCGCGTCCGGCGACGGCGAAACTCGCGGCGAGACGCTTCACATCCCACTCGAACGGGCCTGGCAGCGTCTCGTCGAAGTCGTTGACGCTGAACACCAGTCGACGGTCCGGCGCTGCGAAGGCGCCGAAGTTCGACAAATGCGCGTCACCGCACAGCTGCGTGTGCAGTCCCGTGCTCGCTGACCCCGCGAGATCAGCAGCCATCACGAGCGCCGCGCCTCGATAGAACGTAAACGGGGACACCAACATCCGCCCGTAGCGGACCGGCACCAGCTCCGGCACCCGCGTCTTTGCCTGCTCCTCCAACAACTCGACCGGGCCCACACGATCCGGCGACGGCTCCCACGTCCCGTGCGCCGACCGCGGAACCTCGGCCCGCGCGGCCTTCCCCCGCGCGACTCGCTCCTCCACGGTGAGATGCTCGACGCGCCCAGCCTTGCTCGACCGCGCGCTCACCTCGTCAGTCGACGTAGTGCCATCGGCGCTCATTCAGTTCCCTCCCGACCTCGCTCGCTTCATTCAGTCGAATCCCCCTCTCTCAGAAGGACGATTCGGTCAACTCAGGCCATCGCCTCGTCGGCCATCGCCGGCCGCGTGACCATGTAAGAGATCGCACCGATCAGCGGCACGAACATGATGAAAAGCAGCCACCCGACTTTCGCCCAGCCACTGTGGTCTTGGCGCCTGAAGTTGTCGATCAAGATGAAGATCACGAAGCCAACCCAGATCACGAGGGCGAAGAAGATGAACATCGACCACATGATGTTCAAGAACGGATAGCTGCTCGCAAGGAGAGTCATAGTCGAGCCTCTCTTTCTCTCGGATGGATGTCAGCTCCCTGTCCCCGTCGACGGGGACAGGGAGCGCTGATTCCTAGCTCGCGACTGGTGCCGGTGCTGCGGCCTCGGCCTGCTTGACGCTGTCCTGGTCGACCTCGTGCTTCGAGACCTTGTCGGCCTTCGGCAGCGCCTTCTCGATGTCGGCGGCCGAGCCCTGCTCGAACAACGCCACGATGGCGGAGCTTCCGGGCGGAACATCGTCCGCGACCTCGGCCTTGATCTCCTTCTTCTCGTGATGCGAGACGAGACCGCCGGTGGCGGCGCCGATGCCGGCGCCTACGGCTCCCGCTGCGAGGAACGCCGGCGGGAAGATCAGACCGATGAGCAGGCCGCCGGCGGCGCCGATGGCCGTGCCGACGCCGACCGTGTGGGCGGTGTCCTTCTCGTGGATCTTCCCGTCGGTGTCGCGGCTGACGAGCACGAGGCCGTCGACCGCGATCGTCTTGTCCTTCGCCAGTTCCTTGATGTCGTCCCAGTCAGCCTGGGCGGCATCCGGATCGGCGTAAGCGGCGATGTAGAGAAAGACGGGGGTGTCGCTGTCAGATCCCATGGGATCTCCTCTCGGTTGTAGTCCCCTCTCCTCGAAACGTCGCACCTTCTGGGCCTGGGTTTGCGGGTAAGAGGGTTAATCACCCTGGTGATTCCGATTGCCCCGCGATGTTGGTACCGCGGCCATGTGGGAGGCTGTGACCTGACTCATGAGCCAACTCGCCAGAGTGTTTTCGATCAATCGGAAGGCATTCAGCCTGCCCGCCGGCGTGGCCATCGGCGGAATCCTGCTGGTGATCTGGTTCGCCATCGCCCAACTCGACCAGCAGAAGTACGTCGTCAGCGTCATCTTTGCCGTTCTCACCACGGCCCTGAGCGACCCGGGCGGTGAATTCCGGAAGCGGGCGTGGAGCATGGCTGCCTTCGGTCTCGGCGGTGCGGCGGTGACCGCCCTGGCGTTTTACGTGGGAGCCCAGGCCTGGGGATTCGTGGTGCTCGCCCTCTTCGTGGTCACGTTGTCGGCCGGTTTGGCGGTGAAGTTCGGCCTGCATCGATTCAGCGTGGGGCTGCTGCTCAACATCTGGTTCGTCGTCGCTGTCGTCCTGCCGGTCAGTTACCGCGCCGATCGGGTCAAGACCACCGGAGGGGAACAGGCGCTGGCGTGGCTGATCGGATCGGCATCGTGGATCGCGTTGATGGGCATCGTGTGGTTGCTGAGCAGGCGCAAGTGGAAGCCACGTCCGGTCATCGACCTCCCGGGTGAGCCCTTCGCCCCGGTCGAGCTCACCCGACCGGTGGTGCTCTTCGCCCTCATCCGGGCCCTGGCCCTCGCAGCATCCGCCGCGATCGCCTACGGGTTCCACGAGCCCAATGCGGATTGGATGGTGATCGCCACGCTGATCGCCATGAAGCCGAGCATCGAGCAGTCCAGGCTCGTAGGCCTCCAGCGCGTCATCGGTGCGGCCATGGGCGCTGTCGTGGCGATACCGATCTTGCTGGCAGTCCACGACAAGGACGCCTTAGTGGTGATCATCATCCTCCTGGCCGCGATCGGGGCTTCCATCCACGGCGTGAACTACGCCTACTACACGGCTGCCATCGCCAGTGCGGCCCTCATCGCCGCAGACCTGCCACACCCCACCAACTATGCGGCCGAGGGTCGCCGGGTGCTCTTCACGTTCATCGGCGTTGGGATCGCCGTGTTGGTGATGTTCATTGCGGACGGCATGCAAAGACGTTCGGCAAAGGCCGCGCCGGCACCCGCGTGAGTCCCAGGCGGTGTTCCTCTAGCGTCAGGGCGGGCCTGGTAGCGAGAGGATCTGTTCGGCCGCCAAGAGCAGCAGCAACGCGCCGGTTGCGAGCAGCCCGTCCCGCAAACGACGTGACGAGAACTGGGTGCTGATGCCGACGAGGAAGAGCACGCTCGCGAGGACCAGGGTTACGCGCACGTAGTCGTCGCCCGTTCCTGCCGCCTTCTGACCCTGCGCGTAGTACGCGTTGGCCTGCGAGTCGAGCGAACGCGAAAGAGCCTCTCCGATCGGTTTGTACTGCGGCATCGACTGCGGCCCCGGCGGCGCGTTCGGGTTCGTGAACGGGTGGGTCGCAAGCCAGGCGACGAAGGCGACCTCGAACTGAGGTAGGAAGCGCTTCTCGGCCACGCGCATGCCGTTCTTGTTGCCGGCGATGTAGGCGCCGAACCAGGCGTTGAAGAGGAGCGCGTCTGCGGTGCGGTAGCTCAGCCCCTCCTGGAAGTGGCGGTTGGCCTTGGTCCGCGTCGCCGACGCCTTGGCGAGGTTCAGCGACGACTCGGTGCCCCACTTCGCAGCCGAGTAGCCGGACCATGCCGCAGTGATGGTCACGATCGAGAGCAGCACTGCCCCGGCAAGCGCGATCACCCGGTCGTGGCGGCTCTCCTCGGTGTGCCCATTGGCGTGCTTGGCGTGCTCGCCGATCTCCTTGCCGACCTCAGTTGCAGATAGCCCCTCGGGCATGGCGGCTCCGTTCTCGTTTCGCGGTCGACGGACCTGTGCGGCGGACAGGGTCAGCCCGCAACGCGGCGGGTCTGACCCTGTCATCGAGAGGCGCTGAAGGCTAGGCCTCCTGCGCTTCGTCGGCCTCGAGTTCAGCGAGGTCGATCGCGATGCCGAGCGCGCGCACGATCTTGCTCGTCGCCGACGCGACGCGTGCCGTTCCGACGATCGGCGCGATCGCAGCGAGGACGCCGCGAACCTCGTCCGCGTCGACGCCGAAGTCGGCGGCCGTGCCGAGGTTGTACAGGTATGAGACCGGCGGGGCGTCCATCGCCACGAGGGCGGCGATGCGTACGAGCAAGACCTGCTCGGGATCGAGGCTCGACGCCTCGACCGAGTCTGCGGTCATGCTGGCGAGCAGATCGAGAACTGGTGTCTCGGTCAATTCCGGCATGAGGATCTCCTTGTCTCGACGAGTTGTGCGGTCGTCGACGCCGCTACACGGCCCGAAGGACCGTCTGCTTGGGGCACGCTTCGACGTTACGCCGTCGGCCCCCGGGCGGGCGGGAGGCCGACCGGATTCACTCAGGTGAACGCGAACGACCGGCGTCGGCTCGCCCCAGCAGGCCGAGTGCGGTCGCCCGCGCGACGGCATCGGAGCGGGAGTTCGCTCCGAGCTTGCGGTAGAGCGCACGCGTGTGCGACCGGATCGTGTTGGGGGAGACGAACAGGTGCTCCCCGATCTCACGTGTCGACAGATCGCCGGCCAGTAGCCGAAGGACGGCTAGCTCCGCCTTGCTCGGTCGTTCGAGCATCTCTCCGCTGTCGGCGCGGGCCGTTTCGGTCCCGAGCTCATGTTCGACGTCGTCGGCGAGCGAGGGGAGTCGGCCGCCGTCCGGGAGTTCCTCGAGTGCTTTCCGTGCCGCCTGGAGGGTGGTGTCCGCTTGGTCGAGGCGGCCGCGTTGGGTTTGCACCCTGGCGAGAAGCAAGAGCAGCCAGGTGTGGTGGACGGTGGCGATCTCGTCCCTGAAGTAGTGCTCCGCGTAGGCGAGTTCGTGCTCGGCCTCCGCGAGCTGGCCCTCGCTTGCGAGCACGGCGCCGAGCGCGGCTGACGCGTTTGCGCCGAGCCAGCTGCGGCTGGTGCCGATCCGGCCGACGACCGCCTTCGCCTTCTCGGCATGGCCCCGCGCGGACTCGAGCCACCCGCGCTCGATCGCCGCGAGCGCCAGTGTCGTCCGGGCGAGCACATGGCTGGGAGGGCGGCGCTCGATGCTCGGATGCTCGATGACGCTGAGAGCGACCTTCCACGTTTCGTCGAGGTTGTCCGCGAAGTAAAGAGCGAGCCCATACCCGGCAAGGGCGCCCGTGAGAAGCTCGTCTAACCCAGCACGCGCGAGTTCGACCGCGCGACGGCCGTTCTCCACCGCCTGTGCGACGCCTCCGTCGATTGTGATCGCGCGCTCCACCAAGGCGAACGCCTCAACGTACGGCGTAACACGCTCGGGGCGCTCTGCCTGCGCCCGCTCGACGATCTGGAGATACCGGCGGTGCTCGATGGTGCCCTGACCGGGCATCATCGCGGCCGCCGCGGCGGCTACGGCGAGCTCCGGATGCTCAAGGAGGCTCTCGTCGGGGAGCGTGCGAACCCATCGCAGAATCGTCCGGGTGAGTCCGCTCCTGATCAGTGGCATGTGGTACTCGGCGAGCATGCGTGCAACGCGCTCGTCGTCACCCGCCGCCGCGGCGTGCTCGACCGCCTCTACCGGCAGCCCGTGCGACAACAGCCACACGGCGGCGCGCTGATGGATCCGTGCCGCCGCGCCCGGCTTCTGCGCTGCGAGTTGAGCGACGGCGAACTCGGCGAACAATGCGTGGGCACGGAACCAACCTCCTCGCTCTAACCGGCGGATGAACAGGTTCGAGCGCTCCAACCCGGCCAGCACTGACGCCGAGTCGGTGCGCTCGAGCACGGCGTCGCAGAGCTCGGAGGTGAATTGGCCCAGAACCGAGGCTCCTTGCATGAACGAGCGAGTCTCGTCATCGAGCGACCCGAGCACTTCCTGGCTCAGGTACTCGACCACGAAGCGCTGGTCTCCCCCGAACGCGGACACGGCCCGGCTCGGGTCGTCGATGTCGCGAAGCCAGAGCCCGGCGAGAACGAGCGCAGCGGGCCAGCCCTCGGTGTTCTCGACAAGCAGCTCGATCTCCTCCGCCCGGAGCCCGAGGTGCCCTCGCTCGACGAGCAGCTCGTGCGCCTCCGCGGCGGTGAAGGCAAGCTCGTCGGCGCGCAGTTCCACGAGCTCGCCCCGAGCACGCAGCCGCGCCAACCCGAGAGCGGGATCCGCCCGGGTGATCACGATCAGGCGCGCGCTCGGCGGCAGATGCTTGAGCGCAAAGTCGATCGAGGCAAGACACTCTCGATCCGTAACCGTCTGAAGGTCGTCGAGCACCAGAGCCATCCCGTTGCCGTACGAGGCGATCGCGTTCATCAGCTCATCGACGGCATGTTCGAGGGAACTCCCTACCACGCTCAGGCTCTGCAGCGCACCCCGCCCGAGCCCCTGCCGAACCCGATCGACGGCAGTCGCGACATACGTCCACAACCGAACCGGGTCGTTGTCACCGTCGTCGAGCGTGACCCACGCGAAGGCGCCCTCCCGGCTCTCGCACCAGGCGCGCACCGCGGTCGTCTTGCCGTAGCCAGGCGGCGCGGCAACTAGCGTCAGCGCCGCGCCTTCGCCGGCGTCGAGCGCCTGCAGAATACGCGGCCGTTTGACGTGGTCACCACCCGCTCCCGGGGGCTGGAGCTTGGCCTCGACCAATGGCGGAGGGTCGCCTGCTTCTCGACGGTTACGCCGATCCTTCGCTAGGTCACTTGAATCCACCGCCATCGTGACGATTATTGCCAAGTGACGGCCACCGGCAGGCTAGGCAGGCCTTGCTGAAGTCGTGGTGCCTGCAGGCGGCTGGTGCCTCCGTTCGCCCGGTGCCCCAGTGTTGGTCGATCGGCCGGGATCAGGCGGCAGCCGCGCTGGCCGGCGTGCGGTCGTCGACCAGGTACGCGACGAGCAGCGCCCCCGGGAAGACGACGAGGCTGAAGATGAAGTAGCCGATAAAGCTGTGCCCTTTGCGACGGGCGACATGCGCAGGCCAGAAGGCAAGCAGGACCCAGACGATGACCAGGGGTGTCGTCCAGATCCAGACATTCATGGCAGCGAGCAAGAGATCGCCTCCTCATTGGTAGGGCTCGACCACCGTATGACCCGAAGCAGGTTCTGCGGAGACGCGCGCCGGATTTCACTCGGGTGAACGCGAATGAAGGGCGTGCGAGGCGATCGGAATCACCAGGGTGATCGGCCCGCTCCTGTCGTGAGCGCGCGGCGGGAGGTGCCATCCTCGGAGCTGTGCCCGGAATCGACCCGAGGAGGTTTCACGATGACCAATGACCGGACTGGACGAAGGTCTCCCGCCCGCAGCGGTGCCAC
This sequence comes from uncultured Actinomycetes bacterium, assembly GCA_963820725.1. GTDB lineage: Bacteria > Actinomycetota > Thermoleophilia > Gaiellales > Gaiellaceae > Palsa-739. The sequence goes on along the minus strand of CAWGAZ010000002.1, from coordinate 454,030 downwards.
CGCCGTGCCGATGCTGGCGCTGGTCGCCGTCCTGGCTCTCGTTGCGGCGGGCTGCGGCGGCAGCAGCGCCGACACGAAGGCGAACGACGCGTACGCGAGCGGCGTTTGCAGCGCCATCGGCACCTGGGTGCAGCAGATCAAGAGCGTCACGTCGAACGGCCTCACCGGCGGCGTCTCCAAGGCATCGCTGCAGTCTTCGATCGGCCAGGCGCAGACTGCCACCAAGACGCTCGCGAAGCAGCTCAAGGCCGTTCCCCGTCCCAATACCTCGGACGGGCAGGCCGCGAAGACGCAGGTCGATCAGTTCTCGAGCCAGGCGGCGAGCACGGTCAGTGCCGCGCAAACCGCCGTCGCCTCGATCCCGGCCAACGCCTCGGCCACGACGGTCGCGGCGGCGCTGGTACCGCTCGCGCCGCAGGTCAAGGGCCTCGTGACCACGGCACAGACGACGCTCAAGTCGCTGCAGAGTGCGAAGGGCTCGCTCTCCTCGTCGTTCAAGAGCGCCGACTCCTGCAAGAGCCTCGGCGGCTAGGCCTCGCTCTGCCGGGCAATCGGAATCATCAGGGTGATCGGCCCCCTCCCGTCGTGAGCCCCCGCCGGGAGGTGCCATCCTCGGAGATGTGCCCGGCAGGACGTATCGGCTGATCGTCGCAGGTGAGCTCAGCGACCAGATCGCGGCCGTCTTCGAGGAAATGACCCTCACGCGCGCCGACGGGACGACGACGTTGAGCGGGCACGTCCGCGACCAGGCGGAGTTGCAGGGTCTGCTGCAGCGCGTCTCCGATCTCGGGCTCACCCTGCTCGAGGTGAAAGCCTCCGGGGCGATGCCGCCGCTGGGGTCGCCGCTATGACGACCGCACCGCTCGCGTCTTCTGCTGCCGCCAAGGCCACGGGTCTCGTGCTGCTCACGTTGGCGTCGGCGCAGTTCGTTATGGCCCTGGACATGACGGTCATGAACACGGCGATCGCGACGGTCGCCAGGGACGTCGGGACCGATGTGACCGGGATCCAGCTGGCGATCACGCTGTACACGCTGGTGATGGCGTCGTTCATGATCACCGGCGGCAGGGTCGGGGAGATCATCGGCCGGAAGCGTGCGTTCACGATCGGGTGCGTCGTCTACGCGTGCGGGTCGCTGACGACGGCGCTGTCTCACAGCCTGCCGGTGCTGATCATCGGCTGGTCGTTCCTGGAGGGTTTCGGGGCGGTGCTGATCTTTCCGGCGATCGTCGCGCTCGTCGCCTCGAACTTCGGAAAGCCGGACCGGCCGCGCGCGTACGGGCTCGTGGCGGCCGCCGGCGCGATGGCCGCCGCGGTGGGGCCGGTGGTCGGCGGCTTCTTCACCAGTTACGCCTCGTGGCGGTGGGTGTTCGTCAGCGAGGTGCTGATCGTGATCGTGATCCTCGCCCTGGCGCGGCGGGTGAACGACACACCACCCGAGAAGGGCGCCAGGCTCGACCTGGTCGGCACGGCGCTGTCGGCCGCCGGCCTCGGCCTGATCGTGATCGGCACCTTGAAGTCGGGTGCGTGGGGGTTCGTGAGGGCCAAGGAGGGTGCTCCCGACTGGCTCGGGCTCTCACCGGTGATCTGGCTCGTGCTTGCGGGCTGCGTGGTGGTTGGGCTGTTTGCGATGTGGGAGAACCGGCGTATCGCCCGCGGCCAGGCTGCGCTGATCGACCCGAAGATGCTGCGGAAGATCCAGCTGCGCGACGGCGTGACCTCCTTCTTCTTCCTGTTCCTCGTGCAGGCAGGGATCTTCTTCGTCGTGCCGCTGTTCCTGTCGGTCGCGCTCGGTCTGTCGGCGGTTGCGACGGGCATGCATCTGCTGCCGCTCTCGCTGATGTTGCTGCTCTTCGCGGCCGGAGTCCCCAAGGTGTTCCCCCACGCGAACCCGCGGCGGGTCATCCGGCTCGGCTTCATCGCCATGTTCGGCGGGCTCGTGCTCCTGCTCGCCTTGCTCGACTACGGCGCCGGAGCGGAGATCGTCACTTGGCCGCTGCTGCTAGCGGGTGCCGGGATCGGCTCGATCGCCTCCCAGCTGGGGGCCGTGACCGTGTCGTCGGTGCCCGACGAGCAGAGCGGCGAGGTCGGCGGAATCCAGAACACCGGCACGCAGCTCGGCGCGTCAATCGGCACCGCGCTGGCAGGCGCCGTGCTCATCTCGGCGCTGACCGCGTCGTTCCTCACCGGCGTCCAGAACAACCCGGCCGTCCCCAACCGCGTCGCCGCCCAGGCACAAACCAAGCTCGCCGGCGGGGTTCCGTTCATCTCCGACGCCGACCTGAAGACCGCGCTCTCCGACGCACACGTCCCCCCGCGGACCGCCGACGCGATCGTGCAGACGAACGAGCAGAGCAGGATCGACGGGCTCCGGATCGCCGTGTCGATCCTCGCGCTCTTCGCGCTCGTCGCCCTGCTGTTCACCGGAGGCATCCCGACGATCCAACCCGGCGCCCAACCTAAACCCAGCGCAGCATCGACATAGCCATGGGCCAACGAAGCCCGCCGCCGGGCTGTGACCGCCTGGCGGAAAACACGAAGCGGAGGTGAGCACGATGGATGAGAAGCAGATCGCAGAGCTCGAAGCCGAGGAATCGATGTTCGTGCAGACAGCGCAGGGCATCACGAGCGACGGCGGGACCCTCACGCTCCAAGGGATCACGCCCTCGACGCTCTATTTCTCCGACCGGCCGCAGCGGATCGTCGGCCACATGTCCACGGGGGACTTCGTCGACCTGTGGGACGAAGGCGACAATAGCTTCGAGGCCGATCCGCCGAACGCGGTGCTCGCGTTCCTCCAGCCGGGCGACGAGGTGCCCGAGGACGCGGTGGTGGTGATCCAGGAGCCGCGCCTCGACGATGGAGAGCTCTCGTACTCGATCGAGGTTCTCGACGGGAAGGTTCCGGCGAAGGCCGGCCCTGTCACTCTGTTCATCGACCCGTTCGGCAGACCGCTCTCGCCCGTGTCGGTGTGCGGCATGCGGAGGCGCGAGCGGAGGCGCGATCGGCGAGGAATCTGACGGGTGAGAAGACCAGCATGGCTATGAGCAGCTCCGAGCCGACAGCTGGTCATGCTCGTGTCCGGGCGGTGCACGATTGGCTGGCCCGCCGAGCCGACACGAGCGCCGGCCGGCTGGCGTTGCAGTGGTTCCGCGCCTACTTCGCGGCGAGCCGCAGCTCCGGGTGCGCGGTGACCGTGTACTCGGCGCTGTCGGTGCTGCCGGCTGTGCTCGTAGTCGCTGCCGTCCTCCACCCGTCGAGCGGGGACGCCAACCTCTTCGCCCAGCGTCTGATCTCCCACCTGAAGCTGACCGGGGCCACCGCCAACCTCGTCCAGGGCACGTTCGGCAGCGCCTCGTCGAACGCGCTGGCGGCGAGCCTCACGGTGTTCGTCAGCTTTCTTCTGTGGGGCATCGGCATCGGCCAGATCTACCAGGACGTCTACGCGCGCGCCTGGGGGGTCGAGGTCGACTCGCTGGCCGACCAGGGACTGTTCGCGATCTTCTTCTTCGTCCTCACCGGCGTCCTCGCGCTCGCCGTCCTCGCCACCGTGCGGTTGCACGACACGGGCTGGCTCGTGCTCGTACCCGTTTGGCTCGTCGGCTCGACGGTGTTCTGGCTCTGGGTGCCGCGGTTCCTGCTGCACCGGAAGATCGGGCTGCGCGCGCTGCTGCCCGGCGCGCTGCTCGCCTCCGTCGTGCTCGGCGGGACGGCCGCCACCTCGCCGTTCTTCCTGGCAGCTCCGTTGAACGCGAACGGCAGGACCTTCGGGGCGTTCGGGGTCGTGATCACGTTCATCGGCGCAGTGTTCGTGCTGATCACGATGTCGCTCGTGTGCGGGGTCTTCTCGCCTGTGTGGGCCAACTGGCGCGAGACGGAGAAGCAACGCCGCGGCACGCGATGACGGCCGGCGCCGATCCGGACAGCGAGCCCGAGCAGATCGACCTGCCGCGGCCGAAGCGGACGCTGCTGGGGCGGCTGGCGCACTGGGTCGAGCACGCGCAGGCGCTGAAAGGCTGGGTGCAGGAGGCGCGCGGACGCTCGCCGGCACTCGATGCCACCTTCGAGACGGTCGAGCGGGACTCCCACATCGGCGGCGGCATACTCGCCGGCGCGCTCTCCTACCGGCTGTTCGTGTTCTTGCTGCCGCTCGCGTTCTTCCTCGTCTCCGGCCTCGGACTGCTGGCGAGCGCCCTGGGTGTGCAGCCGCATGTCGTCGTCAACTCGGTCGGCATCGCCGGGACCGTTACCAAGCAGGTTCAGGGTGCGGCAAAGGGTTCCTCGAGTTGGTGGGTCGCGCTCACCTCCCTGCTTGTGCTCGCCTACATGACCAGAGTCCTGCTCCGAGCCGTCTCGATCGTGCACGCACTCGCCTGGGAAGGCTCGGCCGCCTCGGTCAAGGTGCATTCGCGCCAGCTCGAGATCTTCGCCGCAGCACTCGCGGGCCAGCTCCTGCTCGTTGCCGGCGTCGGCGCTGTCCACCACCAGACGGCGATTGGCGGCGTCATCGCACTGGCGGTCTTCGTGGTCGGCCTCGTGGGGCTCTGGCTCGTCGTCTCCCTGCAGCTGCCCCACTCGAACGCACGCTGGACCGACCTGATCCCCGGATCGCTGTTCTACGCGATCGGCTTGGTCGCCCTGCAGATCTTCAACGTCCTCATCCTCGGCCAGATGATCAAGGAGAAGTCGACCACCTACGGCGCGCTCGGGATCGCAGGCGCCATCCTCCTCGACCTCTTCCTGATCGGACGCGTGATCGTCGGCGCCGCCGTGGTCAACGCCACCCTCTACGAGCGCAGGTCCCGCGCTCGCCCCCAGCAGGCTATAGCCGCGGAAGTTCGACCCGCGCCTAAGGAGCCGGCAGTCGATTGCCGAGATCGCGGAGCATCGACTCGACACGTTTGAGGTCCGTGGCGAGCCCGTCCAGACGCCCCTCGACTCGCGAGTCCTGCGCCGTCTCGTCCGCGCTCTCAGCCTGAGCACGTTCGCTTTGAGCGCGCGTGACGAAGGTCGAAGTGATCGCGGCGGTGACGATCGCCAAGAAGGCGATACCTTCCAACATCACGAATGCACCGACGAGCCTGCCGGCGACGTCTTTCGGCGTGACGTCGCCATAGCCGACGGTCGTCACCGTCTGCATCGACCACCACATTCCGACCCAGACATTCGCGTACTCGCGGTGGTCCAGCACCCGGATCAAGATGCCGCCGCCGACGACGACCACCGCGGTGGCCATGACGATCACGCTCGCGGCGATCCGAATCGAGGGCGGCTCGCGCAGGAACCTCGACAAGCGCCGCTCGATCGGATTCGGCCGTGGAGCGGCGCGAACCTTCCGGCCGGCGTCAGCGATCCGCTTGCGTCGCGGACTCGTCACCGAAGCTCGGCGCGCGCGCGGGCGCGCCGCTTCGCCTCCTCGTCGCCGACTCTCACCTCGAGCAGGGTACGGCCGAGATCGGACACGCGGGTGCAACTCGCGCCCCGCATATCCCTCGCCGGTCAGCCGCTGCCGCAAGCGCCTCGACAGCAGCGAACCCCCCGTACCAGGTGATGAACGTCTGCCCGTGGGTCGTCATTCAGTTTGCGCACCACGGCTACGGGCTTGGTCGTTCCTGCTCTCCCTCAACCGATTCCACGGCCACACGCCGTCGATCTCGACGTCGAGCGAGAAGCTGAGCAGGATCCGGATCAGAACGATGATCCCGAGCACGGTCACGCTCTGGAACGTCTGATCTACGACGACGGTGCGGACGATGTCCGCGACGATGAGCACTTCGAGCCCGAGCAGGATGCATCTGCCGAGATTGCGGCGAAGCCGTTCGTACGACCCGGCTCTTCTCGTGTCTGTGGCTACGTCGCGCAGAAACGCGAGGAACGCGCCCAGCCCGCCGATGACCATGATGCCGGTGCCGACCGTCTCGACGACCTTGACGACCGCGGTAATCCACTGCTCGTAGGTCACGGGCAGAGGCTACTCCCATCAACCCGAGATGCCTTTCGGTCTGATTGCCTCGGTGACCTACACCTGCCTCCAAACCTGTCCCCAAGCTCCAGTCCCACCCAGGCAACTGCACGCCATTTGCTCCGGAAGCGGCCTGTCCGAGCGGTTCTTCGTGGGTCCTGTAGCCGGCTTTTACGCACGCGGAGCCCCTCCCGCGTATCGATGCGATCAGCCCTGACAACAAAGACCCCCGCTGTGCCGGGATTTAAGCCCTCTCCCGGACTCGAACCGGGGACCGCCTCCTTACCATGCACGTGAGGAGGGGGTCGATCCATGCGGGTTTCGGCTCAACGGTGCCGGTTCGTGTTCCTCGCTGGTAGCCGCGTGTCGTCGCGTTTGGCACGGCCGTGCGACCTTGGTGCGACCCGCCCGCGATTGATGCCGCTGTGCGACGGCGAACAGGAGCAGCGAGATGCCGCTGCCGAGGAGTGCTCCGGCGATGACGTCGGTGAGCCAGTGCACTTGGAGGTACGTGCGACTCCAGGCCATGCCAACGACTCCGAGGCTCGCGACCGCCCACCAGCATCTGCGGCGCGTGCCCGGTGTGGTGAAGAGCAGGACGAGCGCCAGGCAGGTCGCGCCGGCGTAGGTCGCATGGCCGGAGGGGAAGGATGGGCCGACCGCGTCGACGAGCCCCTCGGGCGGACGCGGGCGATCGATCAGTGTCTTGAGAAGGACGGAGAGCAGCGGCGCCAGGCTCTCCGCGACGGCGAAGGCGGCGAGGGCAAGCCAGCGGCGTCGGCGCAGGAGGAGCAGTCCGACGAGAGTGAGCCCGAAGGCACGACCGAGCCCGCGCCCGAGCCAATTGAACGCCAGCGCGAGGTCGGTGAGGAGCGGGGTCTCGAGGTGATGCATTGCTTCGGCCCAGCTGCGGTCCACACCGAGGGGTCCTTCCGGTACGAGGATGGCGATCAGGACGACGAGCGCGAGCATTCCGCCGGCCGCCCAAAGAGCATGAGCGGGGTGCGCGAGAAACGACTCATCGACGGGTCGCGCTGGTCTCGTGGGGGTGGTTCCGGGCTTGACGGTCGCCGGTTCGTTCACGTCCGGTACTTGTGCGCGAAACATCTCCAGTTCCATTCGTCGGTGTCGGATTGCGCCGGCACGAACTGCAGTGCCCGCAACGATGATCGCCCCCGCTGCCAGGCGGATGCCTCTCCTGCGGCTCGCGCTGCCGACGTGCCGGTCGGCGCGGCCCGTGACGGCAGCAGCCTCACGCGCCGTGGCATCGATTTGGCAGTGGGGTGCGCGAGGGTGGGAGCGTCATAGACGTTCGACGAAAGGAGTAGCAATGGCTGAGAACGTGGTACTCGTTCGGTTCGAGGAACCGAGCAAGACGTACGAGGCGTTGAGCGTCCTCAAGAAGTGCGACGCCGAGGATCGCATCGGCCTCGAGTCGGCAGTGATTCTCGAGCGCAAGCCGACAGGCGAGCTGCACACCCTCGAGAGCTGGGACAACACCGGCCCCGTCGGCCTGGCGAGCGGCTCGTTGATCGGGATGCTCGTGGGTGTGCTCGGCGGCCCGGTGGGCGTTCTGCTCGGCTGGGGTGCCGGCGCCGCTCTCGGAGGGGCATTCGACATCGATCGCACCGTGACCTCCGACGAGGCGCTCACCACTCTGGGCAGGGCGATCCGGCCTCAGGCGACCGCGTTGCTCGCACTCGTGGACGAGCCGGTCGTCGAGGTGATCGACGCCGAGATGGACATGCTCGGCGGCACCGTCGAGCGGTACACCGCCGCCGAGGTGACGGCCGAGGTCGGGGCGGCTGAGGAAGCCGCCGATGCTGCGGCCCGCGAAGCGCGGCGGGTCGTGCGCGAGGAGCGCAAGGCGAAGCTGAGCGCCGACGTTCACGAGCAGGTGGGGAAGGCGAAGGAGAAGCTGCACGTCTCCTGACGAGCTTCCCGTCTGACCACAGTCGAGGCCCGCCGAACGGCGGGTCTCGACGCTTCTATGGCAGCTCGAGCAAACGGCGAGCGCTCTCATGGCTGCGGGAGATCCGCACGCGGAGCGCAGCGGGCCGGATAGCAAAGCGGAGCGGGGGGCTCAGGTCGATGGCCTCGCCGTCGATGCCGGCGTGGACGGGAGTGATGGCGATCACCTCGAGTTGTTTCGCCGTCCAGATCCGCGCGGAGGTCCGGCCGGAAGCCGGCCGGTCGAGCACGACGACGCCGAGCTGCCCGCCGTCGAGTACAGGGCGGGTGCCAGGCGCGCGCGGCGGGTCGATGGAGTAGGGGTTGTTCGACACGAGCACGACGGCCGGGTCGCAATGGGAGCGGCCGCGGTCGTCCACAAGCTCCAGGCCGGCCGCCGGCGCGCTTGGCCCGAGCACCTTCGCCGCCGTCTGTGCGAGCGTGCGCGCCTTGGCGTCTCGGTAGGTCGACCGCCGAACGGCATCGCCGTAGATCCCGAGCGAGACGTTGTTCAGGAAGAGGCGGCCGTTCACCTCGGCGACATCGATCCGGCGCTCGACGCCGTCGGTGAACGCTTCGAGCGAGCCGACGAGATCGTCGCGGTCGACTCCGACGTCGAGCGCGAAGTGGTTGCGGGTGCCGGCGGGGACGCAGACGAACGGAAGGTCGTGCGCAAGAGCGGCTGCTGCCACGACGGCGAGCGACCCGTCGCCGCCGGCAGCGCCGAGCGCGTCCGCGCCGCGCGCCACCGCGTCGCCCACGAGCGCTGCGAGGTCGTCGTCCGGGCGCAGGACGATCACGTCGACGCCGCGCTCGCGCGCCCGCTCGGCGAGGCCGGCGCGCGCCGCCCGGCCGCCGCCCGACCTCGGGTTCAGGAAGAGGACAGGCTGCCGCGGCCGATCCGCATCGTGCCAGGCCGCGCTCACCCCGATCGGCGGAGCCGCAGCGGGCGCCGAGCTTCCACGGCCGGCGGCTCGTGACCGAGCACGAGCACGTCGATCAGCGTCGCGACGGCCGACGTCACAGGCACGGCGAGGATCACGGCGAAGCCACCGAAGAGGACTCCCACAACTGCGACGCACACGAGCGTGACGAGCGGCGACAGCCCGACGGTCTGGCCGATACGGGGGTTGACGACGTAGGTCTGGAACTCTCGCACAGCGACGAGCCAGAGCAGTGAGAGGACGGCGATGTGCGGGGACTGCGGGAGGCCGACGGCGAGGACCAGGAGTGAGCCGATCAGCGGGCCGATCAGCGGGACGATCTCGATCAGGCCGACAAACGCGCCGACCAGCAGCCAGTAGTCGAGGCCGATCGCATAGAAACCGACCGACAGGACGGCCCCGACCGCGACCACCATGAACAGGCGAAGCCGCGTGTAGGCGCCAAGGCGGCTGTCGATCGCGAGATAGGTCTCCCGGGCCGTATCGCGCTTCGCCTCCGGTGCGAGCGCGGTGAGGAGCTTGATGATCGCGTCGCGCTCCGAGACGCAGTACCAGGTCGCGGCGAGCGTGAAGAAGATCGCAACGACCGCCTCGCCCGCCTTGTGCCCGTACGCCGCGACCGGGTGGATGAGCTGTGTCCCCGTCGGGAGCCGGTGGAGGTGCTGCTGGAGCCAGCCGAGCGCGTGGTCTCGAACTCCGGTGGTCCGGCCGGCTCGCAAGCCGGCGATCGCGTTCTGGTCGAGCGCGTGCCCGATCTGGTGGAGCGCCGGCGGCACGGCGAGCCAGACCAGAAGTCCGACCGCTCCGCCGACGACGACAAAGTGGAGGAGGATCGCGACGGACTCCGGGACGCGGTGCCGGCCGAGCCACTCGACGCCGGGGCGGATCGCAGCGGCCAGCGTGAGCGCCAGGAGAAGGAGGATCAGGACGCTCCGCACCTGCCAGATCCCCGCGGCGAGTGCGATGACGGCGAGCGCGGCGGCGGTGGCCTTGGCGACGCGGAGGGTGAGGTCGCTCGGCATCTCAGACCACCGCGACGGCAGGCCGGCCGCCCATCGTCTGCGGAGCCACGCGGCCCGCGTTGAGAAGAAGCAGCGTGACGATCGCGCCGAACGCGAAGCCGCCGATGTGTGCGAAGAAGGCGACTCCCCCGCCGTTCGCCGAGGTGAGGCCGGCGTGGGCGTCGGCGAGCTGGTACACGAACCAGCCACCGAGGTAGACCCAGGCGGGGATCTTCACGAAGAAGACGAGCACGAGCGTCCGGATGCGTGCGGTGGGATAGAGGATGATGAACGCGCCGAGCACGGCGGCGATCGCGCCGCTGGCGCCGAGATTCGGGACGCGTGCTGCGGACGCTGTGCCGAGGAGCAGGGTGACTGCGGTCTGCGTCATCGTCGCGACGAAGCCGCCGACGATGTAGAAGCCCAGGTAGCGCAGGTGCCCGAACGCGTCCTCGACGTTCTTGCCGAAGATGGCGAGGAAGAGCATGTTGCCGAGGATGTGGCTCCAGCTCGCGTGCATGAACATGGCCGTGAACCAGCTGATACCCCAGGGCTCCGGTCCGTGACAGGAGTTGTTGACGGTGCAGGAGTAGAACGAGGCGTGGTAGACGGCCGAGTTGAAGTGCGGCAGCTCGAAGAAGATCCAGACGGCGAAGTTCGCCGCGATGAGCGCCACGTTGACGACCGGGAACCGGCGCGGGTGGAGTCCGTCTGAGAGTGGCAGCATCGTCGTCCCTCAGTGAGCGACGAGGGTCGCAGCCTTTGCCGGAGTCGTCGCTCTGTCGCAGGGCTCGAGCCCTACCTGCGGGCTCTCTTCGGTCTGGGACGGCTTCATCGGAATCTCCTTCGTCGCTGGCGTCGACAGGAGGGTGCGTCTTGCCGGTGCCAAGCGAGTGCCACCGGCGGCCCGCGCTCTGCCACCACCCCGGGGCCGGGGTTCACGCGCGGCGCCCGGCGTGGGAGACTCGGCGCAGGAGGCGCATCGAGATATGGAAGGGCAGCTCGAAATCCGGGTTCTCGGCCCGTTCGAGGTTCTCGTCGGTGAGGCGCCGGCCGACGTCGGCGGCTCGAAGCGGCAGGCGCTCCTGGCAATGCTCGCGCTGCGGAACGGCCGCCCCGTCGAGGTCGACGCGCTCGTCGACGGCCTCTGGGGAGAGGAGCTGCCGGCCGCGCCGCGGAACGCGCTCCACCACCACATCGCCCGCCTCCGCGCGGCCCTCGGGGAGAGGTCGATCGTCGGCTTCACCGACGGGTACGCGCTGCCCGACGCCGCCGTGGATGCCGTCCGGTTCGAGGAGCTGCTCGCGGAGGCGCGCTCCGCGCTGCGCGACGGCGACGTTCCGGCCGCGGCCGACGCGGTGGCGTCGGCGCTCGACCTCTGGCGCGGATCGGCGCTGCAGGGTCTGACCGGCACTGCTTGGTTCGGCGCCGAGGCGCGCCGGCTCGAGACGCTGCGCGTCGACGCGCTCGAGGAGGACTTCGAGGTCAGGCTCGCGCTCGGCGAGGATCGGGAGCTGATACCGGCGCTCCGCTCGGCGCTCGTGGACAACCCCTTCCGCGAGCGGCTGTGGGGGCAGCTCATGCTGGCGCTCTATCGCAGCGGCCGCCAGGCGGATGCACTCGAGACGTTCCAGGAGGCGCGCGGCGTGCTCGCCGACGAGCTGGGGCTCGAGCCGGGGCCGGAGCTACGGCAGCTTCAGGAGGCGATCCTCGCGCACGACCCGGCGATCGCCGCGGTCCCCGTGCAGCGCAGCCGCCGCGGCAACCTCCCGGCGCCCACGACCTCGTTCGTCGGCCGCGAGGACGACCTCGGCGCGGTCGCCGCGCTCCTGCACGAGCACCGTCTCGTCACCCTCACCGGCCCGCCCGGTGTGGGTAAGAGCCGGCTGGCCGTCGAGACGGCGCGTTCGCTCGAGGACGAGCTCCGCGACGGCGCATGGCTCGTCTACTTCGCGCGTGTGGGCGATGCCGACGATGCCGTCCGGCTCCTCGCACACGCCGTTGACGTTCGCGGCTCCGACCCGCTCGCACGCGTGACGTCGAGGCTGCGAGCTGCGGAAGCACTCGTGGTTCTCGACGCGTGTGAGCACGCGCTCGCCGAGGCAGGGCGGATCGCGTCGACGCTCCTCGCGGAGTGCCCCCGAGTACGGATCGTGGCGACGAGCCGCGAAGCGCTCCACGTCGCGAGCGAGGCGAGGTTCCCGGTGGCGCCGCTCGAGGGCGAGGCGGTCGAGCTCTTCCTCGAGCGCGCGCAGGCGGCGCGACCCGGCTTCGAGCCGGATGCGGAGGCAGTCGCGCTCGCTGCGGAGATCGTCCGGCGCGTCGACGGCCTGCCGCTCGCGATCGAGCTCGCCGCCGCACGCGTGAACGTGCTCGGGCTCGGGGAGCTCGCCTCGATTCTCGAGCGGCGAGCGGCGCTTCTGCGTGACAGTCCGGCGTCCGACCCCGACCGCAGCGCGTTGCAGGGGCTCGTCGAGTGGAGCTACGACCTGCTGCACGGAGACGAGAAGACGCTCCTCCAGCAGCTGGCGGTCCATCGTGGCGGCGCGTCGCTGCCGTCGCTCGTCGCGCTGGCAGCGGGGCACGACCTCAACGAGGCGACCGTCGCGTATCTCGTCGCGGCGCTGGTCGACAAGTCGATCGTCTCGGCCTCGTTCGCAGGTGGCGCGGCCCGGTACGACATGCTCGACACGGTCCGCGAGTACGTGGTCGAGCATCTCGCCGAGAGCGGCGGGCTCGCCGCCGCCCGCGGGGCGCACGCCGAATACTTCGCGACCCTGGCCGACGAGGCGCGCGACGAGCTGCGCGGGCCGGAATGGCTGAGCTGGCAACGGCGCCTGGAGCTGGAGAACGACAACCTCTGGGCCGCGGCAGGACACGCACGCGACGCTTCCGATCCGGCTGTCGCGGTTCGGCTCGGCACGTTGGGTTGGTACTTCGCGCTGGCCGACCGCATCTCCGAGGGACGGCGCTTCCTCGAGCTCGTCCTCGCCGCCACCGACGATGACGCTCCACTGGAGCTGCGGATCGAGCAGCTCGCCGACCTCTGCTACATCGCAACCGAGGAGTTCGACCTCGACGCCGCGCTGGCGGTCGGCGAACACGCCGTTTCGCTTGCCGCTCCTGCGCCACCGTGGCAGCGTGGCTTCGCGCAGTTGATGCTCTCGCTCGCCCTCGGGCAATCCGGCGACCTCGAGCAAGCTGCCGCGATGGCAGACGACGCGGCCGCCGCGTTCGAGGAGTCCGGAGACGACTGGGGCATCGCGGCCAGCAGCCTCATTCGCTCCATCGGCGCGGCACACGCCGGCGACGTCTCCACCGTCTCTGCGACGGCCTCCGTCGCCCGCCGGCATGCGGAAGCAATCGGATACGACGCCTTTCGCGCGCCGGTGCTGCTGCTCGAGGCGTGGGCGGCCGAGACGCGCGGGGACGGCGCGTCTGCGGCGGATGGGTACCGGAGCGCCTTCGAGCTCGCCGACCGAATCGGGTTCGGCGACCATGCGGCGTTCGCTCTCGTACGGCTCGGTGCGATAGCTCTCGCGACAGGCGATCTGCGTCAGGCCGAGGAGCTCGAGCTTCGGGCGCTCGAGCGAGCCGAGGTGGACCAGGCGACGCTCGTCGCGGCCCAGGCGCGCGTCCAGCTCGCCCGGATCGCCGCGGCGTCCGGCGGCGACGAGGAAGCCGGTCGCCTGTACCGCGAGATCATCGCGTGGTCGACGATGGAGCGGCCGCACCAGGCCCGCGAGAGTCTCTTCGTCGCGCTCGCCGGCAACCCGGGTGCGGCAGCAGAGCGTGGGCTCGCCGAGCTTCCCGAGCCCCGTCCGGAAATCGTCTAGAGCTGGCAGAAGCGCCGCTGTGCCTGGCAGAGCGCTGGCAGCGGCGTGGACGAGCCTTCGGCTCATCACACAACAGCCAATTGGAGGCTCGAAGATGAGCACAACCACGAGCGAGGACCAGCTCGCGGAGATCCGCCGCCGGATCGACCGGCTGCGGGCATTCGCGCAGGCCGGCCCCGCCGAGAACAGCCCGCGAATCCGCCGTCATCTCGACGCGCTGCGCCGCGAGGAGGCATCCATCCTGGCCGCGGTCCCCGAGGCACCTGATCACGTCGACGAGAAGGTCGGGCAGCTGAAGACGAGGCTCGCCGTCGCCGAGAACTCGGTCGTCGCGGACATCTCCGACGACTGGACGACGTTCGCGCGCGCCGTCGAGGACGAGCTCCGCAGCTGGGACACCTACCTCGAGCGGCTGCAGGCAACGGCCGCGACGAAGGACGGGAGCGCCCGCGAGCGGGCCGAGGCGGCGATTGCCGACGTCCGCACCAGACGAATCGCGGTCCACGACCGCCTCGCACAGGCGCGTAACACCGTCAACGGCGCCTGGCACGAACAGAGGAGCCACGTGAGCGCGGCCCGCGACGAGCTCGAGCGGAAAGCCGACGAGCTCCCGGCGAAGGTCGAGTGAGAGGAGGAGAACGACGTGCACCCGATCGACCCGGCTCTTCTGACCGCACTTCTTGCGCTATGCGTCGGTGTGCTGATGGTGGACGCCGGCCTTGCGAAGCGGCAGCTCTCCTGGCGACCGCGGCGGACGAAGCGCGATCGCCGGTGGCGCCGCTGAGGCAGCAGAGGGCGACTGGCGCGCCGCGATCGCTCGCCGGCGCCTATCGCCTCACCCGAACCCCTTGTCAGGCGATCGCCGACCAGCTCTGGCGGACCCTCGAGGAAGAGGGCGGGGACTCCCCCGCGCGACGTTTGCCGCCGTGGCAGCACGCAGCGCGCCGGTGGCAGCGCTCTGGCATCGACCCCGTGCAGGTTCCGTGGCGCAAACGTCAACCCGAATGGGAGGTACGAGATGGACACCTTGTTCGAACGCGCCGCGGAGACCTCGCGGACGCAGCTGAAGAAGATGCGCTGGACGCTCGGTCTGCACGGCCTCGTGTCGGTCGTGTTCGGCGTGATGATCCTCGCCTGGCCCGGCATCAGCGTCTACGCGCTGACGATCGTCTTCGGCGCCTACACGCTTGCCACGGGCATCGTCGAGCTCGGCACCGCGTTCTCCTCGCGGGGCAAGGAGGAGCGCGGGTGGCTGGCTCTCCGCGGCCTGCTCGGGATCGCCGTCGGCGTGGTGGTCTTCGCCTGGCCCGGCATCTCGGCGCTCGCGCTGCTGTACGTGATCGGCTTCTACGCCGTCACGCTGGGGATCCTCGCGGTCTTCGGGTCGTTCCGGCTCCCGCTGACTGGAAGCGACGCGGCGTCGCTGGTCCTGACGGGCCTCGTGTCGATCGTCTTCGGGATCGTGATCTTCGCGAAGCCCGGCGCGGGCGCGCTGGCCGTTCTCGCACTGATCGCGGCATTCGCGCTCGTCACCGGAGTCACCGAGCTCGTCGTCTCGATCGGCGGCGAGAAGCTGCTCGAGCGGAAGGCGAAGAAGGCATTCAGGCCGCCCCGGATGTCGGCGAAGACGACTCCACAGCCCTCGCATTGACGTCGATCAGCACAGCCGCACCTTCTGGAGCCGGCGCCCGGCGCGCCGGCTCCACTCGCGTCTGCCGTCCTGAATGACCTCGACGGCAGGAAGGAGCGGCAGCTTGGCATCGGCGTGGCATCGCTCTCCGCCAGCGTTCGTCGCACAGCCACGAAAGGAGTTGTGATGACCGCACTGGAGATCGAACAACGCACCGCCACGTCGACCCGCTGGACCGTCGACCCGAACGAGACCTCCGTCGAGTTTGCCGTCAAGACGTTCTGGGGCCTGATGACCGTTCACGGCCGCTTCGACCGGTTCGACGGCTCGTACGAGGTCGGCGCCGACGGCACGACGATCGAGCTCTCGATCGACGCCGACAGCCTCGAAACCGGGCACGCGACCCGCGACAAGCACCTCCGCTCGACCGACTTCTTCCACGTTGCCGAGCACCCGCAGGTGCGCTTCACGTCGACCCGCGTCCACCCTGTGAACGACGACATCCTCCACGTAGTCGGCCGCCTCGAGGCAGCCGGAGAAGTCGTGCTGCTCGAGTTCCCCGCCACCGTGCGGCAACTCGGCGACGCGCTCGAGATCGAGGCGACCACGACCATCGATCAGCGGCAGCTCGGCATGAGCAGCGGGCAGCTCGGCATGATCCGTCCGCCGGCGACGCTGCACGTCAAGGCGCGGCTGAGCCGATGACGGCCCGCCATCGAGTCGTGATCGTCGGCGGCGGCTTCGGCGGTCTCGCTGCCGCGAAGGCGTTACGTCGGGTGCCCGTGGCCGTGACCGTGGTCGACCGGCAGGCCTACCACCTCTTCCAGCCCCTGCTGTACCAGGTCGCGACCGGCGTCCTGTCGCAGGGGAACGTTGCGCCTCCGCTGCGAGACGTCCTGCGCCACCAGCGCAACGCGGAGGTCGTCCTCGCCGAGGTCGGCGACGTCGACCTCGAGCGCCGCGTCGTCGAGTGCAGCCTTCTCGACCGGACGTGGGAGCTCTCCTACGACAGCCTCGTCGTCGCCGCCGGCTCAGCCCAGTCGTACTTCGGCCACGACGAGTTCGGCCTCCACGCCCCCGGCATGAAGACGATCGACGACGCGCTCGAGGTGCGCGGCCGGATCTTCGGCGCCTTCGAGCTCGCCGAGCTCGAAGAGGACCCGGTCCGGCGTGCGGCCTGTCTGACGTTCGTCGTCGTCGGTGCCGGGCCGACCGGCGTCGAGATGGCCGGGCAGATCGCCGAGCTGTCGCGCTACAGCCTCCCCTCGAACTTCAGGCGGATCGACACCGCAGCCGCGCGCATCGTCCTGGTCGACGGCGGCCCCAGGATCCTGTCGAGCTTCGACGAGCGGCTCGCGTGGCGGGCCGGGGCGAAGCTCGAGCGGATGGGCGTCGAGATCAGGACGGAGACACTCGTCACCGGCATGGACGCAGGCGGCGTCCAGCTCCTGACCCCCGACGGCGGCGAGCGCCTCGACGCGATGACGAAGATCTGGTCGGCGGGCGTACAGGCGTCTCCGCTCGGCAGCACGCTTGCCGCGCCGGCGGGCGTCGAGCCGACCCGCACGGGCCAGATCCCGGTCGAGGCCGACTGCACGCTGCCCGGGCATCGCGAAGTCTTCGTGGTGGGCGACCTGATGGCGCTCGACGGCCTACCCGGGCTGGCGGAGGTCGCGATCCAGTCGGGCCGGCACGCGGCGGCCGAGATCCAGCGGAGGCTCGACGGCGACGCTCGGCCGAGGCCATTTCGGTACCACGACCTCGGAAGCCTCGCCGCCGTGTCGCGCCACTACGCGATCGGAGAGCGCGGCCGCACCCGCGTGTGGGGATTCGCCGGCTGGCTGGTCTGGCTGTTCGTCCACCTCACCTTCCTGACCGGCTTTAAGAACCGCGTCGCCGCGCTCTTCCACTGGCTGATCAGCTTCTTCGGGCGCTCGCGCCCCGAGCGGACGATCACGGCCCAGCAGGTATTCGCCCGCCGCGCGCTTGCCGCGTCCGTCCGGCCGGGTGCGCTCGATGACTGAGCTGACTGCGCCGCGGCGGCGGCTGATCTTCGGCGCGCTGCTCCTCGTGCTCTTCATCGCGTCGCTCGACCAGACGATCGTGTCGACGGCGCTGCCGACGATCGTCGGCGACCTCGGTGGGCTGCAGCACCTCTCCTGGGTCGTGACCGCCTACCTGCTCGCCTCGACCGTGGTCGGGCCGCTGTACGGCAAGCTCGGCGACATCTACGGCCGCAAACGCGTCCTGCAGGTCGCGCTCGTGCTCTTCCTGGCCGGCTCCGCTCTCTGCGGGGCGGCGCAGACGATGCCGCAGCTGATCGCCTTCCGCGCCGTGCAGGGACTCGGCGGCGGAGGCCTGATCGTCGTGGCGATGGCCGTCGTCGGCGACCTCGTCGCGCCGCGCGACCGCGGCCGCTACCAGGGCCTGTTCGGCGGCGTGTTCGGCGCTGCCGTCGTCGTGGGGCCGCTGCTCGGCGGCTTCTTCGTCGACAACCTCTCCTGGCGGTGGATCTTCTACATCAACCTGCCGCTCGGCGCGGCCGCGCTGGCGGTGATCGCGACCGCCTTCCAGTCGAAGCAGGTGACGGAGCGGCACCGGATCGACTGGCTCGGGACGGTCGTTCTCGCCGCGGGCCTGTCCGGCGTGATCCTCTACACGAGCCTCGGCGGCACGAGCTACCCGTGGGGCGCTCCGGGGATGCTTGCCGCGCTCATCGGTGGCGCCGCACTGCTCGCGCTGTTCCCGCTGGTCGAGTCGCGCGCCGCCGAGCCGATCCTGCCGCTCGAGCTCTTCCGCAATGCGACGTTCCGAACGACCAGCGCCATCAGCTTCGTCGTCGGGTTCGCGCTCTTCGGCTCGGTCACGTTCGTGCCGCTGTACCTGCAGGTCGTCAAGGGTCACAGCCCGACCGAGTCGGGCCTTCTGATGACGCCGATGATGCTCGGCCTGCTTCTCACCGGAATCACGAGCGGCCAGCTGATCTCGCGGTATGGGCGCTACCGCCCGTTCCCGATCATGGGCACCGCCGTCGCCATGGTGGGGCTCTACCTCCTCAGCCGGCTCGAGGTTTCGACGCCCACGTGGGTGGCGGCTGTATACATGCTGACCCTCGGCCTCGGCCTCGGAATGGTCATGCAAGTGCTCGTGCTCGCGGCCCAGAACGCTGTCGACTACGGGCTGCTCGGCGTCGCCACGTCCGGCGTGACGCTGGCCCGCCAGATCGGTGGCTCGATCGGCGTCTCGATCTTCGGCGCGATCTTCACGAACCGGCTCAGCCACGAGCTCGTCCAGCGCGCGCCGCGCGGCGTGCACGTGCCGAACAATGCGAGCCCGGCCGTCGTCCACCAGTTGCCGCCCGTGATCCATGCGCTGTACGTGGCGGCCGTTGCGGCCGCGCTTCACCCGGTCTTCCTTGCCGCTGCCGCTGTGATGACCGCGGCGTTCGGACTGAGCTGGCTCCTACGCGACGAGCCGCTGCGAGAAACGGCTGGGGCCGTCGGCAGCGGCGAAAGCGTCGCCGCGACGCGCGTTGCGAGCTCCGGCATCTAGCGAAGCCGATCGCATGCTCTGCGCGATCGGCTTGGGGGGTCGACAGGGCCGGGACGTCCGGGAGGCCATATTGGAAGCGCGTGCGACCCTGGTGCGACCTCACAGACAACAGGAAATGCCGATGCGCAGGGACTTCAAGCCCTCTGACGGACTCGAACCGTCGACCCCCTCCTTACCATTTTGTCGCGGGGGTGGCTGCTGGCAACCTGTCGCGAGCGGTGCGGCTTTCTAAGCCGGTCGGTATGTCGTCGGGATTGCCGCCGATTGCCGGGGTTTGCGTCCCCGTTGCTCCATAAGTGCTCCATCGGCGTCGTCATGAATGGAGAGCCTCGGCGAGTGAACTGCTCTTCGGCTGTGGATCGTCAGCGAGTGTCCGCCTAGCTCTGAGGCTGCGCCGAGTATGTCCCCCTTGTCTCCTTCTTGCGCTGCGAACCCCGAACGGTGGAGCACGAGAACACGAGTGAGCTGGCGGGCTCTGTCTGTTATGACCTGTTCGCGCGCGACCGCAAGCCGCGCTTTCGAATTCGAGGAGGGGGAGGAAGGCGGTGGTGAACCTGGACTCGTTTCTGATCGCGTTCGGCATCTATCTCGTACTGGTTGCCGGCTTCGTCGGTTGGTGGGCTCGCTTCCCACGTTAAGGCAGACCGGTGCCGCACAGCGCAGAGGCTGCAAAGTCCTTCAACAGACAACTCCGCGTGACCGCTGTTGCGATCGCGGGCGCGTCAGCAGACGGCCGCGAGTACGGGTTCCTCTGCGAGTGTGGCTGCGGCGAAACAGTCATGCTTGTGCTTGCCGCGTATGACGAACAGGGCGGCGCATGGTTCGCCGGTCATCGCTCCGAAAAGTAGCCAAGTCGCGCACGGCTTGAACTGCCGCCACGGCAGCGGGCCTCGCCGACTACTTCGGGTCACGAGGCAAGGTCAGAGGTGCGGCTGTAGCTGTCGATACAGGGTGGGTGGACATCGCGGACCCCGAAGCCCTTCACGCTGAGCTGGAGAGTCTGGAGGCTGCAGAGTCTCGGGTGTCTGCGGAGCGCCGGCGTTTGCACCACCAGATCGACTCCGGTTTCGCGAGCGACTTGACCCGTGCCCGCGAGCGGCAGGTCTCGGATGAACGGCGGCAGTTGCACCACCGGATTGAGGCGCTGCGGAAGCTGCTTGGTGTGAGCGGCGAAACGCCGGCTCCCACGCCTGCGGATTGGGTATCACCGGGCTTCTCGCGACTCGAGACCGCGCACTCGCGCGAAGCGCGAGGCGACGCGCGGATCACCGACTAGCCGACGCCAAGACCTCCCAGCGGCGCCTGGCCCTCCGGGGCCAGTGTTCGCACGGGTCCCGAACCACGTCGACTACCCAATGCGGGACGCGGGTGCC
Source organism: uncultured Actinomycetes bacterium (assembly GCA_963820725.1). Lineage (GTDB taxonomy): Bacteria > Actinomycetota > Thermoleophilia > Gaiellales > Gaiellaceae > Palsa-739. The sequence continues at coordinate 433,782 of CAWGAZ010000002.1, read as the reverse complement.
TTATCCCGAAGGTGGGAGAAATCGCGGAAGTGCCGTCCGAGCTGCCGGAGTCGCGGGTCGCGCGGCGGAAGCGGCGATTGCTTCGCGAGTCGTGACCCTGTACCCGCAGCATGACACTCGCCTGGCCGGCCGTCCCCCAGAGAGCCGAGTGATCTAGCTAGATGGCGCCTGCGCCGGGGGCGATCCGGCAGCCTCATCGAACACTTCCCCAGTGTTCGCGTCAACCAGGGCGTACTCCACGGTGAGTGGCGCGGTGGAAGTAGACGAACTCCCCCCGGCCACGCCGCCCCAGACCACTGGCTGCTGACCTGGCTGAACCACCACGACCCAGCATGGACGGTTCGCCCATGCCAGCGGCGCACTGACGGGCTGCGGAGTCATTGAACAGGTCGCAAGGACAGTCTCAAGAATCGGTCCGCCGTTTTCGGCGATGCCGTGCGCTTCGACAGCCTGGTCGGCCTCATCGGATGAGACGCTGACTGAGGAGGGGGCAGGAGTGAGAAACAGATGCATCCACTGGAGTTGATACGACGTGACCGTCTGGAACGGGCTCGGGTCCGCAGCGGTTACAGCATCCACGGACTTGGCCGAGACCTCCGCATGCGCGGAGCTCGTCAGCGCGACAACCCCTACGATCGCGGCGAGCGTTGCTGCAAACGCCGCACAGACCCAGAGGACGAGACGCCGGGTCATGTGCAGTCGTCGTCCCATGTGTGCAGAGTGCTCGAATTCACGATGTTGTGCTGGATGAACCCCTGCTGGTTAAGGAAAAGCCAGTGTCCGGCCCCCCTCAATCTGGTCCGGGACGTCTGGGGGTCCTGCGAGTTTCGGGAGCCAGATTGGAGGTTCGGATGCCCGCGAAGCGATACACCGTGGAGCAGATCGTCGCCAAGTTGAGAGAGGCGGAGCGGCTTCAGGGGCAGGGGTTGACGATCCCGCAGGCGTGCAAGCGGCTCGGGATCAGCGAGCAGACGTTCTATCGGTGGCGGATCAAGTACGGCGCCTTGAAGGAGGACGAGGCGCAGCGGTTGAAGGCGTTGGAGCACGAAAACAGCCGGCTGAAGAAGATCGTGGCCGAGCAGGCGCTGGACATTTCGATGCTGAAGGACTTGCAGCGGGGAAACTGGTGAGCCCGGCGCGTCGACGTGACGCCGTCCGCTATCTGGTGCGGCGGCGGCAGGTGTCGGAGCGTCGGGCGTGCCAGGTCGTGGGGCAGCACCGATCGACGCAGCGCTACGAGCGGGTGCCGGCGGAGTACGAGCTGCGGCTGGTCGCGGCGATGAACGCGTTGGCGGCGGCGCATCCGCGCTGGGGGTATCGGCGGATCTGTGGTCGAGCCTGCGCAGGAGGGCTGGAGGGTCAACCGGAAACGGATCGAGCGGCTGTGGCGGCTGGAGGGTCATCGGGTGCCGCCTCTCAGAGTCGAAGACGTCGGGGAAGAAGGCTCGTGGGAGCGGCGGAGAACGCGATCTGGAACCTGCCGGCGGAGCGATCCGAACCATGTCTGGTCGTACGACTTCATGGGCGACTGCACCCGCGACGGATCGCCGTTCCGGATCCTCAACGTCGTCGACGAGTACACCCGCGTCGCGGTCGGCTCCTCGCGTCGCCCGTTCGATCGGCGCCCGCGACGTGATCACGAGCTCGAGACCCTGTTCGCCAGACACGGCAAGCCGCAGATGCTGCGATCCGACAACGGGCGCGAGTTCATCGCCGAAAGCCTGCGACTGGCTGGCCGACCAGGGCGTCACGATCCTGTTCGTCGAGAAGGCCAGCCCCCAGCAGAACGGGTTCGTGGAGAGCTTCCACAGCACCATGCGCGACGAGTGCCTCAACGCTGAGGAGTTCGACTCTGTCCTCGAAGCCCGCGTCGTGATCGGCCAGTGGCTGCTCGACTACAACACCGTCCGGCCCCACCGGGGCCTCGGCATGTTGACACCAGCCGCCTACGCGGCAAGCATCAAAGAGGGACCCAAGTGAGAGCCACTGCCCTCAGAGAAAGTGGACCAGTCGCGCGGCCTCGTCGCCGAGCTCTGCCGCCCCCCGCCGGGATTTCGGTCCACGCCCGGAGCGGACCCTCACACGAACTGGACCGAACGCAGGGGGCCGGTCATCACCGAATCCGGCGGCAAGGTCGCTGACGTGCTGGAGCGACGGCGTAGGCACACAAACGCCGAATACGCAGGCGTCCAGACCTGCGGGGTCACTGTTGTCAATCGGATCATCCGCGCCGTAGGTGTACGGCGCGTCGGTCTGGTCGACGGCCGGGTCGACGCTGAGGAACTGCCCCGTGCCGGGGTCGTAGTAGCGGCGGACTGAGCCGCTTCCGAGCCTCGAGGTGCGTGTCGAGTTGTGGCTGCTCAGCGTGCTGCGCTCCGTCCTCTTTGGAAAGGAGCTGCGCCATGACCGCGATCGAGGGCAGACGCCGCGGAGTATCTGGACTGGATGCGTGTCCATAACTACGCCGACACGACGATCGGCTCGCCGGCGACTACCTCGCCCTACTTCACCGTTTCTGCTCAGACGCAAGGAACCGACCCGGCCCAGAGGTCACGCTTCGAGCTCCTGCAGGACCTACCAGCAGCAGCTCTTCGAGCACCGCAAGCGCAACGGGCAACCGCTCACGTTCGCCACGCAGGTGCAACGACTCGTGCCGGTCTCCCACTTCTTCTCCTGGCTGCGCCGCAGCGGCCGCCTGACAGTCAACCCGGCGAGCGACCTGCTGATGCCGAAACCGGACCGGCGCCTCCCCGAGGCGACCCTCAGCACCGCCGAAATGGCGCTGCTGCTGGCTCAGCCGGACGTTTCGCGGCCGCTCGGGCTCCGCGACCGCGCCATCCTCGAGGTCTTCTACTCCTGCGGGCTCCGGCGCGCCAAGAACTGATCGACCTCACCGTCCGACGACGTCGACTTCGACCGCGGCACCGTCTTCGTCCGCTGCGGCAAAGGCGCCAAAGACCGCTACGTCCCGATCGGCGAACGCGCCCTCTTCTGGCTCCGCCTCTACCTCGACCTCGCCCGCCCACGCTTCACCAACGACCAAGCCACCGACCAACTCTTCCTCTCCTCGGTCGGCACACCGATCTGCCCCGACTGGCTCTCCCGCAGAATCCGCCGCTACCTCGCACACCGCCGGCATCGACAAGAAGGGCAGCTGCCACCTCCTCCGGCACACCGTCGCGACCCTCATGCTCGAAGGCGGCGCCGACATCCGCTACGTCGCCGAAATGCTCGGCCACACCCGCCTCGAAACAACCCAGCGCTACACCCGCGTCAGCATCGACCGCCTCCGCACCGTCCACGCCGCAACCCACCCCGCCGCCGGCCTCGACGTCGCCATGGCCGCCGAACTCGCCACCCTCATCCCCAGCAACAACATCATCCTCCGCTAAGGCACTACTACCCGATCGCTTCCGTTTGCCCCAGCCGTCGACCACGACAAGTCGAACGGTCCGGACGCGGATCGGATCACGGAAAAGCGCCCGTGTTGATTGCTAGCGTACGTATGTTCGGTGCCGCCCGCGATTCGCCGCGCGGGGTCGGGCGTGTCAATGGCGAGGAAGGATGGGATGGAACATGGCCACCAGCAAAAAAGATGCATCGAAGGCCGGGAAGCTCCTCAAGAGCCCTAAGACGCCGAAGAACGTGAAAAGCGTCGCCGGCTCGGATCTATCGCAAGCCAAGAAGAGAAAGAAGTAAGCGAACGGCGCGACGAAGGGCCGGGAAGGGTGTGATCCTGGCCCTTCTCGTCACCGGGAGGGCCTATACGACCTCCGGGCTACGAACCGTCTATCCGACGTACCCAGTTGTCCCGATCGACTTCGGGGTAGGCGGCTACCAAGGCTCTTCTCAAGAACGCGCTCACTCCGCCCGGCTGTAACGCTCTCGCTGTCCACGAGGAGCAGGGGCGCCGTCTGGAGGATCTCCCCTTAGCCATGTCGGTCTAGGTGTTCTCGCAAGGCAGGTCCGACAGCGTCACGAATCTCCGCGTTTTGCTCGTCTTCCTTCGGAAGGTTCTCAAGAAATGATGCGGCGATCAGCTCACGATCTTCGGGATATGGCCCTTGGAATGCGTCTTCGAGACACTCGAGCACCGCCTTCAGCGCTGGATCAGAGGGATCCGTGCCATACCGCTGCACTGCCCATCGCGTCACGTCACCCATGAAAACGTGAGGGAGCAGGCCGTCGTAGTCGCTCAGGTGTTCCTGAAGAAGGGCAAGGAGAGCCGAGTCAACCTCAGCGAGCTTGGCAACAAGGAGAACGTCTCGGGCGTTCATCGACGATGCGCGAGAGCCGATTGCAGGTCATCGAGCAGCGACTGGGCGACGAGCTGGTCGTGTGCACTAAGCGTCCCGCCATTGATGAGCTTCCTCAGCGCGTTCGAGTATTGCTCCGCTTTCTCCGCGTGGAAGACTCCACCTGTTGCCTGCCCAGTCTCCGCCCCGCACGAACAGCATCGGCAGTCGTTCCTGTTCCCACCCGGTCGGGATTCGTCGCCCCCTTGTAGAGATCGTTGACGACGTTCTGGAGTTTCGTGTCTTCGACCGCCGGAGTCGGCAGCACACCGTCTGCGAAGAGCTCCTCGAGCCCGATTTCTTCGGGGAAAAAGAAGACACCAGCGATCTGGACTCCGCTTGAGATGGCTAGCGCCAAGCATGGATGGGCCAGTGCGAAGTCGTAATAGGCTCCGCCGAGTGCGTTCCCGAGGTCTGTGGTGACACCAAGGAAGGGCTCGGCGACAGGCGAATTGGCGATGTAGTTGCCAGCCTCGGTCGTCGACACCGAGGAACCATGAATCGACTCCCAGCCCGTTCGGGTCGAGCTCGGTTTACCGGATCGCCGTTGACGTACGCGTAGGGCGCTTGGCGTTGGTCGACTGCTGGGTCGACGCTGATGAACTGTCCGGTTGAGGGGTCGTAGTAGCGGCGGATGTTGTAAGTGAGGCCGGTGGGGTCGGTGTAGTTGCCGGTGACCGGCCCCCGGTGTTTGGTCCAGTTCGTGCGAGGCTCCGCTCCGGCGTGGACCTGCCGGCGGGGGGCGGCAGAGCTCGGCGACGAGGCCGCGCGACTGGTCCACTTTCTCGAGGGCAGTGGCTTCACGGGTCCTCTTTGATGCTTGCCGCGTAGGCGGCTGGTGTCAACATGCCGAGGCCGCGGTGGGGCCGGACGGTGTTGTACTCGATCAGCCAGTTGGCGATGACGACGCGGGCCTCGAGCAGGTTGTCGAACTCTTCGCCGTTGAGGAGCTCGTCGCGCATGGTGCCGTTGAAGCGCTCCACGAAGGCGTTCTGCTGCGGGCTGCCTTTCTCGATGAAGGCGGTCTTCACTCCTTGCTCGGCCAGCCAGCCGGTCAGGCTGTCGGCGATGAACTCGCGTCCGTTGTCGGATCGCAACACCTGGGGGCGGCCGTGTCTGTCGAAGAGGGTCTCGAGTTCTGTGATCACGTCGCGGGAGCCGATCGAACGGGCGACCCGACAGCCAAGCGCCAGGCGCGTGTACTCGTCGACGACGTTGAGGATCCGGACCGGCGAGCCGTCGCGGGTGCGGGTGCCCATGAAGTCGTACGACCAGACGTGGTTCGGTCGCTGCGCCGGCAGGTTCCAGATCGCTTGCTCCGCCGCTCCCAGAGCCTTCTTCCCTGACTTCATCGACCGGCGTGGCGGCACCCGATGCCCCTCCAGGCGCCACAGCCGCTCGATCCGCTTGCGGTTGACTCGCCACTCTTCCTCGCGAAGCAGCGCCCAGATCCTCCGGTAGCCATAGCGCGGATGCGCAGCCGCGAGCTCGTTCATCCTCGCGACCAACTGCAGCTCGTACTCAGCCGGCACCCGCTCGTAGCGCTGCGTCGAGCGGTGCTGACCCACGACCTGGCAAGCCCGACGCTCCGACACGGGCCGCCGCTTCACCAGGAAGCGGACGGCGTCCCGTCGCCGCGCCGGGCTCACCAGTTTCCCCGTTGTAAATCCCGCAGCATCGAGATGTCCAGCGCTTGCTCGGCCACGATCTTCTTCAGCCGGCTGTTCTCCTGCTCCAACGCCTTCAACCGCTGCGCCTCGTCCTCCTTCAAGGCCCCGTACTTGATCCGCCAGCGGTAAAACGTCTGCTCACTAATCCCCAGCCGCTTGCACGACTGCGGGATCGTCAACCCCTGCCCCTGATGCTTCTCAGCCTCTCGCAGCTTGGCCACGATCTGCTCCACGCTGTAACGCTTAGCGGGCATCCGAACCTCCAATCAGGCTCCCAAAACTCGCAGGACCCCCAGACGCCCCGGACCAGATAAAGGGGGGCCGGACACTCCATAAACGGCTCCATTCAGTCCGTCAAAGGCCCGCGCGCCGACTGAACACATAGAGAAACCGCCGAAATGCGCCGCTTTACAGAGCCCTCTGACGGACTCGAACCGTCGACCCCCTCCTTACCATGAACGTGAGGAGGGGGCCGACCCATGCGGGATTGCGCCTAGCGGCGCGGGTTTGCGCTTGTCGGTTGTATCCGCACGTAGTCGCCTCTTGCAAGGTCGTGCGACCTTGGTGCGACCTGACGATCGTCGTGCGAGCAGCCGTCAGCCGCCTCGACGTTCACGGCACACAGAAGCCGCCGGACGGTGGTCATGTCTGGATCTTCAGGGTGCGGAGGCCGCGAAGAGCGAGCCGGACGTCGAACTCGCTTTCGACGAGGGTCGCGAGGACGTTGTTGCAATGCGGACAGCGGAGCACGAATCCCGCGCCGCGGTAGAGGCGCACGGCGCCGAGCGGCTCGGTGGCCCCGCAGCCGGCGCAGGTGCCGAGCGCCGTCGTCATCTCGACCGCGAATACGTCCCGCAGGTGCCCGGCGATCGCGTTGCCGTCGAGCATCTGTGCGTCCATCTCAGCCTCCCGTCGGCCCGAAGCGCTCGGTCTTGATCCGCTCGGGCTCGTGGCCGAGCTCGACGAGCGCCTCCGCGACCGCCTCCACGAACGGCGTCGGCCCGCAGACGAAGACGAGCGGACGCTCGTCCGGGCCCGGCCCGACCTCGGCGAGCATCGCCGCGTCGATCCGCCGGGCGTAGCCGCTCCAGCCGGGCGGCTGCGAGCGGGTCAGCGTGTGGACGACGCTCGACGCCGTCGCCTGCGGCAGCGCTCGAGCTCGCTCGCGGTAGATGACGTCGTCGCAGCGTGCGCGAGGAGAAGAGCAGCCGCATCTCGCGCGTCGCTGCCGACCGCGGCGCGGTGGCGGAGCATCGCCATCAGCGGCACGACGCCCGAGCCGCCGCCGACGAGCAGCAGCGGCCCGCCCGGCGCCGGCTCCCAGACGAAGTAGCCGCCGATCGGGCCGCGCAGCTCGAGCTGGTCGCCGGCGTCGCAGCTCGTCGGCGAGGTAGGGCGAGACCTCGCCGTCGTCGAGCCGCTCGACCGTCAGCTCGAGCCGCGTCGCCGTCCGGCGCCGAGGCGATCGAGTAGCTGCGCTGCGCCTGGTAGCCGTCCTCGGCGGTGAGGCGGACGTCGACGTGCTGGCCGGCGCGATGGCCGGGCCAGTCCGGGCACGTCGAGGGCGATCGTGCTCGACGCGCGGCGTCTCCGGCGATCGACGTCGACGACCTCGGCCGAGCTGCCAGGTCAGTCGCCCCAGTAGCGCTGCTCCTGCCACGGGTCGCCGTAGTTGTGGTAGCCGTACGCTCTCCCAGAAGCCCGGCTCGTCCTCGGCCGCGCAGCCGCAGCCCGCGCACCCACTTGGCGCTCTTCCAGAAGTAGAGGTGCGGCACGAGCAGGCGCGCCGGCCCGCCGTGCTCGGGCTCGAGCGGCTCGCCGTCGTAGCTCGAACGCGACCCAGGCCTTGCCGCCGGTCAGGTCCTCGAGCGGCAGGTTCGTCGTGTAGCCGCCGTCGCAGAAGGCGACCACGTACTCGGCCGCGGTCTCGACGCCCGTCGAGCAGCGTGTCGACCGAGACGCCCTCCCAGACCGTGTCGAGCTTCGACCACTTGGTCACGCAGTGGATGTCGCGCGTGATCTTCTCGCTCGGCAGCGCGCGGAAGCTCCTCCCACGTCCAGCCGCGCGGCTCGTCGACCTCGCCGCCGATCGAGAAGTCCCACTGCTCGAGCGGCGTGTGCGGCGTCGGCCCGGCCGAGAGCACCGGGAAGTCGTGCGTCACGTACTGGCCGGGCGGGACGCGCGCCGGGTCCGCCTCGTCCGGCGGCGGCCGTCGGAACCCGCGCGAGACGAACGACATCAGGCACCTCCCGCGGGCAGCGAGCCGGAGCATCCAGAGCTGCTTCTCGAGCTCGCGGACGACCTCGACCAGGACGTCCTGCGATGCGAGGTCGATCTCGCCGAGCCGGTCCATCCGGCTCCGGATTCGCGCGGTCACGTCGGCGAGGCGGGTAACGAGCTCGCGCAGGGCCGTGTCCGTGTCGAGTGCGCCCGCGTCTACGGGGTCGATGGCGGAGCCCTCTGCGACGGTGCCGGCGCGACCGTCGGGGGCGACACCGAGCGCAACGGCGCGCTCGGCGACGGTGTCGGAGAGCTCGCGCCAGGAGTCGACGAGCTCGTCGAGATGCTCGTGGAGCGGCTTGAAAGGGCGTCCGTAGATGTTCCAGTGCAGCTGCTTGCCGACCAGCGAAAGGTCGACGAGCTCGTCGAGCGTCGCCTGCAGTTCGCGGCCGGCCTCACCTCGGTGGTGCTCGTCGAGGGCCGGCAGATCCGCCTCGCGCGGGGCTGTTGTCATCTGTCCTCCTTCGGGACCGTTCAGGAACTGCGACGCCGGGTTCGATCTTCGCACGCCACAGCGCTTCCAGGATTGCGCCGAGCTGAGGCCTCTGGCCGTCGATGTGGCGGCCAGAGGCGCACCATGTGGGTCAGCGCACAACAAAGCCGCCCTTCATCCGTGTAGACCTTGCCCATCTTGTCGGCGACGACCTCGACCTCGGTCTGAACGCTGGCGACGGGGACGGTCGCGGTGTCCGACCTCGACCATTGGCGAGCGGAGAGATCTAGTCGGTTCGAACACTTGCGATCGCCCGCTTGATTGTCTCTGCTTGCTGCGCCCAGGTCTTCGACGGGGCTGCTCCCACCAGGACGGAACTAGTCCGTCTGCCGGCAATGAGACACGCGATCTCGCGGTAGCGGGTTCGCGAGGTGCGGTAGCTGTCGATCACGCACGAGCCTCGGCCCGAGCGGAACGCGAGCCCGTGCGCCTCGGCGATCAGGCGAACGTCGTTCGAGTGCTCCTCCTCACGCACGTGCCGGATCCGGAAGCTCGGCCAGTTCGCAAGCGTCTCCGTTCCCTGACGAGGGGTTGCGTTGAGGTAGCCGCGGATGCTGCCGGCGTGGCCGATCAGGGCAACCGAGGCCGTTCCCGAATCGCTACGGATCGGCCTCCAGGTCCTCGGGTAGGCGAGTGTTGCTGCGCCGGACGGAAGCCGGGCCAGCTTCCAGCCCGGTGGCGAGGAGGGCTGCAGATGCAGCCAGCCGAAAGCCGGCGCTTGCCCGTTGACCGATCCGCGTCCGGCCGCCGCGCCAGCCCAGACAGCGAGGAGCGCAGCGATGGTGGCGGCGACTAGAAGGAGCCCCCGCAACCCGTCGCTGATCCGATCAGATGTTTCCATCGCCGTCGCTGGGACCGCCGTTGTTGTCGGAGTCATGGTCGCCTCCGTTGTTCTGCGGAATCCCGTTCCCCGCAGGCTTGTGTACGACTTTGGCTCCGGCCGGCGAGACCGCGTACCACTTCGCTCCGAAGGCATTCACGCCCTCGCCTTTCGTCTGGCCCTTCTGCTTGTCCTTGACGAAGGTGTAGAGCGGGTGATGGTCGTAGGTCAGCTGGCGGCGCCCGTCGGCACGCTTGATCGTCCCGAGCAGCGACGACTTCGCGCCGCCCGCCACGCCCGGCTTGCCACTCGCAATCAGCGGCGGCCAAAACGACGCGCACTGCCCGGAACATGCGCTCTTTCCGTGTCGGTCCTTCCCGAACAGGTAGAGCGTGTGTCCGCGCGAGTTGACCAGAACCCGCCCGAGGCCCGTCTTCGCCGTCGAGACGAGGGTATGGCCGGCGCGGGCGGCGTGGCTCGTCGGTGTGTGCAGCAGAAAGATGCCGGCTGCGAGCGCGGCGAGGGCGATCATGGCCGCGATTGGCCATGGGTGCCTCAGCGCGACGCTGGAGCGCTGACTCTCTTGCATGGTGTCCTACCTCTCTGTGGATTTCTCGGTTGCCCGGACACCATCGTCTGCTCGAGATCGCCGAGCATCGCTGCCACCGCGAAAGCGTTGTTCCGGCTAACCGGGAACCTGAGCTGCCCGCAAGCGGCAATCGCTCGTGCGCCTGACGTCAGGCCGCGAGCGTCTCTTCGCGTTGCGCTCTCCGGCCGAGAATCGTGTCGATGCAGTCATCGCAAACGCCGGGAAGGAGTGTCGGCGCCGTATCGAGCTCGTAGGAACGAAGCTCCGTGATGACGCTCTCAGGCTCGACCCAGGCCGAACCGCGGTACACCCGCAGGCAGAGCGAGCACGTGACCAGATTTGGGTTACGCCCTCGTCGTATGCGCCATTCCATTGCCACTCCTTTCGGTGCCGTGAAGATGTGCAGACGAGAATCGCTCGCTGTCACGCCCGCGCCTTCGTGGCGAGCGGCCATCCGCACCGCCTGCTGACCGCAAACCGCAGTCCCCTGCTGCCCGGTAGACCCTTCGGGGGCTGGCGTCGAAGACACGACCGGCGATGCACGCGATCGTCAAGGTCATGCCGCAACGCCCGTCACAGCCAGAGGCACTTCGGCAGTTCATCGAGGTCGTGACTGCCTTTGCGGCCGATCCTAGGCCCGCGAACCTCGAGCGCTACCTTGTGGCGAGTCGTGCGCTCGAGGTTTCGTGTGGCCGTCCGACTGCCCTTCGTCGGGATGGTGTGCGCGGGGGCACCGCCGGTTAGTAGCCGCCGCCTCCGCCGCCAGAGCTCGAGGATTGACCGGAGACCCGGTTGCCGGCCGAGGAGAGCGCGTACCAGCTGCCGCCGAACGCGGTCAGGCCTTGACCGTTGATGTCGCCCGGGCTCTTGTCCCCCTTGAAGAGGTAGAGCGGATGGCCGTTGTAGGTCAGCTGCTGGGCTCCGTCCGAGCGGGTGGTCGTGGAGACGAGTGATGCCTTTGCTCCGCTACCGATAGTCGGCTTGCCGGATGCTCGGAGCGGCGGCCAGTTGACGGCGCAAGCGCCGCTGCAGTTGCTCGTGGCTCCTGAGTCCCGTGTGAAGAGGTAGAGCGTGCGGCCCTGCGAGTTGACGAGGATGCTGCCGAGGCTGGCCTTGGACAGGCCGACGGTCGCTATCCCTCCGCTTGCCGTCTTCGGTGGCCCAGACGACGCGTTCGAGCCGCCGCCACAGCCGGCCACCGCAAGCGCGGCCAGGAGCAGCAAAGCTCCGGCTGCCGCGAAGGTCATGGATCTCCCGTGTTTCATCGATCTGGCTCCTTTCGAGTGCGCCTTGGTGACGAACAGCGTGGTCGCCCGGCCGCTAGCGGGCATCGCCGGTACCGGCCGTTGGCCGTTGCCGCTGACCTCCGACCTCGAACCCCTGCTGGCGGGCACCAGCGTTGGGCGCTCGCCGCGCAGACGAGGGGCTCCGGTTGCGCGATGGTGGGCGAACCAACGAGCCCGTTAGGAAAGGAACCCGCGATGCTCGAAAATCCCAGCGTTCTTTACACGGCCGAGGCGACCGCCACCGGTGGTCGCGAGGGGCAGGCGCGCACCAGCGACGGCCGGATCGATGTCGACCTCGACGTCCCGGCCGAGATGGGCGGGCCAGGCGGCCCGGGAACGAACCCGGAGCAGCTCTTCGCCACCGGCTGGGCGGCCTGCTTCCAATCTGCGCTGTTGCGGTTCGCCGTGGGCAGGGGGCTCGATCTGAGCGACTCGCGTGTCACTGCCCGCGTGGGAATCGGCCCGGTTCCCAGCGGCGGCTTCGGGCTCGTCGCGGCCCTCGACCTCGATGCCCCTCGACTCCCACGCGAGGTGGCCGTCGAGCTCATGAGACGGGCTCACGAAACCTGCCCCTATTCAAGAGCCACGCGCGGGAACGTCGATGTCACGCTGGCCGCCGGCGGGACGACGATCGAGCAACAAGCCGCGTAACGTCTGCGAGCTAGGTGCTGCCGGGGAGCGGCACCTCGGCGATCAGGCACGTCCCGATGCCCTGCCGACTCTCGAGCGTGAGCGTCCCCCCGATCGCCTCGGCGCGGTCCCTGAGCCCGAGCAAGCCGGAACCTCGGGCGGGATCCGCTCCACCTACCCCGTCGTCGCGGACAGTGACGCGAAGGGCGTGGCCGTGCACCTCCACCTCGACCGTCACCTTGGACGCGCCCGAATGCTTGGCCGCGTTCGTCAACGCCTCCGAGACGACGTAGTAGGCCGCGACCTCAACCGATTCCGCCAGTCTCCGGTCATCTCGCACGTCGAGCTCGACCGGAATCGGTGACCGGTGAGCGAGCGTTTTGACCGCCGGCCCCAGCCCGCCCTCGGCGAGGATCGCGGGATGGATCCCGAGGGCGATCTCCCGAAGGTCGTCGAGAACGGTCGTGAGCCCCTCCGCGACATGGGACAGGTCATCACGATGCCTGCTCATCTCCTTCGGGGCGTTCGCCTGCGCCGCCCGCACCTCGAGCGCCAGCGAGACGAGCCGTTGCTGCGCGCCGTCATGCAGGTCACGCTCGATCCGACGCCGCGTCGCGTCCGCGGTGGCGACGATTCGGGCGCGGGAGGCGTCGAGCGCGGCGCGACCCTCGGCGTTCGCAATTGCCGTCGCGAGAAGTTCCGTGAATTTCGCCAGGCGGCTTTCGAAGTCAGCCGGGAACGGCTCTGTTTCGCGCGTGCCGACGGCCATGACGCCCCAGAAAGCTCCGTCGACGACAACCGGCACGCCGACCGCTGAGCGCGTGCATCCATCCCGCGCAGCGGCCGCGATCGAACCCTGTGAGGGCTGTGTGTAGTCGGCGCGCGCCGGGAGGCCGGTTCGGCAGACCTGCGCGACCGCGCTGCTATCACCCTCGACCGACCAGCTCCTTTCGACGGGACCGGGGTCGTCGTCGGACGCTGCAAGCTGAGTCACGGTGCCGTTTCCGTCGTAGCGCAAGAGCCCGCTGAGGGGAGCGTTGAACATCCGTGCCACCTCATGGCGGACGGCGTCGAACACACAGTGCGGGGTCGCCCCTTCGGCGACGAGCGTCGCCACTCGCCGCAGCGCCGCCTGTTCGTCGGCAAGCCGGGCGAGGTGCTCATGGGTCTGGCTGTTGGCGATCGCGGTCGCGAGGAGCTGCGTGAACTTCGCGAGGCGGTCTTCGAGGTCAGTAGGCAGCTGCTCCGGAGCGCGGGTGCCGACGGCCATGACGCCCCAAAGGGTGCCGTCGACTACGACCGGCACGCCGACGGCCGATTGCCCGTCTTCGGCGCGAGCGGCGTCCGCAATGGCGCCCTGCACAGGTTTCGTGTAGTCAACGCGCACGGGGCGGCCGGTCCGGCAAACCTGCGCAGTCGCACTGTTGTCACCCTCCACCGTCCAGCTCCTCCCGGTTGGGCCGAGGAAGCCGTCGGAGGTTGCGAGCAAGGTTGCGGTTCTGTTGGCGTCGTCGTAGCGCATCAGCCAGCTGAGCGGGGCGTCGAACATCCGCGCCACCTCGTCTCGCACGGCATCGAACACGCGATGCGGGGCCGCCCCCTCGGCGACGAGAGTAGCCACGCGTCGCAATGCCGCTTGCTCGTCGGCGAGCTGCGCAAGCTGCTCGTGTGCCTCGCTGTTTGCGATCGCCGTCGCGAAGAGCTCGGCGAACTCGGCCAGGCGGAGCTCGGTCCCGGGGGCCAGTTGCGTCTCGCTCTTCGAGGTGACGGCCAAGACGCCCCAGAGGCGGCCGTCGACGATGATCGGAGCGCCCACGGACGAACGCCATCCCATCTCGCGGGCGGCCACGGGCGCCTCGCCTGGTGCGTCTGCGTAGTTGTCGACGCGTGCGGGCGCGCCGGTCTCGAAGATCAGGCCCGACACTGTGCCTTCCAGTTGGTAGCGCCTCCCGACATAGGTGTATCCGCCCTCAGTCGTCCAGCCGCTCACCGCGGTGACGGTTCCGTCTTCGTGGTAGCGCGTGAGAGCGGAGCCGTCCGCGCCCATCAAAGCAGCGACCTCCGCGCTTACGGCCTCGAACACCTCTGCCGTCGGCGCGCCGGCCGCCACCAGCGTCGCCACCCGCCGCAATGCCGCCTGCTCCTCCGCGAGCCGTGTGAGCTCCTCGTTGGCCTGACTATTTGCGATCGCCGTGGCGACCAAATCGGTGAACTCCGCGAGGCGGTCCTCGAGGTGCTCGGGAAGCGGCGCGTCGGGCGAGGCGGCGCTGATCGCTCCCCAGACGGAGTTGTTGACGATGATCGGGGCTCCGGCTGTCGCGTTGAGGCCGGATTCGCGAGCTCGGGCGGCTAACGGGCCGACAAGGTCTGTGTAGTCCTCGACGCGAGCCGGGCGCCCCGTCCGTTTCACCTGCGCGACCACCGTTTGGCCGTCGAGCGGCCAGCGCGTCCCAGGTTCGAACACGTAGCGACGGTCGCTGCAGGTCGCGAGGACCGTTGCCAGTCCGTCGCTGTCGTAGCGACAGACGACGACCGCCGGCAGGTGCATCACACGAGCGACCTCGCGTGCGACCGCCGAGAACACCTCCGACGAGGGCGCACCGGAGGCCACGAGCGTTGCGACACGCCGAAGCGCCGCCTGTTCCTCTCCGAGCCGTCCTGGTTCGCCGCGATGCTTCGCGTGCGGTGCCGCGAGCCGGGCGGACGTGCCCATTGTCTCAACCTACTCCATAATCGGCTGCGTGAGCACGAGCCAGACCAGGGTTGTTCTGGCTGACGACGACGTTCTCCTGCGCGAGGGGCTGGCGGGCCTGCTCGAGCGCTCCGGCTTCGAGGTCGTCGGCCAGTCGGGCACGCCCTCCGAGCTGATTCGCCTGGTCCGCGAGCTTCGTCCAGACCTCGCGATCATCGACATCCGGATGCCGCCCACCCACACGAGCGAAGGTCTCGACGCGGCCGCGTCGATCCGCGAGGAGTCTCCGGAGACGGCGATCGTGGTTCTGACCGCGCACGTTCAGATCGAGAGGGCGACCGAGCTCCTGGCCAGCGGCGAGCGCAGTGGCTATTTGCTGAAGAGCCGGGTCACGGACGTGGACGAGTTCATCCAGACGCTCGAGCGGATCGTGAAGGGAGCTTCGGTTGTCGATCCCGCGCTCGTCCAGGAGCTCGTCGCCGCGCAGCGCGCGGAGGACCCGTTGGATGTGCTGTCGCCGCGCGAGCGCGAGGTACTCGGTCTCATGGCCGAGGGGCGCTCCAACGCCGGCATCGCCCATCAGCTCTGGATCACCGAGGGAACGGTCGAGAAGCACGTCCGCAGCATTCTCATGAAGCTTCGTCTGCCGGCGACCCAAGACGACCAGCGACGGGTGCTCGCCGTGATCACCTATCTCGACGCCCGCTAGCGCGGTCAACGGGCGCCACCGTCGCTGATCCGGCGAATCGCCGCTGCCGAGAGCTCATCCTTTTGCAGGTAGCCGACCGCTGGGCTTTCCGCGATCAAGCCCGCTAGACCCTCCTCGGGATGCGTCGAGATCAAGATCACCGCCTCGCCATCGTCGGCCAGTCGACGCGCGAGCTCGAGACCGCTTTCGTCGCCGAGGAAGACGTCCACGAGGACGACGTCTGGATCGAGGCTCCCGACCAGGCGAACCGCGTCGGCAGACGTCGACGCGACACCGACGACGCGTAGACCCTCCTGCTCGAGAAGGCCGCGCGCGACCCGCAGGAACGACTCGTTGTCGTCGACGATCAAGGAGGAGTCAAGCGACACCTCCGCAGCGTCGCAGCTACCTCGCCCGCGCGCATTCCGGCTAGCCGCAATCGAAAGAGGCGAGCTACCGGGACGCGCAGATCACCGCGGGCTTCGATGCCGCAGCTATCGCGGCGCGCGATGGTGGTCGGAAGACAGCCAACTGGAGGAGAGACGATGGACTCGATGGCAACACCGACCGAGGGCCTCGACCATGGCGGCGCGGAGACGCTCGCGGTTCACGACTGGCGAGCAGAACAGCTTCTGCGCCTCGGCCTGCCTTCCATTCTGGCCGAGAGCCTCGCCGATCAGGTCGACTGGCACGCGGTCGCGGACCTCGTAGAGCGCGGGTGCGCGCTGAGCCTTGCGCTCGACATCGTCCGCTGAGGGTCGCGGGCAGGTTAACGCCGCGGACCGAGCAGATTGCGGCTACCCGGAAGCGGGGCTAGGGGGAAGCCGTGATAGCGACTTGCGGCTTGCCGCGATGCGTTGCGCTGAGCCTCCCAGCGACGCTGCCGGGCAGACATACGGAGTTCTGAGTCGATGAACCGAGGAGCTCCAGACCGCAACCACACGGAAGGAGATCAGCATGCCCCGCCTGACAGTCGGGACCGAGAACGGCGCGCCGATCGAGATTCATTACGAGGATCGCGGAGCCGGCGATCCCGTCGTCTTGATCCACGGCTACCCGCTGAACGGAAACTCGTGGGAGCGCCAAGAGCGCGAGCTGCTGATGAGCGGCTTCCGCGTTATCAGCTATGACCGACGCGGCTTCGGCCGGTCGAGCCAGCCGACCGTCGGCTACGACTACGACACCTTCGCGGCAGACCTCAACGCGCTGCTCGAGCACCTCGACCTGAACGACGTCGCCCTTGTCGGCTTCTCGATGGGGAGCGGCGAGGTGACGCGATACCTGGGCACCTACGGATCGGCACGGGTGCGCAAGGCGGCCCTTCTCGGCGCGATCCCACCGTTCCTGCGCAAGACAGACGACAATCCGCAGGGCGTCGACGGAGCGGTGTTCGAGCAGATCAAGGCTGCGATCGCCAAGGACCGCTACGCCTGGTTCAAGGACTTCTTCGACAACTTCTACAACGTCGACAAGCTCATGCCGGAGCGGATCAGCGAACAGGCCTGGCAGGCGAGCTTCAACGTCGCCGCCGGCGCGTCGCCGTACGCGTCCTACGCGTGTGTCGACACCTGGTTGACCGACTTCCGCGCCGACCTGCCCAAGATCGACGTCCCTGTCCTCGTCGTCCACGGCACCGACGACCGGATTCTGCCGTTCGAAGCGACCGCAGCACGCCTGCCGGACCTGATCGACGACGTCAAGCTGGTGCCCGTCGACGGGGGTCCGCACAACATCGCCTGGACGCACCCCGACGAGGTCAACGAGGCGCTGCTCGAGTTCATCGGCGCGACGACTCGGGTGACCGCGTGAGCGCCACGGACGCGCTGCTCGGGTACGCCGAGGCGCCGACTCGGAGCGTGACGGCCGACAACGCTATCGAGTACGCGTACCGCGACCTCGGCGAGAGCGACGTGCCACTCGTCCTGCTGCAGCACTTCCGGGGCAACCTCGACAACTGGGACCCGGCACTCGTCGACGCGCTCGCGGCGGATCGACGCGTGGTCACGTTCGACAACGTCGGGGTCGGCGCCACGACCGGCAGTACCCCGAACACCGTGGAGGCGATGGCCCACGGAGCCATCGCGTTTCTCGAGGCCATGGACTTTCAGCGCGTCGATCTGCTCGGCTTCTCGCTCGGCAGCTTCGTCGCGCAGGAGATCGCGCTCATCCGCCCGGATTTGCTGCGGCGCGTCGTGCTCGCCTCTTCCGCGCCACAGGGCGCAGCCGGGATGCACGGGTGGGCGGCTGAGGTCATCGGGGCGGTCGGTGTGCCGGAGGTGACTCCGCAGGGATACCTCTCCGTGTTCTTTGCCCCGACGGAGACGAGCGGCGAAGCGGGCCAGCAAGCAGCAGGCCGTATCTTCGGTGCCAGGACAGCCGGCCGAGACGAACCGACGACGTGGCAGACCCGCCAGGCGCAGTACGACGCCGTCTGCGCGTGGGGCGTCCCGAACCACTCGTTGCTCCAGCGGCTCACCGCAATCGAGCTCCCGGTCTTCGTCGCGAACGGCGACAGCGACCCGATGATCCAGCCGCGCTACTCGCACCTGCTGGCGGGGCTACTCCCGAACGCGCAGGTCACGATCTACCCCGACTCGGCTCATGGCTTTCTCTTCCAACACCACGGTCGGTTCGCCCGCGACGTCCACGCGTTCCTCGAGGCGACCTGACCATGGGCCGCCGAATGGCGTACGCGGTGTCGGCCGCAGTCGGCCAGCGGGCCGGCACCGCCTTCTGGGCAGCGGCGTTCGCCTTTCTCGTCGTTATGGCATTTGCCACCTTGCCGAGCCCGCTCTACGGCCTATACCGAACGCGCGACGACCTCTCGACCTTGACGGTGACGGTGGTGTACGCGGTATTTGCATGCGGCGCGATCGCCGCATTGCTCTGTGAGCCCGTGGTCGTCGCGCGCATCGGCCGTCGCGGAGCGATGCTCGGCGGGGTGACGACGATGATGGCGGCGGCGGCGGTGATCGCCATTTGGAAGGCCCTACCGGGGTTGCTCGTGGGGCGCGTGCTCTCAGGGGTCTCCGTCGGGCTCGCAGCCGGTACCGCCGTCACGTACCTCATCGAGCTACGACTTCGAGACGATCCGAACGCGTCCGTCGTGCGCGCTCGGACGATCGGAACGTCGGTGAACATCGGCGCCCTGGGAGTCGGCCCGCTCGTCGCCGGCGTGCTGGCCGAGTGGACGAGCCTGCCGCTGACCCTGCCCTACGTGCTCTTCATCGGGCTCGGCGCGCTCGCGCTCGTGGGCCTGGCGACCGCTCCGGAGACCGGTACGCCGAACCCTAACGCGAAGGCGTCACTGGTCGTTGCCGGCATTCCGGGCACCGCAGCCGTTGCGACGACTGCAGCCTTCGCGGCGACAGGGCTCTTCGCCGGCCTGTCCGGAATCATCCTGGCCAAGACGTTCGACCGGCCGTCGCACGCGCTCGCGGGAGCGACACTGTTCCTCGTCTTTTCGGCAGGGGTGGTGTCCCAGCTCGCAACGGGGAAGCTGCGAGCGTCGCGCGTGCTCGCACTCGGTATGACGTCGATGCTGGCCGGTCTTGCACTGCTCGTGACGGCCGTTCGTCTCTCGACGCCGAGCCTCGTGCTGTTTCTGGCCGGTGGCGCGCTGATCGGCGCCGGCGCAGGTCTCGTCTTCAAGGGTACGACCGGAATCGTGCTCGAGGCTGCCGCCCCCGAGGAGCGGGTCGCGATGACGTCCACGCTGATCATGACGGCACTCTTCGGGCTTTCGATTCCCGTCATCGGAGCCGGGGTAGCGCTTTCCCAAGGCGTGTCCGCGGCCACCACGGTCCTCGGTTTCGGTACCGCGGTCGCGCTCGGGGTAGCGTCGTCGGGCTGGGCGCTGCTCAGCCGAGGGGGTGGCGGATTAAGGAGAAGAAGACGTCTTAGCCCCGACAACCGAGTTGTTGGAGAACTCGGGGACAGCTCTTAATGGGCTGGGTGGGGATCGAACCTGCGACCTTGGGATTAAAAAGCGTTTCCGGGCTGCAGGGATGCGTCGCGTGCGCGCTGCGAGTGACCGTGAGTGGACCCCTCACGCAGTGAGGCCCCGCGAGAAGGCGCTCAACCACTCGAACCTTCAAGAAGGATCATGAGCACAGAAGAGAACATCCCCGGCACCGTCACCATCGGCGGCGACCTCACCGTCGCGAGGATCGGTTATGGCGCGATGCAGCTCACCGGCCCGAAGGTCTGGGGCGAGTACCCCGACCATGACAACGGCATCGCGGTTCTGCAGGAGGTAGTGCGGGCGGGCGTGACCTTCCTCGACACGGCCGACGTCTACGGCCCGCACTCCAACGAGGAACTCATCAGGGAGGCGCTGTACCCGTATCCGGACGATCTGGTAGTCGCCACCAAGGGCGGCAACCTGCGCGGCGGTCCGGAATACAGCGACATGACCTCGCTCGGCAACAAGTGGTACCTGCGCCAAGCCGCCTACATGAGCATGCGACGCCTCGGCCTGGACCACATCGACCTCTACTACCTGCACCAGTCCACATTCACCGACGTCCCCTTCGAGCAGGCCATCGACACCCTCGCCGGGATGAAGGCCGACGGGCTCATCCGACACATCGGCCCGTCCAACCTCAGCGCCGAGCAGCTCAGCACCGCGATGAGCATCACCGACATCGCCGCCGTCACCGCCCACTACAACGTTGCCGTCCGCCTCGGCGCGGGGGTCCGCACGGTCGCCGAGGAGACCGGGATCGTGTTCTCACCCTGGCACCCCGGCGCCATCCCCAGTGCCGCCGACGGCGAGCCCTTCCACGCCGTGATCGACCCCATCGCCGCCAAGCACGACGTCACGCCGCAGCAGATCGCCCTGGCCTGGCAGCTGCACCACACCGCCACCTCGCTCCCGGTACCCGGAACCACCAGCGTCGCGCACCTGCACGAGAACCTCGACGCCGCCAGCATTAGCCTCGCCGAGGACGAGATCGACGCGATCACCGCGCTCGCCCCCGAGAGCGACTGAGAGGGAGATCAGGCCGTATCCGATTCCAGGTCGCAGCTGATCACCACCCTTCGACGCGTCGAGCACCGTGGCGCAGGTCGAGTTCGACGGCATCAATTTCGGCGCTTCAATCAGGCGCAGTCAGACTGACCACCGGGCGCGGAGGCGCGAACACACGGTGCGCCGGAATGTCGTCTGACCCCCTCCGTACCTGTAGTTGGGGTCGTCGTCTCTCCAACGTAAACACGGTGTTTGCAGGCGTTTTCGTCAGGGCGGAGGGCCTGCGCGGTCGACAAGTGAAGTCCGCGCCCGAAAGCGGTGCGACCTTTGTCGCCAGCCGAAGCAACGAGCGGTGCAGCAAACCGCTCATTTTGCAGCGACTTCTTCAAGCCCTCTGACGGACTCGAACCGTCGACCCCCTCCTTACCATGAACGTGAGGAGGGGGCCGACCCATGCGGGATTACGAGTGGTGAAGCTGGTTTGCAGGTGTCGCGAGTAGCCGCGTTTCGCCGCGTTTTGCATGGCCGTGCGACCTTGGTGCGACCTCCGGCTCGTCGCGAGGTCACGGCTCGGTCGGGAGGCGGAGCGTGAAGCTGGCTCCGTTCGGCGTGGGGTCGCAGGTGAGGTCGCCGTGGTGTTGCTCGGGCGATGCGGCGGGCGATGGCGAGGCCGAGGCCGTGGCCGGGTTTGCGTGGAGTCGAGTCGGACGAAGCGCTCGAAGATGCGTTCGCGCTGGTGTTCGGGGACGCCGGGTCCGTCGTCGGTGACGTGCGCCTGGACGTATCCGTCGCGTCGTTGGAGCTGCACGTCGATTCGGCCGGTGGGCTGGATGGCGGCGAGGGCGTTGTCGATGAGGTTGCGGAGAACGCGTTCGAGCGCGTCGGGGTCGCCGCGGACGGTGGTGTCGTCGTCGACGCTGAGCGTGATCGCCGCGTGCGGGTGCGCGGGCGTGTGCGTCTTCGACGAGCGGGCGTGCGATGGCGGCGAGGTCGACGGGCGTCCGGGTCGGGGTGTGCTTCGAGGCGGGCGAGTCCGAGGAGGTCGTCGACGAGGCGGCCGAGTCGTTCGCTGTCGCGGGCGACGGCTGCTTCGAGGCGGTCGCGCTCGGGCCGTTCGGGTTGTTCGCGCAGGAGGGTCTCGACGCTTGCCTGGAGGGCGGCGATCGGGGTGCGGAGCTCGTGCGAGGCGTCGGCGAGGAAGCGGCGGGTGGCGGCGTCGCTGGCGCGTGCTTCCTCGATCGCTGTCTCGAGGGCGTCGACCATCTGGTCGAAGGCTGCGGCGAGGCTGCCGAGCTCGGTGTCGGTGCGGCTGGGATTGAGGCGGAGCTTCGAGTCGCCGTGGGCGATGCGTGTCGCGGTCTCGATGACCGCGGAGAGAGGGCGAAGGGCGGTGCGGGTGCGTTGAAGGACGAGGAGGGTGGCGAGCGCGAGCGCGGCGGCTGCGACGAGGAGCTCGATGAGCAGGAGGTTGGTGACGGCGTGGTCGATGCTCGCGCGGCTGGCGCTGAAGGAGACCTTGCGTTCCGTCGGGGAGGACCTCGTCGAGGATGAGCAGTGATCCGTGTGTCTGGATCGTCGAGCCGGTCTTGGCCGGTGCGGCTGCGGCGGCCCTTGTCGGCGCGTCGGGGCCGAGCGGGGCCGTGATACGGATGGCGATCCCCTCGAGCGCGAGGCCCGGGAGGAGTCGCTTCGCCGTCGCCGGCGGAGCCGGCGTGCTCGGACAGACGGCGCCGGCCGTCTGCCAGCCTCGTGTGGAGGTCGCTGTCGAGCTTGGCGCGGTAGGCGAGGGTGACCGCGGTGACGACGGCGGCGAGGACGATCGCGAGCAGCGGCGAGCGTGGTGAGGATGACGCGGGCGCGGAGCGAGCCGGTCTTCATCGCGGGTCGAGCCGGTAGCCGAGGCCGCGGACGGTCTCGAGGATGCGCGGGCCGTGTGCTTCGAGCTTGCGGCGCAGGGCGCTGACGTGGACCTCGACGACGTTCGGGTCGTAGGCGTCGTAGCCCCAGACCTGGGTGAGCAGCTGATGCTTGGAGAGCACCAGGCCGCGCTGGCGGACGAGGTAGGCGAGCAGCCGCAGCTCGGTCGGGGTCAGCTCAAGCGGCGAGCCGGCGCGGGCTGGCGAGGCCGGCCTGCTCGTCGACGACGACGTCGCCGGCTTCGATCGCCGCGCCGAGGCGGCCTGTTCGCCGCAGCACGGCGCGCACGCGAGCGAGCAGCTCTTCGAGCGCGAACGGCTTGACCAGGTAGTCGTCGGCGCCGAGCTCGAAGCCGTCCAGCCGGTCCTCGACCGTGTCGCGGGCGGTCAGGAAGACGATCGGCAGGTCACGGGCGGCTCGCAGCTCTCGCGCCAGCTCGAACCCGTCGCCGCTCGGAAGCAACACGTCGAGCACGGCAAGATCGGGGGCGGCGGCGAGAATCAGGTCGGGCTCGGGGTAGTCGGCGAAGCCGGTGACCGTGATGCCTTCGCGCCGCAGCGCGCGCTCGACCGCCTGTCGGACCGGCTCCTCGTCCTCGACCAGCACCACCCGTGGCGAGTCTGTGCTCACGGAGATGAAGTATCGCCGCCGTTCCTGAGCGTTAGCTGAAGACCGCGCTGTCTTCAGGCCCAGCACAGCAACGGCTGCGACGCTCGGGGCGAGGCATGCATGGCAGCAGACACATCGTTCGCGCCGCCGCAATCCTCACCACGGCCGCCTTGGCACTGCTGACGGCGGCATGCGGCGGCAGCCGACCTTCCGCAGCTTTTGACACCTCGAGGAACACAGGAGGCTCGACGACCTCCGCAGCCCCGTACCACCGCGGGACGATCAGCGTCGGCTCGGTCGAGCAATGCATGAAAACCGAGAACTGTCCCCACAGCCTGGTGCGGCAGGTGTTGGACCAGGAACGAAGTTTCGCGCACTGCATGCGCTCGCGCGGGGTGCCGAATTGGCCCGGCCCGACGATCGATTCGCGGGGGCGGCCCGTGTTTGCCGTCAGCATCAGTAAGGACGGCTTCAATCCCTACTCCGCGCCGATCTGGGCCAAGACCAACAAGTGCTCGCACCTGATGCCCGACCTGCCTGGCGCGCCATTCCAGGTCTCCCCGTGAGCGGCGGAACGACGTCGGCGACGAGCGACCGTGCCGGGCACGTGGAGCCTGTGCTGTCAGGTCACGCCGATCCTGCTGCGCCTGGCGCGAGACGCGGAATCCGCCTGCTGTGGGTGGAAGCGGCGCTCGCGGTTGCGGCGTTCGTCGTGCTGTGCGCAGTCGTTCTGTCCGTCGCTCCTCAGGCCGCGGAGCCGGACGATGGCGCCTATCGCGCGTCGATCGTGGCGATCACCGAGGGACATTTCCTGACCCTGTCGACCGCTCAGGCAGAGACGCTGGCGGGGAAGCTGGGCGACAACCCGGCCGCGCCTCCGAACCAGTGGGTTCAGTTGAGCGACGGGCGGTGGATCAGCGAGAAGGACCCCGGGTATCCGTTCCTCGCTGCGCCGTTCGAGAAGCTCGGCATCATCCGCTTGGCACCGCTGTTCTACGGGCTGCTGGCCTGCCTTGGCTTGTTCGTCGCTGCTCGGCGCTGGCTCGGGCGCTTCGGCGGGCTCGCGGCGGTGGGTCTGTACTGCTCCTCCGGTGCCGCCCTGGCCTTCGCCTGGCGCGACTACATGCCGACCTTTACGGACGCCTCGCTCGTCGCGGCCGGCACCGGCGCCCTGCTCTGGGCGATGCTCGCAACGGAGGCAAGTGCGCGGCGGCGCAGCTGGGCGGGCCTTGCCGGCTTCGCGGCGCTCGAGCTCGCGACCTTCGTCCGCTACACCAACATCGTCATCCTCTGCTGCGCTGCCGTTGCCGTGATCGCGGCCTGGCGGATACGCAAGCCAGGTCTGCCCCTCGCCGCGCTGTGCTCCTGGCTCGCATCGGTGGTCGTCTTCGGGGCCGGCGTGGCCCTGTTCGACGATCTGGTCTATGGCGGCCCGCTGACAACCGGATACCGGCCCGGCGAAGTCACATTCGCACTCGGCGCGATCGGACCGAACCTGCGCCTCATGCCCGCGCACCTACTGCGGGCCATGCCGATGCTCGTGCTCGGAGTAATCGCGGTGGGGTGGATCATCTTGCGCTGGCTGATCCTCCGGCGGTGCGGCGGCGAGGTCGGCGCAGCGGCGCGTCGCGACCTATGGGTTGGCATCACCCTGGCCGCGTCGTGGCTCGCGATCTGGGGCCTGTACTCCGCCTACACCTGGACGACAGACCCGACCTCGGTCACGGTCCAGCTCGTCAGGTTCTACCTCCCGGCGATCGGCGCAATCGCCCTGCTCGGCGCCTGGCTCGTGACCAGGATCCCCGGCCGCGCGTCGTTGAGCGGACTGACCTCGGCGGCCGTTATCGCGGCGCTGTTCGGGGTGGGCGTGTGGTCCTTCTATGCCATGTACGCAGCGTTCGGCATACGACTGCGGTAGGCAAGGCAAGCTCATCTGGCGTGGCGCCGAACTCCCACGCGGATAGGGACATGGTGCGACCTCAGGTACCCGGTACGACGAGTCCGGACTCGTAGGCGGCGACCACGGCTTGTGCTCGGTCGCGGAGACCGAGCTTGCGCAGAACGTGGCTGACGTGCGTCTTCACCGTCTCGTTGCTGAGCACGAGGCGGTCGGCGATCTCGTGGTTCGAGAGACCGGCGGCGACGAGGCCGAGGATCTCCGTCTCACGGTGGGTGAGCGCGTCGAGATCTTCGGGTGCGGGTGCGCTGCGGCGGGCGGAGGCGGGCGAACTCGGCGATCAGGCGGCGGGTGACTACCGGTGCGAGAAGCGCCTCGCCGGCGGCGACGACGCGCACCGCTTCGAAGAGCGTCTCGGGAGGAGCGTCCTTGAGCAGGAATCCGCTGGCGCCTGCCTGGAGCGCGTCGTAGACGTACTCGTCCAGGTCGAATGTCGTCAGGACGAGGACGCGCGGACCGCTGTCGTCGCCGGCGGCGCAGATCTGGCGGGTGGCGGCGATCCCGTCCAGCACCGGCATCCGGATGTCCATCAGCACGACGTCGGGCCGGTGCTCGTGGCTCTCGTTGCACCGCCTCCTCGCCGTCTGCTGCGGTCGCGACGACGGTGATGTCGGCCTGGGTCTCGAGGAGCGCGGCGAGGCCGGCGCGTACGGCCTGTTGGTCGTCGACGACGAGGGCGCGGATCACGCGGTCGCCTCGGTGGGGGAGCGTTACCGTCCACCTCGAAGCCGCCTCCTTCGGCCGGTCCCGCGGAGAAGGTGCCGCCTGCGAGCGTCGCGCGTTCGCGCATTCCCATCAGTCCGTGGCCGTCGACGGGCTCGCCATCGAGCGCGCCCGGGCCGTAATCCCTGACGCGCAGGTGGAGCGCCGTGGTCGCGGTAGGAGAGCTCGACGTCGACGTCTGCGCCCGGGGCGTGGCGTCGTGCGTTCGTTAGCGCCTCCTGGACGATCCGGTAGGCGGCCAGGTCGACGCTCAGGGATAACCGAGCGATGTCTCCCTTCCGGATGAGCCGGATCGTGCGTCCCGGTCGACTGCGCCGTGTCGATCAATTCGTCGAGCTCGCCGAGTCCGGGCTGCGGCGTTCGGTCGGTCTCGACCAGCGGTGTCCTCGCGAAGGACTCCCAGCAGCCGGCGGGTCTCGATCAGCGCCTCCCGTGCGGTCGAAGCGATCGCCTCGAGGCGACCGCCGACGTCCGACGAGAGCTCCGGCGAGGTCAGCCGCGCAGCCTCGCTCTCGACGGCGATCACCGACAGATGATGCGCCACGATGTCATGGAGCTCACGCGCGATCCGCGCCCGCTCTTCCATCACCGTCTGAGCGCGAATGCTCTCCGCCATCGCTTCCTCGGTCGCATCGAGGGCTGCGACCGCTCGGCCGCGTTGACGCATCGCCTCACCGACGACGAGCGGCAGCGATCGCGAACAGCAGCGGGCCGGTACTCGCAAAGCCCGATCTGGCGGCATCGAATCGCGGCGTAGCCAGAACCATGAACGGGATAAGCAGCGGGGCGGCGACGAGGAGACCGCGCCGGATCACGAGCCGCACAAGCAAGAAAAGGAAGACGCCGAAACCCGCCACGGTCAGCGCGGCGCCCTGTGCGACAACGATTCCGACGGTAACCACGGTGGCTGCCGCCGCGGCAGAAGACGGCCAGCGTGGCGCCACGGCCAACGGCAGAACCACGAGCACGTTCAAGACGATGGCCGTGCTCGCGGTGGCCGCTGCGGGATGAGCGAGGGCGGCCTGAAGAGCTGCTGCCAGCATGAGCACAACCGTCAGGGCGGCTCGCGCGGCGTGGCTCGAGGACAGACCGCGCGTCGCCACGAGTAGCCGCCCGGTATTCAGGGAGCGCACGTGGCTATTCTCGCCCGTACTGCGGTGTGGCGCCTCGCGCCGGCAGACGATCTTCGTCCTCACCCCAGAGGGTGACGAGCCGACGAAGATCACCCCTGGGCTGCAGGCGAAAGACGACGCTCGCGCGCGACGCGGCGAGGTAAGAGGCCTTCTACCGTCACGGAGCCATGGAAGGTCGTCGCCGCTCGCTCGCGCTAGGCACCGTCGCCGCCGTTGCCGCCGTTTCGGTGGTCGCGGGTTGTGGCAGCGGACGATCTTCCGGCGTCGCGCGTGTCGCCTCCGGCCCGACCGAAGTGCGGAACAGCGCGCTCGCCGTCTCCCGCTGCATGCGCTCCCACGGCGTGCCGAGCTTCCCAGACCCGCCACGCATCGGCTCGCGAGCGCCCAAGCCGAGCCCGCAGCAGCTCGGGGTCAGCGACTCCCAGTTCCAGACGGCCGTGAGCGCCTGCGACCACCTGACCGGTTCAAAGCCCGTCCCATCAACCTCGGGTGCCCCGCCGGCTCCGGCGACCGGCAACTGCGTCGCGGCGGCAACGTGCTACACGCCGCGGCAGCTCGAGGCGGCGTACGGGATCCTGCCGCTGCTCCAGCACGGAATCGACGGCCGCGGCGAGACCGTCGTGCTACCCGAGCTGGCCGAACCGCAGTTCCCGCTTCCTACCAGCAACATCCGCCGCGACCTCGCCCGATTCGACCAGCTGTTCCACCTGCCCGCGGCGCGAGTCCGCGTCGTCAGCACACTCGCACCGTCGGCATCCCCGCGGCTGGCCAACGGAGAAGAGGTGCTCGACACAGAGATGGTGCACGCCATCGCCCCGCGAGCCGCGATCGTCGAACTCATGGTCAAGGGAACGTCTCTCGACAACACTCCCAATGCGGTTGCAGCCTTCGTCTCTGCGCTCAGACTTGGGACGTCGCTCGGAGCTGTCATCTCGATCAGCGCCGCCGGCCAGACCGGAGGCGAGCACTGCGACACCCCGGCCGAGGTAGCCAATCTTCACGAAGCGCTGCGACACGCCAGCGACCACCACGTGACCGTGGTCGCCGCCTCCGGCGACATCGGCGCGGTCGGCGAGCCCTGCCAGCTCTTCAAGGGCCTCACCGGCGGCACCTTCTCGCCGGTCAAGGAAGCCAACCTGCCCGCCTCCGACCCGCTCGTCCTGGCGGTCGGCGGCACCGCGCTCACCGCCAGCCACACGACCGGCCACTACATGAACGAGCGCGCCTGGGGCCTACCGTGCGGTGACCCCGGCAGCCACTTCCAGGCGTCGGGCGGCGGCTTCAGCCACCTCCACGCGCGGCCGAGCTACCAGGACCACATACCCCGAGCCGGAGTCCGCCGAGGCGTGCCCGACGTCGCCGCCGATGCCTGCCCCGAGACGGGCTTTCCGATCGTCACCGCGGACGACGCCGGCGGCTACACGATCAGCGCGCACGGCGGCACCAGCGCCAGCGCCCCGCTCTGGGCAGGAGTCATCGCCCTCGCCGACCAATACGCCGGCCGTCAGCTCGGCTTCGTCAACGCCGCCCTCTACCGCATCGGCCGCAGCCACCTCTACGGCAAGGCGTTCCACGACGTCACGGCCGGGAACAACAGCGTGCGTTTCCCGCCCAAGACGATCAGCGGCTACCGCGCCGCGCGCGGCTGGGATCCCGTCACCGGCTGGGGTAGTCCCAACGCACGCGTGCTCATCCCTCTGCTCGCCCGCGAGGTCCGCCTCCAGGACAGCAACGGCCTGTAGGGAGAGGCGCTACTCAGAGCGTATGCGACCCATGTGCGACCCGCGGGTCGAAATGCGCCCTCCTAGGAGACCAAGAGCAGCCAAAAAACCCCTGCAAATCAGTTTCTTCCGATCTGGAAGGGTGACCCCCTCCCTAACCGCAATTCAGCGCAGGCAACAAGAAATTGCGATTTGCAGGTCTTTTAGAGCCCTCTGACGGACTCGAACCGTCGACCCCCTCCTTACCATGGAGGTGCTCTACCAACTGAGCTAAGAGGGCTGGAAGCCGGAGTGTAACCCTGGCCCCAGCGAGCAGAGCAAGCCGCTGATCCGGAGGTCGACAGTTCGAGTCCGTCAGAGGGCTTCCCAGGCCCGTTGCGGTGTCGCAGCCGTTAGCAGCAGGCTGGGTGTAACGCTCGACAAGCTGGGGGTCACTGGTTCGAGCCCAGTACCGCCCACTTCGAAAGGGCCCGCATTGGCGGGCCTTTTTTGTGCGGGCGTCGCCTGACGGATCTCCTTCCTGGCGCGCGTAGATGTCGCGTAGTTGCTGCGTGGTTTCGGGCTATGCGTGAACTACGTTTCTCTGCCGGTTAGCGGGCAGCCTCTATTCGAACCAATCAGGGTGTGACCAGATCCGGCCCATCCCGGTGTCTTCGTAGACGGAGCCGCGTGGGACGATGCTGCTGCTGTTGTTGAGGGCGGGGGTGCGGGTGCGGCCGAGTGCATGTTGGGCGCCGGCAAGGGCGTCGACGCAGTCGTTGTGACGACCGTGGGGAAACTGGCAGACCTCGTCGAGGAAGTCGCGGACGTTCGGTCCGGCGACGATCTTGACCCGGCCTTGTTCGGCGGCGGCGGCGATGGTTCCGGCGCGTGCTTCTTTGTTGGTGCTGGGACGGTGCATGGTGATCCGGTAGCCGTGGAGGAGTTCGTATTTGAGGTGCTGTTCGAGGTAGGCGGAATGTGAGCCGGGTTCCTGTTCGACGCAAATTTGGACGCCTGGGCCGTCGTCTTTGGCGGTGGCGCGGAGCAGTTCCTCGATCTGGCCGGCGTGGCGGCGCTGGCGAACGGGTCCGGTGATGTAGTAGGTGCGGGTTGTGTCGTCGTAGTCGAGGCGGAGTCCGACTGTCCAGTCGGGGTCGGGGTAGCTCGGGGTGGGTTGCGCGCTGGCGAGGTCCCAGTAGCGGATGGCGCGGGTCGTTGTGGGTAGTTCGGAGCGGTTGATGATTTCGAACCAGTCGCGGCGGAAGACGGTGCCCTCGTCGGCGATGTCCCAGTTGCCGTTCCTTAGGCGTTCGCGGTCGGTGGGTGGCATGTGGGCGAGTCCTCTGGCGTACTCCTCGAAGTCGATGTGGTTGTTGTCGACCCACCGGGCGGGTAGGTAGATGACGCCTTCGGGGCGTGTCTGAGCGTCGACGAAGTAGGCCTTGATCCAGTAGTGGTTGGGGCCTCCGGGGTTGCTGGTTGCTCGGCAGCGGACCGGCACGTCGGCCAGGCTGAGCCCGTCGGGCGAGCGTTTGGCGTTGTGATCGGGGTTGGGCTGGCGCAGGACGCGTTGCATGCGGTGGTAACTCAGCTCGTCGACCTGGGAGAGCTCGTCGAAGCCGAGGTAGGAGTAGCTGCTGCCGCTGTAGCGATTGACGTCGCGTTGTCCGCCGAGGTAGCCGAAGCGGATCGAGCTGCCGCCGGCGCCGCTCCGGCCAGGGCCGGGGAAAGAGCCAGGCGCGCAGCTCGCCGGACCAGGTCGCCTTGCTGAGTGCGAACCAGTCGTCCGCCAGGTCGAGCAGACCGCCGGGTTGTTCCAGCTCGCTCAACGTCGGGCGGAGCAAGAGCGCGTGGTAGCCGGGTACCCCGAGGTACTGACTGGCATCCATCAGCAGGCCGATCGACTTGCCGCCGCCGGCTGCCCCTCCGAACAGGGCTTCGCGGCAGCGCAGCCGCAGGAACGCTTCCTGGACCGGAGTCGGATTGAGGGGGCAGTGCGGAAGCCGCATCGGTCCGACCTGATCGAGTAAGGCGTCCAGCAGCGGAAGCAGGGCGGGGTCGACCGTGCTCATCACGAACCTCCTTCTCCGTCAGGTTCTCGCACCCCGACGCGCGTGTAGGTGAGCCCGAGCTCTTCGAGGGCTCCGGCCTTGGCAAGAGCGGCAATGACCGCGTCGGCGTGCTCGACCGTCCGCCCAGGCGGCCCGGCCGCCGCAGCGGACGCCTCGCCGCTCGCCGTCTCGTCCAGTTCATCCAGCAGAGCGCGCGAGAGACGATTCAGCCGCTCCAGATCCGCCGGCGCCATGCGCATCGTTCCTTCCCGCAGCCGCTGCGCGTAGCCGAGCAGCGAGGCATCGATCAGCTCCTGCATCTTCTGCAGCTCATCGACGCGGCCACTGATCAGCAACTCCTGGCCGCGCCGGGCAGCTTCCTGATCGATCTCACGCAGCCGCTGTCGCCAGCGACCATCGGTGCAGTGCTTCTCCACCGTCCGGGGCGAATTCCCGAAGTGCTTCGCCACGGCCGCGCACGACCGCTCGGCCGGCGGGAGACTCGCGTAGTACGCGAACTCCTCCTCCTGATCGACCACAGTCCGCGCCTTCCGCTTCCCGCGCTGCTCTTCAGCCATCCGTCGTGAACACCCCCTCGCGATCGCGGATGACCCCGCCGGAAAACGGCCCGCGCACCACCGTGCTCTTACGAAACGCGAGGCGAGTACGAAACCTCAGTGGGGCAGGCTCGGTCTCTCTTCGCCCGGGTGCCCGCGCGCGTTGCGGCGAGCGACGCCGCCGCGCCGCGACTCGCGACGACCGCCTCCGTACACCAGATCTGGCGACGGGCGCCAGCGGTCGGCCAGCCGACCCCTTACGAAGCCGCAGAAGCGCGCCGCGATCCCCAGCCTGCGCACGAACAGCATCAGCCCACAACCGCCTCGCATCGACACCGGCGGCGGCAGAACGCATCGAGATCGCGATCAGACGAACGGCCGCCTCTCCCGTAACGACAACTCGCTCGCGATCCGCCCGGCTCTCCATGCCCACACAATGCCACGAGGCCCCGACGGGAGTAAAAGCCAGTCCTGGAGCGGCTTTGCGACCCCTCACCTGTTCACTCCTCGCATCGAGTTGACGAGAGAGCCGCGACCTATGTGTGAGCTACCGTCTGACGGGGTGGTGACGAACCAAGAACAAGAGGCGAGAAACCCGCCGCTCGAACGGTGTACCTCCTGCGGTGAACTGTACGGCGGCCCCTACCTCTGCCTATGCAAAGGACTCACCTGCGGCGCCTGCGGCGTCGGAAGAATCCACCGGCCCGTCTCTAGCTACTTCGACGAAACGACCGGCAAGATCATCCACGTCCCGCACTTCGCCACACTCAAACGCTGTCACAGCTGTGGTGCGCAATCACGCTGGGAAGTTCCAGTGGCCCAGGACGGCTGGCAGTACTCACGGTCACCATAGGTCGCAGCTGGGGGTTCGGGTCAGAATCCCGCGCTAGCAGCTTGGGTCCGGGTCGGTGGTCGGAGGGGCTTCTACAGCGTCGAAATCTCGGCAGCAACACCATCTCCTTGGCGTGGCTCATGTGAAAGGGGATTCATAGTCCGTTCACGAGAGCCTGGCATCGAGCGGCAAGGCGGCGGCTGGCGTAGGTCGAGCTGATCACATGCCTACGCTTGCTTGCCTCGCTAGCAAGAGGGGCGGGAGGTTGGTAGCTGGCAGGATCTCCTGAGGGACGAAGTCCAACCGGGGAAGGGGAGCGGGTGTGCTGGCGGTGAGGCTGCACGGTGACGGCTTGAAGGTTGAGGAGATCGAGGCGCCGTCGCCGAGTCCAGGCGAGGTGCTGGTGAGGGTGCATGCGGCGGCTATCACACGCGACGAGCTGGAGTGGCCGGTCGATCGATTGCCGGCGATTCCGTCTTACGAGCTTTCGGGCGTTGTCGTCGGCAGCGGTGATGAGGTGTATGCGCTCACGCCTTTCGATCGCGACGGTGTGGCTGCCGAGTACGCCGCCGTCCCAGCCGATGTGCTTGCACCCAAGCCTGCGCGGTTGAGCCACGTCGAGGCGGCAGCTCTGCCGATGGGCGGGCTTACCGCCTGGCAAGCGCTGTTTGTGCACGGGCGGCTCACCCGAGGCGAGCGGGTGCTGGTCACGGGCGCCTCGGGCGGGGTCGGGCACATCGCCGTCCAGCTTGCGCGTCACGCCGGCGCAGTGGTCGTGGAGAGCGGACCGGCCGATCTGGTCTTCGATACCCGTGGCGGCGAGGTCCCCGCCGGCGAGCGCGTGGTCACGATCGCGGAGGAGATGCCGGGCGCGATCTACTTCATCGTCGAACCCCACCACGAGCAACTGCTGGAGTTGAGCACGCTGGTGGACGCAGACGAGCTTCGTACGGAGGTCGATTCGGTCTTTCCGCTCACCGAGGCCGGGGCGGCGTTCGAGCGAGTCGCGGCCCGCGGGAAGCGTGGCAAGGTCGTGCTCGAGTTGGGCGCCGACTAGCCCGCGGGCGCCCGACAGGATGCGAGTGGCCGGGATCACAGCACTCGGCGAGCCCGTCCAGATCTTGGAGGTGGACGAACCGGCGGCACCTGCCGCTGACGAGGTCCTCATCGACGTCGTCGCCGCCGGCATCGGCAACTGGGACGAGCTGGTCAGGATCGGCAGCTGGCAAATCGGCGGCCCGACTCCGATGGCACTCGGGACGGAGGCAGCCGGAACGGTCGTGGCGGTCGGCTCCGGCGTGGCCGAGTTGCGCGAGGGCGACGAGGTGATGACACATCCGCTGCCGCTTCGGCGTAACGGGACCTGGGCGGGGAGGGTGCTCGCGCCGGCGGCTGCTGTCGCGCTGCGGCCGCCAGCGGTGTCATGGGAAGCCTGCGCAGCCTTTTCGATTCCGGCGCTCACTGGGGCTCAGGCACTCGACGAGGCCCTCGGGATCGAGAGCGGTGGCTGGGTCGTCGTAAACGGAGCCGGCGGAGTCACGGGTGGCCTTCTCG
Organism: uncultured Actinomycetes bacterium; assembly: GCA_963820725.1. Lineage (GTDB taxonomy): Bacteria > Actinomycetota > Thermoleophilia > Gaiellales > Gaiellaceae > Palsa-739. The sequence goes on along the minus strand of CAWGAZ010000002.1, from coordinate 400,330 downwards.
TTCAGCTTGCCGCGGCGCAGGGCGCCCGCGTGATCGCGACCGCGAGCGCGAAGAAGGCCAAGCGCATCTGCAAGTACGGCGCCTCGGAGGTGCTCGACTATCACGGTGACTGGCCTGCGCTCGTTCGCGAGATCACCGGCGGCGGCGCGCCCAAGGCGGTCAATGCCGCCCGCGGGGAGGCTGCCACCACGCTCAAGGCCGTCGCCGACGGCGGCCGCCTCGCCACAATCACCGGCGACCCGCCACCGGAAGAACGGGGCGTCACCGTAACCAACGTCTCCGTCCGGCCCGATGGTCGGCAGCTTTCGGCCCTCGCCGAGCTGCTGGCGTGCGGCACCCTAAGCGTGCCGATCGTGTCCGTCCGACTGCTCGAACATGCGGCACAGGCGCTACGCGAGGTAGTCATGGGAGCGGACGGCGCGATCGTCCTGTCACTCCGAACCTAGCCTGGTGAGTGGCCCCAGAGGGTTCGTAGTCCTTTGACGCAACCCGAGAGTCGGTTCCGATCTCGGCGCCGTAGCTTCGCGCCCCCTCGGCGGGTGAACTCCTTCCGCGGCTCAGCCATCGCGCCCCGCCAAGTGTTCCGGAATGACGCCCGAGTTATTCTCCGAGCGCTTTGGCAATGCGCTTGCATCTGGCCGATACAGACCGCTTGTCGCCGTAGAGGCGTACCGTGACGTTGCCCTGAAGGCCGGGGAAGGTGCAGATTGCATGGTCGGGGGCTTTCCGCACCACGGTCGGATGTGTGCGCTCGAAGTTGGCGCGGAGAGAGTGTGCTTGCGTGCCGACGGCTCCTGCAGGTCCCTGGATCTGCACGTACAAAGGAGAGGGCTTCGCCCATCGGTACGTCACCGTCTTAGTCCCGCCGCCCGTGGTTGCTGCATGCTGACCTGAGCCGCAGGCGGTTAGGTTCGCCACAACCGCGAGCAACGCGAGCAGGCACGCCGACCTTGTGGCGAGGATCACACTGGCCTCCGGCTGCTTCATAGCGTCTCGGGAGCGTAACCCTCGGCTGGGCCAGTGTTCCGGAATGACCCCTGAGAAGGGCTACCGTCCTCGCGGCGGCTGGAGTCCGGTCAGAATCACGGCATGCCTAAGACGCCGCAACATCTACGCCCCCTCCGCGACGACGAGCGAGCGCTACTCGATCACCTCCTGCGGGTCGAGATGCCTGGCGTTGAGGAACTACGGGCGCAGACCGACTTCGTGCAGGTTGTCGGGGATCGAGTCGAGATCTGGCATATCCCGCTGTGGGTGCCAGACGACGCTCCGCCCGCCAAGAGCGTCTTTGACGAGTCTCCGATTCTGGCTCCCGCGAAGGGCGGACCGGAGCAAGGCGCGGACGTATCGATCTGGATGGATGGCTGGTACCTCGGCGCGATCGAGCTTGCCTGGTGGGAGCGTGACCCAACGCGGCTGCCGCGCCCCGAGGAGCTGGAACCTGCGTTGCGCTCCGTAGTCACTGGATAGCGCCCCACGGCGTCACTGGCCTGGGCCAGTGTTCCGGAATGACCCCTGAGCGAGCGACCCCTCCCGCTCAGTAGATCAAGGCACTGAACCTCAGCAGCAGCCCTGATGGCACGACTTCTGATGCCTGTCAGTATGGTCGGCGAGAGTTCAAGTGACTTTTCGTTAGCGCAGCCGATCTGCAAGTCGATTTGCTGCCCACGAGGTGAGGGTGATGAGGAAGCTTTCCGGGGTTCTTCTCGTCTTGGTTGCTGGGATCTCGGGTCTGGCGCTGGTGTCCAGCGCGGCGGGAACTCCTACGGGCGGGCCACGGTCGATGCGGCTTCACGTTGCGCCACTGGAGGCGCTGGCGCTGGACGGGAGCCGCGTCGCCTACGACGTCGCCGCGACCCGGACGCGCAGCAAGGGGAAGCTGGTTCGGCACCCGAACAGGGCGTTCGTCTGGAACCTCCGTACAGGCAAGACGATCAACGTGAGCGGCAGACGGGGCACCGGCGCTGACAGCACTAGGCCCGAGGTGAACCTCACCCAGTTGGTGATCGCGGGGACGCGAGTCGCCTGGTTGACCACATCACGCTTCGCCTCCAAAGGTGAGGACGACCTCTATACCTCCTCTGTGCGGGGATCGAAGGTGCGGCGTGTGGCGCAGGAGGTGCGCGACGGCATCAACTGCGGAAGGATGATCCACGGCCCCTTCGCCTGTGCAGGGGACACCCTCGGTGGGCTCGTCGGGGCCGGGAGCCTGATCGTGGGCAACCGCTGGACAGTTCCCCCGTGGACCATGCCGCCCTACGACGTAGCCAACCCCGTGTTGTACGCACTCGACGGCGCGAAGCTGACGACGCTCGCCACGGGAGGCGACACGCTCGGTGTGGTCGATGTCGATCAGGGTCGCGTGGTGGTGCTGCGAAACTCCGAGGTGTACGCCGAAGAATCGGTGGGCCTCTACTCGTCGACGGGGAAATCGCTGATCACCGTGACCCCGCCGGTGTATCCCACGGCGGTCGCTCTCAGCGGTCCGAATCTCGTCGTGTTCGAGGGTCCGAAGCTCGCCCTCTACGACGCAGACAGCGGCTCGCTTCGAAAGACCTTCACCCTGCATCCGAACCCTGGGTCGGGTGACGTTCAGGGGGACATCGCCGTCTACACGACGGGCAGATCGATCCACGCCCTCAACCTTTCCAGCGGGAAGGATCGCGTCGTCGGTCGACTGCCACACCTGATCACCGTGGCCCGCATCGACTCGGTCGGCCTCGTCTACGCCAACACCAAGCGCATCAGCTACCAGGGGGCTTTCCCCGGCCCGATCGTCTTCCTCCCCTTCAAACAGGTCGCCGCCGCCGTGTCTTAGACGCCTTCTCGACCGCCGGCCGAGACCGAGTGACCCAGCACGCTCGCATGGGCCAGTGTTCCGGAATGACCCCTGACGAGCCGCGAGCCTAGACGACCTCTTCGCGTGAGACAGCGTCGCTTCGCTTGAAGTAGAACTCCGTGTCGTCGTCCGGCCAAACGCCGATCGTGTCGGTGTCGGGATAAACCCCGATGCTCGGGAGCGCGGCTTTCGAGAACAGCAGCACCCTCGCCTTGGCCGCCCCGCGGTTGGCGATTTGGTGCGCGCCGCTGGGACCGGCCGCGAAGTGCATCAGAGCGCCGCGGGCGAGCTCGACCTCGCTGTCCGGGACGCGCACGACGACGGCGCCGTCGACCACCAGTAGCCACTCTTCGACGTACTCGTAGTGGTACGGCAACGACTCATCCAGGTCTAGGTCGTACAGGAACATCGCCGTCTCCTCAGAGCTCAGGTCAAGGCGGCCGATGAACTTGTCTTCGAAGAGGTTGGGCATGGTGCCTCCTGAGTCTCGACGGATAACTCTTGCGCTCCAAGCCGGGTGCCGTAGGCCGAGGACCGTCGCCTGGGCCAGTGTTCGGGAATGACCCCCGAGCGCGTCGGTCTAGCCGTGAGTCCAGACGCCGGGGATAGGTAATGCGGCGTCGGACCGAGGTTCTGGCTGCTACGCCCCGTACCCGCTTCGCCTCGGTTAGTTGACGTCGCGGCGGGCTGCGATTGCGACGCCGATGAGGGCTAGAGCGATGGTCCAGGCGGTGAGGATTAGTCCGCCGGCGGTTGCGTGGAGGAGGTGTTTGGTCGTGAGGCCGATGAGGGCGTCTTGTGCGTGGACGGGTGCGAAGCGGCCTTCGGAGGGGACGAAAGCGAAGAGGAGGTTTTCGGCGACGAAGCCCCAGGCGAGCAGGCCGATGATCGCGCCGACCTGGCTGCGCACGATAGCGCCCAGTCCGACGCCGATCGCACCCCAGAGGGCGACCCCGGCGAATGTTCCGAACAAGAACTGGGCTGTCTGGCTGCCGTTGAGCGCGTAATGGATGCCGCGTCCGGAGAGAGTGGCGTAGGCGATGGCGAAGCCGAGTCCTTCGCCGACGATACCGAAGACGAGTCCGGCCAGCAGTCCGGCCGCGAGCTTGGCGGAGAAGACGCGCGACCGCTTGGGTGTGAACAGGAACGTCGCTCGGATGGTGCCGTAGCGGTATTCGCTGGTGACGAGCATGATCCCGGCCAGGGCCGAGAACGATCCGGCGAGGCTGCCGACGCTCAGCAGGCCACGCTGGTCCTCGGCGGTGACGAGGTTGGGCGCCTTCGTCAGCAGCCCGGAGAGCAGCGAGAAGAGCAGGATCAACGCGATCATGCCGAGCACGAGCCCGATGGTGGTGCGGGTCGAGCGGATCTTCAGCAGCTCGGCTTTGAACTGGGCTCTCACGCCGGTTGCTCCGAGGTGAGCTCCAGGAAGACGTCCTCGAGGGAGGAGCTCTCCGCGATCAGTTCGTGCAGCGGTACTTGCGCGGCGAAGGCGAGATCGCCGACCCGTTCGCTGGTTGTCCCGTGCGCGAGAACGGTGTGGTCGTTGCTCGGTGTCGTCTCGATGCCGGCCCGTTTGAGGGCGGCGACGAGCTTGTCGGGCTCGGGGCTGCGGACGCGTACCGAACCGCCGACGCGGGCGGTCAGCTGCTCGAGCGAGGACTCGACGACGAGCCGACCGCGGTTGATGATCAGCACCTGGTCGACCGTCTGCGCGACCTCGGCGAGCACGTGGCTGGAGACGAGCACCGTGCGCTGGCCGGCCGCGAATTCGCGCAGAAAGTCTCGCAGCCAGCGCACCCCTTCCGGGTCGAGGCCGTTTGCCGGCTCGTCCAGCACCAGCAACTCGGGATCGCCGAGCAGCGCCGCGGCGAGACCGAGCCGCTGCCGCATCCCAAGCGAATAGCCCTTAACGCGCCTGTCCGCAGCATCGGTCAGCTCAACCAGCCGCAGCACCTCCTCCACGCGTGAGCGCGGCAATTCCACCGCGTCGCTCAGCATGCGAAGATGGTCGCGTCCGGAACGTCCCGGATGAAAGTCGGTCGCCTCCAGCACCGCCCCGACCCGCAGAGCGGCCTGGGCAAGGTGGGCGTATGGCTCGCCGAAGACAAACGCCCGGCCGCTCGTCGGCGCGGCCAACCCCAGCAGGATCCGCAGCGTCGTCGTCTTGCCGGCACCGTTCGGGCCCAGGAATCCCGTGATCGTCCCAAGCTCGAGCGCAAAGGAGAGATCGTCGACAGCCACGAGCGCCCCGAACCGCTTCGTCAACGAATCGGTTACGACCGCCGGCGCCATCTGCCCATCTTTACCCGAGACATGAGTCCTCTGCACCCCTCTGACTCGAACCCGCGGTAGCCAGCGACCCGCGAGCGCGAGACCGCCCAGACTGAGATGTCCTCAAGCGGACGGCCCCGTCCGACGCGATCAGCTGGGCTGGGCCAGCGTCCTTACGCCTGACGCCGCTCGACGCCCTCTCGCCCTCAAAGAAACGGCGACGACTCTATCGGCGGGGCTTCAGCAGCGACTGGGCGCAGACCGCGAAGACCAGGACGCTGAGAAAGCCGGTCAGGTACTGGGGCAGCGTCGTGACCTCTCCCGATTTCAGCAGGTCGTGGAAGAAGAGGAAGTCCACTGTGAGGAAGCCCAGGATCAGCACGACAGCCACTGCCCGTCTCATGGCTCCATTGTACGCGCGGGGTGCCGCACCTCGGGGGCACCTTCGGGACGCCGATGAATCCCGCCCGAGCGGTGCAATCAGCGGAGCCGCCGCGACCGGCCGAGCTTCTCGGGGAGCCGGCCGTCCCAGGCGCGGAGCTCGCGCAGGAGCCTCCGATCCCAACGGTCGCGGCGCTCCCGGCGGCGCTGCGCGAGCAGGGCGAGGTTGAGCATGAGGATCGCCAGCGAGGCGGCGAGAAGGGGCGGGAGCCAGTCGGGCATCGGCTCGATTGTCCCGCATTTCCCCCGAGGGCGGGACGCTTGGGGACCACCGCGACTACGTCGGCTCTAGACCTGGGTACAAAGATCGCCACGGGTCCGCAGGTCGCCAGGTGGGGGAGCCCGCTACCTCTATCGCTTGGTGCTCGGCCGCCCGGTGGATACGCGCGACGTGGTGGCTCTCTGGGAGCCTGCACGCTGTGACGAGGTCGTAACCGTGAGTGAACAAGATCGGTACTACGAGCGCTACCTCGCATCACTGGAGATGTAGACCCCCACGCGGGGTCAGGACGCTTACCCGGACCAGCGTCCTCTCACCTGAGCTCCCGAGCTGGCCGAAACAGCCGCCTGCAGGCCTTAGAGCACCCGGCCAACGCCCGGCCTGCCCCCTGGGGACGTGTCCGGGTTTCGTCAACCGCGATAACCCGCGGCGACGGGAAGGGCGCCAGCAAGTCCTGAGGGAAGTGGCTCGCAGGGTCTGTGCGGAGCTGATTGACCGCCTACCGGCGCGTTCGGCGCTTGGAGCCTGCCAGGGTTGCTGTGAAGCTGAGGATTCGGTGCGCGAGGGCGCGGGGTTGGGCGAGCATGGAGAGGTGGCCGGCGCGGCCGATGGGCTGGAGGCGCGTGCGGAGGGCGCCGGCGGTGGCGCGGCCGCTTGCGAGTGAGTCAACCGTGTCGTTCGCGCCCCAGATCACCGCGCGTGGGACGCGGAGGCGCGTGAGTTGACCGACGCTGAGGCCGGGGATACCGCCCGCGAAGAGTTGTTTCATAGCGGCCTCGGTTCCCTGGACGCGGAAGGGGCTTTCGAACTGGGCAAGGGTGGCGTGGCCCGGCGGGGGAGGGTTCGGGCCCCAGGTGTTACGGAAGACGCGGCCGACGATCCAGTCGGAGCCGGTGGTGATTCGGTAAAGGGCGGTGTAGTAGGGGTAGACGAGCAGGTCCGCGAGCCAGGCGTGGCTGCCGCCGAAGGCCAGCGCGTCTCCGTCGAGGAGGACGACGCCGGCGACGTGGTGCGGGCGGGCTAGGCCGGCTGCCGCGGCGACGCCGGCGCCGAGCGAGTGGCCGACGAGGACGGGCCGCTCGAGGTGGAGGTGGTGTTCGAAGCCTTGCAGGAGTTGGAGCCAGTGGGCCATCGTGTAGGGGCCGCGTCGCTGGCTGTAGCCGAAGGGCGGCAGGTCGAGTGCGAAGACGCGGTGGCCGGCGTGGGCGAGGAGAGGGCCGGTTTCGTGCCAGACCCACGATGGTTCGGCGGCCCCGCCGAGCAGCACGATTGGCGATCCTGTATGGCCCCAGCTGCGGTAGGCGAGGAGTGTCCCGTCGACGCGGGCGAAGGGACCGGGGTAGAGCGAGGTCGCCGGACGCTCGCTGCCGTTGGTTGCGAGGTCGTACGCGAGTGCGGCCCAGGTGACGGCGATGATGAGTACGAGCACTGCCAGCGCCAGCCGGCGCGTCCAGCGACGCAGCCGACCGGGATTACCGACATCCGCGTCGCCAGCGCCTTGCTCGCCGTGGAGCGTTGTTGTCGTCAGGGATTCGTCGTCCAGCGGCGATCGCCGACAAAGGCTGCAGCGGTGCCGCTCATGGCGGAGGTGATGAGGACGCTCGGCCAGGCGCCGAGCGTGCGAGCCAGGCGATGTGAGGCGAAGAAGGCGCCCAACTGGAACCCGACGAGAGCAGCCGCTACCGGAGTCCCTCGGCGACGCGCCCATTCGCGGCCAGACCAGGCGGTGCCGGTAGCGAAGACGAGACCGCCCAGCGGGCGCGTGCCGGTCGTCCTGGCCACGCCGTAACCGGCGACCAGCGATGCAGCCGCGACAGGAGCGGTCGGCATGCCGCCGAGCGTAGCTGCCTCTGCAGCCCACAGCGCGTCCTCATTTTCGACTAAACATCCAGGGGTTGTTCGAGGTGCAGGACAGGAGCACTGGTCGGGGTCGTTGGGGACGCGCGCACCGACCCGTCGCCCTCGGAGCGCTGTTCTTCCTCGCTGTAACCGGCCTCGGCTGCGGTGCCAGCCATACCACGAGCACACCGGTGACGCCTCGGATCTCCACTGCTCCCTCTGTCCTCGCGGCGACGATCGATCGCGCGCAAAGGACCATCGATGACCCCTCGGCATCCCTGCGGCAGCTGCGGACCTCAGCCCGCTCGCAGCAGCTCGCGTGGCAGCAACTCGCCGACCATCCCGGTCTGCGCCGGACGACTGTCGCGAGGTTGTCCTCCGCTGCCCGTTCGGCCACCGTTGCGGCGCTGCGGGCGACGGACGCACTGGCCCAGATCGTCCCCACGGAGCACCGTTTCCCTCACTGGCGCATCGTCTCGCCGCCCGGTCCGCGTCAGCTCCTGGGCTACTTCCACACCGCGGCCGCAGCCAACCGGATCCCCTGGTCGTACCTGGCGGCGATCGAGCTGGTCGAGACGCGGATGGGGCGGGTCCACGGCTCCAGCCCGGCGGGTGCCAAGGGGCCGATGCAGTTCATTCCGTCCACGTGGGCCGAGTACGGACACGGGAGCATCAACAACCAGCGCGACTCGATCATGGCTGCGGCGCGCTTCCTCGCTGCCAACGGCGGACGCCACAGGATCGGACGCGCGCTCTTTCACTACAACCCGAGCGAGTCGTACGTGGCGGCAGTCGAGTCGTACGCGCGAGAGATGCGGCGGGACGAACACGCCTTCTACGGCTACTACTACTGGCAGGTCCTCTATCGAACGAGCCGGGGGACGTACGTCTTGCCGGTCGGGTACCCGCATGCCCGCCCCGTGCGTCTTCCCGGAGAGCGCGTCACGCTCGACGACTGGGGCTACCCAATCGTCGACAGCGCCCCGATCTCGCGCCCGCTCGAGCAACACGCGCGGCGGGCTGTCGACGCCTGCCCCGTGCTCGCGCTGCGGCTCGAGCAACTCGCGCGACGCGACTGACGCCTGGCGCCTTGCCGCACCGCGGCCTAGCGTAGTGCGGCCAGACCCGGCCGGTGACGTGCCGGGAGGAGCCGTCGTCGCCGTCTCAGTCTCGCGGAACACGGTGGGGCAGGAGGCCCCAACTCGCCGTGTTCCTCTTCGACGGGAAGAGATCGCGCCAGTCCTTCCCCACCAACCAGGCGCCGAAAACGGCCACCAGTTCGGTACGACGCGTCAGTTCCCAGAATTCCGTGAACCCGCCGACAAGGAGGATTGCGAGCACGCCGAACCCGAGCGCGAACTCGTGGATCCGCAATCCGTACAAATAGACGCGCGGACCCAGCCGGTGCCGTTCTACGCGGACCACGGAGCAAACCTAATTTCGAGCGGTTAGCGCTCGGTGAGAACCCTCATCAGCAGGTCCCGTCGCCTGAGCCGTGGCTACCGCAGCCGAGCCCGGTCACGTCTTCGTGCCTCATCACGCGCCTTCTGCCTTGCGCGTCGCTTCCACTCGGAAAATCCGGCCAGGAGCAGAGCCAGCAGGACGACGGCTGTCGCAAACGACGGATAGTTCGCGAACGTGAAGAAGACCCCGAATACCGCTAGTACGACTACGACGATCCAGTACAGCACCGACCCGACTCGCCGCAGGAGTGGCTCGTGACGTGGTTGCGATCGGCGGAGCGTGCTGGCGCTTGCCACGCACGAAGACTACGACACGCGCCAGAGTGCGTCCCGCGAAGGGCCGAGTGGGTGCTAGGGCTCGCTCGTCAGCGCGTCCGCTCGGAAAGGCGTCACCGCCCGCGCTATCGCGCGGAGAGTTCCGGCCCGGAGATAGTGGTTGAGAAAGGCAATCGAGACTCGCTCCACTCCGGCCGACCGGGGGCCGGGGGCCGTATAGGGGCCGAGGTGCCCAGCGCCGCGGAGAAGCAGGAGGAACTTCGGCCGATCAACCGCGCGGAAGAGATCGCTGGTGTATACCGGCGGGTTGATGCGATCGGCCGTTCCCTGGACGGCCAAGAGCGGGCCCGCGCCCCGCACGAGCGGAACATGCCGCCCGAGTTCGGCGCCGGACAAGATGACTGCCGCCCGCACACGACGATCGTGCCAGGGCCTCTCGTAGGCCGCGGCGAATGCGGTCTCGGCGCCGTCTGACTGACCCGCGACCGCAATCCGTGCTGGGTCTATGAGGCTGTGGAGCGGGTTCTCCGGCGCCATACTCGCGGCGAGGAGTCGCGTGATGACGAAGCTCATATCGCGCGGCTGGTTCACGATGTCGTTCTCGTTCGGCCCACCCGGCGCGTTGGCGTTCCCGAGGGGAAAGACCGGTGCGGCGACCAGGTAGCCGGCAGCAGCCCACGCTCGCAACAGTCGCCGGTAGCGGAACGGCGTCGACGCGAAGCCATGCCCGAAGACGACGAGCGGCCACGGGCCGTTCCCACCTCCAGGAGGGGGATACCAGAGGTAGGTAGTAACCAGCCGCGAGATTTGCCTATCGTCCGGCAGACGGATTTTTCGCGAGCGGTCGATGAGGTGCAGCACCTCGGGCAGCGACGCTCGCCGGACGATCTGCGGTGCGCGTGAGGCCGACACCGAGTTTGACGTGCCAGCCAGGACAACGCCGGCCATTCCCAGCACTGCTAGACGGAAGAGGACTCGTTGCACGGCTACAGGGTGCCCCAGGCTCGCACCCCTCGATGACCTACCAACGCCTCTCGGCCGATCGTGGAGCAACGTTGGGCGACCGTCAAGGTTTGGCCTCCGAAGCCTGTTCTCGATCAATCGTGGCGCTCGCATACATGCGCTCCCCGGCGGCCCCGAGTCGCCTCGAAGCCTCTTCGCCAAGAGCCGGGTCGGGCATGCCGAGCTCCGCGAGGTAGAGGGCAGCCTGTTCGAGGTGGTAGCCGAGGATCTCGTCCAGCTCGACCAGCTCTCCGCCGTGCCGCTCCAGCCATTTGGCGAAGCGCTGGTGGAGCTCGGCTCGAGTCGTCTTTGGAAGCGCCTCGTAAGCGGCGTCGCGGATCAGAATGTGGCGGAAGCGATACGCGTCCTCGCGGGGCAGCTGTGGCTGGTCGGGGCGGACGAGATCGCGGCGCACGAGCGCAGCGAGCCGCGGTGTCACCTCCGTCTCCTCCGGTGCGAGGGCCTGCACCGTGCCGCGTGGAACAACTCCCCCTCAACTGCTCCGCGCTCGAGCACCCGCCGCTCCGGCTCGTCGAGCTGGTCGAGCCGCGCGGCAAGCAGCGCTCGCAGCGTCCCCGGTACCTCGGCGTCTTCGCCGAGTGCCGCCATCTCGGTCAGGAACAGCGGATTACCGCCAGAGGCGCGGATGATTCGTTCGCGCACCTCGTATCGTCCGGTCAAGGCCGTGGAGGAAGGTTGACCCACTAGTGCAGATCGCGCTCGCGCTGGTCATCACGATCGTCTCGGCCTGCGCCCTCAACTTCGGGTATCTGCTCCAGCACGACGTCGCTGCGAGGCTGCCCCCACTCTCGCTTCGCAGGCCGATCGCTTCTGTGCGCTCGCTGCTCGCCGAGCCGCGGTGGCTCATAGGCTCCGGGATCCAGGCAGGCGGCTTCGTTCTCTACGTTGTCGCGCTCACGCTCGCACCGCTCTCGCTCGTGCAGGCGGCCGCCGCTGGCGGCATCGGGATCCTCGCAATCATGGTCTCGCGAATCACGCACGTCGCGCTGACCAGGCCCGAGCGTGTCGGAGCCGTCGTGTCGGTGCTCGGCCTGGCCCTACTCGGCGTCTCACTCTTCTCCAGCCACGGCGAAGGACCGGGAGCGACGTACGTCTGGGTCGCGATCTGGCTCGGAGCCTCGACGGCCGGCGCGATCCTGTGCATCAAGCTGCTCGTACGCCCGATCGGGCCAGCACCGGCATGGGGCATCGCCTCCGGCATCCTTTTTGCCGCCGGGGACGTGGCGACCAAGATGGCCGTCTCCGGCGGAATCGAGAACCTGGCCTTCCTCGTCTGCCTGATCGTGTTCTACGGAGCCGGAACGGCCGTCCTCCAAGCCGCCTTCCAGCGGGGTGGCGCGCTGACGACGGCAGGCCTTTCGACGCTGCTGACGAACGCGCTGCCAATCGCCGCAGGCATGGTGCTCTTTCACGAGCCACTCCCCTCCGGATTGATGGGCGCGCTTCGAGTCACAGCATTCGCAGCGGTCGTCGCTGGCGCGGTGCTGCTCGCCGCGCGTAGCAAGGAGACCAAGCCGCGCCAGCCCGAGGAGGAGTTATCTCCCCTCAAGCCGATCGCCAGCTGAACCTCGGCTCCGGCGCTCGATGAAGCGCTTGGTCTGCAGATGGAGGCGCCGCTGGACGAGTTCTTGCCATTCCGTCGGTCGAGCGTGAACGACTATGGGGAAAGCGGCTACGAGTTCGGGCCCCGCGGCGATGACGACTCGCACGACTTCTACGACATCTGAGAGAGCCCTCTGACGGACTCGAACCGTCGACCCCCTCCTTAATCGATAGGGGGTCACCCGGCGATCACGCGTGGATCGCGGTCGAGCTCGGAGACGGCCGTAATGAGCTCAGTCACAGATCCGCGACGCTTCACGGCCGACTTCCAGAACTGTGAATGTGTGAGCTTTCCCGTCTGGGGCGGTTGTCAGGGTGGCTCTGGTGCTCTCGGCCCGTGACTCGATTCTCGAACGACTCGCAGTTGCGGTGTCTTTCCAGTGATTTGTCCGGGTCGAGGGTTCGGCGACGGCCTGGTGTCCGCTTGCTGGCCTGATCAGAAGCCTGTCCGTGTCGTAAGCGCGTGGCACGTCTCAGTTCTGCTGCCCGCGGTTTGGATACAGATGTCAACCGTCCACGGCTGCGGCCAAGCTCACTCCGATCCGCATGGGCTGCGGTCTCGGCCCGGCCCGGGTTCGGCCCTCGATGACCCGGTCCTCCAGGTCTCCTTCAGCTGAGGGCTCTGAGCAGCGCGCGGCCGCGCGGCGTGCCGTTCCCCGTGCACGCGTCCCACGCCTGTCGCCGCGCGCGATAGGCGCCGTTCGAGCCGCTCGCGACGTCGTTGAAGGCCGAGCGGTCGAGGGATTCGTAGAGGAGCGGGTTGAAGAAGCCCGTCGGCGAGCCGAGGTGCTGGTTCAGCTGGGCGATCAGGGCTGCCCACAGCGGAGCGACGGCGCTTGTGCCTCCGAACGGGTGGTCGGTCACGCCGTCGCCGACGAGGTAGCCCGTCTCCGGATCAGCGTTCCCCGCGACATCCGGCACGCCGCGGCCGGGGCCGGCGTCTTTGTTGATCGAGGCGGGTACGCGCACCTTCGCCTGCCACGACGGGACGTCGTAGCAGGCGCTCACACCGCCCCCCGTGGAGTTGCCGTCGTGGTCGTTCCAAACCACCTCGGCGATCCCGCCGTCGATCTCCTGGAGATGCGTGCCGCCGCAGGCGAGGACGTGCGGGCTCGAGGCGGGGTAATCGACGTGGGCGACCCGACCGCTGACGCCGTCCCTCCAGCCGTTATCGCCGGCCGCGGCGCAGACGGTGACGCCGAGTGCGGCCGCCGCGCGGAACGCGTGGTCCATCGCGCGTCGGCCCTGCTCCGTCCACTGTTCCTCGGCCTGGCCCCAGCTGATCGAGAGGATGGAAGGCTTGCGCGGATCGAACAGCGCGGTCGTCACGGCGTCGACGAAGCCGCGGTCGCTCGCTGGGGCGAAGTAGACGAGCTGCTCGGCTGCGGGCGCGATCGCTCCGATCACCTCGATGTCGAGCACGACCTCGCCGTCGGCGCCGTGGTTCTGCCCGGGGGAGTTGTGGACGCCGTCCACTGAGACGGCGGTCAGTTTCGGCATCGGCTTCCCGAGCTTTTCGAAGTAGCGGCGGAGCTTGGAGCGGAGGAAGCCTCCGCCGAGCTCGATCACGGCGATGCGCTGGCCGCTTCCGTCGAGGTCGCGCGGGAAGTCGTAGAGCTCTGCGATCCGCGACGGCGTAAACGAGGTGTGTCGCGCCTGCTCGAGGCGCTCGTGCGGGACGAGGCGATACGAGGTCGTCGCCTGCGGCCGGTCGTCGAGGCCGAGGACGGCGTCGATCGCCGGCGCGACGGAGGCGGGGACGTGCAGGTGTCCCGAGCGGCCGCGGTAGTCGCCCTCCGGCGAGCGGTAGTGCGAGAGCCGCGTGCGGAACGCCGCCTCCATCCGTGCGGCGGGTCCCGCGAGGACGACGCTGCGGCGGCCAGCGCTCGCCTGCCGGACGTGCAGGCCGTGCTCGGTCGCGAAGTCGGCGACCGCTGCGAGATCCTTTGGGGCTGCGCCGTAGCGAGACGCATACTCGCGCCGGGTCAGGTATCTCCGCTCCCTGAGCGGCTGTCGGCCCAGCTCCTCCGGTGGAGGAAGCATCGCGCGCGGACGCACGAGCACGGTCACCTCGACCGGCTCGTTGGACGGAACCGCGCCGACCCGGCGCGCTCCCGGCAACGGCTTGCGCGCGCTGCCGCTGACTCTCGTCCTACTTGTCGTCGCCGCCGGAGTGTTCCTCCTCGTCGCGTTCCTCGAGCCCGCGTTCCTCGAGGCCGCGCTCTTCCAGTCCGCGTTCCTCGAGTCCGCGCTCTTCGAGTCCGCGTTCTTCGAGACCGTGCTCGTCCGGCTCGTGCTCGTCGCCGCCGTGCTTCTCCTCGCTCATTCCGGGAACTCCTTCCGCAGCTTGGAGAGCGAATCTACCCCGCTACGCGAACGGCAGCAAGCTGGGCGATGCTCGCGACCGCGCCCTTAGCCTCGGCGATCCCGCGCGCCTCGGCGAGCAGCCGCTCGGCCTCGCCGGTCTCGTCCGCCGCGGTGGCGGCCGTGGCGGCGGCGAGGAGCGCGGCGATGGCGAGCTGCGGGAACTCCGAGTCGCCGAGCCGCGCGCGCGCCTCGGCTGCCAGTTCCACTGCTTCCTGTGCGGAGCCTTCGCTCGTCCGCACGCGTGCGAGCGCCGAACGCCAGAGCACGTGCGCGATCACGTCGTGGGACGCAGCGTCGGCCGCGACCCGCCGGGCCAGCTCCTCGGCCTCGTCGAGGCGTCCGAGCCTCGCCACGGCCTCGGCCAGGAGTGCCCGGTGGGTTGTCGCCGACGTGGCGGCGCCGATCTCGTCGAACGCCCCGGAGGAGGCGCGCAACTCGCGCTCGGCGGCGGCGGGATCCCCGGCGAGCAACTCGATCTGCGCCCCTACGAACGACTGGGTCGCTCGGCGGAAGCGCAGGCCGAACTCCTCCGAGGTCGCGGCGGCGTCCCTGAACATTCGGCGCGCTTCGTCGAAGTCGCCGCGCATGGCGACCAGCCCGGACAGGCTCGTCTGGATCGGGCCCCGCAGCGGCCGGTCGAGGCCGAGCTCGTCCGGCAGGCCCTCGAGCCGGGAGATCGCCTCGTCAACGGGAGTCGGCCCGTGCAGTAGCGCCTGTCCGAGCAGCCCGGCGAGCGTCCCCACCATCTCCGCGCCGGCCTGCGCCCGCCGAGCGTGCGCGAGTGCGCGCTCGATCGCCTCGCCTCTCGCCCGCCAGCGGCACGCGGCGAGGTCGCCGCTGCTCCGTAGCCACCACGCGCGGGCGAGCGCGACCTCATCGCCGAGCGGCTCGAGCTCGACGATCGCTTCCTGCGCCAGGGCGACGCTCTCCTCGACCGGCGTTTCGCCCGCGAAGGCGCGGACGAACTGGCGCTCGATGCGGGCGTGCAGTTCGGTGGCCCGCTGGCCGAGCGCCACCGCGGCATTCACGGCCTCGACGAGCGCGGACTCCGCGCCGGGGACGTCGCCTCCGTCCAGGCGGGCGGTGCCGAGAGCGGTGAGAACGGCGGGCAGCTCGGGGTCGTCGGCGGGAAGGAGGGAGCACGCACGCTCGAGCAGCGAGACCGTCGCCGGCGCGTCGGTGCGGCTGAGCGTCTCCTCGGCCGCGAGGCGAAGGAGACGGCCGGCGCGCGCGGCCAGCTCCGGGTCTCGCAGGCCGAGCTCCCGGCGCAGCAGGCTCGTGTGCTCGAGGTGGTAGCCGACCACGGCAGGCTCGGCGTCCGCGTCGTCGAGCTGCGCGGCAACCGTCTCGTGCAGGTCGGCGCGGACCGCCTTCGGCATCGCCTCGTACACGGCCTCGCGGATCAATGCATGCCGGAAGCGGAAGCCGTCGTCCGGGATCGAGACGTCGGGGCGGATCAGCCCGCGCCGCACGAGCCCGAACGCGCTCGCCTGCCCCTGCTCCTGCTTCTCCGGCGGAATCAGGTGGAGGACGGCTTCCAGCGAGAAGCTGCGGCCGATCACGGAGGCGCGCTCGAGCACCGCGCGCTCCTCGGGATCCAGCCGGTCGAGCCGCGCGTGGAGGACGCCGCGGATCGAGCCGCTCAGCGTGACGTCCTCGCCTCCCTCGCCGGCGAACGCCGCGAGCTGCTCGATGAAGAGCGGGTTGCCCTCCGCCAGCTCGGCGATGCGCTCGCGCACCGCGGCCGGCGCTTCGAGCGCATCGAGCAGGCCGTGCGTCTCCAGGTCGGAGAGGGCCTCGAGCGTCAGCGTCGTCTCCGGCCGCGAGACCCACTGCGGCCGTCGCTCGGCGAGCTCCGGACGGGCGAGGCAGAGCAGCAGCACCGGCGCGGAGCCGAGCCGGGCGGACAGGTGCTCGATCAGGTCGAGCAGGGTCTCCTCAGCCCAGTGGACGTCGTCGAAGACCGCGAGCAGCGGCCGCTCGCCGGCGAGCTCCTCGAACAGGCTCCGCGTCGCGGCGAATACCTCGTAGCTCGAGCCTTCGAGCACGCTTTCGTCCCGGCCCGCCTGCTGGAACGCGGCCCGGATCGGCGAGAACGTCGTCCCCTCGCCGTACGGCGGACAGCTCGCGACGACGACGCTCGCCTCTCCTTCGAGCCGGCGGACGAGCTCGCGCGCGAGCCGGGACTTGCCGATGCCGGAGTCGCCGACGATCGTGACGAGGCGGGCGCCCGACGAGACCGCCTCGGCATAGGCGGCGTGGAGACGCTCGAGCTCGCGCTCCTGGCCGACGAGCGGCGTGTCGTCGCGCCGTGGGATGGCCGTCGCGGCGGGATCGACCGACTCGAGCCGGTACGCGACCGTCACTCCGGCCTTGCCCTTCAGCTCGAGCGGCTCCAGCGGCGTCGCGCGCACCGCGTGCTCGACGAGGCGGTAGGTCGACTCGCCGAGGACGATCTCCCCGGGCGCGGCGGCCTGCTCGAGCCGCTTGCCGACGTTGACCGCGTCGCCGCTGACGAAGCCGTGGCCGGCCGAAGGGTCACCGGTCACCACCTCGCCGGTGTTGATCCCGATCCGTACCTCGAGGTGGACGTCGCTCGCCCGGTCGAGCTCGGCGACGCACTCCTCGACGTCGAGTGCCGCACGCACGCCGCGCAGGGCATCGTCCTCGTGTACCACGGGCACGCCGAAGACGGCCATGACCTCGTCACCGACGAACTTCTCGACGGTGCCGCCGTGCGCCTCGATCACGGCTCCGGCCCGCTCGAAGAAGCGGAGCATCAAATGGCGCAGGGCCTCCGGGTCGAGCCTGCCCGCGAGCTCGGTGAAGGCGACGAGGTCGCAGAAGAGGACCGTGACCGTCTTGCGTCCTTCGACGGTGTGACTCGGGAGCACATCCACGTCCCGAACGTACACCCGCCGTCCCGTGTCGGCCAGGGACCTGCGGCCAACCGCATCGAATGGTCACCCGAAACGCAGCCGCTAAATCTCGCACACACGAAGTCGCCTTCCAGACCCAGATCGGACCTAAGGCGATTACCCGCGTGGGAGCGAAGTTCCGCCATGAGCCGGCGCGTTGGCTTGTCATCCACGCGGCCGACGGCGGCTGTGCGAGGACTCGTCGAGGGCGTCCGAATCGATTGGGACATCGCGCCGGTATCCCGGACCGGGGGAGGAGCGCCTCGCAGAGCGGGTGTCTCGCAGCTCAGGTCGGGCAGATCGGCTCGTCCGGAAGGCCCGGCGCATATTCCCGGAGCTCGCTGCCCCTCAGGTTCCCCAGGACGTGGCTGCACACCTGCGCGCGCAAGTCGGCGAGGTTGCGCCAGAGGATGCCCGGCAGGAGTTGGACGTTTCCGTCTGTCCTTGCGAATGCCAGGACATGTCCGGTTGGGCTGAAAGCGACGGCGCGGGCGTGGTAGTCGGCCGCATGGAGGAGGGGCTGGCCGAGCTGGCGGCCGGTTTCCGCGTCCCAGAGGCGCACGGTCCCGTCGTCGCCGATCGAGGCGAGCGTTCCGCCGTCCGAGCTGAACGCGACGCCGTAGACCGCTCCGGCGTGGCCGCGCAGCGGAGCGACAAGCTCCCTGCCGTTGCGGAGGTCCCACAGCCGAACTGTGCCGTCCCAACTGGCGGACGCCAACGCCCGACCGTTCGGGCTGAACACGACGTCGACCACGAACTCGGTGTCGCCGCGAAGCTGCCCGGTCTGCCGGCGCGTGCGGACGTTCCAGAGCCGGATCGTGTCGCCGCCGCCGGCCGTAGCGAGTGTGTTCCCGTCCGGACTGAACGCAACCGTGTAGAGACCGTAGGAGTCGGCCGGCCGGAACGGGAGCGGCGCGCCGTCGGGGGCCGCACCGCGATCCTGACCCCCTTGCTTTCGGCCGCCCACCTTCCAGAGCCGGACCTTGCCGTCGGCGGCCTCAGACACAAGCATGCGGCCGTTGGGCGGCCTGAAAGCGACGGCGTACACCTCGCCGTCGCCGCCGCCGAAGCGTTTTCCCACCCGCCGACCTGTGCGCACGTCCCAGAGCTGGATACCCCGCTTTGCAGCGACGCCAAGGAGTCGGCCGTCAGGGCTGAAGGCGACGTCAGTCACCTCTCCGTCACGCCCCTTGAGAGGCCCGCCGATTTGCTGCTGCGTGCGCACGTTCCAGAGCCGCACGGTGCCGTTGTCGGCACCCGAAGCGAGTACACCGCCGTGCGGTGCGAATGACACACTCATGACGTAACCCGGCCGCGCGAGCTGTCGTTGCGGGTGGACGTTCCAGATCCGGATCGTGTGGTCGGCGCCGCCCGAGGCGAGCGTACGCCCGTTGGGCGCAAACGCGACGGAGTAGACGTCACCGGCGTGGCCGCGGAGAATGCGGAGCGTTCGATGGGTGTGCGCGTCCCAGATGCGTACGCTCCCGTCCGCGCTCGCGGACGCGATCCTCCTTCCGTCGGGGCTGAACGCAACGGCGTAGACCCAGTTGCTGTGGCCCGTGAGGGGTTTGCCCAACAGCTTGCCCTGGAGGCTCCAGATCTTGACGTCTCCGTTCTTGCTGGCAGCCGCGAGCTCCTCGCCGTCGGGGCTGAAGGCGACGCCCTCTTCCGGGTAAGCGGCGCTGTAGCCGAAACGCCGGCGCAGCGGCTTCCGCGTGCGCACAGTCCAGAGCCGGATTCCGTCCTCGGCGGCGGCCGCGATGAGCCCGTTGCTGCTGAAGGAGACGCCGTGCACCGCACCACCGGGACCCATCAGGTCTCCTCTCGGGCGGTGGGTGTGCACGTTCCAGAGCCGCACCGTGCCGTCGGCATCTCCCGAGGCGAGTGTGTCCCCATTCTGGCTGAACGCGACGGAGTTCACCGCTCCGGCGTGGCCGCGCAAGACCGTGACCAGGCGGTCGCTGCGCGCGTCCCAGATCTCCACGGTGCCGTCGGCAGAGCCGGCTGCGAGCAACTGCCCGTCGGGGTCGAACGCCACGGCGTTCACAGGGCCGTGGTGCCCTGTGACCAAGGCGAGCGGCCGCCGGTCGCGTAGGTCCCAGAACCGCACCGTCCCGTCCTCGCTGGCGGATGCGAGCGTGCGTCCGTCGGGGGCGAACGCGATACCGAGGACGCCGCCGGTGTGGCCGTGCAGGATCAAGGAAAGCCCGGAGTTGGCGAACGACTCGAGCGCGGAGACGACGCTGCTTCGCTCCTGCACGCCGGGTCGCGTACGAAAGGCAGCGAAGCTCAGTAGGAGCGAGAGGTCGAGGGTCGTGTCGGGGGCGCTTGCGCTCGCGGCAGCAGCGTTCGCCCCGGCCGACCGCGTCGCGCTTCGCGCGTCGTTTCGTTGCAGGAGGGCGATGACACCCAGTCCCATCGCGACGGCGAGCGCGACGGCCACGCTGGCGAGCACGATCCGTTGGCGTTTCGTCGCCGCCCGACGGCTGGCGAGCAGATAGCGCTGCTGCAGCTCGGTCGGTGCCGGTTGCTTGCCGGCATTCGCCGCGAGTGTCTGCTCTGCGGCGCTCAGATCCGCGCCGCGCAGAAGGAGGCTGCCGTCCCCGCCGCGAGCGTCCCATTCGGCGGCTCGGACGAGGAGACGTGTGTGCGCCTTCGCCCACGCGAGATCGGTCTCGAGAGCGCTCGTCAGCTTCGCGAAGGCGTAGTCGCGGTCGTCGTCCTCACGGCACCAGATCCAGTTCAGCTGAGCCAGCGCTGCCGGCGCGGCGACGGGATCGGCGTTGTCGCAAGCGATCGGGACGATCCGTTTGCCGCCCTGCTGGGCCCGGGCGAGCTCCTTCCCGCAATACTGCGAGTCGAGCGACCTGACCGAGACGACGAAGACGAAGCTCTCGGCGGCGTCGACGTTGTCGTAGATGTCCTGCTCCCAGTCGGAGGCAGGGGGGATGTCCTCCCAGTCGACCCAGACGTCCCGACCCTGGCTCTTCAGGTGGTCATCGAGGGCGTGGACGAAGGTGGAGTCCGTACGCGAGTAGGAGATGAACACCTCTGCCACGACGCGTCAACCTTCTGGCGCGGGCTGCGAACTCGGCGCGTCGGCGTCCTTCTTAGCCTCTTCGCCCTGCGGATGTTCTCGCATGACCTTGCTGAGGTATGCCTCGACGTCTTCGGCGATGAGGGCTTCGACCGCCGCTGCGAACCTGCCGAAGGCCGCTCGGTGGTTCGGGTAGCCGCTGTAGACGCCCACCAGCTCGAAGTACTGCCAGCCGTGACCCTTCAGGAGCTCCGCCGTTCGTCGATATTGCCGCCAGCGGCCGCCGTAGTTGAAGAAGCCGTCGAGGGCGACGGCGATCCCGACCACGAGGCTCAGCGCGAAGGTGACCCACGCGATCGTGGAAGCGACTGTGCCATGGCGGAGGTTGAGGCCGACGAGTGCCGGCACGATGAGCCCGCCGACTATCGCGACGAGGCGCAGGAGGTGGTAACGCTGCTGAGCCTGCTTCGCCTTGCTTTCGAACCACGCCAACTGGTCTAGCCAGCGAGCACGCACGAACCTCCGCTGCCGCTCGTCGAGATCGAAGTCGTCGAGCAGCCCGCCGAACTCCTCGACGAGCCAGCCCGATGAGGCGTTAGTCGGCACCGGCGGCTGCGGAGTCCGTAAGGATGCGCACGATTCTACGCTTGAGCACGGCTGCGACATCCGGGCCGCAGCCGACGGCCTCCACGAGTCCGCTCGCGACGAGTCTCGCCGCGCGTTCATCGCCGGGCTGGCCGGCAACTGCCTCGGCGAGGGCGTCCGCCGTCCTGCCGGTGCCGGCGACGGTCAGGACCCGTCGCCCCATGCGAACGCTCTCGGCCACGTCCGTCCAGGCGATCTCGCCGCCGTTGACGAGGACGGTCACCGACCGGAGGCTCCCCGCGACGGCTTCCGCGACACGCGCGATCCAAGGTGCCTCCTCCCCCCACGTCGAACCGGGGACGAGCACGAAGTGCGTGTGCCTGGGCTCGAGCGGAGTGTTCGATCCACCGAGCGGCTGATCCGGCAGGCTCGCCAGCGCGCGCACGACGACACCGACGAGCGGCATCGAGCCGCCTGTCTTCGCACGCGCCAGACCTACGAGTCGCATGACGCCGGAGTCCGTGCCGCCGTCGACGATCGTTGCGCCGCAGGCGGCGGCTGCCTCGACGACACCTACTGCGAGGGACTCGAGGAGCTGTGCTGCCGCATTGTCCAGGCCGTCGGCGCCGCCCACGACGACCACTGTCGGTCGCGGCGTGGCGAGTCCGAGCGCAGAGATCGCGGCCAGGGCGTCATCGGCGTCGTCCACGGAGACCGCGACCGACCGTCCTGCCTCGAACTCCACGGGGAAAGCACGCACCGCCCGCCGATCCTACGCCGCGCGTCCGGCTACACGGGCCGCGGTGAGCAACCCACGGCCTCTCAGGCGACGGCGCACTCGCCTGGGCCAGTGTTCTGGAATGACCCCTGAGGTCGGGTCAGGGCAGGGGAAGGTCGTGCTGAGAGCGCGCCCGACGCTGCTCTTTCGCGGTTAGTTCCGAGTCCCTGACGGGAGTCACCAGGGTCCAATGACGGCCCACCGGACACCACTGGAGTCTCACCCAGCCGAGGCGGAGCGCCTTGACCGATGCGCTTGGCACCCAGATGGTGGTGAAAAGGTGGCCATCGCGGCAGCGCACGATCAACTTGCCCCCAATCGGGTAGCCACGGGCCCACATCGCGAGCGGCTCGGCAAGAAGACCCACTAGCAGCAACAACCGACGCCGCTTCGAGCGTCTCGTCATACCCCAAGACTAGGCCCTCCTGAGCGCAGACGCTCGGCTGGGCCAGTGTTCCGGAATGACCCCTGACCAGTGCTCGGGAATGACCCCTGAGGAGCGAAGCATTGCCGCCGGAGGGCAGTCCTCCTAAGCTCGAAGGCATGAGAAGGTCGAGAGCGCCCCGCAGCGCAGGAGGCCCCGCCTCCATACGTGTGTCGGCGGTCGAAATAGACTCGAAGGACTGTGGAGCAGCGCCTGCTCTCGCAGAGGGCTTCGGGGCACCGATCTTCGAACCGACCTGGTGGCCCGATGACACTGAGGCGGTGACGTACGCACTGGACGAATCGCCGTCACGCGTCAGATACCGGGTTGGGTCAACCCGCCGCGACGGGACGCCGATTTGCGTCATCGGCACCGCCGAGCAGGAAGAGAGGACTTCCGGACGGACCCTGGTCCCGACCGCCGGAGCTGGAGCCGTGGCGCGGACTCATCCGCAACAACGGTGACCATGTTCATTCCGTCGTGCAAGCTGAGCAGCAGACCATCCATCTGATCGGCTACGCGTCCTTGGATGAGGTGGTGCACGCAGTTAAGAGCTTTCGCCGCGTCACCGCGGAATAGGCGTAACGGCGCTCAGAGGACACACCGCTCGGCTGGGCCAGTGTTCCGGAATGACCCCCGAGGCTCAGTCCGTAAGGGGCACGGACACCGAATCGTCTACTGCGTCGCGACGGATCGTCAGTGAGATGGCCTCAGGTGGGGGAGCAGGCTCGAACTCGGCCTCGCCACGCGAGGGGCGTGAGGGACGGCCTCCCCCGTGACCGCCGACCTGGGCGTACTCAGTCTCGACGTCATCCGAGACGAGCCAACCGTGCGTTGACGACGGCGGGCTGTGAGCTACCCGAGGCTCTGGCCGGGACTTCGCCCAGCGGACGACGACACCGTGATCCCAGACCTCGACGCCAACCAGCCACGTGCCGTCGGAAAAGCGGTGTGCCATCGGTACGACTCGGCGCAGTCCGAGTTCCTCGTCTCCGCTCGCCATCGCCGCCAGGATAGAGGCCCCTCGGCTGGGCCAGTGTTCCGGAATGACCCCTGAGCGTGCCTTGACCGGGCGCCCGCCTGGCAGCTCGGGCAAGATCAGCAAGTGCTTGTCGCTCATCACTCCGAGGGAGATGGTCGTTCGTGGATGAGCTAACGGCCGAGTTGCGGTCGTTCCTCGATCAACGACGCTGCGCGGTGCTCGCGACGCACGACTCGGGCGGCACGATCCACTTGACGCCGATCTGGTTTCTCTTCGAGGACGGCTGTTTCTACTTCGAGTCGTCGTCTACGAGTCGGAAGGTCAAGAACGTCGAGCAGAGTCCCTCGGCCTCGGTGGTCGTCGATGCGCGAGAGCCGGGACGGGAGCGATGGGTGTCCGCTTCAGGCCCAGTCGAGATCGTGCGCGACGCCGAGTCGGCGTCGATCAACAGTCGCATCCGACGCCGCTACCTCGCCGGGCCGGCGCTCGGCGGCCCACTCGAAGCCGCCCTCGCCGCGGCGGACGATGTGACGCTCGCGCTTGTGCCGACCGCGTGGCAGTCCTGGGCGGCCCCGGTGATGGAATCGCCAGAGCAGCTCTTCCTCGCTGTTGACCCCTAGCTGAGTGCCACAACCCGGAGCTACTCCGCGAGCCCGTGTTCGTAGGCGTAACGAACGGCTTGGGCGCGGTCTCGTGCGCCGGTCTTGGCGAAGACGTGATTGATGTGGGTCTTCACGGTCGCGTCACTGACGACGAGAGCTGCGGCAATTTCCGCGTTTGACATCCCTGACGCGATCAGTTTCAGAACTTCGGCTTCACGCGGGGTTAGGTCGTCGGGAAGTGTCCCCTCAACGTCAGCCGAGGGTGTCGGCGGTTGGGCAGCGACCGCTGCGACGAGGCGTTCCTGGATTTGGGGGTCGAGGTGGGTTCGCCCAGACGCGAGCGCACGGATTGCCTGTTCGATCTCTTCGGCGGTGGCGTCTTTGGTGAGGTAACCGCGGGCTCCGGCCTGGAGGGCTGGGAAGAGGGAGTCGTCGTCGGCGTAGGTGGTGAGGACGAGCACTTGGGTGCCGGGGTTTGCGCTGCGGATCTGGCGGGTTGCCTCGACGCCGTCGATCTCTGGCATGCGCAGATCCATGAGAGCGACATCGGGCTGCTCCCGGGCGACTAGTTCGATCGCTTCGCTGCCGTTGGAGCCGGTGGCGACGAGGTCGATTCCTTCCATGAGGCCGACGAGCATCGCCAGGCCGTCGCGCACGACCCGTTGGTCGTCGGCGATTACGACCCGTATCAGCAGCGATTCGCTCAGTAGGGAACCTCCAGCTCAACCCGCCAGCCGTCCTCGGTGGGGCCTGCCCGCATCGTGCCGCCGAGCCGCTCGATCCTTTCGCGCATCCCTCGGAGTCCCCGTCCGCCGCCCACGCCGACGAGGCCGGCCTCTGCCGCCTCGCCCGCAGCGTTCGCGTTTTCGATCGTCAGAGTCGCAGCTGTTTGCGTGTAGCGGAGGGTGACGCTGGTGCTGCCACCGGGCGCGTAGCGGGCAGCGTTGGTTAGCGCCTCTTGCCCGCCTCGGTAGAGAGCCAGCCCCGACTCCGCGGAGAGCGCTCGCTCGCTTCCCTCAACTCGGAAACCGATCGGGGCGCCGACGTCGCTCCGGAAGCCAGCCACCAGATCCTGGAGTTGCGCGACTCCGGGAAGGCCATCCCCGCGCAACGCCCCGACGGCGCTCCGCGCGTCGGCCAATCCGGTCTTGACGAGACCGCTTGCCCGCTCGATCGCTTCGGAGACCCTCTCACCGGCTCGTTCGCGCTCAGCGAGAACGCGAGCGCCTTGTAGCTGGATCGCGGCCGCTGAGAGGGAGTGGGCGAGCACGTCGTGCAACTCCCCCGCGATCCGGCTCCTCTCCTCCAGTGCCGCAGCCGCCGTCTGCGCCTCGCGCGCGTCCTCAAGTTGAGCGAGCAATAGCTCGCTTCGAGCCTGGCCCTCCCGAGCCTGCTTGACGAACCAGGCGACCAGGAAGAGCAGGGCGCAGAGGAGCGTCGCGGCCACGACTGCCGCCGCGCCGTCTCCTGCAAGCGCAACCGTTAGACCGAGCGCAGCGGTTGTCGCAGCCGCAATGGGCAGGGCGAGCGGCATGGGAAGACGAGCCGCGGCCAGAAAGACGGCCGCGGCGGCAGCCAGCTCAGTGGCGCCATGAGGCTGTAGTGCGCTGAGCGCCACTCCGGAGACGGCCGCGACGATGATCGCCCCGGCCTGCAGGACGACCGCGTGATCGCCACCCAGATCACGGATCACGACCGTCAGTGCGAGAGCAAAGAGGACAACGGACAGTGTCACTCCGAGCGAGCGTCCGTGCGGGCCGAGGCCGGGCGTCTGCGAGCTTGCACTGACGATGACCGCAATGATCATTGCGATCCCTAGAGGTCGAAGCGCCGCGCGCTGGTCGCGCAACCGCTCGCGGCTCCGCGTCAGCGCTTCGGCCTCGCGGGCGCTCAGCTCAGCACCGGACCGGGGCGTGCCGTCCGTGGCGGACTCCAGGCTTGTGATCGTCGCCACCAACGGGGACGATAGAACGGACTCCGGCCCGTGGAAAGCGGGCCGGAGGAGACGAGAGCGTTGATGGATGAGGCTCAAGCAGTGACCGCGACAGGCGCCGTCGCGTTGCGTGCGCGTAGGCCGCGCATGTGCACGATCGCTAGCCGGGTCGCGACCTCCAGGAGCCCCATCGCGACCAGTGCCAGCGGCCAGGCGGTCGCGCTGATCTGATGCGAGATGCTGAAGTCGCGAACCGCGGGGCCAGCACCATGGCTGAGGGCGAAGGCGAAGACGAGCCGCGAGCCGATCCCAGCAATCAACAGGAAACCGGCAACCCAGCCCACGCGGGCATAAGCGTTGCCGTCGCCATCCGAGCGAACGGAGGTGGCGAAGCCGGACATTACGCCGAGGGTGAGCCCGGCGAGGGCGAGCAGGGCAGCGAACAGCAGGTCGTTGCCGCTGGTCGGGATCGAGTGGACGTAATTGAAGGCGACGTAGCCGACAGCCGCCAGCGGCCCCAAGAGCGACCGCAGATCGAGCGTCCGCTCACGAGCCTGACGCAGCACGACCAAAACGAACAGTGCGTTGATGATGTAATCGCTAGTTGTCATGCCCACGATGATCGGGCCAAAGAGCCTCGCTGTCGTCGGAGCCCGGGTTGAACTGCGGGTTGATCCTCACCTCAACCCACCGGTGGAGGATCACCACCAGTTCAGGGCAACAGTGCGGCTCTGCCCACGTTGAGAGGAGGAGTGGTGAGTTCGCACCAGGTGGTCCACGCGAGTGACGTAGAGGCGTCGCACGGTGTGTTTCGTGCGCTAACCGATCAGCTCGGCGTTGCAGGCTTTCGGGTCAACCAGCTTGAACTGGCAGCCGGTGCCGAGGGGCCGGAGCACGACCACACTTCGAACGGTCAGGAAGAGGTCTACGCGGTGGTCGCGGGGAGCGGTCTGCTGCGTGCGGATGGAAAGGAGATTCCATTGCGGCCGGGCCATTTCGTCTTCTGTCCGCCGACCGTTCGGCGGCAGATGGTGGCTGGCGAGGACGGCCTGACCTGGATCGGGATCGGCTCGGCTATCGCCGAGGCAGACGCGGCGTGAGCGCTGAACCTGTCGCCGGGCAGGTCGTGCTGCGCGGTCAGGATCCGCTCTGGTTTTTGGGCACCCTTGCCCGGATGAAGCTCGACGGGGAACAGACCGGAGGCCGCTTCGCGCTCTGGGAAGGTGTGCTTCCGCACGGGGCGGCGCCACCGTTGCACTCTCACCCCCAAGACGAGACCTTCTATGTACTCGAAGGGGAAGTGACCGCCTGGATCGTCGACCCCGAACGCGCGGACGATCAGGGAACGCCGCCGGGCTGGGTCGCTGACTGCGCGCACCGGGGCGGGGTTGGCATGGTCGCGTTCGCGCCCGGCGGAACACCGCACACCTTTCGCATTGAATCGGATACGGCGAAGCTGCTGTTCCTCAGTACCCCGGGCGGAGTCGAGGACTATGTAAAGCAGCTCGCCGAACCGGCGGCATGGCCCTGGTTGCAGCCTCCCCCGGACGGCCCGCGCGTTCCCGCGGAGCGAATCCAGGCCGTTGAGCAGGCGCTGAGCATGGTCCGCCATGGACCACCGCCACCGCCTTCTGACTAGGCGCCCAATCGCGGTTACACGGGGCCTTACTGGACGCGCTGTTCGCGCGCGGACTTCAGTAGCGACTGACTACAGATCGCAAAGACCAAGATGCTCAGGACGCCGGTCATGTATTGGGGCACGGTAGTCACCTCTCCCGCCTTGAGGATGTCATGGAAGCACAAGAAGTCCACAGCGAGAAAGCCCGCGATCAGCCCAACATCAACTACTCGTCTCATGCTCGGATCGTAGTCCTGACCGAAGCTTTGCCATCGAGCCGCGCCTTCGAACAGCGACTCCGTACCGCTACGAGCCGCGCGTCTCGCTGAGCCGCGCCGCGACCAGCTTCTTCACGAGCACCTTCGGCAGCGGGCTGTCTACCGCAAAGTGCAGAGCGCTCTTCGTCATCGTGTAACCCTCCAGTTGATCAACGAGCTGCGGTAGCACGGAGCCGCTGAACGGCAGGTAGCTCAAGTGATCGCGAAACGCGGCAAAGCCCGCGATTGTCTTCCCGTCCACCCGGAAGGCGGGAACCTTGTAGGAGATCACCTGCTCCGCCTCTGGGATGACATCAAGGATCGTGCTCCGCAGCGCCTCAAGGGTGCTGCGCTTGGGCTCGTCCAGTCCGCGCAAATACTCGTCGACTTCCTCGGCCGACACAGCGGTGGAGTTTATGGCCCACAGCCTCGGGGGGTGTGACCCCTTGAGCCCCGGCGTCAGCGTGAGTTGTTGTTCGTTGCCACGTCCGTAAATGTGTTCCGGGCGAAAGAAGATCAAGTGCGAGGACGCTCGCCTGGGCGAATGTCCTTACGCCTGACGGGGTAGGACGGGAGCCTAGGCGCCGCTTCAGCTTGGACGGCCCCCTGTAGGTGGTCGCCAATCGATAAAGGAGGGGGTCAGCCCGTACGCAGTGACGTCGCGGCCCTCCGTCGGTGTGCCGAGCCCTCAGCTGCGAAGGCAGGACCAGAGGTCGTTTCGGGGGTTGTAGAGGTACTCGCCGCCCGGTTGCTGCGGGCACGGCGGCCTTCCGCGCTCGTAGATGTCGGGCCTGAGCAGGTGCTGGGTGCCGATGAAGGCACCGGTCGCGTACTCGAAGACCAGGAACTCGAAGGACGGTGCTCTGTTCTCGAAGCCGGGCGTTCCGGGAAGCGGCGGCAGGCCGACGCCGGGCGGGGCGCAAAGCATGAGTGTCGGATCGTTTCGCGGCTGGATGCAGCTCCAGCCGGCCGCCGATAGCTGGCCCGGCGTGATGCCCTTCGCCTTTGCCGTGACAGCGGTCGCGCCCGCAGCACCCAGCGCTGCGGTCAACGCAATTAGCGCAGCAGGACGTCTCCAGTTACCGATGTGCCTTCTCATGTCTTCTCCTTTCGCTTTGCGACGGCGACTCCGCCCGGGGCCGTCGTCTTGACTGCTCCGGCTGCTCTGTTCTTCCGGCCGTTGATCCGCATAACGGAGCGAGCGCAGCGGCCGCCGCTGGGTTTGAGCTCAACCACCGCCATGCCGGTCTGCTCAGCTTCCATGTCGGCAGCCGGAGGGGGCAGGCCGTCGGCGGATTCGATCGCGGATCCAGGCGAGGACGTCCTTGCCTGCGGCGTCGATCACGCCGTTGTGGTCGGCGCCGCGATATAGGTGGCGGATCACGGTGGCGCCGAGCTTGCAGTAACGGGCCTCGAGTTCGGCTGTGACGCTGACGGGGATTTGTTCGTCTCGGTTTCCCTGTGCGAGGAAGATCGGCACGCTGGGGTTGGTCGCGCCGGGCGAGTTCTCGTCCAGGACCTCGACGAGGGAGTGAATCGACCGCGGGTTTCGGGCAAAGACCGCGCTGAGCGGTCGTCCGCGCCAGCGCGCGATCGTCTCGCTCGCGCATTCCTTTGCAACCTGGGCGAGATTGGCGCGAGCGGCGTGAGTCAGCAGCCTGGCGAGGTTGAGCGCTGGGTAGGCGGCGTCGAGCCCATCGACGGCCCAGAGCGCTTCGCCGAGGTATTGGTTGAACGGCGCCTTGCCGAGGTTCTTCATGATTGTGGTGAGCTGGGCGGCGGGCGCGAGGGCGACGACGCCGCGAATGTCGAGGCGCGGCGCGTACGCGCGGGCGAGCTGTGCCGCCCAGAGAGCAGCGCCCCCTCCCTGCGATTGACCGGCGAGCAGGACGGGGCCGAGGCCTCCCGTGCCCGGCAGCTGCCTCGTCGCGCGCACGCTGTCAAGAAGGGCGTGTCCCTCGGCGATCCCGACGTACGGCGTCGGTTCACCGGGCGTGCCGAGCCCTTGGTAGTCGGTGGCCACCAACTCTGCGCCGCGCGCGACCAACAGACCGCCGTAGGGCGGGAGGTTGGAGGCGACGTTGTGCGAGGGAGCGCAGCGATCGGCCTGACCGGCTGAGCCGTGTGCCCATGCGTACACCAGACGCCCACCGCCTGGCGCTGCAGACGTCGGGACGATGGCAAAGCCTGAGACGGCGATGTCCTTCCCGGCCAGGCTGCGCGAGTGGTACAGGATTCGCCAGACGGTCGCCGGAGGGTTCAGTGGCACCGGCACCTTCTCGGCCCAGATCAATGTGCCGGGCGGCCGCCGGGGCAACGGTTTCGGCGGCTGGTAGAGATCGCCGCTAGGGGCCGGCGGGCCGTTAGTTGCCGCGTGCGTCGACGAGCCGCAGGCCGACACGACGGCCAACCCGACGATCGAAAACAGGACGGCCGACACAGAGCCGAGGAACTGCCGTCTTCTCATGGCCGGCGACGCTACGCGCCGGCCCTCGCGCGGTCGTCAGGGGGATCCCTGAAGATCGCGGTTGTTCAGGGTCATCCCTGACTTCGGAGGAAGGTGAGGACGGCGAGCACGCGCCGGTTGTGGTCGGCGTCGGGCGGGAGTGCCAGCTTGGCGAGGATGTGGCGGACGTGGGTTTCCACGGTTTTCTGCGTGAGCCAGAGACGGGCGGCGATCGCGCGGTCGCTGAGGCCCTCCGCCAGGAGCGCGAGCACTGTTCGCTCGCGCTCGCTGAGCTCCGCGAGCCGGGTCTCGGTTGCTGGACGGTGCAACAGGAGGTCGACGAGCTCCGGATCGACCACGGTCTCGCCGCGCGCGACTCGCTCGATCGCGTCGAGCAGTGTCGTCAGCTCCGCGACGCGGTCCTTGAGGACGTAGCCGCTCCGCGCGGGGCTCTCGCGCAGCAGTGTCAGCGCGTAGTCGGCGTCGACGTACTGGGAGAGGACCAGGACCGCGACGTCGGGGGCGCGCTTGCGGATGGTCGAGGCAGCGTCGAGGCCTTCGCTCGTGTGGGTCGGAGGCATCCGAATGTCGACCAGCGCCACCTGGGGCCGCTCGCGCTGCACGCAATCAAGAAGCTCTGCGCCGTCCGCGGCGGTGCCGACCACTTCGTGTCCATGCGCTCGCAGTGCGTGGAGCAGCCCGTCGCGAACGACAGCGGAGTCGTCGGCGATCACCAGTCGCATGGAACCTCGGCGTGGAGCACCGTCCCCGCGCCCGCATCGCTAGCGATCGTCAGCGTGCCGCCAGCCGCAGCGACCCTGTCCGAGAGCCCCTGCAGCCCACCGCCGGGGCGGGCTACCGCGCCGCCGCGGCCGTCGTCGGTGACGTCCACCACCAGCTTCCCGTTCTCGCGGCCGAGCGAGACTACGGCGGAACGGGCCTGGGAATGCTTGGAGATGTTCGTCAGCGCTTCCGCGATCACGAAGTAGGCCGTCGTCTCGACCGACGCCGGATAGCGCTCGTCATCTGCCTCGACCTGAACGGGCACCGGGGCGCGGTCGGCGAGGCTCCGCACCGCCGGGCCGAGGCCCTGTTCGCTAAGGATCGTCGGGTGGATGCCGCGGGCGAGGTCGCGCAGCTCACGCAATGCAGTCTGCAGCTCCGCTTCGGCCTGGGCGAGCAGCTCCTGGTCACCGTTGCCGTCGCGGAGGAGCTGTAGCGCGAGCCCCAGAGCGAGCAGCCGCTGCTGTGCGCCGTCGTGCAGGTCACGCTCGAGACGGCGCCTCTCGGCGTCCGCGGCGCCGACAATGCGTGCCCGGGACGCCTGCAGCTCGGCGAGTTGCGCCCGCAGCTCGGCCTGGAGGCGCGTGTTCTCGAGTGCCAGCCGCGCGGCGGAGCCGGCGGCCTCGAGCAGACGATCGCTGCCCCAGCAGCCGCTCGTCGTGGATGAGCGCAGCCAACGGATCGCCCGGCGGGCCAATCGTCGTCAGGGCACGGCCGTCCCGGATCGTGTTCGTGTCAACAGGCTTCCCTGCCTCATTGACGAACGCGCCGCGCTCCGGGAGCCAGAGCGCGAGCTCCAGCGTCGGATCGCCGAGCGTCCGCGCCAACGCGCGTCCCACCTCCCCCGGGGGCGCCTGATCGAGCTCGACCACTAGGTCCCCAAGCGGGCCGCGGCGGCGACGGATCGCTCCGAGACCCACGAAGATCGCCAGCGGCAGGACAAGCGCGTTCAGGCGGTCGATCCAGTCCAGCGCCCCAACCGGGCTCTGCCAACCGCCGAGCCAAACGACGCGCTGCGCGACGAACTCGGCAGCCGTGAAGAAAACCGCAACCCCCAGCGGCAGCAGCGTCAACTGCGCTCCCGGAGGAGCCGCGCGCAGCCGCCGCACCAGCAAGACCACGAAGAAGACGCCAATGACGATGAACGTGGTCCACGAGGCCTGGCCCACCGCTAGGTAGTCGAAGGTATGGCCCGTGTAGAACAGCGAGGAGACACGCGGCGCGCAGGCCGAGCACGAACCGGGCCGGAAGAACAGCAATGGCGCGCCCATCCAGACGAGGCCGACGAACGCGGCGAGCGCCACCAGCAGGCGCTCGCCGGGGGCCCGCAGGCGCCCGGACGGATAGGCGAGCACCATCAGCCCGTAAGCCGCCGGGGCCAGCCCGTGAGCCAGCATCCACACAGTCGCGGCCGTCCGCGAAACGGGCCAGTCGACCGCGAGGTCATCGAGGACGGAGATCACGAGCCAGACCGCGATCAAGAAAGCCATCCGCTCGCGCCCCGCCTGTCGAGCGACCGCCACTGCGACGACAACCGCTGCCACGCCCGCGACGGCATAGAAGGCAAGACCGGTATCCGCCACACCGAGCTGCAGCTGACGGACGATGTCCACCATCCAGAGGCCGAGCGTCAGCACTGCCAGGCCGTAGGTCGCGAGGCGGAAGCTGCGTGCGGTCACTGCGGCCGTAGCGCGTCTCGCAGACGCGCCACCGTCAGCTCGTGTTTCGGCAGAAAGCTGCATCCCGGAGGCCACTCGAACGAATCTCCGAAGTCTGATCTGCCACGGCTCGAAGTCAAGACCACACGCGGCCCGTGCCGCGAGAGCGCGAGCTCCTGCGCCACGTCAAGCCCCGAACGATCCGGAAGCACGATGTCGAGCAACAGCACATCCGGTTGAAGCCGCTCCGCCTCGCGCAGAGCGGCCTCGGCATCCGCGGCCTCCCCCACGACCGCGAAACCCGCCCGCACGAGCAGTAGCGTCGCCAGCCGCCGGAAGCTCGGACTGTCATCCACGACGAGGACGCGCATCGCCGGCTGATCGTCGCAGCAGCGCGCTCAGGGTCACCCCTGAACTCGCGCTGGCCTCGGGGATCCCCCTGACGACCGACTCGGACCGCGCCAGTACGGTCGCGCAGTCCAAACGACGGAGGTGAACACCGTGGCATGGATCCAGATCCAGCACGCCGCCCAGGCGACCTGGGACGACCACGAGAAAGTCGCCGCCATCATCGGCGACCAGAAGCCCGAGGGACTGATCCTTCGCGCTGCCGGCGAAGTCGACGGCCGCTGGAAGGCCGTCAGCATCTGGGAGTCGAAGGATGCGTTCGAGCGCTTCGCCGAGGAACGCATCAGGCCGGCCGTCAAGGAAGCGTTCGGCGAGGAGATGCCCGAAGGGCCGCCGTCGACCGAGTGGTTCGAGGCCAAGCACATGATCGGCCCCTAAGCTGCGCGAGGTCGCACCAAGGTCGCACGGCCACGCAAAACGCGACGACTAGCGGCGAACTGCGAGGGGCGCGAAGCGGCATCGCTGAGCCAAACCCGCATGAATCGACCCCCTCCTCACGTTCATGGTAAGGAGGGGGTCGACGGTTCGAGTCCGTCAGAGGGCTCTTCCAACTACGGCCTGATGGCGGGTTGTGCTGATCCACGCTTAGTGTCGTATCCTGCGCGCTATGGCGCGTCTAAGGCCGGAGGATCTCAATGTGTCGGTTCTGCCGCGAGGCACTCTCGGCCACCTCAAGACCGATGCTGTGGGCGATCTGCTGCAGCAGGCGGCCTGGGACTATCGGGAGTCGCTCGCGGAGAACCAGCAGTTGGCGAGAACGGTCGCGGAGCTGACGCAGAAGGTCGAGGAGACCACGGCAAAGGTGGCGGCGCTCGAGGAGGAAGTCGCGCGCAGAAAGGATCCCGACGAGCTGGCCCGGAGTCTTCTCGCGTCCGCTCAGCGGGCGGCGCGCGACGAGCGGGACTCGGCCCGGCGCGAAGCAGAGCTGGTTCTGAAGAAGGCAGCCCGGCGGGCGGACAAGCTGGAGCAGGAGATGGCCCGCCTGGAGGCCGATCGGCTGGCCGAGCTTGCCCGCGTCGAGGCGGATCATCTTGCTGAGCTCGTCCGCCTCGAAGAGCTGAGGGACGACCTCGTGGCGCGTCTCAGGCGGATGCTGGAGACGCTCGCCAGCCGCTACACCCCCGCGCGAGTCGACAGCCTCGAGCCAGATCAGGCAGTTGCCGCGGGGACGCAGCAATGAGCGTCGCGGTGCTGCAAGACGGCGTGCAGATGCTGCGCAGCGTGGAGCTACGTCTCGCTGTCCGGGGAGTTGACGCCGAGCAAGCCCGGCAGTTCCTCAACGAGGCTGCCGATTTGCTCGCCTCCGCCGCGCGCGAGCAGGAGGAACTCCGCGGGGAACTCGAGCGGCTGCGCCAAGCGAACGACGAGAGCGTGATCGCCAAGGCACTCGTCGCGGCCACCCGCGCCGGCGAGGCACTCGTCGCGGAGAGTCGAGCAGAGGCCGCGGCGCTCACCGCCGAGGCCGAAGCGCAGGCAGCGGCGCTGCTGGAAGAGGTCAAGGCGCAGGCAGAGCGGCGCGAGCAGGAGACCAAAGCGGCGCAGGAGCGGTTCGAGCAAGAGCTCAGCGAGGTCAGGAAAGCCCACGCGAGGGAGTTGGAGTCGGCGAGCGCAGACGCGGACGCGGCTCTCGCGGATGCGCGCCACGAGCTCGCCCAGCTCGAGAGGCAGGCGGCACAGCTGAGCTCCCTCGTCGCCGACATGGAGCGTCGCATCGTCGAGATCGCCCAAGACGCTCTCGAGGAGCTCGAGGCATTCGCAGCTCCTTCGAGCGACACGCCCGCGGAGGCGTTGCTCGCCGAGCTTCATCCGGCCGCCGATGCCGCGGACGTCGCTGCTGATTGATCCGCGAAGACGCCCGGCAGCGTCGCGGTGAATCTCGAAGAAGGCGGCTAGCCTGCGCGGGTGCCCGAGACCCGCACCGAGCGAGTAACCCCGAGGGCGGGGCAGGCAATCCTCTTCGGCTTAGGCTGCAGGCGTGACGGCGAGCTCGATTCCGCCGGTGGTTCTGCGGGGAGACGTCGCCGTCGAGGATCCGCTGTCGATCGTCCTCGGCTTTCTCGAG
Organism: uncultured Actinomycetes bacterium; assembly: GCA_963820725.1. Classification (GTDB taxonomy): domain Bacteria; phylum Actinomycetota; class Thermoleophilia; order Gaiellales; family Gaiellaceae; genus Palsa-739. Next base: position 365,495 of record CAWGAZ010000002.1, on the reverse strand, counting down.
GCGTGGCGTCTCGACAGCGGCGGAGGCTCGCCGCCGCGGTCGTTCAGCGAGATCGATCTGAGGCTCGGAAACCGCGATGGCGCCCGCATCTCGGCGAGCGAGATCGCGGCGGTTTTACAGCGTCGCCGCAGGATCGAGCGGGCGTTGCGGGCGATTGCTCTCGATGCATCGCTGGTGGGAGCGGACGACACCGTGCCGTGGCTGCCGCTCAGGGAACTGTTCGACGCGTTTGCGGGTATTCGCGGAGTCGGTCTCTCGAAGGCAACCAAGACGCTGTACCGGAAGCGCCCGGCGCTGATTCCGATGCTCGACAGTGTCGTCCAGAAGTACCTCGCGGAGGACGATCCTGGAACGCAGGCGCCGTTCGGGGAGCGCGCGCTTGAACTCGTACGTGGCTACAAGAGCGACCTCGATCGCAACCGTGTGGCTCTCTCGATCCTCAGGCGCGAAACCAGGCGAGAGCGCGAGCTCAGCGAGGTGCGCATCCTCGACCTGCTGATCTGGGCCGACCAAGTGTCCCCGCCGTGATCGGCGACTGCCTGGACTTCGCCCAGCAGTGGATTTGCTCATCCGATCGAGGTGAGGTGGGGGCGCCGAGACGTTCGTAGGATCGAGTCGATGGGCGTCGAGCGCGAGCGGGTGCGGACGTTCGGACAACCTGAGAACGGTCTGCGCCAGTCCGGCGACTGGTACGCATGGGGCCCGTACCTGAGCGAACGGCAGTGGGGCACCGTGCGCGAGGACTACAGCCCGGACGGAAGCGCGTGGGACTACTTGCCCCACGAGCACGCGCGCTCGCGCGCCTACCGCTGGGGCGAGGACGGTCTCGCGGGCTTCTCCGACATCGAGCAGCGGCTCTGCCTCGGACTCGCGCTCTGGAACGGCCGCGATCCGATCCTCAAGGAACGCATCTTCGGATTGACCGGGAACCAGGGCAACCACGGCGAGGACGCAAAGGAGTACTGGTGGTTCCTCGACGCCGTACCCAGCCATGCGTGGAACCGCTGGCGATACCACTATCCGCAGAACGAGTTCCCGTACGACGACCTCATCGCGGAAAACGGCCGCCGCAGCAAGGCCGACCCCGAATACGAGCTCCTCGACACGGGCATCTTCGACGACGACCGCTACTGGATCGTCGAGGTCGACTACGCGAAGTCCGACCCGCACGACGTTCTGATGACGATCACGATCACGAACGCCGGACCGCAGACCGCGACGCTGCATGTACTTCCGACCGCCTGGTATCGCAACACCTGGTCGTGGGGACTGCCGGACGAACCCAAACCCGAGCTCCGCTCCGACGGCGCCCAGCGAGTCGTGACCAGCCACCCGTTCCTCGGCAAGCTCGAGATCGTCGCCCAGGGCAATCCGACCGTGCTCTTCTGTGAAAACGAGACGAACATGCCTCGTGTCTTCGAAGGTACTGCGACGACCACGACTCCGAAGGACGGGATCAACGACCACGTCGTCTCCGGCAGCGACACGGTCGCGACCGAGTCGGGCACGAAGGCCGCCTTCTGGTTCGAGCTCGAGGTGCCGCCCGGAGAGACGACGACTGTGCGAGTACGACTGCGTCCTAACGGGGGCGGCGACGATCCCTGGTCCGACTTCGACTCCGTACGCGCGAGCCGACGCGCGGAGGCCGACGAGTTCTACAAGGAGCTGACACCGGCCGGAGCGAGCTCCGACGAGGCCCTCGTACTACGGCAGGCGCTCGCGGGAATGCTCTGGAGCAAGCAGCTCTACTACTACGGCGTCGCGCGCTGGCTCGACGGCGACTCGACGCAGCCGACTCCGCCCGCGTCCCGGCTGACCGGCCGCAACACGCGCTGGCGGACGTTCGACGCCTTCGACATCATGTCGATGCCCGATCCCTGGGAATACCCGTGGTTTGCGGCCTGGGATCTCGCGTTCCATTGCATCGCGCTCGCACGGGTCGACCCGGCGTTCGCGAAGTACCAGCTCATCCTCCTGTGCCGGGAGTGGTTCCAGCACCCGAGTGGCGCGCTCGCCGCCTACGAGTGGTCGTTCGACGACGTCAACCCGCCTGTCCAGGCATGGGCTGCGCTCGAGGTGTTCGCGATCGACGGAGCCCGCGATCTCGACTTCCTCAATCGAGTCTTCGACAAGCTGCTCGTCAACTTCACGTGGTGGGTCAACCGCCAGGACGCCGAGGGAAACAACGTGTTCGAGGGGGGATTCCTCGGGCTCGACAACATCGGGCCGCTCGACCGGTCGCACCTGGCCGCGGGTTGGCTGCTCGAGCAGTCGGACGGAACCGGCTGGATGGGTTTCTACGCGCTCGGCATGGCGGCGATCGCGACGATCCTGAACGCCCGAGGCCGGCCGACGGCCGATCTGGTGATGAAGTTCCTGGAGCACTTCGCGCTCATCTCCGAGGTCTTCGAGTCACAGGACCTGTGGGACGAGGGAGACGGCTTCTTCTACGACCAGCTCCGGCTGCCCGACGGGCAGACGTACTCGCTCAAGGTCAGGTCGATCGTCGGCATCCTGCCGCTGCTGGGCGTGGCGGCGATCGACGAGGAGCTCGTCGACCGCGCCGAGACGGTGAACAAGCGGGCCGCGGAGCTTCTGAGTGGAGCGCATCCGGTCGCGGGCCTTCCGGGACAGCGCCGCTTGCTCCTCGGCGTCGTCGGCGTCGGCCGGCTCCGGCGACTGCTGAGCCGACTGTTCGACGAGTCGGAGTTCCTCTCGCCGTATGGTCTGCGTGCGGTCTCGCGCTGGCACGCCGAGCATCCGTTCACGCTGGACGTGCCGGGACTGCAGGCGACGATCGACTACGAGCCGGCGGAGTCGACGACCGGCATGTTCGGCGGCAACTCGAACTGGCGCGGTCCGATCTGGATGCCGGTCAATTTCCTGGTGATCGAGGCGCTGGCACGATACGGCCGGTTCTTCGGCAACGAACTGCAAGTCGAGTACCCAGAGGGCTCGGGGCACGAGCATTCTCTCGACGAGATCGTGGTCGACCTGCGCGAACGGCTCATCTCGCTCTTCACCGTCGACTCCGACGGACGCCGTCCCTGTTTCGGCCGGGTCGACAGGCTGCAACACGATCCTGCCTGGAAGGACAACGTCCTCTTCAACGAGTATTTCCATGGCGACAACGGTGCCGGCCTCGGTGCATCCCACCAGACCGGCTGGACAGGCCTCGCCGCAGAGCTGATCCTCCGCGCCCGCGGTACCCCGGTCCCGACGCTCGGCGAACTGATGGGCAGGAACAGCGCCGACCTCGGCGCATGAGCCGGTTCGGCCTGCAAACCCGGGGCACGCCCGGCGAATGCTCAGCGGCGGCGAAGCGCGATTCCCGTGAGGATCTGGCGCACGATCCTGTCCGCGACGAGCGCGGTGATGTCGGTCGAACCGACAGCGGTCGGGATCACTTCGACCACATCGGCTCCGACGATGTCCAGTTGAGCCGCCACCGCGCGCACCGCTGTGAGCAGCTCGAGACTCGTCATCCCTCCGGGCTCGGGCGTGCCGGTGCCCGGCGCGAAGGCGGGATCCAGGACGTCGACGTCGACCGTGAGGAAGACGGGGCCGTCGCCGACAATTCGAACAGCGTCCGCGACCACGGCGTCGATGCCGCGCTCGCGGACATCGTGCATGAAGAACGCACTGATCCCCTGCTCGCGTTGCCACTCGAACTCGGGCTCGCCGGGCCAATAGCCGCGTAGTCCGATCTGGACGTAGCGCCTCGGGTCGACGTGTCCTTCGCGGACTAGGCGGTACATCGGCGTGCCGTGTGAGACCTCAACGCCGAAGACCTGGCTGCCGGTGTCGGTATGTGTATCGAAGTGGACAAGGCCGACGGGGCCGTGACGCTTCGCGCAGGCACACACGTCCGGTTCGGCGATCGAGTGGTCGCCTCCGAGCACGATCGGGATCACGCCGGCATCGAGCACTTCGCCGACGGTGGCCTCGATCGCCTCATGCGTGCGCTCAGGATCGGCGGGGAGCACTGGTGCGTCTCCGTAGTCGACGACACGCAACTCCGCGAATGCGTCGACCTTCGTCTCGAGCTCCGGTCCAGGAGGACAGCTCGCGGCACGAATCGCCCGCGGACCGAACCGCGTCCCGGGCCGGTCAGAGACGAGATCGTCCGTCGGAGCCCCCACGATCGCCACGTCGAATCCGGCAAGGAGCTTGGGATCCTGCGTAAGTGGTGCGCCCGCGTAGCTCAACGGGCCGGCGAAGTCGGGCTTCTCGCCATGACGACGCCAGCGCTCCAGGGGGTCGATCACCATGCGATCGTCGCACGCCCGAGGCACACGCGCACGACCCCAGCCGCCTCGAGGAGACGCCCGGACGCCTCCCGCGAGGGGAGACGCCCAGGCGCTCGTGCCGTCAGTGCTGCAGCAGCGGTGCGAGCGAATGCACCTGCGAGGTGTCGCTCGCGTTGCCGAGGAACGGGAGGTTCCAGTTCTGCTCGATCGTCTGCAGCAGCGAGTAGTGGTTGGTCGCCGTGTCGTCGGTCACGCCGCGGGGACCGGTGCGGCTGATCACGATCATCGGGACGTGGCCGCCGCCGTAGACGGAGCCGCCGGCCAGGTCGCCGCCGCCGCCGCTCGTCGGGTCGGGCGGAGTGGCGGGGAGCCTCGGTGCGTCGCAGCAGCCGCTGACGTCGTTCGGTCCGTACGGCGCGTCGTCCGCGAAGCTGCTCTCGTCCCAGGTGACGAAGATGGCCGAGTTCCCGGTCCAGGCCTTCGAGTGCATGATCGCGGTCACCCAGGTGTGGAGGAACGTGTCGCCGTCCTTGTAGAGCGCCATCTGGTTGGCGTCGGTCGGCGAGTTCGGGTACGGGCACGTGGGCGTGCCGCCGTGCATGTTGTTGCACTGGTTCGGCGTGATCCAGACGAAGCGCGGCACCTTGTTCGTCGAGAGGTCCGTCGTGAGCTGCGTCAGCGGGACGACCTTGGCCGCGCGGGCCGGGTTGTTGTAGACGTCCGGATACATCAGGAACGGATCGTGCTTGCGCACGTACAGGCCGTCCGGGGTCGACGCCACCGTGTCGCCGGCGGACGGCAGATCCTCCATGTACGCCTTCCAGCTCACGTCTGCGCTCTGGAGCTGGTCGACCAGATTGGTGTGGTCGAACAGCGGCGCCTGGTTGACGTCGTCGCTGTTGGAGCCCCAGTTCGACCCGCTCGTGACGGCCATGTAGTTGGGCAGGCTCACATGTGTGACGCCGGAGTAGTTCGTCTCGAGCCCGTAGTTGTTCGCGATGCTCTGGATGAACGTCGTATTCGTGTTGGCCGGACTGAGGAGATCGGTATACGACGTGTTCTCCATCATGATCACGAAGATGTGTGTCATACGCGGGAAGCCGGGCTGGCCCGGCCCCGGGCCACCCGCAATCGGTGTGGCCGGGTTGCCGGAGGCACCGGCGGGAAGGACGTAGCCGACGACCGTCGCGGCGATCGCGCTTGCAAGTAGGACGGCCGCCACCAGGCGAATACGCATTCGGTAGCTCCTTTCGCTCGTTGCGAGATGGGGTGCGGGTCGGGCCCCTTCCCGGCCCGCTGTCAGCTTTGGGTCCTAACCAATCTGCGCCGAGCGTGCGCCGACAAGCGCTCAGGGTGCCGGCGGCGCTCCGAGACGGAAGAAGCGCGAGAGCCGCCACGCGAGCTCGTCCCCGTGGCACTTCTCGTAGACGAAGCAGCGGGGGACGGCGTAGCGGTCGGCTCCTGCCCGCAACGCCGCGTACTTCGACGTGCACACGCGCGTGAAGCCGGCCTCGCGTGCGCAGGCGATGCTCTCGGCGGTGAACTCGCCGTGCGGGAAGGCGAAGCTCTCCACCGGCCGGCCGAGCAGCAGCTCGAGGTCGCTCCGGCCGCGGCGGATCTCGTCGAGCTGCTGCGGCGGGTCGAAGTCCGGGAGTCGGGGATGCCACACGGTGTGGGAGCCGATCTCGACGAGGTCGCCGGCCGCCAGCTCCAGGAGCTCCTCGGAGCTCATCGTCTGCGGCTTCGCTGCCTCGGGCTCTGCCAGCTTCGCCAGCTCCCCGAGCACGGCGGAGCGGCGCGCGTGCGGCAGCGGGTGCAGCTGCTCGTAGAGGGCGAAGTAGAGCGCTTCCGGCTCCAAATCCCACTCGACCTGGACGTCGTCCACCTGCCCGGAGCCGGTGCTTGGACGGTGGGGCGAGAACGCGATCGGCGCCAGGGCGTCCCACCAGAAGTCGACGCCCGAGCCGACGTAGCCGCTCGCGATGAACACGGTGGCCGGGATGCCGAAGCGTTCGAGCGCGGGTTTCACTTCCTCGAGGAGGCTGCGGTAGCCGTCGTCGAAGGTCAGCGCCACGCCGCGGTGGATCGGCTCTCCGCCCGCGGCAGATTCGACGAGCTGTTCGAGCGAGACGGGCCGAAAGTGGCGCGTGAGCGCCTCGAGGTGCTCGGTGAAGAGCTCGGGCGCAAGGAAGAGATCCCAGGGGTCGAACGTCGATTCCGCAACGCCGTGGTAGCCGAGGACCACCGACGATCCGGCAGGGACGGAGCGGATGCTGAACCGTCGGTCGAGCGGCCGGATCAGCCGCCGAACGGTCGGCCGGGCGCGCGACGGGACGACCGTGGCGGCTGCCTTGCGCAGGCTCACGTCAACCCGCGGCGGGTGACTTTCCCCGAGTCGGTCGTCGGCAGCGAGTCCGTGAACACGACTTCGTGCGGGACCATGGTCGGCTCGAGCCGATCCCGGCAGGCCCGGATCACGTCTTTCTCCGTCAGCGTCGCGTCCTGGAAGAGCACGACGTGCGCGCGGATCCGCTGCCCGAGCACCTCGTCCTCTACTCCGACGACGACGGCCGCGCTCACCTCGGGGATGGCCTGGAGCGCCGACTCGACCTCGGCCGGGCTCACCTTCTGGCCGCCGCTCTTGATGATGTCGTCGCTGCGACCGACGAAGTAGAGGAAGCCGTCCTCGTCCGCCGTGAAGAAGTCGTGGGTGCAGAGCATCCGCTCGCCGGGCACGGGCCCCGGCACGAGCATGTCGTCGGTGAGGTCGGGACGGTTCCAGTAGCCCGCCATAACGTGCGGGCCGCGGACGTGGAGGACGCCCTGCTCGCCGGGCTCCGCGGGACGCCCGTCGACGAGGACCATCGCCTCCGTGCCCGGGATCGCCTTGCCCACGGAGGACGGACGCTCGGCGAGCAGCTCGGGCTCGAGATAGCTCACCCGCTTGCACTCCGTCAGGCCGTACATCGCGAAGATCAGGGCATTCGGGAAGATGCGACGGAGATCGTCGAGGATCGCCGGCGGTAGGGCTGCGGCCGTGTTCGTCACCCTCCGCACGCTCGGCAGCTGGAGGTCGGGCCGCTCGCGCGCGAGCCCGCGCAGCGTCGCGTACGCCGTCGGCACGCCCGGGAAGACGGTCACCTCCTCGGCCTGCGCGCGCTTGACGACTTCCCACGGGAAGACGAACGACGGCTCGACGACGAGGGTCGCGCTCATCCGCACCGCCATGAGCAGCTGGTAGAGCCCGTAGTCGAACGAGAGCGGCAGGAAGTTGAGGATCCGGTCGTCCGCGTCGAGCCGGAGATAGCGGCACAGGCTCTGGAGCGTGAAGACGACGTTGCGGTGCCGCATCATCACGCCCTTCGGCGTCCCGGTCGAGCCGGAGGTGTAGATCAGTGCGGCGAGATCCTGTGGGATCGCCGGCGTTCGCGGCGTCGGCTCGGCGCCTGCGATCGTCTCTTCGAGCGTCGCGTCGACCCAGTCGGGCTCGCTTCCCGCGCCGCTCGAGAGGACGAAGCCGAGGCCGGAAGGGAGAGCCTCGTTCTGCAGCGCGGCGAGTGCGGCCTTTCCGGCGACCAGAACCTCGGCGCCGCAGTCCTCGAGCACGAAGCGGAGCTTGTCCCGCTTCGTCTGTGGATGCAGCACGACGAACACGCCACCGGCGAGGGCGGTCGCGTAGACGGCGAGCGCGCAGTGCCACTGGCTCGCCGTCTGGACGACGACGCGTCCGCCGCGGGTGAGGCCGTTCTGCTGCAGCGCCCGAGCCAGGCGAAGCGACGAGTCGAGCAGCGTCCCGTAGTCGTACGAGACACCGTCGGCGACGACGGCGGGATGGCCGCCGCGAGAAGCCGCCGCGTGCAGCAGCGTGTCTCCCACCAGCCATTCGGTTGCCGGCGCGCTCATTCGGAGGTCGATCCCTCCAGTACCGAGACCTCGCCGGCCTCGACGACCTTCGAGGGCTCGGCGCGCACGGGCGGGGAGGTCGAGTCCACGAACTGCTCGTGGAGGAGCATCGTGGTCGCGACACCGACGAGCGCCATCTCCTCGGTCTCGGTCAGCGGATACGTCGTGCCCGCGGTGGCCTTGGCCCGGAGGCGCGTGACTGCGGCGACGTCGAACAGTCCCGCGCGCTCGATCCGGGCGGGGGAGAGGAGATCGTCGAGATACGGAGCGGCGGCCGGTCCGGCGAGGGCGGAGGCGATCGGCGCCCGGTACGGCTGCTTCGGGCGGAGGCGGATGTCTTCGGGCAGGACGTCGGCGACCGCTTTCCTGAGCACGAGCTTCTCGCGGAGCCCCAGCAGCCGGTGCGAGTCGGGGAGGCGGGCGGCGAGCTCGGCGACGCGGTAGTCGAGGAAGGGGAAGCGTCCCTCGACGGAGTTGCCCATCAGCATTCGGTCTCCCTGGGCATGGAGGAGGAAGCCGGTGAGGAAGGTGGCGATCTCGATGTACTGCGCTCGCCCGAGCGGCGAGAAGGGCGTGATGTGCTCCGTGACGCGTTCCCGCAGCTCCTCCACGACCGGCGCCGCGCCCGCTCCAGCGAGGTCCCGGTGCAGCATCCGCAGGCAGCGGGACGTGTTCGCGAACCGGGGCAGGTGGCTGTACAGCGGGTCGCCGGTCTCCTCGAGTCCCTGCGCGAAGAACTGCCGCAGCAGCCGCGAAGGCGCCAGCTGACGGGGGAGGTAGGGATACAGCCGGTCGATCAGCTGGGGGCGCCACGCCGACTCCGGGTCGCGGGCCCAGAAGTGCCGGATCTTGTTCTCGCGGAACACGTCGTACCCCGCGAACAGCTCGTCGGCGCCCTCGCCCGTGAGCACGACCTTGATCCCCGCCTCCTGCACGCCGCGCGACAACGCGAGGAGCGGGACCGGAGCCGTGCGCAGCATGGGCTTCTCGGCGAGCGCGACCGCGCGGGGCAAGAGCTCGCGCGACGTCCCGCGCGCCCACCTCGACCGCGACGAGGTCGAGGCCGAACGCCGTCCGCGAGACGGCTCTGGTACGCCGACTCGTCGTACTCCTCCTGCTCGAAGCCGAGCCCGAACAGCGCGACCGGCGCAGACACGTGTCGCCGTGCGAGCGCGACGATCGTCGAGGAGTCGAGCCCGCCGCTGAGATAGGCCGCGACCGGAACGTCGGCGCGGAGCCGGAGGCCGATCGCATCGTCGAGCAGCGCGTGCAGCTCCTCGGCCGCGTCGTCGAGCGAGGGTGGCGGACCGGCGGTCGTGAAGTCGAGATCCCACCAGCGTCGCTCCACCCGCTCGCCGTTGTCCCGCAGGAGCAGGTAGTGCGCCGGCGCGAGCTCCCGGATGCCGGTGAACGCCGAGCGGGAGGGGGAGACGGACCAGGCCGTGAACGTCTCGACGAGCGCCGAAGGATCGAGCTCGCGCCGTGCCTCCGGGTGGCGCAGCAGCGCCTTCGCCTCGGACGCGAACGCAACCAGAGGCCCGTGCTCCAGCAGGAAGAGCGGCCGGACGCCGAAGCGGTCGCGCGCCAGGAAGAGCTCGCGCCTCGAGTCGTCCCAGACCGCGAGCGCGAAGTCGCCGTTTAGCCGCGAGAGGCAGTCGGGACCCCACTCCTGGTACGCGTGGGCGATGACCTCGGTGTCGCAGTGCGTCTCGAAGCGGTGGCCGAGCTCCTCGAGCTCGCGGCGAAGCTCGGGGTGGTTGTAGATCTCGCCGTTCTGCATCGCCCAGAACCTGCGGTCGGTCGTGGGCAGCGGCTGGTCGCCTCGCTCGAGGTCGACGACGGCGAGCCGGGCGGCGACCATCCCGAAGCCGTCGGCGAGGTAGAGGCCGACGCCGTCGGGGCCTCGGTGAAGGAGCTCGCCCGCCATCGAGAGCAGGAGCTCCCGGTCCACGTGGCGGCGGGCGTCGTAGATCCCGGCGACCCCGCACACGTGCCTGATCATAGGCCGGGCACGTGACTACACTCGCCGCCATGTCCGCCGCCACGCCGAGGGAGCTCGAGCTCCGGGAGTTCCTGGTCGCCACCTTCCCGCTCGCGAACGCGGAGGAGCTCGACGCCGACGCCTCCCTGCTCGAGGCCGGAGTGCTCGATTCCACCGGCGTCCTCGAGCTGATCGAGCACCTCGAGAGCCGCTACGGAATCGCGATTCCGGACGAGGACCTCGTGCCGGAGAACTTCGACTCGATCGCGGGCGTGCTCCGCTATCTCGAGCGCGCGGACGGCGCGTGACGACGGATCCGTTCGCCGACTTCGAGAGCTTCGATGCGGAACGCGAGCTCGAGCGCATCCACGACTTCATCCGCGACGCGATCGGCCGCCGGCTCCGCCGCCGGGGCGCGGTCGTCGGCGTCTCGGGCGGCGTCGACAGCAGCGTCGTCCTCGCCCTGTGCACGCATGCGCTCGGGGCGGACAACGTCCTCGCGCTCATGACTCCCGAGCGGGAGTCGGCGCCGGACACGCTGGAGCTGAGCCGGGCGGCGGCCGCCTCGACGGGCGCCGAGGAGCTCGTCCAGGACCTCACGCCCGCGCTCGAGGCGTTCGGCTTCTACCGGACACGGGACGAGGTCGTCGCGCGGCTCGTGCCGGGCTACACGCCGGAGTGGCGGATGAAGATCACGCTGCCGCCGGTCCAGCCCGAGGCTCGTCTCCGGCTCTTCCAGCTCGTCGCCGAGAGCCCGAGCGGGGAGCGGGTGACTCGCCGGCTGCCGGCGGACGAGTACAGGACGCTCGTCGCGGCGACGAGCTTCAAGCAGCGCGCCCGGAAGACGCTCGAGTATTTCCACGCCGACCGGCTCAACTACGCCGTGGCCGGCACGCCGAATCGGCTCGAGTACGACCAGGGCTTCTTCGTCAAGAACGGAGACGGCGCCGCCGACCTGAAGCCGATCGCGCACCTGTACAAGACGCAGGTCTACGGCCTCGCCGAGTTGCTCGGGGTCGACGAGAGGATCCGCTCGCGGACTCCGACGACCGACACGTACTCCCTCGAGCAGACGCAGGAGGAGTTCTTCTTCTCGGTGCCACTGGCCACGCTGGACGTGTGCCTGTACGCCCGGGATCGCGGCATCCCGGCCGCGAGCGTCGCCGAACGGTGCGGCCTGACGGTGGACCAGGTCGAGCGGATCTTCGACGACATCGACGCCAAGCGGCGTGTCGCGGAGTACCTCCATTTCCCGCCGCTCGTCGTCGACGAGCTATCCGTCTAGCTACTCGTCGAACGCGGACTCGAACAGGAGCCACCGCGCGGGGTCGGCGAGGGCGGTGTCGTCGCCGCCGCGGCACCAGACCGCACGCCCCGGCCGTCGAGCCGGAAGGAAGCCGAAGCGGGAGAGCACCGCGTCGAGGTCGGTGTTGCCGCCGAAGCACGAGAGGCCGACTGCGGCGAGACCCGATTTGCGGCCTCCTTCGACCACGGCCGCGACGATCGCGGCGAGCCCGGCCGGATCGAGCCAGCCGAGGTCGACCACGTGCCGCGTGACGCCGCTGTCGCGAGAGACGGCGTAGGCGACCGGCGTGCCGGACCGCGTGACGGCCAGGATCGAGCAGCGACTCGACATCGTCCCTCCGTCGAGGTCGAAGCGCCACTCGAGGAACTCCCGGCTCGGCTGCACCGAGATGGCCCTCGGCGCGACGTCCGCGAGCAGGGACTCCAGGGGAGCGCCGAAGGACTGGGGTTCGAGCACCGAGTGCCCTGCGAGCGCGGCCTTCAACCGCCGCGTGCGCAGCGACGCCGCGAACGCGCGCGGCTGCGCGCGTCCGGGCGCGACCTCCTCGGCACCCGCCGGCCGGAGCATGCGCACGAGCGGGACGAGCACTCCCGCGCGGCGGTACCCCACGCGCCGGAGGACACCGGCGGCAGGCCCGTCCGGAATCCCGACGGCGAGACGGATTCCTCGCTCGTCGGCGGCGCGGGTGAGCTCCCGCTGCAGCGCGAGCGCAGGACCGAAGGCCCGATGCGCCGGGTGGACGGCGAAGTCTCCCGCGACGGCGCCGGTCACGATCGCGCCCTCAATCCTCATCGGCTGCGGATGCAGCGCTGCGATGCCGACGAGCTCTCCGCTCGCCTGGGTTCGTGCCGTGACGACGAGCGGTGGGCCGCACGGATTCCCCTCGTAGTACTTCTCGTAGCGCGCAGGCGTGAAGTCGTCGAGGACGCTCGAGCCGAGCTCGAGGATCTCCGCGCGGTCCCGGCCCGGCTCGGCGAGAGAGACGTCGTAGGCGGCCGCAGGTCCAGGTTTCATGGGTACGGGTCAGTCGTCGGAGTCGCTGCGGCGGAGGACCGTCGTGGCCATCCTGATCCCGAGGCGACCCGGCATGAGGACGACGCTCCACGCCTGGCTCACCGCTCCGCCGCCGGGAAGGTCCTCGGTGATCCCTTCGACGAAGTCCTCGGAGCTGTCCAGTAGGTCGTCTCCGGCCTCGACGACGTCGTCGGCCATGTCGCCCGCCACGTCGCCTGCGACCGCGACGGACGCCGACGCGATCTCGACCGTGATCGCCGGCGCCAGGAGCGCGAGCGTCTCGTGGACGTCCCGTTCCGCGTCTGCGCGCGCCCGTTCGAGGTCCTCGACGCTCTCTTCCCGTCCGGCGCGGAACACGCGCCACCATTTCCAGCCCGAGACCTGTCCCGCCCGGACCATGAGGAGGATCACGAGCGCAAGTCCGACCGCGAGCCAGACGAGGCAGAGGATGAGCGCCGCCAGCCACGGCGACACGACGGCCGTCAGGCCGTAGAACGCAGCCGCGTTCGCGAACACGAACGCCGTCAGCAGTGCGAGCCCGGCGACGACCGCGCCGGCGAGGTCGCGGGCTGTCCGGCGGACCTCGGGGAGATTGCGGGCCGCCGCGAGGTGCGTCTCGCAGAAGACGAGAACGCTGACGTCGCGGCCGAGACGCACGAGCAGCTCCGTGATCGGCGGAGCCTCCTCGACTTCTACCTCCGCATCCTCGGCCGAGGATGCGAAACCCTCATCGACCGTGTCGGGCACATGGGGGCGGGAGGATTCGAACCTCCGTAGGCTGAGCCGACGGGTTTACAGCCCGTTCCCTTTGGCCGCTCGGGCACACCCCCTGGGGGAGCGCCATTGTAGCTTTGAGTTTGGTGGCCGCCCGCGACGACGCTCCGATCCGGACCGAGCAGCTCCGCAAGGTCTTCGGATCGCTCGTCGCCGTCGACGGGCTCGACCTCGAGGTGCGGCGCGGCGAGTTCTTCGGCCTGCTCGGCCCGAACGGGGCCGGGAAATCGACGACGATCGGGATGCTCACGACGACCGTCGTCCCGACCGGCGGGCGCGCGCTCGTCTCGGGCCTCGACGTCAGTCGTCACGCGGCCGACGTGAAGCGCCAGATCGGCGTGGTCTCGCAGGCGAACACGCTCGACCGGGCGCTCACCGTCTGGGAGAACCTCTACTACCACGGCCGCTTCTTCGGCGTCCCGCGCGCCCGTGCGCGGGCGCGGGCCGACGAGCTGCTCGAGCAGTTCTCGCTCACCGAGCGCGCCGACGCGATGGTCTTCCACCTCTCCGGCGGCCTCGCCCAGCGGCTGATGGTGGCGCGCGCGCTCGTGCACGAGCCGCGCGTGCTCTTCCTCGACGAGCCGACCTCCGGCATCGACCCGCAGACGCGAATCAACCTGTGGCGGATCCTCGAGGACCTCAACCGCGCCGGCCAGACGACGCTGCTCACGACGCACTACATGGAGGAGGCCGACGTGCTGTGCGAGCGGATCGCGATCATCGACCACGGCAAGGCGCTCGCGGTCGACACTCCGGCCGAGCTGAAGCGGAAGCACGGGGCGGAGACGCTGATCACGCTGACCCTGGAGGGAGATCCCGCGCCGCTGGCCGAGTACGCCGACCGGCTCGAGGCCGTCCGCTCGGTGGAGCGGGACGAGCAGGTCGTCCGCGTCCACGCCGCGCGTTCGGAAGGCGTGCTCGTGCAGCTCGTGCAGGAGGCGGCCACGCTCGGGCTCGTGGTCCGGGACGCCTCGAGCCTGCCGCCGAGCCTCGAGACGGTCTTCCTCAACCTGACCGGCCGGGAGTACCGCGAGTGAGGTCGTACCTCCAGACCTTCGGCGCGCTGCTCGCGCGCGACATCCGCGTGCTGCGCCGCAACGTCGGCCAGTTCCTGATCCGGACGATCATGCAGCCGCTCCTGTTCGTCTTCGTCTTCGCCTACGTCTTCCCGAAGATCGGTCAGGGCTTCCACGGCGTGGCGAACGGCGTCTCGTTCTCGACCGTCCTCGTGCCCGGCCTGATCGCCGTGGCCGTCATGTTCCAGGGGATCCAGGCCGTCGCGCTGCCGCTCGTGCAGGAGTTCAGCGTCAGCAAGGAGATCGAGGACCGCGTGCTCGCGCCCGTGCCGGTCTGGGTGGTGGGTATGGAGAAGATCTTCGCCGGCGCCATGCAGTCCCTCATCGCCGCCGGCGTCGTGTTCCCGATCGTCTACCTCGTGCACGCGCCCGGCGAGGCGCCGTCCGTGCACGTCCACGACCCGGCACTGTTCGCGTTTGCCCTGCTCTTCGCCTGTTTTCTCGCTGCGGCGATCGGCCTTTTCATCGGGACGGTGCTCGATCCGCGGAAGGTGACGCTGCTGTTCGCGGTCGTCGTCCTGCCGCTCACGTTCCTCGGTTGCATCTACTACCCGTGGGCGACGCTCACGCCGATCCTCTGGCTCAAGGTGCTCGTCTTGTTCAACCCGATGGTCTACATGAGCGAGGGCTTACGCACCTCGCTGACTCCCGAGCTCCCGCACATGCCGATCTGGGCGTTCATGTTCGCCCTTGTCGGCGGCTCGATCGGGGTCACGATCTTGTCGCTGCGCACGTTCCGGGGGCGTGTCGTCACGTAGCGTGCACCCGTGAGCTACGACATCGCGATCGTCGGGGCCGGGCCGGCAGGCTCGACCGCCGCGTACCGCCTCGCGACCGCGGGCGCCAGCGTTCTCCTCCTCGACAAGGCGAAGTTCCCGCGCGACAAGCCATGCGGCGGCGGCGTCACCGGACGCGCCGCCCGGCTGCTGCCGTTCTCGATCGAGCCGGTGGTGGAGGACGTCGTTGCGAGGCTGAACTGCGGGCTTCGCTACCGCCACCGTTTCAGCCGCCGGGCGGCCGAGCCGCTCGCGTACATGACGCAGCGGGTGCGGCTCGACGAGTTCCTGCTGCGCAAGGCAGCCGAGGCGGGCGCCGAGGTGCGGGAGGGGGAGACGGCCGATGCGCGCGAGTTGGATGCGCAGATCGTGATCGGCGCCGACGGCTGCAACGGCTCGTCGGCGAAGCAGCTCGGGCTCGCCGACGGGGTCGTACACGGCGTCGCGCTCGAGGCGAACTATCCGCACGAGCAGCGCTTCGCGGGTGCGATGGTGCTCGAGATCGCGGTCATCCGCGGCGGGTACGGCTGGGTCTTTCCGAAGGGCGACCACGTGAACGTCGGCGTCGGTGGGAACGCGGAGGAGGGGCCGCGGCTTCGCACCGAACTGCGCCGGATGTGCGAGGCCTACGGAATCGACCCCGACGCGGCCCGGGACACCCGCGGCTATCGGTTACCGCAGCGACTGTCCGAGACCCGGCTCGCCCGAGGCCGCACCGCGGTGATCGGGGATGCCGCCGGCCTCGTCGACCCGTTCAGCGGCGACGGGATGTACGAGGCGTTCCTCTCGGCGCGGCTCGTTGCCGACGCGTCGCTCGAGGTCCTCGCGGGCCGCACCGACTCGCTCGAGCCGTACCAGGAAGCCGTCGAGCGGTGAGATCACCCCGCTCACCCGCGCGGGCTGGGGCGCGAAGCGCGCGTTCGAGCGGTACCCGGGCACAACGTATGCGATCGCGCGGCTGCCGGTGACTTTCCGCGCGCTCGCGAAGCTCCTGATCGGCGACCTGCCGCACCCCGCCGTCGCGCGCGGCATCGAGGGCGTGGCGATCCGCGCGATCCACCGGGTCTCGCGCAGCGCGAGCTGAGCTTCAGCGGCTAACGAGCGAGCGAGACGGACGACGGCTACTGGTTGCCGATGAGCTGCATCATCTTGAACATCGGCAGGTACATCGCGATGATGATGATGCCGACCATGAACCCGACGCCGATCATCATGATCGGCTCGATGATCGAGGTCAGGGACTGGATCGCAGCGTCGACCTCGTCCTCGTAGAAGTCGGCGATCTTGCTGAGCATCTGCTCGAGCTCTCCCGTTTCCTCGCCGATCTTGACCATCTGGCTGACCATGGGCGGGAAGAGCGGGTCGTGCGTCAGGGGCTCCGCGATCGGAATGCCCTCCTGCACCTTCGTCCGCGACTTCCGTCATCGCCTGCTCGACCATCCAGTTGCCGGCCGTCGAGCCGGCGATCTCGAGCGCCTTGATGATGTCGACGCCGGCAGCGACGAGGGTTGCGAGCGTCCGCAGCAGCCGTGCCATCGTCACCTTGAGCACGACCTCGCCGATCTTCAGCGGGATCCGGAGCTTGATGCGGTCCCAGGCCTGACGGCCGGACTCGGTGCGCTTGTAGCGCAGCGTGCCCCAGATAATGGCTGCGATGAGCGGGAAGACGATGTACCAGCGCTGGCGCAGCAGGTCGGAGGCGTGCACGACGACGCGGGTCAGGAGCGGGAGCTGTCCGCCGAGCGAGGTGAAGATCCTCGCGAAGATCGGGACGATGAACATGAGCATCGCGCAGAGCACGAGCGACGCGAACGTGAAGACGACGGTCGGGTAGATCATCGCGCCCTTGACGCGGCGCTTGATCTTCGTCTCCTTCTCGATCTGCTCCGCGACGCGGTCGAGCACGTTGTCGAGCATTCCCGACGCCTCACCCGCCTGCACCATCGAGACGTAGAGCTCGTTGAACACCTTGGGGTGACGGGCCATCGCCTGCGAGAGAAGCAGGCCGCCTTCGACGTCGGCGCGGAGCTCGGAGATGATGTCGGCCAGGTACGCGTCGTCGGTCTGCTCCTCGAGGATCACGAGGGCGGCGACGATGTTCAGCCCGGCCTCGATCATCGTCGCGAACTGGCGCGAGAAGATCTGCATCGAGCGCGGCTTGATCTTCTTGAACATCGTGCGCGCCCCTTCGTCGCCGCCGGCCGCCAGCTCCTTGAGGGAGTTGGCGAGCAGGCCGCGCGCGCGAAGCTGCTCGCGTGCCGCCTCGAGGTCGGGCGCGTTGATCTCACCGACGGCCTCCAGGCCGTCGATGCCGATCGCGGTGTAGGCGAAGCCGGCCATCGCTAGCTCACGACACGGAGATCAGCCGCAGCTTGTAGCGGATGCCGTCCGCCGTGTCGGCGAGCGTGACCGCGCGGCCGGTTGCGAGGGAAAGGGTCTGAGCGCCGCTCGCATAGGAGCCGTTCGCGATGCCGATCCTCGCGACGCCGTGGGTGAGCGAGACGAGCCTGAAGAGCGGGTTCGCGCTCGGGAAGCTCGCCCCGACGTGGACCGTCTGGAGCCTGCCGTTGATCGAGAGCGTCGCCGTGCTCGCCCCCGCCAGCGCGCGGGCCTGCTTCCGCGGAGTGGTGTTCGGGCCGCCGGCCGCTGCCGTGCCGACAGCCGGCGGGGCCGTGCTGCGCGCTCGTGCCCGAGGAGGCCGTCGTGGACGAACCCGTGGGGGACGTGGAGGAGACCTGCTGGACGAACGGGTCCTTCGCGGTGAAGCGGCTGAACGAGAAGAGCTGCGACTTCGCCTCTTTCGGCCCTGCCTCCGAGTCCGGCAGCTTCGTGCTCGCCGTGGGAGTCACGGCCAACGCCGCGACGCCGACCGCGGCGGTGCCGGGAGGCGTGGTCGAGGGCGTGGGCGCGGGCGTCGCGCCCGGAACGCCGGAGGTCGTCGTGACGGCCGGCGGAGGCGTCGTGCTGCTGCTGCTGTGGCTGAGGAGATGCCGTCCCTGGAAGGCGACCAGAGCCACGAGGACCACCCCGCCGCCGATGGCGATCTTCTTCGCCCGCTTCTCCCTGTTCTCTGCCAGGGTCTTCGTTCTGCTCTTCTTGCGGCTCATGAGGTTCCTCCGCTCGTGCTCGGGCTGGCCGAGGTGGGCGCCGGCGTCGTGGTGGTCGCCGTCGTATCGGTCGTGGTGGTCGACGTCGCCGTGGTGTCCGTCCCGGTCGGGGCGACAGGCGCCGCCGGCTGGACCGTCTGTGGCGCGAAGGCGTTGATCGTCAGCGTCGTCGAGACCTGCGGGAACCCCTTCGGGCCCGGCGCGAACGAGATGTTGGTCACGTCGAACAGGCGTCCGGCCGCGAACAGCTTCCCGTTCTCGACGCGCACGAGATTGTGCAGCCGCTGAAGGAACGTCAGGAAGTCGTAGTAGCTGCCCGTGAACTGAACCTGGATCGGCTCGGCCGCGAACGGGTCCGGCGTACCGGTCAGTGTCGCGGTCGACGCAGTCGCGCCGGTGGGCTCGATCTGATCGAAGCTGATGCCCGAGTCCTGGGCGAGCTGGTTCAGCTGCAGGATCAGGTCGGGCGTCTCGAGCTGGGTCGGCATCGCCTTCGCCAGGCTGAAGACGCTCGCGGCGCGCACCGCCGGCAGGGCGTTCGTGAAGCCCGACGAGCGATTGCTGTCGATCTGCTGCTGCACGGCGGCCGCCTGCTGCTGGGCGTGCGCGGCAGCCGAGCGCTTGGGCGCGATCACGGCGAAGTAGCCGATGAGGACGACGAGAAGCAG
Organism: uncultured Actinomycetes bacterium; assembly: GCA_963820725.1. Lineage (GTDB taxonomy): Bacteria > Actinomycetota > Thermoleophilia > Gaiellales > Gaiellaceae > Palsa-739. Next base: position 346,640 of record CAWGAZ010000002.1, on the reverse strand, counting down.
CGCGCCCACGACGAGCGCGACCTGCGCCCTCGGCGACAGATTCTCGAAGCGGGCGGTCACGAGTTTCCCTTTCCGTTGTTGATGGCCGCGACGATCGTGAAGTTCACGACCTGCTGGTTGCCCAGCTGAGCCTTTTGACTGTTCTGCAGCTGGACGTTCTTGAGGTCGGGGAGGACGTCGAGGCGCTCGAGGAATCGCGCGACGCCGGCCTGGGTGTACGTGTACCCCTGGATCGTGAGATCCGTGGACGGCGCCGGGAACGCGCTCTGGGTCGTCGTGGTGGTGGTCGGCGCCAGTCCGGCTGTCGCGTCCACCGGGTCGAGCGGCGTGTTGCCGATCAGGTTCGTGAGCCAGATGTCGCCGGGCATCACGAGCGTGATGTGGCGCAGGACACGGTCCCAGGCGACGCGCTTGCCGAGCGCCGACGCGAGGGCAAGCGACCGCTGCTGGCGCTGGTTGAGGACGTTCGTGCGGTAGGCCTGTGTCTTCGCGGAGAGCGTGTGCTTCGGCGTCACGGCGAGGACAGCCCGCGCGGAGGCGAGAGCCTGCTGCTGCCGGTCGACACTGCGGTTCGCGAGCAGAAAGCCCCCGACGAGTGCGAGCACGACGGAAGCGCCACCGATCGCGGCGACGAGCACGACCGAGTTCGGCCGCTCGCTCTTCCGCTCGACTGCCTGGCGGGGGAGAAGGTTGACGGAGCGCATCAGTCCTCGATTCCCAGTCCGATTGCGACGGCCAGCGAGCCGTCCTGACCGCCCGAGCTGACGCCGTGGCCGGAGCCGACGCGGGCGAAGGGGTCGGCGACGCGGAAGCTGATGCCGATCAGCTCTTCGAGCTGCTCGGCGAGTCCCTGGAGGTGGGCGCCGCCGCCGGTGATGGTGATCTCGGCGAAGCCCAGTGAGTCCGGCTGATCCTGGTAGAAGTGGAGGGAGGAGGCGAGCTCGCGTGCGAGGCCGTGTACTTCCTGGCGGGCTGCCTCGGCCGCACGCACCTTCTGCTCGTCGCCGGGCTCCTGTGGTGCGCGGCCGGAGACGTCGATCGTGCGCTTGATCTGCTCTGCCTCGGCGGTGTCGATGTCGAGCGCGCGGGCAATTGCCTCGGTGACACGGCCGCCGCCCCAGTCGAGAACGCGGGTGAACTCGCACAGGCGTCCGTCGGAGACGGCCACGGTCGTGCGGTCGTGGCCGATCGAGACAGCGACGCGGGCAGCGCCTTCGCGCTCGCCGTTGCGGAGCGGGTCGCCGCCGACAGCGCGCAGCAACGCGAAGGCCTCGATGTCGATTCCGACCAGCTCGATCGTCGCCTCGGCACAGGTCGCGGTAAAGCCGTCGACGAGCTCGCGATAGGCAACGGCCAGCAGAACCCGGCCCGAGCCGCTCTCGTCGTCGATGACGTGGTAGTCGAGCATCGCGTCCTCGATCGGGATCGGCAGCGTCTCGTGCGCGCGGAAGCGGATCGCATTCGCCAGCTGGCGCGGGTCGTCCACGGCGGGGCGCTCGAAGACGCGGACGCCGGTGCGGCTGTTGCCGATGCCGAGGCGGACGTTCTTGCGCGGCAGGTCGGCGGTGCGGAAGAAGGTTTCGATCTCCTTGGCGAGCGCCGCCGGATCGCGCACCTCGCCGCCGGCGACGACGCCGGGCGGAAGGGTGTGGCGCGCGGCCTTGACGAGCCTCGGCTTGCCGTTGTTGACGACGACGGCCGCCGCGAGCTGGGAGGAGCCGATCTTGAGCCCGACGATCTGCTTCAGGCGGGGGCCGGACTGTGCCGACGACGCGTCGTTCTGCTTGCGCGAAGGCTTCGGCAACGAGAGCGACATGTTCCGCTTGAGCGAGGGCTTGCGCTTCGGCGACTTCTCGGCCTTCGGCGCGTTCTCGGTCTTCGGTGCCTGCTCGGTCTTCGGTGCCTGCTGCTCGGCTTCGGCTTTCGGCGCCTGGTCGGGCGAGGGCTGGGCCGCCGACGTAGCAGCAGCCTCCGGCTTCGGCGCCGACTTGCGCTTGAAGGACAGGTCCTTCTTGAGAAGGTCGGTGATTCCGCTCACTGGTTGGCTCCTGCGACGCGTAGGTTGCGAAGGGTCTCGGGAAGGTGGTCGTCAGACGATCGTGGGGCGAAGCCGTTCCGAGCGAGCAGGGCCTCGAACTCCTCGCGGCGGCTCGTAACCTTCATCGCCGTCTCCTGGCTGATCACGCGCTGCACCACGAGGTCGGCGAGGCACTGCTCCATCGTCTGCATCCCGCGCGTCGTGTTGGTCTGCATGACGGAATAGATCTGCTCGGTCTTGCCCTGCCGGACGAGGTTCCGGACGGCGTCGTCGGGCAGGAGGATCTCCAGCGCCGGCACGCGTGTGCGGCCGTCGGCGGTCGGGAGGAGCGTCTGCGTGACGATCCCCTGGAGCGAGGCGGCGAGCTGCATCCGGACCTGGCCCTGCTGGGCGCCCGGGAAGACGTCGATGATGCGGTCGATCGTGCCCGGCGCGGTCTGCGTGTGGAGGGTCGCGAGCACGAGGTGGCCGGTCTCGGCCGCGGTCAGCGCGGTCGAGATCGTCTCGAGGTCGCGCATTTCGCCGACGAGGATCACGTCGGGGTCCTGGCGCAGCGCGCCGCGCAGCGCCTCGGCGAATCCCTTGGCGTCGGCGCCGACCTCGCGCTGGTTCACCACCGAGGTCTTGTGCTGGTGGAGAAACTCGATCGGGTCCTCGATCGTGACGATGTGCTCCGCCCGGCTCTCGTTGATCGAGTCGATCATCGTCGCGAGCGTCGTCGACTTACCGGAGCCGGTCGGGCCGGTCACGAGCACCAGGCCGCGCGGCTCCCGGGCGAGCTGCAGCAGAACCTCTGGCAGCCCGAGCTCCTGCGCCGACTTGATCAGCTTCGGCACGAGGCGGAAGGCGGCGGCGAGGGAGTCGCGCTGGAAGTAGACGTTGACGCGGAAGCGGGCGACACCGGGAACGGCATAGGAGAAGTCGATCTGGCGATCGATCTCGAGCCGCTTCTGCTGTTCGGTCGAGAGGACCCTATAAAGAAGGTCTCTCGTCTCCTCGGGCGAGAACGCGCCGAACTCCTCCTGCCGCTGCAGCTTGCCGCGAATGCGGAGGAGCGGCGGCGACCCCGACGTGATGTGGAGGTCGGAGGCGTCTTCGTTCGCTACGCGCTCGAGGAGCGTGTCGATGGAGAAAGGCTGCGGCGTCATGCGAGCGAGCTATCGGCGGCCGGTATCGACCGCTTTAGCCCGTCAGGCGGGCAATCACTCGAAAGAGTGAGAGGCGCCGTACGGCCCAGGAACGCCTCCCCCGCTGTGGGTGAGCGCCCGGACCTGCGAATCCCTCGGTCGGGGGGATGAGCTGACGCTCGGCGTGCCGATACACGGCGGGTCTGGGTACCCGTCCATCCAAAGGAGATTGCATGCATACCCTCAGGCAGCGGATCAATCACAGGGACGAGAGCGGTTTCACGCTCATCGAGCTCCTGGTGGTCCTCATCATCATCGGCGTCCTGCTGGCGATCGCAGTGCCGTCGTATCTCGGCTTCAAGGATCGCGCCGTGAAGACGCAGGTCCAGGCGAACGTCCGCGAAGCGATTCCGGACGCCGAGGCGTACTACTCGGACATCGGAAACTACACCAACATGACGCTGACCAGTGGCGACGCTCCTGACGCCGGTGGCCTCCAGGGCATCGACAAGGGCCTCCCCGCCGGCATGGTCGTGAAGGGCGCAGCGGCTGGCTACTGCATCTCCTTCACCGACTCGTCCGCAAAGTGGACGGGCAAGGTCGTCGGCCCTGGCGGCACGGTCGCCGTGCTCGCGGGCAGCGCTCCTTGCACCACCGCCGCTGGCTAAGCAGCACCGCTCGATCAGCTGTATCGAGGGCGCGGGAAACCGCGCCCTCACTCTTTCTCCGCTCGCGCACCCGAGGCGGGAATCCCTCACACGGGGGGAGGGAATCCCTCGCGCGGGGCTAGGCGGCATCCCCTCCCGCTGCCGATGGCTTTACTGCATGCGTACGGGATCTGCACTGCGGCCAGGTCGCGACGAACGTGGCTTCACGCTCGTCGAGCTGCTCGTCGTACTCGTCGTCATCGGCGTCCTGCTCGGGATCGCCGTGCCCGCCTACATCGGCTTCGCCGCCAGGGCGCGGGCGACCGCGTCGGCGGCAGACGTCCGCGAGGCGACCTCGGCCGCCGAGGCGTACTTCGTCGACAACCGGTCGTACAGCGGGATCTCGGCCGCGCAGCTGAAGACGATCGACGCCGGGATCAGCCCGAACCTGCAGACCGTCAAGGCCGAGAACGGAGGCTCGGGCTACTGCATCTCGGCCCAGGTGGGAAGCTCGTGGGCCCATCTGGTCGGCCCCGGCGGCCAGGTCTCCACGAACGAGACAGCAGACAACTGCCCGTGACGGACCGGCTCCGTTCCGCTTATCCCCCATTCCAGGGAGGCCCGAGCGGTCGGGCCTGCCGATAGGAGGGCCATGAACGGAACGTTGAGCACGCGCCAGCTCCGGCTCGTCGTCATGTTCGGCCTGCTCGTGCTCTGCGCGGGCGGGTACTTCGTCGTGGCGGGCCACAAGTCGCAATCGAGCACGACGAGCTCGACGCCGTCCGCGACGAGGCACGCGACGACCACCCCCGCTCCGACCAAGGCGCACCGGCACCCCGCGTCGAGGGTCGCGATCGCCACGAATCACGGACTGCCGCTCGCCGTCGCGCAAGCACTCGGCAAGCACTCCATCGTCGTCGTCTCGCTCTCCTCGCCACATTCCGCCGTCGACCAGACGGCCGGCGCAGAGGCGCAGGCAGGCGCGCATGCCGCGGGCGTGGGCTACGTCAAGCTCGACGTCTACAACCAGCGGCCGGGCACAGCGATCCTGCGCAAGCTCGGAGTCGTCGACACGCCGGACGTTCTCGTGGTGAAGCGGCCGTACCTCATCGTCCACGAGTTCAAGGGCTTCGTCGACCGCGACGTCGTCCAGCAGGCTGTCGCCGACGCTCGCTGATGGCGCGCGGCGGCCGCCCAGAGGCAGCCGAGCCCGAGCCGCGGGAGCTCTTCGTCCGCAGCGCGAGCCGCCAGGGACGCCCGGTCGTGACGATGCGGGCGCGTGACCTCGGCGATGCGTGCGTCGTAGAGATCGAACTCGAGGGACGCGAGGAAGGCACCGAGGCGCCGTCCTACAGCTTTGCCGACGCGCAGCAGGCCAGCACGTTCGTCACCGAAGCCGTCGAGGCGCTCGTCTACCTGGGCTGCGAGATCCACGCCTAAGCGCGACAGAGGGGGAGCCGTGGACCCGATCCAACGGGAAGAGATCGAGTATCCGGGGCACGAGCCGGAGCCGGTCGCGGACATCATCGCCCTCCCTCAGCTCGAGCGGCTTCCTCCCAATCCCGACGTCGTCGACGATGTCGGCCCCGGCGCAAGCTTCACCGTCGACAACCGGTCGGCGAGGCTCGAAGCACTCGAGCTCGTCCGGGCGGCCGTCGAGCTGGCCGACCGGATCGAGCGCGACGCGCAGGAGACGGCGAAAGACCGGGTTGCGCGCGTCGAGGAGGAGGTCCGGCTCCGCCGGCTCTCCCTGGACGAGCGTGAGCTGGAGCTCGACCACTTCAAGCGCGACCTCGAAGGCGCGCGACAGGAGCTGACGCAGCTCCAGCAGGAGCTCGAGGAGCAGAAACGGGAAACGGCCGAGGCCCTGCGCGAGGCGCAGGAGCGCCAGGCGGCCGCCGAGGACGAGGCGGCTGCGACCCTCGCGGCGGCGGGCGAGCGCGCCCAGGCGCTGGAGCAAGAGGCGCGCGCCGAAGCCGAGAGCATCGTCGCCTCGGCCCGGACGGAGGCCGAGTCGGCCGCGGACGCCCAGCGCTCGGACGTGGAAGCGGCCGTCGAGGCAGCCCGCTCCGAGGCTGAGGAGATCCTGGCCGCTGCCCGCGCGGAGGCCGAGACGGTGGTCGGCGAAGCCCGCTCGGAGGCCGAGGCCGTGGTAGGCGCCGCCCGTTCGGAGGCCGACACGGTGGTGGGCTCCGCCCGCTCGGAGGCCGACGACCTGCTCTCTCGCGCCGGCACCGAGGCGGCGGAGACGGCAGAAGGCGCCAGGTCCGCCGCCGCCGAGCTACTGGCCCAGGCACGGGTCCAGGCCGGGGACATCTCGGACACGGCGCGCCGCGAGGCGGAGCAGCTCCTGGCCGAGCGCGCCGCGGCTGAGCCGGAGCTGGAGCCCGAACCGGAGCCGGAGCCGGAGCCGGAGCCGGAGCCGGAGCATGCCGAGCCCGCCGATCCGGAGCCTGCCGCGCAGGCAGACGAGCCGGCGCCCGAGCCGGAGGTCGTCGAGCAGCCCGCGTCCCCCGGCTTCACCCTGCCGCCGACCTCGCTCGAGGATCTCGCGGCCGCCAGCCGGCCGACGAAGCTCAGCCTCGGGAAGCGCAAGTCCAAGGGCGAGTAGCCTCGCGGCCGCTCGCGGCGTAGATCGCACTCGCCATCACGCCCAGTCGGCGCGTGGTCATTCCGTTAGACGCTCTCAGGCGCCGCGCTCGCTCGTCAGACGGTCGTGACCCGGGCGAGCTCTTCGAGCGAGGTCAGACCGGCCAGCACCTTCTCGATGCCGTCGGCCCAGAGAGTCGTCATCCCCTCGGTCATCGCGGCCCGCTCGAGCTCTTCGCGGCTCGCCTTGCGCGCGGCGAGCGCCGATACCTCTTCGTTCATCGTCAGCAGCTGGAAGACGCCGATGCGGCCGCGGTAACCGGTCTGGCGGCAGCGCCCGCAGCCTGTCCGGCGGTAGAGCTCGACGTTTCCGTCACGGAGCTCTTCGGGCAGCTTCGCCGAGTTGATCTCTTCCTCGGTCGGGACGTACATCTCTTTGCAGTGCTCGCAGAGCCGGCGCGCGAGACGCTGCGCGAGGACGCCGGTGACCGCCGCTCCGGTCAGGAAGGGCTCGACGCCCATCTCGTTCAGGCGCGTCAGGGCGCTCGGCGCGTCGTTCGTGTGCATGGTCGAGAGGACGAAATGCCCGGTCAGGGCGGCCTCGATCGAGATCTTGGCCGTCTCGACGTCGCGGATCTCGCCGACCATGACGACGTCGGGGTCCGAGCGGAGGATCGACCGCAGGGCCGTGGCGAACGTCAGCCCGGCGCGCGGATTGATCTGTACCTGGTTCAAGCCGGCCAGGCGGTACTCGACCGGATCCTCGACGGTGATCACCTTGATCTCCGGGCGGTTGATGTTGCTCGCCGCGGCGAACAGGGTGGTCGACTTGCCCGAGCCGGTCGGCCCGGTGACGAGCAGTGCGCCCGTCGGGCGGTGGATCAGCGGCATCAGCCGCTCGGTCATGGCGATGCCGAGGCCCACCTCCTCGAGTGTCGGCGGCTTCTTCGACTTGTCCAGCAGGCGCATCACCACCGCCTCGCCCTCGACCGTCGGCAGCGTGGCAACGCGGACGTCGAGCATCCGGCCGGCTGCGGCCGAGGAGAGTGAGATACGGCCGTCCTGCGGCTTCCGGCGCTCTGCGATGTCGAGCTTCGCGAGCACCTTGAGGCGCGTCGTCACGCCCACGGCGCTGCCCCTCGGGACTCGCTGCGTCTCGTGGAGCACGCCGTCGATGCGGAAGCGCACGATGAGCGCATCGGACTGCGGCTCGAAGTGGACGTCGCTTGCGCCATCCTCGGCCGCATCGAAGAGGATCGAGTTGACGAGGCGGACGAGCGGCGCGTCGGAGATGCCGTCGTCGACCTCGAGATCGTCGGCATCCTCGTCGACCACCTGGAGCTCCATTGCCTCGCTCAGGCCGGAGCGGCCGCCGAAGGCTTCCGCGGTGCGCACGATCCGGTCCAGCTCGGCCGTGATCTCCTCGGCCGTCGCGACACGCAGCGCGATCGGTTGTCGGCTCGCAAGGCGGAGCGCGTCGATCCCGTGGATGTTCTGCGGGTCGGCGATCGCCACGCAGAGCGAGTCCCCGTCGAACGCGTACGGAATGGCGGTCACCTGCTGGAGGACGTGCAACGAGACCGAGTCGGCCGCGATGGAGTCGATGCCGACACTCGCGAGCTCGACCACCGGGAGCCCGTGCTGAGCGGCAACGATCCGGGTGATCGCCTCGCTCGACGCGAGCCCCTCGTCCATCAGCACCTGCACGACGGGCAGGTGCTTCGCACCCTCTCGGACGGCCGGGAGCTTCTCCTGGGGGATGAGGCCGGTCGTCTCGAGGAGGTCGACGACGAGCTCGCCCATCAGCTGCGAGATCGGAGCAGGCTTGATGGAGCCCTTGGCGGGGCTCCCGTCGCCGCTTACGGCAGGCTGAGCAGACACCGCAGCTGCTGCCTCACGAGAAGACTCCGAGGTAGGCGTGGAGAATATGCTGCCCCGCGAACAGAGCCACCAGCGCGCCCGCCGCCAAGAAGGGCGCGAAGGGGATGGCGAGCCGCCGGGCGCCGGCACCGTGCCGGGCGAGCAGGACGATGCTCGGAACCAGGGCGAACAGGAGCGCGAGCATGAGGCCGACCGCCGCGGTCGCCCCGAGCAGCGCGCCGATCAGGAGCGCAAGCTTGACGTCGCCCATTCCCATGCCGCCCGGGTATGCGAGCATCGCGAGGAAGAGGAAGCCCGCCGCGCCGAGGGCTCCGAGCGCCCACGCGAGCGACGGATGCCAGATCGTGTTCAGTGCGAGCACGGCCACGAAGGCAGGCAGCACCACGCGGTTCGGGACGATTCGCCGCTCGAGGTCCGTCGCCGTCACGACGACGAGCGCGGCGCACGCGATCGCAGCCGCTACCGCCTTGAGCGTGAATCCGAACGCCAGCACGCAACCGACGAGGAGGAGCGCCGTCGCGAGCTCGATCGCAAGGTCGCGCGGCGGGATCCGCCCGCCGCAGCGGCGGCAGCGGCCGCCGAGCAGCGCGTAGGAGAGGACGGGCACGTTGTCGTACCACCGGATCGGCGCATCGCAGCTCATGCAGGCAGAGCCGGGCCGCACCACGGACCGGCGCAGCGGCACCCGGGCGGCGACAACGGCGAGGAAGCTCCCGATGGCCAGGCCCGGAACGAGCACGAGCGGGGCGACAACGATCATTCCCTGTGGTTATCGACACTCGGGCAGCGGCGCTTGAGCAGCAGTTTCGCGCTGTCCCGGTGCGTAACCGTCCTCAGGAGCCGTTCGGGAGGTTGCGATAGAGGAAGGTCGTGTACGCCTGGGGCAGGGTCGGGAACCACGGCGGCTGCAGGTACAAGAGCGTCGCGTCGTAGTTGTAGTGGCGGGTCGCGAACATGTCCATGTACGGCGACAGGTAGCTCGCGGTCGACCCGGTGAAGGTCATCGTGCCGCCGTGGCACCCGCTGCAGGCGTCCGGCGACTGCGACCGCCGTCCGTTCTCGGCCAGCACCGCTGCACGCCAGGTCACGTTCGTGGGAGACCACTCCGCCACGTAGACGTTGTTCTTCGCCATCAGTCCGAGGACGTTCGTTCCGTTCGAGACATAGCCGATGTCGTCGCCGACGATGATGTCCTGGTTCGAGGCCACGGTGACCCGTCCGGCGACGCAGTTGGCATTGGTGAGGGTTCCGACGCCGCCACCGTTCGGCGGTGCCGGGTCCGTGCACGTCGACGTGCCGCCGCCGATGACGACCGGAATCTCGGAGTAGATGGCGCCGTTCGATGGGATCGTCTTCGTCGTGACCGCGCCGGTGCAAACCGGTTGAACTGCGTCGACCGTCGTGCTCCCGCCCTGACCGCTGCCCGCACCCTTAGTGCACGTCCGGTACGAGACCGTTCCGGCCGAGTTGAACGTCAGCTGCCAGGCCACGATCGAGCCGCCGGGATTGTTCAGGTAGATGCCGCCTGCGTTCTGCGCGGCGCGGCTGATCTCGTCGAGCGACACCTGGAAGCTCGCGAAGTTGACCGGCGTCTTGATGACCGACCGGATGCCCGGGGTCGTGGTCGAGTCGTACCCCTGCCCCGGGGCGACGATCTGTCCGTTGTTCGTGCCGCCGTCGTCGCAGCTGCCGTTGTTGAAGGCGATCTTCCCCTCGGCGTAGACGTCTGCATAGGCAGGGCCGCAGAGGTTGACGTTGCCGGCGGCATAGATCTTTCCGTAGGCGGTTCCGCCGGATCCGAGGTTGTAGGTCGAGTTTGTCATCATGAAGAAGTCGGCGACCGAGGCCGGCCGGATCAGCACCTGAATGGCCTGCTTGTCATAGTTGGCGGTCGTCCCGTTCTTCAGGCCCGTCGACACGATCTGGAGGTAGTTGCTCGTGTTCGCACCTGTCTGCGGAGCCGCGATCTGGAGATCGTAGGAGTAGCCGTTGCCGAGATCGACCCAGGCGTCCTTGCCGTTCGGGTACGTCCATTGCGTCCCCTCGTTGGACGCCCACGCCGTGGGCGAGGTGGGCGGCTGAACCGAGGCGACCGTGTCTCCGGTCGCGACGGACTTGCGCGTCGCCTCGCCGGGGGCGAGGTACTGCAGGTAGTACTGGTTGTCGAGGAGCAGCGTGGAGATGTAGTTGTCGATCCCCGCCTCCGCGGCCGCTCTCGCGTCAGCCTGCGTGGCCGCCGTGTCGCTCGACTTCTGGCTCGCGAACACCGCGTCGACGAGGAGCACGGTCAGCAGCCCGAGCATGATCATGAGCAGGACGACCCAGACCAGCGCCTGGCCGTTCTCCTGGCGGAGCGTCCTGCGCAGCTGCGCGGTCAGTTGCACGTCGGTGTCCTCAACGAGGCGCTCGTCTGGACTTCCAGGGCGCCGCTCCCGTTCGACGTGGAAGGAGTGACGTCGACGGTCATCGTCACCTTGTCGATGTTCGGCAGGTTGGCCGCGGTCACCGAGCCGCCGCTCGGCAGCAGGTTCGTCCCGGACGCGTCGACGTAGCCGAAGACGACGGGGTTGGTCACATTCGGAATCGAAGGGGCGGTGCGGGCCGTTCCCATCGTCCAAGGCGGGCCGCCGGTGTTCGTGCTCTGGGCGATCTGCTGAGAGAGCACACCGCCCGACAGCGAGTACGTGATCTGCTGCAGGTGGTACGGCTGCTGGCGGTCGGGCGTCGTGAAGGTGATCTGCGTCCCGCTGGCGGCCGTGACCGGCTGCGTGGCGCCGTTGCAGACAGCGGACTGCAGCTCGGCGGCCATCGTGTCCAGCACCGGGCGAGCCTGGGCCACGAGCACCGCCTGGTTCTGCATCGTGTTGGTGCGGCTCTGGACCATCACGAAGAACGCCACGAAGGCGCCCATGACGATCGAGATCAAGATCGAGGCGATCAGCAGCTCGACCAGCAGGAAGCCGCCCTCGCTCCGGACGTCGAGCCGGCTCAGCACGCGTTCCCGGTCCCGCTCAGGAGGATGGTCTGGGTGGTCTTCGTCGGGCCGGCGACCACGGTGATGCTGTTGGCCGAGCCCGTCCTCGCGCCGTCGGTCACGCTCACCGAGTACGGCGAGCCGGGGATGAGGCCGATGAAGTTGGCCGTTCCGGAGCCGGTGGTCAACGGCCCGGTGTTGACGCTGTTCGGGTTCGTGATCGTCACGGAGGCGCTCGTGCACGTGATCGTCGCTCCGGACGCCTTCTTCCCCTGCACGGTCACGTCGAGCTCGCCGTTCGCCGCCACCGGCGACATCGTCTCGTTGAACGTGCTCGTCAGGGTCGTCGGGTAGCCGGCCGGCACAGTTCCGGTATCGGTGACCGGCTGATAGCCGAACTGGCTGATCTGCAGCGAGTACTGCCCGGGCACGAGGTACGGGCTGTCGGCCGGCACGACGTTCGTAATCGACAGCGGCGTGCCGCTGTAGGTGAACGTCTTGGCGATCCCGGAGGTGCGCGCGTCGTTCGAGGTGACGGTCACCGTCGCCGACCCGGCGTACTGGCTGCCGTTCGTGTTCAGGAGGTCGAGGACGATCGTCGCCGGCTTGAAGACGCTGAGCGAGGTCGACCAGAACTGGGTCGGCGAGAGCTGGTTGTGCACCGGCGGCTGACCGGCTGCGTCGTCGCTCAGCACCTGGTACCCGGCCGGCGGCGTAAGGCTGAGGTTGTAGTACGCCTGCGCGCCGCTCGTCGGATTGGGGGTGAGGCCCGGGAACGTCACCGAGCCGCTCGCGTCGGTCGTGCAGCTCTCGGGGGCGCTCGGCCCGGTCGCGAGATTGACCTGGACGCCCTGCATCGGCGTTCCGGCTGCTCCGTAGTCGCTGACGGCGGCCTTGATCGTCGCCGTGGACTGCGACGGGACGTTCGTGGGCGCCAGATACGTCGTCGCCTGCGCAAGCGTCTTGCTGTCCGAGTTGCGCGTGACCCAGACGCTGATCTTCTTGAAGTCGGCGCCCGTTTGCGCCGTCCCCGGGACGCCGGCGCCCCCGTAATTGACGCTCGTGTTCAACGTCGCCGGCACGTAGAGGTTGTCCGAGGCTCCGTTGAGCCCGAGCAGGGGCGTCGAGGAGCTGAGCGATCCCGGGACGCAGCCGTTGACGGTGCCGACGGCGTTGTAGTCCATGGCCCGGATCTTCTCGATCTGGTTCATGACCGCCTGCTCGGCGATCGTCTGCTGCTTCACCCGCGCCGTCGTGGTCGTGCTCCCGACGAGGACGTTCACGAGTCCCGCCGCCACGATCGCGAAGATCGAGATCGCGATGAGGGTCTCGATGAGCAAGAAGCCGCTGTCGCGCGCGCACTCGCGCGCCAGCCTGGAGACGTGACGCCCGGCCATCCTTCGCAGTGTCGGCACTCTCGCGCCGACGGCCACCCTAAAAAGGGTGAGTCGGGTGCGGCGGCTACCGACCGGTGGGCGCGACAAGCGCTACCCGCTGTTCGACCGGCTCGGCCGCCGGATCATGCTCGCCCCGTAGGACGATCTGTTCTGGGGCTGGCCGAGTTGCGGTCCCTTTCCGGCCCTGAGCCGGAGGGTGATCGTCGGAGCGCCGGTGTCGATCACGCTCGTTCCGGCCTTCGGCGACTGGGAGACGACGACGTTCGACGGATAGCCCCCGACCGATCCTCTGACCTTCCACCCGAAGTTGTCATCCGCGAGCGTCCCCGACGCGAAAACGAACATCTGACCGCGTACGTCCGGCACGACGAGCACCTGCGGTTTCGCGGCGCCCTGTTTCGGCGTCTTGGCCGTCGCGGGCTTGTCGGCGGCGAGGCTGATCGTCGCGCTCACGAGCAGGCAGGCGGCCGCGACGGCGGTCACCCGGGGAAGCGTGAGGATACGCCTGGACACGACACCTCCATCGGACGGCCGAAACCGGCCCATGACCCTCTAATGGGTGAAGTAGGACGTCAGGCTCTGGTCGGCGTCAGTGCGCGACGATGCAACGGGTCAGGCCCGTGCTCTTGTTGGCGAGCGTCGCCGGAAACGTCGAGAAGCCGGTGCCCGAGGTGACTCCGCGCGGAACGCCGGTGGGCAGGACGTTCGCTCCGGTGAGGACGGCTGCGTTCCTGGCGACGACCCCGATACTCGGGAGCTTCGAGCCCGCAAGCAGGTCGACGAAGTAGTAGCGACCGCTCGCGCGGACGGTGTACGGGCTCGTCAGGGCCAGCTTCACCCAGGAGTCGGTGTTTGCGGACTGAAACGCGGCCGGGTTGTCGCCGGTCCGGGCGACGAGGTGGAGGTTGGCGTCGTAGATCGCGAAGGCGCCATGGGTCATGCCTGTGCCCTTCGCCACCACGAGCTCGGCGAGCCAGGTGATCTTGTCGCTCTTGTGGAGCCACACCGACCCCCCGTGGATCGAGCCCGAGGAGTCCACCAGGCTGTCCGATACCAGTGCGGGATCGGCCGTCCAGGCGACGAGGGCCGATGACTGCGCGAGCGCGTTGGCCGCGCTCGACCCCGCAGGCCCCTTCCGCCCGGCCGGCCCTCGGTGCCCGACCCGCAGGTGCTTGATCGCCCCGTGGGTCAGCTTCCGCTCCGGTATCGAGTGGTTGACGATCTGCCGTCCGGAGACGAGTCCGCTCGCCACCGCAGCCCCGCTTCCCAGTGCGACGAATAGGGCGAGCAGCGCGATGATCGTTGCCGGATGCTTGAGACCGTTCACCGGTGTCACGAACCCCCTGTTGGGCTTGCTCAGCTTCCTGTAGCGCCCCAAACTACTAGTTCGCAGACCGGATCGGGCCTTTTCGGGCCGTCTAGCAGCCGTGCACCAGATGCGGCTCTGCCCCAGCGACCGGAACCCGCCACAGGCCGCTCGGACAGGACGAGTTGGTCGGCGGCCGCCAGACCACCAGCAGCTGCTGCGAGTTCGGCGACCAGGCGACGCTCGACGAGCTGTACGGCAGCTGAAGCTTCAGCAGCGTCCGCACCCTCTTGGTCGCAACGTTGATGACGGCCAGCCTCCCCTTCGAGTCCGGGAAGGCGATCCAGCGGCCGTTGGGGGACCAGCCGAAGACGGTTCCCGGGCCGTTTCGCAGGAGCGTGGTGCTCGCTCCGCCCTGTGGCGCAACGAGCCGCCAGGCGGACCGAGCCGTCCCGGTGGGGGCGAGGTAGGCGATTCGATTTCCGGCGGGCGACCACAGCGGGTTCAGACCGGTCCGCGCCAGGCGCTGCAGATGGCTGCCGTCGGCCGCGGCGGTCCAGATCGAAGGCTTGGCTTCCGGGTTCTTGCCGGAGGTGCGGGTGAAGACGACCTGCGTTCCGTCGGGTGAGAGGCTCGGTTGGTCGTTGTTGAGCTTCGTGCCTCCGATCGTGCCGACGACGGCGCCGGACGGGACGCTGCGGATCGTCACCGGCCCGGAGCAGCCTGAGCAGCCAAAGGCCAGATTCGCGGTGGCGACGCGATCACCCGCGGCGTCGATGGAGTACGGCTCCGGCCCGTTGTGCCCGAGGAGCTGCGGCTTTTGGCCGATCGAGATCTGGAAGACGCCAAGGTCGTTTCCGGCGAGGAGCAGGCTCGGCGCCACCCAGTCGAGCTGGCCCGGCGGGTCGCTCAGGGGGTTGGAGCAATGCTGGCTGCAGACCGTCTCGGGAAGCTTGTGGAGATGCTTGCCGTCGGCATCCGAGACGCAGACGGCGCGCAGGATGTTGTAGCTCCCGACAGCGTGGTTATGGGGCGGATGGGGCCAGCGGAAGCCGTACCAGGCGATCTGGGTCCCGTCCGGAGACCAGGTCGGAGCGGTGGCGGTGCCGCAGGGCGAGACCGCATGCTTCGCGTTCGACGCGACCGCCCCACGGCCGATTCCACAGCCGACCGCGACGACGGCGACCACGATCGCAGAACCGACGACTACCACTCTGCGGCTGAGCGAGAACATGACGAGTCAAGGGTAGTTCGCCACACCAACGAGGGACCAACGCGCGAGCTCAGTCGGGTCGGTATTCGCGCTCGCCTGTGGCGGGGTCGTACCAGACCCGCATCGACTTGCCCGTGGCGGGGTCGGTGAAGACCTCGCTCGTCGGTCGAGCGTTCTCGCTCGCGGCCTTGCCGTCGCTTCGGTACCGGTCCCAACCGAACGCGGCAACCACGACTCCGACGACGACAACGACTGCCACGATCACCCAGACCGCCGTATTCATGAGCCTTCCCGGGTTTCCCGGTCTGTTGCGTCGGACGGCAGCCACTCGACGACGCGCGCGGTGCCGTACGCCACGATCTCGCTCTTGCTCTGGCCCATCTCGGTGGAGTCGAACCGCATCATGGTGACGGCGTTGGCTCCCATCGCGGCGGCGTTTTGCACCATGCGATCGATCGCCTGCCGCCGAGCGTCCTCGTTCAACTTGACGTAGGAGCGGATCTCGCCCCCGACCAGGCCCTTGAAGAACGCGGCGAGGTTGCCCCCAAGGCTGCGGGAACGAACAGTGAGGCCGAAGACCTGACCCAGCGTCTTCACGACCCGGGCTTCCGGGATGTTCTCGGTCGTGGTGATGATCATCGACCGCGGATCGCCGGCGTCCGGCTGCATGGCTGCCTCCTCTGGCTGCGGGCTCGAGCTGCGCTCGAGCCGTCTAGCTTGCCACCGGGCTCGGAGTGAGCAACCTCCACTGCCCCTCGGAGACCACCTCGGCGGTGCCGTCGAGGACCTTGATGGCGGTCTCGTCGTCGATCGCATACGCAGGCCCCGACAGGTCGGCGGCCCACCGTTCGGCAGCGGCCATCGTGTTGTGGGGCAGATCCGGATTCTCGAGGTGCGGGAAGATCGAGAAATCGACGACGCCGAGCGTCGTGTCGCCGGCCGGCGAGTGCCACGTGACGAAGTCCGCCCCGATTCGAGGCGTCAGCACCATGCTTCCGGCGCTCACGCCCACCCAGACCGTCTCGTCCAGTGACGGCAGGAGTTCTGCAAGGCCGGACGCCCGCATCCAGTGGCACAGGTACGCGGCGTCGCCACCCTCGACGAGCAGGACGTCCGTCTCCCGGACGAGCGGGAGCCAGCGCTCCTCCTCGAGGCTGGGTAGAGCGGTGAGCTCCAGCACTCCCATGGACTTCCAGCCCAGTCCCACCGTGGGAGTGCCGGTTTCCCGCCCGCTGATGCACTGCCACGCCTGGCGGGGCCCGGCCCAGGGGTGCCCGTACAGCGCCGTGGGAATGCAGAGGGCGTCGCACTCGGCGAACGGCTTGCCCAGCAGGTCGACGAGCGCGGCCTCGATGCTTGCGTTCTTGATACCGGCGGAAGTGAGAAGAAGCTTCATCTGCCTCCTGGAGTCGCTGACCGGACGACGTAGAGACCGACAGACCGCCGCGAACTCATCGGCCCGGCGGGGCTGCTAGAGGAAGCGGAACCCGAGGTAGACGAGCACGGCGCCCCAGGCGAGTTGCACACCCACGACGAGAGCAGCAAAGAACAGGCCGGGAAGCCGATCCCTCTCCAGATACCCCTTCGTTCGCAGCACCACGACCCACCAAACGTACTCGGCCGTGCCCGGCCGGGAGGAAGGTGCACCACCTCCGCAGCCACAGGCGGCCACGCCCGAGCAGTTTCGGCTTGCGTGCCGTCAGGCGCTCAGCGTGGGAAGCGAGCCCACCAGCCCAGGAACGCCGTGAGGACGGCCAGGTAGATGCAGAGGGCGGCGTAGAGAGTGTTCACGCGATGCTCCTGTGAAGCGAAACACCCAGCCGTCTCCAGGGCAACCGGCTGTGGAAACGGTGGAAGCTGTGGATACCCGACCGCGTCTCGGACGAAAGAAGGCCCCCGTTCGGGAGCCTTCCGTTGGTACACGTACGGCTTGGGCTAGTGACCCTGGCAGACGATGTCGACCGAGTCGGTGGCCGCAGCCCTGCTCCCGCTGAGTGCGTACTGGAACTGCGAGCCGCTGGTGTACGTGAACGTCACAAGGGCGCCCGTGTGCTTCGGCGTGACGTCCGACCCGAAGCAGACAAAGCTCGTCGCGGACGCGAAGGCCGCCGGCGCGGTCAGCTTGACGGCCGTGTTGGCTGCATTGGCCGTGACGCTGACGAAATGCCAGCCG
Organism: uncultured Actinomycetes bacterium; assembly: GCA_963820725.1. Taxonomy (GTDB): domain Bacteria; phylum Actinomycetota; class Thermoleophilia; order Gaiellales; family Gaiellaceae; genus Palsa-739. Next base: position 329,295 of record CAWGAZ010000002.1, on the reverse strand, counting down.
CTGATCGGGGTGCCGGTCGGCGTGTAGGCGACGGTGCCGCTTGGCCCCGCGGGCCCCTGTGGGCCGGCGGGCCCGGTTGCGCCGGTCGCTCCGGTCGCTCCGGTCGCTCCGGTTGCTCCCGTGGCTCCGGTTGCTCCCGTGGCTCCCTTTGCTCCCGCTGGACCGGTTGCGCCGGTGGCGCCGGTGGCTCCCGTGTCGCCCTTCGGTCCCTGAGCACCGGCGGCTCCGGTGTCGCCTTTCGGCCCCTGATGACCGGCCGGACCCTGAGGCCCCTGTGCCCCGCCCGGAGTCCCCGGCGTCCCCTGAGGCCCTCGCACTCCTTGAGGCCCTTGCGCCCCCTTTGGCCCCTGTGGCCCCTGAAGCCCCTGTGCCCCTTGCGGGCCTGTGGGTCCGCTCGTTCCGCGCAGAGACTTGATTGCGCCCTTCGTGAGCTTCCTGGTTGCGATCGGATGGTTCTTGAGCCGCGCGCCGGGGATCAAGCCCCCGGCCCAAGCGGCGCCGCCGCTGAGCGCGACGAACAACGCCAACGCAGCGATGATCGTCGCCGGGTGCCGCAGATTCTTGCCCATCCGTCCGTTCCTCCTCTTGTACGACCTCGGTCGACCCCGTTTGCTTGTTGAGGCTCAGCCGCAGTTGCCGCAGCCTCGAACGTCGGCATGCGAAATCATGGGGGCGGACGCCGGGCCATATATCGCTATTTCGGGGGAAATGCAGACCGTCGTGCGGCGGATCCGCCCGCGGTCTCAGCGGGCGGTCAGGTGGGTGAGCAAACGCCTCGACGCGATCGAGGCGGGCGGCCAGGTCGTCGAAGCGGGCCTCGACCCTCTCCTGCTCTCTGTGCTCCTCCACCCGCGCCCGATGTTCGGGTACTCGCTGTGGTCGAGGACCCGCATCAACACCGCGCTCGCGACGACGACGAGCGCGGTCGCCGTGACGATGACGTTGGCCGCGTTGCGCACCGACACGGGCGCGCGCAGGAACTTGGTCATCCGACGCTCGATCGGCCGCGGACCAGGTACGACCTGACCGTACTTCGCTTCCCGGACGGGGCGGCCGGCGGTTAGGTGCCGCTAGTGAGTGAAGTAGACGATGTCGGGCGTGAACGAGGTCGTGTCGTTCGCGATGAACATCGTCGCGCCGGGCGTAGAGCCGAATGAAGCGCCGACGATCCGCTTCGCCCCGTCGTAGTTCGCGGCGGCCCAGCGCCCGCGGAGGCTGTCGATGCGGACGTCCGTGCCCGTGTGCGGCGCGTCGATGAAGTCCCCGTTGCCGACGTAGATCCCGACGTGGTCGAGCCCGTTGAAGAAGACGAGGTCTCCCGGCTGGAGCTGGTTGCGCGGAACCGAGACGGCCGCCGGGGAGTGGAATTGCGCGGCGGCGTTGTGCGGCAGCGCGATGCCGAGCTGCGCGAACACGTACTGGACGAGCCCCGAGCAGTCGAAGCCGCTGGGCGTCGCTCCCGCCCACACGTACGGGACGCCGAGGTACTGCGACGCGATCGAGACGACGCCGCTGTTGGATCCGGCGAACGTCGGGAAGCTGCCCCCGAGCATCTGGTTGCCCGCCCGGTCCTGCAACCTGCCGAGCTTCGTGTTGGCCGTGTCGAGCAGCCTCTGGAGCCGGCTCACCCGCCGGTCGGCCGCCTCGCGCCGCACCGCCATCAGGACGGCGTGCTTGCGCGCGGCGAGCTGGTTGGAGAGCAGGTGGGCGGCTCCGGCATCGCGCTGGAGCCGGCGCTCGGCGGCCGCGAGCTTCCTCGCTCGTGCGCGGGCGTCGGCCAGCCGGCCCTTCGACGCGGCGATCTGGTGTCGCGCCGAGTCGAGCTGCGGCTTGAGGTCGACGGTGAAGAGCCCCGTCCCGAAGCCGCCTCCCCCGCCGCGACCATAGAGGGCGGCGAGCCCGAGCACGTCGTTCACGTACCGCTGGGAGTGGTTGTAGCAATAGACGGCTCTCGCGATATCGACCTGTCCTCCGCAGCCGGCGAGATAGCGCGCGGCGCTGAAGATCGCGTCCGTGGGGTTGTCGGGGTCGGCGATGCCGTCCCCGTTCGCGTCGGTGCCCCACCGGGCCCACGTCGAAGGCATGAACTGCATCCAACCGATCGCTCCCGCGGAGCTGGGTCCCAGGTTCTGTCCGAAGTTCGTCTCGACCTTATTGATGGCGCCGAGCACCTCCCAGGGGATGCCGTAGCGCGCGCCGGCCGCCTGCCAGATGCCGCGCAGGGCGGCGAAGGACATCGGTCCGTTCTGCTGCTGGTTGAACGGGATCACCCCGGTGCTCGGCGCGAGCGCTGCGGGGCCTTCGCCGATGCTCCGCTGCGGCTGCACGACGCGGAACGTGTCCGCACCGGCTGCGGTCGAGAAGCCCAGGGCGATCACGAGCACGGCCCCGAGGAGCGGCAGAAGACGGTTCATGGCTACTGCCCGGCGACGCGGAGTCTCGGCAACTCCTCGTGCACCTCGACGGCTTCGTCCGCCGTCTCGTCGGGCTGGGCGTCGACGGGCTCTGGCTGGGCCTCGATGGGCTCCGGCTGGACGTCCGCGGGCTCCGGCTCGGCGTCGGCGGCGGGGTCCGGCTCCGGCTCCGAATCGAGGTGCGCGTGGGCCGCGAGAGCCTGTTCCTTGATCGCGCGATCGAGCGCGATGAGGAAGTCGTGGCGGTTCGAAGCCGCGTTTGCCGCGATCTCGCGGTCGACCTTCTCCTCCACCACGAGCTGGATCAGGGCCTTGCTGAACGTCTGCATCTGGAAGAAGTCGCCTTCGGCGATCGCCTCGGTGATCTCCTCGGGCTTGTTGTCGCGAATCAGGTCGGAGATCCGGGCGTTCGCGATCATGACCTCGACGGCCGGGACGCGTCCGCCGTCGAGCTTGGGCAGCAGGCGCTGGCTGATGACGCCGCGCAGGACGCCGGCGAGGATCGACCGGATCAGGTGCTGCTTGACGGCCGGAAAGAACTCGACCATCCGTCCGATCGTCTCGGATGCGTCGACGGTGTGCATCGTCGAGAGCACGAGGTGGCCCGATTCCGCGGCGGCCAGAGCGGTCTCGGCGGTCTCGGCGTCCCGGAGCTCGCCGATCAGGATCACGTCGGGGTCCTGCCGCAGACCGCGGCGGAGCGCCTGCGCGAACGACGCCGTGTCGAGACCGACTTCCCGCTGGTTGACGATGCAGCCGTGGTCGCTGTGGACGATCTCGATCGGGTCCTCGATCGTCACGATGTGCTGGCGGCGTGCCCGGTTGATGTGGTCGATGATCGCCGCGAGCGTCGTCGTCTTGCCCGAGCCGGTCGCGCCCGTGACGAGCACGAGACCGCGGTGCTCCTCGGCCAGACGGCGAACGCCCGGCGGCAGCGAGAGCTCGTCGAAATTCGGTACCTCGCGAGGGATGACGCGGAAGGCAATCGAGATGGAGCCGCGCTGGCGGAAGCCGTTGACGCGGAATCGCGGCAGGCCGGTCGGCGAGTAGGCGCTGTCCAGCTCACCCGTCTCGAGGAACGTCTGCAGCCGCTTCGGAGTCTCGGCGCAGACCTGGTCGAGCGCGAGCTCGAGATCGCGCTCGGTGAGCTCGGGTTCGCCGTCCAGCTCGTCGAGGTGCCCGTCCCGGCGCAGGATCGGAGGACGCTCGATCTTGAGGTGAACGTCACTGGCGCCAAGCTCGACGGCGCGGCGGAGCACAAGTTCGAGATCCATCGGCAACCTCTCCAATCGGCGGGCGTGCAGCCCGGCTTTAGGCCCTATCCCTCGGACGAGCCGACGCCTGATTCCCGCTGTTCATCCCTGCGGCGACTGCGACGAGACGACCGGCGCCTCGCAGCGCCAGAACTCGTGCTTCGGGTGCACCGCGATCAGGTTGCACGACTTGTCCGTCATGTCCGGGAACCCGTCGAGGCGCCCTTTCGAGCAACTCAGCACCGACGAGTCCTGCCGCCCGTTGACGACGACCGTGTTGCACGTGCTCAGGAGGCCGGCGTCCTTCAGGACGCGTCCGTCCCTGATCGCGGCCATGAGGCCGACCAGTAAGGCACCGACGACGAGGATCTTCAGCAGCATCGTCTCTCCCGCTTGTTCGCCCGACTGCGTCGGCATCGGTCGCCTCGGCGCCGATCCCTCCTTCGGGCGAACCGCGCTAGCGCGCGATCAGCGCCTCCAGTTCTCGTTCGAGCTCGGCGAGCTCGGTGCCGTGTCGTCCGAGGCCGCCGCCGAGCTCGTCGAGCGTGTGCTCGAACCGCTCCCGTTCCGTGGCGACGAGCTCCAGAAGGCCGTCCCGTTCGGCTTCCAGCTCCCGGATCTTCTGCTCGAGCTGCTCCGCGTTCAGCCGGGCAGCCTCGGCTTCGTGCGAGAGCTGTGTCGCGAGGTTGGCGAGCGCCTGGCGGTGCTCTTCGAGTTCTGCGCCGGTTGCCGCCAGCTGGACCTCGAGCTCGGCGATGATGCGCGAGTTGCGGCGCCAGCGCGGCGTTCGCGCCGCCGCGAGGCCCTGGGACTCGCGTACGGCCGCAGCGCCGCCGGAGAAGATCGCGACCGCGCCGAAGAACGCTGCCAGGAAGAGCCCGGCGGCGTAGAGCACGCCCGGCAGACCTCCTACCTTCAAGTACGCCGTCGCCGCAAGCGCGACTCCCGCGCCGGCAGTGCCCGCTGCAGCAAGCGTGCGTGCCGGCGTACGTCTCACCGCAGGTGACCGCCCTGGATGATGGCTGCGAGCTCCTGCGTCTTCGTCAGCGCGCGCTCGAGGCGACTGTTCCGGTCGGAGAGCTCGTGCCGGAGGCGGTCGACTGCCTCCTGGTCGCGGAGGCGCTCCAGACGGATCCGCTGGAGCTCCATCTCGAGCTCCTGCACCCGCTGCTCGCGCGCAGCCATCTCTCCGCCGAGCTCCTGCATCTTGCCCCTCAGCTCCTGCAGCCGGTTCGCCTCGGTATCGAACAAGCCGAGGACCCGCTCGAGCGACCGACCCCACACCGGCGCCGCGGCGGCGGCACCCGATGCGATCGGATCGGCACCGGCGGCGGCGACGCTCATCGAAGCGGCATCGAGCAGGGAGGCGAGCGTCGAGGACTTGACGACGCCGATGTCGACGGCGCCGGAGAAGTGCTCGCGAATGCCCGCAATGCGCTCCGGGGTCGCGTCGGCGAGGACGACACGGACACTGCCGTCGCCGCAGCGGACCGGCGCTGCGCCGATGCGCGCAAGCTCGTCGCCGCCCACACGCTGGGCGGATTCTCCATCGATCAGAAGCGGTTCGTCGTCGAGGTACGGGAGCTCCCAGCTGCGTGCGGTCGCAATCGCCGCGCTGCGCTCGTCACCCGGCTCGATGCGCTGCTCCTCGTCGAACATCGTGTCGTTGTCGAAGTACTCGTCCACTGAGGCCTCCAGTTCGTGTATCTGCGCAGTTATCGGCTTTTTCGACGCCCTTCTTTAGGCGCCGAGGACGTCAAACTCTTTAGGCGTGGAGCACGTCAAACCTGCGCGAGATAGACGCAGACGTCGCCGTCGGGAAGCGTGCGACCGCTGCGTACGACCTCGAAGACGACCGGCTCTTCCTGGTCGGCGAGGACGAGCTCGACGGTCTCGCCCGGCTGAGGCGGGACGCCGGTCTGCGGAACCAGGTCGTAGCCGTTTGGTCCGGGGACGAACAGCGAGTAGTCGACCGCCTCCGACTCGGCGCCGCCTTCGACCCATTCGACCTCGTCGGCGACCTCGGTCTGCGCCTCGTCGTCGTCGGTGACGGGCTCTGCCGGCTCGGCGTCGTCGGAGACGAGCTCGGTCGCGAGTCTGCGGACGGCGTCGAGTGCGTCGAGGAGGCGCTGTGAGTCGAGCTTCAGCTGTCGATCCCGCTCGTCGGCGGCGGAAGCCGCGGCGGCGAGCTGCTCGATCGACGAGCCCAGCTCCTCCTCGAGCACCGTGCGCTGGGCGAGGAGCGTCTGGCGTTCCGCCTGATGGCAATCCTGCTCCTCGGCGAGCAGCCGGTTCTGCTCCTCGATCTCGGCCTGCGCCTCGGTGGCGAGGGCCTGCACCCGCTCGAGCTCGGCGGCCAGGCGGTCGCGCTCGGCTTCGAGGGCGATCTGCGACTCGCGGACGAGCGCCGCCTGCTGCAACAGCTCCCTCGCCTCCTCGAGCTCCGCTGTCAGGCTGTCGCGCTCCTCGACCACGGTGCTCAGCTCGGCCTCGGAGCGTTGCCGCATGTCGGCGAGCGTGGCTGCGAGCTGCTCGACCTTCTCGCGCTCGGCCTGGTGGCGATCCTGCTCCTCGGCGAGCAGCCGGGTGTGCTCCTCGACCTCGGCCTGCGCCTCGGTGGCGACGGACTGCACTCGCTCCAGCTCGGCGGCCAGGCGGTCGCGCTCGGCTTCGAGGGCGATCTGCGACTCGCGGACGCGCTCCGCCTGCTGCAACAGCTCCCGCGCCTCCTCGAGCTCGGCCGTCAGACTGTCGCGCTCGTCGGCCACCCTGCGCAGCTCGGCCGCAGAGCGATCCCGCGTTTCGGCCAGCGCGGCTTCGAGGCGCTCGACCTCGGCGCGTAGCTCGTCGCGCTCCTCGGCGGCGGGACCGACGACGGCGAGCCGCTCGAGCGTGCTGCCGAGCTCCTCCTGGAGCCGTTGCCGCTGCGCCTCGAGTTCCTCGCGTTCGCGCCCGTGCTGCTCGCGCTCCTCGGCGAGTCGGTGCTCGTGCTCGGCGGCGGAAGACTGGGCCTCGGCGACTGCGGTCTGGAGCTGTTCGCGCTCCTCGCGGTTCCGCTCCTGCTCGGCGCCGAGCCGTGCCAGTTCCTGCTCATGCTCGGCCTGCGCCTCGGTAGCTGCGGTCTCGAGTCTGTCGACGTCGCCAAGCAGCCGTTCACGCTCGCCGTCCGCGGCAGCGCGCGTCTCGGCGAGTGTGGACTCGAACTGCTCGACCTCGGCGCGTAGCTCGTCGCGCTCCTCGGCGGCCTGGCTGAGGGCGGCGAGTCGTTCGCGCACGTCAGCGAGCTCCTCCTGGAGCCGGTCGCGGTGAGCCGTGAGCTCGGCCAGCTCCGCGGAATGCCTCTCCTGCTCGTCGGTGAGGAGGCGCTCGTGCTCGGCAGCCGAGACCTTGGCCTCGCCGAGCGCGGCCCGCAGGCGCTCGAGTTCCGCGCCAGTCTGCTCGCGCTCGTCCTGGAGTCGCGTGAGGTCCGGTCGCGGCCGGCCTGGTCTCGGCGAGCGTGGTCTGGAGGTCTCTGAGCTGCGCGGCGGCCTGGTCGCGCTCGTCCTGGAGTCGCGTGAGGTCCTGGTCGCGGCCGGCCTGGGTCTCGGCGAGCGTGGTCTGGAGGTCTCTGAGCTGCGCGGCGGCCTGGTCGCGCTCGTCCTGGAGTCGCGTGAGGTCCTGGTCGCGGCCGGCCTGGGTCTCGGCGAGCGCGTTCTCCAGGCGCTCGAGCTCGGTGGCAGCCTGGTCGCGCTCCTCCCGGAGCTGTGTCAATTCCTGCTCGAGCCCGGTCCTGGCCTCCGCGACGGCGGCCTCGAGCGTCGCTGCTTCGTCCTGCAGGCGCGCCTGCTCGGCCAAGGTCGCGGCCCGTGTCTCGGCGAGTTCGGCTTCGAGGCGGGCGATCTCGCCGTGCAGCTGCTCGAGCTCGAGCGCGTGCGTCTCGGCCACGACCGGCATTTCCGGGTTGGCCTCGACCTCGTCGACCTCGTCGAGCGCCTCGTCCGACTCGGCTTCGGCGGTCTGCTCGTCCTCGACGGGCGCCTCCGGGGCCTCGACCTCCATGCCGGCCTCGGACTCGTCGGTTTCCTCGATCTCGTCGGTCTCGTCAAGCTGCTCGGTCTCGTCCGGTGCGGGGAGGGCGGCAAGAGGAGCGGGATCCTCCTCGATGTCCTCGGCGGGAGAATGCTCGGTTTCCGTGTCCTCGGCCGGTGCGAGATCCGGCCGTGCGGCCGGCGCGACGGCCGTCGGCGCCAACCGAAGCTTGGGCAGGCCGACGTTCGTCTCGTCGGAGTCGCCCTCAGCGTCGCCGTCCTTCGGCGCGATGCCGAGCGCGAAGCCGTATTCCGTCCGGAGCGCGCCGCCGCTCTGCATTGCAAGCGCGTGCGCGACCGCGGCGCCCGACGCGAATCCGAGCTCCACGATGATCTGGCCGAGCGGCCGCTTCGACTGCTGTTGCACCTCGAGCACCGTGGCGAGCTGCTCCTCGCTGATGAGCCCGAGCTCGGTCATCAGCTCGCCGAGCTGGCGCTGCGGCATGCGCTCTCTTTCGGACGAGGCGCTCATGCCTGAATCCCGTGCCGCAGGGAAGTCACATGGCCGTTATCGGTCGCAGAAGCATCGACCTTGAATAGAGCGCGACTCTGCGCAGAAACGCTTGTTCGAGGGATCGCCCGCAACCGCCGTCTGGACGACGATTGGGCCAGGACAACTGCGGCGTCCTGGGATCAGCGAGTGGAGGAGGAGCGCCGCATGTCCAGCACGATCGAATTGCTCAGCCATAGGGACAGCCTGCTCGAGGTCGAGCATGATGTCGCCCGTCGCGAGGCCGAGCGCAACGACCTGGCCCGCGAGATCGCAGCACAGCACGAGCGGTTGCACACGATTCGCGCGACCGTGCTCGAAGAGCTCACGAAGCAGCGGCGGGTGACCTTGCCGCGGTGGCCGAGTGGGCCGAAGTTCGCCGCCTCGCTCGTCGACGAGGACGAGTGGTGGTCGAAGATGCTCGGGAAGAAGAGGGCCGCCTAGCAGCGTCCGGCGGTGGGGAGCCCGGAGACGGGCTCCCCGGCGCGCGTCAGGGCGTTCCCCTCGTCGTCGGCTCGCTCAGCGTCCGAACAGCCGGTCGAGCAGGCCGCGCCTCGGTGGTTGAGGCTGAGGAGCGGGCGGCTCCGACGGAGCCGGCGGCCGCGGCGGTAGCTCGTCCTCTGGCGGAAGCATCGAGCGTGGCACCGCTCCCCGCGCACGCTGGGCGCGGATTGCCGCGTTCATCTCCTCGCGCTGCGACTCGTCGTCCACCGCCGTCAGGGTACGCCGCACAGCAGGCGCCTCCTCTCGTACGCTCGCGGCTCCATGTGCTTCGACCTCGACTCCGAGCCGCCGATCCCGCGGATCTCCGGCGCGGCCGTCTCCCACGACGACCTCGTCCTCGAAAGCGAGGACGGCAACAGGTTCGCGGCGTTCCGGGCGGTGCCGGAAGAAGATCTCTCGACCGGGATCGTGATCCTGCCGGACGTTCGTGGCCTCTATCGCTTCTACGAGGAGCTCGCACTGCGCTTCGCCGAGCGGGGGCATGCCGCCGCCGCCTTCGACTACTTCGGCCGCACTGCCGGCGTCGACAAGCGGCCCGACGACTGGGACTACATGCCGCTCGTGCAGCAGCTCACGCACGAGCAGGTGCAGGCCGACGTCGGCGCCTGCGTCCAGGACCTGCAGGCGCTCGGCTGCAGCGCGATCTTCACGGTCGGCTTCTGCTTCGGGGGCAGCGGATCCTGGGCGGCAGCCGCCTGGGGACACGGGCTCGCCGGCGCGGTCGGCTTCTACGGCCGGCCCGGCCGGATGATCGAGCTCGTGCCGCGTCTCGACGCGCCGATCCTCGCCCTGCAGGGCGGCGCAGACCAGGCGATCAGCCACGAGGACAACCTCGGGTTCGAGCAGGCCCTGCGCGACGCCGGCAAGGAGCACGAGCTCGTGGAGTTCGAGGGCGCGCCGCACAGCTTCTTCGACCGCAAGCAGAAGGAGTTCCAGGCGGCTTCCGATGACGCCTGGCGCCGGACGCTCGAGTTCATCGAGAAGTACTCCTAGCGCGTAGCCCGGCGCCGCTCCGGGATGACGCAGTTGCGTCCTACCGCACCCCGGAGGACGTCGCAACGATGGTCGGTAGTTGACCTTTCTGTTGCGACGGAGGGATTGAGACGAGTCGGTTTCGGTGGTGGATCGGGTTGGGCGTGGCCGCAGCCGCGCTGCTCGTGCACCCGCTGGTGGGGTCGGCGGTCAGTCGGAACCCACTGGCGTACACGGGCGGCCTCTGGCAGGGCCTGATCACGCGCTGTGGCGCAAGGGCGACGGCGGACAAGCCGTATCCGTGGCCGGTCCGGCCGTTCCATCAGCAGCATCCGGTGCGAGGGTTCTTCGGGGATCCGCGCAACGTGGTCTCGAGCGTCGATCAGCCCCTGGGGCCGGGGTCGCCGGGCCGTTTCTCGTTCCACAACGGCGTCGACATCTACACGACACCCGACGAGCAGGTGTTCCCGGTGGTCTCGGGACGCGCCCGGGTTGCGAATGCTCAAGAGGTCGTCGTGCGCACGCGAGACGGGCGAACCTTCCAGTACTGGCACATCCTCCCGCTGGTTCGCACCGGGGCCTGGGTGACCGCGTCGAAGACCGTTCTGGGGACGGCCATCCCGCGCCGCGGGCACGTCCACCTGACGGAGATCCGCGGCACCTGTGCCGTGAACCCGCTGGCCGCCGGGCACCTGGAGCCGTACCGGGACGCGAGCATCCCCGAGGTGGTCGGCCTCGACGCGGTCGGTCGTGGCGGTGTCCTCCTCGATCCGACGCACCTCGCGAGCCCGTTCGAGCTCGTCGTGCAGGCACAGGACCTGCCGCCGGTCCCGGTGCCGGCACCGTGGGAGGACCTGCCCGTCACGCCGGCGTCGGTCAGGTGGCGCCTGACCGGGCCTGACGGAAGGGTGCTGGTCCCGTGGGCGTTCGCCGCCGACTTTGCGGTCACGGTCCCGCCCAACCGCGACTACTGGAACGTGTATGCGGCGGGGACGCACGAGAATTTCGTCGGCAGGGCGGGCGCGGAGCCTCAGCTCGCCGGCGTCTACACGTTCAGGCTCACGCCGCCCGGCTCCCACCTGGCGCGCGGGCGCTACACGGCGACCGTGGAGGTTTCGACCACCGGCGGCAACCGCAGCACGCGGAGGCTCCCCTTCAGGGTCGTCGCGAGCGGCTCCGCAACCTAGGAGGGTTTGGCGAAAGCCGAGCTGTGCCGACGACGCACGCTGCTCGCCCGCTGAGCGGCCTTCCGCGAAACCCTCCTAGGCGGGCTGCCAGACGCAGTAGCTGTCCGGGGGCGCCGGCGTGTCCGGCTGGAAGAGCACCCGGCGCGCGGGCAGCGGCGGCGCGCCGCGGCCGATTCCGGCCAGCCTGAGGACGCTGCGCCCGTGCTCCCAGAGTGCGTGGGCGTGCTGCAGCTCGGTCACGTAACCGGCGACCGGGTGGCCGGCGATGGTCGCGAGCTGGGCTAGCCAGCGCGCGTTTGCATCCTCCGAGCAGGTCGCGCCTCGAAACTCGCGCACCTCCGACGGAGCCACGCTCCAGACGTCGATGAACCGCATCCCCGACCGGATCTCGGCCGCGAGTGTGGAGAGATGATGGCTCGGGGAGCGTTGCGCGTACGACGCCGGAACCTGCGTCGGCGTCCCGCCGAGCGCCCGCAGGATCTCCGCGCGCGTCTCGTGGTACGACGGAAGCGCCGCAAACCGCGCCGCCAGGTCGAGGTAGCTGTCGATCATCACCAGCGCTGCGGGATGCAGCTGCGGCTGGGACGCCACGAGCTCGGCGTTCGCGAATCCCGAGTACGAGACCCCGACCACGATCAGCTTCGAGACCTTGACGCCCCGGGCTTCGATCCTGGCCGGAAGTCGCGCCACCGCCGCGTCGTACGCAGGATCGCCCCAGTCCTCCAGCCGTCCGTTCCGCTGGCCCGGCCGCTCGTACCGGTCCGGGCCGTAGTCGGCGCAGAGGAGGGAAGCGTCGAGGTAGCGGGCGAGGTGCCGCAGTTGCATGCAGTAGATCGGCCCGCCGACCGTCAGCAGCAGCGGGTGCCGTGACACGTGCGCCCCTCGCGCCAGGGTCAGCTTCATCCGGACGAGCGACGCGCCGCCGTTCGCGCGATGTGCCGTAACTCCCGACACGCCGACCGTGAGCAGCGCCGCGGCGAGGGCGAGCCATCCGACGAGCACTCGACCCCGGCCCGGCATCGCCGGAGCCTATCGCGACCGGCCGGACGGAACTAGCCCATTTCGAGCAGGAACGTCGCCTCGATGGAGGCGCCGACCTCGTGCTCGCCGGGCTCGACGGGCATCGACGCGGACGCGCCGCTGTACCCGGTACGGGCGAGACGCATCGGCATCTCGTGCCGAACCCCCGGCTCGCTGAGCTGGACGAGGCGCCCGAGCTTCGCGCCGACACCCTCGGCGTACGCCTGCGCCTTGCGGCCCGCGGCGGCAGCAGCCTGCCGGGCCGCTTCCAGCCGCACCGGGTTGTCGAGGGAGATCAGCCATTGCGGCCCGTCGATCCGGGCCGCCAGGCCCTCGGTCGCCCGCGCGATCAACCGCCCGATGACCTCGGGATCGCTCAGACGGACGGCGATTCGCGAGACCGCGTGATGGCCGCGCGAGTAACGACTCTTCTCCTCGGTGTGATCGAACTCTTCCGAGACGGTGATGCCCGTCGTGGAGCGATCCGCCTTCGCAACCCCCACCTCGTCGAGGAGCGCGACCAGCTGGGTCGTGCGAGCGGACACATCCGAGAGCGCCGTTCCGGGCGTGTTCTCCAGCGCGTCGAGCGTGATCCACAGAACCGCCTCGTCCGGCTCCGAGCGGATCAGCGCATCGCCTCTGACGGTCACCATCGGCGCCGGATCCGCAGCCGTTCCGTCCATGCGCGACATCGTGACAGACCCGCCATCGGGCGGGGCATACTGCCGCCGCCCATGGGAGCCGAGCCGATCTCGCGTGAGCTGCGCGCTCGAAACGGAGCTGTGACGCTCGCGGGCACGCTCTGGCTTCCCAGCGAGGAGCCGGCGGCGACCGTGCTCATGCACCCCGGCTCCGGGCCGTCGAGCCGCCACAACGACGTCTTCTTCCCCCCGATCCGGGAGCACCTGCTCGCGGCCGGAATCGCCGTGTCGTCCTTCGACAAGCGCGGGGTGGGCGGCTCTAGCGGACGCTGGCAGGAGGCGGCGATCGCCGAGCAGGCGTCGGATGCCATCTGCTGTCTCGAGCTGCTCCAGGGTGAGATCGGCGGCCGGGTCGGGCTCTTCGGACACAGCCAGGGAGGGTGGGTCGTCATGGAGGCGGCGGCGCGCCTGCCCGCGGCGGCGTTCGTGATCTCCAGCTCCGGGCCGGGGGTGACGCCCGAGCAGCAGGAGCGATACGCGACCCGGTTGCACATGTTGCGCGCGGGGATCGACGAGTCCGGGATCGACGAGGCGCGCCGCTACTACGACGACGTCGTCGCGCTGATGCGCGAGGGTGCGTCGTTGGCGGAGGCCAAGCGGCGAATCGAGGACCGGGGGTACCCACCGGCGTTCGTAACCCTCGAGCTCCCCGTACTCCCCGAGGACGAAGCGCAGTGGAAGCTCGCAGCGGCGCTGATGGACTACGACCCTCGAGCGGCGCTCGAGCGCATTCGAGTCCCGTTCCTCGCCCTCTACGGCGGCGACGACCCGATCACTCCTGCCGAGGAGAGCGTCGTCGTCCTCCGCGAGGCCGTCCAGCCCGAGCTCCTACACGTGGAGATCTTCCCCGGCGCCGGACACCGTCTCGAAGCCGGCGATCCAGCAGAACTTGTCGACGGGTATCTCGAGACCCTGACCGCGTTCATCCTGGGAGTCAGTCGAGCGGGCTGAGACTGTCTGCTGCGTGAAGAACGGCGAGTGACCCGAGTCGAGCTCGAGCACACGCGCGCCGTGGGGGCGGGCGGTATGAATCTGCCAGTCGGGCTCGATCGCAGCGTCGCGCAGGGTCGCGATGACCGTGTCACCAGGCCCGAACGGCGCCGGGATCGGCTCGAGCCAAGCCTCGTGGCGCAGCTGCAGGAAGGCCCAGTCGAGAGATGACTCCGCTCGCACACGCGGTACCCGCGAGCGCGACGAACAACGCGAGCAGCGACACCACCAGGGCGGCACTCGGTGCCTTCAACCGACGCTCCCGCGTAGGGATGGGTCTGCGTAGGACGGACATCGCTGTCCTCCTTATCCCCCTGAGCTGAGCCCCTGTCCGTGGCTGCACATACGCGCCGAGTAGCTCCCTGTCGGTGACCCGGGGCAAGCTCTCTTCCGGGACCCGGGCCCGAACCCGGAGGGCCGCTGTCCTCGTTGCCGTGGCGGTCGGAGCCGTCGGGTCTTCTCCGCTACTATGCGCCGGCGCGAGGCGCCGTAGCTCAGCTGGTCAGAGCGCTGCACTCATAATGCAGAGGTCGGTGGTTCGAGCCCACCCGGCGCTACTGGAGCGCGTCCCTCGGAGCGAGATACAGGAATGGCAACCGGAGTCAGAGTCGCAATCACGCTCGCCTGCACCGAATGCAGGCGCCGGAACTACCAGACGCAGAAGTCGAAGCGAAATTCGCCCGACCGCGTCGAGTTCCGCAAGTACTGCCGCTGGTGCGGCGGCCACACCCTGCACCGGGAGACGCGGTAGTGGCCCGCTCCACGCGCCAGCAGCGCCGGCAGCGCCGGGCGCAAGCTGCGGGAACCCCGCCGCTGCAGCCCGCGCCTCGGCCTCGCCCGACGACCGGGGAGGAGCCGCCGAAGCCGGCAGCCGAGTCACGCCCCGACCGCAAGGACGAGGTTCGGTCCGGCATTCCCGGTGTCCGGTTCATCCAGGAGTGCTGGGCCGAGCTGAAGAAAGTCGAGTGGCCGAATCAGCAACAGCTGATCAGCGGCACCGCGGTCGTTCTCGTCGCGTGCTTCATCACCGGCCTCTACCTTTACGCGAACGACAGGCTGTGGGAGTACGTCGTCAAGCACGTGTTGCTGCGCTAGCGCCGAGGAGTCTGGGGAGCCGACTGCAATGTTCCGCTGGTATGTGATCAACACCTATTCCGGGCACGAGAACAAGGTGAAGACCAATCTCGAGCACCGGATCGAGTCGATGAATCAGCGCGTACGCTTCCGGCGCGTCGTCGTCCCGACCGAGCAGGTGATCGAGACGAAGGACGGCCAGAAGGTGCAGGCCGAGAAGCGGACGCTGCCGGGCTACGTGCTCGTGAACATGGACCTCAACGACGACGCCTGGACGGTCGTGAAGAACACGCCGGGCGTGACGGGCTTCGTCGGCGCCGGCGCGACTCCGGTGCCGCTCTCGCAGCCCGAGGTCGACCGGATCCTCCACACGGGAGCCGGCGCCACGGCCCCCCAGCGATCGCAGGTCGAGTTCCAGCTCGGCGAGTCGGTCAAGATCACCTCCGGCCCGCTCGCAGACTTCGACGGCGAGATCACCGACGTCAACCCGGACGCGCAGAAGCTGCAGGTGATGGTGAACATCTTCGAGCGGCAGGTGCCCGTCGAAGTTGGTTTCGACAACGTGAAGAAACTCGACTGAGGAAGTAGATGGCGAAGAAGGTTCTCACCCTGATCAAGCTCCAGATCCCCGGCGGCCAGGCGAACCCGGCCCCGCCGGTCGGCCCCGCGCTCGGACAGCACGGCGTCAACATCATGGAGTTCTGCAAGGCGTTCAACGCGCAGACGGCCGACCAGAACGGACGCATCACGCCGGTCGAGATCACGGTCTTCGAGGACCGCTCGTTCACGTTCATCACGAAGACGCCGCCGGCCGCCGTCCTGATCAAGGAGGCGCTGCGGCTGGACAAGGGCTCGGGCGAGCCCAACCGCACCAAGGTCGGCCGCCTCTCGCGCGAGCAGGTCGAGCGGATCGCCGAGACGAAGATGCCCGACCTGAACGCGCGCGACATCGACCAGGCGGCGCGGATCATCGCCGGCACCGCGCGCAGCATGGGAGTGGAGGTGGACCTGTAATGGCTCAGCACGGCAAGCGCTACCGCGACTCTCGCGCCAGCTTCGACCGCGAGGAGCTCTACTCGCCGGTCCAGGCGGTCCGCCTGCTCAAGGACATGGGCGCAACGAAGTTCGACGAGACGGTCGAGCTCCACTTCCGGCTCGGGCTCAACGTCCGTCACGCCGACGAGCAGCTGCGCGGCACGCTCATGCTTCCGCACGGGAGCGGCAAGGAAGTCCGGATCGCCGTTTTCGCCGAGGGCGACAAGGCTCGCGAGGCAGAGCAGGCCGGCGCGGACATCGTCGGCTCGGCCGACCTCGCGAAGCAGATCGAGGAAGGCTTCACGGAGTTCGACGTCGCCATCGCGACGCCCGACCAGATGGGCAACGTCGGCAAGCTCGGTCGCATCCTCGGCCCGCGCGGTCTGATGCCGAACCCGAAGACCGGCACCGTCACGATGGACGTCGGCAAGGCCGTCTCCGAAGCGAAGGCCGGCAAGCTCGAGTATCGGACCGACCGCGGTGCGAACGTCCACGTCGTGATCGGCAAGAAGAGCTTCGACGAGCGGGCGCTCGTGGAGAACTACGCCACCGTCCTCGAAGAGATCGTGCGGGCGAAGCCGTCGGCTGCGAAGGGCCGCTACATCCGGCAGATCACGCTGACGAGCACGATGGGCCCCGGCATCCACGTCGACCCGGCGCGGATCCGAGGCATCGTCGAAGAGCTGGACGAGCAGTCGCAGGAGGCCGCTACAGTTCCGGCCTGAGCACCAGACCCTAAACCGCCGCAGACCACTGGCAGTCCTCCTTGCGAGGGCGGAAGACCAGTCGAGGTGAGATGAAGAGAGAACAGAAAGAGCAGGTTGTCGACGCGCTGACGCAGCGCTTGAAGGCTGCGGACACGCTGCTCGTCGCCGACTATCGCGGGCTGACGATGCCGCAGATCGACGACCTCCGCACGCGGCTGCTCGCCAGCGGCGCGCGTTTCACCGTCGTCAAGAACACCCTCACGCGCCGCGCGGCCGAGGCAGCGGGTGCCGACGCGCTGCTCACGCTGCTCGACGGGCCGAGCGCGATCGCGTTCCTCGAGGCGGACGGCGACATGGTGGCCGCTGCGAAGGCGCTCGCCGACTCCGCGCGCGAGACGAACGTGCTCGAGATCCGCGGCGGCGTCATGGAGGGGCGCACCCTGACGGCGGCCGAGGTCGAGAGTCTCGCGACGCTGCCGCCGGAGGAGGTGCTGCGCGGACAGGTGCTCGGTGCGATCGTCGCGCCGCTCACCGCCCTGGCGGGCCTGCTCAACGCGCCGCTGCAGAACCTCGTCGGGCTGATCGACGCACGCATCGAGCAACTGGGCGGCGAAGAGGAGGAGGCGGCCGCGCCGGAGCCCGAGCCGGAAGCAGAAGCCGCGCCGGCCGACCAGCCTGAGGCCGAGGAGCAACCGGCCGAGGACGACACACCGGCGGACGCCGAAGCATCCGCCGCCGAAGAAGAAGAGGAGAGTTAGATGGCAGTCGACAAGATCTTCGACGAGCTCGGCAAG
This sequence comes from uncultured Actinomycetes bacterium, assembly GCA_963820725.1. GTDB lineage: Bacteria > Actinomycetota > Thermoleophilia > Gaiellales > Gaiellaceae > Palsa-739. The sequence continues at coordinate 312,087 of CAWGAZ010000002.1, read as the reverse complement.
ATGTCCGTCCTCGAGCTGGTCGAGCTGAAGAACAAGATCGAGGAGGAGTGGGGCATCACGGCCGCCGCTCCCGTAGCGGTCGCTGCGCCCGGCGCGGCGGCGGGCGGCGACGGTGCCGCGGCGGAGGAGAAGACGTCCTTCGACGTCGTCCTCACCGCGGCGGGCGGCCAGAAGATCCAGGTGATCAAGGTCGTGCGCGCGGTCACCGGGCTCGGCCTCAAGGAGGCGAAGGACCTCGTCGACTCGGCTCCGAAGCCGGTCAAGGAGGGTGCCGCCCAGGAGGAGGCCGACCAGATCAAGGCGCAGCTCGAAGAGGCCGGCGCCACGGTCGAGCTCAAGTAGTTCGCCGCCTAGCGGTTGCAAGCGAAGGGGCGCCCAGCGCCCCTTCTTGCCGTTTGAGGGCGTCCGAGTTACAGTTCGAGCCGATACCGGCGACCGCCGCGGCTTCCGCTTGCGGTGAGGGGGGTCGTTCCGTTATCCTGGCTGGTTGCGCCGACGTTCGGCCGCTCGCCGCTCCGACGCCGATTTCTTGCCTGATTTCGCTCGCTTCAAGGGAGGCTGTTCTTCTTGACCACCACGGTCGCTTCGCCCCGCGCTCGTACGACGTTCAGTCGACTCGAGCACGTTCTCGACCTGCCCAATCTCATCGACATTCAGAAGGCCTCGTTCGATTGGTTCAAAAACGAGGGTCTACGGGAGACGATCGACGACATCTCGCCGATCGAGGACTACACCGGCACGCTCGCCGTCGAGTTCGGCGAGTTCGAGTTCGGTGACCCGCAGTTCTCGATCAAGGAGTGCCGCGAGAAGGATCTGACCTACCAGGCCTCGCTCAACATGAAGGTCCGCTTTGTGAACAAGGACACGGGCGAGATCCGGGAGCAGGGCGTCTTCATGGGCGACTTCCCGATGATGACCGAGTTCGGCACGTTCATCATCAACGGGACGGAGCGCGTCATCGTGACGCAGCTCGTCCGCTCGCCGGGCGCCTATCTGATGGAGCCGAAGGACCCGACGAAGCAGGTCTTCACGGCCAACCTCATGCCGAGCCGCGGCTCCTGGCTCGAGCTCGAGATCGACAAGAAGGGCGTCGTCTACGCCCGCATCGACCGCAAGCGGAAGCTGCCGATCACGACGCTGCTCCGCGCGCTGCCGGCCGAGGACCCGTCGACCGGCTTCGCGCTCGACACGTCGTCGAACGAGGCGATCCTCGCGCTCTTCGACAACTCGCACTACATCGTCAACACGCTCGACAAGGACCCCTCGACGCGCGAGGAGGAGGCCCTGATCGAGGTGTTCAAGAAGCAGCGGCCGGGCGAGCCGCCGACGCTCGACAACGCGCGGAACCTCCTGCGCTCGCTGTTCTTCGACCCGAAGCGCTACGACTTGACGAAAGTCGGCCGCTACAAGCTCAACCAGCGGCTCGGCGTCGATGTCCCCGAGGACACTCGGGTCCTCACGACCGAGGACATCGTCGCCCTCGTCCGCAAGCTCCTCGAGCTGCCCGTCAAGATCGGCGTGCCCGAGGACTCGAAGGACTTCGCCGCCGAGGCCGCCCAGCTCTCTCGGGCGCCGATCGTCAACGATCTCGACGAGTACGAGCACTTCGGCAACCGACGGCTGCGCACCGTGGGCGAGCTGATCCAGGAGGCGTTCCGCGTCGGCTTGTACCGGATGGAGCGCGTCGTCCGGGAGCGGATGACGACGGAGGACGTCGACACCATCACGCCGCAGACGATCATCAACATCCGGCCCGTCGTCGCTGCGCTGAAGGAGTTCTTCGGCTCCTCGCAGCTCTCGCAGTTCATGGATCAGACGAACTCGCTCGCGGGCCTCACGCACCGGCGCCGCCTGTCGGCGCTGGGCGCGGGCGGGCTGACGCGCGAGCGCGCTCCGATCGAGGTGCGCGACGTCCATCCGACCCACTACGGGCGCATGTGCCCGATCGAGACGCCGGAAGGCCCGAACATCGGCCTGATCGGCTACCTCGCGTCGTACGCGACCGTCTCGGAGTTCGGCTTCGTGCAGACGCCGTACCGGAAGGTCGTAAGCGGCAAGGTGACGGACGAGATCGTCTACCTCGACGCCGTCGAGGAGTCCCGCTACGTGATCGCGCAGGCAAGCGCGCAGCTCGACAAGAACGGCAAGTTCGCCACTGACAGCGTCCTCTGCCGCTCCTCGGAGGGCGAGGCCGTGATGTCCGCGGCGAAGGACGTCGACCTGATGGACGTCTCGCCGGCCCAGATCGTCTCGGTCTCGACGGCGCTCATCCCGTTCCTCGAGCACAACGACGCCAACCGCGCCCTGATGGGCGCGAACATGCAGCGCCAGGCCGTGCCGCTGCTCGTGCGGCAGGCGCCGCTCGTCGGCACCGGTCTCGAGTACCGCGCCGCCGTCGACTCGGGCGACGTCGTCATCACGTCGCGGCCCGGCACGGTCGTCGACGTCGACGCCGACCGTGTCGTCGTCGATACGAGGGACGGTAAGGACGAGTACACGCTGACGAAGTTCATGCGCTCGAACCAGGGCACGCTCATCCACCACAAGCCGATCGTGCGGCTGGGCGACAAGCTCAAGGCGGGCGACGTGCTCGCCGACGGCAGCTCGACGGACAGCGGCGAGCTCGCGCTCGGCGCGAACCTCCTCGTCGCGTTCATGCCGTTCGAGGGCTTCAACTTCGAGGACGCGATCGTGATCTCGGAGCGGATCGTGAAGGACGACATCCTCACTTCGATCCACATCCACGAGTACGAGATCGACGCGCGCTCGACGAAGCTCGGCGACGAGGAGATCACGCGCGACATCCCGAACCGCTCGGAGGAGTCGCTGTCGCAGCTCGACGAGCGCGGAGTCGTGCGGATCGGCGCCGAGGTCGGTGCCGGCGATCTGCTGGTCGGCAAGGTGACGCCGAAGGGCGAGACCGAGCTGACGGCCGAGGAGAAGCTGATCCGTGCGATCTTCAAGGAGAAGGCGCGCGAGGTTCGCGACACGAGCCTCAAGGTGCCGCACGGCGAGGGCGGCGTCGTGATCGACGTCAAGACGTTCTCGCGGGACGGCGGCGACGACCTCTCACCCGGCGTGAACGAGCTGGTGCGCGTCTACGTCGCCACCAAGCGCAAGATCGCCGAGGGCGACAAGCTCGCGGGACGCCACGGCAACAAGGGCGTCATCTCGAAGATCGTCCCCGAGGAGGACATGCCGTTCCTGGAGGACGGCCGGCCCGTCGACATCGTCCTCAACCCACTCGGCGTGCCGAGCCGAATGAACATCGGCCAGGTGCTCGAGACGCACCTCGGCTGGGCCGCGGCGCACGGCGTCTTCGGCGAGGAAGACGGCGCCTCGAACGGGCAGAAGAACGGCGACGTCGACTGGCGGCATCGCCGCCAGATCATCAACGGCGGCAACCCCAGCGCGGTCGCGACGCCCGTTTTCGACGGCGCGACGCCCGACGACGTCGACGAGGCGCTGATCGAGTGGACGAAGCAGAACCCCGACTCGCCGATCAAATTCCTCGTCGACCCGAAGCGGCCGGCCGGACGTCAGTGCTCGGGGAAGGCGCAGCTCTACAACGGCCGCAGCGGCGAGCCGTTCGAGCAGAAGGTCACCATCGGCTACATGTACATCCTCAAGCTGCTCCACCTCGTGGACGACAAGATCCACGCGCGGAGCACCGGCCCGTACTCGCTCGTCACGCAGCAGCCGCTCGGCGGCAAGGCCCAGTTCGGCGGCCAGCGCTTCGGCGAGATGGAGGTGTGGGCGCTCGAGGCCTACGGCGCGGCGTACACGCTGCAGGAGATGCTGACCATCAAGTCCGACGACACCGTCGGGCGCGTGAAGGCCTACGAGGCGATCGTCAAGGGCGAGAACATCGCCGAGCCGTCGATCCCCGAGTCCTTCAAGGTGCTCCTGAAGGAGATGCAGTCCCTCGCTCTCGACGTCCACGTCCTCTCGGACGAGGGCCGCGAGGTCGAGGTGCGCGAGGAGGAGGACGAGCTGCTCCGCGCCGCGGAGGAGCTCGGCATCGACCTCTCGCCCGGCTCGCTCCGCGCCGTCGGTCGCGAACCGACCGCCGAGGAGCAGGAGGAGGGACAGGAACGCACCGACGAGACCGGCGCCGAGTTGACGCTGCCGGCCGACGAGGCGCTGGGCGACCTCGAGGACGTGGAAGTGAGCGACGCGGAGGAGGCCAAGGAGGAAGCCGACGCCGAGGTCGGCCCGCTTGGCGAGCCTGTCGCTGACCTGGAAATCGAAGACTAAGGCGAGGGAGAGACTTGATCGACATCAACGATTTCGACGCAATTCGGATCGGCCTCGCCTCGTCGAAGCAGATCCGCGACTGGTCCTCCGGCGAGGTCACGAAGCCGGAGACGATTAACTACCGCACGCTCAAGCCGGAGCGTGACGGCCTGTTCTGTGAGCGCATCTTCGGGCCGACGCGCGACTGGGAGTGCTATTGCGGCAAGTACAAGCGCGTCCGCTACAAGGGCATCATCTGCGAGCGCTGCGGCGTCGAGGTGACGCGGCAGAAGGTGCGGCGCGAGCGGATGGGCCACATCGATCTCGCGGCGCCCGTCTCGCACATCTGGTTCTTCAAAGGAGTCCCGAGCCGCATCGGCTACCTCCTCGACATCGCGCCGCGCGAGCTCGAGAAGGTGCTCTACTTCGCCGCCTCCATCGTCACGGCCGTCGACACCGAGAAGCGCGCCGCCGACCTGAACGGGCTCGAGGATCAGGTGCGGGCCGAGTCCGAGCGGATCGACGTCGACCGCGACGAGGCGCTCGCCGCGCTCGAGGACCGGCTCTCCCGCCGGCGCGACTACTTCGCCAAGGGCAAGGAGCGGAACTTCGACGAGGACGACGACTTCTGGGCGCGCGGCCTGTCCACGTGGGCGGAGGAGCAGCCGCTGCCGCCGCTCGAGGAGGCCAGGGGTCTCGTCGGCGGGCTCTTCGTCGAGCTCGTTCCCAAGATCACGACCGAGGACTCGAAGAAGATCCGCGAGCTCGTCCGCAACTCCGCGATCCGCGACGACCGGCGGCTGACTCCGCGCGAGCTCGAGGCTGTCGCCGCGTCCGCCGAGCAGATCAAGGCGGCGATCGCTCCGCTCGAGAAGGACGCCGAGAAGGCGACCGGCTCGAAGAAGGGCGCGCTCACGAAGCACATCCACCGCATCGTCGAGGGTCTGCTCACGGGCGGCGAGCTGAACGAGGAGGACGCCGCGCTCGCCGCGGGCGTCGACCAGAAGAACCTCGAGAAGTCACGCGAGCTCGGCAACGGGCTCCTCCGGGAGGCGCTCGACGGCGCCGGCGGCGAGACCGATATCCGGGAGCTGACGAACGACCTCTGCCTGCGCACCGACGGCCGGATCCAGAAGGAAGACCTCGACGCGATCGTCCAGTGGACGCTCAAGGTGCGCGAGATGTATCTCGACATCGAGTCGCGCCGCGAGGACGCGCGTGAGGCCGCAGTCGACGCCGTCAACCGGCTCGAGGAGACGTGGCGGTTGTTCCGCGAGCTCGAGCCGAAGCTGATCGTCAACGACGAGCAGATCTTCCGCGAGCTCAAGGACCGCTTCGGCTCGCCGTACGGGTTCGGCGTCTACTTCAACGGCGGCATGGGGGCGGAGGCGATCCGCGAGCTGCTCAAGGATCTCGACCTCGTCGCCGAGGTCGCGATGCTCCGCGAGACCATCCGCACCTCGAAGGGCCAGAAGCAGCAGCGGTCGATCAAGCGGCTCAAGGTCGTCAACGCCTTCATCACGAGCGAGAACCGGCCCGAGTGGATGATCCTCGAGGCGATTCCGGTCATCCCGCCCGAGCTGCGTCCGATGGTGCAGCTCGACGGCGGCCGCTTCGCCACGTCGGACCTGAACGACCTCTACCGCAGGGTCATCAACCGGAACAACCGGCTGAAGAGGCTGCTGGATCTCGGCGCGCCGGAGATCATCGTCAACAACGAGAAGCGGATGTTGCAGGAGGCCGTCGACGCCCTGTTCGACAACGGCCGCCGCGGCCGCGCGGTGACCGGCCCGGGCAACCGGCCGCTCAAGTCGCTGTCCGACATGCTCAAGGGCAAGCAGGGCCGCTTCCGCCAGAACCTGCTCGGCAAGCGCGTGGACTACTCCGGCCGCTCGGTGATCGTCGCCGGACCGCATCTGCGCCTGCACCAGTGCGGCCTGCCGAAGCTCATGGCGCTCGAGCTCTTCAAGCCGTTCATCATGAGCCGGCTCGTCGAGCGGAAGATCGTCCAGAACATCAAGGCGGCCAAGCGGCACGTCGACCAGATGCACGCCGAGGTCTGGGACATCCTCGAGGAGGTCATCCAGGAGCACCCGGTGCTGCTCAACCGCGCTCCGACGCTGCACCGGCTCGGCATCCAGGCGTTCGAGCCGACGCTCGTCGAGGGCAAGGCGATCCAGGTGCACCCGCTCGTCTGCCACGCCTTCAACGCGGACTTCGACGGCGACCAGATGGCGGTGCACGTCCCGCTCTCGTCGGAGGCGCAGGCCGAGGCGCGGATCCTGATGCTCTCGGCGAACAACATCCTCTCGCCGGCGAACGGAGATGCTCTCGCCACGCCGACGCAGGACATGGTGCTCGGCGCCTACTACCTCAGCTACTCGGACCGTGACCTCGACAGCCTCTCCGTCGAGAAGCTCGACCCGCGGCCGTCCCGGTTCCGCACCGAGGAGGAGGTCGAGTTCGCGATCGAGGCGAAGCAGGTCGGGCTCCAGCAGCCGATCGAGTACCTCTGGAAGGACGAGCTCGTCCTCACGACTCCGGGCCGCGTGATCTTCAACGCGGAGATCGACCGGTCGCTGCACGACGCGACGTCGCACAACGGCGACCAGGGGCCGTATCACGAGTACATCAACCGAACGCTCTCGAAGAAGGAGCTCGGCGTCTTCATCTCGGCGCTCGTCCAGGGGCACGGTGCGCACGCGGTGGCCCATGTCCTCGACACGATCAAGGACCTCGGCTTCCGCTACGGCACGCTCGCCGGCGTGACGATCTCGAAGAACGACATCGTCATCCCGCCGGAGAAGGAGCAGATCCTCGCCGGCTTCGAGGAGCGGGTCTCGCGCGTGGAGGACGCGTACGACCAGGGTCTCATCACCGAGTCGGAGCGCCACGAGCAGATCACGTCGATCTGGACCGAGGCGACCGACCAGGTCGCGAACGCCATGGTGGACAACCTCAACGAGCTGAATCCGATCTACATGATGGCCAACTCGGGCGCCCGCGGCTCGTTTGCGCAGCTCCGCCAGCTCGCCGGCATGCGCGGCCTGATGGCGAATCCGAAGGGCGAGATCATCGAGCGGCCGATCAAGGCGAACTTCATGGAAGGCCTGTCGGTGCTCGAGTACTTCATCTCGACCCACGGAGCCCGCAAGGGCCTCGCCGACACTGCGCTACGCACCGCCGACTCGGGTTACCTGACGCGGCGTCTCGTCGACGTCTCGCAGGACGTGATCATCCGCGAGGAGAACTGCAAGACGAAGGAGTTCGTCGAGCTGCCGCTCTTCCTGCCGGACGGGCTGAACAAGTCCGTCGCCGGCCGGATCCTCGCGGAGGACGTCCACAAGCCGCTCGCCTCCGGCAAGCCGGGCAAGACGGTGGTCGCCTCCAAGGGCGAGGAGATCACGATGCCCAGGCTGCGGGAGATCGTCGAGGAGCTCGGCGACGAGATCGCCGAAGACTTCTCGGTCCCGCTCCGGTCGGTGCTGAAGTGCAAGGCCGAAACCGGCGTGTGCCGCCAGTGCTACGGCACGTTCCTCGCCACGGGAGAGCTGTCGGAGATCGGCGACGCGGTCGGGATCATCGCGGCCCAGTCGATCGGCGAGCCGGGCACGCAGCTCACGATGCGGACCTTCCACACCGGCGGCATCGCCGGCGCCGACATCACGCACGGCCTGCCGCGCGTCGTCGAGATCTTCGAGGCGCGCAATCCGAAGGGTGCCGCGGCGCTCGCCGAGGTGGCGGGCACGGTCGCGCTCGAGGAGACCGAGCGTCAGCTCCGGATCACGATCGTCGCCGACACCGGGAACGAGGAGGACGACTTCTCGATCCTCGTCCCGCGCCGGACGCGGCTCAGCGTCGCGCAGGGCGAGCACGTCGAGCCGGGCGATCCGCTGCACGAGGGCTCGCTCAACCCCTCCGACCTCCTGCGCCTGAAGGGCTACACCGAGACCGAGCTGTACCTCGTCGGCGAGGTGCAGAAGGTCTACAAGTCGCAGGGCGTCGAGATCCACGACAAGCACATCGAGCTCATCGTCCGGCAGATGCTGAAGAAGGTCAGGGTCGAGCACAACGGCGACACCGATCTTCTGCCGGGCCAGCTCGTGGACAAGAACGTGCTCGAGCGCGAGAACACGCGCGTCAAGAAGGAGAAGAAGGAGCAGGCATCGTCCGAGCCGCTGATCCTCGGGATCACGAAGGCGTCGCTCGCGACGGAGTCGTTCCTCTCGGCCGCGTCCTTCCAGGAGACGACCAAGGTGCTGACCGACGCCTCGATCGAGGGCAAGGTCGACCGGCTGCTCGGCCTGAAGGAGAACGTCATCATCGGGAAGCTGATCCCGGCGGCGACGGGTCTGAAGCGGTACCGGACGATCGAGATCGGCCCCTCCGACAAGGTGCCGGCGAGCGCGCTCACGCGCCCGCAGACCGAGGAGCAGCTCCTCGCGGCGCTCGAGGAGATCGGCAGCGACGGCTCGGACGCCCTCGCGAGCCTCGGGCTCGATTTCGGTGGCGAGGTCGAGTCGACGGGCGAAGCCGAGCCGCGCTCTGACCTCGAGGCCGAGGAGGTTCCCGAGGTCGAGAGTCCCCTCGATGAGTAGGGACGCGGCCTAAGCGGTCTCCAGAGAGGGCGGCGAAGAGTCGCCCTCTCTGGTACACAGAAGCGGCTCGTGGGGAAGGGAAAGCTCGCTCTCGTCGCTCTGCTCGCCGTGTCGGCCTGCTTGCTCGCGGCCGACCGCGCGGCCTCACAGCCGATCTTCGCCGGTCAGTGCGGCATCAAGGCGCAGCAGACGGTGTGGGGCGAGTACGGCTGGCCGACGCTCCTGCCGATCCTCGCCAAGCCGGGGACGCTGCTGGCCGTCACCACGCAGTCCGGCTACGCGTCCGCCGCGCGGCGTCGCGGCGCGGTGACCTACGCGTTCGATCTGAAGATGAACAAGAAGGTGGGGACGCCGACCGCTCCGGCCGACCCCTCCACCGTCGACCCGGCCGCGGAGAAGGAGTACAGCCGGGCCGTCGTCCGCACCGGAGGCTGCACGACGCCCCTGATCGTCGAGAACGAGCTCTTCGGCGCGAGCATCCCGACTCCGTGGACGGCCTCGACGGCGCAATACCGCGCGAACGTCCTCGCGCTCTTGCAGGACCTCGCAGCGAGGGGCGCCCATCCCGTTCTCCTGATCAACAAGCCGCCGTACGCCGGCTCGACGGACGCGATCGCGTGGTGGCGCTCCGTGGCGAAGGTCGCGGACATCGTCCGCGAGGTCTACCTGCCGGCCACGGAGGTCTGGCCGCTCGGGCCGATCCTCGGCAACCGGCTCCTGCGCGAGAGCTATCGCAACGCGGTCACCGCGATCACGTCGATCGGGATTCCGGCGAACCGGGTCGGAGTCATGCTCAGCTTCCTGAGCCACAAGGGGGTCGGCGGCCGAAACGGTCTGAGGCCGGCGTCGGCCTGGTACCAGGTCGTGAAGTGGGAGGCTCTCGCGGTGAAGCAGGTCGCGCGAGAGGTCGGGCTCGGCTCGGTCTTCTCCTGGGGCTGGCAGGAGTGGAACCGAAGGGAGATGGACCCGGACAAGCCCAAGGCGGCCTGCGTCTGGCTCTGGGCACGGAACCGGACGCTCTGCAATGCACCGCGGATGCTCGGCAAGGACTTCAACCCCTCGCTGATCGCAGGGCAGATCCACCTCCTGCACCACACGGTCTGCAGCGTCGAGGACCTCGGCTCGATCCGCGCCGGAGCGATCGGGTCGCTCGAGGCGTTGACCGGCGACCGGAACGCCGCGCTCAGCGCCATGTTCGAGCGCCTCGTCGAGTCGGCGGAGCACCGGGTGTCGAGACGCGCGGTGCTCGCGGCGGAACGCGAGGTCATCCGCGAGTCCTTCCACGGCAGCCGCGGCGCCTACGTCGCTGCGCTTCGACAGGCACACGCCACGCCTGGGGTCGCGCGTGCGGTGCTCGCCGACGAGCTCCGGCGCGCCCGGCTCGAGTTACCGCGGTACGCGCCGAGGCCGACGGGAACCGAGGTCGCTGCGTTCTACTCGGCCTATCCGGATCTGCTCGTCCGGCGGGTTCGCGTTTCTCCGGCTCCCCCGTGGCTCGCGGCGCGGACGAGCTACGCGCTCGCCGAGGCGGCACCGCAGCAGTTGTTCTCCCTGCCGCTCGGGAGGAAGTCCCGGCTCTCGACCCTCCTCGGGACGTTCGCCGTACGGCCTCTCGGGCCCTCGCAGTCTCTGGGCGCGTTGCCGCTAGCCGACGTGCGGCTGGCGATCGTCGCGGCGCTGCGCGGCTTCGAGCGCGCGCAGTCCTTCGAGCGCTGGACGATCGCGCAGCAGACCCACGCTCTCAATCGCACGATCTGCCAGCGCGACGAGCTTCCGCAGCCGGCGGCGATCGACCTCACCGAGTACCTCCCCTTCCTGCGCGTCCAGTAGGCCGCGGCCTCCTTCATGGAGGCGGCTAGTCCGCCGCGGCGAGGCCGCCTTTGCCTGCGTGCTTGGCGGCGTACAGCGACTCGTCCCCGCGCTCGAACATGCTCGTCGGGCTGTCGTTCGCCTGCAGATCGGCCACCCCGGCCGAGACGCGGACGCGGCCGGCGCGCGCGATCGGCTGCGACGAGACCGCCCGCTGGATGCGCCCCACGAGCTGCCGGGCCTGTCCCACCTCGACTTCCGGGACGATCACCGCGAACTCGTCGCCCCCGACGCGGCACGGGATGTCGGCCGAGCGCACGACCTCGCGGATGCGATCCGCGATCTCCGCGAGCACCGCGTCGCCCGCGAGGTGGCCGATGCGGTCGTTGATCTCCTTGAAGCCGTCGACGTCCACGATCACGAGCGAGAGCCGCCGCTGGTACCGCTGCGCGCGGTCGACCTCGCGGGCGAGGGTCTCGTAGAAGTAGCGGCGGTTGTGGAGGCCGGTCAGCGAGTCGAGATCGGCCAGCAGCCGCGCCTCCCGGAACCGGCGCGCGTTCTCGATCGCCGGCGCGACGCGCTCGGCGACCTCCTCGAGCCGGCGGATGTCCTCGTCGCCGAACCGGGCCTCGGGGTCGCGCGAGAGGACGCCGAGCCAACCGATCCTGCCCATGCGGCCGACGAGCGGGACGCCGAGGGCCTCGTGGATCGCGCCGGAGGCCTCCTGCTCGGCGTAGAGGTACGAGAGCTCGATCGCGCGTGCATCCCGCCGGTCGGGTGCGCCGGCGAAGATCCGGATGCCGTCGTCTTCGCCGTCGTCCCCCTCGCCGTCGTCGAGGCCGATCGAGCCCAGCAGGCGCTCGTCGCCCTCCCCGCGGGGGTGCAGCTCGACGACCGCCGCATCGACCTTCGGCAGCGCCGCGGCGGCCTGCAGCGTGGAGCCGATCGCGTCGTCGAGATCGATCGTCGCGGCGATCTGGCCGAGGAACCGGCTGCGCTCGGACTCCTCCTCGGCGCGCGTGACGGCGCTGCTCAACTCGCGTGCGAGCTCGTCGAGCCGAGCCTCGAGCGTCGACACCGTCGCCGCCACCTGCGCCTCGACGTCGCGGGACGTCCGGCGCCGCAGCCGCCGCAGCAGCTCGAGAGCCACGACGACGCAGACGACGAGCGCCGCTGCCAGACCTATGGATAGCCAGTTCATCGCAGTTGCCAAAGCCGCAGATCCCGGAATTTAGTGGGCGTACTCTAGGTTCGGCTCGGGAAGCGAGCTACTAGCCGATTGGTGGGGTTCTGGCTGATTGGCGGGGGTGGCGCGTGTTCGCTACCATGCCGCGAGCCGGTTGGCCGGGACGTTGCGTCCCAGCCGACCGTCTATTCACGAAAGGATCTATTTGCCGACCGTCAATCAACTCGTGCGCAAAGGCCGGAAAGCTTCGCAGGCGAAGACGAAGACCCCTGCGCTCGCCGGCGCGCCGCAGAAGCGCGGCGTGTGCACGCGCGTCATGACGCAGACGCCGAGAAAGCCGAATTCGGCGCTGCGCAAGGTCGCGCGCGTCCGTCTCACGAACGGGGCGGAGGTCGGCGCCTACATCCCGGGCGAGGGTCACAACCTGCAGGAGCACTCTGTCGTGCTCGTCCGCGGAGGCTCGACGAAGGACCTCGCCGGCTACCGGTACAAGATCATCCGCGCCGCGCTCGACACGGGCGGCGTTGCGGACCGGAAGCAGGGCCGCTCGAAGTACGGCGCCAAGCGAGGCTCGTGATGCCGCGTCGTGCCGAGGTCCAGGTTCGCGAGGTCCAGCCCGACGCCGTCTACGGCTCGCAACTCGTGACGCAGGTGATCAACAAGATCATGCTCGACGGCAAGAAGTCGATCGCCGAGCAGATCGTCTACGGCGCGCTCGAGACAGTCGGGACGAAGACGGGCCGCCCGCCCGTCGAGGTGCTCGAGGCCGCTGTGAAGACGGTCACGCCGGTGCTGGAGGTGCGCAGCCGCCGCGTCGGTGGCGCGAACTACCAGGTTCCGGTCGAGGTGCCGCAGCGGCGCGCCCGCACACTCGCGGTGCGCTGGATCGTCACGTTCGCCCGTGAGCGGCGCGAGAAGGGCATGCCCGACAAGCTCGCCAACGAGATTCTCGACGCGCTGAACCAGCAGGGTGGCGCGTTCAAGCGAAAGGACGACGTCTACCGTATGGCGCAGGCCAACAAGGCCTTTGCGCACTACCGCTGGTAGCCGGAACGGGGAAGGAAGACTTGAGCACGAAGATGACAGAACAGGCCGTCGCGCTCGACCGCGTGCGCAACATCGGGATCATGGCCCACATCGACGCGGGCAAGACGACCACGACCGAGCGGATCCTCTACTACACCGGTATCACCCACAAGCTGGGTGAGGTGCACGAGGGCGCCGCGACGATGGACTGGATGGCCCAGGAGCAGGAGCGTGGGATCACGATCACGTCGGCTGCCACGACCGCGTTCTGGCGGGACTATCGGATCAACATCATCGATACGCCCGGCCACGTGGACTTTACGGTCGAGGTCGAGCGCAGCCTGCGCGTCCTCGACGGCGCTGTCGCCGTCTTCGACTCCGTTGCGGGCGTGCAGCCGCAGTCCGAAACGGTCTGGCGGCAGGCGGACAAGTACAAGGTGCCGCGCATCGCCTTCATCAACAAGATGGACCGCACCGGCGCGAACTTCTTCGCCGCCGTGCAGTCGATGCGCGACCGGCTCGGCGCCAACCCGGTCCCGGTGCAGATCCCGATCGGCTCCGAGGAGAACTTCACCGGCGTCGTCGACCTCGTCGAGATGCAGGCCGTCGTCTACAAGGACGACCTCGGCAAGGAGTTCGAGACGGTCGAGATCCCGGCCGAGCTGCTCGAGCAGGCGCAGGAGTACCACCACCAGCTGATCGACACGATCTCGCACTTCGACGACGAGGTGCTCGAGGCGTACATCGAGGATGAGTCCTCGGTCACGGCGGACATGATCAAGCGGGCTGTCCGCATCGGGACCCTCGCCGACGAGATCACCCCGGTGCTGCTCGGCTCCGCTTTCAAGAACAAGGGCGTCCAGCTGTTGCTCGACGCCGTGGTCGACTACCTGCCGAGTCCCCTGGACGTCCCCGCAGTGCAGGGTTTCGACCCGAAGACCGAGGGCGAGGACGAGCGTCCGGCCGATCCGAACGCTCCGTTCTCGGCACTCGCCTTCAAGGTCATGTCCGATCCGTTCGTCGGCAAGCTCACGTACTTCCGGGTCTACTCCGGCAAGCTCAAGGCCGGCGACCGCGTCCTCAACACGATCACCGGCAAGACCGAGCGGATCAGCCGCATCCTCCAGATGCACGCGAACCACCGCGAGGAGCGCGAGGTGATCATGGCCGGCGAGATCGCCGCCGGTGTCGGGCTCAAGAGCACGACGACCGGCGACACGCTCTCGGCCGAGAGCGCGCCGATCGTGCTCGAGTCGATGACCTTCCCCGACCCGGTCATCTCGGTGGCCGTGGAGCCGAAGTCGAAGGGCGACCAGGACAAGCTCGGCACCGGATTGCAGCGCCTCGCCGAGGAGGATCCGACCTTCCGTGTCGCGACCGACGAGGAGACGGGGCAGACGCTCATCTCCGGGATGGGCGAGCTGCACCTCGAGATCATCGTCGACCGCCTCAAGCGGGAGTTCAACGTCGACGCGAACGTCGGCCGCCCGCAGGTTGCCTACCGCGAGACGGCGGGTCGCGACGTGGAGAACCTGCGCGAGAAGTTCGTCCGCCAGACCGGCGGCTCGGGCCAGTACGCGGACGTGGTCATCAACCTCCGTGCGCGGGAGCCCGGTGCGGGCTACGAGTTCGGCGACAAGATCGTCGGCGGCAAGATCCCGAGGGAGTACATCCCCGCGGTCGACGCCGGGATCCAGGAGGCGATGCAGTCGGGCGTCATCGCGGGTTATCCCGTCGTGGACGTCGGCATCGAGCTCGTCGACGGCTCGTACCACGAGGTCGACTCGAGCGAGCGCGCATTCAAGATCGCCGGCTCGATGGCGTTCAAGGAGGCGCTCAAGCGCTCGAAGCCGAAGTTGCTCGAGCCGATGATGGCCGTGGAGGTGACGACGCCGGAGGACTACCTCGGCGACGTGATGGGGAACCTCAACAGTCGCCGCGGCCGGATCGAGTCGATGGAACCGGTCGGCAACGCCCAGGTCGTCAAAGCTCTCGTGCCGCTGTCGGAGATGTTCGGATACTCGACCGACCTGCGTTCGATGTCGCAGGGCCGGGCCGACTTCCACATGGACTTCGACCGGTACGAGGAAGTTCCGCAGTCAATCGCCGCCGAGATCACGGACTCCGGCGCAAGCAGCTAGCGAAAAGGGAGACAGGGAGAGCCACTAATGGCAAAGCAGAAGTTCGAGCGGACGAAGCCGCACGTCAACGTCGGCACCATCGGTCACATCGACCACGGCAAGACCACCCTCACGGCGGCGATCACGAAGGTGCTGTCCGAGAAGGGCACCAACACGGAGGTGCGCGACTTCTCCTCGATCGACAACGCGCCCGAGGAGCGCCAGCGCGGCATCACGATCAACACGTCTCACGTCGAGTACGAGACGGACAACCGCCACTACGCGCACGTCGACTGCCCGGGGCACGCCGACTACATCAAGAACATGATCACGGGCGCCGCCCAGATGGACGGCGCGATCCTCGTGGTCTCGGCCGCCGACGGCCCGATGCCGCAGACGCGCGAGCACATCCTGCTCGCCCGCCAGGTCGAGGTGCCGGCGATCGTCGTCGCTCTCAACAAGGCGGACATGGTCGACGACCCGGAGCTGCTCGAGCTCGTCGAGATGGAGGTGCGCGAGCTGCTCTCCAAGTACGAGTTCCCGGGAGACGACACTCCGATCATCCCGGTCTCGGCGCTGAAGGCGCTCGAGGGCGACGAGGAGTGGACGGGAAAGATCGTCGAGCTCATGGAGGCCGTCGACAGCTTCATCCCGGAGCCGACGCGTGCGCTCGACCGGCCGTTCCTGATGCCGATCGAGGACGTCTTCACGATCACGGGTCGCGGCACGGTCGTGACGGGCCGCGTCGAGCAGGGCGAGGTCAAGGTCGGCGAGGAGGTCGAGATCGTCGGCATCCACGAGAAGACCGAGAAGACCGTCGTCACCGGGGTCGAGATGTTCAACAAGACCCTCGACACCGCGCAGGCCGGAGACAACGCCGGTGCGCTCCTCCGCGGCACCAAGCGCGAGGAGGTCGAGCGCGGGCAGGTACTCGCCAAGCCGGGCTCGATCACGCCGCACACGCAGTTCAAGGCCGAGGTGTACGTCCTCTCGAAGGACGAGGGCGGACGCCACACGCCGTTCTTCAACGGCTACCGGCCGCAGTTCTACTTCCGCACGACGGACGTCACAGGCTCGATCAAGCTGCCCGACGGCCAGGAGATGGTCATGCCGGGTGACAACACGAACATGGAGATCGACATGATCCAGCCGATCGCCATGGATCAGGGCCTCCGCTTCGCGATCCGCGAAGGCGGCCGCACGGTCGGTGCGGGCGTCGTGACCGAGATCATCAAGTAGGAAGGTCGAGGAGGCGCCGGTGCCGCAACAGAAGATCCGTATCCGTCTGAAGGGCTACGACCACCAGCAGGTGGACAAGTCCGCGCGCGACATCGTGGACACGGCCCAGCGCACCGGCGCCACCATCACCGGCCCCGTGCCCCTGCCCACCGAAAAGAACGTCTACTGCGTGATCCGCGGGCCGTTCATCGACAAGGACTCGCGCGAGCACTTCGAGGTGCGTACGCACAAACGCCTGATCGACATCCACTCGCCGACGCCGAAGACAGTCGACTCGCTCATGCGGCTCGACCTCCCGGCCGGCGTCGACATCGAGATCAAGCTCTGAGATGAAGGGCCTCGTCGGGAAGAAGCTCGGCATGACGCAGCTCTTCGACGAGGAGAGCGGCGGCGTGACCCCGGTCACCGTGATCGAGGCAGGTCCGTGCCCGGTCGTGGCCGTGCGGACGCCCGACGTCGACGGCTACGAGGCCGTACAGCTCGCCTACGAGCCGGTCGCCGAGTGGAAGATCACGAAAGGCGAGCTCGGTCACCTCGCGAAGAACGGCGTCGACGGCGCGTATCGTCACCTCGTCGAGTTTCGCGGGCACTTCGCCGACGCGGTCCAGGGCGAGAACGTCACGGTCGAGGTGTTCCAGCCCGGCGAGAAGGTGAAGGTGTCGGGCGTCTCGATCGGCAAGGGTTTCCAGGGAACGATCAAGCGGCACAACTTCGGCCGCGGCCCCGTCACCCACGGCTCGCACAACATCCGCAAGCCGGGCTCGATCGGGGCCTCGGCGACCCCGTCGCGCGTCTTCAAGGGCATCAAGATGGCCGGCCGCATGGGCGGCAAGCGGGCGACCCAGGTCGGGCTCACCGTCCACTCGGTCGATCCGGAGCGGAATCTCCTGCTCGTCAAGGGTGCCGTGCCCGGACCGAAGAACGGCCTCGTCGAGATCAGAGAGGACGTTCGCTGATGGCCGCTCCCAAAGCGCCCGTGCTGGGCGGGGCGAAGAAGGAGGTCTCGCTCGACGAGGCCGTCTTCGCCGCCGAGATCAGGCCGCACCTCGTGCATGAGGCCGTCCGCGCGGAGCTGAACGCTCGCCGCCAGGGCACGCGCGCGGCGAAGAGCCGCGGCCTCGTCGCTGGCGGGCGCTCGAAGCCGTGGCGCCAGAAGGGCACCGGGCGCGCCCGCCAGGGCACGATCCGTGCGCCGCAGTTCACGGGCGGCGGTGTCGCCTTCCCGCCCGTCCCGCGCGAGTTCTCGCTCAAGGTGAACAAGAAGGCCGCGCGCGCCGCGCTGCGCGCCGCGCTCAGCGACCACGCACAGGCCGGCACGCTGGGACTCGTCGCGGGCGACTCGTTCGAGGCGCCGTCCACGAAGCAGGCCGTCGAGCTCCTCGAGGACTGGGGCCAGGCGACGCCGACCGTCGTCGTCGCGGGCGAGGCCGAGGAGACGCTCATCAAGTCGTTCCGCAACCTGCCCCATGTGCTGGTGACGGTGCCGGCCGAGCTCGAGGTCGCGCACGTCGTGTGGGCGCGCTCGCTCGTCGTGAGCGAAGCTGCGCTGCCGCTGATCCAGGGGAGAGCCTCATGAGCCTTCATCCCGCCCAGGTCCTGCTCAGGCCCGTCGTGAGCGAGAAGAGCTATCACCAGATCACCGAGAACCGGTACACGTTCCGGGTGCACCCCGACGCGCACAAGACGCAGGTCCGCCATGCCGTCGAAGAGCTCTTCGACGTCAAGGTCGTCGCCGTGAACATCGTGAAGATGCCGGCCAAGCCCAAGCGCCGCGGGATGATCAAGGGCACGCGGCCGGGCTGGAAGAAGGCGATCGTCGAGCTCAAGGCCGGCGACAAGATCGACATCTTCGAAGGAGCGCAGCTGTAGTGCCTATTCGCCGCTACAAGCCGACGAGCGCCGGTCGCCGCTTCATGTCCGTCTCCACGTTCGAGGAGGTCACGCGTTCGGAGCCGGAGAAGAGCCTGCTCGCGCCGGTCACCAAGAAGGGCGGCCGCAACGCGAACGGCCGGATCACGACCCGCCACCAGGGCGGCGGCCACAAGCGCCGCTACCGGATCATCGACTTCAAACGTACGAAGGACGGCGTGCCGGCGAAGGTCGCGTCGATCGAGTACGACCCGAACCGGTCGGCGCGAATCGCGCTGCTCCACTACGCCGACGGCGCGAAGAGCTACATCCTCGCGCCGGCGCAACTCCGCGTGGGGGCGAGTGTCGAGTCGGGGCCTGCCGCGGACATCCGGGTCGGCAACACGCTTCCGCTCGAGAACATCCCGACGGGGACGCTCGTCCACGCGGTCGAGCTCAAGCCGGGCCAGGGCGCGAAGATTGCGCGCTCGGCGGGCTCCGGCATCCAGCTGGTCGCGAAGGACGGCGCGTTCGCCGTTCTGCGCCTCCCGTCCGGGGAGATGCGCCGCGTGCCGCTCTCCTGCCGGGCGACGGTCGGCCAGGTCGGGAACGTCGACCACCAGAACATCACGGGCGGCAAGGCCGGCCGCAGCCGCTGGCGCGGCAAGCGGCCGTCGGTACGCGGCTCCGCGATGAACCCCGTCGACCACCCGCACGGCGGCGGCGAGGGCAAGTCGAAGGGCGGCCGCCACCCGGTCACGCCGTGGGGCGTGCCGACGCTGGGCAAGCGCACCCGGCGCAAGCACAAGGAATCGGACAAGCTGATCGTCCGCGGCCGCCGCCGCGGCAAGGAGGGTCGCCGCTAGTGAGCAGGTCGTCGAAGAAGGGGCCGTTCGTCGAGGAGCGGCTGATGAGCCGGATCGAGGCGATGAACGAGTCCGGCAACAAGAACATGATCCGCACCTGGTCGCGCGCCTCGACGATCTTCCCGGAGATGGTGGGGCACACGATCGCCGTCCACGACGGCCGCAAGCACGTGCCCGTCTTCATCTCCGAGCAGATGGTCGGGCACAAGCTCGGCGAATTCGCGCCGACGAGGACCTTCCGCGGACACGCCGGCGATCGCACGGCGAAGGTGAAGCGCTGATGGCAGTAGCCGAGCAGGAGCGGCAGCAGAACCGGCAGACCGTGCGCGCGCAGGCGCGCTGGGTGCACTCGAGCGCGCGCAAGGCGCGGCTCGTCACCGACCTCATCCGCGGCCGCTCGGTGCCGGAGGCGCGGACGATCCTCGCCTTCTCGAACCGTGCCGTCGCCAAGGACGTGGAGAAGGTGCTGCGCTCGGCCGTCGCCAACGCCGAGTCGCGCCCGGACCTCCACTGGCAGGGCGACGAGCTCGTCATCGCCGCTGCTTTCGCGGACGAAGGCCCGACGGCGAAGCGCTGGCGCGCCCGCGCGCGTGGCCGTGTCGCCCGTATCCGCAAGCGGACCTGTCACATCACGATCGAGCTCGCGCAGGGCGCTCCGCTGTCCGCCGCTCCGGCCGTGCCCGCGATGGCGGCGCCCGAGCCGGTCGAAGAGCCGGAGCCCGTGGAGGCGCCGGAAGCGGTCGAGGAAGAGACTGCCGAGGAGCCGGAAGCCGTCGAGCCCGAGGCGTCCGAGGAGCCGGAAGAGTCAGAAGGCGAAGCAGCCGAGTCGGAGACCCCCGAGGAAAGCCCGTCGGCCGAGGCGGAAGCCGAGGCTTCGACAGAGGAGACTGATAGGTAGTGGGACAGAAGATTCATCCTGGAGGACTCCGCGTGGGCGTGATCCACGACTGGAAGTCCAACTGGTACACCGGCAAGAAGGAGTTCGCGGACTACATCCTCGAGGACGTCCGCATCCGCGAGCACATCTACAACAAGCTCTCGCACGCGGGCCTGTCGGACATCCTGATCCGCAAGGACAAGCAGCGGATCACGGTCGACATCTACACCGCACGGCCGGGCATCGTGATCGGCAAGTCCGGTGTCGAGGTGGACGCATTGCGGCGCGATCTGCACGCGCTGACGCAGAAGAACGTCCACATCAACATCAACGAGATCAAGCGGCCGGAGCTCGACGCGAAGCTCGTCGCGCAGTCGATCGCCGAGCAGCTCTCGAACCGGGTGGCATTCCGGCGGGCGATGAAGCGCGCGCTGGCGTCCGCGATTCGTTCTGGTGCGGCGGGCGTGAAGATCCAGTGCTCGGGCCGCCTCGGCGGCGGCGAGATGAGCCGGCGCGAGATGTACAGCGAGGGCCGCGTCCCGCTGCACACGATTCGCGCGGACATCGACTACGGCTTTGTCGAGGCCAAGACGACCGCCGGCCGGATCGGCGTCAAGGTCTGGATCAACAAGGGCGAGATCATGCCGGAGGGCTTCGGCGACGCCGACACGAGGCTGGGCGACCAGGACACGCGGCGCCGGCGCGGCGGAGCGCTCGAAGGGCTCGGCGCCTCCCGTGAAAGCGGGCGCGGCCGCGGCCCCGACCGTGAAGGCCTTGGCCCGGTGCGGCAGAAGCGGCGCGGCCAGGGTGGCCAGGGGGGCGGCCAGGGTCGTCCCGGTCAGCGGCGCGGCTCCGGTGGGGGTCGTCCTCGCCGCGACAGACCGGCCGAGCAGCCGCGCGCGAACGACGCCGAGACGCCGCAGGTCGAGAAGCCGCAGGCCGAGACCCCGGCACCGGAGCAGGTAGTCGAGACGCCGACACCGGCAGAGACTCCGGCTCCCGAGGCTGCAGCACCTGCCGCCGAGGAGAAGCCGAAGCGTTCGCGGAAGCCGAAGGCCGAGCCGGAGCAGAAGGACGGTGAGAGCTGATGCTCATGCCGAAGAAGACGAAGTACCGCAAGGTGCATCGCGGCCGCCGCGCCGGCTACTCGAGCGGGCAGACGGCCGTCCAGTTCGGCGACTACGGCCTCAAGGCCCTCGACGCCGGCTGGATCACCAACCGCCAGATCGAGGCCGCTCGGATCGCGATGACGCGCAAGATCAAGCGCGGCGGCAAGGTCTGGATCAACGTCTTCCCCGACAAGAGCGTCACGAAGAAGCCGGCCGAGACCCGCATGGGCTCGGGCAAGGGCTCGCCCGAGGGCTGGGTCTGCGTCATCAAGCCGGGCCGCGTGATGTTCGAGCTCGCCGGCGTGCCGGAGCCGCTCGCCAAGGAGGCGCTCCGCCTGGCCGGCCAGAAGCTGTCCGTGAAGACGAAGGTCGTGAAGAGAGAGGAAGCAGCTCTTTTGACCCGGGCATCCGAACTGCGTGACCTGAGCGACGACGAGCTCGACTGCATCGGCTCGCGGAGCGGCGGCAGGAGCTGTTCAACCTGCGCTTCCAGTCGGTCACCGGCGCGCTCGAGAACTCGGCGCGTCTCAAGCTCGCGAAGCGCGAGATCGCGCGCATCCTGACGGTCGTGAACGAACGTGAAGCAGAAAAGGCAAAGGCAGTTAATGGCTGAGAACGAGCAGAACGAAGAGCAAGTCGAGGAGACTCCGGCCGAGCCGGAGTCGGCGGAGGAGACCCCGGTCGAGGCCGAGACCCCGGCCGAGGAACCAGAGGCGGTGGAGGAGCCCGCGGCGGAAGAGCCCGAGGCTCCCGCCGAGGAGCCCGCGGCTGCGAGGCGGAAGAGCCCGCAGCCGAAGAGCCCGCCGCAGAAGAGGCTGCTGCCGAGAGCCCGCGAGGAGCCCTGCGGCTGAAGAGCCCGCTGCCGAGGAAGAAGCGGCCGTCCCCCAGCCCGAGCCGAAGAAGAAGGGGAAGCGGCTGCCACGCCGCCTGCGCCCGCAGAAGACGCGTCGGCGTCCTGCGCCGAGCGCGGAGCGCAAGCCGATCTCCCGCGAACCGAAGCCCGAGCACGAGCGCGGCCGGCGCCAGGAGCGTCGTGGTGTCGTCGTCTCGAGCGCCATGGACAAGACGATCGTCGTCAAGGTCGACGTGATCAGCTCGCACCAGCGGTACAAGAAGGTCATCCGCCGCAGCGTGAAGTTCCACGCGCACGACGAGCAGAACACGGCGAACGTCGGCGACGTCGTCCGCATCGTCGAGACGCGGCCGCTTTCGAAAACGAAGTGCTGGCGTCTCGCGGAAGTCGTGGAGGCCGCGAAGTGATCCAGCAGGAGTCCCGCCTGAGAGTGGCCGACAACACCGGTGCCCGCGAGATCCTCTGCATCCGCGTCAAGGGCGGCCATCACCGCCGCTACGCGCGGGTCGGCGACATCATCGTCGGCACCGTCAAGACCGCGACGCCGCAGGGCGCGGTCAAGAAGGGCGAGGTCGTGCAGGCGGTCGTCGTCCGGACGAAGAAGCCGTTCGGCCGCGACGACGGCACGACGATCGCCTTCGACGAGAACGCCGCCGTGATCATCGACCAGGCGCGCAACCCGCGCGGCACGCGCATCTTCGGGCCCGTCGCGCGCGAGCTGCGCGAGAAGAACTTCATGAAGATCGTCTCGCTCGCCCCGGAGGTGCTCTGACAGTGGCGCAGACGATGAAGATCAAGAAGGGCGACGTCGTGCACGTCCTCCGCGGCAAGGACGCCGGCAAGGAAGGCCGCGTGGTCGAGGCGCTCCCCAAGGAGGGGCGCGTCGTCGTCGAGAACATCAACGTCGTCAAGCGGCACCGCCGGCCGCGCCCGATCCAGAACACGACGGGGATCGGCGGCGCGGCGATGACCCCGGGCGGGATCATCGACCTGCCCGCGCCGCTGCCGGTCTCGAACGTGATGGTCGTCTGCCCGACGTGCGGCAAGCCGACCCGCGTCGGGACGATCGAGAAGACGGTCAAGGACAAGCAAGTCCGCGTTCGCGTCTGCAAGAGGTGCGGTGAGGAGATCGACCCGACATGAGTGCCGTGGCCGACACGTACACGCCACGCCTGAAGGAGCAGTACGAGAGCGAGATCCGGCCGCGCCTCAAGGAGGAGCTCGGGCTCGACTCGATCATGCAGGCGCCGCGCATCGAGAAGATCACGCTCAACATGGGCGTCGGCGAGGCGAAGACCGAGTCGAAGCTGCTCGACTCCGCGATCGAGGAGCTGACGACGATCGCCGGCCAGCGTGCCCAGATCCGGCGCGCCCGCAAGTCGATCGCGCAGTTCAAGGTGCGCGAGGGAATGGCGGTCGGCGCGCGCGTCACGCTGCGCGGCGCGCGGATGTACGAGTTCCTCGACCGGCTCGTCTCGATCGCGCTGCCCCGGATCCGCGACTTCCGCGGCCTCAACCCGCGCTCGATCGACGGCCGCGGCAACTTCTCGCTCGGCATCCGCGAGCAGCTCATCTTCCCGGAGATCAACTACGACGACATCCAGCAGGTCCGCGGGCTCGACGTGACGATCACGACGAGCGCGAAGACGGACGAGCACGCGCTCGCGCTGCTGCGGGCACTCGGCCTGCCGTTCGCGGCGACGGCGACAGGAGGGAGCAGTAATGGCGAAGACGTCGCTCGTCGTGAAGCAGCGGCGACCCCAGAAGTACAAGGTGCGCAACTACACGCGCTGCAACCGGTGCGGCCGCCCGCGCGCGGTCTTCCGCAAGTTCGGCCTCTGCCGGATCTGCCTCCGCGAGCTGGCGCACCAGGGCGCGATTCCCGGCATGACGAAGTCGAGCTGGTAGGAGAGAAACGGTGCTGACCGATCCGATCGCAGACATGCTGACCCGCATCCGCAACGCCAACAAGGCGCTGCACGAGCACGCAACCATGCCGAGCTCGAGGATGAAG
This sequence comes from uncultured Actinomycetes bacterium, assembly GCA_963820725.1. GTDB lineage: Bacteria > Actinomycetota > Thermoleophilia > Gaiellales > Gaiellaceae > Palsa-739. The sequence goes on along the minus strand of CAWGAZ010000002.1, from coordinate 288,306 downwards.
GTCGAGATCGCCCGCCTCCTCAAGGAGGAGGGATACATCCGCGACTACCACGTGGAGAAGGGCGAGTCCTTCGATACCCTGGTCGTCGACCTCAAGTTCGGCCGCAACCGCGAGCGGGTCATCTCCGGCCTGAAGCGCGTGTCGAAGCCGGGCCGCAGGGTCTACGCGCGGAAGGACCGTCTTCCGCGCGTGCTCGGCGGGATGGGCGTCGCGATCCTCTCGACCTCGTCCGGTCTCGTCACGAGCCGCACCGCGCAGGAGCGCGGAATCGGCGGCGAAGTGGTCGCCTTCATCTGGTAAGCGAATGAGCAGAATCGGCAACGCACCCATCCCTGATCCCGGACGGCGTCACCGTCACGATCGAGCCTGCCCGCGTCGCGGTCGCCGGCCCGCTCGGCATCGCTGCAGCAGCAGGTTCCGGCACGGATGAAGATCGAGCAGGCCGACGGAGTCGTCACCGTCACGCGGCCGACCGAGCGCGGCGAGGACCGCGCGCTGCACGGCCTCACGCGGACGCTCGTCGCGAACATGGTCCAGGGCGTCACGCAGGGCTTCGAGAAGAAGCTCGAGATCCAGGGCGTCGGCTACCGCGCCGCGCTCAAGGGCACCGACCTCGAGCTCAGCGTCGGCTACTCGCACACCGTCACGATCAAGCCGCGCACCGGCATCACGCTTCGAGGTGCCCGACGCCGACGGAGATCGTCGTCAAGGGAACCGACAAGCAGATGGTCGGCCAGACGGCCGCCGAGATCCGCAAGGTGCGCCCGCCCGAGCCGTACAAGGGCAAGGGCATCCGCTACGAGGGCGAGTACGTCCGCAGGAAGGTCGGCAAGCGTGCCTAGCCTCACCGTCAGGGAAGCTCGCCTCCGGCGCCACCGGCGCGTGCGCGCGAAGGTGCGCGGCACCGCCGAACGGCCGCGCCTCGTCGTCTTCCGCTCCAACCGGGGCATCGAGGCGCAGCTCGTCGACGACGACGCGGGCAAGACGCTCGCGTCGGCGTCGCATCTCGCGCTCGCGAAGTCGTTCAAGGGCGACAAGACCGCGCAGGCGGAGGCGGTCGGAAAGGCGCTCGCAGCGGCGGCGAAGAAGGCCGGGGTCGACACGTGCGTGTTCGACCGCGGCGGCTACCTCTACCACGGACGCGTGAAGGCGCTCGCCGACGGCGCGCGCGAGGGAGGACTCGAGTTTTGAGCAGATCGAATACACCGAGACGCGCGAGCTCAAGGAGCGCGTCGTCGAGATCAACCGCGTCGCCAAGGTCGTCAAGGGCGGCCGGCGCTTCTCGTTCACGGCGCTCGTCGTCGTCGGCGACGAGGTCGACCGCGTCGGCGTCGGCTACGGCAAGGCGCGCGAGGTGCCGCTCGCGATCACGAAGGCCGTCGAGGACGCGAAGAAGAACCTCTTCACGATCCCGAAGCACGGCTCGACGATCACCCACGAGGTGCTCGGCAGGTTCGACGCGGCCAGGGTGCTGCTGCGCCCCGCCTCCGAGGGAACCGGCGTCATCGCCGGCGGCGGTGTGCGCGCGGTGCTCGAGCTCGGCGGCATCCGCGACGTGCTCGCGAAGAGCCTCGGCACGACGAATCCGATCAACATGGCGAAGGCGACGGTCGTCGCGCTGCAGGATCTGCGCCGGCCCGAGGACGTGGCCAAGATCCGCGGCAAGCGGATCAGCGAGGTGCTGCCGCTGCAGGCTGCACCGGCCGCCGAGGCCGAGGCGGAGCCCGCGGAGACTGCGCCCGCTGCGGTCGTCACGGAGGAGCCGGCGGTCGTCGAGGAGGAGACGCCTGCGGAAGAGCCCGCCGCCGAGGCCGAGCCTGCAGTCGAGCCGGAGGCCGTGGCGGAGACTCCAGCGGAGCCCGAGCAGCCCGCTGCAGAGGCGAAGCCGAAGCGGCGTACCCTGCGGCGGAAGAAGGACGACGTCCTAAGTGGCGAAGCTCGCATCACGCAGGTCAAGTCCCAGATCGGGCAGTCCGAACGACATCGCGGTACCCTGCGCGCACTCGGGCTCGGCCGCATCGGCCGCAGTGCCGAGCACGAGGAGTCCCCGGTGCTCGCCGGCATGCTCCGCAAGGTTCGCCACCTCGTGAAGATCGAGAGCGCTTGACCAAGATGCCCGAGAAGCAGCTGAATCTCTCCAACCTCGCGCCGGCGCAGCCGCGCGAGGACCGGAAGCGCGTCGGGCGTGGCCTCGGCTCCGGCAAGGGCCGCTACTCCGGCCGCGGGATCAAGGGCCAGAAGTCGCGCTCGGGCTCGCACAAGATGCGGGCCGGCTTCGAGGGAGGCCAGACGAACCTCTACATGCGGATCGGCAAGCTGCGCGGCGCGACGTCGCCGACGCGATGCCGATCGGCCCGTTCCGCACCTACACGCAGCCCGTCAACGTCCGTGACCTCGACCGGTTCGATGCCGGCGACGAGGTGACGCCCGAGACGCTCGTCGAGAAGCGCCTGGTCAAGAACACGCGCACCGACGTGAAGCTGCTCGGCGTCGGCGAGGTGACGAAGAAGCTCACCGTCCGCGTGCACGCCATCTCCGCCTCTGCGCGCGAGAAGATCGAAGGGGCAGGCGGCACCGTCGAGCTCCTCCGCGAGCCGAAGGTGAAGAAGGTGCGGCACCGCAAGGCGAAGCCCGCGGCGGCCGAGGAGCCCGAGGCCACGACGGAAGAGCAGCCCGAGGCGGCCGCCGCCGAAGAGCAGCCCGCCGACGAGGCGGAAGAGACCGAAGGAACCGAGGACTAGGTGCTCAGCTGGCTCGCCAACGCGTGGCGCGTTCCCGAGCTGCGCCGGCGCATCCTTTTCACCGCCGGCATTCTCGCGGTCTACCGGCTCGGCTCGTGGGTGCCCGCGCCGGGAGTCGACCAGAAGACGCTGAGCGCCTTCTTCGGCGGTTCGGGCGGCCAGGGCGTCCTGGGACTGCTCAACCTCTTCTCCGGCTCGGCGCTCTCGCGTTTCTCGCTCTTCGCGCTCGGGATCATGCCGTACGTCACGGCGTCGATCATCTTCCAGGTCATGGCCGTCGTCGTCCCGTCGCTCGAGCGTCTGCAGAAGGAGGGCGAGGCGGGCTACGCCAAGATCACGCAGTACACCCGGTACCTCACGGTCGGGCTCGCCGCGGCGCAGGCCACCGGATACGCGTTCCTCTTCAAGTCGCAGGGCGCGCTGCCGAGCGCGAACTCCGGCCGGCTGATCATCATCGTGCTGACGCTGACGGGCGGCACGACGCTGCTCATGTGGATGGGCGAGCAGATCACGAAGCGCGGCATCGGCAACGGGATCTCGATCATCATCTTCGCCTCGATCCTCGCGTACGCACCGTCCGGGATCAGTGGCTGGCTCAACGGCAGCGCGACGGGACGTCTCATCTTCCCGCTCATCGCGCTCGGGATCGTCGTCGCCGTCGTGTTCGTGATGGAGGGACAGCGGCGGATCCCGGTGCAGTACGCGCGGCGCCAGCTCGGCAACCGCCAGTCGAGCGGCAACTCGACCTACATGCCGCTCAGCGTCGTCATGGCGGGCGTGATCCCGATCATCTTCGCCGCTGCGATCCTCGCCGTCCCGCAGACGATCGGCAGCTTCAAGCCCGCCTGGAACAACTGGCTGACGGTCAACTTCAGCCCCAGCGGCTGGAAGTACCTGCTCCTCGAGGCGATCCTGATCGTGATGATGACCTACTTCTATACGTCGGTCGTCTTCAACCCGGTCGAGCAGGCCGACAACCTGCGCAAGTACAACGGCTACATCCCCGGCATCCGCCCCGGGCCGCCGACCGCGGCCTACTTCGACCGCGTGCTCAACCGACTCACCTTCCCCGGCGCGCTGTTCCTCGCGGCCGTCGCCGTGACGCCGTCGATCATGATCGCGCACTTTGGCTTCTCGCAGACGACGTATCGCGCCCTCGGCGGCACTTCGGTACTGATCGTGGTGGGCGTCGCGCTCCAGACCATGCGACAGATGGAGTCGCAGATGGTCATGCGCCATTACGAAGGGTTCTTACGCTGAACGTCCTGGTTCTCGGGCCCCAGGGCTCGGGGAAGGGCACACAGGCACAGCGGATCAAGGCGATGTACGGGATCCCGCACATCGCAACCGGCGACATGATCCGCGAGATCAAGGAGCTGCCGACCGAGATCGGTCGGGAGATCAAGGCCGTCTACGACCGCGGCGACCTGGTCTCGGACGACCTGATGATCCGCCTGATCGGCGACCGGCTCTCGCGTGGGGACACGCTCGGCGGCTTCGTCCTGGACGGCTATCCGCGCACCATGCCGCAGGCGGAGGCGCTCGACGAGCTGCTCCGCAAGCTCGGACGCAATCTCGACGTCGTGTTCGACTTCCAGGTGCCCGACGAGGAAGTACTGCTGCAGCGAATGCTGCGTCGCGCCGCCGAGGAAGGACGCTCCGACGACACGCCCGACGCGATCCGGCGGCGGCTCGAGCTCTACGAGAAGGAGACGGCTCCGCTCGTCGAGTACTACCGCTCGACCCGCGTCAACGTCGTCGGCGTGCACGCCGACCGCACGGTCGACGAGGTCTTCCACGAGATCGAGCAGTCCCTCTCGTCGGTCGAGGCGCGCGCATGATCATCCGCAAGTCCGAGGCCGAGATCGAGGGGATGGCGCGAGCGGGCGCGCTCCTGGTCGAGACGCTCGCGCTCGTCGCCGAGCACCTCGAGCCCGGCGTCGAGATGCTCGAGCTCGACCGCATCGCCGACGAGCACATCGCCTCGAAGGGCGGCCAGCCGACGTCGAAGGGATACAAGGGCTTTCCGGCGGCGCTCTGCATCTCGCCGAACTCGATGGTCGTGCACGGGATTCCGGACGGCTACCGCGCGCGGGAAGGCGACCTGATCTCGCTCGATCTCGGCGTGACCCTCGACGGCCTCGTCGCGGACAGTGCCGTGACGCTGCCCGTCGGCGAGATCTCACCGGAGGCGCAACGGCTGCTCGACGTCTGCCGCGAGGCGCTCGCAGCCGGCATCGAGCAGGCCCGGGTGGGCAACCGGCTCTCCGACATCTCGCACGCCGTCCAGGTCGTCGTCGAGAACGCGGGCTTCTCGGTCGTGCGCAGCCTTGTCGGCCACGGCGTTGGCCGCTCGTACCACGAGGATCCGCAGATCCCGAACTATGGGCCGCCGGGGCGCGGTCCGCTCCTGCAGGAGGGGATGACGCTCGCGATCGAGCCGATGATCACGGCAGGCGAGCCCGACGTCTACGTCCACTCCGACGAGTGGTCGATCTCCTCCGTCGACGAATCTCTTGCGGCTCATTTCGAGCACACCGTCGCGGTCACGGTCGAAGGCCCGAGGGTGCTGACAATGCCGGAAGCATCGGCGGCAAAGCCGCCGATGCCCAGCGGGCAGACCGCGGCGCCGTAGGCGCCGCCAGGAGAAAAAGCCGCTTTGCTACGATGATCCCCTTCGCGCGCGGCTCCGCCGCGCGCGTGTGCGCGTCTGGGACCCCTATTACCTGAAGGGAATTTGCCTACTAAGGAAGAGAAGATCGAGGTCGAAGGAGAGGTCGTCGAAGCGCTCCCGAGCACGATGTTCCGGGTGCAGCTCGACGGGGGTCACTCCGTGCTCGCGACCATCTCGGGGAAGATGCGGAAGCACTACATCCGGATCCTTCCGGGCGACAAGGTCAAGGTCGAGCTGAGCCCCTACGACCTGAACCGCGGTCGAATCACCTACCGGCACCGCTGAACACGATGAAAGTCCGTCCTTCCGTCAAGCCCATGTGCGAGCGCTGCCGCGTGATCAAGCGGCACGGCACGACCATGGTCATCTGTTCCAATCCTCGGCACAAGCAAAGGCAGGGCTGAGCCATCGCACGCATCGCCGGAGTCAACCTTCCCAACCAGAAGCGCCTCGAGATCGGGCTGACGTACATCTACGGAATCGGCCAGCCGACCGCGGGCAAGATCGCCGCCGAGCTCGGCCTCAGCCCGGACACGAAGGTCAAGGACCTCACGGACGAAGAGGTCACGAAGCTCCGCAACTACATCGATTCGAATCTCGAGGTCGAGGGAGACCTGCGTCGCGACCGGCAGCAGGCGATCAAGCGGCTCTCCGAGATCGGCGCGTATCGCGGCATCCGGCACCGGCGCGGCCTGCCGGTGAACGGGCAGCGGACGAAGACGAACGCCCGCAGCCGCAAGGGCCCGAAGAAGACCGTCGGACGCGGAAAGAAGGCCAAGTAGCGTGCCGGGAGCCAGGAGACAGGCGGCCACGCGCGGCCGCACGCGCCGCCGCGTCCGGAAGAACATCGCCATCGGCCAGGCGCACATCAAGACGAGCTTCAACAACACGATCGTCGCGCTGACCGACCGCGAGGGGAACGTCATCGCCTGGGAGTCCGCCGGCTCGGCCGGTTTCAAGGGCTCTCGCAAGTCGACGCCGTTCGCTGCGCAGGTGACCGCCGACGCCGCCGCCCGCAAGGGGATGGAGCACGGCCTGCAGAAGGTCGAGGTCTTCGTCAAGGGGCCGGGTTCCGGCCGGGAGACGGCGATCCGCTCGCTCCAGGCCGCCGGCCTCGAGATCCTGGCGGTGAAGGACGTGACGCCGCAGGCGCACAACGGCGTCCGGCCACGCAAGAGGCGGAGGGTCTGAGATGGCGAGAGATCTGGGGCCGAAGTGCCGCATCTGCCGCCGCGAGGGAATGAAGCTCTTCCTCAAGGGCGAGCGCTGCCTGACGGAGAAGTGCGCGATCGAGCGCCGCTCGTATCCGCCGGGAGAGCACGGCCGCGGCCGCATCAAGCAGAGCGAGTACCTGCTGCAGCTGCGCGAGAAGCAGAAGGCACGTCGCTACTACGGCCTCCTCGAGAAGCAGTTCCGCAACTACTACGACAAGGCGTCGAAGCGATCGGGCGTCACGGGCGAGGAGCTGTTGCGGATGCTCGAGACCCGGCTCGACAACGTCGTCTACCGGCTCGGCTTCGCGGTCTCGAGGGCGCAGGCGCGCCAGCTCGTCCGCCACGGCCATTTCCAGGTCAACGGACGGCGCGTCAACATCCCGAGCTACCAGGTGCGTCCGAACGACGTCGTCACCGTCGCTGCGAGCTCCTCTGCGCAGCAGGTGATCAGGGACGCGACAGATCTCGTCTCGACGGTCGCTCCGTGGCTCCAGGCCGATCACGACGGGCTCACGGGCAAGGTGTTGAAGCAGCCCGAGCGCGGCGAGATCGACACGCCGGTGCAGGAGCAGCTGATCGTCGAGCTCTACTCGAAGTAACGGAACGTAAGGGAGAGAGGGACTTTCTTGGCTACACGTGAAATGGACTTCCAGATCCCGAAGATCGTCCACGAGGACGTCGACGATCACCGCGGGGTCTTCGCGATCGAGCCGCTCGACCGCGGCTTCGGTCACACATTCGGCAACTCGTTGCGGCGCGTGCTGCTCTCCTCGCTCGAGGGTGCTGCCGTGACCTCGGTGAAGGTCGAAGGCACGGCGCACGAGTTCACGACCCTGCCGGGCGTCCGCGAGGACGTCACCGACATCATCCTCAACCTCAAGAATCTCGTCGCGCGGCTGCACGGCGAGTCGCCCGAGATCGAGGTGCACATCTCGAAGAAGGGGCCGGGCTCGGTCACGGCCGCCGACATCGAGGCGCCCGCCGACCTCGAGATCCTCAACCCGGAGCTCGAGATCGCGAACCTGTCCGACAAGGGGCGGCTCGAGGTGACGCTGACGATCGGTCGCGGCCGCGGCTACTCGCCGGCGGAGCTCAACCGCGGTCCCCAGCACACGATCGGTGTCATCCCGATGGACTCGATCTTCTCGCCGGTGCGCCGGGTCGCGTACCAGGTGGAGGCTGCGCGCGTCGGGCAGCGGACGGACTACGACCGGCTCACGCTCGACATCACGACCGACGGCTCGGTCGAGCCGAAGGATGCGCTCGGCGAGGCGGCCGAGATCCTGATCCGGCAGCTCGCGATCTTCACCGACCTCGATCGGATCGAGGGCTTCGGCGAGGCCGCGCCCATCGACGGTGGCGTCACCCCCGAGGCGGCGCTCGCGCACGGGATGGAGAACTTCCCGATCGAGGAGCTCGAGCTCGGAGTCCGGTCGTACAACTGCCTGAAGCGGGTCGGCATCGAGACGATCGGTGATCTCGTGATGAAGACCGAGCAGGAGCTCGCGGCGATCCCGAACTTCGGCAAGAAGTCGATCGAGGAGGTCCGTGAGACCCTGCAGCAGCACGGTCTCCACCTCCGCGGCGAGAACGGTTCCGGCGGCTACGCCGAATAGGGGCAGCGATGCGTCACGCTCGCACAGGGAAGAAGCTCGGCCGCGACGCGGCGCATCGCAAGGCGCTCTACTCCAACCTCACCTGCTCACTCATCGAGCACGGACGGATCCGCACGACCGAGGCGAAGGCGAAAGCCGTCAAGCCGTTCGCCGAGCAGATGATCACGCTCGGCCGGCGCGGTGACCTCCACGCGCGCCGGCAGGCGCTCTCGGTGCTGCGCTCGCAGGAGGTCGTGCACAAGCTCTTCGCCGACGTCGGCCCGCGCATGGCGGACCGCCCGGGTGGCTACTCGCGGATCGTCAAGCTCGGCCACCGGGCCGGCGACGCCGCCGAGATGGTCTATCTCGAGCTCGTCGACTTCGATCCAGCGGCTCGCTAGCTAGCCGGTAACCGGGTTGCCGAGCAGGCTTCCCAGCCCGGCGCTGATCCCGGCGATGATGATTCCCGCGAAGGTGACGATGCCGAGGGCGCGGATGAACGTGTCCTGGAAGAACTTCCAGCGGAGGTAGGCGAGCGTCAGCAGCTCGAGCCCGACCACGGCGATCGCGAAGAAGAGTGCGACGTGGTACTGCGGAATGAGGAACGGCAGCGTGTGAAGGATGCCGCCGAGAAAGGTGCCGCCTCCCGTGATCAGTCCGCGGCTCCAGGGGGTGCCGCGGCCCGTCAGCTCGCCCGTGTCCGAGAGAGCCTCCGAGAAGCCCATGCTGATCGCCGCGCCGATCGAGGTGGCGAGGCCGGCGATGAACGCATAGCGCGTGTCGTGCGACGCGAGCACGACCGCGAAGATCGGCGCCAGGGTGGAGAGCGAGCCGTCGATGAGGCCGACCATCGCCGGCTGGACGCGCTGCAGGAGGAATGCGTGCTCGTCGCTCACGAGGTAGAGTATATCAAGCAGTGTGCAAGTCAGTAGAGCATAAGGCACGCCTGACAAACAGAGTCAGGATGCCCTGACGTGCGACTGATCCTGACGTTCGAGTACGACGGCACGCCGTTCCGCGGCTGGGCGGCGCAGCCCGGGCTGCCGACAATCGAGGCAGCACTACGGCAGGCGCTGGACGAGACGTTCGCCTCGGTGGCCGGCCTCACCGTTGCCGGCCGGACGGACACGGGAGTCCACGCGCTCGGTCAGGTCGCGTCGGTCGACGTCGAGGGTGGGCCTTCGCCGCACCAGGCCGCCGCGGCGCTTAACTCCCGGCTGCCCGACGAGATCAGCGTGCTTTCGTCCGCCGAGGCGCCGGCAGGCTTCCACGCCCGCCATTCGGCGCGCTCGCGGAGTTACCGCTATCGGCTTTTCACCCGAACTGCGCCGTCGCCGTTCGAGCTGCGCCGGAGCTGGTGGGTACCACAGCCGCTCGACGAGGACCGGCTCGCCGACTCGGCCGCCGCGCTCGCCGGGAAACACGACTTCCGAACCTTCACTCCCACCCAGACGCAGCACCGGGTCTTGGTCCGGACAGTCGAGCGGGCGGAATGGATCCGGCGGGGTGACCACCTCGACTTCGAGATCACGGCCGACAGCTACCTCCGCCACATGGTGCGCAGCCTCGTCGGGACGATGGTCGAGTCGCCGGCCGCGATTCCCGGGCTGCTCGACGGCGGCCGCGCGCGTTCGGAGGCCGGGGTCACTGCGCCGCCGTGGGGCCTGTATCTCGTCTCAGTCGCCTACTAGAAACGTGGCGATCTCGCCGGGCGCGAGCTCGAGGCCGCCGTCGACGTCCTGTTCCTCGTCCAGACGGATGCGGCGCGCCGGAAGGCTCAGCGTCAGCGGCTCCGGCTGGGAGCTCGGATTGAAGACGCGCAGGACGAGCCCGGCGCCGTCCTCGGCTCCCTTGAGCGAGGAGAAGACGACGTCGCCGCCGAGCTCGAGCGGCGGCTCGAACGGATCGCCGCGGAGGAAGTCCGTCCGGTAGTCCTGGCTCGCCCGCAGGAGCGCCGCGTTCGAGAGCTTGCCGCCGTCGAAGCGGAGCGCGTACTCGAGGACGTGGCGACCGCGGCACTGCCCTTCGGGAGTCGCGATCTCCGGGCCGGCGCCGACGGGACGCGTCGTCAGGCCGGGTGGCCGTGAGATCGTGCCGACGCAGCGGAGGAGGGTCAGCCGCAGGCCGTCGGCGGACGCCTCGTACTCCGGCAGTCCCTTCGTCAACAGAACGAGGTCGCCCAGCGCGACGGCGCCGAGCGTGTGTGCCGTGGGCACGGGCGGCTCGACCCAGTCCGCACGCGGAGGCGGCGGCACGAGCGGGCGGTGGATAACGGAGAACTGGCCCTCGGCTCGCACCTCGTCCATACCGGTGTCGGAGCCCACGAGGAGGCGAAGCCGGTGGTCCGCGGCCTCGTTCTCGACGATGCTTGTGACTTCGAGGCGGCCGAGACGGGGAACGGCGCGGATCGTCGTTTCGATCGTGATTCCCGGCAGCTCGTGCTCGAGTACAAGCACATCGTCGTTGCGCCGAGACGCGACCAGACGAGCTGACCTGGCCGATCCGGAGGGGCAGAACGTGTAGAGGTCGCCGATGTCCGGCTCGTCCTCGAAGACAAGCTGCTCCGCAATCGATTCGAGGTTGAACCTCTTGTTGTGATCCCAGAACAGCTCCTGCCGGCTGCCGCTGAAACCGTCGAGTTCGACGAGGCCGCCTTCGACCTCGCGTAGCCGGCGGAACGGCAGCGTGTTCACGTACGCGCCGCCGACGCCGAGCGCCTCGCGTTCCACATATTCGAGCGTCCGATCGAGCTGCTCGTACCGGACGAGCATGTCCCGGTGCACCTCGTCGCACGAGCAGCCGCAGATCGAGTCGTGCGGGTGGTTCCGCAGCAGATCGCGCCACGCGAGCCGGAGGTCGCCGGCCGGATACGGCGCGTCTCCGCGCAGCATCCGCAGCGCAGCCGCAGTCTCGATCGAGAGGAGTCGCCCCTCGGCGCGCTCGTTCGCCTGCTTGAGGTAGATGCGCGCCGAGTTGACGCCACGCAGGACGTTCTGGAGCCGGCTGCCCACGAGCTCGCCCTCGTGCACCGGAAGCCCGTCGGCCTCGGGGGCGTATGCGTCGTAGCGGCCGATTCGGAACCCGGCGCCGACGGTGCGCGCGAGCTCAGCGAGGATCTCCGGCAGCTCCGGCTCGATCGGCAGATGGTCGGAGCCGTTCGCGAGCACGATCTCGTTTCCGCCCGCGTGGCGCACTGCGTCGCCGAGGTGGTCGACGATCGCGCGCACGCGCTGCTCCGCGTCGTCGGGCGAGGTCAGGCGCGCGAAGTTGTCGTAGTGCGGCAGCATCTGGCACGCGATCACCTCGGCCGGGCCTGCGTGCCAGCGAAACAGGACGCCGACGTCTTCGATCTCGTCACCCAGGCCGCGAGAGAAGAGGAACGTACGGATGCCGAAGCCGGCGAGGATCTGCGGCAGCTGCGCCGGATGGCCGAAGCTGTCGGGGAGATAGCCCGCACCGCTCGGCTCGACGCCGAAGCGGCGGCAGACCCGCCGCCCGAGCAGGAGGTTGCGGACGAGTGACTCGCCGCCGACCAGGATCTCGTCGGGCAGCACGTAGGACGGGCCGACCTCGAGGCGCCCCGCCTCGAGCAGCGCCCGCAGGCGACCCTCGTGCTCGGGCCGCACGTCGAGGTAGTCCTCCAGCACGATCGCCTGCCCGTCGAGCGTGAACGAGGTGAAGGAATCGTCGCGTTCGAGCGTGTCGAGGACACCGTCGACGACGGCGCCGAGCCGCAGCCGAAACGACTCGAAGGGCAGGTACCACTCCCGGTCCCAGTGCGTGTGCGGGACGACGAGGTAACGAAAGTCGGACGGCTCGGCCACGGGGAGGGAGCCTATTCGTGAGGCGCGGATACGATCGGCGCATGCGCTTCGAGACGGTTCTCTTCGACCTCGACGGCACCGTCGTCGACTCCGGAGCGATCATCCTCGCCTCGATGCGGCACGCGACGCGCGAGGTGCTGGGGCGCGACTACTCCGACGAGGAGTTGCTGCAGGCGGTCGGTGGCCCAGGCCTCGAGGCTCAGATGTCGGCGCTCGCGCCGGAGCACGTCGAACGACTCGTCGACGTCTACCGCGCGCACAACGAGCCGCTCCACGACGAGCTCGAGGCGTGCGCCGGGATGGAGGACGCGCTCGTCCGCCTCCACGAGGAAGGACGTCGGCTCGGTGTCGTCACGGCGAAGCGCCGCTCGACCGTCGAGCTCGCGTTCGCCAACGTCCCGCTCGGCCATCTCTTCGACGCGATCGTCGGCGGCGACGAGACCGAGCGGCACAAGCCGGACCCGGAACCGCTGCTCCTCGGCGCCGAGCGGCTCGGAGCCGACCCGGCCGCGACCGCCTACGTCGGCGACTCGCCCTTCGACGTGCGCGCGGCGAAGGCGGCGGGGATGCTTGCCGTCGCCGTGACGTGGGGCCGGATCCACGAACGCGCGCGCCTCGAAGCCGAGCAGCCCGACGCGATCGTCGAGACCGCCGAGGAGCTCCTTGGCGTCCTCTAAGGCTACGACGGCTGCTACGCGTGCCGCGGAGCTGCGCGACGTCCTCAGCCGCGCTCTGGTCGCGTATCACGTCCAGGACGAGCCGATCATGGAGGACGCGGCCTATGACGCTCTCTTCGACGAGCTCGCCGCGCTCGAGGAGGAGCACCCCGACCTCGTTACCCCGGACTCGCCGACGCGGCGGGTCGGCGGCCTGTCGGACAGGTTCCAGAAGGTCCAGCATCTGGAGCCGCTCGGTTCGCTCGAGAAGGTGACGACCGAGGAGGGGTTGCGAAAGTGGGACGACGACGTCCGCAAGCGCCTTCTCAGCGGCGAGGCGATCGCCTACGTCCTCGAGCCGAAGATCGACGGGCTGGCGGTCAACCTGACGTACGAGGACGGCGTCCTCGTGCGAGGAGCGACCCGCGGCGACGGCGTCCAGGGCGAGGACGTCTCACCGAACCTGCGCACGATCAGGGCGATCCCGCTGCGCCTCGAAGGCGACTCGCCGGCCGTGATCGAGGTCCGCGGCGAGGTCTACCTGCCGATCTCGGGCTTCCGGGAGCTGAACGAGCGTCTGGCGGGGACGAACCAGAAGCTTGCGCCGAACCCGCGGAACGCCGCGGCCGGAAGCCTGCGCCAGAAGAACTCGGCGATCACCGCGGACCGGCCTCTGTCGATCTGGGTCTACGGCGCCGGACACCGCGAAGGCGTCGAGTTCGAGACGCAGTTCGAGATGCTCGAGTGGCTGCGCGAGCGCGGCCTGCGCACCAATCCGTACGCCGAGCGGCTCGAGTCGATCGACGAGGTCGCCGCCGCCTGCGTCGAGTGGGAGAAGCGCCGGCTCGAGCTGGACTACGAGATCGACGGCGTCGTGATCAAGGTCGACTCCCTCGATCAGCAGCGACGGCTCGGAGCCCTCCACTCTCGCCCGCGCTGGGCACGCGCGTACAAGTGGGCGCCGCTGACGGCGGTGACGCGACTGCTCGAGATCCGCATCCGCGTGGGTCGCACCGGCGCGCTGAATCCGTGGGCGATCATGGAGCCCGTCCAGGTCGGCGGCGTCACGGTCACCCGCGCGACGCTCCACAACGAAGAGGACATCAACCGCAAGCAGATCCGCGAGGGCGACGACGTCATCGTCCAGCGCGCGGGCGACGTCATCCCGCAGATCGTCGGTCCCGCGGGCAAGCACCGGCGCGGGACGAAGGAGTTCCGGATGCCGGCGCACTGCCCGCTCTGCGGCACCGCGATCGTGAAGCCGGAGGGCGAGGCGATGCACCGCTGCCCGAACCGCGCGTGCCCGTCGCGCGGCCTCGAGACCCTGATCAACTGGACAGGGGTCGCCGACATCGACGGCGTCGGCGAGCAGACGATCCGCATCCTGTGGCAGAAGGGTCTCGTCCGCTCGCTGCCCGACCTCTACCGCCTGACGAAGGAGCAGCTGGTGGAGCTCGAGGGGTTCGCGGAGATCTCCGCGAGTGCGGCGATCGAGTCGATCGAGCGCTCGAAGCGAGTGCCGTTTTCCCGTGTCCTGCTGGGCCTGAACATCCCCGGGATCGGCTGGGTGCTCGCGCGTAACCTCGCAACCCATTTCGGCACCGTCGACGGGATCATCGCGGCGGCGCCGGAGGAGGTCGCCGAGGTGGAGGGCTTCGGCTCCGACCGCGCCGAAGACGTGATCGAGTGGTTCGCGGACGAGCAGAACCGGGCGCTGGTGGAGGAGCTCCGCGGCCTCGGGCTCCGCTTCGAGCTGGGCGACGACGAGCGGCCGCGCGAGGGTCCGCTCACGGACAGCACGTACGTCATCACCGGCACGCTCGAGCGCTTTTCCCGCGAGGACGCCAAGGCCCGGCTCGAGGCGCTCGGCGCGAAGGTGACCGACTCGGTCTCCGCGAAGACGACCGGCCTCGTGGTGGGCGAGGAGCCGGGCGCCTCGAAGCTCACGAAGGCCCGGAAGGCCGAGGTGCCGATCCTCTCGGAGAGCGAGCTCCTCGCGCTGCTCGGCGAGACCTAGCTCGCTGCCGCGCGAGCGAGCACCTGGGCGAAGCGGTTCTGGGACTGCTCGGCACTCAGCGTCCGCACCGGGCTGCCGTTCTCGAGGATCGAGAACACGTAGCGGTCGCCGACGAAGCCCGAGAGCGACGACGCCTCGTCCGTCGTTCCCGTCTTCGCGCGCACGAGGCCGTGGGCCGGCGCCTTGCGCATGCGGTGCTCGAGGGTGCCAGTCTCGCCGGCGATCGGCAGGGCGGCGACGACGTACGGTCGCAGAGTGGGGTCTTCCCACATCGTCCGCAGCAGCGTCGAGAGACCGAGCGACGTCCAGCGGTCGAGGAGCGAGAGGCCCGAGCCGTCGACGGTGCGGACGCCGGCGAGCGGCACGCCGGCCTCACGCAGCAGGCGCCGCTCGACCGCGGTCCCCGCTGCGGCCGAGCCGCCGCCGCCCTGCACCGCGCCGACCTCCTTCAGCAGCATCTCGGCGTAGAAGTTGTCGCTGTCGACGTCCATGTGGCGGAGGAGAGCGGAGAGAGGCGCCGAGACGACGTCCGCCAGCGGGGCAGCCTGAGCCGGGGCGACGCCGAGAGCCGTGCCGCCGTGAACCGTCACGCCGGCGCGGCGCAGGTCGACGCGGAAGAGCTGCGCCGCCATCAGCGCCGGCTGCCTCGTCTCGTAGCGTCCCGTCCAGCCACGGTTCACGATGAGTGCCGAGAGCGCGGGGGAGTCGTGGAGGTAGAAGTCCGGCCTCCACCCGAGCCCGGTTCGGCGCGTGTCGAACCAGCTCTCGTCGCCGAGGACGCGACCGCTCACGTGCCGCACTCCCGCGGCGGCCACCTGGCGCGCGAGCGAGTTGAGCTGGGCCGCGGACAACGCCGGATCGCCGTAGCCCTTGAGCACGAGGTCTCCCAGCCACGTCGCCCCGCTGAGCTTCCCCTCGCCCAGCACGTCGGTCTCGATACGGAACGAGGGGCCGAGCGCGGTCAGGGCGGCATACGTCGTCGCGAGCTTCTCGTTCGACGCCGGCCTGAGCGCCAGGCGCGCGTTGTGTGCGAAGAGGGTCTGGCCGGTCTGGAGGTCGAGGACGATCGCGCCCGTGCGGGAGGGGCTCACCCGCTTCGCGTGCAGCGCTCGGGCGAGCTGAGCCTGAAACGCACTGCGAGACCCGGCTTGGGCGGCCGGGACGAGGAACAAGGCGACGAGTGCCACTGCCAGGGCGGGAAGACGGACGGGCACGGCCTTTCCATTTTTCAAGCGTGGAGCGAAACGTCAAGTCGGAATGGGTCGCGCGGGCGGGAAGATGGGCCATGCGGCCCATTCCGGTGCGCGCCTCGCCGTCCGATAATCGTGGGCCGATGCCGCTGCGGGAGGAAATCGTCGACCTGCTCCAGATGCCCGAGGACGGGGCCGGCGCACCGAGCCTCGACGCCATCGAGTCGACACTGACGGACGGCTACGCCGAGGCGCTCGCACTCGAGGCCGAGCGCTCGCGGATCGAGAGACGGCTCGGCGAAGTCGTGCGAGACGCAGGCGAGGTCGAGCCGCACGATGTCGCCGCCGAGCTGGCCGAGCTGTCGGAGCGTCTCGACACTGCGGACGGAGAGCTCGCGCGGCTTCGCTCGCTCCTCGGCAATCTCCAGGCCCGCCGTCGCGCCGCCCGCGGCTCTCGCCAGACCTAGACGATCCCGCTCCGTACGGCGTAGACGGCCGCCTGGATGCGGTTGTCGATCTGGAGCTTCATGAGGATGTTCGAGATGTGGTTCTTGACGGTCTTCGGGCTGATGTGGAGCTCGGCCGCGATGACGGCATTGTCCTTGCCGTTCGCGATCAGCTTCAGCACCTCGATCTCGCGGTCGGAGAGCTCGGCGCGGATCATCTCCTCGATCTCGGGCTGCGCGCTCGTGGCGCGGATCCGCTGCAGGACCTTGGCCGCGATGTGGGGAGAGATGAGCGCCTCGCCACGGGCCGCCGCCCGGATTCCCGAGACGAGCTCCTGGATCGAGGCGTCCTTGAGGAGATAGCCGCAGGCGCCGGCGAGGATCGCGTCGGTGACGTCCGAGTCCTCGTCCGAGATCGTGAGCATCACGACGCGGGTCAGCGGCGAGACCTCCGCGATGTGGCGAGTCGCCTCGACGCCGCCCATCGCCGGCATGTTCAGATCCATGACGACGACGTCCGGCGTGAGCTCCCGGACGTGCGCGACCGCCTCGGCGCCCGTTCCCGCCTCGCCGACGATCACGAGGTCTTGCTCCTCGAGCAGGTTCCGCAGGCCTGTGCGGAAGAGATCGTGGTCGTCGACGAGCAGCACACGGAGCGCGTCCGTCTGCCGTTCCTCGGGCGTTTCCACCAGCTCAGTCACCACGAATCCCCCCTCTCGCGGCGCTCAGTGTAGTCAGTAAATCGTGATCGTGACCGTGCGCCGACCCCAGGCCGCGCACTGGGAGGGGGTCATCCAGAGGTCGATGGTCGCCCCCCTGATGCCGCCGCCGACGTCTGCTGCAACGCCGTTGCCGTAGCCGGGGACGGAGATCCGGGTGCCGAGCGGGATGACCGACGGATCGACCGCGACGACGCCGTGTCCCACGGGCATTCCGGTCGCCGTGTGCCCGGGCAGGTCGTAACACGTCGCGCTCACGACGAGCTGGCGCTTGCCCGTCGGCGGAGAGGTCGGGTGCGAGGTCGTGGGCTGGAGTTGCTGCGACTTCTGCTCGGCGGTCTGCGCGGCGGCCTCGACGCTCCGTACCTGCCCGGCGTGCATCTGTGCTCGCGCTTGCAGGGAGGAGACGTAGGCGCGCCGTGTTGCGGCCGCTGCCGCGAGCGTCTCCTCGGCCTGTCGTGCAGCGGCGAGGGAGCTGTCGAGCTTGCGCTGCTCGACTGCGAGGCGTCGTTGCGACAGGAGCAGGCGGCGGCGTGCGGCCGTCGTGGCCGCAACGACCTGCTTGCTCTCGTCGGTGAGGGCCGACAGGTCGTCGAGCTCTCTGAGCCCGTTGGCGAGCGAGGTCGCTCCCAGCATCACGGCGACGGCGTTGACATCACCCCGCTCGTACAGGGCGCGGAGCTCGAGGGCCAGCCGGCGGCGGCCGACTCTGAGCGACCTCCGGGCCGCGCCGAGCTGCGCCCGGAGGGATGCGCGCCGCGCCCGGACCGCGGCTGCCTCGCTCTCGAGCGAGCTGAGCCTGGACCGCCACGCCTGGAGTTGCGAGTCGAGTGCGTAGAGACCGAGCAGCGCCTGATGCGCTTGTGTGTCGAGTGCTCGAGTCGTGGCATCCACACCGCGCGCGCTTCCCTGATCCGCTCCTCCAGGAGCGGCGAGTGCGGCCGACGTGGCCGTCAGAGCGAGCGCCGCGGCGAGACCACCGAAACGCGCGGCGCGGGATCTCGTGCCTCGGAGCATGAAGGGCGGACGGTACTGGACCGCGCGACTTCGTGCGCCAGCTTGTGCGACCGATCCGCTGCAGCGTTGTGCCAAATTGCAGCATTTTCGTGACGGTTCTCGTTGCGGGTATCCGGCAGGCTTGTTACCGTCATGCGCTTGTGACGGGCGGGAGGACGTCATTGCGCGTGCTGCGGCGGCAAGTTGCGCCCTCGGCACTTCTGATCGGCCTGCTCTTGGCGGGCCTATTCGGGGCCTCGACTCCGGGCGCCCGTGCCGACAACATCGGTGCGAAGCGCGCGCAGGCCCAGGACGTGCTCGTCCAGCTGCAGCGCCTTGACGCAGCTGCGCAACGCGCGAACAGCGCCTACCAGGCGGCGAACCAGAAGCTGCGGCACGTCGAGCAACAGCTCCGCGTCAACCGGCAGGCGCTCGGCGTCGCCCGCGGGAACTTCGGTCGCGCGGAGCGGACGCTCGAGCAGCGGCTCGTCGCGATCTACACGTCGGACGAGCAGCAGTCGTCGCTCGCCGTCATCCTCGGCGCCCGCAGTCTCGACGACCTCATCGCCCGGATCGAGACCGTGAACTCCGTGTCGAAGCAGGACACGAGCCTGATCCATCAGGTGGTTGGGTTCCAGCACCAGATCGCGCGCCACCGGACCCTCCTGCGCCGCGAGCGCGCCCGGCAGCATCAGCTGGTCTCCGAGCGCGCGGCGGAGCGCAACCGTGCCGAGGGCCGCGTCGCCTCCGAGCGGCATCTGTACGCCTCGGTCAAATCGCAGCTCCAGTCGCTGATCACCCAGCAGCAGGCGCGCCAGGCGGCCGCTGCGCACGTCGCGAGGATCGCCGCGCAGGCGCAGGCGGCGGCGCCGAAGGGCAGTTTCGGCGTCGGCAGCCCGACCGTCGGTCCGGTTCCGCCCGGCCGCTACAGCGGCGTCGTCGGAATCGCGATGCGCTACCTCGGCGTCCGCTACGTGTACGGCGGGGCGAGCCCGAGCGGATTCGATTGCTCCGGCCTGGTCATGTACGTCTTCGCCCAGGTCGGGATCTCGCTGCCGCACTACACGGTCGCGCAGTACAACTACCCGGACTCGGTCTCGGTCTCCCGGAGCCAGCTCGAGCCCGGTGACCTCGTCTTCTTCGCCGGCCTCGGCCACGTCGGCATCTACGTCGGCGGTGGGAACTTCATCCACGCGCCGCACACGGGCTCGGTCGTCCGCATCGACAGCCTCAGCGAGGGCTGGTACGCGTCCGAGTACGACGGCGCGAAGCGGATTCTCGGCTAAGAGCTCACGTACAGCCGCTCGATCTCGTCCGCGAAGTGCTCGTGGATGACCCTGCGGCGGAGCTTCAGCGTCGGCGTCACTTCGCCCTCCTCCGCCGAGAAGTCGCGGGGGAGGATCGCGAACCGCTTGATCTGCTCGACACGCATCCGGTCGCGGTTGACGTCGTCGACGAGCTCCTGGACGAGCTGCTGCGGCTCGCGACCGCTCGAGGCGACCTCCGCCTCGTCGAGAGTCACGAGCGCCGTGACGTAGGGACGTCGGTCGCCGATGACGACCGCCTGCGAGACGAAGCGCGAGGTCTTGAGCGCATTCTCGAGATTCTGCGGAGCGATGTTCTTGCCGCCGGCCGTGATGATCAGGTCCTTCTTCCGGTCGGTGATGCGGAGGAAGCCCTCGTCGTCGACCTCCCCGACGTCGCCGGTGCGCAGCCAGCCGTCGTCGGTCAGGGCCGCGGACGTCGCCTCCGGTTCCTTGTAGTAACCGGCGAAGACAGAATCGCTCCGCACGAGGATCTCCCCGTCGTCGTCGAGCCGGACCTCCGCGCCCTCGACCGGCCGGCCGACGGTCCCGATCCGGAAGTCCGCGGGCTCGTTGACGGTCGCCGAGCTCGCAGTCTCGGTCAGGCCGTACCCCTCGATCACCGGCACCCCGAGCGCGTGGAAGAACTCCATCACGTCGGGAGAGAGCGGCGCCGCGCCGGAGACACCGACCCGGAGGCGGCCGCCGAGCCGCTCGCGCACCTTCGCGAACACGAGTCGATCGGCGAGCCGCTCTTTTTGCGTCAGGAGGACGCCGACGCGAGAACCCTCACGCCGTGCGCGGCTCGTGCGGGCGCCCACCCCGAGAGCCCACAGCCCGATCCGCCGGTGCATGCCGCCGGCGCGCTCGATCTCGCCGAGCGCGTTCGCGTGCACCTTCTCGTAGACCCGCGGGACGGCAGGGAGGACCGTCGGCCGCACCGTCGCGAGCGCCTCCGGAACCCGAGCGACGTCGGCGACGAGAGCCACCGTCGCTCCGCGGTGGGCCGCTGCCTGGTGCGCGAGGCGGCCGTAGCTGTGGGCGAGCGGGAGGAACAAGAGGACGACGTCCTTCGGCTGGTTCATCCCTTCCACGACGCACATCGCCGCGGTCACCAGATTGCGGTGCGTGAGCATGCACCCCTTCGGCGGGCCGGTCGTGCCCGAGGTGTAGATCAGCGTCGCAAGATCGTCTTCGGCGACCGAATCCGGCTGCAGATGTCTCGCGAGGCGCCCGTCTGCCTCGAGCTTCTCGAGCCAGTCGAAGGGGATCACCTCGCGGAGGCTCGGCAGCGAGCCGCGGATCGAGACGAGCTTCCGCGTCTGCTCCTCGTCCTCCGTGAACGCGAGCACGGCCTCGCAGTGCTCGAGGATGTACTCGCACTCCTTGGCCGAGCTCGTGGGATAGAGGCCGACGACGACTGCGCCGATCGACATCACGGCCCAGTCGAGCAGGATCCACTCGAGCCTGGTGCGCGAGAGGACGGCGACGCGGTCGCCGTGGCGCACGCCGCGTGCCAGCAACCCACGCGCGAGCTCTTCGACGCGTTCCGCGGCTTCGGCCCACGAGACCGGCCGCCAGCCGTCCACCGTCTCCTCGAGGAACGCGGGCTCGTCCGGCGCGTCGCGAACGGCGTCGCGCCAGAGCTCGGGCGCCGTACGGCTCTCCATGCGGAGAATCGTATGCAGGGAAGCCGATGAAAAACGAGAATTCCGCCGGTCCCCAACTAAACTGGGCTCTCCAATGCGGACCATCTGGAACGGATCGATCAGCTTCGGCCTCGTCAACATCCCCGTGGGGTTGGCGCTGGCGACGCAGCGGAAGGACGTCTCGTTCCGCACCCTGCACCGCGAATGCGGCACGCCGATCAAGCAGAAGCGCTGGTGCCCCGTGCACGAGCGCGACGTCGAGCCCGACGAGCTCGTCAAGGGCTGGGAGTTTGCGAAGGGCCAGTACGTCCTGGTCGAGGAGGCAGATCTCGAGGCGGTCGCGCTGACCCGTTCGCAGTCGATCGCGATCCTTCGCTTCGTCCGGCTCGAGGACGTCGACCCCGTCTACTTCGACCGCACCTACTACCTCGCGCCCGCGGACGGCGACGCGCAGCGGAAGCCGTACGTCCTGCTGCTGCGCGCGATGGAGGACTCGGGCATGGCCGCGGTCGGAAAGTTCGTGCTCTGGGGCAAGGAGAACCTCTGCCTCATCCGCGCCCGGGCCGGCGCCCTCCTGCTCGAGACGCTCTTCTTCGCGGAGGATGTCCGGGCGAAGGACGAGATCGAGGAGGCTGTCGCCGAGACCGACGTGCAGGACGCAGAGCTGAAGCTCGCCGAGCAGGTCATCTCGAGTCTCGCCGGCGACTGGACGCCGGAGGACTTCGAGAACGACTACCGCCGCGACCTCGCGCAGATGCTCGAGGCGAAGCTCGCCGGCCAGGAGATCGTCGCACCGGAACCGGTCGCCGAGGCACCGGTGATCGACCTGATGGAGGCGTTACGTCAGAGCGTCGCCGACGCGCAGACCCGGCGCTCGGCGGACGGCTCCAAGGACGGGAAAGCCGGCGCGAAGGCCGGCTCCCGATCTCGTCGCAAGGCGCCGGCGAAGAAGTCCGCCTGACGCTCTAGTCGCTAGTGCTGGGGCTGTCCCGCCCCGATTGCCTGCAGCTGCGCCTGGAAGAGGTACTTGTCGATCTTGCCGTGATAGATCGGCACGCCCTCTTCGACGCACACCCGGATCACCTCCTGCCTGTCGATCTTGAGCTCCTTCGACAGTTCTTCGGGCGTGAGGTGATTCGCCATCCGTGGCTCCTTTTTTGCCTGGAACGAAAAAACCCGCCGCGCGCAACGCGCTGGCGGGCTAGATCGCACCCTGGCTTGTCGTGTTCGCGGACATCACTCTGCCCGCCCTACCGAAGCATCCATTGAGCACAGAATATGCCTCCCTGGTGACGGACGGCAAACACCGGTTGGAGGGATTCGAGGAGCGCGACATCGAATGGCGCGAAACTCGGCTTCGCTATGCGGTTGCCGGAGAGGGGCCACCGCTCGTTCTCGTGCACGGGCTGGGCGGGACGATCGAGAACTGGCGGGCTCTCGCGCCTCCCCTCTCTGCGCGCCACCGCGTCCTCGTTCCCGATCTGCCGGGGCACGGGCGTTCGGCCCTGCTCCGTGAGGCGCACGACGTCGATGCCCTGGCGGAGGCCGTTCTTGCCCTCACGTCCGCCGAGGCGGCCCACGGCGCAGTGTGGGTCGGACATTCGCTCGGCGGTGTCGTCGGGCTGCGTGCTGCGGTGCTGCGTCCCGAGGCGGTCCGCGGTCTCGTCCTCGCCGCAGCGGCGGGCATCGGCTCGGCATCGCGCGCCGCGGAGGTCACGCTCACGGTGCTTGGCATCGCAAGGCCCGGCCGCCTGATCGCGCCGTACCGGGAAACGTGGGCGCAGTCGCGGCTCGGCCGGCGCGCGGCGTTCGGCTGGTGGGGCGTGGCCGATCCCGACGCGCTCGAGCCCGAGCTCGCCGAGGCGTTCATCGTCGGATTCGCGCATCACACGGATACGCGCCAGGCAGCGCGTGCTCTTCTCGTCTCGGATCCGCGGAGCGAGCTCGACCGTGTCGGCTGCCCGTGCCTCTGCCTGTGGGGAGCGAGTGACAACTGGGTCCGGCTCGACGACGGGATTGAGTACGCGCGCCGCCTGCGTGCGCCCCTACGGACGATCGCCGGCTGCGGCCACCTCCTGATCGGTGAGCGGCCCGATGCCTGCCTCGCCGCGATCCGGGAGTTCGTGGACTCTCTGGACTAGCCGGTCACGACCGGCGCCTCGAACGGGATCACCTCGGCTCCTGCTTCGTCGTCCGGCTCGCGCTGCGGGCCGCCACCGAGGAACTCGATCCGACGGGCCACCACCTCGATCGCGCTCCGCCGCTGGCCGTCCTCCTCCCACGAGCGAGACTTGAGCCGCCCGTCGACGGCGATCCGCCGCCCCTTGCCGAGGTACTCGGCGCACAGCTCGGCCTGCCGGTCCCACGCCGACACGCTCACGAAGTCCGCGCCGCCGTCCCGGCTCGCGCGGTCGACCGCCAGGACGAAGCTCGCCACCTTCTTGTCAGGCCCGACTTCCCGCACCTCGACCTCGGTCACGAGGTTGCCGATCAGCGTCACCACGTTCACGACGCGCACGCTAGGCGGGAAACCGTCGTGGCTGGGTCAAGGCTTCGTGCCGGTTTGAAGCTAGAGTTTCGCCGGTCATGGGGCTCTTCTCGGGATTGACCGGTTTTGGCGGCCGCGACATGGCGGTGGACCTCGGCACGGCGAACACGCTCGTATACGTCCGCGGCCGCGGCATCGTCCTCTCGGAGCCTTCGGTCGTCGCGATCGACCAGCGTTCGGGCGAGGTGCACGCGGTGGGCGTCGAGGCGAAGCGGATGCTCGGGCGGACGCCGGGAACGATCCAGGCGATCCGCCCTCTGAAGGACGGTGTGATCGCCGACTTCGACGTCACCGAGCAGATGCTCCGCCACTTCATCCAGAAGGTGCACCAGCACCGCTTCGCCCACCCACGCGTCGTCGTCTGCGTGCCCTCCGGCGTGACCGGCGTCGAGAAGCGGGCCGTCGAGGAAGCGACGCTGTCGGCAGGCGCCCGCCAGGCGTACCTCATCGAGGAGCCGATGGCCGCCGCGATCGGCGCCGGGCTTCCCGTCGCCGAGCCGACCGGGAACATGATCGTGGACATCGGCGGCGGCACGACCGAGGTGGCGGTCATCTCCCTCGGCGGCATCGTCGTCTCGCAGTCGCTGCGCGTCGGCGGCGACGAGATGGACGAGGCGCTCATCAACCACATCAAGCGCGACTACAAGCTCCTCATCGGCCAGCAGACGGCCGAGGAGATCAAGCTCGAGATCGGATCCGCGTGGGATCTGAAGGAGGAGCTCCAGGCGGAGGTGCGCGGCCGCGACATGCTCACCGGGCTGCCGAAGACGGTCGTCCTCACCTCGGAGGAGATCCGGCGTGCGCTCGACGAGCCGGTCACGCAGATCATCGAGGCGATCAAGTCGACGCTCGACAAGACGCCGCCCGAGCTCGCCGCGGACATCATGGACCGCGGCATCGTCCTCGCCGGCGGCGGTTCGCTCCTCACCGGGCTCGACGAGCGGCTGCGGCACGAGACGCAGATGCCGGTCCACCTCGCCGAGAGTCCGCTCACGTGCGTCGCGGTCGGTTCGGGCCGGAGCCTCGAGGAGTTCGAGGCCATCCACCGCAGCAACAAGGCCCGTTCCCGCAACGGCCGCCGCTACTAGCCCAGGTCGACCAACCCGGTCGACGGGAACCCGCGGTAACCTGTTGCGGTGACTACCCGTAGTCGCAGCGCGCGCGCGGCGGTGCTCGCCTCGTCGGTTCAGCGCTCGAAGCCGACGCCGTACCCCTCGAAGGCCCGCAGCACGCTGATCCGCAGGGCGATCGTGATCGTCCTCGTCTTCGTGGCGCTGGCACTGATCACGATCTCGTTCCGGTCGCCGACGTCAGGAGCGCTGCACGGTCTGCAGAGCGCCGGCTCTACCGCGTTGCGTCCCTTCCAGATCGCCGCGACCCGGGTCGCGCAGCCGTTCCGCGACGCGTACGACTACGTCGACAGCCTCGCGAACGCCAAGGCCGAGAACAAGCGCCTGAGGCGCATCAATCAAGCCCTTCGCGAGCAGCGCATCCAGACGGCGGTGCTGGCGAGGAAGTACCCGCCGCTCAAGCAGCTGATGCACTTCGAGGACGTCCGGAGCTTCGGCGACTACAAGGCGGTCAACGTCGGGGTGATCGCCCCGCCGAGCGGCCCGTTCGGGCACAGCCTTACGGTCGCGGCCGGCTCTTCCTCCGGGATCCGGCTCAACTCACCGGTCGTGAGCGGCCTAGGACTCGTCGGAATCGTCACGAACGTCTTCTCCCACACCGCCAGCGTGTCCCTGCTCACCGATCCCAGTAGGTTCGTCTGGGCTCTCGATCTCACAACCGGCGTTCGCGGGGGGGTTCACACCGGGCCGAGCGGGGCGCTGATTCTCGACCAGGTCTCGAAGACGCGCAAGGTGAAGAAGGGCGACATCCTCGTCACGGCGGGCACGCACAGCGCGCGCTTCCCGGACCTCTACCCGTCGGGGATCCCGATCGGCCGGGTCTCGTCCGTCGGCGCCGCGGACACGGCGCCGTTCCTCCAGGTGCAGGTGCAGCCCTACGCGAACCTCGGTTCGCCCGACGCGGTCGCGGTGCTCGTCCCGAAGAAGTCTCGTCGATGACCCTCGGCGACGGCGCCAAGGCCGCCGCCCTGCTCTTCGTGGCGGCGATCGTCCAGGTCTCGATCTTCTCCCAGATCCACGTGTTCGGCGCAGTTCCCGACGTCCTGCTCGTCACCCTCGTCGCGTTCGCCCTGCTGCGCGGCAGCCTTGCCGCGGCGGTCGGCGGTTTCTTCGCGGGACTGCTCGTCGACATCGCGACTCTCGGCACGCTCGGGCTCACGTCGCTCGTGCTGACCCTCGCCGGCTACTGGATCGGGCGCTACGGAGAGACGACCGGGCGCGACCGCGCGCATGCGCCGTTTCTCTCGGTCGCCGTCGTGACCGTGCTCTACCAGTTCGGCCTGCTCGTCGTGCACTTCGTCCTCGGAGAGAGCGCACCCGCCGGCGCGGTCGTGCGCAGTCTCGTCCCCGCGATCGTCCTCAACCTACTCCTCACCGCCCCGATCTATGCGCTCGTGCGGCGGCTCTTGCGGCCGGCCGAACGCGACGAACTGACGGCCGAGGTGCAGCTCCTTGGCTAGCACCACGACCCGGCCCCCCGCACAGGTCCGTGCCCGACGCGGACGGCCGGAGGAGCCCGAGGCCGATCAGACGACGATCGTCGAGCCCTACCGGTTGACGCCGAAGCTCGCCCGGCGCGTCGCGCTGCTCAGCGCGCTCGTCGTGATCGGCTTCGCGGCTCTCCTCATGCGGCTGTGGGCGCTCCAGGTGCTGTCCGGATCGCACTACGCCGCGAAAGCCAAGGCCAACCAGGTCCGCACCGTGCCGGTGGAGGCCCCGCGCGGGATGATCCTCGACCAGCATGGACATGTCCTCGTGACGAACGAGCCGGTCACCTCGGTCGAGCTCGCGCCGTCAGGCCTGGCCCGGAACCTCGCGCGCCGGGTGGGCGAGATTCGCGCGCTGGCACACGTCGCCGGGGTCTCGGTCCATCACATCACGAAGCTGCTCGTCGCGCGCCGAACCGCCGGCGACATGCTCGACCCGGTCGTCGTCCGCACCAAGGCGACGGGGCCGATGCTGACGTACCTCGAGGAGCGAGCCGGGGACTTCCCGGGCCTCGTGCTGGCTCGGAGCTACATCCGGCGCTACCCGCACGGATCGGTGGCGGCGCAGCTGCTGGGTTACGACGGCCAGAACACCCACTCCGCCGGCGCGGTGATCGGCCTGACCGGAATCGAGGCGGCGTTCGACCGGTTCCTGCGCGGCGTTCCCGGCGTGGCCCGCGTCCGGGTCGACTCGCTCGGTCGGCCCCGCAGCCCGCGCCTGCTGACGACGCCGCCGGTGACGGGCCAGACGGTGCGACTCACGATCGACAGCCGGCTGCAGGTCGCGGCCCAGAACGCGCTCCAGTACGGGATCCAAACGGCGATCAACCAGGGTCAGTGGGCGGCCGACGGCGGCGCGATCGTCGCGCTCAACCCGCAGGACGGATCGATTCTCGCCCTCGCCTCCTCGCCCACGTACAACCCGGCGGTCTACAGCGGGCGCGTCACCAATCGCGCCCTCGCCGCTCAGGGGCTGATCCCCGGCACGGCGCTCGCTCACAACTATCCGTCGGTCGACCGCGCCGTCGACGGCACGTATCCGCCGGGCTCCACCTTCAAGCCGCTCACCGCCATCGCCGCGCTCGAGGAGCACATCGTCAAGCCGTATGCGTTCCTTCCCTGCACGGGAACCTACGTCGCACCGCAGGATCGCTCCAAACACGTCTGGCACAACTGGGACCGCTTCGTCAATCAGGGGATGGACCTCCCGACCGCGATCGCCCGCTCGTGCGACACGTACTTCTACCAGCTCGGCGACGCGTTCTATGCGCTGCCCAAGGACCGCGGCCAGCCCATCCAGAGGTGGGCGCGCCGCTTCGGCTTCGGGACGGAGAGCGGGAGCGACCTCGGCCCTCAGGCCCCGGGCCTCGTCCCGACGATCGGCTGGCTGCAGCACCAGTACCCGAAGAGCACCGACCCGAACTGGCGCGTCGATCAGAGCTGGAAGCCCGGCGACTCGCTCAACCTCGCGATCGGCCAGGGCAACCTGACCGTGACGCCCCTGCAGATGGCGCGGTTCTACGCGGCGATCGCGAACGGCGGCAAGCTCGTGACCCCCCACGTGCTCATGGACGTCGAGAATCCGAACGGGACGATCGTGCCGACGAGAGCACCGGCCGCACCACGACCGGTGCAAGGCCTCGACCCGGCCGACCTCAAGGTGGTCCAGCAAGGTCTCTACGAGGGCACGCACGACCCCCTCGGCACCTCGTCCGGCGTATTCGGCAACTTCCCGATCCCGATCGCCGGCAAGACCGGCACCGCGCAGAAGGTCGTTACCCTCCCCGGCTATCCCGGCCCTCTCGAGCGCGATCAGTCCTGGTGGTGCGGTTATGGCCCCGCGAATGACCCGACCACCCCGCCGAAGCTCGTCGTCTGCGCCGTGATCGAGAACGGCGGCGAAGGCGGCGCGGCGGCCGCGCCGGCTGCCGAGCGCGTCTTCGCGAGGTACTTCGACGTCCCGGTGGCCCCGACAACACCCCACCCCTCCGACTGATGCTCGAGTACGCCGGATCGCAACGGGCAGGACTTCGCGCCGAGCGGGAGGCTCCGCGCCTGCTCGCTGTCGTGCGCTCCCTCGACTGGATCCTGCTCGCGGGCGTGGCGGCTCTCGTCGCCGTGGGGCTGTGGGGCGTCGCCGGCGTCACGAAGTTCGCGATCCCCGGCGACCCGACCTACTACCTCAACCGCCAGATCATGTACGCGTGCGTGGGCGGGGTCGCGCTCATCGCCGCCGCACTCGTCGATCCCGACCTCTACCGGCGCTACTGGCGCGCGATCTTCGTCGGCACGTGCGTCGTGATCGCGTTCGTCCTGCTCGTCGGGCACGCCGCGCACGGCTCGACCCGCTGGATCAGCCTCGGCTTCTTCACCTTCCAGCCGTCGGAGTTCGGGAAGCTCCTGTTCGTGCTCGCGATCACCGGAATGCTCGTCGAGCGCCAGAGCACGCTGAACTCCTGGGGGACGACCCTGAGAGTCGTCGGGATCGGCCTCGTGCCCGTCCTGCTCGTCTTCGCCCAGCCCGACCTCGGAACCGCGCTCGTCTACACCGCTGCGCTCGCCGCGATGCTGTGGGTCGCCGGAGTTCCGTGGAAGCACCTCGCCGTGCTCGGCGCTCTCGTCGTGGTCGTCGTGGTCGGCGTCCTCTGGGCCGGGCCCGCCGCCGGCGTCAACGTGCTCAAGAGCTACCAGCAGCAGCGCCTGACCTGCTTCACCCATCCGTCGAGCTGCCCTGCCGCTGCGGGGTACAACCTCAACCAGTCGAAGACGACCGTCGGCTCCGGCCAGATCCGTGGGCGCGGCGTCAAGAACTCCACGCAGGTCAATCTCGGCTTCTTGCCGGAGAGCGGCACCGACTTCGTCTTCGCCGGCTTCGCCGAGCAGCGGGGGTTTGTCGGGGCGGCGCTCCTGCTCGGCCTGTATCTCCTCGTGCTCTGGCGCGGCCTGCGCGTCGTCACCGTCGCGCGTGATCTCTACTCGGCAATCGCCGCCGGCGGGATCGTCGTGGCGCTCCTTTTCCAGATCTTCGTCAACGTCGGCATGACCATGGGGATCGCCCCGATCACGGGCATCCCCTTGCCGTTCGTGAGCGTCGGCGGCTCGTCGCTGATCGCGAACCTCGCCGCGATGGGCGTCCTGCTCGCGATCCATGCGCGCGGGCGCGTCTCGCGCTACACCCGGCGTCGCTGATGGCCCGCCTTCCGGTGTCCCTCCGGGCGATCGGGAGGCTCCTGACCGACATCGCGGCGGGCGGCGGCGAACACGTTCTGGCGGTCGGCGGAGCGAGGCAGCCTGCACACGAGCTGCGGCAGCAGTTCCTGCGCGGGCGCGCCGAGCCGGATTCAGTGCGGCTGGGCGGGCCGGAAAGCGCCGACGCCTACCTGCACGTCGTCGAGGGCGACACCGGCGACGCCGATCTCGCATCGCTGCGCCGGGCGCGGTGCGCGCGCGTTCCGGTGGTGGCGGTCGTTCGAGGCTCGGCGGCGAGCACGGCCACGATCCCGTATGTCCTGGCGACCGACGTCGTGCGAATCGAAGCGGGCGAAGCCTTTCCGCTCGAGGTGATAGCGCGTGCGCTCGCGGCGCGGCTCGGCGAGCGCGGCGCGCCGCTCGCCGCTCGCGTACCGCTGCTCCACGACCCGGTCTGCGAGCGGCTCGTCGAGTCGTTCTCCCGCAAGAACGGCCTCTTGGCCGCCGCGGCTTGGACTCCCGGTGCGGATCTGCCCGTGCTCGCGCTGAACGACTTCCGGCTCGTGCTCCGCCTCGCGCAGGCCCACGGCGCTGTCGCCGAGGCTCTCGACCGCCTGCCGGAGCTTGTTGCGACGCTCGGTGCGGGTTTCGCCCTGCGTGCCCTTGCGCGCGAGCTTCGGTGGCTCGCTCCCACGGCGGGCTGGGCGGTGAAAGGCGGGGTCGCCTACGGAGGGACGCGTGCCGTCGGCGAGGCAGCTCGGTTGCGGTTCGAGCGTGCCTCTACGCCGCCGCGGGTCGCAGTCTCGCCCGCCGCGCCTTGATCGCGCGCAGGCGCTGACCCAGCCGAGCCCACGCCCACGGCTCGATCTCGTGGTAGCGGCTTTCCGACTGGCTCCGGGTCGCCTCGAGGTACTCGAACCACGCATCCGCCTCCTCGATCAGGAGCAGCTCTTCGGCCTCGCGTTTCGCCACCACCGTTCACCTCCCGGTCGTGAATGGCCGGATCGTAGGTCCGGGCTCGGACGGACCTGCCCGGGGCGGTTGCTACCCTGACGACAAGGCCATGCCACGCCTTTTCATTGACAACGAGCACGCGCGCACCGGGTCGACCCCGGTCGCCGGCGCGTGCTCCCACGAAGGAGCTTCTTCTTGCCCTGGTTCCGTATCCGGAAGAAGAAATCTTCCGACGACCACGATTCCCCTGAGGAGCTCGAGCCGAGGCCCAAGAGCCTCACTCAGCCCCAACTGACCGACTCGGCCGCAGAAGCGACCGACACAAACCCGAACGATCCGACCAAGCCGAAGCGCCGCCGCGGCAGCCGTGGAGGGCGAGGACGGAAGAAGTCCGGCTCCGGCTCCGCTGCTGCTGCGCCGGAGCGCAAGGAGAAGGACGAGCCGAAGCAGCCGAAGCGCCGTGAGCTCTCCCAGCGGCAGGAGCGTCGCCGTGACCAGGCGACGCGCCGGCGCCGCGAGCCTCAGCGCCGCGCGCCCCTTCCCGCTGCGAAGCGCGAGCTCCTCGTCTCCGTCGACGTCGGCGAGCGCCGCGTCGCGATTCTCGAGGACGAGCGCGTAGCCGAGGTCTATCTCGAGCGGCCGGAGCGGCGCTCGATCGCGGGCAACATCTACCTCGGCCGCGTCGACAACGTCCTGCCCGGCATGGAGGCTGCGTTCGTCGAGATCGGCCTCGAGAAGAACGGCTTTCTCTACGTCGACGAGATCGTCAGCCCGGAGCTCGAGCGCGGCCACGGCCGCAAGATCCAGGACCTCATCTCGCGCGGACAGACCGTCCTCGTCCAGGCCGTGAAGGATCCGATGAAGACGAAGGGCGCCCGGCTGACGACGCAGATCTCGCTGCCCGGCCGCTTCGTCGTCCTCGTCCCGCAGGGAGAGGGCCTCGGCGTCTCGCGCCGGCTCGACGACGACGAGCGCAACCGTCTCAAGGACATTCTGAAGCGCCTCGATGTGAAGGAGGGCGGCGTCATCGTCCGCACGGCTGCCGAAGGCGCGTCCGAGGAGGACATCGAGCGTGACCTCGTCTTCCTGCAGCGGCTCTGGCGCTCGATCCAGGCCAAGGCGAAGACCGCGAAGGCTCCCGAGCTCGTCTATCAGGAGGCCGAGCTGCCGTTGCGGGTCGTCCGCGACCTCTTCACCGGCGACTTCGAGAAGGCGTACGTCGACGACGAGCGCACGCACCGACGCCTCGTCGGCTACCTGAAGAAGACGTCGCCCCACATGGTCGAGCGGATCGTCCGCTACAAGGAGAAGACGCCGCTGATGGAGGCATTCGGCGTCGAGGAGGAGATCAAGTCCACGATCGGCCGCCGCGTCGACCTGCCTTCCGGCGGCTATCTCATCTTCGACTACGCCGAGGCGTTCACCGTCATCGACGTCAACACCGGCCGTTTCGTCGGCGGCCGCGGGAAGAACGCCGGCGGCCGACTCGAGGACACGATCACGAAGAACAACCTCGAGGCCGTCAAGGAAGTCGTGCGCCAGCTCAGGCTGCGCGACATCGGCGGGATCATCGTCATCGACTTCATCGACATGGCCAACCCGAAGAACCGGAGCACCGTCGAGGAAGCGCTGCGCTCGGAGCTCGAGCGCGACCGCACGAAGACCTACGTCGTCGAGATCTCCCCGCTCGGGCTTGTGGAGATGACGCGCCAGAACGTGACCGACGGGCCGCGCGAGGTGATGACGCGCAAGTGCCCCACGTGTGGCGGCGACGGCATCGTCTACTCCGAGGCCTCGGCGGCGATCGACGTCGAGCGGCGGCTGCGCGCGCTCGCGGCGGCCTCGCGGGCACAAGCGTTCCGCGTCGAGCTCGCCGATGCGATCGCGAGCGCGCTGGTCGGCCCCGGCGCGCGGCGGCTGCTCGAGCTGGAGGCGCTGACCAAGAAGCGCTTCTTCCTCGAGGGCAAGACCGACCTGCATCTCGACCACTTCGTCGTCCTCAGCGAGGGCAAGCTCGTCGACCTCGCGCCACCCGCGCCGGTCGGCGAGGACGCCGAGCTGATGTTGCAGCTCGTCGAGATCGACCGTTACGACGGCGCTGCGGCAGTCGGCAAGCTTGACGGGCTCGACGTCGTCGTCGCCGAGGCGGCGTCGCTCGTCGGCAAGCGCGTCAAGGTGCGCGTCGAGCGCGTGCTCGACGGCCGCGCCTACGGCGTCCTCATGCGGAAGACGAAGGAGGCGCCCGAGCCGCTGACGGCGGAGGGCGAGGCCGAGAAGCCGACTCGCAAGCCGCCGGCGCGGAAGGGTGCGACGCCCGCGAAGGAAGAACAGGCTCCCGAGGCGGAGGAAGCCGTGGTGGCAGAACCGGCGGAGACCGAAGCGGAGGCTGAGACCGAGACGGAGCCGGAGCCGGAGGCAGAAGAAACGGTGGGAGCCGAGGAGGCTCCGAAGCCGAAGAAGAAGACCCGCCGCGGCTCCCGCGGAGGCCGCAACCGCAAGAAGAAGACCGCAACCGTCGAAGCGGCGGCCGGGACGGATGGAGAAAGCGACGGTGCCTCCGAGGAGTCGCCGGAATCCTCCCGCGCGGTGACGATCCACGTCCCGGGCGACGATCTCGGCCGCGAAGGCGCGGTCGAGCCGGCCGAGCCGGCGCCCACCGAGGCCGAGGCGGCCGACGGGTCGGCCGAGGGCGAGAGCGAGCCGACTCCTGCCGCCAAGAAGAAGACGAGGCGCGGCTCCCGCGGCGGACGCAACCGGAAGAAGAAGACAGCGGCCGCGACAAACGGGGCCGAGGCCGCTGCCGGCGCGGAGGAGCCGGTGCAGGCCGAGGAGCCCTCGACGAACGGCGAGTTCGACTACGTCCCGATGTCCGAGTGGGCCGACGAGCTCGAGTCCAAGGGTTAGCTACACTGCCGACTCGCGGGCGCCAGGCCCGCGTTTCCACGCCATGAGCTCCTACGCGATCATCAGTCTCGGCGGCAAGCAATACCGCGTCTCGGAAGGGGAGCGGCTGCTCGTCGATCGCCTGCGTGCGGACGAGGGCGCGACCCTCGAGCCGCGTGTCCTGCTCGTCGGCGGCAACGGAGCGCCGGATCTCGCTCCGTCCGCGACCGTCACCGCGCGCGTGGTCGGTCACGAGCTCGGCGAGAAGATCCGCATCGGCAAGTACCGCCGCCGCACCGGCTACCGCAAGCACACGGGCCACCGGAGCCGGCTCACCCGGATCGAGATCGAGTCGATCGGCGGAGCCAAGCGTGCGGCGGCCAAGAAGTCGACGGCGGCTCCGAAGGAGACCGCTGCTGAGCCGGTGGCAAAGGCCGAGACGGCGCTCCCGGACGGCTACGCATCGATGACGATCGCGCAGCTCTCGGAGGCGGCGGGCGGCTGGAGCCCCGAGCAGCTCGAGGTAGCGCTCGAGTACGAGCGCTCGGGTAAGGCCCGCAAGGGCGCGCTCTCGGCGCTGGAGTCGGTACTCGAGGAGAAGCAGTAATGGCACACAAGAAGGGACTCGGCTCGTCGCGGAACGGCCGCGACTCCAATCCGAAGATGCTCGGCGTGAAGCTCTTCGCCGGACAGGACGTGACGGCGGGGATGATCCTCGTCCGCCAGCGGGGAACGCGCTTCCGTCCCGGCCCGGGCGCTGGGATCGGCAAGGACGACACGATCTTCGCGATGCGCGACGGCAAGGTCGCCTTCCGGACGAGCGGCGAGAAGCGGTTCGTCTCGGTCGACCAAGCCTAGGCTCAGGCGTCCAGAAGGAGCTCGCGGGCACGTAAGGCGTCCTTGGCGTGGACGACGATCTCGCGCGGGGAGCCGAGGGAGGCGAGCCCGTCTCCGGCTCCGGCGGCATACGCCGTCGGGCGGTAGTAGCACGCGATGTTCTCCGTGCGCAGCAGCTGACAGACGAGCTCGGCCTCCGGCACGCTGCCGACGACGGTGACGGAGACCTCGTCGTCCACACCGCGACTCTACGCTTCTGCGGATGTTCCACGACCGAGCCCGACTGACGGTCGTCGCCGGACGCGGCGGCGACGGCTCCATCCACTTCCGGCGCGAGAAGTACGTCCCGCGCGGCGGACCCGACGGGGGCAACGGCGGTGAGGGCGGCGACGTCGTGCTCGTCGCCGACCCGCGGCGGCGCGATCTCTCCGGCTTTCGGCAGAACCAGAAGCTTCGCGCCGGTCACGGCGGCGGCGGCGGCGGTCGACTCTCGAACGGTGCGCGCGGGGAGGACGCGGTGCTCACGCTCCCGGTCGGGACGCAGGTCTTCGAGGGCGAAGAGCTCGTCGCCGATCTCGCCCGGCCCGAAGCGCGTGTCGTCGTCGCAGAGGGGGGCGCAGGCGGCCGCGGCAACAAGCACTTCGCCGGGCCGAGCCGCCAGACGCCCCGGTTCGCCGAGGTCGGCTTGCCCGGGGAGGAGCGGGAGATCGAGCTCCGCCTCAAGCTCCTCGCCGACGCCGCGCTCGTCGGCCTGCCGAATGCCGGCAAGTCGTCGCTCCTGACACGAATCTCGAATGCGCGGCCGAAGGTCGCCGAGTACCCCTTCACGACGCTGTCGCCCGTGTTGGGAACGGTTGAAGCGTCGGACGGTCGCCAGCTCGTCGTCGCCGACGTGCCCGGGCTGATCGAGGGTGCGAGCGAAGGCGTCGGGCTCGGGCACGAGTTCCTCGCCCACCTCGAGCGCGCGCGAGTGCTCGTGCACGTGATCGACTCCGCTGAGGACGACGCCGACGAGCGCTGGGGCACGATCGAAGCGGAGCTCGCCGCCTACGGCGCGGGGCTCGACGAGCGGCCGCAGATCGTGGTCCTCAACAAGATCGATCTGCGCCCGGAACCGCCCGCGTTCGGCGTCGAGGACGGGCGGATCCTCCGCGTTCTCCGGGTGTCGGCGGCCACCGGAGCGGGTCTCGACGAGCTGCGCAGGACGCTCTTCGAGCTCGTGCCCACGGAGGCGGAAGAGGAGGAGGCAGAGCCGGCCGACGAGATCGTCGACTTTCTCGTCTACCGGCCGCAGCCGTCGCGGCGGCCGTTTCGCGTCTACCGCACCGAGCGCGGCTTCCGCATCACCGGGACTCCACCCGCGGAGGACGAGCTCGAGGGCATCCTCCGTGCCGCCGGTGCCCGGACCGGCGACGAGGTCGAGCTGGGGGAGGAGCTGCTCGAGTGGGAGTAGTGCTCTACGGCGGCGCGTTCGATCCGCCGCATTTCGGGCATGTCGCGGTCGCCGACGCGGCGAGGAGGCGCTTCGCTGTCGACCGGCTCGTCGTCCTCGTCAGCGAGGAGCCCGCGCATCGCGCGGTCCGCGCCTCCGCCGAGGATCGGCTCGCGCTTGCGCGCGCCGCCTTCCCGGGCGACGAGGTGCGCCTCGACCCGCATCCGCGCACCGTCGACCTGCTCCGCGCCGAGTCCTTCGACGATCCCGTGTTCGTGGTCGGCGCCGACCAGTTCCGCGGCTTCCTCGCGTGGTCCGAGCCCGAGGAGGTGCTCGACCGGACTCGGCTGGCCGTCGCCACCCGGCCCGGGTTCCCCCGGGTCGAGCTCGACGGCGTGCTCGGCCGGCTCGACCGGCCCGAACGCGTGCTCTTCTTCGAGATCGAGCCGAACCCCGTCGCCTCGACGGACGTCCGGGCTCGAGCGGCCGCCGGCGAGCCGCTCGAGGGGCTGGTTCCGGCCGCGGTCGCGCGGCTCGTCGCCGAGCGCGCGCTCTATCGTCCGTGAGTCGGGGCTACACTGCAGGCACGCGATCCAAGGACACGAGCAGACTCTGAACTCCCTCGAACAGGCACGCCGCATCGCCGCTCTCGCCCGTGAGAAGCTGGCCGAGGACGTCGTGATCCTCGACATGCGGCCCGAATGTTCGTTCACGGACTACTTCGTGATCGCCACCGGGCGCAACCCCCGGCAGACCGGCGCGATCTGGGACGAGGTGCACACGCGGCTCAAGCAGGAGGAGCGGCTGCTCCCGCAGAGCGTCGACGGTCCGCGCGAGGGCGCCTGGATCGTGGCCGACTACCTCGACGTCGTCCTCCACGTGTTCACGCCGGACGCTCGCCGGTACTACCGGCTCGAAGAGCTGTGGAGTGACGTGCCCGCGGTCGACCTGGACGCAGCTGCCGTCTAGGCCGCGGGCTGGATCCCGCGGCGGGTCAGCAGCACGTTGCCCACCTGAGTCGGCAGCCCGTGCACGAGCTTGCCACCGAGACGGACATCGATGCTCGGCGGATCGCCGACCCGCATCCAGACGGCGCCGTTCCGGAGGCTCACGGCCAGGGCTTTGCCCTGTAGCAGTGTGCCCTCGAAGACGGTCGGTCCGCTCGCGCTGCCCGAGCGGACCCAGAGCCACGAGTTGCCGCGAGACGCCACGACCACGGCGCGGCTCGGAAGCGCGGCGGCGACGTGTGACTTGTGCTGCTTCTTCTTCGGCGTCGTCTGCTGCGAGGTGGTCGTCGCGGAGGTGGAGGTGGATGTGGTCGTCGGCGGCGCTCCTTGCTTGTTGCCCGAGGAGTCGCTGAGCTGCCATGCGGCGACGGCTGCGACGGCGGCGATGATCACGACGATGACGGCGACGGCGATGAGCGGACGCAAGAACCCGACGCCGGCAAACGGGGTGCTCGTCCGGGCGAACCGCTCGGGAACGAGCTGCGGAGGCTCCTCGGGATTCGCGAAGCGGCTGTTGTACTCCTCGACGTAGAGGTTCCCGTCGAGGCCGAGGTAGTCGGCGTAGGTGCGCAGGAATCCCTTGACGTACGCGTCGCCGGGCAGGAGCTCCCAGCGCTCCTCTTCGAGCGCCTGGAGGTAGCGGTCCCGAATCCGGATCGCCTTCTGGACGTCTGCCGGCGTGAGGTTGCGCTTCAGACGAGCCTCGCGCAGGCTCCCCCCGATCTCGAACATGCCGCATTGTCACGGACCCCGCTCGGACCCGCCAATGCTCATCTCAGGCAGGCGCCGGCTTCCCTCTCGCGGTACGCGCGAGATCCGTCAGTTCGGCGAGCGCGTCCGCCGCCTCGGCTACGTCGCGGTCGCGCAGGGTCGCGTGGACGGCTCGTCCGGCGGTGTCCACGTGGACGCTCGCGAGCCGGAGTCGCCGCTGCACCGGCCCCTGGACATAGCGCAGGCTCTGAGCCTTCTCGAGCGGAACCCAGCAGGTGACGCGGCGGAGCCGGCCGCTGGTGGTAGCGACATACGTTCCGTTCCGCCCCCAGCTGAGCGCTCGGTAGCGGAAGGGGCTCTTCCAGCGGACTCGCCGCGGCGGCGGTGACAGGTCGCGCGGCCGGTCCGGCAGAAGCCAGTCCACGAGCTCGAGCGCGACCGGGCGCTTGCCGACGGGTAGCAGCGTCCGCAGCTGGCCGCGCTGCGCCTCTCCTTCCCCTTTGGCTCGCTGTCGGCCGGCGAGGTCGACCTCGAGCCGGCACCAGCCGAGGGGCCGCCAGAGGTAAGGCTCGACCAGCCGCACGGCCTGCACGCGGCCGGGGCGGATGACCTCGGCCGTCAAGGCGACGAGCCCGCCGCGCAGGTGCAAACCTTCCCGCCCTTCTGCGACGGTCAGCCGGTATTGCTGGTTGAACCGGCGCCAGAGGAAGGTGAC
This sequence comes from uncultured Actinomycetes bacterium, assembly GCA_963820725.1. Lineage (GTDB taxonomy): Bacteria > Actinomycetota > Thermoleophilia > Gaiellales > Gaiellaceae > Palsa-739. The sequence continues at coordinate 250,388 of CAWGAZ010000002.1, read as the reverse complement.
GAGGCTGATCGCCCAGATGAGGCCGCCGCCCACCAGAAGGGGCCCGACGGTGCGCGGAGAGGCCGCAACAGCGATGAGCAGTCCTGCCAGGATCGCGATCAGCCACCAGTACTCGAGGGCGATCGAGGCCACGAGCCGCCCGCTCGAAACCACGGCGACGACGTGTTCCTCGGGCGCGACCGGCTGGTCGTCGGTCGGAGGCTGGGGCCCTTCTTCGTCGTGGCGCGCACCGCGCGCCAGGGCGAGCAGCTGGTCGCGGAGCGGCTCGACCTCGTGCTCCGAGACGTACGCGAGTCGCGCCGTCGCGCCGCTCGCGCCCGCCGTCCGGAGCCGCAGCTCTGCGACGCGGAACATCCGTGCCAGCCCCGGCCGGATCACATCGATCGCCTGAATCTGCGCGAGCGGGAACCGCAGCGACCTACGCCGTAGCAGCCCGGTCTCGATCCGCAGGTCGTCCTCCTCGATTCGCCAGCGCGTCACGAGCCACGAGACGAACCCGCCGAGGACGAGGATCCCGACGATCGCCAGCTGAGGCGTTGCATCGCTCAACTTTCCCCGGCCGAAGAAGGTCAGGAACAGCAGGATCGCGATCCCCGTCGTAGCGCGTCCGCCACGCACGACGGGCGAGAGCGGATGCAGCCGGTGCCAGACTTCCGGCGCCTCGTCGCTCACAAGCCGGCCGCCTGCGCTTCGCCGAGCTGGGCGAGACGGTCACGCAAGCGTGCCGCTTCCCCCCGCTCCAGGCCGGGGATCCGCGCATCGGTGGCCGCGGCCGCCGTGTGCAGGCGCACCGTTGCCAGGCCGAAGAGGCGCTCGAGTGGTCCCGCCTGCACGTCGATGAACTGCATTCGGCCGTACGGGACGACCGACAGGCGGGCGAACATCACGCCGCGCCGGACCAGCAGATCGTCCTCGCGCTCCGCGTAGCCCCAGGAGCGATACCGCCGTCCTACGACGACCCAGGCGAGCACTCCGATCGCGAGCGGGATGGGTACGAGCCACGCAGGGGCGAGAATCGCCAACAGAACGGCGACGAGGAGCGCTGACACGCCGACCTCGAGCCGGCGCAATTTCAGCAGCTGCCGCGAGGGCGTCCGCCACTCTTCCGGTTCAACACCCACCGCGCATGGACCCAGCCGGGCTCGAACCGGCGACCTTCGCGCTGCCAGCGCGACGCTCTCCCAGCTGAGCTATGGGCCCCTGGGACCGACCCAGTGTAGCCGCCCCTAGACTCGAGGCCATGAGCCACGAAAGCGCCGAGGTCCTGTTACGCGGCTACCACGCGTTCGTCGACGGGGACCTCGACGAGATGGCGACGCTGCTGGATCCGGACGTGGAATGGGTGCCCGCCGGCGAGTCGGAGGCGGTCGTCATCAGTCGAGAGCGCGTCCTCGAGGTCGTCGCGGATCGCGCGGCCGAGAACTACCACGTCGTCGTCGACCGCGCGATCGGGCTCGCCGACCGCGTGGTCGTCAGCATGCGCTTCTCGCGGATCGAGCTCGATCCGTCCGACGAGCGGCCGTTGCAGAGTCGCCGCTCGTACCTCCTCGGCCGCTGGGCGGCGGTCGTCTACGTCCGTGACGGCCGGGTCGTCCGCGTCGAGGAGCACCCGCATCTCGAGGCGGCTCTCGAGGCTGCGGAGCTCGAAGCTGAGTAGGTACACTTTCGATACTTACTACAGCTAGGAGTGTGAGTACGTCTTGACCGACCTGTTGCTCGTCCCCCTCGAAGACACCGTCGTCTTCCCCGGTATGAACGTCACCCTCACCGTCGACGTCGGCGACGAGACCCGCGTCGTGCTCGTGCCGCGTCACGAAAGCGAGTATGCGGCTGTCGGGACTGTCGCCGAGGTCACGGATCACGTCCGCATCCCGGGCGGTGGGCACGCGGTCGCCCTCGAGGGTCTGCACCGCGGCGTCATCGGCGCCGCCCACAGCGACGCGCTCGGCCGGCTTCGTGCCGAGGTCGAGGAGCAGCCCGACGAGAATCCGCCCCCCGTACAGACGCGAGACCTCGAGCGGGAGTACCGCGCCGTCGTCGAGGAGATCCTCGACCTGCGCGGGGCTGACGACAGAGTCCGCGAGTTCCTGCGCGCGATCACTGAGGCGGGTGCGCTCGCCGATACGTGCGCGTACGCGCCCGACATCACCTTCGCGCAGCGCGTCGAGCTGCTCGAGACGGTCAATGTCGTCGAACGGTTGAAGCTTGCCCTCGAGCTGCAGCGCGAGCGGCTCGCCGAGTTGCAGGTGCGTCGGCGGATCCGCGACGACGTTGAGGAAGGCGCGCAGAAGCAGCAGCGCGAGTGGTTCCTCCGGCAGCAGATGAACTCGATCCGCAAGGAGCTCGGCGATGACGAGGGCTCGGTCGTCGACGAGTACCGGGCAAAGATCGACGAGGCCGGGATGCCCGACGACGTGCGCGCGCAGGCCGAGCGCGAGCTGCGGCGCCTCGAGACGATGGGCGACGCAAGCGGCGAGGCGTCCATGATCCGCACCTATCTCGACTGGCTGATTGCAGTGCCGTGGTCGGAGCGGAGCGACGAGACGCTCGACCCGAAGGGCGCGCGCGAGGTGCTCGACGCCGACCACGCCGGTCTCGAAGACGTCAAGGACCGCATCGTCGAGTACCTCGCGGTGCGCAAGCTCCGTCAGGACCGCGGGATCCCGAACGACAAGCGGTCGGGCGCGATCCTCACTCTCATCGGGCCGCCCGGCACCGGCAAGACGTCCATCGGCGAGTCGGTCGCCCGCGCCCTCAACCGCGAGTTCGTGCGGATGTCGCTCGGCGGGGTTCGCGACGAGGCCGAGATACGCGGCCACCGGCGCACGTACATCGGCTCGCTGCCGGGCCGGCTCGTGCGCGCGCTGCGCGACGCGGGCACGATGAATCCGGTCATCCTGCTCGACGAGGTGGACAAGGTCGGCGCCGACTGGCGCGGAGACCCGTCCGCGGCTCTCCTCGAGGTGCTCGATCCGGCGCAGAATCACTCGTTCCGCGACCACTACCTCGACGTCGAGCTCGACCTTTCGGAGGTCTTCTTCATCGCGACGGCGAACGTCGCCGACACGATTCCCGGCCCGCTGCTCGACCGGATGGAGGTCATCCGCTTCGACGGCTACACGGTCGACGAGAAGACGGCGATCGCGCGCGGGTACCTCTGGCCGCGCCAGGTCGAGCGGAACGGGCTGCGTGAGGACGAGGTCTCGATCTCCGACGACACGCTCCAGCTCGTCGTCTCGGAGTACACGCGTGAGGCAGGCGTGCGGCAGCTCGAGCGTGAGCTCGGCACCGTGCTGCGCAAGACGGCGACGCGGATCGCCGCCGACCAGGTCGAGGCGCCTGTCGGGGTCGACGTCGACGTCGTACGGGACGCGCTCGGCCGCCAGAAGTTCTTCCAGGAGGCGGCGGAGCGGACGGCGGTGCCGGGTGTCGCGACCGGTCTCGCCGTCACCGGCACCGGCGGCGACGTCCTCTTCGTCGAGGCCACCTCGATGGACGGCGCACGCGGCGAGCTCGTCCTCACCGGCCAGCTCGGGGACGTGATGAAGGAGTCGGCACGCATCGCGCTGTCCTACGTCCAGTCACACGCCGAGGAGCTCGGCATCGAGCCGGACGTGTTCAAGGACCGCTCCTTCCACGTGCACGTTCCGGCAGGCGCGATCCCGAAGGACGGCCCGAGCGCCGGGATCACGATGACGACAGCGCTCGCGTCGCTCCTGTCCGAACGGCCTGTCAAGCACACGGTCGGGATGACCGGCGAGGTGACGCTGCAGGGCCGCGTGCTGCCGATCGGCGGCCTGAAGCAGAAGGTGCTCGCGGCACACGCCGCGGGCCTCACCGACGTGATCATCCCCGAGCGGAATCGAGCAGATCTCGACGACGTGCCGGGGGACGTGCGCGAGGCCATGCACTTCCATCCGGTGATGACGCTCGGCGAAGTGCTCGAGCTCGCGCTCGAGCCGAAGGCGAAGCCGAGCCTCCGTGCGCTGTAACCAGTGCCGCCCGCTCCCCCAGGAGGTCGCCCGCGCGGCGGACCTCCTCGGGCGACGCTGGGCGCTCGCGATCCTCTGGGCCGCGGCCGAGGCAGGCGCCGTCCGCTTCAACGAGTTCAAGCAGACGCTCGAGGGCATCCCACCCCGGACGCTGGCCGCGCGCCTCAACGAGCTCGAGGACGCGGGAGTGCTCGATCGCCAGGTCTTCGACACCCGTCCTCCGCGGGTCGAGTACCGCCTCACCGAAGCGGGTCGGCGTCTCCGCTACGTCGTCGAGGCGCTCAACACCTGGGCCGAGAGCGCCTAAGAGCTTCTAACGGAGTGACCACGCGCCGACTGGGCGTGATGGGCGAGTGCGATGCAAGGACGCAGGGAGCGTGAATAGCAGCGCTATTCGCGCGACCGAGGACGCGGCAGCGTGCCGCACAGCGCGTCCAGGCGGCCCGTGCTTCATTGCGTTAGGAGCTCCAGGACGAAAGGCGGGACCGCCCCTCTCGGAGCGGCCCCGCCGGGCGATGCGGGTCTCAGGAAGGAATCAGCTCGCCGGTTCGCGGTCGCCGACGTGGACGGCGGCGGTGCCTTCGACCTGGGCGAGGTTGGAGTGCTTGCTGGCGCGGATGCGGATGGTGGTGCTGTCTCCGATCTTGAGCTGCGCGAGCGAGATCACGGTCGGGACCTTCCCCTGCCAGAGGAGGAAGATCGTGTCGTCGCTGACGGTGAAGGTCTCGCTGCTGGGCTGGCCGATCAGGAGGCGGGTTGCCCTGCGGTTGCCGCCGTGGACGGTGAGGGTGACGCTGTTGGCTCCGGTGGCGGTCAGGGTGCCGCGGAACAGGTAGAGCGGCTGGCTGGGCGGGTTGAGCTGGGAACCGTGGTCGCCGACGAGGCCGGCCGGCTTCTGCTCGAGGTCCGCGAGTGAGGCGTTGGCCGCGTCCCGGATGTTGATCCAGACGTAGTCGCCGGCGGCGAGGTCGCCGGGCTTGACGACGCTCGGGACGCCGTGCGACCACTCGAGGAACTCGGTCTTGCCGCCGTACGCGAAGGTCTGCGAGACAGGCTGGCCGAGCATGGCGCGCAGCGCAGCACGGTTGCCCCGCTGCACGGTGACCGGCAGCTGGCCGTTCGCCGGCACTGCAGTCAACTGGCCGAGGACCCTGTACCTGATGGTCGGCACGAACGGCTCATGGTCGCCGACGTGGACGGCCGGGGCGGCTTCGACCTGGGCGAGGTTGGCGTGCCTCTTGGCGCGGATGCGGACCGAGATCGGGTCGCCGACCTTGAGCTGGCCGAGCGAGATCACGGTCGGGACTCTTCCCTGCCAGAGCAGGAAGATGGTGTCGTCGCCGACGGTGAAGGTCTCGCTCTTGGGCTGGCCGATCAGGAGGCGGGTCGCGTTGTGATTCCCGCCTCGCACGTCGAGCGTGACGCTGTTGGCTCCGGTTCCAGTGAGCGTGCCGCGGAACAGGTAGAGCGGCTGGTTGGGCGGGTTGAGCTGGGAGCCGTGGTCACCGACGAGGCCGGCCGGCTTCTGCTCGAGATCGGCCAGTGAGGCGCCTGCGGTGTCGCGGATATGGATCCAGACGTAGTCGCCCGCGGCGAGGTCGCCGGGCTTGACGACGCTCGGAACGCCGTGTGACCACTTGAGGAACTCGGTCTTGCCGCCGTACGCGAAGGTCTGCGCGACGGGCTGGCCGAGCATGGCGCGCAGCGCGGCACGGTTCCCCCGCTGCACGGTGACCGGCAGCTGGCCGTTCGCGGGCACCGCGGTCAGCTGGCCGAGGAACGAGTAGTCGATCTTGTGTCCTGCGCGCGGTGCGGCGCTGGCGCCGGCCGCGGTGACGAGAGCTGCGAGCGCTATTGCGATGAGTGTGATGACGCGCATGTTCTCCTCCGGGAGCGATGGGGTCGTTGCCGTCGACCGGAACATCGCCGCGCGCGGTCAACTTGCGGTACGGCGCTCGTAAAACGCCTGTAAGGCCCTAGGCCGGGGCCAGCGCAGCGACCTCGCGCTCGCGCGCGAGGCGCTCGAGTGCCTGGGTCTCGATCTGGCGCACCCGCTCGCGGGTCAGGCCGAGCTCGCGGCCGATCAGCTCGAGTGACTTCGGGTCCTGGTCCCCGTCCAGTCCGTACCGGAGCTTGATCACCCGCTGCTCGCGCTCCGGCAGCCTCGCGACGGCGGCACGCAACAGGTTCTCGCTCAGCCCGACGACGACCTCCTCCTCGACGTCCCCCTCGTCGGTGGCGACGATGTCGCCGAAGGCGGCATCCCCCTCGTCGCCGAGCGGCTTGTCGAGGCTCGCCACCGTTCGGGCCGCCCCGCGGACCTCGCGGACGTGCTTGAGCGAGAGCTTCGCCGTCTTCGCGATCTCCTCGTCCGTCGGTGGCCGCTCGAGCTTCAGCGTCAGCTCCCGTTCTGCGCGCGCGATCCTCTGTTCGCGCTCGACGATGTGGACCGGAATCCGGATCGTGCGCGACTTGTTCGCGACGCCGCGCTGCACCGCCTGGCGGATCCACCACGTCGCGTACGTGGAGAACTTGTAGCCACGCCGCCAGTCGAACTTCTCCACGGCGCGGATCAGCCCGATGATCCCCTCCTGGATCAGGTCGAGCAGCGAGAGCCCGTGGCCCTGGTACTTCTTCGCGATCGAGACGACGAGGCGGAGGTTCGAGTTGATCATCCGGTCCTTCGCCCTGCGGTCGCCGCGCTCGATCAGCTTGGCCAGCTCCACTTCCTCGGCGGCCGTCAGCAACGGGTAACGGCCCGCCTCGTTGAGGAAGAGCTGCAGCGAGTCGGTCGTCATCGCCGCGACTGTCTCGTTCGAGAAGTGCGTCTCGTCGACGTGCGGCAGGCTGCAGTCGTCGGTCAGCTCGATGCCGTGCTCCTCGAGCTGCTCGAACAGCGCCGAGACCTCCTGGTCCTCCAGCTCGAGCTCGGCGAGAACCTGCGTGAAGGCCGACAGGTTGACGCAGCCGGCCTCCTCGGCATGCTCCATCAGCGCACGAAGTTGGTCGTGACTCATGCCTTGGCTATCTCCGGCACTCGTGGATCGTTAACGCGGAGGACTGGTGCGCGGGATCCCTGGGTAGACTCGAGGAATGAAGGGGCCGGACACGCTCTGGGAGCTCATCTTCATCATGGTGATCCTCAAGATCCCCATCGCGTATCTCTGCTACGTGGTTTGGTATGCGATCAAGGCAGAGCCGCGGGGGCGCGGAGGGCCGGCCGGAGTTCGTGAGGCTCCGGACTCGCCGCCGCCGAGCTACGACCTCTTCCGCCGGCGGTCGCGCCGCCGCCCGCCGCGTCCGCACGGTGGCCCTGCGCGGGTCTACGCGCGCACGGCGCGTGCGGCCTCAGCGCGCGCGGGTAGAATCGCCGACCGGTGAACGCCGAAGGCGAGATGGCCCACTCGGGCTCGGAGCGGCGTCCGTCGGAGACGGTCGCGGGCTTCCTCTCCGCGATCGCGATCTTCATGAGCGTCGTCGGGCTCGCGTGGCACCCCCTGCGCCTGATCGTCCCGTCGCTCGCGATCGCGCTGATCGCCTCCGGCATGGGTAATGGCAAGGGCCGTCTCCAGTTCACGGCTGTGATCATCTGTACCGTCTGTCTCTTCCTCGGGTTCACGATCGCCGTGGCCACGAGCAGCGCGCTCTGGTAGCCGCGCGACCGCTGCTACAACACGCCTGGACATGGGACATCCCGACGTTGACGGGCTGAACACGGGCTACGCTGCGCTGCTCCTCGAGCAGTACCTCGACAACCCCGGCGCCGTACCGGAAGAGTGGCGCGACCTGTTCGAGAGCGAGCCCGAGGCGCTGCTGCAGCGCCAGCCCGGCCTGGCGCGGCTCCTCGAGCGCGTGATCGCCGACGGGGACGGACACGCGGCCCGCACGGTCGCGATCCCCCCTCCGGCGCCGGCCGCTGAACCTGCAGACGAGGAGTTACTCGGCGGAGTCGCCGCGGCCATGGCGCTCGTCAAGGCCTTTCGGATGCACGGCCACCTCGCGGCGCACCTCGACCCGCTCGGGTCGGAGCCGCCCGGCGACCCGGCGCTCGAGCCCGAGCGTCTGATCCCGACGTTGACGCCGGAACTGCAGGCGCGCATCCCGTCCTCGCTCCTGCGCCTCCACGTCGAGGGCGAGACGCTGGCCGATGCGCTCCCGCGCCTCCGTGACACGTACACCGGCACGATCGCGTACGAGATCGAGCACATCTCCGACCACGAGGAGCGTGTCTGGCTGCGACAGGCGATCGAGTCGGGCCGCTACCGCCGCCCGCTCTCGAGCGACGAGCGCGTGCGCCTGCTCAGGCGTCTCAGCCAGGTGGAGGGGATGGAGCGCTACCTGCGGCGCGCCTTCCTCGGGCAGAAGCAGTTCTCCGTCGAAGGGCTCGACGTGATGATCCCGATGCTCGATGAGGCGATCGAGCTCTCTGCCGAGGGAGGCGCCCACGAGGTCGTGGTCGGGATGGCCCATCGAGGCCGGCTGAACGTCCTCGCCCACGTCGTCGGGCGCCCGTACGAGACGATCCTGCGCGAGTTCGAGGGCGAGCGGACGATCGAGGCCGTCGTGTCCAGCGAGGAAGGAGGCAGCGGCGACGTCAAGTACCACCTCGGCGCGCAGGGGACGCGCTCGACCCCGGCCGGCGACATCACGATCACGCTCGTCTCGAACCCGAGCCACCTCGAGGCGGTCGACCCGGTCGTCGAGGGCCGGGCGCGCGCGGAGCAGACCGACCGCTCCTCGCGGCAGGGCTACCACGACCCGACTGTCGCCCTTCCCGTCCTGATCCACGGAGACGCGTCGTTCGCAGGCCAGGGGAGCGTGGCCGAGACGCTCAACCTCGAGGCGCTCGCGGGCTACTCGACCGGCGGCACGCTCCACCTGATCGCGAACAACCAGGTCGGCTTCACGACCGACCCCGAGAGCGGCCGCTCGACCCGCTACTCGAGCGACCTCGCCAAGGGTTTTGACATCCCGATCGTCCACGTCAACGCGGACGATCCCGAGGCGGCGCTTGCCTCGATCCGGCTCGCGCTCGCGTACCGGCGCCGCTTCGGCCACGACGTCGTCGTCGACCTCGTCGGCTACCGCAGGCACGGCCACAACGAGCAGGACGAGGCTGCGTACACCCAGCCGCTGCTCGCCGGCGCGATCGCGGAGCATCCGACCGTCCGCGAGGAGTTCGCCGCCAGGCTCGTCGGCGACGGCGAGCTCATGCAGGAGCAGGCGGACGAGCTCGAGCAGGATGTGATCTCCGAGCTGCGCCGGGCGCACGAGGCGCTGAAAGAGACGTTCGGGCAGGCCGAGCCCCCGCCTCCGAGCGATACGCACATCCCCGCTGCGACGGGCGACGAGGTCGTGACGGCCGTCGCCGCCGATCGCCTCCGCGCTCTCAACGAGCAGCTCTTGCGCGTCCCCGACGACTTCACGCCGCACCCGAAGCTCATGAGCCAGCTCGAACGGCGGCGCGTCACGCTCGAGGAGGGTGGAATCGACTGGGGGCAGGCCGAGGCGCTCGCCTTCGCCTCGCTCCTCGTCGAGGGGATTCCGATCAGGCTCACCGGGCAGGACACCGAGCGCGGGACGTTCTCCCACAGGCACGACGTGCTCCACGACGTGAGCACAGGAGCGACGTACACGCCGCTGCAGCACCTCGACGACGCCGGGGCGGCCTTCGAGATCTACAACTCCCCCCTGTCGGAGTACGCGTGCATCGGCTTCGAGTACGGCTACGCGGCGGCGGCCCCCGAGGCGCTCGTCCTCTGGGAGGCCCAGTTCGGCGACTTCGTCAACGGCGCGCAGATCATCATCGACCAGTTCATTGCCGCCGGGCTCTCCAAGTGGCGGGAGTCAACGCGCCTGACGCTCCTCCTCCCGCACGGCTACGAGGGCAACGGGCCTGAACACTCGAGCGCCCGCCTCGAGCGCTTCCTCCAGCTCGCGGCGCAGGAGAACCTGCGGATCGCGAACTGCACGACGTCGGCCCAGTACTTCCACCTCTTGCGGCGACAGGCGTTGGACGCGACTGCCCGTCCCCTCGTCGTCATGACCCCGAAGGGGCTGCTGCGTCTGAAACAAGCGGGGTCGACGCTCGAGGACCTGGCGAGCGGCGAGTTTCGGCCGGTGCTCGACGATGCGGGCTATGCCGCGGCGGGGGATCGCGCGGGTGTCGAGCGGCTCGTGCTGTGCCAGGGGAAGGTCTATTACGACATCGCCGGGCACGAGGAGCGGGCAAATGCGTCGCGCGTCGCGGTTGCGCGGCTCGAGCAGCTTTATCCGTTCCCCGGCGAACACGTGCGGGCGCTGCTCGCCGGCTACCCGAACCTGCGGGAGGTCGTGTGGGCGCAGGAGGAGCCGCAGAACATGGGTGCCTGGCGCGCGCTCAGGCATCGCCTCGAGGAGGTGAAGCCCGAAGTCGTCCCGCTCCGCTACGTCGGCCGGCCGTGGCGCGCCAGCCCGAGCGAGGGCTATCCGACAGCGCATCTGCGCGAGCAGGACCGGATCGTGCGGGCCGCGCTCGGCCTCTAGCCGCTCCCGCCGCCCCAGCCGTGGTGGCCGTGGCCGTCGGACTGACTTTGGCCGTCGTAGTGGCCCCAGCCGTGGTGGCCGTGTCCGCGGGTTACTTGCGGCGGCGGGGCTTGGCCACCTTGGCCGCGCGGGCCGCGAGTCTCGGGCCGTGCTTGCGGGCGGCTCCGAGGAGCATGCGCTGCTGCTCCGGAGGCAGGCGGCGCCAGATGTCCCACACCACGATGGTGAGTGCCCACGGGGTGGGGCGGAGCTTGCGAGCCATGCTCTGATCCTGGCAGATCGTGGCCGTCGCTGCGCCGGCCGTGCCCCCAACCATGGTTTTCCCAGCCACTGTGTTCGCCGTCGTGCCCGTGGCCGGGTGACGACTCGGCGTCTCCGGAGGGCGGCTCGTGCGGGGTGGCCGCCGGCGAGGGCAACGCAGTAACGGTAGGCGGCGGAGGCGGCGCGGGCTGCGGTGACGGTGTCGGAGCCGGATTCGAGTCTCCGGTCGCGGGCAACGGCGCCGGCGTGGAAGTGTGGCTCCCCGCGGCAGGGTTCGGCTTCACGGTGACCGTCGCTGCCGGCTCGACCCGAGCCGAAGCCGGCTGAGGCGGCGTCGAGATCGTGCGCGGGGAAGCCGCGCGTTGCGGCGGCTTCGGGATCGCGGGCGCCTGAACGACGCTGCGACCCGGGCCGGCCCCGAGGGCGATGCGGAGAGGGGGCGTGGGCGGCGATGCGAGCAGGCGAGGAATCGACGCCCCTCCGGCGACCGCGACCGTGAGCAGAAGTGCGGCGAACACCCGCTCTTTACGGCTCATGTTGTTCCCTCCTCCCGCCGACAACCTTCCCCAGGAGAACTATCGGCAGGAGGGGGGCTTCGCTTGATACCCGGGGGGTCCAGCTGAGCAGCTTCAAGCTCAAGCTCGTGGTGTACTTCGTGCTGCTCTCGCTCGTGCCGTTGGCGGCCACGTACTGGGGGTTCAGCACGGTCGCCGGCGCCGGGGAGTCGCGGCAGGTCGCCCTCCGTCAGGAGGAGGGGCTGCGAGCTGCGCTCGCGCTCTACGACGAGCAGGCCAATCGCGCGCAGGCGCGGGCGGAGCGGGTCGCACGCTCGCGGCCGCTGCAACGGGCGCTCGAGCGCCGCGACCGTCATGCGCTGCGCAGTCTCCTGGCCGGAACCTCACTCTACGTCGTCGGCCCCGGCGGTCTCCGCGCCGGCTCTACGCGCGGCTTCGCCGCGCGCCTCCCTGTCGACGTCGTCAGCGGAACGACGCGCCTGGGTGAGGTCGTGGCGACGGTCCCGCTCGACCGCGGCTTCGTCGAGCGCCTGCGTCGCCTTGCCGCCTTCGGTGCGGACGACGTTCTCGTTCTGCTCGACGGACCGCGGATCGCCGCCTCGGTGCCGTCGCTGCACGGAGAAATCCCCGTCGCGGCGGGGCGGAGCGCGACGGTTCACGTCTCGGGCACCCGCTACCGGGCCTTCGTCGCCCCGCCGCTTTCGCAGCTGCCGTCGGTGCGGCTCGCCGTCCTCACTCGGCAGGCGCTGATCGATGCAGCCGACGCCCGAACGCGCAACCGGCTTCTGGGCGGACTGCTCGCGTGCCTTGTGCTCGTCGGCGCCGTTGCGTACCTCCTGGGGCGGTCGATCGTGCGGCACCTCGGTTCCTTCGCCAGCGTTGCCCGGGGGATCGCGCGCGGCGCTCTCGGCGAGCGCGTGCCCGTCCGCGGCCGGGACGAGTTCGCAGAGCTCGGCACGGCGCTCAACGGCATGGCGGCGCAGCTCGAGGCGCGGCTCGCCGAGCTCGAGGCCGAGCGGGGGCGAGTGCGCGAGGCGCTGGGCCGCTTCGGGGAAGCCCTGGCGGCGACGCATCGCCCGGAGCAGCTGCTCCGCGTGGTCGCGGCAACGGCCGCCGAGGCGACGATGGCGCGTACGTGCCGGATCGTGTCGGCCGACGGTTCCGTCGTCGTCGGCGGCGATGCGGACGCCGACGGCGACCGGCTGATCCTCCCGCTCGTCGTCTCGGGCGAGCGGTTCGGGACACTCGAGCTCGTGGGCGATTCGTTCAGCAAGGAGCAGCGGATGAACGCCGCGTCGCTCGCGGCGCACGCCGTCGTCGCGCTCGAGAACGCCCGCCTGCACGGGCTGGTCGAGCGCCAGGCGTTGGTCGACGGTCTCACAGGCCTGGCGAACCGCCGGGCGACCGCCGATGCGCTGCACGCGGAGGCGGCGCGCGCAGAGCGCCTCGAGACCCCGCTCGCCGTCGTCCTCGCCGATCTCGACGGGTTCAAGGACGTGAACGACGCTCACGGCCATGCCGTCGGCGACGAGGTGCTGCGGGTGTTCGCCGACGTCTTACGGGACACCGTCCGCGAGTCCGACGTCGCCGGGCGCTGGGGCGGCGAGGAGTTCCTCCTCCTGCTTCCGGGCGCCGACCTCGACGGCGCTGCGCAGCTCGCAGAGCGCGTCCGAGACGGACTCGCCGCGCGGGAGCTCCCGGGTGTGCCCGGCCTCCGCGTAACCGCGAGCTTCGGCGTGGCCGAGTACGCGGGAGAGCCGAACAGCGAGCAGCTGGTCGCGGTCGCGGATGACGCGCTCTACCGCGCCAAGCGTGCCGGGAAGGATCGTGTCGAACGAGCGGCGCCGGCCCCGCTTTGACACTCTCGAAACAACATCCGCGGCGATCCCCGTTATCATGCGCGCGGGCGACGAGCACCACCCACGGGAGGAGCACTTTATGCCGGTAGAGACACCGTCTATTTTCGCGCAGGTCATCAAGGAGCACCTCGACCTCAAGGAGCGGAACGCGCGGCTCGGCGACACGATGCCGATCGACCACTACAAAGAGGACGGGGATCCGTTCGAGAACCACCCGCTCTTCAAGAGCGAGGAGCAGGCGCGAATCGAGGAGACGATGGACGGCGTCGAGCCGGACTTCAGCGATGCGAGCCTCGAGAATGTCGGTGTCTGGCCCGGCGAGGAGTCAGTCGAGGAGCTCACGGCGGAGACGAGAGAAGCCGCGGTGCCCGCGATCGAGGACTCCGCGTTCTGGGGGAACGGCGGTGCGCGCGACTTCGACTGGGGCGACTAGCCGCTAGAGGACCGGGTCGACCAGCCCGTTCCGAGAGCGGGCAGGCACCGCAGCACGAAGCCGCTTCTCGCAGCTACCGGGGCCCTCCGATCACCCGTACGAGGGAGTCGCGCTGGGGCGCTCGCACCGATGCTTCGGTCGTCCGCTGCGGTCCATCTCCAGGAGCGTCAAAAGGTGTATCTGAGCTGCGATCGATCGGGGGATCGGTGGTAGTCCGGCCGAGTCGTCTTCGGCTGCTCGACACCGATGCTCCGGCCGAGGACGCGACCCTCGTGGAGTCGTACCGGCGGCTCGCGGACGTGTTCCACGAGGTCCTCGCGGAGCAGAGCCTCGACGCTCTTCTGGTGTGCATCGCGGGCGCGGTCGGCGATCTGATCCCGCTCGACACGCTGACCATCTACGAAGCCGACGAGACGAAGCGGATTCTGAAGCCTGTGCTGGTCCGGGACGTGTACGCGCACGAGATCATGAGCACCACGATCAGCTTCTCGGAAGGCATCACCGGCTGGGCGACGCAGCATCGGGAAGCTGTTCTCTCCAATCAGGCGCACCTCGATCCGCGCGTGCGCACCGTCCCGGGCACTCCGATGGAGCCCGAGGCCCTGATCTGCGTCCCGCTCATCGCGCGCGGCCAGATCAAGGGCGCGCTGAACCTCTACCGCGAAGGCGACGCCGTTGCCTTCACCGAGATGGAGTTCGAGATCGCGAAGCGCTTCGGCGACGCGGCCGCGCTTGCCCTCGACAACGCCGAGAGGCGAGCGCGGCTCGAGCATCAGGCTCGCACGGACTCGCTCACCGGCCTCTTCAACCACAGCGTCTTCTACGAGCGGCTGCTGCAGTCGTTGCAGGAGTCGAGCCGCACGCACATGCCGCTCGCCGTGCTGATGCTCGACATCGACGACTTCAAGCACGTCAACGACGTCCACGGCCACGCCGTCGGCGACGAGTTGCTCCGCTTCCTCGCCGAGGCGCTGCGCGCGATCGTCCGGCCGGAGGACGTCATCTGCCGGCTCGGCGGCGAGGAGTTCGCGGTGGTGATGGAGGATTGCGGCGGCGAGGACGCCGAGCGCGTCGCCAACCGGGTGCAGACTCGTCTCGCGGCCGTCGACTTCCCCGGCATCGGCCGGATGACCGTCTCGGTCGGGCTCGCTCTCGGCCCGGAGCACGCCATGAATCCCCGTGAACTCGCGGCTTGCGCAGAGGCCGCCATGATGACGGCGAAGGCGCAGGGCAAGAACCAGGTCGTTCTCTACGACGAGCAGGAGACGAGGCGGCCCGACGCGCCGGGCGTCGAGCGCGACGTCCGCTCGATCGCGCATCTGAAGATGCTGCAGAGCCTGACCGGCAGGCTCAACCGCCTGAACGGCGTGCGGGAGATCGGCGACGCGATCGCGGTCGAGCTCCGGTCGCTCGTCGACTACCACAACTGCCGCGTCTTCGTCTCCGACGGCGACGAGCTCATCCCGGTCGCCTTCCTCGGCGACCTCACCTCGGGTACGGACTCGCTCTCGTTCGACATTCTCCGAAAACGAGTCGGCGAAGGGGTTACAGGCCGCTGCGCAGAGCTCGGCGAGTCGATCGTCGTCGCCGACGCCGCGAACTGCGAGTTCGGGCAGCAGATCGAAGGCACCGACCCGATCGAGGAGTCGCTGCTCGCCGTGCCGCTTCGCTACGGCAGCCGGGTCGTCGGCGTGATCGTCGTCTCGAAGCTCGGGCTGAACCAGTTCGACGAGGACGACGTGAGGCTGCTCGAGGTGCTCGCCGGCCATGCGGCGGTCGCCGTCGAGAACGCGAGGTTGTACGAGTCGGCGCGACGCGAAGCCGAGAGCGCGACGTCGCTGCTCGAGTTCGGCCGCGAGCTCGCGACACTCGTCGATCTCGACGACATCGCGGCGCGAGTGACAGAGCTGTCCGCCGAGATCCTCGGCAGCCGCAACACGTCGTTCTACGTCGAGGCGGACGGCAAGCTCCGCTTGCAGGCCGAGCACGGGCATTCACCGGAGACGGCCGCCGGCCTCGCCTCGCAACCGTTGCCGCTCGCGCTCCTCGACGCCAGTCGCGATCCGTACATCGCCGAACCCGAGGACTACGAGCCCGCGATCGGCCGCGAGGCGCCGGTTCCAGGTGGTCGCTACGCCGTCGCGCCGTTCAGCGTCGACGGCCGCGCAGGCTGCCTCGTCGCGCTAGTCGAGCGGGACGACTTCGGGGAGCGCGAGCTCGCGTTGCTCGGCGGCCTTGCGCAGCAGGCGAAGCTCGCGATCGCAAACGCCTCGAGCTACGAGGGTCTCGAGCGCACGTTCGTCTCCACCGTCGAGGCGCTAGCCAACGCGCTGGAGGCGAACGACGAGTACACCTCGACCCATGCGCGCTGGATCACCGATCTCTCGCTGCGGGTCGGCCGCGAGCTCGGCCTCGACGAGCGCGCGCTGAAGCATCTCGAGCTCGGTGCGCTCCTGCACGACATCGGCAAGATCGGCATCCCGAGCGACGTGCTGTCGAAGCCGGGACGGCTGACCGCGGCGGAGCGGAAGATCGTCCAGACGCATCCGGAGCTCGGCGAGCGGATCATCGCCCCGATCGACCGCCTCCAGGTCGTACGACCAATCGTCCGCCACTGCCACGAGCGCTGGGACGGGCGCGGGTATCCGGACGGGATCGCCGGCGAGGACATCCCGCTCGAGTCGCGCATCATCTTCGTCTGCGACGCGTATCACGCGATGACGAGCGACCGGCCGTATCGCCGCCGCCTCAGCGGCCGCGAGGCGGTACGCCGACTCAAGGCCGCTGCCGGCACGCAATTCGACCCGAATGTCGTCGAGGTCGCTCTGCGCGTCCTCGAGCAGTCCTAGCTTCTCAGCCTGCGGCGGCCAGCTCGGGCTCGCCGCCGTCCAGCGTGTGGGCGAGACGGCGGAACGGCCCGTCCATCGCCAGGAGCTCCCGTTCGGAGCCGCGCTGGATGACTTGCCCATTCTCCACGACGAGGATCTCGTCGGCGCGCCGGACCGTCGAGAGGCGGTGGGCGATGATGATCGAGGTGCGGCCTTTCAGGAGCCGGTCGAGCGCCTGTTCGATCAGCACCTCCGTCGGGCGGTCGATGTTCGAGGTGGCCTCGTCGAGAACCAGGATGCGCGGGTCGGCGAGCAGTGCCCGCGCGATCGAGATGAGTTGACGCTCGCCGGCCGAGAGCCCGCTACCGCCCTCGCGCACCGTGTGGTCGAGGCCGTCCGAGAGCCTCGCCGCCACCCGGTCGACGCCCACCGCGGCGGCCGCCGACTGAACCTCCTCGTCCGTGGCGTCGGGCTTCGCGAAGCGGATGTTCGACGCGATCGTGCCGCTGAAGAGGAACGGATCCTGGAGCACGACGCCGAGCTGGCGCCGGTACGAGCGGAGCTGGACCTCGCGCAGGTCGTGTCCATCGACGCGCACGGCGCCTTCGTCGGGGTCGTAGTGGCGGCCGATCAGCCGCGCGAGCGTCGACTTGCCGTGGCCCGACTCACCGACGAGGGCGAAACAGGCGCCCGGCTCGAGGTGGAACGAGATCCCGTGCAGGACCGGATCCTTGCCGTAGGCGAAGACCACCGAGTCGATGTCGAGGTCGCCTTCGAGGCGCGGGAGCGGTTCCGCACCGGGCCGGTCGTGGATCTCCGACTCCTCGTCGAGGACGCTTGCGATCTTGACCATCGCCGCGCCGGCCGACTGCAGCTGGCCGTAGACGTCCGAGAGCTCCTGCAGCGGCTGGAAGACGAGCTGCAGGAGGTACATCGCCGTGATCAGCGTCCCGATGGTGAGCGTCTGGTTCTCGTAGAGGTTCGAGCCGAAGTAGACGACCGTCCCCATCGCGAGCACGCCGAGGAACTCGATCGACGGGAAGAAGACCGAGAAGATCCGCTGGACGTACGTCGACTGCTCCCGGTTCGCGTCGTTCAGCGCGTCGAACTCGGCCTGGAAGCGGCGTTCCCGGTTGAACGCCTGCACGACCGCCATCCCGGCCACCGACTCGGCAATCTGCGCCGTGACGGCGGCGATCCGGTTCCGTTGCTCGACATTCGCCGAGTGCGAGGCGCGCTGGAACCACCGCGAGAGGACGAGAGTCGGCGGCAGAACGACGAATGCGATGAGCCCGAGGCGCCAGTCGGCGATGAGAAGCGCGATGACGGCCGCCGGCAGGAGGATGACGTTCGAGACGAGGGTCGGCATCCCCTGCGAAAGGACGTCCGAGACCGCGTCGACGTCGCTCGTGAGGCGCGCGATGATCCAGCCCGCCTTCTGCTGCGAGAAGTAGCGGAGCGAGAGGCCGGTGAGGTGATCGAAGAGGTCGCGCCGCAAGCCGATCACGACCGCCTGGCCGATCGTCGCCAGGCCGCGAATCAGGTGTGCCTGCAGGACCCAGCCGACCGCCGCGACGCCTAGGTAGATGAGGACGATGACCGTCAGGTGGTGCGTGTCGCCGGGCTTGATCCCCTTGTCGATCGCGTTCCGGACGAGCAGCCAGCCGCCGGTCAGGCAGGCGGCATTGCCGACGCCGACGAGCACCATCAGCGCGCCGAATGTCTTGCGGCCCTCCATGTACTTCCAGAGGCGCCTCACGCCGCAATCACCTCATCCCCGAAGAGCGTCGCGAACTCTCCGCCTGCGCGCAGCAGCTCGGCCGGCTTGCCGGACTCGACGATCCGCCCGTCCTGCAGGACTACCGCGCGGTCGGCGATCGCGATCGTCGAGAGGCGCTGCGTGGCGACGAGGACCGTCCGGCCGGCAAGCGCGGGGCGCAGCCGGGCGACGAGCCGCCGCTCGGTGAGGGTGTCCACCGCCGAGAGCGGGTCGTCGAGCACGACGACGCGCGCGCGGGTGACGAGCGCGCGCGCGAGCGCGACCCGCTGCCGCTGGCCGCCAGAGAGGTTGATGCCTCGCTCGCCGATCAGGGTGTCGTAGCCTTCGGGGAGAGTCGGGCCGAATGCGTCGACGCCGGCCGCTACGCACGCTGCCAGCACCTCGTCCCAGTCAGCATCCTCGCGGCCCGCGGTGAGGTTCTCGCGCAGCGGAACCGAGAACAGCACCGGACGCTGCGTGACGAGAGCGACGTCCGCGCGCAACTCCGCAATCGGCACGTCGCGTGTATCGACGCCTCCCACGAGCACCTTCCCGCCGGTCGGGTCGTAGAAGCGGGGGAGGAGATTGAGCAGCGACGTCTTCCCGGCGCCCGTCGATCCGCAGATGGCGACGATCTCGCCGGGCTCGACGACGAGGTCGAGGTCGCACAGTACGTCCGCCTCGCCGCCGTACGCGAAGCTCGTACGCGCGAAGCGCAGGCCGAGCGGTCCACTCGGAAGGGAGCGCGGATTCTTCGGCTCGGGCAGCGGCGCGATCCCCTCGAGCCAGCCGAAGCTGCGACCGGCCGAGGCGAGCGCGCGCTGCGCGAGGTCGAGGATCCAGCCGATCGCCTCGAGCGGCCAGACGAGCTGCAGGAGCAGCGTCTCGAAGAGGACGAACTGCCCGATTGTGATCTGCCCGTCGATGACGGCGCGGCCGCCGAAGAAGACGACGGCTGCGATCGAGAGTGCCGGCAGGTAGTAGAGGCCCGGCACGTAGGTCGCCTCGACGCCGGCCTGGTCGAGCGCAGCACTGCGAACGCCCTCGGCCCTCTCGCCGAAGCGCTCTCGGACGTCGTTCTCGCGGCCGAAGGCCTGAACCATCTCGATTCCGACGACCGCCTCGTCGGCCGCCTCGGTCACGTCGCCCTTTCGCGCCTGGACCCGGCGGGAGATGGGCGAAACGCGCTGCCCGAAGCGGTTGGCGACGAACGCGATCGGCGGCAGCGACACGGCCGCGAAGAGGGTGAGCTGTGGATCGACGAGCGCGAGGACGATGCCGGCCGCGATGATCATCATCACGCTCTGCATCCCCTGCACGAGGCCCCAACCGATGAAGTAGCGGATCGGGTAGAGGTCGTTCGTCGCCCGCGAGAGCACCTGTCCTGTCGGGTGCCGGTCGTAGAAGGCGCGCGGGTAGCGGAGATACGCCTGGTAGAGGAGCTCCCGCATCCGCGCCTCGATCCGGATGCCGATCCGGGCCGTCGCATAGCGGCGGTTGAAGTTGATGACGAAGCGAAGCAGGGCGAGACCGCCGATGGCTGCCAGATAGGGCGGCAACCGATCCTCTTTGTGGGGGACGATCGCGTTGTCGATCGCCTGCGAGATGAGAATCGGGATCGCGATCGAGATCAGCGTGTAGACGAGCGAGCAGGAGAGCGCGAACACGCCGAGCTTCCACTGCTCGCGCCAGAGTCGGAGCAGGCGTCGGAAGGTCGGCAGCAGGCCGAGGTCGGGCGGGTCGACTGGACTCACATACGTGGACATGACGAAGCGCCCGACGCAGCAGGCCCCCTGCCTTCGCGCGCGAGCAGGCCTTCGACGATACCAGCGCGGCGGGCGGCTGCTCTAGGGCTGTTTCTTGAGCTGCGGGTCGGCCAACATGCTGCTGCGCTGGAGCTTCGTGTCGGCGGCCGGCTCGAGATCCGGGTCGTCGGGCGGTCGCGGCAGCGGGGTCGGCGGAGGCGGCTCGCCCGCGGGGTCCGGCTCGTGGGCTGGCCCCGTCTCCGCCGGCGCGTTGCCCGTGAGGCGCGTCCGCTCCTCCTGGAGCTGCATGCGCAACCCTGCGAGCTCCCGCTCGACCTTGCGGATCGATTGCTCGCGCTCATCGAGCCGCTCCCGCTCTGCCTTGGCGAGCGCGAGCTCCTGTACGGCCTCCTTCTCGCGCTTCTCGGCCTCGGCGATCTTCCGAGTGAGCTCGTCCTCGCGCGCGGGATCCGGCGCAGGGACCGGGGCGGGGGCGCGACGGCGGCCCTGTCGGCCGGCGACCTCGAGGCGGAGTTGCTCGAGCTCTTTCTCTCGCGCGGCGACGCGCTGCGCGTGCTCGCGCAGCGTCCGCTTCATCTCCTCGACCTCGGCGAGCGCATACTCGTACCGGCCCCGCATGTCCAGTCCGTCGTCCACTGGTGGAAGTGTTGCTTCCATTCCG
Source organism: uncultured Actinomycetes bacterium (assembly GCA_963820725.1). Lineage (GTDB taxonomy): Bacteria > Actinomycetota > Thermoleophilia > Gaiellales > Gaiellaceae > Palsa-739. Next base: position 229,789 of record CAWGAZ010000002.1, on the reverse strand, counting down.
GCTGGTGGCAACCGCCTACCGATCGCGGTCACCGTTTCCGGTGGGGAAAGACGATGTTCGTGACTCGCACACGGCGACTGTCGTCGGGTCGCTCGGCAAGTGTTCTACCCCGGTAGGGCTCGAGGACGGCGCGAAGGGCGGCGGCCACCGTGTGGGCCTCTTCGACGGTCAGCCAGAGGTCGGCGTTGCCGAGGTACGGGGCCTCCTGCCACTCCTCCGGTTCCTCGTGCACGGTCTCCCCGAACGCTGCCGCCGTCGCCCGGGTGCGGTCGATGAATGCGAGCGCCACGACCGATGCGGCTGCCGCCCCGGCCGGAGTGGACGTATCGAGGTCGACCTGTCTCCCGCGGTCGGGTGCCCGCCACGGCCGTTCCCGTCCGTCGTTCCGCGCGGGAGCGCGCTCGGCGAAGCCGTATCGCTCCAGGAACTTGAGGTGATACGCCGTCGCGCTCGGACTCAGGCCGGTGAGTTCGGCGCATTCGGTCGCCGTCAACTCGTCACCCGATGCGAGCGCGTCGATGATCGCCATCCGGGCGGGGTGGGCCAGTGCCCGAATGTCCCGCGGATCGCGGAGGTGCACCGTGTTCTTGGCGGCCGGCACGACCTCGAAGCATAGTTCTTGACGGGGAGATGTTAAAGGACTATTGTTCAACGTATGCTTAAGATTAGCCACGGGCGTCGCGATTTCGGCATCGCGGTCGCGGGACGCGCGGTGTCGGCGTTCGGCAATGGGGTCGCCCTCGTCGCCCTGACCCTGCGCCTCCAGATGGACGGCGCCCACCCCTACGAGGTCGCGTTGCTGCTGGCCGCCGGGACGATCCCGGTGTTGCTGCTTGCCCGCCCGGTCGGGCGCCTGGTCGACACCCACGACTCCCGGCGTCTCCTGGTGTGCGGCGGCCTGGTGGAGACGGCCGTGACGATCCCGCTGATCTTCCTCCACTCGGTCGGGCCGATCGTCGTCCTCGTCGCCGCGCTCGGCGCGGCTGCGTCGGTGACCGCGGCCACCTGGTCTGCCCTCGTGCCCCGGATCGTCGGAGAGGATCAGCTGGCCGAGGCGATCTCCACCCAGCAGTCCCTGAACGTCCTCGTCCTCGTGGCAGCCCCCGCCGTCGGAGGGTTGCTGGCTGCGGCGTTCGGCTCGGGCGTGCCGCTTGCCGTCGACGCCGCCACGTTCGTGGTCGTGACCGTCGCTGCCGCCCTCGTCCGCACCCGCCGGTTGCCGGAGCGCGTCCCCGTCGCCGACGAGTCGGGCCGGGTCCGGGGCGGATTCGCCATCCTCCGGGCCGATCGGGTCCTCGCTCCGCTTCTGGCGGGCGTGGCGCTCGTCGTCCTCCTGGTCGGCATGGTCGACGTCGTGCTCGTGTACCTGGTCCGCGAGACACTTCAGGCCGGGAGCGTCTGGTACGGCGTGACCGAGGCCTCGTGGATGGCGGGCATGGTCGCGGGAGCGCTGGGGGCGGGTCGCGTCAAGCTCGAACGTCGCCAGGTGCGCGCGACGATCGCCGGAGTAGCCGTCACCTGCGCCGCCGTCGCCGGCTTCGCCGTCGCGCCGACCGTCGGGATCCTCGTTCCTCTCTCGGTGCTCGGCGGGATCGGGAACGGTTACGCCGGTGCGTGCCTCTCGACTCTCGTCATCGCCCGCACTGTCGACAGTGCACGTGGCCGGGTCTCCGCTGCCGCCAACGCGATCCTCGCCGGCGCCCAGGGCGCCGCGCTCCTGATCGGCGGCGCCGTCGCAGTCGTGCTGTCGCCGCGGGCGATCTACGCCGTCGCCGGCCTGCTCGGCCTGGCCGCCGCGGCACTCGTCGCCGTCACCCAAGCCTCGCCGGACTCCGAGCCGGCCGCCCCTCTCCGAAACGTCTCAGGCTCGGTCGAGCGATGGAGCGTACCGGGATCGAACCGCTGACCTCCAGCTTGCAAGAGACGGACGACAATGGTCGCTTGCCGCCGGGCGCGGACGGAATCGCACGATCAAGCACTTCGGTCGGGGATCGTCCAGAGACGGCGACGAATGCGTAGAGGTGAGACTCTCGCACGAACTCTCGCACGCGCCCCTTCGCATCGGTCGTGGTGCAAGGCGCCGAGATAGACGCAGTTTTGTGCGCGATCTTGCTTCGCGTGGAAGCGAGCGTTAGCTTCGGCGCACTACCGGGTCGGTGGCGTGGGACATCCTCACCAAACCACCACCGGGAGAGGGGGGTAGGCGTATGGCAGCGGATCAACGGAGGGCTCGGATCTTCGGCGTCCTCTACCTCATCACGATCGTGGCATCCGTCCCGGCGCTGCTGCTTTACGAGACGGTCCTGCGGCACAAGCTGAGCTACATCTCCGGTGCGGGGCACGACAAGCAGGTCTTGTTGGGCGCTCTGCTGGAACTGGTAGTGATCCTCGCGAACATCGGAACTGCGGTCGTGATCTTTCCCATCGTGAGGCGGCAGAACGAGGAGCTGGCGCTCGGCTACGTGACCGCACGGATTGTCGAGTCCACGTTCATTCTCGTCGGGATCCTCTCGATGATCACCATCGTCACGTTGCGGAATCACGCCGTCGGCCCGGCGGAGGCCACGATCGCCTACACCCTTACCGAGATCCACGACTGGACGTTCCTGCTCGGACCGGGTTGGATGGTCGGCTGGGGCAACGGCCTGATCCTCGGCTACCTGATGTACAAGTCGGAACTCGTGCCGCGACGGATGTGCTGGTTCGGCCTCATCGGCGGCCCGCTGATCATCATCACGGGGACGGCGATCCTCCTCGGCGGGAACAATCCGAGCAGCGCGATGCACTCGCTGCAAGGCGTCCTGACCATCCCCGAGATCATCTGGGAGCTGTTCCTCGGCATCTACTGCACCTGGAAGGGATTCCGGCCAGAGTCTCCAATCCTGCGACCCGACGCTCGCAGCAGTCTCCCGACGGACACGCCCGCCGCAGCACCCGCCTAGCGGCTGCGGTCGCTTACGTCTGGTGGGAGGCGGCGCTCATCGCCTCCCACCCGAAGCAGCGACAACGCCCCGCACGAGCCGCCTCTCTCCGTAAAGCCTGTTGAGTTGACTAGGAGATGCCGTGGCCGAAGCAGGTTCCGCCGTCGTTGTTGCTGTTGGTGCCGTCGGGGCAGATCGTGTTACTGAAGAGCGCGTTCTGGAAGTCGTTCGAGCCCGAGACGACGGCTCCGGCCAGGTCGGCTCCTGTCAGGTCGGCGAAGTCGAAATCGTCCGAGCCCATGATGGTCGCATTGACCAGGCTGGCCCCGGCCAAGCTCGTCACCTGAAGGGAGTCGGGAGTGCTGAAGGAATCGTTGGCGCTGATCGCGGCCCTGGTCAGGTCAGCCCCGTCCAGGACTGCGTATTCGAACGAAAAGTCGCCCGCGATGGAGGCTGCGCGCAGGCTTGCTCCGGTCAAGGTCGCGAAATCGAACGTCAACTCGCCGAGGATGTCGGTCCCCTTCAGGTTCGCCCCGGTGAGGGTTGCGGCGTTGAAGCTCCCCTCGCTGCTGATCACCGAGTTCTTCAGCGTTGCGCCCGACATGGTCGCGGAGTCGAAGGTGGCGTCCCCACCGATGGTTACGCCGACCATTCTCGCATTGGTCAGGTTGGCGTCCCTGAGCGTCAGTGTCGCGTCGTCAGTGCCGATGGTCGCGCCGTTCAGGCTTGCACCGGTGAGGTTCGAGAACTGCATCGCGTCTCCGGGAAGATTGCTGCCGGGGATCGTGACACCGTTCATCTTGCAGTTAGTGAGATCTTGATGCTTGCTGGTGAAATCGAACGGCTTGACGCAGTTCACGCCAACCGAGGCGGCGGCAGTGCCTGCCGCAACCAGAGCAACCGCGACCGAGACCATGGCCACGACTGTCACGCCCCATCTACCAAGCCTGGTCATCTCGTCTCCTTCCTAGCTCGTGGGTCACGCACGCGCCGGTCGGTCCAGCAGTCTCGAGGTCGCTCTCGCTAACGTCGGGCGGGAAGCATTCGGCGACGAACGTGTCGGAGGACTCCATGCTGTCTCCGACGCTAAAGAACGGCGCAGGGCCTTGAAAGCGGGGAAACCCTACGAAATCGGCGCCGCATAGCCGCGCGTCTCCACACCACGGAGTCACCGTTCGTGGGCTGCTACAGGTCGAGGCCGAGTAGCTGCGCGGTCACGGCTTCCGACCCCCTGAGCATCAGCTCTGCCGGGGACCGCCCCGGCCTCGCGCGGTGGCCACCAGGTGACCACAAGAGCCAAGGCGTCGTCGGAAGCGAGAACGGGAGAGGCCGCGATCCCGCTTCCAGAGCGGCCTCGGGCGAGTGGAGCGTACCGGGATCGAACCGGTGACCTCCGGCTTGCAAAGCCGGCGCTCTCCCAGCTGAGCTAACGCCCCGAGAGAGCCCCAGTGTAGAGGCGAAGTCGCTAAGGGGCGACTCGGCTCGCGGCCTCAGGCCGCGCGCTCGAGCCGCTCCTCGACCCGCGCCCGGGCGACGATCGAGTCTCGGTCGCCGAAGCGCAGACGCGCGCGGACGGCCCGGTGCTCGTCCCAGAGGCGGTCGAGTTGCTCGTCGATCGCATGGATCTCGGCCCGCACCTCCGGGTCATGTTCTGCCGAGAGCCGGTGCCAGAGCTCGGTCCGCTCCTCACTCAGACTCTCGATCTCCATGTGGATTTCTTCTTGGGTTCGCATGCCGTCTACAACGGACGTCCTGCCCGCGACATTCCACGCGAATCCTCAGCGTTAGCGGAGGTAAAGGCTCGGCGTCAGACCGCGGCGAGGGCCTCGCGGATCCGGTCGCCGACGGCGGCCAGCTCGAGCTTCTGCCCGGAAACCTCGTCAAGGAGCTCGTCTGCGGTCGGCTTCTGGCCCTCGGCCCAGAGCTCGCGCAGCAGCGAACCCGCCTCGCGACGTGAGAACCAGGCGTTGCCGAAGCGCTCGCGGAGGTACGCGCGCAGCTGCGCCTCGAAGGCCCAGGCGCGGAGGTACTCGGAGGCGTAGAAGCCGGCGTCGATGTCGTTGAGGTAGTCGGCCGCGGCAGGCTCGACCTTGGTGGCGTCGGCGAGCAGCTCGACGTAGCGCGGCTGCAGCGTCGCCGGGTCCTCGGTCGAATGGAACTCGAGCTCGTAGAGGAGCTTCGCGCTGTAGCGCCGGACGATCCAGAGAAGCTGCGCCGCTCCTTCGGCGGCGAACTCGTACGGCCGGGGGAAGTCGAGCTGCTGCTCGAGCCACACCGGGTCGGTTGTCAGGTACTCGAGCAGCATCGCCCAGCCCTCGGTGACGGCGTTGTCACCGAAGCGCCGCTCCTCCGGCGACAGAGCGGCGTCCATGTGCGCGAAGTGCTCGGTGTGGCCGGCCTCGTGGAAGAGCGCCCGCCAGTCGCTCGGGCCGCCCTGCGGCTTCATCACCAGGACAACGCGGCCGGGAACCTCGATCGGCGAGCAGAACGCCCGCGGGTCTTTGTTCGGGCGCTCGTCGAGGTCGAGCTCGACGTTCTGCTGCGCGCGCAGGTCGATGCCGAGGCCGGCGAGGGTCGCCTCGAGCGTGGGCAGCATCGCCTCCGGCGGGAATGACGCATCCCACTCGGCGCCGCGCCAGGCACGTCCGACGTCCCAGCGCTGAATCTTCCCGAGTCCCAGGCCGACGCGCGAACGAAAGAACCGGTCGCCCGTCACCTCCCACAGGTCTTCGGTGTCGGCGAGCAGGCGCCGGCACTGCTCCGCAAGATCGTCGAGCGGAAGGCCGAAGCTCCGGTGAAGTTCGGCATAGTTCTCTGCGCCGAGATTTCGGGTCTCGCGCTGGACGACCTGCGCTGCGTGCAGCTCGAGGGCGTTCAGGTGCTGCTCCGTGAGGTGGTTCCTCGCCGCCTCTATGCGCTCGCGGACGTCGCGGTCCTCCTCGTTCATCAGCCGCGGCTTGAGCATCCGGTAGGGGATCTCCTCGCCGCCGACCGTCGCGGTCAGAGTCGCCTCGAGCTCGGCGACTCGCTCCGCCTCCTCGCTCACGTAGTTGCCGAGGTAGCCCGAGCACGCGAACTTCCAGAGCTCTCGCCGGCGGCGGTTGCCGTCGACCGAAGCCCCGAGCGCGAGCGCGGTGTCGAGCTGGGTCAGGCGCTCGTGCCGCTCGTAGATCGGCGCGAGGTCGTACGTCTCCTTGAGACCTGCGAAATGGAGGTAGGACTCCTCGTCGAGCTCTGCGACGAAGCGTTCCGCGTCTGCGCTGAGCGCCTCGATCTCCCCTTGCTGAAGCGGCCCCGGCATGCGGATTCGTAGGATAGACCCGTGCGCGAGATCTCCCTCAAGACGGACCGTAAGACCCAGCTGATCGAAATCACCGACCACGTTCGGGAGGCGCTAGGTGGGACCAACGGCGCGACGGCCGCGCTCGTCTACGTCCCGCACACGACCGCAGGCGTGGCGATCAACGAGCGGATCGATCCTGAGCTCGTGACCGATCTCGAGAACGCGTTCAACCGGGTCGTCGGCGACGACTGGGAGTGGCGGCACGACGACGCCGACGGGCCGAACGCGCCCTCCCACGCGCGCGCCTCGCTCGCCTCGAGCCCGCAGGTGCTCATCCCGCTCCGCGACGGGAGCCTCGCCCTCGGCACGTACCAGGGCGTCTTCTTCTGCGAGTTCGACGGGCCGCGTGAGCGCAAGATCTACGTCACGACGCTGAGCTAGCGATGGCCGCGCCCGTCGCGAAGGGCGACGAGCTCGAGCTCGACGTCGACTCGCTCGCGTACGGCGGCAACGGAGTCGCACGGCTCGACGGCTTCGTCGTCTTCGTGCGGCGAGGGCTTCCCGGCGACCGGGTCCGGGCGCGGGTCACGAAGGTCAAGCGCAGCCACGCCGAGGCGCTCGCGACCGAGGTGCTCCGGCCAGGCCCGGAGCGGGTCGACGCGCCGTGCTCGCACTTTCCCGCCTGCGGCGGGTGCCGGTTCCAGGACCTCGCCTACGAGGCACAGCTCGCCCAGAAGGAGATGCAGGTGAGCGACGCCTTGCTGCGGCTCGCGGGAATCGCCGAGCCGCCGCTCGAGCCGATCCTCCCGTGCGAACCGGAGATCTTCCATTACCGCAACAAGCTCGAGTACTCGTTCACCTCGACGCCCGACGGCCCCGCGCTCGGGTTCCACCGAGCCGGCCGCTGGGACGAAGTGCTCGAGATCGAGCGCTGCTGGCTCAGCGACGAGCTCGGCAATGGCATCCGCGACGCCGTCCGCGGCTGGGCGCGCGAGGAGGGGCTCGAGGCGTATTCGCAGGCCGACGCGAGCGGCTACCTGCGCCATCTCGTCGTGCGGCAGGGCCGCAACACGGGACAAGCGCTCGTCCAGCTCGTGACCGCGCCCGGCGACCGGTTCGAGACCGGCTACCTGGTCGACGTACTACGCCGCTTCCCCGAGGTGCGCTCGATCCACTGGTCGGTGAACGACACGCCGGCCGAGGTCACGAACCTGCCGGCCCGGCTCCTGTGGGGAGAAGAATGGATCGAAGAGGAACTGTGCGGGCTGCGCTTCCGCGTCCGGCCGAACGCGTTCCTCCAGACGAACACGGCAATGGCCGAGCGGCTCTATGCGCTCGCGCGCGAGGCGGCAGGGCTCACCGGCGGCGAGACGGTGTGGGATCTCTACTGCGGGATCGGCACCATCGGGCTCTCGCTCGCCCGCGACGCACTGACGGTCTGGGGGATCGAGGTCTCGGAGGAGTCCGTCGCCTGCGCGCTCGAGAACGCCGAGCTGAACACGATCACGAACGCGGCGTTCTTCGCCGGCAACGTCGGCGAAGTGGTCGAGGAACTGCTCGGGCGATCCGGCCCGCCGGACGTCGTCGTCGTCGATCCGCCACGCGCCGGGCTTGCAGGGAAGGCGCTGCGGAGGCTCGGCCGCATCGGCGCGCCGCGACTCGTCTACGTCTCCTGCAACCCGACGACGCTCGCAGGCGACGTGAAGGCGCTCCGTGCCGAGTACGGCTACGAGCTCCGCCACGTGACGCCGGTCGACATGTTCCCGCACACGCCGCACGTCGAGTGCGTCGCGCTGCTCGAGCGGGCGGCGTAGGCTCCCGGCCGTGTGGCCCTTCAAGAAGAAGCCGCCGGAGTCGCCGGAGGAGATCGCCGCCGAGCAGAAGCTCGACGAGGTGACGCGTGAGGTCGCCTGGGACGAGTTCGACAAGGAGGCCGGGCGCGAGGCCGCACTTGGCCCGCTCGCGCCGCTCGGGCTCACCGGCGCGACGGAGGGGCCGGTGAAAGGCGACCCCGATCCCGGCGACGAGCACGGCCTGCGCGAGGCTCGTCGCGACGAGGACGAGAAGGACTAGGCCCGTCGCGGCCTGAGCCGGCGCCAGAGAAGATCGGCGTTCGCGAGCAGGAAGCCGAAGGAGAGGAACGGCAGCGCTGGCAGGCCGTTGACATCGGTGGCGTTCGCCAGCACCAGCGTCAGTGAGTACATCCCGGTCATCGCCAGCCAGGTCCAGCCCGGCCGAAGCCCCCAGCGCACCGCCGCCGCGAGGAAGAGGGCGAAGAAGAGGATGTCGGGAGGCCCGAGCCCCGCCGCTACCCCGCCCGGTCCGAGAAAGGCGACCGCCACGGCCGAGTACACCTCGACGTGGTGGTTGACGATGTCCTTGGTCGGCCCGGCGGCGACCGAGAACGCATCGACGAACGGGATGATCAGGGCGACGATGACCACCCAGCTCAGCTCCTCGAACAGCGACAGGAACAGCCAGCCGCCGCACGTGTAGGCGGCCAGCTTCAGGAAGTTCGAGGCGAGGTGCGCGTCGGCGCGCCACGTCACGGCGGCGGCGACCAGGGAGACGACGAGCACGACGGCGACCGCCCGTCGGTGCGACCAGAGTGGCAGCGCCAGATAGATCAGACCCAGGGTCGCCGGCAGCACGCCCGCCGCGATGATCGCGACCGTGGACCAGAGCCCGACCGGATCGAGGTGGAGCGCGAGCGCGTCCCAGGTCACGACCGCCGCCGCGAGCACGACGAATGCGGCGATGCGCAGGCGGAGACGCCCGCGGGGGCTCAGTACGGGGGTGTCTGGCTCCACCACTCGCCGAGCACCTTGAAGGCGTTCCAGAACGCCGTCTTCGCCGGCTGCTCGTCGAGCGACTCGTCGATGTCGGGCGTGACGAGCCCCTGGATCGTCGGGGTGTACTCCTGGAGCTCCCCCTCGACGAGCGTCAGCTCGTGCGCGAGCGGGAATTGCGCCGCGTTGAGGAACGCCACGGCAGGCTCACCCATCGCCACCACGAGCTTCGGCTGGACGATGTGCAGCTCGCGCAGGAGGAAGGGGCGCGACTCGTCCTCGTCGCCGCCGGCGAACTTGAGGCAGTTCGTTCCGTAGATCGCCATCGGGTCGACGTGCAGGCGCTGCAGCGACTTGAGGAGCGCGTTGCCGGCCCGACCATAGAAGGCGACTCCTTCCTGCAGCTCGGCGGCCTGCGGTGAGTACTTGAGCAGGAAGACGTCGGCGAGCGGATGGCCGGAGCCGAGCACGGGAACGCGCGCTCCGCCCGCTGCCTGCGCGAGTTCGTCACCGAGCGTGTTGCTCTCGGTGATCGCCTTTTGCAGGTATTTCTCGTAGATCTCGTCGTTCGCCACGGTCACAAGATTGCCCCGCGAGCGGTTTTCGGGATCAGCGGACCCGTTCCTTGGCCTGCGCCACCCACTTGAGCCCCTGCAGGTAGACGAGCGACTTCGGGCGGCGCAGCACCTCGGCGTCGTGGAGCGAGACCAGAAACTCCTCGGGGCCGCTGAAGCGACGCATGCGGACGGCGCCCGTGCCGATGCCGGCGAGGACGTGCGCGTCGGACCCGGCTCCAGGCCTGAGGTTGTACTTGCGCGCGAAGCGGAGCGCCTCGTCGTTGTAGGCCTCGAAGAGGAGCCGCGCGTTGTAGACCTCGAGCACGTCGATCTCGGCAAGGTGCCGGTGGAGCGTCGCGGGCTCCGGAATCGCGTGCATCCGGTCGAACGGGTGCGGCAGGTAGACGAGACCGCCCTGGGCCTGGATCGCGGCGATCGTGTCGCCAAAGGACATGCCGCGCGGGATCTCCTCACGCAGGAAGAGTCCGATCACCTCGCCCTGCTCGGCCGTCTTCACCTCTTCGCCGGGGATGACGACGAGGCGCCGGGCCCTGGCTTTCTCGACGGCTTCCATCGCTCCACCGAAGACGTTGTGGTCGGTGACCGCGATCGCTCCGAGCCCCTGAGCCTCGGCGTGGTCGAGCAGGTCGTCGACGTCGATCGAGCAGTCGTGCGACCAGTTCGTGTGCAGGTGAAGGTCGGCGACGATCCAATCCCGCTCCCGACGGCTGGAAGCGCCGGCGGCCGAGCCGCCGGCGCCCGGCCCGGAGGTCGGGCCGCCTTCGGCGGCCCGAGGCGGCGCGGGCGTGGCGCGGCTGCGCCGTCGGCCGGCGAGCCGTTCGTAGATCTTCTCCACGCGGTCGGCGAGCGCCTCCGTGGTTTGCGACTCGGCCGCGGCGAGACTCTCGGCGGCGCGGTGCGCGCGAAAGGTCTCGTCCTCGATCATCCGCGCGGTCTCGGCAGCGGCGAGCTCGGGTTGTTCGGCGCGCCCCGGCGGAGCGGCGAGCGCGGCCCCGGCGGTCTGTGCCTCGGCGACGAGGCGCGGCAGCCCTTCGCCCGCGGGGATGAAGATCGACGCGCCACGGAGCAGCTCGGCGCGGGCGGCGCCGGTGCGCGCGGTGCGTACGCGCATCCGTCCACGCAACCGAGGCGAGACGGCAGGCCGCGAGGCCGGTACCCGCGTCCGCAGGAGCACGAGCTCCCAGGCGGGTTGGTGCGCGAGCTCGCGGACGAGAGCGCGCAGAAGCGGCCGCTCGGTCTGCCGCCACTCGAGCACGACGAGCCGCTTCTTCTGGGCTGGTGCGAACAGGTCGGGGTCGATCCCGTGGGGGACGAGCTCGTAGCGCCCGGGGAAGCGGACGGCAGCGGCGTCGGACACAGCCTGATTCGTTGCGAGAAGCGCGTCGACGCGTGCGAGCAGCCTCTCTCGCTGAGCCCGGCCCGGCGGATAGCCGAGGCGGTCGGGCGAGAAGAAGGTTGCGGCCGTGAGCGCCGCCGAGTCCCGGAGGGCGAGGTACGAGAGGCTCGGCAGTCCCGGCTCGAAGCCGTGCACCACGTCGAATCTGCCCCGCGCAAGCGCCAGCGAGAGGCTCGCGCGAACGCCGACCGGCACGCCCATCCGGCTGCGCCGGGAGATGGGCACGGCCGGGCCGATGGCGATCAGCTCGGGCGGCTCGTCGAAGGAGCGGAGCAGGGAACGCCGTCCGGCGGCGAGGTCGCGGGCGCGGTTCGACGGAGCCAGGATGGTGGTCGCATGGCCCCTTCGTCGCAGCTCTCGCGCGAGCCCGTCCACGTGTTCGTTGACGTCGTGCGGCTGCGACCAGGCGAACGGCGTGACAAGCGCGATCCGCACGTCGATCGAGTCTAGTGCTCTGAGCTTCTAGCGGAATGACCCTCCGCGCTGACCGGGGGTGCCGGGCGAGTGCGATGCAAGGATGCAGGGAGCGTTCGTAGCCGGAGGCTACGGGCGCAACCGAGGACGCCGCAGCGCGCCGCACAGCGCGTCCGGTCGGCCCGCGCGTCATTGCGTTAGGAGCTCTCAAGCTCGAGGAGCATCTCGTGCTGGCGGACGACGACCGACCCGCCGAGCTGACGGAGGGCCGCCGCTGCTGGATCGTCCGCCGGGAGGTTGAGCACGTAGGCGTCGCCGAACGTGCGCAGCGCTCGGAGCAACGGCTCGGGCTCGCCGGCGTACTGCTGCAGTTGCGCGCTCGAGCGCACGCAGAACAGCATCGCGCCGTTGTCGGTGACGAGCCCGCGAACGTCGTCGTAATGCGCGAGGGTGCCGTCGGCGCGCTGCCACGGCTCATGCCGCTCGGACAGCTGCGCCTTCGCCTCGGCGGCGGGAACCTCGCGCTCGGTGTGGTCGCCCTCGGCGCCCGGCAGCGTCCAGACCTCGACGTCCCGCACCAGCTCGTAGCCGAGCTTCTCGTAGAGTGCCAAGGCGCCGGTGTTCTCGACGATCACCTCGAGCCAGACCCGCCGCATCCCCCGTTGCCGCGCCTGCTCGTGCAGCCCGCGCATCAGCGCCTCGCCGATGCCGGAGCGACGCGCGCTCGCCACCACGCCGAGGCCGCCGATCCAGGCTTCCTCGCCGCGCAGGCCGAGGTTCCCGAGGCCGACCGGCTCGACGTCCCGGAAGGCGATGCGCGAGGCGTCGAGGTCGAGGTCGAACGCGTCGTCCATGAATGCGAGCTGCTGCTCATCGACGTGGAATGGGAGGAGATAGCCCTCGTACGCGGCGTTGAAGAGGGCGGCGCGCTCGGCCGGAGAGAGCGAGCGCGCGGTGCGGAGCTCGAAGTTCGCGGTCAATCGCAGATCCCCGGTGTGCCGCGAACGAGAGCCACGAAGGCAGCGACGACCGTGGCCAGGATCGGGATGAGCACCGCGAGCGGTGTCAGCCAATCCCTCGCCGACACCGCCCGCGCGACCATCGGGTCTAGACCTCCGCCGCCGCCTCGTGCTTCGCCGCGACCCGCGCGTTCTCGCGGATGAACTCCTCGGTCAGCTCGTACGCCTCGTCGTCGACGATCTGCTTCGGAGGCGACTTCATCAGGTACGAGCTCGGGCCGACGAGCGCGCCCGCGACGTGGTTGTTGAGCGCGAGCTTCGCCAGCCGGACGGCGTCGATCACGATGCCGGCCGAGTTCGGCGAGTCCCAGACCTCGAGCTTAAGCTCGACGTTGAGCGGCACGTCGCCGAACGAGGAGCCCTCCATGCGGATGTAGGCCCACTTGCGGTCGGTCAGCCACGGCACGTAGTCGGACGGGCCGACGTGGACGTTCCCCGAGCCGAGGTCGTAGTCGAGCATCGACGTAACGGCGTTCGTCTTCGAGATCTTCTTCGACTCGAGTCGCTCCCGCTCGAGCATGTTGAGGAAGTCGGAGTTGCCGCCGACGTTCAGCTGCATGGTCTTGTCGAGGTGGACGCCGCGCTCACGGAAGAGCGACGTGAGGACGCGGTGCGTGATCGTCGCGCCGACCTGGGACTTGATGTCGTCGCCGATGATCGGCAGGCCCTTCTCCTCGAACCGCTTGCCCCAGTAGTCCTCGCGGGCGATGAAGACCGGCATGCAGTTCACCATCGCGCAGCCGGCCTCGAGGACCTGCTCGGCGTACCACTTCGTCGCAGCCTCCGAGCCGACGGGGAGGTAGTTGACCACGACGTCGGTCTTCGTCTCCTTGAGGATCCCGACGACGTCGTCGGTCTTGCCGTGCGCCTTCTCGACGACCTGGGACAGGTACTTCCCGAGCCCGTCGTGCGTCATCCCGCGCGAGACCTTGATGCCGGTCTGCGGGACGTCGGCGAACTTGATCGTGTCGTTCGGATGCGCCCAGATCGCGTCTGCGAGATCCTCGCCGACCTTGCCCTTGACCACGTCGAAGGCTGCGGTGAACTCCACGTCCCGGACGTGGTAGCCGCCGAGGTTGACGTGCATGAGGCCGGGGACGAACTGGTCGTCCGGCGCGTCGTTGTAGTAGTGGACGCCCTGGAGCAGCGAGTTCGCGCAGTTCCCGACGCCGACGATCGCGACGCGGACCTTGCCGTCGTCGAGCCGTGCCCTACCGTTGGTCGTTGCCACTTGTGCCTCCGGAAAGTTGTTTGCGGACGTGCAGGACGCGCTGGAAGACCGTGAGCCAGGCCGTCGCGGCGAGCACGACGATCGCCCACGGCAGGCCACCCCACGGCGCGAAGACGAGCCCGGCGGTGATGAGCACCACGCGCTCGGCGCGCGAGCCCAGGCCGACGTCGCCCTTCAACCCGAGCGCCTCGGCACGGGCGCGCGTGTACGAGACGAGGAACGAGCCGACGACCGCGGCGACCGCGACGACGACCGCCCAATCCTGGCCGTTGCGCGAGAAGACGAGCGCGATCGCCGCGAGCATCGCTCCCTCGCCGACCCGGTCGGTCGTCGAGTCGATGAACGCGCCGAAGGGGGTGGACTTGCCGCCCACGCGGGCGAGTGCGCCGTCGAGGATGTCGAGCAGCGAGCCGACGACGAAGACGGCCGCGGCGAGCCAGTAGACGAGCAGCGTGTTGGCCCGGTTCTCGAACGGCACGAGGATCGCCGCCGCGAGGCAGAGAGAGACGCCGGTCGCGGTGAGGAGGTTCGGGGTGATGCGGGTGCGCGCGAGACTCGTGACCGAGCGGCTCGCGAGCGAGCGGGCGCCGGTCGTGTAGCCGTGCTTGACGCGGTGGAGCCGTGGAGTCGCGTTCATTTCCGACATAGCATTCCTGCTATGTCGACTATAGCAGGTTTGCGATGACGGGGCCAAGCCCGCGCAGACGTGCGAAGAGCCGCGGCGTCCACGCGGTGGCGAGCAGCGCCGCGACTGCCACACAGATTCCGGCGGCCACGTCGAGCAGGTAGTGATTCGCGGTCGCGATCACGCAGAACCAGACCCAGAGGGGCCAGAGCGTCCAGAGCGCCTTCGCCCAGATCGTCCGGGACGTGGTGACCAGGAAGTAGGCGACGATCAGCGCGTCGGCGGCATGGAGGCTCGGCATGGCCGCGTACGAGTTCCCGAGGGATTGGAGCAGCGCGCTCGAGTGGTTGACGCCGTCGACGAATCCCTTGCCCGGGAACATCCACGGCGGCGCGGTCGGCATCAGCCAGAAGCCGAGCAGACCGACGAGGTTCGCGAGCAGGATCGTGTTGCGGAAGCGGCTGAAGCGCCTCGTGCCGCCGCAGATAGACCCAGAGCAGCGCCAGCCCGATCACCGTGAACTCCGAGTTCCAGTACGTCCAGGCCGTCGCGGTCAGGAGCCACGACGACGAGTCGACGATGCGCTCCACGGTCAACTCGTAGAGGTGATGGGTCACATGCTGCTCGAACGAGATCACGCGCAGGCCGTTCACGACCGCCCGACCGGTGTTCCGGTCGGTCAGGTGCCGGACGGCGAGGTACGAGAAGTAGAAGCCAAACCAGATCCCGAGCTGGAGGCCAAAATCTCGCCAACCGCGAGGAAGCACCTTGCGTCCCAGAGCGACGACCCGCTCCATGCCTGCAACTTTAGACAGTGCGGTTACCGGAGAGCCAATGAGAGGTGACTACCCGCCGATGTGCGACATCTCGACCTTGGGCAACGAAGCCGTTTCCGCGGTTCGCAGCTCGGAATAGCGGTCGGTCCGGCGCGTCCAGATGCCGCGGAGGCGCTCGCCGATCTCCTCGTCCGAGGAGCCGAGGCGAAGCGGCGCGCGAAGGTCGTGGCCGCGCGCGGCGAACAGGCACGTGTACAGCCGCCCCTCGGCCGAGAGGCGCGCGCGAGAGCAGCCGCCGCAGAACGGCTGCGTCACCGAGGCGACCACTCCGATCTCACCCGCACCGTCGAGGTAGCGCCAGCGGCGCGCCGTCGCGTCGGGCCGCGCGGCTGCGATCGGCTCGAGCGGCCAGACCTCGGAGATGCGCTCCACGATCTCGGCCGCGCCGACGACGTCCTCGAGCTGCCAGCCGTTCGTCGAGCCGACGTCCATGTACTCGATGAAGCGGAGGACGTGCCCGCTGCTGCGAAAGTGCTCGGCGAGGTCGAGGATGTCCCCGTCGTTGGCGCCGCGCTTGACGACCGCGTTGACCTTCACCGGGAGCCCGGCCGCCGCGGCCGCGTCGATCCCGTCGAGCACCTGTTGCACGGGAAAGTCGACGTCGTTCAGCGCGCGGAACGCCGCGTCGTCGAGGGAATCCAGGCTGACCGTGACCCGGCTCAGGCCGGCCGCCGCGAGGGCCTCCGCCTTCTGCGTGAGTAGCGAGCCGTTCGTCGTCAGCGCCAGCTCGAGCCCGTCGCCGGAAGGCGTTTCGATCGCCGCGAGGAGCTCGACGAGATGCTCGACGTTGCGGCGGACGAGCGGCTCGCCGCCGGTGATCCGCACCGTACGGACGCCGAGTCCGGCGAAGATGCCGACGACGCGGGCGAGCTCCTCCAGCGTAAGCAGCTCGCGACGCTCGAGGAACGCGTGGTCGCGGCCGAAGACCTCCTTCGGCATGCAGTAGACGCAGCGGAAGTTGCAGCGGTCGGTGACCGACACGCGCAGGGTCTCGAGCGGACGCCCAAGGCGGTCGAGAAGCGGTTCCATCCCCTTCAGTATGCGCGTTACTGCTCGGCCCACACGCGGGCGAGCTCGACGAGCGTCGCTGCGGCGAGACCCATGTCCTCGACGCAGATCCACTCGCGTTCAGAGTGCGCGTCGTGGCCGCCGGTGAAGATGTTCGCCGAGGGCAGGCCCATCTCGGTGAGGACGGAGCCGTCGGTGCCGCCTCGGATCGCCGTCTGCCTCGGCTCGAGGCCGACGCGGCGGATCGCCTCCTCGAGGTTCGTGAGGATCTCGGGATGCCGCTCGATCGCGACTCGCGGGTTGCGGTACTGGACGCGGTCCTCGACGTCGATCGTGCAGCGTGGCTCGGCGGAGCAGACATCAGCCGCGAGGCCGCGCAGGAAGGCGACGTGCGCGGCGAGGCGGTCGTCGTCGAAGTCGCGCACGATGAAGCGGAGCTCCACCTCGGACGAATCGCCCTCCACGAGCACGGGGTGGACGTAGCCGTCGCGTCCTTCGGTCGTCTCGGGCGAGAGGCTGTCCTGCGGGAGGCGCGCGAGGATCTGCCCGGCGATCTTGATCGCGTTGACGAGCTCGCCCTTGGCCCAGCCCGGATGGATGGCGCGGCCGTGGATCCGCATGCGGACCTGCGCGCCCGAGAACGTCTCGCTCTGCAGCTCGCCGGTCGTCGAGCCGTCGACGGTGTAGGCGGCGGCGGCCCCGAAGCTCTCGACCGGGAAGTGGACGACGCCGCGGCCGATCTCCTCGTCGGGGTTGAAGGCGACCTTGACCATCCCGTGCGGGACCTCGGGTTGCGCGACGAGATGGGCGAAGGCGGCCATGATCTCGGCGACGCCGGCCTTGTCGTCGGCGCCGAGCAGCGTCGTCCCGTCGGTCGTGATCAGCTCGTGCCCGACGTGGTTGGCGAGCTGCGGCGACTCCTCGGGACGGATTATCTGGCCGGAGCCGCCGAGCCTGATCTCGCCGCCCTCGTAGCGCATGCGTTGTGGCGAGACCCCGGCGCCGCTCACCTCGCGTGCCGTGTCGACGTGGGCGAACAGCGCGATGGTCGGAACCTCGTGCTCCACGGTCGCCGGGAGAGTTCCCGTGACGTAGCCGTGCTCGTCCATCGTCACATCGGCGAGCCCGATCTCCTCGAGTTCGTCGCGCAGCAGCCGCAGCAGCTCGAGCTGGCCGTCCGTGCTCGGGTACGTCTCCGACTCCTCGTCGGAGCGGGTGTCGATGCGGGCGTAGCGCATCAGGCGCTCCGCCGCGTCCTCTGCGAGACGCGCAGCGAGGGTGGCCTCCGTGGACATCGCGCGAGTGTACGTTCGGGGAATGCGCGTGCGTCTCGTTCAGCTGTACGCCGGTCTCGTCTTGTACGGCGTCAGCTCCTCGCTACTGGTGCTCGCGAATCTCGGGCTCGATCCGTGGGACGTCTTCCACCAGGGACTCTCGCGAACGTTCGGTCTCGCGATCGGGACGTGGGCGATCATCGTCGGCGTCGTCGTGCTGCTGCTCTGGATCCCGCTCCACCAGCGGCCCGGGGTCGGCACCGTGAGCAACGTCGTCCTCGTCGGACTGACGATGAACGTCGTCCTCGGGCACGTGCACGCACCGCATGCGATGGCGGCGCGGGTCGGGTGCCTCGTCTGCGGCGTCCTCCTCAACGGCGTCGCAACGGGCGCGTACATCGGTGCCGGACTCGGTCCCGGCCCGCGCGATGGTCTGATGACCGGGCTCGCCGCACGAGGCCACTCGATCCGCATCGTCCGCACTGGCCTGGAGGTGACGGTGCTCGCGGTCGGTTGGCTCCTGGGGGGCACCGTCGGAGTCGGGACTCTTGTCTACGCGCTGTCCATCGGCCCGCTCGCGCACGTGTTCATCCCGCTCTTCTCGCACGGCCGGCCGACTCCCGAGGGCGCGCTGGAGGCCGTATAACCGCCGTCGGGCTCGCGCTCCTCTCGGCGGTCCTGTTCGGCGCGATGAGCGTGGCGCTGCGGATGGCGCTCGACCGCGACCCCGACGTCGCCCTCGCCACCCTCGCGACCGCAGGCACGGCGCTCGTCGTCGCGCTCGTCGCCGCCTCGGCCGAGACGCCTTCACGTGGTCTCCACCTCGGGTCGGCGTGGCCGTTCCTGCTCACGGGCCTGCTCTCGCCCGGAGCGGCGCAGATTCTGGTGACGATGGCGATCCGCGACTCGGGGGCGTCGCGGGTCTCGATGATCTTCGGGACGGCGCCGCTCGTCTCGGTGACGATCGCGCTCGTCTTCCTCGGCGAGCCGGCGAGTGTGCCGCTGATCTTCGGCGCGGTGCTGATCGTGGCCGGCGGGGTGGAGCTCGCCCGAGAGCGCGAGCGCCCGGCGCACCTCAACCGGCTCGGGCTCGCGTACGCGTTCGCCGGCGCGACCCTCTTCGCGATCCGGGACAACCTCGTACGCCATCTCGCGGTCGGGACGACTCCGGTACCGCCTGCGGTGGCCGCAGCCGCCGCGTTGCTCGGCGGGACCGCATTGGTCGCGGTCTGGGCGCGGGCGGGGATCGGTCGCCGCTGGCTTCGCTTCCTACCCGCAGGTGTGCTCTTCGGGGCCTCGTACGTCTCGCTCTTCGAGGCGTACTACCGCGGCCGGGTGACGGTCGTGGCGCCGCTCGTCGCGGTCGAGTCCCTGGTCGGTGTCGGGCTCTCTGCGCTCTTCCTCCGGGAGTCCGAGCACGTCGGGAAGCGGCTCCTCATCGGCGCGGCCCTCATCGTCACCGGTGGCGCGCTCATCGGCGCCTACCGGTGACATGCCATATCTGCTATAAACAGGCTTAGATTTTCTCACCACAGGAGGCAGAACACCACATGGCAAAGACCATCGGCATCGACCTTGGCACGACGAACTCGTGCATGGCCGTGCTCGAGGGCGGCGAGCCGGCCGTCATCCCGAACGCCGAGGGCGGCCGCACGACGCCGTCCGTCGTCGCGTTCACGAAGGACGGCCAACGGCTCGTCGGCGCTCCGGCCCGGCGGCAGCAGGTCACGAACCCCACCAACACGATCTTCTCGATCAAGCGCTTCATGGGACGCAAGTTCGACGAGGTGACCGAGGAGATGACCATCGTCCCGTACGAGGTCGTGAAGGGCCCGAACGACGACGTGCGCGTCAAGGCGGAAGGCGAGGACTACGCGCCGCCGGAGATCAGCGCGATGATCCTGCAGAAGCTCAAGCAGGACGCGGAGGCATATCTCGGCGAGACCGTCGCGGACGCCGTCATCACCGTTCCCGCCTACTTCAACAACGCGCAGCGTGAGGCGACGAAGGACGCCGGCAAGGTCGCCGGCCTCAACGTGCTGCGCATCATCAACGAGCCGACCGCGGCCGCACTCGCGTACGGCCTCGACAAGGAAGGCTCCGACCAGACGATCCTCGTCTTCGACCTCGGCGGCGGCACGTTCGACGTATCCGTGCTCGAGCTCGGCGACGGCGTGTTCGAGGTCAAGTCGACCGCGGGTGACAACCACCTCGGCGGCGACAACTTCGACAAGGCGGTCGTCGACTGGATGGCCGCGGAGTTCAAGAAGGACCAGGGCATCGACCTGACGCAGGACAAGATGGCGCTCCAGCGGCTCTACGAGGCTGCCGAGAAGGCGAAGATCGAGCTGTCGTCGACGATGACGACGCAGATCAACCTCCCCTTCATCACGGCGACCGCGGACGGCCCGAAGCACCTCGACCTGCAGCTCACCCGGGCGAAGCTCGAGGAGATCACGGCCGACCTCCTCAAGCGCACGGTCGAGCCGACGAAGCAGGCGCTCACCGACGCGGGTCTCGACTCCTCGAAGATCGACCACGTCGTCCTCGTCGGCGGCATGACCCGCATGCCGGCCGTGCAGGAGCAGGTCAAGCAGCTGATCGGCAAGGAGCCGCACAAGGGCGTCAACCCCGACGAGGTCGTCGCGGTCGGCGCGGCCCTCCAGGCCGGCGTGCTCAAGGGAGAGGTCAAGGACATCCTCCTGCTCGACGTCACTCCGCTCTCGCTCGGCATCGAGACGAGGGGCGGCGTGATGACGAAGCTGATCGAGCGCAACACGACCATCCCGACCAAGAAGTCCGAGGTCTTCACGACCGCGGAGGACAACCAGCCCTCGGTCGAGGTGCACGTCCTCCAGGGCGAGTCGGAGATGGCCGCCTACAACAAGACGCTCGGCAAGTTCCAGCTCGTCGGGATCCCGCCGGCGCCGCGCGGCATGCCGCAGATCGAGGTCACGTTCGACATCGACGCGAACGGGATCATCAACGTGTCCGCGAAGGACATGGGCACCGGGAACGTCCAGCAGATCCAGATCCAGGGCGGCTCCGGGCTCTCGGAGGACGAGGTGCAGGAGATGATCCGCAACGCCGAGTCGCACGCCGACGAGGCTCACCGGCTGCGCGAGGCCGCGGACACGAAGAACCTCGCCGAGACGCTCGCCTACCAGACCGAGCGCTCGCTCAAGGAGCACCGCGACAAGCTCGACGAGTCGGAGGCCTCGACGATCGAGGGTCGGATCATGGAGCTGCGTCAGGCGCTCGAGGGCGACGATCTCGCCGAGATCCGCACCAAGATGGACGCACTGCAGGAGTCCTCGCACAAGCTCGCCGAGGTGCTCTACGCCGAGGCTGCGCAGCAGGCGCAGGCTTCCGCGGGCGGCGCCGGCAACGGCGAGGCGACCTCCGGCTCCGACGACGAGGTCGTCGAGGAAGGCGAATACGAGGTCGTCGACGAAGAGGCGCCCACCTCGTGAACGAGGAGCAGGTCGAGCAGCAGGAAGGGACTGCGCAGGTCGAGCAAGAGCAGCAGCAGCCGGAGCCGCAGGAAGATGACCGGCTGCTGCGGCTCGCCGCCGACTTCGAGAACTACAAGAAGCGGGCGGCGCGCGAGCGTCAGGAGTACGTCCGGCTTGCGAACGAGCGGCTGATCACCGAGCTCATCCCGATCCTCGACGATCTCGAGCGGGCGCTGACCGCCGCCGAGCAGCACGAGGAAGGGCAGCTCGAGGACGGCGTCCGGCTCGTCCACCGCTCTCTCGCGGGCTTGCTCGAGCGGCACGGTGTCTTGCCCATCGAGACCGACGGGAAGTTCGATCCGCACGTCCACGAGGCGCTGCTCTCTCAGCCGTCCGAGGCAGAGGAAGGGTCGGTCATCGACGTCGTCCAGAAGGGCTACAAGCTCGGGGAGCGCGTCGTTCGGCCGGCTCGCGTCGTCGTCGCTGCACCGCCGCCCCAGGAGGAACTCGACCCCGATGCCTGACTCGCTCTACGACACGCTCGGCGTCAAGAAGGGCGCCTCGGCCGACGAGATCAAGAAGACGTACCGGAAGCTCGCGCGCCAGTACCACCCGGACACGAACCAGGGAGACAAGGCGGCCGAAGAGCGCTTCAAGCAGGTGCAGACGGCGTACGACGTGCTCTCCGATCCGGAGAAGCGGAAGGCGTACGATCGCTTCGGCTCGACGAACGGCCGCGGCGTGCCCGGACCCGGCGGCACCAACGTCGACTTCGGTGACTTCGAATGGAGCGGTGACCTGGGCGACATCCTCGGCGGCATCTTCGGCAACGTCCGCGGCGGCGGCCGCCGCGCGCGGCCGCAGCCGGTGCGAGGGCCTGACGTCGAGACGGAGGTGCGCCTGTCGTTCGAGGACTCCCTCCGGGGCGTTGAGGCGAAGGTGCCCGTCGAGCTGACGGTCGCCTGCTCGCAGTGCGGCGGCACGGGCGCGGAGCCCGGCACGGCTCCGGTCATCTGCCCGGAGTGCAACGGCCGCGGCGTCGTCTCCGAGTCGCAGGGCCTCTTCGCCCTCTCGCAGCCGTGCCCGCGCTGCCGCGGCAACGGCACCGTGATCGAGAAGCCGTGCTCGAAGTGCAAGGGCTCCGGCCGCGAGCGCCGACGGCGCACGTACACCGTGAAGATCAAGCCCGGCGTCAAGGACGGCACGAAGATCCGGCTCAAGGGGAAGGGCGAGGTCGGGCAGCACGGCGGTCCGAACGGCGATCTGATCGTGGTCACGCGCGTCGCGAAGTCGGACACGTACGAGCGCCGTGGGGACGATCTCGTGGTCGAGGTGCCGGTCTCCTTCCCGACCGCCGCGCTCGGCGGCAAAGTCGAGGTGCCGACGCCGGAGGGCGTCGTCTCGCTCAAGATCCCGGCCGGCTCCGAGGACGGCAAGCTGCTGCGGATCAAGGGGCGCGGCGCGCCGCGTCTCAAGGGCTCGGGCAAGGGTGACGTGCTCGCGCGCATCCGCATTCAGGTCCCGAAGCGGGTGAACAAGAAAGAGCGCGAGCTCCTCGAGGAGCTACAGAAGGCGGTCGGCTGATGGAGACCTCCGACCGGCCGATCTACATGATCTCGGTCGCCGCCGAGCTCGTCGGCATGCACCCGCAGACGCTGCGGATGTACGAGACGAAGGGCCTCGTGCGGCCGCACCGAACGCCGGGCGGGACGCGGCTCTACTCCGATGCCGACATCGTGCGTCTGCGGGTCATCCAGCGGCTCACCTCCGAGGTCGGCCTCAATCTCGCCGGCGTCGAGCTCGTGCTGCGGCTCGAGGACGAGCTGCGCAAGGCGCACGGGCAGGTCGTACGCCTGCAGCAGCAGTTGCGCCGGGAGGTGCAGGACGTGCACCGGCACTACCGCCGCGACCTCGTGCGCGTAGGCGAGGAGCGGCTACCGGAAAGGCGGTAACGCATGGACTTCAACAAGCTCACGATCAAGGCACAGGACGCCGTCGCCGCAGCGCAGGAGCTCGCGCGCCGGAACGGCAACCCGGAGCTCTATCCCGAGCACCTGCTGCTGGCGCTGCTCGACCAGGAGCTGCCGCGCGAGCTCGTGCCCGACACCGAAGCGCTGCGAGCCCAGGCTGAGGCGACGCTCGCCCAGAAGCCCCGCATCGAAGGCTCGCAGCAGCAGCCGGGACTCTCCGCTGCGCTCTCGAAGGTCCTCGACCGCGCGTTCGACGAGGCGAAGCGGATGGAGGACGAGTATGTCGCGGCGCAGCACCTTCTGCTCGCGCTCGACGTCGTCCCGCGAGACGAGCTCCTCGCCAGGATCGCCGAGGTCACGGCCGGCCGGCGCGTCACGTCCGCCGACCCGGAGGGCAGCTACCAGGCGCTCTCGAAGTTCGGGCGCGACCTGACGGAGGCGGCCGAGTCGGGGAGGCTCGATCCGGTCATCGGCCGCGACGAGGAGATCCGACGTGTGATCCAGGTGCTGTCGCGCCGCACGAAGAACAACCCGGTCCTGATCGGCGAGCCCGGCGTCGGCAAGACTGCGATCGTCGAGGGGCTCGCGCAGCGCATCGTCGCCGGCGACATCCCCGAGTCGTTGAAGGGGAAGCGGGTCTGGGCGCTCGACATCGGCGGCCTGCTCGCCGGCTCCAAGTACCGCGGCGAGTTCGAGGAACGGCTCAAGGCCGTGCTCGAGGAGATCACCAATGCGGCCGGCGAGATCATCGTCTTCATCGACGAGCTGCACACGATCGTCGGCGCCGGAGCCGCCGAGGGCGCCGTCGACGCCGCGAACATGCTCAAGCCGATGCTCGCTCGGGGCGAGCTCCGCTGCGTGGGCGCGACGACGCTCGACGAGTACCGCAAGCACATCGAGAAGGACGCGGCGCTCGAGCGGCGCTTCCAGCCCGTCTTCGTCGGCGAGCCGTCCGTCTCCGACACGATCGCGATCCTGCGCGGCCTGAAGGAGCGGTACGAGGCGCACCACAAGGTGCGGATCCGCGACGCGGCACTCGTTGCCGCGGCTGTTCTCTCCGAGCGCTACATCGCCGACCGGCAGCTCCCGGACAAGGCGATCGACCTCGTCGACGAGGCCGCGTCGCGGCTCAAGATGGAGATCGAGTCGTCGCCGGTCGAGCTCGACGAGGCGAACAGGCGCGTCACCCAGCTCGAGATCGAGCTCGCCGCGATGGGCGGCGAGTCGGAGGGCGTGCGCGCACCGCTCGAGGCCGAGCTCGCCGAGGCGAAGGAGCGGCGCGACGGGCTCGCCGCGCGCTGGGCACGCGAGAAGGAGGCGCTCGACCGGATCGGCGAGATCACGCAGCAGATCGACGCGCTGCGGATGGAGGCCGAGCGGGCCGAGCGCGAAGGCAACCTCCAGCGAGTCGCCGAGATCCGCTACGGGACGCTGCCCGCGCTCGAGCAGGAGCTCGAGGAGCGCGACTCGCAGCAGGCCGGGTCGATGGTCAAGGAGGAGGTCGACGAGGACGACGTCGCGGCCGTCGTCGCGCGCTGGACGGGTATCCCGGTCGATCGTCTGCTCGAGGGCGAGACCGAGAAGCTCGTCCACATGGAGGAGCGGCTCCACCAGCGGGTCGTCGGCCAGGACGAGGCGGTCGAGGCGGTCGCGAACGCGCTCCGCCGCGCGCGCACCGGTCTGCAGGACCCGAACCGGCCGATCGGCAGTTTCGTCTTCCTCGGCCCGACGGGCGTCGGCAAGACCGAGCTCGCACGTGCGCTCGCCGAGTTCATGTTCGACGACGAGCACGCGATGCTGCGGCTCGACATGAGCGAGTACCAGGAGCGGCACACGGTCGCGCGGTTGATCGGTGCGCCGCCCGGCTATGTCGGCTACGACGAGGGCGGCCAGCTCACCGAGGCCGTGCGGCGGCGGCCGTACAGCGTGATCCTGCTCGACGAGATCGAGAAGGCGCACGCCGAAGTCTTCGACGTGCTGCTGCAGGTTCTCGACGACGGACGCCTCACCGACGGCCAGGGCCGCACGGTCGACTTCCGCAACAGCGTCCTGATCATGACCTCGAACGTCCGCTCGGTCGAAGCGCTCCGGGACGTCTTCCGGCCCGAGTTCCTGAACCGGATCGACGAGGTGATCGAGTTCAGGGCCCTCTCGAAGGAGCAGATCGCGGAGATCGTCGACCTGCAGCTCGAGCGTCTGCGCGAGCGGCTCGCGGAACGGCGGATCGAGCTCGAGCTGAGCGGTGCCGCCAGGGAGGCGTTGGCAGAAGCCGGCTGGGATCCGGCGTACGGCGCGCGGCCGCTGAAGCGCGCGATCCAGCGGCTCCTCGAGAACCCGCTCGCGCTGCGTCTGCTCGAGGGCGACCTCGCCGACGGCGACACGATCCGGGTCGACGCCGAGGACGGCGAGATCCGCTTCGAGAAGGCCGGCGCGGCGGTCGCCGTCTAGCTCTCGGCGTAGATCTCGAAGGACGCGCTCCAGGCCGGCGCCGGCCGGTGCCGCTCCGGATCGGCGGCACGGCGCTCGCCGACGGCGGCGAACGCACGCTGGAGCGCCTCTTCGTCCTCGACCAGCACGACGCTCAGTCGGCGACCCGTTTCGCGGTCAGCGAGCCAGTACGCCTCGATCCCCTGCTCGCGGAACGCGGGCACGACCTCCTCCCGAACGTGCGAGACGCCGGCCGCGAGATCCTCCGGCGACTCGTTCTCGAAAAACGTGACCTGTGCTCTCATGCCGCGATCCTCTCACGGACTAGGGTCCGGCGATGCTCGTGGTCGCCGCCACCGAGCGGGAGCTCGCGCTCCTCGACCGGCTCGAGACCTTCTGCTGCGGGGTCGGCCCGGTCGAGGCTGCGCTCGGGACAGCCCGCGCGCTCGAGGAGCGCAAACCGGGCGTTGTCGTCCACGTCGGGCTCGCGGGCTCGCGGACGCTCGAGCCGCCCGCGCTCGTCCTCGGGAGCGAGGCCGTCTACTGCGACCTGATCGACCCCGGGTCGACGCTGCCGCGCGTCGAACGGGCCCGACCCGACGCGGGTCTGCTCGAGCGCGCTTGCGCGGCGCTTCCCGAGGCGCACGTCCTGCCGATCGCGACCTCCGGGAAGGTCGGCGGGGGGACGGACTTCGACGTCGAGGCGATGGAGGGCTTCGGTGTGCTCCGCGCGTGCGAGCTCGCGGGCGTGCCGGCGGTCGAGGTGCGCGCGATCTCGAACTCGCCCGACGAGGCCGAGCGAGCGAACTGGCGTTTCGACGAGGCGCTTGCCGCGCTCGCCGCAGCGCTACAGCGTCTCGACGTCCTCTAGGAACTCGGCGTTGCCGTGCGCCGTTGGCGCGCCGTAGACGAAGACGAGGATCTCTTCGTCGCTCTCGTTGCGCATTTGAAGCGGCGTGCCGGGATGGACGACGACGACGCCGCCCGGCTCGACGTCCACCCGGTCCGGCTGCTCCCCGAGCAGCATCGTCAGGGTGCCGCTCAGTGGGACGAAGACCTCTTCCTGGTCGGGATCGAGGTGGCGGCGGCCGCGCGTGTGCGCCGCATAGCGCCACATCCGGGCGCGTGACTCGGTCATCTGCGCCGGTTCCGTCAGCGCAGCGGCGTGTCGCGGCGTCTGGCCTTCGTGACCGGGCCGCTCCTCCCATTCGAGGTCGGCGTGGCGGACGACGTCCCAGCCCATGGGGCGACGATACCCTCCGCGCCGATGGCCGAGCCGCGTCCAGCCGCGCTGCCGCCCGCCGAGCGGACGATCGGCCAGCTCGTGGCAGAGTCGATTCGCTTCTACGGCGAGCACTTCTGGCCGTGCCTGACGCTCGGACTTGCGCCCGCCGCGGCAGCCGTCGTCGGAGCGAACGAATCGCGGCGGATTGCGCTCGTGCTTACGCCGACCGTCTTCGGCGCGCTGCTCAGTGCCACCTTCGTCTACGCGTGTGTGCTCGCTCTCGAGATTCGACCGTCGTGGAATCGCCTCGTTCTCGCGTGGCTGGCGGGCTGGCTGGTGTTCGTGGCCGCGTCGTTCCTCGTACTTGCGTACATCCTGCCGGGACTCGTCTGGCTGGCTGCCTTTGCGCTCCTCGTGCCGGTCGTCGTAGCCGAGAGCCTGCCTCTCCGCGCGGCCGTTCCGCGCTCGTTGCGGCTCGCGCGCGGCGACGTCGTCCACCAGGTGGGAACGTTGCTCACGCTCGCCGTCCTCGCCATTCTGAGCCAGGGGGTGCTTGCCTTCGTCCTGCGCGGCTTCGGCGACGCGGCGCAATCGGCCGCGTACTTTCTCGCGAGCGTGGTCGTCTCGCCGCTCCTCTTCGTCGGCACGGCCCTGCTCTACGTGGACCAGGCGGCGCGGGTCGAGTAAGGTCGGGCCATGCCGATCTACATCCTGCTCTCGCGGCTATCGCAACAGGGCGTGCAGACGCTGCAAAGCAATCCGGCCCGGCTCCAGGAGGTCAACCGCGACATCGAGGAGCTCGGGGCGAAGGTGCTCCACCAGTGGGCGACCCTCGGGGAATTCGACTTCGTCAACGTCGTCGAGGCACCCGACACCGCGACGATCGCCAAGGTCTCGGTCGCCCTCGGCGCCCGCGGATCGACGCGGATCCAGACGCTGCCCGCGCTCTCGATCGACGAATTCGTCTCGACGATCGAATAGCTAGACGGCGACGCGGCGGACGGTGACGCCCCAGGCGGCGCCCGTCGCGAACAGCTCTTCCGGATCGACCTCGCCCACCCAGCCGAGGAAATGCGGCTCGGGATCGTCCTCCGTGCAGCCGAAGACGCCGGCCTGGACGTCCGGCGCGGGCGGCTCGTCCTTCGCGCGCGCAGCCTCCTCCGCGCGCCGTTCGGCCTCCTCGGCCGCCGGCCCTTCCATGTACCCGCGGGGCATGGCAGGAGAGTAGTGCCGTACCCTCGGCCCGTGCCACACGCTCTCGCCGTTCACGCGCTCGAAAAGCGCTACGGGTCCGTCCGCGCGCTCAAGGGCGTCGACCTCACCGTGGAAGAGGGCGAGCTCGTGGGGCTTCTCGGCCCGAACGGAGCCGGCAAGTCGACCCTGGTCAAGATCGCCGTCGGGCTCGTACACGCAACCCGCGGGCGCGCCGAGGTCGCCGGCGCCCGCGCCGGCAGTCGTGCCGCCTGTGCAGAGCTCGGCTACCTCGCCGAGCTCTTTCGCTTCCCCGGCTGGTACACGGCGGACGAGGTCCTCACGCTCCACCAACGGCTGACGCACTCCGACGGCGGCGCCGCCGAGCGCGGACGCCTGCTCGAGCTCGTCGCCCTCGCGGATGCCCGTGACCGCCGGGTCGACGGCATGTCGAAGGGGATGCAACAACGTCTCGGGATCGCGCAGGCGCTCGTCGGCTCGCCGCGCGTGCTCGTCCTGGACGAGCCCACGTCCGCGCTCGACCCGGCCGGACGCCGCATCGTCCGCGTCCTGCTCGAAGAGCTGCGCGACCGCGGCGTCTCGGTGCTCCTCAACTCCCATCTGCTCTCCGAGATCGAGCTCGTCTGCGATCGCGTCGCGATTCTCCGTGCGGGCGAGGTCGTCGCAGCTGGGGTCGCCGGCCGAGCTGTCGCGGCCGCGCGGAGTCGAGCTCGAGACCGACGAGGGCACCCGCACGATCGAGGGCGCGACCCGGGATGACGCGGCGCGGCTCGTGGCCGAGGCCGTCGCTGCAGGCAGGCGGGTCTACGGCGTCCGGGTCCTGACGTCGACGCTCGAGGACACCTATCTCGAAGCAGTCGGGGACGAGGTCTCGTGAGCGTGGTGCTGACGATCGCCGGCTACGGCTTCCGCGAGGCGGTGCGGCGGAGGGTGTTCGCGGTCGTGGTGCTGCTGACGGCCGTCTTCCTCTTTCTGTTCTGGCTCGCGACGCACTACGTCTTCACGCGCCTGTCGTCGATCACGCCCCCCGCCGACGTCCACGTCGACACGCGCACCTTCGCGGGCGCCTTCCTGCTCGGACTCGCGATGTTCGCGACGCTTTTCCTCGGCGTCGTGCTCGCCGTCTTTCTCACGCTCGGTGTCGTCTCGGGAGACGCCGAGCGCGGCCTGCTGCAGCCGCTCGTGGTGCGGCCGATCGGCCGCTCGACCCTGTTGCTCTCGCGCTTCGTCGGCGCCGCGGTGGTCTGCGTCGTCTACGTGCTCGCCGTGTACGGGATGGCGCTCCTGATCATCGACCGGACCGGTCACTGGATGCCTCCGTTCTCCGTCGCGCCCGGGCTCGAGCTCGCCGGCGGCGTCGTGATCGTGATCGCGCTCTCGATCCTCGGCTCCGTCGTCCTCTCGTCCACGGCGAACGGGATCGCCGTCTTCATGCTGTTCGGTGCCGGCCTCACCGCCGGGCTGCTCGGCACGATCGGCCACGCCCTCAACTCCCACACGATCGAGCACGCGTCCAAGGTCGCGGCGTGGGCCCTGCCGTTCGAGGCGCTCTATCAGGACGGATTACGGCTGATCTCGAGCAACACGAGCGGGCTCACGGGCTTCCTCCTGCAGCTCGGCCCGTTCGGCGGCGCGTACGTGCACGGCTGGGGAATCCGAGTCTGGGCGGTCGGGTACCTCTGCGTCGCGCTCGCTCTAGCTCTGCTGCTGTTCTCGCGCCGAGATCTCTGAGGCCACCTCGCCGCCCAGGCGCGCGTTCTGCGCGACCAGCGCGCGGTTCGCAGCCTCTGTCCTGCCTTCGCTCTCCCGGTGGAGGTGTCCGAGGACGTACGGCGTCACCGCCTGGCCGCTCACCCGGCCTTCCGCTGCGGCAGCCAGTGCCTCCTCCATCAGGGGCTCGATGTCCTCGAGTGGCTCGTCCGGCGGCCGGCCGAGCAGGATCCCGGTGCCGCCGATTTGCCAGTGTGCTTCGGCGACGCGCGCCGCCTCTGCCGCCGACTCGACCCGCGCCGAGACCGGCGGACCGCCCGCCGCGCCGTAGAAGAGCGGCAGCGTGTCGACGCGGAAGCCGAGCACGGGAACGCCGAGCGACTCGAGCAGCTCCGCCGTTGCCGGGACGTCGAGCAGTGACTTCACGCCGGCCGAGACGACGAGCGCGGGCGTCCGCGCGAGCTGCGCGAGGTCCGCCGAGACGTCCGGCGGCTGCGGGAAGCCACGATGGACGCCTCCGATGCCGCCCGTGGCCAGCACCCGGATCCCGGTCGCACGCGCAACGGCGAGCGTGCCTCCCACGGTCGTCGCGCCGACGGCGCCCTGCACCGCGGCGGCCGCGAGGTCGCGCGGCCCCGCCTTCCGCGCGTTCGATCCGAAGCGGGCGAGCTCCTCCTCCGACAGCCCGACGCGCACCTCTCCGTCGAGGATGCCGACGGTCGCCGGCACCGCGCCGACCGCGCGCACCTGCCGCTCCGACTCGAGGCCGACCTCGACGCCCTCGCCGGGCGGAAAGCCGTGGGCGACGAGCGTCGTCTCGAGCGCGACGACCGCGCCGCCCGCGGCGAGCGCCTGGCGCACCTCGTCGGCGACACGGATCACGCCGTCCGTTCCATCTCCGCGAAGCGGCTTTCCTCGCCATGCCTCACCTCGTGGAAGCCGGCGCGCCGGTACGCGCGCAACGCCCGCTCGTTCCAGCGGGCGACCCAGAGCCGGAACTTCCGAGGCCGCCACTCCCGGCGTGCGTAGTCGAGCCCCGCGGCGATGAACGGCTGCGCGAGCCCGCGGCTGGTGAGGTCCGGGCGCATGCCGAGGCCGAGCCGCACCTCGTGGCCCTCCGGAACGAAGTTGAAGAAGCCCACCAGTTCGCCGTCGTCGCCGACGACTGCCCGCAGGTGCGTCCGCCGGGCGGGATTCGCGAACAGCTCGACCCGGCGCGGGTCGGCCGAGGTGTCGTACCACTCGTACGGGAACTCGTACCGCCACTCGGCGATCTCCGCCGCCTGCTCGTCCGTGATCGGCTGCACCTTCACGCCGGCCGCTCCATCCGCAGGAACTCGTGCCGACCGACGAGCTCGAACCGCCGCGTCTCGCGACCGACCTCGCTGAAGCCGAGCCGATCGTAGAGCCGGATCGCGCGCTCGTTCCAGTCGGCGACGAAGAGACGGAAGGTCGCCGGCTGCCAGGCTTGTGCGGCGTAGTCGAGCTGCGCGGACAGAAACGCCTCGCCCTGCCCACAGCCGGTCAGGTCCGGTCTCAGCCCGATCCCGATCTCGACCACGTCGTCGGGCCAGTCGAAGTACCAGAAGGCGTCGAGCCGTTCGCCTCCGGCGGCGAGCACGGCGCGGTAGTGCTCGGCGCGAGCCGAATCGAGCATCGCCGCCTCGTCGTCGGGGTCCGACGCAAGGTCGTAGAAGTCGTACGGCGGCTCATATCGCCAATCCGCAACCTCGCGGACGCGGGCTTCGGTCCAATCCTCGATCCTCACGGCAACGAGCCTACGTTTGCGACGCAGCGGGCGGCTGCCTCGAGGCCGCGCCGCGCGGCTTCTTCGAGGGAACCGCCCAGAAGGACGCCCGCGGCGAGCGCGTCTCCTGCGCCGGTCGGGTCGACCACCTCGGCCTCGACAGCCGAGAAGTCGAGCTTCGCGTCCTCGGTGAACACCGTGCAACCACGCGCTCCCCGCTTGAGCACGCCGACCGGCGCGCTCAGATACGCGCCGCCGAGCAATTCCCACTCGGCCTCGGTTGCGAAGAGGACGTCCGGCTCGAGCTCGTCGAGGAGCTCGCGGAACTGCACTGGCCCGTAGCTGCGGATCTCCGTCCACGCGGCGAGATCGACCGAGACCCGCGCGCCCTGCTCACGCGCGAGTCGGGCCGCGAGCAGCGCCGTTGCGGCGATCGGCTCCCGCAGGAGCGCGTAGCCGGAGAGGTGGAGGACGTCGCACGCGACCCACGCCGTGTCGAGCTCCTCCGGCGCGAACGACGGTGCGACGCCGCGGTCGGAGGCGAGCGAGCGGTCGCCGTCGCGGACGATCGAGACGACGACGCCTGTCGGACCTTCGGCCGACGGGCCGAAGAGCTCGACCCCGCGTGCGGCGAGCTCCCGCGCGACGAGCTCGCCCGCCGGGTCGTCGCCGCGCTTCGCGATGCACTTGGCGTCCGCGCCGAGCTCTGCCGCCCAGGCGGCGACGTTGGCGGCCTGGCCTCCCGCGCCCGCCCGGTTCGAGGCCCGCACGTCGCCGCCCGGCGTGAGCGGCTCCGCGAGCAGCACGATCACGTCGAGCAGTACGTCACCAAACGTTAATACCCGCAAGGCACAATCGTCCCATGGAGTCGGGGAGGACGAGCGCCAGAGCGCGCGATTTTCTGCTGGGCGGACTCGTCGGCGCGTCTGCGGCCGTCGCGGCTGCCCGCCGCCGACGGCTGGTACGACGGCGCCGTGAGCAGCGGGTGGAGCGCCCGGCCGGCCTCGCCGCGTTCGAAGGCGCACCGTGCTTCGAGGAGCTGCTCGAAGACCTCGCGGCCGGACCCGAACGGTGAACGCGTCGTTTCACATGGCACTTCGGTGAGAATGCTCAACTGATGGTCCGGTCGGTCCGCCTCCTTGCTCTGCTCGCCGTTCTCGCGTCGGTCGGCGTCGTGCTCGCCTCTCCGGGGACTGCCTCGGCGCGTCCGAACCCGCTGGGCGAGGGCCTCATGCACGTCGTCGTCGTCGATCGGATCAGCAACGCGACGTTCAAGCTGCTGGCGGAGCGAGGAGCCGTCGGCCTGTTGCGGCCGGGCTACGGGCCGACGACGAACCGCCGTCGCGCGCTGGCCGAGCTCGTGCGCGGGTCGGAGGTGAATGCGCGGCTCGGAGGCGTCCCGAAGGGAAAGCCGCTGATCAACGTCAACAGCACGACCGCCTTCCCGGACTGCAAGGTGTGCATCGTCGTCCAGTTGCCGCCGCGGGGGGCGCCGACGGCGAACAACCGCCTCTACCGCGTCGCGGTGATCGGGCGTGGTTTCCACGGTCTGCTGACCTCGCCGACGACGCACATCCCGGGTCTCGTCTCGATCGTGGACATCGAGCCGACCGACGTGCCGGGGCATCCCACGACCACGTTGTCCTGGACCCCGTCGGGGAGCACGCAGGCTTCGCTCGGGCAGCTCTCTCGGCTCGACCACGCGATCGGCGCGAACAACCGACTGAAGTTCGCGGCCCTGTTCATCCTCGCCGGAGTCCTGCTCGCGCTCGCGCTGCTCGGTCTGCGGGCGGCGGTGACCGCGATCCCGGCCGCGCTCCTCGTCAACCTCGCTCTCGGGATGGGGCCAATCTCGAACGAGGTGCTCCTGTGCGCGGCGATGTCCGCGGGGACGGTGCTCGTCGCACTCGGTCTCGAACGCCTCTGTCGCAGCGAATCGGCGCTCCTCGCGCTCTACGGCGGAGTCGTCGCGCTCTACGCGTTCGTGATGGTCACTCGACCCGAATGGCAGGCGGTCAATCCGTTCGGCCCGACGCAGAACTCGCGGTTCTGGGGGATCGGCAACCAGGTCGAGACGCTGCTGCTCGCCCCGCTTCTCGCGGGAGCGTTCCTCGCGCGGCGCCGCTTCGGGATCCTGGGCTTCGTCCTCTTCGGCTTCTTCGGCCTCGTCGTGATGACGGACAATCGTCTTGGCGCGGACGGCGGCGGCGCGATCGCTCTCGGGGTCGCCCTCGCGGTGCTGGGTGCGCGGCTCTTCCGCCTCGGAGCGAAGGGCTTCGTGGGCCTGCTCGCATCCTCGGCTCTTGCCGTGCTCTGGATCGTCTCGCGCGGCCTTGCCGAGCGAGGCCCGAATCACCTGCGCAGCGCGTTCTCGGGCCACGGCGGTGGTCTGCTCTCGTCGCTCGAGAGCCGGGTACCTCTCTCGTACGTGCCCGCGCTGCACGCATGGCAGCTCGTCGTCCCGCTCCTGTTCGTGCTCGCGGTGACGTTCGCGCTCGCGTGGCGCGCGGCCCGGCAGCGGTCGACGCGCGACGTCCTGCTCGCCTTCGGCGTGGCGATCGTGACCTCGCTCCTCGTCAACGACTCTGCCGCGTACGAGCTCGCAGCCGGAATCGCCGTCGTCGGCGCCTTCGCCCGCTTCGCGCCGGCTCCCGCGCCCGCTCCGGCCGGTGTTCTCGCTCGCCTCCTCGCCCGCACGAGGCTCGGACCCGAGCCGGCGCCCGTGCCGGTGCCGAGCGACGCTCCGCCTGGGTGAGATCGCCTGCGGCGCTGGTACCGTCCGCAGCCGTGCCGATCTACGAGTACCGCTGCCCGAACGGCCATCACTTCGAGCGCTTCCAGGCCATGACGGCCCCGGCGCCCGAGAAGTGCGACGAGTGCGACGCGTCCCCGGTCGAGCTCGTCCTCTATCCGGTCGCGATCCACTACAAGGGCTCCGGCTTCTACACGACCGACTACGGCAAGGGGAAGGCGAAGAACGAGGGCGACGGCGGCTCGTCGGCCGGCGACAGCGGCAAGAAGGACTCGAAGCCCGCGGAGAAGAAGCCGGCCGCGAGCGGCGACTAGCAGGCGCTTATTTCAGCCTCGCACTCGCGCCTGCGACGCAGCCGGGCGCGTACGGCTCGCCCTTCGCAGGGGCCTGAAGCGCCGACTGGCCGAGCACCTGCTCGATCACCGACCGGTTCTCCGGGCTGCTGATGATCACGTTGCCGAGCGAGTTCGTGTAGCTCGTCCCCCCGAGGCGGCAATGGATCGTGCTTCCCGAGCGGAACTTCACCCAGGCGAGCTGCATCAGCTGCCAGGTCGAGAGATCGGTTGCGATTGGCTTCATGAGCGAGCCGCCGGAGAACGGGAGAGAGAAGAACAGCGACGGGCTCGAGAGCTTGCTCAGCGTCGCCTGCTCGACGAGCTGCTGGTCGCGCTGGCGATTGAAGTCGGTGAAGGAGCCGTCGAGCTGGTTCTCGCGGACGCGCGAGAAGATCAGCGCCTGGTGCCCGGTCATGTGCGTCGGGCCCTTGTGGAAGCGCCAGCCCTTCCATTGCAGGCATTGCTGCTGCGTCCGGTACGGGCAGTCGAACCGGTTCGAGAGGATGTTCTCCGGCACGTTGACCGTGATCCCGCCGACCGCGTCGATCAGCTTCTCGAACTGGTTGAAGTCGACGATCACGACGTGATTGATCGGTAGTCCCTGGCCGAGCAGCGCGTCGAGGGTCTGCACGGCGAGCTTCGGGCCGCCGAACTGCATGGCGGCGTTGATCTTCTGAACGCCCACGCCCGGTACGTCCGTCTGCAGGTCGCGCGGAACCGAGAGGTAGACGAGCCGGTGGCGGCCCGGGTCCGTGTGCAGAAGCGTGATGGAGTCGGAGTGCTGGTCCGCGCTTCGGCCGGCGCCACCCTTGCCGGTCGCATGGTCGGTGCCGAGCAGGAGGATCGTGGTCGGGCTGGAGAGGAGAAGCCCCGTGTCCGGCGTCAGCGCCGGTTTGACGCTCTTCGGCAGCCGCTTGTTGGCGTCGCGTACGCCGCTCGAGACGGCGAGATATCCCGCCGCTCCCCAGACGGCGAAGAGGGCGATCAGGCCGAGGACGGCGACGACGATCCAGCGACGGCGAGTCCAGCCGAACCACAGACGCCGGCGGCGCGAAGGCCGCTCCACGATCCGGCCGGGGCCGCGGCCGTCGCTCCGGACGACCCTCCGGGCCTCCCGCTCGCGCCGCTGCAGCGGCACCTTCCCCTTCGTCCGGCCGCCGCGATAGACGCGATACGGCTTCTCTCCGGAGGCGGCCATGCGGGGGATTACGGTACCCACTGTGCAGGCGACCCATGCGATCGGAGTCGACCTCGGCGGCACGAAAATCCTGGCCGGGGTCGTCGCCCGCGACGGGAGCGTCGTCCGCCGGCACGAGCGGCCGACCCCGCAGGACTCGCAGGAGCACGTCCTTGCGGAGCTCGAGGGCGCGGTCGCGGAGCTGCTGGACGATTCCGTGGCCGCGGTCGGGTTTGGCACGCCGTCCCCGATCGACCAGGCCCGGGGGGTCGTCGTCCGCTGCGTCAACCTGCCGCTCGAGGACGCCCCGGTACGCGACCGGATGCACGGGCGCTTCGGGATCCCGGTCGGGCTCGAGAACGACGCCAACGCCGCCGCGATCGGCGAGTGGCAGGCCGGCGCCGGCAGGGGGGAGGACGACCTCGTGATGCTCACGCTCGGGACGGGCGTCGGCGGCGGTGTCATCTCCGGCGGCAAGCCGTTTCGCGGCCGCAACGGCGGCGGCGCCGAGTTCGGCCACGTCGTGGTCGTGCACGACGGGCGGCCGTGTCAGGGCGTCTGCACCGGACGCGGCCACCTCGAGTCGTACGTGAGCGGTACCGCGGTGACGGCTGCGGCACAGGAGACGTTCGGGCCGTCGGCGGACGCGCACCGGCTCGTGCGGCTCGCAAACGAGGGCGACGCAGCGGCGAAAGAGCTACTCGA
This sequence comes from uncultured Actinomycetes bacterium, assembly GCA_963820725.1. Classification (GTDB taxonomy): domain Bacteria; phylum Actinomycetota; class Thermoleophilia; order Gaiellales; family Gaiellaceae; genus Palsa-739. The sequence goes on along the minus strand of CAWGAZ010000002.1, from coordinate 193,700 downwards.
GGAGGTCGGCCGCTACCTCGGCTCCGGGATCGGCTCGTTCGCCAACGTCTTCGCTCCCCAGCTCGTCGTTCTCGGCGGCGGCTTCGGCGTCGCTGCCTTCGACTACCTGCGCGGGCCGGCGGAGGGAGTCGCATTGCGGGAGGCCCTCGAGCCGATGCGCGGCGCGGTCCGATTGGCGAAGGCCGAGCTCGGCACGGCGGCCGGCCTGATCGGTGCAGCCTTCGTCGGCTTCGAGGCGCTGGACGCGGTCGCGCACTCGTAATGCCTCTCGCGGTCTGTGCGACGCCGATCGGCAACCTCGAGGACGTGACGCTGCGCGTCGTCGCCGAGCTTGCCGCGGCCGACGTCGTGCTCTGCGAGGACACGCGCCACACTCGCGGTCTGCTCGAGCGGCACGGAATCCGGGCTCGCCTCCTCTCGTACCACGAGCACAACGAGGCGCAGCGAACCGCCGAGCTCGTGCCGCGGCTCGAGGCGGGGGAGCGGGTCGCGCTCGTCTCCGACGCGGGCCTCCCGGGGGTGTCCGATCCCGGCGCGCGGCTCGTGCGCGGCGCGCTCGACGCCGGCATCGACGTGACCGTGCTGCCGGGGCCGTCCGCGGTCGAGACGGCGCTCGTCGCCTCCGGGCTCGTCGCCGACCAGTACCGCTTCCTCGGCTTCCTTCCGCGGAGCGAGAGCAAGCTCGCGTCGCTCTGGGAGGAGCTACGTGGCTGGCCGTGGCCGGCGGTCGCTTTCGAGTCGCCGCAGCGACTGCCCGGGACGCTGCGCTCGCTCGCTGCCTTCGACTCGCAGCGGGAGGTTTCCGTCTGCCGCGAGCTGACGAAGCGTTTCGAGGAAGTCGTCCGCGGGACGGCCGGCGAGGTCGCGGAGCGCTTCGACACTGCGCCGAAGGGTGAGATCACGCTCGTGCTCGGGCCTGCCGCTCGCGTGGACGATGGGGAGGGCGAGCAGCGGGCGCTCGCGGCCGTCGGCGAGCTCGTGGCGGCCGGCGTGCCGCGGCGGCGGGCAGCCGAGATCGTCTCGGGGCTCGTCGGGATCTCGCGCAACCGCCTCTACAGGCGTTCGCTGTAAGCAGGTTTGACAACAGAAGTCGGCCGCGCTATTCTGCGCAGCCTGTTGCTCGAACTGACAACGAAACGGCGGCTGGCGGTTCTTCTTCTCCTCTTTCTGGCGTGGACGCCGGCCGCGTACGCCATGAGCTGGCCCGTGCAAGGCCCGGTCCTGCGGCCGTTCGCCTACGACGAGGCACATCCATACGCCACCGGGCAGCATCGCGGCATCGACATCGGCGCCGCGGGTGCGGGCGAGACGGTGGTCGCGCCGTCGGCCGGCACGGTCAGCTTCGCGGGCACGGTGCCGACGAACGGCAAGTCGGTCACGATCGTGACGGCGGACGGCTACTCGGTCACGCTCACCCACCTCGGCTCGATCCTCGTAGCGAACGGTGCAGTGGTCGCCGAGCGCGATGCGATCGGCACCATCGGTCCGAGCGGCACGCCCGAATTCGCCCGGCCGTATGTCCATCTCGGGATCCGTCGCACGGCCGATGCGAACGGCTACCTCGATCCACTCGAGTTCCTGCCGCCGGTCTCGGACGGCGGTGCAACGGAGAGCGATCCGGCAGCATCGCAGCCAGGCTCGAGCGGCAGTTCGTCGGCCACACCTGCGCCCAGCGCGAGCGCGACGCCTCCGGCGGCGTCCGCGAGCCAATCCGCTCGCTCCCGGACGCGGAGCCGGAGCGTGTCGACCGGGCGGGGGTCGACCGCCTTGGAGACCGCGAGCCGCGGTTCGAATCACGCCCACGAGCGTTCGCAGGAGCCACGATCGAGTCGTTCGCGGCAACGGCCCGGGGAAGAGGCGATTGTGCGGCCCGTGCGTCCGGCGGGCAGGCGAGTTCGCGTGGACGGCCCGCCGACGAGCTCTGTGCCACGGCCGGTTGTCGAGCCGGCGGCTCCCGTCGAGCCGAGCGGTCTCGACGCCGGCCACGAGATCCGGCCGACCGTGCCGGCCTTGCAGCTCTCGCCGGCGCGGCGGGATACGCCCACCGTGCCTGTGCCGCTGATCCTCAACGGCGCCGCAGCCGCGGTCGCTCTCGCGGCAGCGCTCCTGGCCGCCCGCGGCCGACGCCGCCGGCACGACACGCGCCCTGTCGCGGCGGTTCAGATTCTTCACCTGCCCCGACCCGAGGTGACACGGCGGCCCGCGTCGCGCGCTGCCTGAGGAGTCGTGAACCGGCGCTACGGCCGCGCAGCCGCAGGCTCGTATGATTGCGAGCCTTCCCCGAGCCTCGGAAGGAGCTGTCGCCGGTGGCGGAAACGCCGCAGAAGATCCTCGTCGCGGTCGCGTGGCCGTACGCGAGCGGCCCACGGCACCTCGGCCACGTCGCCGGGCCCGGCGTGCCGTCGGACGTATTCGCGCGCTATCACCGGCTCATGGGCAACGACGTCCTCATGATCAGCGGGACCGACGAGCACGGCACGCCGGTCATGGTGTCGGCCGACCGCGAAGGAGTGACCCCGCGTGAGCTCGCAGACCGCAACAACGCGCTGATCCTCGACGACTACGTCCGTCTCGGAATGTCGTACGACTGCTTCACGCGGACGACGACCCGCAACCACTACAGCGTCGTTCAGGACATGTTCCGCACGCTGTACGAGAAGGGCTTCCTCATCGAACAGACGACGCTCGGAGCGATCTCCCCCGCGACCGGCCGTACGCTTCCCGACCGCTACATCGAAGGAACCTGTCCGATCTGCGGTTACGGCGAGGCACGCGGCGACCAGTGCGACAACTGCGGCAATCAGCTCGATCCGGTCGACCTGATCGACCCGCGCTCGATCATGGACGGCTCGACGCCCGAGTTCCGCGAGACGACGCACCTGTTCCTCGACCTGCCCGCCTTCCGCGAACGGCTCGTCGAGTGGATCGAAGCGCAAACGCACTGGCGGCCGAACGTCCGCAACTTTGCGCTCAACCTCGCACGGGAGGTGAAGCCGCGCGCGATGACCCGTGACATCGACTGGGGCGTTCCTGTCCCGGTAGAGGGCTATCCCGAGGACACGAAGCGCATCTACGTCTGGTTCGACGCGGTGATCGGTTACCTCTCCGCGGCCATCGAGTGGGCGCAGAACGTCGGACAACCCGAGGCGTGGCGCGAGTGGTGGCAGAGCCCCGACGCGCGCAGCTTCTACTTCATGGGGAAGGACAACATCGTCTTCCACGCCGTCATCTGGCCTTCGATGCTGCTGGGCTACGGCGACGACCTGGAGCTCCCGTACAACGTCGTCTCGAGCGAGTACCTGACGATGAGCGGTAGCAAGGCGAGCACGAGCCGGGGCCACGCGATCTGGGTCAAGGACTTCCTCGATCGCTACGAGCCCGACGCGCTGCGCTACTACCTCACCGCCGCCGGCCCCGAGACGCAGGACAGCGACTTCACGTGGGAGGAGTTCGTCCGGCGCACGAACGACGAGCTGCTCGCCAACTGGGGCAACCTCGTGAACCGGACGCTCGTGAACGCCCAGCGGAACTTCGGCGCCGTCCCCGAGCCCGGCGAGCTCACCGAGGGCGACCGCGCGCTGCTCGACGCGGTCGAGCGCGCATTCGGCAGCGTCGGCGAGCACATCGAGAACGCTCGTTTCCGGGCTGCCCTGGCGGAGGCCATGGGGACGAGCGCCCTCGCGAACCAGTACCTCTCCGACCAGGCGCCGTGGGCGCTCGTGAAGACGGACCGCGACCGGGCAGGCACTGTTCTCTATGTCGCGCTTCGCGCGGTCGACTCACTGAAGACGCTCTTCACGCCGTTCCTCCCCTTCAGCTCGCAAGTGCTGCACGAGCTGCTCGGCTACGAGGGCTGGATCGCCGGTCCGCTCGAGATCCGCAGCGTGGAGGAAGACGACGGCTCGACGCACCAGATCCTCACGGGCGACTACGCGAGCTGGGTCGGCTCCTGGACACCGAGCCGGCTGCCGGCGGGCCAGACGCTGCGTGAGCCCCGGCCGCTGTTCCGCAAGCTCGACGCGGCGGAAGTACTCGCGGCCGAGCTCCCGTGATCGACACCCACGCGCACCTCACTGCGCTCGACGACGCCGACGAGGCGGTCGCACGCGCGGCGGAGGCCGGTGTCACGCGCATCCTCACGGTCGGCACCGACGTCGCGGACTGCGGCCGCGCGCTCGAGCTCGCCGAGCGACACGACGACGTCTTCGCGATCCTCGGCATCCACCCGCACGAGGCGGGGACGGCGACGGCCGAGGATCTGGCCGCGTTACGCGAACTGCTCGCGCATCCGCTGGCGGTGGCGATCGGCGAGACCGGGCTCGACTGGTACCGCGACTATGCGTCACCCGACGACCAGCGTCGGCTCTTTGCCGCCCAGCTCGAGCTTGCCGCCGTGCTCGGGAAACCGATCGTGATCCACACGCGCGCGGCCGACGACGACACGCTGGCCGGGCTCGCCGATTTCACCGGCACGGTCGTCCTCCACTGCTTCTCTTCACCGCATCTCCTGCCCGTCGCGCTCGAGCGCGGCTGGTACGTCTCGTTCGCCGGCAACGCGACGTTCCCGAAGGCCGTCGAGCTCCGCCTGGCCGCGAGCCAGGTCCCGGCCGAGCGCATCCTCGCCGAGACCGACTCTCCCTATCTCGCGCCGCAGGCCGTCCGCGGGCGTCGGAACGAGCCGGCGAACGTCGTCCATACGCTCGGTGCGCTCGCACAAGCGCGGGGCGAGGAGCCGGCAGAGCTCGAGAGCCGGATCGAGCGCAACGCCGCGGAATGCTTCTCGCTGCCGTGAGCACCCGGCCCAAGAAGGAATACGGCCAGCACTTCCTCCACGACCCGAACATCCTCGAGGTGATCGGCCGTCTCGCCGAGCTCGAGCCGGAAGACGTCGTGCTCGAGATCGGACCCGGGCACGGCGTACTCACACGCTACCTCGCCGAACACGTCCGCCACGTCCACGCGGTCGAGATCGATCGCGCGCTCGAGCCGGCGCTCGGCGATCTCGCCGACAACGTCGACGTCGTCTTCGGGGACGCGCTCCGGCTCGAGCTTCCCCAGGACGCGACCAAGCTCGTCGCGAATCTCCCGTACAACGTCGCGACGCCGCTCGTCGTCGAGAGCCTCGATGGGCTCCCGAACGTCCGGCTCTGGTGCGTGATGGTGCAGCGGGAGGTCGCTGACCGGTTCTTCGCCGCGCCCGGAACGAAGGCCTACGGCGCGGTCTCCGTGCTCGTCCAGCTCGCCGCCGAGCGCACCGGATTCCACGCGGTTTCGCGAACGGTCTTTCGGCCGTCGCCCAACGTCGACTCCGCCCTCGTCGCCTTCCGGCGCATTGAGCTTCCGGCCCGCTACGGACGCGTGAAGGGGGTCGTCACAGCCGCGTTCGCCCACCGCCGCAAGACGCTTCCCAACTCGCTTGCGCTCGCGGGGACGGTGACGCGCGAGCGCGCCGAGGCGGCTCTCGAAGCGATCGGTCGCGCTGCGGACACGCGGGCCGAGGCGCTCGCTCCCGAGGAGTTCGTCGCCCTGACCCAGGCGCTGCGATGAAGCGTGCTCCTGCCCCGGCCAAGATCAACCTCGCGCTCGTCGTCGGGCCGCTGCGCGACGACCGCAAGCACGAGGTCCTGACCGTCCTGCAACGAATCGATCTCGTCGACCGCATCGAGCTCGAGCAGGGGCTGGAGCTCTCGGTTCAGGGCTTCGCCGGAGACACACTCGTCACCGCGGCGCTCCTCGAGCTCGCCCGCAGCGCCGGTGTCGAGCCGGGCTGGCGCGTCCGGATCCAGAAGAAGATCCCGGTCGCCGCCGGACTCGGGGGCGGCAGCTCCGACGCGGCGACCGCGCTCCGGCTCGCCAACGAGACTCTGCCCGAGCCGCTGCCGGCCGAGGATCTCGTGCGCATCGCCGCCGGTCTCGGCGCCGACGTCCCCTTCTTCCTCGCCGACGGCCCGCAGCTCGGCTCCGGCGACGGCAGCGAGCTCGAGCCGCTCGACCTGCCGCAGGACTTCTGGGTCGCCGTCCTCCTGCCGCACGGTGCGGCGAAGACCTCGACGGCGGACGTATACGCCGCGTTCGACGCTCGCAAGGACGTGGCCGGCTTCGCCGAGCGCCGACAGGCTCTCCTAGACGGTCTTGCCCGGGTCGAGCGGCCGCGGGATCTCCGGGCGCTGCCGCCGAACGACCTCCTGAGCTCGCCGCTCGCGGAGGAGATTCGCGCGGCGGGGGCCTTCCGCGCAGACGTCTCCGGTGCAGGGCCGGCGCTCTACGGGCTCTTCCATCACCGGCGCGAAGCCGAGGCTGCGAGACGTGCGCTCCGCCGGCTCGGCCGGAGCTGGATTGCAGCACCTGCGTGGTACGGTTGACCGCGTGTTGAGCGAGACGTCGTCGCCCCCGGCCGAGCGCGGCCCCGGCGGTTGGTTGCGGGTTCGTCGCCACCGTCTCGCGCTCTGGATCGCCGCCGGCGAGGGCGTCATCGTCGCGGTTTCCCAGAACCTCACGCAGTGGACGGTCGTCGCGCTCGCGGCGATCTCGGGGATCGCCTGGCTGCTGGGCCGGAACAGCCGATCGCTCGGGGTTCGGCAAGCCCTGTGGATCTTCGTCGTCTCGCAGTTGATCGCCCTCGTGCTCGTCCTGTTCGCAGTCTTCTTCAAGTGGCTGCTGATCCTCGGCCTGATCGCATGCGCCGTCATCGCGATCGCGTTCCTCTGGTTCGACCGCCGGTAGACTTCCGTGCCCCTGGGGCGTAGCCAAGTGGTAAGGCAACGGGTTTTGGTCCCGTGATCCCAGGTTCGAATCCTGGCGCCCCAGCCACCTCTCCCTGACATGGCAGACGAGCTCGCAGCAGTCGTGATGGCCGCCGGAATCGGCACGCGCATGAAGAGCGCGACGCCGAAGCACCTGCACCCGCTGCTCGGCCGGCGCATGGTCGACTGGGTCGTCGAGGCCGCGCGCGAGGCGGCGGTCGAGCGGCTCGTCGTCGTCGCGTCGCCGTCGACGAGCGACCTCTTCGAGGGCGTCGAGGTGGTCGTGCAGGAGGAGCCGCGCGGCACCGGCGACGCAGTTCGCTGTGCGCAAACCGCCCTCGACGGCTTCGACGGCGACGTGCTCGTGCTGAACGGCGACGTCCCGGCGCTCCGGCCCGAGACGCTCCACGCGCTCGTCGACACCCATCGCGCCGCCGACGCTGCGGCGACCGTCCTCTCCTTCGAGCCGGAGGAGGCGGGAGCGTACGGCCGCATCGTCCGGGACGGCGACGGCCGGCTGGCCCGGATCGTCGAGGCCGGCGACGCCTCGCCCGAGGAGCTCGCTCTGGGCGAGGTCAACTCCGGCATCTACGTCTTCAAGGCCGACCGGCTCTGGCCGGCGCTCGAGCGGCTCGACCCGCACAACGCGCAGGGCGAGCTGTACGTGACCGACACACTCGGCCTGCTCGTCTCCGACGGCGCGTCCTGTGCCGTGCAGCTCGCCGCCGACCCGCTCGAGGCCGAGGGCGTGAACACCCGCGTCGAGCTCGCCCTTGCCGCCGCCTCGCTGCGCGACCGGATCAACGAGGAGCACATGCTCGCCGGCGTCACGATCGTCGACCCCGCGACGACGTGGATCGAGGCGGGCGTCGAGATCGAGCCCGACGTGGTCGTGCATCCGTTCACGGTGATCCGCGGCCGCGTCCGCATCGAGGGCGGCGCCGAGATCGGGCCGTTCGCCTACATCCGGGCCGTGAGCGTGATCGGCGAGGGGGCGAAGATCGGCACCTTCGTCGAGATCAAGAACGCGGCGGTCGGCGGTGCCGCCAAGATCCCGCACCTCTCGTACGTCGGTGACGCCGAGGTCGGGGAGGGAACGAACATCGCGGCCGGCAACATCACCGCCAATTTCCCGCACGAGGAAGGAGAGCTCAAGGGTCGGACGAGGATCGGCCGCAACGTCAGGACAGGCGTGGACACGGTCTTCGATGCCCCGGTCCAGATTGGCGACGACGTTTGGATTGCAGCGGGAACCGTCATCACGGATGATGTCCCTCCCGGATCGCTCGCCGGTTTTCCCCCGCGACAGACGACGAAGGAAGGATGGGTCTACGACAAGCATGGAAAGCCCGACGGCGACTGAACTGGCCCTGCCCGGGCTCGAAGGCGGCACCGTCATGAGCGACCCGTCGCCGCAGCACTACATCGTGCGCGGCCCGGAGAAGCGGCTGATGGTGTTCGCGGGCCGGTCGCACCCGGAGCTCGCGGCCGCGATCGCCGAGAAGCTCGGGGTCGAGCTCGGCGACGTCCAGCTCAGCACCTTCCCGAACGACGAGACCTACTGCCGCTATCTCGAGTCGATCCGGGGCGCCGACGTCTTCGTCGTCCAGACGGGCTGCCCGCCGGTGGACAAGAACCTGATGGAGCTCGTCCTGATGATCCAGGCTGCGAAGCTCGCGTCGGCGAAGCGGATCACTGCCGTGATCCCGTGGTTCCCGTACTCCCGGCAGGACCGGAAGGCGAAGCCGCGCGAGCCGATCTCCGCTCGCCTCGTGGCCGACATGCTCCAGCTGGCGGGTGTCGACCGGGTCCTCACGATGGATCTGCACGCGGGGCAGATCCAGGGCTTCTTCACGATTCCGGTCGACCACATGACCGCGCTGCAGCTCTTTGCGACCCACTTCCGCGACCTGGGGCTGACGGGGGAGGGCGTGGTGGCAGTGGCGCCCGACGCCGGCCGCGCGAAGCACGCCGTCCGCTTCGCGAAGATGATCGAGGCGAGCTTCGCGATCATGCACAAGATGCGCGTCGCCACCGACCACGTCGAGATGACGGAGGTCACCGGCAAGGTGCGGGGCAAGATCGCGATCGTCGGCGACGACGTCTCGACGACCGGGAGCACGCTCGTCGCCGGCGCGCGGGCGCTCAAGGAGCACGGCGCGTCGGAGGTCAACGTCTTCGTCACGCACGCGCTCTTCTCGGACGCTGCGCTCGAGCTGATCGCGGGCTCCGAGATCGACCGCATCGTGGTCTCGGACAGCGTCCCGGTCGATCCCCGCAAGCGTCCCGAGAACATGACCGTCCTCAGCGTCTCCGGGCTGCTGGCCGAGGCGATCATGAACGTCTTCGCCGACGACTCGGTCTCGGCGATCTTCGGCGGGGAGAACCAGCTCTTCTAGAAGTTCAGGGCGCCCCGATCCGGAGGGGTTGACGAGGCGCCCTTGTCGGCTGGTCGTGGCTCAGCAAGCTGGAGGGCTTGTGGTACCAGTCCCGGCGACGCTACTACGGTCGTTGGGGGCGAGTGGGCCTCGGTCCTGTTACGGCCTGGGGTCAACTCGCCGGATCTCGAAATTGCTTTACGCGCTCGTCACGGACGCATCACACCCGGTCGGCATCTTCGGCGTGGGACACGGGGCGGCAACCTCCTCGGTCGGAACAAATCACTCGGGGTTCCCGGACCGAGTTGCCGCCCCACCCACCGCGGAGCCTGCGCCACATAGGCTCGGTTTGTGCTCGCCGTGATCAGCGGTTCCTCGCTCGCCGAGCTCATCGGCTGTATCGCCGTCGTCGGCTGGGTGGCCGACCAGACGCTGCGGGATCTGCAGGAGATCCGACGGGCCCGCGGACGCCGGCGGCGCTAGATCTCTTCCCTGTCATGTTTGAAGCTGCGCAAGATCTGCAGGTGTCCGGTCGTCTCCCTTCTGATGTGAGGACGCTCGTCGTCCGAGTAGCTGTCGCGGCTGCGGCGTTCGTGGTCGCGGCGGCCGGCTACGCGACGCTCGCGCCGAGCGCCGCCGCCCACGACGTTCAGGCGACGCTCGCGCAGCAGCGCGAGCTGGCTGAGCGGTACGCGCCCGTCGTGCGTCTCGTCGTCGGCCGCGAAGACTGCGGCCCGGGGCTGCACTACGTGCCGATCGACGTCGGCGCCCTCTTCGACGAGCCCACGGTTGCGCTGCGCGGACCCTGGGGAAACGACCTCGTCCAGATCTCGCCGACCGCCAAGGACCTCGGCCGCGGCCTCTGGGGCTATCACCTCGACTTCCCCGGCAACGCGCTCCAGCCCGGCTGCGACTACCTCCACTGGCAGCAGCACCTCGGAGCCGAGCGAGACCCCACGACCTACGCGCACATCGCGAGCGACCCTGCGCACCCGGGCAAGCTCGCACTCCAGTACTGGTTCTTCTACGTCTTCAACGACTGGAACAACCTGCACGAGGGTGACTGGGAGATGATCCAGATCGTCTTCGACGCGTCGACGGTGGAGGAGGCGCTCCACCAGTCGCCGGTCGAGGTGGGGTACAGCCAGCACGAAGGGGCGGAGCGGGCCGCCTGGGACGATCCGAAGCTCGAGCGCGTCGGCACGCACCCGGTCGTGCATCCGGCCGACGGCTCGCACGCGAACTTCTACGGAGAGGCGCTGTATCTCGGCAGCTCCGCCTCGGAAGGGGTCGGCTGCGACGACACGCGCGGACCGACCGTCGACGTGCGGCCGGCCGTGGTGACGATCCCGAGCGACCAGGCGGCAGCGCGCGCGCAGTATCCGTGGATCGCGTTCGAGGGGCGCTGGGGTGAGCTCCGTCCGGCGTTCTTCAACGGGCCCGAAGGTCCGAATCTCAAAGACCAGTGGACGCATCCGATCACCTGGGCGGAGGACTGGCGCAGCCGGAGCTACACCGTGCCCGGCAGCACCCTCTTCGGGCGGGGAGCGACCGGCTTCTTCTGCGGTGCGGTCGCGCACGGGTCGCGGTCGCTCGTGCACCTCGTGGCGAACCCGCTCCTCTTCATCCTCGTGCTCGGCGGCCTAGCCCTCCTGGCCATCTTCCTGCTCTCGCGGACGACGTGGCGCCCCTCAGCTCCGCTCCACCTGGGCCGCCGGCGCGCCTGGGGGCAGGTGCTGGCCGCTTCGGGGCGGATGTACGTCGCGCGGTGGCGGTTGTTCGTCGCACTCGGCGTCCTGTTCGTGCCGATCGGATTGCTGATCACGCTCGTCCAGGCCGTCGTGCTGCACGCGACGAACGTGTTCGCCGTCCAGATCGGACAGGGAAGCGGCGGCGCGGCGGGGTTCGTCGCGCTTGCACTCGGGACGACGTTCACGCTGCTCGGCCTGGGAGTGGTCCAGGCCGCGACCGCCAGGGCGCTCGTCGAGCTCGACGCCGGCCGCCCGATCGGTCCGGTCCACGCGTATCGGTTTTCCTTCGTGCATGCGAAACGACTCTTCGGGGCGCTGCTGGTCGCCGTGGTCGTGGTGGCGCTGCTGGCGAGCTCGCTCTATCTCCTGCCGATCGCGATCTGGCTGGCCGGCCGCTGGGCGATCGTCGTCCCGGTCGTGGAGCTCGAGGACAGAGGCGCGCGCGCCGCGCTCCGTCGCAGCCGCCACCTGACGAGGAGGCACTGGCTGAAGGTCGCGTCGCTCGTCGTGGCCGGAGGCGCGCTGGTGCTCGTGCTCGGCCCGCTGATCGGCGCCGTCCTCATCCTGGCGACCAGTGCGCCGTTCTGGCTCGTGAACATCGTCGCGGGCGTGATCTACGCCGTGACCATGCCGTTCGTCGCGCTCACGACCGCCTACGTGTACTTCGACTGCCGCGTCCGGGCCGAGCTCCACACCGAGGAGTCAGGCGACCAGCTGCCGGCCGAGATCGGACTCGCCTGATCGCGGCGAGGTCCGCGTTCAGGAAGCTGCCCGCGGGCGCCGCCGGAACGCGATCAGCCAGCCGTGCTGTGGGCTGATCCGATTCCGGATCTCCACTTCGAGACCCGCTTCGCGGACATGAGCGACGAGCGAGTCCAGCGGGACGTCCGAGACGAGGTCGCAGTGGTAGGAGACGAGCATGGCGTCCACGCGCTCGAGCGTCTCGGGTGGCGTCTGCAGAAGGATGGGAAACTCTGCCCCCTCGCAGTTCATGCGCAGAAAGTCGCAGCGCTCGATCGCCTGCTCGGCCATGAAGTCGGTCAGAGTCGCCATCGGCACCGTCTCGCTCTCGTGCGAGAGCCGCTTCGCCGTCGTGTGGCCCCAGTTCTCGCGGTCGTGGTAGAGCGTGGTAAGGCCACTCTCCGGCCCCAGCGCCAGGTGGAACGGGTGGGCGTTGTCGAGGCGGTTGAGGAGGCAGTTGACTCGCAGGTAGTCGAAGCTCTCCCGGCTCGCTTCGATCGCATAGACCTGGCCTACCTGTCTCGCTATGAGCACGGTGAACGTCCCGATGTGTGCGCCGACCTCGATGACCGTGTCCGTCGGGCGCGGGTGGTACTCGGGAATGCCGGGAAGGAAGATGTCCCGCCCAAAGCTGTGTTTGAAGACGCGCTCGTCCGCCGTTCCCTTTCGGTATGCGACGTGGAAGCCGTCCTCCTCGAGCAGGGCGAGGTGGTAGCCGTATTCGCCGGCCCGAAAGGCGCGCGCGGCTCGCCTCGCCCTCATCGACATCCCACCCGCCACCCGCCGGAAGCGGGAGACACGGCGGGGCGGGACGGTCCCGGGCTCAGGCACGCGCTCCGTCCAGACGCCGGCGGACGAGCCGGTCGGCCGCTTCGGCGGGCGTGATGTCTTCGGCCTGGGCCTCGGCGAAGAGCCCTCGCAGCGTGTCGCCGATTCCCGAAAGCCGCGCCTCCAGCTGGGCCTCGTGCCAGCCCTCGTCCTCGAGGCCGATGAGCTGGATGATTCCGCCTGCGTTGACGACGTAGTCGGGCGCGTAGAGGATGCCCCGCTCGCGCAGCTGCTCGGCGGCCCCGGGCTCGGCGAGCTGATTGTTCGCGCAGCCGGCGACCGCGCGGCAGGCGAGCCGTGGGATCGACTCCGCACTGAGTGTGCCGCCCACGGCGCAGGGCGAGTAGACGTCCACCTCCGTCTCGAGCACGCGCTCCGGCGGAACGGTCTCGCAGCCGGTTGCGGCTGCCCGTGCTTCGTCGACGTCGCTGACAAGGACGCGCGCGCCGGCGTCGGCGAGTTCGTGCGCGAGCACGGCGCCGACCGAGCCGGCACCCTGGACGAGCACGGTACGGCCGGCGAGCTCGGGCGTGCCGAAGACGTGCTCGGCCGTCGCGCGGATCGCGTGCAGCGCACCGCGGGCGGTGCCGCGGCCGCTGTTTCCGCCGCGGCCGGTCGTCCCGTAGACCCAGGGGCACGTCTCGGCGACCACGTCGAGATCCTCCGGCGAGATGTTCATGTCGCCCGCGGTTCGATAGCTGCCGCCGAGCGAGGCGACGAGCTCGCCGTAGCGCCGGAGGAGCCGCTTGCGCGGCTCCCCGGTGGGAAGCTCGGGCACGGCGAGCACGGCCTTGCCGCCGCCGCGCGGCATCCCGGCGCCGGCCATCTTCCACGTCATCGCGCCCGACAAGAGCATCGCGTCGGCGAGCCCGTCGGCCGGAGCGGGATAGACGCGCATCCGCGTGCCTCCGCCGGCGGGTCCGAGCACGGTGGAGTGGACGCAGACGAAGATCCAGGCCCCGCTCTCGGCGTCGTGGCGGACGACGGCATGCTCGCCGTCCCAGTCTGCGAGGAGGCCTTCGAAGTCCATCCGCTGGACCGTACCGAAGCTCCTCTCGGCTACACTCCGCCGCCGGAATGGCCGGAGAACGCACGAAGCTTGTCGTCGCTCAGCGCGAGGGGCTCGGCTCGGCCGAGTCGCGCCGCCTGCGCAAGGAGGGGCTCGTGCCGGGCGTCCTCTACGGCAACGGCGAGCCCGTTGCGATCTGCATCGCCGAGCGCGAGCTCCGGCGCGCGCTTACCGGTGCATCGGGCCTCCACTCGATCCTCGACGTCGAGATCGACGGCAAGGGAGAGACCCACGCGTCGATTCTCAAGGAGTACCAGGTCGATCCGGTGCGGGGCGGCGTGACGCACGTCGACCTGCAGGAGGTGCGGCTCGACCAGACCATCCAGGCCTCGGTCTCCGTCCAGCTGCACGGCGGTGAGGACGCGCCGGGCGTGCGCGAGGGCGGCGTTCTCTCCCAGCCTTTGCGCGAGGTGACGGTCGAGGCGCTTCCGCTCGAAGTCCCGGAGCATCTCGTGCTCGAAGTCTCGGGCATGGAGATCGGCGCCACGCTGCGCATCTCCGACCTCACCGCGCCGGAAGGCGTCACGCTCCTCGACGATCCCGAGATGGTCGTCGCCACGGTCACTGCGCCGACGAAGGTCGTCGAGCCCGAGCCCACCGAGGAGGAGCTCGCCGCGATGGAGGCCGAGGGCGAGGCTGCCGAGGGCGAGGGGGCCGAGGGCGAGGCTGCCGAGGGTGGAGCCGAGCCGGAGGCGGAGGCCTCCGGCGGCGAAGACACCGCCGAGGGCTAGCTCTTGTATCTCATCGCCGGCCTGGGGAATCCGGGCCGGGAGCACGCACGGAACCGGCACAACGCCGGCTGGCTGGTCATGGACGAGCTTGCGCGGCGGCACGGCGGGTCGTGGCGCGGGAAGTTCGCGGGTCAGATGGCCGAGGTCCGCGTCGGTGACGAGCGGCTCGCTCTGCTGAAGCCCGAGACGTACATGAACGAATCCGGACGCTCGGTCGGGCCTGCGGCGGCGTTCTTCAAGCTCGAGCCGAGCGAGGTGCTCGTCGTCCACGACGAGGGCGACTTCGACCTCGGACGGCTCGAGCTGAAGGTCGGTGGAGGGCTCGCGGGACACAACGGCCTGCGCTCGATCGCCCAGCAGCTGGGAACGCCGGAGTTCCTCCGGCTTCGGATCGGCGTCGGGCGTCCGGAACGCGGCGACCCGCGGCCGCTCGCCGACTGGGTGCTCGCTAACTTCGAGCCGCACGAGGATCCGGACGGGCTCGTGGCGCGCGCGGCGGACGCGGTCGAGCTACTCGTCGCGGAGGGCGTCGAGCGCGCGCAGCTCGAGGTCAACCGGCGCTAGCCGCGTTCGCGTAGCGCGGCGTGAGCTCCCGGTTGCAGGTCGAGGCCGAGGGATACTCGCTGCACGAGCTCGAGCAGCTGCTCCAGCTCCGCCTCACTCAGCGGGCCGGTCACCTGCCGATCGAACTGCTGCGCCTTGCGCTCCGCCTGTTTCAGGAGCTTCTTCCCGGCGGCGGTGAGATGGAGATTGCGGACGCGCCTGTCGCGCGCGTGGGGCCTGCGCTCGAGCAGCTCACGCCGTTCCAGCTCGTCGACGATGGCGACCATCCAGCTCGGCGAGATGTGCAGCCGCTCGGCGAGCGCATTCTGCGCCTCGCCGTCGCCGGCCTCGACCGCGCGCAGGAGCGCGAACTCGCCGGGCTCGAGCTCGAGTGGGCGGAGCACCTCGTGGAAACCGCGCGAGATCGCGTAGCCGAGGCTCGAGAGCATGAAGGCGACGCTTCGGAACGGGGGTGGTTTCAGTCCTGGTTCCGGGTTGCGCACGGCCACGCGCATATGCTACAGCTACTGAACGGTTCAGTAACCGAACGATTAGATCGGGAAGCGAACGAGGGGATGGCATGACGAAGGCGGACTCGACTGTGCTCGGAAAACTCGCCCACCTGACGGCCCGGCATAAGTGGAAGGTGATCGCCGTCTGGATCGCGCTCACCCTGTTCGGCGCGTTCGCCGCCGGGCAGGTCTCGAAGCGCTGGTACCAGAGCTTCTCGATCCCGGGCAAGTCGGCGTACGAGGCGAACCAGCGCACGCTGAAGGCGTTCGGGACCGGCGTCCGCCCTCCCGATGTGGTCGTCTTCCACACGAACGGCGACGCGACGAAGAGTGCGGCGATCGCCGCTGCCATGAAGCGCGCCGCGGCCGCGATGCCTCGAGCGGGGGGACTGCGTGCGCGAACGAGCTCGTACTTCTCGACGCATGACCCCATGTATGTCTCGCGCGACCGGCACACGACGTTCGAGGAGATCTATCCGCCGGGCCTGTCGACGTTCTCGACCACGAGCGCGGCCGCACAGGTGCGCGCGGCTGCTGCTCGAGGGCTGCCGCAGGGCATTCAGGTCCAGGTCACGGGCCACGATCCGCTGGAAGAGGCGAGCTCCCACGGCGGCGGCAGCAGCAACGTCCTCGTGGAGGCGGTGATCGGCGGTCTCGGCGCGATCGTGATCCTCCTCTTCGTCTTCGGGACGCTCCCGGCCGTCCTGATGCCCATCGTCGTCGCCGCGGCGGCGATTCTCAACACCTTCACGCTCGTCTGGGCCCTGACCTACATCACCAACGTCTCGATCATCGTCCAGTTCCTGATCGCGCTCGTGGGTCTCGGTGTCGCGATCGACTATGCGTTGCTGATGATCTTCCGCTTCCGCGACGAGTTGCGCGAGGGCGAGGACGTCGAGACCGCGCTCGTCGAGACGATGACCCACGCCGGCCGCTCCGTGATCGTCTCGGGCTCGACCGTCGCAATCGGTCTCCTCTCGATGCTCATTTTGCCCCTGCCGTTCATCCGCTCGATCGGGATCGGCGGGATGCTGATTCCGGCCGTCTCGGTGACGGCCGCGATCACCTTTCTGCCGGCGATGCTCGCAGTCATGGGCGAGCGGATCAACAGGCTGCGTGTCATGCCGAAGCGCCTGGTCGACAAGGGCCATCCGGAGGACGGCGCCTGGGGCCGCTGGGCTCGCTTCGTCCTCAAGCGCCCGTGGGCCGTCGCTGCGGTCGGGATGGCGATCGTGACCGTCCTCGTCGTCCTCGGGATCCAGTTGAATCCGAACGAGGCCCAGCTCAAGAGCTTCCCCGGGTCCGGCACGGCGATCGCGGGCCGCACGATGCTCGCCGACGCCGGCATCTCGCCCGGAGTGATGAAGCCGTTCGTGACGATCGTCGAGCACGGCGGCAACGCGCAGGCCGTCGCCGCGAGGGAGCGGCAGGTCTCCGGAATCGTCGGGGCGACCGCGCCGCCCGGCCCGGGCTGGCACCGTGGCCAGGACACGCTCGTCGAGGCCTTCCCTGCGATCGACGGAGCGGCGCCCGGGATTCAGGGAGTCATCGACCGCGTGAACGACACGCTGCCGGGGACGGGGGCGACGCTCGGCGGCGTGCCGGCCGTGGACCGCGACTTCGTGCACGCCGTGTACGGGAACTTCGTCTACGTCCTGGCGTTCGTGCTCGTCCTGACGCTCGTGCTCCTGACGCGCGCCTTCCGGTCGATCGTGCTGCCGATCAAGGCGGCGCTGCTCAACCTCGTCTCGCTCGGAGCCTCGTTCGGGATCATCGTCTTCATCTTCCAGCAGGGGCACGGCTCGTCGCTCTGGAACATCTCGGCCACGCAGGCGATCACCGCCTGGATTCCGTTGATGATCTTCGCGTTCCTCTACGGCCTCTCGATGGACTACGAGGTCTTCATGATCACGCGGATGCGCGAGGCGTACGACGAGACCCACTCGACGGACAAGCGCGATCGAGCTGGGCCTGGCGCGCACCGGCAAGCTCGTCACGAGCGCGGCGCTCATCCTCATGTTCGCGTTCCTCGTGCTCTCCTCGAGCCCGGGCTTCGAGATCAAGGTCTTCGCGATCGGCCTCGCGGCCGGAATCATCTTCGACGCGACCGTGATCCGGGCGCTGCTCGTGCCCTCGTTGATGAAGCTGCTCGGGAACGCCAACTGGTGGCTGCCGCACTGGACTCGCCGTGCGCTCTTCATCCGCGAGCCGGCGCGCGAGGTCGAGCCGGCGTTAGAGGGGTGACAGCGCCGGTTCGGCCTCCTCGCGCCGGCGCACGCTCCTCACCTCGGGCACGAGCATGAGGACGAGGAAATTCGGCAGGCACATCAGTGTTCCCGCGAGGACGAGCGTCGCGTCCGTCCCGATCGCCTGCTTGATCGGTCCCGCCAGCGCCTGACCGGCCGGCATGAGGCAGAGCGAGAGCAGCAGGTCGATCGACGCGACCCGCGCGAGGCGGCCGGGTGCGACCTCCTGCTGCATCGCCGTCTCGAGGAGCGTGTTGCCGACGAGGATCGAGCCGCCGAAGACGAGCGCGGCGGCCATCACCGCGGGCAGTGGAAACGGCTGGATGAGCGCAAACGGTGGCAGCGCGCACAGTGTCCAGATCGCAAACGCCGCCGCCACCGGCTGTCTCGGCCGGATTCGGTACGCCAGGAAGCCGCCGAGCACTCCACCCAGTGCAGCGGAGCCGACGATCAGCCCCCATGCGGGAGCGCCGCCGAGGTGGTGGATGGCGACGAGCGAACCGATCACGATGTACACGCCGACCCCGAAGTTGCCGACGGCGTAGCCGACGAAGCCGGCCGTGAGCCAGCGCATGGCGACGGACTTCTCGCCAGCCGTCGGCGAGATCGCCCCAGAAGCGGCGCGCGGCGGGCCGTGCGTAGCGGCGCGACGCGCATCGCCGCCACGAAGGCCGACGCTGACGAGGAAGCTCGCTGCGTCGATCGCGAAGACCCAGCCCGCACCCGCGACCGCGACGATCGCTCCCGAGACGGCCGGCCCGAAGATGTTCGTCGCGCTGCGGGGAAGCGAGATCAGCGCGTTCGCCCGTTGCAGGTCGGCGGCGCCCACCGTCTGTGGGATGAGTGCCTTGGAAGCGGGGTTGAAGAAGCCCGGCGGCCGCTCCGGCGACCGCTTGCAGCACCGCGAGCTCCCAGACGTGCGCGGTTCCCGCTGAAGAGGAGCACCGCCGTCACGCTCTGGGTGGCGACCCGGACGAGGTCGGCGAGGATCATCACGGCGCGCCGCGGGAGCCGGTCGGCCCAGACGCCGCCGGCGAGCGTGACCGAGGCGCCGCCGACCGTGTAACAGGCGAGGACGATGCCGACGCCCGTCGCACCGGCGTGCAGGTCGTGTCCGACAGCCCAGATGAGCGCGACGGCGATGAGCGAGTCGCCGACGGCGGAGCCCGTCCGCCCGAGCCACAGCAACCGGAACTGCCGTCCTCTGAGCGGCCCGAAGCGCCCGACCCCGTTCACATCTTCGAAATGTATGCCTTGCGCCGTCCCGTTACCATCGGACTCCGCGGAACCGCCGGTTCCGCCTTTCGTCATGGACCGTCCGGTACTCCACGCCTTCGTCCGAGAGCTCGTCGAGCACGAGCGTCGTCACCGCGTTCGCCGACGCGCTGCCGACCCGAGCGCGCGTCTCGGAGTCGGCCCTGCCGCCTCTGCTCGCCTCGCTGCACGAGCGGCTCGAGCGGGCCTTGGTCGTGCTCCTGCCGGAGGACGCAGACGCGCGCGACGCCGCGGACGGAGTCGCCTGGTTCCTCGGCGACGACGCGGTCGGACTGCTGCCGAGCCGCGGAGTCACCTGGCGAGTCGGGGCTCGCGCCTCCACCGCACCTCGTCGGCGAGCGGGCGCGAGCGCTGCACGTGCTCGCGCGCGGTGGCCTCGTCTGCGCGTCGGCGAGGGCGCTGGCCGAAGGGCTGCCGCCGGAGGACGCTCGCCCGGAGCCGATCGAGCTGCGCGCCGCCCTCGAGCCCGGCGTCGAGGGACTCGGGGAGTCGCTCGCCCTCGCGGGCTACGAGCGCGTGGAGCGCGTCGACGACCGCGGCCAGTTCGCCGTGCGCGGCGGCATCGTCGACGTCTTCCCGACCACGGGGCGCGAGCCGCTGCGCGTCGAGTTCTTCGGCGACGAGATCGAGTCGGTGCGCGCCTTCTCGCCCTTCACGCAGCGCGCTCTCCATCCGGTCGCGGAGGCGACGCTGTACCCGGCGGCCGAGCGGAGTGCCGACCTCGTCGAGCCGAACCTGCCGGATGACGAGGGTGACGAAGCCGTCGTCGAGGTGCCCGACGACCTGGTGCCGCCGCTCGACCGGTCGCCCGACCTCGTCTTCCAACCGGATGACGTGCGCCGCGTCTGGGAGGAGGACGGCGTCCCGGACCCGCCCTCGCTGGCCGGGTCGACCGAGCTTGACCCGTTCCCGCAGGCCCAGCCGTTCTCGTTCGAAGCGCAGCGGCCCGCCATCGCCGCCCGCGGGCTCGCCGAGGCCGAGAGCGAGCTCGCCGCGCTCCTGCGGTCCGGCCAGCGGGTCGTCGTCGCCTTCCCGCATCGCGGGGAGGCGTTGCGGACGCAGAACCTCCTCCGCCGGGTCGAGGCGCGAATGCTCGAGCCGGGGGACGAGCTGCCCGAGGAGCCCGAGCTCCTCTTCGCCGTCGCGCCCGCGCGGCGCGGCTTCGTCTGGCGCGACCTCGGCCTCGTCCTGCTGCCCGACCACCAGGTGTTCCGTCGGCGCGTGCCGCGTGAGCGTCGTCTCGGCGGGCGCGCGCTGCAGTCCTTCGCCGACCTCCGCACGGGGGACTACGTCGTCCACGAGGATCACGGCGTCGGCCGGCTGCTCGGCTTCGAGACGAACACCGTCGCCGGCATCACGCGCGACTACCTCCTGCTCGCCTTCCGCGGCGAGGACCGGCTCTACGTGCCGCACGAGCAGCTCGGCAAGGTCTCGCGCTACGTCGGCGCCGACGCTTCGGCGCCCGCGCTCTCGAAGCTCGGCGGCAAGGCGTGGCAGACGCTCAAGTCGCGCGCGCGCGAGTCGGTCCGCGAGCTTGCCGGCGACCTGATCCAGCTCTATGCGCAGCGCCAGACGCGCGAGGGAGTCGCGTACGACCTCTCGAGCGAGTGGCTGCCACAGCTCGAAGCGAGCTTCCCCTATCGCGAGACGCCGGATCAGGAGGCTGCGATCGAGGCGGTCAAGGAGGACCTCGAGGCGCCGCGGCCGATGGACCGGCTCGTGTGCGGCGACGTCGGCTTCGGCAAGACCGAGGTGGCCGTGCGTGCCGCCTTCGCCGTGGCCGTCAACGGCCGCCAGGTGCTGCTGCTCGCGCCGACCACGATCCTCGCCGAGCAGCACTACAACACGTTCCGCGAGCGCTTCCGCGACTTCCCGGTTCGCGTCGAGATGGTCTCGCGCTTCGTGCCTCCGAAGGAGACCAAGGCGACCCTCGCCGACTTCACGCGCGGGCAAGGTCGACGTCCTCATCGGCACGCACCGCGTCCTCAGCCGAGACGTGATCCCGAAGGAGCTCGGGCTCGTGATCCTCGACGAGGAGCAGCGGTTCGGCGTCGCGCAGAAGGAGCTGCTCAAGTCGCTGCGGCTCGAGGTCGACGTGCTCACCCTCTCTGCGACGCCGATCCCGCGCACGCTCCACCTGTCGCTCGCGGGCATGCGGGACATCTCGATCATCGAGACGCCTCCGGAAGGCCGCCGCCCGATCCGTACCACGGTCGGCGAGTACGACGAGGACCTCGTCAAGCTCGCACTCGAGCGCGAGGTCGAGCGGGAGGGCCAGGCGTTCTTCCTCCACAATCGGGTCGAGACGATCGAGGAGCGGGCCGCGCAGCTGCAGCAGCTGTGTCCGAGGTCTTCGCTTCCTCGTCGCCCACGGGCAGATGCGCGAGAAGGAGCTCGAGGAGCGGATGCACTCGTTCCTGCGCGGCGACGCCGACGTGCTCGTCTCGACGACGATCATCGAATCGGGGATCGACATCCCGCAGGCGAACACGCTGATCGTCGAGCGATCCGACATGCTCGGCCTCGCCCAGCTGTACCAGATCCGCGGCCGCGTCGGCCGCTCCGACGCCACCGCGTTTGCGTACCTCTTCTATCCCGACGCCCGCGAGCTGACCCCCGAGGCGCGGGCGCGGCTGTCGACGCTCGCCGACCACACGGAGCTCGGCGCCGGGTTCGCGATCGCGATGCGTGACCTCGAGATCCGCGGCGCGGGCGAGCTGCTCGGCGCGGAGCAGTCAGGCCACGTCGCCGCAGTCGGCTTCGAGCTCTACGTCGAGCTCCTCAACGAGGCGGTCGCCGAGCTGCAGGGGCAGAAGCGGATCGCGGTCCGGCCGGTGCGGGTCGACGCGCGCGTCGACGCCTACGTCCCCGCCGCGTACGTCGACTCGGAGGCGCTCCGCATCGACGTCCACCGCCGGCTCGCGCTCGCGGAGACCGACGACGAGCTGCGCGAGCTGCAGGCACGCGCTCGAGGATCGCTACGGGCCGTTGCCCGAGCCGGTCGAGAATCTGTTCCGGATCCAGGAGGCGAAGATCAAGGTCGCGCTTGCTCGGCGCCGACTACCTCGTCTTCCAGGGCGGCAAGGCGACGGTCGGCCGTCTGGTGCTCGGTTCCGGCGAGTTGCGCGAGCTGCGCGACCGCGCGAAGACCGCGGTCTACGTCTCGTCTAAGCAGGAAGTAAGCCTTCGCGGGCAGGAAGAAATAGCCCAAGCGGTTCAGCTGGTCGATGCTATCTTGGACGCGCGCCGAGCGGCCTGAGAAGCGCCATTCGCTGCACGGTTTCCCGCGACATCGACCTCACTGGATGGAAATGAAGACTCGCCTGCCCTTCCTGCTCGTGTCCCTGCTGCTCGTCGCCTCCCTCGCCGCCTGCGGCGGAGGCGGAGCGAGCCCGCCGCCGAACGACGCGATCGCCGAGGTCGGCTCCACTCCCATCACGAAGGCGAACTTCAACTCGCTGCTGGCCGTCGCGTGCGCGCGCTACAAGGCCCAGGGGCACCCCTGCCCGAAGGTCGGCACCCCCACGTACACGCAGCTCCGCGACCAGGCGGTCACCTTCCTCGTCCAGCAGGAGGAGCTGGCGCAGGAGGCTCAGAAGATGGGCGTGACGGTGTCGCAGCAGGACGTCGACAAGCAGCTCGCCCAGATCAAGAAGACGTACTACCACGGCAGCGAGAAGAAGCTCGAGGCAGCGCTGAAGAAGGACGGCATCACGCTCCAGCAGCTCGAGCAGTACAACCTGCGGCCGAACCTGCTCAGCACGAAGCTGCAGGCGAAGGTGACCTCGAACGCCACGGTGTCGGCTGCGGCGGCGCAGAAGTACTACAACGAGAACAAGTCGACGTTCACGACGCCCGAGACGCGCGAGGTGCGACACATCCTCGTCAACAACAAGGCGCTCGGCGAGCAAGATCGAGAAGGAAGCTCAAGAACGGCGGCGAACTTCGCCGCAGCTGGCGAAGAAGTACTCGAAGGATCCGGGCTCCGCCTCACAGGGCGGCAAGCTCTGCGTCGCTCACGGCGGCACCAGCGGCACGTGTCAGCAGACGGTCCCGCCGTTCGACAAGGCGGCGTTCGGCCTCAAGACGAACGAGGTCGGCCTGGTGCACAGCCAGTTCGGCTGGCACGTGATCCAGCCGATCGGGGCGGTCTCGCCCGCCCACACGCAGACCTTCCAGCAGGTAAAGACGCAGATCCAGCAGAACCTGTCGGCGCAGCAGAAGCAGACGGCCTGGACGGCGTGGCTCGCGAAGATGGCGAAGGACTTCAAGGACAAGGTCTCGTACCAGACCGGCTACACGCCGGCGACGACGACCGACGTCCGCGACCACGACCGGCTGAGATGGAGGGCCTAGGCGGAGGCCCTCCTAGAGCTGCAACTCCTGACGGAGCGGTTGCGCCGCGACTGCCCGTGGGACCGCGAGCAGACGGCGCAGAGCATCGTCCCGCACACCGTCGAGGAGGCCTACGAGGTCGCGGACGCCGCGCTCGCCGGTCGACGACGAGAAGCTGCTCGACGAGCTCGGCGACCTGCTCTTCCAGGTCTACTTCCTCGCTCTGCTGCTCGACGAGCGTGGCGCCGGCGACCTCGCGCAGGTGGCCCGCGGCGTGCACGAGAAGCTCGTGCGCCGGCATCCGCACGTCTTCGGCGACGTCGAGGCCGGGACCGCCGACCGCGTGCGCTCGAACTGGGAGCGCATCAAGGTCGAGCAGGAGGGGCGCGAGGGCATCTTCCACGACGTGGCCGAGGGGCTCCCGGGACTTCTGTATGCGCGCAAGACCCAGCAGCGCGCGAAGGCCGTCGGCTTCGAGTACCCGGATCTCGCCGGCGCGCTGGCCGACCTTGCGGACGAGCTGCGCGAGCTGGAGGAGGAGCCGTCGGGCGACGAGCTCGGCGACGTCCTCTTCGCGGCCGTCAACGTGGCCCGCAGGCTCGAGGTCGATCCCGAGCTCGAGGTGCGGCGCGCGTCGCAGCGATTCCGCCGCCGGGTCGAGACGGCCGAGGAGCTCGCGGCGAGGGCGGGGGAGAACTGGAGCGAGCTGCCCCTCTCCAGCAGGACGAATGGTTCGATCGGGCGAAGGAAGAGGCCGAATGAGCAAGGTCTTCCAGATCCACGCGCGCCAGATCCTCGACTCGCGCGGCAACCCGACCGTGGAGGTCCAGGTCGTGCTCGAGTCCGGAGTGTCCGGTCGTGCGGTGGTCCCCTCGGGCGCCTCGACCGGAGTGCACGAGGCGGTCGAGCTGCGTGACGGCGGTACCCCGTACGGCGGCAAAGGCGTCGGGAAGGCGGTCGGGAACGTGACCTCGGAGATCGCCCCCGCGGTCGCCGGAATGGACGCGGCCGACCAGGAGGCGCTCGACCGGCGTCTGATCGAGCTCGACGGGACGTCCAACAAGGGGCGCCTCGGCGCGAACGCCATGCTCGGCGTCTCGCTCGCGAACGCGAAGGCGGCGGCTGCCGAGGCCGGCGTCTCGCTCTTCCGCCACCTGGGCGGCGAGGATGCGACAACGCTGCCGGTGCCGATGCTCAACGTGATCAACGGCGGCGTCCACGCCGACAACTCGATCGACCTGCAGGAGTTCATGGTCGTCCCGGCGGGCGCCGGGAGCTTCTCGGACGCGCTGCGGATCGCGGCCGAGACGTATCACGAGCTGAAGAAGCTGCTCGGCGAGCGCGGTCTCTCGACGGCCGTCGGCGACGAGGGCGGGTTCGCGCCGGACCTTCCGTCGAGCGAGGTCGCGGTCGAGGCGATCCTCGAAGCGGCCGAGCGGGTGGGGCATCACGAGCGAGTGGCGATCGCCCTCGACCCGGCCTCGAGCGAGTTCTTCTCCGAGGGTCGCTACCGCTTCGAAGGCCGGGAGCTCGCGCCGGAGGAGATGGCCGGCTTCTACGGAGACCTGGCCGACCGTTTCCCGCTCGTCTCGCTCGAGGACGGCAACGCGGAGGACGACTGGGACGGCTGGCGCGCGACGACCGAACGGCTCGGCGACCACCTCCAGCTCGTCGGCGACGACATCTTCGTCACGAACCCCGAGCGACTGCGGCTCGGCATCGAGCGCGAAGTCGCCAACTCGATCCTCGTCAAGGTGAACCAGATCGGGACGCTGACCGAGACGATCGAGGCGGTGCGGCTCGCGCACGACAACGGCTACACGGCGGTCATGTCCCACCGATCGGGCGAGACGGAGGACGCGACGATCGCCGACCTCGCGGTCGCGCTCGGCACCGGCCAGATCAAGACGGGTGCACCGGCGAGGAGCGATCGCGTTGCGAAGTACAACCAGCTGCTCCGCATCGAGGAGGAGCTGGGAGCTAGGGCGACGTATCCGGGCTGGGACGCCTTCCCTCGCGCGCGGCGGTAGCGCGCTCCAGCCACTCTCGCTCGGCGTCGACGAACATCTGGCGCTCCGCTGGCTCGACTCCCGCAGCGATTGCGCGGTAGCTCTCGGCCTGGTGCAGGCACGAGTACTCGGCGATCTGCTCGACGCCCGACCGGACGAGCGCCGGCGGCACGTTCCAGCCCTCGGCGTAGGCCTCCACGAAGACCTCTTTCGCATCCTCCTCCACGCCCTCGGCGAGGAAGGTGTGCAGGTCGATCAGCGGGTGCGCGACGCATGCGTCCGACCAGTCGAAGATCGTCGCGCGCCCGTTGTCGACGACCACGTTCGCGCCGTGGAGGTCGCCGTGGGCGAGCGAGACGGGCAGCCCGAGGTCGGGCCAGTCCTGTGCGCGGTCCTGCGCTCCGAGCGCGAGCAGCTCGTCGGTGCGCAGGCTCCACGAGCGCTGAATGCGTGCGTGCTCCCGCAGAGCAGGCGCGAGCGAGACGGTCATGGACTCCGCGATCTCGCCGTGTAGCTGGCGCATCAGCATCCAGCCGCGCTCGTGATCGACCCGAAGCACGTCGGGAACCGCGCCCGGGTGCTCGCGCGCGAGGACCTCCGTGATCGCGGGCTCGTGGTGGAAGAGCGGGAAGACCGCCTTCAGGAACACCGTCTCGCCGTCGCGCACACCCGTCAGAACGGCCGAGAGCGACCACATCCTGTATGGCTCGAGGCTGCAATCAACCCACGCCTCGGCTGCGGCGAGCCAGCCGGGCTTCGCCCACGCCGCACGCAGCCGGGGCACGGGAGCGCCGCGTTGCTCGGCGAGCCAGCGTTCGAACGCGGGTCGAAGCGGATCCGGCAGCTCGGCGTCGGACGCGACCGCGTCGCCGACGTCGAACACGTGCAGGCGCAGGACACGATCGCCGTCCTCGATCCGTTCCGCCTGCCGCAGGTAGGGCGGTCTGCCGATCAACGGCTCGAAGGCAGCGAGGACGTCCGGCAGCCGCCACGTCGTCTCGACCGACGGCAGCGATCCGTCGACCAGTGCAAGCGAACCTTCCGCGGCTGCGATGGCGTAGTGCGTCTGGACCGTCACGGAGAGCTAGTCTGAACTCCGGCTTGGCCGGCGAACGCAGAACGAAGATCGTGGCGACGCTCGGGCCGGCGTCCGATTCGCGCGAGCGCTTGCGTGCGCTGATCGAGGCCGGCGTCGACGCCGTTCGCTTCAACCTCTCGCACGGCACACACGACGGCCACTCCCAGCGGGCCTGGCTCGTGCGGGAGATCGCGGCCGAGGTCGGCCGCCCGGTCGCGCTCATCGCCGACCTGCAGGGGCCGAAGCTGCGCATCGGCGAGCTCGAGGAGCCGGTCGTCCTCCACAGCGGCGACCGGATCACGGTCGCAGCGGAGGAGGCCGCGACCGACGGCGAGCTGCCGATTGCCCCGGCCGTGATCGGGGACGTGCTCGAGCAGGGCCACGAGATACTGATCGACGACGGGCTCGTCCGGTTGCGCGTCGACGAGGTCGAGGGCGGGCGCGCGACCTGCGCGGTCGTCGTCGGCGGGCTCGTCAGCTCGCACAAGGGCGTGAACCTGCCGGGCGTTCCGGTGCCGATTCCCTCGCTCACGCGCAAGGACGTCACCGACCTCGAGTGGGCGGTCGAAACCGGGGTGGACTTCGTTGCGCTCTCCTTTGTCCGCTCGCCCGCCGACGTCCGCGACCTGCGCTCGCTGCTCGAGCAGGCGGACTCGCATGCGCACGTGATCGCGAAAATCGAGAAGGCCGAGGCCGTCGATGTCCTCGACGACGTCCTGGCCGAGACCGACGCGGTGATGGTCGCGCGCGGGGATCTCGGTGTCGAGATCGGACCTGCGCTCGTGCCGCTCGTCCAGAAGCGGATCATCCACAAGGCGCTCGAGCGCGGGAAGCCCGTCATCACGGCGACCCAGATGCTGGAGACGATGGTGCACTCTCCCGAGCCGACGCGGGCCGAGGCGAGCGACGTCGCGAACGCGATCCTCGACGGGACGTCGGCCGTGATGCTGTCGGGCGAGACGGCGGTCGGCGAGTACCCGGTCGAGGCCGTCGCGTACATGGACCGGATCGCACGGGCGGTCGAGCCGAGCCTCGACTATCGGCACGAGCTGCCCGAGGCGCACGAGAAGCCGACCATCGGCCAGGCGATGTCGAACGCCGCCTGCGACCTCGCCGAGGCGCTGCAGTCGGCGGCGATTCTCGTTCCGACCTTCACCGGCCGGACGGCGAACGCGGTCGCACGGCTGCGGCCGCGCCGTCCCGTCGTGGCGCTCACGCACGTCGACTGGGCGATGCGCCAGCTCGCGCTCGAGTGGGGCGTGACTCCGCTCCTGATCTCCGAGACCTCGGACGTCGAGGAGCTCTGGCGCCTCGCGGTCGAGGCAGCGCGCGATGCCGGAATCGTCGAGAGCGGCGACAGCGTCGTGATCACGGCGGGAACCGCCGTCAACATTCCGGGCACGACGAACGTCATCAAGGTCGACGTCGTCCAGTAGGAACTCGTTTCGGAATGATCACGCGCTGACCGGGCGCGATGGTCGAGTGAGTTCGAGGGCGAGCCGCAGGACCCCGGCGGCCGCCGGAGAACTCGGACCGGATGGCTGCAAGGAAGAAGCGCCGCCGGCGGATCGGCAGGCCTGTTGCCCGGCGCTGGTTCGCGGTGGGTGCGCTCGTGCTCGTCGGGCTGCTCTACTACCGACCGCTGCACGACTACGTCGACGCGCGCTCGCAGCGCGCCACCCGGGTCGCTGCGGTGCGCAAGCTGCAGAGGGAGCAGGCAGCGCTCGAGAAGCGCCTCGAGCACGCGTCGTCGCTCGCGGCCCTGACCGCCGAGGCGCGGACGCTCGGCTACCTCCGCCCGGGCGAGCACCTCTTCATCGTCAAGGACATCCCGCAGTGGCGGCGCAGGCAGCGTGCATCTCGTCATGCTGCCCCCGGTGGTCACTGACGCTGACCGGACAATCGTGGCGCGCCAGCTCGGGCGCGAGCCGCGCACCCTGCGCCGGGTCGCCGTCCGTTGCCCGTTCGGCGCTCCGGCCGTCACCGAGCAGAGCCCCTACGGCCCCGATGGCGAGCCGTTCCCGACGACGTACTACCTCACCTGCCGCCATCTCGTCGCTGCCGTCTCGCGACTCGAAGCCGCCGGAGGCGTCGAGCGCTGGAGCAACGCGACACGCGACGACGCTGCGCTCGCCGCGAGTCTCAGAGCGGGCGACGAGGAGCAGCGGCGCCTGCGGAGGAAGCTCGCCGGCGACGTGATCGGCAGTGACGGCGGCGCCTCGCTCGGGTACGGCATCGGCGGCTCGCGGCGAAGCGGCAGCCTGAAGTGCCTCCACGCGCACGTCGCGTTCGTCCTCGCGCGTCCGGCCTACGAGCTCGGCGGGCGCATCCTGGCCGAGGTCGAGCCGCTCTGGCCGGAGCGCTGCTGCTCGCAATGAGCCGGATCGAGGTCGCGCGCCAGGAGTGGGACGAGGGAACCCGCCGGCTCGAGGCCGTCCGCGAGGACGCCGGGCGGTACCGGCAGCTGCTCGAGCTCCTCGAGCTCGTGCTCGACGAGCTGCGCAGGCGGGTCGGGCAGACGTACACGCTCGGAGAACTCGTCGCCGCCTACGGCGAATCCGAGCGCTGGGCGCGCGAGGTGCTCGAGGAACGTGCGCCGACGCCCGGCTGGCCGCGCGACCTGACGGCCGTCCTCGCCGCAGCGTTCGATGCGTATCAACGCGGCGCTATCGATTACGAACCATGAGGATGTGCGCCTAAACTCACATCCACGTGTAAGAAGTGGGAGTTTTGGTGAAATTCGAGCCCATGGCCTACCGCGAGGACACCCTGCGCCGCGAGCCCGAGTGGCTGACCCTCGGGCAGGCCGCGCGCTTCCTCGGCGTCGCCCAGAGCACGATTCGCAAGTGGTCCGACCAGGGCCGTGTGCCGGCCTTCTACACGCCCGGCGGCCACCGGCGCTTCCGGCGCGGCGACCTCGAGTCGTTCCTCGCCCGCTCCGGACCCGGCCGCCAGCAGGCCGGCCCCACCGTCCTCCTCGTCGACGACGACGAGCGCATGCGCGAGCTGGTCCGGGTCGAGCTCGAGCGGGAGGGCTATGACGTCCACGAGGCGGCCAGCGCCGACGAGGGCCTCGCCGCGATCGAGACCCGCAGGCCGGAGCTCGTCCTCCTCGACGTGATGATGCCCCACGTCGACGGCTGGGAGATGCTGAGGCGGATCCAGGAGCGCCACGGTGCCGGGGCGATTCCCGTGCTCATGTTCAGCGGCCAGGTGGACGAGGCGGCGAGGCGTCAGGCGGCGTCGAGCGGCGCGCAGGGATTCGTGGGCAAGGGCTTCGACCTCGACGAGCTCGTCGAGCAGGCGAAGGCGATCGTCCCGGTCTAGCTAGCCGGTCTAGCTAGCCGGTCTAGCTCGGGAGCTCTTCGGCGGTGCGGAGCAGCCCGGCGCCCAGGAGACCGAGTGACCCGAGCAGGCTGATGTAGAGCCCGATCCCGCGCGTGGTCTCGACGAAGTACGTGTCCGGGACCGAGATCAGCCGGATGAGGACGAAGATCACGGCGAGGGCGCCGAGGGCGATCAGGAGCAGCCGGTCGGGGACTGCCGCGGGCAGCACGATCCCGGCTTCGCGCGACGCCTCGAGGATCAGCACGACGAGCCCGACGAAGAAGACGAGCTTCCCGAGCGTGCCCGTGTGCCAGCCGGTCACCGACAGCGTCAAGCCGTTCGCCAGCGTCCCCGAGTACCAGTCGGTGAAGGCGGAGATCGTCAGGACGAGCCCGGAAACCCACGCCAGCCGGATTCCCCAGCTTCCGACGAGCGGTGTCGCGCGCTCGGGTCGCGTCGGCCGGCGTTCTGGCTCCGACCGGAATGGGCGCGCTGGCTCCGGCGTTTGCACAGCGGCAGTATGGGCACAAAAGCGCACCGGCGCGCACGGGGTCGCGCCTTCTCCGAGGACAACACACTGGTGCAGGACGTAACGGTTCAGACCGACGCGGGCCCGGGCGCGAGGAGTGCGCTCGCTCCGCCGCCGCTCGAGGACCCGGGGCTCGTCGATTTTGCGGTGAGCGGGACGGACGCGTCGGGCGAGTTCCGCTGCGCCGACTGCGGCTACGGGGCCGTCGTCCGGCGCGTGCTCCCGGCGTGCCCGATGTGTGGCGGCATGATCTGGGAGAGCCGCTCACCACGCAGCCTGGGCTGACGACGACTCGTCGTCCGCGTCGTCCGGCCGGAATACTTTCGGACGGTGACCACCTTGCTCGACTCGGCGGATGCGCGGTTGGGAGGTCTGTCGTTCGCGGCGCTCGTGCGAGCGTTCACGGTCGCGGCGGGATCGACGACGGCTGCCGAGGCGCTGCGGGCACTGGCCGACGCCGCACAGGCGGTGTCAGAAGCCGAGGTTGCGGTCGTCCGGGCCCTCGACGAGAGCGGCGAACGGCTCGAAGCGGCGGCGGTGGCAGCGCCGAACGCGCTCGCTGCCGAGCTGTACGGAACGACGCTGCTCGCCTCGGAGCTCCCGGAGGCTCCCCTCGACGACCTCGCCCGCGCGCCCGTGGCGGTGCGCCGGCTCGCCGAGCACGCCGGCGCCTCGCAGCTCCTGCTCGTGCCGGCCCGGTCGGACGGCTATGCCGTTTCGGTCGAGCTCTATCGGCCGGGCGAGCCGTTCGGCGCCGAGCAGCGCATCGCCGCCGAGCTCTGCGCGGGGCAGGCCCTTCTCGTCCTCCGCGCCTTCGCCGGCGGCGGCGACATCTCGTCGCTCGCACGGCCGGCGCTCGAGCTGGCAGGTGAGGCGCTCGCCGTGGTGCTGCAGAAGGAGGACGCTGCCGCCGAGGTTGTCCGCCTCGCGGCCGTGCTCACGGGGGCCGCCGCCGCAGTCCTCTGGGAAAGCCGCACCGACGGGTTCGTCACGGCCGCCTCGTGGGGCAAAGACATCGCTGCCGGTCTCGACGGAGCCCGTGAGGTCGCGGAACGTGCGCTCGCCGAGCCCGGACCGGTCTTGGCACATGTCGCCGGGCTCCCGGCGGATTGCGCGGTCTCGACCACGCTGCCGCTCGGCAGGCCGCCGCTCGGCGTGCTGCAGCTGTTCCATCCCCCGGGCCAGGAGCCGGAGGCGGAGCAGCTCACGCGGCTCGCGACATTCGGCGTCCGCGTCGCGCACGCTCTTCGTACGGGCGAGCGCTCGCGGCTGCTTGCGCTCGAGCTCGAGCGCACGCAGGCGCTGCTCGACCTGATCGTGCAGGCGACGGCCGAGCTCTCCGTCTCGCACACGCTCGAGACGGCCGTCGAGCGGGTGGGCGAGCTGCTGGGCGTGGCTCGGGTTGGTGTCTACCTCCGCGGCTCGGGCGACGGCGAGCTCGAGGAGGCGACGAGTCGTGGCCTGTCCGGTGCGCATGCCCGCGTCGCGGACCGCCTGCTCGACGTTGCGCTGGGGCCGTCGCGCGAACGGGCAGTGCTCGAAGTCGCCGACGTCGTGCGCGACCCCCGACTCGCCGACGTGGCGGCCGTGGCGCGGGAGACCGGAATCGGGGCCGCGCTGGCCGTGCCCCTCAGGGCGCGCGGCGACGTGGTGGGACTCCTCGCTGCGTACCCTGCGGGATCGGTCACGGCCGGCGAGCACGAGACGGCCTTGCTCGCAGCGGTTGCAGGCCAGCTCGCTGTCGCCGTCCAGAATGCGCAGCTCCACGAGCAGGCGACCCTGCTGGGCGAGGAGCGCGAGGCGGCGCTGGCCGCCGAGCGCGCGGCTGCACGGCAGATCGGCGCGCTCTACGAGGTGTCGCGTTCCTTCGCGCAGAGCCTGCGGCTCGACGAGACGCTCGCTGCGCTCGCGCGCACCGTCGTCGAGGTGCTCGATCTCGACGCGGCCGTCGTGCGGATGCCCGACGAGCGGCGCGAGCAGCTCGTACCGCGCGCGGTGCACATCCGCGACGCGCCGTTCGCCGAGGCGGTCGGCGCGATCCTGACCCAGCCCGTGCCGTTCGGCCAGCGGAGCGTGCAGCGGCTCTTCCGTGATCGGCGCACCTTCTGGCTCGGCCCCGGCCGCCGACGCGGAGGGCAGTACCTGCCGGCACTCGTTCCGTTCCTCGAGAAGGGCTGGACCGCGGCCGTCGTCCCCGTCGCTCTGCCGACCGAGGTGGTCGCCTCGCTCGGCGTGTTCTCGTTCCGCCCGGGGGACCCGCTCTCGCAGCAGACGGTCGAGGCTGCGACGGCGCTCGCAACGCAGGCGGCCCTCGCGATCGACAACGCCCGGCTCTACCAGCAGCAGAAGCAGTTCGCCGACACGATGCAGCGCTCGCTGCTGCCGCGCTCCCGGCCCGTGATCGAGGGGCTCGAGGTGGGGGAGGTGTACGAGCCCTCGGCGCGCGTCGACGTCGGCGGTGACCTGTACGACTTCCTCGCCCTCGACGACGGCCGGCTCGCCGTCGTGCTCGGTGACGTGACGGGGCACGGCGTCGACGCGACGGCGGACATGGCGATGGCGAAGTTCGTGTTCCGCTCGCTCGCGCGGGAGCATCCGGAGCCGGCCGACTTCCTGGCCGCCGCGAACGACGTGATCTGCAGCGAGATCGGCTCCGGCAAGTTCATCAGCATGAGCTACGTCGTCGTCGACGGTCTAAACGGCAGGGTCTCCGGCGCGAGTGCGGGGCATCCAGCGCCGCGCATAGTCCTCCCCGGCGGATCGACGCGTTCGCTGGAGGCACACGGGCTCGTGCTCGGGATCGACGGTGGCCAGGAGTACGCCGAGTCCGGCGCCGACCTGCCGCCGGGCGCGTCGCTCGTCCTCTACACCGACGGTGTCGTCGAGGCGCGCCGGGACGGCGAGCTCTACGGCGACGACCGTCTGGACGCGCTGCTCGCGGAGCGACACGACCTGCCGGCGCGTGCGGCTCGCCGTCGCGGTCGCGGAGAACGCGCGGGAGTTCGCCGGCGGCGATCTCTCCGACGACCTTGCCGTCGTGGTGATTCGCAAGACGTGAGCGGGGCGGCAGCCGCCGACTGCTCCCTGAGCGGGCGCGTACCGCCCGAAAGCTAGAATCGGGCCGTCCCGTGGCCAAGCGCGCCGGCTTCATCCTCTGCCTCGTCGTCTGCGCCCTCGGCGTGGGAGCGGGCCACGCCCGTGCCGACACGCCGCCGCCTCCGGCGGTGATCGCAGACGGCGTGCTGGTCGGTTCGGTCGACGTCAGCGGGTTGACTGCCGACGAGGCGACGGCCGCGGTCGAGGACGCGTACCTCGCACCGGTCGTCGTCCGCGTCGGCCACCGACGCGTCTCGGTCTCGCCGCACCACTTCCACACTGCGATCGCGGTCTCGCCCGCGGTCCAGACGGCGCTCACGGCTCTCGCCGACACCGCGGTCCCGCTCACGCCGACGCTCGACGCGAAGCTCGTCGCGAAATGGGTGAAGGCACTCGCCGCGAAGACCTATCGCGCCCCGGTCGCGGGCACGCTCCGCCTGCGTCAGGGCCGCCCCTTCTTCGGCCGCGCCCACCCGGGTCGTGCGCTCCGGCCCTTCCCGACCCGGATGCGGATCGCCGACGCGATCGTCGCCGGGACG
Source organism: uncultured Actinomycetes bacterium (assembly GCA_963820725.1). Lineage (GTDB taxonomy): Bacteria > Actinomycetota > Thermoleophilia > Gaiellales > Gaiellaceae > Palsa-739. The sequence goes on along the minus strand of CAWGAZ010000002.1, from coordinate 159,970 downwards.
CGCAGCGTGATCGTCGCGCCGCTGCGGACGATCACGACCACGTCCGCCAAGGCGGAGCCCGTGATCGTGATCCACCGCGGCTCGAACCGCCTCTATCTCTACGACGGCGTCCGGCTCGTCCGCGTCTTCCCGGTTGCCACGGGGCAGGCGCAGTGGCCGACGCCGCTGGGCCACTTCGAGATCGTGGTCAAGCAGAGGAACCCGTGGTGGTTCCCGCCGACCCAGGACTCGTGGGCCGCCGGCGCGCAGCCTATTCCGCCCGGGCCCGGCAACCCGCTCGGCACCCGCTGGATGGGTCTGAGCGCGCCGGGCGTGGGGATCCACGGCACCGACGAGCCGTGGTCGATCGGCCACTCGGAGTCGCACGGCTGCATCCGGATGCAGGTGCCCTCCGCCGAGTGGCTCTTCAACCGCGTGCGGATCGGGACGCCGGTCTTCATCATCCCGTCCTAGCGGCGGCCGTGACGGGTCCGTACAAGCTCGGAGCGCAAGCCGCCGCGATGATGGGAGTCGGGATCCTCGCGGCGCTGCTCGTGTGGCACCTGACCCACCAGACGCCGCCGCCGAAGGTCGGCGCACCGGCACCGGCGTTCACGCTCCCGCGTCTCGACGGCAGCGGGGACGTGTCGCTTGCGTCGTTCCGCGGCAAGACGGTCGTGCTCAACTTCTTCGCGTCCTGGTGCGGACCGTGTAAGAGCGAGGCGCCACACCTCGAGTCGCTCTGGCGGCAGTACCGCTCGGACGGAGTCGTCGTCCTGGGCGTCGACAGCGGAGACACGAGAGGCTCGGCGCGCCAGTTTCTGCACGCTCACGGGGTCACGTACCCGATCGCCTTCGATCCGGACGAGAAGCTGGCGCTGGGGCCATACGCGCTTCCGGGATTTCCCGTGACTTACGTGATCAATCCCGCCGGACGGGTCGTCGGCGCGCCGGTAGCGGGACCGGTCAGCGACTCGGCCTACAGCCGGGAGTTCACGCGTGAGCTGAAGGCGGCGAGGACCGCGTGATGCGGCGGGTGAAGGGGACGACCCAGATCGTCGCCCTCGCCTGCGTGGCGGGGTTGCTCGCGCTGCTGGTCTGGCAATTGGCGAATCAGCAGCACGCGCCGAGCGTCGGTTCGGTGGCGCCGGCCTTCACGCTGCATCGGCTCGACGGCCCGGGCAAGGTCTCCTTGGCGTCGTACCGGGGAAAGCCCGTCGTGCTGAACTTCTGGGCGTCGTGGTGCCAACCGTGCAAGAGCGAGGCCGCCGTGCTCGAGCGTGACTGGAGGAGCTACCGCCACCGCGGCGTTGTCTTCGTCGGCGTCGACTTCCATGACCTCAACTCCGACGCGCGGCATTTCGTCAGCGTTCATGGCCTGACGTTCCCGATGCTCGACGACGGATCGGGCAACGTGACCACCGGGAGCTACGGGGTCACGCAGGCGCCGGAGACGTACGTTCTCAATCGGCAGGGGCGGATCGTCGCGCACCTCGCCGGCCCGATCACCGATCCCGGCTTCGCCGTCCAGTTCCGCAGCGCTCTCGCGAAGGCGCAGACGTGATCCTGCGGCTCACCGCGGTCGTCGCGGTCGCGCTCGCGTTCGCAGGCCCGGCGGCGGCCGCCTGCGCGCAGCCGCGCACCTCGCTGCCGTATCTCGAGGGCCAGGTCATGTGCCCGACCTGCCACACGACGCTCAACCAGTCCGACGCGCCCGCGGCGCAGCGGATCGAGGCCTTCATCTCGAGGAAGATCGCCGCTTGCTGGACTGCCCAGCAGATCGAGTCGGCGCTCGTCGCCAACTACGGGGCGGGGATTCTCGCGGCTCCGTCCCACAAGGGATTCGACCTGCTCGCGTGGTGGTTGCCGATCGTCGGCGTCCTCACCGGCGCGCTCGTGCTCGCCTTCGGCGTCTGGCGCTGGAGCCGGGTGCGGGAGACCGGGGAGCCCGCCGAGCCCACGGACTCCGGGCTCGACGAGGAGACCGAGCGGCGCCTCGACGACGTGCTCGCGCGCTTCGACTGATGGGAGGGCGGCTCGGGATCTCGTTCGCGGCCGGGTTCGTCTCGGTCGTCCTGCCGTGTGTGCTGCCGCTCGTCCCCGGCTACCTCGCGGCACTCTCCAGCGTCGAGGCCGGCCAGCTGGGGCAGCGCGGGACGGCGAGGCGCGTCGTCGTCTCGAGCCTGCCGTTCATCTTCGGCTTCACGGTGGTCTTCGTCGTCCTCGGCGCCGGAGCGGCGGCGGTCGGCAGCGTGCTCTCGGCGACGGCGCGCACGCAGGTCGCGGGCTTCATCCTCGTCGTGCTCGGCCTCGCGTTCGTCGGTCTGCTGCCCGTGCCCGAGCGCGTGCTGGCGCCGGGTTTGCTCACGGGAGCCCGGCGGCGTGGGTCAGGCGCTCTGCTGGGCGGAGCGTTCGCCGTCTGCGCCGCGCCGTGCATCGGCAGCGTCCTCGGCGCCGTCCTCGTCCTTGCGAGTACGAGCGGGACGGTGCTGAAGGGGACGGTCCTGCTCGCCGCGTACGCACTCGGCCTGGGCGCGGCGTTCCTCGTCGCCGGTCTCGCGTTCGCCCGGGCGATGGGAGCGTTCCGCTGGCTCCGCGACCGCTACACGCTGATCCAGGTCGGGAGCGGCATCGTGCTGATCGCGCTCGGCCTCCTGCTCTTCTTCCACCGCGAGTGGTGGCTCCAGGTCGGCGTCAACCGTGCCCTCATCGACCTCGGCCTGGCAAAGCCCTAGCTAGACCCGGGGCGGATCGAGGTCGAGCGAGCCCGCGGCGACACGCTCCCGGGCCGCCGCGACCTGGGCGAGCACTCCTGCGACGTCGACTCCGCGATGCTCCGGTGCGTACGGCGCGAGCCGGCGCGCGGCCTTCTCCAGCTGCCGCCCCGTTGCGACAGGCCGTCCGCGTCCGGCCTGGTACCACGCGACGGCGACGTGGACGAGTCCCTGGAAGAAGTCGCGCTCCTCGGGCGGCGCCGCACGCCATGCCGTCTCGAGCTCCTCGTGCGCCGCGAAGTAGCGTCCCTCGCGAATCGCCTCGATCCCGAGCTTGAATGCAGCATGCATTGGGCTTTAACCTTCCCCTGTGTCGACGATCCTGCTCTGTGGGGTCGATCTCTTCATGCGGGGGAAGCTCGAGGCGCTCCTGCCCGGCCACCGTCTCATCACGGCTGACCATACGGAGGACCCGGAGCTCGTTCTCGCAGACGTGTCGCGCGTCGATCCGGACGAGGTCGCGGACACGTATCCGGATGTCCCGATCGTCGGCTTCACCAACCACACGGACACGTCCGGCCTGCGCGCCGCGCACGCCGCGGGCTTCGACCAGGTGCTCGCGAAGTCGGCGCTCGGCGAGCGGCTCGGCGAAGTCGTGACGGAGCTGGCCGACTCGTCGGAGCCGTGACGGTTCGCCGCGCGGCCGCTCCGGGCCGCTATCTACAGTAGGACTCTGTGACGTACATCATCGCCGAGCCCTGCATCGACATCAAAGACCTCTCCTGCGTGGACGTCTGCCCGGTCGACTGCATCCACCAGGCCGACCGGATCCTGGTCATCGACCCGGAGGAGTGCATCGACTGCGGCGCCTGCGAGCCGGAGTGCCCAGTCGAGGCGATCTTCCCGGAGGACGCGCTGCCGGACAAGTGGAACGCGTTCGTGGAGATCAACTACGCGTACGACAAGGGGATGGACGTCGTCAACCAGCTCACGCAGAAGTACGCCGACGAGAACAACGTCCAGAACGAGCCGATCGCCTAACCGCGGCGCGTAGAGGGAACAGCCCTCGTCGTGAACCCCAAGACCCTCGACCACGTCGCCTACTGGCTCGCCGACCGCGACCCCGTCGCGGACTTCCTCGTCCGGCATCTCGGGATGCATGTGATCGACCGGACGGACGCATTCACGCTCGTGGGCGCCGATGCTCGGCGCGGGAAGCTGACGCTCTTCGCTGCCGAGGGGCCGCGCGACCGCGGAGCGCTCGAGCACGTGGCGCTGCGTGTCGGCGACCTCGACCAGGCGCTCGCCAAGCTGCCGGACGGACTGGAGCTCGAGCGGCCGCGCGAGGGCGAGGCGTACTTCGAGCTGAGCGAGAGCGTCGTGCTCGGTCTCGTCGAAACCGACACGGATCTCGACTACGACCTCGACCACGTGACGCTGCGCTCCGCCGATCCGGGGAAGACCGCGTCTGAGTACGAGTCGCTCGGCTTCGACGCTGCGGCGCCCGGCGCGTCGGGTAACCCGCGCGTGGAGGTGGGCGGTGCATGGGTCGAGTTCCTGGCCGGTCGGCCGGGAGCGCCTGAACGGCCGCTGCTCAACCACCTCGCCGTGCTCGTCGACTCGGCGGACGAGCACGAGGCCGGGGCGCGCGAGCTCGGCGTCGAGATCGACAACGTCGTCGACGCCCCGAACACGCTCGCGGTCTTCGTCTGGGGGCCGGAGCGCGTCCGGATCGAGTACGTCGAGCACAAGCCGACGTTCTCCCTGACCTGAGTTGCGCGTCACCGTCGCCGGGGCGGGGATGGCGGGCCTCGTCGCGGCCGCACGATTGCGCGAGCTCGGGCACGAGCCGCGCGTGCTCGAGAAGGGGACACGCGCCGGCGGCTCGATGCTCCTCTCCTCCTGCGTCGTCTGGCGGCATCGAGAGTGGGAGCGCTTCCGCACCGAGTGTCCGGGCGGCGACGAACTGCTGCAGCGGCTGATCTGGGAGCGCCTCGACGACGGGATCGGCTGGCTCGAGGCACTCGGTGCCGAGCCGGTCTGGCTGGACACCGAGAACCCGCTCACGACCGGCCGCCGTTACGACCCGGATGTGCTGACGCGGCTCCTCGTCGAGGCCGCCGGCGACATCGAGCTCGAGTTGCGGCTGCAGGACGACGCCGAGCCGCCCATCCTGCTCGCCACCGGCGGCTATCCGGTTCGCCTCGCCCGCCAGCGCGGGCTCCTCCTACGCGCGAACCCGTGGAGTGAGGGGGACGGCCTCGACTTCGCGGTCGCCCGCGGCGCTGCCACCACGCCGGGCATGGACGAGTTCTACGGCCGCGCCATGCCCGCGCCCCCGGCGCGCATCCGGGAGCAGGACTTCGTCCCGCTCGCGCAGCTCTACGGCCGCGAGGCGCGTGTCTTCACCGACGACTGGAGCGAGATCACGCCGGCGCAGGTCGCATGGCACGAGAACGACCTTGCGCAGCTGATCGGTTCACGCGCGTGGTACGTCGTCGCCGAGACGAACGAGCGCATCGAGGCCGCGCGGGCTGCGGGAGGAACGGTCGTCGGGCGGGATGACGGCCTGGCGGTTCACGTCGCGGGCGCCGTGACGCACACGATCGGCGGCCTGCAGGTGGATGCGCAGGCGCGGGTGACAGGAACCGAGGGCGTGTGGGCTGCGGGCGTCGACGCGGGCGGCGTCGCGACGGGCGGCTACTCGAGCGGGCTCGCGCAGGCGCTCGTGCTGGGCCTGGCGGCCGCCGAGTCGATCGCAGGCGGCGCCTAGCCGGCGAGGTACGCGCAGACGCGCCGGTCGCCGGGCAGCGGCGACGGCGCGAGCTTCGTCACCCGCAGCTGCTGGCCCTCGACCTCGACATCGGCGCCGACCGACGGCGCCTCGCCGTCCTGCACGACGAGCTCGTAGCCGGACGGCTTCCAGACGAAGAGAAGATGCTGTTGCCCGTAGTCGCCGTCCATCGCGCGAAGCCTAGTGGTCGTCGGTCGGCTGTCCGCGCAGTTCGAGGCTCATCGTCGTGCCGTCGATCTCGTGGTCGAGTGTGAGGGTCGCGCCGAGGGTCCGCGCGCGCTCGCCCAGCACCTCGAGCGCCCGCCGGCGGCGCTCGGTCGGTGCGTCGTCCCGGATCACGAGGCACAGGGTCCCGGGCGCGTCCGAGGTGGCAGCGACCTCGAAGCGGGAGGGAGGGCCACGCCGAATCGCTTCCTCGAGCGCCTCCCGCACGATCTGGTAGAGGGCGGCCTGGGTTCGTTCGCCGAGGTCGTCGATCAGCGCCACGTCGAGCGAGACCTCGATCCGGTGTTCGCGACCGCGGGACTGCGCGAGCGCGTCGACCGCCGCCGCGAAGCCGTGGTCGCGCAGCGCGACCGGCTCGAGGTTGAAAGAGAGGTCGCGCAGCTCGCCGACCGTCGTCCTCGTCCGCGCCAGTGCCCGGTCGAGGATCTCGCGCGCCTGCTCGTGCTCGCCGCGGCTGATCAGGTCGAGAGACGCGTCGAGCATGAGTGCCACCCCCGCGAGTGACTGCACCGGGCCGTCGTGGAGGAAGAGCGCGATGCGCCGCCGCTCGTCTTGCTCCGCTGCGAGAACCTGTTCGGCGGGCTCGTGGTCGGCGTCGGGGATGGTCAGGCTCTCCGTGCTCGTCGGTGACGGCTTCACTAGTCGATGATCGCTTCGCGCAGCGCGATGGCGACCGCGTGCGTCCGTGTGTCGGCTTCGAGCTTGGCGAGGATGTGCCGGACGTGGCTCTTCACCGTCTCCTGGCTGATGAAGAGCTGCGTCGCGACATCGGCGTTCGACATCCCGTCGGCGAGCAGCTGGAGGATCTCGCGCTCGCGGCCCGTGAGCATGTCGTCCTTGTCGCGTCCGGTCAGGAACGCGGGCATGAGCGCCGGGTCGACGTACCCCTCGCCGCTCGCAACCTTCTCGATCGCGCGCAGGAGCGTCTCGTGCGGCGCCTCCTTCAGGACGTAGCCCTTCGCGCCCGACTCGAGGCCGCGGCTGAGCAGGCTCCGCTCGCTGTAGGCGGTGAAGATGAGGACCGAGCTGTCGGGCACCTTCTCCATCAGCGCCTGCGTCGCTTCGAGCCCGTCCATGCCGGGCATGCGGACGTCCATGATCACGACGTTCGGACGACGCCGCTCGGCGAGCGCGACGGCAGCCTCGCCGTCGGCCGCCTCGCCGATCACGCGGATGTGCGGCGCTCTGCTGAGCGACAGGCGAAGCCCTTCACGTACGACCTCGTGGTCATCGACGATCAGGCAGGTGATCTCGGCTGCAGCCAACGGCCGGCAGATCATAGAACGACGGCCAGCTGTCACATAGCCGCTATTTGCAGCTGTTCGGCTTGGGAAGCGGGTTCGAGGCGCAATCGCCGCCGGTCGCGGACGCCGTGGCTGCGCGCAAGCGAGCGGACGCGTTGCCGCACGGGATCCGTCTCGCGCCGCGGCAGGTAGGCGCCGCGACGGTAGAGCCGCTCGTACTCGGGGAGAAGGTCGGGCCAGTCGCGTTCGAGCGCGGCGAGGAAGTGCTCGCGTGTTCCCGGCCGGAGGTAGAGGAGGTTCGCCCAGATCCCGGTCGCTCCGGCGGCCCGCGCCTCGCGCACGACCTCGGCGAGCAGCTCCGGCCGGTCGCTGAGACCCGGCAGGATCGGGGCCATCCCGACTCTCGCGTCGATGCCCGCCTCGACGAGTCGCGAGAGCGCGCGGAGCCGCTGGCGCGGCGGCGACGTCCCCGGCTCGGTGCGGCGCCAGATGTCGTGGTCGAGCGTCGGGACGGAGAACGTCACCGACACATCCGCCGGCGCGCCGCCTCGGCGAGCACGTCGACGTCGCGCACGATGAGCGGTCCGCGCGTGATGATCGAGAACGGGCTCGCTGCCTCCGCGAACGCCTCGATACAGCCCCGCGTGAGGCGGTAGCGGCCCTCCGCCGGCTGGTACGGATCGGTCGCCGCGCCGACCGCGACCGGCTCGCCCCGCCACGACGAGCGTGCGAGCTCCCGCCGGAGGACCTCCGCGACGTTCGTCTTCACGCGGATGCTCGAGCCGTAGCGGTCGTCCCAAGGCCGGTCGGCGCGGGCCTCGAAGGCACGGACGTAACAGAAGGTGCAGCGATGGACGCAGCCCATGTACGGGTTGAGCGACCAGGCGAACGGCATGCCGCGCACGCGGTTGAGGGCGCTGCGGCACGGCTCCTCCCGGTACTCGGCTCGCATCGCGGGAGGATAGCGAACGTATGTTCGTACAGGACGTAGGCTCCGAACCTCTCCCTATACTCCGGCCGGAGAGTTGGACGAGAACCCTCCTAGTACCTACGCCCTCGAGGTGAGGGCGTGACACTTCTCTTCGAGCTGATCGGGGTCGCGATCCTGATCGCTCTCAACGCGTTCTTCGTGGCTGCGGAGTACGGCCTCGTCACGGCGCGCCGGACGCGGATCATCGAGCTCCAGCACCAGGGCAACCGCCGCGCCCGCGACGTGCTTCGGATCACCGGGGATCCGGGTCGCTTCATCGCCGCGATGCAGCTCGGCGTCACGCTCACGTCCCTGGGCATCGGTGCGCTCGGCGAGGCGACGCTCTCGCGGGAGTTCGACAAGTGGATGTCGACCGCGCTCGCCATCCTCATCGCCTACGCGATCCTCACCTTCTTCCACGTCGTCTTCGGCGAACTCGTGCCAAAAGGCGCCGCGCTCGGCCATGCGGAGGGGACGGCTCTCTGGGTCTCGATCCCGGTGCGCGGATTCGTCACGGTCTTCCGCCCGTTCATCTGGGCGCTTCAGGCCGCGACCGACGCCATTCTGCACTCCTTCGGGCTGGAGCCGCCGGGTGCCCACCGCGAGGTGCACTCCGAGGCCGAGCTGCGGATGCTCGTCTCCCGCTCCACCCAGCAGGGGCAGATCGAGGAGGGCGAACGGGAGCTGATCGAGAAGGTCTTCGTTTTCGGGGACAAGGACGTGGCCGACGTGATGGTGGCGAAGCCCGACGTCGCCGCGGTCTCGATCGACATGCCTCCGGAGGAGGCGCTCGCCGTAGTACTCGATTCGCCGTACACGCGCTACCCGGTCTACCGGGAGTCGCTCGACGACATCGCCGGCGTGCTCCACGTGCGCGACTTGTTCAGCGCGATCCACGACCGTGGTCTCACCGGTCTCGAGCTCGAGTCGCTGCTGCGGCCGGCGTATGTCGTGCCCGAGACGAAGGACCTCGCCTCGCTGCTGCAGGAGTTCCGCCGCACGAGCAGCCACTTCGCGGTCGTCGTCGACGAGTACGGCGCGATGGTCGGGATCGCCACGCTCGAGGACCTGCTGGAGGAGATCGTCGGCGAGATCGAGGACGAGTTCGACGTGCCCGAGGAGCAGGTCGAGCAGATCGGCGAGGACTCGTATCGCGTCGACGGGATGTTCTCGATCGACGAGTTCAACGAGCGTTTCCACACGGACTTGCCGGACGAGGACTTCCACACGGTCGCCGGCTTCGTCTTCGGCCAGCTCGGCCGGGCGCCGGAGCCGGGCGACGACGTCTCCTACGACGGCATGCGGTTCGACGTGCTCGAGGTTGAAGGCAACCGAATCGAGCGGATCGCGGTCACGTTCGAGCGGCGCCCGGAGCCGCGTCGCGACGAGGTAGCCGACTACGTCGACGAGGACGAGGTCGAGTAGGGCTCGGCAGGGCGCTCAGGCGAGAGGACGCGGGCCGAGCCGACGGTCCTGTGTCCCGTCTGCATCGTTTAGTCAGGAGAGGATCCAGAGCGACCGACGAGCTTGACGGCGATAGCAAGCGCGAGGGCAAGGAAGCCAAGCAGGCCCAGCTCGAGGAGAAAGTTCGTCAGGACACGACCGCCTGCTGGGAGTCGTTCGAACTGGGCAGTCACGATGAGGATCCGTCGCACAACCGCGATCAAGCCGATGAACAGGAACGGCTCAACGGCGATCCGGTGCGTACGGAGAACGAAACGGAGCGTGTAAGCGAGCTCGGCAATGATCAGAAGCAGCAGGACACGATCGAGAATCGCGACCCCAGTGTCCACGGCGCCGGCGCCCGTCGAGATCGCATGCACCAGCTCGTGCACCGTGCCGACGAGAACAAAAACGGCGGCTGCCGCAAGAAGAATCGCTACTGCGCCGTAGAGAACGGCCTCGAAGCCGACCAGTCCACCTAGCAGAGTCCGATCTAATGACTTCGCGGCCCCCGCCTCAGACTCAGTCTCGTCAGGGGACATAGCTCAGGCTACCGCGACAGACCATCCGCCACCAGAGAAGACGTCTGGTCAGGGGTCATTCCGGGACACGGGCCCTGGCGAGCGTTGCTACTCCCTCTCGGTTCCCGCCATCCGCTCTGACCGCCTTGGTTGGTCGCCCTCCATCTGATGCCCGACCAAGAAGGCCGTGTCGTCTCACCCGCCCGCGCGATTCGTCAGTGCGAGGGCGACCAGTGCCGTAGTGAGCGTGAGCGGAACGACCACCAACCCGAGCACTGTCACCTGCGTGAGCGAGGGGTGAGCGTCCGACATGCGAGCCGCTCGATACCAGAGGTAGGCGGCCAGCGAATCCGTGACGGCAAGGTTCGGGCCGAGATTGAGACCAAGGAGGAGTGGGAGCGGATGTGGTGGCCGGTGCGCCGACAGAAGTGATGCGGCCGGGAGGTTGTTGACGAGGACGGCGGCGCCGGCGCCGACGATCGCAGTCTCGGCGCTGCCAAGGTGCGCGAGTAGGTGCATCGGCCCGTCCCAGAGGCGGCCGAGGGTGCCGAAGGCCACGGCGACCAGGAACAGTCCGAGAAGAACCGCACGTTGAGGTGCGGGCGCAGTCGGGACAGGCTCACGGCGACGACGCCGACCGCAAGCACCGGAAGCGCGGGGTTCTCTGCGCCGGAGAGATGCTCGTGGGCCAACACGATCAGGTTCGTGAGGTTTGAGCCGGGTGGCAGGATCGAGGCCGCGTTGGCGATGAAGAGAGAGCGCCATAGAGGAACGGCCTCTCGTCGCTGCCACGTTGGCGTGCAGCGTGAAAAGGATCGGAGTCAGAAAGACGACTGCCGTGTCGAGGTTGAGCAGGGCGGTGACGACTGCCTCCAGTGCGAGGAGCGCTGCGAGGAGCCTGAAGGTGCTGCCGCCGATCCGCTCGATCCGAGTTCCGACCGCGGCGAACAGGCAGTCCGCCTCCACGACGGTGCCGATCGCCAGCAGCCCCGCGACAAGGACGAACGGCGGCCAGATCTGACGTGCGGCTTCGAGGACGGCGTCGTGCACCGACGGATCCTGCCGGGCGCGGATCTCGGCGAGCGGCAGTGCCGGGGGCTAGCCGGCCGGGCGAGTGTTTTGAATCCTCACGGGTCTCGCTCTGTACCGTCCCGTCGCCGTCAGGAGTTCGACCAGTAGCGGGCTGCGTGCGCGTAGGTGTGCTTCGTGGACACGTTGATCAGGTACGAGCAGATCCCGTGCTTCAGGTGGTTGCGGGAGTAGAACGCCGCGGTGAGCTGGAAGTGACCGTGGACGGGGCCGGTTCCCGTCGGCCACGGCGTCCAGCCCGAGCGCCGTTCCTCGGCGACGAGCGTCGAAGCACAGTGCGGCGTCCAGCCGAGCTGCTCCCCGCTCTGGACGTAATTCGCCTTGCCGCCGGCGGACCCGGTCACGACCTCGTTGAACGTGACGTGGAAGGCGTTGTGGGTCGGGCCGTGGATGCTGATCGTGTTGCCATGCCCTGCGCCGGACTTCGACTTCCGCGGCTTGACGCCCCAGCCGGCCTGGCCGTAGACGCCCGACGGCGGAGCTGTGTCGTTGCAGCCGGCGGGGCCGGTCCGGTCTGATTGAGCGGAGTCGAAGGGTCGGCCCACCAACGGGTGCCTAGGCCGATCAGCGAGTAGACGACCGATTCGTACCGCTTGATGCCGGGCTGCAGCTTGATCTGCACGAACAGGATCTCGCTGCATCCATACGCATCGTTCCCCCGGACGTAGAACAGCGTCGTCGGCACCGAGACGCATTTCTTCGGCGGCGAGAGCTTGATCGGCGCCACGGGCGCCGGGTGGGCGCCGCTCGACGGGCCGCCCAGCGGGCAGTGCGTCTTCGGGTTGACCGCGCACTGGCCCGCGACCGGACAGGCTGCGGCCGCGCGCGAGCTTCCGTGCGCGCTCGAGGCTGCGGCGGCGAGCAGGACCGAGACCGCGACGACGAAGGCTCCGAAACGCGAGGCGCGTCGCAGACCCGTCCGGGTTCCGAGGCGAAAAGCGTCCATCGTCGGCTCCTTCTCTCGTTAGCCGCAGTGGAACCGACGGTAGAGCGCTCGCGTTCCGGGATCGTTACGAGAGGTACGGGTTCCGACGTCGTAGAATTCGCCGTCGTGGTCAGATTTGCAGCCGTGAGACTCGTGGCAACCGTCGCCGCCGTACTCATCCTCTGGGCGGCGTACCAAGGTGCGGCCGCCCTGCCCTGGCATTCGTTCAACGGGCTTCCTATCCGCTGCGCACCAACCGCACCTGCGTCCGAGTGCCGATATGCCTCGACGCCCGCCTGGGTCGTTCCGACAGCGGTTGGCATCGCGTTGCTCGGGCTCGGCGCGGCATCCGGTGTCCTGGCAGCGACTCGCCGTCGCACCGTTCCAGGGCACTGGCCCGCGCGAGCGTGATCTGTCAGCCGAGCTCGAGCGGCTCGATCACACCTCCGGCGATCGTCCAGGCTGCGAGCTCGTCGCGCGCGACCGAGTAGATGAGGTACGGGCGGCCCTGCCAGAGCCCGACGTTCTCGACGTCGGTGCGCGACGGGCGAGGCGGCGCGGAGACGTGCGAATGGACGACGGCGAGCTCGTATCCGTCGTCCTCGAGGAACCAGAGCTCCGGGTCGACCTCGAGCTCGAAGCGGTACGGCGACTCGGCGGCGTTGCGTCCCGGCTCGTAGCGGTCGGCGACGCGGTCGCGCAGCACCAGCAGGCCGCAGCTCTCGTTCGGCAGCTCCTGTCGCGCGTGCTCGGCGAGTGCCTCCCGCACGGGCCGCGGGACTACCACCACAGCTTGCTCTCGTCGATCTCCTCGCCCTGCCAGAAGCCGGCCGAGAGGTACTTCCAGCCGCCGTCGGCGAGAACGCACACGACCACGCCTTCCTCGAGCTCCCCGGCGAGCCGCCGCGCAACATGCAGGACGGCGCCGCTCGAGACTCCCGCGAAGATCCCCTCGCGGTCGAGGAGCGCATGCACGCCCGCCACCGCGTCGTCGTTCGAGACGAGCAGCTTCCGGTCGAGCTTCCCGACGTCGAGGATCGGCGGCACGTAGCCGTCGTCGAGCGAGCGCAACCCCATCACCGGATCGCCCGGCAGCGGCTCGGCGGCGGCGACGACGACGCCGGGAAAGCGCTCCCGCAGTCGCGCGCCGGCGCCCATCAGCGTCCCACCGGTGCCGAGCCCCGCGACGAGGACGTCGACGCGGTCGAGCGCGTCCGCGATCTCGGCCCCGGTGCCTGCGTAGTGGGCGCGCGGATTCGCCTCGTTGGCGTACTGGAACGGCATGAAGTACCGCGGCTCTCGCTCGGCGAGCTCGAGCGCGACGCGGACCGCGCCGTTCGACCCCTCCTCGCCGGGCGACTCGACCATCGTCGCGCCGTAGAGGCGCAGGAGCTGCCTGCGCTCCGCGGTGGCGTTTTCCGGGAGGACGCAGGTGAGCGAGTAGCCCTTGAGCTTCGCGACGAGGGCGAGCGCGATGCCGGTGTTGCCTGAGGTCGGCTCGAGCAGCTCGCGGCCGGGCTCGAGCTCGCCCGCGGCTTCGGCCGCTTCGATCATGGAGAGCGCGACGCGGTCCTTGATCGAGCCGGTCGGGTTCTGGCCCTCGAGCTTCGCGTACAGCCGCACCGACGGCTTCGGCGAGAGCCGCTGCAGCTCGACGAGCGGGGTGTTGCCTACGAGCTCGAGCAGGGAGCCGGCCGTGCGGAGGCTAGAGCCCACCGGCCATGGCGGGGAGAAGGATTACGGTCGAACCGTGCTCCACTGAGGTGTCGAGCCCATCGAGCGTCCGCACGTCCTCACCCTCGAGGTAGACGTTGACGAACGGCGCGATCTCGTCGTCCTCGACGAGCTGAGGACGGAGCGACGGGAAGCGGCTCATCAGATCGTCGAGCAGCTCGCGCACGGTGCCGCCGTCGGCCGGCACCTCGCGGGCGCCGCCGACCTCGCCACGCAGCTGGGGTGGAATGCGGACCCGACTCATGCGTGCGCCGGTCTTCCGGAGCAGAACTCCACGTAGTCCACGTACTCCGTGATGGTGGGGGAGTCGCCGCAGACCGGGCAGTTCGGGTCGCGGCGGAGCTTGACCTCGCTGAACTCCGTCGCGAGCGCGTCGAACAGGAGCAGCCGCCCGACGAGCGGCTCGCCGATGCCGAGGCAGAGCTTCAGCGCCTCGCTCGCCTGGAGCGAACCGACGATGCCCGGCAGGACGCCCAGCACGCCGCCTTCCGCACAGCTCGGCGCGAGCTCCGGCGGCGGCGGCTGCGGGAAGAGACAGCGGTAGCACGGACCGTCGCCGGGCTTGAAGACCGTGGCCTGACCCTCGAAGCGGTAGATCGAGCCGTGGACGAGCGGGATGTCGTGCCAGACGGCGGCGTCGTTGATCAGGTAGCGCGTCGGGAAGTTGTCGGCGCCGTCGACGATCACGTCCCAGCCGTCGGCCAGGATCCGCTCGACGTTCTCGGACGTGAGTCGCTCGCGGTACGGGACGACCTCGACGTCGGGGTTGAGCTCCTCGAGCGTGCGCTTGGCGGACTCCGCCTTCCATTCGCCCAGCCGTTCCGTCGAGTGCAGCACCTGGCGCTGAAGGTTCGAGGCGTCGACGCGGTCGTCGTCGACGATCCCAATGCGTCCGACGCCCGCGGCTCCGAGATAGAGCGCGGCAGGCGAGCCGAGGCCGCCGGCGCCGAGCAGGAGGACGCGCGAGTCCAGCAGCCTGAGCTGTCCTTCCTCGCCGACCTCGGGGATCAGGACGTGGCGGCTGTAGCGCTGCCGCTTCTCGCCGTCGAGCGTGCGCGGCAGCTCGGTCGGCAGGCCGCTGCGCTTCCAGTCGGTGTAGCCGCCGGCGAGCGAGACGACGTTTTCGTAGCCGAGCTCCTCGAGCGACTTCGCGGCGAAGGCCGAGCGGTTGCCGGCGGCGCAGTAGAGGAAGAGCGGTTGGGCGCGATCGGGGGCCGCCTGCTCGATGCGTGACTCGAGGTTGCCGCGCGGGATGTGGATCGCGCCCGGAATCCGTCCTTCGGTCCATTCGTCCAGCTCGCGCACGTCGATGACGAGGGGACGCTCGGGCGCGTCGAGCAGCCGGCGCGCCTGCGTGACGTCGACCTCGTCGATTTCCGACTTGACCTGCTGGAGATATTCGCGGTAGCTGGGCATCGCTTTCGGAAATGTAGCGACCCGCTTCGCGGCTACGCTCGAATCGTGGCAACCGCAGCACGCCCGATCGAGGGTGCCCGGAGCCGGCGCGTCGTCCTCGTCGTCGTGCTGGTCGCGTTCGCCGCCGCAGCGGCCGTCATCGGGGCGACGCTGCTCCAGACCCGCGGCGAGCACACGACCGTGCCGGGCTCGGTGACGAAGGCGCGCGCGGGAACGCCGCCTCTCTTCTTCGACTTCGGTGTGCGCAGCGGCCGCGAGGCGCAGGAATTGTCCCGTGCCGCGACCCTGCTGAATGCGAAGCACGTCGCCGCGGCCCGGGCGGTCTTCGAGCGGTATCACTCGCTGCAGGCGCAGATAGGGCTCGCCTTTGCGAACTGGCCCGGCGACGGCCTCGCGACGTTGCAGACGCTCGCGGCAAAGAACCCCGACAGCCCGGTCGCCCAGTATCACCTGGGCTGGGCGCTCTACTGGTCGGGGCGCGTCGGCGATGCTGCTGCGGCCTGGAACCGTGTCGATACGCGGTTCCCCGACTCGCCCGAGTCGGTCGAGGCCGAGAACGAGCTCTACCCCTCGGACCAGTCCGGTCTGCCGGATCTCTTCCTGCCGGTGACGCTGCCGCAGGCGTCGAGCCGTGCCGCGCAGCTGCGGGTGCTCGCGGCTGCTGCGCGCCGCCCGAACGTCGAGGCGAAACTGCGGTACGGAGACTTCCTCTGGCTGCTCTGGCATCGCGTCTCGGCCGAGCGCCAGTTCGCGGCGGCCGCCCGGCTGGCGCCCCACAACCCCTATGCGCGCACCGCGGAGGCTGTCGGCCTCTTCACGAAGCGCGCCCCGGCCCGCGCGTTTTCACGGCTCGGCCCGCTGACGGCGACGTTCCCGCACGCGCCCGTCGTCCGCTTCGAGCTCGGTCTTCTCCTCATCTCGACCGCGCAACCGAAGAAGGGTCTCGAGCAGCTCCGGCTCGCGGCTGCCGAGGATCCGCATTCGCCTTACGCGAAAGCGGTACGAACCTTGCTTTCCCGCATTGGGAAGGGTGGGACCAAGTAAAGGAAATATGAGCCGAACGGCCTATGGCGGGTGCCGCGCCGCGCATGGCATCCTCCGGCATCGCACGGAGGGGGATATGGCCGAGACAGCAGCAGTAGAGGCGTCACCGAGTGACGTTCTCGAGATCGAGGAGGCACGAAGTCTGCTCGAGGCGGCGCAGGCGGCCGGGCGCGTGAGCGCCGAGGAGATCGCACTTTCGCTCGACGAGCTCGATCTCGAGCCGGCCCAGGTCGAGGATGTCTACCGCGCGCTCGAGGAGCTGCAGGTCGAGATCGTCGACGCGTCGCCGACGGAGGCGGATCCAAAGGAGCAGGCGCGAATCGACCAGACAGTCCGGGAGGTCTCGACCGATGCGCTCCAGCTCTTCCTCAAGGACATCGGCAAGGTCGAGCTCCTGACCGCCGCCGAGGAGGTCGAGCTCGCGAAGCGGATCGAGCGCGGCGACCACCGCGCGAAGCAGGAGATGGTCGAGGCGAACCTGCGCCTCGTCGTCTCGATCGCGAAGCGCTACCGCAACCAGGGGCTGCCATTCCTCGACCTGATCCAGGAGGGGACGATCGGCCTCGTCCGGGCGGCGGAGAAGTTCGACTGGCGCAAGGGCTACAAGTTCTCGACCTACGCGACGTGGTGGATCCGCCAGGCCGTCGCCCGCGCGCTCGCGGACAAGGGTCGCACGATCCGGATGCCCGTCCACGTCGTCGAGAAGCTCAACAAGATCGTCCGCTCCGAGCGCAAGCTGCGCGGCGAGCTGTGCCGGGAGCCCTCCGCGGTCGAGATCGCGAGCGACGTCGATCTTCCGCTCGACGAGGTCGAGCAGATCCTCCGCACATCCCAGGCGCCCGTGTCGCTCGAGAAGCCGGTCGGCGACGACGACGAGTCGGAGTTCGGGCACTTCCTCACCGACGAGAACATCCCGCAGCCCGACGAGGTGGCCGACACGACGCTGCGCCGGGAACTGCTGCGCAACATCCTCGGCACACTCTCGAACCGGGAGCGGCGCGTGCTCGAGCTTCGCTACGGGCTCGGCGGCGAGCAGCCGCGCACGCTCGACGAGGTGGGCCGCGCGTTCAACGTGACGCGCGAGCGGATCCGCCAGATCGAGAACCAGAGCCTGAAGAAGCTGCGGGCTCTCGCGGAGACGAATTCGCTCAAAGACGTCGCGTAGGCCTAGAACCGCCCCGCCGCCTGCCGGGCGAGCGCGAGTGGAAGCGACGCGCCGAGGTCGATCGCAGGCTCGACCGTGGAATACGACTGCATGTTGTCGACGAAGACGGCCTTGCCGTCGAACGGCCGGTAGCGGTCGCCACCGGCCGGCGGGCACTTCTGCATCCCGCTGACCAGGCCGGAGGTGGCTTGCGCGTTCGGGCCTTCGACGACCGCGCCGCGCAGGATCGGCGGACTGCCGTCGAGCGAGCCGACGAGGTTCGCCACCTGGTGCTGCAGGCACTCCGGGAAGGTCGTGCCGTCTCCGACGACGAGCGACACGCCCCACGCGTTTGCGCCGAAGATGTTGCCGAGCCAGCGGCCGCTCCACTGCGCGTAGCGGCGGCTGTGCGCGAGCTGGTCGACCTCGCTCGCCGTCAGCGCGAGCCCGGCGCCGTGGGAGGTCGTGTCCCACTGCGCCCAGGTGAAGCCGAAGCCGAACGGGTCGCGGTGCGCCTGTCGGATCGCGCCGGCGAGCTGACGCTCGAGGTCGGCGAGCAGAGCGGCGCGGGTCACCTGTAACCCGGAGCCGTGGCCGGCGAGGGCGCGGTACAGCTCGTAGTGCGCGACTCCGGAGACGTCGTAGAGGTTGAGCGTGTCGGTGCCGTCGAAGCGGCTGTGGATGTACGCGTGCGCCCAGTGCGAGGCGAGGCGGAGGTAGTGCTCCGGCTGCTCGTGGGGGAGTCCGGGCGGTCGCCCGGCGAGTGCGAGTGCATCGTGGAGCTCGACCGCGCCGAGCTCCAGATCGTCCTGCCAGGAGCTCTCGGGATAGAAGTCGTGCGTGAAGACGGTGAGGAGTGGACCCTTCGGGGCTGTGTCGGCGAGGTCGAAGACGTGCTCGCCGGCGAGCAGGCAGCGCCGCGCGAACGAGGGCCTGCTCCTGCGGAACACCTGGTAGCAGAGCGCGAAGGCCGCCGCGTCGCGGCCCGCGAGGTTCGGGCTGATCCGAGAGCCGGCAGGCCCGGCGCGAAACACGGGCCGGTGGCGGATGTAGCGGAAGCGGGGGTTCCTCCCGCCGTACCGGTCGTCGGCCTGCGGCAGGCGCCAGATGTCGTGGTCGCCGACGATCCTGGCGTTCCCCTCGCCGATCCCGACCTGGTAGTAGAGGGTCCGCGTGCGGTCGTTCCACATCCGGAGCAGGAAGTCGGTGCCGAAGGCGGCCTCGCGCGTGAAGTCCGACCGCGGTGACCCGGCGCCGAGCTCGGCGGGAAAGTCGCGCACCCCGAGCAGCATCAGCGCGACCGTGTAGCTCGTCGTCTCGACGAACTTCGGGTAGTCGCCCGCGTCCCACCAGCCGCCGGAAGCGTCGATCCGGACGCCGAGCGGCTTCAGGTCGCCGTTGAAGCCGTCGTTCGAGTTCGCCTTCGGCGTGCGATAGGTCATCGCGTGCTCGTCGTTGCGGTGGGCGGGAGCCGTGCGGAGCGCCGAGCGGATGAAGTCAGGGCCGTCCCGCTCGGCCTCGTAGAAGAAGAGGGAGTTCGCGAGCGCGCCGGAGTACAAGGCTCGTGGGGCTTCGATGCGAAAGCGCGGCGAGGTCGGGCCGGCGCTGCCTTTGACCACGATCCTGTACGTCCCGCTCGTGTGCACGCCGTCGAAATCGAGTGGATAGACATGGGCGTAGCGGGCGCTCCAGCTGCCGGTCGAGCGTCCCGGACGGCCGCGGTAGACGGTGCGGCCGTGGGCGTCGACGACGCGGAACATGGCGCCGCGCTCGGCCGTCTCGGACATGAGGAAGGCCCGTTTGGTCGCCCCGGTTGCGTATCCGACCTGGTCGACCCGCACGACGGCAGCCGGCGGCGCGGGCGGGCTCGTACCGCTTGCACCGGCCGCGGTCGCAGCTGCGGCTGCGGCCGTGAGCGCGAGCAGGATGAGGGACGGGCGGCGGATCATCGGCGATCTGGTTAGGAGTATTAACGAGAACGCTCAGAAGCGCACGTAGACTCGGCCGATGCGGAAGCTCGCCCCCGCTGAGCTCGGAGATCTGCTCGAGGCACCGCTCGTCGCCGTCTTGGCCACGTACAAGATGGACGGCAGCGTCCTTCTCTCGCCGGTCTGGCATCAGTGGCGCGACGGCGGCTTCGACGTTGTCGTCTATGCGGGCGACATCAAGTTGAAGCACCTGCGCCGCGACCCGCGGGCCAGCGTTCTCGTCTACGGGAACGAGCCTCCGTACGCGGGCCTCGAGGCACGGGGTGAGGTAGGCCTCGATCCTGACGGCGCCGCCGAGGCCATCGCCTCGATGGCGGTCCGCTACCTCGGCCCGGAGGACGGCCCGGCCTACGCGGCGACGGTGACGAACGCCGTCCTCGTCCGCCTCGAGCCGACCCAGCTCCGCGGCTGGGATTTCGCGGACGAGTGGGGTTAGGCGTCGAGGAAGCCGTCGAGCGATCGCGCGATCCCCGCCGCGTCGAGCCCGTGCGCGGCCCGATGCTCGGCTCCCGTGCCGTAGTGGCGGAACTCCGCGTTCGGCACGCCGAGAGCGAGTAGTCGGTGCGGGCGGTCGCGCAGCGCGACCGCGATCTCCGCCGCCGACGTGCCGGCGAGGTACGGCTCGACGAGGACGACGTCGGTGCCGTCCGCGAGCGCGTCGCGGAGCTCGTCGTGCGGGAACGGCCGCACGGTCGCGAGGTACGCGACGCCGAGGTCGCGGTCTGCTGTGGCCTCGAGTACGGGCGTCAGTGTCGGGCCGACCGCGACGACGAGGGGCGCGCCGGGAGAGCCGTGTTTCACGACCGTGAACCACCCACCGTCGACGCGAGCGTGGTTCGTCTCGTCGCTCAACCGGAGATAGGTCCGACCGTCGCCGCCGAGTGCCTGGCGAAACAGCCTGCCGGCCTCGTCGCGATGCCCGGGCACGTGGATCGTCCAGTCGGGCAGCGCCGCCACCAACGCGACGTCCTCGGGCGCCTGGTGCGTGCGCCCCTCGTGCGCCGCGTCGTACGACCCGGCGATGCTGACGAGGACCGCCCCGAGGTCGTTGTGGCCGAGGTCGAGCTTCAGCATCTCGTACGGGCGCTCGACGAGGAACGGCGTGTACGAGTGGGCAACCGGCCGGTATCCCTCTAGTGCGAGGCCGGCGGCGACGCCGATCATCAGCTGCTCCCGGATGCCGACGTCGAAGTGGCGCGGATGCTCGCCGATCGCCTCGGTCCCTATCTGGGCGGTGACGACGGCCACCCGCTCGTCCCCGTCCAGCGCCTCGCGGGCGAGCTCGTAGAAGCGCTGCCGCATCGTCGTCACCTCGGCTCGACCTCCGCCACGACCACGCGGGGCCGGGTTCCGTCGAAATCCGGTGCGAGGGCCGCCTCGAGGGCCTCGTGGTCGCGGCCGTCGATTCGCTGCGCGATCCAGCCCTCGAGCATGAAACGGCGCTCGATCCCTCCGGGCCAGCCGTGGGAAGAGGAGTCGTTGTCGATCACGATCGCGGTGAGAGACGCAAGCCCGACCCGGCCGGCGAACTGCACCGCCTCCCAGTTCGAGCCTTCCTCGAGCTCGGCGTCGCCCAGCAGGCACCAGACCCGGCGACCCGTGAGCGCCCTCCCGGCTGCGACTGCGAGGCCGTGGCCGAGCGATCCGCTCGAGAACTCGACACCCGGCACGAGGACACGGTCGGGGTGGTGTCCGAGCGGCGAGTCGAAGTCGCCGAACCGGTCGAGGAGCTCGGGCCGGATCAGCCCTTTCGCCGCGAGCACGGCGTAGTACGCGGCGGGGCCGTGACCCTTCGAGAGGACGAAGCGGTCTTCGGCGCCGAGGACCCGGTCGTACAGGACCCAGAGCACGTCGAGCGTCGAGAAGGAGCTGCGGTCGTGCTTCTCGTCGCCGGTCAGCCGCGTGAGCAGCTGCGGCAGGTCGTCGTAGCCGAATTCGCGTCTCGTCGTGATCGCCATTCCTCCACCGTAGAACCTCAACTATGGTTCAAGTCAAGTGGCAAGGGAATTGACCATCGGCGAGCTCTCCGAGCGGAGCGGCGTCTCGCAGTCGGCGCTTCGCTTCTACGAGCGCTCGGGGCTGATCTCGGCGCGGCGCACCGACGGCAACCAGCGGCGCTACGCATCGGTCACCCTGCGCCGCATCGCCCTCGTGCAGGCGGGGAAGGCGGCCGGCGTACCGCTGGAGCGGATCCGGGCCGCGCTCGACGAGCTGCCCGCCCGCAAGACGCCGACGAAGCGCGACTGGGAGCGGCTCTCGCGGAGCTGGCGGCGCGAGCTCGACGAGCGCATCTCGACCCTCGAGGCGATTCGCGGCCGGCTGACGACGTGCATCGGCTGCGGCTGTCTCTCGCTCCGCACCTGCGCGCTGCTCAATCCCGGAGACGAGGCGGGTTCGCTCGGCGGCGGCGCACACTATCTCCGTAGAGTCTCGCCTCGTGGATGAGGCCTGGCGCGCCGAGCTGGCGGAGCTGATCGCAATCCCGAGCGTGAGCGCCGACCCGGCCCACCGGGAGGACGTGAAGCGCGCCGGCGAGTGGGTCTGCGAGTTCATCCGCCGTATCGGTGGCACCGCCGAGCTGACGCCGTTCGGCGAGCGAGAGCTCGTTCTCGGCGAGATCCCGGCCTCCAATGGCGCCGGCAACGCGCCGACAGTACTCGTCTACAACCACTTCGACGTCCAGCCGCCCGCGCCACTCGAGCTGTGGGAGTCGGATCCGTTCGAGCTCGACGTCCGCGGCGAGTGGGCGTACGGGCGAGGCGTCGCCGACGACAAGGGCCAGCTCTGGCTCGTCCTCAAGGCGGCGCAGCGGCTCGTCGAGGAAGGCGCGCTGCCCGTCAACCTCCGCATCGCGTACGACGGCGAGGAGGAGATCGGCGGCCATACGATCGCCGACTGGATCATGCAGGACGAGCGTGGCGCGGACGCCTGCGTGATCTTCGACGGTGGGATGCTCCGGCGCGACGTGCCGACGATCGAGCTCGCGACGCGCGGCCTCGTCGGCGTCGACGTCAAGGTGCGAACCGGCGAGCGCGACCTGCACTCCGGGATGTACGGCGGCGCAGCGTTGAACGCGATCCACGTCCTCATGCGCTGCCTGGACGCGGTGCTCGCCGGCCCGGACGGCCGGCTGCCCGAGCAGCTCCGCGCGGGGATCGCGCCCCCGACTGCGGACGAGCTGTCCGCGTGGTCGGCGCTGCCTCCAGGTGCCGAGGCGATCACGGAGGCCGGCGCGCGACCGCTCGATGTCAAGGCCGGCGAGGAGTTCTACGTCCGTACCTGGGCCGAGCCGTCCGCGGACGTGAACGGGATCATCGGAGGCAAGCCCGGCGTCCGTAACACGACGTTGAGCGTCGAGGCGACTGCCGAGTTCTCGATCCGCCTCGCTCCGGGCCAGAAAGTCGAGACGATCGGTCCTGCCGCCGAGGAGCTGCTGCGCCAGGCTGCTCCGGCCGAGGCCGAGATCGAGATCTCGTGGCAGGGCGCGAACCCTGGTCTCGTCCGGGCCGACGCGCCGGCAGTCCAGCTCGCGGCCGATGCGTTCGAACAGACGCTGGGGACACGCCCGTTGCTCACGCGCGTCGGCGGCTCCATCCCGCTCATGCCCGCCCTGACCGAGAAAGGAATCGACACGATCCTCAGCGGCTTCGCGCTGCCCGAGTCGAACGTCCACTCGCCGAACGAGCGCTTCCTCGTCCCGTACTTCGCGGCCGGGATCGACACGGTCGCCGCGCTGTTCACGGCGCTCGGTCGGCTGAACTAGCTAGAGCGGGTGCGGGTGCGTGTGCCCGCACGGCAGCCAGTCACGGCCGAACGCGCGCATGGCGTCGATGATCGGGAGGAGCGACTCGCCCTTCGCCGTCAACCGGTATTCGACCCGCGGCGGCGTCTCGGCGTAGCTCTGCCGCTCGAGAATCCCCTCAGCTTCGAGGGCTCGAAGCCGCTCGGCGAGTGTGCGCGGGCTGATGCCCTGACACGAGCGCTCGAGCTCCGAGAAGCGCCGCGGGCCTTCGGAGAGGTCGTGAACGAGGAGCGCCGTCCATTTCGCGCCGACGATCTCGGCCGTCGCGGCGACCGCGCAGGTTCCCGCTTCGTGGACAGGGTTCATCGTGCGAACGGCCATCGCCCCGATTGTACGCCGCAGCTACCGGAAGATCGACTGCGGGATGAAGCAGCCGACGACCCAGTTCGGTGCGTCGACGACCTCGTGGATCCGCAGGTCGCAGGCGATGCTCGCGACCGCGTAGGCCTCCTCCCGGTCGAGGCCGTGGTTCTCGCCGAGCCAGTCGATCGTCGCGCGAACGGCATCACGCGCACACTCCACGAGATGCGGGCCGACCCCGGTGCAGACGTGGTAGCTCGATCGCTCCGGCTCGGCGACGGCTCCCGCCGGCACGTCGTAGTGCGGAGCGTCGACGCGCACGTCCTTGCGCACGCTGAGGCGAAGCGTCACGTCCATCGCCGTCTCGACCGCCGTGCCGCAGACCTCCCCGTCTCCCTGGGCGGCGTGTGTGTCGCCGAGCGAGAAGAGCGCTCCCCCGACCCCTACCGGGAGATAGAGCGTCGTGCCGGTGGTGAGGTGCTTCGTGTCCATGTTCCCGCCCCAGCGCGAGGGCGGGACGATCGAATGCGGGCCCGGTTCGGCCGGAGCGACGCCGAGCGTGCCCGGGAACGGACGGAACGGGAGCTCGACTCGATCCGAGAACCGGACGACGCCGTCGTCGACCTGCGAGATCCGCAACCACGGCTCCGGGAACTCGTCGGCGAGGAGCCCGAAGCCGGGGATGATCGCAGTCCAGCCCCAGCTCGGCGGCTCGAATTCGAGCAGCTCGACCGCCAGGGTGTCTCCTGGCCCGGCGCCCCTGACGTAGACGGGGCCGCTGACCGGGTTGACCTTCTCGAAGTCGAGCGCCGCCACCTCGGCAGCAGTCGAGGTTGCGCCGATCTGCTCGTCCGATGCATCCCTCACCCGGAGGTGAACGGTCTCACCGGACTCGATTTCGAGCGCCGGCTCGAGTGCGTTGTCCCACGCGTAGGCGAAGGCGTCCGGGCGCAGCTCGTGGATCGAGCCCGGCATGTCAGTCCCAGGGAGGCGGGTTGTGCGTCCAGCGGCCGCCGAGCATCGTCGCCACGACCTGCACCTCGCGAAGCTCCTCCGGCTCGCAGGCGAACGGGTCGCGGTCGAGCACGACGAGGTCGGCGTAGCGGCCGGGGACGAGCGTCCCGCGGACACGCTCGTCGTGCGACAGCCAGGCGGGAGCGACGCAGACCGCGTGGAGCGCCTGCTCCAGCGTGAGCCTCTGGTCCTCGCGCCAGTGGTCGAGAACGGCCGCGACGACGCCGGCCCAGGGCTGGAGCTCCTCGACGGGCGCGTCGGAGCCGTTCGCGAGCAGCGCGCCGGAGTCGAGGAGCGAGCGGAACGAGTACGTCCCGTCGAGCCGGTCGGGCCAGTAGCGCTTGGCGAGATCCTCGTCGGACGGCGCATGCGTGAACTGGACGGAGGCGGCGACGCCGAGCTCCGCGAAGCGGGCCACGTCCTCGGGGTCGAGGCACTGCGCGTGCTCGATCCGCTGGCGCAGACCGCGCGGCTGCCACACGTCGCGCGAGCGCTCGAAGGCGTCGAGCGCGGCCTTGTTCGCGGCGTCGCCGATCGCGTGCACGCCCGACCGGCCAACCCGCCTCCGCGCCCTCGCGCACGATCTGCTCGAGCTCTTCGCTCGTCGTGATCACGACGCCGCTGCCGTCGCTCATCCACGCGGTCTGCGAGCCGAGCGTCCCGTCCATGAACGTCTTCAGGTAGCCGAGGCGCAGGAGTGGAGAGCCGGCGCCGCTGCGCAGGCCGATCTCGCGCAGGTCTGCGAGCTGCTCGGCCGGAGTCGACTGCCAGACGCGGAGCGGCAGAGCGCCTTGCTCCTCGAGCCGCTGCCAGAGGCCGATCGCGCCGAGCCAGCCGTCCTTGTCGTGGAGCGCCGTGACTCCGCGCGCGGCGGCGACCCTGACGCCCTCGCGCATCGCTTCGACGTACTCGTCGGCGGGGATGGGGACGAATCGGCCTTTGAAGCGCCACGCTGCTTCCTCGTAGAGGACGCCCGTCGGCTCGCCTGCCTCGTCCCGGACGACGACGCCGCCTTCGACCTCGAGGTCGCCGCCCGCGAGCGTGAGCGCCGCCGAGTTGAGCCACAGCGCGTGGTAGTCCTTCGAGATCAGCATGGCGGGCCGCTCGCGCTCGATCTCGTCGAGCGCCTGGCGGGTGGGCGGGCCGTCCGGCCAGTCGGCGTCGCGCCACCCCTGGCCACGAAGCCAGCTCCCGGTCCTCGGCGCGGCTTTCAAGCGGTCGAGCGCCCCGGCGAGCGAGCCGCAGTCGTGAAGCGACACGTCGTGTCGCGCGAGCGCCCACGTGGGGAAGTGGACGTGCGAGTCGGTGAAGCCGGGCAGCACGCAGCGGCCGTCGAGGTCGACCGTCTCGGGGCTCGGCAGCGACGTCTCGTGCACCCCGACGCCGCCGGCGATCCGATCGCCGGCGACCCAGAGCGAAGACACGGTCGGCAGCGACGGATCGAGCGTGCGAATCGTCCCGTTGCGGAGGATCATGCACAGCGAGCCTATGCGTTCGGGATCGTCGTCGTAGACTCGCGCATGGCCATCGAGCGGCCCGTGGAGCGGCGGATCGTGTCGGTTCTCTTTGCCGATCTCGTCGGGTTCACGTCGTTGTCGGAGCAGCTCGACGCCGAGGACGTGACGCTCGTGCAGGACGCGTATTTCGACGCGGTGCGGGAGACGGTCGCGCGGCACGGCGGCCAGCTCGAGAAGTTCGTCGGCGACGCGGCCATGGCCGTCTTCGGGGCGCCGCGCGTTCGCGACGACGACGCCGAGCGAGCGGTGCGGGCGGGACTCTCGCTCGTGGCCGCGGTGCAGCGCGTCGGCGCCGGCCTCGGGCTCGCGCCCGGCGCGCTCCGCCTTCGGGTGGGCGTCGCGAGCGGCGAGACCGTCTACGGGGAGGCGAGCGCCGAGCGCGGACCGGTCACCGGCGACGTCGTGAACGTCGCGGCGCGTCTCCAGGCTGCGGGCGAGCCCGAAACGGTGACGATCGGAGAGGCGACCGCGCTCGCGGTTGCGGATGCGATCGAGCTGGAGCGACTGCCGCCGCTCGAGCTGAAGGGGAAGAGCGAGCCGGTTCCCGCCTGGCGCGTGACGGGTGTCTTCGCCGAGCGATCGCGGGAGCGCGCGCTCGGCGGATTGCAGGCGCCGACCCTCGGCCGCGACGACGAGGTGACGCGCCTGCGCGCACTGGTGGGCGAGACCGCTCGGGTCGTGGTCGTCGCGCCGCCCGGCGTGGGCAAGACGCGGCTGCTCGATGAGCTCGCGGCCGCCGCCTCCGACGCAGCCGTCCTGCGCGCGCGTCTGCGGCCCGACGTGCTCTCGCCCTTCGAGCCGGTCGCTCAGCTCGCGGGCGGAACGCGGGAGCCGGCCGAGCTCTCGGCGCTGGCGCGGACGGCCGGCGCGAGCGAGGCGCGCGCGGCCGTCGTTGCCGAGCTCCTCGGAGCCGTCGGCTCTGCCGAGGTTCATCCCGCCGCCGAGCGCGAGCAACTCTTCTCGGCGTGGCTCGAAGGGCTCGACGCGATCGCGGGCGAGCGCGCCGCGGTGTGGCTGGTCGAGGACGTCCACTGGGCCTCGCCCGATTTGCTCGCGTTCCTCGAGCTCGCCGGAGGGTCGACGAGGAGCACCGGCCGCCTCGTCGTTGCAAGCGCGCGGCCGGTACTGCTCGACGAGCGGCCGGAGTGGGTGAAGGGCGGCGAGCGGGTCGACCTGCCTCTCCTTCCGCCTCGCGAGACCGAGCAGCTCGTGCGCGAGCTCGTCGGCGACGCGTTGCCGCTTGCACTCGTGGAACGCATCGCAGAGCGGTCGGCCGGAAACCCGCTCTTCGTCGAGGAGCTGCTGCGGACGTGGGCCGGCGTCGGGATCCTCGTGGCCGAGCAGAACGGGTGGCGGCTGGCCGCGGCCGCCGACGAGGTGGATTTGCCGCTGACGGTGCAGGCGATCTACGCCGCGCAGCTCGACGACCTGCCGGCGCCCGCGCGCGCGGCGGCCAGGAGAGCCGCGGTCGCGGGGCGCCGCTTCCCGCGCGCGGCGCTCGCCGTGCTCGAGGTCGAGGAGCCCGAGGCGGCGCTCGAGACGCTGATGCGTCGTGCGCTCGTCTCCGACGCCGATCAGGACGTGCTGCTCGGGCCGAGCCACTCGTACCGCCACGCGCTCCTCCGCGACGCCGGCTACGCGAGCCTCGCGCGTGCGGAACGGGCGCGTCTGCACGTGCAGCTCGCGGACTGGCTCGCCGCCCGGCCCGAGCAGACACGCCCGGCGCTCGCGGAGGTCATCGGCCGGCACCTCGCCGCCGCGCTCGACGCCGCCCCGGCTCTCGCGCGCGAGATCGGCGGCCTCGGTCGCGACGAGGTCCGGGCGCGCGCGGCCGAATGGTTCGAGACTGCGGCCCGGGTCGCGATCGGCTTCGCCGCCTGGGCGAGCGCCCGCGATCTCGCCGCGCGCGCGCTCGAGCTAACGGGTGAGGCGCCGCTCGACCGCGCGCGCCGGCTTCAGCTTCTGGGCGAGGCGACGGCCGACGCGGCCGGCGTCGACGCGGCGCTGCCCTTGCTCGAGGAGTCCCTCGAGGCGTACCGCAGCCTCGGGGCCGACGCACCGCGCGCCGGGATCGTCGACACGGCGTGCGCCCTCGCACGCCTTCTGGGCGCGCAGACGCGGTTCTCGGCCGGCGAGGAGCTCGCCGACAGTCTCCTGCAGGAGCTCGGCGCGCAGGACGACGCGCCGACCGCGAGGCTGCTTGCGCTGCGCGGCTCCGGCGCCCTGAGCGCGTCAGACGACTTCGCGCGTGCCCGAACCGACGGCGAGCGCGCCCTCGCGCTCGCGCGGGCGGCAGGGGACGACAACGCCGAGCTCGAGGCGCTCCAGCTGCTGACGTCCTGCATGGACGACGGGGACGAACTGGAGGGGCAGCGCTGGGCGGAACTCGAGTCGCTCGCGCGCGAGCATGGCCGCTGGGATCTCGCGTCCGGCGCGATCCGCGCCAGGGCGTTCATCTCGGTCGCCGACGAGCCCGAGCGGACGCTCGCCGATCTCGAAGCCGCCGCCGAGCTCGCGGAGGCGCGCGGTCTCGTCGCGGAGGCGATCTGGGTCGACTTCGAGCGCGCGGAGGTGCATCTGGTCGCCGGCAACTGGGACGACGCGCTGGCGTTCGGTCTCCGAGCGATCGACGACGCCGAGGAGCGGAGCCTCTCGCGGCTCGCCGTCCGCACCTGGTTCGCGCTGCGGCCGATTGCGCGGGCGCGACGGCGGACCGACCTGATCGAGCGCGCCTTCCCGCTCTTCGAGCGGATCCGTGGCTCGAGCCAGTCGCCGTACGCGCGGATCATCGTCGGGGCGATGGAGCTCGCGTTCGCCGAGGCCGGACTCCGGGCCGCCTTCATCCCCGAGCTCGAGCCGCGGCTCGAGTCCTTCGACCTCGGCTACGGCGACCCGAGCTGGCTCGCGGCTGTCGAGACGATCGTCGGCTCGTGGCTCGACAACGGCGCTCTCGCCGAGGCGCGGACCGCGCTCGACCGGCTCCGAGCCGCGAGCGAGGGCAAGAGCCTGTCCAGCCTCACGCTCGCTTCGCGGGCGCTCCTGCGCTCGCGGCTTCTCCTCGCCGAGGGCAATGCGGCCGAAGCCGCGGTCGAGGCGGAACGCGCGCTGCAGACGCAGGCACCGTGGTGGCGCTCGCGCGGGCTGCGCGCGCTCGAGGCGGCCGGCGCCGCCACGCCGGAGGCGATCGCCGAAGCGGAGGCGCTCGAGCGGTCGCTCGGGATCGAGCCCGACCGTGTGGATGACCCGATCTAGAATCACCCCGTGTCCTGGGACGTCCTGAGCGACGAGCAGCGGGAGCTGCGCGACCTCGTCCGGCAGCTCGCGCGGGAGCGGATCGCGCCGCGGGCCGCCGAGATCGACGCGTCCCACGAGTTCCCGTGGGACGTCGTCGAGCTGTTCCGCGAGAACGACATCTTCGGTCTCTTCTTCGCCGAGGAGCACGGCGGGCTCGGCACAGGCACGCTGCTCTCGCTGATCGCGATCGAGGAGGTGGGGAAGGTCTGCGCGACCTCGGCGCTGATCCTCGCCGTGCAGGAGCTCGGCTCGCTCGGGCTCAAGCTCGCCGGCAGCAGCGAGCAGAAGGAGCGCTATCTGCCGAGGTTCGCCTCTGGCGAGTGGCTGCCGGCGTACGCGCTGACCGAGTCCGGTTCCGGCTCCGACTCGGCGGCGATGCGGACGACCGCACGGCGGGAGGGCGACGAGTACGTCCTCGGCGGCTCGAAGCGCTTCATCACGAACGCCGGCGTCGCCAACCTCTATACCGTCTTCGCCAAGACCGACCCGGAGGCCGGCCACGACGGCATCTCGGCCTTCGTCGTCGAGTCGGACACGCCGGGCTTCGCCGTGGCCCGGCTTGAGGCGAAGATGGGGATCGCCGGGTCGACGACCGGCGAGCTGACGTTCGACGGCTGCCGCATCCCCGCCGCGAACCTCCTGGGCCAGGAGGGCGAGGGCTTCCGGATCGCGATGCGCATCCTCGACCGCTCCCGCCCCGGCGTCGCCGCGCAGGCGCTGGGCATCGCGCAGGGCGCGACCGACTACGCCCTCGAATACGCGAAGACGCGCGAGACGATGGGGAAGCCCATCGGCCAGCACCAGCTGATCCAGGCCAAGCTCGCCGACATGGAGACGGAGTGCGAGGCGGCGCGCGGCCTCCTCTATCGCTTCGGTCGCATGGTCGACGAAGGCGCCGACGACGCGGAGCTGACGAAGGCGTCGGCGATGGCGAAGCTCAAGTGCGGCGACGTCGCGATGGCCGTGACGACGGAGGCCGTGCAGATCCTCGGCGGGTACGGCTACATCAAGGAGTACCCGGTCGAGCGCTTCATGCGCGACGCGAAGATCACCCAGATCTACGAGGGCACGCAGGAGGTTCAGCGACTCGTGATCGCGCGCGAGATGCTCCGCGAGTCGCGGGCGTTCCTCCTCGCCGGCGTCGGCTGAGAACTCTGGGCGCCGCCTACGTACGGCAGCGCGCGGTCGAGTGAGTGCGGACGGCTCAGGTGGCGCGCCGGAGATCCTCTTCGAGCTCGTGCTCGAGCTTGCGGAGCCCTTGGCGGACAGGCATTTTCGAGGCGTGGCCACTCCACAACGTGTCGAGCGCGCAGGCGAGGAAGCAGGCCGCCCCGAGTGACGTGTTCCAGTTGGCTGCGGCAAGGTCGAGCATCGAGCCCGTCGAGGGAACGACGTAGCCGGCGACGGCCGAGATGCCGAAGAAGATGCAGCCGAGGAGGTTGACCGAGGGCTGCCACCAGCCCTGCCCACTGCGGGTCGGCAGCCAGCCGTGCCATCTGTGCCGCGGCGAGGCGCGGTAGGCGATCGCGCCCGACACGAGGAAGCAGATCGACCCACGCCAGTCCGGTCGCCAGACGAGCTTGTCGTATTCGGTGCTCGTGAGCGCGACGTGCATCGCCTGGTACGTCGTCACGTTGAAGAAGAGCGTTCCGGCGCTCTGGACGATCGACGACCACCACCCGGCGCTGCCGCCGGGAGAGCGACGCTCGAGCCAGGCCAGCCAGCTCTGGACCGCGCCGCCCATCGTGAAGAGGATCGAGCCGACGAAGAACGTGATCGCATCGGCCGAGTCGCCGACCAGCTGGGCGTAGCCGGGAAAGGGGCCGACGAGGAAGCACGCCGAGCCGAGCGCGAAGAACAGCGCCATCCAGCGACGGCGACTCATCGAGCGATCCTCCCACACCGCCGGCTGGGCAGCGTTACCCTGTTGCCGGTGATCCTGTCGCGATGAGTCTCAAGCTCTTGCCGCTGCTGCTCGCCTTCGCCTTGGCCCTCGCAGTGGCCGGCTGTGGCGGCAGCAACTCCGACCAGCAGGCGAACGACGCGTACGCGAACAGCGTCTGCACCGCGGTCGGCAACTGGTCGACCCAGGTCAAGAGCATCGCGACCAACTTCAGCACCGGCATCTCCAAGAGCTCGCTGCAGAAGAAGCTCACCCAGTTCGAGACGGCGACCAACAAGCTCGTAACCCAGGTCAAGGCCGTCCCGCCGCCGAACACCTCGGAGGGACAGGACGCGAAGAAGCAGGTCAACCAGCTGGCGACAGAGGTGCAGTCGACGACGGCCGACGTCAAGACAGCAGCCAACCAGCTGCCGCCGAACGCGACTCTGCCTCAGATCGTCTCGGCCCTCTCCGGGCTTGCACCGAAGCTGACCGCCCTGGAGAGCAGTGCGAAGTCGACCATGAGCTCGCTGAAGCAGGCGAAGGGCTCGCTCGCGTCGGCGTTCAGCGGCGCCGACGCCTGCAAGAACCTCGGCGGCTGAGCGTGGGAGCAGACGGCGCAGTCGTCGTGAAGGTCGTCTCCGGCGAGTCGGAGGCCGAGGTCGTTTGCGGCCTGCTGCGGTCGGCCGGCATCAAGTGCGCCTACCGGGACACCGAGGCGATCGATTCTTCGCTCGAGGACTTCATGCCCGCAGGCGCCCGCGAGGTCCTCGTCGCGCCGTCCGACCTGGAAGCCGCGAAAGAGCTGCTCGCAGACGCGGAAGGGTGACGTGCGCTTCGACGGCATCCACCACGTGACGTGCATCACGGCCGACGCGCCGCGGAACGTCGACTTCTACACGCGTGTCCTCGGCCTGCGGCTCGTGAAGAAGACCGTGAATCAGGACGACCCGACGGTCTACCACCTCTTCTACGCCGACGAGGACGGGCACGCCGGCTCCGACATCACGTTCTTCGAGTATCCGAATGCGCGGCCGGGTCAGGCCGGCGACGGCATGGTCCACACCGTCGTCTGGCGGGTCGGCTCCACCGAAGCGCTCGAGTTCTGGGGAGACCGGCTGAGCGCCGAGGGGCACGAGGTCGAGCCGGACGGCGAGACGCTTCGCTTCGAGAATCCCGAGGGGCTCGCGCACGAGCTCGTCGTCTCGCAGGTCGCCGACGAGCCGCTCGTGGCGCGGCATCCCGAGATCCCCGCCGAGGTCGCGCTGCAGGGCTTCGAGGGAGTCCGCGCGTACGGCGAGACGAGCGACGAGTTCATGACGAAGCTCGGCTTCGAGCTGCAGGACGGCCGCTGGGACACGCGTGCCGAGACGCGCGGCGGCTGGATCGAGTACGGGGACGCGCCGGACGCTCCCGGCAGTCGGCGGCGCCGGGACCGTGCACCACGTCGCCTGGTCCTCGACGATGGAGGACCACCAGGCGTGGCACGACCTCGTCCGCGAGGCCGGCGGGCGGCCGACGCAGATCATCGACCGCTTCTGGTTCCGCTCGATCTACTTCCGCGAGCCGGCCGGCGTCCTGTTCGAGATTGCGACGCTCGGTCCGGGGTTCGCAACCGACGAGGATCCCGCGCACCTCGGCGAGAAGCTCATCCTGCCGCCGGCGTTCGAGCACCTGCGCGAGCGCGTCGCGCCGCTGCTCACGCCGCTGCCGGACCCGAGAGCCGACTGGTCTCGGGCTTGAGCCTGCAGGTACGGGAGCGTCCGGCCGCGGAAGAGGCCGCGGGCGCGCTCGTCCTGCTCCACGGCCGCGGCGCCGACGAGAACGACCTGTTCCCGCTGCTCGATGCGCTCGATCCCGAGCGTCGTCTGCACGGGTACACGCCGCGCGGCCCGCTGTCGCTGCCTCCGGGCGGCGCGCACTGGTACGTGCTCGGTGGCCTCGGCACGCCCGAGCGCGAGACCTTCTCGGCGAGCTACGA
Organism: uncultured Actinomycetes bacterium; assembly: GCA_963820725.1. Classification (GTDB taxonomy): domain Bacteria; phylum Actinomycetota; class Thermoleophilia; order Gaiellales; family Gaiellaceae; genus Palsa-739. The sequence goes on along the minus strand of CAWGAZ010000002.1, from coordinate 126,950 downwards.
CGCGCTCGTCGAGTTCCTCGACGATCTCCCCTACGAACGGCTCGTGCTCGGCGGCTTCTCGCAGGGCTGCGCGATGGCGTACGCGCTTGCGCTCTACCGGGGACGGCCGCGGCCGGATGCGCTGCTCGCCATGAGCGGCTTCGTCCCGAACGTCAGTGGATACGAGCTCGACCTCGAGCCGCCGTTCCCGCGCATCGCGATCGTGCACGGCGCCTTCGATCAGGTGATCCCGGTCCAGTGGGGGAGAGCCGCGCGCGACGCGCTCGAGGAGGCGGGCGCCGCGGTTGTCTACCACGAGTCGCCGATCGAGCACTGGATCGACCCGGAGGTGATCCCCCTCCTCCGGGAGGTCGCCGGCGTGTAGCGCGGCTACTTGCCCGGCTCGGGCAGGGAGGACGTGTCGACGACCTCGAAGTCGGCGCCCGTGAGCCGGCCGAGCGAGTGGAGCTGGTCGTTCGACCAGTGGCTGTTCGGGGCGCCGGAGACGTACCAGGGCGACCCGTTGTCGGCGAGGATCATCCCGTACCGCTGCAGCGCCCGGAGCACGACGCGCGCCTGCGGCGGGAACGACGCGACGTTCACGCTCGCCTTCAGCCTCACCCGCAGCCCCATCGGGGGTAGGGACGGGTCGCTCGAGTCCGACGCGTAGTGCCGCGCGGGATAGACATACGCCCGGCGCGTCTGCGGGGCCGTGAAGCGCAGCGCGTGGTCGATCTGACCGCGCGCGGCCTCGTCCCAGCGAGCGAGCCCGGGGAAAATGGGGAGGCCGGCTGCATCTGCCGACGTCCAGTTCGCCGGACGGAGGTGGTTCGAGCGGAGGTTCCAGACGGCGCCCGAGCCGGCGGTCCAGCCGTGGCTCGTGTGGCGCAGGTCGTACAGCTCGTAGAGCCGGCAGGCGCTCTTGTCGACGAGGATCGCGTGCCGGTCTCCGCTCGACTGCGCGCCGCCCTCGATGTGGACGTGCTTCGGGATCGGGTAGCGCACGCGGTTGGACTCGTCGGCGTACTCGAACGAGACGTGAGAGCGCCTGGTCTTCCGGGAGACGACGTCGAACGGGATCCCGATCGGTCCACCGTCCCACTTGCCGGAGCCGAAGTCTGCGTGAACCGGGGAGTCGAGGCCGATCGAGCCGATCAGCTGCGCCGAGTTCGCCGCCACCGGGAGCTTGTCGACGCGCTGGTTCCAGGCGTTGTTCGCGGGGAAGACCGGGCAGTGTGGCGCTGCAGGCAGTTGCAAGGCGTGGGCGGACGAGCCGGTGAGCAGCCCGGCTGCGACGGCCGCGCCGAGCCCCGCCGCGAGTGTGAGGCGCTTCATCGTCTTCCTATCGGCCGGAGCGTTCCTCATACTGAGCGCGGTGGTCACGGCACCCTTGCGGCGGGTGCTCGTCGTGGACGACGATGACGACATTCGCCTTCTGCTCGAAGAGTTGCTGCGCGGCGCGGGGTACGGCGTCGCGACGGCGACGGACGGACGCGACGCGCTCCGCACCTTCCACGCGAGCCCGACCGACCTCGTCGTCCTCGACCTCTCGATGCCCGAGCTCGACGGTTTCGAGACGCTCGAGCGCCTCCGCGACCTCAGCGACGTGCCCGTGATCCTGCTCACCGCCCGCGGCGGTGAGATCGACAAGGTACGGGGCTTCCGCGCCGGCGCCGACGACTACGTCGTCAAGCCGTTCGGTCGCCAGGAGCTGCTCGCGCGGATCGAGGCGCTGCTGCGCCGGACTCCCGAGCCGACCCATCTCGAGAACTACGACGACGGAGCCCTCTCGATCGACTACGGTCGCCGGCTCGTCGTCTGTCGCGGCCTGCCCGTTCGCCTCACTCCCCTCGAGTTCCGTCTGCTCGCTGAGCTGGTGCAGCATGCGGGTCAGGTGCTCTCGGCCGACCAGCTCGTCGAAGGCGTGTGGGGACACGCGGGTGGCGTCTCGCGAGACCAGGTGAAGCTCTACGTCTCGTATCTGCGCAAGAAGCTCGGCCAGGAGGCCGGAGGCTTCGCGCCGATCGAGACGGTGCGCGGCTTCGGCTACCGATACGTGCCGCCGTCGGGCTGACTCGCGGGGAGGGTGACGGTCACGCGCGTCCCCTCTGTCTCGCGGGGCTCGAGGAGGATCGTGCCGCCGTGGGCCTCGACGATCGCGCGCGCGATGACGAGCCCGAGTCCGGTGCCTGGAGTGGCGCGGCGTGTCGCGCTCGAGGCGCGGTAGAAGCGCGAGAACAGCTGGCCGAGCTCGTCCTGAGGAACGCCGATGCCGGTGTCGGTGACCTCGATCCGCAGCGGCCCGTCACCGTTCGCGGCCGAAACCGTCACCGACCCGCCGCTCAGCGTGAACTTGAGCGCATTCGAGACGAGGTTGTCGAGCATCTGGCGGAGCCGCGCGGCGTCGGCCTCGAGTGGGAGGCTGCCGGTCACGTCGACGTTGAGCTCGATCCCGTGCTCGGCGGCCGTCGGTAGGGCGTCCCGGACGGTGTCGGCCGCCAGCTCGCCGAGATCGGTCGGCGCCAGCCGGAGCTCGAGCCGCTCCGCCTCGATCTCCGCTACGAGGAGGAGATCCTCCACAATGCGGCAGAGACGCGCGTTGCCGCGACGGATGACGTCGACGTAGCGGCGTCCGGCCTGGCTGAGCGCATGCTCTTCGTCCGTGAGCAGCTCGAGGAAGCCCGAGATCGAGGTGAGGGGTGTGCGCAGCTCGTGCGAGACCGCGGCGACGAACGCGTCGCGCAGTCGCTCGAGGCTGCGGTCGGCCGTCACCTCGCGGAGTGTCCAGATTCGCCCGACCACGCTTCCGTCCGCACGCGCGACCGGTGCGGTGTAGCCGCGGAACACCCGCGCGCTCTCGGCGAGCTCGAACTCGTCCTCGCTCGGGGCGAGGTCGCGCCCCAGCTCCAGCATCCGCCGGCGGTAGCGCGCCGGCTCGGTCGTCCGGTCGGCGAGGGAGAGCAAGCGCTCCGCGACCGTGCCGTCGAGGGGGAGCCCGAGATCGAGGGCGTAGCGTTGCAGGGGCGCGTTCGCCAGGACGATGTTGCCGGCCGGATCGGTGAGGCAGATGCCGTCGACCGTCGAGTCGAGCAACGCCCGCTGCAGCGCGCCGGTCGACTGCAGCTCGCGCGCGTCCGACGAGATTCGGCGGGACGAGAGACCGGCGGCCACGCCGAGGCCGACGAGCGGCAGGAAACGCAGCAGGAGCGCCAGGAGGTCGTGGGGCATCGCGTCCGCTTCGGCAACCGCGAAGTAGCAGGCGGTGGACACGGCTCCGGCCACGCCGCCGGCGACCGGACCGAGCTGCGTTGCCAGGAGGGCGATCCAGGGCACGAACATGATCGTCCCGACCGGCCCGGAGCGGCCTGTCGCCAGCATCGCTGCGAAGGTCAGGAGAAGTCCGGCGGTCGCCGTCCCGACCAGGACGGCGCGGTTTCGCGCGAGACGGACGAGCGACGCCCAGAGACGGGCGGAGGGGGATCGGCGTGGAACGAGAAGCACGTCGGTCGCCGCGCTCATCTCAGTCCGCCTCGGGGTCGGCGCCTGCTTCCGGGTCGCCGTCCCTGGAGAGCGCGATCCAGAAGAAGACGCCGAGCGCGGCGAAGAGCGCGAGCATCGCGGGCATGTGAAACACACGGAGGACGAACCAGGCGTTGGGGATCCGCAGCTCCTTGGCGCCGACGACGTCGTGGTTCGTGGGGTACCAGAGGTCCGGCGCGGTGCGGTTGTCGCCCCGCATCCTCCAGCCGGTGCTCCCGTTGCCCCCGACGATCCGGTGGATGACGACCTGTCCGGCGCCGATCTGTCCCTTCGGCACCCGGTAGGCCACGACCTCGCCGACGTGATAGTCCGACTGATGCTCGACGAGGACGAGATCGCCCGTATGGAAGCTTGGGAGCATGCTCGTGCCGCTGACCATCACCCACTCCGCGCGGCCGCCGAGGCCCTGCGGCAGCCCGAACCAGAGGAAGACCGCGAGCAGGCCGCCGAGCGCGGCGAGCTTCGCGTACGCGAGGCGGAAGCGCAGCCGCTCCGGCAGCGCCGGACGGGGCCGTCGCGTGGGCTGCGTGATCGTTCCCGCGCTACTTCTCATAGCTGAGGGTCAGCGAAGGGCGGTTGGCGGCCGTCCCGTTCTCGGCTGCTCCGATCGTGACGGTCTTGTTGCCGCTGGTGGCCCGGAGTTCCCAGCCCCACAGGGCTCCCGCCTTGATCGCCGCGTCGACGTCCGCCGTTACGGTCACGGTCTTCGCGCCGGTCGAGTTCCCCGAGAACGTCCCGGTGGCGGTGGAGCCGATCGTGAGTCCGCTCACGCCGTTCCAGTTGAGGGTCGACGAGCTCCAGCTGGAGGTGACCGGGAAGACGGAGATCGTGTCGTTCCCCTTCGCAGTCACGTTCACCGTCAGCACTGCGTTGTCGGCGCCGGCGGTCGTGGGGAGGCCGCAGCCGCTGAGATCGAACCGGACGAAGGCGTAGTCCTGCGACCCTGCGGTTGGCTTGATCGTGAGCGTTGTCGCAGCCGCGCCCGCCGTACTGTTCGGGCTCGCCTGCTGGACGTAGGTGTCGTCGGCGGTCGTCGAGGTCTGGTTGCAGGTCGCCTTGGTCAGCGTCTGAGTCCAGACGTGGAGGCTCTTCGAGCTGAGCCCGACGCTCGCGGCGTACCCGACGCCGGCGAAGGCAAGCGATCCGAGCAGAACGCCGACGGCGATGTGAAGAGGCGTGATGCGGAAGCTGCGCATCGGTCGTTAGCCCGTGAGCGAGAGCGCGTAGGAGGACAGGGTCGTGGCGGAGACGGTGCCCGGAACGGCGATCGTCACGGTGCAGCCGCCGGTGCAGGCGCCGACGGTGGTCGACACGCCGGCGAGGCTCGTGTGCGTGCTGTTCTCGAGCGTCACGGCGAGGGTCGCCCCGGCGCAGGCCTGCGGCACGCTCAGGACGTTGACCTGGGTGACGTTGCCGCTGTTGTCCACGTTCCTCGTCGCGGTGAGCGCGGACGAGGTGCAACCTGCCACCGCTGCGCTTCCGGCGGAGAGCTTCCCGGTGCCGAGGCCGAGGCTCGCGGCTGCGGCGACCCCGGCCGACAGCAAGGTCGCTGTCAGCACTGCGCCGAAGATGTTGATGAGCCGCTTCATTTGCTCTCGCCTCCTGACCCGGACGGGGCGGGGCGCCTGGATCGCGCCCCGCTCGCTGTCCGCCGGTACGAAGACCCCTTACTTACGAGATGACGACCGAGACGCCGGTGACGAGGCTCGCGTCGGGCGAGCCCGAGGTGGCGATGTTCGCCGTGGCGGTCGCCGGCAGCGTGCCCGACATCTCCGCACCGACCGCCGCGCCGCCCGCACCGGTCAGCTGGATCCTGTACGACTTGCTCTGGCAGGCCGCGGGGATGGCGGAGAGGTTCACCTGGCTGACGGAGTAGCCGGGGATCGACGCGCTGTACGTCGTGGTGTAGGCCGCATTGATGCCCGTGCCGCACGAGGCGACGACGGCGCTGCCGGCGCCGAGGCCGGAGCTCGTCAGGCCGAGCGACGCGGCGAAGCCGAAGGTGCACGCGAAGACGACGATTGCGGCGACTGCCGCAACGACGATCTTGGTCGTCCGTGTCGCGTTCCGAAGCTTGTGCATGTGATAGCTCCTCTGGTCGTTTTCGTACCGGCCGGGCGGTTTGCCCGGTGACCAGAACATCGGCGGGTGGCCTATGAATTCAGGTAGCGCCGAGGTATGTGCTTCGTATCAGCCGGGGTCACTCGAAAGGGGGACGGCCGGATACCGCGCGCGCACCTCGTCGACGAAGACCGCGAGGCGGTCGGCGAGTTGCGGATCCTGGAGTTCGAGCACGTTCTCGGCGTTCAACTCGCCCGAGTGGGAGAGGTTGAAGCTGCCGACGAAGACGGTGTCGTCGGCGACCGTCACCTTCGCATGCATGTAGTCGTGCACCGAGCCGGGCGCGTACGGCGTCGTGACCTTGCCCGAGAAGGGGGCGCGAGTGACCGTCGTCCGCAGCAGCGGTCCCTTCCAGTCTGCGTTCCCGTTCTCGTGCCACTGAGCCAGCACCTCGGCGACCTGGGTCGCGTCGACGACGCCGGCGAGGTCGACCTTCCCGTCGGACGCGACCTGCGCGAGCGTCCCGAGGATCGGCGCCGAGCTGATGACCGGCGAGGCGATGCGGACGCGGCGGCGGGCCGAGCCGATCGCCTTGGCGATCCGGTGCGCGACCTTCTCGCCGCGGCCCGGGCAGAACCAGGCGCGCATACCGTCGGCCGGCGAGGTGTCGACCTTGCCGCTGTGGGCCACCGTGCGCGTCGTCCAGAGCTGCTCGAAGTCGTCGCGGTAGCGGGCCGCGATTGCCGGTGAGTCGACGGTCAGGATGACGTTCTCCTCCCGCGTCCACGAGTCGGCCGTCCAGTTCGTCGACCCCGTCCAGACGGAGGCAGCGTCGCGAACGACGTACTTGTGGTGCATCAGATCCGGCACTCCCGGGATCGCGGCGGTCGGGAACGGCATCGCCTCCACGGCGTCGGGATCCGTGATCGGCGGCGGCGGGACGATCTTCGCGTGGTCGAGGTTGTAGGCGAGACGGACGGCGACGCCGCGCTTCTGCGCGGCGTCGAGTTCGCCGGAGACGATTTCGTTGAGATCAGGCGGCAGGTGGAGGTCGTAGACCGCGATCTCGAGCGTCTGCCTCGCTGCGGCGACGAACTCCGCGAGTGCGTGCGCGGTCTGCTCGGCCGGCTGGCCGCCGTCGGTCAGCGTGCGGACTTGGACGCCAGCCACTCGGCCTTGTGCGCTTTCTTCGCGGCCTGGTAGTCGGCGAGCGCTTGGGCCGAGTCGACATCCCCGAGTGTCGGATGTGCGGGCACGAGCTCCTGCGCAACCGGCACGCCGAACCGCTTCGCGAGCACGGAGCCGAGCGCCTTGATCTTCATCTCGCCGAAGCCGGGCAGCGCGGAGATGCGGCGGCGGAGGTCGGCGCCGTCCGCGGCCTCCGTCCAGAGGCGGGACGCGTCGCCGTCGTACTCCTCCGCGACGGTTGCTGCGAGTTCGCGTACGCGCCCCGCCATCGAGCCGGGGAAGCGGTGGATCGCGGGCTTCTCGCGGAAGAGCGGCTCGAGATCGGCGGCGGCGACCTTGCGCGGCTCGAGCGTGCCGAGCCGCTCCTTGAGCCGCAGCGGGCCGAGGAACGCCTGCTGGACGGTGACCTGCTGGTCGAGCGCGAAGCCGACGAGCAGCGCAAACGGATCCTCGGCGAGCAGCCGGTTGGCCGCCTCGTCCTCGGTGAAGTACAACGCCTCGGGCATGCCTCGATCCTACGCGGACGCCTGCAACAGAGCGCGGCAACGCTGGACGTACGGCGTTGCCTGCTGCTCCTCGAAGTAGGCGAGCGCGGCATCGAGCCGTGAGGTGTCGCCGCGCTCGGCGGCCAGCAGACCCGCCCACGCCTCGGGGAACCGCGCGCCGATCTCGCCGTAGATCTCGGAGGCGCCGACCAGATCTCCGGAGGCGGCGCTGCGCCCGGCCCGGCGCCATGCATACCCGGGGCCTTCCGTCAGGCCGAGGTACTCGTCGCCCCGCCCGAGTTCGACGAGCTCCAACGGCAGGTCGAACGCGATGTCGTCCAACTCCCCCGTGAGCACCTCTTCGAGCGTGCGGTTGGCGTCTTCGTCGTGGCCGGAGACTCGGAGGCTCCTGGCGGCGATCGTGAGGATGAACGGAGCCACCTGCGCGTCGGCTCCGCGTTCACGGAGTCCGGCAAGGGCCTGTTCCGCATCTGCCAGGGCCTCGTCGGTGCGGCCGCGAATGAGCAGCGCCCAGGCTCGAGTGGCACGCACCGGCGGCTCCTGGTAGCCGGCGCTACCGAGCCCTCCGTCGAGGATCTTCGTGGCGGCGCGGACGACCGACTCCAGATCGCCCCGGTTGTACGCGTCGTAGACGAGCTCGGCGTCGTTCCACCGCACCAGGCCCGTCAAGCCGTACCGCTCGCCGACGTCACGTGCTTCGCGGATTCGTGCAGAGCCGTCCGCGAGCCTCCCGACCTCCCACAAGACGTTCGCGAGGTTGTTCAGACCCGTCACGAGGTGGAACAGAGAACCGGACTGTGCCGCGAGCTCGACGCCGCGCTCGAGGTCGGCCACGCCGTCTGCGTCGCCCGACCGGACTCGACCGAGCCCGATCGTGTTGAGGCAGATCGCCGCCGCCTGTTCATCGTCCGATTCGAGCGCGAGTGCGAGTGCTTCACGGGAGAGCCCGAGCGCGCCCTGGGCGTCACGGTCGAGGAGATACCTGCTCCGGGCGACGGCCGCCATCGCACGTGCGGACGACGGTGACGTCGGATCCTGACGCGCGAGGTCCAGCGCTCGGTCTCGGGCCGCCCGCGTCGCCGTGATATCGCCGCGATGGAAGTAGTCGCTCGCCAGCAGCGCGACCGCGTCCGCCGCGCGCCCCCGGTCACCTTGAGCCAGGAGGGCCTCGATCGCGGCTTCTCCGAGAGGTAGGACGTCGTCGCCGTCGCCGAGACGGCTGGCGTCCGCCGCCAGGAGGAGGAGTGAGGCACGCTCTGGGTCGTCGTCCGGCGTGAGCGCCAGCGCCCCGAGTGCGAGCTCGTGAGCGGTGCCGCCCGCCCCGAGCGAGAACGCGCGGCGGGCGCCGTCGGCGAAGGCCTGCCGTGCCGGCACACGGAGCGCGGTGGTGTCGAGCCCCGCCGCCTCGGACAGGGTGAGAGCCTCCTGGTAGTGGCGGGCGAGCATCTCGGCGAGGTCGTCGGCGCGGTCGGCAGTCAGAGACGCCAGCCACTCGGCTACGCGTCGATGCTTCTCGACCCTCTCCGCCCGGGGAATCTGGCCGTAGGCAACGTCGCGGACCAGGGCGTGGAGGAAGGCGTACTGCGTCTCCCCGGCGATCGAGGAGCGCCGGTCGCGGCGGATGAACTCCTTCCGCTCGAGCGCGTGGAGGATGTGCTCGTCGGCTCCCGGCACCACGTCCGGCCAGAACACCTTCCCGATCACCGACGCGTCCTGCAGGACAGCCTTCTCCGCCGGCGCGAGCCCGTCGATGCGCGCCGCGATCAGCCCTTGCACGGTCTCGGGCAGCGAGATCTCCCCGCCCTCGTGCTCGGCGAGCATTCGTGCGTACTCCTCGGCGTAGAGCGGGTTCCCCTCCGCATGCCGCAGCACCGCCTGCTGGGTATCGGCGTCGAGCACGGCACGGTCGAGCAGTCGCTGGAGGAGGACTGCGGTCTCGTCGTCGCTGAGTGCGCCGATCGAGAGCGTGAAGGCGTTGCGCTTGCCGCCGCCCCAGCCCGGCCGCCGGTCGAGCAGCTCCGGCCGCGCAGTCGCGACGATCAGGAGCGGCACGGTTGTCGCCCACTCGGCCAGATGGTCGACGAAGTCGAGCAGACCGTCGTCGGCCCAGTGGAGATCCTCGAACACGAGGACGAGCGGCCGCTGCTCGGCCGCTGCTTCGAGGAGCCGCCGCCACGCGGCGAACGCCTCCTCGCGCTCCGCCCGTTCCGCGCCTTCGAGGCCGACGAGAGGACGCGTGTGGCGGACGAGCCAATCACGCTCTGCGTCGTCTTCGGCGAGCGTCTCGACCGTGGCGCCGAGCTTCTCCTCCGCCGTCGCGGTGTCGTCGGACTCCAGGATCCCGGCATGGGCCTTCACGATCTCGCCCAGTGCCCAGAAGCTCACGCGTTCGCCGTACGGGAGGGAACGGCCCTGTCGCCACGAGATGATCTCCTCGTCGGCGTCGGTGATCTGGAACAGCTCGGCCACGAGTCGGCTCTTGCCGATGCCGGGAACGCCGACGAGCGTGACGAGCTGCGCCGACTGCTCCGTGCGCGCCCGCGTCAGCGCGTCGGCGAGGAGGTCGCGCTCGCGCTCCCGCCCGATGAGCGGCGTCCGCAGCTTCTCCTCGACGTCGCTGCCGAAGCGCGAGCGGGCGCCGACCGCCTCCCACACCTTGACCGGTTCGGACTTCCCCTTCGCCTCGACGGCCGGCGCGTCGCGGTACTCGATCATGTGGCGCGTCGCGCGGTACGTCCCCTCGCCGACGAGGACGCCGTTCACGGGCGCCGCACTCTGGAGCCGCGCGGCGGTGTTGACGACGTCGCCGGCCACCATCGCATCGCCCTCGCCGGGTTTCGCTCCGAGGGCGACGAGCGCCTCGCCGGTGTTGACTGCGGTGCGGATCTGCAGCTCCTCGCCGATCGATTCGCGGATCGCGAGCGCCGCACGTACCGCTCGCTCGGCGTCGTCCTCGTGCGAGACCGGCGCTCCGAAGACGGCCATCACGGCATCGCCGATGAACTTCTCCACCGTGCCGCCGTGCCGCTCGAGCTCGGCGCGGAGCTGGGCGTAATAGGCGGAGAGCGTCGCCCGGACGTCTTCCGGGTCGAGACCTTCTGCGCGGGACGTCGAGCCCACGAGGTCGGTGAACAGGATCGTCACGACCTTCCGCTCTTCGCGCGCGGGCGCCGCGGCCGCCACGAGCGCGGTGCCGCACTGGCCGCAGAAGCGCGAACTCTCGGGATTCTCCTGGCCGCAGGTAGGGCAGGTGACCATGGACGTACCGTAGACCTCCCCGTCAGGCCCGGTGTAGCGAGGAACACACGTTCGGCGCTAGGCTCGGTTCATGGAGCCGCTGGAGCTCTTCCGGCCCGAGACCCGCGCCTGGTTCGAGCAGAACTTCGCCGCGCCGACGCAGGCGCAGGCGCAGGGCTGGCCGGCGATCGCGGCGGGCGGCCATGTCCTGATCCAGGCGCCGACCGGCTCGGGGAAGACGCTCGCGGCCTTTCTCTCCGCCATCGATCGGCTGACGGCTGAGCCTGGACACGGCCTGCGTGTGCTTTACGTCTCGCCGCTGAAGGCGCTCAACTACGACGTCGAGCGGAACCTGCGCGGCCCGCTCGCGGGCCTCCGGTCGGACCTGCACGTCGCCGTCCGCACCGGCGACACGCCGCAGAAGGAGCGCGCCGCGATGCTGCGCGAGCCGCCGGACATCCTGATCACGACGCCGGAATCGCTTTTCCTGATGCTCACCTCGCGGGCGCGGGAGCTGCTGCGGAGCGTCGACACGCTGATCGTCGACGAGGTGCACGCGGTCGCCGGGACGAAGCGCGGCGCGCATCTCGCGCTCTCGGTGGAGCGGCTCGAGGAGCTCGCGGCGCACCCCTTCCAGCGGATCGGCCTCTCGGCGACCCAGCGACCGCTCGAGGAGATCGGCAAGTTCGTGTCCGGCGGCCGGGCGATCGAGCTCGTCGACGCCGGGCGTGGCGAAGGAGCTCGACCTCGAGGTCGTCGTCCCGGTCGAGGACATGCGCGAGCCCGGAGAGACGCGCGAAGAGGGCTGGGAGACGCGGTCGATCTGGCCGTCCATCTATCCCGCGCTCGTCGAGCTCGTCCGCGCGCACCGCTCGACCATCGTGTTCGTCAACAACCGCCGTCTGGCGGAACGGCTCGCCCTGCGGCTCAACGACGCTGCCGAAGAAGAGGTCGCCAGGGCGCATCACGGCTCCCTGGCGCGCGAGCAGCGCACCCAGATCGAGGAGGACCTGAAGGCCGGACGCATCCCGTGCCTCGTCGCCACCTCGTCGCTCGAGCTCGGGATCGACATGGGCGCCGTCGATCTCGTGATCCAGGTCGAGTCGCCGAAGTCGGTGGCGCGCGGCCTGCAGCGGATCGGCCGCGCCGGGCACTCGCTCGGCGAGGTCTCGCGGGGGCGCATCTTCCCCAAGTTCCGGGCCGACCTGCTCGAGTCGGCGGTCGTCGCACAGCGGATGCGGGCAGGGTTGATCGAGGAGACACAGATCCCGCGCAACCCGCTCGACGTTCTCGCGCAGCATGTCGTCGCCATCTGCGCCGACGAGGAGGTCGAGGTGGCCGAGCTGCACCGGCTCGTCCGCCATGCCTATCCCTTTGCCGACCTGTCGCGCGCACAGCTCGAGAACGTCCTCGACATGCTCGCCGGTCGCTACCCGTCGGACGAGTTCGCCGAGCTGCGGCCGCGGATCATCTGGGACCGGACCGCAGGCGTCCTTCGCGGCCGGCCGGGCGCGCGGCGGCTCGCCGTTACGAACGCGGGCACGATCCCCGACCGCGGCCTCTTCGGAGTCTTCATCGCAGGCGAGGGCGGCGGGCGGGTGGGAGAGCTCGACGAGGAGATGGTCTACGAGGCGCGCGCCGGCCAGGTGATCGTGCTCGGCGCCTCGTCGTGGCGGATCGAGGAGATCACCCGCGACCGCGTGCTCGTCTCCCCGGCGCCGGGCGTTCCCGGCGCGGTGCCGTTCTGGAAGGGCGAGGGGATCGGCCGGCCGTACGAGCTCGGCGAGGCGATCGGCAAGTTCGCGCGTGAGCTGCTCGCCGCGCGCGACCCGAGGGTGCCGGACCTCGACGAGCGCGCCGAACGGAACCTGCTCGCATTCCTCCGCGAGCAGGAGCGGGCGACCGGCGCCGTTCCCTCGGACCGCACTGTCGTCGTCGAGCGGTTCCGCGACGAGATCGGCGACTGGCGCGTCTGCATTCTCACGCCGTTCGGTGCGCGCATTCACGCGCCGTGGGCGATGGCCGTCGGCGCCCGGCTCCGCGAGTCGCTCGGGCTCGAGGTGCAGTCGATCTGGTCGGACGACGGCATTGCCTTCCACCTGCCCGACGCCGACTCGCCGCCCGCCACCGACCTCCTCGTCCTCGATCCGGACGAGCTCGAGGAGCTCGTGCTCGCCGAGGTGGGGCAGTCGGCGCTCTTCGGCGCCCGCTTCCGCGAGAACGCGGCGCGCGCGCTGCTCATCCCGCGGCGCCGGCCCGGCGAGCGGACGCCGCTCTGGCAGCAGCGGCTCAAGGCGCAGGGTCTCCTCCAGGTCGCGCGGAAGTACGCGAGCTTCCCGATCATGCTGGAGACATACAGGGAGTGCCTGCAGGATGTGTTCGACCTCCCGTCTCTGAAGCGCCTGCTCGGCCGGCTGCGCGCGAGGGAGATCGACCTCGTCGACGTCGAGACGGCGACGGCGTCGCCCTTCGCCTCGTCGCTGCTCTTCGACTACATCGCCACGTACATGTACGAGGACGACACGCCGCCCGCGGAGCGGCGTGCGCAGGCGCTCTCGCTCGACCGCGACCTGCTGCGGGAGCTGCTCGGCCAGGAGGAGCTGCGCGAGCTGATCGACCCTGCCGCGCTCGCCGACGTCGAGGCCTCGCTGCGGCCGAAGCCGCGGAACGCGGAGGAGCTCTACGACCTGCTGCGGCTGCGCGGACACCAGCTCGAGTACGACCCGGGCTTCGCAGAGACCCTCGTGCGCGAGCGGCGGGCCTTCCGGTTCGGCGACGCCCTGGCCGCGGCGGAGGACGCGGGCCGCTACCGCGACGCGCTTGGCGTCGTGCCGCCGTCGGGCCTGCCGGACGTGTTCCTCGAGCCGGTACCCGACGCGCTCCGCTCGCTCGTCGCTCGCTGGGCGCGCGGGCGCGGGCCGTTCACCACCGCCGAGGCGTCGGCGTGGTTCGGCGTCGAGGTTGAGCAGGAGCTGCGCGGGCTCGAACGCGCGGAGAAGCTCGTTCGCGGCGAGCTCCGCCCCGGCGGCACCGAGCGCGAGTGGTGCGATCCCGACGTCCTGCGCCGGCTGCGCCGCGCCTCGCTCGCCGCGCTGCGCCGCGAGGTTGAGCCGGTGGAGCGGGCCGCGCTCGGTCGCTTCCTCCCGAGCTGGCACGGCATCGACAGGCGCGCATCACTTCGCGAGGCGCTCGTTCCGCTGCAGGCTCTCGCACTGCCCGTGGCGCTCTGGGAGGCGGAGGTGCTGCCGCGCCGGGTACCGGACTACCGCCCCGAGCAGCTCGACCAGCTCTGTGCCTCGGGTGAGCTCGTCTGGGTGGGGGCGGGGCTCGACCGCGTCGCGCTCTTCTTCCGCGACGACGCGGCGCTGCTGGGACGGCCGCCTGCCGCGACGGCGCCCGAGGGCGAGGCGCACGACGCGATCCGCTCCGCGCTCGCGGGCGGCGCACTCTTCTGGGACGGGCTCCTCTCCACGACCGGGCTCGACGCCGAGACGGCCCTGCCGGCTCTCTGGGACCTCGTCTGGAGCGGCGAGGTGACGAACGACTCCTGGTCGCCGCTCCGCGCCGAGCGCCGCTACCAGCCGCCGCGGCCGGACCGCCATGCCCGCCGCTTCTCGCGCACCCGGGCGCATCGTCCGACCGCGACGCAGGGACGCTGGTCGCTCGCGGCGCAGCTCTTCGCCGGCGGGGAGCCCGACCGGCGTTCGCTCGCGGAGCTGCTGCTCGAGCGCCACGGAATCGTGACGCGGGACGCCGTCCGGGCCGAGGGCATCCCCGGCGGCTATGGCGCCGTCTACGGCGAGCTGCGCTCGCTCGAGACGCTCGGCTCCTGTCGACGCGGCTACTTCGTCGAAGGGCTCGGCGGGGCGCAGTTCGCGCTCGGCGGCGCCGTCGAACGGCTGCGAGAGTTACGGCCCCGCGACGGCGACGAGCAGGAGCCGCTCGTGCTGGCAGCGGCCGATCCGGCCCAGCCCTACGGCGCCGTGCTGCCGTGGCCGAAGCGGGCAGGCGCGCGCGCGGCCCGGGTGGCGGGGGCGCACGTCGTCCTGCTCGGCGGCGAGCCAGCGCTCTTCGTCGAGCGTGGCGGCCGGTCGCTCGTCCCGCTCCGGGAACCGGACGAGGAGTGGCTGCGGCCGGCGCTCGAGGCGCTCGTGGGATTCGTCAAGCGCGGCGGCGCGAGACGCCTTGGCGTCGAGCGCTTCGACGGCGAGCCGGTGACGGAGACCCTCGCCATGCCGTTGCTCGTCGAAGCCGGCTTCGTCGCCGGCCCGCGCCGAGCCGTGCTCCGGGCCTAGGTCACGGAAGAAGACACTCGGCTGGGGTCTCCCCCGCAGGAGGGATGCCTGCGGACCCCGGATGCATACGGTCGGTGGATGGGTCCGCAACATCCGCTACGCCGCCTGCTGACAGGCCTGCTCGTGCTCGCCACGTTCGCGACTGCAGCCGCCGGGATGCTGCTCCGCACCCAGGTCGTCGGGATCGCTCTGATCGGCGGTGGGGCGTTGTGCGCGGTCTGCGCTTGGTATTCCCTCGGTGCGCCTGTCCGTCGCCGCGACATCGGACGCGAAGCCACGATCGAGTAGGGCGGCGGCGCACGTGACGGGTAGGTTGAGACCTCTGATGGATGCTCCGTTCCACGTTGTCCTTCTCCAAACCGACTACGCCTCGATGGAGGAGGTCCCCCACGAGCCGCTCGCGGAGCACGTTGCGCGGTCGCGGCAGTGGCACGCCGACGGGCGTCTCGTCATGGCTGGGGCGTTTCTCGACCAGACCGGGGAGCCGATACAGACGATGGCGGTCGTCCGGACACTTCCGGACGCCGAGGAGTTCGCGGCTGGTGACCCATTCGTGGTTGCCGGAACCGCTCGCGTGACGGCGATTCGCCCCTGGGCGGACATCCTCGGACTCGCCTGAGACGCGAGAGGCGCAGCGCTCTCGCAAGCCCGTCCTCTAGGTTCGACGAACATGGGAAGCCAGGTCATGCTGCTCAATGGCTCGCCGAGCGCAGGCAAGTCCACTCTCGCCGTGGCGGTTCAGGATGTTGCGGACAGGCCGATCTTCCATCGCTCGCTCGATCACTTCCTCGACGGCTACCAGGCGGGATGGCGTTCGGAGGATCGGTCGCTCTTCGACAAGGTCATGACCGGCTACGTCTACTCGCTTGCTTCGCTGGTGCGAGCGGGCTGCGATGTGGTGGCCGAGGCGGTGATCATCCCCGAGTGGTTGGCGCTCTATCGTGCTGCGTTCGCCGACGTTCCTGTCCTGCTCGTCGGCGTGCGCTGCTCCCTGGAGGTTGCGAAGGCCCGAGAGGAAGCGCGGGCGGACCGCCGGCCCCTCGAACTCGATGTCCCGTGGTTCGAGACCGTTCATCAGGTTCCGTACGACGCAGAGGTCGACACAACCGCCGATCCGCCTCCCGAAACGGTCGCCGCACAGATCGTTCGCCTGTTCGATGCGCCACCACAGGACCGCGCATTTGCGCGGCTCTGACGAGAGGACTTTGCGGTGGACCAGCCTCCTCTCGCCCGACCCGGAGTCGTCAGGCTGCGACCAGCTTGTAGCCCGAGCCGCGTACCGTGACGAGCCGCTCCGGCTGGGTGGGGTCGCGCTCGATCTTCCGCCGCAGGTTCGAGATGTGCACCTCGCAGGCGTGCTCGTCGCCGACGTGCTCGCTCGACCAAAGGTGCTGCATGAGCTCGCGCCGCGAGACGACGGCGTCTGGCTGCTCGGCGAGCAGGGAGAGCACCTTGAACTCGGACAGCGTCAGGTGGACGCGCTCGCCGTCGACGAGCACCTCGTGGCGGCCGAGGTCGATCTTGAGCCCGCCGAGCGTCCGGAGGGTCGAGCCGCCGCCGGCCCGGTCGAGCTCCCGGCGCCGGAGGATCGCCCGCACGCGGCTGAGCAGCTCGGCGCTCGAGAACGGCTTCGTCACGTAGTCGTCGGCGCCGAGCTCGAGCCCGAGGACGCGATCGGACTCCGCGTCCCGCGCCGTCAACATGAGGATCGGAACGTCGCTCTCGGCGCGCAGCGCGCGGCACACCTCCACGCCCGAGAGCCCGGGCAGCATCACGTCGAGCACGACGAGCGAGTACCGGCCCGTGCGTCCGGCCTCGAGCGCCGCCGGTCCGTCGCCTTCCTCGTCCACCTCGTACCCCTCGCGCCGCAGCGTGAAGGCGACGACGTCGCGGACGCCCGCATCGTCGTCGACGAGGAGGATCCGCTCTCCCTGCCCGTTCGAGGCGCTCATGCGGCCGGCGCCTGTTCGCGGACGCGGGCAGGCGCGAGCAGGATCCGGAAGACCGTCCCCTTGCCCGGTGACGAGTCGAGCTCGATGCGGCCGCCGAGCGTTCGCACCGACTCGCGCACGATCGCGAGCCCGAGGCCGAAGCCGTGCGGGTCGCGTTCGCCGCGGTAGAAGCGGTCGAAGACGTGCCGCTGCACCTCGGGACTGATCCCCGGCCCGGAGTCCTCGACCTCCACCGTGACCGTGTTCCCGTCGCGGTAGGCGCGCAGGGCGACGGAGCCGCGTGCCGTGTGCTTCGCCGCGTTCTCGCCGAGATTGCGCAGCGCCTGTTCGAGCAGGTCGCGGTTGGTCTCGACCATGAGCCCGTCCTCGGCCTCGACGTCGAGCGCCACGCCGCTCTTCAGGCTGAGCCCGGCGGCGACCTCGCGCAGCAGCGGAGCCAGCTCGACCGCCTCGACGCGCGGCGTCTCCTCCCCCGAGTGCGCGCGCGCGAGCGTCAGCATCGCGCGGGCGAGCCGGGCCAGCCGGCCTGCCTCGCGCTCGATGTGGCCTAGGAAGCGGTCGCGCTCGGCGGGATCCTCCTTCGCGCCTGCCTGCAAGACCTCGACGGCGCCGATGATCGTCGTCAACGGCGTGCGCAGCTCGTGTGCCGCGTTCGACACGAACTCGCGCTCGGCAAGCTCGCGCCGCTCCTGCTCGGTCAGGTCGTCGACCACGATGAGCGCCCAGTCGGTCTCGGGCTGGGAGGGGATGCCCACCACGCCGTAGGCGTGCTGCTCGTCCGGCGCCACGTGCACCTGGGTGACGCTCGCCCGCTCGTCGAACAGCGCGTGCGCGAAGTCGCGGAGCGCGAAGCCCTGCCACGGCTCCGGCAGCGGGTCTCCCTCTCGCACCCGGCCGCCGAGCAGACGCCGCGCCTCGGTGTTCGCGAAGTGGACGACGAGGTCCTGGTCGATCGCGAGCACTCCCTCGTGCAGGCGCTCGAGCAGGAGCCGCAGGCGGTCGCGCTCGGCCTCGATCCGGCGGAAGGAGCGGCGCAGCTGGCGGCGCATCCGGTCGAAGTTCTGCGCGAGCGTGCCGAACTCGTCGCGGAAGCGGTAGTGCAGCGGCGTCTCGAAGTCGCCATGCGCGATCGCCTCGGCTGCCGCACTCAGGCGGCGCAGCCGCAGCGCGATGAGCTGCGCGAGCAGCAGTCCGACGATGACGCCGATCACGCCGGCGATCACTCCCGCCCGGAGCGCCTCGCCGTTGACCGTGTCGATCGCCTCGGCGAGGTCGGGCAAGCGGTTGACGGCGACGAGTGCGCCATCGTGATAGGGGACTGCCGCGACGTAGAGCCCGCCCTCCTTGTCGCCCTGCACGAACTCCTCGCCGCCGAGCGCCGCGACCACTGCCTGGTGCTCGAGCGGCGAAGCCGAGCCGGCGGACGTGTGAAAGACCCGGAGCGTGATCTTCTCCTGCTCCGCGAAGCGCTGGAGCTTCCCGGGGGCGAGGCCGGCGGCGAGGTGCGCGTCCTGCAGGGTGACGCTTCGCCCGTGACGGCGGAACGCATTCTCCGAGCGGTCGGAGAACTGCGAGACGACAATCGCGGTCGAGGTCGCGGCGACGACCGCGAACGCGATCCCCAGCCACCAGCGGACGCCGATAGAAGGCCGAATCACCCCTCAATCGTAGGCTTAGAACCGTGCCGGAAGGAGATTCGCTCCATCGCGCAGCCCGGCGCCTGCAGGTTCTCGTCGGCGAGCGGGTCGAGGTCGAGACGCCGCATCCGCGCGCCGCGGTGAAGGGGCTCGCCGAGCGCCTCGACGGCCGGCGACTCGACCGGGTGGAGGCGGTGGGGAAGAATCTCCTGCTCCATTTCGAGGGCGGACTGGTCCTGCGCAGTCATCTGCGGATGAACGGCAGATGGCGCGTCGAGCGCCGGGGAGCGGCCCGGACGGCGAAGCCGTGGCTCGTCCTGCGCGGCGCCGAGCACGAAGCCGTGCTCTGGAACGGCGCCGTCCTCGAGCTCCTCGCGGGTCGCGCCGCGCCCCGTCTTGGCCCGGACATCCTCGGCGAGCCGCCCGACTACGAGACGATGCTCGTCCGGCTGCGTGGCGTGCCGCAGGAGCGCGAGATTGGCGACGCGCTCCTCGACCAGCGGCTCGTGGCCGGGATCGGGAACCTCTGGAAGGCCGAGGCGCTCTGGGCAGCACAGCTCTCGCCGTGGCGGCGCCTCGCCGAGGTCGAAGACTCCGAGCTTCGCGCTGCGCTCGAGACCGCGCACACACTCATGCGGACGGCGGTCGACGAACGGCGACCTGCAAGGCACGTCTACCGGCGTGCGAGGCGGCTCTGTCCGCGCTGCGGCGTCGTCGTCCGCTCCGCACCGCAGGGCGAGCACGCTCGTACCGCCTACTGGTGTCCCGGCTGCCAGGTAGGAGGGGAGCCGCCGCCGTCGTAGGAGTTCTGGATGCGCGCCCCGCACCTCTACGACACGCTCCGCCGCTTCTGCCTCGGCGCGTTCGCCGTCTTCACACGCGAGCTGGAGGACGGCGCCAACCTCCCGTTCGCGTTCGAGGAGCACGGCTCGTACGGCCGTCCGACGCTCTACGAATACCGCCCGCTCGTGCGCGGCTTCGTCGAGGCGCGCACGGAGCGGCTCTTCGCGCGGGTCGACGTCCAGGACGCGGTCGCCGACCTCCTGCGCGAGCCGGCGGCGCGGATCTTCGCCCACGCGCACGAAGGAGAAGTGCACGACGAGCGGCGCGCGGTCTACCGCAGCGTGCTCGTGCCGCTCCTCGTTCGCACCGCCGAGGGCTGCGGCGGCTTCGACTGGGACGACACCGCCTTCGCGCGCGCGTACGAGGAGCTCGAGGGATCGCTCTTCGGCGACGGCCATTCGTACGGCGCGGTCGCGCCGCTGGTGGGTCTCTCGGTCGGCACGCAGATCGAGCTGGGCGACGGGATCCGGGTGCGCGTCGCCGCGACAGGGGAGCTCGCAGCGATGTGGCCGGAGGCGGCGGGGCTCCTGCCGCGCGACTTCGGCCGCGAGCCCGACCGGCTCTGCGTGCTCGAGCTCGAGCGGTCACTGTCGGACGGGGCCGCCGAGGTGCCGGACGCCCCGGGCGAGCTTGCGGACGCGGTCACGGCAATCCGGCTGGCCACCGCGGCGCCCGTCGGGGCCGGACCGGTCCTGTTCGAGCGTCTCGACTGGCGGCCGTACGGAATCCGTCCGGTGCTGCCGATCGCAGCGACCGCTCCGCCCGGCGAGTCGACGCGCCTAGACCCGTTTCGCGCCACGGTGGCGAGCGACGTGCGCGTCCGCCTTACCGCGGCCGACGACGACGCATACCTCGGCGACGCACTCGACCGGTGGGAGCTCGCGCTCTTCCAGTCGGAGCCGTTCCGCGGCGAGCAGCTGCGTCACGCGCTCGAGGCCGCGCTCGGAGAGGGAGACGGAGGCTGGGCCGCCGCAATGCGCGGCGCCGCACTGCTCGGTGCGACCCCGGCGGAGCGAGCCGATCTCGCCGGGAAGCTGCGGGAGCCGAGCTGCGAGCTGGTGCGTCGCCTCCTGGTCGCCGTCCTCCAGCACGGCGACCGACGGGTACTCGTCCGCGACCTCGACGAAGCGCTCCTCGGCGTCACCGGCGCGGTCGCAAGCCTCCAGCAGCGCGCCAGCTAGACGGCACAGACACGCCACGAGTCGCCGCCTACCCTCGGGACATGGAGGAGGCGCGCGCGGTGCTGGCCCGGCTCGAGCGGATCGAGACGCTCGAGCGCGAGGGAGCCGCCGTGCCGTCGCTCCTCGCCGAGTTGCGAGAGCTCGTCCGCGAGGCGGGCACCTGGGCGGAACGAGAGCGCGATCCGCGCGCCCGCGCGGCAGCGGCTGCGCTCGCCGAGGCCGAGCGAGGCGTCGAGGGGGAACCGCAACCGGCCTTACACCGTTCTCACGAGCAGCCAGTACCTTCCGCGCTCATCTCCGCCCCGATCGAGTGACCAAGCTTCCTATTCGCTACGCCGATAGCACCGCTGCGACTGCGGTGATGCGGCTTCTCTCCAACCGGAAAGTTCAGCTCGTGCTGAACGGCGTCTTCGGGCTCGTCCTGCTGGGCGTCGCGTTCTTCAGCATCCGCCACTTCGTGTCCGGCGGCTGGCCGATCCATCACGCCGACCCCGTGCTCGTGTCGGGCGCCGCGCTGCTCTTCCTCGCCGCCTACGCCTTCAAGGCGTGGGGCTGGCAGCGGCTCTTCCACGCGAACGAGCGGCCGACCGCCGACGCCCTCGCCTTCGCCGGAGGCGCTGCGTGCGTCGGCGGCATCGCCCTGCCCGGACGGGTCGACGACGCCGTCCGCATCGCGGTCGTGAAGCGCTACCCGGGCACGAAGACCGGAATCGGGACGCTCGGCCTGAGCCTGATCATCCTCGGGATGCTCGACAACGCCGCGCTTACGCCGATGGCCTCGGTCGCCGCGGCGGGCTCCAGCCACTGGACGGCGCGCGCCGGCTTCGCCGTCGTGGCCGCCGCGGGGATCGCTGCGGCCGCCGTCGTCGCCTTCCTGCCTCGCATCGCGCGACTCTCGTTCGTGGCGCGCTGGCGGTTCGGCCGCTGGGTCGCCGACCACACGCACTGCACGAGGGAGGCCTGGGCCGCCTGGCTCCTCATCTCGGTCTCGTGGAGCCTTCGCGGGCTCGCGGTCTTCCTCCTCCTCAACGCCCTTTCGATGCCGGGCTCCTTCGTGCTCGCGCTCGCCTTCCTCGTCGCGTCAGCCGCCTCCGCGGCTCTCCCGATCGCCCCCGCCGGCGCGGCGACCCAGGCCGGTGCAGGCGCCGCCATCCTCGCCCTCAGCGGTGTCCAGACGGCCGACGCGATCGCGTTCTCGATCGCAGCTCAGGCGCTCGTGGTCGTGACGGGCGCCGCCGTGATCCTGCTCATCGCCTCCTGGCAGCTAGCGCTCCGCCTCAAGAGCTCGCGCAGCGCGCGCGCCGCCGCAGCCGCCGCGACCTAGCCGCTCGCGACGAAGTCCTGCTGCCGCACCAGCAGAAAGGCGAGGACCGCGCCGACGAAGAGGACGATCGCCGAGACGACGAAGATCGTGTTCAGCCCGTCGATGAACGCCTGGTGCGCAACCGTCGCCGGATCGAGGCGGAAACCCGCCGGGCCTCGATCGGGCGGGAGCGACTTGGGCGTTGCGCCCGAGGCGATCGCTTCGGCTATCGGGCGCAGGGGAACGACCGGAGAGATGTCCGCGTGGGAGAGGAACATCATGATCCGGCTCTGGAAGATCGCCCCGAGCGCTGCAATCCCCGTCGCGATCCCCACCTGCCGGAACGTGTTGTTGATTCCCGAGGCCATTCCCGCCCGCTGAGGCTCGACCACGCTGACGGCCGTCGAGGCGAGCGGCGCGTTGACGAGGCCGATCCCGATGCCGCCCACGATGAAGCCGGCGAGCAGCGTCGTCCACGTCGACCCGAGCTTGACGCCCCACCACAGCAGGCAGGCAACGCCGGTGATCGCGAGCCCGCCTCCGAGCAGCAGTCGGACCGGCACGCGGGTGGACAGCCGCCCGGCGATCGGCGCGACCACGAACGACACGAGCGAGAGCGGCAGGAAGCGCACGCCGGTCGCGACGGCGGAGTAGCCGAGCACGTTCTCGATGTAGAGCGGGATGAAGAGGAACTGGGCGAACATCGCCGCGGCGATCGTGAAGGCGGTGATCTGCGCGCCGGTGAAGGTCGGAACCTTGAACAGCCGGAAGTCGAACATCGGCGACTCCTGCCGCAGCTCGACGAAGGCGAAGGCAAGGAGGAGGGCCGTCCCCGCGACGAAGAGCCCGACGACGCGCCCGCTCGACCAGCCCCAGTCGTTCCCGCGCAGCAGTCCGAGCACGAACGCGAACAGCCCCGTCGTCAACGTCACGAGTCCCCAGAGATCGAAGCCGCCGGCCTCCTCGTTGCGCGACTCGTGCAGCTCCCGCAGGCCGCCGGCGACGCAGGCGATGCCGATCGGGATGTTGACGAAGAAGATCCAGCGCCAGCCGACGTAGGTCGTCAGCGCGCCGCCGACGAGCGGCCCGATCGCCACGGCCATCCCGACCGTCGCGCCCCAGATCCCGAACGCGGTGCCGCGCTCGCGGCCGTGGAACTCCTGCGAGATGATCGCGAGCGAGACCGCGAACATTCCCGCGCCGCCGATCCCCTGCACGCCGCGCGCAACGATCAGCCAGGTCGGCGACTGCGCCGCGCCGCAGAGGGCCGAAGCGGCGGTGAAGAGCGCGATGGCGACGAGGAAGACCTTCTTGCGGCCGAGCAGGTCGCCGAGCGAGCCCGCGTTGAGCATGGTCGCCGCGAGGGTGAGCGCGTAGGCGTCGACGATCCACTGCAGATCGGTGAAGGAGGTGTTCAGCTCCTTGTCGATGTCCGGCAGCGCGACGTTGACTACCGTGATGTCGAGGAGCAGCATGAAGACCGCCACGCACACCACGGTCAGGACGCGCCATTTCCGCTCCATTGAGGGGAAACTAACCAAGCAGGAGTCGACTACGACGCTACGAAAGGTCAGCAGGGATGGCGCTTACGCGGTTACTAGGGCGTCCGCAAGCGCGGACAGTGGATAGCGGTCCGGCAGTGGCGCGGGTAATCGCCTTCGCCAACCAGAAGGGCGGCGTCGCGAAGACGACGACGACCCTCAACCTCGGCGTCGCGCTCGTCGAGAAGGGGCTGCGCGTGCTCGCCGTCGACCTCGACCCACAGGGCAACCTGACGATGTCGCAGGGCTGGAACCCTGACGAGATCGACCGCTCGATGTTCGACGTCCTCGTCCACCGGCTGACGATCTCCGAGATCGTGCGCTCGAACGAGCTCGACGTCGCCGTCTCCTCGATCGACCTCGCCGGCGCCGAGCTCGCCCTCGCCTCGATGATCGGACGCGAGCGCGCGCTCGAGAAGGCGCTCATGCCCGTCCGCGAGGACTACGACTACGTCCTGATCGATACTCCGCCGTCGCTCGGCCTGCTGACCATCAACGCGCTCGTCGCGGCCGACGGCGTGATCGTCCCCGTCCAGTGCGAGTACCTGTCGCTGCGCGGGCTCGTCCAGCTCGAGAACACGCTTTCCATGATCCGCGAGAACCTCAACCCGAACGTCGGGATTCAGGGCATCCTCGCCACCATGTTCGACCGGCGGCTCCTCCACTCGCGCGAGGCCGTCGAGATCCTGAAGGAGAACTTCGGCGATCTCGTGCTCAACACGAAGATCCGCAAGACGGTGCGTTATGCGGAGGCGCCGGTGAAGGGGCAGTCGATCTTCAAGTACGACCCGAGCGGCGAGGCCGCGTCCATGTACCGTGATCTGGCGAAGGAGGTGCTCGATGGCGCGTCGGCGCGCCAGCATGCGTGAAGGTCCGCTAGCGGAGCTCTTCCGGGCGACCGAAGCGGCGCAGAAGCAGGCGGAGCAGCCCGGCGAGACCGAGCCGCAGCCGCCCGAGGACGCCGCATCAGCCGCTCCTGCCGCTGCCGAGACCGAGGCGCCGGCCGAGCCGGACGAGCGGACGGTCGAGCACGTCCCGAGCTGGGAGGAGGCGGGCGTCGAGACGCCGGTGGAGGCCGAGGCGGCGGAGCCTGAGCCCGAACCCGAGCCTGCTCCAGAGCCGGAGCCGCCGGCTGCGCCCGCCGAGCCCGAGCTTCGGACCGCGGACCTGCCGCCGGTCTCGCACTATCTCGAGCCGCTGCCCGAGTCGCCGGCGCGGCTCCACCGGACGGGTTCCGACACGGGCGCCTATCTCGCGGTGATCAAGGTCGTCGGGGTCGGCGGAGCCGGCCTCAACGCCGTCAACAGGATGATCGACGCCGGGATCAGCCAGGTCGAGTTCATCGCCGTCAACACCGACATCCAGGCGCTCCACACGAGCGACGCGCCGGTCAAGATCCACATCGGCCGCAAACTGACGCAGGGTCTAGGCTCGGGCGCCGACCCGGACGTCGGACGCCGCGCGGCCGATGAGGCCTACGACGAGCTGAAACAGGAGCTGCGCGGCGCGGACATGGTCTTCGTCGCCGCCGGCGAGGGTGGAGGCACCGGCTCGGGCGCCGCGCCGATCGTGGCCCGGATCGCGCGCGAGCTCGGCGCGCTGACGGTGGGCATCGTCACGACTCCGTTCAAGTTCGAGGGGACGAAGCGGCGCAGCCAAGCGGAGCAGGGCATCGTCGAGCTCCGCGGCGCCTGCGACACGACGATCGTGATCCCGAACGACCGCTTGCTCGAGGTGCTCGAGAAGTCGACGTCGATGCTCGACGCCTTCAAGGTGGCAGACGACGTCCTTCGCCAGGGCGTCCAGGGGATCTGCGACCTGATCACGATGCCCGGCCTGATCAATCTCGACTTCGCGGACGTGCGCACGATCATGTCGGACTCCGACACCGCTCTCATGGGCATCGGCTTCTCTTCCTCGAGCGGCGACGGCCGGGCGAGGGAAGCCGCGGAGCGTGCGTTGCGCTCGCCGCTCATCGACGCAGAGATCACCGGCGCCAACGGCATCCTCCTTTCGATCGCCGGAGGAGACGATCTGACGCTCGTCGAGGTGAACGAGGCCGCGGAGGTGATCCGTGCCGCCACGACCGACGAGACGAACATCATCTTCGGCGCGACCATCGACGACCGGCTGAACGGGCAGGTCTGGGTGACGGTGGTCGCCACCGGCTTCGGCGGCCGCGGCCGGCGCCCGCGGGGCGACTTCGGCACGCCGCGGGCCGAGCAACCGCCTCGCCCGCCGCGCGAGGACGGCGACCTCGACGTGCCGTCGTTCCTCCGCACCTGAGCTGATCAGGCAGGATCCCGCGGTGGATCCGTATCTCGCGATCGCCTCGAAGCGCGACGCGCGCGCGTACGCCGACACGCCGGTCGCCCCCGAGGCGCGGCGGCGGATCCTCGACGCCGGCCGCCTCACGGGTAGCTCCAGAAACCGGCAACGCTGGGAGTTCGTGGT
Organism: uncultured Actinomycetes bacterium; assembly: GCA_963820725.1. Lineage (GTDB taxonomy): Bacteria > Actinomycetota > Thermoleophilia > Gaiellales > Gaiellaceae > Palsa-739. The sequence goes on along the minus strand of CAWGAZ010000002.1, from coordinate 101,233 downwards.
TGTCTCCGGCGAGGCGCAAGAACGACTCGCGGACGCCGTGTACGCGCCGGAGAACGTCCGCTCGGCGGCGCTCGTCGTCGCGATCGTCGGCGAAGCGGGAGGGTTCGACGTCGGTCGCTGCGCGCAGAACATGATGCTTGCGGCGTGGGGAGACGGTGTCGTCTCGTGCCCCAACGGCGTGCGGGATGCAGACGCCGCGGCGGAGATCTGCGGCGGTGAGGTGCGCGCGATTCTCTCCTTCGGCTACCCGCTGCGGCCGCGCTCGCCGTCGAGCCACACCGCGGAGGAGTGGTCGTCGGGAGCGAACCGCAAGCCGCTGCCGGAGCTCGTGCGCGAGGTCTCGTAGCTCCCCCGGCACTGCGGCCTCGTTCCCGCGAACGCGGCCAGCAGGCTGCTCACGTTCACGTCGAACCCGATCCGCACGACTCCCGACCTGCGCGCCCGCAGCTCGACCATCCCGTCGCGGCTGCGGAGCAGACAGCCGGCCGAGGCGTGCCAGTAGGGCGACCAGCGCACGGCGACCCCGTACGTCCCGGCGCGTGAAACCCGGACGACGAGCCGCGACTCGCGGAACGCGAGCACCGTCGGCCGGCCAGGCCCGTTCAGGATCGGCCGCGGCCGGGGGACGGCGTAGACGGAGATCTCCGGCGTCGAGAACACAGGGCGCAAGTCCGTTCGGCCGCTGCGTATGAGCCGCGCCTCGGCGCGTGAGCTGTAGTCCGGGGGCGAGCGCGTGAGGACGACGTACGCCACGCCCAGCCGCCGCAGCCAGTGGAGATACGGCACCGCGCGGAGCGGCCGCTGCCGGTAGAGGAGCGCGTCGAACGGGAAGTCGTCCTGGCGGAACCAGCCGCGTGCCAGCGGGATCCTGGCCGAGGCGAGGTAGTACGCGGGCCAGTGATCCGTCGTGTCGACCGCCTCGACGCGATAGCCGGGACGAAGGTGGGCGTGGAGGTACGAGACCGGAGCCCGCCAGACCTTCGCGCGCGAGCTGACGTCCTGATTCCCGCGGGCCCAGCCCGCGGCGAGCGGGGTCACGTTCCACGAGAGCGCGAGCGCGGCCACGACGATCGAGACCTTCACCGGGCGCCAGCGGCGGAGCGCGAGGACGAGCAGCGCGAGCGGGAGGGCGAGATAGCGCAGGCGCGCGACGTTCTCGCCGAGACCCGACGGCACGACATAGAAGACCGCGATCGCGATCGCATAGGCCGCGAAGACGAAGCGCAGCACGCGTGCGCGTTCCTGTCCGATCGTGCAGGCGATCCCGATGGCGCAGAAGGTGAGTGCCGCGGCGGCCTGGCTCACGGGGAAGCCGAGCGGGCCGCCGAGCGGAAAGAGACGAAGCAGGATGATCTCGGCCGCCGCCGCAAGCACTAGCCCGAGCGCCGGCACCGCGCGCCTGCGCAGGGGAGCGCGGCGCGCGACGGCAGCTCCCACCAGCACCACCGCGAGCAGGACGAGCGCGACGGGGCTCGCCGCGAGCACGAGCAACGTCAGTCCGGCCCCGAGCCAGCGCCGCCCGGAGCGGAACGCGAGCAGCGAGAGCAGAGCGAGGGCGATGCCGAGCGCGAACGGGTACTCGCCGGTGATCAGCACTCCCGCCCAGATCACCGCGAACGCGCGGATCGCCCAGCGCGCGGCAGATCCCCACTCCCGCTCGAGCAGCACGGCGAACGCGCCGGCGCTGACCGCGATCGTGAGCACGGCGAGGAGCCGGATCCCGAGCAGCGCCGCAAGCGGGTAGTAGAGGACGCTGTAGCCGACGAAGGCGTAGCGCCCCGCGTACCAGAAGTTGTCCCAGAGCGCGAAGCCGTGCACGAGGAAGAGCGAGCGCTGGTACTCGTGTGCCGCGAGATCGCCGCTCGGCGGTGCGAGCCAGACGAGCAGCGACGCGGCGGCTGTCGCGATCCCGGTGCAGAGCAGGGCCTCGCGCGGGACCGACAGCCGACGCCACGACGCCCGTTCGGCGCCGTCGTAGGACACGTCGGCCATTGGCCGAAGCGTACGCTCCCCGCGATGAGAGGCGCGTTAGCAGCCGGACACCCACTGACCGCCGAGGCCGGGGCCGCGATTCTGCGGGCCGGCGGGAACGCCGTGGACGCGTGCATCGCGGCGGCCGGCGTCTCCTGGATCTGTGAAAGCCCGCTCACCGGGCCGGGCGGCGGCGGCTTTCTCCTCGTGCACACGGCGGCCGAGGCTCGCACGCAGCTGCTCGACTTCTTCGTCGCCGTGCCCGAGCGGACGGCCTCGCCGGCGGACCTCCTCGGGGTCGTCGTCGACTTCGGCGACTCGCAGCAGACCTTCTACACCGGCCCGATGTCGGTGGCCGTTCCCGGCACCGTGCTCGGACTCTGGGAGGCTCACGCCCGCTGGGGAACCGTGCCGTGGGCCGAGCTGCTCGCACCCGCCGCGAGACTCGCGGGCGACGGCGTCGTCCTCAACGAGCCGCAGGCCTACCTCCATCGGATCCTCGACTCGCTGATGCGCTACTCGCCGGAGGGCGACGCGCTCTACGGACCGGGTCGTGCGCTCGAAGCCGGCGAGCGTTTCGCCATGCCCGAGTTGGTGCCGACGCTCGAGCGGCTCGCGGTCGAAGGGCCCGACTACCTCTACCGAGGCGAGCTGGCGGAGCGAATCGCCGCCCATCTGCCGCTCACGCTCGCCGATCTGGCCCGGTACGAGGTGATCGAGCGCGAGCCGCTCGCCGTGGCGTACCGCGGCGACGAGCTCCGCACGAACCCGCCGCCTTCGAGCGGCGGTCGTCCGCTCGCGGTCGGGCTCGAGGCGCTCGGCGAGTCCGAGCCGAGTCCACTCGCGATCGTGCGCGCCTTCGAGGCCAAGGATGCGATGCGGCGCGCGGACGCGGTCGGGGGCACCACGCACATCAGCGTCGTCGACGGCAACGGCGACGCGGCGTCGCTCTCGTGCTCGCTCGGCTCGTCGGGGGGAATCGTCGTCCCGGGGACCGGCCTTCAGCTCAACAACATGCTGGGGGAGACGCATCTGGTGGGCGAGGAGCGCCCCGGCGAGCGGGTGACGTCGCTCATGGCCCCGTCGATCCTGCTGCACGGGGGCAGGCCGCGGCTCGTCGTCGGCTCGGCCGGCAGCTCCCGGCTGCACGGCGCGATCCTGCAGGTGGTCGCGAACGTGGCCGCGCGTGGGCTGGGGGTCAGCGAGGCCGTCGCCGCGCCGCGGATCCACTTCGAGAACGGCGTCGCGCATTGTGAGGACCCGGCTGCGGCCGACGAGCTCGAGGCGGCCGGCTATCCCGTCGTCCGCTGGCGGGCGCAGAATCTGTTCTTCGGCGGCGTCTCCGCCGTGGAGATCGCCGACGACGGCTCCATCGCGGCAGCGGGCGACCCGCGGCGAGGGGGCTACGGGGTGGTGGTGGAGGAGTGAGCTTTCGGCTCCGCCACGCCGATCCGTCCGACGCCGAGCAGCTGACGCGGCTCGCCGCCGCGGTGAGCGCCGAGCCGGAGGGCTGGCTGATCAGCGTCGCCGGCGAGTGGCGGAGCGCAGGCGACGAGCGCCGCTTCCTCAAGGCATTGAAGCGCTACGCGCACGCTGCGGTCTTCGTCGCCGAGCGCGACGACGGGACGCTCGTAGGGCGCCTGTCGGTCGGGCGCGATCCGCATCCGGCGAGCACGCACGTCGCAGACGTCGGCCTGATGGTCGCGCTCGACGCGCGCAGGCAGGGCGTCGGCACGGCGCTCCTGCAGGAAGCCGTCGACTGGGCGCGAGACGCCGGCGTGCGCAAGCTCGAGCTGCACGTCTTCCCCTGGAACGAGGCCGCGATCGCGCTCTACGACACCTTCGGCTTCGAGCGCGAGGGCTACCGCAAGCAGCACTACCGCCGCGGCGGCGAGTACGTCGACGCGATCCTGATGGCCTACGAGGTGGTGAAGGACAGCTCGACCGGCACGCCGCCGGCGAGCGTCTGGAAGACGACGCAGTAGCGCTCGGTCCGCTCGAGCAGCTTCGCGACCTCCTCCTCTGAAGCGTCGGCCGCGAGGTCGAAGCGGAGCCGGACGGCCGCGAAGCCGACTGGAGCCTCGCGTTCGACGCCGAGCGTGCCCCGGAAGTCGAGGTCGCCCTCGGCGTGGACGCTGCCCGAAACGTCGAGCTCCATCGCGGTCGCAACCGAGCGCAGCGTGACGCCGGCGCAGGCGACGAGCGCCTCGAGCAGCATGTCGCCGGAGCAGGCAAGCGTGCCGCTGCCGCCGGTGGCAGGATGGAGGCCGGCCTCGACGAGCGCGCGGCCGGTCTCTACCTTGCACGCGATCCGCTCCTCGTCGAGCTTCCCGTCGGCGCGCAGCGTGACCAGGGCGGCCGCGGGCTCCGCGCGGTAGCGCTCCTTGAGCGGCTTCTGCACCGCCTGCAACTCGGCCCGGTCCACGCTCGCATCCTAGGTTGCGAGCGATAACGTCGTCTCGATGCACGTCGTCATCAACCACCTCCGCCTCCGCGACCCGGTGAGCGATGCGACCGTCGCGGAACTGCGGCGAGGGGTGCGGCTCGCCGTCGATGCGGGCGCGCTCGGTGCCCGGGTGGCGAAGGTCGACGAGACGCACCTGATCCTGATCCTCGAGTTCCCGGCAGCGGAGGACGCCGATCGCATGGCGCGCGAGGTCGGCGGAGCGTGGATGCGAGAGCACATCAGGCCTTTGCTCGCCGGCGACACCGAACGCAGCGTCGGCGAAGTGATCGCCTCCGCCGAGCCGGCCCGTTGAACCCCTTCGGCCACATCGACCTTCGCGTCCGCGATCTCGAAGCGGCGACCGACTTCTACGACGCCTTACTTCCCTCGCTCGGCTTCACCGAGCGCTACCACGGCGGAGCATGGAAGGTCTGGGCGACGACCGACCCGTCCCCCGACACGGCGTATTTCGCCGTCACCGAAGACCCGGCGCACACCGCGAACGAGAACAGGATCGCGCTGCAGGTCACATCGGCGGCCGCGGTCGACCGGGTGGCGGCGGTAGCGGAGGCTGCAGGCGCTGCCCTGAGCGGGCCGAAGGAGATGCCGTACGGCCCTGGGTATTACGCCGCCTACTTCGACGATCCCTCGGGCAACCGCCTGGAGGTCTACGTCCGACCGGACTAGGGGGAGAATGGCCGCGTGAAGCTCGTCGCGGTCGCCAGCGGCAAGGGAGGCGTCGGGAAGTCCACCGTGAGCCTGGGGCTCGCGCGGGCCCTGGCGGGGCGCGGGCGGCGGGTCGGCTTGCTCGACGCGGACATCTACGGTCCGGACATTCCGCTGATGCTCGGCTTGAAGCAGACGCGGGAGCTGCGCCGCTGGGACCTCGGCCGTAACCCGCGCTTCGGTCGGATCGAGCTGGATCCGGTAGAGGTCGCCGGGATCAAGGTGATGTCCGTCGGCTTCTTGCTGGCCGAGCCTCAGATGTTCGCCATGCCCGCGATGCTCGCGTCGTTCATCGGCGACCAACTCGTGCAGAACGTCCGCTGGGGGGCTCTCGACTACCTCGTGATCGATCTTCCGCCCGGGACGGCGGATCTCCAGCAGCACATCTTCGGCACGATGTCTCTCGCCGGCGCGATCGTCGTCGTCGGGCCGCAGGACGCGGCGCACCTCGACGCTCGGAAGGTCCTGTCGCTGCTGCGCGAGGCGGATGTGCCGGTGCTCGGGGCGGTCGAGAACATGCGGGGGCTCCGGTGCCCACATTGCGGCGAGACGCTCGACGTCTTCCCCCCGGTCGCCCCGGAGCGCTCCCTCCTCCGCGAGGTGGAGCTGTTGGTCTCGGTGCCCCTGGATCCGGCCTTCGCTCGGATCAACGGCATCCCGCGACCGTTCGACGAGCTCGCGGCGAGAGTCGAGGAACGACTCGCGTAGCTAATCGGACTGCCGGGGCCGCTTCTTCAGTGCCATGTACAGGGAGACCGACGCGATCCCTACCTGGAAGAGCCATTTGAGCCGTGCCGCCTTCATCAGCGGGATGGATCTTAAGGGCAGTCCCCCCGAGGCGGAATCCTCCCTTTCGGATGATCCGCGAGCTGGGGCGGTGCGTCAGTCTGGGATCGCCGCAAGGCGCGACAGGATCGACAAATCCGTACGCGAACAGGAGGCTCACCTTGTCCGAACAAGCACCAGAGACACCCGTTCTCGATCTTCTGACCACGATGACCGCGGCGTCGCTCGAGACGACCACGCTCGATGCGGATACGGCCATGCTGGTTCGTATCGCAGCCCTCGTCGCAGTCGATGCTCCGCCGGCCTCGTACCTGATGAATCTCGGTCCCGCCGCCGAGCTGGGGATCGGCGAGGACGAGGTCCGCGCCGTGCTCGCAGCGATTGCGCCGATCGTCGGCACCACGAAGGTCGTCTCCGCGACCGGCAACATCCTCCGCGCCCTCGGATTCATGCTCGAGATGGCCGAGATGGAAGCCGAGCTGGAAGCCGCCGAAGAGTAAGACGAGGTCGAAGACAACTCCACCACACGCTGCCGCAGGGGGCGATCGCGGAGCCCATGCGTACCCTGGACGCGTGATCAAGGTCTCCTGCGAAGCGTGTGGCTGGGTCGCGATCACGAGCCAGCCCGTGAACGACGTCTGGCGAGAGCACGAGGCCGGATGTCCCGCCGTCGGTGGCGCCGTTCGCCACCTTCCGGATCTGCCGCCGCTGCGGCGCGCCCTGCCGACGGTGAACGTGTGCCGGCACCGGCCGGTGCGCCGTCAGATCGCCGTGACTCCAGCAGGCGTGAAGAAGTACGCGGTCATGTGCGAGCTCTGCGGTCGCCTCGTCGGCTGACCGCTTCCATCGCCGAAGTCCGCCTGCGAGAGAGTGGCTATGTCAGCCGCACTGGTAGTGCCCGTACTTGCTGCCGAGATAGAAGGCGAGTGCGACCGAGACAACTGCCTCGCCGACGGCGAGGGCGACGTAGTAGCGGTGGAAGTTTTCGTGGAGCCGCAGCGTCCCACAGATCACGGTGGCTGGAAGACCGAGCGCGAACAGAACGAACCCGGCGTAGATCCAGCCGTTGGCGCTGATCCCCTCGTCGCATGCGTAGGTGGGCATTCCGGCGATCCAGACGGCGCCGAGTATCAGGCCGATGCCCCCGAGACCGAGTACCGAGCTGAGGGCCAGATGAGGCCAGCGGACGGTCATCGCGACTCCACAGACACGATCCGAAGGAGTGTGCCTTCGCGCTCGTCTAGGCGCAAGCAAGCTCGCAGGTTGACACCAAGCCTTGGTGCTAGCGATAATGGCGCTATGACGACAGGCGCTCTTCGTCCTCCTCTCGTCCTGCATGCGCTGATCCACGAGGCGAGGAAAAGAGCGAGACGGCGGCAAGCGGTGCTCGTCGCCGCGGCACTCGTGATCTCTCTCGGCGCGACTGGTGCCGGCCTGGCTCTGAGCGCGTCGTCGGGACGGCCGACCAGACCAACCAGCTCGCCGTTTGGCTGGATCGAAGGTTCACAGGGAGCCGGAGAGGTGGTGACCGGGTCCATCGTGCACTTCCATCCGAACGCTCACTTCTGGGTTGGCTTCGGGGTGGCCAACCTCTCCGACCGGACGGTCATCGTGACCAACGTGCGCGCGGTCGAACCGCGGCACAGCTTCGTCCACCAGACCGGGACCGCGCTGCTCCACTGGCACGTGCCCCCGCCGTGCCCGCCCCGCACGAACGACTGCTACATGAGTCAGGTTGAAGGGTTCGACTCCCAGCCGGTGACGGCCACCGGGCCGCCACGCCCACTCGAAGTCGAGTCAGGGAACGGAGAGTGGCGACTCGGCGTGCAACTCGACTTCGTCACCGGAACGTGCGCGGAACTCACCTCGCCGAGCGCGAAGTCTCCGTCCCACCTTCTCGTCACCTTCCACGTCCCGAACGGCCCCATCGAGCGCGAGACCGTGCGACTCGGTAGGTACAGGCTCTACCGGCAACGAGAGCACGCGTCCTGGGTCTGCCGGCGACAGAGATAGCCCTTCCCCAGGGCCGACTTGAGATCAGTTCCGGAACTGTGGAAGCGAGCCGTGCCGGGCGAGAATCGTTCCACAAAGTCGAGGCGAGTTCGCTGTGCGGTGATGGAGACGCTGGTACTGCAGTGGCCGGGGAAGTAGCCCCGCGCGACCGGCCCGCCCGACGGAATCCGGCAACTGATCACTCCCGGTCCGTCGGGAAAGGTGCGGAGGAGGTTGTCGTACCGTTGGGCAGCGATAATCGCGGCGCGCTGGGTCGGAGGGAATCGACCGGATCCGCCACATGCCGCTAGAACGCTGCCACTGAGGAGGAGCACCGTTCCGTAGCGGAGTGCGCGAAGAATCAGAAGGGCATTTCATTAGTGCGCAATTAATCGTGGGGGCTAATCTTCCCGGCATGATTACCCGTCTTCTGATAGCGACGACTGTTGTGCTTGCCTGCGTCGCAGCTGCCTGTGGCGGCGCGGCGTCTTCGACCGTCTCGCCTTGCCGCTGGGTGAGCCAGCCGATGTGGTCGCCGGACGGGACACAGATCGTCTACTACGGAAGGCGCTGGCCTCCGCTGAAGAACAGGAACCCGATCTACATCTTGCACGCCCTCTGCACGATGGGAGGCGACGGAACGACCATGCAGCCGGTTCGTTATACGACCTGCGGTGGGAAGCACTGCCCGTCGGACCCGTCGGACCCTGGCCTGATCGCCTGGACGCCGTTCGGGATTCTCTACCAGAGCGGCGGCGGGGTCTTCCGGATCGTGCCGGGCAACAAGCCGCAGCAGATCGCCAGGCCGAGCGCGGTCAGCTACGTGACGAACCCGACCGGGACGCGTCTGGCGGCCGCACCCTATTACGACTCCTGCGACACCTGCGCGGGTCCGCTGACGATCTACGACGCCCGGACGGGCGCTGTCGTCGGCAAGGTCGGCGGCAAGGAGCTGAACAACGTCGATCCCAGCCTCTCACCTGACGGATCGTCGGTGGCATTCGGCCGCTTCACATCGAACCAGACCGGCAAGTCACTCGGTATCTGGGCGGCGAACACCAATGGCAGCAGTCTTCGCCAGCTGGCGAAGGTCGGCCTCGATCCCCTTTGGTCGCCGACGAGCGCCAAGGTCGCCTATCTCGTTCAGGGTTCGCTCCATCTCGTCTCCACAGCCGGTGGCAAGAGCCGGACACTCGTCCCAGGCAAGGTCGAGAACGTATTTGGCTGGTCACCGAATGGCCGCTATGTCGCCTTCGCGCTGGCGGGCCGTAACGGCAGCAAGCTCGCGGTCGTCAATGTGGCAACGCGGAAGGTGCGGACGCTGCTCAGGCTCAACGACTCGCCGACAGCCTCCTGGGCGCCGGACTCCCTTCGCCTGGTCGTCAATAGCGTGCCGCGCAACGCGAAGTGCGGCCCGACCTACCAGGTGTCGCTCACCGGCTCGGCGCCGGTCAAGATCGCCTCCTGCACGAGCTGACGGCGCGCTGCGCGTTCACCTCATCGCACAACGCGCAGCAACACCAGGTGACGACCGCGCCGAGGGGCGCACGACCGATGGGATACCAACCAATCACGCTCGACTTCACACGCAACGACGGGCAAGTCACTTCGGTCAACGTCACCGCGAACGCACCGATCCGTGACGCGACACTCTGGCTGCAGGTCCTACGGGCGACGGACCGTCATTGCCCAGCCTGTAGCGGCACGGAGCATTACGACGTCTTCCAGGAACAGGTCCCAATGACCAACATCGCTTCCCCAGCCGACGGACCTTCCGGAGTCGTCGCCCTCTCAACCTGGTCCGGGACGCTCTCGCCCACGGACTGGGACGGCGGCTGCCAGAACACCTACTACACCGTCGCATTTGCATCCGGCCCCTCCGGCAGCCAACTCCCTGACGCCTCGCAGTCCGGCAACTCCGCCTACTTCTTGTGCAGTTCGGGATAGAGCACGTTCGCGTGGGCCAGCGTTCCGGAATGACCCCTGAGGGGCCTCTCTCCGGCTCAGTAGATCGATGCACTCAACCTCGGTAACGGCCCCGATGGCAAGGCTCGGGGCGTCTGCCAGGGTGGTCGTTAGTCGGACGTTGGTGTGTCTTGCTTTGCTGGGAGTGCTGATCGGTTGGTGGGGTGAGACGGATGAAGAAGGTTCCGAAGACTCTTGTTGTTCTGGCTGCCGGGGTCTCTGGTATGGCGTTGGTGGCGGGCGCGACGGGAGCTTCCACGGGCGGCGCGAAGGTCATATGGCCTCATGGGAATGGGGTGGTCGTGGCGCTCGCGATCGACGGGAGTCGAGTCGCCTATGGCGCCGACAACGTATTCGTGTGGAACGCTCGCACCGGGAAGACGACGAAGGTGAGCAGCGTGCTGGCGAGGAAGGGAATGGTCATCGAGCTCGCGATCGCGGGGTCGCGTGTGGCCTGGCTCAACAATGCATTCGGCAATAGCGAGAGCGACGACTACCTGTTCACCAACTCCGTGCTAAGGCCAAGAGAGCGGCTTGTTGCAACGGAGGTGCGGATCGGCGACGTCTGCGGCGCGGGCGGTGACAACCGGACTCTGCCCTCGCGCTGTGCCGGAAGGTGGCTTGGTGGGGTCATCGCCTCCGGGAACCGGATCCTGGTCAACCGCTGGCGGACGACCAGCACCGCCTCCATCACCCATGCTGGGCTGTACGGACTCAACGGGACACGGTTCAAGCCGATTGCCAGCGGAGCCGGAACGGTCGAGGCCGTCGCAGCCGACCCGAAGCGCGTGGCGGTGCTGCGCCTTGATGGAGCCATCGGCCTCTACACGGCGGCCGGGAGGTCGCTGTTCCACGTGATGCCGAGCGCACAAGCGGAGGATGTCGCCCTCAGCGGCCGCAACCTCGTCATGCTCGAACCCCATGGAAAGCTCGCCCTCTACGACACTCGCACCGGCTCGCTTCGAAAGACCTTCACCCTGCACGGAAACCCGGACCTGCTATTCGGGCATGCGCTCGCCGTCCAGGGCAACATCGCCGTCTACTCCACGCCCGCACGCTTCTCCAAGAACACCGACGGGGAGTCCATCGTCAGCAAGAGCGCGATCCGCGCCCTCAACCTGTCTAACGGCAAAGACCGCCCCGTCGGCAGCCTCCCCGGCCACATCACCCTGGCCCGGATCGACTCCACCGGCCTCGTCTACACCAACAACAACTGGACCGCCAAAAACGGATACCAGAACAAGCTCGTCTTCGTCCCCTTCAAACAGGTCGCCGCCGCCGTCTCCTAGACGCCTCGCCCACCAGCAGACCCGCAACGAGAAGCCAGCACGCTCGCCTGGGCGAGTGCCCTTACGTCCGAAAGAGCTTTAGCGGCGCGCGACCCAGATGCCCGTCCCTGCGGCGCCGACAGCTGCGGCTGCGCCGAGCACCGTCCAGCCAAGCCCGTGGTTCGGCTGCACCGCCGACAGAGCGACGACGAGTGTCGCCGCAGCGAGTCCGCCGGCCGCCAGCGCGGCGACGGCTGCGCCTCGGCGCCAGGCCAGCTGCTCCTCCGAACGGATCTGCCAACGTGCGTCGAGAGACCAGGCCGCCAGCTCGCCCGAGACCAGGAGCAGGACGGCCATGAGCGGGGCGCTCGCGGCGACGGTGTCTCCGGCGGCGGCGACGGCGGCGAGGTACGTCCCCCCGGCGAGGAAGAGCGCGGCGCCGAGGCCGCGACCGCCGAAGACGAGCGCCACGACGAACAGCGCAGCCCCGAGCGCCGCACCGGGCGCGAACGCGGTCACGGGCGAAGGCGCCAGCACGAGCGCGTCGGCGAGAACGCCGCCGTACGCTGCCACCGCTCCGACGGCGAGCACTACGCGGGCCGGGCGAGGTGCCTGAATTCGTTCACCTCCTCAAGAAGTGCGGCGAGCGGCACGTCTTCACGCCACGTGACGACGGGGACGCCGACCTGCTGGTACTGCCAGCGCAGCGCCTCGCGCGAGAGGCGCCACAACCTGTGCGCGAGCTCGGCGGACGACCCCGGGTCCGGCGCGACGAGCTCGACCGGGGACACCTCGACCACGATCAGGTCGTAGCCGCGCGCGCGGAGGTCGAGGAGCGCGGCGGCGGTCCGGTTGTCGAGCAGCGGGGTGATGGCGAGCACGAGCGCCTGCGGCGGAAGCGTCCGTGGCGGCAGCACGTCGACGCCGCGCAGCGCATAGCTGGCCACGATCTGACTCGTCAACAGCGTGTCGACGATCGCGTAGAGCTGCCGGGTGCCCGACGCAGGCACGAGCCAGGTGAGGAAGGCGCCGAAGCCGACGAGCCCCAGGCGATCCCGCCGCTGCAGATAGCCGTGCGCGAGCGTCGCGGCGGCGCGCACGGCGCGGTCGTTCGTGCTCCGCCCCTCGACGCGCACCTCCGCGAAGGTGTCGAGGAAGAGGACGACGTCGGTGTTCCGCTCGAGGTGCTGCTCGTTGACCCAGACCGCGCCGCGGAGCGCGGTCGCGCGCCAGTTGACGCGGCGCAGCCGGTCGCCCGGTTGCCACTCGCGAAGGTCGGCGAACTCGATCCCCTCGCCGCGGGCCCGCGAGACCTGGTTTCCCGCGAAGACCTGGGTCTCGAGCGGCGCGACGAGCGAGCGGAGCGTCTCCTCGCTGGGGTAGACGCGCAGGCGCCGCGCCTCGCCCGCGCTGCCCTCCCACGAGCGGAATCCGAGGACGTCGCGCGTGCGGACGAGGAGCGGCCCGAGTGCGAACGCTCCCCAGCGCTCGCACCGCAGTTTCAGCTCGATCGTCCGCGTCTCATCTGCTGGGAGACGGATCGCCCGCGCTGCTCCGTCGTCGGCGCTCAGCTCGGGCGGCAACGGCAGGAGCAGCTCCAGGCGGTCGATCGAGGCGGAGGAGGACAGTTCGATGGTCGCGGTGACCTCCTCGCCCTCGAGAGCTCGGTCGCGGTCGAGGGTCACCTGCGCGGAGATCTTCGGCTCGTGCCCGGCCACGGCGGCGACGATCGCGAGCAGGAACGGAGCCGCGAGCGCGACCGGCTCGACTCGGCCGAGCGCGAGTCCCGCGACCAGCCCGGCCGCGGCGAGCGAGGCGTAGGCGGGCAGGCGCGGCGAGATGCGCCCGGTCACGCCTGCGCGGTCTGCAGGGCGTCTTCGGCGGGCGGTGTCGGCACCGTCTCGAGCGCCTCCACCACGACGTCCTCGGCGCGCAGGCGCTGCACCCAGAGCTCCGGTCGCACCATCAGCCGGTGCGCCAAAGCCGGGACCGCGACCGCCTTCACGTCCTCGGGCGTGACGAAGTCGCGACCCGAGAGCGCGGCCTTCGCCCGTGACAGCTTGACCAGGGCGATGCTGCCGCGCGGGCTCGCCCCGACCGCGAGCCGCTGCGACTCGCGCGTCGCCGTCACGAGGTCGACGATGTAGCCCTCGATCGCGGCGGAGACGTGCACCTGCTCGAGTGCGCGCTGCATCTCGACGAGCGTTTCTCCGTCGACCACCGGCCTCAGCTCGACCTCGTCGACGCCGCGCTCGAGCCGGCGCTCGAGCATCTCGATCTCGTCGTCGCGCTGCGGGTAGCCGATCGAGATGCGCACGAGGAACCGGTCGAGCTGCGCCTCGGGCAGCGGGTACGTCCCCTCGTACTCGATCGGGTTCTGCGTCGCGAGGACGAGGAACGGCGGCTCGAGCCGGTGCGTCGTGTTCTCGATCGTCACCTGACGCTCCTGCATCGCCTCGAGCAGCGCCGCCTGCGTTTTCGGCGGGGCGCGGTTGATCTCGTCGGCGAGGAGGAGGTTGGCGAAGACGGGGCCTGGGCGGAAGACGAACTCCGTCGTGCGCTGGTCGAAGATCTGCGAGCCCGTGACGTCACCCGGCATGAGGTCGGGCGTGAACTGGATGCGGGCGAAGCGCAGGGAGGTCGCCTGCGCGAACGAGCGCGCGATCAGCGTCTTGGCGAGCCCCGGGTAGTCCTCGAGCAGGACGTGGCCGTCGCTCAGCAGGGCGAGCAGGATCAGCTCCAGTGGGCCCCGCTTGCCGACCACGGCCTTCTCGACCTCGGCGAGGATCGACTCCGCGCGCTCCCGCAGCTCGGCGAGTGTGGTCATTTCCCGCTCCGGCGCCGCACATGTCGGCGCCTCCGCTCTTCGGTGAGCTCCGTCGAGCCTACGTTCACAGCGCCTCCACCCGCTCGATCACGGCGGCGATCTGCGCGCGCGGCACTCCCGGGCCGTGGCGGTCGGCGGGGGCCGGCCGGTCGGGACGGAGCAGGTCCCAGACATCCTCGCCGAGTAACGCACGCGCCGCCTCGGGCCGGCGCTCGAGCTCGAATCCGTGCCTCGCGGCCAGGCGCGCCGCAGCCGCAGCCCGCAGGAGCGGCAGGAGCCGCCGGTGGGCGTGATCGGCGTCGGCGGTCCCGAGCACGAGCTCGCGCTCCATCCGGACGAGCTCCTCCGGTTGCGCGGCCGACGGCTTCCGGCCGCGGAGGGCAGCTTCGAAGCGAAGCGCAGGCCGCGGGCCGCTGTGCGTGCGCGAGTGCCGGACGATCACGACGAGCGCGATGGCGGCCACGAGCACGATCCAGATGGCGAGCGCGCGCGAGGTCGAGAGCCGCGGCAGCGCGAGCAGGACGACGAGCGCGACGATCGCCACGGTCGAGGCCCAGGCGAGCCGCCCCGCCAGCCTCACGCCGCAGCCAGCTCCGAGGCGCGAAGCTCGTCGCGCACGGCGATGAGCGCGCCCACGGCCTCGTCTCTCATCGACGGATCCGGCTCATGGTGGCTGAACCTAGCCCATTCGAAGAGATCGGTGAGCCTGCGGACGGCGCCGGCGCTCGCATCGAGGGAGAGGAGGACACGCTCGAGGTATTCGAGCGGTGCCTCGGCGGGCCGTCGCGGGACTCCGGCGGCGGCCAGTGCCCGCTCCATCCGGGCGTAGGCGGCGACGATCGCCCGCCGCAGGTCGACGTCCCCCCGCAGGTCGTCGAGCGACTCGTCGAGCGCATCGGCGAGCGCTTCGGGGGCGACCTGGAGCGCGTCCGGTCCCGGTCGGGACCGCCTCGCGGCGACGATCGCCGCAGTACCCACGACCAGAAGGAGGCCGAGGACGACCACGAGCTCTTCCCAGCGGAAGCGCAGAGACCGATGGCCGCTCGATTGGCCGTGCGCTCGGTTCTGTCCCGGCTTGCCGAGGTCGCGCGCGGTCTGTTGGGGCTGCCCGTGGAGACGGAGGTGCCTCAGGTCGAGGTGCCGGAGGACGAAGTACTCGAGAGCGAGGAGAGCGCCCCAGATCAGGAGCGAGCTGAGCAGGCTCTGCCAGTAGGGCCGCCGCTTCTTCTGTCGCCGGCGCGCGAATGCGGCCACGACCACCCCGGCGAGCAACAGCGGCACGACGACGATCACGATCGTCGTGTAGAGGTAGTCCCAGAATCCGAAGGGCAACCCGCCGTGGCCGCCGCCGCCCGAGCCGAGCGGCCGTCCGCGGGCGGTGAGCGCGACGATCGCGAGGAGGAGCGTGACCCCGAGGGCGAGGGGGGCGAGGCGGAGACGGCTCACGCCGGGAGTGTCGCACCGGCAGCGCCGCTGAGCGGTACGGCGATCGGCCGCGCGGGATCTACCCGCCGAGGCCCTTGCAGTTCTGCCGCCCCCAGGCGCTCAGGTGCTGCTCTGCCTGCTTCAGCTTCGGCGTGTCGAACGTCTTGGCAGCCGCGGCGAACGCCGCGGCCTGCGCAGCGGTCGGGGGGGTCTTCGAGCCCAGCTTGTACCCGGCGTTCTGGAGCGCGTGGAGGAAGCCGGAGAACGCGGTCGCGAACGTCTGGAAGTCGCCGCTGATGTCGGAGGGGGCGGCCTTCGCCAGTGCCTGCAACTCCGTCGCCTCGGTCTGGAGCGCATTCTTCGCGTTCCCCGACGCCTGGACTGCGGCCGCCGCCTTGGCCGCGATGCCCGCCAGAGCCTGGCAGTTGTGCGCGCTCGCGAAGGAGGCCGCCGCGCCCGATCCTCCCGAGGTCGTCGTCGCCTGCGTGAGGGTGACGGTCGCGGAAGGCGTGGTGCCGGGCGTGCTCGACTTGCTCCCGCCGCCGCAGCCGGCGGCGATCGCCACCAGCCCGGTGACCAGGAGCACGCCGACGATCCGCCCTGACGCGAGTCTCATCTCGTGGAGATCGTAACCCTCTGGAGCGCCGCTGACCAGGGTGGAGAGTCCATCCAGCTCAAGCTCTACGATCGGTACCCGTGCCCGAAGCGCCCTTCGTCCACCTCCACGTCCACTCCGAGTACTCGATCCTCGACGGCGCCTGTCGGATCCCGGACCTCGCGAAGCGCGCCGCCGAGCTCGAGATGCCGGCGGTGTCGCTCACCGACCACGGTTCGCTCGCCGGCGCGGTCGACCTCTACAAGGCTGCGCGGGACGAAGGAGTGAAGCCGGTGCTGGGCTGCGAGGTCTACGTCGCCGACGACCGCCATGCACAGCAGAAGGGCTACGCGCACCTCACGCTGCTCGCCGAGACGAACGAGGGCTACGGGAACCTGATCAAGCTCTCCTCGCTCGGCTACCTCGAGGGCTACTACTACAAGCCGCGCGTCGACTGGGAGCTGCTCGAGAGCCACAACGCGGGACTGATCGCGCTCTCAGGCTGCCTCTCCGGGCGCGTCTGCAAGGCGCTCGAGGAGAACCGCCCGACCGACGCCGAGGCCGAGCTCGACCGGCTCGAGCAGATCTTCGGCCGCGGCCGCGTCTATGTCGAGCTGCAGAACGCGCATCTGGACGTGCAGCAGCGGATCAACCCGCAGCTCGTCGAGCTCGCCCAGCAGCGCGGCCTGCCGGTCGTCGCCACGGGAGACGTCCACTACCTGCGCCACGAGGATGCGCAGTCGCACGAGGCGCTCCTCTGCATCCAGTCCGGCGACTCACTCAAGAACCCGAACCGCTGGCGCTTCGAGACCGACCAGTTCTTCTTCAAGACGCCCGACGAGATGGCCGCCGACTTCCCCGGACACGAGGGCGCGCTGCGCCGGACGCTCGAGGTGGCCGAGCGCTGCAACGTGGAGATCGAGCTGGACCGGATCCTGCTCCCGCACTTTCCGACGCCCGACGGCCGGGACGCGTTCGAGTACCTCGTCGAGCTCTGCGAGAAGGGCGCCGAGAGGCGCTACGGGACGGTCGCGCCGGAGCTCCGCGAGCGCCTGCAGTTCGAGCTGAAGACCATCAAGGAGATGGGCTTCTCGGACTACTTCCTGATCGTCGCCGACTTCGTCGGCTTCGCCAAGCGAAACGGGATCAGCGTCGGCCCGGGCCGCGGCTCGGCCGCCGGCAGCCTCGTCGCCTACTGCCTCGAGATCACCGATCTCGACCCGATCCGCTACGACCTGCTCTTCGAGCGTTTCCTCAACCCGGGCCGCAAGTCGATGCCCGACATGGACATCGACTTCGCCGTCGCCGGCCGTGACCACGTCATCAACTACGTGCGTGAGAAGTACGGCCGTGACCGCGTGGCGCAGATCATCACCTTCGGGACGATGGCCGCTCGTGCCGCGGTGCGGGATGCCGGCCGCGTGCTCGAGCACCCGTACGGCGTCGTGGACAAGATCGCGAAGCTGATCCCGGAAGGGCCCGGCCAGACGCTCGAGGAGTGCCTGAAGCCGGGCTCCGACCTGCGCCGCGAGATTGACGCCGACCCGGTCGCGAAGGAGATCGTCGAGCTGGCGCAGCCGCTCGAGGGGCTGACCCGCCAGGACGGGATCCACGCCGCCGCGGTCGTGATCGGCGCGGAGCCGCTGATGAACACGGTGCCGCTGCAGCAGAAGGGTGCCGACCAGGAGACCGTGACCCAGTTCGACGGCACCACGATCGAGAAGCTCGGCCTGCTCAAGATGGACTTCCTCGGGCTGCGCAACCTCGACGTGATCGACAAGGCCGTCGAGCTCGTCCCCGGCCTCGACATCGCGACGATCCCGCTCGACGACAAGAAGACGTACGCGATGCTCGCGCGCGGCGAAGCGATCGGCGTGTTCCAGTTCGAGGGCTCGGGCATGCGCGAGGCGTTGCGGCAGGTCAAGCCGACGAACTTCGAGGATCTGATCGCCCTCGTCGCGCTCTACCGGCCGGGGCCGATGCGGTACATCCCGGACTACGCCCGGCGCAAGAACAAGCAAGAGGCGGTGAGGTATCCCGACGAGCGGCTGCAGGCGATCACGTCCTCGACGTTCGGGATCTGCATCTACCAGGAGCAGTACATGGAGATCGCGAAGCAGATCGCAGGCTTCTCTCCCGCCGAGGCCGACGACCTACGCAAGGCGATCGGCAAGAAGATCCACTCGCTCATGGCGTCCCTCAAGAGCAAGTTCCTCGAGGGCTGCGCCGCGAGCGGCACCGCGGCCGGGGTCGCGCAGCAGCTCTGGGCCGACATGGAGCAGGCGCAGGACTACTCCTTCAACAAGTCGCACGCCGCCTGCTACGCGCTCATTTCCTACCGCACCGCCTGGCTGCGCGCGAACCATCCGCGGGAGTACATGGCCGCGCTCATCTCCTCCGTGATGAACACGAAGGACAAGGTGCCGTTCTACGTCGCCGCGTGCGACGAGCTCGAGATCGAGGTGCTGCCGCCCGACGTGAACGAGTCGCAGGTCGACTTCGCCGTGGTCGAGGGCAAGATCCGCTTCGGGCTCAACGCCGTGAAGAACGTGGGCGAGGCCACGTGCCGCGCGATCGTTGCCGCCCGCGAGGAGGGCGGTCCGTTCGCCTCCATCTGGGACTTCACCGAGCGCGTCGACCCCTCGGTGGCGAACAAGCGCTCGCTCGAGTCACTCGTGTCGAGCGGCGCGCTCGACTCGACCCGAGCGTCGCGCATGGGAATGCTCCACGTCCTCGAGGACGCGCTCTCGTACGGCCAGAAGCAGCAACAGGACCGGCTGCTCGGCCAGGCCTCCATCTTCGACCTCGGCGAGGAGCCCGGGACGTCGTCGCGGCACCACGCGTCGATCCCGGAGGGCGAGTTCGAGAAGGCCGAGCTGCTGCGGATGGAGAAGGAGAGCCTCGGCCTCTACGTCTCCGAGCATCCGCTCAGCGCGATCCGGGACCAGCTTCGCCGGCGCACCGACTGCACGCTCGTCGAGCTCGAGCGGCGGCGCGACGGCGAGACCGTCCTCGTCGGCGGCATGGTCGCCGGGGTGCGCACGACCACGACGAAGAAGGGCGAGCCGATGGCGTTCGTCCAGCTCGAGGACGTGACCGGCTCGGTCGAGCTGGTGGTCTTCAACTCGACGTACGCCGCTGCGCGCGAGCTGCTCGTCGAGGACGCAGTGCTTGTCGTCAAGGGGCGCATCGACCACAAGCAGCAGGGCGAGACGAAGCTCATCGCGCTCGAGGTGACGGCGTTCGAGGCGACGCCGGAGCGGCGCGAGGTGCGGCTCAAGGTCGACGGCAGGATCGCTCCCGCCGGTCTGATCCAGGAGCTCGGCACGGTCGTGCAGCAGTTCCCGGGCGAGGCTCCCGTCTACGTCGACGTCATCACATCGTACGGCGAAAAGAAACTGGAGCTCGGCGACCTCCACCGCGTGAATCCAGTCCCCGACTTCTATGCAGAGGTGCGGAGTTTGCTGGGCGCGGCCGCGGTTCAGTAGCCGGACCGGGCGAGTAGTACTGAGAAATCCCCCCGGAGGGGGAGATCCGATCGCCGGAAGTTCCCGAAAGTGAGAGCGGTAACTGCGGATGGCTGCGGCAAACGACATCATCGAGACGGAACTGGATCGCGTGGAGCGCTGGCGCACCGCCGAGCTGATGCGCGTGGGGTTCCCCGGCGACGACGCCGTCGCGCTGGCGGCCCGGCTCGACGTCGACCTCCACGAGGCGGTCGCGCTCGTCGAGCGAGGCTGCCCGACCGAGCTCGCGATTCGCATCCTGAGCTAGGTCAGACGCCGGTCGTCGCGTCCGGGCACAATGCGTGTCCGTGATCGGCGCTGTTCTCGCCTCTATCCCTTCGCCCTCGAACGGCACGTTCAACCTCGGGCCGCTGACGCTGCACATGTACGGCGTGATGCTGCTCCTCGGCATCGCCGCCTGCGTCTGGCTGACCGGCCGCCGCTGGGTGAGCTGGGGAGGCGACTGGGATCTCGTCTTCCGCGTCGCGCTGTGGGGCGTGATCTTCGGCGTCGTCGGCGCGCGCCTGTACCACGACCTCACGAGCTGGAACCAGGACCCGGCGATCCACGCACACTGGTACGGGTTCGCCGCCGTCTGGGACGGCGGCCTCGGAATCTGGGGCGCGATCCCGTTCGGCGTCCTCGCAGGCGCCGTCGTCGTGTGGCGCTCGGGGAACAGCGTCCCGCTGATGATGGACGCGGTCGCGCCGGGTCTCCTGCTCGCGCAGGCCATCGGGCGCTGGGGGAACTACTGGAACCAGGAGCTCTACGGGAGGCCGACGAGCCTGCCGTGGGCGCTGCGCATCGACCAGGCGCACCAGAGCGGGATCCAGGCGCGCTACCAGTCGGTCGGGCAGTTCGGCTACTACCAGCCGACCTTCCTCTACGAGTTCATCTGGGACCTGCTCGGCGTCGGCGTGCTGCTCTGGGTCGACCGGCGTTTCACCATCAGCCGGCCGGCGCTCTTCGCGCTCTACGTCGTCTGGTACACGACGTTCCGCACGTTCGAGGAGATCCTGCGGATCGACCCGTCCAACTACTTCCTCCACATGCGCGTCAACTTCTGGGTCTCGCTCGGGGTCTGGATCCTCGCGCTCGGCTTCTTCGTCTGGTGGCAGTTCTTCCACGAGCCCTCCACGAAGTCGGCGGAGAAGCCGCGGGCGATCCCGACCGGCCCGCGCATGGCAGTCCCGAAGAGCCGCGTCCGGTAACGCCTCTACGCTCCGCCGTGTGATCGTCCGGGAGCTCGAGCTCGACCTCGACGCGTTCGAGGGGCCGTTCGACCTGCTCCTGGCTCTCGTGCTCAAGGAGGAGCTCGACCTCCGCGACGTCGACCTTGCCGGCATCGTCAGCGCCTTTCTCGAGCGGCTGGCGGAGCGGGAGGAGCTCGACCTCGAGGCCTGCGGCGAGTTCCTCGTCCTCATCGCGGCGCTGCTCGAGCTCAAGGCGCGCGGCCTCTTTCCCGACGAAGCGGCCGAGCTCGCAGAGCTCGACCCCGAGGAAGCGGCGGAGGAGCTCGCGCGGCGGCTCGCCGAATACCGGCGCGCAAAGGAGGCCGCCGCCTGGCTGCGCGACCGCCTGGCCGAGGAGGGCGACCGCTACTTCCGGCTCGGCCCGGCGCCGCTCGCGCCGAGGGTCGCCACACAGCTTGCGCCGCAGGAGCCCGAGTCGCTGGCGCAGGTGCTCCGCCTGCTCGCGCAGGATCCGCCCGAGGTCTCTCTCTCACACATGGCGCTCCGCTTCCCGCCGGTCTCGCAGTTCCTCGAGCGCTTCCGTGCGTTGCTCGGCAGGCGCTCGCGCTTCGACTTCGACACGGAGGTCGGACAGATGACGCGTCTCGAGCAGGCGTCGGCGTTCCTGGCGCTGCTCGAGCTCCGCCGCGCCGGTGAGCTCTCGATCGAGCAGGCGGCGCCGTTCGCGCCGATTCGTGTCAGCCGCATCGCGCAGGAGAACATCGACCAACAGGAAAGGACCGCTGCATGGACCGTCCGCTCCGCCTGATTCCGCCTGACCCGCTCGACCGGCTCGCGCGGACGCTCGAGGCACTGCTCGTCGTCGCCTCGGCGCCGCTCTCGATCGAGGAGCTCGCCGCCGCGGCCGACGACGATCCCGAGCGGATCGAGGACGCGCTGCGACTCGTCGGCGAGCGCTTCGCCGAGGGACGGAGCGGGATCGTGCTCGAGCACGTCGCGGGCGGCTGGGCGTTCCGGGCCGGACGGGAGGAGGCGGCCGCCTGTGCGCGCCTGTTCGAGCGGCCGTCGCAGCGAAACCTCTCCCAGGCGGCGCTCGAGACGCTCGCGATCGTGGCGTACCTCGGTCCGTGCTCGCGGCCCGACATCGCACGCATTCGCGGCGTCGCCGCCGACTCGGCCGTCGCGAACCTCCTGGAGCGCGGCCTGATCGCGGAGGCGGGCCGGGACAGCGTCGCCGGGGCCGTCCGCTACCGGACGACGCCGCTCTTCGAGCGCGTATTCGGGCTCGAGAGCCTCTCGGAGCTGCCGCGCCTCGACGACGTCGGCGCCGACGAAGCGGCGATCCGCGACCGTTTGCACGCGGTCGCCGAGAAGCGCTCCGCGTAGCCGACCGGTCAGAGCTTCCTGATGATGTCTTCGGCCTCGTCGCGGGTGAACGCCCGCAGCGTTTCGGTCTGCTCCGCGCCGTGGTGGCTGAGCTTCGTGACGATCTCGAGAGCCGTGTCGTCGTCGGGTGCCTCGAACACCTCGACGACGTCGTAACGACCGAGCGTCACCCAGACGCCGACGAGCTTGCCGCCGGCCTCCTCGATCTCCCGCTCGCCGTCCTCGATCCGGTCGCGCCATGCCGGCAAGCCCATCCGCCCCTGCGACGTCCAGCGGATGAGCGAGATGTAGTGCGGCACGGCCGTATCTTCTCATCATGCGATTGAACGCGTTCCTCGCCCGAGCGGGAGTCGCTTCCCGCAGGGGTGCCGACGAGCTGATCAAGGCCGGACGCGTCACGGTCAACGGCGAGACCGGCCGGCTGAACACCGTGGTCGGCGCCCACGACCGCGTCCGGGTGGACGGGGAGGAGGTGGCGAGGCAGCGGCTCCGGTACGTCCTGCTGCACAAGCCGGCCGGCGTCGTCACGACCGCGCACGACCCGCAGGGGCGGCCGACGGTCGTCGAGCTCGTGCCCGCCGAGCCGCGCGTCGTCCCGGTGGGACGGCTCGACGCGGACACGACCGGCGCGCTTCTGCTCACGAACGACGGACAGCTGGCGCATCGGCTCGCCCACCCGCGCTACGGCGTCGAGAAGACGTACGTCGCGCAGGTCGAGGGCGATCCGGACGAGGACGCGCTGCGACGGCTGCGCGACGGGATCGAGCTCGACGACGGGCGCACGGCCCCCGCGCGGGCTCGCCGTCTCGGTGCCGGACAGGTCGAGCTCGTCCTCCACGAGGGCCGGAAGCACCAGGTGAAGCGGATGCTCGCGGCCGTCGATCATCCGGTGACGCGGCTGCATCGCAGCGCCTACGCCGGACTGACGCTCGAAGGGCTCGAGCCCGCAGAGTGCCGGGAGCTCGAGCCCGCCGAGGTGGAGCAACTGCGGCGCGCGGTGAACACTCCGTAACAGCGGCGTGACAACCGAGGGTTTCGCCCTAGCGAGCCTCCGGGTAGGGCGAGTAGCGTCGCGCTCGTCCCAGCACACGACCTAGGGGGAAGCATGGGAAGGCTTCGGAAAGCCGCCGTTGCGGCTGCGACGGTCGCCGTCGCAGCCGCGGTCTCCGTCGCGGCCACACTGGGCGCTTCGGCGTCCACCGCCGCGGCGAACGACACCACGTCGTCGTGCCGCCTCGGTAACGGCGTCAAGCACGTCGTCGAGATCCTGTTCGACAACACGCACTACAACCGGGACAACCCGAACGTGCTCTCGGACCTCGAGCAGATGCCGGCGCTCAAGAACTTCATCACCGACCACGGCACGCTGCTCTCGAACATGCATACGCCGCTGATCGCCCACACGGCCGACGACTCGCTGACGGGCTACACCGGCCTCTACGGGGACCGGCACGGCCAGGGGCTGACGAACACCTACGAGACCTACCTGCCGAACGGCTCGGTCGTTCCGCATTCGTCGTTCGCCTACTGGACGAGCACGTACGGCGTCGACTCGTTCCCGAACATGCCGTACTCGCCGAACGTGCCGGCCGCGGGCTCGCCGCCCTCGACGCCGCCCGCGCCGTGGGTGCCCTTCACACGCGCCGGGTGCAACGTCGGCGACGTCTCGACGGCGAACATGGTGCTCGAGAACACGAATCCGGATCTCGCGAACTTCTTCGGCGCGAACTCGCCGGAGGTGCAGCAGCTGAACGCCGACACGGATTCGTTCAAGCAGCAGGAGGCGAACGACTATCTCGGCGTCGGCGTGCACTGCACGCAGGGCGCCTCGTTCTGCGCAGACGCACAGGCGGTCAAGTACGGCCAGACGACGCCGTCGCACACCGCGGTGACCGACTCGCTCCCCGATGAACCGGGCGGCTACGACGGCTTCCAGGCGCTCTTCGGTCACAAGTACCTGACCCCACAGCTGTCCGCCGCCGCGAACTCGGGCGGCAACCGCGTCGTCAACGGCGACAGCTACCCGGTCTTCGACGCGCAGGGCAACCTGACCGACCTGAACGGCAACACGATGCGCGGGAACTTCAAGACCCCCGCGGTCAACGCCTTCACGCCGGGCTTCCCGGGCTTCGGCCCGATCAGCGCGTCGCAGACGCTCGCCTACACGGCGGACATGCTGGAGACCGGCGTGCCGGTGGTCTACGGCTACATCTCGGATGCCCACGAGAGGAAGGGACAGGGCCCGACGCCGCAGTCCGGCTGCACGAACCCGAGCACGAGTGCCACCGCGGCCCAGGGGCCGGCGGATCCCTGTTACAAGGCGACCCTCGCCTCGTACAACTCGGCGTTCGCGACGTTCTTCCAGCGGCTCGCCGACGACGGCATCACCCCTGCGAACACCGTGTTCATGTTCAGCGCGGAGGAGGGCGACCACTTCGCCGGCGCGAACGTCGGCCGCTCCGTCCAGCCGAGTTGCACGGGCACGCCGGGCATGAGCGACTACACGTGCAGCTACGCGAACCAGGGCACGACTCCCACCATCGGCGAGCAGTTCGTCGACATCCACGGCCTGCTGAAGAACCAGCTCGGCAACACGACGCCGTTCTACAACGAGCCTCAGGGCAACTCCGTCTTCATCACCGGGAACCCGGGGCCGACGGATCCGGCGACGCGCCAGCTCGAGCGGGACTTCGGCAATGCGCAGGTCTTCGACAGCTACGACAACGCGACGGAGAACGTCGCGCAGTACGAGGTCGATCCGACGGTCGAGAAGCTCCTGCACTTTGTGAACGCGGATCCGAACCGGACGCCGTCCTTCACCGTCTGGCCGAAGGGCGACTTCTTCCTCACCTCGGGGACGACTGACAACTGTGCCTCGGGGACGACGGCGGCCAACGCCAGTACGAACTGCGTGTCCGTCAGCAACGCGTTCGCCTGGGATCACGGCTACTACGCGCCCGAGATCGACAACACCTGGCTCGGCATCGTCGGGCCCGGCGTCGCGCACAAGGGTGTCGACGGCCGCTCGGCCGCGGACGGCCCGAACTCGGCCGACGGCGCCAACTCGAACCCGAAGCTGGTGACGCAGCTCAACGACCCGGGGACGTGGGGAGACGAGACCGACATCCGTCCGACGCTGCTCGCGCTGGCGGGCCTCAAGGACGACTACGTCGGCGACGGTCGCGTCCTCGTCGAGGACCTCACCAACCCACCCGACAAGTCCGGCCAGCCGAAGTTCAAGCAGCTTGCGGCCTGTTACAAGCAGCTCAACTCGAGCGTCGGCCAGTTCGGCACGGATCTGATCGTGGCCGATACGGCGGCGCTGAAGACAGGCTCGAGCACGGACAACTCGGCGTATCTGAACGTGCTCGCGGAGATCAAGTCGCTCGGCGCCAAACGCGACGCGCTCGCGACGACGATCAAGAACGACCTGTTCAACGCGGAGTTCGACAACAAGCCGATCCCCGGAGCCAACGACCTCAAGAACTGCCAGAGCCTCGTGGCCCAGGCGAACGCGCTCGCAGGACAGAAGTAGCTAGAGCCCACGTGGGCGGGCCGCCCCGAACAGGCGGCCCGCCCCGGGCTTCACGAAGCCCATCCGCTCGTACATCGCCTCGAGCGTCGGCTCGCTCGCCCGCCGCGC
Organism: uncultured Actinomycetes bacterium; assembly: GCA_963820725.1. Classification (GTDB taxonomy): domain Bacteria; phylum Actinomycetota; class Thermoleophilia; order Gaiellales; family Gaiellaceae; genus Palsa-739. The sequence goes on along the minus strand of CAWGAZ010000002.1, from coordinate 75,504 downwards.
CTTCTCCGCGCCGACCGCGAGCAGGCGTTGCAGCTCCCGCTCGTCCGCCCGCAGTGCTTCGAAACGCTCGCGGATCGGGGTGATCAACTCGACGACCGCCTCGCCGACCGCCCCCTTGAAATCGCCGTACCCGGCGCCGTCGAAGCTCTGTTCGAGCGCGTCGATCGGGTCGCCCGTGGCGACGTTCATGATCTCGAGCAGATTCGACACGCCGGGCTTCTCCTCGGGGTCGTACCGCACCTCGCGGCCCGAGTCCGTCACGGCCGACCTGAACTTCTTGCGGATCGCGTCGGGCGCATCGGTCAGGTAGACGGCGCCCTGCTCGGAGGAGAGCGTCGTCGACATCTTGCTCGTCGGGTCCTGCAGGTCCATGATCCGCCCGCCGACTTCGGGGAACTTCCCGCCCGGCACGCGGAATGTCGCCCCGTAGCGGTGGTTGAACCGCTCGGCGATGTCGCGGGCGAGCTCGAGATGCTGGCGCTGGTCGTCGCCGATCGGCACGAGATCGGTCTGGTAGAGGAGGATGTCGCCCGCCATCAGCACCGGGTACGTGAAGAGCCCCGCGGATACGAACTCGTGCCGGTCGGACTTCTCCTTGAACTGCGTCATGCGGCCCAACTGGCCGTAGCTGGCGACAGCCGACAGCAGCCAGGCCGCCTCGGCGTGGGCGGTGACATGGCTCTGGCAGAACACGGTCGAGCGCTCGGCGTCGAGCCCGGTGGCGAACAGCATCGCCGCGAGGTCGAGCGTCGCCGCACGCAGCTCCTCCGGGTCGTACTCGACGGTGATCGAGTGCAGGTCGACGATGCAGAAGAACGCGTCGTGCGTCTCCTGCGTCTGGGCGTACTGGCGAAAGCCGCCACTGTAGTTGCCGAGCGTCTTGCGGCCGGTCGGCTGGATACCCGAGAAAACGCGTGGCTTGGAGTCGGCCATGAGGTGATTCTGCCTAAGCTTCTCCGATGGCAATCACGGGCTCACCCGAGCTGCTGATCGTGATGGGGGCGAGCGCCACCCAGGAGCAGGTGGACGAGGTCGTCGCGCGGCTCGACGAAGCCGGCTGCTCGGCGTTCGTCACGCCCGGGCGCGAGGCGACCGTGATCGGCGCGATCGGCGAGCGGGAGCTGCTGGCGACGCTGCCGCTGGAGGGCTTTGCCGGCGTGGAGCAGGTGCTGCCGATCCTCAAGCCGTACAAGCTCGTGTCGCGCGAACTGTCGCCCGATCCGACCGTGATCGAGGCGCGCGGCCGCCGCGTCGGCGACGGCTACTTCGGCTTCATCGCCGGCCCGTGCACGGTCGAGACGCGGGAGCAGACGCTCGAGACCGCGCGCGCCGTCGCGGAGGAGGGCGTGACGATGCTGCGCGGCGGCGCCTTCAAGCCGCGCACCTCGCCGTACGCCTTCCAGGGACTCGGCGACGAGGCGCTCGAGATCCTGATGGAGGCGCGGGCCGAGACCGGCCTCCCGCTCGTCACCGAGCTGATGGATCCGCGTCACGTCGAGTCCGTGGTGGAGGCCGCCGACGTGATCCAGATCGGCGCTCGCAACATGTCGAACTTCTCGCTCCTCTCGGAGGTCGGCCGGGCGCCGAAGCCCGTCCTGCTCAAGCGCGGGCTTTCCTCGACGGTCGAGGACCTGCTGATGGCCGCGGAGTACATCGTCAAGGAGGGGAACTCCGAGGTGATCCTCTGCGAGCGCGGCATCAAGACCTTCGAGACGGCGACCCGCTTCACCCTCGACATCGGCGCGATCCCCGTGCTCAAGCAGGAGACGCACCTGCCGGTGATCGTCGACCCGTCCCATCCGGCCGGGAGACGCGATCTCGTCCTGCCGCTCGCGCGGGCCGCCGTCGCGGCCGGTGCCGACGGGATCATCGTCGAGGTGCACCCGCGGCCCGAGGAGGCGCTGTGCGACGCCGCGCAGCAGATCCCGACCTCCGAGTTCGGCGATTTCGCCGACGAGATCCGCGCGCTCGCGTCACTCATGGGCCGCACGATCGGTTGACGTGCGCGTAGAGCCGGCGGCTTCGCTGGTCGGGCACCTCGTCGTGCCCGGGGACAAGTCGATCTCGCACCGCGCCGTGCTGATCGGTGCGCTCGGGGAGGGAGAGACCCGCGTGCACGGCTTCGGCCGTTCCGGCGACACGCAGGCGACGGTGGACGCGATGCGCGCCCTCGGCGTGGAGGTCGAGGACCTCGCCGACGACGAGCTGGTCGTGCACGGCGTCGGGCTGCGCGGGCTGCGCGCCGGCGCCGTCGACTGCCGCAACGCTGGCACGCTGATGCGTCTCCTCGCCGGTGTCCTCGCCGGACAGGCCGGCGAGTTCACGCTCACCGGCGACGAGTCGCTCACCCCGCGTCCGATGGAGCGGGTGGCTCGGCCTCTGCGAGCGATGGGCGCCGAAGTCGAGACCGCCGACGGTCACGCCCCGCTCGTCGTCCGCGGCTCGGCCGCGCTGCGCGGGATCGAGGTCGAGCCGGAGGCGGCGAGCGCGCAGGTGAAGTCCGCGATCCTTCTCGCCGGCGTCAACGCCGATGGTCAGACGACGGTCGTCGAGCGCATCCCGACGCGCGACCACACCGAGCGCATGCTCGAGGCGGCGGGCGTCCGCGTGCGCCGCAAAGCGGGGTCGGTGACCGTCGAGCCGGCCGGGGCGCTCCGCCTCGAGGAGGTACTCGTTCCCGGAGACTTCTCGTCCGCCGCGCCGCTGCTGGTTGCGGCGGCTCTCGTCCCGGGCAGCGACCTGACGATCCACGACCTCGGCGTGAACCCTCGCCGCACGGGCCTGCTCGACGTGCTCGAGCGGATGGGCGCGCGCGTCTCGGTGTTCGAGCGGCGACGCGCCGGCGGCGAGCCGGTCGCGTCGGTGCAGGTGCAAACCGGAGAGCTGATCGCAACGGAGATCAGGCCCGACGAGGTGCCGGGTCTCGTCGACGAGCTGCCGCTCGTCGCTCTCCTCGGGTCTCACGCCCGCGGTGAGACGCGGGTCTCGGGTGCCGGCGAGTTGCGCGTGAAGGAGAGCGACCGCATCGAAGCGGTCACCGACGGCCTACGGCCGCTCGGCGCCCGGATCCGCTCGCGACCCGACGGCTGGTCGGTCACCGGCGTTCCCGTCCGGCTGCGAGGCGGCCGGGTCGACGCCCGCGGCGACCACCGGATCGCCATGCTCGGCGCCGTCGCGGGGCTCGCCTCGATCGAGGGGGTGGCGATCGAGGGCGCCGACTCGGCAGCTATAAGCTTCCCCGGCTTTTACGAGCTCCTGGAGTCGGTGACGAGGCGGTGAAGCAGCGGTGATCGTGGCGATCGACGGGCCCGCAGGCGCGGGGAAGAGCACGGTGGCGCGGGCGCTCGCGGAGCGCCTCGGCTTTCGCTATCTCGACACGGGCGCGATGTACCGGGCGCTCACGTGGCTCGCGATGCAGCGGAGCCTCGACCTCGGCGCCGCCCAGTTTCTGGCGCAGCTCGCGCGCGAGCACCCGGTTCTCTTCTCGGACGACGACCGGGTCTGGATCGCCGGCACCGACGTCACCTCGTCGATTCGCGAGACTCGCGTCGACCGGATGGTGCCCGTCGTGGCGCGCCATCACCCCGTGCGCGAGGTGATGCGCGAGCGCCAGCGCGAGCTCGGACGCGACGGCGACGTCGTGATCGAGGGGCGCGACATCGGCACGGTCGTCGCTCCCGACGCCGAGGTGAAGGTGTTCCTCGTCGCCGACCGCGCCGAGCGTGCGAAGCGGCGCGTTGCCGAGCGGCCGGGCATCGGCGCCGACGCGCTCGCCACCGACCTGCGTCTCCGCGACGAGAGCGACGCAGCGCGCATGCAGCCGGCCGAGGACGCGATCGAGATCGACACCACCAACCTCGAGGTCGAGGACGTCGTCGACCGGATCGAGGCGCTGGTGCGCGAACGCTCCGCAGCGTGAACACCCACGACGCCATGTGGCTGCTCGGCCGGCCGGTGCTCGGCGGCTCGGCGGCGCTTGCGACGCGGCTCCGCTCGTACGGCGCCGACCGGATTCCGCGCAGCGGCGGCATCGTCTTCGCGTTCAACCACTTCAGCTGGATCGACATCCCCTGCGTCGGTTGGGTCTGCAAGCGCAACCTCTACTTCCTCGCCAAGGTCGAGGCCCACAGGGTTCCCGGGCTCGGGGAGGTGATCCGCAGCTTCGGGACGCTGTCGGTGCGGCGAGGGGAGTCGGACCGCGAGGCCGTCCGCCTGATGCGCGAGGTCGTGCGCAACGGGGAGGCCCTCGGCGTCTTCGTCGAAGGGACACGACAGCCGAGCGGCGTTCCCGGCCACGTCCAGCCGGGCGCGGCGATGGTCGCGCTGCAGGAGAACGTGCCGGTGATCTGCGCCGCGATCCACGGCTCGCAGCGCTGGAAGGTCGGCAACTTCGCGCCGGTCTCGGTCGCGTGGGGCGAGCCGATGCGCTTCGACGGGCTGCCGCGCGGCGGCAAGGGTTACCGCGAGGCGTCGCAGCAGATCGAGGACGAGCTGCGTCGGCTCTGGGAGTGGCTCCGCGACTTGCACGAGGCGGGTCGGCCCCGCTTCGCGGTTCCGCCGTCGCGAGAGGACGCGGCACCGGTCACGCTTCCAGGGTGACGGACGAGACCGATCTCCTCGAAGCGCCGCCGCCTCCGCCGCTCCTCGGCGCGGTGGCGATCATCGGCTTCCCGAACGTCGGCAAGTCGACGCTCGTCAACCGGCTGACGGAGACACGCGCCGCGGTCGTCCACGAGAGCCCCGGTGTGACACGCGACCGGAAGGAGCTCGTCTGCGAGTGGACGGGCAAGCGCTTCGTCCTCGTCGACACGGGCGGCGTCGACATCGCGGATCCGGCCCCGCTCACGCGCGCGATCGCGCAGCAGGCACGCGAGGCGGTGGGAGAGGCCGACCTCGTGCTCTTCGTCGTCGACGCGCGCGCCGGGGTGACGCCCGGAGACGAGGAGGTCGCCCAGATCCTGCGGGAGGCGCACAAGCCGGTGCTCGTGCTCGCGAACAAGATCGACGATCCGACCCAGGAGCCGCTCATGCTCGAGCTGCACCGGCTGGGACTCGGCGACCCGATCCCGATCTCGGGCCTCCACGGGACCGGCAGCGGCGACCTGCTCGACCGCGTCATCACCGAGCTCGAGCGGCTCGCGCCTGCGGGGCGCCCCTCCCTGCCGGACGAGGCGATCCGCGTCGCGATCCTCGGGCGCCCGAACGTGGGCAAGTCGAGCCTCGTCAACGCGCTCCTCGGGCGGGAGCGGCTGATCGTGAGCGAGATCCCGGGTACGACCCGCGACGCCGTCGACACGGTGCTCGAGCGCGGCGAGCGGACGTTCGTCCTGATCGACACGGCCGGCCTGCGACGCAAACGGCGGCACCGGCAGGGCGTCGAGTACTACTCCGAGCTGCGCGCGCTCGAGGCCGCCGAGCGAGCCGACGTCGCGCTCGTCCTCGTCGACTCGTCGGAGGGGATCGTGGAGCAGGACATCGCGGTCGCCGACGTCGCCCGGCACGCCGACTGCTCGACGCTCGTCGTCCTCTCGAAGTGGGACGCGACGACGATCAACGTCGAGGACGCCCGTGGCGAGCTGCGCCGGCGCCTGCGGCAACGTCCGTCGTTCGTCGCCGTCTCGTCGCATACGGGCCGCGGTCTCGAACGGCTGCTCGACGGGGTCGCCGAGCTCTTCGACCGGCACACGGCGCGGATTCCGACGGCCGAGCTGAACCGCGCGTTCGCGGAGCTGCGCGCGGCGCGGCAGCCGCCGAGCGGACGGCGCGGTCGCCGGCTCAACCTCCTCTACGGCGCGCAGATTCGGGTGCGCCCGCCGCGCTTCCGCGTCTTCGTCAACGACCCGGGCCTCGTCACGCGCGACTACGGCTACTGGGTCGAGAACCGGCTGCGCGAGCGCTTTGGGCTGGAGGGCGTCCCGGTCTCGATCGACTTCGTGAAACGATCCTGACGTGAGGTTTCTCGTGGTGGGGGCGGGATCCTGGGGAACGGCGTTCACGCGTGTGCTTCTCGACCGCGGCCACGACGTCGTCCTCGCGTGCCGCTCGCCCGAGCAGGCCGAGGCGATCGCGAGCACGGGCTCCAACCCGCGCTATCTGCCGACCGTCGACCTCGGCGCAGCAGAGGCGGTGGCTCTCGCCGACGCCCCCGGCGACGTCGACGTCGTCGCGGCGGCGGTGCCGAGCCGCGTGTTCGCCGACGTGGTCGACGTGCTGCCGGGAACCGCGCCGGTGCTGAGCCTCGTCAAGGGACTCGACCCGGAGAGCGGCGAGCGGCTCTCGACGCGGGTCGGCGGCCGCTCGGTCGCAGTGCTCTCCGGTCCGAATATCGCCGAGGAGATCGCGGCCGGCCTGCCGACCGCGGCCGTCATCGCGAGCGAGGACGGCTTCCTCGCCGGCCAGCTTCAGCACGCCCTCAACTCGGGCCTTTTCCGCGCCTACGTCAATCCCGATCTCGTCGGCGTCGAGCTGTGCGGTGCCGCGAAAAACGTGATCGCGCTCGCGGCTGGCGGCGTCGACGGACTCGGGCTCGGCGACAACGCTAAGGCGTCGCTCATCTCCCGGGGGCTGGCCGAGATGACGCGGCTCGGCGAGGCGGCGGGCGCGCGGGCTGAGACGTTCGCCGGTCTCGCCGGCATCGGCGACCTCGTCGTCAGCTGCTGCAGCTCCAAGACCCGCAACCGGCATGCCGGCGAGCTGATCGCCCAGGGACGAACGCCGGACGAGGCCGTCGCCGAGATCGGCCAGACGGTAGAAGGGCTGACGACCGCGCCGACCCTGCGCGACCTCTCGCGCCGGCTCGGAGTCGAGCTCCCGATCACCGAGGGCGTCTGCGCCGTCCTCGCCGGCCAGAGCCTGACCGAGCTCGCCGCCGGCCTGATGGGCCGGGAACCGACGGAGGAGTGACGGCGCGTTGGCTAGCCTGCCCGGCATGTCCAGCCGCAGCTTCTCCTTCACCTCCGAGTCGGTCACCGAGGGCCATCCCGACAAGATGGCGGACCAGATCTCCGACTCCGTGCTCGACGCCGTCCTCTCCGGCGACCCCGACGGGCGTGTCGCCTGCGAGACGCTGATCACGACCGGCCTCGTCGTCGTCGCCGGGGAGATCACGACCGAGATCTACGTCGACATCCCGCAGCTCGTCCGCAAGCGGATCCGGGAGATCGGCTACACGCGCGCGAAGTTCGGCTTCGACGCCGAGACGTGCGGTGTCGTCGTCGCGCTCGACGAGCAGTCCCCCGACATCGCGCAGGGCATCGACCACTCGTACGAGGAGCAGCACGGCGACGGCGATCCCCTGGACCGGGAGGGAGCGGGCGACCAGGGAATGATGTTCGGCTACGCCTCGAACGAGACGGACGAGCTGATGCCGCTGCCGATCATGCTCGCGCATCGGCTCGCACGACGCCTCGCGGAGGTGCGGAAGGCCGACGTGCTTCCGTACCTGCGGCCCGACGGCAAGACACAGGTCACCGTCCGCTACGAGCTCGACGAGCACGGCCGGCAACGGCCCGTGGAGATCGAGCGAGTGCTCATCTCGACCCAGCATCGTGACGGGCTCGACTGCGACACCCTGCTCAAGCCCGACCTGATCGAGCACGTGATCGAGCCGATCCTGCCCAAGGATCTGTACGACTCAAGACGGCTCGACCACGACCGCGACTTCGTCTACTGCAACCCCACGGGGAAGTTCGTGATCGGCGGCCCGATGGGCGACACAGGCCTGACGGGGCGGAAGATCATCGTCGACACGTACGGCGGAGCCGCACCCCACGGCGGCGGCGCCTTCTCGGGGAAGGATCCGACCAAGGTCGACCGCTCGGCGGCCTATGCGGCGCGCTGGGTGGCGAAGAACGTCGTCGCGGCGGGCCTCGCCGAGCGCTGCCAGATCCAGGTGGCGTATGCGATCGGCGTCGCGCATCCACTCTCGGTTCTCGTCGACACGTTCGGCACCGAGGCGATTCCGGTGCCGAAGATCGAGGAGTTGGTCCGCGAGCACTTCGACCTTCGTCCTGCCGCGATCCTCCGCGACCTCGACCTGCGCCGGCCGATCTACGCGAAGACCGCGGCGTACGGCCACTTCGGCCGCGAGGACGGAGACTTCACGTGGGAGCGGGCCGACCGCGCCGGCGCCCTGCGCGCGGCGGCAGGCCTCGAGAGCGCTACGAAGGTCTGACGAAGAGCCCTGCGGCGGCTTTCTCCGAGATCGCCCGTTCGCCGACCTTCTCGATCGCGACCGTGAACTGATCCGCCGCCGGCTCGGCGCTGCGCACGAGGATGCTCGTGCCCGGCACGAGGCCCTGGTCGTAGAACCAGTGCAGGAGATCGCCGTCGTGCTCGGCGAGGCGGACGACCGTCGCACGCGTCCCGGCGGGTAGCGAGGCGAGCGGTGCGAGGTGCGCGTTCTCGGCCTGCTCGACCCCCGGATCGACGGGCCAGCCGTGCGGGCAGCGTTGCGGATGGCCGAGCTTGTCGTCGATCCGCTCGATCATCTCGTCGTCGAACGTGTCGCCGAGCTCGTCGGCGCGCTCGTGCGACTCGTAGGCGGTGTAACCCATGAAGTCGGTGAGCAGCCGCTCGATGATCCGGTGCTTGCGGACGACGCGCTGAGCCCGCTCGCGGCCGCTCTCGGTGAGCAGCGCCTCCTTCTTCTCGCCGCGCTCGATCAGGCCTTCGGCCTCGAGCCGCTTCAGCATCTCGCCGGCGGAAGCGCGCGAGACGTGCAGCATCTCGGCCACCCGCGAGGCGAGGGGAGGGGAGCCGGCGCCGTGCGGCGTGTACTCGCCGATCGGGAAGGCGAGGAAGTAGATCGTCTCGAGGTACTCGTCGACCGAATGGCCCGGTGCAGGCATAAGGCCTATATTGCCGCGGGCCGATCGTGTAAGGCTACCCTTACACGATGAGCACTCCAGAGATCCTGCTGCTCGGCGCGATCGCCGGCGCCACCATCTTCCTCGGCCTGCCGGTCGGGAGGTTGCAGGGTCTCAGCGCGAACGCCCGCGCCGGCCTCTCGGCGCTCGCGACCGGGATCCTCGTCTTTCTGCTCTGGGACGTGCTCACGAACGCCGTCGAGCCGATGGACACCGCGTTGCACGCACATGACTGGGGGCGCTTCGTCGGACTCTCGGCCCTCGGGATCTTTGGCTTCAGCGCGGGCCTCATGAGCCTCGTCTACTACGACGCCTGGATGAAGGCGCGTGCGGGCCGTCGGGCCTCGAATCTCGTCGGGCCCGGCGCGGCCGCCATCGACGAGTTCGAGAGCCGCCGCTGGTTCGACCTCACGACTCCCGCCGTGCGCCTCGCCTTCCTCATCGCGATCGGGATCGGCGTCCACAACTTCGGCGAGGGCCTCGCCATCGGCCAGGCGGCGGCGTCGAACGAGATCAGCCTCGCCGTGACCCTGATCATCGGCTTCGGATTGCACAATGCCACGGAGGGATTCGGCATCTGCGGGCCGCTCAACGGCGAAGGGATCCGTCCCAGCTGGCGGCTCATCCTCGTGCTCGGGCTGATCGGCGGCCTGCCGACCTTCCTCGGCACGCTCGTAGGCCAGGCGTGGACGAGCGACGCCGTCTCGGTCGTCTTCTTCACGGTCGCGGGCGGCTCGATCCTCTACGTCGTGCAGGAGTTGTTCGCCGTCAACCGCAAGTACGGCAACCCGGTGCTCATTATGTGGCTCCTGGTGCTCGGAGTCCTGCTCGGCTTCGCCACGGACTTCGTGGTCAGCGCCGCCGGCGTCTAGCTCCTCAGGTGAGAGGACGCTCGCGCAGGCGAGTGAGCGGGCTCGCTCCTGGCCTTCTCGCCCACGACGCGGGTTCACCGTTGAAGCAGCGGGGCGGCCGTACCTGCGTCCGCGCTTCGCCAGTTCCACCAGTGTCGAGAAAGGTTGGTGGATCGGTGAAGCAGTCGGCATCCCTCTCGGCCGAACCCAAGTCGGTCGGCGAGGCGCGCAAGCTACTGGGGGACGCACTCTGCGACGGCGGGATCGAACGGCAGCGGGTGCATGACGCTCTGCTCGTGACGAGCGAGTTGGTTGCCAACGCGATCCGTCACGGGAGCTACCAAGGCGACCGGATCGAATTGGAGTTCCAGCTCGCCCATCGTCGGCTCTCCCTCTGCATCCGCGATGCCGGACGTGCCCACGCCGTGCCGCACGCCCTCGCGCTCGGCACAGAACGAAGCCGGGGGCGGGGATTGGCGATCGTGTCCCGCCTCGCCCGCTGGTCTGAGCACGAAGTGGGTGGGCGGCGCGAAGTCCGGGCTGAGATGGATCTGTAGTTCGACTACGCACGAGAGGCACCGAGCCCGCAGCATCGGCCCGCGCGCCAGGTATCACGGCGACTCTGCACGTATGACCGTTTCCCCTCCAGTTCTGTGGATGCGCTGTTGTGACCGGGGGTCAGTTTCGCGTGCGATCCGTGACGAGGCGCCGGCGTAGTTCTGGACCACTGTGAAGCGTTCGTTCTGCTCGACGACCGATTCCGTTTCCGGGTTCTCGTGGTTGAGCGCGACGATGAAGCGGCTCGCGTAGCCGCGGACACGTTCGTATTCGGCCCGTGTCAGCTCGATCGGCGTCGTGCAGTCCGTGTTCCCGCATTCGCAGATGAGCCGGTCGCGCTCGTCGGCGCCGAGCCCCTCTGGGAGTTGCTCAATCCTTTCGTTGACCTCCCGGAACAACGCCTGGTTCGTCGCCTCCCGATCGTGCCAGGCACTCACGGTGCTGCTCCGTTCAGCGCCGACTCAAGAGTCGTATAGAGCGTTATGTGGCGATCAAGGCCGCTGACCTCAAACGCCCGCAGCACCTCCATACCGTTCCCAACGATCAGGAGACTGTTGCCACCGGTGTGCCGGTCGGCTGCAACCAGGATCCCCAGCCCGGTCGAGTCGATGAAGGTGCACTCGCTGAGGTCGACCACTAGCCGCCCATCGGCGGCGCCCTCGAGTTCGAGCGCGCGCTCGAACTCCGGCGCCGTATACAAGTCAAGCTCGCCTCTAACCCTGACGATGCGCGTCTCGTCCGCGAGACGCTCGCTACTCGCCCGGAACCGGACCTCTGTCATGGCACCCCTTCAGCTCGACCAATCCGGTGCTCGGATTCGCTAGAATCACTGACAAGCAATGCGCGATATTAAATACACGATCTAGCATTCGTATGTCAAGCGCCGGTCAACCGAAGACTTGGACATTCCTCACGAACCACGCGCAGGTCCTCCTGTGCCTAGCCGACACACCCGACATTCGGCTACGAGACGTGGCCCAACGCGTAGGCATCACCGAACGCGCAACTCAACGCATCCTCGCCGAACTCGTCGATGCCGGCTACGTGAAAACCGCCCGTGACGGACGCCGGAACAGATACACGGTCGACCGCGAACACGCGATGCGACACTCAGCCCAGCACGGCTACGAGATCGGCGCCCTGCTCGAGGCGCTCACCAACGACACCCCAGCCGACGCTACACGCTAAACCGGGGGGCCTCAGGCGCTGTCTCGAGTCGGTGGTACCTGATGGCGGGAGAGGGCGACTAGATGCGGCGGTAGCGGGCGTCGCTGAGCGAGTAGGCGCCGAAGGCGATTAGGCCGGCGGCGACGATTCCGAGCAGGAACGGCCCATACGAGGCATCGGCGATCTTTGCCAGCGCACCGTCGAGGCCGACCGCCTGGTGCGGGTTGTAGTCGATCGCGGCCTTGATCAGGAAGCCGCCGACGAGGCCAAAGACAATCATCCGGGCGAGGTGGCCGAAGCTGCCGATCCACTCGATCCAGTGCCTGACCGGGCCGCTCATCTGTTCGGTCTTGGAGTCCTTAAGGAAATCTTTGCTGAGGCCGCGGTAGCCCTGGTAGAGACCGATCCCGATCAGAATGACGCCGGCGATCCCGACCAGCCACGTCCCGGCGGGCCACCCGAAGACACCTGCGGTTGTCTTGTGCGCATCGCCCGATCCGCTCGAGCCTGAGCCGAGCAGGATCTCGACCGCGATGGCGCACAAACCGGCATAGACGATCCCGCTGCCGAGCGCGGCGACCCGCTCGAACCTCGTGTCCGAGTCTTCGGGGCCGTGTCCGAGCAGAGCGCGGATCAGCCGCCAAAGCGCATAGCCCCCGAGGCCGATCGCGACCAGGATCAGCAACACCTTGCCGAAGGGCTGATGTGCGATCGTCTTCATCGCCCCCTGCTGGTTGGTGGTCGCGCCGCCGGCCCCCACGGCGAGCTTGATCGCAAGGACGCCAATGATCCCGTAGATCAACCCACGGGCGGCAAAACCTGCGCGCGCCACCCACGCGAAGCCGCGGCTGCGGACGACGTTCTCGCTGCCCTCATGGGCACGCTGGACTGGCCTTGGCTTGGTTGGGGCCTGAGCGCTCATGTCTGCTCTCCTCTGTGACGGGGTCGGAGCAACAACGCCTGGGCGCCGATCACGGGTGCGCGTAGCGAGAACGGGCTCGGCCTCCTCGCCGTTAGGGACGCGTATCCGCGCCGCTCGGTGGGATTAGGTGCGCAGTGGCATGGAAGCCGCCGCGCCAGGCCGAAGGATGAGAACCCGCCGAGCGCGGGCTTCTACACCCGCGCCCCCCGAGGTTTCATGGCCGAGCGGCTTGCTGAGCCTCGCGCCCTCATCTGGCTGACCCCGTATCCGACGGCAGCCCGCTCCGTTCACCTGATGTCGTATGGGAGGCACGAAGGTGTCCAATCAAGGGCCGCGCTGGAGGCGAGGGCTGCAGACCACTGCTGCGTGCTTCGTCGTGCTCGTCGGCGCGTTCGCCGTCGGCAGCGCGGTCGCCGGGCCCTTCTTCTGGTATTCGTGCGGTCTCAACGGCCTCGAGGCTCACGGCCCGTCTCAGGCGAGCATCCTCCTCTCGAGCGACGGCACGCGGCTCGGGATGCTCGGCGCGAGCGGCGACCGGCTGCCGGTCTCGTTGCGGCATGTCAGTCCGGTGATGCGGAAGGCGATCGTCGACACCGAGGACCGGCGCTTCTATTCCAACAATGGGATCGACTACATCGGGATCCTGCGGGCGCTGAAGAGCGACGTCTCGTCGGGCGGGTTCACGCAGGGCGCGTCGACGATCGAGCAGCAGTTGGTGCGCAACCTCTACCTCACCCCGCAGCAGACGCTCGGCCGGAAGCTCACCGAAGCCTGCCTCGCCGCCCAGCTCGACAAGCAATGGAGCAAGGACCGCATCCTCACGGCCTACCTCAACGACATCTATTCATCTGACTGCGCGTCGACTCGCGCGAGTTGACGTAGCCGAAATTAGGGAGGTTCACATGCTCTGGCTTCTCGTACTGCTACTCGCGATCCTCGCGATCGCCGGTGGTCTCGCGATCTCGAAGTTTCTCTTCATCCTGCTGGTCCTCGCGGTGATCGTGGCGCTATTCGGTGCCCGTTCGACCGCCTAACGCAATCCGTCCACGAAACCCAAGCTGGAGGAGACGAAGTGCGAGGCTCGGTCAAGTCCATATGGGCGTCCGACGATCAGCCATAGCTCCCAGCTGCTCAGGCGGAAGAACACGACGGGAGGATCGCACTCGGACTGGCTGTTGCTCCGGGGGCGCCGGCGGTTTCGAGGTCATTCCCGGGGCACTGACTCCGGCGTGCGTTCAGCGTCAAGACGAGCCGGGAGCGCGCTGCAATCCCGCGCGATGCCCCGGAAGTAGCCGCTCAACTGACCGTGCGTTGCAGCCGGACTCGATCAGTTGCCCACCGCCGGGTCGGGCATGAACTCGCGCACGTCTTGTGCGCAGCGGCAAGCTGCCGCGATCTTCGCAGCCCACTCCAAGGCCGCTTCCCGTGAAGGCGCGTCGAGGACGGCGAATCCTCCGTCGAGTTCCTTGGTCTGTGGGTACGTACCGGTGGTGATCGTCCCGTCGCCGGCCACCATCACAGGTTCCACGTCCTTGGCCAGCCCGCCGCCGAACACCCACACACCTGCGTCCACGGCCTCCTGGACCACGGCATGAGCAGCCACTCCCACGGCGGGCATCTCGTCAACCGGGACGTGGTCCATCGCGCCGCTGGGGAACGAGATCAGGTACCGCGTCACCTCATGACTCCTTTCTCGGCGGCCGCTTCGGCCGCATCTCGCCCCGAGCTCGTGTGCCGTAGAGACTGACGAACCAGCGAAGAATCATCGCTTCGGACAGCTCCGGCTCAGTCACGGCCGGCCGCGCGCCCGCGCCGCCGCCGCAGGTAGTCGTCGAGCTCGTGACGCGGAACAAGGCCGGGCCGGATCCCGCAGGCGACCGTCCGCAGCTCACCGTCGCGGATCAGCCCGCGGACCTCGTCTTCGGAGCAACGGAGCTCGACTGAGATCTCGCGGACGGTCAGGGACGCGGGCCGGTCCATCCCGAAACCTTACGGCGAGCGCCGGCTTCCCCGGGCCGGCGCTCGCCGTCAGTCGTCTCGTCAGGCGCCGGCGAGGATCTTCGCCTTCTGCGCTTCGAACTCGGCGTCCGTCAGGACGCCCGAGTCGTGCAGCTGGCCGAGCTGCTTGAGCTGCTCGAGCGGGTCGGCTGCCGGAGCGGCTTCAGGTGCCGGGGCGGCGGGCTGCTCTTGGTACTGGGCCTCGTCCTGCTCGGCCCACTTGTTGGCCTGGCGGCGCGAGACACGGTTAGAGACTGTGGTCGCGGTGCCCGCGATGACGGCGGTGCGTGCGACTCCTCGGAGCAATGGCATCTCTCTGTCTCCTTCTTCTAGGCGAGTGTTTCGGCGTGGTCGGCGAGGTCGGCGCCGGGGATGCCACCCCGCGCGACGAGCTGCGCGCCGCTGGAGCGGACGGCTTCGGCGAACGGCCGGGCCCAGCGGTTCTCGTAGAGCAGGATCGCGGCGGAGGCGCCCGGCTCGAGCACGCCGCCGGCGTCGTCGTAGTCGTCCTCGCCGATCAGTCCTGACGAGGCTCCTTCGAACTCGATGAGGTCGAGCGAGCCGTCGGCGTCGAGGTCTGCGAGCGCCAGCCCGGCCACGACGCCGTCCTCACCCTTCGTCACGAACACGAGGTCGAGCACACGGATGAGGCCGCGGTCCGACAGGTTGGCGAGCTCCTTGAGCCCCTCGCCGTTGGGCTGCGTGCCGGCCGGCCACTCGACGATCAGATAGTCGACCGGGCCGAGCGCGGTCTCGTTCTCACTCATTCGTCTCCTCCTTGCATGGCTTTGCACGCCATCGTCGCATTTTGGCCCGGGGTGGCATCATCCTGACGGGTCGAGATCCGACCAGCGCTGCGGCTACGCTCGCTGCCCCTGTGTCTCGTCTCGCCTCTGTCTATCCGATCGTCAGCGCGCGTTCGCTGGCGCGACCGTTCACGTACGAGATCGAGGACGAGGTGGGAAAGGGAGCGGTCCTCGCGATTCGCTTCGGCAACGCGCGGCGTCGCGGCGTCGTGGTCGACGCCGACGCCGCGGCGCCGCCCAATATCGAGCCCGTCGCGGCCGAGCTCGTCCTAGAGACGCTGCCGCCGGCGCTCGTCGATCTTGCGCTCTGGCTTGCCGACTACTACGGCTCGACCCCTGCCCGCGCGCTGGCGCTGATCGCACCGCACCAGCCCAAGCGGCGCGGCGAGCGGCGGCACGTGGCTGCGGGGGCCGCTCTGCCCGCGGAGCCGCCGCCGGCCCGTCTCTCGGAATCCCAGGAGCGGGCGCTGGCACGCATCGAGTCCCTGCTGGCGAGCGGCGGCGGCAACGTCCTTCTCGCCGGCGCGACCGGCAGCGGCAAGACGGAGGTCTACATCCGCGCGTGCGAGGCAGCGCTCGCCGCGGGCCACGGCGCGATCGTGCTCGTGCCGGAGATCGCGCTGACTCCGCAGACCCTGAGCCGCTTTCGCGCGCGCTTCGGTGACCGCGTCGCGTTGCTCCACTCCGGCCTCTCCGAAGCCGAGCGGCGCGACGAGCGGGAACGGATCGTCGCCGGGGAGGCTCCGGTGGTGGTGGGTGCCCGCTCCGCCGTGTTCGCGCCGCTGCCGTCGCTCGGGGTCATCTGCATCGACGAGGAGCACGACGCCTCCTACAAGCAGGAGTCGGATCCGCGCTACGACGCTCGCACCGTCGCCGCCAAGCGTGCCGCCCTCGAGGGCGCAGTTGCGATCTTCGGCTCGGCGACGCCGCGACCGGAGTCCTGGCACACGCTCGAGCGGCTCGAGCTCGGCGGCCGGATCGGGGCGCCGCTGCCCACCGTCCGCGTCGTCGACCTGAGGCACGAGACCGGCTATCCGCTCTCTACGCCGCTCCTGGCGGAGCTGGGCCGGCTCGCGGAGACGGGTGGGAAAGCGATCCTGCTGCTCAACCGCCGTGGCGTCGCGCCGGCTCTCCATTGCCGCGCGTGCGGCACCACCCGCCGCTGCGTGAACTGCGATGTCGCCTACACGCTGCATGGGGACGGGACGCTGCGTTGCCATCACTGCGGCGCCCGCGAGCCCGCCGGCGAGACGTGTCCCGCTTGCGACTCGCCCGAGCTCGCCCGGATCGGAGCCGGGACGCAACGGCTCGAGCGCGAGCTCGAGCGCCACGTCCCCGAGCTCGAGCGGATCCGCCTCGATGCCGACGCGGTGGCGAAGCCGGACGAGCTGCGCGAGGCCCTCGAGCGGTTCGCGCGCGCCGAGCGGGCTGTCCTCGTCGGGACGCAGATGGTCGCCAAGGGCCACCACTTCGCCGGCGTCGAGCTCGCCGCGGTCGTCGACGCGGACACGGGTCTCGGCCTGCCCGACTTCCGCGCCGAGGAGCGGACGTTCCAGTTGCTCACCCAGCTCGCCGGCCGCAGCGGTCGCGATGCGCCGGGTCGCGTCGTGATCCAGACGTTCCAGCCGGAGTCGCGCGCCGTCGAGCACGCCGCCCGCCACGACGTCGCCGGCTTCCTCGCCGGCGAGCTCGAGCGGCGGCGCGCGCTCGGCTACCCGCCGTTCAGGCACCTCGTCCGCGTGCTCGTCTCGGGGCCGGATCTCGCCGACGCGACCCGGGCGCTCGAGGAGCTGAAATCCGGACTGCCCGAGTTCGAGCTGCTCGGTCCTGCGCCGCTGTTGCGGCTGCGCGGCCGGTACCGCGCGCAGCTCGTCGGGAAAACCGACCGGCCGCGTGCGCTCGCTTCCCGTGCGGCGGCGCTGCTCGCCGCCGCTGCACCCGCGATGCGCCGCGCAGGCCTCGCCGCAGTCGTCGACGTCGATCCACAATCCGTGTGATGCGCACCGGAGGATGCCTCTGCGGCGCCGTCCGCTACACGCTCCGCGGCGAGCCGTTCCACGTCGGACGCTGTCACTGCGCCGACTGCCGCAAGGAGTCGGGCAGCACCTACACGATCTACGGGCAGTGGACGCGCGAGGCGTTCGAGCTGACCGGCGAGTACGCGACGTACGACGGGCGCAGCTTCTGTCCCGTGTGCGGCTCGAGCCTCTTCACGCTCGAAGAGGACGCGGTAGAGATCCGGCTCGGCTCGCTCGACGACGCACCGTTCGAGCTCCGGCCCGAGGCGGAGGTCTGGATCAAGCGCCGGGAGCCGTGGTTGCAAGAGATCGAGGGCGCCTCGCAACACCGCGAGAACCGGCACTAGCCTCCGTCGTCGGCGACTCGCTGGAAGAGCAGGAAGTCGCGCCACTCGTCGTCGATGCGCAGGAAGCGGCGGGCGAGGCCGATGCGCTCGAAGCCGTTCTTCTCGAGCACGCGTTGCGACGGGAGATTGTCCACGAGTGTCGCTGCTTCGATGCGGTGGAGCTCGAGGTCGTCGAAGGCGTACGAAAGGATCTCGCGGACTGCACCGGTCGCGAGCCCTCGGCTGTTGCGGGGACGGTCGACCCAGTAGCCGATCGTCCCGCTCTGCAGGGCACCGCGAACGACGTGGAAGAGGTTGATCGTTCCGGCGATCATGTCGCCGTCGAGGATCGCGAACTGATGGAAGCCGTCTGCTGCACGCTCGGCGATCCGCTGCCGCTGACCGTCCGCTGTGAAGAACGCCGGCGGCCGCACCGGCTCGTTCGAGGCGAGGAACTCGGAGTTCGCGAGATAGAGCGTGGCGACCTCCTCCGCGTCCTCGATCAGGAGAGGTCGGATCGTCACGCGGCGAGCGCGGCGGCGTGGTTCGGCGGAAAGCGGTCCAGGATCCAGCGTGCGTCGAGCGGCTCGCGCAGGTACGAGCGGCCGTTGACGCGGACGAAGTCGCGCGTTCGCGGATCCATCGGGAGCCGCGCCTCGGCCGGGAAGTTGCGGTTGTGGCGCTCGATCAGCTCGTTCACCTCGGCGAAACTCCACTCGCCGGCGAGCTCGCGCCAGACATCCGCGAACTCCGCCGGATTCTCGAGCTCCTCGGCGAGCGTTCGCCAGGCCTCGTCGAGCCGGCGCTCGTGCTGCTCGACGCCGTCCTCGATCGCGCGCAGCCTGCGCATCCAGGCCGTCGGCCCGCCGAGCGCCTGCACTCCCGAGGTCGAGTCGGGACGGAAGTTCCGCAGCCGCTGCCGGAGCGGCTTACCGCGCACCGGGCTCGACTCGAGGTCGGCCTCGAGCTGCTCGCGCTCGCGCCGCTCCTGCGGCGTCTCGGGCCGCGTGGCGCCCTGGCTCATCACCTCTTTCAGCGTCCTGGGATCCACGTCTGCGAGGGTACAGTCCCGCTTCATGTCGGAAATTGACGGACAGGTCAAGGACGAGGAGCTCGACGCCGAGCAGCAGGCGCGGCGACGCCTCGCTCTTGCGCAGATCCGCCAGTATCCGGACGCGGCGCTGAAGATGGCTGCCCGCCCGGTCGAGGAGTTCGACGACGATCTCCGCCAGCTCGTCGACCGGATGAAGCAGCTCATGGTCGACGCGAACGGGATCGGGCTCGCGGCGACCCAGGTCGGTGTCCTGCAGCGGCTGTTCGTCTTCCAGGCGTCCGAGGACGAGACCGTGGCGCTGGCGAATCCGGAGATCGTCGAGCGCAGCGAGCAGACGACGGTCGAGGAGGAGGGCTGCCTTTCGATCCAGGGCGTGCTGCTCCCGGTCGAGCGGCCGACGACGATTGCGATCGCCGGGCAGGACGAGCACGGGGCCGACGTCCGCTACGAGCTCGAGGAGCCGTACTCCCGCGTGGCCCAGCACGAGTCCGACCACCTCGACGGCGTCCTGATCCTCGACCGCACGACGCCCGAGGCGCGGCGCGAGGCGCTCGCGAGCCTGCGCCCGCGCCTCGTCATCGGCTGAGCATGGCGCGACGCATCGCGGTCGCCGCGACCGCGCAGTTCGGCGCCGACGTGCTCGAGCGGCTCGCCGCCGAGCACGAGGTCGTGCAGCTGCTCACGCGCCCGGACAAGCCGCAGGGACGGGGCCGGAAGCTGGCGCCTCCGCCGGCGAAGGAGGTCGCGCAACGGCTGGGGATCCCGGTCGAGCAACCGGCTCGGCCCGACGGCTCCGTCGAGCTCGGTGCCGACACGGTCGTCGTCTGCGCCTACGGGCTCCTGATCCCGAACGAGCTGCTCGAGCGCGCGCTGTGGCTCAATGTCCATCCCTCGCTGCTGCCTCGCTGGCGCGGGGCCGCGCCCGTCGAACGCGCGCTCATGGCCGGGGACGACGAGACCGGCGTCACGATCCACCGCACCGTCGAGGCGCTCGACGCGGGACCGATCGCGGCGGAGCGCGCCTTTCCGATCGCGCCGGAGGACGACGCCGGCGCCGTCTATGCGCGCGCGGCCGAGGTCGCGACCGACCTCCTCCGCGACGTCCTCGCGCGGGACGAACTGCGGTTCGAGCCGCAGCCCGAGGAGGGGGTCACCTACGCGGAGAAGATCGGGCCGGAGGATCGCGTGCTCGATCGGGACGCGTCGCCGCGGGAGCTCGTGAACCGCGTGCGGGCGCTCTCGCCGCACATCGGCGCGCGACTCGACGACCTCATCGTCTGGCGGGCGCGGGTGGGGGAGGACGGCGCGTTCGAGCCGGTCGAGGTGCAGCCCGCCGGCGGCCGCCGCATGGCGTACGACGCGTATCTGCGAGGTCGCAGATGACCTGGTGGCATGCCGTCGTCGAGTCGGAGCACGCCATCCAGAACCCGACGAGCGTGGCGAAGATCCGTCTGCTCGGCGAGCGGCTCGGCCTGGGGCCGAACTCGCATGTGCTCGACATCGCGTCGGGGAACGGCGGGCCGGCCCTGATCCTCGCCGAGACGTTCGGCTGCCGGCTGACGTGCGTCGAGCGCGCGCCGGAGTTCGTCGCAACGGCCTGCGAACGGACGGCGGCCGCAGGTCTCGCGGACCGGATCGAGATCGTCGAGGCAGACGCGGCGACCTACGAGCTCGGCCGGTACGACGCGGCGCTCTGTATCGGCGCCACCTTCGCGTACGGCGGTCTCGTGCCGACGCTCGAGCGGTTGCGGCCCGTGGCGCCGGTGCTCGCGGTCGGGGAGCCGTACTGGCGCGTATGGCCGTTGCCCGCCGCACCCGACTCGGGCGGGGAGGAGCGGACGGACGAGGCCGACTGGTTGCCTCTTCCCGAAACGATCGAGCGATTCGAGTCGGCGGGCGTCCGCGTCGTCTCGCTCGTCGCGTCCTCCGAGGACGACTGGGACCGCTACGAGTCGCTGCACTGGCAGACGCTCGCCGAATGGCTGGCGGCGAATCCCGACCATCCTCAGGCGGATGAGTTTCGAGCCCGCGGCGCCGCTGACCGCGACCGGTACCTGCGCTGGGAGCGGGCCGTGATGGGGTGGGCGATCTTCGTCTGCCGCTCGTGATCAGCCCGGCGCGCAAAGCGGCGTACGAGGTGCTACTGCGGGTGTTCGAGCAGGACGCCTACGCGGACCGCGCGTTCCGCAGCGCCGCCGACGACCTCGACGAGCGAGAGCGGGCGTTCGCGCAACGGCTCGCATACGGCGCCGTGCAGCGCGTGCGGACGCTCGACCATGCGATCGAGACCCTCGGCAGGCGGCCGGTGCGGAAGCTCGATCCGCCGGTGCGCGCGGCGCTCCGGCTCGGTGCGTACCAGCTCGGCTACACCGACACGGCCACGCACGCTGCGGTGAACGAGTCCGTCGAGCTCGTGCGGCGCGCCCGGCTCGAGCGGGCGGTACCGTTCACGAACGCCGTCATGCGGCGGCTCTCCGACGGGATCCGGCCGCTGCTCGAGTCGTTGCCGGACGGGCCGCTGCAGGAGTCGTATCCCGACTGGATCCACGAGGTCTTCCTCCGCGTGCTGGGACAGGACGGCGCACTCGCTCTCATGCGCGCGATGAACGAGCCGCTCGAGACGGTCGTCCGGCTCGTGCGCGGAGCGCCACCGGTGAGCGCGGAGGCGACCGACGTTCCCGGCGCCTACCGCGTCGAGCGCGTGCCCGAGCGGCTCGTCGCGGCGGGGAGGATCTGGCCGCAGAGCCGTGGCTCGCAGCTCGCGGGGCTCTGCGTCGGCTCGCAGGAAGGCGAGAGCGTGCTCGACCTCTGCGCCGCTCCGGGCGGAAAGACGGGGCAGCTGCAGGGGAAGGTGACGGCGGTCGACCTCGATCCGGCCCGCGCGCGAGAGCTGCGCGAGAACCTCGTGACGATGGGTCGCAGCGACGTGACGGTGGTCGAGGCGGACGGGACCGCCCTGCCGCCAGAGCTCGACTGCTACGACCGCGCGCTCGTCGACGCGCCGTGCTCGGGGCTGGGAGTGCTCGCGCAGCGACCCGACCTGCGCTGGCGCGCGACGCCGCTGCCCGATCTTCAGCTCGCGCTCCTCCGCTCCGCTTCCGAGCGCGTCAGACCCGGTGGCGCGATCGTCTACTCCGTTTGCACCCTGAACCCCGACGAGTGCGAGGCCGTGGTCGACGCGAGCGGTCTAGACGTTCTGCCGCTCGGCGAGGAGTGGCCCTCGTTCGCGCACCCGTCGCGTCCGGAGTTCCTCCTCACGCTGCCGCACGTCCATGGCACGAGCGGTTTCTTCGTCGCCCGCCTACGATCGCCCCGATGAGCTGGCGCGAATGGGTGCGGAATGCGGAGGTCGAGCCGTCGCTCTACGCAGCCGACTTCACACGTCTCGGCGAGCAGATCGAGGCGCTCCTCGGCGCCGGGTGCCGCATCTTCCATTTCGACGTCGGCGACGGCCACTTCGTCGAGCCCGTGACGATCGGGCCTGTCGTGCTCGAGTCGATCGCGCCGCTCGTGCACGAGTCCGGCGGCGTGCTCGACTGTCACCTGATGGTCGACAACCCGCTGCGCCACTTCCCGCAGATCGCCCGCGCCGGCGGCGACAGCGCGACGTTCCACTACGAGGTCGTCGACGACGTTCCCGCGACGATCGCCGCCGCCCGTGCGCACGGCCTGCAGGTCGGCGTCGCGTTCAACCCCGAGAGCGAGCCGGAGGACGTCGCGGCCGTCGCGGCGGACGCCGACCTCGTCCTCTGCATGAGCATCCATCCCGGGTACAGCGGCCAGAAGTTCATGCCCGAGGCGGTCGACCGGATCAGGCGGCTGCGCGCCGCCCTCCCCGAGCACGTCTTCGTCCAGGTCGACGGCGGCATCGACGAGGAGACGATCGGCCCGGCGCACGCGGCCGGTGCATCCCTGCTCGTCGCCGGCTCCGCGGTTTTCGGTCGTGAGGACCCGGCCGCGGCCTACCGCGGGCTCGTCCAGGACGTCGGGTGAGGCAGTTCGAGCACGCGCTCGAGCTGGCCGAGCGCGGGCGGGGCAAGACCCGGGACCATCCCCTCGTCGGTGCCGTCGTCGAGCGGGACGGCGAGGTCGTGGGGGAGGGGTGGTACGAGTACGACAGAGTTCGCCACGCCGAGGCGATCGCGCTCGAGCAGGCCGGCGACGCCGCACGGGGCGCGACGCTCTACGTGACGCTCGAGCCGTGCTCCCATCACGGCCGCACCCCGCCGTGCGCCGACGCTGTCGTCGAGGCCGGCGTCGCGCGGGTCGTCGTCGGCGCCCGCGATCCGAACCCGGTCGTCGACGGACGCGGGCTCGAGCGCCTCCGCGCCGCGGGGATCGAGGTCGAGCTTCTCGACGATCTCGCCGCCCGCCGCCAGAACGAGGCGTGGCGCGTGTGGAAGCCGCTAGGCCGGCCCTTCGTCACGTACAAGGCTGCCGTCACGCTCGACGGGCGCATCGCCGTCCCGGGTCGACGCTGGGTGTCGGGTGAGGAGTCGCGCCGGCGCGTGCACGAGCTGCGCGCAGCCTCCGATGCCGTCGCGGTCGGGATGGGGACGGTCCGGGCCGACGCGCCGCGGCTCGACGCGCGGGACGTCGAGGCCGCGACTCAGCCTCGCCGGCTTGCCTTCGGGCGCGGCCCGCTGCCGGAGGAGTCGGAGCTCGAGCTGCGCAGCGGGTCACTCGAGGAGGAGCTTCACGCGCTGGCCGCCGAGGGCGTCCGGTCGCTGCTCCTCGAAGGCGGGCCGACGCTCGCGACGGCGTTCCTCGCCGCCGGCTTCGTCGACAAGCTGCTCCTCTTCGTCGCACCCGTCCTCGCGGGGGACGGGCCGCATCTGCTCGGCGACCTCGACGCGCCGCTCGAGCTCCTCCACCTCCGCACGGAGCCATCGGGGGAAGACGTGCTCTTGGAGGCGTACCTGCACGAGCCGTAACCTTTGCTCCATGTTCACGGGCATCGTCCGAGAGATCGGAACCGTCGTCGCCTTCGACGGCTCACGGCTCGTCGTCGGGGCGCCCGCGACGGCGGCGGACGCGGCGGTCGGCGACTCCGTGTCCGTGGCCGGCGTGTGCCTCACGGTCGTGGCCGTGGAGGAAGCCCGGCTCGCGTTCGACGTCGTGCCCGAGACGCTCTCTCGCACGGCGCTGGGCGGCCTCGCACCGGGCGGCTCCCTCAACCTCGAGTCCTCGCTGCGCGTCGGCGACCGGCTCGGCGGCCACGTGGTGCAAGGCCACGTCGACGCCGTCGGCCGGGTGCGCTCCATCGCACCGGACGCGGACAGCCGCCGTGTGTGGGTCGATGCGCCCCGGGCGGTGCTGGGCTACTGCATCGAGAAAGGCTCGATCGCGGTCGACGGCGTCTCGCTCACGGTTGCTGCATTCGACGACGACGGCTTCGAGGTGGCGCTGATCCCGCACACGCTCGCGGTGACCACGCTCGGCAGCCTCGAGCCGGGCGACGAGGTCAACCTCGAGGCCGACGTGCTCGGGAAGGTCGTCGAGCGTCTCGTGGCGGCGAGGCTGTCGTGAGCTCGGCGGTCACTCCGTTCGCGACGATCGAGGAGGCCGTCGAGGACATCCGGAACGGGAAGATGGTCGTGGTCGTCGACGACCCCGAGCGCGAGAACGAGGGCGATCTCGTCGTCGCTGCGCAGTTCGCGACGGCGGAGGCGGTCAACTTCATGGCGACCCATGCGCGCGGTCTCATCTGTCTCTGCCTGACCGCCGAGCGCTGCGAGCAGCTCGGGCTGCCGCAGATGACCCAGCGGAACGAGGCGCACCTCGGCACCGCGTTCACGAACTCGGTCGAGGCCCGCGAAGGCGTGACGACCGGGATCTCGGCCGCCGACCGCGCGCACACCATCGAGGTCGTCGTCGACCCGGCCTCGACGCCGCACGACCTCGTCCAGCCCGGCCACGTCTTTCCGCTCCGTGCGCGCGACGGCGGCGTGCTCGTCCGCGCCGGTCAGACCGAGGCGGCCGTCGACCTCGCCCGGCTCGCCGGCCTCATCCCGGCCGGAGTCATCTGCGAGATCATGAACCCAGACGGGACCATGGCCCGCGTCCCGGATCTCATCCCGTATTGCGAAGACCACAGGTTGCGGATGATCACCGTCGCCGACCTGATCGAGTACCGGCGGCGCACCGAGAAGCTCGTCGAGCGGGTCGTCTCGGTGCAGTTGCCGACCGAGTTCGGCGCCTTCACGGGGGTCGCCTTCCGCGAGACGCTCACCGGACGCGAACACCTCGCGCTCGTGATGGGGGAGGTCGGCGAGGACGTGCTCGTCCGCGTCCATTCGGAGTGCCTCACCGGCGACGTCTTCCACTCTCTTCGCTGTGACTGTGGCGAGCAGCTCGAAGCCGCGCTCGCGGCGATCGCCGCCGAGGGCAGCGGCGTGCTCCTCTACATGGCGCAGGAAGGGCGCGGCATCGGTCTCCTCAACAAGCTCCGCGCCTACGAGCTGCAGGAGCAAGGGCTCGACACCGTCGAAGCGAACCTCGCGTTGGGCTTCGCCGCCGACGAGCGCGAGTGGGGGATCGGCAACCAGATCCTGTCCGAGCTCGGGATCACCACGATGCGGCTGCTCACGAACAACCCGAAGAAGGTCTCAGGCGTCGAGGCGTACGGGCTGAGGGTGACCGAGCAGGTGCCGATCGAGATGCCGCCCCATCCCGAGAACGCTCGCTATCTAGCCGCCAAGCGGGATAAGCTCGGACACAAGCTGCATCACCAGGATCTTAAGTTCGAGTCGGAGGGCGAATGAGCGCGACGGGCGGTTTCTGGCCGGGCGAGGCACCGGCTGCCGAAGACGAGGAAGGGCAGGCGGCGGAGCCGGCGGCCGCGGAGTCGCCCGGCTGGCCGCAGCCGCACGAGGAAGAGACTGCCGGCCCCGAGGAGCCGCAGTCCCAAGGCGTGCCCGAGCCGGCGGTCGCGCCGGTCGCCGAGGCGGCGGTCGTCCCCGAGCCCGACGCCGAACCGGAAGCCGAGGCCGAGCCCGAGCCGGAGGTCGCGCCTGCGGGACACGTGCCGGGCGAGCTCGACATCCCCGACGGCGTCGCGGTCCTCGAGGGCTCGCCGTCCGGCGCCGACCGGACGGTCGGCGTCGTCGTTTCCCGCTTCAACGGCGAGATCTCGAACCGGCTCCTCGAGTCGGCGCTCGAGGCGCTGACGGCCGCCGGTGTCGCCGAGGAGCGGATCACCGTGATGCCGGTGCCTGGAGCGTTCGAGCTGCCCATCGGCGCGATGGCGCTCGCCAAGACGCGCCGCTACTCGTGCGTGATCGGCCTCGGTTGCGTCGTGCGCGGCGAGACCGCCCACTTCGACTACGTCGCGGGCGAGGCGGCGTCTGGCCTTCAGCTGGCCGGCCTCGAAACCGGCGTACCGGTCGCGTTCGGTGTTCTCACGGTGGACACGGCCGAGCAGGCGGAGGCTCGTGTCGACAAGGGCGCGGACGCCGCGCGTGCCGCACTCGAGATGGCCGACCTCTTCTCCCAGGTCCGAAAGCAGGCAAGGGCCGGCTAGCGGCTATTCTGGGCCGTCGATGTCCAAGGTCTGCGCGATCTGTGGGAAGAAGCCCGGCTTCGGTAACCACCGGAGCCACTCGATGGTGGCGACGAAGCGGCGCTTCGACCCGAACCTGCAGCGGGTACGCGTCGTGATCGGCGGTAAGGCGACCCGCGCCTACGTTTGCACGCGCTGCCTCAAGGCCGGCAAGGTCCAAAAAGCCCTTTAGTCCGCAACCGCGCGCCCCGATGGGCGGTCCAACCAGACGATGGAAGCGGGGCACGCGCTCTCTTCGCGGCTCGGGCGGATCACGATCTCCAGCGAAGCGATCGCACAGATCGTCGCCGAGACCGCGCTCGAGTGCTACGGCGTCGTCGGGATGAAGGGATCGCTGCGAGGACAGCTCGCGCGTGCGCGCGGCCGCCCACGCGGCATCGAGGTCGGCCGCGGCGGCGGCGAAGTCACCATCGATCTCCACATCGTCGTCGAGTACGGCCTCAACCTCGCCGAGGTCGCCTCGAGCGTCAGCAACCGGGTCGCCTACGAGGTGGAGCGCCTGACCGGGCTGCCGGTCGGCGCCGTCGAGGTGCACGTCGACGACGTGCGAACCGGCGGCTGAGCGGGAGATGACCGCGCAGGACGATCTCCGGCTCGTGCGCGATCTCGTCGGCGCCGCGCTCGGCTCGCTCGAGGCGAGCCGCAGCCGCATCGACGACCTCAACGTCTATCCCGTGCCCGACGGCGACACGGGGACGAACCTCGCGCTGACGGTGCGAGCCGTGGCGGACGCCGTCGACTCGGCGGAGCCGGCCGACCGGCCGGCGCTCGCGCACGCGGTCGCACGCGCCGCGCTGATGGGCGCGCGCGGCAACTCGGGCGTGATCCTGTCCCAGATCGTGCGCGGCGTCGCCGACGTCCTCGTGGAATCGACGAACGGGATCGACCGGGCGCTGACTGCGCGTGCGCTGAGGGGCGCTTCCGACGCTGCCTACCGCGCGGTACGGCGGCCCGTCGAGGGGACGATGCTCTCGGTCATCCGCGAGCTCGCAGAGGAGGCCGAGCGGCGCGCGCCCGAGGCCGAGCCGCTCGGAGCCCTGCTCGTCGAGCTCGTCCGGCACGGGGAGGAGGCGGTGGCACGCACGCCCGAGCAGCTCGACGTCCTGCGCGAGGCCGGGGTCGTCGATGCGGGCGGCGCGGGGCTCGTCGAGCTCCTGCGCGGCCTGGCGAGCGCGGTCAGCGGCGAGGCGTTGCCCGCCGCGCCTGCGGCCGAGGCGCCGTCGGGCGCGGATGCGATCCACCTCGAGCCTTCGCGCTACCGCTACTGCACCGTCTTCGTGGTCGAGGGCGAGGCGCTCGATCGCGATGGGCTCGAGGCGCAGCTCGAGCGGCTCGGCGACTCGCTCGTCGTGGTGGGCGACGAGTCCGCGCTGAAGGTGCACGTCCACACCGACGAGCCCGGCGCGGCACTGTCGCTCGGCACCGCCGCGGGCACGATCGACGGCGTCGAGATCGCCAACATGCGCGAGCAGCAGGAGGATCGGGAGCGGCGACTGTCGCTCGTTCCGTCCACGCGAGCGAGGACCGGAGTCGTCGCGGTCGTGGCGGGGGAGGGGAACCGGCGTCTCTTCGAGACCCTGGCCGAGCCCGTCGGGACGATCCGCGTCGTCGCAGGCGGGCAGACCGCCAACCCCTCGACTGCCGAGCTTGTCGCCGCGCTCGACGGGCTCGACGCCGAGGAGGCGATCGTCCTGCCGAACAACTCCAACGTCCTGCTCGCGGCGGAACACGCGGCCGAGCAGGCAGAGCTCACGGCCCAGGTCGTGCCGACGGAGTCGATCCCTGCCGGGCTCGCCGCGCTCGTCGCGTACGACGGCACGCGCGGAGCCGCCGAGAATGCCGCCGAGATGGGCGTTGCCGCAGCGGCCGTCGCCAACGGCGAGGTGACGCGCTCCTCCCGCGACGTGGAGCTGAACGGGCTGACGATCGGGCGCGGCGACTGGCTCGGCCTCGCGGACGGAGAGGCCGTGGCAGGCGGGAACGACTTCGCCGAGGTCGTGTTGGGGGTCGTCGAGCGCCTGCTCGCGGAGCCGCGGGTACTCCTCACCGTTCTCACGGGCGCCGAGCCGCCGCCGCTCGACGGGCTAGTCGAACGGCTCGCGTCGTTGCATCCGGAGCTCGAGGTGGAGGTGCACGAGGGCGGCCAGCCGCACTACCCGCTCCTGCTCGGCGCGGAATAGGCTGACGCGCATGCGACCGGTGCGAATCGTCCTCGTCGAGGATAACGAGGTGTTCAGAGACGCCCTTGAGCTCCTGCTCGGGATGCGCGACGACGTCGAGATCGTCGCGTCGGTCGGTGACGGCGCCGCCGCCGTCGCCGCGGCGGTCGAGCACCACCCCGACGTCGTGTTGATGGACTACCGCCTTCCGGCCCTCGATGGCATCCAGGCAACCGCGCAGGTCGTCTCCGCCGCGCCGGACGTCGCGGTTGTCGCGTTGACCGCTTCCGCGGACGACGCCGAGCGCGAGGCGCTCCTCGACGCGGGCGCAGTCGCCTGCCTGGCCAAGGATCAGGAGCTGGACGAGATCGTCGGCGCGATCCTTCAGGCCGCCGCGGTGGCGTGAAGCTCACCGCTGAGAACACCGCGATCGTCCTCGACTCGACGGCCGACCTGCCCGACGCGGCCGACCGCTTTCCGAACTGGCGCGTCGTGCCCCTGTACGTCAACTTCGGCGCGGAGAGTCTGCGCGACGGCGTCGACATAACCGCGGAGGCCTTCTACGGAAGGCTGCGTGAGTCGAGCGATTTCCCCACGACGTCGCAGCCGACGCCAGGCGACTTCCTCGCCTGCTACCGGGAGCTCGACGCGTACGAACGGATCCTCTCGCTCCACGTCTCGGGGCGGGTCTCGGGCACCTTCGCGAGCGCGGAGACAGCAGCCGCCGAGCTCGGGGACGGCCGGGTGCACGCAATCGACACCGAGACTGCGTCGGCGTCGATCACGATGCTCGCGCTCGCGATCCAGCGCCGGCTCGAGCGGGGCACGAGCGACGAGGAGGTCGATGCGCTCGTGGAGCGATATCGGCAAGAACGCGGCCTGCTGTTCACGGTCGACACGCTCGAGTTCCTCCAACGTGGCGGCCGTATCGGCAAGGCGGCTGCGTTTGCCGGCACGCTGCTGCACGTCAAGCCGATCCTCTCGATCCAGGACGGCGAGGTCGAGCCGATCAAGCGGGTGCGGGGAGAGAGGAAGGCGTTCGCCGAGCTCGCGGCGGCGCTCGAGACCGAGACACGGGACGAGCCGGCGTTCAGGCTCGGCGTCGCGCACGCGGCCGCGCCGGACCGGGCGGCCGAGCTCGAGGCGCTCGTTCGCGAACGGCGGCCTCAGGCCGAACTGGAGCTCGTCGTCACGCTCGGCGCCGTCATCGGCGCGCACGCCGGCCCGGGGACGCTCGCCCTCTTCTGGTTCCACGACGGAGACTAGGCGGCGTCCTCCTCGACGACGCTGATCGCGCTCATCGGGCAGGCGGCGGCGGCTTCGACCACCGCCGGATCGGAGCTCGCACCGATCCGGAGCAGCGCCTTGCCGTGGGCGTCGAGCTCGAAAACCTCGGGCGCGAGATCGGCGCAGTCTCCGAATCCGCTGCAGATCGAGCCGTCGATGACGATCCTGAACATCATGTGCTCCTTTCGGTTGCCGGCACGCGCCGGGTCGGCCGGTAGAGCGCACGCCAGGCAGTTGCGAAGGCGAGGGCGCCGACTGCGCCGAGGTACAGGTCGCGGCTCCACGTCTGCGCCGAGTCGCTGCCGGCGAGGAGGCCGTGCGCCGTGGCGAGGGCGAAGATGGCGTAGGTAGCCCAGTGCAAGCGGCGCCATGCTTTCTGACCGAATTGACGGCGAAGGGGAAACGAGACGACGACGAGCGTCATCAGCTCGGCGGAGAGAACACCCAGCGCGACGGCCACGGGCCGGTAGGGAGACGCGCCGGGGACGAGGAGCCCCGAAAGGGGCATCCGTAGGGTCCGGTCGAGGACGAGGGCCGCTCCGTGAAGCGCCACGGCGCCGAGTCCGAGCAGGGCGAGAAAGCGGTGGACCTCCATCACTGACGCCGCTCTGACCGCACGGCCGAACGGGCGCGACTTGAGAACGAGCCCCGCCAGACCCGAGGTCGCGAGCAGGACGTAGGCCGTGAACCCGCTCGAACGCGCGAGCAGCCAGAACGTCGGGTCGCTTCTCATGCCAGTCCTCCGGCGAGAATGGTGCGGCCGTCGTCGGTCACGAGCACGGCGGGAAGCCCGAGACGATCGGCCTCGTCGCGTGCTGCAGCTGCGCCTCCGAGGAAGAGCGCCTTGGCTGCGACCTCCGCGTCGACCGCGTCGCAGTCGACCACAGTCACGCGCAGCAGGTCGCTCGCCGAGGGCAACCCGGTCGCCGGGTCGATCAGATGGTGAGCCTCGTGACCTGCGCGGAGCCAGCGACGGAGGTCGCGGCCCGACGTGGCGAGTGCGCTGCCGCCGGAGAGCTCGAGCATCAACGGCTCGGTTGCGGTCTCGATCGCCACCGTCCAGGAGCCGCCACGGGTGGCGATGTCGCCGCCGGCGTTGACGAGACAGGGGCCGGCCGTGGCGAGGATCTCGGCGGCGCGCTCGCACGCGTATCCCTTCCCGATGCCGCCGAGGTCGATGCGTACCCCGTCGCCGAGGAAGATGACGCCGTCCCGGACTTCGACTCCTCCGGAACGCCGCGCCGGAGGGCGCAGCGGCGTCTCAGCGTCGGACGCGAGAAGTTCGAACGAGCGGTCGTATCCGGCTGCGACGAGTGCGTCGTGGATCGTGAGGTCGAAGCGGCCTCCGGTGGTCTCTTTCGCGGCGAGGGCGAGCCCGACGACGCGCAGGAGGTCCGGCCCGGCGGCGAGCGTGCGCTCCGCGTTGAGCCGTGAAAGCTCGGAATCGGTGCGGAAGCGGGAAAGCAGCGCCTCGAGCCGATGGAACTCGGCTTCGGCTGCTGCGAGCGTGCGCGACGCCTCGCCCGTCTCGACGACGAGCTCGACCTCGGTTCCCATCGCACGGAAGCGATGGCGGAGAAGAGGGGCGGCAAGCGCGTCCATTACCGGGAGGGAGGCGGGCGGGCCCGAAAACTTGCGGTGGGAAGCGCAAGTTTCTTCGCCGGCTGACCTCCTACTCGGTGAACGCCCTCTTCGCCCCAGGAGGAATCGATGTCACGCCTGCACTCCACACTTCTCGCTCTCGTCCTCGGTGCCGTCGCAACCGCGGGCCTTTTCGCGACCGTCCGGACGGTCCGACTGGGCCAACGCGTCCCGGCTGCACAGTCGACCGTCGCGACCCAGGCGCTCGCCGCGCGTCAGACCCGGCTCGATCGCTGGAGCAGGAGCCTGCGCAAGGAGCGGGCTACGCGGCCGCCCGCGTTGCCCAAGCTGCCGAAGCTCCTGCCGGTCGCGGCTCCGCCGTCCGTCGCGGCGGCTCCGGTCACGGCGGCTGCGGCGCCGCCGCCGGTGACGTACCTTCGGCCGAAGAAGCGCGTGGTCAGGTACCGACGCGCGTCGCGGCCGCCGACGACCAACTCCCAGTCGACGTCCTCGTGGGACGACCAAGGGGAAACCGGTGACGACTCCGGTTCGTCCCACGATCCGCCGGGTGACGACGGAGGAGACGGATGAAGTCGCACGTCGTTCAGCTCTACGTCGCAGCGATCGCGATTCTCGTCTTCTTCGTCCTCTGGGCGGTGGTTGCGGCGAGGCCTTGGGCGACCGCAGCGACTCGCCCAGGACTGGACCCTCGGCTCGTTGCTCTCGACCGGCGGCAGCGCCGGCTGGAGCACGAGGCACGTCTCGTGAAGCAGGCGCTCGACCGTCGGTGGCGCGAGTACCGCGCGCGCCTACGGCGACGCGAAGCACAGATCCGCATGCTCGAGCGGCGCCACGCGCAGGCAGTCGCCGCTGTGGCGCAGGCCGCCTCGGCAGCGGTCACGAGCAGCGCCCCCGCCCCCTCCGCGACGGCAAGCGTCGTCAGGCTCCCGCCCGCGGTGAAGGTCGTGACGCTGCCGCCGGCTGCCGCCCCTTCTACGAGCTCCGGGAGCTCACGTCCATGAGGGATGTAGCGTCCGGCACCGACAGCCGGTATCAATGAGTCACGTCCGTTGGGCCATTCCTGCAATGAGCAGCCACGCCGATCAGCCGGCTCCCGATGCCGACTGCGACCGGAGCGTCGCGGTTCGCGTCGAGCAGCTCTACGAGTGTCATGCGCCGCTGGTGCGCTCGGTCTGCAGCGCGCTGCTGCGCGATCGGACGGAGGCGGAGGACGCCGTGCAGCAGACGTTCCTGTCGGCTCACCGCGCACTTCTCAACGGGTCGTCGCCCCGCGACGCGGCGGCCTGGCTGGCGACGATCGCGCGACACGAGTCACTCGCGCGCGTGAAGGCGCGGATGCGGGAGCCGCTGCCCGTGGACATCGGGGACCACGAAGCTGCCGCTCCCGACGCGCACGCCGCTCTGCTGGGAAAGGCGGAAGCCCGGGAGTTGCGCGCGGCGCTCGCGGAGCTTCCGCCCCAGCAGCGCGACGCGATCCTCCTTCGCGAGTTGCGCGGGCTCTCGTACCAGGAGGTCGCGGCCACCCTCGCCGTCTCGAACTCGGCGGTCGAATCGCTGCTCTTCCGGGCTCGGCGCAGCTTGCAGGCGCGCTTGCAGGGGGCGCTCGCCGCCCTTTCCCCGGGCGCTTTGGTGCAGGGGTTGCGCGAGCTCGGTGGTCTCGGAGGAGGAGGCGTCGCGGCACCGGCAGCGGCGAAGGTCGCAGCCGTCGGAGTGGGCGCCGCTCTCTTCGCGGGCGGCGCGCTGGGGCCGAAGGTGCTGGGCCTCGGTCACGCTCCGGGCTCCGTCCCGCGTGTGTCGCGGCCGGCCGCGCATCGCGTAGTCCACGCGCGGCGACCCGAGGCTCCCTTGCGGCTCTGGCGCGCCGCGGCCCGCGTTCGTCCGCAACGGGTCGTTCAGCGGACGAGCGGCGGTGCTCACGCCGCCGAGCGTTCCGTCGCCGGGCGCTCGTTCGATGTATCCGAGCGTGACGACCCGAGCAGCGCGGCCGGCGATCGCCACGACGACGGCAACGACCCCGCCGCCAACTCCCGTCAGACCTCGGGCTCGAGCGACGACTCGAGCGAGCGGGACGACGGCTCCGACGACTCCCGGTCGGACACGACGAGCGCCGGGACGACGGGCGCCGAGACGACGACCACCCAGGCGACGACCACCCAGGCGACGACCACCCAGACGACGACCACCACCTACCCCATCACGACAGGCGGCTGACCGCCCCGGCCCGCTCGCCGTCCGGTCCACGAGTGATACTTCGCCGGCGCGGTGCCGCGGACGATGACAACCACCCGTCGACAGACGGTCTTCGCCGGTCTGGACCAACCCAGGAACTGGCCACCGACCCCACGTGGCCTGCGCTCGCAGCGGCTGGAGATCGGGCTTGACTCCCTGCCGGGCGTCGCCGCGACGACGCAGCGGAAGCTCGGGAAGCTCGGCCTCGCAACGGTGCGTGACGTGCTCGAGCACGGGCCGCGGCGCTACGAAACCGCTGCCGATGAGGTAGCGATCGCCGCCCTTCGCGAGGGCGAGGAGGTCGTGATCACCGGCCGCGTGCTCAACGTCGAGAAGCGCCCGATGCGCGGGCGGAGACGAACGCGCATCGTCGCCCGGGTCGCCGACGACACCGCCGCCATCAGCGTCACGTGGTTCAACCAGCCGTGGCTTGCGGACCGCCTCCAGCCGGGCACGGAGGTCCGGCTGCGCGGGAAGCTCGGGCGCTACGGCTTCGAGCCGCGCTCCTACGACATCGGCGACGAGGCGCGTGCGACGGCCGACTTCGCCCCCGTCTACCCGGCTGCGGAAGAGATTCCCGTCGCGACGGTGCGGCGGGTCGTCGAAGCGGCGCTTCCGCTCGTGCTCCACGTCTCCGATCCGCTGCCCGCCGAGCTGCGGGAGCGGGAGGGACTCGCTCTCAAGCGCGACGCGCTGGCGGCCGTGCATCGTCCGCACGACCTCGACGAGGCCGAGACGGCGCGGCAGCGGCTCGCCTACGAGGAGCTGCTCGTGCTCCAGATCGGCATCGCGCGGCGTACGGCAGAGCGGCGGCGGACGCTCGCGCCGGGCCTCGGCGAGCCGGGCGAGCTCAGCCACCGCTACCGCGAGGCGCTGCCGTTCGCACTCACGCCGTACCAGGAGGAGGCGATCCGCGAGATCGACGGTGACCTGGTGCGCACCGTCCCGATGCAGCGGCTCCTCCAAGGCGACGTTGGCTCGGGCAAGACGGTCGTCGCGCTCTACGCGCTTCTGCGCGCGGTGGAGAACGGGCGTCAGGGCGCGCTCATGGCGCCGACCGAGACGCTCGCCGAGCAGCACTTCCTCACGATCGCGGATCTCTGCCTCGAGCTCGGCGTCAGCTGCGCGCTGCTCACGAGCTCCTCCGGTAAGCGGGAGCGCGAGGCGGCGCTCGGCGCGGACGTCGTCGTCGGAACGCACGCGCTGATCCAGGAGGGCTTCGAGCTGCGCGACTTGGCGGTCGCGGTCGTCGACGAGCAGCATCGCTTCGGCGTCGAGCAGCGCTCTGCCCTTGTCGCGGGACGCGCGCCGCATGTCCTCCACATGACCGCGACCCCGATCCCCCGGACGCTCGCGCTCACCGTCTACGGGGACCTCGCCGTTTCGGAGATTGCCAAGCCGCCCGCGTCGCGGAAGCCGGTGGTCACCAGCTGGATCACCGAGGACAGGGCCTCCGAGGCGTACACGCGTTTGGCGCGGCTGTTGCGCGAGGGACGGCAGGCGTACGTCGTCTGCCCGCTGATCGAGGCGTCCGAAACTTCGCTCGCACGTGCGGCGGAGGAGGAGGCCGAGCGCCTGCGCCGGGCCGAGCTGCGTGACTTCCGCGTCGGCTGCCTCCACGGTCGGCTCAAGGCGGCAGAGCGGCGCGAGCTCATGGCCCGCTTCAAGGCGTGTGAGCTCGACGTGCTCGTCGCGACGACGGTGATCGAGGTCGGCGTCGACGTCGCCAACGCGACGGTGATGATCGTCCAGGAGGCCGATCGCTTCGGACTCGCGCAGCTCCACCAGCTTCGCGGCCGCGTGGGGCGCGGCGACGAGCAGTCGTACTGCCTGCTCGTCTCCCGCGCGAAGGAGGAGCTGACGGAGTCCGCACAGGCCCGTTTGCAGGCACTTTGCGACACGACCGACGGCTTCGAGCTCGCCGAGGTCGATCTCGAGCTGCGCGGCGGCGGGGCTCTGCTCGGCACGCGGCAGTCGGGTCTCTCCGACCTCCGCTTCGCGCAGCTGCGCCGGGATCGCGACCTGCTCGAGCGCGCTCGCTCGGCGGCACAGGAGGTCGGCTCGGGCCCGTTGCAGGACGCCGCGGCTGCGCTCTTCGCCGAGGTCGAGCAGGAGGCGCTCGCATGAGGCTGATCCTCCGCTTGCTCCGCCGCAGGCGGCCTCCGCCACGCCCGGCCGATCCCGAGCGCCTGCAGCGGATCTATCGCGAGACGCACCGCCAGGTCGAAGAGCTGCGCCGCGCGGCCTAGACGAGAGCGTCGAGCAGACCCGCGAGCTCACGCGGGCACTCGAGCATCGGCGAGTGACCCGAGTCGAGCTCGAGGGGTTCCACACCGAGGACGTCTTGGGCGAGGTGCCGCTGCCAGTCTGGCCGGATCACGGCGTCCCGGGCGCAGACGATGTAGACCGGGCGCTCGACGGGGACCGTCTCGTGGTCGAGCGGAGCCTGCCGGCGGAGCCTCGACGCCAGCTCCGCGTGCTCGGACGGGTACTGGAGCTCGGCTGCGGCCACCGCGGGATCGGGGTAGTACGAGCGGCCGAGCTCGTCGCGCTTCTGGCCGTCGCCGAAGCCAGGCGCCAAGACGATCGGCCCGCCGGTGCCGCCCACGCCTGCGCGCGAGGAAGACGTGCGTCCGCGCCTGGACGAGAGGGATCGTGAAGCCCCCGAGCGAATGACCGACCACCACGTCGGCCGCGGGGACGGCTGCGGCGTACTCGGTGACGCCCGCGGCGCTGTCCTCGCACGGGAGATCCGGCGTGTGGACGCCATGCCCGCGCGCCTCGAGCTCAGCCCGCACGGGATCCCAGCACCAGCCGCCGTGCCAGGCTCCGTGGACGAGGGAGAAGGAAGCCATGCGACGATCCTCCCATGCGCGTTGTCGCAGGGAGCCGGAAGGGGCACAAGCTCGCGGCCCCGCGCGGGCGCGACACCCGGCCGACGTCTGACCGAGTCCGCGAGAACATCTTCAATCTCGTCGGTCCTGTCGACGGCGCGCGCGTCCTCGACCTCTTCGCCGGCTCGGGGGCACTCGGCATCGAGGCTCTGTCCCGCGACGCCGCGAGCGCGGTCTTCGTCGAACTCGACCGGGACGCCGTGCGGACGATCGAGCGCAATCTGGACCGGCTGCGGTTGACCGGCGCGCGTGTCGTCGACGGTGACGTCCTGAGGACGATCGCGCAGGAGTCGACCGCGGGCGCGAAGTACGATCTCGTGCTGGTCGACCCTCCCTACGGCATGTTCACCGAGATCCAGCCCCGCCTCGCGCGCCACCTGCCGCCGCTCCTCGCAGAGGACGGCCTCCTCGTCGTCGAGACGGACGCCCGCACCGAGCCCGAGCTGCCGCTGCCGGTGCGCACGAGCCGCAAGTACGGCCAGACGCGCGTCACGCTGTTCGAGGCGGAAACGTGATCACTGCGATCGCGCCCGGCTCCTACGACCCGGTCACGAACGGCCACGTCGACGTCATCACCCGCGCGGCGGGGATCTTCGACCGCGTCGTCGTCGGCGTGGTGGGTACGCCGCAGCACAAGGAGCCGATGTTCGCCGTCGAGGAGCGGGTCGAGTTCCTCCACGGCGCCCTCGCCGGGCTCGGCAACGTCGAGATCGACGTCTTCCGCGAGCTCGTGGTCGACTTCGCGCGCAGGTGGGACGCGAAGGCGATCGTCAAGGGTCTCCGCGTGATCTCCGATTTCGAGTGGGAGTTCCAGATGAACCAGCTCAACCGGACGCTCGCGCCGGAGGTGGAGACGGTCTACGTCATGGCGAGCCCGCAGGTGAGCTTCGTCTCCTCGAGCGGCGTGAAGGAGATCGCGGCGTTCGGCGGCGACGTCTCGGCTCTCGTGCCGGCACCGGTGGCGCGCCGGCTCGCCGAGCTCTTTCCCGACGGTCGTCCGGGAACGCCTGAACGTCCGGGCGAGTGACGTCTTCCGCCCAGCGGGCTACACTGCGGCGCAATGGACGTACTGGTTCTTATCGACAAGCTCGACGATCTCGTGCACAACGCCAAGGCTGTTCCGCTCACCGATCAGGTGCGGATCGACCGCGAGGAGATCTACGACATCCTCGACCAGATGCGCGCGACGATCCCGGAGGAGATCAAGCAGGCCCGCTGGATCGTCAAGGAGCGGCAGGAGATGCTGGCCGAGGCGAAGCGCGAGGTCGATCGGCTACTCGCCGAGGCGCGGGAGCAGGCGGTGCGCGAGGCGTCGCAGACCGAGATCGTGAAGATCGCTGAGCGGCAGGCCGACGAGATCGTCGACGACGCGCGGCGCAGCGCCCGCGAGATGAAGCTCGAGATGGAGGACTGGGCCGACAACCAGCTCGCCTCCCTCGAGGTCAATCTCGAGCGCTTCCTCACGGCGGTTCGGCGCGGTCGCGAGCGGCTGCACGAGCGCTCCCAGGAGACGGTCATCGCGGGTCTCGGCGCCAACGGCGACGTCGCCGACGACGAGCGCTTCTAGCGTCTAGCCCCGCAGCCGCAGCTTTACGACGGTGCGTGCAGAGCGTGGTCCCGCGACGAGCGTGTGCGGCGCGGGCCGCTGGCCGACGACGGTCGCGTCGCAACGGCTCTGCGGGAACGGGCGGACCTTGAGGAGCGACTCCTCGGCGATCCGCCTGGCGTGACAGGCCTTCATGCCCACGAAGTTCGGAATCACGACCGAGCGGACCGGCGTGGCTTGCCTCGGCGGCGAGACGCTCACCGTCGAGTGCCCCAGCGTGGTGAGCGCCAGCCACACCGCCATCAGGATGAACAGGACGAGGATGCCGACGACCACCCAGATCCAGGCTCGCCGCTTCTTCTTCGGCGGCTGCGGTTCCGCGACGAGCCCGCGCTCGCTCGCCCACGTCGCCGCGAAGCGGCGCGGGTCGCTCTCGCCGACCATCTCGGCCGCTGAGACGCCGTCGGCTTCCGCCTCCGCGAGATCGGTCTCGAGCTCCGTTGCCATCTCCTCGGCCAGGAGGTCGGGCACGCCGAGCCGCTTCCACTCCTGCCGGCACTCCTCGACGTACGCGGTCATCACGCCACCTCCGCTTCGATCGTCGCCAGCACCGCGTCGACCTCACCGCGGACGTCGCGCCACGCGCGCACTCCCTCGGACAGTGCGCGGCGGCCGCTGGGCGAGGCGCGGTAGTACTTGCGCGGGGGGCCTCCGTCGCTCGCCGCGCGGTGCGTCGCCACGAGGCCTTCGCGCTCGAGCCGGCCGAGCAGCGGGTAGATCGAGCCTTCGCCGACGGTCGAGAGGCCTCGCTCGCGCAGCCGTCGCGTCATCTCGTAGCCGTACGCGGGCTCGTCGACGACGACGGCGAGGAGGCAGAGGTCGAGGACTCCGCGGAGCATCTGGCTGCGCCTGCTCTCGCTTGCCATGCGCCGCATGGTAGTGGAGGTTATCTTGCGATGCAAGCTAGCCGGGCGTGACTGCGCGGGCGAGCTCCACGAACGCCGTGGCAGCCTGCGAGCGATAGCGGTCCCGGTGCCAGGCGAGAACGAGTGTGCGCGGCGCGATCCGGGAGCCGAACGGGAGCATCTTCACGGCGCGGTCGCGTGGGTCGACCACCAGCTGCGGCTCGATCGCGACGCCGAGATCCTCCGCGACGAGCGCGCCGAGCGTCCCGTTGTCGTCGGTGCGGAAAATCACGTTGAGCTCGGGGACGCGGCCGGCCAGGAATCGCTCGGGCTCGTCGGTCGTGCGCCGACCGATCAGCGGCAGCTTCGCGACCTCCCGCAGCGGCGGCGCCGTGTCGAGCTGCGCCAGCTCCGAGCGTGCCGAGACGAGCAGGACGTACGGATCCTGCAGCAGCTCCGCCCACTCGAACGGCCCGTCCGGAAGTGGGAGGTCGGCGAAGGTCAGATCGAGCTCGCCGTGCTCGAGCAGGTGCAGGAGATCGGTTGCGGCGCTCTCCTCACGAACGCGCACGCCGACCTGCGGCCATTGCTCGCGAAAGCGGCGGACGAGGGCGGGGAGGAGGCGCGCGCCGACGCTCTGGTAGATGCCGACGCGGAGCGTTCCCGCGGCACCTTCGGCGAGAGCGGCCATGTCCGCACGGGCCGCGTCGAGGCGCGCGACGATCGCATCGGCGTGGCCGAGCAGCAGCAGGCCGGCCTCGGTGGGCTCGACGCGTCGCGGGCCTCCCGGCCGGAAGAAGAGCTGCTGTCCCACGATCCTCTC
Organism: uncultured Actinomycetes bacterium; assembly: GCA_963820725.1. Taxonomy (GTDB): domain Bacteria; phylum Actinomycetota; class Thermoleophilia; order Gaiellales; family Gaiellaceae; genus Palsa-739. The sequence continues at coordinate 35,931 of CAWGAZ010000002.1, read as the reverse complement.
GAGCTGCGCAATCTGCTGGCTGACGGCCGACTGCGTGTAGCCGAGCTCGCGCGCGGCCGCGCCGAACGAGCGAGTGCGCGCGACCGCTTCCAGAGCCGCGAGATGTCGCAAGTCGATGCCCAACCATCCATTAGCACTCATGATCAAAATGAACGATAACTCAACTTGTCCTGATCAAAGCGCCTCGGCACCATGGGGTAGTGAGAACGAAGATCGCCATCGCGCTCGGAATCGTCTACGTCGTCTGGGGATCGACGTACCTGGCGATTGCCGTCGCCGACCGGACGCTGCCGCCGCTGCTCATGCTCGCCGTGCGGTTCGGGCTCGCCGGTGGACTTCTCTACGCCTGGTCCGCGTGGCGCGGAGACGTGCGTCGCGCGCGGCCGGGCCGGCGCGAGTGGACGGCCGCGGCCGTTGTGGGCGGTCTGCTCCTGTTCGTCGACACCGGCGGCGTCGCGTGGGCCGAGCAGCGGGTCGCCTCGGGGCTGACCGCGCTCCTCGTCGCCGCAGTGCCCCTCTTCACCGCGCTCCTCGACCGCACCTTCTTCGGCGTCAAGCTCTCGCTCGGCGCCCTCGCCGGAATCGCCGCCGGCCTGCTCGGGGTTGCGCTGCTCGTCGGCCAGAACGCCCACCTGGATCCCGTCGGGGCTGCGGTCATCCTCGGCGCCGCACTCGCCTGGGCGGCCGGCTCCGCGTACGCCCGCGTAGCGTCCCTGCCCAAGGCGCCGTTCCTCTCGGCGTCGATGCAGATGCTCTGCGCCGCCGCCCTTCTCGCGGTCGGGGGAGCCGCCACGGGAGAGCTCGGCCGCGTCCATCCGGCCGCCATCTCGACAGGCTCGATCGCCGCCTTCGCCTTCCTCGTCGTCTTCGGCTCGATCATCGCGTTCACGGCTTACGGCTGGCTGCTCCGGAGCGGCGCGTCGAGCGTCCTCGTCTCGACCTACGCCTACGTCAACCCTGCCGTCGCCGTGCTGCTCGGCTGGGGACTTGCGGGAGAGGCCGTCGGGGGCCGCGAGCTCGCAGCCGGCGCGGTCATTCTCGCCTCGGTCGGGATGCTCGTCCTCGCCCGCGAGCCGCAAGGGCGGGAGCACACCGAGCCGCTGCCGGAAACGATCGGGCCGTACCTCCGGCGCAAGGAGACGCAGAAGCAGACGCTGCCGTCGGTGCCTCGGCTCGCCGACCTGCCCCGCGTGGCTCCCTGAGCCCCTCCTAGTCGCTCACGTCTCCGCGCTACGGTGACGGCATGACCACGTTCGACCTCCGCACGCTTCGAGTCCGCTCCGGCGACCAGGCGCGCGAGCGCGTCGAGATCGAGCTCGAGCCGCTCGTCATCGGGGCACAAACCTACGAGCCGCGGCCGAATCCGGCGCCCGCCGACCTCTCCGTCACGCGCGCGTCGAGCGGCACCGTCCTCGAGCTCGCGTTCGAGGTCGTGCTCGCGGGCCCGTGCTTTCGCTGCCTCACCGACGCGGAGCTGCCGCTCTCGCTCCGCCTGCGCGAGTATCAGGCGGCCAAGCCGGAGGGAGACGAGGAGCGAACCGAGTATCTCGAGGACGACCGGCTCGACCTCTCCGGCTGGGCGCGCGACGCGATCGCGCTCGCGCTGCCCGACCAGATCCTCTGCCGGGAGGACTGCGCCGGCCTTTGCCCGGTCTGCGGCAAGGATCTCAACGCGGAGCCGCACGAACACGTGGAGGAGCGCGCCGACCCGCGCTGGGCCGCGCTCGAGGCGCTCCGCGAGACCGAGTGACCGGCGCTAGCGGTCGATCGAGGACATGTCCGAATAGCGCTCGCCCGCCGCGGCTCCCTGCGGGAACGCCTGCTCGAGCCGCTCGAGCTCCTCGCTTGTGAGCTCGACATCCGCCGCCTCGGCGTTCTCCTCGAGATAGCGCCGCCGCTTCGTTCCCGGAATCGGGACGATGTCGTCGCCGCGCGACAGCAGCCAGGCGAGCGCGATCTGCCCCGGCGTCCGGCCCTTCTCCTCGGCGATCTCCTCGACGCGCGCCACGAGGTCGAGGTTCCGCTGGAAGTTCTCGCCCTGGAAGCGGGGGAGGTTGCCGCGGAAGTCGCCCTCCGCGAAGTCGTCCGGCGTCCGAATCTGGCCGGTGAGGAAGCCGCGGCCGAGCGGGCTGTAGGCGACGAAGCCGATCCCGAGCTCGCGGCAGGCCGGAAGCGGCCCCTCCTCGGGGTCGCGCGTCCAGAGCGAGTACTCGGACTGGAGCGCCGAGATCGGATGCACCGCGTGCGCGCGCCGGATCGTCTCGGGCGAGGCCTCGGAGAGTCCGAGGTAGCGAACCTTGCCCGCTTCGACGAGCTCCGCCATCGCGCCGACCGTTTCCTCGATCGGAACGCGGAAGTCGACGCGGTGCTGGTAGTAGAGGTCGATGTGGTCGAGGCCGAGCCGCTGCAGCGAGGCCTCGCACGCCTGCCGCACGTACTCGGCGTCGCCGCGCACCTCGCGAGAGCCGTCGTCGTTGCGGACGTTGCCGAACTTCGTCGCGAGCACGACCTCATCGCGCCGACCGCGGATCGCCTTTGCGACGAGCTTCTCGTTCCCGCCACGGCCGTACATGTCCGCCGTGTCGAGGAAATCGATGCCGAGCTCGAGCGACCGGTGGATCGTCGCGATCGCCTCGCCCTCGTCGGTCGTTCCGTAGAACTCCGACATCCCCATGCAGCCGAGGCCGAGAGCGGAGACCTCGAGTCCTTGCGAGCCGAGCCTGCGTCTGTCCATGAGGCGACGCTACCCGCCCGGCTCGAGGCTAAGCGGCCGGGAACACGAACGGCGTCGTCGTCGTGATCGGTAGGAAGCCGAGGCGCTCGAGGATCGGCCGGCTCGTCGGCAGCGCGTCGGAGTAGAGCCAGTGGTAGCCGCGCTCCCGTGCGAGCTCGGCCCGCTTGGCGACCGTCGCGCGGTACAGCCCTCGCCCTCGGTACTCGGGCAGCGTGATTCCGCCGAAGAGCCCCGCGAACTCGACGTCGTCCTCGAAGTCGACGCGGCCGCCGGAGACCGGCTGCCCGTCGACCACCGCGACGACCGCGACGGCCTTCTCCGGCAGGTCGTAACGCGTGCCGAAGACGCGTGCCGCGAGCTCGTCGAACTCGTCGGTCGCGAGGCGAAGCTCGACGTCTCCGGGAGGCGGGTCGATCGAGGCCGCCTCGGCCACGACGACCGTCTCCTCGTCCTCCGGCTCGAGCCCGGCCGCGAGCAGCCGCTCGCGCAGCTCCGGGCCGTCGTGCGAGTAGTACTTCCACTCGACGTGCCCGGGCAGCTCGCGCATCCTGGCCACGAGCGGCTCTACCTTGCCGTCGTCGGGTGGGCAGAGCACGGCGCTCCAGCTCTTGCCCACGAATAGGCAATCCGGTGCCGCCCGGCGCCGCATCTGCTCGTCGAAGCGCCCGAGGATCGCGGTCGTATCCATCGAGCCAGGCTATAGTGGCCCGCGCCCATGGCAGTCCCGAAGCGGAAAACCTCCAAGTCGCGCCGCGACAAGCGGCGTGCGACGCACGCGATCAGCGCTCCGAAGGTCAACGTCTGCCCGACGTGCGGCCAGCCGAAGCGACCGCACCGCGTCTGCCCGACCTGCGGCACCTACAAGGGCCGCGAGGTCGAGCCGCTCCGCGTCCACGCTCCGTAGGCTCCAGCGGATGATCCGCATCGCCGTCGATGCGATGGGTAGCGACCGCGGAGCCGCGGCAGTGATCGAAGGCGCTCAGCGGGCCGCCTCCGACCAGATCGCCCCCGTCATCTTCGGCTCGGCAAGCCTCGACACGGGCAGGCTCGAGCACGTTCCGACGACTCAGGTGGTCGGGATGGACGAGAAGCCGGCCGACGCCTTCCGCACCAAGGCAGACAGCTCGCTCGTCCGGGCCGTCAAGGCCGTTGCGGACGGCGACGCCGACGCGGTCGTGTCGCCCGGCAATACGGGAGCGATGCTCGCCGCGGGTCTCGTCCACCTCCGGCGCGTCCCGGGAGTGCGGCGGCCGGCGATCGCGGTGCCTATTCCCGCTCGCAAGGGCCCGTCGGTCCTGCTCGACGCCGGAGCGAACGCCGACTGCCGTGCCGAGCACCTGCTCCAGTTCGCGACGATGGGAGCCGTCTTCGCGGAGGAGATCCTCGGCATCGCGCAGCCGCAGGTGCGTCTCCTTTCGATCGGCGAGGAACCCGAGAAGGGGAATCAGCTCACGCTCGAGGCGCACAGCCTGCTCGCCGCTTCCGACCTCGATTTCCGGGGCAACGCCGAGGGTCGCGATGTCCTCGAGGGTGCGGCCGACGTGCTCGTCGCCGACGGCTTCACCGGCAACGTGGCGCTCAAGGCCGTCGAGGGGACGATCCGGACCCTGCTCGACTCCCTGCGCGACGAGATCAGCGCCACTACCACGGGAACGGTCGGCGGCCTGCTGATCCGTCCTGCCGCACGGCGGCTGCGCAAGCGCCTGGATCCCGACACGTACGGAGGCGCCTACCTCCTCGGCCTGCGTGGCCTCGCGGTGATCGCGCACGGCAACTCCTCGGCGACCGCGATCGCCAACGCAATCCGGCTCGCCGCCCGCGGAGTCGACCACGACGTCGTCGGCCGCCTCGCTGCGCGCCTGCCGCAGAAGGCTCAGGTTGTATGATCGGCGCGCTTTCCAGCCCCCACGACACAACGAGGTGACATGGCAGCGTCGCGCGAGGAAGTCTACGAGCGGGTCAAGGAGGTCCTCACCGAGCAGCTCGGGATCGATGAGGCGGACATCACGGAGGAGGCTTCCTTCCAGGAGGACCTCGACGCCGACTCTCTCGACCTCGTCGAGCTGATCATGGAGCTCGAGGACCAGTTCGGGATCAAGATCTCGGACGAGGACGCGCAGAAGATCCAGACCGTCGGCCAGGCCGTCGACTACGTCACTTCGCACCAGTAGCCGCGGACTCCGACCTCGCGCAGCTGATCGACGCGCTCCCGCCCGAGTCGGCGGAGCATGTCTTCACGCACACGTCGTGGGCGAGCGAACGTAGTGCCTCGTACGAGCGGCTCGAGTTCCTCGGAGACAGCGTCCTCGAGCTGGCCGTCGCGCATGCGCTCTACGCGAGGCATCCCGATTTCTCGGAGGGAAAGCTCGCGAAGGTGCGCTCTCACGTCGTCTCACGTGCGACGTGTGCGGACGTGGCGCGCGAGCTCGACCTCGGGCGGCGGCTCCTCGAGCGGGCGAACTCGACGCAGACGCGCGAGGAGCTCGAGCGGCTGTCGCGGAACACGAACGTGCTCGCGGCGGTCATCGAGGCCGCGCTCGGCGCGCTCTTCCTCGAGCACGGCTTCGCGGCGGTCGAGGAGCCGATCGTCGCCGCGTTCTCGGAGCAGATCGAGCACGCGCTGACGACACGCGTCGACTACAAGACGGATCTGCAGGAGCTGGCCGCCCGCAGCGGCCGCCAGGTGACCTACACCGAGATCTCCGTCGAGGGGCCGCCGCACGATCGCCGGTTCACCTGCGCGGCGCTGATCGAGGGCGAGGAGCTCGGACGGGGAGAGGGGCGGACGAAGAAGGCCGCCGAGCAGGAAGCCGCCCGCGAGACGCTCGCACGGCTGGAGAACGGCTAAAGGCGAATTTTCCGCGGAGGCGGCAGCGGTTTCTGGCATCCTGTCCGCCCCCATGAGCGAGCGGCGACCGACGAATTCCGAGCTGCGCCTGCAGCGGCTCGCGGCGGAGGAGCCCGATCCCACGCCTCGAGGGATCCTCGAGATCTTCGCCGAGGACGAGCCGGCGGACGAGGACGCTCCGCTCGCGCGCGACGACGGCGAGCACGAGCAGCAGTAGCGTCCTGCCGCGTCTTTAGGGTGCGGGCGGTGCATCTGCGCGCCGTCAAGCTGCGTGGTTTCAAGTCGTTCCCCGACCCGGTCGAGATCCGCCTCGAGCCGGGCGTCGGCGTGATCGTCGGCCCGAACGGGTCGGGCAAGTCCAACGTCTCGGATGCGATCCGCTGGGCCGCCGGCTCGCTCAGTCCGACCGAGCTGCGGGCGGAGAAGCCGGACGACGTCCTTTTCGCCGGCGGCGGCTCGCGCGGCGCCGCCGACTTCTGCGAGGTCGAGCTCCTCTTCGACAACGCCGACGGGGCGCTGCCCGTCGACTATGCCGAGCTCTCGGTGGCGCGGCGGCTGCACCGCGGCGGCGAGGGGCAGTACCTCGTCAACCGGGCCGCCGTACGGCGCCTCGACCTCGTCGAGTTGCTCGCCGACCTCGGTCTCGGCCAGGGCATGCACTCGATCATCAGCCAGGGCAAGGTCGAGGCGATCCTGGCCTCGAAGCCGGCCGAGCGACGGGCGCTGATCGAGGAGGCCGCCGGGCTCGGCCGCTTCAAGGCGCGCCGTCATCGCGCCGAGCTCAAGCTGGCGCGCGTCGCGATCGAGGTCGAACGCGCCCGGGACGTCGAGGCCGAGGTCAAGAAGCGGCTCCGGCCGCTGGCGCTCCAGGCGACGGCAGCCGAGCGCGCGCAGAAGCTCGCGGTCGAGATCGCCCGGCTGCGGGCGCGCATCGCGCAACTCGACCTCGCCGGGCTCGAGGAGAGGCTCGCGGAGCTCGAAACCCGCCGCAGCGCCGCAGCCTCGTGCCGCCGCGGGACGGAGGCGCGGCTCGAGGTGCTGCTCACCGAGCGTGGCAGAGCCGAAGAGGAGCTCGCGGACGCCGCGGGCGGACGTGAGCAGGCGCTGCAGGCGCTCTACCGGCTCCGGAGCGCGGCCGAGCGGCTCGAGCTGCGGCGCGAATCCGCCGAGGCTCGCCTGCTCCGGCTGCGAGACGAGCTGGCCCGCCCTCGCCGCGTGCTCGACGAGTCCGTGCGTGCCGAGCGGGCTGCCCTCGTCGACGAGATCCGCCTGCTCGAGGATCGTCTGCGGGCGCTCGACCGGGCCCTGGCCGAGCGCGAGGGCCTGCCGCCCGCAGCGCGCGCGCTGGCGGAGGACGGCGAGCGGATCGCCTTCTCGCTGCTCGAGGTCGAGTCCGGTCGTGAGCGTGCGGTCGCGGCTGCGCTGGGCCGCTCGGCCTCCGCCGTCGTCCGGGACGACGCCGCCGGAGCGCTCGCGCTGCTCGAGCGAGCGCGGGAGGCCGGCCTCGGCAGCCTGGTCGTCCTCGTCGGTCGCGATCCGGCCGAGCTCGTCGCTCGGATGCCGGTCGTCGCCAAGGACGAGTTGCTCTCGTCGCCCGTTCCCGCCGTGACGCAGGAGGGCTTCGGCTACGACCCGGAGCGTGGCGAGCTGTGGTTCGCCGGCGAGACCGCCGAAGCGATGCTGCTCGAGCTGCAGGCCAAGCGCGGGTCGCTCGCGTCCGAGCTCGAGGCCGCGCGCGCGCGGTTCGAGACGCCGATCCCGGACGCCGCGTACTCCCTCGAGCGGAATCCGTTCGCCGAACGCTGTGTCGGGCTGGCCGAGCGCCTTCTGCACGCGCTCCAGGTCTCGGTTGCCCACTTCGAGGCCCCGCTTCGCACCGAGGTCGACGCGGGCGCTGCGCGCAGCGGCGAGCTCGGGGCCGAGCTGCGCCGGCTCGGCGCCGCGGAAGTCGAGTTGCGGCAGGAGCTCGCAGCCGCCTCCGAGGCCGTGTCGGCGGTCGAGGTCGAGGCCGCTCGGATCGAGGCAGAGGCCGACGAAGCACGCCGGAGACTGGAACAGGCAGATGCCGACGAGCCCGCGGAGGGCGACGACCGCGCGCAGCTCGTCACGACGGTCGAGCGGCTCGAGCGCCGCCGGGAGACGCTCGGCCAGGTCAACCCGCTCGCGCACGAGGAGTACGAAGCCGAGAAGGAACGGCTCGAGGAGCTCGTCGCGCAACGCGCCGACCTCGAGGCGAGCCTCGCCGAGCTCGAGAAGCTCCGCACCGAGCTCACCGAGACCGTCGAGCGTCGCTTCGCCGAGACGTTCGATGCCGTCCAACGCCATTTCGCCGACGTCACGGCCACAGTCTTCCCCGGCGGCGAAGGCCGCCTGCGGCTGACCGAGGCCGAGGAAGAGGAGGAAGAGGAACCGGGCGTCGAGGTGGAGCTGCGTCCCGCCGGCAAGCGTGTGCAGCGGCTCTCGCTTCTCTCCGGCGGCGAGAAGGCGCTCGGAGCGATCGCGTTCCTGTTCGCGCTCTTCCTCGCGCGGCCGTGCCCGTTCTACCTCCTCGACGAGGTCGAGGCCGCGCTCGACGACACGAACATCGGCCGCTTCGTCGAGCTGCTGCGGGGCTACTCCGACCGGGCGCAGTTCGTCGTCATCACGCACCAGAAGCGGACGATGGAGGCCGCCGACGTCCTGTACGGCGTGACCATGGGTGGCGAAGGGGTCTCGCAGGTGGTCTCACGGCGCTTGCCGCGCGACGAGGCCGCCGCCGTCTCGGCTGCCTGAACGAGCTCGCGTTCGTCGCGCGAACGATCCAGCATCCGCAACGCCGGACTCACGTGGCCGCCTAGGCTCCCCTCGTGCTCTACGACCCGCGCGCCTTCGAGCCGCTGACCGACGAGCCGTGGGACGAGGCTCGGGTGCGCGACGGCGTCGCCGCGATCGTGGCGGACGCAGACGCCGCTTTCGGCCCCGGGGCGCTCTGGCCCGCGCACGACTGGGACGGCTGGAACGCCCCGTTGCCGATGAAGAACCTCTACGTCGGCGCCGCGGGCATGGTCTTCGCCCTCGATGACCTGCGGCGCCGCGGGCTCGCCGAGACGACGCTGGATCTATCCGCAGCCGCGGTGCGCTCGCTGGAGCGCTGGCGCACCGAGCCCGACCACCCGAAAGGGGAGATCGTGCCCGAGCCCGCCGCAGCCGGGCTGCTCACGGGCGAGGCCGGCATCCTCCTCATCGCGTGGCGCCTCACGGGCGACGCGGCGCACGCCGACGACCTCCACGCACTCGTCCTCGCCAACCTCGAGAACGAGGCCGAGGATCTCATGTGGGGCACGCCGGGCACGCTCGTCGCGGCGGCCGCGATGCGCGACTGGATGGGGGAGGACCGCTGGGCGGAGGCCGCGCGGGAGAGTGCCGCAGCGCTTGCTTCCCGCCGCGACGCCGAAGGCCTGTGGACGCAACGGATCTGGGGGACGAGCTTCCGCGGGGGCGGCACGGTGCACGGGCTCGCCGGGAACGTGCTGGCGCTCCTCCAGGTCGACGACCCGCGCAACGAGGCGATTCGCGCCGAGTCGGCCGAGGCTCTCGCGCGTGCCGCGACGCGGGAGGACGGGGTCGCGAACTGGAGCTCAGAAGGGAAGGTGCAGTGGTGCGCGGGTGCGCCCGGAGTCGTCTCGGCGGCCCGCGACTACCTCGACGAGGAGCTTCTGCTCGCCGGCGCCGAGCTCATCTGGCGAGCGGGGCCGCCCGGCGAAGAGAAGGGACACGGCATCTGCCACGGCACCTCGGGGAACGGCTTCGCGCTCCTCGGCGCGTTCGAGCGGACGCAGGACGAGCTGTGGCTCGAGCGCGCGCGGCGGTTCGCGGTCCACGCTCTCGCGCAGGCTGCACGCATGCCGGGGCGCTACACGCTGTTCACCGGGGGCGGAGGCACGGCGCTCTTCGCGGCCGCCTGTCTCGACGCCGACGCACGCTACCCGGTGGTCGAGAGGCGCTAGCTCAGGGCGCGCTCGAGCGCTGCGCGGTCGGTGGGCTCGCCGTGCGCAGGCAGGACGAGCTCGATCGGCAGGTCGAGCAGCGGACGAAGCCGATCGGCGATGTCGTCGCGCGTCACGTTCGTGCGGCCGCCCATCTGGATCCCGAGCCCGTCACCGAAGTCGGAGAGCGAGTCGCCCGTCACGATCGCATTGATCGACGGCAGCCAGAGGACGAGATCGTTGTCCTCGCGACCCGCATATGCGGTGATGCCGAACGGCCACTCCCCGGGGCCGTGGAAGTGACCTTCTCCCTCGCCCGCACGAAGCCACGCGAGGTCCTCGCTCTCCATGCCGCGCACGCGCTCGGGATCGATGCCGAACTTCTCGACCCAGTCCTCCCAGGTGTCGGCCGGTGGAGTGTGCACCGGAAGGCCGAGGCTGCGAGCGTCGCGCTCGTGGTACGGCGCGGTCAGGACGACAGCGGTCGCGCGCTCGCGCAGCTCGTCGGGAACCGAGAGCGGATCGAACAACAGAAAGTCGTCGCCGACCTCGATCCCGTACGACGAGACGAGCTCGGGCCACCACTCCTCCTCGCCCCAGTCCGGATGGGCCGTCTGCCAGTGCCAGACACCAGGCTGGAGCTCCCCCACGCGGCGATCCTACTTCAGGGGGTCCACGTAGGATCGCTCGCGATGGACGAACGCCTCGAGCGCTACGCGGAGCTCGCCGTTCGCGTCGGCGCGAACGTGCAGCCGGGGCAGGAAGTCTTCCTCCACGGGCTCGTCGAGCACGCCGACCTCGTCCGCGCACTGACGCGACAGGCCTACCGTGCCGGGGCGGCCTACGTCAACGTCCTGTACGGCGACGACCACGTCCGGCGGGCGATGATCGAGCTCGGGCCCGACGAGGCGCTCACGCACTCGCCCGAGTGGCTGACGACGCTGACGCGGGCGACGGCGGGTAATGCTCTGCTGGGGACGTCGGGGAATCCGGAGCCGGAGCTCCTGGCGGACCTCGACGGCGACCGGGTGGGTCGTGCAGTTCCGGTCGAGGTAGCCGGGATCCGCCGGCAGCAGCACCGGGACCAGAGCGTCAACTGGTGCGGCGTCGGAGCGCCGACCAAAGGCTGGGCCCGACAGGTGCTGGGCGAGCCCGACGTCGAGCGCCTGTGGGAGCTCGTGGCGTTCTGCTTCCGGCTCGACGAGGACGATCCCGTCGCGGCCTGGCGTGACCACCTCGACCAGTTGGACGCGCGAGCCGCGGCACTCACCGAACGCCGTCCCGATGCGCTCCGCTACCGGGGGCCCGGGACGGACCTCACGGTCGGCCTGCTGCAGAGTGCGCGCTGGGGCAGCGCCCGTTTCCGCACCGCCGGAGGGATCGACTACGTGGCGAACATGCCGACCGAGGAGATCTTCACGACGCCGGACTCCCGGCGGGCGGAGGGAACGCTGCGTTCGAGCCTGCCGCTCAGCTTCGGCGGCCAGCTGATCCGGGATCTCCAGCTCACGTTCGAGGACGGGCGAATCGTGCGGGTCGAGGCCGAGACGGGTGCGGACGTGGTCCGCAGCCATCTCGCGACCATCGAGAGCTCGGACCGGCTCGGCGAGCTCGCGCTCGTGACGAAGGAATCCCGCGTGGGCCAGACGGGGACGCTCTTCTACAACACGCTGTTCGACGAGAACGCCACCTGCCACATCGCCTACGGCTTCGGGCTTCCGTATGCCTTCGACGGCGAGCCGGACGAGGGGATGAACGTCTCGAACATCCACGTCGACTTCATGGTCGGCGGGCCGGAGCTCGAGGTGGACGCGCTCCTCCCGGACGGCACCGCGGTTCCGCTCATCCGGAACGAGGAGTGGCAGCTCGCCGCGTAGCTGGTCGCAGCTGTTGGGCGAGCCGGAGGCTGCGTCGGACCGCGAGGAGGAGGGCGGCGGCCGGTTCTTCTCGCGCCTCCGTGACTCGCTCTCGAAGTCCCGCCGCGCGCTGACGGGCGAGCTCGTCGCGGCGGCGTCCTTCGATCCCGGCGACGACGCCGACTGGGAGCGGCTCGAGGTGGCGCTCATCGCGGGGGACGTCGGCGTCCAGGCGACCGCCGAGCTCGTGCGGCGGCTCGAGGCGCGTGGTGAGCTCGGGGATCTGAATGCGGCGCTCGCGGAAGAGGTCACCGATCTCTTCGGCGAGCCTCCCGTCCTCGAGGTGGCGCACGAGCCGGCTGTGATCCTCGTCGTCGGCGTCAACGGAACAGGCAAGACGACGACGATCGGCAAGCTCTCGGCGAGGCTCGCGGAGCACGGCCGCTCGGTCGTCGTCGCCGCGGCCGACACGTACCGGGCGGCGGCCGAGGAGCAGCTCGAGATCTGGGCGGAGCGCGCCGGAGCGGACTTCGTCGGCTCCGAGCGCGGAGCCGATCCGGCTGCGGTCGCCTACGACGCCGTCGAGGCCGCCGTCGCGCGCGGCCGTGACGTCGTCGTCGTCGACACGGCGGGCCGCCTGCACACCCAGACGAACCTGATGGAGGAGCTGGCCAAGGTGCGGCGCGTCCTCGCAGGCCGTCTCGAGGGAGCACCCCACGAGACGCTGCTCGTCGTCGACTCCACGACCGGTCAGAACGGTGTCCAGCAGGCGCGCCTGTTCGGCGACGCCGTCGGCGTCACGGGAGTCGTCCTCACGAAGCTCGACGGGTCCGCCAAGGGTGGCGTCGCGATTCCGATCGCCTACGAGCTCGGCCTCCCGGTCAAGCTCGTCGGCGTGGGCGAGGCACTCGAGGACCTGCAGCCGTTCGATCCGGTCGACTACGCCCGCGCTCTCGTCGCAGGCTAGGCGGCTCGGCCCCGGCTACGGGCCGGTCGGGCTGAGCGTGACGATGTAGCCGTGGATCGGATTCTCTGTCTCGGCGTAGATCTCGAGCTTGTACGTGCCGGCGGGCGCCTTCTCCGCCGCCAATCCCGGCGCCGGCGCCCCTTTCTTCGCGTTGGCCCAGGCGTTCGCGGCCGCCAATTCGATGGTCTTCCCTCGGCCCGGCTTCCACGGGCCCTGTGCTGTCCAGCTCATGTGGAACCTCCTTTCGCGCGAGACCCTACTCCTACGCCGGGCCGCTGCCTAGACGAGCAACGCCGCCTGCTTCGCGCCGACGATGTTCCCCTTGCGCCCGTACACCGTCTGCGCCTCGGCGGCCGCGCTCGCAGCCTCCGGTGAGCCTGCCGCCCGGAGGACTCGAGCGAGCCCGACCAGCGCCGTCGCCTGGAGGTCGAGGAAGTCGGTCGGCGCCGCTAGCTCCACCGCTTCGCGCGCCAAACGCTGCGCTTCGGCGGCGTCGCCGGCAGCGGCCTGAACCTGAGCCTGGGCTACGCGCCACATCGCCTGCGTGACGATGTCGTCCGCCCAGGCGTGTGACTGCGCAAAGCGGGCGAATTCCTCCGCTTCGGTGAAGCGGCCAACCTGCGCGAGGACGGCCGCGAGGTAGGCGGCGACCGTCGGCCGCAGGTGCATGTCGCCGAGCTTCTCGAAGATGCCGTACCCGGTTCGGAGCTCCTGCTCGGCGGCTTCGGCGTCTCCGGCCAGCAACTCGATCGTCGAGGCGTCGAAGGCCCGCAGCGCGCGCTGAGCTGCCATTCCCAGCTCGCTCCAGAGCCTCTCTGCCCGCGCCCACTGTGCGCGCGAGTCGTCGAACTCGCCCCGCATGGCGAGCAACACCGCCAGTGAGCTGAGGATCGAGGCGGTGAGCATCCGGTCGTCCTCGCTGTCGCGCAGGAACGACTGCGCCCTGTCGATTGCGGCGTCGACCGGCGTCGGTCCGAGCTGGATCGCCTGCATCAACATCCCCGCGGCGCGGGCCGTCTCGCGAGCGTCCCCTGCGCGCCGGGCATATTCGAGCGCATGCTCCAGCGCAGCGGCGCGCTCTCCCCAGCGGCACGCGACGACCGCGGGCTCGCTCAGCAGATGCCATGCTTTTGCGACGCCGGCGTAGTCGCCAACTGCCTCGAGAGCAGGGATCGCCTCCTCGGCGATCCGCGTGGTCTCCTCAGCTGTCGTCTCCGTATTCGTGAAGATCCGGAAGAACTCGCGCTCGACCAGCGTGCGTTGTTCGAGCCGCCGATCGTCGTCGGCGCGCGCGAGAGTCAGAGCCTCCTCGAGTGCGCCCTCGGCGGCTGCGAAGGCGCCGGACCTCATCAGTCCGATCGCGAGATCGAGCAGGACGTAGCCTCGCGCGTCACTCGTCCGGGGCAACAGAGCAGCCCCGCGTTCGAGCAGGTTCACGGCCGCCGGCACGTCGTCGCGAGCGAGTGCCCGTTGCCCGGCGTCGGTGAGCAGCTCGCCGGCCCGCGCACCCAGCGAGCGCGTGTGGTCGTCGAGCGATCCGAGCTCGTCCCGGTAGAGATAGACCTGCTCGAGGTGGTAGCCGCGAAGCTCCTCTCTGCCGCCGTGAAGCTCGAGCCAGCCGGCGAAGCGCTCGTGGAGGTCGGCGCGCGTCCGCTTGGGGATGCCTGCGTAGGCCGCATCACGGATAAGTGCGTGCCGGAACCGGAAGCCGTCCTCGCCCGGGAAGCTCGACGCGGCGGGCTCGACGAATTCACGGCGGACGAGCGTGAGCAGCGTCGCCCCGAGAACCTCGTCCCTCTCGCCGAGGAAACTCACCGCGCCGGGCCAGAACTCCTTGCCGATGACGGCGGCCCGCTCGAGTACGTTCCGCTCGTCCGGACCGAGGCGGTCGAGGCGGGCGGCGAGGAGTGCCTGGATCGTCGGCGGGAGCGCCACGAGCTCGGCCGCCGCACGCGCCTCCCCGGCCAGCATCGCGAAGAGCTGCTCGGTGTAGAGCGGATTGCCCTGCGCCGTCTCCGCCACGCGTCCGCGAAGCTCCGTGGACAGGATGCCCGCGATGTCGAGGGCGTCCAGGAGCTCGGTCGCCTCCCCGGACGAGAGCGGCTCGAGACGCACGAGCACGCCCTCCCATTGGGGCCGCTCCTCGAGCAGCTCGGGACGCGCGACGCAGAGAAGGAGGATCGGGGTGTCGCGACTCCAGCGGCTGACGTACTCGACGAGATCGAGCAGCGTCGGCTCGGCCCAGTGGACGTCCTCGAGGAGCACCACGAGCGGCCGAGGACGTGCAAGGGCCTCGAACAGTCGCCGCACGGCCCAGAAGAGCTCCTCGGGCGAGGCGGATCCACTGCCGTGGAGCACCCCGAGTCGGTCGACGACGAGAGCGGCATCGGGTTCGTCGTTCACGGCTTCCGCCACGGCTTGCTCGCCTCCGAGCCGGCGGATGAGCTCGGTCAGCGGCCAGAACGTGATGCCGTCGCCGTAGGGGAGGCACCGCCCGGCGACGACGGTGGCATGGGTACCGAGCTCGGCGACGAGCTCCGATACGAGCCGCGTCTTGCCGACCCCGGCCGTGCCGATCACGGTGACGAGCCGGCATTCGCGGCTGTCGGAGCTCGCAGTCAGCTCGTCCCTCAGGACGGCGAGTTCGTTCGTCCTCCCGACGAACGGGATGTCCGAGCGGCGGGCGAATGAGTCCGCACCGGCGATCGCTCCGGACACGCGCCACGCCTCCACGGGCGCGCTCTTCCCCTTTGCTTCGATCGAGCTGACGCCTTCGAGTCGCGTTGCATGGCGGACGAGACGTTCGGTCACCGTCCCGATCAGGATCTCGCCGCCGTCGGCAGCCTGTTCGAGCCGTTTCGCCGTGTTGACGGCGTCGCCCGTGGCGAGGGTCGCCGCGTCGTCTCCGGTCACGACCTCGCCGGTGTTGATCCCGATCCGGATCCGTAGCTCCGGCACCTCACGCCCGACCAGGGATGCATTGAGCCGCTCGACGGCTCCCTGCATGTCGAGCGCAGCCCGAACCGCCCGCAGCGCGTCGTCTTCGTGGGCGCGAGGGAGTCCGAAGATCGCCATCACCGCGTCGCCGATGAACTTCTCGACCATGCCGCCGTGCTGCTCGACGGCGGTTCTCATCTCGTCGTACCACCGCCCCATGAGCTCGCGCAGCGGCTCCGGATCGAGGCGCTCGCCGAGCGCGGTCGAATCAGCGAGGTCGCAGAAGAGGATGCTGACCGTCTTCCGCGCAGCGACGGCGGAGGCCATGTGGCAAGTGTGACTCGCAGGCTCCCCAGCGTCCAGCCCGGCTACCCTGCGAGCCGCGATGTTCGACACGCTGAGCGAGAAACTCCAGAGCACCCTCGGCGACCTCCGCGGTCGCGGCGTCCTCGACGAGGAGGCGATCTCCCGCGCCATGCGCGAGGTGCGCCTTGCCCTGCTCGAGGCGGACGTCAACTTCGACGTCGTCAAGGAATTCGTCGCGCACGTGCGCGAGCGGGCGCTCGGCGAGGACGTGCGGAAGAGCCTCACACCCGGCCAGCAGGTGGTGAAGATCGTCCACGAGGAGCTGACCGAGCTCCTCGGCTCGAGCGATTCGCGCCTCGCGTTCTCGCCGCGGCCGCCCACCACAATCCTCCTCGCGGGCCTTCAGGGCTCGGGCAAGACGACCACCGCGGGCAAGCTCGCGCTCCTGCTCTCCAAGGAGGGCCGGAAGCCAGCCCTCGTCGCCGCCGATCTCCAGCGCCCGGCGGCGATCGACCAGCTCGTCCAGCTCGGCGAGCAGGTCGGCGTGCCGGTCTACGCCGACGAGCGCCGCGACCCGGTCAAGGCCGTGCGCGACGGGATCGAGAGCGCGACGGCCGCCGGCCGCGACGTCGTGATCCTCGACACGGCGGGACGCCTCCACGTCGACGAGCCGCTCATGGACGAGCTCGCCGCCGTCCGGCGCGAGGCGAAGCCGACCAACGTCCTCCTCGTGCTCGACGCGATGACGGGGCAGGAGGCGGTCAACGTCGCGCAGGCGTTCCAGGAGCGGATCGACTTCGACGGCGTCGTCCTGACGAAGCTCGACGGCGACGCACGCGGCGGCGCGGCGCTGTCGGTGCGCGCGGTCACCGGCCGTCCGATCAAGCTCGCGTCGCTCGGCGAGAAGCTCGACGCTCTCGACTGGTTCCACCCCGACCGGATGGCGTCGCGCATTCTCGGCATGGGCGACGTGCTGACGCTGATCGAGCGCGCCGAGGCGGCGATCGAGGATGACGAGAAGGAGGACCTCGAGCGCCGCATGCTCAAGGGCGAGTTCTCGTTCGACGATTTCCTCTCGAGCTACAAGATGCTGCGCCGCATGGGGCCGCTGCAGGGCGTCCTCAAGATGATCCCCGGGCTCGGCCAGCAGATGGAGGGCATCGACCAGGTGGACGAGCGCCAGCTCAGGCGGGTCGAGGCGATCATCCTCTCGATGACGCCGCACGAGCGGCGTGTCCCGCACGTCATCGACGCCTCGCGCCGCAAGCGGATCGCCGGCGGCTCCGGCACGACGCTCGAGCAGGTCAACCAGCTGATCGAGGCCCGCAAGCAGATGGCGAAGATGATGAAGATGGTCGGATCGGGCAAGATGCCGCAGATTCCCGGAATGGCGGCGGGAGCGCCTACCATCGCCGGGTCGAAACCCAAGCCGAGTGCTACTCGCAAGGCGAGCAGCAAGCGGAAAAAGAGGAAAGCGAGAAAATAGGCAAATGGCAGTGAAGCTCAGGCTGACGCGGGTCGGCTCGAAGAAGAATCCGATCTATCGCGTCGTCGCCGCCGATTCGCGCTCGCCGCGCGACGGCAAGTTCATCGAGATCGTCGGTCGCTACAACCCGCAGTCGGATCCGTCGCTCATCGACCTCGACGAGGAGAAGGTGCGCGGCTGGCTGGCCAAGGGTGCGCTACCGACCGAGTCGGTGGCGAAGCTCCTCAAGATCCAGGGCATCGAGTAGCGGTGGCCGAGCTGGTCGCCGAGCTCGCCCGCCGGCTCGTCGACGAGCCCGACGCGGTGCAGGTCGAGGAGGTGGAGGAGGCCGATGGCACGCTGCTCCTCCGGCTCCACGTCGCCGATGCGGATATCGGCAAGGTGATCGGCCGCCAGGGCCGCCTCGCCCGCGCGCTGCGCACGATCGTCCGCGCCGGCGGCGTCGAGGCGGGACGCCGGCTCCAGCTCGAGATCGTCGACTGACTCCGGTGCAGGTCGCAGCGCTGTACGACATCCACGGCAACCTCGCGGCGCTCGAGGCAGTTCTCGCGGAGGTGCCGGACGACGCGAGCATCGTGGTCGGCGGGGACATCTGCGCCGGCGGGGAACAGCCGTCCGAGACGCTCGCCGGTCTCCGCGGGCTCGGCGACCGGGTCGTCTGGGTGCGCGGCAACGCCGACCGGGAGCTGCATCCGGAGGAGGAGGGCCTGGCGCCGCCCGAGTTCCTCGAACAGGCGCGCTCGCAACTGAGCGAGGACGAGATCGGGTTCCTCCACGAGCTTCCGCCGACGCAGCAGATCGGCGACGTCCTTTATTGCCACGCCTCGCCGCGCAACGACGTCGACATTTTCACCGAGCGCACGCCCGAGGAGCGGATCGCCTTCCTCTTCGCCGGGCTCGATGTGCCGACCGTCGTCTGCGGCCATACGCATACGCAGTACGAGCGCACCGTGGCGGGCGTCCGGGTCGTCAACGCCGGCAGCGTCGGCATGCCGTACGAGGAGGAGCCGGGCGCCTACTGGCTGCTCGACCTCGTCCACCGGCGGACGCCGTACGACGGCGCCGAGCTGAAGGCCTCCCGCGAAGACGCGGTCGCCGAGTTCACCGAGCGTGGTCTCTGAGCTCGTCTCCGTGGGGCGCGTCGGGAAGCCGCACGGGCTCGACGGCGGCTTCTTCGTCGAGGGGGCGAGCGAGCGGCAGGACGTCTTTGCGCCGGGAGCGACGCTCTACGCCGGCGGCGAGTCCGCGACCGTCGTCGTCTCGCGGCGCGGTTCCGGCGGCCGGCCGGTGATCCGGCTCGATCGGCCGGTGGAGCGTGGCACCGAGCTCGCCGTCGCGCGCGCCACGCTGCCGAGGCTCGGCGACGAGGACGAGTTCTACGTCTTCGAGCTCGTCGGCCTCAGCGTGGAGGAGGAGGACGGGCGGCTGCTCGGGCGGGTGCGCGAAGTCCTGGAGTACCCTGGCAACGACGTGCTCGAGCTCGACTCCGGTACGTCACTGCCCCTCGTCGAGGCGTGCGTCCGGAAGGTAGATCTGGCCGGCGGGCGAATCGTTGTCGCCGAGGGGTTCGTAGACCCCCAATAGTCCAGCCCGTGCGCATAGACGTCTTCACTCTCGTTCCCCACGCCTATGCCTGGCTCACGGAGCAACGGCCGACGGCGAGCGTCCTCGGTACGAGCCTCGAGCTGAGGCTCTTCAACTACCGCGACTCGACGCCGCTGCGCGCCGGCCAGGTCGACGACGAGCCGTACGGCGGCGGGGCGGGGATGGTGCTTCGCGTCGACGTCGTCGCCGCCGCGCTCGAGGCGGTCTACGGCGGCGAGCCGCCCGGGCCGGTGATCGCCCTCACGCCGAAGGGGCGCCAGTTGACCCAGGAAGTCGTCGAGGAGCTCGCCGCGCTCCCGTCGCTCACGCTTCTCTCCGCGCGCTTCGAGGGCTTCGACGAGCGGATCGTCGAGCATCTCGCGACCGACGCTCTGTCGGTCGGCCCATACGTTCTCTCGAACGGCGACCTGCCGGCGATGCTCGTCCTCGACGCCGTCAGCCGACGCTTGCCGGGCGCGCTCGCCGAGGGCTCCGGCGAGCTCGAGAGCTTTTCCGCCGAGCTGGGCGGTGGGCTCGAGTACCCGCACTACACGCGGCCGGCCGAGTTCCGCGGCTGGGCTGTGCCGGACGTGCTCCTCTCCGGCAACCATGCGCGCGTCGACGCCTGGCGGCGGGAGCACGTGACGTGAGCGACTGGGACTGGAACCGCCCCGGGGTCGGCGACGAGGACGAGAAGAACACGGACTCGGCCCCCGAGTCGCCCGGCGGCTGGCCGGACGACGAGACGCAGGCGGGGCGTGAGTCTCCCGGCGGCTGGCCGGCCGATCCGGAGCCGCGCGAGGAGAGCCCGAGCGACTGGCCGACGACGGAACCGGCGTGGCAGCAACGGAGGGACTACGGGCAGTACGCCGACTATGGGTACACCCGGGGAGACGAGCAAGCGGAGGCGGAGCCGCATGACGCTCCCCGCAGCCGGGATCCGCTCGCGCGCCTCTTTCCCGGTCTCCCGCACGGGGTGCGGGTCACGCTCGACTGGATTCTCACCATCGCGGGCGCGGTCGCCATCGTCGTCCTGCTCAAGCTCTTCGTCGTCAACCCGTACCGCATCCCGTCGTCGTCGATGGAGCCGGCGCTGAACTGCGCGAAGCCGGCGCCCGGTTGCCTCGGTGATTCGAGCGACCGCGTGCTCGCCTGCCGCATCTGCCTCGACTTCGGCCCTCCGTCGCGCGGCGACATCGTCGTCTTCAACACGCCCAAATCCGTCGTGAATTCCTGCGGCGAAGGCGGCACGTTCGTGAAGCGCGTGATCGGTCTTCCCGGCGACACGGTGCGTGAGGACAGGCACGGCTACATCTGGATCCGCGGGCCCAACTCCCCGGCGTTCCTGAGGCTCAAAGAGCCGTACATCTCCAAGCAGGCGCGACTCGCCGACAGCGAGCACTTCAATTCGACGTGGCACGTCCCAGAAGGCGCGTATTTCATGATGGGCGACAACCGCTCCCAGTCGTGCGACTCCCGCACGTGGGGCTCGGTCTTGCGCAACAAGCTGATCGGGATCGTCTTCTTCGTCTACTGGCCACCGGACCGGATCGGCTTCAGGTAGCCGGATCGGGCCGGGGCCTGTTCCGCTACCCTTGGCCGTCGGCCGCCAGGCCCTCTTTTCATGAGCAACGTCATCCAGGACCTCGAGCGCGCCCAGTTGCGCAACGTTCCGCGCTTCAAGGCGGGCGACACGGTGCGAGTCCATTTCCAGGTGATCGAGGGCACGCGCCGCCGTGTCCAGGTCTTCGAGGGGATCGTGCTCAAGCGGCAGGGAGCCGGTGCCCGGGAGACCTTCACGGTTCGCAAGCAGTCGTTCGGCATCGGCGTCGAGCGCACGTTCCCGCTTCACTCGCCGAAGATCGAGAAGATCGAGGTGGTGGCGATCGGCGACGTCAACCGCGCCAAGCTGTATTACCTCCGTGGCCGCGTCGGCAAGAAGGCGCGCGTGCGTGAGCGGCGGTACGGGGCCGGGTCGGCGCTGCCGGAGGCGGTGGACGGGACACTCGCCGAGACCGAGGAGGAGCCGACGGCGATCGAGGCCGAGGACGCCGAGGGGCCGCAGTCCGAGGCAGAACCCGTCGAGGCCGTCGAGGAACCGACGGACGAGGAGACGGCCGAGGAGGCGACGGCGGAGGAAGCGGCCGCCGACGAGCCGGCCGAGGAGGCGCCCGCGGACGAGGGTTCTGAGCCCGAAGCCGCCGCCGAGCCCGAGACGGCTACCGCCGAGTAACAACTTTCCGGAATTTGCGGCGCGGCCGTCCTCGCCGCCCGAGGACGCCGATATCCTCGCCCCGAGGTGAAACGGACCGGCCAGAAGCTCCTTCGCTTCGATCGACGCCTCGGCGCGCGCTTCGTCGCCGGCGCGGATGAGGCCGGGCGCGGCTGCCTCGCCGGCCCACTCGTCGTGGCGGGCGTTCTCCTCGACTACGGCTCGCTGCGCGACCACCGCGTCCGGCCGCTCGGGTTCCTCAACGACTCCAAGCAGTGCTCGCCGGAGCGGCGGGAGGATCTCTTCCGCGCGGTCGTCGGTTGCGCGGCGCGCGTGGCTGTGGGCGTGATCCCGCCCGGCGAGATCGACCGCAACGGCCTGCACCGCTCGAACCTCGCCGGCCTGCGAGCGATGCTGCACGCCTTGACGCCGCCGGCGGAGGCGTGTCTCGTCGACGGCTTCCGGCTCGGCCCCGCCGCCCCCGAGCACACCGCCGTCGTCGACGGCGACGAGAAGAGTGCGGCGATCGCGGCGGCGTCGATCATCGCGAAGGTGACGCGCGACCGCCTCATGCGCCGTCTCGACGCCCTCTATCCGGCCTACGGGTTCGCGCAGCACGTCGGCTACATCACACCCGGCCACTCCGCGGTCGTCCGCGCGCGAGGGCCGTCGGCGGTTCACCGGCTCAGCTTCCAGGCGCTCTGCTACGAGAGCGAAGCCGAGGCCGTTGCCTAGAGCAGGCTCCGGCCACGCGGCCGAGCGGCGAGCTGCGTGGTGGTACCGCCTGCGGGGCTGGCAGATTCTCGGTGAGAACGTCTGGGCCGGCGGCAACGAGCTCGACCTGATCGTGCGGCGCGGGCGCACGCTCCGTTTCGTGGAGGTGAAGGAGAAGAAGGGATCGCGTTTCGGCGATCCGCTCGAGATGGTGACGGCCGAGAAGCGGCGGCGGCTGCGCCGCGCGGCTGAAGCCTGGCTCGGCGCACGTCCCGAGCTCGGGCGGCTCGCCGTCGGCTTCGACGTGATCGCGGTGCGCGACGGCCGCGTGCAGCGGGTTCCGCAGGCGTTCTAACCCTGGCGGCGAAGTCATCTGCGTGGCCGTCACGCAGGACGAGCTGTACGCGGGGCTGGACCTCGACCTCTCGTGGTCGGAGGCCGAGCTGCCGGAGCGCGTGCGGACGAAGCACGTGCACCGCCTGCACCCGTACCACGGCAAGTTCATCCCCCAGCTCGTCGAGGCGCTGCTCGACCGCTACCTCGCACCCGGCGACCACGTCCTCGACCCGTTCGCGGGCTCGGGCACGACGCTCGTGCAGGCGCTCGAGTCCGGGCTCGACGCGACAGGGGTCGACATCGCGGCGTTCAACTGCCTGCTGATGCGCGTGAAGACGGCTCCCTACGATCTCGCGGAAATCGGGGAGGAGTTGCGAGACGTCGCCGGGCGCGTCGACTCCCTGCCGCAGCGCGGGCGGCGCGTCGGCGGATATCTGCGCAAGTGGTACGCGCCGCAGGCGGCGACCGAGCTCCTCGCCTTCCGGAAGCTGATTCCGGAGTACCGGCACAGCGACGTTCTGCGCGTGACCCTCTCGCGCGCCGCTCGGTCGGCGCGGCGAGCCGCACACTTCGACCTCGAGGCGCCGAAGGAACCGCAGCGGGGCGAGTACTGGTGTCACAAGCACCGCCGCGAGTGCCGTCCCGTCGAGTCGGCCGCCGGCTTCCTCCGCCGGTACACCCTGGACACGTTGGCGCGGATCGAGGACTTCGCCCGGATCCGCGACCACGAGTGCGAGGCGACCGTGCTGCACACCGACGCGCGCGAGACCGAGCTGACCGGCCCGTACGACGGGATCCTCACCTCCCCGCCGTACCCGGGACTGATCGACTACCACGAGCAGCACCGGTACGCGTACGAGCTCCTCGAGCTCGACGACCGACGCGAGCTGGAGATCGGCGCCGCCGTGTCGGGGACCTCGCTCGCCGCGCTCGAGGCGTATCGCAACGGCGTGGCAACCGTCCTGGCGCGGGCGGCGGTGAAGCTTCGCCGCCGAGCTCCCATCCTCGTCGTCGTCAACGACCGGCGCGACCTCTATCCGGAGATCCTCGCGCGCGCCGGGCTCGAGCTCGAAGAGCGGCTGCGCCGCCACGTGAACCGCCGCACCGGCCGGCGGGCAGGAGAGTACTTCGAGGACGTCCTCGTCGCGCGCGCGACCTGACGCCGCTTGCGGTGCCGCTTGATCGCCGCCGGCGACCGTGAGAGAGTCGGAACCTGCGGGGTCTTCCATGCGAGGGAGGCGGATGATGGCTGGTGTCGAGAAGCGGGACTTCGGATCGCCGGACGAGAGCAGGACTCCGGACAAGACGCAGGTGGACGTCGTGCACCTGAGCGGCACGACCGCGGCACGTTTCACGATGGAGCCGGGGTGGCGCTGGTCCGAGTGCGTGAAGCCCGTCGCCGGGACGGAGACGTGCCAGCACAGGCATGTGGGCGTCGTGCAGTCGGGCTCGATGCGCGTGCACCACGACGACGGCACGGTGCTCGATCTCGAGCCCGGCGTCGCGTACGTCATCGAGCCGGGACACGACGCGGAGGTCCTCGGAGACGAGCCCTTCGTCGGCTTCGAGTTTCAGCAGGAAGCAGCCGAGGCGTACGCTCGACAGTAGGGCACCGCAAAATCGAGTGGCGGCCGCGCCTAGACCTCCCCGGTGAAGTAGTCGACCTCGTCGGCGAGGCGGAACAGCTTGCCGGGCGGCCAGGCGCCCACCTTCTCCGAGTCCGGATAGATCGAGGTCGCGACGGCGAGCCGGTCCGACCACAGGCAGACGCGGACCGTCTCCTCGGTTCGGTTCGTCACCTTGTGCGCGCCCGGCGCGCCGCTGGGGAAGAACGCGCAGTCCCACGCACCGAGCTCGCGCTCGCCCTCGGGTGTGCGCAGCGTCGCCCGGCCGCTGAGGACGATCAGCCACTCCTCCTCGGCGTTCTCGTAGTGGTACGGGCAGATGCTCAGACCGGGCGCGAGCTCGTAGACCGACAGTCCGAGCTGCTCGCCGCCCACGAGGGGGCCGACTCGCGCGTAGGTCGCGCCGTACCCGGGCGGCTCGTCCGCGTCCGCTGTGAGCTCGAGCTCGAAGAGGTTCACCACACTCACGGCTCGCCCTCCCAGTAGTCGACGGGTTCACCGAGCCGGCCCTGGTGGTGGAAGCCGGGACCCCACACGCTCAGCTTGCCGCTGTCGGGATATACGGACGCGCCGCCGTGCCGCGCTCTCGTAGAGGGCATCGCGTAGCGCACGGGCGCGTCAGTGTGGTTGCGGACGGCATGCGCTCCCGCTGCACCCGCCGGGAAGCAGGCGACGTCGCCGGCATGCATGACCGCCTCGCCCTCGGGCGTGCGAAGCGTCAGCTCGCCGTCGATCACGATCAGCCACTCCTCCTCGGTCGCTTCGAAGTGGTACGGCCAGGCTGCGTTGCCCGGCGGAAGCTCGTAGACGCCCATCCCGGTCGCCACCGCTCCGAAGCGCTTGCCCAGGGGCGCGCCGGCGAAGTGATGCCCGACGGGTGTCGTCGGCGGCATGTCCTCCAGCGCGAGGGCCAGGAGGTTCTGGACACGCTCGCCACCACTCACGCCGCCACCCTACCGCGACAAACTCGGCAATTCGGCGTGACTGTTTGGCTCGTAGCTTCGGTGTGTGCTCGCACGCGCAGTCACGCATGCGCTCGTCGGTCTCGAGCCGCGGCGCGTCGACGTCGAGGCACACGTCCGCGACGGGCTTCCCGGCTTCACGATCGTCGGCCTCGCCGACCGGGCGTGCCAGGAGGCGCGTGAGCGCGTCCGCTCGGGGATCTCCGCCGCCGAGCTGAGCTTTCCGCAGGGGCGGATCACGGTCAATCTCGCTCCGGCCGAGCTGCGCAAGGAGGGCTCGGGCTTCGACCTCCCGATCGCCCTCGCCTTGCTCGCGGCGTCGCAGCAGGTGCCACGGAGTGCGCTCGAGCGCACGGCCGCGGTGGGTGAGCTCGCGCTCGACGGTCGCCTCCGCCGCGTGGGCGGGGTGCTCGCCGTCGCGGAAGGAGCGCGTCGGCTCGGCGTCGAGCGGCTCCTCTGCCCGGCGGACGCCGCCCGTGAGGCCGCACTCGCCGGCGTCGCCGCGATGCCGATCAGGCACCTCGCAGAGGCGGTCGCCTACCTGCGCGGCGAGCTCGAGCTGGAGCCCGAACCCCCGCTGGCGCCGAACGGGCACGGACCGGCGATTGCGCCCGATCTCGCCGACGTCCGCGGGCAGGAACGCGCCCGGCGCGCGCTCGAGCTCGCCGCCGCGGGCGGGCACAACGTTCTCCTCGGCGGGCCGCCAGGGACGGGGAAGACGATGCTTGCGCGCCGCCTGCCGGGGATCCTGCCTCCGCTCGTTTCTGACACCGCGCTCGAGGTGACCCGGATCCACTCCGTCGCAGGATTGGTCGATCGCGAGCATCCGCTCGTGCTGCAGCCGCCGTTCCGGGCGCCCCATCACAGCGCCTCGACCGCCGCGATCGTGGGCGGTGGTCCGCACCTCCGGCCGGGTGAGGCGAGCCTCGCGCATCGCGGCGTGCTCCTGCTCGACGAGCTCGCCGAGTTTCAGCGGCCGGCGCTCGAGGCGCTGCGGCAGCCGCTCGAGGACGGATTCGTGGCGGTCTCACGCGCCGCCGGCCGAGTCGTCTTTCCCGCTCGCTTCCAACTGGTTGCGACGATGAATCTGTGTCCGTGCGGCGGTCGTGGCGACCCGGCGGCGCAGTGCAGCTGTTCGGCTCAGCGGTTGGCCCGCTACCGCGACAAGCTCTCCCGCGCGCTCCTCGACCGCTTCGACCTCGTGCTCGCGATGCCTCGCGTGCGCGGTGAGGAGCTCGCTGCCGCACCGGGCGAGAGCTCCGCGGCCGTGGGCAAACGCGTGGCCGCGGCCCGCGAGCGGCTCGCGGTCACGGCGCCTCCACGAGGCCCGGAGGCCGACACCCTGCTGCGTCGTGCCGCCGATCGCCTCCACCTCTCGGGGCGCGGCTACGCACGCGTCGGCCGGGTCGCTCGCACCATCGCCGCGCTGGCCGAGGCGGACATCGTCCTGCCCGAGCATGTCGCGGAGGCTCTGTCCTACCGCTCACCCGACGAGCTGACGAATGTCTGAGCTCGCGCTCGCCGTCTTCGCCTCCGAGACGGGCACGCACCTCGTCAAGCCGCCGCGCGGAGAGCGCTGGCGAGCGTTCGAGCACCACTTCGACGAGCGGAGGTGTCTCGAACGGCTCGCGGCGGCCGGGTATCGCTTCCTCCCTCGTTCCTCGCCGGAGTTCCCACCGCTCCTGCGGGCGATCCACGACCCGCCGGCGGGGCTCTTCCTGCGTGGGGTGGCGAAGCCCGAGGCGCTGACGCAGCCGGCGGTCGCGATCGTGGGAGCGCGCGCATGCTCGGGCTACGGCGCGTCGGTCGCCCGCAGCCTGGGACGGGAGCTCGCGACAGCGGGACTGGTCGTCGTCAGTGGCCTCGCGCGCGGGATCGACGCCGAGGCGCATCGCGGGGCGCTCGAGGGAACGGGCGCGACGGTCGCCGTCCTCGGCTGCGGCATCGACCGCGACTATCCCGCCTCACACGCCGAGCTCGCCCGCCGCGTCGCCGACGCCGGTCTCATCGTCTCGGAGTACGCGCCCGGCGTCGAGCCGGCGCCCTGGAGATTTCCGGCCCGCAACCGCATCGTGGCCGGGCTCTGCGCGGCGACCGTCGTCGTCGAGGCACGTGAGCGCAGCGGCGCCCTCATCACCGCGGATCTCGCCGTCGAGGAGGGACGAGAGGTGTTCGCCGTGCCGGGCGAGATCACGAGCTCGCTGTCGGCAGGCACGAACGCGCTCCTCAAGCTCGGCGCCGCGGCGCTGACGACCGCGGCCGACGTCCTCGCCTCGTTCGGGATCGAGCCGGAGCCTGCGAACGGCGAGATGTCGCCGCTGCTCGAGCTCCTGCCCGCAAGCGCCGACGAGCTCGTGCGCAGGACGGGACTCGGCGCCGACGAGATCGCTCGTGTGCTCGTCGAGCTCGAGCTGGACGGGCGCGTGGCCGTGTGCGACGGCGTGTACCGTCGCGCTTCGTGAATCCGTACTGGTTGGAGGAATCGAGCCCGGAGCGGCCCGACAAGAAGGTCGACGGCCGGGTCGAGGTCGCGATCGTCGGCGCCGGCGTGACGGGCTGCTCGGCGGCGCTCCGGCTCGCCGAGGCAGGTCTGCGCGTTCGGGTGCACGACGCACGCGGGATCGCGGAGGGTGCAAGCGGCCGTAACGGCGGCTTTGCGCTCGGCGGCGGCGCCGCCCGCTACGACGTCGCCCGCGAGACGTACGGCGCGGAGCAGGCGGCGTCGTACTGGCGCTGGACGTTCGGCGCGCTCGAACGGATTGGAGAACCTCGCAGGCGACGCGCTGCGGCGCACCGGCAGCTATCGCCTTGCCGGTGACGAGGAGGAGCGAGAGGGAATCCGGCTCGAGTACGAGGCGCTACGCGAGGACGGGTTCGAAGCAGAGTGGCTCGACGACGTCCCGGGCGGGGCGGCCGGGCGCTTCCACGGCGCGATCTCCCATCCCCACGACTGCTCCATCCAACCCGCGCGCTTCGTCCGGCACCTCGCGGTTGCCGCGACTGCCGCCGGAGCCGAGATCCGCGAGCACGACGTCGTGGAGGAGGTCGAATCGCTCGATGCCGAGCGCGTCCTCGTCGCGACCGACGGCTACGGCCACGGGCTCGTCCCGGAGCTTGCCGACGTGATCTGGCCCACCCGCGGCCAGGTGATAGCGAGCGAGCCTCTCGACGGGGTGCTCTACGACCGGCCGCACTACGCGCGCCAGGGCTTCGACTACTGGCAGCAGCTGCCCGACGGCCGGATCCTGCTCGGCGGCTTCCGCGACGTCTCGATCCTCGACGAGCTGACGGACGTCGAGGAGACGACGCCGGCGATCCAGGCCTCGCTCGAATCCTTCCTCCACGAGCTCGCCGGCCGGGAGGTGGAGGTGACGCACCGCTGGGCCGGCATCTTCGGCCTGACGCAGGACATGCTGCCGCTCGTCGGGGAGGTGCCGGGCCACGACGGACGCGTCTGGGTGGCAGGTGGGTACTCGGGCCACGGCAACGTGCTCGGCTTCGCCTGCGGCCGGCTCGCGGCGGACGCGCTGCTCGGCGACACGACGTCACCGCAGCTCGCGCTGCTCGCCCCGGCCCGCTTCTGGGAGAAGACAGTGCCGGAATGAGCGCGATCCGCGTCGAGCGCCTGCGGGTGATCCGCGGCGGAACGGTCGTCCTCCCGGAGCTGTCCTGCGAGGTGGCGGCCGGCACGGTGACAGGTCTGCTCGGCCCCAGCGGCAGTGGCAAGACGACGCTCCTCCGCGCGATCGTCGGTGTGCAGCGGGTCGCAGGAGGCGTCGTCGAAGTCCTCGGCGAACCGGCCGGGTCGGCCCGTCTGCGTGTCCGAGTCGGCTACATGACGCAGGCGCCGTCGGTGTACGGCGACCTCACCGTCCTCGAGAACCTGAGCTTCTTCGCCGGAGTGCTCGGCGTGTCCACGGCCGCCGTGCAGGCCGCGATCGACGATGTCTCGCTGACCGAGTTCGCCGACCGCGTCGTCAACCGACTCTCGGGCGGCCAACGCGCCCGCGTCTCGCTCGCCACCGCGCTGCTCGGCGCGCCGGACCTGCTCGTGCTCGACGAGCCGACCGTCGGCCTCGACCCGGTGCTTCGCCGCGACCTCTGGCAGCTCTTCCACCGCATCGCGGCTCGCGGTGCGACGCTGCTCGTCTCGAGCCACGTGATGGACGAGGCCGACCGCTGCGAGAGCCTGCTCCTCCTGCGCGAGGGCAGGCTTCTGGCGCAGGCAACACCGGCCGAGCTGCGCGTACGCACCGGCGAGCAGCAACTCGACGAGGCATTTCTCCGGCTCGTGGAGACCGGGGAATGAACGCTCGCGTCACCGGTGCCGTCGCCCGACGGGTGCTGCGGCAACTGCGCCGCGACCCGCGGACGATCGCACTCATCGTCGGCGTTCCATGCTTGCTCGAGTTCCTGCTCCAGCAGCTGTTCGGGCGCCACTCGCCCGTCTTCCAACAGGTCGGCGCGCCGCTGCTCGGCCTCTTCCCCTTCATCACGATGTTCCTCGTCACCTCGATCACGATGCTGCGCGAACGGACGTCGGGCACCCTCGAGCGGCTGATGACGCTGCCGCTCGCGAAGCTCGACCTCCTCGCCGGATACGGGCTGGCCTTCGCGCTCGTGGCCGTCGTCCAGGCGACGGTCGTCTCGCTTCTCGCCTTCGGCCTGCTCGGCCTCGAAGTGGACGGCCCGAAGTGGGTCGTCGTCGCTCTTGCCGTCGCCAACGCGGTTCTCGGGAGCACGCTCGGGCTGTTCACGAGCGCATTCGCCGAGACGGAGTTCCAGGCGGTTCAGTTCATGCCGGCGGTCGTCTTCCCCCAGCTGCTCCTGTGCGGGTTGTTCGTCGCCCGGGACGAGATGGCCACCTGGTTGCGCGTGGTCTCGTCGGTGTTCCCGCTCACGTACGCCTACGACGCGCTCGCCCGGGCGGCGGCCGACACCCTCGACGCGCGCTTCGCGCTCGATGTGGCCGTCGTGCTCGGCTGCATCGCGCTCGCCCTTGTCCTCGGGGCGGCGACGCTGCGTCGCCGCACGGCGTGATGCTCAGAGGGGCTTGACGTCGGCGATGAGCTGGTCGATCGACGCCTTCGCGTCGCCGAACAGCATCACCGTCTTCGGGTTGTAGAACAGCGGGTTCTCGATCCCCGCGAAGCCCGGGTTCATCGAGCGCTTGAGCACGACCACGGTCTGCGCGTCGTCGACGTTGAGGATCGGCATGCCGTAGATCGGCGAGCCCTGGTTCGTGCGCGCGTCGGGGTTGACGACGTCGTTCGCGCCGACGACGACCGCGACGTCCGTGCGCGAGAACTCGGGGTTCGCCTCGTCCATCTCCTTCAGCTGCGGGTACGGGACGTTCGCCTCGGCGAGGAGGACGTTCATGTGCCCCGGCATGCGCCCGGCGACCGGATGGATCGCGTACGAGACCTCGACGCCTTTCGCCTCGAGCAGGTCGGCGAGCTGGCGGACGTCGTGCTGCGCCTGCGCGACCGCGAGCCCGTAGCCCGGCACGAAGACGACCTTGTGCGCGTAGGCGAGCATGACGGCGACGTCCTCGGCCGTCGCGCTCCGCACGGTTCCGCCGTCGCCCGCCGCGACCGCTGCCGCTGCCTCCGGTGACCTGCCCGAACGCGCCGAAGAGGACGTTCGCGACCGAGCGGTTCATCGCTCGCGCCATCATCAGCGTCAGCAACGTTCCGGACGCGCCGACGAGCATGCCCGCCACGATCAGGAGGTTGTTCTCCAGCTCGAAGCCGCCGAGCGCGACGGCGACGCCCGTGAACGCGTTGAGCAGCGAGATCACGACGGGCATGTCCGCGCCGCCGATCGGAAGCACGAAGAGAACGCCGAAGGCGAGCGACGCGACGACGGTGACCCAGAGCAGCCACTCGTCCTGGACGCCCGGCGACGAGCGCGATCGCGCAGCCCAGCGCGGCGAAGAACAGCGCGCCGTTGACGAACTGCTGGCCCGCGTAGGTGATCGGCCGGCCGCCGATCAGCTCCTGCAGCTTCGCGAAGGCGACCATCGAGCCGGCGAACGAGATCGCGCCGATCAGGGCGGAGAGCACGATGCCGATCGAGATGTCGGCCGTCGGCGCGCCGGGAGGCGGCAGGACCTTGTGCAGCTCGGCGAGCGCGATCAACGCGGCCGCGCCGCCGCCGACGCCGTTGAACAGCGCCACCATCTGCGGCATCGCGGTCATCTGCACCTTGCGCGCGGCGACGGCGCCGAAGCCGCCGCCGATCACCATCGCGATCGCGATCGCCCACCAGCTCGTCGAGCCGACCCTGATCCACGTGACGACGATCGCGAGCAGCATCCCGGCCGCGCCGATCTGGTTGCCGCGCCGCGCGTGCGCCGGGTTCGAGAGGAAGCGCAGCGCGAGGATGAACGAGACGATCGAGATCAGGTAGAGGAGATTCGCGAGGTTGTAGCTCACGCGTCGTCCGGCTTCTTCGGCCGCTCGCGGTTCTTGAACATCTCGAGCATCCGGTCGGTGACGACGAAGCCGCCGACGACGTTCGCCGACGCGAGCACGACGGCGACGAAGCCGACGATCCACGTGAACGCGCTCTTGTCGGGCTGGCCGAGCACGATCATCGCGCCGACGATCACGATGCCGTGGATCGCGTTCGTCCCCGACATCAGCGGCGTGTGCAGCAGCGTCGGCACCTTCGAGATCACCTCGAAGCCGAGGAAGATCGCGAGCACGAGGATGGTCACCTCGAAGACGAGAATCATGTTGTGGCTCATGCGGCGCCTCCTTCCGCGCCGGCGACGCAGGCGCCGCTCGTGATCTCGTCCGACCAGTCGAGCGCGAGCGTCGCCCTCGGGCGCGAGGTGGAGGAGCAGCGCCTGGACGTTGCGCGAGTAGAGCATCGACGCGTGGTACGGCATCGTGCTCGGGAGGTTCGTCAGCCCGACGAGCGTCACGCCGCCGCGCTCGACGATCTCGCCGGGTTCGGTCAGCTCGCAGTTGCCGCCGCTGTCGGCGGCGAGGTCGACGATCACCGAGCCGGGCCGCATCGCCTCGACGGCGGAGGCGGGGATGATCTTCGGCGCCGGCCGGCCGGGGACGGCGGCGGTCGTGATCACGACGTCGAAGTCGGCGATCCGTCCTCGAGCGCCTCCTGCTGCGCCTTCATCTCCTCCGGCGTCAGCTCGCGCGCGTAGCCGCCCTCGGCCTCCGCGCCGGTCACGCCGAGGTCGAGCCAGTTCGCGCCGAGGCTCTCGATCTGCTCGCGCACGACGGGGCGGACGTCGAAGCCGGTCGTCACGGCGCCGAGCCGGCGCACCGTCGCGATCGCCTGCAGTCCGGCGACGCCGGCGCCGATCACGAGCACCTTCGCCGGCGGCACCGTGCCCGCGGCGGTCATGAGCATCGGGAAGAAGCGCGGCAGGTGCTCGGCGGCGAGGAGCGCGGCCTTGTAGCCGCCGACCGTCGCCTGCGACGAGAGCGCGTCCATCGACTGCGCGCGCGTGATCCGCGGCACCGACTCGAGCGCGAACGCCGTCACGCCGCGCGCCGCGAGCGCCTCGACGCCTGCCGGGTCGGAGAGCGGCTCGAGGAAGCCGATCAGGAGCCCTGTCCCGAGCGGAGCTTCGCGCTCGTCCGCCGACGGCTTGCGCACCTTGACGACGCCGTCCGCCGCCCAGGGATCGCCGAGCGTCGCGCCGGCCTCCGCTGTAGGCGGCGTCGGGGAACGAAGCGGGCGCTCCCGCGCCCGGCTCGACCACGATCTCGAAGCCCGCCGCCACGAGCTTGCCGACGGTCTCCGGAACAAGCGCGACGCGGCGCTCGCCTCGGTCGTCTCGCACGGGATCCCGACCCTCATCGGCTCCGATCCTATGTCAGCGTGCGGCCAGTCCGTCCGGGATAGCCTCCGCACTTGACGCACTTCGTCGAGCACTACGGGCTCTGGGTCGTCTTCGGCGTCGTCTTCCTCGAAGCGTGCGGCCTGCCGTTCATCCCCGGCGAGACCGCGCTCATCGCCGCCGCCGCGCTCGCCTCGCAGGGCCACGGGCAACATCGTCGCGATCATCGCGCTCGCGTTCGCCGCCGCCGTGCTCGGCGCGCTCGTCGCGTTCTGTCGTCGGCCACCGCTGGGGACGCGCAGCTCCTCGCCCGCTGGCCCTGGCTCGAGCGCGTCTCCGCACCACGGCCTCGAGCGCTGGAAAGTTCTTCCATCACACGGCTCCAAGGCCGTCTTCCTCGGCCGCTTCGTTCCCGTCGTGCGCGCACCTCGGTGGATGGCGGGGATCGGGACATGCGCTTCGGAGCTTCATGATCTGGAACGTTCCCGGTGCCGCGGCGTGGAGCTTCGCTCATCGGGCTCCTCGCGTACTACCTCGGCCCGCGGCCATCGACGGGGGCGCGGAACTGGATCGCGCGGTTCGCGGTGATCGTCGGGATGATCCTGCTTGTGGTACTCATCACGCACTGCGCGGCGACGCGCTGGAGAACTGATCCGAAGCCGCGTCGGCTCGTCCTCGCTCTCCGCGCTGCGGCTCGTCGCCTCCGGCTGCGGAGCGGCGCGGCTGGGCGACCATCCCGGGCGGCGCCGCCGTCGCGTGCGCGTCCCGACTTCACGCACGTCGTCGTCGTCATGTTCGAGAACCACGAGGCGGCGACATCGTCGGGAACCCCGACGCGCCGACGTTCAACGCGCTCGCCCGGAGTACGCGCAGATGACGGACTACGACGGAATCGCGCACCCGAGCCTGCCGAACTACCTCGCGATCATCTCCGGCTCGACGCACGGGATCACGACCGACTGCACCGACTGCGTCGTCAACGCGAAGAACCTCGCCGACTCGCTCGACGCGGCCGACAAGACGTGGAAGACGTACGCGGAGGATCTGCCGACCCGGGCTACACGGGCGTCTCCTCCGGCGGCGCTACGTGAAGAGGCACGACCCGTTCATGTACTACAAGGACATCGCCAGCTCGAAGGCGCGGCGCGCCCACATCGTCCCGTTCACGCAGCTCGCGCACGACCTCGCGCGCACGGCTGCCCGACTTCTCGCTCATCATCCCGAAGCTCGCCGACGACATGCACAACGGCACGGTCGCGACCGGCGACGCGTGGCTCAAGACCCACATCGTGCCGATCCTCAGCTCGCCCGCGCTGCGCGACGGTGTCGTCTTCGTCGTCTTCGACGAGGGGACGAGCGACACCGGGCGGCGGCGGTCACATCGACGTGCTCGCGCTCGGGCCGGCGGTGCACGCGCGGCTCGACGTTCGCGAGCGGCGACGAACCACTACGGGCTGCTGCGCACGATCGAGGACGCCTGGGGCCTGCCGCGGCTCGCGTCCGCGAACCGCAACGCCGATCACCGGTATCTGGACAGGGATAGGGCGCGCGCGGGGAATCCGTCCCCGCGATGCTCGTCTCGATCGCTCGCGCGCTCGAACAGCGCGACAGCCGCTCGGCCACGGTGCCCGCGTCTCCGCGCTCGCGGAGCCGGTCGCGCTGCGGCTCGGCTGGGATCGCGAGCGCGTGCGCTCTCTGCGCCGCGGCGCCGCTCCACGACATCGGCAAGGTCAAGGTGCGCCCGCAGATCCTCACGAAGCCGGGGCCGCTGACGCCCGAGGAGCGCCGGGAGGTGCAGCGCCACCCGCAGCCGGCGCGCAGCTCGTCCTCCCGCTGCGCCGCTTCCACGATACGCTCCCGTACGTGCTCTTCCACCACGAGCGCTGGGACGGCGCGGGCTATCCCGCCGGACTGAGCGGCCGGGGCATTCCCGCCGAGGCGACGGATGCTCGCGGTCGCGGATGCTTCGACGCGATGATCTCCGAGCGGACATATCGCGAGCCGCCTGACCCACCAGGAGGCGCTCGCCGAGGTCGAGCGCGGCGCGGCGCACGCAGTTCGACCCGGTCGTCGCCGAGCTCTTCGTCGAAGTCTGGGCCGAAGGCTGGGACACCTGGCTCGCCGCCGCAGCTTCTTAACAAGCGGGAGCTACGTTGGACACATGAGACGGCTCCGTGTTGCGGGGCTCTTCCTCGCACCGGCTCTGCTGTTCTTCCCCACGCAGGCCGGAGCTGCGAAGCCGCAGCCGCAAACCGTGAAGCGAACGGCCGAGCCAGTCTGGACACTGGCGATGGACGGGTCTCGCGTTGCGTATGCGAGCGCGGGCCGGGTCTACGTCTGGAACGTGGCGACCGGCGCGACCTCCGTCGTCAAAGGGAACTACAGCAACGTCACGCACAGCGCCAACGCCGCCGAGCTGGCGATCGCGGGCACGCGGGTCGCCTGGATCAAACGCGTACAGGTCGGCAACACCCAGTTGCCGACGCACCTCTACACGGCACGGCTGGGAGGACCGGCGCACCAGGTCAAGCACGTGTATCGCTACGGCGTGGACGATCCCACCCTGACCAAGGGTGGTTGGATCGAAGGTCTGGTCGGCGCCGGCAAGCATCTGGTCGTCAGCGCCTGGAAGTCCGACGGCACCACCGCCGCCGACGAGCAACTCAGCCTGGTCACCCCGAAGGGGCTGAGCGCACTCGCGGGTGGCACGGGCGCCATCGTCTCCCAGGCGATCGGAGGCGGTCACATCGCCGTCCTCAGCTCGAGCCCCTGGTCGACGTCGACGAGCGCAGCGTCTACTCGGTTTCCGGCGAGCAGCTCGCACGGATTCCGCTCGGCGCCGCCAGCGAGGTCGCCCTCAGCGGGAATCTGCTGATCGTGCTGACTCCGGCACCGACGCCTTCGCTCCAGATCTATGACTGGATGACCGGCACGCTCGAGCACACCTGGCCCGCCGTCGGAGCCACGACGCTGACGGCCGGCCCGCATCAGGTGGCCCACGTGAAGGCGTACGGGAAGCTCGTCCTCTACTCCGTCTACACCGGGTATGTGGAGGGCAACGAGCGGCTGCACGTGCTCGGTCCCGCGACCGGCCAGGACGCTGTCGTCGCGAGGGCCAAGGGATACGGCAACCTCAACGGGTGGGCCGTCGGCTCACGGGGCCTCGTCTACGCCGTCAACTCCGGGGTGAGCGGGAAGCTCGAGCTCGTGCCGACGGCCAGGCTCGATTCACTGCTCGGCTAGAGGCTCGCCCAGACCTCGAGCTTCGCGCGGACGCGTCCGATCACGTCGTCCGTGAACTCCGTCGTGCCGAGGTGGCCACCGAGGTCGGCGGTGCGCCCACCCTGGGCGACGGCCTCGAGGCACGCCTCGCGAATCGCGCGCCCTGCGTGTGCTGCCCCTCGTCGCCCGTATGCGAGAGCAGAGCGGCGCCCGCGAGGATCATCGCCATCGGGTTGGCGACGTTCTTCCCCCGCAGGGACGGCGCCGTCCCGTGGGCGGCCTCGGCCATGATCGCCGCCGGCTCGAAGTCGTCCTCGAACGCGACGAGCAACGACTCGGAGCCGGCGATCGAGCCGAAGAGCGG
>CAWGAZ010000001.1:0-24754 GCA_963820725.1 uncultured Actinomycetes bacterium | reverse complement strand
TGGCCGGGCTCTGCGCGGCGACCGTCGTCGTCGAGGCACGTGAGCGCAGCGGCGCCCTCATCACCGCGGATCTCGCCGTCGAGGAGGGACGAGAGGTGTTCGCCGTGCCGGGCGAGATCACGAGCTCGCTGTCGGCAGGCACGAACGCGCTCCTCAAGCTCGGCGCCGCGGCGCTGACGACCGCGGCCGACGTCCTCGCCTCGTTCGGGATCGAGCCGGAGCCTGCGAACGGCGAGATGTCGCCGCTGCTCGAGCTCCTGCCCGCAAGCGCCGACGAGCTCGTGCGCAGGACGGGACTCGGCGCCGACGAGATCGCTCGTGTGCTCGTCGAGCTCGAGCTGGACGGGCGCGTGGCCGTGTGCGACGGCGTGTACCGTCGCGCTTCGTGAATCCGTACTGGTTGGAGGAATCGAGCCCGGAGCGGCCCGACAAGAAGGTCGACGGCCGCGTCGAGGTCGCGATCGTCGGCGCCGGCGTGACGGGCTGCTCGGCGGCGCTCCGGCTCGCCGAGGCAGGTCTGCGCGTTCGGGTGCACGACGCACGCGGGATCGCGGAGGGTGCAAGCGGCCGTAACGGCGGCTTTGCGCTCGGCGGCGGCGCCGCCCGCTACGACGTCGCCCGCGAGACGTACGGCGCGGAGCAGGCGGCGTCGTACTGGCGCTGGACGTTCGGCGCGCTCGAACGGATGGAGAACCTCGCAGGCGACGCGCTGCGGCGCACCGGCAGCTATCGCCTTGCCGGTGACGAGGAGGAGCGAGAGGGAATCCGGCTCGAGTACGAGGCGCTACGCGAGGACGGGTTCGAAGCAGAGTGGCTCGACGACGTCCCGGGCGGGGCGGCCGGGCGCTTCCACGGCGCGATCTCCCATCCCCACGACTGCTCCATCCAACCCGCGCGCTTCGTCCGGCACCTCGCGGTTGCCGCGACTGCCGCCGGAGCCGAGATCCGCGAGCACGACGTCGTGGAGGAGGTCGAATCGCTCGATGCCGAGCGCGTCCTCGTCGCGACCGACGGCTACGGCCACGGGCTCGTCCCGGAGCTTGCCGACGTGATCTGGCCCACCCGCGGCCAGGTGATAGCGAGCGAGCCTCTCGACGGGGTGCTCTACGACCGGCCGCACTACGCGCGCCAGGGCTTCGACTACTGGCAGCAGCTGCCCGACGGCCGGATCCTGCTCGGCGGCTTCCGCGACGTCTCGATCCTCGACGAGCTGACGGACGTCGAGGAGACGACGCCGGCGATCCAGGCCTCGCTCGAATCCTTCCTCCACGAGCTCGCCGGCCGCGAGGTGGAGGTGACGCACCGCTGGGCCGGCATCTTCGGCCTGACGCAGGACATGCTGCCGCTCGTCGGGGAGGTGCCGGGCCACGACGGACGCGTCTGGGTGGCAGGTGGGTACTCGGGCCACGGCAACGTGCTCGGCTTCGCCTGCGGCCGGCTCGCGGCGGACGCGCTGCTCGGCGACACGACGTCACCGCAGCTCGCGCTGCTCGCCCCGGCCCGCTTCTGGGAGAAGACAGTGCCGGAATGAGCGCGATCCGCGTCGAGCGCCTGCGGGTGATCCGCGGCGGAACGGTCGTCCTCCCGGAGCTGTCCTGCGAGGTGGCGGCCGGCACGGTGACAGGTCTGCTCGGCCCCAGCGGCAGTGGCAAGACGACGCTCCTCCGCGCGATCGTCGGTGTGCAGCGGGTCGCAGGAGGCGTCGTCGAAGTCCTCGGCGAACCGGCCGGGTCGGCCCGTCTGCGTGTCCGAGTCGGCTACATGACGCAGGCGCCGTCGGTGTACGGCGACCTCACCGTCCTCGAGAACCTGAGCTTCTTCGCCGGAGTGCTCGGCGTGTCCACGGCCGCCGTGCAGGCCGCGATCGACGATGTCTCGCTGACCGAGTTCGCCGACCGCGTCGTCAACCGGCTCTCGGGCGGCCAACGCGCCCGCGTCTCGCTCGCCACCGCGCTGCTCGGCGCGCCGGACCTGCTCGTGCTCGACGAGCCGACCGTCGGCCTCGACCCGGTGCTTCGCCGCGACCTCTGGGAGCTCTTCCACCGCATCGCGGCTCGCGGTGCGACGCTGCTCGTCTCGAGCCACGTGATGGACGAGGCCGACCGCTGCGAGAGCCTGCTCCTCCTGCGCGAGGGCAGGCTTCTGGCGCAGGCAACACCGGCCGAGCTGCGCGTACGCACCGGCGAGCAGCAACTCGACGAGGCAT
Organism: uncultured Actinomycetes bacterium; assembly: GCA_963820725.1. GTDB lineage: Bacteria > Actinomycetota > Thermoleophilia > Gaiellales > Gaiellaceae > Palsa-739. Next base: position 22,548 of record CAWGAZ010000001.1, on the reverse strand, counting down.
TTCTCCGGCTCGTGGAGACCGGGGAATGAACGCTCGCGTCACCGGTGCCGTCGCCCGACGGGTGCTGCGGCAACTGCGCCGCGACCCGCGGACGATCGCACTCATCGTCGGCGTTCCATGCTTGCTCGAGTTCCTGCTCCAGCAGCTGTTCGGGCGCCACTCGCCCGTCTTCCAACAGGTCGGCGCGCCGCTGCTCGGCCTCTTCCCCTTCATCACGATGTTCCTCGTCACCTCGATCACGATGCTGCGCGAACGGACGTCGGGCACCCTCGAGCGGCTGATGACGCTGCCGCTCGCGAAGCTCGACCTCCTCGCCGGATACGGGCTGGCCTTCGCGCTCGTGGCCGTCGTCCAGGCGACGGTCGTCTCGCTTCTCGCCTTCGGCCTGCTCGGCCTCGAAGTGGACGGCCCGAAGTGGGTCGTCGTCGCTCTTGCCGTCGCCAACGCGGTTCTCGGGAGCACGCTCGGGCTGTTCACGAGCGCATTCGCCGAGACGGAGTTCCAGGCGGTTCAGTTCATGCCGGCGGTCGTCTTCCCCCAGCTGCTCCTGTGCGGGTTGTTCGTCGCCCGGGACGAGATGGCCACCTGGTTGCGCGTGGTCTCGTCGGTGTTCCCGCTCACGTACGCCTACGACGCGCTCGCCCGGGCGGCGGCCGACACCCTCGACGCGCGCTTCGCGCTCGATGTGGCCGTCGTGCTCGGCTGCATCGCGCTCGCCCTTGTCCTCGGGGCGGCGACGCTGCGTCGCCGCACGGCGTGATGCTCAGAGAGGCTTGACGTCGGCGATGAGCTGGTCGATCGACGCCTTCGCGTCCCCGAACAGCATCACCGTCTTCGGGTTGTAGAACAGCGGGTTCTCGATCCCCGCGAAGCCCGGGTTCATCGAGCGCTTCAGCACCACCACGGTCTGCGCGTCGTCGACGTTGAGGATCGGCATGCCGTAGATCGGCGAGCCCTGGTTCGAGCGCGCATCGGGGTTGACAACGTCGTTGGCGCCGACGACGAGCGCGACGTCCGTGCGCGAGAACTCGGGATTCGCCTCGTCCATCTCTTTCAGCTGCGGGTACGGGACGTTCGCCTCGGCGAGGAGGACGTTCATGTGCCCCGGCATGCGCCCGGCGACCGGATGGATGGCGTACGAGACCTCGACGCCTTTCGCCTCGAGCAGGTCGGCGAGCTGGCGCACGTCGTGCTGGGCCTGCGCGACCGCGAGCCCGTAGCCCGGAACGAAGACGACCTTGTGGGCGTAGGCGAGCATGACGGCCACGTCCTCGGCCGTCGCGCTCCTGACGGTTCCGCCGTCGCCCGCCGCGACCGCTGCCGCTGCCTCGGTGACCTGCCCGAATGCGCCGAAGAGGACGTTCGCCACCGAGCGGTTCATCGCTCGCGCCATCATCAGCGTCAGCAACGTTCCGGACGCGCCGACGAGCATTCCCGCCACGATCAGGAGGTTGTTCTCCAGCTCGAAGCCGCCGAGCGCGACGGCGATGCCCGTGAAGGCGTTGAGGAGCGAGATCACCACGGGCATGTCCGCACCGCCGATGGGAAGCACGAAGAGAACGCCGAAGGCGAGCGACGCGACGACGGTGACCCAGAGCAGCCACTCGTCCTGGACGCCCGCGACGAGCGCGATCGCGCAGCCCAGCGCGGCGAAGAACAGCGCGCCGTTGACGAACTGCTGGCCGGCGTAGGTGATCGGCCGCCCGCCGATCAGCTCCTGCAGCTTCGCGAAGGCGACCATCGAGCCGGCGAACGAGATCGCGCCGATCAGGGCGGAGAGCACGATGCCGATCGAGATGTCGGCCGTCGGCGCGCCGGGAGGCGGCAGGACCTTGTGCAGCTCGGCGAGCGCGATCAGCGCGGCCGCTCCGCCGCCGACGCCGTTGAACAGCGCCACCATCTGCGGCATCGCGGTCATCTGCACCTTGCGCGCGGCGACGGCCCCGAAGCCGCCGCCGATCACCATCGCGATCGCGATCGCCCACCAGCTCGTCGAGCCGACCCTGATCCAGGTGACGACGATCGCCAGCAGCATCCCGGCCGCGCCGATCTGGTTGCCGCGCCGCGCATGCGCGGGATTGGAGAGAAAGCGCAGCGCAAGGATGAACGAGACGATCGAGATCAGGTAGAGGAGGTTCGCGAGGTTGTAGCTCAAGCGTCGTCCGGCTTCTTCGGCCGCTCGCGGCTCTTGAACATCTCGAGCATCCGGTCGGTGACCACGAAGCCGCCCACCACGTTCGCGGAGGCGAGCACGACGGCGGCGAAGCCGACGATCCAGGTGAACGCGCTCTTGTCGGGCTGGCCGAGCACGATCATCGCGCCGACGATCACGACACCGTGGATGGCGTTCGTTCCCGACATCAGCGGCGTGTGCAGCAGCGTCGGCACCTTTGAGATCACCTCGACGCCGAGGAAGATCGCGAGCACGAGGATGGTCACCTCGAAGACGAGCAGCGTGTTGTGGCTCATACGTTGACCTCCTGCCGGCCGGCGACGCAGGCGCCGCTCGTGATCTCGTCCGACCAGTCGAGCGTGAGCTCGCCCTCAGGCGCGAGATGGAGCAGCAGCGCTTGGACGTTGCGCGAGTAGAGCATGGAAGCGTGGTACGGCATCGTGCTCGGCAGGTCGGTCAGCCCGACGAGCGTGACGCCGGCGCGCTCGACGATCTCGCCCGGTTCGGTCAGCTCGCAGTTCCCGCCCGTCTCGGCCGCGAGGTCGACGATCACGGAGCCGGGACGCATCGCTTCGACGGCGGACGCGGGGATGATCTTGGGCGCCGGCCGGCCCGGGACGGCGGCCGTCGTGATCACGACGTCGAAGTCGGCGATCCTTCCTTCGAGCGCTTGTTGCTGCGCCTCCATCTCGTCGGGCGTCAGCTCGCGCGCGTAGCCGCCCTCCGCCTCGGCGCCCGTCAGGCCCAGGTCGAGCCAGTTCGCGCCGAGGCTCTCGATCTGCTCACGCACCACGGGACGGACGTCGAAGCCGGTCGTCACGGCGCCGAGCCGGCGGGCCGTCGCGATCGCCTGCAGCCCGGCCACGCCGGCGCCGATCACGAGCACCTTCGCGGGTGGAACCGTGCCGGCGGCGGTCATGAGCATCGGGAAGAAGCGGGGGAGATGCTCCGCGGCGAGGAGCGCGGCCTTGTACCCGCCCACGGTCGCCTGCGACGAGAGCGCGTCCATCGGCTGCGCGCGCGTGATCCGTGGCACGGATTCGAGCGCGAATGCGGTCACTCCCTTTCCCGCGAGCGCCTCGACGCCTGCCTTGTCCGAGAGCGGCTCGAGGAACCCGATCAGGAGCCCTCCCTTGCGGAGCCGCTCGCGCTCGGCCGCCGACGGTTTGCGCACCTTGACGACGCCGTCCGCCTCCCATGGGTCGCCGAGCGACGCGCCGGCCTCCGTGTACGCGTCGTCGGGGAACGAGGCGGCGTCACCGGCGCCCTGCTCGACGACGAGCTCGAAGCCGGCGGCGGCCAGCTTGCCGACGCTCTCAGGGACGAGTGCGACCCGGCGCTCGCCTTGCGTCGTCTCGCGCGGGATCCCGACCCTCACTGCCGAATAGCCTACGCACCGTGACGGACTTCTTCACGAGCCACGGTCTGCCGTTGCTCTTCGTGGTCGTGATGATCGAGTCGTTCGGCATCCCGTTGCCGGGCGAGACGGCCCTCATCGCCTTCGGAGTGCTCGCCTCGCAGGGCCACTACTCGATCATCGTGGTGATCGCGGTCGCGGCCGCCGGGGCGATCGTAGGGGACAACCTCGGCTACCTGATCATCGGTCGCTGGGGAGGCCGCAACCTCCTCGAGCGCTGGGGGCCGGTTCGCCGTTTCTCCGAGCGCTACCTGCCCCCGACCGAGCGGCTGATGGAGAAGCACGGCGACAAGGTGGTCTTCTTCGGCCGCTTCGTGACCGTCCTGCGCTACACCGCGGCATGGGTGGCGGGAATCGCCGACATGCCGTGGCGGAAGTTCCTCTTCTGGAACGCGGCCGGCGGGATCTGCTGGGCGACGCTGGTCGGCCTGGTCGCCTACTACGCGGGCAACGCGGCGGCGGACGCCATCCAGCGCTACGGGATCTACGCGGCCGCCGTGATCGCCGGCGCGGTGCTGGTCTTCTTCCTCATCACGCACTTCGGCAAGAAGTGGCTGGAAAACCGGCTCTAGCCCGGCGGCTCGGGCTCGGTCTCTCGCTGGCGGTTCTCGCCTCCGGTTGTGCGGGCGGCTCGGCCGGAGCGACCATCCCGAGCAAGCCGCCGCCGTCGGTGCGACTGCCGCACTTCACGCACGTCGTGGTCGTCGTGTTCGAGAACCACGAGGCCTCGTCCATCGCCGGCAGCCCCGAAGCGCCAACGTTCAATGCGCTCGCGCGCCGCTACGCGACGCTGACGAGCTACGACGGGGTGGCGCATCCGAGCCTGCCGAACTACCTCGCGCTCGTATCCGGCTCGACCCACGGGATCTCGAGCGACTGCACCGACTGCATCGTCCATGCTCGCAGCCTCGCGGACACGCTGGAGGGCGCCGGAAAGACGTGGAGGACCTACGCCGAGGACATCCCGTATCCCGGCTTCACCGGAGCCTCCTCCGGCCGTTACGCGAAGAAGCACGACCCGTTCCTCTACTTCCGCGACGTCGCCGGCTCGCGCGCCCGGCGCGACCGCGTGGTTCCTCTCACGCGCCTGGGACGCGATCTCGCCGCGCGTCGGCTGCCGGACTTCTCGCTCGTGGTCCCGAACCTGTGCGACGACATGCACGACTGCTCCGTGGCGACGGGCGACGCCTGGTTGAAGGAGCACATCGTGCCGCTCGTGCGCTCGCCGGAGCTCCGCGGCGGCGTCGTCTTCGTCGTCTTCGACGAGGGGACGAGCGATACGGGAGGCGGTGGTCGTGTCGAGGCGCTCGCGCTCGGGCCGACCGTGCGGCGGGGCTCGAGGTTCACGAGGGCGACGAACCACTACGGCCTGCTGCGCACGATCGAGAACGCCTGGCGCCTGCCGCGGCTCGGCTTCTCGCGCACTGGAACGCCGATCGGAGGTGTCTGGCGGAGGTAGGAGTAGGCGTGCGTGTGCGGAATCCGTCTCGGGCATGCTCGCGTCCATCGCTCGCGCGCTCGAAGAGCGCGACCAGACGTTCGGCCACGGAGACCGAGTCGCCGCGCTCGCGGAGCCGGTCGCCCAGGCGCTCGGATGGGATCGCGAGCGGATCCGTTCTCTGCGCCGGGGGGCGCCGCTGCACGACGTCGGCAAGGTGAGAGTGCGCCCGCAGGTCCTCACCAAGCCTGGACCGCTGACGCTCGAGGAGCGGGCGGAGATCCGCGGCCATCCAGCGGCCGGTGCGCAGCTCGTCCTGCCGCTGCGGCGGTTTCACGAGGCGCTGCCGTACGTCCTGTTCCACCACGAGCGCTGGGACGGCGGCGGCTACCCCGCGGGACTGAGCGGACGCAGGATTCCGATCGAGGCCAGGATCCTCGCGATCGCCGACGCGTTCGACGCGATGATCTCGCCCCGCGCCTACCGGAGCCCGCTCAGCCACGAGCATGCGCTGGCCGAGGTGTGGGCGGAAGGGGGCGCACAGTTCGACCCGGTCGCGGCGGAGCTCTTCGTCGAGGCGTGGGCCGACGGCTGGGACATCTGGCACGCCGCCGCAGCTTCCTAACAAGAGACCACTAGCTTCCTAACACCGCGACGTTACGGTCGCGAACATGAAAAGCCTTCGGATCGTCGCGCTGTTCCTCGCACCGGCTCTGCTGGTGTTCGCCGCACAGGCTGCGGCGGCCAAGCAAGAAGCGAATCGCGTACAGGTGACGGCTGCGCCGGTCTGGACGCTCGCGATGGACGGGTCACGTGTCACGTATGCGAGCGGCGGCAGGATCCACGTCTGGAACATGGTCACGGGCGCGCGCTCCGTGATCCTCGGCAAGTACGGCAACGCCAAGCAGAGCCTGAACGTCTCGCAGATCGCGATCGCCGGCAAGCGGGTCGCCTGGATCAGGGATCAGCAGTTCGGCAACACGGAGGAGGGCGAGAACCTCTACACCGCGACGGTTGGAGGGACGGCCCACCAGGTCAAGCACGTGTATCGCTACGGCGTGGACGATCCCACCCTGACCAAGGGTGGTTGGATCGAAGGTCTGGTCGGCGCCGGCAAGCATCTGGTCGTCAGCGCCTGGAAGTCCGACGGCACCACCGCCGCCGACGAGCAACTCAGCCTGGTCACCCCGAAGGGGCTGAGCGCACTCGCGGGTGGCACGGGCGCCATCGTCTCCCAGGCGATCGGAGGCGGTCACATCGCCGTCCTCAGCTCGAGCCCCTGGTCGACGTCGACGAGTGCGAGCGTCTACTCGGTTTCCGGCGAGCAGCTCGCACGGATTCCGCTCGGCGCCGCCAGCGAGGTCGCCCTCAGCGGGAATCTGCTGATCGTGCTGACTCCGGCACCGACGCCTTCGCTCCAGATCTATGACTGGAGGACCGGCACGCTCGAGCACACCTGGCCCGCCGTCGGAGCCACGACGCTGACGGCCGGCCCGCATCAGGTGGCCCACGTGAAGGCGTACGGGAAGCTCGTCCTCTACTCCGTCTACACCGGGTATGTGGGAGGCAACGAGCGGCTGCACGTGCTCGGTCCCGCGACCGGCCAGGACGCTGTCGTCGCGAGGGCCAAGGGATACGGCAACCTCAACGGGTGGGCCGTCGGCTCACGGGGCCTCGTCTACGCCGTCAACTCCGGGGTGAGCGGGAAGCTCGAGCTCGTGCCGACGGCCAGGCTCGATTCACTGCTCGGCTAGAGGCTCGCCCAGACCTCGAGCTTCGCGCGGACGCGTCCGATCACGTCGTCCGTGAACTCCGTCGTGCCGAGGTGGCCACCGAGGTCGGCGGTGCGCCCACCCTGGGCGACGGCCTCGAGGCACGCCTCGCGAATCGCGCGCCCTGCGTGCTGCCCCTCGTCGCCCGTATGCGAGAGCAGAGCGGCGCCCGCGAGGATCATCGCCATCGGGTTGGCGACGTTCTTCCCCCGCAGGGACGGCGCCGTCCCGTGGGCGGCCTCGGCCATGATCGCCGCCGGCTCGAAGTCGTCCTCGAACGCGACGAGCAACGACTCGGAGCCGGCGATCGAGCCGAAGAGCGGCAGCACGAGGTCGGAGAGGATGTCGCCGTCTCGGTTGAGCGCGGGAATCACGAGCGGATCGCCGGCGGAGGAGAGAAGAAGCGCGAACGTGGCGTCGATCAACTGCGGTTCGTACGGCACATCGGGATGGCGCTCCGCTGCCGCGTCCATCTCCTCCTTCAGCATTCCCTCGTAGGTCGGGCTGACCGTGTACTTCGGGCCGCCGAAGACCTTGGCGCCCGTGCGCTCTGCCTGGCGAAACGCGAACTCGGCGACGGCATGGCAGATGCGGCGTTCGATCCGCTCGGTGCGGAACGCGACTTCGTCGTCGCCCTCGCCCTCGCGCCACTCCTTCGCCCCGTAGGCGTCCCCGACGGCCATGCGGACGATCGAGATCGGCGCGTGCACACCGCCGAGCGGCGCGACACCCGGAATCCGCCGTCCCGTACGGACGATGACCCTGCCGCCGATTTCCTCGCGGAGGATGCGGTTCGGGGAGCCGATGTCGCCGCGGCCTTCCGGCGTGACCGTCGCCGCCTTCAACCCGAGCCCGTGCTCCCGGATCGCCGCGGCGGCCTCGTGCACGACGCCGTTGGCGGTCTCGCGGCGCCGTTCGAGCGAGAGATCGAAGCGTGGAAACTCCAGCTCGACTCCGATCACCCCGGCTTCGAGCACGCGGAGGCTCTCCTCGAGCAACTCCTGCCCCGTCTCGTCCCCTTCGAGGACGACGATCGTCCGCTCGTCGCGCATCGGCGGCCAGTCTAGTGTCGTTATGGAAGCGACATGCCGAGCCGGGTCGGAAGCAGACGCGCATTTCGCTACCTCGACGCCCGCGGGAGGAGGATCCGTGACGTAGCCGTTCTCGAGCGCATCGACCAGCTCGCCATCCCGCCCGCGTGGTCGGACGTCTGGATCGCCACCCGACCGAGGGCGAAGCTCCAGGCGACCGGCTACGACAAGGCCGGCCGGAAGCAGTACCTGTACCACGCGAGCTACCGCGCGGCGCAGGACGAGGCGAAGTACGACCGTCTGATCCGTTTCGGTGAACACCTCCCGGATCTGCGCGCGGCGATGAGCGAGCACATCGACAGGGACGCGCTCGACCGCGAGCGTGTGTCGGCGGTCGCGCTGCGCGTGATCTCGCTCGGCTGGTTTCGCGTCGGCTCCGAGCGCTACGCCCGCGAGGGAACCTACGGAGTCACGACGCTGCTGCGGCGCCACGTGCAGGTGCGCGGCCGGCGCGTGAAGCTCTCGTTTCCCTCCAAGGCGGGCATCAGGGTCCGCTGCGAGCTCGTCGACGAGGACCTCGCCGAAGCGATCCGCGACCTGCTGAAGGCGAAGGGCGGTCCGCGCGTCTTCAAGTACCGCCGGGAGGACGAGCTCTACAACCTCACGAGCAAACGCTTGAACGATTACGTGAAGATCTATCTCGGCGAGGAGTTCACCGCGAAGGACTTCCGCACCTGGGGCGGCACGCTACTCGCGTCGATTTACCTCGCGGAACATGTCGCGAAGCAGGGACTTCCCGAGTCGGAAAGCGAGCAGAAGCGATCGATCACCGCGGTCATGCGTCGTGTGGCGGAGCAACTGGGAAATACACCGGCCGTCACGCGGGAGTCGTACGTCTCCCCTGCGGTCGTCGAGCAGTACCTCGAGGGCCGAACGATCGACGATTTTCGTCCGCGGCATTTGCGGGTCCTCAAGGCGCGAGATGCGGCGCTCTCGCCGGAGGAACAGGGAATGCTCAGCTTGCTGCGTTCGTGGCGAATTCGGCGCGCACATGCGGCTGCATAGTGCGCGGCGCGTTTCTGTAGGATTTCCGCGGGAGAAGGCCCACGCGAAGGAGGAGATCGGTGGCTCGGAAAACGGTGCTCGTGTGCGACAACTGCGGCAGCGAGGTCGACGAGGGCAAGGGTGCGGTGATGCGGGTCACGTACACCGACGCGCGCCGCGGAGCGAAGCAGGCCGATCTCTGCGACCCGTGCGCCGGCAAGATGCCGGGCCGCGCGGCAGCCCGCCGTGGGCGCCGGCCGAAGTCCGTCACGGCGGCCTGAACCCTTCCAGAGCCCGTCCCGTCCGCGCGCTAGCGTAGGCGGGTGCCGCTTCGGCTGATCGCGGGACCCGCCAACGCGGGCAAGGTCGAGCTCCTCCTCGACCGGTATCTCGCTGCGCTCGATCCTCGCGAAGGGTCCGAGCCCGTGCTCATCGTGCCGAACAGGGCGGACGTCGACCGCGTCGAGCGCGAGCTGCTGCGCCGGCGTCATGCACTCCTCGGCGGATCCATCGGTACGTTCGACGACGTCTTCGAGCAGGTCGTGGCCGGCACCGGCGAGCGTCGCCCGCTCGTCGGCCGCGTACAGCGCGCACTGCTCGTGCGCGGCGTCGTGGGCGGCGCCGATCTCCGCGGTTACTCGCGCTCGGCGGCGCAGGCGGGTTTCGTCGATTCGCTCGAGCGGACGCTCGACGAGCTCGAGGAGGGCTTGCTCGCTCCCGCGGCGGTCGAAGGCGAGCTCGGGGTGCTCTACGCGGGCTACTGCGACGAGCTCGACCGGCTCGGGCGTTGGGACCGCGGTCTGCTGCGGAGTCAGGCCGTCGAGCGTCTCCACGGGGATCTCGACGCCTGGCACGGGCAGCCGGTCTTCGCGTACGGCTTCGAAGACCTCACGGGCGCGGAGTGGGCGTTGCTCGAGGCGCTCGCCGCGCGTACCGAGGTGACTGTTTCGCTCCCGTACGAGCCCGGACGGCCCGCCTTCGCCGCGCTGCGGCGGACCGCCGAAGACCTGGCCCGCCTCGCCGACGCCCCTGTCGAGGAGCTGCCGCCGAACTACGCGGCGATCGCGCCGCCGGCGCTCGCGCACCTCGAGCGGGCACTGTTCGCCGACGAGCCGGGCGATGCTCCGCCGCTCGACGGCGTGATCCGCTTCTTCGAGGGAGCCGGAAGCCGCGGCACGCTCGAGCTCGTCGCCGAGGAGGTTCTGGCTCTCGCCCGCGGAGGGATGCCGCCCGAGCGGATCGGGCTCGTCGTACCGGGATACGACCGGCTCCGCGGTGCGCTCGAGACCGTGCTCGGTTCGTTCGGCGTCCCGTACGCGGTCGACGGGGAGCTCCGGCTCACTCAGACCCCGCTCGTGCACGCGCTTGCGGCGCTGCTGCGCTTCGCGTGGGGAGGAGGCACGCGCAACGACCTCTTCCGCTTCTTCCGTTCGCCGTTCTCGGGACTCGAGCGGCGCTCGGTCGACTTCGTCGAGGGCCGGCTCCGCGGGCGAGCGGTGCAGGCGCCGGAGCGCGTCGTCGAGGAGGCTGAACGCCTGCGCGAAGCCCCGCTTCCGGCGCTCGCCGAGCTCCGGGAAGCGGCCGACCCCGTTCAGGCGGTGAGCGAGCTCGCGGAGCGGATGTTGCGCAACGCCTACGGCCTCGAGCGACCGCCGGCCGACGTCGCAAGCCGGCTCGACCTCCGGGCGTACGAGGCTCTGAGAAGACTGCTCGCCGAGCTCGACGGCTGGCGGGAGCTGAGCGGCGAGCTGAGTCGCGAGGACGTGCTCGCTGCTGTCGAGCGCGCCGCGCTGCCCCGTCGCGCGGGCGACGACGCGGGACGGGTCGCGGTCGTCGACCTGCTGCGCGCCCGCACGCGCCGCTTCGACGCGGTCTTCGTCCTCGGCCTCGAGGAAGGAAGCCTGCCGCGGCGCGATGCGGGCTCGCCGTTCCTCGACGAGGAGACGCGGCGCGGGCTCGACGAGCGAGGGGCGAGGCTGATCCGGCCCGACCGGGTCGAGCGCGATCGCTATCTCTTCTACGCGGCCTGCACGCGCGCCTCCGAGCGGCTCTATCTCGTGCGCGAGGCGGCCGACGACGACGGCAGCCCGCGCGAGGCGAGCCCGTTCTGGTACGACGTCGAGGCCGTCTTCGACGGCGAAGACGTGCGGCGGTGGGCCTGCCGACGACCGCTCTCTGCGCTCACCTGGCCGCTAGAGGAGGCGCCGACCGAGCGGGAGCGGCTGCGCGCGCTCGCGGAGCTCGCCGCGCACGACAGGGCGGAGGCCGGGGCCCTCGCCCGCGCGAACGGCTGGGAGCGGAGACTCGAGCGGGCGCTGTCCGCGTTCCGCCGTCCCACCCGGCTCACCCATCCCCTCGTGCTCGAACAGCTCGCCTCGCGCACCTCGTTCGCCGTGACCGAGCTGGAGCGGTTCGCCGACTGCTCCTCCGCGTGGTTCGTCGAGCGCTTCCTCGATCCGAAGACGATCGACGCCGAGCCCGACGCGAAGCAGCGCGGCAGCGTCGCCCACAACGCTCTTCACCGATTCTTCTCCCGCGTCCCGGCCGAGCTCGGGGTGGAGCGGCTCGAGCCGCAGCACGTCGAGGCGGCGACCGGGCTGATGCGCCGCTGCCTCGACGACTCGCTCGCGGGCGTGCGCATGGATCTGACCGAGATGCAGGAGCGGGAGCTCGACCAGACGCTGTGGCGCGACCTCTCGGCGTTCGTCGAGGAGGAGTGCGGGTCCTCGTCGCCGCTCGTACCGCGGCGGTTCGAGGTCTCGTTCGGTAGCGAACGCGCAGCGCCCGAGCTGCAGCGCGGGCTCGAGCTGGCGCCGGGTCTGACCCTCTCCGGCAAGATCGACCGGATCGACGTCGACCCGTTCGGCGCGCGCGGAATCGTCCAGGACTACAAGTCGGGCAAGAGCGCCCACTCCGCGCGGCAGATCGAGAGCGAGCTGCGGCTGCAGATCCCGCTCTACATGCTCGTGCTGCGCGATCTCGTCGGACTCGAGCCGCTGGGCGGTCTGTATCGGCCGCTCGCGGGCGCGCGCAAGCCGCGCGGGCTCGTGCGAAGCTCGGAGGCGGAGACGCTTCCCGGATACGTCTCGCACGACTACCTCGACGAGGAGGCGTTCTGGGGCGTCGTTGAGTCGGCGCGCGAGACCGCGACCGCGCTCGCCGAGCGGATCCGGGAGGGCGACGTCCGCCACGACCCGCTCGGCGGCGAATGCCCGAGCTGGTGCGATCTCTGGACCGTTTGCCGGATCGAGCGAGCATGAGTTCGCTCAACGAGCAGCAGCTCGCCGCCGTAGAGGCAGGAGGGGAGGTCTTCGTCTCCGCCGGTGCCGGCACGGGGAAGACGGCCGTCCTCGTCGAGCGCGTCGTTCGTGCGGTCTGCGATCGCGGGCTCGACGTCGACTCGATCCTGGTGATCACCTACACGCGCCGTGCCGCCGGCGAGCTCCGGACCCGGATCCGTGCGGCACTCGCCCAGCGTGGCCGGCACGACCTCGCCCGCGAGCTCGACGGCGCCTGGATCTCGACGATCCACGGCTTCTGCGCCCGCGTGCTCAGGGCGTATCCGCTCGCTGCCGGGCTCGACCCGCGCTTCCGCGAGCTCGACGAGGCGCAGGCGGCCGTGCTTCGCTCCGAAGCCTTCGCCGAGGCGCTGGCGGAGTTCTGCTCGGGAGACGAGCCGCAGCGACTCGAGCTCCTTGCGACCTACGGCAGCGACCGGCTGCGGCGGATGCTCACGAGCGTCTACGAGACCCTGCGCGCAGCCGGGCGCGAGCTCGACCTCGCCGTGGCGCCACGGCCGGAGCTCGGCGAGCGGGTCGACGAGCTGCACGCCGCCGCGACGTCGCTCGTCGGTGATCCGGAAGCGACGGATTCCCAGCGACGGACTGCGGCCGAGCTGCTCGAGCTGCTCGAGCGTGACCGCCGTCCCGACCGCCTGATGAATCTGACCGGCTTCAAGGCGCGCGGCGATCGTGCGGCCGCGTACTGCGAGACGCTGGCGTCCGTCGAGCAGGCTGCCCTCGACGAGGCGGCCGCGCGCGACCGGGCGCTTCTGCAAGAGCTGCTGACGCTGTTCGCCGAGCGCTACGCCCAGGCGAAGGGGCGCGAGTCGGCGCTCGACTTCGAGGACCTGCAGCTCGAGGCGCGTGACCTGCTCCGTTCCGAGCCGGAGCTGCGCGAGCGCGAGCAAGCCCGCTTCCGCTCGATCCTCGTGGACGAGTTCCAGGACACGAACCGCCTGCAGACGGAAATCGTGGATCTTCTGCGGTCGCCTGAGACGGAGCTGTTCTTCGTGGGTGACGAGTTCCAGGCGATCTACGGGTTCCGCCACGCCGACGTCCAGGTCTTTCGCGAACGGCGCGAGGCCGCCGAGTGTCCCCTCTCGCTGACGCTCAACTACCGGTCGCGTCCCGAGGTGCTCGCCGCCGTCAACGAGCTGTTCGGTGCGGACTTCGGCGGCGAGTTCCAGGAGCTGGCAGCGGCGGCCGAGTTTCCCGATCCCGTCTTCGGCCATCCGGTCGAGCTGCTCGTCACCGACAAGGAGAGCTACCAGGACAGCGGCGTCCACTGGAGGCGTGGCGAGGCGCGGGCGGTGGCGCGACGGGTGCGCGAGCTCGTCGACTCCGGCGCGGCGACGCCGGGCGAGATCGTCCTCCTCTTCGCCGCCGGCACGGACGCGGAGTGGTACGAGGACGAGCTGCGGCGGGCGGGGCTCCCGACGTATCGCGCCACCGGCAAGGGCTACTTCGGACAGCAGCAAGTCGTCGATCTCCTCTCGTACCTCCGTCTGCTCCAGAACCGCTACGACGACACCGCGCTCGCCTCGGTGCTCGCCTCGCCGTTCGTCGGGGTCTCGAACGACGCGCTGGCGCTCCTGCGCCGCGTCGCGTCACGGCGTCCGCTCTTCACCGGGCTCGAGCACGCGCTGCCGCCGGGTCTGGCCGAGCGCGACGAACGATTGATGCGCGCGTTTCGCCAGCGCTACGAGCGGCTCGTCGAGGCCATGCCGCGGCTCTCGCTCGAACGGCTGTGCGAGCAGATCGTCGCCGAGCACGACTACGACCTCGCCGTCCTCGCGCAGTGGGACGGCCGGCGGCGCTACGCGAACCTGCGCAAGCTCGCCCGTCTCGCCCGCTCGTACGAGGAGCTGCGCGGGCCCGACGTCGAGGGCTTCGTCCGCTTCGTCGCCGAGCAGGAGGCCGTGGGCGCGCGGGAGCTCGAGGCCGTCGCCGAGGAGGAGGGCGCCGACGCCATCCGCCTGCTCACGATCCACGCGGCCAAAGGCCTCGAGTTCAAGGTCGTGATCGTCGCCGACGCCGGCCGCGACCGCGTGCCGCCTTCGCCGGACGAGATCCTCGCGCTGCCCGACGGCCGTTTCGGCTTCCGGGTCGCCGATCCGGTGACGGCGAAGCGGCGCGGCGCCTTCGACTACGAGGCGGTGAAGCAGGCGCGGCAGGAGTCGGAGCGGGCCGAGCGCCTGCGGCTCTACTACGTCGCGATGACGCGGGCGAAGGAGCGGCTGATCGTGTCCGGCTCGGTCGATCTCGGCTCGGAGCGCGAGACAGCGACGCCGACACCGATCGCGTGGGTGCTCGACCGGCTCGAAGCCGACGAGGACCTCGCGCAGGCGGGCGATACGCCGGTCGAGCTCGTGCGCGGCGACGCGCGGCTCCTCGTCCGCCTCGACCGCTACCGCCCGGAGCCGGCGGCGGCACCGGCCGAGCCCGAGGAGGAGAAGGAAGAAGGACAGCTGGCGCTCTTCACCGCTCTCGACGAGGCTGTCGCTGCTCCGCCCGCCGCGCCCGAGCTGCCACCACTCGTGGCACTCCCGGAGCCGCCGCTCCACCGGGTCCGCAGGCTCTCCTTCACCGCGCTCTCGCTCTTCGAGCAATGCTCGTACAAGTACTTTGCCCGCTACGGCCTCGGGATGAGCGAGCGCCCCGTCGAGGCCGAAGGCGACGGGACGGGGGAGAGGTCGGGCACCGAGATCGGTACCGCGGTGCACTCCCTCCTCGAGGAGATCGATCTCGCCGCCCCCGTCGTGCCCGAGCTCGAGGACGAGCTGGTCCGCGGTTTCGTGAGCGCGTACTGCGAGTCCGATCTGGCCCGCCGCGTCGCCGGCCTGACGGGAGTCGAGAAGGAGCGCCACTTCACCTTCGAGCACGACGAAGTCCTGATTCACGGCTTCATCGACGCCTTCCATCTCGCCGACGCCCGCGCGCTCGTCGTCGACTACAAGACGAACGCGCTCGGCGAGGCGTCACCGGAGGAGGTCGTCGAGCAGGACTACCGGCTGCAGCGGCTCGTCTACGCCCTCGCGTGCTTCCGCGCGGGCGCCGAGGAGGTCGAGGTCGTCTACCACTTCCTCGAGCGGCCGGACGCGCCCGTGGAGGCCGTGTTCACCCGCGCCGACGTGCCCGAGCTCGAGGCCGAGCTGTCGGCCGCGGTCGCGCGCATCCAGGCCGGCGAGTTCCGGCCGACGCCGAGCGAGTTCGCCTGCGCGGGCTGCCCTGCCCTCGACCTCGTCTGCGCCGGGCCGCGCCTGCGCTCCTGGGTGCCGGAGGCAGTTGCCTCGTAGCTTCGTGCAGGAGGCCCGGAAGCGCGTCGGGCCGAAGAAGCAGCGCATCGGGCCGATCATCGAGCGGCTCGCCATCGAGCACGCCGACGCGGCGATCGCGCTTCGCTTTCGGAGTCCGCTCGAGCTGCTCGTCTCGGTGATGCTCTCGGCGCAGACGACCGACGTGAACGTCAACCGCGTCACTCAGACGCTGTTCGAGAAGTACCACCGGCCGGAGGACTACCTCGCCGTGCCGCAAGAACAACTCGAGCGTGACATCTTCGCGACCGGCTTCTACCGCCAGAAGGCGAAGGCGCTGCGCGGCACGATGCAGACGCTGCTCGAGGAGTTCGACGGCGAGGTACCACGGCGGCTCGAAGAGCTCATTCGTCTACCGGGTGTCGCACGGAAGACGGCCAACGTCGTGTCGTCGGAGCTCGGAGAGGCACAGGGGATCGTCGTCGACACGCACGTGCGGCGCCTCTCCCAGCGGCTCGGGTTCACGCGCCGGGAGGATCCGGTGAAGATCGAGCGCGACCTCGTCCGGCTGGTACCGCGGGCCGACTGGGCGCGCTTTCCGCACCTCCTGATCTGGCACGGCCGCCGCATCTGCGACGCACGGCGGCCCCGCTGCGAGGATTGCGTCGTGAGCGACCTCTGTCCGTCGAGCCGTGTCTGACCGGGCGGCCCGTTCCCGCAGCTTCGAGTCGGTCGCCGCGCAGTACGAGCGGCACCGGCCGGAGTACCCCGCCGAGGCGCTGCGCTGGGCGGCCGAGCAGCTCGGGCTGGAGACGGGCGCGCGCGTGCTCGACGTCGGCGCCGGGACGGGGAAGCTAACGCGCGGCCTCGTCGCGCTCGGCCTCGAGGTGGCAGCGATCGAGCCGGGCGCTCCGATGCTCGAGCAGCTGCGGACGGCCGTGCCGGAGGCGGAGGCGCATGAGGGGTCGGCGGAGTCGATCCCGCTGCCGGGCGAGAGCGTCGACGCCGTCTTCGCGGGCCAGGCGTTCCACTGGTTCGATCGAGAGCGGGCGCTGCCGGAGCTGCACCGTGTGATCGCGGGCGGCGGCGGGCTCGTGTTGCTCTGGAACTGGTGGGATGAGCGCGACCCGCTGCAGCGCGAGCTGGGCGAGCTCGTGGGCTACGCGGGCCACGAGCCGTACCGTGAGGGAGAGCTGCCGAGAGAGCCGTGGTTCCGCGAGCTGGGGCGGACGGTCGTCGAGACGATGGAGGAATCGACCCCGGACTCGCTCGTCGCCCACCTCGCCACGACGAGCATGTTCGTGACGATGGACGCGCAGGAACGCGACGTGCGGCTCGGCGAGGCGCACGCGGTTGCCGCGCGCTACGGCGAACGGTTCCCGTTCCGGCGACTGACGTACGTCTTCGCGTTCGAGCGGCTCAGTTGACCCGCGGATCCTCGGGCATGCGGGAGACGAGTTCGTAGATCCCGCCCTTGCGGCGCAGGACGTCGCGCCACAACTCCTCCGGGTCCTCGGTGAAGGCGTCGTCCGGGAGCGCAGGCTCCAGGATCCAGTCCTCGTCCGCGACCTCGGCCTCGAGCTGGCCGACCCCCCAGCCCGCGTAGCCGGCGAAGACGCGACGCCGGGTCGTGGCCGGGACGATCTCCTCCGGTTCCGCCAGCGAAGGGAAGCCGAGCGCGCCGAAGAGCGGCACAGCGGCGTCGTCCGGGTCGAGGAACTCGCCGAGTACGAGCACGTCCTCGGGTTGCACCGGCCCGCCGACCCAGACCGCCTCGCCGTCGTCCACGACGGGCTCGAGCTGCGGCACCGCACCCGCGACCTCGACGGGAGAGGGGCGATTGAGGACGAGGCCGGCCGCACCGTCCTCGGTGTGCTCGGTCACGAGCACGACGGTGCGGCGGAAGTTCGGGTCGAGCAGCGCGGGCGACGCGACGAGAAGTGTTCCGCTCAGCGACTCCACGCCGCCATTGTGGCCGTCGGAAGCTATTCGTCGCTCGACCGGTACGAGACGATCTGCACGCGCTCGAGCGTGAGCATCCCTTCGCCCACCATCTCGTCGAGAATCGGCACGACGCGGTCGATCTGCTCGGGCGAGTCGACGATCTCGATCACGACGGGCAGGTCTTCGGAGAGGCGCAGGATCCGGGAGGTGTGGAGGCGCGAGTCGGCGCCGAACCCTTCGATGCCGCGGACTACCGTCGCACCCGCGAGCCCCTCCTCGCGCACGCGCTCGACGATCGCCTGGTAGAGCGGCCTGCCGTGCCACGTGTCGGACTCCCCGATGAAGAGTCGCAGAAGCTTGCCTTCGCCCTCGAGCTTCACAACGCCCTCCCTGCCACGACGCCGAGGTAGACGGCGACCAGCCCGGCGGCGCAGCTACCGAGGAGGTTGGCGGCGGCCAGGCCGAGCGCGCCGTCCTCGAGCAGCCGGTATGTCTCGTAGGAGAGCGTCGAGAAGGTCGTGTACGCGCCGAGCAACCCGATCGTCAGTGCCGACCGCAGCCACGGAGCCGTCGCGAGTTGTCCCGTCATGAGCGTCATCAGGAAGCCGAGGACGAACGCGCCGCTGATGTTGACGACGAACGTTCCCCACGGAAACGGCGACGGAAGACGCCGCGACACGAGTCCGTCGAGTCCGTAGCGTGCGAGCGCTCCCAATGATCCCGCAATGCCGATGGCCACGATCGTCCGCACCTCTAGCTCCTCTCGATCGTAGGAGCCATCAGCCTTTGCGGCGGTTCGCGGCGAGCTCCATCGCCTTCTGCTGGAAGCGGCGCCGGCAAAGCCGTCGCCGCCCAGCGAGATCTTGGGGCGCCTCGGCGCCGACCCGAAATCTAGCCGTGCGACGGAGTGAGCGCGACAAGCAGGCCGCCGTCGTCGTCGAGCGCCGGGAAGAAGTCTCCGATCACGCGCTTGACCTGGCCGCTTCGCGTCTGCAGCTGGAGCTGCTCGTTCGGGCGGCGCACGCCCCACTCGAGGGCGAGCTTGACCGGGTTCTTCGCCTCCTCGAAGCCGGCGAGACCGAACGCGGCGACCACGTCGGCTCCGAGTACCTCGTGCTCGCTCCACCCGCTCAGCTCGAAGACGCCGCGACCGATGGCGAGAATGCGGCCTTCCTGGTCGCAGGTGACGAGCCCGGTCGTCGGCGCCGGGTAGTAGTCGTCCATGAGCTCGAAGAGGAAGCCGAACCCGCAGTGGTGGCAGGCGACGGCCTCGTCGAACATCCCCTCCTTGCGGTCGATGTCGATCGACCGCTCCTTGCAGTTCGGGCAGATGAAGTTCGGCACGGCGGCAGGTTAGCTGCGAGGACTTCTAGACCTGCGTCGGCTCGGCTTCCGGTCTCGGCGCCGTGAGTGCGGTGCCGGTGTGGCCCTCGTCGGCGGCCAGGAACCGCTCGGCGTCGAGGGCCGCCATGCAGCCGCTGCCGGCGGCGGTCACGGCCTGGCGGTAGACGTGATCCTGGACGTCGCCCGCCGCGAACACGCCGGGCACGTTCGTCTCGGTCGTCCCGGCTTTCGTGACGAGGTAGCCGTTCGCATCGTGGTCGAGCTGGTCGACGAAGAGCGCGGTGTTCGGATCGTGTCCGATCGCGACAAACAGCGCGCCGGCGTCGACATCCTCGATCTCGTCGGTCTCGGTGTTGCGCAGGCGCAGGCCGCTGATCGAGTCCTCGCCGAGCACCTCCTCGACCACGAACGGCGTCTTGAGCTCGATCTTCTCGTTGGCCCGCGCCCGGTCGATCATGATCTGCGAGGCGCGGAACTCGTCCCGGCGATGGACGAGCGTGACCTTGTAGCCGAAGCGCGTCAGGAAGAGCGCTTCCTCGAATGCCGAGTCGCCGCCGCCGACGACGACGATGTGCTTGTCGCGGAAGAACGCGCCGTCGCAGGTCGCGCACGCGGACACGCCGCGCCCCTTCAGCCGCTCCTCGGATTCGAGCCCGAGCCAGCGGGCGCTCGCGCCGGTCGCGACGATCACGGAGCGGGCGCGGTACTCCTCGTCCTCGACCCAGACGCGGAACGGCCGCTCCGAGAAGTCGACCCGGGTCACGTCGTCGGTGACGAACTCGGTGCCGAAGCGTTCCGCCTGGCGGCGGAACTCGGCCATCATCTCGGGGCCCATGATCCCGTCGGGATAGCCGGGGTAGTTCTCGACGTCGCTCGTGATCATGAGCTGGCCGCCCCAGCTGAAGCCCTCGATCACGAGCGGCTGCAGGTTCGCGCGCGCGGCGTAGAGGGCCGCGGTGTAGCCCGCAGGTCCCCCGCCGATCACGATCACATCGTGTACCTCGTTCATGCGGTTCCTCTCTCGCAAACTGTCTGCTGTATTAAACGATTTGGGCCGGATTGACGTTCCCGGCACCGCAGGTTGCGAGGCTGCCTACGCGGCGTCGGCGGCCGCGTCCTCGCCCGTCGCAAGCTCGGGCGCGGTCACGGGCCGAACGGTCCGTTCGACGGCCGGGAGCTCTGCGAGCTCGGAGGCAGGTGAGACTCCGTGGTCACGGAACTTGCGAGCACTCGGCAGCACCCGCGTCTCGAGCGATCCCACGGTCTCGTTGTACGAGCGAACAGCGGTCTCGAGGCCGCGGCCGACCTTCGCGAAATGCTCGGTCAGCGTGGCGAGCCGTCCGTACAGATCGCGGCCGAGGTCGCTGATCGTCTTCGCCGACTCGGCGATCGTCTCTTGCCGCCAGCCGTACGCGACGGCGCGGAGCAGCGCGATGAGCGTCGTGGGCGTGGCGAGGATGACCTGCTGGTTCACGCCCTCCTCGATCAGCGACGGATCCTGTTCGAGCGCCGCGCTCAGGAACGTCTCGCCGGGGATGAAGAGCACGACGAACTCGGGCGCGGAGTCGAACTGCGACCAGTAGCTCTTGCCCGACAGCTTCGCGATGTGGTCTCGCACCTGGCGCGCGTGGTCACGGAGCTTCACCGTGCGCTCCTCGTCGTCGCGTGCGCCGAGGGACTCCAGGTAGGCCTGTCCGGCGAACTTCGAGTCGACGACGACCGTCTTCGAGCCGGGCAGCTTGACGACCAGGTCGGGTCGGAGCCGGCCGTCCTCGGTCGCGACGTGGGCCTGCGTCTCGAAGTCGCAGTGCTCGAGCATGCCGGCCATCTCGACGACGCGTCGCAGCTGGATCTCGCCCCAGCGGCCGCGGACGTTGGGACGGTCGCGCAGCGCACTGACGAGGTTTCCGGTCTCGCTGCGCAGCAGACTCTGCGACTCGGCGAGCTGTCGGACCTGGGTGCTCAGCGCGGAGTACGCACTCGTGCGGGCGACCTCGAGGTCGTGCAGCTTGCCGTCGACCTTCAGTAGCGACTCCCGGATCGGTTGGACGAGATGCTCGACCGCCTTCTGGCGCTGCTCCAGCTCGTGCGTCGCCTCGTTTTGCAGCAGCTCCAGCTTGCCGGAGGCGAGGTCGAGAAAGGTCTCGTTGTTCCGGTGCAGCGCATCGGCCGCGAGTGCCCCGAAACGGGCCGAGAGCTCGGCGTTCTTGCTGCGGAGGAGAAGCCAGGCTCCGGCAGCTCCGACCACCAATCCGATGAGGAGTCCGACGATCATTGGGGCGCAAAACCCTAGAGATCGGGTCGGACAGACTCTGCGCGCTTTGGACTAGCCCTGGATCGCGGATTCGATCTGCGAGCGGAGCGTCGCGGCATCCGGGACGCCGACCGCGACCACGTGCGCCTTCTGGCCTGTGTGGTTGAGCAGGAGCGTCGGCGTGCCGGTGAAGCCCTGGGCGTTGGCCGAGCTGTCGACGTTGTTGACGATCGCCTTGACCTGTGACGAGGTGAGGTCATCAAGCACCCGCCGCGGATCGGTGCCGTCGACGCTCGACGCGGCGGACCCGACCATGTTCTCGGTCAGCCAGCCCGTGTCTTCCACGCCCTGGTTGAGGTAGAGCATCGAGGCGAACGGGAAGCCCTTGTTCTGGAGCGACGCCGCGATCGTGGCCGCCTGGCCGCGTGGCGAGTCCGGCGGGCTGAGGATCGACCAGGGCTGCATCTTGATGTTGAGCTTTCCGGGGCGAACGTACTTCTGGATGATCGTCGGCATCTGCTGCGTCTCGAAGGCCTGGCAGTTCGGGCACTGGAGGTCGATGTACTCGGTCAGCGTCGCGGGCGCCTTCGGGTTGCCGAGAGTGAGGCCGGACTGCGGGATCCCCTTGTAGAGCTTGCGCACGTCCGTCGATCCCTGCAGAGCGCCCGGCCACGTCGCGCTGCCGACGGCCGGGAAGTCCGCCGAAGAAGACTTTTTGCCGCCGCTGAGGACGACGCCCAGCACCACGGCGATCACTGCGATCAGGACGACGATGCCGGCGATCGCGAGCGCGCGCGGCGACGCCCGGCGCGCACCCGTCCCGCCGGCGCCTTTCGAGCGCACGGGCGGCGGCGTCCGCGCTGCGACCGCTGCCTCGTGTCTCTGCTGTCTGGCTCTCTTACCGCTCGGCATGCGCGGGAAGGGTAGCGGGCACTTCTGCCTCCCCGACCGAGGCGAGGACCAAGAATCCGATGAGAAGGAGGAAGGCCGTGAGCGAGAGGGTGGGGATCGTCATGTAGCCGAACTCGTTGATCCACTTGACGTCGCAGCCGCCGGTCGCAGTGCACGCGGTCGGCTGCTTGATCACGTGGTTTTCGATCAGGAGGTGGTAGACGGCGGTGCCGGCGCCGACGATCGGCAGCGGCAGCAGGTAGCGCGCGCCCCGGTTGTCGGCGCGCAGGGCGAGCAACAGCGTCAGGATCGAGAGCGGATACATCAGCACTCGCTGGAACCAGCAGAACTCGCACGGCGGGAAGTGTGCGATCTGCGAAAAGAAGAGGCTGCCGCCGGTCGCGATCGACGCGACGACGAACGCTCCCCACAGCTCGTAGCCCCAAAGCAGGTTGCGCAGACCGTCGAGTGGTCCGCGGACGCCGACGAGGGCGAGCAGCCCCACGACGAGCCCAAGCGCGATGAGTGCCTGGCCGATCACGCCGAGCACGGAGAGGGCAACGATCGTGTCGTGGGTCATCCGGCGCGCAGGGTATCCCGCCGCGCGGCGGGCGGTACCCTCAGGCCGCCGGGGTGGCGGAACTGGTCAGACGCGCCCGACTTAAAATCGGGTGGCCCTCGGGCCGTGCGGGTTCAAGTCCCGCC